>CAWIVN010000016.1:0-94902 GCA_963839515.1 uncultured Chloroflexia bacterium
CATTCAGCCAGCGCTCGAACGTTCCGCCCGCTTCAATGGCAAATTCAGTTATGACCTGGCCCCACCAGGCTGTGGCTGGATCACTTTCACCCGAAACGTTTTCGGTTACAGCCGGCGATGCCCTAGCAGGATTTGCTTCATACACACCCGAAACGTTTCGGGTGACCGCTCGCTCTCGGGTTGCCGGCGCTGCCGCTCCAGGGCCTGCAGCGTCGCCGAGTGGTACCACTTCCGACTCGTCACCCGAAACGTTTCGGGTGTATGAGACTTCCAGTACCGGCCGGCAGTGCCTTTCCCAGAGATCCGAATAGCGATCTTGGTCTAGGATCACACCTTCCCAGCCTTCGAGCAGCCGGTGAGAGAGCGCCGCATGTGGAGACCGCAGCGATCCTGCATCCCGTTGCCGGCGCCACTCGAACACGTTGCCGACCACCCGCCAGAAATCGCCGTAGGAGGCGCTGCGCCGTGCCATGGCCACGGGCATACCGACCTCGGGATCGGTAAGCAGCGCCATGATCCGGTCCGCATCAGGATCACCCGAAACGTTTTCGGTTACGGAGGGAGGGCCAGAACCGCCAGTGCCATCCTCACACGCACGTGCATGCGCGCTCGCGGTTGTTGTTTGTTTATTATCTAAACAACAAGAGTTTGTTTGTTTAAAACAACAACAGAGGACCCGATCTCGCCGGATCGGCAACCGTCCACAGGCAGGGGGTCACCCGAAACGTTTTGGGTGAAGACCACATGCGATGTCACCAGATCACCCGAAACGTTTTGGGTGAAGTCTTCCCCAGCCTCGGCCGGAGGCACCACGCGCGGCACGCCGACGACCCAGGCCAGCCACGAGACGCAGCACCAGCGCTGGCCGGCCGCCGTATAGGACCAGTACGTGATAAAGCCGGCGCGGGACAATTCCCCCAGCAACACCCGCGCCCTGTTCCAAGAAACGCCCGCCCGCGCCGCCAAATCATCCACAGCTTCGGTAAGCGTTCCGCCGCAGCCGGCCGCCGATCCCAGCAGATCGGCGCCAAGCCGGCGCGCCCCCGGCGACAATTCCCCGGCTGCAAACAGCGCCGTGGCTACAGAGGAGACAGCAATAGAAATCATTGGTCACCATCCAGAACATACTCCGGCCCCCAATGACCGGAATCCAGATCGAAACGCTGCGCCGTCACAAGCAAACCCAGCCCTTGAGCCAGTTTGGCGAGTTCAGCCAAATCGTCAGCAAACAGCACCGGCGTTGACGCCAACGCCCCAACGCTTAGCAATTGCCCCTCGCGATCAGGGACAATTGTCACATCCGCTATCGATATCCTTACGTTATTATTTACGACCATGAAGATCACCCGACGGCTGCCCGCGGCCTAACACATCTAGAAAGTAGACAAGATCAGACAACAGCGCCAATAAATCGAGCAGAGAGCGCCTCTGTTCAGCACCCGATTCGCCGTTGAGCGCCGCCAGCCCATCGACGAGATCGACGCCCGCCTCCGCGTTTTGTTCGACGAGATCACGTACCGTGATCAGTCGTTTCGACCAGCGGCGGCCAACACCCATTGGCGTCCGAGACGCCGCCAGCATGAGCCCTGCCGCGGAGCGGAAGGCCAGGCGTGCCCGCGCCCCGGCCTCATGGTTGCACCCCGGATCGGCCAACGCAGCGTTGACGACAGACAGAGCCACGCCGCGCCGCATGCAGCGCTTGGACCCGTTCCTCCTCCAATGTAGCCGGCCACATATCCATAAACCCCCTGTTATAGAAACCTTGTATGGCTTGCAATGAAACAATGAAAGGTCAACCATTTGAGACATGAACGCAGTACCGCAGAAAATCAATCTAAGACCCGCAGAGCCCGCTCTGGATGGCCGCCAGCTTGACGACCTGATCCAGTTGTGGCTGGATGAACTCGCCCGAGATCTGCCGCCGCTAACCGTTAGCGGCTATGCTTTCCGATTGGCATACTTTCGGGACTGGTGGAGACAAGAAGGCCCGCTCCGGCAATGGCTGCTGAGACGTCGAGACCTGGCCGATTATGGTCGGCACTTGAGCCAGCTAAAGACCGACAGGGCCCCGGCCGGCCTTGGCTACCATAGCCAAAACGACGCCTTGCGCCGCTTGCGCCAGATGTTTCGCTGGGCCTTTCAAGCCGGCTATACCGAGCAGGATTACGGCGCCTGGACACCCAGGCCATCCGGTGAGCCACCACAGCGCACCGCCGCCAGCCTTGACGACTTGCAGCGACTACTCGATGCCGCCAGCCGCAGCCCCAAGCCGGCCCGCAATCGCGCCCTTTTAGCTATGCTTATTAGTACCGGGATCCGGCGAGCGGAGGCCGCCGGCCTCAGGATCGAGGACATCAGGATCGATGCAGATGGATCGGGGATAGCCCAAGTAACGGGCAAGCGGACCAAGGCCAACCGATCAGGTCGCCGTGCGGTTGCTTTTGATAGGGCAGCCGGCGCCTACTTGATCGCTTATCTTGATGCCGAAAGGCGCACCTTTGGCCCGCTATTTGCAGGCCATAGATCAAATGAGCCATTGACGCCCCAAGGGATATACAAGATCGTTAAATGGTGCGTAGCCGCGGCCGGCCTGGGCGACCGTATGACCGCCACCCACGACCTGCGCCGCGCATTTGCCACCCATCTGGCCCGCTATGTGGCCGGCGAAGGTGCCAGCAGCGAGGTGGTCGCCGACATGATCCGGCGCCAACTAGGGCACAAGCATTACAGTATGACTGCAGAATATAGCTTACTTGACGTTGAGGACATAAGAGAGGTTATAATCAGCCCGATCGCGATGATCGAACAAAGGCGCCGAGCCAAGACAACGCAAATCAGCAACTAATCTAAGATATATGCCTTAGGAGCCGAGCCAAGACAACCGAATAGAACCAATCTAGGATACTGCCCAGATAGGCAGGGACTTGCAGGATACATATCCTTTAAGGCAGCCGCCCTAAAAGGATAGTGCCCTCTCAAGGCACAGACACGGGTTCGAATCCCGTATGCGCTACTAAATTGTCGAACGGACGGCGGCTCGCATGGGTCGCCGTCCGTTTTTGTAGGAAGTGCCCCCGTTAAAGAGTTCGGTTTCGTTGTGTCTGTGCCGGACGTGTAGGAGCGACGATGGATGTTGAATCGAAATTGCTGGAGATCGACAAGCGGTTAGTGGAGCTGGATAAGCGGATAGAAGCCACCGCCAAGCAAAAGGATATCTGGGACCGTTTTAGCCAGATTGGGCCCATCTTGATAACGTTGGCGGTCGCGGCCGGCGGCTGGGTCGTGACGGATATGATGAAGCGCATGGATGTCAACGCCACCCAACGCCAGATGGTGATACAAGAGAATTCCGCACGCATGTCGACGCGTGTATCGCAGGCGCAGTTGGTTTCGACTTTTCTCAATCCGCTACTTGGCAATGATCCCGATGCGCAGAAACTGGCAATCAAGGCGCTATTGATTGCGCTGCCGGAGGAAGGTCCAGACCTGGTGCAGACGCTGTCCTCGACGACGAATGATACCGAAATCCAGCAGTTTGCTGCGTCGGCCCTGGACGACCGCCGGTCCGACCTCGTGGACGAGCTGTTTTCGACAGACGACGACTTGCGCAGCGCCGCGCAGGTCGAACTTGCACATGGCTGGATGCGCGATCCGCAATTGCCAAGCGATCTATTGGCAGCTGCGCGCCAGAACATGGCAAATACGGCGGCCATCAACGCTGCGCTATCTGTCTTCTACAGTATGGATGTTGACACGCTGGGCCAACATCGCAAGGATGTGGAAGCATTGTTGGACGAGGGCAAATCCTGGGATGCAGCTACCAAGAGCGTTGCGGAACAACTTCGCAGCAAAATGGCGTCCAACCCATAGATGGGTGAATATTCGCTGTCAGCGCAGCAAAAACATCCGGTGAGCACGCCCAAGTGCGGGCCAGCCGCTGTGAGACGAGGAATAACGAGATTATGTTTGTACACAAATCCCCCCTAGTTCGTACGGCCGCCATCGGTTGCATGTTATTCCTGGCTTGCATACTGCCCTTGGCGCAGGCAGCCAGGGGGCAGGTGCCCGTCACCGGAACCGGCGCCGGCACGAACGGCATAGCCAATACCGTACCGGGTACGGTGATGCGCAACGCCAACTTGCGTGGCGGACCAGACACCAGCTATCCGATTGTCGGCAAGGCTCCGGCAGGAACTACCGTGAATGTGGTCGAGGCGACGGCCGATCGCACCTGGTACTATCTTGACAACGGCACCTGGATTGCCGCTTTCCTCGTACAGCTGGCGGCGCCGCTCGACGCGGCCGAGAGTTGGGCAGTGATCCCAGGGCAGCCGGCGGGTATCTTCACCACGGTCGTGACAACCGTCGTGACGACCACGATTACAACAGTGGACGTCGCCGGCTCAAGCATTGTTACCAGTACTACCTCTTCCGGGCTGCTGCCCGGCGCTGCTGCGCCGCTGCTGACGGCGCCCGTACCGGTTGCCGCGGCGCCGTTTGGGCCTCCGCCGCTGGTTGCAGCGCCGGGACCACTCACGCCAACGTTGGTTATTTCGCAATTGCTGCCCAGCGACGTACAGAGCGCCACGCTTATATCGGTGGTAGAAGGCGATGTAATAGAGGTGGACATTAATGGCGTGCGGGAGACTGTGCGCTATCTCGGCATCGATACGCCGGACGTAAGCCAGTTGGGCTCGGCAACGGCGACTGCAGCCAATCGGCGTCTGCTGGAAGGACAGGAACTCTTGTTGCAGCGCGAGCAGACCGACCGCGACGCACAAAATCGCCTGTTACGCCATGTATACGTGGTGGACAGAACGGTGTCCAATTTTTTTAACGGCGGTTTTGCCGGCATCTACGTCAACGGGCAACTCGCCTCGGACGGCTGGGCGCTGCCATTTAGCACTGCACCCGATCTAAGCCGGCAGCCGGAGATGGACCGCTGGGCGCTCGACGCCAGCCGCGCCGGCCACGGGTTCTGGGGCGGCAACGGTGGGGCCGACAATGCAGTATTTGGCATTACTCTTGTCAATGCGCCGCTCTTCAGCGGACCGGGCGCAGACAACGGCGCCGACGCCGTATTAGCCGTGGATACGCCGCTCAATGTATTAGGGCGCAGCCCCGACGGCGCCTGGGTACAGGTGCGCACACCCCAGCGTGACGAGGGCTGGATATTTGTGCCCCAAGTTCGCGTAACGGGTGCTATCAGCATGCTGCCTGTGACAAGCAATACCTCGGGACCAACGCCGGTGCCACAGCCGGGTCAAGCAGTCGTTGCGCCGGTCAGTTCTACTTTGCCGGGCCCGCCCGCTGCCGCCACACCGTTCCCCGGGCAACCAGCCCTCCCTACGCCATTTCCTGGCCAGCCAACACCGTTTTCAGGTCAGCCGCTTCTACCTGGACAGGCGGCACCGGGCCCATTCGGCCCAACGGTAATCATCACGGCTAACTTACGCAGCGGCCCTGGCACCATCTACCCTGTAGTTGGAACGGCCCTGGCCAGCGCTCCCATCACCATTACGGCGCGCAACGGGGATGCTACATGGCTGCAGACATCAAACAACACATGGATCGCTACCGGGCTCGTTACAGGTGTCTCTGCCAGCACGCTGCCGCAATTTGATGCGCCGCCTACACCGGCCGCTACAACGCCGGCGGAACCTACACCCGTATTGGTCGTCCCACCGGGGGTGACGGCGCCTACACCCACCATTACGCCCACCCCTTCGCCAACGGCGACCCCGCTTGGCAATCCGACGCCCACTTTCACTCCGATGCCGCCGACGCCACTGGTGCGGCTGATCGCATTGGACCGTGGCAACGAGTGGGTGATCTTGTACAACGACGGCACGGGCACACAGGATTTGAGCGGCTGGGTGTTGGTATCGGAGACAGGCGATCAGCGCTGCCCGCTACAGGGCAATTTGGCCCCGCGCGAGTCCCTGCGGGTTTGGGCGCAGGTAGGACCGGATGGATTTAGCTGTGGATTCTCAGAACAGATCTGGGAGAACTCCGGACCGGATGCGGCCGTTCTACTTAATGCTTACGGCGACGAAGTCAGTCGAATCCAGTAGCAAGCTCTAGATCGAAACAGCGGAGCGCGTTGCCGAAAAGAGGGGGAGAGTGGCCTGTGCAGGAAAAGTTGAACCCGCCGCTCCTCACAAGACGGCGGGTTCGGGGTGGTCAAAAGCTAGCGCTAGGAGGCACAACTATGACCAACCTACATACAGTGTACCTCACATTGGGCTTACGGTCAACACATTCCGATAACCCACCGTTCGGTCGCCGTATTATGCTTACTCAGCCGGAGGCATCAGCACGGCATCGATCACGTGAATGACACCGTTGCTGGCTGCCACATCGGTCGCTACGACACTTACATCGCCGATCTTTACAGAGCCGTCGGCGCCGACTGTAAACTTGAGCGGGGCGCCTTGCAGCGTTTCTGCTTCCAGACCATCCTTGACATCGCCAGCCATCACCTTGCCGGGCACTACGTGGTAGAGCAGGATCTGTGTGAGTTGGCCTTGCGGGTCGGCCAGCAGGGCGCTGATGGTGTCGGCCGGAATCTTGGCGAATGCCTCATCCGTCGGAGCGAAGACGGTGAAGGGGCCTTCGCCACTTAGTTCATCCGCCAAACCGGCGGCCTCGACCGCAGCCAACAGGGTGGTGAAGTTACCCGCGCCTGCCGCAACCTCTGGAATTGTGCCTGCTGCAGCTGCCGGAGCGGCCTCTTGTGCGGCTGCCTCGGTGGGAGGCAGAATTACCTTGTCGATAACGTGAATGACGCCATTGGTGGCCACAATGTCGGTGGCGACGACGTTGGCGTCATTGATCATCACCTTGCCGTCAGCAACCATGAACTTCACGGGGCTACCCTGGGCAGTGACGGCTTCCAGCCCATCCGTCACGTCGGCAGCCATTACTTTGCCAGGTATGACATGGTAGAGCAGGATCTGCGCTAGCTGCCCTTGCGGGTCCGCCAGCAGCTGTTCCAGCGTGCCCGCGGGGAGGGCAGCAAACGCTTCCTCACTGGGAGCGAAGACCGTAAAAGGGCCTTCGCCCTTGAGCGTCTCGACCAAGCCGGCGGCCTGGACGGCGGCTACCAGAGTGCCGAAGCTGCCAGCGCCGACGGCAGTATCGACGATGTCCTTAGGCTCAGCAGCAGCTTCTTCGGCGGCAGCTTCCGTGGCAGTTGCCTCGGCGGCTAGGGCTTCGGTTGCTTCTGCGGTTGCCTCGACGGCAGGCGCCGCAGCCGGAACGGCTGGGCTGGCGGGCGCACAAGCAGCGAACAGCAAGCTCGCTACCAGGAAAGCGGGTACTGCAAATAGCTTCTGCTTCTTCATTGGTTGATCTCCTTGAATGTGACTCAGTGTGCACGCCTGAATAGTAGGCGCATTGTACATGTTTGCTCAAACGTTGTGCAATAACCGTTCAAAGCATGTGCATTATGGCAGGCATGACCGGCCTTGGCCGTGATAGGGCTTCCATTTGAGGCAATTCGTACAACCTGAAGAGGATTGCGTTTGGCCACGCTCACCTGTGCTGTTCCCGGTTTGTGGTAAAATGCACGATTGGAAATAGAGATCATGCCTGATATTGCCGGCGCCGTGCAGCGCTTTTTGGAACAATTTCAGACCGAGCAAACGCCGTCGCTGCAGCGGATCGTCCAGTCGATGGATGCTGTCGCCTGGCTGTTGGTAATTTTGATGGCGGGAGCGCTGGTCGTCGGCGTGGTACTGACCATGAGCACGCGCCGTTCTTTTCTCAAGGCGGACGAGGTTGAATCGTCGCCGACCGTATTGTTGGCGCGCATCAAGCAGGATCCAACACGCATGCCGCCGCTTTCGATTATCAGCCGGTTAGGCGCCGAATCTACGCTGGAGTTGCTTGAGTATGGTGACCAAATTCGCACGCATGAATGGCGGTATCGATGGAGCAGCGTGCGTGAGGAACTGCTGCGCCTGCTAAGCCGTCAAAACGCATTTGGGCCCACTTACACCCTGGCGCGCTATTATCGCTGCGCTGACAAGCAAGAACCCGACACGCTGCGTATCCGACGTACGGCGCTGATTCACAAGCTGGGGTTGCTTCGTTTCGTCGAACCTGACGCCGATGGCCGCTTTGCCGAATTGCGCGTGCGTTCTCATCCAGCCGAGGTGGAGGGCGACCTGGGCTTTGAGGGCGAAAGTATTTGGCTGTTGCCCGACGAGCCGGCGCCAGCGGCGCAGGGCCCCCTGGTCGAGTTGGAACCGATAGAGTTTCGCACGTTGCAGGATGCCGATCTGCGCTTGAACATCCGCCGCTCACCCACGATTGGCGGCGGCTTTCGCCTGACGCTCAATAAGCGCCACGGCTACTGGGTCGTGGTGGACGAAGAGATCGAGTGGGTGAGCTAATGTCAATTACAAGTATCCTGACCTCGCTCAATGTGCTGGCCTCGTCGATTCTGGCTATCCTCGCTTTCTCGCTGCTGGCGTATACGCTGACCTATAACTTCCGCAACACAGTGGCGCGCCGTTATGCGCTGGTGCTGTTGTGTGTGATGGTCGTTTACAGCTGTGACGTTGCGCTCGACCGCGTGGCGACCGCTGAATCGGCGGCGCGTTGGCTGCGCCTGCAGTGGCTTGGCATTGCCGGCATGCCGGCGGCGGCTTATCTCTTTTCCGTAGCCGTGTTGGCGACAACCAACTATCGCATTGGGCGCAGGCGTTGGATCGCCTGGGGTACGATCATCATTTCGACAGTATTCGCCATCGACGCCTTGTTAGGCCAATGGATTGTGGGCGACGTGCGATTTGCGCCTCCCCTCAGCTACCTGGAAGCAGGCCCGCTCTTTTGGCTCTTTACTGCTTACTTTGCCGTCACAGGTTTATTGGCGTTGGGCAACATCTGGAAGGCACGCGAGCGCTGCCTCACCCATACCAGCCGCCAACGCATGACTTACCTGCTGTTGGGCTTTATAGCGCCAGGCATTGGCGTGTTTCCCTACTTGATTGCCGCCAGCCGCATGGCCCCGAATGTGGATTCCAGTATCGCCGTGCTGCTGCTCTCGCTGGTCGGTAACATCGCGGTCGGCTTCATGTTGTTGCTGGTTGGTTACACGGTCGCGTATTTTGGTGTGCTCACGCCCGATCGTGTGGTCCGGTATCGCCTCCTGCGCTTCTTCATGCGTGGTCCGGTCGTCGCCATCTTGGTGATCGCCGCCATCCTCGTGGTTCCCAAAGTGGAGCGTATCTTGGGCTTGCCGCGCGACATCGTGCTCTTCGGCGTCATTACCAGCGTCATCATCTTCAGCCAGCTGTTCCTGAGTGTAACGAAGACTGCGGTCGATCGCCTGATTTACCGTGAAGACCGCGACGAGATCGCCTGGCTGCGCGAACTCGACCGCAGACTCCTGGCCACCACGGACCTGCGCCAGTTGCTGGAAAACAATTTGGTCGCTCTCTGCGAGCTATTGCGTGTGCCATCAGGATTCGTAGCTGCCGCAGTCGGGCCGGATTTGATGCTGGAGGCGGTCGTCGGGCCTGACGATACGCGCAGCCGCGTATTGTCGGTAAGCGACTGGTCGGACGCCTTGAGCCGATCTCTGCGCAGCGTACCGCTCAATATGCCGTATTCGCACAAGGGATTTTGGATCTGGCCGCTGGCCGACACCATCGTAGACGCCGAGGACGAACAGACGCGCGTGTTTGGCATCTTGGGTGTGGCAGCGCGTACGGATACGCCGCTGCTGAGTTTGGAAGAGCGGCAGGTGCTCGACACCCTGGTCTTGCGTGTCACGCGGGCCCTGGCCGATCGGAAGCTGCAGCAGTCAGTGCTCGGCAGCTTGCGCTATTTGATTCCAGACATTGAAGAGGTGCAGCAGTTGCGCGGGATGGTACCCTATGCCGCCCCTGACAGCTTGCGCGAGCCGGCTGCATCGCTCATGGATCCAAGCCCGATTCATAATCCTGAATTTGAGGCCTGGGTTAAGGAAGCCTTGAGTCACTACTGGGGCGGGCCCAAGCTCACACGCAGTCCTCTTATCCGCCTGCGCGTGGTCAGTGAACTGTTGAGCGAAGCGGAAGACGACCCAACCAAGGCGCTGCGGCTGGTGTTGGGCCAGGCCATGGAACGATTGCGGCCAGAAGGCAAGCAGAACTTTACTGCGCCCGAGTGGCTGCTCTACAACATTCTCGAAATGCGCTTCATCCAAGGCCGCAGGGTGCGCGAGATTGCCGACCGGCTCGCGATGAGCGAGAGCGACCTTTATCGCAAGCAACGTGTCGCTATCGGCCAGTTGGCGCGCGTCTTGACAGAGATGGAACAAGAGAACAGCTTGACTCTGGAATTTACCCCGACGGCTGCCATCGAGCAAGCCATACTCGGATTGCCGCCGTCCGCCCAAAGCGATGGCAGCAGCGACAACAACGGTCGCCGACGCCCTCAAAACTGACCGCACCTCAACCACCCTCTCTCACGTCGTATAGGTAGGCGCGCAGACGTTGCGCTCGATCCACTACAACCAACAGCAAAACGGCAAGTTACTGCTGGAATTTGCAATGTACGCAAGGAGTCTTCTATGCGATTGATTCGGCGACTCATGGGAGGCATGCTGTTCCTCGGCATGGCCACCATTTTAGCAAGCTGCATTACGATCAATCCCGGCGCTTTCCCGCGTCTGACCCCCACCCCAGCGACCGGGGCAGATAGCCCAGATGCCTTTGTTGCCGAGATGATTGCTGCGATCGTCACGCGCAATGATGCGGCGCTGCAGGCTATGATGGGCAGCCCGTTTGTGTGGGCTGTTTGGCAGGGAAGTGGCGAAGAGACAACTCCAGATGCTGCCATTGCCCGTATGCAAGGCGAACTGATGCAGGATGCAATGTCGTTGACGTTTGTCGCTCCACCAGTGATCGACCAGTGGATGAGAGGCATCGATCCGCTCACTATCTGGCCGGAGGGTGTGCAGCCGGTAGCAGTGGTCGGCGTCGGCGGCCTGGGCCAGTCGGGACAGGATGAGGCGATCCTGGTCGTCGCCCAGTATGCAGACGGGACTTATTACTGGTACGGGCTGCTGGTGGCGCCCGGCGGCTTTGCCAACCAAAGCGGCAATCCGCCAACCGTCATTGTCGTGACGCCGGCAGGGCCGCAAATGAACGTGCTGCCGACCGACGTGCGCCAGGTGCTGGTACTCGGCACGGTGGGAATCTTTGACGGCCCGAGCGCATTGTCCAACCAGGTCGGCACGACCAGCCGCGGGCAGACGTATGCCGTGCTTGGCGTGAGCGCCGACGGACAATGGTGGGCGATCCCCTGTCCTATGATCCCCGGCACCTGCTGGATCAGCGCCGATCCCACGTTTGTACGTCCTCTGGACGGTCCGCAGCCGGTCGCCACTGCTACGCCGGCGCCCGTTTATCCGACCGCGACACCACTGCCACCTGTCTATCCCACGGCCACACCCATACCAGCGCAGCCCGAACGTATCCAGTTTGCGCCGGGGCAGGAGCGTGCCGTGCGCAGCGGCCCCCTGTGGGCTAATACGGTGCGCCAGTTTGTCTTCTATGCGGCGGCGGGGCAGACGCCGACGGTGCGCCTAGGCTCGCCTAGCCCGGCAACCAGCTTCTGGATCGTTGGCCTGCAAGATGGGGCCGTCTACAAGCCACAGGGCAATCCAAGCCGCGACTTCACTTTCTTGGCCGAGCGCAGTCAAGATTACTTGATCTCGATTGTGGCCCCGGTCAATACATCCTTTACGTTGGAACTAATTATCCCGCGGCCGGGGCCTACGCCTAAGCCGACCGTGCAGCCTGCACCGGAGCGGATCAACTTCGCGCCTGGGCAAACCTCGGCTGTCCGCAGTGGCGAACTGCCCAACGGCGTCGCCAAGCAGTACGTGTTCCGCGCACTGGCCGGCCAGATGGCGAGGATCTTGTTGACCGCTCCTCCCGGCAGCGATGCGAATTTCTCCGTGCGCGGCGTGAGCGATGGCGTGCTATACAAGTCCTCGGCTGACCCGGTGCGCGAGTGGTCGTTCCAGATCCCACGCACGCAGGACTACTTGATTACAATCTCCGCCTCGGGGCCGACAAGCTACACGCTCGAGTTGATCATCCAGCCGTTGGCGCCGACACCCACGGTTGTGCCGCCCGGGCCGCCCGAACGCATCTCATTTGGGCCGGGGCAGGACTCGGCGATGCGCAGCGGGCCGCTGGCTGCCAACCAGTACAAGCGCTATGTGTTTGGCGGCTTGCAGGGGCAGACGGCGACGATCGTCGTGAGCTCTCCCAGCCCCTCGACCTACTTTACCGTCGTCGGCGTGTCGGATGGGATCCCGTACAAGTCACAGGGCAGTTCGGCGATGAGTTTCACGTTTACGCTGCCAATGACGCAGGACTATCTGATCTCGCTGGCGGCCAGCGTTAACACGTCGTACGGCCTGGTACTGACGATTCCGCCTATTGTCGGGCCAACGCCAATCCCGCCAACCGCAACGCCAACTGCGACGGCGACAGGGTTGCCGACAGTTGTGCCTCCGACCGCAACGCCGACCCAAACACCGACCGCAACACCGACCCAAACACCGACCGCAACACCGACCCAAACACCGACAGTCGAGCCGCCAACCGTTGAGCCGCCGACGGCCACTCCCACCCTCGTATCCCCGACCCAAACACCGACCGAGACACCGACCGAGACACCGACCGAGACACCGACGGAGGCACCGACGGAGACACCTACCCGGACACCGACGGTTGAGCCGCCGACGATTGAACCGCCGGCGCCGATTCCGCCCGAGCCGGTAGGCGGCGGCTAGAGTCGGCGGGAAAAGACGCGTCACGATTTGCCTCGCTCACCCCCGATGAGTAGCTGCTCTTGCAGCCTCTTGGGGCGAGCGAGGCACCGGCGCGATCTTCAAACTGATGCCGGTGAAGCGACGCTGATTACTCTAGGGTAGAGGAGGTGCTTGTCGATCCAGTGCGCGCGGCCAGGGCTTTATGCAGGTCGTCCGCTTTGGCTTCGTCATAGGGACCCTCGCTGCGCCAAAGGATTGTGCCGGCGCGTTCGACCAGGAGGACAACGATGGTGTCCTCGGATGGAATCTGCAGAGCCTGCCGGTAGGCGTCCTTGTCCAGGTACAACGTGATGGTCGCTTCACGTGCCGCGCGGTCCGGTATGCCCATGCGCATGCCCAGGTCGAGGCTGGCGCGGTAAAAAGGGTTCTTGCGCGGCAGCGTGGGCAACTCATAATAGCGTAGGCTGGGGACCTGGTCCTGCAGTTGCCTCGCAAAGGGAACCCATGTGTCCACCCAGTCCTGGTGCCAACGCTGGAATGGGATAAAGAGCAGATTGATCTCCCCTTCCAGGTCACCGGGCAGACGGAACCGGCGCCCTTCCAAGTTCGAGCCACTAACCTTGGGAAACTGCATGTAACCTCCCGCCGCTGCGTAAGCCTTACAGCCCATATACGACGACGGGCTCGCCGGCAACCTCAACTTCGCCATTTCTCGGGTGTGCGCCGCCGCCGTCCATTTCGTCAGCCGCGCCGGCCAGGCGCAAGATACTGGCACGGTCAGCAATCTCGCGGCTGATGTGCCCGTCGACCATCTGGATAACACGATCAACATACTTACACATGCGCAGATCGTGGGTGACCATCATCCCGGCGCGATTCTGTTCGTGGATCAACTCGGCGAACGTCTGCACTACCTGGTGGGCGCGTTCGGTGTCGAGACTGGCTGTTGGCTCATCTGCCAGGACTACTTCCGGCTCGTGGATGAGAGCACGTGCAATCGCGACGCGCTGTTGCTGGCCGCCGGACAATTGCCCGGGACGATTGCGCAATCGGTCACCCAAACCCAGGCGAACGAGCAATTCACGCGCCCTTTCCTTATTGATGCGGTTCATCGTCCCGTTCAGGCGCAGCATCAACTCTACATTCTCTTGTGCGTTGAGATAGGGCACGAGGTTGTTGGCTTGGAAAGAGAAGCCAATGTAACGGCCGCGGAAGCGCGTGCGTGTGCTCTCCTTCATGGCGGAGATGTCCTGATTGGCGATGATAATCTGGCCATGGGTCGGCCGCAATAGGCCAGCCAGCATGGCAAGCATGCTCGTCTTCCCCGAACCGCTGGGCCCGACGAGCCCTACAAATTCGCCGCGACGGATAGCAAAGGAAACGTCGTTTACGGCAGTGACAGCAGTGGCGCCACTGCCGTATATCTTGGTTACATTAAGCGCTTCCAGAGCAATCATAGGTTGGGGTCCACTCGACCTAATATGCGGGCCATGGTATTGGCAATTATTCAGGGTGACCTACTGGGCCAGGCCAAGAGCCGTCAACGGCTCGATGCGCAGCAGGGCAAAGACAGAGACGACGCCGCCGAGCGGGCCGATCAGCATGAGTGAGACGATAGCGGTAAGAGCGGCCTGCCCCGTCAGCATGATCGGCACGGTTTCGGGAAAGTTTGATACGAGCAAGATCGTTCCGATAGCGCCGATTAGGACGCCGATGGCATTAGTGGCCACGATCTGCGTAATGGCGGCGAGCCCGACTGTGAAGTTGGATGCGCCTACGGCCTTGAGCATGCCGACCTGGGCTACCTTCTGCAGCGTTTGGATTTGAAAGAAGCCGCCGACGACCAAAATACCGATAAAGAACGTGAAGTAGCGTTGGGTGTTGAGCGTGCTCTGCTGCGCAGCATAGCCAGGAATCGCTTCCCACGCCGTCTTGCGATCAACCACATCTACCTTGTCTACCTCTTGCTCGATTTTGGCAGCCATCCCCACCAGGTCCGTCGGATCCTTTAGCTTGACGACCGCGATATTGGAGACAAGCTCGCCTTGCTGGTTTGTTTCCGCCCCTTGTGGTTTGATTTTGTCCCAAGTCAGCAAGGGCACAAAGATAGCCGGCTGAAAGAAGTATTGGCGACGGTCGGTCACACCGGCGATCTTGAGGTCGTAGAATTCCTCTTCCGTGCCCTGCGTGACCTTGATACGGATGGTGTCGCCGACGCCGAGACCAAGGCGCTCGGTGACGCCGGTGTCCACAATGACGTCGTCACTACGTTCGCGGTCGAACTGCTGGCCTTCAATGACGTCCGGTTTGCCAGGGCTGTTCGGTTCGACCCCGATAAGGGCGACGTCCACCTCGTCTTTGCCGTCGGGGCTGGGCACCTTGGCCGACGCAAAGCCTACCTGGCCGACTGCTTCTATGCCGTCGACGCGGCGCAACTCGCTAATGCGCGAGCGGCCAATGCGGCTGGCCGTGGTAGACAGTTCCGTGCCGGATTGGAAGACCAACAGCTCGCCATTGAGCTTTTCAATATACTCGCGATTGGCCGATGCCAGCCCCTCCGATAGGGCGGCGATAAACAGCACGAGCGTCGTGATCAGCGCCACGATCATGGCGATGAGCAAATAGCGGCCGCGGCTTCGCCAAATCTCTTTTAGGGCTAGATAGAAGGCCATAACGTGTTACTGTCCTCCAAACTCCACGACGGCGGTCATGTTCCACAGCAGGCGAGGATCATTCTTGTTGGGCTTGACCACCACCTTGTAGACAGTGTCGCCACGATTATCTTCGCCGATGGGCCGGATGCGACTGACCGTTCCTTGCAGCTGCAGATCGGGAATGGCGTCAAAGGTAAGCAGGACTGCATCGCCGGCTTTGACGCCGACGACGTCGAACTCAGTCAGGTCAGACGTTTCAATTTCCCATGACGACGTGTCCGCCATTACGACGACAGGCGTGCCTGAACCGACTTGTTCACCCAGGGCCGTATTGATGGTGGCGATGAGGCCCCCAAATGGCGCGCGCAGCTCCGTGTCCGATAATGAAACAAGAGCATTCTGCAGCGATGCGGTGGCGGCCGCCACGTCAGCTTCGGCAATATCAATTTCTTCAGGGCGTGCGCCGGCCTTGAGGAGGTCTAGCTGCGCCTGTGCCTGATCGACGGCGGCTTGTGCTGAGGCAAGATCCATGGGCGCTGATTTCTGCAGTGTGTTCAGTTGCGCGGCGGCCTGGCTCACGCCTGCCTGAGCGCCGGCGATGGTCGCCGGGGTAGCGCCGTTTTGCAGGTCGGCCATGCGTGCCTTGGCGCCTTCGTAGGCGATGGTGGCCTGCTCGAGGGCCAACGATTCCGGGCGCATGCCGGCATCATTTTGATCTTTGATCTTGTTGTACGCAGAGGTCGCATTGCGCACCTGCGCCTCGGCGTTCTTGAGATCGGCCGTGGCCGCAATGAGTGCTGCTTCCGTTGGGCCTTCCAGCACACTTTGTAGACCAGCCTGCGCCTGAGCGACTGCGGCCTGGGCCGCGGCAATGTTGCCGGGAGAAGCTGCGTTGGCCAGGCGGTCATAGGCTGCTTGTGCCGCCGCCAAGCCGGCCTCCGCCTGTGTGATTTCCTGCGTGCGCGCGCCCGCCAATAGTTGGTTGAGATTGGCCTCGGCGCGTTGGAGGTTGGCCTGGGCCTGGGCGACGGCTACCCGCTGCTGCGCATCGTCTAGTTTGATCAGAACTTGCCCGCTGGCGACGGTATCGCCTTCCTGGACTGTGAGCTGCTCGACAATGCCACCGGCCGACATACTTAGGTCTGCGCTCTGGATGGGCACGACCTTGGCGTCGGCTACGATGCGGCTGCCGGTGGCAGGTGCGCCAGCCTGGTCAACGGTATCGGTCTGCTCCGCAGATGCGTCTTGCGCTGGGGCCGCCTGGTCAGACGCAGTCGCCGCGTCGCTGCCTGTTTCTGCGCTTGTTGCCGCGCCGGCGTTTGTGCCAGCCGCTCCGGCCGCCTCACCCGTCGCAGCGGGCGTCTGCAAGCGCTGTAACGGGGGTATTCCCTGACAGCCGACCAGGATGCCGCTAACCAGCAGAATAGTGATGGGTGTCATCCAAAAACGCTTCATAGTTCTTCCGCCTCGTCTACCCATTTGTTTGATAACCATATTTACACTGTTCCTATCATCCAACCGACATTGGGAATCCGCCTGATATGGCGCGCGGTTCCAATGGCGGATCGGGTTTTACAAAAAGTCGCCGCCAAACAAAAGCGGCCACGTAGGCCATCACCACGGCGGTGAAGAGTGCCGGTCCCCATGGCCGCGCCCATTGCAGGAGCAGGCCGCCCACCACGGGCGAAATCACGCGCGTCAGGCTCTCGATCGATGCCGAAATACCCAGCGTGCCGCCGATCTCTTCGGGATACACGGACTTGCTCAGCGAGCTGTTGATCACCGTGTTGAGGATACCGCCGCCAAAGGAGAGTGGGATAAGCACGATCAGCAGCGTCCACAGGTTGGGAACGATTGCCCATAAGGCGAAGCCGACTGCCATGGCGATGGCGGAGGAGAGCATGAGCTGGCGGTCCGTGTAGCGCTTGGAGAGACGCCCGATGGCAAAGCCCTGGACAAATACCGAGAGCAGGCCCACATAGGCAAGTACCAGCGACGTCTCCAGTACCGGCAGGTTGAGCGGATAGCCCGCAGCGTACAGGGCGAAGATAGACTGGAACATCGAAAACGCCAGGCCAAAGAAAAAGCGGATGTGAAAGAGCGGGCCGACGCGCGGGCGTTGCATGGCGACGCCCAAGGCGCCAACGCTGAATTTCGGCCGGGGGCGATTTGTCAGTTCGGCGCGCCGTTCGGGGCTGATCGATTCAGGCAGCCAGAAGTATACGGCCAGCAAGTTGATGGTGGCAAGGCCGGCCGCGGCCCAGGCGGGGGCGGCATAGCCGAAGCGAACACTGAGCAGGCCGCCAATGGCCGGGCCAATGATAAAGCCAAGACCAAACGCCGCACCGATGACGCCAAGCGCCTTGTTGCGATTCTCCGGCGTCGAAATGTCGGAGATGTACGCTTGTGCCACAGAGATATTGCCGCCTGTCAAGCCATCCAGGATGCGGCTGATAAAGAGCAGGATCAGCACGACCGTATTGGTAGCAAGGAACACTCCACCGAGGGCCGCGCCCAGCGGTTCGGCGATGGCCAACAGGATAAAGCCGGCGATTGTGCCGGCAATGCTGACAAGCAGAATGGGGCGTCGTCCGTATTGGTCGGAAAGGCGGCCAAGCAGGGGAGCGCCAAAAAACTGGGCGGCGGCATAAGAGGCCGTGAGCAGACCAACCGTCACGTCGTTGGCGCCGTACTGTTCGGCATAATAGGGTAGTAGGGGTAAGATCAAGCTAAAGCCGAGCAGATCGACGAAGACGACTAGAAAGATGGTAAGCAGACGATTGCTGCGCATTAAAAATAGCTCCTCGGACTATGAAAGGTAATCGCTGCGCGGTCGTAGCCCGTCCATTAAGACTGATATAAGGTCGTCTGCCATCACTGCGCGGGATGGCGCCCCAAAGCGAGTCTCTCCGTAGCTCAAACCGTCCATCAGCCACAGGAAGCTTCCCGCCAGCAGGTCAGGATGGGTCGGCCGAATCTCGCCGCGTTCTTGCGCGGCGACAAAGGCCTTGCGCAGCGGCAGGTACATGGCATCGCGCGCCATTTCCTCCAGGCGCCGAACGTGGTCGCGGCTTAAAGCGGGAATATCGGCGTGAAACATACCTAGAATTTTGATCGGTGGCTGCGAACTGAACCAATGGGCCACAGCATGCAGCTGCGAATTGAGATTTAGATCGGCATCGTGCAATGCCGATTGAAGACCTTCGCGATGGCGCTCAAAGAGACGTTCGGCCATGGCGACAAAAATCTGCTCCTTGCCGGCGGGGAAGTGGTAGTAGAGCGACGCCTGCTTAATGCCTAGCTCGTCGGCAATATCGCGGAGCGTAATTGCGCTGTAGCCGCGGTCCATGAAGAGGGCCTCAGCGACATCGAGAATGCGCTGAGTTGAGTCTTTGACTTCGAGTTCCATGCCTGTGCGCGCCGTTCCCCAGCGGGGACAAAGTAGTTGCTGAATCCATCTACCTACCGTTCAGTAGGTAAGCATACCACAGGATAGGGTCATGCTACCTAATCTTCGGTAGGCGTTGCTACAATATGGACGAAATATTGACAATAGTACGACAAAAGGGTGAACGACGAACGTAATGTTGTGACGTACAAGGATGTCCATGGTTTGACGAAAGTGACGTCTTACGGTATTATGTTCCTTCGTGGGTCAATTTTGCGGCCTACTTGGTTTCAGTCGTTTTTCGTCAAGAGATGGTCTGCGTCCTCGCCTTTCAGGATGCAGAGCCGCTCCCAGAAGATCCGGCATAAAGTGCCGGACGCGGCAAGGGAAAAGGTGGATTAGCATGTATGCAGTGATTCGCACCGGCGGCAAGCAGTATTGCGTCGCAGCCGGCGACACGCTCGAGGTGGAGAAGCTGGCCGGCAGCATCGGCGATGCAGTCACCTTGAGCGATGTGCTCTTGGTTTCCAAGGGCGACACGGTGACAGTGGGCGCGCCAAATGTGGATGGCGCTACGGTTCTGGCCAAGATTACGGGCCAATACCGAGGTAACAAGATTCTGGTCTTTAAGTACCGCCCTAAGAAGCGGATCCGGGTGCGCAAGGGCCATCGCCAGTATCTCACCCGCCTGCACATCGAGGCGATCAACGCCTGAGTTAACGAATCAGTCGATTCGGAATTAGGAGACACTACCATGGCACACAAAAAAGGTGGCGGTTCAAGCCGCAACGGTCGTGATTCGAACTCACAGCGTCTGGGTGTAAAGCGCTTCGGCGGCCAGGTCGTCAGGTCGGGCAATATTTTGGTCCGCCAGCATGGCACGAAGTTTTACCCGGGATTGAACGTCGGCATTGGCAAGGATAATACCCTTTTCGCCACTGCCGACGGCGTGGTGACCTTCGAATGGGCCGTTAAGGGCCGCAAACAGATTAGCGTCTATCCGCAGACGCCAGGAATTGAAACGGCAAGCGCCCCGGTGCAAGTTGCAGCCGACCAAGGTTCGGCTGACTAAGGTGAAGCGACATGAAGGCTGATATCCATCCTAAGTATTACCCCACTGCACATGTGATCTGCTCGTGCGGCAACAGCTGGACCACGGGCAGCACGCTGCCTGAGATCCGCACCGATGTTTGCAGTGCCTGCCATCCGTATTTCACGGGCGAGCAGCGCATCGTCGACACGGCCGGCCAGGTCGAGCGCTTTATGAAGCGTTTGGAGCGCCGCCAGAGTGAGTCCGCTCGTCGTGAGCTCGAGATGCAGGTGCGCAAGGAAGCCGACGATGCCGCGCGCAAGGCGCGTGCGCGCGGCGGCGACGCCGACGCGGCTGCGGCCGAAGTGTACGCCAAATACGGTACACAGCTTCAGGCCTAGCATTCGACTTGATCGGATCGAAAGGGCGGAGAGCAATCTCTGCCCTTTTCTATTGGTTCTCCCATCGTTCTCTCGACCATTTTGCTGGATAGCTTTCTCCTCGCCTATGCATTACACGCCAAGCGGTGGCTGGATCGAACTTGTGTGCGGTTCGATGTTCAGCGGGAAAACCGAAGAGTTGCTGCGACGAGTTCGCCGCGCTGAAATCGCACGCAAGAAAGTACAGTTGTTCAAGCCGACCATCGACAACCGCTATGGCTTGGTGCGCGTCGCCTCGCACGATGGCGTTGCCCGCGAGGATGCCGTCGTGGTGTGCGATGCCGAGGATATCCTGCGCCGCCTGGATGTGGATACCGAGGTCGTAGCGGTTGACGAAGTGCAGTTCTTCGACAACTCGATTGCGGACGTCTGCGATCACCTGGCTGACCGCGGCCTGCGCGTGATTGCGGCCGGACTCGATCAGGACTTTCGCGGCGAGCCGTTTGGCCCGATGCCACTGCTGCTGGCGCGCGCCGAGCGTGTGGATAAGCTGCATGCGATCTGTGTGGCTTGCGGCGCCTCGGCCTCGCGCACGCAGCGTTTGATCGACGGGCGGCCGGCGCGCTACGACGATCCGGTGATCCTGGTCGGCGGCAGCGAGAGCTACGAGGCGCGTTGCCGCAACTGTCACGAGGTACCGGGCAAGCCGCGCTAGCCGGAACAGATGGCTTGCCAGCTCACGTCTTATGTCTTTGCCTCTTGTCTATCATCCGGATCATGTGGCGCCTTTGCCCCCTGGTCACCGCTTTCCCATGGCCAAGTTCGGGCGGCTGTATGAGGTCTTGGTGCGTGATGGTGTCGCCGCGCCCGGGCAGTTTCACTGGGCAGAGCCGGCGACGGCCGAACTGCTCACCCTAGCGCATGATGCCAACTATGTAGAATCGTACCTGACCGGCACGATCGACTCCCGAGCCATGCGTCGCATCGGTTTCCCTTGGGACGCGCGTCTGGTGCAGCGCACCTGCACAGCTCTGGCGGGCACCGTATTGGCAGCTGAGCTGGCCCTGGAACATGGCCTGGCGTGCAGCACAGCCGGCGGTACACACCACGCCTATTACGACTTTGGCTCCGGGTACTGCATCTTTAACGACTTGGCCGTTGCGGCGCGTGCCCTATACAAGCGCGGCCGTGTGCGCCGCGTGCTGATTGTGGACCTGGATGTGCATCAAGGCGACGGTACTGCCAGCATCCTGCAGCGGGACGAGGCCGTGTTTACCTTTTCTATGCACTGTGAGGCCAATTTCCCATTTCGCAAGCAGGTCAGCAACCTGGACGTAGGGCTACCCAGTGGAACGGAAGATGACACCTACCTGGCGACGCTGGCGCAGCACTTGCCGGACCTGCTGGCCCAACTACGGCCGGACCTGGTTCTGTATGACGCAGGTGTCGATCCTCATAAGGAAGACCTGCTGGGCAAGCTGGCGTTGTCGGACGCTGGCTTGTATCGTCGCGACCATTATGTGCTGGCAACCTGCCTGGCAGCAGGAATACCGGTGGCCTGCGTGATTGGCGGCGGCTACAGCCGCGACATTGGCGCTCTGGCGCAGCGCCACTCGCTTGTGCATCGCGCTGCAACCGATGTTTTTGCGCAGATCTGACTGCTATTTAGGGTTGAGCCGAAACAGGCCCTGGCTGGCGCTCATCATCACGGAACTGCTTTTTCTCTGGTTGACCGGCAAAACCATATTCGTCGGCGACGATGTACAGCGGGCGATTCTTTACCTCGTCATAGATGCGGCCGAGGTACTCGCCGATAATGCCGAGAAAGATCAATTGGATCCCACCCAGGAAGAGCACACTGACCAGGGTAGTTGCTTGGCCGAGGAACGCGCTGCTGCCCGAGAGGCGCATGATGATGGTGACGAGGATGCCGACCAGACTGATGCCGGCGAGAATAAATCCGGCATAGGTGGCAAGCTGCAGCGGCACGTGGCTAAAACTCGTAATAGCGTTGATGGCCAGCTTGAGCATTTTGCGGATTGGGTACTTAGTCTCGCCGGCGAAGCGAGCAGCACGTTCATACTCGACCGCGATCTGCTTGTACCCCACCCAACTGCTGAGGCCACGCATAAAGCGGTTCTTTTCGCGTAGTTGGCGCATGGCCAGCACCACGCGGCGATCCATTAGCCGGAAGTCGCCGGCGTCGAGCGGAATGTCGATATCGGCGATGCTGCGGATCGTGCGATAGAAGGCTGAGGCGGTCCACAGCTTGAACCACGATTCGCCGGCGCGCTTGGTGCGCACAGCATACACAACGTCGTAGCCCTCGCGCCACTTTTCGATCAGACGCAGGACAACCTCCGGCGGGTCCTGCATATCGGCATCCATTGCGATCACTGCATCGCCGTCGGCATAGTCAAACCCTGCCGTGATAGCCACCTGGTGGCCGAAGTTGCGGCTGAAATTGAGCGCCTTGATGCGGGGGTCGCGTTTGTTGAGATCGAGCAGAATCGGGAGTGTGCGGTCGCGACTGCCGTCGTTGACAAAGATGACTTCCCAGCTTTCACCGGTGCTGTCCATCACCTGCACGATGCGTTCATAGAGCACAGGCAAAACCGCTTCTTCGTTCCAAACAGGAATTACCAGTGAAAGGACCGGTCGGGTGCTCTGCTCGTCGTTGTGCATAAGACGCATGGTATACGATCTCTCGCTCGTCCTGCAACTATAGCAGGGGAATTACGTACTAGGTATTTGAGTTGGTATCGACAGGACGTAGGTGGATGGGGACTGTGTTCCGGAAATTGCAGTGGAAATTGACGCAATCACGCGGCGGGTGCTAGACTGCGCTTGTGAGCAACGTAACGACTACCCTAGCTGCACGTACCGGCGCCGACCTGGCCGGCAGTTTACCTGAGTTTCCGGGTATCCCTGGGAGCACGCTGCCGACCAGTTTGTCGGTGGCTAGTTTCCAGCAAAAGCGACTGCTGTTCAATCGTTTGGGACAGCCTGGCCAAGTACATGTGTACCGTGCGGACTGCCGTGCCGGGGATCGCATACGTGTGCAGATGTTGGTGCCGGTGCTGCCGGTAGGTGGCGCCGTGGTGCCGGCATTTGCGGTGGTAGCCCAAAGCTTGCCGTACAGCGCCGACGTACACAAGCTGCCGTTCACACTGCCGGCGGGGTTGAGCGCCGTCGTGGCGCCACCGCCGACTGAACTGGTGACGCCAGTGGCCGACGCGCTGACAAATGTCCGTTACTATCCAGGTCCAACCATCGATACCAAGACCTTGGTTGGCGGGCGAGCCTATATCGTCGTGTGGAGCCCGCACAATCACATGGGCAAGTATGTTCTGCAGATCGGGAACCGTTGGCCGATGCGCTGGACATACTGGGCGCAGCTCCCGCTGTTCTGGTGGCAGATCCGCGGCTGGTTTGGTCTCAGCCGTGCCGCCGCTTACGTGGTGATTGCCGGAATCGTTGGTATTGGTGCATTGACGTTCGCCGCTCTGCGCAGGCGCAAGCGAGTGCAACGCGATGTGGAGTAACAGTTGCTGAAATAGGAGCTATAAACAACAACCATGCGCATTATTCTTTACTTGGGCAAAGGTGGTGTCGGTAAGACAACCACGGCTGCCGCATCTGCCATCCGCAGCGCCGAACTGGGCTATCGCACGCTTGTCGTGAGCACGGACATCGCCCACAGCTTGGCAGATAGCCTGGATGTGCCGTTGACTGGCCAGCCGCTGGAACTTGCCCCCAATCTTTTTGCCCAGGAGATCAACGTACTGGAAGAGGTGCGCGAACACTGGGGCCAATTGCAGGGCTATCTTGGCTCCGCCTTACGCAAGCAGGGGATGAGTAAAGCCGTCGCCGAAGAAATGGCCATCATTCCCGGCATGGAAGAGGTGGTGAGCCTGCTGCATATCAACAAGCAGGCGAACGAGGGCCATTTTGACCGGGTAATCGTCGATGCGGCGCCGACGGGCGAGACAATTCGCTTGCTGACTGTGCCCGAGAGCTTCCAGTGGTACGTGGGTCGGCTGCGCGGGTGGGGTGATGCCCCTATGCGCATGGCGATGAACGTCGTCGGCCGTTTCCTGCCCGACAAGGACATCATGGGCGGGCTGGACAACCTGGTGGTGGGGGTCAAGGAACTGCAGAAGGTGCTGACCGACCCAACGATTACCAGCTATCGCGTCGTGCTGAACCCAGAGAAGATGGTCTTGAAGGAAGGCGCGCGCGCGCTCACTTACCTGTCGCTGTTTGGCTATCCGGTTGATGCGGCAGTAGTGAACCGCATTCTGCCCGGGATTGAGAGCGACGGCATGGGCAACACGTGGATCACCGAGGCCAGCTCCGATCCCTATTTGCACCACTTGCAGCAGATCCAGGCGCGCTATCTCAGGTGAGATCGAGCGCGATTTCCTTCCGCTGCCGATCCTGCGGTCGCGCTGGTACGACGAAGAAATGGTGGGCATACACCGGCTGCAAGTGCTGGCGGCAAGTCTGTTTGGCGATCGTGACCCAGGCGACATCTTCTTTACCGGCCAGACGCAGACGGTGGAGGAAGAGGGTGAGGACTTCGTGTTGAAGCTGCCGCTGCCGCAGGTCGAACTGGACAAGGTGCGGTTGACCAAACGGGGCGACGAGTTGTTTGTCAGTATCGGCAACTTCAAGCGCGAATTGCTGCTGCCGGCTGTATTGGCGCAACGCGAAGCCAGCAACGCCACCTTTACGAATGGGGTGCTCAAGGTGCGCTTTCCGCCAACGGCTGTCGAGGCGGAAACGGTCTAGCACAACAAGACTGATAGACGTAAGACGAGCCGATCTGAGACGGGCTAACGAGAGAAGGTGTTTGTGAGCTTCTTGCTGAACTTTGTCGCGCATGCGTTGGCGTCTGGCATTGGCGCCGCGACGGGTCTGCAGGCAACGCTGCGTGCGACGCAGAATTTGCGTCCTTATCCGCTGCCGCGGCAGTTTGCAGGCATGCTTGACCTGCCGCTGCGGCGGCAGTATCTTGATCCGGGCGAAGTGCTCGGCATGTATGGTGTGAACGGCGGCATGACGCTGCTGGATGTCGGCTGCGGCACGGGGCTCTTTACGGTTGAGATGGCACGTATGCTCGGGGATAATGGGCAGGTGCATGCCGTCGACGTTCAGCCGTCGATGATCGAGCGCACGCGGGCGCGTGCAGCCGGTGCAGGCGTGAGCCACATGGTGCAGTTACATCATGGTGGAGTCTATGATCTGCCGTTTGCCGACGATACAATCGACCTGGCCGTGATGATCTCCACGCTGGGCGAAGTACCCGATAAACCGGCCGCGCTGTCGGAGTTGCGCCGCGTGCTCAAACCGGGTGCTCGGCTGGGGATCAGCGAGGAACTGATGTTTACGACCTATCAGATGCCGGGCAGTGCGCGGCGTTGGGCGGAAGACGCCGGTTTCCGCTTCTTAGCCAAGACAGGTTCCCCTGTGTGTTACCACATTGTATTTGCGAATGAGAAGTAAGCCCGGGAAGGTAAGCTTGCCGTTTGGCTCTTTGGAACCTCCCTTCCTGCAACAAAGCGAACATCCATGCTACAGTCTGAATTGGATTTGAACCTGCCGTACATCTCGTCGGATATGCCCGGTGTCGGCGGCGTACTGCGAGCCACGCCCGACGATTTTGTCGTGGAGGAGGTGCCGCTTTACGAGGCGCAAGGAGATGGCCAGCATCTGTACGTCAGTATCACCAAGGTGGGCCTGACGACGAAGGAAGTGCAGATCGGCCTGGAGCGGTTGTTTGGGCTGAAAAAGGGCGACGTCAGTTTTGCCGGCATGAAGGATAAGCGGGCACGTACGACGCAGACCTTTAGCTTGAGCATCGGGCACAAGCCGCCTGTCTTCGCCGATACGGCGGGCGCCATGATCGAAGCGAATTTGCCGGTGAAAGTGAATTGGGTTCGCTTTCATCGCAACAAGCTCAAAGCCGGACATTTACTGGGTAACCGCTTCGTCATTCGTATTCGTGACCTCGCGTTGGCTACCGGTGAGGCTTACCCTCAGGCGCAAGCAATCGTCGAGCGGCTGAAGTCGACCGGCATACCGAATTTTTTTGGTAACCAGCGGTTGGGCGAAGATGGCACCAACGTGCGCCAGGGTTGGGCGATTTTGCATGGCGAGCGAGGAAAGAGAGACCGCTGGCTGCAGAGATTCTTGATTTCCGCCTACCAAAGCTACTTATGCAATCGTTATTTGGCCGTGCGGCTCGAACGGGGTCTTTTTGACAGCGTGCTGGCGGGAGATGTTGCAAAGAAGTATGCGACGGGCGGCATGTTTGATGTCGTCGATGTAGAGGCAGAGCAGCCGCGCTACACCTCACAGGAAATCAGCTTTACGGCGCCCCTGTACGGGCCGCGCATGTGGATGGCCAAGGGAGACGCAGCTGAGTTGGAAGACGAAGTCTTGCGCCATGCACAGGTGACGTTGGAAGATTTCGGGCGCGCGCATGTCGAAGGTACTCGGCGGATGGGCCGCTTGCTGGCTACGGACTTGGCGGTGCAGGCGGATGACGAAGGACTTGTCCTGCGTTTTGAGTTGCGCAAGGGTGCGTTCGCAACGACAGTCCTGCGTGAAGTGATGAAAGTCGACAGCGCGGCGCTTGCGTCCATCGACGAAGATGATGGAGACGAGTGAAACGGAAAATTTATGAGTGGATTTCGCCCATACACTCCAGGTTCTCGCGGTTACGCAGAGAATAGGTCCGGGAATAACATGATGGATATGCCCCTCTTTCCGCTCAAGAATGTAGTGCTGTTCCCTGGCATGGTGTTGCCCCTGCACATCTTCGAACTGCGCTATCGCGAGATGATCAATCGTTGCGTCGACGAGCGTATTCCGTTTGGCGTAGTGTTGATCGACCAAGGTCAAGAAGTGGGCGTTAGCGCTCAACCGCACATGATTGGTACGGCTGCCCGGATTGTACGCGTAGAGCGACTGGACGACGGCTGCATGAACATTACCACCGTCGGTACACAACGTTTCCGTATCCTCGAGCTAAAGCATAACCAAAGCTACCTGGCCGGCACCGTGTGCCAGTTCCCAGTCGTAAATGGTGCAACCAAGCTCGCCGGCGAACTGGCGCAACGGGTTCGTCCGCAAGTGATGGATTACGTGGAGCTGTTGTCAAAGGCAAGCAACACGAATCTGCGCCTGGATCGATTGCCCGAAGACCCGCTGACCTTGGCATTTATGATTGCGATTGCGCTGCAAGTCAAGGCAGAAGACAAGCAGAAGGTGCTGGAGCAGCAGGGGATTCCAGAGATTTTGTCCATGGAGAGTCGCTTGATCAGCCGTGAGACAAAACTGCTGGAGTTCATGATGGAAACACAGCAGGAAGTGCTGTCGATGAACAGCGGCCCGACAGGGTATGTGTTTCCAAATTGAGCTGGTTTGACCCAGGTTGAGCTGGTCTAGTTCGATGAACTATGGCCCCTTCAGGGGACGCAAATTTGCTATCTCCTTACCAGGGTGTTATACTTTGGCACAGTTGCGGGGGATTAGCTCAGTTGGCTAGAGCGCTACGTTGACATCGTAGAGGTCACTGGTTCAAGTCCAGTATCTCCCACTACCCTTGCTAGATTGAAAGCGTCGAACAGGACAGCGACGGACAGTTCTACTTCTTCAGAGAGCGATGGCCAGTGGCTGCGAGCCGTTGCAGAAGCGCTGTTTCGTAGACCCCCTGCGAGCGGGTATGAGAATGGTGCGTAACATTGCCTGCGTATCATACCCCGGTCCGCCCCGTTATCGGCGCCACAAGCGGCCTGTTCACGTGCTGGTTAAGGACGGGCAAGATGGGTGGAACCACGAGCGAAAGCTTCGTCCCATGGGACGAAGCTTTTTTGTATTCGTGAAGGAACCGATGGGACATGGTGATGACGGCTGATTTTGTCGGGCAGAGGCAACAAATAATCGACCTTTGTATCCAGATCCAGCAGATCTCGGCGCCGACGGGCATGGAGGGTGAACGGGCACGCTGGGTGGCGGATTGGCTGCGCCGCTGTGGCTACACGGACGTCGTTCTGGACGATTTCGCCAATGTCTATGCCTGTCTGCCGGGCGAGCGGCGGCAGCCTGCGTTGCTGGTCAGCGCACATACGGATACAGTGTTCCCGACAGGCACCGATCTGGCAGTGCGCTTTGACGAATACCAGCGTCGCATCTATGGGCCGGGGTTAGGCGACAACTCGACGGGTGTGGCGGCGATGTTGTGGCTGGCGGGGCAGCTGCGCCACCAACCATCTCCACTGGTGGATACTTGGTTCGTGGCCAACAGCGGCGAGGAAGGCAACGGCAACCTGCGCGGCATGCGCGCCGCCATCGATCGGCTGCAGTCTACAGTGGGTGCGGCGATCGTGATCGAGGGTATGGGATTGCCGCGTGTCGTAAGCCGCGCCCTTGGCTCCCGGCGCTATCGCATTGGCGTCAGTGCACCAGGGGGACACAGCTGGAGTGATTTTGGGGCTGCCAGCGCCGTGCACGTCCTGGTGAACCTGGCGGCGGAGTTGACCCGGCTGCATCCACCGGCCGCGCCGCGCACGACCTTTAACGTAGGCGTGATGACAGGCGGCACGTCCGTCAATACGATCGCACAGACGGCCGAGCTGGAGTTGGATCTGCGCAGCGAGGAGCCGGGAGCACTGGACGCGTTGGTGACGCAGGTACAACATATCGTGCAGCGCTATCAGACGCCACGCTGGCGGCAGGCCGGGGTTATTGTCAACGCCGAGTTGATTGGCGACCGGCCGGCCGGCGGCATAGCCGACGATCACCCGCTTGTCCAGGCTGCGGTCCAGTCACTCGTGGCGGTGGGAGTGCAGCCGCAGACGGCCAACCGCATCAGCAGCACCGACGCCAACGTACCATTGAGTAGAGGCATTCCGGCCGTGTGCATCGGCATTACCGACGGCGGCAACGCCCACCGGCTCGACGAGTGGATCACGCCGGAACTGCTGCCAAAGGGAATGCAGCATTTGATGAGCTTGACGCAGTGGGCGGCGCGGTGGCTGACCTCCACTGCCCAATCACTCTAGCGGATGACCTTTGCAAGCCATTCGCCGAAGTGATCGATGAAGCTGATTGCCGGTATGCCTCGTTCCGTCCAAGGAATTGGCATAGAGTCGACCGGGTGCTGGTCAGGGTACTCGGCGTTGCGTTGATCGAGCAGTTCGCAGGCAAGCGGGACGCCGGCACGGCACAGAACGTATTCGGCCCAAACAGCCTGTTTCTGCTTGACGACGAAGGACTGTCTATCGCCGTTGATCTGGCGGCCCCAAACACGAATACCGTAGCGCCGCAGCAGTTTTTCCACTCGATAACCGTTGTATGCGGACGTCCTGTAGTAGTAAAAGCGGTGCATTCGGCCATGCTGGAGGCGAGCAAAGATCTCTTCGATCGGACTTATGATGTCAATATAGGGTAGTGACATAGTCGCACCATTTGAAAAGGAGACAGAACGGATGTTCTATAAATTGTAAAGCCAAATCGCGAGCTAGTCAACTGGCCATAGGAAGGAACCGGGGTACATCTCTGATTACGGGCGCCGTGGGACCATATGGGCACGAGGCCGGTCGGCAGCATTCTGGCTGGTGCAGCGAGGGTCGTTCCACTGGAACTCATGTCCGCCCTCACCCTAAGCGTGAGATACGCCCTGGCATTGTGACCAAAAAAAGAAACTCACCATCGCCGTTTGGGGGCTTGGAGACCCGAGAGCCGTCACATGGAAGCTTCAAACTCGTCGATCAATATTGCCACGATCTTGCTCGTCGGCATGATTGTAGTAGGGTTTCTGTCATTAGTTACGCTTGCCATCTATTTCTTTGGGGGCGAAAGCCCGCTTGAGCGTAATGCTCTTGGCCGGATTGAGGCAGCCCGCAATGCGGCTGATGTTTTGCTCGAACAGAGGCGGTTCAGCCGTGCTCGCTTCACTTTTTGGGTCGGTGTGATTGGGATAGTGATAGCAGCCTTATTTGTTGCTTCGCCGGACGACATGATGAATGCAACTGTATCGTTTGTGGATGCGCTCTTGGTTGCCGTTGGCAAGGTCAGGAGCGCAATGGACATGTTGGTGCAGCAGTTGAGATCCGGATAATGAATGCAAGTATTTTGATTCTCCATGCGTCAGTGGGAACAGGTCATAAGACGGCTGCAGAAGCGCTTGAACATGCGTTCAAGCAGCGCGGCGCCGATCGCGTTTGGGTGCAGGATACGCTCGACTATGGCTCGGGGTTGTTTCGCCGGCTCTATGCCAACTTGTACATCGACTTGTCGGAGAAAACGCCGGAATTGTGGGGCTTCGCCTACCACGAGTCGAATCGCGATCAGAGCCGGTTCGAGCGTCAACTGCGCCAGTTGTACAGCCGTATCGGCGTTTACAAGGTGGACGAACTGAACCATTTGCGACCGGACGCCATTTTGTGCACGCACTTTCTGCCGATCGATGCCGCCATCAACTCGTTGGCTCCCGCCGGGCTCAAGGCGCCCGTCTTTTGCGTGGTGACGGACTATGTCGGCCATCCCTTTTGGGCCCACCCGGGCATTGCCGGAACGTTTGTGGGCAACGGAATGACGGCGGATATGCTGGTCAGCCATGGCGTGCCGCGCAGCAACTTGCATGTGACGGGAATACCGGTCAATCCGGACATTGCGCTGCCCAAGAATGTCACGGCGATACGCGAGCAGAGACTGCTGGGCAGGGGCCCCGTGATCACGCTGATTGGCAGCGGCATCGACGACGACAAGGTGCGCCTGATGGCCGAGGGTATCCTCCAGCGGGAGGTTGCCGGCACGTTGTGTATTGTGGCCGGGCGTAACTACACGCTGCAGCAGAACCTGGTGGGCCTGCACGGCAACGCGCGGCTCGCAGTGCGCGTGTTGGGTTTCATTGATTACCTGGATGACCTTATCGCCGCAAGCGACCTGGTCATTACGAAATCGGGCGGTCTGATTACGAGTGAGGTGATGGCGCGCGGCACGCCCCTGTTGGTGACCGAACCTATCCGTGGACAAGAGGAGTTCAACGCGGATTATATGGTCACGGCAGGTGTTGGCGTGCAAGCGCGTTTGACTGACTCGGTACCCTATATGGTGGAGTCGTTGATGACTGATGCGCCCCGCCTGGCGCGCATGCGACAGAACGCCATGTTGCACGGCAAGCCAAAGGCGGCGCTGGATGTCGCAGACATTGTATTGAATGCTATCAACTCGGCCCAGTTAATCAGGCCTGGCAGGTAAGCCCGGTAACTGAGCCCAGTCACTAGACAACGAGGAGTCAAGAATGAGTGGCAACAACAAGGATTCCGACAAGGGTTCCGATAAGGACCAACTCTATAAGCTGCGTCACAGTGCTGCGCACGTGATGGCGCAGGCGGTGCTGGAACTCTATCCGGAGGCAAAGATCGCGATCGGCCCTCCCATCGATACGGGCTTCTACTACGACTTCGATCTCGGTCGCGATGCACATGGTAAGCCGATCAGCTTTACGCCCGAGGATTTGGAGGCGATCGAGAAGCGGATGCGCCAGATTATCGGCGGCAAGCATGTGTTTCAGTATCGTCAAGTGAGCGCCGGTGACGCGCGCGAACTGTTTGCAGATCAGCCATATAAGCTGGAACTGATCGCCGGCCTGGAAAAGGGCAGCATCGACGAGTACGGCAACGAGGTACAGGAAAAACCCGTCATCAGCACGTATCGACAAGACACGTTTGAGGATCTGTGCCGCGGGCCGCACGTCGAGCATACGGGCCAAATCCCGCCGGACAGCTTCAAGCTGATGACGGTAGCCGGCGCGTACTGGCGTGGCGACGAGGCCAACCCTATGCTCCAACGCATCTACGGCACGGCCTGGCGCAACAAGAAAGAGCTCAACGAGTATCTACAGATGCTCGAAGAGGCCAAGAAGCGCGACCACCGCAAGCTGGGCCGCGAACTGGAGCTCTTTATCTTTGACGAGGAGATTGGACCGGGTCTGCCGCTTTGGCTGCCCAACGGCGGCGTCATCATTTCCGAGTTGGAGAGGCTGGCGGAGGAGACGGAGTTACGCGCGGGCTACCAACGCGTGCGTTCGCCGCATCTGTCGAAGGAGGACTTGTTCCTGCGCTCGGGGCATTTGCCTTACTACGCCGAGAGCATGTACCCCCCGATGGAATTGGAGGGTGTGCGCTACTATGTCAAGCCGATGAACTGCCCGTTCCACCACAAAATCTTTGCCGCCAAATCGCGCAGTTACCGCGACTTGCCCGTGCGGTTGGCGGAGTACGGAACGTGCTACCGCTACGAGAAGAGTGGCGAGCTGTTTGGGCTCATGCGCGTGCGGTCGATGCAGATGAACGACGCGCATATCTACTGCAGCGAAGAACAGTTCGAACAGGAGTTCATGGGCGTCATCGCCTTGTACCGCTACTACTTTGACCTCTTTGGCATCGATCGCTTCGTAATGCGGTTGAGCACGCACCATCCCAAGGGCCTGGGCAAGAAGTATGTCGACAACCAGCGCCTATGGCTGAAGACGGAGGACATGGTGCGGCGGGCCATGGACAACGGCGATGTACCGTATGTCGAGGTGCCGGACGAAGCGGCGTTCTATGGACCAAAGATCGACGTGCAGATCTGGAGTGCCATCGGGCGCGAGTTCACGCTGGCGACGAACCAGGTGGACTTTGCCGTGCCGCCGCGTTTTGACCTGGTCTTCACGAACCGCGAGGGCAAGGAGGAAACGCCGCTGTGCATCCATCGCGCGCCGTTGAGCACGCACGAGCGCATGATCGGCTTTCTGATCGAGCACTATGCGGGTGCGTTCCCCGTGTGGCTGGCCCCAGAGCAGGCACGCGTGATTCCAATCACGAGTGATCATAACGACTACGCCATGCAGTTGGCGTTGCAGTTAAAGGAGATAGGCGTGCGCGCCGAAGCGGACTTGAGCGCCGAGCGTATGAACGCCAAGATTCGCAATGCGCAGTTGATGAAGGTCCCGTACATGCTGGTGGTGGGCGATGCCGAACAGGCGAACCACACGCTGGCGTTACGCAAGCGCGACGGCACGCGCATCAACGACATGTCCGTGGGTGCTTTCATGGAGATGGTGCGGCAAAAGATCGCGACGCGGGCGGCGGAGCTGTAGACGAGTAACCTGTAGCGGCACGGGGTTCGACAGGGCCCCGTGCCCATACTGCACACCTGAAAATTTCGGCAGGAACTTGACGCGGCGAGCGGCAAATGATATACTACGGCCTTGAACTCCGTAGACAGCAATCTAGAGTTATGGTAGATTCGAGATGTGGGGTGCGCTTGGCTGCTTGGGATGGCCGAGCGACAATGATTTAAGGAGAGAACACCTATTACCCGGAGAGATTTCCCCAGACCGTCCGTTGCGGACACCACCCGGATCAATTCCGAGATCCGCGCAAATAGCGTGCGCGTGGTCGATGTGTCAGGCCAACAGCTTGGCATTTTGTCGATTCGGGATGCGCTAGCGATTGCCACCGAAAAGCAATTGGATCTTGTGGAAGTGGCGCCTAACGCCAATCCACCGGTCTGTCGCTTGATGGACTATGGCAAGTATTTGTATGAGAAGCAGAAGCGAGAGCGCGAGTCGCGCAAAGCGCAGAAGCAGATCGAGGTCAAAGAGCTGCGGTTGCGGCCCAAGACAGACGACCATGACATACAGGTCGTTATGAACAAGATCCGCAAGTTTGTCGAAGAGGGCGCCAAGGTGCGCGTCCGTATTCGCTTCCGTGGCCGTGAGATGCAGCATCCCGAAGTGGCGCGTGCCCTCTTGGAACGTGTGTCCAAGGATGTTGCCGACGTGACTATTGTTGAGTCGATGCCCTTGTTGGACGGCAGCAGCATGGTCATGGTGTTGGCGCCTGCGCACGCCTCGTAGGTGGAATGTGGGCGCAACCGGACTTCTTTCGTGGTGAGCCATACCGATTTAGCGTAACTGCAGGCCGGCGCATTCCGCCGGCCTTTTGCATTGGCCACGACGGGCAGCTACTATACTGTTGTTCCTGTTGCTTGCCTGACCTGTTGCAGCGCTGCCACGAGTTCGTCGATGCGAATTGGTTTGGAGACGTAATTGTTCATCCCGCTGGCCAGGCATTCGTTCTGAAAGCCAGCCGCTGCATCGGCGGTCAGCGCAATGATATAGGGCTGGCGGTCAGCCGGTAGTTCGGCCCGGATGCGGCGTGTGGCGTCGAGTCCGTTCAGTTCCGGCATCTGCACATCCATGAGAATTACGTCATACTCATTTTCGTCCAGGGCGGTCAGCACTGCCAGACCCGTGTCGGCCACGTCCGCCTCGTAGCCGAGACGCTGCAGGATGCGCAAGGCCACTCGTTGATTAATGGTATTGTCCTCCGCCAAGAGAATGCGCAGTGAGACCGTTGCCGGCGCAATTTCATCAAACTGCGACTGAACTTTGCGTCTGGCCCGTACGAAGCTGGAAGACCCAACCAGGGCCTTGTTCAAGGCTTTATACAGTTGGACGGCTTTGACAGGCTTACTAAGCATGGCGGATAGTTGCAGCTCCCGGAAACTCTCACTGCTATATCCTTCGCCCGAAGAGCTAAGCAAGATCAAAGGCAGCGTGTGGCTATCGGGCGAGCTGCGCAGGCGTTGGGCGAGCTGCACTCCGTCCAACACCGGCATGACGACGTCGAGAATGGCAGCGTCAAATCGTGCACCGGCCGCCATCGCTGCCAGGGCCTCTGCGCCAAGTTGGTAGGCAGTGACGTCGATCCCCCAGCGCTGTAACTGATGAGTTAGGATCGCCAGGTTGGTGTGATTGTCGTCTACGATCAGCACTCGTTTGCCAGTAAGCTCGGCAATGTCTGGGTGCTGGTTGCGGGTTTGCTCTTCGCTTTCACGGTCGGGCAGATCGACCAAGATGTCAAACGAGAAAGTCGAACCCGAGCCGGCCTGGCTTTGCACCTGCATGGAACCACCCATCAGTTCGACCAATCGTTTGCTGATGGCGAGGCCGAGACCAGTGCCACCGTAGCGCCTGGTGGTGGAACTGTCGATTTGTGTAAAACTCTGAAACAAGCGATTCGTTCGGTCGCTGGGAATGCCGATGCCTGTATCACGCACGGAATATTGAAGGCGACAACAGTCATGTGCGGGGACGGCTGTCACGCCTAGGACAATCTCGCCCTTCTCTGTAAACTTCAGCGCATTACCTACCAAGTTGACCAGCACCTGGCGCAAGCGGACTTGGTCGCCGATCACAACTGCAGGAGTCGTATCGTCGATTTGAACAGCTAATTCGATACCTTTTCCGGCTGCGCGTGAGGAGAACAAATCCAACACATCCTCGATACATTCGACAAGGTGGAATGGCCGGCGCTCCAACTCCATGCGTCCGGATTCAATCTTTGAGAAGTCAAGGATGTCATTGATGATCGCAAGCAGGTTTTCACCGCTGATCCGGATTGTGTCGACAAACTCCGTCTGCTCGGCCGTGAGAAGGGTATCAAGCAGCAAGCTTGTCATACCGATCACGGCGTTCATCGGCGTGCGGATTTCGTGACTCATCGTGGCTAAAAAGTCCGACTTGGCGTGGGTGGCAGCTTCGGCGGCTTCCTTGGCGCGCCTCAATTCTTCCTCGACCTTCTTGAGGGCCGTAATATCGCGGCTGATGCCTATCAGGCCCCAGGCCTGGCCGGATGGATCGTAGAGGGGGATCTTGGACGACAACACCCAACGCTGTTTCTCTTCCGATTCACGATTGATGACTTCGATGCGGTCGAGCAACGGCGTGCCAGAACGCATGACACGTTGCTCGTCGGTGAAGAACGGGAGAGTGGAGGGGGTCGAGAAGAAGTCAAAATCCGTTCTGCCGGCCAACTCCTCGATCGTTGCTGCACCAAGCAGCTGCACGTGCGCCGTGTTGGCTGTAATGTAGCGGCTGGCAGTGTCTTTGATAAAAATATAGTCCGGCAGACTGTCCATTAAGGTCTTGAGCAGATTGCGCTCGCCGGCAAGCTCATCTTCGGTGCGTTTGCGATCGGTGATATCGTTGCTCACGATCAGCACTCGCTTGTGGTCCGCTTGGTCGGCCCCCAGTGGCTTTTCTAGTGTCCACAGCCAGCGTTGTTCCCCAGTAGCCAAGGTTATGTGGCGTAGCTCTTCCGTCTCTGTCGTCGATTGCGAGGCGGTTGACGCAAATGTCAGCCAAGGAATGGCGTTGGCGGGCTGGCCGACGAACTCCTTGGCAGGCTGCTGCGCTACGTCGGCCAACGTTTGGTTGACCAGCTCCAGCCGCCCATGTTCGTCACGCACAGCAATCATCGCAGGCACGGCATCAAGCACCGCGCGCATGAAACGTTTTTGGTCGGTAAGCCTAGCCTGCATCTGGCGCCAGGCAATGGCCGCTCCAAGATTCATAGCCAGCACGCGTAATATGGCGACCAGGTGATCCGGCCATGGGCGGTCGTCACGGCAGTTGTCAAATCCGACGAACCCCCAAAACGCACCGTTGACTTCGATCGGCGCCACGAGCAGGGATTGGATCGACTGCGACTTGAGGACCGTGCGCTCGCTTTCGGGAAACGAGTTGATGGCGCCGATGACCTGCTCGCCCCGTGCAAGATGCTCGTACCAGCGCTGGAAGGCAGGGTAGTAGGGAAACTGTTGCAGTTTAGGGTCATCCAGAAACGCTGCTGTGCCAGGACTCACCCACTCGTAGCGCTGGGTGCACGTCAACTGGCTAATGTCCTGGTTCGATGTCTGCGCCTGGCTTGTTTCTGAAGGATCTAGTGTTTGATCATTTTGAAAGATGTAGATGCGGTCCACGCCGCTCGCCTGGCCCAAATCGCAGAGTGCCTGGTTGATTCCTGCTGAAAAGTCTAAGGTATTAACGAGATGGCTTGTAGCTTGGGCAAGGGCGTGAAATAAGCGATCCTTTTGTACCGTGTTCGTTTGCGCAATTCTCTTGTTGCGGGCGGCAACCAATTCGCTCACAATCAGGCCGCCGGCTACCGCTACAGCGGCGACGCCGGCAATTGGAATGATAGGCGGCAGGAGTGTCACAGCAAAAACGTTTAAGGCTGCAATGGCATAGAGTGCAAAGCGCAGCCCAAGTGACAGCGGTGGGGCGATCAGAATCAGCGAGACGATCAACGCCGCTAGCCCTAACGCAGGTGGCATCATGGCATTGACGGTTATAAGTGTGATGCCCGCGGCCACCAACGCATAAAGGATGATACTGCTAACGTTACGCACCATAGGGACGGATTATAACATTACGGAACGGAAAAGTCACTGGTGTATTGTAGTATTTCCCTGACTGTGAACGTCGGCGTGTTCTTTGCAGATCGCAGGAACCAGAGTATAATCGAGCTGTAAGCATTTCGTAGGGACAGGGCCGCGCCGAGAAATACCTTCGATGATTTTCCGGGGCGGTTTCGTGCAAGCCCGTGGAGCACAGGCTGATGGCTGACGTGCAGACTCCGCGTCCGGCGCCCGAGTTACTGGTGCTCGTAGCTGAGGACAATCCCCAAAACCAAAAAATTATTGTTCGCATGGTGCATAGCTTTGGCTGCCGTGTGGATGCGGTTGCCAACGGCTTGGAGGTGGTCGAAGCCGTGCAGCGTCGCCGTTATGACGTCGTACTCATGGACATTCGCATGCCCGACATGAATGGCTTAGACGCCACGCGCTTGATTCGCCAGCAGTTGCCTCTCGATCAGCAGCCGCGTATTTACGCGCTGACAGCGGGTATAGGGCCCGACGAGCGTCAAGCCTGTTACGACGTAGGGATGGACGGGTTTTTGGCCAAACCCCTCGTGCTGGAACAGCTGGCGTTATTGTTCTCCGGGCCGCCCAACCGTGGCACAGAGACGAACGGGAATTTGCGCGACGAGTATATCGGCAACAAATAAGCACTAGTCGATCTTGCGACTAGTGCTTATTTGTTGCCAGCTTGCGCTGGAAATTGGCTGGGGGACAGGGATTCGAACCCCAACTGCCTGATCCAGAGTCAGGTGTTCTGCCGATTAAACTATCCCCCAACGCATCGGCTTAGCGAGGATGGATTGTACCTGTAGACAGGTAATTTCGCAAATTCCTGGCCGGTGTATCTGGACTTATCTCCCGGCTAGACGGCGGCCGCGGCGTAGGCCTTTAGCGCGGCCTGTGCCCCTTGGACGCGCCGTATGGTTTCGGCCCGGCCCAGTACGACCATGCTCTCGAAGAGCGGCGGCGAGACGGTCTTGCCCGTGATGGCCACACGGAAGGGCGTGAAGAAGCTGCCCACCTTGATGTCCATAGCTTCGGCCGCCGCGCGGAACGCCTCTTCTAACTTGTGGAGCGTAAATGGCTCCACCATCTGCAGCAGACTGATACCTTGATCCAACACGTCGATGCTGATTGCCGGCGTCAGCTTCTTGCCGATCAAGACGCGGGATCCGCGTACACGATCTCATCTGCGAAGGCCCAGTCGATGAGCGGCGCAGCTTCTGTCAGGAACTTGATGCGTTCCTGAATCAAGGGGATGAGAAGGTCGAAGCGCGGGTCGTCCGCCAGCTCTGTTTCGTTCAGCCCCAAGGCGGGCGCCACAAACGGCAACAGGTGCTGTTTCAACTCCTCAGGCGCCAGTGCACGAATATAGACGCCGTTAAGCCACTCCAGCTTTTTGTAGTCGAGCGCCGTCGCCTTGGCCGAGATATCCTTGACGTCAAAGCGCGCCACAGCCTCGTCGCGCGTAAAGATCTCGCGTTCGGCGTCGAAGCTCCAGCCGGTATTGGCCAAGAAGTTGAACACGGCTTCGGGCAGGTAGCCTTCGTGGATGAAGTCGCTGACAAACACGGGCATCTCGCGCCCATCAACCACCGGCTTGCGCTTGCTCATCTTGCCCTTGCCACTGGGGTCAAGTATGATCGGCAGGTGGACAAATTCCGGCTGGTCCCAGCCAAGGGCCTCGTAGACGAGCACGTGCAGTGGCGCGGACGGCAGCCATTCCTCGCCGCGCAGGATATGCGTGATCTCCATAAGGTGGTCGTCGACGACAACCGCCAGGTGATAGGTCGGCATGCCGTCGCTCTTGAGCAACACCGGATCAACTGGAATGCGTTGGTTTTCGACCACTACTTCGCCGCGAACCGCGTCGTGGACGGTTGTAGTGCCTTCCAGTGGGATGGCGAAGCGCACGACATGGGTGCGGCCTTCGGCCTCGAATGCAGCGCGCTGCTCAGGCGTAAGCCAGCGATGCCGACGGTCGTACTCCTTGCCCTGTTTTCGCAGCTCTTCCAATTCTGCCTCAGTGGTATAGCAGCGATAGGCCTTGCCGTCATCTACCAGTTGCTGGGCATAGAGTGCATAGAGCGCCTTGCGCTCGCTCTGTACGTAGGGGCCAAAGGGCCCACCAATATCGGGGCCTTCGTCCCAATCCAAACCTAGCCAGTGCAGACCATTGGCCAGGCTGTTGAGGCTCTCGGGATTGTAGCGCTTCTGGTCCGTGTCCTCGATGCGCAATACAAACTGCCCGCCAGTGCGGCGAGCATACATCCAGTCAAATAAGGCGGTGCGCAAACCGCCCAGATGCAAGTGACCCGTCGGGCTAGGCGCAAACCGTACGCGCGCGGGCTTTAACTCGTCTTTCATGCCAGCCTATCTTTCAGGATCTCTTGAACGGCCTGCGGGCTCGCCTTGCCGCCCGTCGCCTTGATGACCTGGCCCGTAAACATCCCCAGCAGGCTTGTCTTGCCGGCGCGATACTCGGCGACCTTGGCAGGCAGGGCGGCCAGCACCTCATCCACGGCCCGCTGCAACTCCTGGGGCGATAGCGCCTGATCGAGCCCCACGCGCCGCACGATGTCGGCGGGTGAGCCACCTTCGACTAACATGGCGGCAAAGACGCTCTTTGCCCCTGCGCTGGTGATCGTCTGCTGGTCCACGAGCTTGACCAACTCAGCTAACTGCACAGCAGTAAACGGCACCTGATCCAGGCTGCGGCCCTTGAGCTCGCGCAGCACCTCGTTGGCCACCCAATTGGCGATGGCCTTGGGGTTGTTGTACACGGCTAAGGCCGCGTCGTAGAAGTGGACGATGTCTTCGTCGCCGGTCAAGACGTCTGCAAGTTCGGGCGTGATACCCAAGACATCAACGTAATAGTCGTGGCGTTGCGCCAGCAGCGTATTGGTGCCGCGGGCACGCGTCCGCTCGTCAGAAATGGAAGTGGTGGACGTCGTAGCGCCGGCTATTGCTTCCTTGTCGTCGCCCTTGGACTTGACAGTTTTCATCTCATCCGCAGTGGCGCCTTTTGCTTGCCTGCTTAGCGCTTTGTTAAAGGCGTCAGGCAGCTCTACAATGCGGTTGAAGACGAGTGCGCCAGGTTGCGAATCCACGCTGTCGGCTATGAAGTAGCCGTGGCGCACAAACTGGAAACGCTCGCCGGCGGATGTTTGCGCCATGCTCGGTTCGAGCAATGCTTGTTTGAGCACTTCAACTGAGCGCGGGTTTAGGTAGTCCTTGAAGCTCTTGCCCTCTTCGCCGTCGTCCGGGTTGGGTACGCTCAGCAGGCGGTCATAGAGGCGCACCTCGGCGGGCACAGCATGCTCTGCCGACACCCACTGGACGGCAGTGCTCTTCTTGCGCTCAGCGCCGACCGTCTTGCCCAACGATTCCGCATCATAGCTGCAGTGCAGTGCGACGACATTGCCGGCCGCATCCTTGACGACATCGTCACAGCGGATAAAGTAAGCGTTGCGCAAGCGCACCTCGCCGCCCGGGCGCAGGCGTGTCCAGCCTGGCGGCGGATCTTCGCTGAAATCCGTCTGCTCGATGTAGATCGTGCGCGTGAGTGGAACCTGGCGAGTGCCTTCCTTGGCGATATCGCGCGGCCAGTAGGGAGCGTCCAACCACTCCACTTGTTCTTCTGCGTAGTTGGATATGACAACTTTGAGCGGACGCAGCACCGCCATGACGCGCGGGGCGCGTGCGTTGAGATCGTCGCGAATGGCGTCTTCGAGCACACCCATCTGCACCCGGCTGTTGGTCTTATCGACGCCGATGCGTGAGGCAAAGAGGCGAATGCCTTCGGGCGTATAGCCGCGGCGGCGCAAGCCGGCGATCGTGGGCATGCGCGGGTCGTCCCATCCGCTCACGTACTTTTCCTCGACGAGTTGGAGCAGCTTGCGCTTGCTCATCACTGTATAGTCGAGGTTGAGGCGGGCAAACTCGTACTGGTGCGGCCGCGGCTCCTCGAATAGGTTGTCAAGCAGCCAATCATAGATGGCACGGTTATTTTCAAATTCGAGCGTGCAGATCGAGTGCGTGACTTGCTCGATGGCATCCTCCAAGGGATGCGCATAATCATACATGGGGTAAATGCACCAGGCATCGCCCAGGCGGTAGTGCGAAGCATGGCGAATACGATAGAGCAGCGGATCGCGCAGTTTCATATTCGGGGCGGCAAGATCGCCCTTGGCGCGCAGCACGTGTGCGCCGTCGGGGAACTCACCGGCACGCATGCGGGCAAAGAGATCGAGGTTTTCCTCGATCGACCGGTCGCGATAGGGGCTCGGCCGTCCCGCTTCAGTGACGGTGCCGCGATATTGGCGGATTTCCTCTTCGTTCAGGCTATCGACGTAGGCCTTGCCCTCTTTGATCAATTGCACGGCAAACTGATAGAACTGTTCGAAATAATCCGAAGCAAAAAACAGCTTGTCCTGCCAGTCAAAGCCCAGCCAGTGTATGTCGTCCTGGATCGACTGCACGTACTCCGGGTCTTCCGTTTCCGGATTGGTGTCGTCAAAACGCAGGTGACAAACGCCGCCGAAATCTCGGGCAATGCCAAAGTTCAAGCAGATCGACTTGGCATGGCCAATATGCAGATAGCCATTGGGCTCGGGCGGGAAGCGCGTCACAACACGGCCGCTATAGCGGCCGTTTTCCGTGTCGCGCAAAACAAGTTCGCGCAGGAAATCCAAAGATTCCCTGCGCTCCGGCATCATAGTTGTGCTGCTTTCACTGGTCATAAGTTACCGCTCAAATGGGTCAAATTACACGGGATTCCCTGCGAATCCCGATCGGATTGCTGATCCTGTAATGAATAACATGGGGAAGGAGATCGTGTCAAAAAGACGGTACCTAAAGCGGCTCTGCGGTTGGCCCGAATTCGACGATGTGTTGGCGCACTTGGGCCGCCAAGGCGCTATATTGGGGTGTGGATAGGATACTGAGGTCGCGCGGTCGCGGCAGGTCGATGGTGACCTGCGCCACAATCCTTCCGGGCCGGTCGCTCATTACCAGGACGCGATCGGCCAGGAAAGTGGCCTCGTTGATGCTGTGGGTGACCATAAGAACCGTCTTGTGGTGGATGGATTGCAGGCGGAGCAGTTCCAGGTTGAGCCGTTCGCGCGTTAGCGCGTCCAATTGGCCAAAGGGTTCGTCCATCAGCAGCAAGCGGGGGTTGTGGATCAAGGTGCGCGCCAGCACGACACGCTGGTTCATGCCTCCGGAAAGCTGGCGCGGATAAGCCTGGTCAAATCCATGCAGACCCATCAGATTCAAGAGCTCCAATGCATGCGTGCGGTCTTGATCGGTAACCTTTTTCTGTTGAATTTCAAGCGGCAGCAGCACATTGTCGAGCACTGTGCGCCACGGCATCAGGTTTGTCTTTTGAAAGACAAACCCGATGTCGGCGCGCGGCCCAGTGAGCGGCTGACCATCAAACCAGAGCTTGCCGCTATCAGCTGCGACCAGGCCACCAATAATGCGCAGCAACGTACTCTTACCGGAGCCGGATGGACCAAGCAGGCAGACAAACTCGCCTGTATCAAGGCGGAAGCTCACTGGCTGCAGCACCGCTAGGGGACGTGGGCCGTCAGTGAAGGTCTTGGCTACGTTTTCGACCATCAACAAGGCGCGATCTGACACGCTCTCAGCTCTCCACAAACTCATTCGTAAACAAGTCAGCTGCCGGCACGAGCATGTCGACAAGGCCGATACGCTGCATGAATTCCGCTGCAGCCTCCCAGGCGGCTTCCGTCGTCGCACCCGGCTGCGCGCCCGGCTGTGGCGTCCAGTACGGCATAGAGGCATCAAAGATGGCCCGATTGGCGGCAGTGTTCTCGCCTCCAGCCTCGGGGACGGATTTCAAGGAGATCTCGAAAGCCTCGTCCGGATTCGCCACAGTATATGCGATCGAACGTTGCATCGCTCGAACCATGCGCATCACCAGGTCTGGGTTCTCTGTGATCGTTTTTTCGTTTGTAACCAACCCGTTAGCCGGCACTGTTAAATACGGGTCGAGCGCGATTTGCGTCGTCGTGATACCTTGCAGCGCCAGCACGACGGGCCCGTTGGCAGCATAGTCCACGGCGGCGTCCACCTGGCCTTCACTCAAGGCGGCAGCTTGGGTAAAGCCAATGCTTTCCAGCTGGACGTCTTGTTCAGTCAATCCTCCTGCCTCCAGCACACCGCGCAGGGCAACATAGGAGGCGCCGAACGGGCCAGGAATCCCAATGCGTTTACCGCGCAGGTCAGCCGGTTCATCGATTCCGGCAGCAGGCTTGGCAATCACTACGACTGGAAACTTGGTATACCAATTGGCAACATAGCGGACCGGCAGCCCCTGCGCCCGGCCAAGCACGACCTGGTCCCCGCTGCCGATCATGAAGGGCAGCTCGCCAACACCAACCAGCTTCAGGTAATCGTTCTCAAAACCATAGGCCAGTTCCAAGTCGATGCCTTCGTCGGCAAAAAAGCCTTTGTCCAAGCCGGCATAGAACGGCGCAAACTGCACGCTGGGGACAAACCCGACGCCAAGTTTCACTGCATCCTTACCTGCGGCGGTCGTTGCGTCCGCCCCCGCCGTGTCCGAAACGGTAGCGGGCGCTGCCGCCGTGCAAGCGGACAGGGTAGAGACGAGCAGAATTGCAAGTAAGCCAACTACACGCGACATGCCAGACGATCCTTTCCAAGCCAAGGCGGAAACCCATGGCGTTCGTATGATTTACGCTTGCTGCTGCCAGCGCAGGAAGTGCTTTTCCAGCAGTGCGACCGCAAGATAGAGGGCCTGAGCGATCAGGACCAAGGCAATGACAGCCACAAACATCAGCGGTGTATCCAAGATACCGCGGCCCAAGTTGATCAAGAAGCCAAGACCGGCATCGGCGCCTACAAACTCGCCGACGACTGCTCCCACCACTGCCAAGGTGACGCTGAGCTTTAGCCCGGCAAAGATTACCGGCAGCGCTGCCGGCAGCTCAAGCTTCCAGAATAACTGGCTGTGGCTTGCGCGCAGGCTGCGCATCAGATCGTGCAGGTCCGGATCGACGTTGCGGATGCCCACAATGGTGCTGATCAACAGCGGGAAGAAGCTGATCAAGGCGCACACGATCACCTTGCTCCCCAGCCCGCTGCCCAGCCAGATGATCAGTAGAGGCGCAATTGCTACGATCGGAACGCTCTGGCTGGCAACGATGTAGGGGGACGCGATGCGTTCCAGCTGCCGATGTTTGCCCAGAAAGTAGCCGAGCACGAAGGCCGCGCTGAGCCCCAGCGCCAGGCCGAGCGCGATCTCGACCAGGGTCACTTCGGCGTGGCGCAGCAGCGTGCCATCGCCCAGCGCCGCCAGGAATTTCTGAAAAATCAACGTGGGCGAGGGCAGAATAAAAGGCGGCAATTCTTGCCAGCGTACCAGCGCTTCCCATAACAAGATCGCCAAGATCAGCACGAGAATTCCAAGTGCTGGGCCCCGCAGCCGTTGGATGCGTTCGCGCCGCGCTGTCTGCAGCTGTGCGTCCGCTGCCCACCGCCGATGGGGTTCTTGTGTTGCGTACGTGTCGTAGGCCATGCTGTGCCTTCCTTTACTACCAGAAATTACCAAACAAAATCCCGAAGCAGCTGCTGCTTCGGGACAGGAGAATCGCAATGTGTTGGTTAATGGGTTGCCGCACGCGTATTGCGCGCCACGCCTACCCGACAGGAACTTGGCTCCATTGGCTGCCATGACAAAAAATGCCGGACCATTCATTATGAATGCTCCGGGACATGTCATAACTCACGCCGCAGGAAGTTTCCCGCTTCGCCAGCACCTTCTTTCATCCGGACTATACCGTCGGCGTCGGAATTCCAGCTTCCCTATCCTGCTGGTCACCGCACTCATGCCGTCCTGCCTTGCAGCAGTCTGACTCGCGGGCTTGTCACTCTGATCGAATGACTTACCGCCGATCGGGAATTGGGAACAGCAGTTCCCTCACCCTGCCCCGAAGGTCGATATTTAGTTCTGCTTCTTATCATAGTCAAGGCTACGTGCAACGTCAAGTAGGCCGAGATACTGTTATTTGGGTGACAGGTGTCCTGTCTTGGGAAGTGAGGCGCTAGTGGACCGGCCTTTAGACTGCCTGCACAGGCTGCTCAAGTACAGCAGGAGGCACGCGCAGGCCGCGTATTGGGTGGCCCGCCACGGCACTCATGATGATGTCGGCAATGGTTTGGGCGGTGATGTGTCCGTTGGGAACAGAGCCTCCCTCGCTTGGCTTGACGTCGATGTAGCCGCCGCGTCCCGTGTGGCCCATACCCGCCATGGGGATGACTGTCACGCGCCGTTGGCGGATGGCACGGTTCCACTCTGAGGAGGCAGAGAAGGGCCATCGGCCCGGCATCATGAGCCGCCACACTTGGGCCTTGTCGTTGGAACCCAAGAGATGGTAAACATGATCTGCCGCCAGAACGCCGGGGTCACTGCCAAAAATACCACCTAATGACACCATGTAGATCGGCCCTTTGACCCATTCGCGCAAGTAAGTGATTGCACCAATTCCCATTTGGGCGGAGCCGCTGTAGCCGACAATAAAAATCGGGACCTTGGTCTCAGGGTCGTACTGGTAGCGCAGCAAGCTGTCGAGAAAGACCTCTGCCATGGCCTGGCCATAAAGCGGGGCATAGCGACGGTCGATAGCGATGGCTACTTGAAACAGGTTGCGTATATTGATCAGGTAACCGGCCAGCGCCGGGCCGTAGCGCTTGCGCTCCAGCGCCCAACGCCAGATGCGCGAAAAGTATGGCTGGCCAGTCAGAGCTAGGTTGTTAACCGAATAGGGAAAGATATCGTCGAGCACAACTGCGTTTGGCACGCGTTGCGCCAACTGGCGCAAAAACTCCTGCTCGCGAAAGCTCAACGTATGCCCGGAAACACGGCCAATGCCCGAGAGGAACAGGACGTAACAACTCGGCTGGTCGTGAACCGCGCGTACGATGCCATCGGAGGGAATTTGGTCATGGTAGATTTTGTCGCCGAACCAGCCTGCCCACCAGCCAAGCGTTTCAAATGGCGCAAGAGAGGCCCACAGGAAGAACGCCACGACCAGCGCCATCGGCACGAGCCATATTTCAACCGGTGGAGCTTGCATGTTGCTGTACCTCGGGTGGGGGTAGGGCTTCGGCGGCTACGGCCTTGTTGCACCGCCGGCGCCAACTTTCCAATTGGAGATACCATGTACGAGTGGGGCGGCGGCGAACGCGTGTTACGTCTTGTGCCCGCACGTCGTACGATACGCCAGTCGCATGGCTGGCAAGCCAACGCTGCAGACGCATCACCGGCCGGCCGATAGTGCGGCGTACGGTTTGCAGCAGAATCCAGCCCGTGATTGCGAGGACGACAGCCTGCCAAATTTCCAACTGCATGCCCACGCGAATGGCTACAATCACAGCCAACATGCTCCAAAGCGAAAGGATGATCCCGAACAAGTTTCCCAAGTAGGGCGTAAGCACAAAAAAGGAAAATATTAGGGGCGCATAGGAGAGGCCCACAGCGCTGGCCACCGCCAACAAAGACTGATCCTGCTGGAACAGGGCACTCCCGGCCAGCCAAATTGTCATGGTCCACAAGACGTAGCCTACCATGTGAGTGGCCGTGGCGATGGCAAGGGCCAGGCCAAAACGTGAGGCGCGGATGTGATTGAGAAAGAGACTCAAGCTCTGACCCACCGCCTCGGACGCGCCAGCCATCGCCACCACGCCCAGCGCAACCCAAATCCCATTCGGCGCTGTCTGGATAGCGGCGAAGATTTGGGGATCGAGTCTCAGCGCCATGGAGATCGTCCGAAAGAAAGATGGTAAATCGCCGCTAAACATGTGCTCCACGCTGTACCGTCACACGACTAAATGAACCGTATTATACTCCGTACTCGTGGAAAATCACATTAGCGTAGTACGATCCCCTGGATTATACTTTGCAAACATGCGAAATGCTCCTGTCTCCTCAAAATTTCTTGTCGTTTTGAGTATTGCCATGATCGCAGGTGGGTTCGCGCTTGGTCTCTGGGCCTTTACAAATAGCCCATTTGGCGCACAGGCGAGTTCGCAGCCGGCGGCAGTGGCCGTCGCGGCTGGCGCCACTGCCAAGGATATTGCCGAAGGGAATGGACATTCGGTGAGTGCAGCAAGCGACAGCAGCGCCCCGATTGAAGGGGATGTTGGGGACCGCACTGCTTATTCCGCCGCACCGGCAGAGTTCCCGAGCCTTCCCTTGCTGGCGGTGGAACTTGGCGACGCACCTGCCAGCATGACTGCTGCCGTGATGAGAGCCGCCGCACGGCTCAGCGACACTGTACTTCTGACAACGACCGCAACGGCAGCGCCGGCGATTCGATTTACAGTCGAACCGGGCGTGGGCACACTTGTCTATACGGTGACTTTTGCCGTCGCTTCACGTTTCGACACGTTGGAACCCACCATTGACTGGCAGCAACTACGTAAGAACTGGAGCAGCGGCAGCGTTTCGTATACGCAGATTGCCGTGTTGAGCGATACTTTGCCGGCGCTGCACACTGTGCTGGGCACACCGGGCCCACTCGTGCGTGGTTATGCTGTGACGGAGGATGTGGTAGCTGCCGCCTGGCAGGACCACACCACGCTGGCCGTGTTGCCGTTCGATCAACTTGAGCCGCGGCTGGCTGTGTTTGCCGTCGACGGACAGAACCCAATCGAGAACAGCGCCCACTACACGGCGACCGAGTATCCGTTGATCACCGATGTTTATGCCCAGATTGCCGAGGGCGATGCGGTCGAACTGGCGCTGGCGCGCAAGGCATTGAGCGTGTTGCCGGCCGGCAACCGGCTTCCGGAACACCTGACAATTGTCGCCATGTCTGGCGTCACAGCCATGTGCCGCCAAACCGCAGCGCAGATGGACCGACTGGGGTCAGCATGGCCGGCCGAGGTCGTAGGCCCCGAATTGGCTGCAGCCGACATCACGCATATCAGCAACGAAGTGCCGTTTGTGCCGGGCTGTGAAACGAATACGAGCGCCGACAATCTTACCTTCTGTTCGAAGCCCGAATACATGGAAGCGCTGACGGCCTCAGGCGTAGACATCATCGGCCTGACTGGCAATCACCAGAACGACTACGGGCGCCAAAATGCGCTCAAATCGCTGGACATCTATGAGAAGGCCGGGTTGCCCGTTTATGGCGGGGGGCGCAACAAGCAAGCCGCCTTTGCGCCGTTGATTATTGAACACAACGGCAATCGGCTGGCGTTTTTGGGCGCCAACAGCTATGGCCCCAAGTTCGCCTGGGCCACTGACGATCAGCCCGGCAGCGCAGAGTTCGATTTGGCAATCATGTCCGCCATGGTGCGTGAACTCAAGCAGGAGAATAAGGCGGATGTGGTCTTAGCCGAGTTGCAGTATCAGGAGAGCTATGACACGCAGCCCCTGCTTGACCAACGCCAGGACTTCACGGCACTGGTGCGTGCGGGCGCGGATATTGTAACCGGCGTGCAGAGCCATGTTCCGCAGGGGATGGAGTTTACCGACGACAAGCTGGTCCTCTATGGGCTGGGTAACCTCTATTTCGACCAAATGTGGGAGCAGGCGACGCGCGAGGGTATGATTGTCAAGCACACCATTTATGAAGGGCGGCACATCAGCACGCAGGTTTTGACCACGCTGCTATACGATTACGGCCAGCCGCGTTGGACCACGCCGGCGCAGCGGGACAGCATTCTCACGCGCGTGTTTGCTAACAGCTACTGGTAAATGGCTGGCTCACCCTGCCGACATGAGAGTTACATGAAAGATGCAGCGCCAATCCGCAAAATTGTTGCTGCAAAGCACGTCAGGCAGTATAATCCGGTGCTGCGCTGCCGGCGTTGAAATCGCACCCCCCAATGGTGTGGCGCTGCACCGCAGTTTTCGATCCATTGATTGCTATGCAACCCTTTCTGAGGTCTACATGACAACCACACCCACCAAAGATCCGTCCAACAAGAATTCGGCTGGCAAGCCTGCTGCCAAGCCGGCCCCGCCGGCCAAAACGACGAAAAAAGTCTCCAGTGGCGAATCGCGCATTAACAGCTCCAATATCGGCCTGTGGCTGATTGGCGCTTCGGTTGCAATTGTGGCGCTCGTCGTGGGCATCATTGTGCTTAATGAGAACAGGGCCAAGAGTGCCCCGGTTGCGCAGCCAGACGTGCCTGCCGAATGGATTAACCGCAATGTGGTGGGCAGCCCGGATGCGCCCGTTACCGTGCAGTTGTGGGAGGATTTCCTGTGCCCTTCCTGCCAGTCATTTGCGCAGACGGTCAAGCCGCAGCTGTTTGCCAACTATGTAAAGTCCGGCCAGGTGCGTGTCGAGTATCACTACTTCCCGCTGCAGCAGCATGAGCCGGGCGCAACCATGAGTGCCTTGGCAGCGGAGTGCGCATCCGACCAAGGCATGTTCTGGCCATACCACGACCGCGTCTTCCAAATGGCGCGCGTGGACCAGCAAGGGGCCACGCAGTTTGACGACCTGGTAGGCTATGCACAAGGCATGGGCATGGATGAAGCCAAATTCCGGACTTGCTTGAGCAGCCAAGAGCACTTGAGCACTGTCACAGATTCGTTGGCGCAGGCACAACAACTCAATCTCCAGTTTACGCCCTCGATCATTGTGGGCGACACATTGCTGCAGGACTCGAGCTTTCCGTCGCTAGCGGCAGAAATCGATCGGCAGCTGGCGGCGGCCCAATAACCGCGCCTAGAAACGAGCGTTGATCCATGGAGCGAGCTTCCAGTTGGCTGAACCGCAACAGCATGTACATCGCGCTGTTGGCAGCATGGATCGCTATGTGCGGCAGCCTTTACTTCAGCGAAGTAAAGGGTTACGTACCGTGCGTCTTGTGCTGGTATCAGCGCATTCTGATGTATCCCTTGGCGGCCATTATTGCCATTGGGCTGTTGCGGCGTGACTGGCATCTGCCATATTACGTGCTGCCGTTCTCGCTGTTCGGTTTGTGTGTTTCGACCTATCATTACTTGCTGGAGAAGACCGATATCTTTGCCGGCGCCGCCGCATGCCGGCAAGGTGTATCATGCACTACGCAGTGGATCAACTGGTTTGGATTCGTAACGATTCCTTTCCTGGCACTGATCGGTTTTCTGATCATCACCCTCATGTCGGTGATCGCTTTGGTCAACCGCGAACCGGTGGGTGAGGACGAAGAGGGCGATCCGCTGCGCACGCCGTGGCTGCGGGTGGCTGCGCCGGTTGTCGCCGTACTTGCCGTGTTTGCGGTACTGTTCATCACGGGCGCGCCGCCTGCCCAAGCGCAAGGCAACACGCCAGTGTCGACGGCCTTCCCTGTCGCAAATGTGACGCCTGGACCGCAGGCGTCGGCCGGCCACGCCGAGCACAGTGCGGCCGCAGTGGATCGCGGTGGACAGCTCTTTCGCGAATCATGCGCCGCTTGTCATGGTATTGACGCCAAGGGTGTGGCAAACTTAGGGAACCAGCTGGCTGGTTCAGATTTCGTGAATGGCAAGACGGATGCGGAGCTATTGGCGGTGGTTCGCGCAGGTCGCGATCTCACCAGTCCGGACAACACGACGGGTCTGGTTATGCCGCCCAGCGGCGGCCGGCCCGATCTAAGCGATCAGGATCTGCTCTCGATCATCGCCTTTATACGGGCGCAGCCTTGATCGCCTACGCTAGGAATGGCAAGATTTGAGCAAAGAGTCAAGGACGCCAACCAGATTTACATCAGCATTCTTGCCGGCGCTACTGCCGGCGCTTGTCTGGCTGGCCGTGCTGGTGGTGATTGGTCTGGCTGCCATAACCGGCAGTCCCAGAGCGGTACACGCCCAGGATAGCTCGGGTATCTCGTCGCCTGGCCCGGGGGCCGCCATCAATGGCGACGTCCCTATCATCGGCACGGCAACGATTGATCCGTTCCAGAAGTACGAACTGCATTATAAGCAGGAGCCAAGCGGGGACGATGCCTATATCTATTTTGCCGGCGGAACGTCCCCGGTCATCAACGGCCAGCTTGGCGTGTGGCAGGCGGGAGGGCTTCCGCCGGGCGCCTACACACTGCGACTGCGGGTTGTGAAGGTGGATGGTAATTATGCCGAGTTCTATATACCGAACATTACAGTCAACCAGGCAGGTGGAGCGCCGCTGCCAGCGGCTACGCTGGCATTGACGCCGACGGCAACACCGACTTTCACCCCTGCGCCGCAACCGACGGCGGTCGTTGGGCAGGTGACACAACCGCAAGTAGAAGGGGATGCACCGCCGCCCACCGCAACGCCAACGCCCGCCGCTGTGGCGGGGGGGCCGGAAGCGGGCGCGGCGCTGCCCACGTCGGGGACACTACTTGGCGCGCAGGGTACCGGCGTGCAGACAGTGGCCGGAGCAAGTGTGACGGACCAGCTAGGTGAGTCGCTAGGATTTGAACGCTTGCGCACCCAGTTTTTTAATGGGGTGCGCATCAGTGCTGCACTCTTTATTGGCTTTGCCGCCTTGTTGGCGGGCAAGAAGCTGTTTGAGTGGGTTTGGAAGAAGTACGGATAGACTAGGTTGTTGATGTAAGTCGCTGCCGGTTAAAGCAGCAGCAGGACGAACAGAATCCAGGCGCGAATGGCCCAGGCACAAGAGTGCTCGGGGTCGTTCGCGCCTTTTCGGCTTTGATGTGCAGACTCATGCAGGATATCAAGATGATCGTCGGCTTGGGTAACCCAGGCCCCCAGTACAGCCGGAATCGCCACAATATCGGCTTCCAATGCGTAGAACTCTTTGCACAGCGGCACGGCCTGCGCCTGGACAAGATGCAGCAGCGCGCCATGACGGGGAGTGGGTTTGCCATGGCGGGGGGAACTCGCTACAAGGTTTTGCTGGCGAAGCCGTTGACCTACATGAATGGCAGCGGTGAGGCAGTTGCGCCGCTTGCTCGCTACTATCAAGTGGAACCGCAGGACATGATCGTCGTGCATGACGACCTGGATTTGGCACCGGCCAAGCTGCGCCTGCGCTACAACGGCTCGTCCGGCGGGCAGAATGGCATTAAGTCAATCATGGAGCGCCTGGGCACAGCCGAGTTTGCGCGTATCAAGGTAGGCATCGGACGTCCACCTGGGCGGATGGACCCCGCTGACTATGTGCTGCAAAATTTCAGTGCGGCCGAAGAAGAGGCGTTTGGACCACTACGCGCCCGCGTATGTGACGCCTTGGAGTGTTGGCTGCATGAAGGTATTGATGCAGCAATGAACCGTTACAATGGCTGAGAAAGACATAACATGATGTCTGAAACGGTGACTGGGTAACGAAATATGAAACTATCAGGACTGGTTAATCTGCTGCCGGATGTGCCTGCCTTTAGCGAATGGTTGGCGCAACTAAAAAGTGGACAGGAGACGGAGCCGCAGGCTGTGCTGCAGGCGGCGCGGCCGTACCTGGTGGCGGGCATCGCTTCCCAGTGGCAGGGGCCGCTCCTGCTGATTACGGCACGCAGTGAAATGGCGCAGCAATTGGTCGATCAACTGCTGATGTGGCTGCCGCCGCTCGAAGCCGGTGGCGCGCCCGTCCACTTGTTCGCCGACCCGGACGCCTTGCCCTATGAGCGGATTTCTTGGAGCGGCGCCACGCGGCAGCGACGACTCACCACGCTTGCCGCCCTGCAGCAACAGCGCATGCAAGGCGGTCAAGGCGCGCCGCCAATTGTGGTGGTCAGTGCCCGTGCATTGATGCAAAAGACTTTGCCTGGACGCGAGCTGCGGTTGGCGCTACGCACACTCAAGACCGGGTCCGCTGTGCGGCTGGAGCAGATGATCGCTGGCTGGGTGCAGACCGGCTACAATCCGGTCGAGATTGTCGAGGAACCAGGCGTTTTCGCTCGCCGCGGCGGCATTGTGGATGTCTGGCCGCCAAATTTGCCCAGCCCTGTGCGCATCGACCTGTTTGGCGACGAGGTCGAGAGCCTGCGCCTGTTCGACCCTGCGACCCAGCGTACCATTCGCCAAGTGGCAAGTGTCGAGATTGGACCGGGCAGTGAAGTCCTGAGCAAGTACGGTCCAGCGGTCCTGGAGCGGCTCAACGTACGTGGCGAGGGATTGATGGCGCCTGAAAACGTGTCGCACTCAGATGAGGGCGGGCAACCGGACTCGCCGCTGCATGACCCCCAGCTGCTGCTGGCACTGCGTGAAGAACTGCGCTTGGAAGTGGATCACCTACGCAACAGCCAGAGCTTCCACGGCGTCGAGTGGTATCTGCCGTATACGTATGCACAACCGGCGAGCCTGCTCGACCACGTGGGAGCAGATGGACTGGTAATTGTGGACGATCCGCTCGATTTGTTTGCCACGGTTAACGAGTTGGAGCTACAGGCGGAGGGGTTGCGCGTGGAATTGGAGCGAAGCGGCGAACTGCCGCGCGGATTCCAACGCAACTATTTTGCGGCGGACGATCTGCGCAAGGTGCTGGTGGAGCGCAAGCCGGCCATTTTGGGGTATGGCGATCTGTACAGCAAAGGCGCCAGCGCCAACACGTCACTAGCGCGTTGTTTTGCACCAGGCCTGCGTTTTGGCGGCAAGACCAAGGAGATCGCGGCCGAAATTGTCAAAGGACACAATGCCGGCCATACCAGCGTGCTGCTCTCGCGGCAGATGGGGCGGCTGCGCGAGCTGCTGCAGGAGTTTCACCTGGCGCCACAAGTACACGAGCAGTTGTCAGTGCCGCCGCTGGCGGGTTCGGTCTCCTTGCTGCAGGGCGTCCTGGGCGAAGGATTTGTCGTGCGTGGGCTGTCCGCACCTCTGCACCTATATACTGACACCGAATTGTTTGGGTGGAGCAAGCCCCAGGCACGTTCGCGCTCCAAGCATCACAGCAAGGTTGCGCCCGAGCTGTTTTTTGCCGACATGAAGAGCGGCGAGTTTGTCGTGCACATCGAACATGGCATCGGCATGTTTGACGGCCTGGTGCGGATGGAACTGGCCGGCATTGAACGTGAGTATCTCCAGGTCAGCTATGCGCGTGGCGACAAGTTGTATGTCCCGGTCCATCAGGCCGACCGGCTGAGCCGGTACGTCGGCGCCGGCGAGAGCACCCCGCCCGTTACCCGGCTGGGAACGGCTGACTGGCAGATGGTCAAGGACCGCGCTAAGCGGGCGGTGGCCGAAATAGCTGAGGACCTGCTCAAGCTGTACGCCCAGCGCGAGCTGATTAAGGGACATGTATACAGCCCGGATAGCCCGTGGCAAGAAGAGATGGAGGCAGCGTTCCCTTACCAGGAGACGGATGACCAACTGCACGCGGTCGAAGCCGTCAAGCGCGATATGGAGTCGGAACGCCCGATGGACCGGCTTATCTGTGGCGACGTTGGGTATGGCAAGACCGAGGTAGCTATTCGCGCGGCGTTCAAGGCGATCAACGACGGCAAACAGGTGGCATTTCTGGTGCCGACGACCGTGCTGGCCCAGCAGCATTTTCGCAATATTTCGAGCCGGCTTAACCGTTTTCCGGTTCGTGTCGAAGTATTGAGCCGTTTTCGCACCTCAGCGCAGCAGGACAAGGTGATCGACGGCCTGCGCGCCGGAACGGTGGACCTGGTGGTCGGCACGCATCGCCTGCTGAGTCAGGATGTGGAATTCAAAGATCTGGGCATGTTGATCATCGACGAAGAGCAGCGTTTTGGGGTGGCGCAGAAGGAGCAACTAAAGCAACTGCGCGCCAAGGTAGACGTGCTGACGCTGAGTGCGACGCCGATCCCACGTACGCTGCATATGAGCTTGAGCGGCATTCGCGATATGAGTACGATCAACACGCCGCCCAAGGAGCGCCAACCGATCCATACCGTACTGGCGGAGTACGACGACCTGCTGGTAAAGCAGGCGATCGAACGCGAACTCAACCGCAGGGGCCAGGTATTTGTGGTAACGCATCGCATTCATGGCATCCATGCCTTGGCCGATCGCGTCCAACGTCTCGTACCCAATGCCGTGGTCGCAGTAGGTCATGGGCAGATGCATGAGCGCGAGTTGGAGGATGCCATGATGCGCTTTGCCGATGGCGACGTGGACGTGTTGGTGGCCACGACGATTATTGAGAACGGATTGGATATTCCCAACGCCAATACGATCATTATCAATCGTGCCGACCATTTTGGATTGGCGCAGTTGTACCAGCTGCGCGGGCGCGTGGGACGCAGCGCGCAACGTGGATACTGCTACCTGCTCTATGATCGCAATGCGGTTCTCAGCTACGACGCGCGCCGGCGGCTGTCGGCAGTGCTGGAGAGCAGCGAGGAGTTGGGGGCAGGGTTCCGTATTGCCATGCGCGACCTTGAGATTCGTGGGGCCGGTGAGCTGTTGGGCGCGCGCCAGCACGGCCACATCGACAGCGTCGGTTTCGACCTTTACACGCGCCTGCTGGCGCAGGCGATTAACGAGGCGCGGCGCAAAAAGGATCGCTTCGAGAAAGCCGTGCAGACGAGCACGGTGGAAGCAGGCGAGGAGGGTACAACCCCGGCTGAAGTGACTGTCACGGAGGACGCGGACGGCACTGCGCCAGGTGCCGTCACCGAGCCTGCCGGTGGTCCAGCAAGTGATTGGGAGCTGACTATAGCAATAGATGGCGAGGATGAGGAACCGATTCCTTTCGACCTGGAAGACCCACTGGCTCCCCCAGTAACGCTGGATCTGCCCTTGGACGCGCGCATCCCAGTCTGGTACATCGAGGACGAAGACCTGCGGCTGCAGCTATACCGGCGCATCGCCGGCATCACGCACCCCGAGGTGTTGGATGAGATGCGCCAGGAGTTGCTCGATCGGTTTGGTAAGGACGCAGAAACCAGTTCTGTGCCCGAGGAAATCGAAAATCTATTCTTCCAGATCCGGGTCAAGATCCTGGCGACGCATGCCGGAGTCGATCGTATTGGCCGCGACATGGACAATCTCGTTTTACACAGCGATGCACTCGAAAATATGGATCGCAAGACGATGCAGCGGCGGCTGCGGCTTGGGTTGGGGCGAATTTCGGAGGACGACAACAGCTTTGTCCCGGAAGAGGCGGCGCGCGTTGGTCGACGTGCGATCTATTTGCCGGTAGATGAGATTGGGCGCTGGCGGGAAGTGTTGTTGCGCACGCTGCAAATCATGGCTGTGGGATAGTTGCGAGATCGATGTGCAGCTATCCCACACCTATCCCACATTTATCCCACACAATTTGTGGGATAAATGTGGGTTATGGATGTGTTAGTGTGTAGCAAGTTTCTTGCGAAAGCGCACGTATTGCGCATAGTCAATCAGAGTGCGGCGGCGCATATAGTCACGCGTGCTGGGAGCGCGCTGCTGGGCGGCCATGATACGGTCGGTGACGCGCAAGTCGAAGGCGTCCGAACCAGCGCCACTCCCGTAGCTTACCATGAGAATCCGCTGGCCGGGTTTGGCTTCGTCAAGCACGGCGGACAAGCCAATCAACGCTGAACCTGCGTAGGTATTGCCGATCTCGGCGACAAGTAGACCGGTCTGCCATTGGGCAGGTTGGAAACCAAGATCCTCAAGCGCGCGCGTCGGGAACTTTGGATTGGGTTGATGGAAGATGACATAGTCATAATCTTCCGCTCCGGTTTCCATCTGCCGCATCATCTCTTCGGCCGCAGGAATGACATGGCCGAAATAGCCTGGATCGCCGCTGAAACGTTCGGCATGGCTGGGATAGTGGGTGATCGGCCTGCGCCAGAAGTCGGTGGTGTCTGAGACATAGCTGAGGGTGCGCTGAAAGACGACGAGAGCCTCTTCGGCCGGCCCCAGAAGGTAGGCGGCCCCGCCTGCACCCGCCGTGTACTCCAATGCGTCGCCTGGGCGCCCCTGGGCGGTATCCATACCGATGCTGAGTGCGTAGTCGGCCATGCCGCTGCCGACCAGACCGATACCGGCCTGGATGGCTTCGGTGCCGGCTTTGCAGGCAAACTGCCAGTCGGCAGCCAGCGTTGCGGGCGTGGCTCCGATCGCCTCGGCGACAATTGTGCCGGTCGGCTTGACTGCATAGGGGTGACTTTCGCTGCCTACCCATACTGCCGCTATACGCTGTGGGTCAATGGCGGCGCGGGCCAAGGCGTTGCGGGCCGCTTCCACGCTCATGGTGGCGGTGTCCTCATCCAAACCCGGCACTGCCTTTTCGCGTACAGGGCTGCGGCTGTTGCTGTCGGTCCAGACGCGGCTGATCTCGGTCCCCGGCAGCCGGTAGCGCGGTACGTAAGCGCCGTAACCGACGATGCCAACGGCGCGGATTGGTTGATTCAACACGTTACTTACTCCTTGTCTGTTGCAGCAGTTCGCGGGCCCGCTCTACGCGCACCTGGCCCTCTGCCACTAATTGGGCGGCCAGCCAGTCCACGTCGGCGCCTGCTGCACCGGCGGCAATCGCCACCTGGCGAGCGTGCAGGGACATGTGACCTCGCTGGATTCCCTCAGTCGCCAAGGCACGGATAGCGGCCAGATTTTGCGCCAGTCCAACTGCTGCCATGACTTCGCTCAACTCACGCGCCGACGAAACACCCAGAATTTTTAACGCCGTTTGAGCAACTGGGTGGGCGCGCGTTGCACCGCCGACGATGCCCACGGCAAGCGGCAACTCAAGGCGGCCATATAATGCATTGTAATGTGAGTCGCCGGTTTTGTCCGTAACCACTCTCCACTCGGTCAGGGCTCGATATTGGCCGTCACGGGCAGCGTAGGCATGCGCGCCTGCCTCAATCGCCCGCCAGTCGTTGCCGGTGGCGAGCGCAACGGCGTCGATACCGTTGAGAATCCCCTTATTGTGCGTGGCTGCGCGATAGGGATCAGCCACGGCAAAGGCATTGGCCTGGGCGATGCCTTCGATAGCCTGTTCGCCAGGAAAGTCCAGCACACCAAAGCTGGTGGCGGGGATTGTGACTTCGGCCCAGGCACGCCTGCGGTCCGTGAGATTGCTGAGAATGCGCAGCAGAGCGCGGCCGCCGCTGAGGCGCTCCAGGGTCGGGGCAATTGCCTCGGCCGCCGTATTTACGGCGTTGGCGCCCATGGCGTCACGCACATCGAACAGGAGATGGACGATCAACATGGGCCCGGCCGGGGTGTCCAGTAAGTGGCGGGTCTCGATGTCGACAGGTCCACCACCACGGTTGGCGATGCTGGGACTGGTATTTGCCTGCGCCAGGAGTTCGGTTCTGGCTGCCAGGATGGCGGTCGCCGCCTGGCCTGGGTCGCCTACGTCGAGCAGCTGAATCTGGGCAATCATGATTGGCTCGGTGCTGCCCGTCTTGAAGCCGCCGCCGGTGCGCGCCAACTTAGCTGCGTAGCTCACCGCCGCCACGACGGACGGTTCCTCCACCACCATCGGCACCAGATATTCTTTGCCGTTGACGAGAAAATTGGTGCCGATACCAAGCGGCAGGCTGTAACGACCCACCACGTTTTCGATCATTTTGTCCGCCTGCGCCACCGAGAGACCCTCGTGCAGTACGGCCACCTCTTCCTGGGATAGATCGGCCCAGCGGGCGATGATAGCAGTACGTTCGGCGACACTCTTTTGATAAAAGCCACTGAGACGCGCTGTACGGCCTATAGCAGACTCATTGTTCATGCGCTTATTGTACCCGGATTTGCGATCTTCTCTTGTGTGCAGGTCTAGCCAAATGCAGCCAGTGCACGGCTGATCAAGTCGTTGAGCAATTGCGGCGCCAGGGCGACGCCGATCGTAACCACAAGTGCCGTCAAGGCCAGCGCTGCACTAAAGCTTTGCTCGCGTGGGATCAACCGGTTTTCGAGGTGGCCAAACATCATGCGTGCCAGCCGTACGTAGCCAATGAAGGCTCCAACCGAGGCTACCAGCACCACTGCGGCCGGTCGCCAATCGATTTCGGCCAACGTCAACAGTGCAGCCCAGTGAGCAGCAAAGCCGGCGCTCAATGGAAAGCCGACCAGCCCCAGACCGCCAAGCATGACAGCGGCGCTGTTCCACGGCATACGGCTGCCGACGCCGCGCAGGCGCTGCAGGTCGAGACTGCCAATGGTCTGTTGAATGGCGGAAAGGCCAGCCGCCGAGGTCGCCATGCTGATCACGCGCACGATGAAAAGGAATAATACCAGCGTCCAACTGCGCAGGCCGGGAGCCGCTAAAACGACGATGATCAAACCCCAGTCGCCGAGTGCCGCATAGCCCCACAGGCGGCCGGCGTTGAGTGCGCCCAGCGCGGCCACACCGCCCCACACCGTCGTGATCAGCCCCAGCCAACTTAACCAGATCGGCCAGTCCGTCTGCTGGTAAACAAATGGATAAGCAAAGAGGACGCGGGCCGTAAGATAGAGCACTGCAAGTTCTCTGAGCAGAGTCACCAGGAGCACGGCCGGGGCCGTGGCCCTTTCGGCCAGGGCCGGCGTCGAACTATGCAGTGGGAAAGGCGCTATCAGCGCCAATAGACCCAAGCCTAACAGCATGCCCGCCGTCTGCTGGAGCGCCACGTCCTGTGGGTTTAGGGGAATCTGATCGACGTACCAGGCGGCCAGCAGGAAAAGGGGCACTGCCAGCAGAGGTGGGATAAGCATGCGCAGTGGGCCGGTCGGATCGGTAACCGTGGTGTTTTGTACGATAAAGACCGCAAGTGCGGAGAGAATAGCCAGGGCTAGCGGGACTACAATGACAGGAGCCTTTGGCCCGGCAATGATGATCGCCACAAATACATAGCCGGACACCAGCAGCCATGCAATGCCCGGAAAACTGCTGTAGCGCAGCCCGTTGGCTGCCAGCAGGAGGGCGCAAGCAGTGATGAGCAGGCTCAGGGCGATGATCGGAATATTGTCTTGCTGCAACTGAAAGGTGTACCCGTAACGGGTGAGCGGCGCCGCGAAATCGATGCTCCAGCCGGTCGGCAGCACCCACAATGGGCGGCTCAGATCCACTTGCCAGATGCCTACGCCTAGAAGGGCAGCGACAACGGCGCCGGCGAGCGCCACCCAATGCGACCAGGCGCGCAGGACGAAGCTGGTGCCCGCCATGACGAAAAAAGTAACCAGCAGGAGGGGGAGTGCCGGCAGGATAAGGGAAATTGTCACTAAGCTGCCTTTTCCTGAACAGGATCCGCGGTGATGGGGCTGCCGGCAGCAACGGGCGGCGGCGTTTCCCTGGTGCGTCGCGGCTGCGGTGCAACGGCAGCGGCGACGTTTTTGATCGCTAAGCGGCTGGTGACGCCGCGGGAGCTGGCCGGCTCCAGCAGCACGAGATAGCTGCAGGCCAACGCCAAGACGATGTCTGTAATGCCGATGATGGCGGGCAGACCTGAGCCAGGCAGGAGGACGGCTGCCAGGGAATACATTGGCACAGACCACAACAGTACGCCAATGCCGCCGAGCAGCGGGCTGCCTGAAAAACTCCAGAGGGCCAACGCGCACATGGCTGTCCAGAGCAAGAAATCCGTTTCCGCCTGCGAGAATGACGGTAGCGTGTAACCTGGGTCAAGATACCACCAGGCGCCAACAATAAAGGTCAAGGCCATCAGTCGCAAAGGCCAGTTGCCCGCCTGGCGCAGCGATGTCGGATGTGGGTGCAAAAATCCGGCGATGGCCAGCATAGCTGCTGATACCACGATCGCGAGCAACTGGCCCGCAGCAATGATGCCGGGGACGCCATGTACAAGCACAAGTACGGAACTAGATCCGAGATGAACAAGGACTACCCCCGCCAGTGCGATGCGCCAATCCCATAGAACAAAGATTGCGCCCGTAAGCACCGCCAGCAGCAAAATGCCGGCGCCCGTGGCGAATATGTTTCCGAAGGCGGTAAAGAATGCGTCGATCATTGGCTAGCGGAACAACAAGAAAGCGATCAACATTAAGATCAGGAACCATCCTAGATAGCCTGCGCCTTCGACCACATGCACAGCATTGTTGCCTGCCACTGCCAGTCGGTCGATGCCCCACATGCTCAGCCGGAACAGCCACTCAAGCTGACTGAAGCGGCTGATTCGATTGGGCCACTCACCCAGTCTAGGCCAGATGCGCGGGCGCAGCCAAACAAGGCCGAAGCCGAGCAACAGCGGCAAGCCCAAGGTAATCCAAACGCTGATACCGGCCACGGCCGACGGTGGATTGCCAAGCTCCGGCGGAATTGTGTCGTGCATGCCCGCCAGCGTTTCGGTAAACTGCGGTAAGATCCCGCTAATGGCCAACGGCAACCCTAATGCCAGACTGGCAAGCAGCAGGCGCACCGTATAGCTTTGTGGCAGGTCTTGTGCTGCAGCCTGCTCGGGTGTGCTCCAACTGCGCAGGAGTGCCGCCACCAAAATACCTTGCGCAATCACATATAACAAAAAGACAGGCCAGAAAACGATGCCACCTGTTAATAGCCGGGCTAAGGACGGTTGGGCGAGAAAACCGGGCGTAAATGGTGCGCCGGCGAGTGCCAAGGCACCAAAACTGACCGGCAATTGCCATCCCCAGGCTCGCCAGACCTGGTCGCCCACCAGCCACAGGCCACCGCCTAATGCAAAGGCTGTCGTCGCCCAAAACATACCGGCCGGACCCGGGTTTTCAGCCAATCCGCCCGCCAGTACCGCTACGCCGGCCGAACCGATCAGCACGAACGTGACATAATGCAGCTGGTCTTCGGCAGTCCAAGCCGCAACCGCGGTTGCCAGCAAGGTAAGCGCGAGCAGGGTCAGCACGAACGGCGACACGACAATAGCTGCAGCGCCCAGTTGGAATGTCCAGCCAAAGAGCCATAAACCACATAATACGGGGGCCATATGGTCGAGCAGCCGTTCGGACAAGTTGAGCATATTGCGCGTGCGTGGCAGCAGCCAAAGATGAAATGGGTAGACACCCGAGCGAATGGCGGACGCCAGCAGCATCAGGAACAAGGTTTCCGGGGGCAGGGTGCCGTGGGCGAACTCCTGCGCCGGTCCGGCGGCACCGGCAGGCAGCAGGCCGATCAGGAGCAGCAAGGCGCCGAGCATGCTAAGAATACGCGCCTCATTGTTGCGCAGCTGCAGGCCGCCCTCACTGCCACTCTGGATGGGTTCGATAGCGGCCCGCAGTAGGATTGCCAGGTCGAGAAACACCCAGGAAAGCAGCGCAGTTAATAGATTGCCGCTGTTGACGAACAACAGGCTGCCTGCCAGCACCGTCAAGTTGGCGCTCAGCATGGCGCCCAACCGGGCGGACTGGGCGCCGGTAGTACGCGGGTTGCGGTCAAGCAGAATGCCCAACCCGCCCAGCAGGAGAATCAAGGCGGAGACATAGTAATTCCAGCTATCGCTGATCCAGTACAGGTTGATAGCGCTTTGCAGCAGCGGCTGCCACGGCCTGCCGTATGTTGGCACGACAGGTTGGAACTGCAGTGCCACAAACAGCACGGCTGCCACGGCAGCAAATGCAAGAGCTACGCCGGTCAGCACGTTGCTGCGTCGCACCCAGCGACCGATCAACAGTGCAGCACCGGCCCCAAGCAACAGCACCAAAGGTGGGCCAATCGGAGACAAAAAGACTTCGGATAGCGTAGTCACAACGGGCGATTGTAGCACAGGCGGCACAGGGCGCCGAAAAGCATAAGGCACCTGACTGCGTCAGCCGGCTGTCTCCCGTTAAACATCTTCGCGATGGTTCACCTCCGGGCAATGGAAAAGATGGCTGAGACGACAGCGGGCTTGATTCCAGTATTCATCAAGTACAAATGGTATACTGACCTAATATGAAAGAAGAGGAGTTGTCCTGGCGGCAGCGGCTAAACAATCGCTGGTATGCTATTCCGGCCGTTGCCCAATGGTGGGCGCGCGGCAATGTCACACGCTCCCGCACACTCGTGGCAGCGGATTCGACCATCCCGTTCGCACCCATGCGCAAGCCGCTGGCGTATAGCAGGGCAGCGCTGATTACCACAGCCGGCGTGCACCTGCGTAACCAGGCGCCTTTCGACATGCACAATAGAGAAGGCGATGCTTCCTATCGCACCATTCCAGCCACTGCTGCGGCCGCAGATATTACGATCACGCATAAGTACTACAACCATAGCGACGCCGACCGTGATCTCAATGTGGTGTTCCCAATGGCGCATTTTGCTGACCTGGCGCAGCACGGCGTGATCGGTGGGCTGGCGTCATACCACTTTGGCTTTATGGGGCACATCGAAGGCGAGCAGGCAACCATGCTCAACGACAAGACGGCACGCGCGGTGGCGGCAGAGCTGGTCAAGGATGGCGTGGATTTTGCCTTCTTGACGCCTGCCTGAGGACTCTGCAATCGGTCCGTGGGACTGATCGCTCGTGCCGTCGAGGCTGCAGGAATTGCGACGATCGTTGTGTCGCTTGCGCGTGACCTGACGGCAGCAGTCGGCACGCCGCGAGCGATCTTTCTGCGCTGGCCGCTTGGCCATCCACTTGGCGAGGCCAACCAACCTGCGCAACAGCGCAGCGTGATCTTTGCCGGTTTACGGCAGTTGTCGGCGGCACAGGAGCCTGGACAGATCGCCGAGCCTGGTTGGCGCTGGCGGCGTGAGCAGTACGCCGAACCTGACTGGGAGGCGTTGAAAGTTCACGATTAAACCGCAACCAAATGCAGGGGCTGCGGACGAAGGCAACAAAGGACCCAAGCATGAACAAGCCGCCGTTGAAGTGGACCGCTATATTGTTCGCTTTAGCCGCCAACCTCCTGTTGGTGACGGTCACCAACGGCCTGGTGCAGACACTGCACTGGCCGTCTGAATATGAAGTATTGGCTACGCTTTTCGCTCCGCTGCTCGCCGGCATACTGACCGCTCTTTATGTGCCGCAGCGTGGTGGCATGCATGCCTTCTGGGGCGGCATGTTAAGCATTCTTCCGCTTGCCGTTTTTATATTTGACGGTGTCTGGCAGTTGGCTGTTTTTTCCGGCTGCTTCTGTACGCTCGGTGGTGCGCTGACTGAGGTGATGACGCGGCGCTCAAGACGATCTGCGCAGTAGTGGGCAGTAAGAAGTCTCGTTTGGTCTTGCTCATCGATTGGGCAGCCGTCACCTAGCCATTTTGGCGGCGCATGGCTGAGCAAGTTGTGATAGTGTGAATGCCGACAAGTGCGTAGTAAGCAGGTAAGTCGGCTGTCACGAAAGGATTTGGTACACCCGTTGATGCATGGTGGCGGTTGGTGGAGTTATATTGCATTTGACGAGAAGAATAAGAAAGCACACATCGATCGGGTGTTGCTGCGGCGCATTTTTGCCTATGCCCGGCCATACCTCTTTGCAGTGGCCATGGTGCTCGTCACGATTGTGGCTACGTCCCTGCTGGGCTTGCTTCCTCCCCTGATCTATCAAAACCTGATCGACGAAGTACTGCCCAGTGGCGACATAATGCGGCTCAACCTGCTGGCGCTCGGCCTGTTTGCCGTGCCGCTGTTGACCGGTCTCCTCGGTGTGGTGCAGCGCCATTACGGCGCGCGCGCCGGTGAAGGCATCATTTATGATCTGCGCCGCCAGATGTACGAACATCTCCAGCACATGTCGATGCGTTTCTTTACGAACACACGGTCGGGCGAGATTGTGTCGCGCTTTAACTCCGACGTAGTTGGGGCGCAAAACGCCGTTACGGGCACGATACCTGATATTGTTACCAACGTTGTTACACTAGTGTCCACCTTGGTCGTGATGATCGCGATTGAGTGGCGGCTCGCGCTTCTGTCCGTCGTGGTGCTACCATTGTTCTTGCTGCCGGCACGCCGTGTGGCGCGCATCTTTCGCTCCATTCGTCGCACGGCCATGGATCTCAACGCCGACATGAGCAACCAGATCAGCGAGACGCTTTCCGTCAACGGCGCCTTGTTGGTAAAGACGTTTGGCCGCCAGGCCTCTGAACTAACACGGTTTCAGTCTGTGGCCGCCAACGTGCGCGACATCGGTATCCGCCGGGCGCAGGTAGGCCAACTGTTCTTTATGGGACTAGGTCTGGCGGGCGCTATCGGCACTGCTCTTATTTACTGGTATGGCGGTAATCTCGTCATCTCCGGGGCCATGTCTGCCGGTACGATTGTCGCCTTTGCCGCTTATCTGACACGCCTTTATGGGCCTATCTCGGCGCTGACGAACGTGCAGGTCGAGTTTGTCACCTCGCTGGTCAGTTTCGAACGAGTCTTTGATTACCTGGATATTCCTGTCGAGATAAGCGATCGCGACGATGCGCTGGTATTGCAGTCGGTCCAGGGACGGATCGAGTTTGAGGACGTGTACTTTCACTATGACCCGCTCACTCCGGCGAGCGATGCGGTTGATACCGCGCAGGAAGCCGATGGCGAGGGGGAGGAGGCCGAAGCCGTTCCGGCCCCGAGACACGCGTTGCAGGCCGTGTCCTTCGCCATCGAGCCTGGCCAGTTGGTGGCGTTGGTCGGCCCCAGCGGCGCCGGCAAGACCACGATCACTTACCTGTTGCCGCGCCTGTACGATCCAACTAGTGGCCGTATAACGATTGACGGTCACGATTTGCGCGACGTGACGCAGTCATCGTTGGCCGCGCAGATGGGCATGGTTACACAGGAAACCTATCTCTTTCATGACACGATTCGTGCTAACCTGATCTATTCCAAGCCCAATGCGACGCAGGCCGAATTGGAGGCAGCTTGCCGCGCCGCCAATATTTACGATATGATTGCCGGCCTGCCGCAGGGATTCGACACGACTGTAGGTGAACGTGGCTATCGGCTTAGCGGTGGCGAAAAACAGCGGCTGGCGATTGCGCGCGTGATCCTCAAGGACCCGCGAATCTTGGTGCTGGACGAGGCCACATCGCACCTTGACTCACAAAGTGAGGCCTTGATCCAGGCCGCATTGGAGCCGTTATTTGAAGGACGCACCAGCGTCGTCATCGCTCACCGTTTGTCCACGGTTTTGGCCGCCGACAAGATCCTGGTCCTTAGCAAGGGGCAGATCGTCGAGCAAGGGACGCATACCGAGTTGTTGGCGCTGCACGGGCTCTACGCTGAACTATACGAGACGCAGTTCCGTACTCAATTACTGGAGATGGCTAACGCCTCCGAACCTCTACCTGACCGCCAGCAATATGCCACTGTGTGATGCCGCCTGTCATATTATAGGCGTCATAACCGTGCTCGCGTAGGAAATGGGCGACGCCAAGCGACCGGCCGCCGTGTGCACAGAAGACGACGATCGAGCGGTCTTTTGGCAGGTCCACCACCTGAGCTGGCACGCGATTCATTGGAATATGGCGCGCCTCCGTGATGTGTACTTGATTCCACTCATACTGCTCGCGCACGTCGAGCAGCAAAGGTGGTTGGGCGCCGTCCAGCGCCTGCTGCACCTGTGCTGGTGTCATTTCGGGCACGACCAACTCGTCGGGGTCCGCTTCCGGCGTAATGGGCTGCAGCGGTTTCTGCCCAGATTGCTGTCCAGGCTGCTGTCCTGCCCCCGATTTCGAGAACATTCCCTTTACAGATTGCCAGAGTCCCACTTGCTTATCCTCTATAGCGAGCAATGATGAAGACCGATCGTAAAAATGATAGAGCACAGGAATTATCGCAAGTTTGTGGGCAAGATACTGTCAGCGCTATCCTGATCGCAAAATTGCAAAATTCGTACTTGCACTTTGTCGGGGCGTGTGATAGAGTAGTCTATACCAGGGTTGTGGCTGACCTCACCGGTTGGCCTTCGGGGGACAACCCTGGTACTTTTTTGCCCTTTTCCCGCCCACTCACCTGGCTTCCTCACGATTGCTGGATTCCAACGGCGCAAATTCTGCACGTAGCACGCACACAGGTTGTCGAACTGTTTGCGAAACGTATTTGGCGCCACTAGCCAAAGCCTCTGTGCGTTTGGTACAATCAGGGTATTAGGCAAGCCTGCAGGAGGAATGCATGAATGCAAATTGGAGCCGCAACGCCTTCGTCTATCTACTGATTATTGTGGCGGCGGCCGCTTTGTTTATCAACATCTATCAACCCGGCGACACACCTGAGCAGATCACGCTGAGCCAGCTGGCAACCGCGGTCGAGCGAGGCAATGTCAGCGGTATTGTGGTACGCGAAGACGAAGTACGCGTCGATCTGACCAATAACACTGGTGTCGTGGCTACGCGGCGTGAACCGGGTATACCAATTACTGAGACGCTGACCGAGATGGGCGTGCCGACGGATCGGCTGGCCGCCATCGATATTCGCTATGAGTCGCCCAGCAACACCGCCAACTGGCTGTCGCTATTGGTCAACTTGCTGCCGATCGTATTTGTGGGCGCCCTTTTCTTCTTCTTGTTTCGCCAAACGCAAGGGAGCAACAACCAGGCCCTTTCTTTTGGCAAGAGCAAGGCGCGCTTATTTACGGGCGACAAGCCGACCGTTAAGTTCGACGACGTAGCGGGAGCCGACGAGGCCAAGCAGGAACTGCAGGAAGTCGTCGAGTTCCTCAAGGAGCCGCAAAAGTTTGCGGCCTTGGGCGCGCGCATTCCTAAGGGTGTGCTGCTGGTAGGCCCGCCGGGCACGGGCAAGACGCTTATGGCCAAGGCCGTGTCGGGCGAAGCTGGTGTACCCTTTTTCAGCATCTCGGGTTCTGAGTTTGTCGAGATGTTTGTGGGTGTCGGCGCCAGCCGCGTGCGCGACCTTTTTGAGCAGGCCAAGCGCAACAGCCCGTGCATTATCTTTATCGACGAAATCGATGCCGTCGGCCGCTATCGCGGCACGGGTCTGGGCGGCTCGCACGACGAGCGTGAGCAGACACTCAACCAGATCTTGGTCGAGATGGATGGTTTTGGCACAGACACCAATGTAATCCTGATTGCCGCCACCAACCGGCCCGACATTCTGGACCCCGCGCTGTTGCGACCCGGCCGTTTTGACCGCCGCGTAACGATGGATCGTCCCGACGTGCAAGGACGTCGTGCCATCTTGGACGTCCACATCAAGGGCAAGCCGATCGAGCCGGGCGTCGATATGCTGCGAATTGGCAAGCAAACGCCTGGGTTTGTCGGCGCAGACCTGGAGAACGTTGTCAACGAGGCAGCGATCCTGGCTGCTCGGCGCAACAAGCGCGCGATCGGCATGAAAGAACTGCAGGAAGCCGTCGAGCGCGTGGCAATGGGTGGGCCGGAACGACGCAGCCGCCTGATCTCACCCAAGGAAAAGGAAGTGGTTGCCTACCATGAAGCGGGGCACGCCGTCATGGCCCGGTTGTGCGAACAATCGGATCCGGTGCAAAAGGTTACGATTGTACCGCGTGGCCGCGCCGGTGGTTATGTGTGGCGCGTGTCCGACCGCGACCGTGTGATGGCCAACCGCAGCTACTTTATGGATAATATCGCCGTGGCCCTGGGCGGCCGTGTAGCCGAGGAGTTGGTCTTTGGCGACATTTCCAACGGCGCGTCGATGGATATCCAGCAGCTGACGCAGTTGGCGCGGTCCATGGTCACCAAGTATGGCATGAGTAACTTGATGGGCCCCTTGCAGTTTGGCCAGCAGGATGAGATGGTGTTTCTGGGGCGCGAACTGGCGGAACAGCGTGACTACAGCGAAGAGGTTGCCGAAGAGATTGACCAGGAAGTCCGCCGGATCGTAGATGAGGCTTATGCGCGCGTGCGCAAGCAGCTGGGTGAGAATGTCCAGAAGTTACACAATGTAGCCCGGGCCTTGCTTGACGACGAGACGCTGAACCTCGAAGAATTTGAAGAGGTGTTTGCCCGGGCGTAACTGCTCGGACATTCCTTGGCGCCGACAGGGCTTGTTGCCTGGTCGGCGCTTTTTTTGATGCCTTCGCGCCGCGTGTATAGGTGCTATAATGGGTGTATAGGTGATGCCGAACGACGATGATCGGCACACCGAGCGAGGTAAGCATGGTGCAAGCCCCAATACAAGGGCTCTTGACGCAAACGCAGCAGTTTTCGGATCGGCAGCGCACCGCCCTATTGACAGTAGCCCGGATGGCGCTCGTGAACAGCCTTGCTCTGAGCGAGCCCACACAGCAAGCGGTCGAGCAAGCAACTCGTGCGGGGCTAGCATTAGCTCTGGACGACGAACGTGGCGTGCTGTTGTCGCAGAGGGCCTGTTTTGTAACCTTATGGCGGAGAGACAGCGGTGATCTGCGCGGCTGCCGCGGTGAGTGTAGCGCTCATCAGCCATTGGCGGTAGCCGTAGGTTTCATGGCATTAGCTGCGGCACTAGACGACCCGCGTTTCACATCGGTGACGACTGAGGAGTTGCCGGAGTTGCGCATCGAGATCAGCGTCTTGACGCCACTGCGCCCGATCGAACCGGAACAGGTTGAGATTGGCAGGCACGGCTTGCTGATCGTGGAAGGCCGGCGGCGCGGGTTGCTCTTGCCACAAGTGGCAGTCGAACACCAGATGCAGCGAGAACAGTTCCTAGACGCTGTGTGTTGGAAGGCTGGTTTGGCCGCCGACACCTGGCGATCGGCGGCTGCCAGATTATGGGCCTTTGAAACCGAAACCTGGATGGAAAGTTGATCGTCTAGAATGTATAGAGTGCAATAGGCTGCTCAGGCGCGCCTGGACTGCATGAGACCTGCCATGACCAGCAAGGCGCTACCGCCCAACATGATCCACCAGGGCGTGTTGGCCACAATCGAGTCGGAAACGTTGCGTACGACCGTCAGCGATACTGCCTGTGCAGCAAATTGGCTCATGCTGCCTTCGACTAGTTGGATTCCTGGCGTACGGCGCAAGTAGGCCCACGTGACCACTGCCAGCGTCAGCAAACCAAAGGTCATGAGGCGGGCTGGACTGCCGGTAAAGACCAGGACGACGGCAATGACGGCGAGCGCAATCAGAATGAGCGCATTGGTTTGGTGGTCGGAGTAATAGGAGATGTACCCGACCATTTTTGTGAAGCGCGCTGGAACAAAGACGCCAGCTGCTAAGATGCTCGCACCAAGCGTACCGATGATCTTGTACCCTTCCATGGTTTCCTTCACTGACCTGGTGCATCGCGCAGTCACCCCCCGTTTGGTGATGCAGCGTACTTAGCAGGCCTATTGTGCATCCTAACATGAATCGCACGGCGAGGGGTCCGACAAATGAAGGATTTCCCGTTGCCAATAAAGGCTGCTGGCGGTTGCCGGCGTGTAAAGGAGCCGGTGTTTTAGAGACCTCATGGACGTGAATCTTGAGCAGAGCTTAGCCCAAGCACTCGAAAAAGCACGGGACCTGGAAGCGATTGTCAATCACAGCCGCTCCGTCGTGATGCGTTGGCGAGCGGCCCCGCCCGATTTCCCGATCGAATACGTCACGCAGAACGTTGACCAGTTTGGCTTTGATCCTGTCCAGTTGATGAATTGTGATGTTTATTGGACCGACCGTCTCCACCCGAACGATGCCGAGCACTTTGAGGAACAACTATATGCGTTCTTGGCGGCAGATGTGGACGAATATGTCCTCGAATATCGTATCGTGGATCGCAACAACACGGTCCGCTGGGTGACGGACCGCTCGCACGCCTTTCGTGACGCGGACGGACAGATTACCGGCTATGTCAGCGTCATCGTGGATATCAGCGAACGCATGCAGCGTGAGCGCGATCTGGAGCTGTTGGCAGCAACTGCTGCCGCTTTGAGCAAGGTTTTGACCAAAGCCGAGACGCAGCAGGTGGTGCTGGCTGCCGTGTGTCGGGCTTTTGACACGGACACGGCAGCGATTGCCGGAGCTGATAGTGAAAGCGGTGTCATACGCGTGGCTCTGGGCTGTGGTGAGTGGGCGGTGGCGACTGGTTACCTGCAAGCGATCCACGCAGAGGTCGCCGGCATGGTGTTGTCGACGCACCAGCCATATGTCAGCGACGACGTTCGCAGTCACCCACTGATCATGCGTCCTGAATTCGTCCAACGTGCACTAGCAGCGGCGTGTGTTCCACTGCTCAGCGGCGACTCCGCAATCGGCTTCCTCGCCGTGGGCCGCGCCAAGATACTGACCCAGAGCGATGTGCGGCTCTTGGCAACGTTGGGCGACATGGCTGCCAGCGCCTTGGACCGCGTCGCTGTCCTCGCCACGCTGGAGCAGCGCGTAGCAGAGCGTACGCAGGACCTGATGGATGCGAACCTGCGACTGGAAAGGCTGGCACACCACAAAGACGAGTTCTTGGCGACAATGAGCCACGAATTGCGGACACCATTAACCGCCGTGTTAGGCCTGAGCGAGGCACTGGATACTGGCGTCTATGGGGAAGTCAACGAGCGCCAGCAGCGGGCCATTCAGGTTATTTTGCAGAGCGGTCGCCACCTGCTGCACTTAATCAATGACTTGCTCGATCTTTCGCGCATCGAGGCCGGCCATCTCGAGCTGCAGCTTGAACCCTGCTATCTAAACCTGGTCTGCCAGTCGTGCATTAGCCTGCTGTCCGAAATCGTCAAGAGCAAGAATCAGGAGATCGTGCTGGATGCGCCGCAGAGCGTTATTCTGATCGCAGATACACGCCGCCTGCACCAGCTGCTGCTAAACTTGCTGAGCAACGCCAGCAAGTTCACCCCTGAGGGTGGTGTGATCCATCTGCGCGTGGCTACCAATGTCGAAGCGCAGACCGTGACAATCGAAGTGGCAGACACCGGTATTGGGATCGCCGAGGAAGATCAAGAGCGAATCTTTGAACCTTTTGTGCAACTGGACTCACGTCTGGCGCGTCAGTACACGGGGACTGGACTGGGGTTGGCTCTAGTCAAACGCATTGCTATGCTGCACGGAGGGCACATAGTCGTCTTCAGCGAGCCCGATCAGGGCAGCCGGTTTGTGGTCACGCTGCCATGGCGCAAGGCCTCAACTTTGTAAAGACTGATCGTGACGATCCGGCGTCTCGCCGTCTTCGTCCTCTTCCTTCTTTAGCAGCACCTCGCGCCCCCGGCCGCCTCCCAGGTCGGGCCCGACTATATTGCGCTTTTCCAACTCCTCCATGAGCCGCGCTGCTTTGGGATAGCCTAACCCCAGGCGGCGCTGCAGCATGCTCGTGCTGCACGTGCGCATATTCCGCAAGATGTCGACGGCATCATGGAGCAACTCCTGGTCATCACCCAGGTGATCCATGATGCTGTTCCACGGGGCTGGTAAGGGCCCAGTCTCGCCTGTCTGGCCTTTCCAGTAGTTGACCACTCGATTGATTTCCTCATCAGATACAAAACAGCCCTGCAGACGTGTCAGCTTGCCCACGTCGGGCCGCATGAGCAGCATATCGCCGCGGCCGAGCAGCGTCTCGGCCCCCGGGGTGTCAAGCACAACCCGGCTGTCGATTTGGCTCGTGACGGAAAACGAAATGCGTGTGGGAAAATTGGCCTTGATGAGCCCTGTAATCACGTCCGTACTCGGCCGCTGTGTTGCGAGGACAAGGTGAATGCCTGTCGCACGTGCCATCTGTGCAAGGCGGCAGATTTGGCGTTCGACGTCGTCGGCAGCCGTCATCATCAGGTCTGCCAACTCGTCGATCACAAGGATGATATACGGCAGCGGCTGCACGTCCTTGCGCTTGCGCACTGCAAGGTTGTAGGACTCAATGTTGCGCACACCTGCGTCGCGGAAGAGCTGATAGCGATCGTCCATCTGCAGGAGCAGCCAGGTCAACGCCCCCATGACTTGCTCGACGTCGGTGATGACCTTGCCATACATGTGCGGGATGCCGTTGTAGCCCGGCAGTTCGACCATTTTCGGGTCGACAAGCACAAAGCGCAGCGACTCCGGCCCATGCTTCATCAGCAGCCCTGTCACCACCGTATTAATGCATACGGACTTGCCCGAACCTGTCGCGCCCGCAATCAGAAGATGCGGGGCCTTGGTGAGATCCATGACAACGGGATGGCCGGCCGTGTTACGACCAAGGGGGAGCACGAGCGTACCACCCTTGGCCATTTCCGAGCTTTCGACAATACCACGCATGCTGACCAAAGACTTGTCGGGGTTCGGCACTTCGAGGCCAACGTACGGACGCCCGGGCACAGGCGCCTCAATGCGCACGGCCGGGGCGGCCAGGGCCAGGGCAAGATCATTGGCCAGGCCGACGATACGATTGACACGCACCTTGCGCCGTTGGCCGGCACGCTCAGTATATAGCGGCTCCAGGCCGAACTGCGTCACGGTGGGGCCGGTTTCGACATGCACGACGCGCACGGGAACGTCGAAGTCTTCCAGAGTGTCCAAGATGATTTTTTCAAGCTCCGCCACGTTAGTATTGCCGTAGGAGCCGGCGTCGGCGGACAGCGCGTCCACAGGCGGCAGGAGTTCAGGCGGGCGCTGTGCCACGGACGAGACTGTCTTGCTGCCGGTTTTGGCCGGTGGCTTTGTCATCGTTTTGGGAGGCAAGGCAGCGTCCGGCGTGCGGTGGGCATCGGCAGCAACCAGAACAGCAGCCGACGCCGGCGCGGTGCGCGCTTGGCTTTTTTCTGGTTTTTCCATCGTCCTTGCCGGCGCGCTGGCGCCTGGCGCTACAAATGCGGCGGGTTGGCTGCGTGTTGACGGCGGGGCCAATGGTTGCGGGGCTACAAAAGTCGGCGTGCGCGGCAGTGGGTCTGCACTGTCTTGCCGCCAACCAAGCTTAGGGGAAAGAGTGGACAAGCCGGGCAGCCGCGCGCTTGCTGCGGCGAGTAAATAAACCAGTGGGGTGTAGCGCAGCAGAAGCACCGCACCGCCAATCACCAGCAGTATCACGAATAGAAATGTCAGCCAGCGACCGAATGCCGCCATGAGCAGGCTGCCGATAGCCCAACCGATCAGGCCACCGTCTGAGCCGTCCAGCCGCACATTCCAGTCGACTGTCTCGTTGGCGACGACAAAGGTGCCGATTTGCAGTCCAAGCAGGAACAACTCGGCCCCGACGAGCGCCTCGGCGCTCCAGTAGCCGGCGCGCCGTCCCAGCAACAGTACAATGCCGACGGTAATGATGGCAACCGCCACCAGGGGCGCCGTCCATCCTGCCAGCAATACCAGCAGCGGTGGGGCAGTTTGCGCGGCAGGGTTGTAGCGCAGGGCAGGTATCAACAGCAGAAGGCCCAAGATGGCAATGGCCCCGCCGATCAGTTCGCGCCGCATGCTGCCGCCCAGGGTTCGGAGCCTGGCCTCTAGATTTGAAATTGGGCTGTGTCGTGACATGGTGTGTTGTTACACAGTATGTTGTTGCACTGTCTACACAAGGATAGCCTGGTCTAAGAGCCGTTCGATGGCAGTGGCGACGCCGTCGGCATCGGCTGCGTCCGTCACCCAGTCTGCCACGGCCTTTACTTCGTCCAACGCGTTGTCTACGGCAATGCCAATGCCCGCCCGCCGCAGCATCTCAATATCGTTGACGTCGTCGCCGATTGCTATCAGCGCATCGACGCTCAAGTTGCGTTGCGCCAGCAGGTGCGCCAGGGCGTTCGCCTTGTCCGTCGTGCTGCCGCACAGTTGCACCATGCTGAATTTGGGCGTGATCAGCGCACGCGTGGTGGCAGGCAACACAGCCAACAGCGGCGCCAGATCCTCGCTCGCTTCCGGAAAAGGGAAGATGATCTTTGCCGCCGGCCGTTCGCACAGCGAGATGAGTTCGGCCACGGTATAGACGCCTGCTTTTTGGGTGGTGCGATTAAGGTATAGTTGGTCGTCAATCTCGAGCCCGATATGCCAATGCGGGCGATACGCCTGCGTCCATTCTACAATCTTGCGCACGTCGGCTGGCTCAATTTCATTGCGGTATACGACATTTCCCCCAACAATCACTTGGGCGCCATTGTAGACGACACGCGGCGCGTCATGCAGCTCTGGTGGCAGGGCCTCATGTATCCAGCGTGGAGGACGGCCTGTCGCTACAATTACCTCGTGACCAGCTGCGAGCCAACGCCGCAGTGCCTGCCGCGTGCATTCGCTAATGGTCTTGTCGGTGCGTAACAGGGTATCGTCCAAATCCAAGGCAAGAATCATACAAGCTCGTTCCTAGTCTACGCGATACAGCAGATCAACCACACGCCTGAGTAAGTCGGTCACAAGTCCATGCATCGGCATGGTTGCCGCCATTCCGTACACCGGCGCCATGCCGCCACTTTCGTTCGGGTGCGAACGTGTATGCTCGACCGCGGCGCGCAGGTCGTCCATGAAATGTTGGGCCACACCGGGTTGGGTATGGCGCAGCGTTACGCAAAGGTGGATGGCAGGTGGATGATGAAGCCCGTTCAGGCTCCAACCGCGCTGGGTCATATACTCGAGCACCTGGTATATGTTTAGTGTCGGCGAAGCAAAGGCGATGACAAACAACGGGTCGCCTAGGACGTCAAGATCGGGCGTCTGTTCGATCCAGCGCCGGATTACCTGGGCGGTCGCCAAGATGGCAGCTGTAGACTGCAGATAGCCTTCCTCGCCCATGTTTACCAGCGCTGCCCAACACGCGGCGCTGAGCCCACCCGGCCGGCTGCCGGCCAACGTAGGTGAGAAGTAGAGCCCACCCGGCCAGTCCGCCACGGCGTAGTACTGGAGGCGGCGCAGTTCCTGGCCGCGATAGAGTATCACAGATGTACCCTTGGCGGCATAGCCGTACTTATGCGTGTCGGCGGACATCGATGTAACACCCTTGAGCCGGAAGTCGAAAGCAGGCACCGTGTAGCCCAGCCGCTCGGCCCAGGGCAAGATGAAACCGCCGAGACAGGCATCTACGTGCAAGCCAATGCCGCGGCTGTTCGCCAACGCTGCTAACTCTGCAATCGGGTCGATCGCCCCGTGGGGAAATGACGGCGCGGAACCTACCAGTGCGATGGTGTTGCGGTTGATAGCAGCCGCCACCGCGTCAATATTGACCCGGTAATCCGTCCCCACGGGCACGCGCCGAAGCTTGATGCCGAACGATTGCGCCGCCTTGTCAAAGGCCGCATGCGCCGTCGTGGGCGCAACCAACTCCGGATGCTTCACCCCACGCGTGATGCGCGCCCAGTCGCGGTAGGTGCGCATAGCCAGCAGGATACTTTCGGTGCCGCCGGAGGTGACAGTGCCCACGACGGGATCGTCTGTGTGGTCGGCGCCGAGCATGTGCGCCGTCATCGAGACAATCTCCGCTTCATACTTGACGGTGCTTGGCCATAGGTCAAAGTGCAGTGGATTGCTTTGGGCGTTGATGGCATAGACCCGGTTCAGGAATGCCACATGCCCCGGATCACCTTGATAAACGGCGCCTGAGACAAAGCCTGACTGCCAGCGCATGCCTTCATGGGCCTGTAACTCCTCCATCTCTGCTAAGATCCCGTCGCGCGGGCGTCCCACTGTGGGCAGGCGCTTCAGGGCTGGGAGCGTATGCTTGTATGGGTGCACGGATTCGTCCAGCCCCTCCACGATCTCGCCGTACAAGCCTTCAATGCGGCGGCGTGCACTGGGTATCTTTGCCAGGCCACGCTCGACTGCGCGAACGAGCGGCTCAGGCAGGCGGGCTAGAAGTGACGAAAACTGTTGCATGAATCGCTTTCATCCTGCTTATGCAATCTACCCGGGGCCGAGCGTACGGTTCAGCCGGGCATACATTGCACGGTTTTTTTGATAAATGCCAAGGAACTCGCCAAAAAGGTCGTCGTACTGCGCCCGATGCGCAGGATCGGGCTCGTAGACGGCAGTGATCGGCGCTTGACCGTTCAACGCGTCGACCGTCGCCAGGCCCAGGCCGATCGCGCCCAGAAAACCGGCTCCCCGTGCGTTCGTATAGATGGGCTCGGCGACCTGCAGGATCGGCCGGTTCAGCACATCGGTGTGGATCCGGCACCAAAGCGCCGACCGTGCGCCGCCGCCGACAAGGTGGATGCAGTCGAGCGGGCGCTTGATAAAGCCTTCGACTGCCTCCATCAGCCAACGCATGTTGAAAGCCACGCCTTCGTAGACGGAGCGAACAATGTCGCTGCGTGTCGTACGCACGGAGAGATTCTGCCAGCCACCGCGCAGCGTGCGATCGTCGACCGGCGAGCGCTCGCCGTGCAGCCAGGGGGTGAATAGCAGGCGGTTGCTGCCTGCCGGTGCTGCCTCAGCCACAGCCTCCAGACGCTCAAAGTAGTCTGCGGGCGCCGGCGTGTCGGCGAGAGCGTCATCGGCGTAAAAGAGCCGATCCCGCAGCATCGTGAGACACGCTCCGGCCGTCTCTTGCTCGTTGATCAGCAGATAGCGTCCTGGTATGGCGGAGGGCAAAGATGCCATGTTGTGCAGGAGATCGCTCTTCTTGAAAGGCACATGGCAGCCCAGCCACGCCGACGTGCCAATATAGCAGTGGGCGGCAAAATCGGCTACTGCACCGGAGCCGAGGGCAGCCGAATGGATGTCCGGCGTGCCGGCGACGACTTCCACCTGTGTATCCAGACCCAGATCTTCGGCCGCAGCAGGCGTTAAGGGTCCCAGTATGTCCACGGCGCGGCACAAATCCGGCAGCTTGGCGCGGTCGATACCGGCCATATCCAGCAACTGCGGATCATAATGCACGTTGTTGATGTCGCGATTATCGGTGACCCAGTGCAGCGTGATCGATTCAACTGTCGCCATGCAGCGGCCCGTGAGGCGAAAGTTGATGTAGTCCTTGGGTTCAAGGAATTTGTGTGTGCGTTGGTAGATATCTGGACGTTCATGCTGGAGATAAAGAATGTGGGAGACCGAATCCTTACCGGAGGGCGAGGGTATCCCGCCGGTGCGGCGCAGCCAGGTCCACAGCTTTGCTGCACCGTAGCCCAGCACACTGGGAAATCCGTTAATGCGTTGCCGGATATACGGAGCTCCCCGATCGTCCATCCAGATCATGGCCCGCATCAACGGAGCTCCTGCCGCGTCGATCGGCACTGTTCCAGACCATTGGGCAGTGACGCACACGCCGCGCACGTCGCGTGCCAATGGGTTGTGCGCCAGCAAGCGCCGCGTGGCGGTGCAGATGGCGTTCCACCACTCGGCCGGCTCTTGCTCCACACCTCCCTGCGGCAGGATATACAGGCGCACCGCTTCACTTGTCCCCCCCAGAACGACGCCTTGGGTGGACAGGAGGGCCACTTTGGGCCCTGACGTGCCTAGATCGATTGCTAGGATAATGGGTTCGCTCATGCTCTGATGCAAGAAAGAGTGCACGCACTGTGCTTTGGCTATTATACTCGGCAGGTGCCGAAATAGCGAACGAACATCCGTTCCGTTGTATGCGTCCCGATCTTGGCCAGTCCCCTGCGTAGCCCGATGCTTTTATGCGCGCCGTCTGCAACGCCCTCATGAGGGTTTTGCTGGCACGCCAGGCGCGGCTCGCGGCGCACTGTGCGCGTGTTCAGGCCGTGTTCAGGCGTTGGCTTCCCTGTGCAGCCGACGTCTAATCAACCAGTTCGCGGGGGATTAAATTTATCGGCGGGCGGAGACAGATGGGAGGTAGAGCGCGTGCGTACCGTCGCCGTCTGGCGGCTCTTGCAGCGCCGGGTCGATGCCGTCATTGGCGGCGACTAGCGCTCGGTAAGCATCCACACGGCCATAGCCATAGTATTGGTCGCGACCGGCGTCGCCAAGATCGACGGCAGTCTGGCGCATGAGATCAGTGACTTCCTCTACTGTCAGTTCCGGGTCGCGGCTGAGGATCAGGCCAGCTAATCCGCTGACAAACGGGCTGGCCATGCTGGTGCCGCTCATATAGGCATAGCCGCTCGTATTGATGAGGTCATAATAGGAGCTGTAGATGCTCACGCTGGGGGCAGCTACGTCGATGAAGTCGCCATAGTTGCTAATCTGCCAATACTTGTCGTTGCTGTCGGTGCCGCTGACGCCGATGACCCCAGGCGCGGCAGCCGGGTAGAAGGGGGTGCTGCTGGCCATGTTGCCTGCCGCAGCCACAACCACCACATTGTGGTTAAGGGCATACTGGACCGAACTGATCAGGGTGGTCGATGTTATGGTGGCGCCCAAGCTCAAATTGATCACATCGGCGCCATGGTCTACCGCAAAGAGGATGCCCTTTGACACACTTCCCCACGTGCCCCCGTTGCGCTGATTCAAAACTTTAACCGGCATCAGCATGCACTCTGGGCAGACACCAACCGTGCCGATGCCGTTGAGGCCGGCTGCGGCAATGCCTGCAACATGCGTGCCGTGACCGTGGTCGTCAGTCGCATCGTCGTCGTTGTTGATAAAGTCATAGCCTGCAACGATGCGACCGGCAAATTCCGGATGCTGAGGGTTAATTCCCGAATCTGCGATGGCAATGATGGTGTCCCCACTACCCTTGGTTACACTCCAAGCGGAAGCAACCCCGAGCAAGTGTTGGCCATAACCCTGGTTTGCGTCGACATAGGCTGGATCGCTGATAACTAAGTCGCCCGACACTGCGATATCCAGCTCAATGTGGGCAATGGGCCCCATGTCTGCATCTGCGGCAGCCAAGGTCATGCCCCCGCGAGCGAAGCGCACTTCGGCTACGCCGATTTGCGGCAGCCAGGCAACCAGGTGGGCATGCGTTTGGGTGAGCCAGGCATCGCGTTGCGAGGGGGAGGTGCCTGGTTGAAACTGGATGAGGTAGCTTTCGGCTTGTGAGTCTTGTGCTGATACGGGTTGCGTGCAGACGACGGCGCCGGCTAGTAGAAAAAAGAGGGCAAACGTAAAAACGCCGACTGCATACTTGGTGCTGTTTCCACGTTTTGTTGATAATGCCATGCTGATCCTCGCTGCGAATCCCTATCAACTGTTTACTTAAGGATACGCTGCAAGGAAACTAAATGAATCGGCATAAAGCCGTAATGCCAGTGCCGAATAACATTGATTTTGTGGCGTTAAGGGGATGCGAAAGTCATAGATCCCTCGCGACAAAAGTATTGCAAAGAGATTAGATGATATTTTAGGGAAGGCGTTTGCCGACGATTACATTAAGGCTGTGCGCCTCCATGTAGACTTCTACGTCGCCAGATCCGAGGTCGAAACCATCAACCATGACAGGTAGGATGGGCTGTGTGTGCACTTGCAGATGGCGTGCGCGGATACGCTGGATGGCAGGGTCTTCGGGCATGCCGGTCAAGATATCCCAGCCGTAGACGAGAAAGTCCAGTTGGTCAAGCCGGTCGTACAGAAACACGTCAAGGAGTTCGTCGTCGTAGGCAATGTCGGCACCGAGACGAAAGTTCGCGCCGGTGGAAGGCATGTTGACGCCGATCAAGGCATGGGCCTTAATGCGCAGGGTGGTTTCCCCGTCTATCGTCAGCTGCATCTGCGCAGCCACAGAGGTGGCGAACGTCATCAACAGGTCGCGCGCACGTACAAGGTCGCCTTTTTGCAGGGCATCGGCGTGTGGAAAGAGCGCCGAGAACAAGCCGACGGTAAACATCTCCAGAAACCAGCGCCGCTGGTTTCCCACGATGGCCAGGCCGGCGCCAATGCTATGTGTTTTCCCTGCCCGCAGCAGTGCCACTGCTGCGGGCAGCTTGAGTGGCACGCCAAGGCTGCGCGCGACGTTGTTGCGGGTGCCCAAGGGCAGGATACCGAGCGTAGCCGGCCCCAAGACTAATCCATTGGCGACCGACTCAACTGTCCCATCTCCGCCACAGGCAATTACCAGCGGATACCCGGCACGTGCTGCCGCGGCGGCCGCGGCTGTGATCTCGTCCGCTTCGTCAGCCTGGGCGGTGTCTGCATAGATGTTGGCGTCGCGCAAGAGTTGAATTACTTCGCGCAGACGTGCGTCGGAAGCTTTGGTCGCAGCCCCGGCTTTGGTGTTATAAATCAGCTTGGCCTGCAGCGGCGCAAATTCAGGCATAGGCGTTCCACCGGAACTGGCTGCCGCGCCGGGGCTGCGGCCGCATATGGCGACTAGCCTTCAATTGCGCTGAGCCGGTAGGTGAAGCGATACTCATGCTCGAGCAGGCGATACCGCTCCAGCGTATCGGGACCGCAACTGGCCGTGCCCAAACCGCGATGTGCCGCATCGAGATGCAGGATCACTTCCGCTTGTGGCTGCAGATCGACGGTATGCCGGGCGGCGTACAACGCCTCGTCCGTATAGTGGCTGACGGAGAAATCAAGTGTTGGCTCGCCGTTCACCTGCAATCCGCGGCCCTGGTCGTCAGTCAGCCGCAGCCAGCGCACATCCGTCTTGTGGCCATGCTCCTGCGGCATGATGTACGGCACGTACTCCTGCGTTACGCTGCTCTCATAGATGCCTACCTGCGTGCCTGCCTTGCGGTCGCTGTAGTTTTCCCATGGCCCCCGTCCGTACCAGGCCAGCTGCTCCAGCGCCGGCCGCAGCACCATGTCGACGCCGATGCGTGGCGGATCGGTAATGTCGTCGGCCAGGCGCACATGGTTCTCCACCAAGAGTTCGCCCGATGGTTGCAGCACATAGCGCTGCGTGTGCACAAAGTCGTCCCACTGGCCGCGCCCTGTCGCACGGTGCACGACTTCCACTGCCGGCAGCCCTTCCTCCGTCTCGGATAGATGCAGTCCCGCAAGTTGCTGTTGGACTTGATTCAATCCCAGCGCCAGCCAATGGGCGAGCGGCTTATGCCCTTGCTGGTCGAGCATCAATTTGATGCCGTCGTTGTCCGTGGCTCCGCGCCAGACGTGCAAGCGCGGGCCCTCCACCAGCAGGTTCTCCTCATCTGGCCCATACACCGCCAGGGCGCCGGTCATCTTGTCAAAGATCGCCCGCACGTGGCGATCGCCGGTGGCTGCGAGTGTAATGGTGCGCTCGTCTGCTGCCACCGTGACGTTCTCTGTTGCTGCCGGGGTGGACGCCTGCTCAGTCGCCTGCACCGGCAGCGCCAGTTGCGCCCAGCCAACTTCATGGCCGGCCGGCGCCCACATGTTGGCGGCCCGCTGGTAGAACCGGATCGTAACGAACCGCTCGCCCGGGCCATGCAGTTCTTCGAGCGGCAGCCGGAATTCCTGCGCGGCGCCGCGGTCGGCGTCAAGGGTGGGCAGATCGCCGCTGGCTGCGGCAACGCCATTCACGGTCAGCACCCATTGGCCGTACAACCAGTCGAGGCCCGCGAAATCCTGCTTGTTGACAATTCGCATTAGCCCCTCGTCAGCGTTGACCCAGGCCACTGCCAGGGGTTGGGCCAGATGCTTGAACTCATAGAGCGCCGGGTGGGGCGTACGGTCCGGCCAGACAATGCCATCCGTACAGAAGTTGGCGTCGTTGGGCGTGTCGCCAAAATCGCCGCCGTAGGCCCAGTAGCTGCGGCCGTCCTCCGTTTGGCAGAGGATGCCGTGGTCGATCCACTCCCAGATATAGCCGCCTTGCAGGCTGGGATTGGCTTCAAACGCAGCCCAGTAGTCGGACATCGAGCCGTTGCTGTTGCCCATGGCGTGCGTGTATTCGCAGAGGATCATGGGCCGGCTGTCCGCGCCCTCTTGGGCCCAGGCGACGATATCGTCGATTGGCGGGTACATCGGGCAGACGACATCCGTCACTCGGTGACCGGCGTTCCAGTCCCCGCCGTTCCAGCGGCTGATGGCGCCCTCGTAGTGCAAGAGGCGCGAGGGGTCTACGCCGCGTACCCATCCAGCGGCCGTGTCGTGGTTGGGACCATACCCACTCTCATTGCCCAGCGACCAGAAGATGATGCTGGGATGATTCTTGTCGCGCTCCACCATATTTTGTACACGCTCGACAAATGCTAATGTGTAGCGCAGGTCGTTGCAGATGTCGTGGTAGAAAGCGTGCGACTCGATGTTGGCTTCGTCCACCACGTACAGGCCGTAGCGGTCACACAGGTCGTAGAAATAGGGGTCCTTTGGATAATGCGACGTACGCACGGCGTTGACGTTGAACTGCTTCATGAGGCGTACGTCGGTTTCCATCAGCTCGCGGCTGATCGCCTTGCCATGCGTGTCGTCGTGGTCGTGCAGGTTGACCCCTTTAAAAAGGATGCGTTTGCCGTTGATCAGAACCTGGCGGTCGCGCACCTCGATGCGCCGGAAGCCGATCTGGCAGCGGCTGCTCTCCGTGCCCTCGGGCGTGCGCAGCGTGACGACAAGTGTATAGAGATGTGGAGTTTCCGCCGACCAGAGCAGCGGTTTGGACACCGGCAGCTCGAAATCGACTTCGTTATCGGTCGTGAGCGGTGAACCCCAGGCGGTCTTGATTTGGCCGCACGTGGCACTGGGTACATCGGCGAAAACCTCTACGCCGGCAGGGTCATACAGGCGCAACTCAATCGTAGCATCGGCGACATGTGCGCCAGGAAAGCCGACTTTGGCCTTGACGCGCAAAGTGCCGTCCTGCAGCGCGTCGTCCAGATCGCCGCGGGCGAAGACATCCTGCAGGTGGGGGGTGCCGGTCGTGTACAAGTAGACTTCGCGTTGCAGGCCGGCTTGCCACCAGTGATCCTGGTCTTCGATAAAAGACGCATCCGAAAACTGGACGACCACGACGACCAGTTCATTGGGTGCATCGTGCTGGACTAGATCCGTCACATCGAACTCGGCCGGGGTGCGCGCATCCTTGCTGAGGCCGACGGGGTTGCCATTGAGATGCACATACAGGACGCCCTCGCAGCCGCCAAAGTGCAGTACGGTGCGGCGACCATCCCACGCTGCCGGCAGGGTAAAGGTACGGCGGTAGATGCCGGTTGGGTTATCGGCGGGTACCTCGGGAGGCGACTGGGGGAAGGGCATCTGAACATTGGTATAGTGCGGATTGCCAAAGCCCTGCATCGTCCAGTTGCCGGGCACCTGGATGGGCGACCATTCGGCCACCAGGCCTTCGAGCGTAGCGGCGGCGGGTTTCGGCTTGATTTGGAAGTCCCAGGTGCCGTTCAGGCTCATATACCACGGTGACGCCTCGCGCGCCTGCGTCTTGGCATCTTCTGCGGTTGGAAAAGGAATCAACGTTGCGCGGGGCGGGAGCTTATTGAGCGCCACCAGCTGGGGCATCTGCCAGGTTGGCGCGCCGGCGAGGAAGAGCAGTGGCAAGGGAGACGGATCGCGGTGCATAGTGACTTGACTACTTTCCTTGTGATTCGTTATGGATTTTCTTGTGGCAAGGACCGGAGTGCATAGCTAAGGTGCCGGTGTGCCTCATGGGTCAGATAAATCATTTCCCAGCCATATTTTACACAAAATGCGTTCACCGCCTCAATCACGCCATAGCGATACCAGCCGGGCCAGTGGCCGGTGACATAATCATGGCCGGCGATGAGGCCCCCCGCCTTCACCTTTGCGCGACACAGCTCGAGTTCCTGGGAGGTCGACTCATAATCGTGGCTTGAGTCGACATAGACCCAATCAAAGTAGGCGTCGGGGAACTTTGCCAGTTCAGTAATGGTGAGGCCGCGCTGGATCACGACCTGCCCCACTGCAATTTGCGCCGCAAACATAGCGGCAATCTGGTCCTGGAAGTTCTCATAGCGCTCATCGTGCGCCCAGGAGTCGATCAGATGCAGTTTTTTGGGGTTCGTAATCGCAAGAATCTGGGCGGAGAATTCCCCTGCGGCGACACCGATCTCGGACACGACTGCGTTTTTGGGCAGCAGCTCCAACAAGGCGTTGCGGTCGGTTACGACACGCAGGTTTTGGATATGGCGGGCGCCAAGTTCGGTGTAATGGATGGCTTCATCTTCAGCCAGAGCCTGTTCTTCAAGGATTGCGCGCACCGCGTCGATAGTTGCCTGGTCCGGCCGTTTGTCAGGACGGCCGAACAGCACATCACGCAGCCTATGTAACATGAAGGTGGGTCCTTTGATATATGCAGGCGGTCCCAATCAACAAGCCCAATATATCACAGCCGAGGGGAAAAGTACGCCTTTGAACCGGTGATCGTTAAGAGCGGTCTTGTGCATGAGGGCGGATAATATAAACCTATTGCAGACTACGAAGGCCTCGCATCGCCAAGCGAACCGTCGCCCCTTCTCCTGGCGAACTCTCGATCGTCAACTTCCCGCCATCCAGGTTCAGGATTTGATGTGTAATGGCCAGGCCAAGACCCAAGCCCTGTTGTTCATACCGGCTGCGCTGAAACTTTCGAAAGGGGCCAAAGCCTACGGCCACAAAGCCGATCGGGTCCCCACTGCTGTTGCGGTTGGCACGGCGCTGCTAGATACATACTGAAACTAAATGGGGCGTAAGCTTCCTTTGGCACTGTCGCTGCGGTGAAAGCATCTTGTTGGCCGTTGCCGCTTCGTGCCTAGTATAACATACCGTTCCCAGTTTGGATGCGAAAATCTGCGCGGTTCCTCGCCAGCTGCAAGCATCCTGCAAGCTTAACTCATCCCCGTTAATGCTATTATGAGTGCACTTTGGGGCCGATGTTGGTTCCCAAGCGCGACAACGCCGGCGTGCGTGGGACGCCGGCGTTGTCTGCAGAGATTGAGCCGGAGGGCCATTAAGCCAAGGTGTAATCTCTACTATGCAGTGACGCTGCTGACCGCGTTCTTGTTCCTGCGCTTGACGTAGTAGGTAAGTGTTTCGGGATAAACTGGCGCGCATCGCGGCCTGTCATAACCGCTGTAGGCATCGGCAAGAGATATGCAGCGGGCTAGTTGGGCTAGAACGTTATATCCTGTGTCCTTGGTCTTGGTACGCCTGGAGGGATTCGAACCCCCGACACCCTGTTCCGAAGACAGGTGCTCTGTTCCGCTGAGCTACAGGCGCCTCTGTTTCCGTCAGTCGTATAACGGGTCGGCGTACTACTACATATCGTACTAGTCAACGTTCGTATATTCACGACCTGCCTGTGGGGACTGTTACTGCCTGCCGCCGTAGACTGTTACTGCGCCCTGGCAAAACAAAACCCACCGGCCTGCCGCCGATGGGTCAATTCCTGCGCCGTGGTATGATTCCACTTGCGCCGATGTTATACCCATCGGTGCCACGGGTCCGGGGTGCTTAGTCGCACCGCCGACCAGGACACTTCATTGCACGTAGTGTATCACAACCGCTTGCAATCATACAATGGCATTTTATGCCTTCGGCCGTTTCAGTAAACGACGAAATGCAGGTCGTTGGTAAACCACTTCCCGTTTTGCATAAGAAGTGATTCCCACTACCTCCCACCCGTGCCCGCCATAGTCGAGAAGTGCCTCATAAAAGTCTGGATTCCGCCTCGTGCGGGATAAGATTGTCCATTCATACACCGATTCTGGCACCGTAAATACTCGTACCTAACGTCTACGTGTCAAGTACTCCCACTTCTGCATGTGGTCCTCCTGTTCTGTGTGAGGCAATGTAAGGGTGTGACTCGTCGTTGTGCCTATCCTGTTTTGTGTCCACTATCAGAGTATGCGCAGTAGCAATTCGGTCTACAAAATCCGAGTCAGGGTCCTCCCAGGTGGTTTGCCCCTGCAACCATCTTGTATGCCTTGTGCCGTGCCTGCGCCAGTGGTGTCGTGTTTCACCTGTTCCATGTCGATGTAACCTTCGTTGTTCTAGGGCGGTTTCCTAATCCTCGTCAAACGTAAACCCGAACTGTGCCTCGTCGCCTTCCTTCAACATCTTGCCTGCCTGTTTGAACGTCACGTTACTGGGCGGCATCTTGACCGTTGTACCGTCGAGTAGTTCCTGCACGGTGACAATCTGGATGCGTGGGTAATCCTTGTGCCAACCAGGAGAGTGGTACACACCGGCACTTGCCGCCTCTTGCCGCATCTTCGACGTTGGTTCCTCTAGGGTGATGTATATCCCCATCGGGGCCTTCTCACGGTCCACCGTGCCCACAAGGTCCCTGATATGCGAACTGCCGACATTGCCACTTTTCACCTGCACGACGGCACGTTTGGCCTTGCCGCTGTTGTCGTCCATGAAGGTGATGATTCCGTCGATACCCTTGTCTGCGCCCTTCTTGCCTTCTTTACTATCGCCAGTCCCGCCAAGTGGACGCGCCTCAATCAGAGACAGTGCCCACCACTGGAACTGATACCGGTCGTCCTGGGCCAACTGCCGGGCAGATGCGTAGTCCTGGGGTTCGCCCCTGACTGCATAGTCCTTGCCGGGTTCCAGGTCGAACGCATCCTTCAACCTGTACTTTTGCAGGGCAATGGACAGGTGGGTAATGTCTATGCCTATCCACTTGCGGCCTAACTTCTGCGCCGCCGCAATGGTTGTGCCGCACCCACAGAACGGGTCCAATACCAAGTCGCCGGGGTTACTACTTGCCTGCAAGATGCGTTCCAATAGGGCCACGGGTTTCTGTGTCGGATACCCTAGACGTTCGGCGGCCTGGGAATTGATAGGCTGAATATCGTCCCACACGTTAGTAATTGGCGTCCCGGCATTCGTCAAGATACCGTTTCAGTAGCGATCGGCCATCTGCCATTCTTTGGGTAGCAGCAGTCTTCCCTCTCGGTCTAACATCTTTCATCGTTCTCTCTAGGACACGGCCCATCCATTAGGCGGTGAGGTTTGACCCTTCTATTCATACATCAGGTTTGGGCGCGGGTTAGGACTGAGTCAAGTTGTCCAAGGTGTACGGTCTGCCCGTCTCGGTTCCACGTATCGATAATAACTTGTCAACGTACTCGTCAGAGTGGAGCGAATGATGGGGTTCCAGGTGAATGGTCTGGCCTTTAGTAGAAATAGATGGTGTCGGTAACATGATGCGAACCTGTCTACCATCATTGTGGACGCTAGTACGTTTGCCAAACAATCTCGTTGCGGTAGTTCTGCGGCCCAAACACGGTATCAGGATCACCTTCAAGTAGTGACTTGCCGTCGGGTCGCAGTGCAGGTACAGACTGCCGGTGGGTTTCAACACACGGTGCAACTCGACCAACCGTGCGGCCATCATCACCAGGTACGCCATCATCTGGTTAGGGCCGATGAACTGGCGCATGGCCTCAATGATGCGTGAGACTGGTTCGTCTGCCTGGGTGACGAGTTGGTTGTACAGGTATTCAGTGTGGTGATTCCAGTGCCAAGTATCCTCGAACGCGGTTATCTGCGCGTCGGCCTCATGCCCACTTTCATCCTTGAACAGTACGTTGTAACCGCGACCACTGTTAAATGGCGGGTCGAGGTAAACAAGGTCCACGAACTCGGCAGGGAAGTCGCGAAGTACGTCGAGATTGTCGCCGTAGTACAGGGTGTTCTTCAAGGGTCGGACTCCGTTGGGGTAGGGGTGGATGGTTGTTGGTAAGGCGAATCGTAATCCAATGTGTCACCTCCCGCAACTTCTTCGTCAGGGTGCATTGTCTGCCCTTCGCCCACTGGTACGGTCCATTCGCCTAGGAGTAATTGCGCCCTTTCCTGGGCAGTCGTCCAGTCCACGTCAGGGTCAAGTACCCAACACAAGGCAGTGAGTCGGTGCAGGTCTGCCTCGTCTCGCCTCTCAAGTATCTCGTTAATTGCCCTCATGATGTCGTGACGATTCTTCACAGTGGCCTCCGACTGTTACAGATTGTCCATGTGTCCCAGGCGCACGTCGTCCAGGACGTAATGTTGTGCGGTCGTCTCGATGCGTTTGTGGCGCAGTTGTTTCTGTGCCAGTCGAATGTCGGTCGCCGCCAACTGGGTGCCAACGTAACGGCGGAAGTCATGCGGTTTGATGTTCGCCAAACCCACCTTGCCTGCATAGTGAATGACCAGTTGCCATGCGGCCTGCCGGGTGATGTGGTGGTCGGTCGGGTGCCGGTCGCCACGGCCAGTAAAACCGGTGAACACGTCGGGCACGTCGATGCCAAACCGTTCACGGCGCACGGCCAACCATGCGTCAATCGCGTCCTTCGCCTGCCTACTGATTTCGACCGGCGTCGGTTCACTCTCGTTCTTGCCCAACATATAGACAACCCAACCACGGCGTTTGTCGGACCTACTCTCGTACTCCTGCATCTGCCCAGTAGTCAAAGTCACTACGTCAGAGATGCGCCCGCCAGTGCCGCGCAGTGTAGAGTACAGGCCCGGTGCATCATGCCTGCCGCCGTCGTCGTATCGGGTGCGTTGCAGATTGCGTCCATGTCCTCCGGTGTGATGGGGGTGCGGGCATGGGCACGGCGACGGTCCTTGTTGGCAGACTGTCTTAGTCCCTTCACGGCCTTGAACGCGTCCGCCGCCTCATGGGGGAGATAACCCTGTTGCGCCGCCTCCTGCATCACAGAACGGATTGCGGCCAGTCGCAGGTTGATTGCGTTGACGGTGTAGGGGTGCATTGCGCCGTCCTTGCCGGTGTACCCCACCGACAACAGGTGTTGCCGCCAACGTGCCAGGGTTGCCGGTTGCACGGCCTCGGCCCACGTTCCTGCAAAGTGGGTGTAGGTCTGCCAGTGGAACTTGTACTGTTCTATCGTGTTGGGCGACTTCACGCCCGCCAGTAGACCGATGTCAAATGGAGAAGTCGTAGGGGTCATGGTCCTGTTTGGGACCAGTGCCGGTTTTCGTTTGCGGCCAGTGCCGTGTTCATCCTTTACTTCCTTCTTCACTTTCTCATTACCCACATTGTACACTCGTCTCTAACCTGGCGGCTCGAGGTACCCGGTGACAGTGAGATACAACAATTCGCGCATCGCAACGTCTGATTGGTCGTGTCTCACAGTACGCCAAGATGGGATGCGGCAATGATGGTACGTGCATAATTGCCCACTTCTCTGGATTCTCCCGCATCCACTGGGGCGTCACGCATCCCCCGGGTCCTGTCGTTGCAACCATTCGGCAATCTCCGCCTCGATGTCTCTCGGTTTGCCTTCATCTCTCATATCCCCCTCCTTGGGTTTACAAAAGAATCATTTAGTAAAGTCAATTCTACCACAAGAACAACCAGATTTCAACCCCCAAATTGCGCCGATTGTGGTCGTGTCGGTGTGGTTGGCGTGCGGTAATTGTCACTGCCTCGCCATGACAATGTACGGGGCGTACAAATCGCGGTGCATGTGCGAAGTGGAGTAGACCACTTGTGCGCGGGTCGTCGCGCGTGTAGGCCGTCTCAGTGTCATGGCAGGCGCGTCTTGTCGGTGTGGTCGCCTGCCGTGTTGGTTGGGCAGTGCAGTGGCGCACAGGTCGTTACAGTGGCGCAGTCGTCGCCGCGTTAGTGTGGCGTGGCCGGGGCGGGGTGCCGTTGCCTGCCAGTGTACTGGGCGGTGTACTGGGCGCAGTGCGGTACATCGTGGCCGGTGCCGGTGACGTGGTGGTCGGCGTGGTGTGGTGGGTGTGGTGGGTCCGGCGTGAATTGTGGTGGTGATGGTTATGTATGTGGCGTGTGGGTGGTGGTAGGTGGGATGCACAGTGCAACAGATGACAACGCATCACGTCACTAAACACCACACCACCTACTCCACCTCATTGCCACCACACCACACAACCCTAGGCCGGGTGAAATTTTTTGGACAAACAGGCCGGGTTCGACGGCGACGGCAGACGGTTGCCGGTAGTGGCCGGTGGTGCCTGCGGCGTGTGTCGTGTGGTGCATGTAGATAGTGTAAAAGTGACAATAAGTGGTGTATCGCCGTCCATGTTATGGCAAACAAAGGGGGGGTATACGGTAAGAGTATGCGCAACGTCGTGTGGGTTCAAGTCTCGCGCCTGCGCCGCCACTCTCGTTCTGTCGGCGGACAGGCGACCCACGCGTCACCAATCAGACTGCACACTGTGCAATCTCCGGCACCCACAGTCCGGTCGTCGTCTCGACAAGGGAAGTGGTGCGGCCAACCCTTGCGCCCAGTCGGTTGCAGACCGCCGCAGTGGTTGCGTCCAGTCCGTCGTAGTAGGCCGCATCCCACAGGGCATAGTACAACCGTTCCAACTCGTCATCACTCTGCGCGACCGCCTCCCGCACCCCTGCCAAGTATCCGCCTAGTAGTCCCTGCCGGTGCAGGTCGTTGGCGTCTTGGCCGTTCAGAGAGTAGACGGCGCGCGAGTTCGGCAACTGGTCAGTGAGTTGCCCGGCCACGGTTGACTTATCGGCCCACACCAGAACCCGCCCGTACCGTTGGGCGAACTGGATGAACGTGTCCGGCAGGTGACTACTCTCCGAACCGATGGACAGTACATCCAGGCGAGTACCCTTTGCCGCCGTCGCCGCCGACATTGCGTTTATCTCGCCCTCGACAACCAACAACCAACAGTGTCTCTCGATAGGTGTGTATCCGTCCGGTATGGGCAAGTTGTAACCCAGTGGCATGGCGTGCCATCCGAACAACCGGCCAGACGTTGTACTGCCTCGTTCAGATGTAATCTTCTGTGCGCCGTGTGCCTCAATGAATCGGTACCGGACTGCGACCAGGGCGCCGTCCATGTCATGCCACGGCATGGCAATCGCCGGTGCGTACTCGTCACTGTCCGGCACTTTCACCGTTGGCGCATAACCCAGGCGGAATGTGCGCCACACGTCCGGTCCCAGGCCACGGCCATGCAGGTAATCGCGTCCAGGTTGGGCCACTGCGCCGTTGTGCAGTGCGTCTTGGGCCGCACTTAGTTTGGTCCTGCACCGTGCCCCGAAGTCCTCCGGTGAGACAGTCGGTTGTCGTTGCGCCGGTCGTTGCGCCGGTTGGCGGTGCGCCACAGGCAGTGCAGGCAGTAGGCCAGTCAGTTGTTCCACTGCCTCAGGAAAAGGCATGGCCCGCATCCACTGCACGAATTCGATTGCGTCCCCTTTCTCAAGATGGCACTTCCGGCAGAAGAACCATCCCTTACCACGGTGAACATGGAATCTATCGTCACCGCCACACTTGGGGCAGGGGCCTTCGTACTCGTTGGCACTTATCTTCCGCAGTTGTGTATGTTGTTCTGTCAGGTCCAGTATGTCCACTTCCTTGGCAGACTGAATCTGGCCTTGTGTGACTCGTAGTCTGGTTGGCGCGTTCATGGTGTAGTCGCCTCCGGTCTTCATCTCGTAACTCTTACTGTCCAGAAATCGTTGCAGTGCAGATGAGTGCAGATAATTCGGCCAAAAACATAGTGTGTGTTGTGACCGCGTGTTTCAGGCCGTTTGGGGTACTTTCCTACCCTCTAGACACATACCTTTTTTCCTACCAAATTATCTGCACTCATCTGCACTACAGTACGATTTACCTGCCACTACCTCTGGAGAATCCGTCTAATCTGGCAGTGTAGATGGGTCGTTGCATCTGCACTCATCTGCACTCATCTGCACTCATCTGCACTGCCGCAGTCGTCAGAACTCCAGGCCAGGCCCTATCATCTGCACTAATTAGTGCAGATGAGTGCAGATGATAGGACTGCCATCTGCACTGCCTCGGCGTCAGAAATTGCCCTGCATCCCCACGTCCAGGTCTCGCAAGATACGGTCCTTGGGTTTCATGCCGACGTACAGTGTGCCCCCGCCACTGCGTTTGCCCTCGATGCCCCAGTGCGTCTTGAGGGACTTCGACACTTCCCGGCCTTGCGCAATCTCACTGCCATGACTAAGGCCGGCAAAGGTGCGCAGGATGTGCAACACCTGCGTTGCCGATACGCGCCAGTCTGGACGGTCGGGGTCGAAGTCAAACACACTGGCAATCATGTCGCCGTACACGTCGGGCGACATGTGTTTCTCTGCATTACTTGCGCCGACTGCCCGTTCCTCCCTGTTCATGCGGTATGCCTTCGGGTCTGTCCGCCACATTGCCATGGCCTGCGCCCACACTTGGTCAATGTCCACTTCTGTTGCATAGGCATGGTTAATGTCCTCGACCTCGACAACCGCAAAACGCCGGTTGCCAGTCGAGTCGGAAAGGAATCCACTACCGTCAGGATTGACGGTGCCGATGTAACTGGCGATTGCCGGTTTCTCCGTCTCGACGTGACCATATGCCTTGCGTTCGGTTACAACGGTCGTTGTGATGAACGCCTTTAGTGCCTCCACGTCGGCCTTGCGTGTGGTTGCCCCCAACTCGCCAACCTCCCATACAACCTTGTTGGTGCGCATCAGGGACACATCCTTACTGTCTGGATTGATTGACTTCTCCAGGTAGTAGTCTTTAGAGACTGGGCACAACCATTCCGAGAAATGACTTTTGCCTATGTCCTGTCCACCGGCCAACACAATCATGAAGTTGGAACGGGCCGCGGCGGGGTCTCCGAAGATTTTGGCAACTGCCCCGACTAACCAACGGCGCAAGAAGGCATCCAGTACGTCCCGTTGCGTCCCGTCGCCGTACACGATGGGTGGATGGTTAACCTTGAAGTAGGTGGACAACTTGCCGATGTGGTCCTGTCCGTCCCACTCCAGGCCGTTCAGGTACTCTCTGACCGGGTGGCGACGGTTGCCCGCGGCGACGGTCACGGCGGCATCGCCAAGTGCAGACATGAGGCGTCGTTGGCCGTAATCGTCGTCGCGTGCCCGTGTGCGCAGGACGGCGAAGTCGGGATCGGTCATCTTCTTGTCGCCGTTCCATATACTGTCATCCATATCGTTCATCCACAGGCGATAATCCCAACGATGCAGGTCGGCCTTGATTGTCTGCGATATGGTCGGTTCGTTGCGTTCCTCTGCCTTCTTCGGTGCCTCATCCTGTTCGGCCTTGCCGGGCATGGATTTGCCGTGTGTTGCCTTGACAGGCAACACCGTGACGGAGACCAAGTTGTCGATTACCGGCAACGTCTGTAAAGGAGTGCCGTTCATCACCGCACCTCGCGTAAGTGGTATAATGAAAGGCAGGGATGTGCGATGGCGTGGAAGGAACGCCGAACGTGTCGCCGGTGGAAGGATGTATACGCCGGCCGGAGGGTGTACACCCATTGCTAGTACATTGGTTTTGTGGTAACATTAAACGAGTCCTTTAGGGTCCTCCCGTGTGTCCGCACAGGGAGGACAACAAACGAATGGGTCCCTAGAGGGTGGTGCCGGTCGCCTTAGAAACTTTCGGCCCGCCCTCTACCTTTTCTTCCACTACCGTCACCGGCAGTCCTGACTCCCGCACCTCTGCGTTCTTAATCAGTACTCGCATGAGTTGCGATCTGTTTAGGCCGGTCGCCCGTTCTAGTTCTTCTACCCGTGCAAGGTGCAAATCCTTCACTCTTGCCCGAACCCACTTGTCGTGTCTCTGTCTTTGCATTGCCATACTCCTGATAGGCCAATATAAAAAGGGCGGTCGGCCCTACTATGCGTCTGCCACTGTGACTTGACTCACGGTGTAGGCAGTCGCCTTAGTAGGTCCTGACCGTCCGGTGGGGTTGCCCCCTCAAGATTCGTCAGACCATTGTTGGTCGATTGCCCATATTGTACCACACACCGCAAGTCCGCACAATATCTACTGTGTTATGTTTACCGAATTATTGTCCTCCTCTCTGGTAGTACCCTCCGTCGCACCACTGCCCCGACGTCACTTTCTCCAGTGGGTGGTGACGTTTTGGTCGTGTTTTGGCACCACAACTGTCACCACGATTGACACCGTACCTGTCACTGTCTACGCCCCTTCGGTGTGTACATCCTACTGCGGGGCAGGCGCAGTTTCAGACGGTCCAGGCCGTCACGTTCACAGGCCGCAATCGTCGTCTCCAACTGGCGCAACGTGCCGTGTAGGTCCTCTGTCTGGAAGTCGTCAACACTGGCGGCGTCTGCGTCCAGGATGCGGGCCATCTTCAACAGTGCCACTGCCCAAGTCCACCGCCGTTCACTCATGCCGTACTCCCGGCAGGCACGCC
>CAWIVN010000017.1:0-177593 GCA_963839515.1 uncultured Chloroflexia bacterium
CGCGCAACAAGTCCTGCCAGTTCAAGGGCAGGCAGGTAGCCACTCACGGCGCTGCCACACGGACACGGATCATGGCGCCGGCTGCGCCTAGACCAGCCCGCAGCAAGAAATGTTTTAAGCGTCACAGAAGCAGGATCAAACCGGTCGCAAAGCGACGCCAACTTTGATGCCAGGTGTCAGGTTGTGCAGATATAGGTCGCCAGCGGCACTGTCGATTGACTTCAAATCGGCGCCCGCGACCTTGACGTCGCCGATTGCCATTCCTGCGCGCCGCAGAGACAATACCAACTCGGCGGGCATGGCCGACGAAGAGAACGCAATACGGGCTTCTGCGTGGGACTCCGCATTGCTGACACGAAACGAGACAGGCCCAAAGTAAGTGGCCATGGCGTCTACCCCGAACTCCTGGCCGGCAGCGTACCATCCTTCTGGCGCGCCCTTGGCAAGGTGCAGACAGGCGCCGTCCTCGTGCAAAAGATGGTGGCGCAGCCACGTCAGCGACTTCGACTCGTCGGACGATTTGTAGAATGGGCCAATGCCATGCCCCAGTTCCACCACCGGGTGTTCGGTAAACACGCGCACGTCTTCATACAGGCTCGCGCCAAAGTTGTTGAACAGCGCCCGGATGGCATGCTTTGCCTCTCCCCGTCGCAGGTAGTCAATTGCGAGTTCCATCAGGTTGGCCTGGATCGTGATGCCGCCCTGGCTGAACCAATCCTTGGCCACGTCGACGGGACGGCCCCATTCCCGGCTCCCAAAGAGGTTGTCTTCCAGGTCCTGTAGCAGCCAAGTCATCTCCGGCTCGCACGGTTCGAAAACGCCCGCTTCGAGCAGATGCAGGGCCCCATAGGCAGTTTCCCGGATCCAACCCAACTCCCTGCCCCGGATGCCCGTGTGCGTTGGGATGCGTGGAACGCTCGTCCCGTCGCGCAGCCGCTCCACGGGTGCGAGGGCCTGGCAGCGTCGCGCGGCTTTGCGAATATCCTCCCGATACGCTGCGGCGTCGCCGGCCAAACGCGCAGCCTCCGGGTGGCCAATTGCGGCAAGTACAGTGGAAATTGCCTGCAGGCCCCCGTAGGCGTGCGCATTCACGGCAAACCAGTGCCGCCATTCCGGATTGTCCTCCAGATGTCCGGGCGGCAGCAGGCCCCACTCGAGTACGTGTTGCCCGTCCACGGCCAAAACTTTGGTCCTCTCTCGCTCGCGCGTCACGAAATCGCACGCAGCCACCAGCTTGCCCGCCACCCTCTTTAGCCACTGTACATCCCGGCTGAGGCGATAGTGGTTCGCCATGCACTCCATGACAAAGCCGTGGTCCAGGTTGTACCCAAAATGCCCACTGACCGGGACCCCGTCGTCCATATCCAGGCCCTGGAAGGCGCCCTCCTTGCTGCCAAAGTTGCCGTCGGGTCCGATCACGCCCTGCGTTGCCAGGAATGTCTCGAGGTAAGCCGCTGCCCGGCTGTGATGTCCCGCCTGATCCAACATGGAAATCTGCCAGCAGGCTTCGTTGCCGCACGCGCCGTAGCGCCAGGCCGCTGCCGGCACCACGAACAACCCGCTCTTCGGATCCTTGTCGGCCGCAATCGCCACATGCACTTGTGCCGCCTTATGGAAGTCGGCGAGAATCATGTCGGGCAGGATGAGTTTCCCCTTGTCCTGCACGTAGCTCTTCCAATAGCGAACGGTCTCTTGCAGCCTCTCGTCGAAAGAGGCCTGCTGTAGGGCCTGGATGTCAGCTGCCGGCGAAAACGACGCACACGGCAGCACAAAGTCAAGGCACACGCTCGCGCCGCCGTCGAGGTCGACGCCATAGTAGAGCGCAGTGCGCACTGCCGCGGCGCCCGACGCATCGTCAAAGGGAATTGTCTCGCATGTTCCCCCATCGGGAGCCGACAGCGCCAGCCGGAGATAGGGCTCGGGGTAGTTGTCTACGCGCCACTGGCGCTGGACCGGCGCGTCCGGAACCACGCGGCCCCGCGCCCAAAGCAGCCCGTCGCGCAGCTCCAAATCCTCCTGGAGTGCGACGACCGTCCACAGCTGGACACGGCGTCGCTCACGTGCCGTATTGCGCATGGTGAAGCGCAGAAACGCCGCTACGTTCTCTGTGCCCAAAATCTCTTCTGCGGGCTTCATTGCGCCGGCGATGGGAGCAGCAAAGGCCAGTTGGCGGTATTCAATCTCGCGATCCAGCCACGAGCTCTCAAACACCGGCAGCCAGCCCTCAAGACGGCTCTGCTGCGTTGCCCCACTTCGTTCGCGGAAGTCTGGCGGATCACCGCTGCCAAATCGAAAGCGCAGTTGATGGCCCGGCCACCTGAGGCGTGCGGCATCGCGCCCCATGAGCTTGAGTTCGCGCTTGTCGCCGAACAGCTCGCCGTTATAGCGGAGCGCCCATTCTTGGCGCCCGCCGTCAGTGCCAAGTACGACATAACGTCCAAAGGGCGCCTGTTTGGTCACGTCGAGGCGCGGGATTTCAGCGCAGGCGCGCGCAAGCGTCTGTTCGGGCTCTACGGCCACTCGCTGGTAGAGGTTCGCAGGTCGCCCACTCAAGCTGTTTAGATAGGTCTCCGCATCAACCTGGCCAGCGGTGCGGATAAAGATCCCATAGTCACGGATAAATATTGGCTCACGCGCTACGTCGCGCATCCGAAACGTGAATTCGCCTGCCGGCGCGGCCATCGAAATCAGGGTCTCATCGCCGTTGGTCGTCGCTCCGCGGGCCCAGGCAATGGTCAAACACACGCCCCCGTCCAACGGCTCCCGCCGCAGCAGCGCGCCATTTGTGACCTGCACTGGCCATTGCGCACTGCTCCCACCCTGCAGGTCGTGCACCTCCACTGTTTGTTCGGCGCGCTGTGCGGTGCCAAGGACACGGATGGACCGCAGACGTGGCGCGCGATCGCTCTTGCCCACGCAACGCAGCTTGAGTGTGCGCCGGAACTGCGCCAGGTGGTGTTCCGCCTCCTCAAGCTGGAGCGCCGCTTGGCCGCCCAGTTCGGCGAGATCCAGGGGATCAAAGTGTACTTGGGCGCGAGTGGCATCGGCAGCGTACTCTCCGCGTGCCGTCGTCCATTGGCCGTGAAAGGCGTCGTCGCGCCCGATCCAGCCGCGCAGCGCACCGGCTCTTCGCTCGGGCGCCGGGGTCGGCCAATTCTGCCGCCAGTATTGCACCTTCAAGCCGGCAGGCACTGATGATGCAAAGACGAGTTCGAGACCGCGCACGTCACGCGGCTCCGCCCATTCAAGACCGAGCTGCCAGGCATCCTCGTCCTCGAACGGCACGAATGACCAACCGCCGTGTGCATCGGCCGCGATATCATGGACTGTCAAGCTGTGTTTGGATTCTCCCTGCCAGTAGCAGACGCGGGCGAAGGGTGCGATATCTAGAGAACCGGTCACGGAATCAGTCACAGAATCAGTCACGGAAAAGCCTCTCTACCAGAGTTGTGGAACGTGTGGGCCGGGTGTGTCTGACCATGGCAGCGCCTCTAGGGCCAGTGGCACCTGGTGGAGCAGGCTGCGCCGATCATAGGTTGCGTAGCCATCAGCATGGGGCGTGATCTCCAGCATGGTATTGCCGCGCCAGCTGCCCACAAAACTACCGCCCACGATTTGATAGTTGCGCTCGAAGTCGGCCATGGGATAGACCAGCGTTATGATCTGTCCCGCATTGATTCCCTCCAGTACTGCGTAGCGGCCTTCCCAGGTCGCTTCAACCTCCCGCCCGTCGACCTGCAGCGTCGCCTGGCGTGGGCCTACGCCGCCGGGGAGACGCACCCGGATGCGGCGTGCGGACGACGCAGGCAGCACACGGACGTCGATGCGCCCGCGCCAGGGCTCGTGGCCAATCACCTGGATGAACGGGGTCGACCGCGAGAAGCCCATGTTTACGGATGACTGGCTTGCCGTTTCCGTCACGCTCGCGCGCCACGCCAGGTAGAGTGCTCGCATGCCCCCGCCGATGCAGCACCCCTCTACCCCCGTGTAGTTGAGCAAGCTGTTCGGGAACGCGGCACACTCAAAGCCCCCGTGCATCATGGCGAGCACAGACTCGTCAATCCCCCGAAAGAGGCTCCGCAGCCGCCCCGCATCCCGGAGTTGATTCTCCAGCAATTGGTTGCGCGCAACGCGCTCGATCGTGTCCCAATAGTCTCCCACTTGCGCCTCGGTCAGAAGCAGCGCCAGGTGAACCAGGTCTGCCAATCCGCAGGTCTCGCATGTAGTCGAGAAAAAGCCGTCCAGACCCAGGCCGTCCAGCAGAAAGCCGAATTCTGGCGTGTTCTGCAGTGTCCAGTCGAGCACACGCCGGCTCCACTTGACCATGTCCGCATCACCCGCCCAAATTCCCAGCCGCGCCACACCCACGGCGACCGGGAGCACCCCGCCGGAGTGGGTGTTGGCTGCATAGTGCCCATCGGTGGGAACGTCACCACTGCGCATGTAGTGCTTGGCCAGACCCATGCCCAGGTCGCTTGCCGCCGGATCGCCGGTCAGCTGCACATAGCGTGCCAGCCCCGTCATCAAGGCGTAGCGGTAGCCCAGCCAGCGTTCGGGCACGGATTCACCCTGGACCCACGCCGGGCGGATGACCGGCGCCCACCGATAGGTCGGGAACTTCCACTCTGCCCCATCTTTGAGCGCAATACTGCGCAGGCCGGCGATGATCTGCTCGATGCGCGGCCGGACAGCTTCGTCGCCCAGTGCCAGCATGCTGGTCATCGCCAACAGCGGCGAGCGCTGGCAGAACATGTCGACATGGCGCTGTGTGGTCAGGGCACCCGCATCTGGCGCATATTTGCTCACCTCTGAATTGGAGAGTTGGGCGTCCTCCCAGTTCCAGAACAGGCCGTCAGGGGCGCCCTGCTGCTCGAAGAAGTGGGCACGCAGCTGCTCTTCGGCGTGCTGGTAATCGTCACGCTGCGTTACCATCCGCCCTAGGACGAAGCCGTCGACAAAGCGCCCCGCAATATCTGTGCTGTCCCAATAAGAGTGGTGGGCCTGTGGCGGGCTTTCTCGGATGTCGATCCAGAAGTAGGGTCGGGCGCCCAGCCCGAGGTCGAGCCGCGCGACGAGACACGATAGCGCCAAGGACGCTGCGTTCTGGAGCCATTCGTCGGCACGGTACGTAAGTGGATGACCCATTCTCGTGAGCCTGCCTTTTCTGCTGAGGCCGTTCCAGCGCAACGGCCGCTAAATGGAATCAATCGGAACGCCTGCGCCGAGAACTGGCTCGACCGGTGCAAGTTCCAGCGTTCGCCTGTACAGGGGAAGAAAAGGGCCGGGGGGATCGACGCGCAGCAACGTCTCGCCCCGCCATGTCCCCGCGCACGTAATGCTCTGCCCCGGCTTCCCCACCGTGTATTCAGCCGACCAATCTCGCAGCCGATAGTCGACACGCACGGTGCACGCACCCGTGACAGGAATCCGTACATAGCCTTTGTCCGCCATGACCAATTTCGCCTCAGCTTGGCTGCCCATCACCGGCTCCTACTACCGTGATAAATCCATGATCCTCGCCTTCAGGAAGGCGTACGGCGACATGGCACGCCCCGCCGACTATTATGTCAAGCCGCCCATTGTGGGGTTCGTAACTCGTCACACGCACGGCGGCCGTCGCAACGCTAAACCGTAAATGCACGAAATGGTCAGGCGGCGCAGATCGATCCGGGTTGGCGAGTCTCCACCGCATAGCGCCAAAGATCATAGATGCCGCGGCCGCCCGCCGCATTGCAGCACTGCATGAGCGCCAACGCATCCGTATGGAAGGCATCGTTGAGGGTCGACCGTGAAGCAAATCCGCCAACCTGACTGGCGACCACCCCGGTCGTCGTCGAATACCTGCCGTCATGCGGGAGCTTGCGCTCAGGATGGGGCAGGCTGTCCACCGCGCTCTGCAGCGTCTTCAAGGACAAAAACTGGCTTTCCAGCAGATGATTGCGCCCAAAGCGTTCAGCATCGCCATAGTATATTGGGTCAACATGCCGGCCAAGCAGGAGGGCAAGTTCGAACATGTCGGTCATGCAGCATACTTCCCCATGCCGGTGGCGGATCCCCTCGGGAAACCAGCCAAACGGTGTACCGACAAGCTTGGCGTGGTCATACCCCTGGCGCGCCCAGGCCACCAACTCAGGCCGGCCCGTCGTCAGGCCCAGCTTGAGCACGCCCAGCATAAAGTTGGAGCGGGTGTGAAAATGGTCTTGCAGCTCAGCCCTGACCTCGGCAATTGCGCCGGTCGGGTCGTAGCCCTCTGTGTGGCGCAGCGCAAAGCTTGTGAGTCCCTCCGCCAGTTCCAGGGCAGGTTCATAACCGCTCAGCGCGTAGAAGCGCACAGCCGGCCAGAGGACTGCGGCGTTGTATTCCTCAATACCGCCCGCCAGCCTCGTTGTGGCTGTCTTCCACCCGCTGGCACGATAGTAACCTTCTGGGAAATACAGGCCGTCTGCGTGCCGGAGGGCAATGCGCAGCAGCCCGTCAATCATCTTCGCGGCGGCCGACCGGTACCGTTCGTCGTGGGTTGCAAGGAAACGGCTCGTCAGCCCGAGCAACGTTCCCCGCTGCGCCCAGCTGATCTCCGCCAGGACGTCGGGCGTCTGCTCGCCGTAGATGAGCATTTTTTGGCCCCAGGCCGATGCGAAGGGTTCGTCGCCAAGCCAGGTAAGCCCATCATCCCCAATCAGGGCCATCATCCAGGCGAGAATCTGCTCTTCGCCCTGGTCCGGCCTGGCGGCGGGAGAACCGGGCCGGACCATGCTCCTGAGCAGCGTCAATGCGTCTATGTGGCGCCCGCTGCCATCGCCATAATCCCACAGGCAGTGATCGGCCCGCGGCGGCTGGCTCTGCCAGTCGGCCAGAAAGTACATCAGGCCCTTGCGCTGCGCGTCGACAAGTGCCGTGAGAGACTGCGCGGCAATTTCGGCGCGCGCCTGAAGGTCGAACGGATGAATCAAGGTTCCCTAGCCTTTCACGCCGGTAAAAACGATCCCCTGGATGAACCATCGCTGGGCAATAAAATAGACGAGAACACAGGGTAAGGTGATGATGACGGCCATCGCCATGAGGAGATGAATTTGCACCGTGGAGCGCGGGCTGCCTTGAAAAAAGGCCAGGCCGAGTGGCAGCGTAAAGAGCCGCTGATCGCTTACGTAAATCAGCGGGCCAAAGAAATCGTTCCACGTCCACATGAATCGGAATATCGCCGTGGCTGCCAGCACCGGCCCGGCCATGGGCAGGATAATGCGCCAGTACGTGCCAAAGAACCCTGCCCCGTCCATACGCGCCGCGTCCTCGAGTTCCAGTGGGATGGTCATAAAGAACTGGCGCAGCAAGAAAATAAAAAATGCGTCGCCAAAAAATGTCGGGACGATCAGCGGCAGATAGCTGTTGTACCAGCCAAGCCGCTGGAACATGACAAACTGCGGCAGCATCGTCACGGCCCAGGGCAGGATCATGGGCGACACGAGGATCAGAAAGATGATCTCTCGCCCGGGGAAGCGCAGTCTGGCAAAGCCGTAGGCAGCCAATGAACACGAGATCAGCGTTCCCAAGATGGCGAGGATCACGATGATCAGCGAGTTTGCCGCATAAAGGCCAAGCGGCACCACGCCTGCTACTTCCGAGTAGTTCTCAAAATGCAGAGGGAAGGGTATCCACAGCGGGGGCCAACGGAACAGATCCGCGGGCGCCTTGAGCGACGTGGACACCTGCCAATAAAAGGGAAAGCAGATAATGATCGCCCCGACAATTATCACGCCGTAGGCCAACGCAAAACGAAGAGTGTCGCGGCGCAGTCTCATACCGGCATTTCCTCACGCTGCAGCACGACTAGCGCATGTTCTCACGCTGGGCGTCATAGTGCACCCAAAAGGGAGTAGACCGAAAGACGAGCAGCGTCAAGGCCAATACGAACAGGAATAGCACCCAGGCCAACGCCGACGCATAGCCCATCTTGAAGTAATTAAAGCCGTTACGATATAGATGCAGCATAAACGTCAGGGTGCTGTGCTCCGGCCCCCCTTGCGTCATGATGAAGGGCTCGGTAAAGAACTGAAAGACGCCGATCAACCCAATCACCAGGTTAAAGAAAATGACGGGGCTGAGCAGGGGCAGCGTAATGCGCAATAACGTCGACGCCGTATTGGCGCCGTCGATCTCGGCGGCTTCATACAGCTCGGTGGGTATCCCCTGCAGGCCCGCCAGGTAAATCAGGGTGCTCCCGCCGATCGTCCACAGGCTGATCATTACCAGTGACGGCAGCGCGGTGCGCGTGTCGCCCAGCCAGTTTGGGCCATGAATCCCGACAAAGCGCAGCGCCGAATTGAGCAGTCCAAACTCAGGGTTCAGAATCCAAGACCACAGCACCGCGATCGCCACGCCAGAGATCACGGCCGGAAGATAGAAGATCGTGCGCCAGAAAGCGATGCCCTTCAGCTTCATGTTCAAGAGCAGGGCAAGCCCCAGCGATAGCGTCAATTGCAGGGGCAGGGCCGCCAGCGCGTACAACATGGTCACCTTAAACGCTTGCACCACCAACTCGTCGGCGAACATCTGCCGGTAGTTGTCCAGTCCGATCCAGCGCGGTGGGCGCATCAACCGGTATTCCGTGAAGCTCAAGGCAAATGAGACCAAAAGGGGACCGGCGATAAAGAAGATAAATCCCAACAAGGCAGGGCCGATGAAGAGATAGCCGGCAACAGCCTCACGTTTGCGCAACGTGAGCGCCGCAGGAAAGAAAGACAAGCCTCGCATGGGTTCTGCGCTTCTTTCTGAGCAGTGGGGCTCACCGGACGCCATTCGGCCGTCCACTGAGCCCCGTCTGAGCGAATAAGGGGTCAGTCCTGTGCCTTCAACATCTCGTCAACCTTGGGGTCAACTGTGTCAACAAACTGCTGGGCCGTGATCGATCCTTGGTTGAACTTGTCCCACTCCGGGGCAATAACGGTATCCCAGATCTCGGACCAGTTCGTGGCGTAGATTGCCCCGTAGTGCGCATTGTCGAGCGAGGTCACGCATGCCTCGCCACCTGGCACATCTTTCCACGCAGTGGAGTAGAGTTCGTCAAACTCGCGCACGATCGGTGCGCCGCAGTTCTGGCCGGCAGCCGCCGTCATTTCGTTGGCTGTCTTGTCCACCGCCAACCAGCGGGCGAATTCCCACGCCAGGTCCTTGTTCTGTGACTTCTCATAGAGCACCAGCTGGGCCGCATACCACATCGTATTGGCCCGTCCGGCTGACCCTTGCGGGATGTCCGACATACCGAGCTTGAAGTTGCCGCCCTTGTAGGCCGACAGCATCCAGCAGCCATCGACGACCATAGCCACCTTGCCGGAGAGAAGCGGGCCGCCCGCATCGTTCAGTGCTTGCTGTTGGCCTGGCGCCGGTGCCACCTTGTGCGTGTAGACCAGATCCTGCATCCACTGCAGAGCGGCAACGACCTTCGGATCTTCCAGATGAATGTTGTCTGGTTGGAAGTTCGTGTCCAGGATTTCTGCGCCGTTGCTCCAGGCCAATACGTCCCAGCCGCCGTCCCAACCCATGAGGTACCCCAGGTCCGCACCCCATTGCGTGGTCTGATCCCCGTCGGTGATCGTCAGCTTCTGCGCGGCAGCGACAAAGTCGTCCCACGTCCAGTTCTCATTGGGGTAGTCGACGCCGGCAGCGTCAAAAAGGTCCTGGTTGTAGTAGAGCTGCATGCCACAGAGAGGGCCATACTGTGAAACCGCGACATGTTCCCCATCGAAGCGCACGAGGTCATAGGCATCTACCCGGCTCTTCTCAGGGTCGCTCAGAACGGGATCGCCGGCAATGTAATCGTCGAGGGGGAGGACAAGACCGTCTTTGGCATAAGCCATGATGTCCCCGGGCATTGCCGACAGGTCCGGCGGCGCGCCGCTCGCAACCATGAGCGACAGTTTGGTGTTGAACTGGTCAAACGGAACCAGCGTGACGTTGACTGACGTGCCCGGATTTAGCTCCTCGAACTTAGTGGCCTGGTCCTCAAGCACCTTGTCCAACTCCGGCGTGATGTTCCAGGACAGAATACTAATCTCTCGGTTGCCGCCGGCCGCTTGATCCCCCGTAGCTCCCGCCGGCGCGCCGGCCGGCATTACAGCCGAACACGCCGTCATCACCAACACCATAAGCAGGGGTACGATACGTACAGGAAATAACTTGGCAGACATCGCTAGCTCCCTCTGGCAGTATCATTAAATTCAGCAAAAGTATGCACCCCCGAAGTGAGGGCACCCCCGGTTGACGCCTGAAAATCAGCCTTTTATCGCGTGAGGCACTCATTATACGGAACCACGCCCATTATGCAAACAGCTCGTTTCGGGCCCTTTGTTGGTATTCTCAATGCAGGACTTCGGAACAGTCGCGCCGATTGTTCAGTCCGCACGCGGCGTGCGGATTTTTTTGGTTCTAGGCAGCCTTGGTGACGACGTAAACACAGTCGAGCGGCTGCGACAAGTGGTTCCGCAGCCATGGCGGGCGTCGGGGGACGCCGCCTGCGCACGTCGGCGTGCGCACTGAACGGGGCAGGCGCAACTTTTGCGAAGCCCTGCTCTCAAAACAAAATTGGTCGCCGCAGAAAGAAAATCCTGGTATACTGTGCCCGCCATCCAACGATCCTCGTCCCCCTGTTCAGCATTTTGGTAGTCCTTTCTCCGCCATAAATCTCGCCCAGGCTGCTGCGACGGCCACCGACTGCGCCCTGGCCGCACAAGTCAGGGCAAAGTCGAGCAGCCGTAATCATTGCTGCCACGGTTTGCGGAGGTAATTGCATGCGACAAGACAGGCAAGGGATGCTCTGGTTGGAAGGGACGCTGGCGACGCTGATTGGCTATGTTGTCGGCACGCTCGCCATTCTGCCTTTGGCCATTCAGCTTGCGTATACGGCACAGCCCGCCTGGTTGGCTGCGGCGGTCGGCGGCGCAGTGCTGGGCGCCGCCGTCGGTGGCGCCCAATGGCTGGTTTTGCGCCGCAATGGACACGCAGTTGGCGCCCGATGGGTACTGGCAAGCCTCGCAGGCGGCTTGCTCGGCCTGGCATTGGGTACGGCGCTATCCGATGCATTGGCAATGACAACCTTGCTGCCGACGGACAGAGAAACGGCAGCACGGATGGTTCCAGCACGCGCAGCGCTAACCGCAGGTGCGACCGGCGCTGTGTTTGGGCTGTTGCTGGGCAGTTTCCAGTGGTTAGCCCTGCGCCGGCCGCGCAGCTTGACGGTCTGGTGGGTTGTTGCGAATGGTCTAGGGTGGATGGTGGCCATGGGCCTGGGCGCGGCAGTGGCTGACTGGCTCACTGCAATCGGGGCCATGGTCATCACCGGAATTGTCGCGGGCGTTGCCACGGGCGCGGCATTGAGGCCCCCTAGCAACATTCCGACTGTCGAGCACGACTGATGGCTGCGCCCAGGCGCGCCGAGATAGATCGCCCTGTTATGGCTTGAGATCGAGCGACGCTTTGCCCGTCTGCGCGTCAAAAGGCACAGACTGGTGCTCATGGACGATCGTCCACTTGCCAGCGTCCTTCTGCAGGCCAAGCGTCGCCCGCACCCACATGTCGACTTTGCCCCCGTCTAGCAGCGTTCCGCTGACGTGGTATAGATAATGGCAGAAGGCAACATCATCGCCCGCCGTGATGTCCAAGTTGCGAACCTCGTAGCCGATGCGACTCTGATACGAAGAGAGCCACTTTTCGGCGCGTTGTCTGATTGTGCCCGATCCGGTGTACTGCAGCGGCTCGAGGACGTCAAACGTCAAGACGTCCGCGGCTTGACGGGACATCAGCCTGTCGAGGTCCTTCTCGTCGATTGCCCTGATCCGCTCCTCGATGAGTTCTCGAATTTGGGTTTCGTTGGTTGTGCCGTTTTTAGTTGCCATGCCGCTCTCCTTTCTGCGTGTTCCAAAAAACTTAGGATGGCGACATTTGTACGGCGCGCACAATGGATGGGCGCATGTAAAGTGGGTGCGCTGGCGGATAGACTAGGGGCCCGTGGAGTGAGGACGGCAACCTGCTCGTCGGCGGCTGGCGGCCGACAAAGGGTGTGGCACAAGAGCCGGGAAGCGCGTACGACGCGACCATGACGCGCGTCAAGTAGCAGCACAAGCAACGTCCCCGGAACGCTGGCGAATTCAAGGATTCGCCAGCGTTCCGGGGACGTTTTCTCAGTCAGTACTTCTTTACCCTAGCGGCTTTTTGCCGGCGCAATCTCGTCGATATCGCCCTTATACTGCAGCGCATCGCGGCCGCTCTCGCCCGTGCGGATGCGGATGACATCCTCGACCGGGTAGACAAAGATGATTCCATCCCCCTCTTTGCCCGTGCGCGTCGCCTTGATAATGGTCTCGATCGTCTTATCCAGGTTGTGGTCGCTCAGGACAATGTTCACCTGTATCTTGGGCAACAGATCCATCTGGTAGGTCGTGCCGCGCCACGAAAGCTCGATCCCACCTTGGCGGCCATGGCCGTGGACTTCAACTACGTTCATACCTACGATGCCGATCTCGCGCAGCGCTTCCTTGACGTCTTGCAGGGCCTCTTCGCGGATGATGGCTTCAATCTTTTTGGTCATTGCTCAAACCCTCTCTTGCACTCCGTTGTTCAATCAACCTTCGCCGGCCGCGTCACGTGCGTGACATCCCCACCCTTATCGTGCCACCGGTGCGGTGGACGAGGAACGGGGGGTGCTCATAGCGCCACGCAGACGGCTGCCCGCCAAACCACCATGCATCACGACATCGTCGTTGGTGTAGCCAGGTGCACCCATCTCGGGCAGGTCCAGGCCGGCCATTTCGGCCGCAGGATCCGAGCGCAGCACCTTGGCCGCATTCAAAATCTTGAAGAAGATGAAGCTGAGCACAAACACAAACACCGCAATGCTGATACCCTGCGTCAACTGTGCCAGGATCTGCGTCGAGCCGCCATAGAGCAGGCCTGTGACGGGCGTGTCGACGCCGTTCCAGGCTGCGGTCAGCGGGTTGCCGCTGGCGAAGATGCCGACAGCCAGAACACCCCATAAGCCATTGACCATATGCACAGGTGCAGCACCTACCGGGTCGTCGATGCGCATCTTCTCCAAGGCAAAGGTGGCCAGACAGACGAGCACGCCGGCAACCAAACCAATCACGACAGCAGCCCAGGTATCCACAAAGGCGCAGGGTGCTGTGATGGCTACAAGACCTGCCAACACACCGTTGACTGACATGCCGGGATCTGGCTTCTTGGTCGGGCCTACCATCCACATATAATACATCGCCGAGATTCCACCAGCCGCACCGGCCAACAGTGTGTTGATAGCCGCGATGATTGCAAGGTCGCGGAAGGGACCGGTAAAGCCTAGCGAGGAACCAGGATTAAATCCAAACCAACCGAAGAACAGAATGATCGTGCCCAGCACACCCATCGGAATATTATGGCCGGGAATCGCGTTTGCGGTACCATCCTTATTGAAGCGCCCGATGCGAGGGCCGATCACGATGGCTCCGGCTAACGCAACTGAGCCGCCGATAAGATGAACTACGCCTGAACCCGCGAAGTCGACCGCACCATTACCCCAACCCATCGTGCGCCCGAGGTTGGCCAGCCAACCTCCGCCCCACACCCACATGCCGGCGATGGGATAGATGATCATGCTGACCCACAGGCTCATCCAGACAAAACCTTTGAAGTTCAAGCGCTCGGCCATGGATCCGGTTGGGATTGTGGCCGCCGTATCCATGAATACCATCTGGAAGAGGAAAAACGCCAGTACGCCTACGTTTGCGGTCAAGCCACTCAACATGAAGCCGGTCAGGCCCATGATGCCAAATTGCTCGCCTATTACCACCGGACTATCCAGAACACCCGTCCAGTCCCCCATTGTCACTGGCGAAAACGCCCAGGCGCCCATGTTGTTGAGTGCAGGATAAGTATGGTTGAGGCCGCCAAATTGCAGGCCAAAGCCTACAAAGTAATAGCCCAAGGCGCCGATACAAAACACCATCATGTTCATCATCATGGTGTGTGCGACATTCTTTGCCCGGGTGAAGCCGGTCTCAACCAGCGCAAAGCCTGCTTGCATAAAGAAGATCAAGAACGACGCCAGCACGACCCACATGATGTTGAGACCAGTCGTCGTGTCACTCGTGGTGGCAGCGACTGCGCTCAAGTCTGGTGCATCCTGCGCCAAGGCCGCACTGCTGAACGCCAGCAGGAGGACCGTAACCAGTAGTATGATCGATAAGGGCTTGCGCAACTTCATAAATCCAATCTCCCATCACCTGTGTTGAACCTTGATTTCCAATGCGGTTACGCACGCCATTGGGGCAACCAAGCACTACTATACGGCTTTCTTTGGGCTCTGAATATATGCAACTTGCACAAAAGTTTGCCAGGTTCCTTTGGTGCGTCGATATTTTCACGAAGTTTAGTACAGGAATCATATGGTAAGTGCCATGGGGAGTTTGGCCTGCGCTGGTCGCCACCCGGAAATTATGCAAATTAAGGCCAAAACTCGGCTGTGCTATACTTGAACTGGCTGTAGCCGAGTTGTGCAGAATCAGGACAGATTTAGGATTGGAGAAGCATTACCCTTGGCTTCCGTGCGCATAGGTACATCCTCGTGGCTCTTTGACGGCTGGCGCGGCGTCTTCTACCCGGAAAAGCTGCCCAAGACGGATTACCTGTCCTTCTACGCCACACAATTTCCTACAGTCGAGGTGAACACCAGCTTCTATGCCCTACCCTCGCCCTCGACGCTGATCAACTGGGTGGAGAGCGTGCCCGAGGGCTTTACCTTTGCGCCCAAGTTCCCGCGCGCCATCAGCCACGACAAGAAGCTCTCCAACGTAAACGACGAGACCTACGCCTTGCTTGACGCCCTGCGCTCTTTGGGCCCGGCCGCAGGACCCGCTTTCCTGCAGCTGCCCCCCAACTTCACCCGCAAAAGTTACGGCAAACCTCTCGCCCTCTACCTGGACTGGCTCGCCACCCAGGCACAGGACTTGCGCATTGCCGTCGAAGTACGTGCGGCCGACCTGATGACGCCTGCCTTTGCCGCTTACCTCGCCGAACGCGGTCTGGCGCTGGCATTGATCGCCCGTAAGGGATCGCCCGACTTATACCCTGTTTGGCTCGAATTGGTCGCCGGGGGCAAGGCCCCGCCGTTCGCCTTTATCCGCTGGATCGGCGATGACCGCAATGGGCCGGAGGGGGATCGCGAGATTCAGGCCCCGCGCGACGAGGAACTGGCAATTTGGGCGCAGCGCTTGGCGGAGCTGGCCGGGCACGGGCTGGACGTATATGGATACGTGCACAACCCCTACGAGGGCCACTCGCCCGCCACTGTTCGCCGCCTGCAAGCCTTGTTGAGCCAGCACATGCCGCTAGACCCCTGGCCGCCTGGCGGCGAAGCGGCAGGTCAGCTGTCGCTGTTATAGCAGACGAAAACATTGCGGCACGTGGCCGCTTATCTGTCCCCGTGCGCCACCTGGCGCGCCACGACTTGCGCGAAAGTAGCGGGTTCACGGCCTAGCAGGGCCTTCAGAACCGTAGCATTGCCGCAGAACCCATACTGCTCGTAATATTCAAACATGCGCAGCAGCATGTCCACAGCTTCGACATCTTGCCCGGCGCGCCGTGCCCCTTCCGCCCACTGCGTTCGTTCAACCGCTTCGGCGCGCACGGAACGCCCAAGTTGCTGCGCCAGGACAGCGGCAATCTGCACTGGGTCGAGCGTCTCGCCTCCGGCCAGTTCGTAGATCCCATACTCGTGGCCCCCGTTCACCAGTACAGCTGCCGCCACATCAGCCACGTCCTGCAAATCCACCATGCCGAGCCGCGTCGTCACGGCATATGGAATCCGGTAGACGCCTTCCTCGACAATGGTGCGCCAGTAGGCGAACACGTTCTGCATGTAAGCCGCCGGCTGCAGGATCGTCCACGCCACCCCATGCAGAAACAGCAACTCTTCGACCCGCATCTTGCGCCAATGATGCGGCATGGCCTCGATCTGCGGATGCAGCACCGAGTGATATACGATGCGGCTTACACTCTCAGCTTCCATCGCCCGCAGCACCGTCTCGGCCATCGCCACCTCCCCCCCATGCATGTTGGGGCAGATGTGATAGATGGCCGCCACGGTGCGACAGGCGGCGCGCACTTCGGCTGCCGTCGATAGGTCGCCCACCACGACCTCCTGGGCGCCTGCCGCCAGTACAGTTTCTGCGGCCTCCGGCCGGTGCACCAACGCTCGGACACCCTGGCCGTGTGCGGCCAAGGCTGAGATCACCGCTCGCCCTGTTTTGCCGGATGCTCCCGTCACCAGAATCATGCGTGCCTTATTCTCTGCTTGTGCTACAATCTCAACAATTTGCCTGGTGCACCATTTCACAAGCCAACCGTGCTTGTGAATTTCGCAACGAACGTATGCCATATCACGGCCGAAACGGCGTCCTTGCGGTACACTAGGTAGACGATGGATACCATATCAAAAGCACTATCCACCATGGATGCACCTGTAAGCGCAATGCACCAAACCGAATTAGACCAACAGCTGATTTTTCAGCCTGGACCTGGCGGGGCCGTTTCTACTTCGCTGCACGCATTCTACGCCGCAGCGCTCCAGAGCGGCAAAGCCGCCGCACTCTGGCGCCTGCCCGGCAGCAGCGAGGTCTGCGCCGTCGCAGATCTGGACCAGGTCAACGAGCTGACACACATTGACTTTCACCGCCGCCGCGCCGGCTTTGTCTTTGCGCCTTTTGTCGGGGGCCAACAGAACGCTGCCTACCGCATCGATGCCGACGTCATCTACACGCCGGCGGGCTTGTACCTGCGCAACGCCGGCGACAATGACACGCGCCGCCCGACCCAGCAGCAGTTCGCCGCCAACTATACGGCGCTGGCACAGGCTGGACAGCCGCCGGCCGCCGGCTGGTACGCACCCGCAGCACGCACAGAGGAACGCGCCGCCGGCGAGGCGGAATACACAAGCCTCGTGCGCCAGGCAGTCGACTTTATCCGGGAGACGGGCATTGCCAAGGTGGTCGTGTCGCGCACTAGCAGCCAGTCACTGCCCGGAGGGTTCGATGCCGTCGACGCCTTTCTGGAGCTGACGGTGCGCTATCCCACGGCCTTTGTTTCATTGGTCGCCATCCCAGGCATCGGCACGTGGCTGGGCGCCTCTCCAGAGCAATTGCTCACCCTTGACGACCAGGTGCTGACGACGATGGCCCTGGCCGGGACGCAGCGCCGCCCCGAGGATCGCCCGCTGACAGCGGTGGTATGGGGCCACAAGGAAGCCGCCGAGCAGGAAATGGTCAGTGACTACGTACGCGACTTTTTTGGCCGCGCCGGTATCACCAATCTGGAAGCGGAGGGACCGCGTACCGTGGCCGCTGCCAACGTCGTCCACCTGCAAACACTCTTTCGCGTGCAGCTGCCCGAGCACGAACGCCTGGCGCTTGCCAACCGCGTGCTGGACGAGCTTCATCCAACCTCCGCCGTGTGCGGCATGCCCAAGCACAAGGCACTCGCCTTTATCCTCGACCACGAAGGGTACGACCGCCGCTTTTACAGCGGCTTCCTAGGACCGGTGCACATGGACGGCCGCTCCAGCCTCTTTGTCAACCTGCGCTGCATGGAGCTGGACGAGGGCTTCGCCAACTTGTATGTCGGCGGCGGTATTACGGCTGACTCCGATCCTGCCAGCGAATGGCGCGAGACCGAGATGAAGGCCGAGACGATGCTGTCCGTACTGCGTCGGGCACAGTAGTCGGGCGTGCGATGACCGCTTCGCTGCATCCCTTAGTGGACCAGCTCGTGCAGATCTGCGCCGATCGTGGCGTACACGACTGGATACTGGCGCCTGGCTCACGATCTGCACCCTTGACCGTGGCCCTTACCCGTCACCCGCAGATGCGCTGCCGCCTGGTCTTTGACGAACGCTCGGCCGCCTATGTGGCGCTGGGTCTCGCCCAACAGCTGCGCACGCCAGTTGGGCTCGTCTGCACCTCAGGCACGGCCGCCGTCAACTTTGCGCCCGCCGTGGTCGAGGCCTTTTACCAGGGTGTGCCGCTGCTCGTGCTTACCGCCGACCGCCCACCCGAATGGATCGACCAGCAAGACAACCAGGCCATCCACCAAGACAACCTCTACGCGCCCCATGTGCGCGCGAGCTACACGCTGCCGCTGGACGACGGCAAGCCTGATACGCGCTGGTTTGTTTCCCGCATCGTCGCCAACGCCGTCGACCTGGCGCAAGGCTGGGAACCCGGCCCCGTGCACATCAATGTGCCGCTGCGCGAGCCGCTTTACACACCTCCGCCGTCCCCGGCGGCACAGCCCGCTGCGCCTGGCCTGGTTGCTGTACCGCCACGCACCTTGCCCAGCCAACCGCAGCTGGCAGAAACGGCCTGGCAGGATCTGCTCGAACAGTGGCACGCCGCATCCTGCAAGCTCATCGTTGGAGGCATGCATCCAACCGATCCATGCCTCCATACCGCACTGGCGGCCCTGGCTGGCGACCCAAGCGTAGCGATCTTTGCCGACGTGACCGCCAACCTGCATTCGCTGCCGTTCGTGCCTGCCCACGCCGACACCATCCTCGGCACGCGCGACGCCGCCACACTGGAGCAGCTCCAGCCAGAGCTTGTCGTCAACTTCGGCGGGCAGGTCACGTCAAAGCACATCAAGACGCTGTTGCGCTCACGTTCACCCTCACACGCGCCTGCGGCGCTCTGGCATGTGCGCCCAAGTCTGGTTGCACCCGACACCTATCAAGCACTGACCCATGTCGTTCCCATGGCGGCGGCACAGTTCTTCGATCAGCTTGCCGTACGCGTGCGCTCACGGCAGGGGTGGGCCGGCGCCACCTACCAATCCGCCTGGCGGACGTTGGATGAGCAAGCCGCCGGCATGCTAGGCCAGTTGCTGGCCGCGGAGCCCTTCGGCGAATTTGCCGCCGTACACCATGTACTTGGCGCGCTGCCGCCCGGATCGCTGCTGCAGGCCGGCAACAGCATGCCCATCCGCTATATCAACTTGCTGGGCATGCAGCCCGGCCACTACCCGGTCCAAGTCAACGGCAACCGCGGCACGAGCGGCATCGACGGCACGGTCAGCACTGCGGTCGGCGCCGCCCTGGCCACGACGGCACTGACGACTTTGATCGTGGGCGACCTGGGTTTCTTCTACGACCGCAACGGGCTGTGGCACCGCCACTTGCCCGCCAACCTGCGCATTGTCGTGCTCAACAACCACGGCGGCGGCATCTTCGACATCATCGAGGGACCCAACCGGTTGGAGCGGGAGCGCCAGGAGACCTACTTCCTCACCCCGCAGCCCCTCACGGCACGGCGCACGGCGGAAGACCACGGGCTCCGTTACCTGCAGGCCACCAGCGCCGGCGAGCTCACCCGCCTGCTGCCGGAATTCTTTGCCGCTGGAGGCCCCGCGCTGCTCGAAGTCGAAACGGATATGGCGACCAACACGGCGACCTATACGCGCTTCAAAACGGCAGCGGTGGCACTGCGCCTGGGCTGAATTAGGGGTGACCGCGGGCTGGATGGATTGTGCGGAATGGCACAGAATACATCGCAGATAGCGCTTATTCTGGCCACGAATGGATAGAACGCGGCACTGTCGTCACTTCCACAGGGAGGGCAAGCTGGCCGCACCGGCACATAACATGGTTACGAAAAATGGAGCAATCGTGGAGAACAAAGTCGCAGCAGTGGTGACTTGGACGCCGATCAAGGAGTACCAGGAGATCTTGTTCTCCTTCTACGACGGCATCGCCAAGATCAGCATCAACCGCCCGCATAAACACAACGCCTTCACCCCCCTGACCGTGCAGGAAATGATCGACGCCATGACGATCTGCCGCGAGGACCCGCGCATCAAGGTGATTATTCTCACCGGCGAGGGCGGCAAGGCCTTCTGCAGCGGCGGCGACCAGAGCGTGCGCGGCGTGGGCGGCTACGTAGGCACAGACCAGGTGCCGCGCCTCAACGTGCTCGACCTGCAAAAGATGATCCGCTCGATCCCCAAGGCCGTCATCGCCATGGTCGCCGGCTGGGCCATCGGCGGCGGCCACGTGCTGCACGTCGTGTGCGACCTGACCGTCGCCGCCGACAATGCCCGCTTTGGCCAGACCGGCCCCAAGGTCGGCTCCTTCGACGGCGGCTTCGGCGCCTCCTACCTGGCGCGCATCGTGGGCCAGAAGAAGGCCCGCGAAATCTGGTTCTTGTGCGACCAATATGACGCCCAAGATGCCCTCGACATGGGCCTGGTCAACAAGGTCGTGCCGCTTGAGCAGCTGGAAGCAACCACCGTCGAGTGGTGCCGCAAAATCATGGACAAGAGCCCGCTCGCCATCCGCATGCTCAAGGCTTCCTTCAACGCCGAACTCGACGGCCAGGCCGGCATCCAGGAGCTGGCCGGCAACGCCACCCTCCTCTACTACATGAGCGCCGAAGCCCAAGAAGGCAAAAATGCCTTCCTCGAAAAACGCGACCCCGACTGGGACAAGTTTCCCAAGTTCCCCTGATCGAGCACCGCACGCCGTCACCCGCGTAGCCCGCACGCCCTCGTGCGGGTCCGCGGGCACGCCAGGCGCAGCTCGCTGCGCACCGTGCCCCGTGTTAATGAACGCGCAACTTTCTATACTCCACCTGTCAGCCAACCGACAGCCTCATGTCGGACTCACTCCTCTCCCCTGCGCTAAGCTATAGCCGAGGGACTTGTCTATGCTCCGCCTTGCCCTTGAGCCCTACGACCTTCACTTCGCCAGACCGGCTGCCACGTCACGCGGTGCGCTCACGCAGCGGCGCATCCTCCTTTTGCGCGCATGGGACACCGAAAATCCTGCCATCGTCGGTTGGGGCGAGTGTGGCCCCATTCCCGCCCTCAGCCGCGACGACAGCCCTGACTTCGCCGAAGAAGCCGTCGCCGTGTGCGGGGTCATCAATGCCGGCTACATGCCCGCACCCGCCGACCTGGCGCACCTCCCCTCCTTCGCCTTTGGCCTCGACACCGCCCTGCGCGATCTCGCCGCCGGTGGCAGTCACATTCCCTGGGACACACCCTTTGCGCGCGGCGAGTCCGGTCTTCCCACCCATGGCCTGATTTGGATGGATACACCGGAAGGACTGCTGCGCCAGATTGAGGCCAAGATCGCCGCCGGCTTCACCGTCATCAAGATGAAAGTCGGCGCCCTGCCGCTGGAACGCGAACTGCAATTGCTGGCAACGCTGCGCCGCGCCTACCCACCGGAACACATCGAACTGCGCCTCGACGCCAATGGCGCTTTCGATCCCGCCACCGCCTTGGCGACGATCACGCAGTTCGCCCGCTTCGACGTCGCCTTTCTCGAACAGCCGCTCCCCGCCGGTCACTGGCCGCTCACCGCCGAACTGTGCCGCCGTTCGCCAATTCCCATCGCGCTTGATGAGGAGCTGATCCCGGTTGCCGACGCCGCCACACGCCAATGGCTGCTGGACACCATTCAGCCGCAGCACCTGATCCTCAAGCCGGCTCTGCTTGGTGGGTTCACCATCGCCGGCGAATGGATTGCCGACGCCGAAGCGCGCAACATTCAGTGGTGGACCAATTCCCTGTTAGAATCCAATATCGGCCTCAGCGCCATCTGCCAGTGGACCGCCGCCCTCGGCGGCTCCCGCATCCACGGTCTGGGCACCGGCGGCCTCTTTACCAACAACTTCCCGTCGCCCATCCGCCTGGCGGAGAATCGGCTGTTCTACGACAGGAAACTCGCATGGAATTTGCCCTCACCACGCTGCGCTTGACCCTTCGTCCGTTCCGCGCCGATGATGCACCGGCGCTCTTCGCGATCCTGCAAGAACCCGACATCATGCAGTATTTTCCCACCCCGACGACGCCAGACATGTCGCGCGTCGAACTGCTACCGCTTTGCCGCCAGCCAAGCCCAGTAAGGTTCAGACGTCCCGCTGATCTCATGTCATGCGCACCTAGAACCGACGCAGGCTATCCCGTACAGTGAATGCCAACGATGCACCGATCCCCATCGGCAACAATACCGAGATCGTTGTGCCATAAGGCACTGCGACCAAAGGCTATTCCTAAAGGACGCATACATATGAAAGAGATTGCGGTAATCCACATCGGCGACCGCAACGCCGACGAGAGCATCTCCCTGGTAGGGCAAGAGGTCTGCGCCCACCTGCGTGGCACCGGCGGCGACGTCGAACGCGCCCGCGCCCTGATCGCCGAATTTGACGGCCGCGTGGACTGCATCGCCCTCGACGGTTTCCCTGCCACCCTCCAGTTGGGCAGCGAGCAGCGCCCCCACGACGTAGGCAGCACCCTGCCCCCGCTCGCCACCAAGTCGCCCGTCGTCGACGGCAGCGGCATCCGCGGCGGGCTGGAACGCTGGGCCGTCATCCTGGCCGACCGCGCCCAACCCGGCATTTTTGCCGAAAAACGCACGCTGCTGGCTCCCGGCCTTAACCACTCCGGCCTGGCCCAGGCCCTCGTGCGCCATACCGAAGCAGTACGCTACGCCGACCCGATCATCTATTTCGGCCTGCCCGCCCTGCCGCTCGTCGGCAGCAAGAGCACACTCGAACAGGCCGCCCCGCGCACGCTTGGCGAACTCAAGGACGCTTCCTTCCGCCGCCTGCGCCCTCTGGCCGGCGAACCCGGCCACGAACGCTCGCCCGAACCATTCGAGTGGGCGGATGTGATAGCCGGCGACATCGGCGCCATCCGCCGCTATGCCCCGGACCTGCTCAAGCGCAAGACCGTTGTCGTCGAATATGCCGACGACGAAGATCTTGCCGATCTCACGAAGCGCGGCGTCAGCATCGTCGTCACGCTTATGCCTTCGCTCAACCCCGGCGACGCCATGGGCCGCTGGTCGGCCGCCGTCGTCGAGGCCACGCTGGTCGCTCTGCGCCGCGCGCCCGATATGCCGCTCACCGAAGACACCTACCTGGACCTGATGGCCGACATCCAGTGGACGCCCGGCGTACGCTACCTGCAGCCGGAGGAGGCGGGCATCAACCGCTTCTCATTTGTCATCCACCCGCTCAACGTCGGCTTCATCCACCGTCACCCCGCTTTCCGCTGGACCAAGTATCTGCCCGACGATCTTGTCGAGCCTATCTCTGCCTACATGCCGCCGATGTACGTCTCCCGCATCACGGGCGGCAAATCGCCCGCCACCGGCCAGCGCATCGAAGGCTATCTGTACACATTGGGCTCGACCCCGCGCCAGATGATGAAGCACGACCCCACCTTCACCTACAAGCAGCTCAACAAGGTGGCGCGCATGGCCGAACGCAAGGGTGCGCGCATCCTGGGCCTCGGCGCCTTCACCAGCGTGGTCGGCGACGCCGGCATCACGACCGCCCATGAGGCGGACATCGCCATCACCAGCGGCAACAGCCTCACGGTGGCCATGACATTGGAGGCCGCCAAGAAGGCCGTCCAGCTGATGGGCGCCACCGACCTGACCAAGGGCAAGGTGATGATAGTCGGCGCCACCGGCTCCATCGCCTCGGTCTGCTCGCGCCTCATCGCCCAGGCCATCAAGAACGTAGTGCTGGTCTCGATTGAACCGGAAAAACTGCTCGAACTCAAACGCACGATCCAGCGCGAAACACCCGGCGCCGAAGTAACCATTGCTACCAAGGCCGGCGACCTGATCCGCGACTGCGACCTTGTTATCACCGCCACGTCAGCCTTTGGCCAGCGCGTGATCGACCTCACCAAGTGCAAGCCCGGCGCCGTCATCTGCGACGTGGCCCGCCCGCCGGACATCAACCCGGCCGAGGCCGCCCTGCGCCCCGACGTCCTGGTGATCGAAAGCGGCGAGGTGCTCATCCCCGGCGACATCGACTTTGGCTACAACATCGGCCTGCCGCCCAAGACATCCTACGCCTGCCTGGCCGAAACCGCCCTGCTGGCCATGGACGGCCGCTTCGAGGACTATACGCTGGGCCGCAACATCACGATGGACCGCGTCAAGGAGATCTACAAGCTGTCGCTCAAGCACGGCTTCCAACTGGCGGGCCTGCGTTCCTTCGAGAAGTACATCACCGACGAAGACATTGCCGCCAAGCGCGCCCTCGCCGACCGCTACCGTGCCGACCCTGAATACTTCGCCAAGGTACGGGCGGAAGCGGAGCGCAAGCTGCAGGAAATCCCCGTCTACGCCAAGGGCGTCTCCGCCTCCAAGGGCATCGACAAGCGCTGGATCACCGTCGCCGCCGCCGTCGCCGGCGTCCTGCTGGTCATCGCCAGCTTGGGCAGAACCAAGAAGAAGTGAGTTGACCAGGATAAAAATGTCCCGGGGAGCCTCAAGCGAACGCAAGCGTTCGTCGGTCCCCGGGACATTTTTGTTCCCCCCTTACCTATCCCAGCTGCCCGTCCGCGTACATCCTCCGCAACACCTTCTTATCAAACTTACCCACGCTCGTCTTCGGCACTTCGTCGATAAAGATCACGCGATCCGGCACCCAGAACTTGGGCATCCGCTCCCCAAGGTACGCCAGAATCTCTTCTTCGGTCAGGTCCCACCCCTCCTGCGTGCGCACAACCGCCGCCAGTGGGCGCTCTGACCATTTCTCATCCGGCACAGCAATGACGACTGCCTCGAGCACCTTGGGATGCCCAATGATGGTGTTCTCCAGCTCCACCGTCGAAATCCACTCGCCGCCGCTCTTGACCAGGTCCTTGGTGCGGTCGGTGATCGTCATGTAACCGTCCGGGCTGATCGTGACCACGTCGCCCGTTCGGAACCACCCGTCCTTGGTCATGTAATCCGTCGTGGCGTCGCGCTTGAAGTACTGCCGGATGATCCACGGCCCGCGCACCTGCAGTTCACCCATGGTCTTGCCATCCCACGGCAGTTCCTCGCCTACCTCGTCGACGATGCGCAGTTCGACGCCCAGCAGCGGATACCCCTGCTTGGCCTTGATATCCCACTTCTGCTCCGCGTCGAGCTCTGCATGCGCGCCGCTCAGCCGCGATACCGTCCCCAGCGGCGACATTTCGGTCATGCCCCAGGCGTGCAGCACGTTGACGCCCAACTCGCTCTCGTACGCCTTGGTCAGCGAACGCGGCATGGCCGCACCGCCGACGACCAGCGCGCGCACGCATGAGATATCACGCGGGCGCTGCTTTAGCTCTTGGTAGAGCCCGTTCCAAATCGTGGGCACGCCCGCGGCAACCGTCACCCGCTCCTGCGCGATCAGATTGGCCAGCGGCTCCGGCTTGAGATGCGGCCCTGGCATTACCAGCTCCGCCCCTGCCGCCACGGCCGCATACGGCAGCCCCCACGCCATGGCGTGAAACTGCGGCACGACCACCAGGACTGTGTCCGCCTCGCTCACCCCCAGCGCATTCGCCTGGCTCTCGCCCAGCGTGTGCAGAAACATCGAGCGGTGGCTGTACAGCGCACCCTTTGGCTCGCCCGTCGTACCGCTCGTGTAGCACATGCCCATCGCCATGTTCTCGTCGGTCGACCGCCAGGTAAACTCTTCGTCGCTGTCAGCGATCAGGTCCTCATAGAACAGCGTATTGGGCAGCCGGCTTGCCGCCTCGCGCGGTGCATTAAACAACACGTGGTGCTGCACCGTACTCGCCTGCCCCGCCAGCCCTGCCAGCTTCTCGTACAGCGGCAGCAGCGTGCCGTCGATAAAGACGACCTTGTCCTCGGCGTGGTTGATGATATAGCTCAACTGGTCGGGAAACAGCCGGATATTGAGCGTGTGGCACACCGCGCCCGCGCCCGGAATGGCATAGTACAGCTCCAAATGTTGATAGTTGTTCCAGGCAAAGGTGCCCACGCGGTCGCCCGGCTCGACGCCCAACTGCACCAGCGCCTTGGCAAGCCGCTTCACGCGGCCGTACATCTCGCCATACGTCATCCGGTGCAAACTGCCGTCCGGCTGCATTGTCGTCACACGCTTGTGCGGATATAGGCGGTTGGCATGCTCGATGATCTTGTCGAGGGTAAGCTGCCAATTCATCATAAGGCCTTGCATAAGGGGACACTCCTCTCGCTGCTGCGACTGGTGATGGGGATATTCAGTTAAAAAAGGCCGCTGTGCCCAGAGTGTACCACCGCCTGCCACACAAGAAAAGCGTAACGGCGCGCATTGACACAGGAACGAATCCATACGATTATGGCGTCTTATCTTGTGACCCAATGATGGCAAACTTGAAATGCTGCAACTAACGCCGGCGCAGACTGCTTCACTCCAATAGCAGAAACTCGGTTTCTATAGGTCCACAACCATGAAGATCCTTCTGACCGGCGCCACTGGTTTTCTGGGCCGCCACACCGCCAACAAGCTCCTGGAGCACAGGCACACAGTCTACTTGCTTGGCCGCAACTTTGACCGAGACGCAGCGCGCATCCAATGGATGACGAAGCGCGGCGCACAGCCAATCCAAGCCGACCTGCGAGATCGCGCCGCCATCATCGCCGCCTGTGCAGGCATGGACGCCGTAATCCACGCCGGCGCCCTGTCCTCTGCCTGGGGACCCAAAGCCGAGTTCGAGGCCGTCAACGTCGGTGGCACAGAGGCCGTGATCGACGGCTGCCGCCAAGGGGGCGTCGCCCGCCTGGTCCATATTTCCTCGCCCGCGGTCATCTTCACCGGCGCGGACCACGTCGAGGCCGACGAACGCTGGCCCTATCCGCCAACCTTTTCCTCGCACTATGCCGCCACCAAGAAGCAGGCCGAGGACCTCGTCAATGCAGCCCACGCCGGAGGCCTCCCCACCGTGATCCTGCGCCCAAAAGCGATCTTCGGTCCCGGCGACCAGGCACTGATTCCGCGCCTGCTGGCGGCTGCGCGGGCCGGGCGCCTGCGCCAGTTTGGCAAGGGCGATAATCGGGTGGACCTCACCTATGTAGAAAACGTGGCGCACGCCATCCTGCTGGCGTTGGAATCCCGCGCCGCTGTGGGCCGCACCTACTTCATCACCAACGACGAGCACGTCCTGCTCTGGCCTATCATCCGCCGCCTTCTGCAAAGCCTCCACCTTCCGCACCAACTGCGGCCGCTTTCCATCTCCCTGGCCATGGCTGCCGCCGGCGTGATGGAGTGGAGTGGAGGTTTTACCGGCCGTGAGCCATTGCTGACGCGCTACAGTGTGGGCGTGCTGGCGCGCACCCAGACCTACAACATCGCCACCGCCCGCCGCGACCTGGGCTATGCGCCCATCGTCTCAGTCGAAGAGGGCATCAACCGCACGCTGGCAGCTCTTTACACCACGCAGCGCGCGCCGACCACTACCGCACGCAAACCCGTTGGCGCGCCGCTGCGATGAACCCCCAGCCGCGCTCCGTACCCGAACTGACCTGCCACATCCTGGACACGGGCCACTGCCTGGCGCACGAGCACATCCTCATCCAGGGCGGCGCGCACAAGGAAGTCGCCTGCCACTCCATCGTCGCGCTGCTCGGCCATCCCGAGCACGGCTGGCTTCTTTGGGATGCCGGCTATGCGCCGCACATGCTCACGGCCACGCGGCACTTCCCCTTCTCGCTCTACCGCCTGGCCACCCCGCTGCGCCTGCGCCCCGAGTTAGCCGCCGCTGCCCAGCTGCCGAGCCTGGGCCTGGCCCCCAGCGACGTCCAGACCATTCTCATCTCGCATTTCCATGCCGACCATCTTGCCGGCCTCGCCGACTTCCCCACCAGCCGCTTCCTGGCCCTGCGCGAGGCCTATGCCGGCGTCGCCAACACCCGCGGGCTGGCCGCCCTGCGCCGCGCCTTCATCCCCAGCCTGCTGCCGCCCGACTTCCCCCGGCGCGTGACCCTGCTCGACGCCTTCACCGGCGCCGAACTGCCGGCGCTCGGCCCCACCTGCGACTACTACGGCGACGGCTCCCTTCTGCTCGTCCGCCTCCCCGGCCACGCCCGCGGCCAGGTCGGCCTGCTCGCCAACACCGACCGTGGCCCCATCTTCTTCGTCGCCGACAGCTGCTGGCTGGCCCGTTCCGTGCGCGAAAACCGCCCGCCCTCGCGCATCGGCGGCCTCATCGCCGACAACACCACCGAACTTGCCGCCACCATCGCCGGCCTCCACACCTTCGCCGCCGCCCGCCCCGACGTCCTGATCCTGCCGTCACATTGCCCGGAAACGTTCGCCCAGGTGGTCGTATCGTAGGGGCATCGGCGCTGGTCATAGCATTTGCCCAACAAAACACGCAAGGCTACAATCGCAGGCGGGGGCAAGCCACTCGTTCGCACTGTGCACAGCTATGCGCAGTGGCTGGCAAACCATGAACGGCCGCATATTAAGCAGATCGCAGGGATCGTGCACACACTGCCCAGGTAGCAGCCAGCACGCCTCTAAAGGAGATATCGATGCGGAAATCTGAACTTCTGCATGGACTGCAGGAAGAGTACCGGCAATGGGAAGCTGTTGCCAAACACAACGTGCACCCGGCTGGACGAAAACTGTGAAACTAAGACCTTTCCGCTTGGAACGCTACTTTGCCGACTACGAGTTTTCCGCCAAGTACCTCCTTTCCAGTTCGGATTGCGAGGGCCTGCTGCAAAGCGACTTACTGGCGCTCGCCGACGGCGAGATGCAGCAGGCTTGGGATCTACTCAGGCTCGGTTACACAGAATCTCTCGGTCATCCTACGCTGCGCGCCGAGATCGGGAGATTGTACGCCGGTATCTCTGCCGATAATTGCCTGGTGATCGTTCCCGAAGAGGGAATCTTTCTCGCGCTAAACGCCATCCTCGGGCAAGGTGACCACGTCATCTGCACGTTCCCGGGCTACCAATCGCTTTATGAAATCGCTGAAGCGGCTGGCTGCGAGGTCACGAAGTGGTCGCCGGAGGAAAACAACGCCTGGCGATTCAACCCGGATTTTCTCGAAGAGAACATCCGGCCCAACACAAAACTGCTGATCGTCAACTTTCCCCATAATCCGACCGGCTATTTGCCGGCCGTTGAGGATTATCTGAAAATTGTCGACTTTGCGCGGCGGCACAATCTGTACTTATTCTCCGATGAGATGTACCGCTTTCTCGAATACGACCCAAGCAGTCGCTTGCCTTCTGCGTGCGAGGTCTACCCCAAGGCCATCTCTCTCTTCGGCATGTCAAAAACCTTCGGCCTGGCGGGGGTGCGCATCGGTTGGTTGGTAACCAGGGACAGCGAACTGCTCGCAAACATGGCAACGCTCAAAGATTACACGACCATCTGCAGCAGCGCGCCAAGTGAAATCCTTTCGATTATTGCGCTGCGCGTCAGAGACGAGATCATCGCCAAGCACGTGCAGCGAATTCAAAAGAACCTGGCATTGTTGGACGAATTCTTCGCCAAGTTCCCCAGCAGCTTTGAGTGGGTAAGGCCCAAAGCCGGAACTATTGCCTTCCCGCGCCTGATAGGCGACGTCAACTCGCTGGAATTCTGCCGAAGGGTTGTTGAGGACGCGAACATCATGCTTCTTCCCTCAACCGTATACGACTACGACAGTTCCCATGTCAGGATCGGCTTTGGTCGGGCAAACATGGCTGAGGCACTGGGCAAGCTGGAAGAGTATCTGCTCACCGCCCTGCACTCAGGCTGAACTGCTCCGTGAGGCGAACGTCGCGGGAGGACGCGCCAACACTGACGTGGTATTCTCCACTCACAACCTGCCAACTGCGGGTGGCAACATCCCACTCGGAAATCGGGTGCTCGCCTGACTGCGGGTCTACCACCACGCTCACCCGCCGTCGCTCACCGGGATCGAGCAAGACACGCGCCCAGCCCACCAAACGCCTGCCGCCTGCAGTTGTGCCGGCATACACCTGCGCAACCTCTGTCCCCGCCCGCTCACCTGTATTCACGAGTTGGCGCCTAGCTCCCAGTCCAGCCCCGCCAAAGCCGACGCGGCGGTGCTCTGCGTGGCCAGGAAATCGCTCATCACAAAGCCTCGGAAGCCCAGTTGCTCGCGCAGGATGCCGGTCAGCACGGCGCGATTTTCGCACGCATGCACGCCGTTGATGCGGTTGTACGACCCCATCACAGCCGCCGCTCCCCCCTCACGTACGGCCGCGGCAAACGGCGGCAGGTAGATCTCCTGCAGCGTTTGCTCGTCGACCACGACGTCGATCGTGCTGCGCCGGTGTTCCTGGTTGTTCGCCAGAAAATGCTTGACGCAGGCGAGCACGCCATGCGCTTGTATAGCCTCGATCTCGGACGCGACCAGCCGGCTCTGCAGCAGCGGGTCCTCGCCGTACGACTCGAAGGTCCGCCCAGCACGCGGCGCACGCGCAATGTCCACTGCCGGGCCTAGATAGATGTTGTGCCCAGTTGCCGCCGCCTCCGCCCCCAACACGTTGCCATAGCGCCGTGCCAGTCCAGGATCCCAAGTGGCTGCTAAGGCAATGGGTGCCGGCAGCGCGGTCGCCCGCTGATCCGGCAGCGTGGGATCGGCCAGGCGGATGCCGGCGGGACCGTCGGCAAGCGCAAGGATCGGCAGTCCGGGCACCTCCCGTGGAAGAGAGCCATCGTCGGCGATGGCAAGTCGGCCGCTCACCAGGTCGATCTTGTCGTCCAGGGCCATCTGCTGGAGCAGCTGCTCGACCTCCTGCTCCACGGCAGTCGATTGATCCCAACGTTGGGTGGCCTTGCTCATGGGTTTCCTCGCATGCTGGGTTCAGGCTGTCAACGCGTCGAGCACGTGCTGTACGCGTTCTGCCAACACATCGGCGTTCGGATTTTGCCTGATCGCCTGCCGCAACCTCACGGTCGTCTGGCCCTCCATGCGCTGGACGAATTCCGGATTGTGCTGCATGAGAAGCTGCACGACCAGCTCGTACGCGATGGGGTGGTCGATCAGATCGCCCCACGTGCTGTCGAGCGTCAATTCGGGCAGCATCTCCACTGGCGGCGCGTAGGCGTACGACCAGCGATGCCGCCCCGCGCCGACTTCCAGCGGCAGTTGATCTACTCCCGGCAGATAGATGGCAGCGGACGTGTTGGCCGGGATCTCGGCTTCGACGGTTATAGCGCCGTCCGCGATCTGCCAGGACACTGCCGCCGGACCATTGGGCGTGAGGTGGCGCGCGGCGGCGTGCGTCAAGCCTCCCCCGGGGATGGGCTTGATTTCGATGCGGCGGTAGCCAGGCGCCGCCGGGGCGAGGCCCGCCACCGTGCGGTGCAGCCAATCGGCCACTGCACCCAGGGCATAGTGGTTAAAGGACGTCATTTCGCCCGGGTTGATGTCGCCGTTCGGCAGCATGCTGTCCCAACGCTCCCAGATCGTCGTCGCACCCATGGTCACCGAGTACAGCCAGGACGGGCACATCCGCTGTAGCAGCAGGCGGTAGGCTGCCACCGGCGCACCGGCGGCGCACAAGGCATCGCACACCAGCGGTGTACCGACAAAGCCGGTGCTGATGCGAAAGCCGCTGCTCCGCACGAGGGCGGCCAGCCGCTCGCCGGCAAACTGCCGCTGTTCGTCGCTGGGAAGTAGCGCAAATGCAAGCGCCAGCGCATAGGCCGTGGTAGCATCGCTGACCACGCGCCCTACGGGCGTGACATAGTTGCGGGCAAACGCCGCCCGCACCTCGGCGGCCAGGTTGCGATACGTCTCCGCCTCGGCGGCGCGCCCCAGCACCGCCGCACTCTGCGCCAGTAGATCGGCGGACCGGACAAAATAGGCCGTTGCCACCACGTATGCCGCCGTGCGCGCGTCGCCGGGCTTGTCAGTTGGCGCCTTGGGGTCAAGCCAGTCGCCAAACTGGACGCCGTACTCCCACAACCTGCCTGGCCCCGCCGTCGCCGCCACCACATCCACCCAGGCGCGCATGCTCTCAAACTGCGCCGCCAGGATGCCTTTGTCGCCAAAGCGTTGATAAATCACCCAGGGCACGACCACGGCAGCGTCGCCCCAGGCGGCGGCCGGCGAACTGGGCGCATCCATCACATTGGGCACGAAAAAGGGGACGAGGCCCCCGGCTGCCGCCTGCTCCGCCGCTAGATCGCCGAGCCATGATTGCAGAAAGCCCGCCGTGTTGTAGAGAAAGCTGCCCGTCGGCGCAAAGACCTGGATGTCGCCCGTCCACCCCAAACGCTCGTCGCGCTGGGGGCAGTCGGTCGGAATGTCAAAGAAGTTGCCGCGCATGCTCCAAAGCACGTTTTCATGTAAGCGATTGACCAGGGGGTCCGAACATTCGAACCACCCGGTACGCTCCATATCCGAGTGACAGACCACCGCACGGATCGCATCCGCGTGAAGTTTACCCGGCCAGCCTTCGACCTCCGCATAGCGAAAACCGTGAAAGATGAACAGCGGTTCCCATGTCTCCACACCCTCGCCGTGCAGGGTGTAGCGATCGGTCGCCGCCGCAAAACGCAGTGGCCGTGTGCTCAATTCGCCGTGCTCCAGTACCTCCGCGTGGCGCAGCGTGATGGTCTGTCCCGGGGGCCCCTGCACGGTGATCCGCAGGCGGCCAACCAGGTTCTGGCCAAAATCAAGCAGCGTACGTCCAGAGGGTGAAGTGAAAATGACGGTGGGCGCCAGCAGTTCGGTGCGGCGTATGGGTGGCCCGGTCGGCGCAAAGAGGGTGTCCAGGTCCCATTCCACACACCGCACGCCCCCCCACGCTGAGGCATCAAAGCCAGGCGCTGACCACGGGGGCATTGCCAGCCGCGCGCCGTAGCTTTCGCCATCATAGATCTCGCTCGCCAGCAGCGGTCCGGTCCCCGCGCGCCAGGTCTCGTCGCTAATCATGTGCGTGCGCGTCCCGTCGCCATACTTGACTTCAAGCTGGGCCAGCAGCGCCAGCCGGTCGCCATAGATGTTGCGCCGGCCGCCGTGATAGCCAAGCCGTCCCCGGTACCAACCATCGCCCAAGGTTACGCCCAGCGCATTCAGGCCCTCCCGCAGCAGGGCCGTCACATCGTAGGTTTGGTAACGCAGCCGGTGGTGGTAGCTTGTCCAGCCCGGGCTCATCACATCGTCGCCCACCGCCGTACCGTTAATTTCAGCAGCATAGACACCCAAGGCAGTGATATAGAGCCGCGCCGACCGGATATTGCTGGCCAGTTCAAACTCCTGCCGCAGCAGCGGGCATGGTTGTGGGCGGGACGTATCCTCATCCCAAGCCGGTGTGATGAACTGGGCGCGCCAATCGCTCGGCTGCAGCAGACCCGCTTCGACTGGCGCCAGGTCGCTCCACGCCGAAGCCAGCCCGCCCTCACCCCACACCTGTACCCGCAGGAACTTGCGCTCGCGTGCCTCTAAGGGCGCAAACGGCCATTCTACCAGCACAGACTCACTGGACTCGATCCGTTGGGTAGCTGCGCACAGGGTGCCCTGCTCGTCGTAGGCTTCCACCCGATACGCAGCTTGCCGCCAGTTCGGCGTCGGAGTCGTGGTCACCCACGACAAGCGCGGCTGCGCCACGCCAATATATTCGGTGTTTAGATCCGTCCTGGGCAGCCAACCCATTGACGACAATCGACACGGTTCCCCGTGACACGCCGGCAATGCGGGCCACGTCGTTCTGCGTAGGTCGTTTGGGTGAGCGCTGGTCCATATAAATCACGCACCGCGCCGGCCATCAGGCCGGCGTATCCACGTAGATGCTCCGCATTTGCCAGGCATCGAGGCTGCGCAGCACGGCGTCTGCGCCCTGCGCACGCAGTGAGACACTCACGCTGTCTTCCCGGCCGGGATAAACGCGCACGGTCGCGCACTGCCGATCGTTGGCGAAGACCTCCACCACGCTCTTGTCTACAAACACGCGCAGCTTCAGCGTCTCACCCGGCGCCACATACACTGGCGCAATCTCTGGCGCGCGGGATTCGACATCGGGCAGTTCCGATGCGTAAGAGGTGTCAATCACAATCAGGCTGTCGCGCTCCTCGCGGAACCGTGCCCAGGCGTTGCTGCGATCCCAATCCACGTAGCCCCGCTGCCGATAGAATGCGATACGCGTGAACTCCTCCTTGCCGGGCGCACGCAGGACGTTGAGTTCAACCATCTGCGCCTTCAGGGGATCGATCTCGGCTGCGATCTCGATCGCGTTACCCTCTATCCCCTCCAGCACCACCTCACGGTTCGCCGGCAGCACCATCGCCCCAACGTGCCGGTGGTCGTAGCGCAGGGACTCGACGTCCCCGGCTGGTGCCATCGACAATGTATCCTTGCCCGCCAGGATCAGCCGCCGTGGCAGGCTCATGATCTGGTTCCAACCCGGCGTGGGCTTGCCGACATTTACGTTGAACAGCGCGATCACGCCGCCGTTGCCGTCAGGCGTCGCCGTGGGCGCGTGCACGCCGCCCGGATACCACGGGCCAAAGGTGAAACGCCCGCCATAGGTGACCACAAACTTGTCGCGCGCCTCATCGTAGTCGCCCAGTAAGTAATGGGCGCCGCTCATATGGCTGAAGTGCAGCAGGATGTGCCGGTCGCCGATCGGCCAGAAGTAAGGACAGCCGCCGTCGTCGCCCGGGAGGCCGTAGATGTCGTCTTCCAGGAATGGATGCAGATACTCCCATGTCGCCAGGTCGCGTGAGCGGAAGAGAAACTGGGCTCGTATGCGCCGCCCGCTGGGTCTATGCGGCAGCGTGCCGCCGGACGTAGAATAGTAGAACTCACCCTTCTTCCAGATGCAGGGGTCGTAGACAAAGTTGATCGCGCCTGCGGGCACCGGGCTCCCGCCCACACCAGGCATCACTTCGTCGCCCCTGGTCCGTGTCCAGATCGGACGCGGATCGGGAATCACCGCTGTGCCCGTTACTTTCTCCCAGTGCAACAGCAGCGGATCGCTCGCCACGGCCACCATGTTACCCAGTTCGTGACCGTGGTACATAGCGATCACGCGCTCGTCCTCGACCAGCGCCGCTCCAGACCAGCTGGCTTCCTCAGGCCCCGGGTTGATCGCATACGGCAGGTCGCGCCAATGGATCAGGTCATCGCTGACCGCATGTCCCCAATGCGGCCGCGGGTTCGCCGGCGGGAAGGCCTGGTAAAAAAGGTGCCATTGCCCCTGCCAGAAGCACAACCCGTTGGGGTCGTTCAAATTGCCTTCCGGGCTGACAAAGTGATAGAGGGGGCGATGTGGATCTGCTGCCAGTTCTTGCCGCGACACGGCGAAACGCCGCAGCGTAGGGTCTTGGCGGAGTTGTACCTCCTGTGCCGCGCGCACCTGCTGCGCACTGGCTGCCATCGGGACGTCGGACATCTTGCAAACCTCCACCGGTTCTTCGGGCATGCGAAAATTTTGGACTGATGGACAAGAATGACATGCCCGGGCCGTCGCTCACAACTCTGTGCGGTGGAACGTGAACTCCCGATATCCAACCAACTGGGGCACGCCACACAAGCCTGATGGCCGCGCCACGCCCTCCAGCAGATTGATCAACGTGTTCGCCACCCGCAGTTCCAGCAAGTTTTCCCCGGGCTGGAGCCATTGGGTAATCTCCACGGCATAGGGCTCCCACAGACAGACGCCAACATGCTGGCCGTTGACAAGTACCTCCAGCACATCGTCCACAACCGGCGCGTGGACAAAGATTCGTTGTCCTGCCAGGTCAGCTTGCACGTCAAACCGGCGCCGGTATACGCCGCGACCAGAGTAGAAAGGATATCCCTGGTCTGTCCAGGATCCAGGCTGGAGTTGGCGCCTGGGTGCAGCGATCGCATAGCCGCCGTCGACGCATGGGCGCAGGCTAAAATCGCCGACGAGCTTGAGCAAATCCAGGAGACCGTCAGTGGCCGCAGTCAAGGTCAGACGCAGCGCCAGCGTGTTTTCTCCCAGCTGCAAATGGTCGCCGATGGCCACAGCCTGCATTTGGCTGTCGAAGGCGCTGCGCACCGGAGGAGAAGTCACGGTTTGGCCGTTGACAAAAAGCTGCCAGTCCGCACCGGCAAAGCCATCCACGATCAGATGGAGCTGCGCAGGCTTTTCGTCCACCAGGAAGACACAGCGAAACCAGACCGGCAGCGGATAGGGCTGCGCCGGTTCGGCAGGCAGCTGATACGACCAGGCGCCCATTCGCATGGGCAGCCAGCCGGTTGTTTCTACGTTGGACAATGCATAGGCAGCGGCGGACGCACCTGCCGCCTCATTCGTCGCCAACCAGTGCTCGATCACCAGGGCATTGGCGTCTTCCGCCGCAAATTCCCAGGGCCCGTCGAGTGCCGGCAGGGCAGCGGGCGCTGCTCCCACTGCATTCAGCTGCGTTCGCCGTCCATTCCGCTCCACTGTGACCTCGCCCTGGGCAACTTCACCATAGCCGTGAATGACCGCGTCGTCGAAGCGTTCGATCACGAGATTCGTTGCGACGATGTGGCCGGCATCGGCGCCGGCAGTGAGGATGAAACAAGCGCCGGCCGCAGGCAGCCATACCTGAAATCGGGTGAAACCTTCTACCAGCGCTGTGGGAGCTACCGGACGCTGGTTGCCCGTTGCGGGATCCCAGATGCTTGGCTGCAGCGCGCCGGGCAGCGCGATCCATGCACTCTGGGCACGTTGTGTCGGATTGGTGAGAAAAAAGAGGTCCTGCTCGTCTTTGACACGATGCAGGCAGAAAAGCTCCCGGTTGTCGATGACGATATCTGGCGCCAATAGCGTGTTGAGGACCCGCTGCAGGGCATCGGCGACTTCGGCACGCGCGAGCTGTACTTCGGCAGTGATCTCCTCGCGCTCGCTTGTGGGCGTCTCAAACTCGCCATTGGGCGGCTCAAAGAAGTATCTGTTCTCATCTCCCAACTTTTCGATGACAAAGTGGGGATTTTCCGGGCGGCCGGGCAGCGCCAGTTGCATCTGCAGACGCCAGGGCAGCTGGCGTGCAAGTGCATAGCTGTGCAGGAAACAGGTTGCGCCGCCATTGGGATGAGCTTTTTCTGCCACGCTGATGTCTGTCTGATCGGCGCGGTCGCGCTGGCTCTGGCCAGGGTTGACGCCAAACAGAGCTTCGATGCGCGCTGCCACATCCACGATCCCTCCAGAACTGAATGCCTGGTCAGGCAGGAAGATCATGCCCAGCAGCCGCCCGCCTGCGTCCACAAACTTCTCCATGGCCGCAACGGTGCTGAGCTTGAGGTAGGCCATGGGAGGCAGGATAAGCAGTTCGTAGCGCTCCTCGGCGACCTGAATGCAGCCCTTCTCGATCGCCGCGCCGGCCAGGATATCTTCGTCCAGGTAGTCGAAATCATAATGCAGGCGCAGCAGCAGATCAGTCAACGTATTAAAATCGTGCTCGGTGCGGTCGCCGGAGATGGAATGAGTCTGCGGAGTATAGGTGGCGAACATGTTCTGGATCGGCCAGAGCACAGCCACCTTGGCGGCGTGCCGTCCGCCTGTCAACATATAGCCGAGACGGCTCATATAGGCCGAAAAGTGGTCGTAATAGTGCCACCAGGGATATTGGTAGAACATGGACGGGGGCCAGTCCCGCTTGCGCGGCCCCTCGAGCGTATAGTGGAAGCCATGCGGGTTGAGCAGGTTGACGCCCAGGACATATTCCCAGTCGGCAATCCATTTCATCCGCTGCATGGTGGCGTCCATAAAGATGCCGCCAAACGATTCGCACAGCACCTGCTCACTGCCGAGGTGGTGGGCAGCGGAGCTGGCAAGTTTGATCGCGACATGTTCGTCGGGGCGGTCCCGGCTGCCGATAAAGGGGTAGAGGTGGTCAACCCCTACGATATCCATATGGGCATAGTGTTTGAAGGGGTTGCCCGCGACCCGAATCATCTTGCGCAGCCATTCCTCATAGAGGAGATGGCCGGTAAAACGGACATTGTGTGCCTGGCACCAGGCATGGATCTGCGCATAATAGGCTTGACTGTAGAATTCAGTCAACGTGTTGTAGAAGTCAAAGCGCACCTGCGCGCTTTCGGCGTCCACATCAAAGAAGAGATGCGGCAGCCGCGGCCGCAAATTATAGCCGTTGCGTTCCTGGAAGCGGCCAAACATGCCGTGGGTCCAGGGCACGATGGGGTTATCGCCCCCTGTGAGATAGTAATGCATGGCCGGCTCGTCCGTGTAGAAACCCGGCATCTGCGGGCCGAACCACTCACGTGTCGCCGCCGCGTACGGAGCATACCCCAGCCGCAGAAACTCGGCGGTTGCTTCGGGGTTCAAGGCATCGATGTAATAATCAGCTTCCTTCTCCACCAGGTACATGAGCCGCCAGTTACCTGGCGGCGCCTCCCAAGGGATGACATCCACAAACGAGAGATAGGGAGTCAAGTCGATGATCTGCCCATCGCTGCCCAAGGCAAAAGCAGCTACCGGGGCAGAGCGTTCGAAGTCCAGGTAGCGGCTGTCCGCACCGGTCAAGTAGGCGAACCAAGGGCCGCGCACTTTAAAGCTGATGCACTCCAGATACTTCTGGGTGAGATCGGGGCGCTCCGCCAGCACCTGCTTGTCGGCCGTGCCGCTCGGCCAATTCATCTCGTCGTAGATCCAGGTCTTGAGGCCGAGTTTCTGGGCTTCGGCCACGGCCAGGCGGATCCGGTCAAGGTAGGTCGCGCCGAGATAGGGCATCTCCAGCCCATAGCGGGCGTGTAGGATGATGCCCGGCATGCCCTTGGCGCGTAGTTCGCGCAGCTGCCAACGCATCTCGTCGGGGTCCAGCTCACCGTTGAGGAACCAGAAAGGCAGGATGCCGTAGTCGCGCAGTGGAGTGCGGAATTGCTCGCCGGCAAGCGCACCGGTTGCAGAGATCGTAGAGGACATAGGCGCGACTCCTTGCTTAGCCTTTGGTGGCGCCCGCGATCAGGCCCCGGGTTAGATAACGTTGCATGGCAAAAAAGAAGATGAGGACCGGCAGCGTCGTCAGCACGGCCGCGGTCATCAGGTATTCCCAGCGCGTAAAGTACTGATTGATAAAGGTGTACAGTCCCATCTGCAAGGTATAGTTTTTGTCGGACACCAGGAAGATGTAGGCGAAGAAGAACTCGTTCCAGGCCAGCAGGAACGCAAAGACCGCCACGGTGGAGATGCCAGGTCCCGACAGCGGCAGCACGATCCGCCACAGCACGCCCAGCCGCGATGCACCCTCGATCAGCGCTGCTTCTTCGATCTCACGCGGGATGCCATCAAAATAGCCCTTGAGCATCCACACCGAAAAAGCCAGCGCAAAGGTCATGTAGGTGATCAGCAGCGCCCACAGCGTGTCCACCAGCTGCAGGCGCGTAAAGATCAGAAACAGGGGGATGCCCAGCATGACGCCCGGAAACATCTGGACGATCAGCATCGTGTTGCCATAGAGCCCCCACCCCCAAAAGCGGTAGCGCGAGAGCGCATAGCCCGCCAGCGTACCGATGACAAGGGCCAGCAGTGTCGTTGCTGAGGCCAGCATCAGGGTATTGCCGAACCACAGCGAAAACTGGGTCTGGCTCAAGACATACACAAAATTGGCCAGCGTTGGTTGGTGGGGCAGCAGGCCTGTGTTGGTGTAGACCTCGGTCTGCGGCTTGAAGGCAGTGCCGGTTGCCCACAGCAGGGGCGCCACGGCAAACAGGCACAGCAGCAGCAGAAACAGGTGGCGCAGCACGTGCGCCAGTCCCTGCATGAAGCGGACCGAAAACGGCTTGGTACGGGTGTGGTGTTGAGAGGTGGCAGCCATAAATCTCAGTTCCTTGACTCAATCCGGCGCATGCAGCGCAAACTAGAGATCCCGTTCGCGTGATTGGAGGCGCAAATAGAAGGCCGCAATGCCCATCATCAACATCATCGCGATCACGGCCAATGCGGTGCCATAACCCACGTTGTAGCGCTGGAACGCTTCCTTGTACGACTGGATGATCAACGTGGTGGTGGCGCCGGCCGGCCCCCCGCCGGTGAGCACAAAAATGGTGCCAAAATCGTTGAAGGTCCAGATCGAACTCAGCACGATGGCCGTGACGCTGATGGGAAAGATCAAGGGGAAGGTGATGTAACGATACAGCTGCAGGTTGGATGCGCCGTCGATGCGCCCCGCCTCGTAGATGTCGTCGGGAATGCCGCTCAGTGCAGCCAACACCGTGATCATCATAAACGGAAAACTGTGCCAGACGTGGACGATGATGACCGCAATCATGGCCAGGTGCGGGACTGACAGCCAGTAGATGGGCTTGCTGATGATGTGCAGATCGCGCAGCGTGCGGTTGATGATGCCGTCCTGGTCGGCGTACATCCACATCCAACTGGTGCCGGCCACCACCGGCGGCACCACCCAGGGCAGCAGCAGCACGGCACGATAGATCCCACGCCCGCGAAACTCGGCGTTGAGCAGCAGCGCGGCAATCAGTCCCAGCGCGTAGCTGGCGGACACGCCGCCGATGGTCCAGACAGCCGAATTGCGCAGCGCGACCCAGAAGTCATTGCTCTGTAGCGCCGTCCAATAGTTTTCCAGCCCAATAAACGCATAGGCCCACGGCGCCACCCGGCTGTAAAAGTGCAGGCTCTGCCAGAAGCCATTAAGCATGGGGTAGAAATAAATCAGAAGGACCATGATGACCGATGGGGTGATCAGGGCATAGGCAAACCGGTTGTAGTTCCAGTGCCTGCGTGCGCGGACCTGCCACCGGGACGTGGCTTGCCTGCCGGCCCGTTGTCCGGTACCGGGCCCAGCACCGGGCATTGTCTCCACCTGTTTCGTCATGCTGCTTTCTCCTTGCCTGCCATGTGTGCGCCCTACAATCAGCCCCGTACGTCGGGGGTGGCTTCCCCCGCGGGGCGGTTCTTCACCGCCCCGCGGGGAAGCTGTGAGCTGCTATTCGCCCATCTTGCGGAAGAGCGGGCTGAGCTTTTCCTGCCCGTCTGCCAGCGCCTGGTCCGGCGTACGCGCGCCGGCCAGCACCGGATTGACAATGAAGTCGGCGATCCCGGTGCCCATGGAGCCAATGCCGATGGCGGCCGCATTGTTCGGGAACCAGTAGTCCACCGAAAATTCGTTGACCTGCTTGTTCAACTTCGCCGCCAGCGGATTGTCTGCCCACATCGGGTCATCCTGCAGCGTCGAATAGGGGCTGAACTTGCTCCCAATATCCGCAGCATAGACCTTCTTCAGGTTTTCCGGGGCCGCCATGAATTTGAGGAACGCCATGGCCTCGGCCGGGTGTTTGGACTGGCGGAAGACCATCCACGGGTTGTAGAAGCCCACAATACGCTGCGTGGCATTCTCCCCCTGGCCCGTGAGCGGTTCCAGGATGTCGGTGACGGCAAAGATGTCGGGCGCCTGCTGCTTCAACTGCTGGATGAACCAGCCGCCGTTGAAGACCATCGCGCACTGGCCCTGCTGATAGAGCCGGCTGATCTCGGCGAAGGTGTAGCTGGGGGTTCCTTCAGGTGCAGCAGCCGCCAATAAGGCCTGTTCCATCTCAAGCGCGGCCAGGTGTTCGGGGGTTTGGAAGGTGGGGTTGCCGTCCACATCGGCCAAACCGCCACCGTTCTGTAACACCAGTGTCATGTAGAACTGGTCCGTGTCATAGCTGCCCGCCTTGCCGGGGAAGCAGAAGCCGTACTTTTCGGCATCGCGATCGGTCAGTGCCGTGGCGGCAGCCAGAAGCTCCTCATGCGTCGTGGGGATGGGGATCCCGGCCGCCTCGAAGAGGTCGGTGCGATAGTAAATGGCCCGCGGGTCAATCTGCCAGGTCACGCCGATGTTGTGGCCGTCAAAGAACCACTTGTCCTTGCCCCACTGCGTCAGCGCGTCATAGGTTCCATCACTCTTCCAGTCGGCATAGAGGTCGTCCAGGACCATCGCCTCCCCTTGAGCGTAGAAGTTGAACGGCAAGCCCGAGTCGCCGCCGGTAATGTCGGGGGGATTGCCCGCCGCCACGGCCGAAAGCATCTTCTGGACGTAGTCGCCCCAGTTCAGCTGTGTGAGTTCCACCTGAACATCCGGGTTGGCTGCATTCCACTCGTCGACCAGTCCCTGCAGGGCAGCGGTCACCTGGTCGCCCCAGTTCATCTCCCAGTACTGCAGTACCACCTTATCACCGGTTCCTGCCGCCGCCGCGTCGCCACCTTCGGTGGGAGCCGGGGCCGCAACCGGGGCCATGCATGCAGTGATCAACAGCGCTGCCAGCAGCGCCACCACTGTCACAAAACGCCAAGTCTTAAATGACATCTCTTCCTCCCGTGGAATGAACATGCAATGCTTGCTTCGAGTTGCCTGCAAAAAACACTAGATGGCACAGGAATTTAAATGGATTCACCTCCTTTTGCCGTGCGCATGGGTGCAGTCGAGGCGCGCAGCAGCAGTTCGCTGCCGGCGCTAAAGACCTGCGGGGGCGGCGGCAGCTGGCCATTGATGCGGTCCAACAGCAGCTGGCATAGACGCTGCCCGATAGATAGCATCGGCGTCGCCATGGTGGTCAACGGCGGCACCGAGAATGCACTTAACGTGATGTTGTCGTAGCCGACGATCGACAGGTCGCCGGGGACGGTCAGCCCACACTCCAACACCGCCGCAATGGCGCCAATGGCGATGGTATCGTTACAGGCAAAGATCGCCGTTGGCGGCGCGGCCATGTCGAGCAGCGTCTGGGCCTGTTCGTGGCCGCTTTGAAAGGTCCAGTCGCTGGGAAGAATCAAGGTCAGGTCTATCGGCAGCCCAGCGTCTGTCAATGCCGCCTGATAGCCCAGCACGCGATCGTTGCTGCGTGTGCCCGAGTCAGGCCCGCTGATACAGGCGATGCGCGTATGGCCCAGGCCGATCAGGTGTTCCGTGGCATCGTAACCGCCCTGAAAGTTGTCCAGCAGGATCGTGTCCGTGTTGTCGTATTGGCGGTCAAAGGTCACGACGGGGATGTTCTGCTCCTGCAGCGGCTGCAGGTGCTCCTTGACCGTGTCTGATGTCATGTAAATCACGCCGTCGACCCGCTTGGAGATGAGCATATCCAGGTAGGCAAGCTCTTTGGCGGCACTGCGGTCCGAGTTGCACAACAGCACGCTGTAGCCCGCGGCAAAACCATGGTTCTCGATGCCCCGCGCCATTTCGGCGAAAAAAGGGTTGGTGTTGTCCGGCACGATCAAGCCGATCGTGCGCGTCTCCTGGCGCACCATCGCCCGCGCCAGCGAGTTCGGCCGGTAGTTAAGCTGCTGGATCGCGGCGAGCACCTTGGTGCGCGTCTCCTCGCTGACAAAACGCGTGTCGTTGAGCACATGCGAAACTGTGGCAATGGATACGCCGGCAGCCTTGGCTACATCATAGATTGTCGCCACTGGAGACTCCTGTCTGCTGCTTGGCCCAAAAACCGAGTTTCGGTCTTTCTACCGCTCGCATCACGCTATAAACGCAAATTCGATACTTGTAGCAAAATGACCCGCTACCCATACCGTTAATCCGTCGTCGCCGAGCTGCGCCTGGAAGCGGTCGCTGCCCATTTCCTCGCCGTCCAGATAGACGCGCACACTCGGTGCAGTCCACCCGGTAATCAGAAAGACTGGGTTGAGCTGCGCCGCAGTAGGCGTCATCGTGAGCCGGACCCTGTCATCCCCCGCCTTGCGCAAGACATAGGCGCGCAGCGCGAAGTCGTAGCCCTCCAGCAGCACACGGCCGCGGTGCAGTTCCTCGCGCTCCCCTGGGTCCCGCACGATGTCGATCCGCGCCGGCGACTGGTACGCGTGCGCCAACTGCTCCAACTCCGCGCCGTCCGTACCATTGGCCGTCGCCCCGACCAGCATGTACCAGGTTGTGCCCGGGTCGGGCGTAGGGAATATAGTCGCTGCCGCTGCGTCGCAGGGCAAAGTTGACGTCCATAAACGACGTGTGGGTCGCCACCTTGCCCACGTCCTCGCCCGCCGGCACCCACTGCAGGAAATCCTCCATGTCGGTGACCGGCCAGTGCTTGTAGATGTTGTAGAAGTTCTTGCCCGGAAACATGTTGAAGTACGGATGGTTGCCCTTGCAGGTGTTGCAGGGCATAAACGGGAACAGCGCCTGGTTTTTACAGATAATCAGAAACGGGTTCGGCCGCTCTTTCAAGTTGATCTTGCCCACATACATGGGCCAGTCGGCCAGTTGGGGGTAGAACGAGCAGAAGGGCAGAAAATTGTCCGCCGGCAGCGGCCAAGGCACCTGGATGGCCTCGCCGGCGCCGTTCCGCAGCGTAAAGGGTGTGGGCAGTTCCAGGCAATCATGCGGGCTGGTGCCTGCCGCATTGATCAGAATCCACTCGGCCACCTGCCACAGGTTGGCGTTGCCGCCGTGATTGTTCTGCGTACCCGGCCAGAGGATGACCTCGCGTACGGCCACACCGTCGGGATAGATGGTGTAGATCTCCTCGGCGCGCGTGTCGCCGTGAAAAATGCGATAACGCATGTCGTTGAGCGCATAGGTCCAGCGCACGCGTGCCCGGGCCGGGCCGCTTTCCAGGATCTCGATCCTGCTCCAGCGCAGCTGCTTGTCCATGATCGGCTCGTAGCAGTGCAGATCGTTCGGACTGTTGGTCTCGCACCATTCCGGCGTAAACCAGACGCCATCCCCTACGTCCACGCAGCCCACATATTGCGCCTTGTCCCAAAAAACAAAGCGCCAGGGCTTGTCGAATTCCACGACTACGGCATGGCCCTGTTTTCCCGAAAACTCCAATTGCGTCTCGTATGCACGCATTATGAATACCCTCTCTTTTTGGAGCGCAGGCGTCCCGCCTGCCCTACCGATACCGTCCATAAGTTTTGGCGACTTCGACCAGCTTGAACAGGTTGGCGTCGGGCGTGTCGCGAGCGCACTGGTCGCCGGATGAGAGCACAAAGCCGCCGCCTGCCGCACAGTCGTCAATCAGCCGCTTGGCCTTCTCCTCCACCATTTGCGGCGTGGCGCGCAGCAGGAACTGGAAGGTGTTGATGTTGCCCTTGAGACAGAGCCGGTGACCGTAGCGCCGCTTGACTTCGGCAATATCGACATTGCCGCCCGGCGGTTCCTCCAGCGGCTCCATGATATCCACGTCGGTCTCCTGCGCCACGATATCCACCAGCTGCCGCGATCTGCCGCAGACATGCAGGTGCGAAAAGACACCGCCCTCGCGGCAGATCCGGGCTGCCTCCTGAATAAAAGGCAGGTCGTACTTGCGGAAATACTCGACGCTGCTTGCACTCAGGCTGGACACCGATCCGCCTAGGTTCACCTCGTCCGGCTTGGCTGCCACCACAGCTCGCAGCCGCGCCAGCGCAAAGCGGGTGTAGAAGTCCATGACCTCCTGGATGTACTCCGGTTCGTCCACAAAATCAAAGAACATGACGTTGTAGCCGCCGTCGCGTTGAAAGAAATACCAGTCTTGGGGAATGCCGATGGAGACGGTAAAGACACCCAGGTCGCCGATGCGATCGCGATCGGTAAAGTCAGTGGCCCAGCGCCAGTTCTCGTCTTCCCCCATCAATGCGCGCAGCCGCGGCCAATCGCGCTTGAGGTCCTTGATCGGCTTCTCCTCCTCCCATGGTGGTTGGTCCGGAGGGTACATCTTGACCTGCGACACCTCGCCGTATGGCGTCTGCGCAACAGACCGGAGCGTCTGCCCACCTTTCGCCCTCGGCTCCGTAACGGTCTGCCAGCGCGGCCGATCCTCTGGGGCAATCTCGGGCAGCGAGCCATACAGGTACCAGCCGTCCATCCCGTAGTATTTGACGGCGTTGACATATGCCTCGGCCACAGTAGCCGAGGCATAGCCGTGATGCGGTTTCCCGTCCAAAAAAGCCTTGTCAAAGGGAATGCCCGCCAACCGGATTGGCACCATCGCCGACAAATCCGGCGCCACCGGCACGTGGTCCGCTTCACGGCGACCGAACGCTGCCATCATCCGCTGTTTCCCTGTCATGCTGCCTGTTGTCGTGCCTGTTGAGGTATCCATTGTTCGCCTATCCGTTTTGCTATTCGCCGATGATCTCGCTGTTCACCGCCGGCCGTTCGTCCAGATCCATGCCCTTGACAAAACTAAAGCGCGCATCTTCCTTGCGTGTGACGCTGTACGGGTCGTCGTCATAAAAGCTTTGAATGCGCTGCACAGCTTCCTGGCTCCAGCGCAGAATCTCTTCCAGGTGTTGGGCGTCGCCTTCGGTGAGTTTGCGAATCCAGCGCGTGGCGAGCTTGACGTGCATGAGTTCGTCAGCCTGGAGATAATCGACGAGTTCGGCAATGCGGACATAACCCCGCTCGGCGGCGTGGGTTCGCCACTCGCGCAGCGTGTGCATCAAGTTCATCTCCGCCCAGCCATTGGTCACCGAGATGCGCTTGAGCGGATCTTCTTCATTCTGCATCCACCACCAGGCGAGGGACCACGGCCCATAACCCAGTGTTGCGCCCAGCTCGTCTTCGCAGACCTTGGCCACAATCTCAATGTGGCGGGCCTCGTCCCACATCTGGTGGGCCAGCTCCACGCGCATCTCCCAGGGCAGTTCGGGAAACTCGGCGATCATCTTGCCCATGCGGTCGGTGGTTTCCACCTCGCCATAGAGCAGCTGGTGAAATTTGTGCCGAAACCCGGCGATCGACCACTCGTCCTCCGTGTCGTACGCCGTGCGGAAGTCCTGCCGCTGCTCCGAAAACCAGAAGGGCGCCTCTACGACGGAATGGGACAGGGGTGCGCAGTGTTTGACGTAGCGATAGCCCTGCGCCAGGCCGCGGCTGGAACGCGGCTGCGGTTTCTCTTCGGCCTTGACGCTGTGAAACGCCAGCCAGTGCGATTCGATCCCCTGCCCTGTGACGCCGCCGCAGTCAAACAGCCGCGCCTCGATGTCCGCCTGTACGGCCAGCGCCTGTGTGCGGGCCGCCGGCGTCGCGGCCAGCGAATCCAACACAGCCTGGCCCCAGGCAATGTGTGACTGCCCCATGCCCGCGAGCAGCCGCAGCAGCCGCACCGACGGCGTGTCGGCCATGGGATCGGTGGCGTCGGCGTGGTAGACGTAGGTGCTGACCAGGTGGGGTTCCAGCACGCGGTAAACCGCAACCAGCCGGTCGACGGCAGAGTCCAGGTTCCAGACATGCTCACAGAGCCGGGCGAACGCATCGGTGGCGGGTTCTTGGCGTTCTGCGGCGGAGCGCAGCTGCTCCAGGCGCTCGCCGATGAGGTCGGCCGCCTGGGCGTGGTCATAGACGTGATAGCCAAACGTGGCCTTGTGGGCTAGCGGCGCAGTGGTGTGACACCAGCCGCCCAGGAACTCCATGAGCTGAATCTCCAGGTAGCGGTAGTTCGCCAACCGTCGCGAGTTTTCCTGTACGGAGAACCGCCCACCAAATTCCCTGCGATCCACTACAGGCATGCAGCAAACTCCTTTTCCCCGCAGGGCAGTGCGGTTAAGAGGGGGGACAACACAACTGGGGTCTTGCAGAATTGGAAAAGCGCTTACGCAAGCGCTTATCTACTTATAGCATACGGATTTGACGCTGTCAATAGCCACCTTTGCCCCCAACACGAGCCGCCCTCCCTTATGCCTCCCAACCATATTGACAACCCTGGCATTGCATGTTACGCTTGAAAAGCGCTTACGTAAGCGCTTCCCAGGCCATTGCCGTTGTTTGAAGGTCACAGTTTGTCAGCCATGCGTAGTGGTCAGTGACGATCGCCACGCATATATCCGTGCCGTCGTAAACTGTCTTTTACCATCCACTCAGCAAAGGAGATCGCTATGACCGCTTTTAGACCCATGCGTATGGCACTGCTGCTGCTCTCGCACGCTGCTGGCCGTCGCCGCCTGCACGGCCCCCACTGCCGCTCCAGCCGGGGCTCCGGCCGAGGGCGCAGCCTCCGGGGACCAGGCTGCCAGTACCAAAATCGTTATCTGGCAAGGCGGCGACCCGGGCACCGTCAATGCCTTCACCCGCCTCGCCGAGCAGTATATGAAGGATCATCCCAACGTCGAGATTGAGACCACCTTTGTTGGCAGCGACCTCTTTAACCCCACCCTGCTGCCCGCGCTCAACGCCGGCACCGGCCCCGACATCTATGCCACCGGTACCGGCCCCGGACAGCCCGCCGCCATCATCGAGGCCGGCCACGCCCTCAACCTGACCCAGTTCTACTGCGAAAAGGGCTGGAACAAGATTATCCCTGACTGGGTCGTCAACCAGACCTCGTCCGACGGCAAGCTCTGGGCCGTGGGCGACAGCGTCGAGACGACGCTGGTCTTCTACAACAAGAAGATCTTTGCCGACAATAACATCGCCGTTCCCACCACCTGGGACGAGTTCGTCGCCGCAGCCGATGCGCTGAAGGCCGCCGGCTATGAAACGCCCATTGGCCTGGGCGCGGCCGACCAGTGGCCCATCTCCCATTGGCAGACCATGCTGTGGGGCCGCTTTGCTGGCCCCGAAGGTATCGACAAGGTGATGTTCGGTGACGGCAAGTGGACCGACCAGCCGTTCGTCGACGCCACCAATGTCCTCAAGCAGTTGAATGACGCCGGCTACTTTGGCCCCAATGCCTTGGCCAACAACTACGACGACACCATGGCGAAGTTCTGGCGCGGCGATATCCCTATGACCTTTACGGGCACCTGGGTCATCGGCGACGCTGTGACCACGCTGGGTGAAGAAGGCGCCAAGGACTTCAGCGTCTTTGAGCTGCCGCCGGTCACGGCTGAGCAAAAGGTCTATCCCACCGAGAGCATCGGCACCGGCTGGTACATCAACGCCAAGTCTCCCAATCCCGAAGTGGCAGCCGACATTCTTGACTACATCTTCTTCAAGCCGGAAAGCCGCCTGGCACTCCTCAACAGTGGCGACACTGTACCGGTGGGGCCACTAGACCTGGACAACGCCAGCCTGCCCGAACTGACTAAGGAAGTCTTTGCCACGGTGGCCGGAGTGCGCGAGAATGGCTCCATCCCTGCCTTCTTTGACACCATCCAGCCCGGCAACATGACCAGCGTCACCTATGACGGGCTGCAGGCCGTGTTGGCGGGCCAGATGACGCCCGAGCAGTTCACCGAAGCCATCCAGGCCGCCTGGGAAGAAGCCCAGGCCGCCGGCACCACCATGAAACCCAGCGGCACCGTCAGCTGCGACTAACCGCTCTCGTGCGTCGCTCGCCCCAGATCCACCTCGCTCACCCCGAGCTTGGTGAGGCGAGCGACGCACGGTTAGATCGAACATTCAGCAATGAAAGGATCTACCCGGATGGAGATGCCCAGCGCTGACCGTTTGCGACCACCTCGCACCGGCCTCCTCTCCCAGCGCACCCGCCAGCAGTGGAAGCGCTACCTGATGGCCTATCTTTTTCTCCTGCCCGCCCTCGTGCTCTACGTCACCTTTGTGCTGCGCCCCACTATCGAGGTCTTTATCCTCTCGCTGTACAAATGGAACGGCATCTCCCCCACCCGCGAATGGCAGGGCCTGGCCAACTTTACAAAGCTGGTCGCCGACAACATCTTCTGGCAGGCGTTTCGCAATAACCTGGTCTGGCTGGTCGTCATTCTTATCTTCAACGTGCTGATCGGCCTTGTGGCCGCCGCCCTTCTCTCCATGAACATCCGGGGCCGCGTCGTCTTCCGCCTGGCCTACTTCCTGCCCGTGGTCCAGGCCTCGATCGTGACGGCCATGATCTGGCGCTGGATTTATAACCCTGACGGCCTGCTCAACACCTCGCTGCAGGCAGTGGGGCTGGGCAGCCTGGCGCGCGGCTGGCTGGGCGACTTCACCTGGGCGCTGCCGGCCCTGGCCATCGCCGCCGGCTGGGCCTCCTTTGGCATGAGCGTGGTGCTGCTGCTGGCCGGCATGCAGGGGATCGACCAGTCGCTCTATGACGCCGCCCGTGTGGACGGCGCCAACTACTCGCAGACCTTCCGCTACATCACGATCCCCGGCCTGCGCAACGTGATCACGATCGTCATCCTGCTCGCCATGATCGGCGCCTTCCAGGCCTTCGACATCATCTGGGCCACGACCCAAGGCGGCCCGGTACGCGCCACCGAGATGCTGGCAACCTATATGTTCAAAAAAGGCATCATGGAAAACGAATATGGCTACGGTTCGGCCGTGGCCGTGGTGCTGGCCGTCATCATCCTGGGCTTTGCCGTCATCAACATAACGTTACGGGAGCGCGGCGATGAGTAGCTCACAATCCGCCCCACGGCGCGGCGAGACCCAACCGGCCCCGGCGACTCAACGAAACCCAGCCAGTCAACGCACCGCCGACCGGGTGCGCAAGGTCTTGGGCCAGGTGCTGGTCTATGCCGCCTTGATTGCGCTGCTGCTCTTTGCCGTGATCCCGCTGATCCTGGCCTGGTTTACGGCCTTCAAGACCGGCCAGGAGATTCTCTTCAACCCGTATGGACCGCCCATCCCGCCCCACCTCGACAACCTGATCAATGCCTGGACGCAGGGGCGTTTCAACGTCTATTTTAATAACAGCCTGATCATCTCGCTTGCCGACGTGATCCTCATGCTGATCGTGGCGCCGCTGGGGGGGTATGCCTTTGCCCGCATGCGGTTTCCCGGCCAGCGGCTGCTGCTGGTCATGTTTCTGATCGGTCTCACCATCCCCGTGGGCGCCATCATCATCCCGCTCTACTTGACCATGCGTGACTTTCGCTTGATCAACACGCACGGCGCAGTCATCCTGGCCGACGTGGCGCTGGCTGCGCCCATCTTTATCTTTATCATGCGCGCCGCCTTCAAGGACCTGCCCGGCGAGTTGGAAGACGCCGCCCGCATCGACGGCGCCGGCGAGTTCAAAATCTTCTGGTATGTTATGATCCCGCTGGTCACCCCTGCCCTGCTCACCGTGGCGCTGCTAGAGTTCCTGTGGAGTTGGAATGATTTGCTGCTGCCGTTGGTTTTTCTCACCAGCGACGACCTGCGCACGATGCCCGTCGGCATGCTCTTCTACCGCAGCCGCTTCTCGGTCGACTACGGCCTCATGTCGGCCGGGGTCCTGATCATCTCTTTGCCCGTCATCATCATGTTTTTGTTCTTCCAACGCAGCTTCGTCAAGGGATTGACGGGCGGCGCGCTTAAAGGCTAAACGAAAAACGAATCCGAAGGATAATTGCAATGAAACCAAAAGTCATTCTCGATCCCAGTGGCCGGCGGCTGCGCAACATCTTCAGCAAGGCCGACCTGGCGCGCGTCCACGCCGCCGCCGACGTCGTCTGGGGCAAAGACAAGCCGATGCCCGTCGACGAGATCGACAAGGTGCGCGACGAAGTGGAGATCGTCATCGCCGGAACGTGGCGCCATGGCGAGGTGGACTGCTTCCCCCAGCTGCGCGCTATCCTCGAGGTAAGCGGCGGCTTCCCGTCGCCTCAAACGCTTGACTACGAGGCTTGTTTTCGCCGCGGGATCCGCGTGCTGAGCTGCGCGCCTGCCTTTGGCCCGGCCGTGGCCGAGTTGGGGTTAGGGCTGGCGTTGGCCTGTGCGCGCCAGATCGCCTGGACCGACACCGCCTTCCGCTACGGCGAGCCCAACTGGAGCCACACCAAGTTCCCCACCGAGATCGGCGACACCTTCACCCTGTACGGGAAGCAGGTTGGTTTCATCGGTTTCGGCGGGCTGGCGCGTGCACTCCAACCCCTCCTCAAGCCCTTTGGGTGCCCGATCCAAGTCTCTGATCCCTGGCTGACCCCGGCCTACTTGCGCACGCAGGGTGTCACGCCGGTCGATCTGGACACGCTGCTGGCGACTTCCCGCTTCATCTTTGTGCTTGCCGTCCCGGGCGCCGGCAACAAGGCGCTGTTGAGCCGCGAGAAGCTCAGCCTGATCCGCCCTGATGCTGTCTTCCTCTTGCTCAGCCGGGCCCACGTCGTCGACTTTGACGCCCTGACCGAACTTCTGGCAGAAGGCCGCTTCCGCGCCGGTATCGATGTCTTCCCACTGGAGCCGCTGCCCAAAGACCATCCCATCCGCCGCGTCAAGCATGCCGTCCTCTCCTCCCACCGCGCCGGCGCCATGCACGAATCCCTGCAGAACATCGGCCGCCTCGTCGCCGATGACCTGGAGGCGATCTGCGGCAACCTGGTCCCACAACGGATGCAGCTTGCCCAGCCCGAGTTCATCCGCCTGCGCGGGTAGAATGCCGCCAGCGCGGCTCAGATGCCACCCGCATTGCTAAGGCGCTGCTAAGAGCGCCGCTGGCCCAACCGCGCCTCCCCGCCTCGTTCAGCCCGCACGTCGCGTGCGGCTGTATAGCCGGCGAGGTGCGGTTGGGTAAGCACCGCGACTTAGCACCAGCGCCATCGATGTTGACACCCTATCAAGCCCACACCCGTCTCCCCGTTCATGTCCTAGCCACGGTTGCCAGTTCGCGCGCACTCAAGTATCATCAACCACGCACGCCCCCACAATCGTTGCGCCAATCAGGTCAGCTGCCGTCCACGAAACGCGGTCCAGACGCCCAGCACATCTAGTGTGAGTGATTCCCGCATGAGCCTGCGCAAAGTCGCCTCCAATTATGTCGCTGCCCGCTGGCGCTGGCGCACGCTGGACCCTGCCGCGCTGCAGGCCTTTCAAGACGCCCGCGCCTGCCGCATGGTCACCTATGCCGCGCAGCACAGCCCTTTCTACCGCCGCCACTGGCACAACCACCAACACGAGCACTGGCGCACGCTGCCTACGGTCGACAAGATCGTCATGATGGCTCACTTCGACGAGTTCAACACCTGCAGCGTCACCGCCCAGGCCGCCATGGCAGTCGCAACCGAGGCTGAACGCACGCGCGACTTCGCCCCTACGGTCGCGGGCCTGACCGTAGGCCTCTCCTCCGGCACCACCGGCCATCGCGGTCTCTTCCTCGTCTCGCCCGCCGAACAAGCCATGTGGGCAGGTGTCATCCTCGCCCGCGCCCTCCACAACTTGCGCCCGGGCCGCACGCGCGTGGCCTTCTTCCTGCGCTCGCACAGCAACCTCTACCGGCAAGTAAACGGTGCGCTGCTGCAGCTGCGCTACTTTGACCTGATGTCGCCCCTGGCGGAGTCGATCGCGGCGCTCAACCACTACCAGCCGCACATCCTGATCGGCCCACCCTCGCTGCTCGGCTTTCTCGCCGGCGCCCACGCGCAGGGCAGCCTGTACATTCACCCACAACGCCTGATCTCGGTGGCCGAAGTGCTCGAACCACAGGACGAAACGCGCCTCGCCGCTACCTTTCAAGCCCCCGTGCACCAGGTCTACCAATGCACCGAAGGACTGTTGGCCGTGAGCTGTCCCCACGGCTCGCTCCATATCCAAGAAGACATCGTCGCCATCCAATGCGAGCCCCTACAGGCCGCAGCCACAAATTCCCCCAGCACCCAGCCATCGCCCCCCACCGCACACACGTCATCTCCCGGCGCACACACGTCATCTCCCGGCGCACACACGTCATCTCCCGGCGCGCACACGTCATCTCCCGGAGCGCACACGTCATCTCCCGGAGCGCAGGCGTCATCTCCCGGAGCGCAGGCGTCATCTCCCGGAGCGCAGGCGTCCTCGCCTGCCCCCCCTCACCGCGTGACACCCATCGTCACCGACCTCTGGCGCCGCACCCAACCGATTATTCGCTACCGGCTCGACGACGTGCTCCAGCTCGCCGGCAAGCCTTGCCCTTGCGGCAGCTGCTTCCGCACCATCGCCCGCATCGAAGGCCGCTGCGACGACGTCTGCTATTTCTTTGAGCACCACGGTTCCACGTCAGGTCCCCGCCGCCCCTTCTTCCCCGACACGATCCGGCGCATGATCCTGCTCGCGGGCGCGGGCATCGCTGACTACCAGGCCCTGCAGGAACGCGACGGCCAACTGCTCGTCCACCTGCAGTTGACCCCCGGCGCCCATCAGCAGCAGGTGATCGACGCCGTGCGCACCTCTGTCTATGCGACGGTAGAACAGTACGGCTGCCTGCGCCCGCAGCTTGACATCGACACGCACCTGCCGCCGCTGCCCCCAGCCAGCAAGCGCCGCCGCGTCCAGCGCCTGTAGACGGGAACAAACCATGCGCATCACCATCCTTGCTCTCGGTTCTCGTGGCGACGTCCAGCCCTTCGTCGCCCTCGCTTTGGCGCTGCGCACGCGCGGCCACGCCGTCCGCATTGCCGCGCCGCAGGACTATGCAACCCTGATCGAAGACTACGGCCTGCCTATTCACGTACTTGGCGGCCTCATCCGTGAGCAGATGGACATGCCGCACGTGGCCGCCATGCTCGACGGCGCCGGCAATCCGCTGCGCTTTGCCGTCGACACACTACCCCAGGTAATGCCGCTCGTCGGCCGCCTGGTGGACGATGCTTGGCACGCCAGCCTTGATGCCGACGCATTGATCGTCTCGACCTTGGGTGCCTATCCGGGTCTTTCGGTAGCGGAAAAGCGGGGCGCGCCGCTTATCGTCGCCCACTTCCACCCATTGGGACAGACCAGCGCCGCGCAGCACGTCAACTTCCCGGCCCTGCCCACATGGGTTCCCCTGCATGCCCCCTATAACCGCTTGAGCCACTTCCTCGGCGCCCAGGGCCTTTGGCAGCTCTTACGGCCCGCCCTCAACCGCGCCCGCCGGCACGTCCTGGCGCTGCCGTCCCTGTCGCCCGCCGCCTTGCTTCGCCGCGTACGCCGGCTGGACCAGGCCGCCATCTACGGCTACAGCCGTCACCTGGCCCCCCTCCCATCCAACACGCCGCCTGGCCTGGCCGTGACGGGTTTCTGGTTCCTTCCGCACGCACCGCACTGGCAGCCCGACGCCCACCTCCTCCGTTTCCTGGACGCAGGCCCTCCGCCCGTCTACGTCGGCTTTGGCAGCAACTTGACCGGCCGCACACCCGATCAGCTCACGCGGCTCTACGTGGAGGCGCTCCAGCGCACCAACTGCCGCGGCCTGTTCTTTGGGGGCTGGGGCGATTTCGCCAACATTGACCTGCCCGCCACAATGCTGCGCGTCGACAGCATACCGCACGATTGGCTGTTCGGGCGCGTAGCAGCCGTCATCCACCACGGCGGCGCCGGCTCCACCTCGGCCGCCGTCGCCGCCGGCGTGCCCTCCGTGGCCATGCCCTTCCTGGGCGACCAGTTCTTCTGGGCTCACCAGCTTCACCACCTTGGCTGCGGGCCCCCCGCGCTTGTACGCCGAAGTCTCACGGCAGACTGCCTCGCCGCCACCATCGCCGACTTGACCACCAATCCGATCTACCGCGCCAACGCCCAATCCCTTGGCGCAAGGCTGACAGCCGAATGCGGCGCCGCCACCGCCGCCGAATGGATCGAACAAAACCTCGCCGCTTGACTTGGACCACAAGGAGCCGCTCACACATGCTACCTGTAAAAATCGCCGGCCTCGGCTATCACCTCCCCGAGCAGCGTGTCACTAGCGCCGAACTGCTGCGCGCCTGGTCCGTTCCGGAAGGCGTGGTCGAGCACGCGGCCGGCGTCTACGCCCGCCGCTATGCCACCACCGAAACCACGGCCGGCATGGCCGCGGCCGCCGCCCGCCAGGCGCTCGACCACGCCAACATTCCGCTGCAGGAGATCGACGCCATCATCGGCGCTTCCACCGTGCCGCAGCAGGCCCTCCCCTGCACCGCCGCCTTTGTCCAGCGCGAACTGGGTGCGCCCGACGGCGGCAGCGTCTGCTTCGACGTCAACGCCACCTGTCTCAGCTTCCTCGTCGCCCTGCAAAGTGCCGCCCATCTGGTCGCGGGAGGCGCCTACCACAACGTCCTCATCTTTAGCAGCGAACTCGGTTCGCGCTTTCTCAACCCACACCAGCCGCAGAGCGCCATCCTCTTTGGCGACGCCGCCGCCGCCGCCATTGTGACGCGGGCGGAGTTCTACGCCACCAGCACCATCCACCACACCCGCTTTGTTACCTACAGCAGCGGCGCCGACTATACCCAGGTGCTGGGCGGCGGCACCCGCCACAGCCCCAACGACCCCGCCACAACTCGTGAAATGAACCTCTTCGACATGGACGGCCAAGCCGTCTTCCGCCAGGCAGTCCGCCTTCTGCCAGCTTTTCTTGACTCCTTCTTCGCGCAGGCCGGCTGGCAGCGGGACCAGATCGACTGCCTCGTGCCCCACCAGGCCAGCCGCCACGGCCTTGACTTGCTCACCCGGAGTCTTGGCTTCCGCGCCGACCAGGTCTACTCTAACCTGAGCGAGCGCGGCAACTGTATCGCCGCCTCCATTCCCCTGGCACTGGCTGAAGCCGTCGAAGGCGGGCGCATCCGCCGCGGCGACGACGTCCTCCTGCTGGGCACCGGTGCCGGCCTCACTATCGGCGCCGTGGCGCTGACGTTCTAGGCTGCCAACCATGCCCAACCGTGACTTGTTTGGCAAGACCACCTTCATCACCGGCGCCGGCACCGGCATCGGCCGCGGCATCGCCTTGGCCCTTGCGCGCCGCGGCGCCCCCGTCGTACTCTGCGGCCGTCGCCTGCCGCCCCTGGAATCAGTCGCCGCCGCAGTGCGGTCCTTGGGCGGCGGGGCCGCCATCACTCAGGGCGACGTGACCGTTCCCTCCGCCCGCCTCCACATGCTGGAGACGGCCCACCAGGCCTTTGGCCCCGTCCACATCCTCGTCAACAACGCCGGCGTCCTCGCCGGAGGCGCGCTTTTCCAACTCAACGGCCAGGAGATCGAGCGCGCCATCGCCACCAACCTGTCGGCTCCCATCGAACTCACCCGCCTGCTCCTGCCCGACCTGGCGCAGACACGCGGCGCCGCCGTCTTCGTCGGCAGCACCATGAGCCACGTACCTCTCCCCCACGCTTCCGTCTACAGTGCCGGCAAAAGTGGCCTGCACGCCTTCTGCACTGCCTTGCGCTACGAACTCGCCCCCCTCGGCATCCATCTCCTGGAAGCCTGCCCGCCCACCGTCGCCACCGCCATGACCAGCACCATGTCGCGCCGGGCAGGACGCTGGCAGCCGCCGCCCGCCACGCCGGAGGATACCGGCGAACGCATCATCACCGCCCTGGCCGCCGGCCGGCGCGAACTAACCTGGGGCGCCGGCGAGCAATGGCTTATTCGCCTGCACCGCTTCGCTCCCCGCCTCGTAACCGCACTGCTCACTACCCAGCGCCGTCGCTTCGCCCACATAATGACACCCGAAATGGAGAGTGCGATACAGGGCAATGACTGATCTACAACTGCAGCGCCCACAGCCTAGCCGTAGGGGCACAAGGTCCGGCGGAAATACGCCGACCGTTGCGCCGATCCTTGCTTCGCCGGACCTTGTGCCCGCCCTGCCCCTAACCCGCCGAGGCCCACCATGAATGACCTGCAAGCGCAGCTCGCCACCGTCCGCGCTGCCTATCCCCTCCAACAGGTCACCATCGAAGGCCACACCTGGCCCTACCTCGCGGCAGGCGAGGGTGACGTGCTGCTCCTCCTCCCCGGCGCCCTGGGCGAGGCCGACACTTCATTCCAATATATCCTCGCCCTGCAAGGCCACTATCGCGTCCTGTCGCTCAACTACCCCGCTACCATCGCTACCCTGCTGCCCTTGATCGACGGCCTGCGCCACACCCTGGCCGCCCTCCACGTGACCCACGCCCACATCGTCGGCGGCTCCTACAGCGGGTTAGTCGCCCAATACCTTGCCAGCCGCCACCCCGGCTGTGTCGCCTCACTCCTGCTCTCCAACATCGGCGCACCCGACCCGACCTACGCTCAGCGCTGGCAGCTGGCAGCCAACTTGCTTTCTTCCTTGCCCGAGCCTCTCGTCCACGCCGTCATGCGCGCGACCATCCGCCGCTTCTTGCGGGGCAACTCCCCCAATGAGCAATTCTGGCGCGCCTACTTCGCCGCCATTGATCCCCGCCCTGCACAAACAGGCCATGATCGCTCGCCTGCGCCTCGCCGCCGCCATGCACAAGCGTGGCGACTCTCTGCGCCGCAGCCCGTACCGCGGCCCCGTCCTCATCGTGGACGCCGACCAGGACGGCCTCGTCCCCGTCCGCCAACGCCAGGCCCTCCGCTCCCTCTACCCCCAGGCCCACCACGCCGCCATCACCAACAAAGGCCACGTCGCCTCCCTCGACGAAGCCAGCACCTATATCGCCATCTACCAGGAGTTTCTATGCCGCCACGCACATTAACCGCCGGTAGAAATCGAGTTTTTGTGAAAAACTCGGTTTCTGCTCTCACCCGCCCCCCGCGCGCCCACCTCGCCCACACAGTGGCCGCTCTCGCCTGGTGCCTGGCCGCCCTTTACGCCGTCGACCGCCTGCTCAAGCTGCTGGCCGTCCACCGCTTCCTGCGCCGCCCACTCCCGCCCGCGCCCCACAGCTGGCCCAGCGTCACCCTCCTCCAGCCGATCACCCGCGGCGCCAGCGATCTCCCTACCGCGTTGGCGCGCCGTGCCAGTTTGAGCTACCAAGGACATTTTCAGCATGTACAGATCTGCGACGTCGGCGATGCCGACACAATCTCCCAGTGTCAGTCGTGGATCACGGCCCACCCGGATCTAGATGCAAGGCTAATCTTGGCATCCACCGCCTCGCCCATCGCCACCAAGGTCGAAAAACTCCACGCCGCCCTCCCCCACGCCACCGGCGACATCCTTGTCTTCGTCGACGACGACATACTCCTGCGCCCGGACGCCATCGACCACCTCGTTCGCTACCTGCAGGACATGCGTGCCGGCGCCGTCTTCGGCCTCGCCGTCTACACCAACTGGTCCAACGTCCCTTCCAGCCTGCTCAGTGCCTTCGTCAACGCCAACGCCCTGCTCTCCTACCTCCCGCTCACCTGGCTGGCCGAGCCCTACACCATCACCGGTCACTTCTACGCGCTGCGCCGCGAGGTCTTTGCCGCCATCGGCGGGCTCGACGGCATGGACGGCCGCTTTGACGACGACCACGAGCTTGCCCGCCGTATCCAACGCCACGGCCTCGCCAACGTTCAAACCTCTGTGGTCTACGACGTGGACAACTATCTTCTGACTATCGATGGCTACACGAACCAGATGCGCCGCTGGTTCGTCATCCCCCGTCAGACCATGGCCCCCTACCTCACACCCTACCAGCAGTTCGTCTCACTCCTCGGCAGCTTAGGCAACCTGATCCCGCCCCTCCTGGCGCTGCTTACCCTGATCAGCCGCACCGCGCTGGCACCGCTGCTAACCACCATGACTCTCTTCGCCGCCGTCTACACCTGGTGCGAACACGCCTACCTGGACCGCACCACGCCCCCCATCCGCTGGGCCCTGGTGCTGATCTCCGCCCTCATCGCTCCCCTCCAAGCCCTCGCCGGCTTCCTGGGACGTGACACCTTCCTCTGGCGCGGCCAACACATCCGCCTCCACCGCGGCGGCCACTTCGACATCCTCCCACCTCCAGGAAGTCCCCTACAAGGAGACGGCCACTCATGACCACGCTCCTCTGCGCCGTCTCCATCGCCCTTATCCTGCTCACCGCCTGGCGCCACTGGACCGTAGTGCGCTTCTTCCACCGCGCCAGAACCGCACCGCCCGCCCCCATCGAGCCCCCGCGCCTGGTCAGCATCCTCCAGCCCATCCTCAGCGGCGACCCCACCTTGCCGCAGACCCTCGCCCACAACGTGGTCGCCTGCTCCACCTACGCCCGCGAGTTTATCTGGCTGGTCGACGAGGACGACCCCGCCGGCCAACGCATCTGCCGCGATTTGATTGCCGCTCACCCCGCTGCCGCCATCCGCCTGCTCTGCCGCCCCGCCCCGCCCCAAGGCGTCAACCCCAAGACCATCAAGCTGATCGCCGGCCTCGCCGTTGCCCATGGCGACGTAATCTGCGTGCTCGACGACGACACCATGCTCCCCGACCACGGCCTGGAACAGTGCCTGCCCTACCTCGACCAACAGGGTGCCGGTCTCGCCTTTGGTCTTCCCTACCAGGTCAACTTCGGCAACACCTGGTCGGGCCTGATCGCCCTCTTCGTCAACGCCAACAGCCTGCCCACCTATGTCCCCTATGCGTCGCTACACGAACCCGTCACGATCAACGGCATGTTCTACGCCCTGCGCCGCCCCGTGCTCGGCCAGATGGGGGGATTCACCGGTCTGGAAGGAATCCTCGCCGACGATTTCGCCGTCGCTCAGCGCGTGCGGACCCACGGTCTCCACCTCGTCCAGACACCCCTGCGCCACGCCATCAGCACACACGTCCCGTCGCCGCGTCGCTATCTCAGTCTCATGCAGCGCTGGTTCATCTTCCCACGCGAGTCCCTCCTCCGCCACCTCCCCTGGCGCGAGCAGGCCCTCGTCTACGCCCTGGCCCTGACCCCCACACTCCTGCCGCTCCTGCTCCTGCTCGGCACGCTCCTCTGGCCGTCACCCCTCCTCGCCACAGTCCTGGCCCTCTACTTCGCCTGCTCCTACCTCGCCTTCCTCCACCTCGACCGCGCCTACCTCCGCCACGCCACCCCCTACCGCTGGAGCCTTCTCGTTCCCCCGCTCCAAATCATCTTCCCCCTCCAACTCCTCGCCGCCCTTCTCCTCCCGCAACGCATCGTCTGGCGCGGCCATATCATGCAGGTCGAACGCGGTGGCACCTTCCGCTTCCTCAAGCGCCGGTCAGGACCCTGACGCCCCAGCTTGAACTTCGCACAGGCCCCTGCTATAGTTGCCACAGGTCCGTCGCAAAGGAACGTTTCCCATGACTCACATCGAAGAACTCATCGCCGGCGCCTTGATCGCCGGCAGCACCCTTCTCACCGCCAATACCGCCTTCACCACGCCCGCACCGAACGCAGGTGTCACCGGTTCAGACGACGCCCTCATCACCCTCGCGCCCAACGCCACGTTCAACCCACCCGACGCCGCCTTGGCCAAGGCATATCGCCGCGCCATTCGCCGCGCGCTCGACGACCTGCGCAGCCAGTACCCGCACACCGGCAACGCCTGCACGCTCCTGCAGTCGTTCGACCTCGTCGCCGCCTGCGCCTCCAGCGTGGCCGCGGCCCAATTCCCGCCCGCGCTCATGCCTGCAGCCATCGCCGACACATTAGCCGCCAACCTCGATCGCTTGCTGCAAGGCCACGACGAACGCGAGATTGCATTCCTCCAGCACCACCTGCTCCCCGCCACCGCCCGCGCCCTGCGCGCCGAACTCGCCGACGACCCCGAGGCCCGCCGCAGCTACCAAGCCTGGCTGAAGAACCTGTCTGAACGTTGAGTCATATTGTCAGCACGATCTTCCCGACCGTATGCCCACTCTCCATCATCCGGTGCGCCACCGCCACCTGCTCCCACGGCAGCACATGCATGACATTGCTTTTCAATATTCCTTGGTCCAGCAGTTCCGCCACCTGATCCAATATCTCCCCCTGCTTCTCCATCCCTATCCCCGTGCGCGCCCGTGTAAACATCAGCTCAAACGCCAGCGTCATGCGGTTGGGAAATAGCACGCTCACATCGAGCGCCGCCGCCTCCGGTCCGCCCAGAATGCAGCAAATCTTCCCCAGCGGGTTGAGCGCCGCCACCCAATCGCGAAACCCACTCAGCGGTGCCGTGCTAAAAATGTAGTCCACCCCTTCATAACCCAGCGCCCGCACTTGCTCCGCCAGCGGCCGCGTGTGGTCGATCACGGCCTCCGCCCCCATCTGCCGGCAGAATTGCCCCGACGCCTCGCGTGATGCCGTCGCCACCACCGTCAGCCGGCACACCTGCTTTGCCACCTGGATCGCCATCGACCCTGCACCGCCGCCGCCGCCCACCACAAGGCAGACGCGCCGCCCCGATCCCGCATCGCCCCGCTGTGCCTCGACCATCTCCAACAGCCCCTCCCACGCCGTCAGCGCCACCAACGGCACGGCCGCCGCTTCGGCATCGCTCAACGTGCGTGGCCGGTGCCCCACGAGCCGCTCGTCCACCGCCACATACTCCGCATACGACCCCGCCCGCGCCAGATCGCCCGAGCCGGCACAGAATACCCCATCGCCCACCTGGAACCGCCGTGCCTCCACCCCCAGCGCCGCCACTTCCCCTACCGCATCCCATCCGACAATCCGCGGCGGATTGGCGACCGGCTGCCCGCTCGGCCCTCCACCCCGCACCTTGGTATCCACCGGGTTGACCGCCGCTGCCGCCACCCTCACGAGGATATCCCGCGGCCCCAACTCGGGCAGTGGCACCTCCGCAAAGTGCAGCACATCTGGACCACCATACACCTCCTGCACAATCGCCCGCATTGTTGCCGGCAAATTAGCCATACCCTGTGCTATCCTTTCTTTACCGTGCCTTGATGATTCACCTTGACGGAATCGAACATATATTCGATAATGCACGAGTGGCTGCCAATTGGCAGCCAATTGGCCGTCACCGGCCACCGCTTGCCATGTGTATAATCCCTGACGAATCAACCCAAAATCTATGACTGACACCGCAACCAACCCGGCCAATACCCCAGCCCCGGCTCCCGTTACAAAATCGGTAGCCGACTACGCCGCCCAGATCGCAGCCCAACTTGGCATCGCCCCCACGCGCGTTGCCGCCGCCATCGAGCTGCTCGACGCCGGCAACACGCTGCCCTTTATCGCCCGCTACCGCAAGGAAGCCACCGGCCAGCTGGACGAAGAACAGCTGCGCAACATTATCGAGGCGCTCGAATCCGCCCGCGCCCTCGACGAGCGCCGTGCTGCCATTGTCGCAAGTATCGCCGAACAAGGCAAGTTGACGCCTGAGCTCCAGGTGCAGCTCACTGCCGCCGCCACGCGCACTGAGTTGGAAGACCTATATGCGCCCTACAAGCAGAAGCGCCGCACGCGCGCCAGCATCGCCCGCGAGCGCGGCCTCCAGCCCTTGGCCGATCTCATGGCCGGCCAGGCACTCAGCCGTGAGGCGCCAGAAGCCCTTGCCGCCGCCTATCTCAACGACCAGGTGCCCGACGTCGAAGCCGCCCTTGCCGGTGCCCGCGACATTGTGGCCGAACTGATCAGTGACCACCCCGACGTGCGTCGCAGCGTGCGCGAAAAGGCCCTGCGCTTCGGCACGGTCGCCGCGGGCAAGATCGACGGCGCCGAAGACGAGCGCGGCGTCTTCCAGCTCTACTACGACTTTAACCTGCGCGTCGACAAGCTGCGCCCGCATCGAATCCTCGCCCTCAATCGCGGCGAGTCCCTCAAGGTGCTGCGCGTGGCGCTCGACGTGCCCGATCGCGACTGGCGCACCTCCGTCCTCGCCGTCTTCAAGCTCGACCCGCGCTCACCCTGGGCCAAGCAGCTAGTGCTCGCCGCCGAGGACAGCGCCCAACGCCTGCTCCTGCCTGCCATCGAGCGCGACGTGCGCAGCACGCTCAGCGAGCTGGCCGAACGCCACGCCATCACGGTCTTTGCCGCCAATTTGCGCGGCCTGCTCAGCCAACCGCCGCTCGCCGGCCACACTGTCCTCGGCATCGACCCCGGCTTCCGCACCGGCTGCAAGGTGGCTGTGGTCGACGCCTCCGGCAAGCTGCTCGACACGGTGACAATCTACCCGCACGCGCCGCAGAACCGCCAGTCCGAGGCGCTAGACACACTGCGCCGCCTCGTGCAGAAGCACCACGTCTCGCTCATCTCGATCGGCAACGGCACCGCCTCGCGCGAGACCGAACAGTTGGCGGCCGCCCTCATCCGCAGCCTGCCCAACGGCCCGCGCTACATCATCGCCAACGAGGCCGGCGCCAGCGTCTACTCGGCCAGCCCCCTCGCCCGCGCCGAAATGCCCGACCTCGACGTCAGCATGCGCGGCGCCGTCTCCATCGCCCGCCGCGTGCAGGACCCCTTGGCCGAGCTGGTCAAGATCGACCCCAAGTCCATCGGCGTCGGCATGTACCAGCACGACGTCGACCAGAAGGATCTCGAGCGCAGCCTTGACGGCGTGGTCGAAAGCGTGGTCAACCAGGTCGGCGTCGACGCCAACACCGCCTCGCCCGCTCTGCTCACCCACGTGGCCGGCATCGGCCCCAAGCTGGCCGAAAAGATCGTGGCGCACCGCAACGAGAACGGCCCCTTCCCCAACCGCGCCGCCCTCAAAAAGGTGCCGAGCCTCGGCCCCAAGGCCTTTGAACAGGCCGCCGGCTTCTTGCGCATCCGCGACGGCGACGAGCCGCTCGACGCCAGCGCCATCCACCCCGAAAGCTACGCTGTCGCCCGCAAGCTGCTCAAGCGCACCGGCGTCAGCCTCACCACGCCCGCCGCCGAACGCGCCGCCAAGATCAAGGCGCTCGCCGAAACTCAGCCGCTGCCTGCGCTCGCCGCCGACCTGGGCGCCGGCGAGCCCACCGTCGCCGACATCCTGGAGCAAATCGTCCGCCCCGGCCGCGACCCGCGCGCCGACCTGCCCGCCCCCCTCCTGCGCAGCGACGTCCTCTCCATGGACGACCTGCTCGCCGGCCTCCAACTCAAGGGCACGGTCCGCAACGTGGTCGACTTTGGCGCCTTTATCGACATCGGCGTCAAACAAGACGGCCTCCTCCACCGCAGCCAGCTCCCCTTTGGCACGGTCCTCCAAGTCGGCGACGTCATCGACGTCGAAATCCAAAACGTCGACAAAGAACGCGGCCGCATCGCCTTGGCCTGGCCCGCCACCGAATCCAAGCCCAAGTCCGAACCCAAAGACCCCACCCCCAAGAAACCCAAAGTAGACTGGGCCATCGGCTAACCCGCCCCAAACCGTAGGGGCACAAGGTCCGGCGGAATCACCTCCCCATCGCGGCGATCCCTTCTTCCGCCGGACCTTGTGCCCGCTCTGTCTCACCTCCCCATCGCGGCGATCCCTTCTTCCGCCGGACCTTGTGCCCGCCCCGTCTCACCTCCCCATCGCGGCGATCCCTTCTTCCGCCGGACCTTGTGCCCGCTCCGTCTCGCCCCCACTCGCGGCGCTCGCCTCTTCCGCCGCACCACGCCCCTTCTCACCTCCGCAATCTACTCACGTTCCCACCACCAGCCCCCCGTCCACGCGCAGCGTGGCGCCGGTAATAAACGACGCTTCGTCAGAGGCCAAAAACAAGTACGCGTTGGCAATATCGCTCGGCTCACCCATCCGCCCCAGCGGTGTGCGCGCCTTGATGCCCGTGATGATCATCTCGGGCATGGCGCTGATAATCTCGGTGCCGACAAAACCAGGCGCCACCGCGTTGACGCGGATGCCGTATTTGCCCAGTTCACGCGCCCACACTTTGGTCATGCCGATCACGCCCGCCTTGGTGGCGACATAGTTGGTCTGGCCAAAGTTGCCGTCCAGCCCCACGACGGACGCGGCATTGAGAATGACGCCACCGCCCTGTTCGACCATCTGCGGCGCTACCGCCTGCGTGCAGTGAAAGACACCCTTGAGATTGACCGCGACCACCAGGTCAAAATCGGCCTCCGCCATCTGCCCGACAAGCTCGCCCTCTTTGAACTTGACCAGCTGGCCGTCGCGCACGATGCCCGCGTTGTTCACCAGCACGTCGATGCGGCCGAAGCGAGTGATCACTTCCGCCACCCACTGGCGCACCTCAGACTGGCTCGTGACGTCGACCTTGTGGAACACGGCGTCTGCCCCACCTGCAGCAATCTCCTCCGCCGTTGCGTGGCCCCCCACCTCGTTCAGGTCGCAGATGGCGACCTTGGCGCCCTCTACCCCAAACCGTAACGCCGTGGCCCGGCCAATACCCGCCGCGCCGCCGGTCACCAGCACCACCTTGTCCTTCATGATCATGGTTCAGACACCCACCCCACTAAGCCATCCGGCGCCCGCACGCGATACCAGCGCCGGTCGTCGACCACCACAGGGTAGGCCGTGTAGCCTCCACCCGCCTCGAGGACGGTCAGCACGGTGCCCGCCTCATATTGTCCAAAACGTGCCGCCGCCGGATCCGCGTCGGCGTAGATGGCAACTCTGCCAGGGGCGGTGATCACCGCCCCGGCATCAAGCACGGGCGCCTCAACCGCCGGCGCCGGCGCCTCCAAGGTTGCGCTTGCCGCAGCCGACTCTTCCCCGCTCGCAGGTGTGCCTTCTGCCGCGGCGTCCCCCAGCGACATGCCGCCGGTTTCCACCGTCACCGCCGGTGTCGTCGCGGCCGGCTCTTCACCGCCGCCGCATGCGCCCACCGTCAACAGCACCGCCAGGAGTGCCGCCCACACGCTGACCATGGCCGGCAGCCGCTTGCTCGCCGGCCCTTTCCGCAATTCTTTTGTCGCAAACATCACTTTGAATACACTCCGCAAGGTATCGGGCACGGCGTCGGGCACGGTTGATAACAGGGCGTCGGGCACGGTTGATAACAAGGTGTCGGGCACGGTTGATAACAAGGTGTGGCGCAAGGCTGCACACACCCTTGCTGGACACAGCCGCCCACGCACGGCGAAATGGTAGGGGTGATCGCCACTGTCTCCGTAATCGGCGCCGATGGTATGACGTCGATCGCATCCTCCAGTACCCAGCCCACCACCCCATCTGCTGTACGCACCCGCTGCCAGATGACTTCGCAGCGCTTGACCGCGGTGCTGCCATCCTCGCCCGCCACGATCCACAACCCCTGACCCGCGCTGAGATCGCGCAGCGCCGGCGAGGTCACGTCGCTCGCGCTGTACACGCGCAGCATGCCGACCGCCACCACCGTCGTGTCGACGCCAAAGCCCTGCGCCGGCGCCGGCGGGCAGGGATCGACGGTTGCTATTGGTTCGGCCGCCGGCGCCGGTTCGCCGGCCGATGCGGCCATGATGCTGGCGGCCTCGGGCGTGGTCAGCGCCATCCCCCCACTCTCGACGCCCATCACCAATGGCTGCGATGCCGCCGCCACAAGTGGTTCACCGTTGGCCGCCCGCGCCGCAGCGGCCGCATCGCTTGCCACGGTTGCGCTCGCCTCCAGGTCCGCCGTATTGATGTCTACCTGCACCGACCCGTTGTCCTGCCAGATGCGCACGGCAATCAGCCCGGCCACGACCAGGCCGAAGAAGATCAGCAGCAGCGCCAAAATGGTGCCAAACGTACGCATCCCTGCCTCCAGCTCCGCTCAGGAGCGATTGCGCTTGAGCATCGGTAACATCTCCGCCAGCGGCCGCGTGTTGATCACATCCGCCGCCGTCAGCCAGGCACGCCTCGCCACGGCAATGCCATACTCCAAAATGTCCATCCCATCCGTCGCATGCGCGTCACAGTTGATGGCGATCTTGCAGCCCAGGTCCACGGCCCGCCGCGCATACACGTCATTCAGGTCCAGCCGTGCCGGGTTGGCGTTGATCTCCACCACGGTGCCGGTCTCGACACACGCCTGCAGCACCCGCTCTACATCCAATTCCGTCGGCGGTCGCGCACCCAGCAGCCGGCTCGTGGGATGGCCGAGGATGTCGATATGCGGATTGTACACCGCTTTCAAACAGCGGGCGGTGATGGTTTCGCGATCTTGCCGCTGCGCGCTGTGGATGCTGGCCACCGCCACGTCCAATCCCTTCAATACCTCGTCGGGCAAACCCAGTGTGCCATCGGCCAGGATCTCCACTTCACTGCCCTGCAGCAGCCGGAAATCGACCCCCTGTGCCGCAAAGTGCTCGTTGGCCGCGTCGATCTCGTGCCGCTGCCGGCGCAGCCGCTCGCCGTCCACGCCCTGCACGACTCCCAGCCCTACGCTGTGGTCGGTCACCCCCCAGTAGCGAAAGCCGCGCCGTCGCGCCGCCTCGGCCATCTCCATCACACTGGCCGTGCCGTCGCTCCAGGTAGTGTGCCCGTGCAGTTCGCCCCGGATGTCCTCGATCACGATCAGCTTCGGCAGCTTGTGCTCGCGCGCTGCCTGGATCTCGCCGCGGTTCTCACGCATCTCGGGCGGCATCCAGTCCAGCCCCAAAAAGGCGTAAAGGTCGGGCTCATCTTCAAAGTACCGCATCTCGCCCTCGGCTACGCTGCCGTCGCCCGTGGCCGTCAGCCCATACTCATTCAGGCTCCAGCCCTGCTTGGTTGCGATTTCACGCATCGTGACGTTGTGTTCCTTGTTCCCTGTAAAATACTGCACCGCCGCGCCCCAGTGCCGCGGCTCGACCACGCGCAGATCCACCTGCAGACCGTTCCCCAGCACCACGCTCGTCTTAGTGTCGCCGCTCCCCGCCACGTCCGCCACCTGCGGCAGGCCGCGAAACGCCGCCATCACCACTTGCGGATCGTTGCTGATGCACAGCATGTCGATGTCGCCGATCGTATCCTTCCAGCGCCGCAGGCTGCCGCCCACGACGATGCGTTGGATCGTGCCCGGCGGGAGCGACTGCTCTAACCCGGCCAGCAGCCCCAGTGCCAGCGGCCGCGCTACGCCGATCGGGGTGCGCGCGTCGCTCCGTCTGGCACGCAGCTCGATCCCACGCAGGATCTTCTCCTCGCTCTTGGCTCCAAACCCCTTCAGATCGCGCAGCTTGCCTTCCGCAGCCGCGTCTCCCAGCGCCTCCACGCTGTCGATACCCAACTCTTCCCACAGCCGCTTGGCCTTCTTGGGCCCCATGTCGGGCACATCCATGATCTCGACCACGCCCTGCGGTACCTGCGCCAGCAACTCGTCAAACTCGGCGAAATGGCCCTCGCTCAACACCTTCTGCAAGGCATCGGCGATCCCCTTGCCCACGCCCGGGATGTTGTCCAGCCCACCCTGGTCAGCCACGCTGTTAATATCCTGCGCCATGTTGCGGATATTCTCAGCTGCGTTCTGGTAGGCTATCACCTTGAAACGATTGGCGTCCAATATCTGCAGCCGCGCCGCCACCCCCGCCAACAGGTCCGCGATCTCGCGGTTGGTAAACCGGTGTTGTTCACTCAACTCCTGCCCCGCCGCTTGTTCCTGCGTCACGAGTTGGTCGTTCAGCTCTTGCCCAGCCGCTTCTTCTTGCGTCACGATTAGCCCCTCTGCACCAACCGGTGCGGTTGTACCCGCTGCGCCACGCCGCCATCAGTCCCTTTGCACCAGCCGCACCAGCACGACAAACACCAGCATCGCCAGCGCCCCCAGGCCAAAGTACAATACCTTCTCCTGTTTATCCGCCGGGATGTAGTCAGCAGCCACGTCTCTGGCCACATCCTTGACCACCTGGACCCCCACGCTAGCCATTGACACCCCGCCCTTACCCGCCGCACCCTGACCCGCCGTACCCTGGAGCGCAGGCGTCCTCGCCTGCCCCCCCACCGCCCCAGCCACAGGCACCCTATCTTGGAGCGCAGGCGTCCCCGCCTGCTCCTCCACAGCTTCCGCCAAAGCCACCGCCGGCTCCAACCGCGCCTGGATCATCTGGTCCAACGCCGTCAACCCCTGCCGTGTAACCGACTTCGCCGTGCTCTCGATCAGCCGCTGTCCCACCCCGGCAATGCGCCCGCCGACACTGACATCGCCGCCATACCGCAGCAGGGTGCCGCCGCCGTCCGGCTCCAGCAGTTCCAACAGCCCCTCGCCCGCCACAAACCCCGGCGCCCCCTGGCCGTCCACCTTCATCGTATAGCGCTCGGGAGCGACGATATCGTCCAGCAGGATCTTGCCCTCAAACCGCCCCTGCACCGGTCCCACCTTGACATTCATCACGGCCCGGTACTGGTTCTCGCCCACCAACTCCAGCTGTTCGCCGCCCGGCAGCGCCCCCGCCAGCACGGTCGGGTCCATCAACGCATCCCACACAGCCGCCCGCGGCGCCGCAAATTGGTGAGTGCCTTCCAGACGCATGAGCCCACTTCCCTTTCCCCATGTATGGCGAATCCGCAACTCTTCATGCCTGCCATTGTAAGGAGGGAAAGATTCGCTGTCAATGTCTCTATATGAACCGCAGTTCTCTCATTCTTGCGCATTGACAGCCGTTGCCCTGTACCGTTAAAATTCCGCCCATTCTTACGCCGCAAATGACCAAGGCACACCACAGAACGGTGCAGGGCAACCCATGATTCAAGTGCAAGTCCGACCCGGAGCCTACTATGATTCGGTTGTCCTCATGCAGCTGCAGCGCGGCCTGGTCGCCCTTGCGGGGGTAGACGACGCCGGCGTCGTCATGGGCACTCCCGCCAACAAGGACGTCCTCGCCCAAAGCGACCTGCTGACCCCCGGCGCCCAGGCTGCCGGCAGCGACGACCTCATCATCGCCGTGCGCGCCGCCGACCCCGCCGCTGCTGCCGCCGCCCTCGCCGAGGTGGACACTCTCCTCGTCCGCAAAGCAAGTCATACCAGCGATTTTCGCCCGCGCAGCATCGAGACGGCCGCCAAGATGGCCCCCGACGCCCATTGGCTGCTCGTCTCCGTTCCCGGCCGCTTTGCCGCCGCCGTCGCCCGCCAAGGTCTGGACCTCGGCCGCCACATTTTTCTCTATAGCGACAATGTCAGCCTCGAAGACGAGATCGCCCTCAAGCGCTCCGCTGCCGCACGCGGCCTGCTCGTGATGGGCCCCGACTGCGGCACGGCGATCGTCAACGGCGTCGGCCTTGGCTTTGCCAACGCCGTGCGCCGCGGCCCCATCGGTGTGGTCGGCGCCTCCGGCACCGGCCTGCAGCTCGTGACGGCCCGCATTCATCAGCTTGGCAGCGGCATCACTCACGCCCTCGGCACCGGCGGCCGCGATCTCTCCGCGCCGGTGGGCGCCATCACCGCCCTCCAGGCGCTCGACCTGCTCGGCCGCGATCCCGCCACACGCGTGATCGTCATCGTCTCCAAGCCGCCTTCGCCGGAGGTCGCCGCACGCCTGGTGGCTGTCGCCCGCACCACCGGCAAGCCTGTGGTGATCGATTTCATCGGCTACCACCCTGCCGAACCCGTGCTCGACAACGTGTACTTCGCCCTGACCCTGGATGGCACCGCCGAGTTGGCGGTGGAGCTGGCCGCCATCGAGGACGAACCCATTGCCCCCACACCCCTGCCGCCGTTTGCGCCCGATCAGCGCTGGCTGCGCGGCATCTTCTCTGGCGGCACCCTCGCTTACGAGGCCCAGCTGCTGCTGCGCGACTACGCTCCTCTTGTCTGGTCCAATGCGCCGCTCGACAAGGCCAACAAGCTGCCCAACGCGCTCCACAGCCGGGAGCACACGATCGTCGACCTCGGCGAGGACGAGTTCACAGTCGGCCGCCTCCACCCCATGCTCGACAACGACCTGCGCATCAAGCGCATCCTCCAAGAGGCCGCCGACCCGGAGGTGGCCGTGCTGCTGGTGGACGTCGTGCTTGGTCACGGCGCCCACCCCAATCCCGCCGCCGAATTGGCGCCCGCCCTGGCCGAAGCCCGCCGGCTGGCGCAGGCGGCGGGCCGCCACCTGGAGATCGTGGCCATCGTAGTAGGCACCGACGCCGACCCGCAAAACCTGGATGCACAGGTGCAGCAGCTGGTAGACGCGGGCGTCCACGTGACAACCACCAACGAAGCTGCTGTCCAAAGGGCCGGCGAGCTGATCCGCGCCCTTAACCCGGTCAGCAGCCTGCCGCCCGTCGACCTGGCGACCCTCAGCGCCCCCTTCCACGCCATCAACGCCGGCCTGGAGACCTTCGCCAGGAGCCTTACCGATCAAGGAGCGCAGGTCGTGCACATAGACTGGCGCCCGCCCGCGGGCGGCAACGACAAGCTGATGGGAATCCTGTCGCGCCTCAAGACAAAGCAAACGACCTAGCAACCGCGAGCTTGCCCGCGCCTGCAAGCCGCCAACCATGCAACCTGGAGTGACCCATGTCCAAGATTTACGATCTCTCGCAAACCCTTAACGCCGACTGCTCGTTCTGGCCCTTCTATCCGCCCTTTGAAGTCAAGTACTTCAAACGCAAGTCCGAACACGGCGTCAACGCCCAATACATCCAGACCTCCAACCACATGGGCACCCATCTGGATGCACCACGTCACTTTGTCACCAGCGGCAAGACTATCGACCAGCTTCCTATCGAGTGGTGCTATGGTCCCGGCGTCATCGTCGACCTGAGCGACGCATTGGACGACCTGGACGTCTTCACCCCCGAGATGATTGAGCAGCGCGCCGACGTCCGTGAGGGCGACATCCTCTTCATTCACACCGGCTGGCACAAATATACCTTCCTCAGCCCCACCGGCGACGAGGAACGCTACATCCAGCGCCATCCCGGCCCCCACTACAGCATCTGCGACTGGCTGCTCGCCAAGAAAATCCACATCTGGGGCGTGGACATGATCTCCACCGACCACCCCATGAACCTGCCCATCGGCCGCTTCCTGGGCAAAGGCGGCCTCGAGCATTGGCAGAAAGTGCGTGCCCGCTGCGAAGAGAAATTCGGCGCCGACCAGATCGACGTCCTCTTCCCCGACTCAGCCTACCAGCTGACGCACAACGCTCTCTTCCCCCACGACTGCATCCACGTCGAAAACCTGGGCGGCGACATCGGCAACCCCGCCCTCCACAACCGCCGCCTCACCCTCGGCGTCTTCCCCTGGAAATTCGGCGGCGGCGAAGCCGCCTTCTGCCGCGCCGTCGCCTGGCTGGACGAATAACAAGTGCGCATCAATGGTCGGTCGCGCCACGTCCCTGGTTCACGTCGACGGAGCATCCCGCGTAGCCCGCACGCCCTCGTGCGGGTCTTCGGGCACGCCCACGTGCCCGTGTTCACATACGACGGCGGCGCACCCATGACAGGAATGTCTGCATGAAACCAGCACCATTCCAATACCACGCCCCCACCAGCCTCGGGGAGGCGCTCGATTTACTCTCCCAACACGCCGACGACGGCAAACTCCTGGCGGGCGGCCAAAGCCTGGTCCCCGCCATGAACTTCCGCCTGGCCCAACCCGCCGCCCTCATCGATCTCAACGGCGTGCCCGAGCTGGCTTACGTGCGCGAATCTAACGGCGGTCTCCAGATCGGCGCCATGACCCGCCAGCGTACGCTCGAACGCAGCCCACTCGTCGCGGAGGTCGCACCCCTTCTGGCTGCCACCATGCCCTACATCGCTCACAGCCAGATCCGCAACCGCGGCACCCTCGGCGGCAGCCTCGCCCATGCCGACCCCGCCGCCGAGCTGCCCGCCGTCATGGTGGCCCTCGACGCCGACTTCCACCTGGTCGGCACCCAAGGCCAGCGCATGATCCCGGCCGCCAGCTTCTACCAAGGCCTCTTCACCACCGAGCTCGCACCTGACGAAATCCTCGTCCAGGTCGACGTGCCCGCTCGCCCCCCTCACAGCGGCTGGTCAGTCCAGGAATTCGCCCGCCGCCACGGCGACTATGCCATCGTCGGCGTCGCCGCCGTCGTCCAGCTGGACGCCAACGGCCGCTGCACCAACGCCCGGCTGGTCTATCTCAGCGTCGGCGACGGCCCAACACCCGCCCCCAACGCCGTCGCCTCGCTCAGGGGCCAGGCACCTACATCCGGGGCAATTGCAGCCGCCGCCAAGATCGCCGCCGACGAAGACATCGACCCGCTCGGCGACATCCACGCCAGCGTCGCCTACCGCCGCCACCTCGTCGAGGTCCTCGGCCGCCGCGCCCTCACGGAAGCCTTCGCCCGTGCGGAGGTACCCACCTCCAGGAGGTAGGCACTTCCAGGAGGTGCCTTAGCAACGTATTCAGAGAGGTATTCGCATGCCTGATTTGATCCCGATCTCCCTCACCGTCAACGGCACCCGTTGCGACTGCTCCGTCGAGCCGCGCCTGCTCCTCAGCGACTTCCTGCGCCACGAACTCGGCCTCACCGGCACCCACGTCGGCTGCGAACATGGCTCCTGCGGCGCCTGCACCATCCTGCTCGACGGCGAAGCCGTCCGCTCCTGCATCCTCTTTGCCGTCCAAACCAATGGCAGGACCGTCACCACCGTCGAAGGCCTGGGCACACCCAATGCTCTTCACCCGCTCCAGTCAGCCTTCCGCGAAAAGCACGCCCTCCAGTGCGGCTACTGCACACCGGGCTTCCTCATGACGCTCATCCCGTTCCTCGAGGAAACCCCGCAGCCCACCGAGGCGCAAATTCGCGACGCCATCTCCGGCAATATCTGCCGCTGCACGGGCTACCAGAACATTGTCGACGCCGTCCTCCTGGCCGCAGCAGCACCCACCGGAGCGCAGGCGTCCTCGCCTGCCAGTATTGGAGCGCAGGCGTCCTCGCCTGCCAGTATTGGAGCGCAGGCGTCCTCGCCTGCCAGTATTGGAGCGCAGGCGTCCTCGCCTGCCGGAATCGGAACGCGTACGTCGGCGCCCGCTCTCCCAGGCAAGCGAGGCTAACTCATGGCAACCCGCTACTTTGGCCAACCCATCAAGCGCAACGAGGACCCGCGCCTGCTCACTGGCCAGGCCACCTTCACCGACGACGTCCACATCGCCGGCATGCTCCACGCTGCCTTCGTCCGTTCCGACTACGCCCACGCCCGCATCAAGCGCGTCGACGTCTCGGCCGCCCTCACGATGCCCGGCGTGGTCGCCATCTACACGGCCGCCGACCTGGGCGATTATTGGCAGCCCGGTCCCCTGCTCGTCCCGCCGCCGCCAGTCAAGGACCTGGTCTTCAACCCGCGCACGCAGGTGCCGCTCGCCAAGGACAAGATCCGCCACTCCGGCGAGCCCATCGCCGTCGTCGTGGCCGCAAGCCGCTATCAGGCCGAAGACGCAGCCGAACAGGTCTTTGTCGAGGTCGAGATGCTCCCCGCCGTGGTGGACATCGAGCACGCCCTCGACCCTGGCGTGCCGCTCGTCCACGACGACCTCCCCCACAACCTCAACGCCCACGTGATCCAGCGCAAGGGCAACTACGCCGAGGCTCGCAGGCAAGCCGACGTACGAATCAAGCGCCGCTTCAGCTATGACCGCGGCACCGCCGCCGCCATGGAAAACCGCGGTGTGGTCGCCGCCTGGGACCCGCGCGACGAGGAGCTGACGATCTGGGACACCACCCAGGCTCCCATCCCCATCCGCAATGGCCTCGCCGCCATGCTGGGCCTCTCCGAAAAACAGGTACGCGTGATCGCCCCCTTTATCGGCGGCGGTTTTGGCCCCAAGATTATGATGTTCTACCCCGAAGAGGTGCTGATACCCTGGATCGCCATGCGCCTCGCGCGCCCGGTCAAGTGGATCGAAGACCGCGAGGAAAACTTCTTCGCCACCACCCAGGAGCGCGGCCAGGTGCACGAGGCCGAGATCGCCCTCACCCGCGATGGCAAAATCCTGGGCATTCACGACGTCTTTGTTCACGACGCCGGCGCCTACGCACCCTATGGCCTGACCGTGCCGCTTAACAGCCAATGCACGCTGCTCGGTCAGTACGACGTAGCTCACTATTACAGTGAATTCAAGTCGGTTTTTACCAACAAGCCGATCGTCACGCCCTATCGCGGCGCCGGTCGCCAGCACGGCGTCTTTGTCATGGAACGCCTGCTCGACCTCGCGGCCCGCGAGCTGGGCATCGACCGCGTCGAAATCCGCAAGCGCAACCTGATCAGTCCCGACAAGTTCCCCTACAACAACGAGATCATCTACCAGGACTTCGCGCCGCTCACCTACGACAGCGGCAACTACCTGCCCGCCCTCGAAAAGGCCGTTGCGCTGATCGATTACGACAAGTTCCTAAACGAGGAACAGCCGCGTCTGCGCGCCGAGGGCCGCCATGTCGGTCTCGGCATTGTCACCTACGTCGAGGGCACCGGCATCGGTCCCTACGAAGGCGCCAAGGTCACGGTCGAGTCCAGCGGCCGCGTCAGCGTCGCCACCGGCATCGGCACCCAGGGCCAGGGCCACTACACCTCGTTCGCCCAGATCGTGGCCGACCAGCTCGGCGTCGACGTCACCAATGTGCGCCTCGTTACGGGCGACACCGCGGCGTTCTACTGGGGCGCCGGCACCTTTGCCTCCCGCGGCGCCGTCGTAGCCGGCAATGCCATCCACGCCGCCGCCGCCGCCGTGCGCAAGAAGATCCTGCGCAATGCCAGCAGCGAGCTGGAAGTGGACGAGGAAGACCTCGAGATCGCCAACGGCGCTGTCCAGGTCAAGGGCGCCCCGCACACCGCCATCAAGCTGGGGGACCTTGCCCTCAAATCCAACCCATTGCGTGGCGCCGTCAAGCCCGGCACGGAACCCGGTCTCGAAGCCACCGACTACTTCGGTCCCGAACGCGGCGCCACCGCCTCGGGCGTCCACGCCATGATCGTCGAGGTGGACCCCGAAACGATGCAGGTGGAAATCAAGCGCTACGTCGTCGTCCACGACTGCGGCCGCGTGATCAACCCCATGATCCTCGAGGGCCAGATCCAGGGCGGCGTAGCGCAGGGCATTGGCAACGCTTTCTACGAACAGCTCGTCTTCGACGAAAACGGCCAGTTGCTCAACGCCTCCTTTATGGACTACTTGCTGCCCACCGCCGACACCGTCCCGCGCATCGAAACCGACCACGTCGAGACCCCCTCGCCGCTCAACCCGCTCGGCATCAAGGGCGCCGGCGAAGCAGGTGCCATCCCCGTCGGTCCCCTCTTCGCCCAGGCCATCGAGGACGCTTTGCACAAGCCAGGTTTGGAGATATTGGATATACCCCTCAGCCCCAGTAAGTTGTATGATTTGGTACACGATACACACTAGCACTTGAGGTCATAGTTTAGGATTGATCACCCCCAGGGAACAGTCCCGTTGCGCAGTTTGTACAGCTCTAGCTCCATCCATGTTCATGGACCAAATAATGATCTTAAGAGATTACAGTAGCCGTCAAGTACGTTTGACTCAGGAGCGTCATGCGCACATACTTGAGCATCCCGAGATGCTCAAGCAGATGGAACGCTTGCAGGAGACCCTATTGGCGCCGGAGCTTGTGCTTGCGACGGTTGCTGACGATTCAGTACAGGTATACCACCGCTACTATTCTACGACTCCTGTTACAAGCAAGTATTTGCTTGTGGTGGTGAAGCAAGTGGACAACGATGCGTTTGTTTTGACGGCATTCTTCAGTAATCGCCGCAAACAGGGGAGAGTTGTATGGCAGAAATGAAAGTGTGGTACGACCAAGTAGGCGATGTACTAGAGGTTACCTTTGAAGATGCCGCTGCGGCACTCGAGGAGATCACCGAAGATATATTTGAACGTCGAACACCTGATGGTCGTATTGTAGGAATCACAGTGCTCAACTTCAGCAGACACGACCAAGGCCAGTTGACACTTCCACTTGCCGTGACCGCAGTCGCCACAAGATAAACCAGTCCTAGAATCAGGGCTCAAATGCTAGACGCACAGGCGCCACCGATAAAATCAAGTAGATCCCTGAATCCCACAGATCAAGGTTCAGACCTTCTGCGCCGCGTCCTGGCCTACGCCGTCCTCGTCGTGCTGGTGATCGTCATCTGGGAAGGTAGCAAGGCGATCTTCGCCATCCCCGACTACAAGCTGCCCCACCTCGGCCAGATCGCCGAGGCCTTTGTCCGTCCCACACCCAAGGGCCCTACCTGGCAGGTGCTGCTCTACGACGCCGCCTATACCATGCTCGAAGCTGTCACCGGTTTTGTGGTCGGCGGCATCGTCGGCTTTCTCTTCGCCGTGCTCTTCGTCCACCTGCCCATCGCCCGCCGCGGCCTGCTGCCCTTTGTCATCGCCTCGCAGACCGTGCCCATCATCGCCATTGCGCCTATGATCGTAGTCGGCCTCGGCCAGCTGGGCGCACCGCCCTGGGTGCCCAAGGCATCCATCGCCGCCTACCTCACCTTCTTTCCCGTCACCATCAACGTGCTGCGCGGGCTGGAATCAGTGGACCGCGACGCCTTGGCCTTGCTGAAGTCCTACGCCGCCACGCACCTGCAGACCTTCACCAAGCTGCGCCTGCCCAACTCGACGCCCTACCTGTTCACCGCCCTCAAGATCGCCTCGACCGCCAGCGTGATCGGCGCCATCATCGGCGAACTGCCCGTCGGCTCCAAACACGGCATCGGCGTCCAAATTGTCATCGGGTCGCAGTACAACACCTTCAACCCAGGTTTCCTCTGGGCCACCATCGTCGTAGCCGCCCTGCTCGGCCTGATCTTCTACGGCGCCGTAGCCCTGGCCGAAAAACTGGTAGTGAAATGGCGGTAGGGGCACAAGGTCCGGCGGTGGGTCAGTGCCGTCGCGACGGTGAGGTGACTCCCGCCGGACCTTGTGCCCGTTCCTAACCGGAGCAAATATGCCAATCATCCAAATCGACAACGTCTCCAAAATCTACGGCCAAACCAACGCCAGCACGGTAGCACTCTCCGACGTCTCACTCGCGATTGACCAGGGCGAGTTTGTCGCCCTCGTCGGCCCTTCCGGCTGTGGCAAATCCACCCTCCTCCGCCTGATCGCCGACCTCGACACCCCCACCAAGGGCGAGATCAGAGTCAACGCCAAGACACCGCACGCCGCACGCCTGACCCGTGACTACGGCTTCGTCTTCCAATCGCCCACCCTCTACGAATGGCGCACCATCGTGCGCAACGCCGAGCTCCCACTCGAAGTCATGGGCCGTCCGAAGGGGGAATGGCAGGGTCGCGTCGACAAAATGCTTTCCATGGTCGGCCTGGCTGACTTCCATGGACACTACCCTTGGCAGCTCTCCGGCGGCATGCAGCAGCGGGCCTCCATCGCCCGCGCCCTCTCGTTCGACCCGACCATCTTGCTGATGGACGAACCCTTCGGCGCTCTCGACGAGTTCACCCGCGAGCGCATGAACCTCGAGCTGCTCGACATCTGGGAGACGACGCACAAGACCATCCTCTTCGTCACCCACTCCATCGCCGAGGCTGTATTCCTGGCCGGCCGCGTCGTCGTTATGACCCCGCGCCCCGGCCGCATCGCCACCGTGATCGACGTCGACCTGCCCTACCCGCGCACCTTCGACACCCGCGAAACCCCGCGCTTCTTCGAGCTGGTAACGCAGGTCCGCGAGACGCTAAAAGAGGAATTCCTGAGACACGAGTAGAACCGCCGTCCGGGGCACGGCGCACCATCACATCTACCAATAGCAAACAGCCTGCGCCGTGCCGGGGACATCCGGCCGACAAACAAAACGAACCAATGACAACCACTACCACTCAGACAACCACCCGCAAAGCCATGCGCCTCGACGACATCCTCGTCCCCACCGCCGTATTTGTCATGGCCATCATCCTCTGGGAGATCATCGTGCTGCTGTGGAAGCCGCCCGTCTTCCTGCTGCCCGCACCGCACCAGATCTGGGCATCGTTCGCCGGCAATGTCGTCAATCTCTTCTCCTATGGCCTCAACACCTTCCTCGAAGCGCTCGGCGGTTTTATCGTCGGCTGCGGGTTAGGCCTGCTGGTGGCCATGATCGTAGCACGCTCCCAGCTGACCTCCGAAGTGCTCGTGCCCGTGGCCGTCGCCTCCAACTCGATCCCCATCGTCGCCATGGCGCCCATCGCCCTCGTCTGGTTCGGCATCGGCCCCGAGTCCAAGATCGCCATCGTCGCCGTCATGTGCTTCTTCCCCACCATGGTCAGCGCCGTGCGCGGCCTCACCGCCGCTTCGCCGGACAGCGTCGCCCTCATGCGCTCCTACGCCGCCACCGACTGGCAGATCTTCACCAAGCTGCGCATGCCCACCGCCCTGCCCTTCCTGTTCAACGCCTTCAAGATCTGCACCGCCCTAAGCATGATCGGCGCCATCGTCGCCGAATTCTTCGGCGGCGCCGTCAACTACCTCGGTGTCTACATCAAAACCGAAGCCAGTATCCTCCGCACCCCCAACGCCTGGGCCGCCATCCTCGTCGCCTGCTTCTTCGGCCTCGCCTTCTACGTCGCCGTCGTCCTCCTCGAACGCGCCGTCATGCCCTGGCACCGCGAGCAATAAGTCCCCTGCCCTGTCCACCCTTCGCGTGTGCCCACGCGCCACCCCGTCCAGTCCGCACGCCGCGTGCGGACCCGCGCCCCCAGGCGCACCACGCCTTCGTGCCACCTCCTTTATACCTTCCCTGCACATTGATTTTCGTGCTAGATGCGCTATCATGTCCCGCACAAGCGCGCGTCTTAAATCGTGCACATCCCAAGAATCGAGTAAATCATGGTCCAGATCTATCTCGAATCCACCCCCAAGCGCACCTTCGCCAACGCCCTCGACTGGCACGGCTGGTCGCGCAGCGGCCGCGACGTAACCTCCGCCATCGAGGCGCTCGCCGCTTCCGCCCCGCGCTACGCCCAAGTCTTGCATGCTGGTGGCATCGACTTCACGCCACCCGCTGATCCGGCCGCCTACACCATCGTCGAACGCGTGCCCGGTGACAGCACGACCGCGTTTGGCGCACCCAACGTGCCCTCCTCGCTTGACTCTCAACCGATCGACGAGGCCCAGTTGGCGCGTCTGCAAGCCTTGCTGAATGCCTACTGGCAGGCCCTCGACGCCGCTGCAAAATCCGCCACCGGCCAGGAGCTGCGCAAGGGCCCACGCGGCGGCGGCCGTGACCTGGACAAGATCGTCGATCACGTAAACGGCGCCAATCATGCCTATCTCAGCCAACTCGCCTGGCAGTGGACCAAGCCGGCAACCGACAACCCCTATGAGATGCTCGCCGCCACACGCCAGGCGATCGCCGCGGCGTTAACGGCTGCCGCCCGCGGCGAAGCTCCGACGCAACGCCCGCGCGGCGGCGCCGTCTGGTCGCCGCGCTACTTCGTCCGCCGTGTCGGCTGGCACGTTCTCGATCACGCTTGGGAGATCGAAGACCGCAACCCGCTTGCCTCGTCACTGTAATGGTGTTATACTGACACTACATCGCTGATCCATCTTAAGAGGCACGCCGCTGTCCCTTAACTCTCTCTGCCGGCTGCCCCTCACTGGCACTTGAGCCCGATTGGCGGCGCCGCAGTCTGCGCTTGCGCTGGCCATTGGCCGTCCTCCCATCGGCTAGGCTATTTCTCCAGCACACGCCATAGTCGGCGAGCACATTGGCTCGCCGCAAACGTTTTGGAGGAACCAATTGATGAATGCACTTAAGACGGACCTTGCCCCTATCCGATTGATCCAGGGCGGCATGGGCGTCTATGTCTCTAACTGGCGTCTCGCCCAGGCCGTCGCTTCTGCCCGCCCTGGTGAGACGGTCGGCACCGTCTCCGGCACCGCCCTCGACGTCGTCTACGTACGCCTGCTGCAGTTGGGCGACCCGGGCGGGCACGCCCGGCGTGCCCTGGCCGCGCTCGACGCCACCTATCACACCGATATGGGACGCCGTATCCGCGACCACTACTTCATCGAAGGCGGCAAGGCGACCGACGCCCGCTTTCGTAGTTCGCCCTTGCATGTCGTGCACTCGGCCGACGGCGGCTTGCTGCGTACCGTGCCCAACAATGCCGGTTCAGTCCATATCTCGCTGCCCCCCGATGTGATCGAGCTCCTGATCGCCACCGGCTTTGCCGAGGTCTGGCTGGCCAAAGAAGGCCATGCCGGCAAGGTCTTTATCAACTTCCTCAACAAGATCGAACTGCCGCTGATCTACATCATGTACGGGGCAATGCTGGCAGGAGTAGACGGCATCATCGTCGGCGCGGGCAACCCGGACGGTCTGCCCGCCGTCTGTTCACGCCTCGCCAACCATGAATCCATCACCCACCCCGTCTCAGTTCTCTACCGCTCGGCCGGCGAAGAATTTCTGCTGGCCTTTGACCCGCGCAAGGTGGCCGGCGGTAGCCTGGCCGCAGCACCCATACCGCGCCCACCCTTTCTGGCCATCGTCTCGCTCGAGGACCTGGTGCAGGCGCTCGTGCGCAGCGACAGCGAGGCGCCCGATGGCTTTATCATCGAAAACTTCACGGCCGGCGGCCACAATGCCAATCCCGTTGGCCCCCTGCGCCGCGATGAACTCGGCCAGCCCATCTATGGCCCCAAGGACCATCCCGATCTGGCGGTGATTCGCGCGGCCGGCAAACCCTTCTGGTTGGCGGGTGGCTATGGCAGCCGCGACAAGCTGCGGGTGGCGCAGGAATTCGGGGCCAACGGCGTACAGGTCGGTTCCGTCTTCGCCCTCGCCGAAGAATCGGGCATGAAGCCCGACTACCGTTCGGCCATCCTCAATGAACTCAAGCATGGCACCGGCGATGAAGACCTCGTGCGCACCACCATCTTTTCGCCCACCGGCTTCTCCTTCAAAGTCGTGCAAATCAAGCAGACCCTGTCTGAGCGTGACGTGTACGAAGAACGCCGCCGCGTGTGCGATATCGGTATGCTCCAACAGATCGGGCTTAGCAGCGCCGACGAGAATGGTACGCGCAACGTCTTCCAGCGCTGCCCCGCCGGCCCCATCGATGCCTACGTCGACCGCCGCGGCTTGGAGCGCAACACCGAGGAGCGCCGCTGCCTCTGCAACGGCCTGCTTGCCTGCGTCGGCCTCGGCCAGGTAAAAGAACAGGCCGGCGAACTCTACGAGGAACCGGCTATCGTCACGCTTGGCGACCACCTGGACGGCGTCCGCCGCCTGTCGCGCCAGGGCCAGACGCACTACTGGGCCAACGACGTCGTGCAGGACATCCTCGGTCCAAACCACGGATCATAGGAATCTGGATAGCCCTGATGGAAGGCGTGGATGCGCCTCCCATCAGGGCTATCCTGTAAATCCGGCGCATCAAGGTTCGGACAATCCTGTGTTAAGATCCAGCGCGTGACAAAAGCAACTGCCATCAGCGCCCGATCAAAGACTTCACCCGCCGGCACCTTGTTCCTGCGCTACGCCGGCAGCGACAAACCCGCCACAGAGGTGGCAGTCGCAGCCAGGCAGCGCGGCGATCTTCCGGTGACGTTCCCAGCCGGCCCGGCCATGAACACGGCCGCTGATTTGCCGCAGGGCTCCGACTACACGCTCGTCGACCCCGCGTTGGCTGTGACGCCCGAGCCCATCCCTACATCTGTCTTGCCTCCGGCAGCGGGGCTCTCCTACTCGGGCTTTTCGCCGCACCAGCGCGCTGCGTTTCATGCTTGGATGGAAGATCCGGCCCTGCCGGCGCCGCCTGCCTTCCAGCAGCTGCTCTTGGCCAGCGCCGAGGTGCGCCTGCTCGAAGGAGGAGCCAAAGCCGATGCCGCCTATGCAGCCTTGCGTCTGCTCGCCGTCGCGCCGGCCTGGCACGCCAATGCCAGCCTGGCCCGCACCCTTCTGCTCGCCTTCTGGTTGCGCCAGGATGGCCCTGCCCTCGCCCAGTGGTCGGCAGCATACCTATTGCCGGCCGCGCTCTGGTCAGTCGCCCTTGGCTGCCAATCATTGCTGAACGTGCCTCTGCAGCCGGACCAATTGCCCGGTCTGGCCGGCGCCTGGGGTATGCCCGTCCCGGCAGTGCCATCCGCTGTCCTGCGCCTGCGCCTCGACTCGCTGCAGACCGCCGTCGGTCAAGAACCGCTGGCCCACGTCCTCGCTGCCTTGGACGAATCAGCCAAAATACCGGCCCCTTGGCGCTGCCAACACCGCGACCTGCATCTCGCTTTTCCCCAGCCCAACGTGCGCCCCCTCCTGCAGCCTTTGCTGACCGACCTGCTCGCAGTGGTGGATGTGGCGGAGGGCAGTGCCGGCATACGGTCCACGGAGGCAGAAGACTCCACAGCCGAAATGCCGGCTGCAATAGCGCCACCCACCAAGGCGAGCGCCAAGTCCGGCGCCAAATCCAAGCATGACCAGTCCGCGCCGGCATCCGAGCTCGAGAAAGCTCACATCATCGTCGAATTCGGCGCCAGCCGCTCTGATGTCTTTGCCTATGTCCTGCGCCAGGCCCAAAAACAATCGGGCTTCCAACAGATCATGGACGAAAACCGCCACATCGTCTACCGTGTGCCTTTCCGCCGCAGTGAAATGCGCCGCTTCTGGCACCTCTGGGAGTATGTTCAAGGCTGGGCCACCACCCGCGTCTACTGTGACGGCCGCCAACTGGACAAGTGGCAGATCTACCCGTATTCTCAATACCTGCGCTAACGCCCAAGAAACCGAGTTTCTCAAGCGAGCTCCGCTTGGTACAAGCGACGCCCGCCAGAAACTCGGTTTCTACTCGGTGCCGACTAGATTAGACGAATCAAGGTTCAGACGTGCCTGTTAAACAAATCCTCGACCTCTATGTCCGTGCTCGCTACCCGCTCATCTGGCTGGTGACGCCCGAAGAACGCCGCGCCGTGGACGAAATCGTGGCCCTGGCCGCCGAACAACGCAAACGCGTGCTGTTGTGGAGCGGCACGGTCGGCCTCGTCAACCCCGCCCTGCCCGAACGCGAGGACAGCTCCAAGCGCGACCCCCTGGCGTTGCTCAAGACAATCCTCGATGACAACGAACCCTGCCTGTGGGTGCTGCGCGACTTTCACCCCTTCCTCAAGGACGCCAACGTCGTGCGCCGCCTGCGTGAAGTGGCCTTCCGCCTCGAACACTCCAACAAGACAGTGATCCTGCTCGGCCCGGTGCTCAAGATCCCACCCGAGCTCGAAAAGGAGATCACGGTGGTGGACTTCGAGCTGCCCACTTTCGTCCAATTGCAGACCATGCTCGACAGCATTGTCGAGACACTCCAGCGCAACGGTCAGGGCGAGATCAATCTCGATAAACGCCAGCGCGCCCGCCTGGTCCAGGCTTGCCTGGGCCTTACCGAAACCGAGGCCGGCAATGCCATCGCCAAGGCCGTCGTCCAGGCCAACGGCGCACTCGACGGCCGCGCTGTCGAGGCCGTTACCGCGGAGAAGCAGCAGATCATCCGCAAGAGCGGGCTGCTCGAGTTCTACGACAACAGCGAACGCATGGAGAACGTCGGCGGCCTCGACATTCTCAAGGAATGGCTGCGCAAGCGCGTGCGTGCCTTTGGCGACGAGGCCCGCGCCTTCGGCCTGCCTGAACCCAAGGGCATCCTCCTCGTCGGCGTCCAGGGCTGCGGCAAATCGCTGGTGGCCCGCTCGGTCGCCAACGCCTGGCGCCTGCCTCTCCTGCGCCTCGACGTCGGCCGCCTCTTCGCCTCGCTCGTCGGCTCCAGCGAGGAAAACCTGCGCCAGGCCATCCGCGTGGCCGAGAGCATCTCGCCGGTCGTGCTCTGGGTGGACGAAATCGAGAAGGGCTTCTCCGGCGTCGGCTCCAGCAATGTCTCCGATGCCGGCACCGCTGCCCGCGTCTTCGGCAGTTTCATCACCTGGCTCCAGGAAAAGCAGAAACCCGTCTTTGTCATCGCCACCGCCAACGACGTCAGCCAGCTCCCGCCCGAACTGGTGCGCAAGGGCCGCTTCGACGAGATCTTTTTTGTCGACCTGCCCAGTGTCCAGGAGCGCGTCGACATCTGGCGCATCCACCTGCTCAAACGCAACCGCGACCCCGGCCAGTTCGATCTGGGCGTGCTTGCCATGGCCTCCGAAGGCCTGTCCGGCGCCGAAATCGAGCAGGCCGTCATCGCCGGTCTCTACGAAGCCTTCGACCGCGGTCGGCCGCTGGAGATGAGCGATCTGCTCGACGTCCTCCAGGACACCGTCCCCCTCAGCCGCATGATGGACGACCAGATCGAAGGCCTGCGTGCCTGGGCCCGCCAACGTGCGCGCCCTGCCAGCACCAACTGAACGCAAGGAACCGAGTTTCTTCGAGAAACTCGGTTCCTTGTACGGTTTCTATCCCCCCCGTTCACGCGAGTCCTTTAATCATGCGCATCACGGTTCAGATGTGCTATACTGACTCTCGTTAAACGCAGCGCAAACGAAAGACGGAACATGTCCAACCAGCAATTGACGACCGCACCGCCTGCGCCGCCTCGGAGCCATGACAACCTACGTCGCTACGGGCTGCCCCTGCTTGGCGTGGCCGCGGTGGTTGCAGTCATCATCGCCCTCATCCCACCCGAGAAGACGCTGGGCGCAATCATTCGTCCGGTTTTCCTGCATGGTGCGCTCGTCCAAGTAGGTTTGGTCGCCTTCGCTGCTGCCGGTGTGCTCGGCTTGCTCTACTTCCTGCAAAAGAGCCCATCCATCATCCGCTGGTGCCTGACCGTCCAAGAGACCGCCGTTGCCGTTTGGATCGTCTACGCTCTCTCCAGCATGGTCACGACACGCCTGGCCTGGGGCGAATGGATCGCATGGGACGAGCCGCGCGTGCGTGCCAGCATTCACGTGCTCTGGTTCAGCATTGCCTGTCTGCTGCTGGTCAAATGGATGAACCACCCAACCTTCACGGCCTTTGCCAACATCGTCGTCGCCGCCGCCGTATGGTTCCTGATCAAGGGCGCCGGCCTGCTGCGCCACCCATTTGATCCGATCGGCGGCTCAAATTCGTTGTATTATCAGGTGCTCTATCTGTCGCTGCTCGTCGCAGTGCTGGCCTTTGCCGCCCTCATCGCCCGCTGGCGCTATCAAAGTACCAAACGGTAGGGAACCAGGTCCGGTGGAAGATGCCCCCGTAATGACGAGGCTTCACGCCCGACCTTTTGCCCGTACTTGCAAATTGACCTGTTCGCATTTACTCTATACTTGTCATTCATTCATGTTTCCGCACATGGGAGGACCTCATGTATCGCAAAAGCCTGGCCCTGCTGGCAACGGGTTTGATCCTCTTTGCGGCGCTTCTCGTACAGATGTCGATAGCTCAGGCGGCCGCCCCCGGCCAGACCACGCCTGATGCTGCCGCCGAGGAACCGCAACCCCTGCCTCAGCCACTGCGCATCCGCATAAACCAAATGATCCCGCTGACAATCAGCGTTCCCGCTTCGCTCCTGGCCAACGGAGCTCTCGTCACCACCGCCCTGACGACCACGAGCGCGCTTACAAATGCCTTCGGCACGGCCGATGCAACGGGCGCCCTGACTGAGACCAGCGCTGCGACGCCAACGGCCGCAGCCGGGCGCGCTGTCACCGGTACGGCGCCGCTCACCGCAACCGGCGTGCTGACGGCAGCCGCCGATGACTTGGTCGCCGACGCAGCCGCAGCCGTGACTGCCACTGCCACGCTGACAGCAGCGGCGGGCACGGCAGAATCTGCCGCTCTCACGGAAGCATTGACAGATACGGAAGCGCTGACAGATACCGACATTCTCACCACCGAAATGCCGATGGTAGGCGTGCCCGTCACACTAGAGCTGTCTCTCGATCTTGTCGTCACCAACACGCTAACCTCGACGGTACCCGCCTCGGTGACGCTGCAGCTCGCTGACCTCACCACACGCACGCTCCCGGTGTCCGTCACCGTCGCAGCCCTGCCCGACGGCGAAGTCGTGGTCGAGCTGCTACCCGCCCCTGAGGCAGCCACGCCGGAAGTCACTCTCACCGCCGAAATTACTGCCGGAATCACTGCCACGCCCACAGCCGAAGCGACCGCGCTGGTGACGCCGACGGCGGAAACCACGCCCACGCTCGAAGTCACGGCCCCCGTCGAGGCGCCAAGCGGCCTGCCGTTTATTGCCACAACAGCTACCACGACGGCCAACCTCCGCGCCGGCCCTGCGACGACTTTCGACCTCGTCGGCCAGGTCGGCCCCGGGGCAACGCTCACCGTTGTCGGCATCAGTGAAGACGGCCAGTGGTACCTGCTCGACGGCGGCACTTGGATCGCAACCTTCCTGGCCGCCGACACGCAGATCGCCGACCTGCCCATCGCCACTCAAGAGTTGATCGACCAGGCCGCAGGCGCTGCACCCGTCCCGGCGGCAACCGCCGCCGTCACGGCCACCGCTGTCCTCACACCTGCAGCGGTCGCCACCCCGGTGCCCGCGGCCACGACGGCCGTAACGCCGACGACCACCACCGACGCCAACCTGCGCGCCGGCCCCGGCACCGAATTCCCGATCATCGGCGGCACGATCACGGGACAGGCCATCAACATTGTCGGCCGTAATGCCGACGGCACCTGGTTCCGTCTCGACAACACCGGCTGGGTCTTTGGCGAGCTAGTTGCCAACCCGCCCGCCCTCGACACCGTTCCGGTCGTCAACGCCGACGGCACACCTGTAGAGGGGGCAGCCCCGACACCGGCCCCCGCACCCGCCGAAGGCGGTGGCCTGCCGCTGCCCACGCCGACACCACAGCCCGCCGGCGCCACCACGACTGGTGCAGCTGCCGCGACAACGACGGCGGCCGCAACCGGCCCCAACGCAGCCTACATCGGCGAGGTCCAGTCCATCGTCGCCCGCTATGAGGGCATTGCCCAGACGCTCGATTCGCTGATAGCCGACGCAACCGCCAACAGCGCTGCGCTTACCACGCCTGCGTGGGCTGACCGCGTCAATGCTGCCGTCGGGCTGCTGCGCACGACGGGCGCCACCGTCGCCGAGCTACAGGCGCCTGCCGCCCTCGCCGCCACCCAGGAAGGTCTCATTGCTGCTGCACAACAGTACACGGCAGCCGGCGCTGCCCTTGCCCAAGCTGCCAGCACGGGCGCAGTCGCCCAGCTCGAAGTCGCCAACACCGCCATCGAACAGGCCAACGCCAGCCTGACTGCGGTGAAAACGGCGCTGGCAAGCGCACAGTAGGGTCTCGCCGGCTTTACGCCGGCCAATGGACAACAACGACAAAGAAGGCGCAGGGATAGTTCCGCTGCGCCTTCTTTGTCGTTACTGTGCAAATCAACCGCAATCAGTCAGTGGGCACACCACCGTTGATGTAATCATACAGGCGTGGCGTCGTCGGCGACCCACTTTGCCCATTGCCCAGCGCCACAAACGGCGCCGCCGTGCCGTTGCCGCCCCGCCGCCGTCCATGCCGCTGGACCTCAGCCAGTGGATACAAATAGTGCGCGCTGAGCAGGTGGCCCCACGCCCCCAGCCGGACAAAGCGCGGCCCCTCGATCAGGATGCGCCGCGTCTCGGCGTTGGGCGCTTGCATTCCCAGGCGCGCCACAATGTCGTACTCATTGCCAAAGTGCTCGATATAGGGCACGGCGCGCTTGCCCTCCTCTGCCGGGCGCAGATGCGTCACGACGTTAGCGCATGTGGCAAAGCTGTAGATCTCCAACTTCGCCAACTGGCTCTCCTCCAGCGGCGCAAAGTCGGCGGCATCCAGCGGCTCGTCGCTAGGAAAAATAATCTCAGGTCCCGCGTACGCCGCCGCCGCCAACGGCTCGCCCGGCCGTGGTTCCCGTCGCGTGATCAGCTTCAACAGCCGCAGCAGCACTGCCGCCACGATCGTCCCTTGCGAATGCGCGATGAGTACGACCCGCTGCTTGTCGGGGCTGGCAAGCGCCTCGTAGATGGCAGGAAACGCCTTCACCACCGGCTCCGTGATGCGCCAGTTCATCTTGTCCAGCGCGCACTGCAGCAAGTCAGTCAGCAGCGAGCTTGTTGAATTTTGGATAAGCGTGATCGGCCGGTGAAACAGCTCCGCCAGCAGCGCCGCATTTACCTGCGCCACCGCGTCGTTGGTCATCACGCCGTTGATGAAAAACCACGCTTCGTCCGGATACGACGTGTACGATCCATAATGGTCGGGCCGCTGCAAGATAATCGTCGGCTGCCAGAACAGGTCGTCCAGAAACGGCGGACTGAATAGCGGTGGCGTGTGCGGAATCGACGGGATCCACGTGTTCTGCAGAAACTTGAGCATGCGCAGCGGCCGCCACGGATTCAGCAGGCTGTACTCAGAGAAGCGTTCATAGGGTGGCAGCCACGTGCTCGGCGGCCCAAAGATGCTGTTGATATAAAACGGCGGCGAAATACGCAGTGCGTCACGGGCAATGGCGGCCAGTTCACTGACCGGAGCATCACCGTCAGCGGCAAACGACGCCGCATTCACGGCAGGCTCCTGCCCATTTATGGCAGGCCCATGCCCATTTATGGCAGGCTCCTGCCCATTCGTGCTCCGTGCAACCGCGTTAGTTGTCACTGATTTGCTAGCCATCGTCAACCTCCACTGCAATCCATCCCACCTACCCTGCATGCTTTTATGCGGGCCGCCCGCCGGGCCCAGCGAACTGCGCATCGTGCCCTTCCTCTACAGTAGCACCAAGAAGTTGCTGGCTAGTTCTGCAACTACCCGGTCTGGCACACCTCACTGCCGATCTCCAACACCGCCGCCACCAGCACATCAAAATCCTCGTTTGTGCTGCGATGGTTGGATATGGCCACACGGATACAGTATTGCCCGCGCAGCGTGGTCGAGGATGGCGCGGCGATACCTCGTTCCTGCAGCCGCAGGAGGATCTCTTTGTTACGCGCATTCAGCACGGCATTGTCCGCTCCCTCAAAGCGATGGCGGAAGCAGACAATGTCCAGTTCGACCGGCGCCATCAGTTCCAATTGTGGTTCGGCCTCGATCAGGCCCGCGAGGTAATGTGCCTGTGCAACGTTACGGTCGATCATACGCCCAAATCGGTCTAGGCCATGTTCCTTGATCGACATCCAGACCTTGAGTGCACGAAACCCGCGCGATAGCTGCAGCCCATAGTCGCTGTACCAAAAGCTGCTGCCTGCCAACCCGCGCGCTTCCGGTTCTAGATACTCCGGCGTCAGCGCAAAGGTGTTGCGATGCGCCGCACGATCGCGAACGACGACACAGCCGGCCTCAAAGGGGACGTGCATCCACTTATGCAGATCCAACGCCACCGAATCGGCCCGCTCGATACCGTCCAGCAGCCCGCGCACACTCTCGGCCAACACGGCAATCGCCCCGATGGCCCCGTCCACGTGGAACCACAAGCCTTCGCGCTCGCACAGGTCGGCCAACGCATTGAGATCGTCTATTGCTCCCGTGTTGACAGTGCCTGCGCTGGCAATGATACAAATGGGTTTCTTGCCGGCCACGCGGTCGTCGCCAATGGCAGCCTCCAATGCCGCCAGGTCGATCCGATAGTCGGCCAGCACAGGTATCTTGTGCAAACCTTGGCTGCCCAGGCCCAGCAGTTCGACGGCCTTCTGGTTGCAGCTGTGCACCTCCGTGGACGCATAGAACACCAGGGGTTGCTGCGACGCCGCAACTCCTTCAGCCCGCACGTCATAGCCGGCCTTGACATTGCGCGCCACGGTCAGTGCCACCAGGTTGGCCATCGAACCACCGCTGACGAGCAGCCCGCTGGCGTCGACCGGAAAGTGCAGCGCCTCTTTCATCCAGTTGATGACTTGCTGCTCGACCAGCACCGCCCCATGGTTGCCGCCGCCCATGTTGGAATTCATGATCGCGGCCCAAAAGTCGGCCAGGGCCCCCAGCACGGTGCCGTTACCCATGTACCATGCCCAGAAGCGCGGGTGGGTGGTGCCCATGGGATAGGGCAGGACGTTCTGCACGAAATCGTCGTAGGCGGCCTCAGCACCTTGCGGCTCATGTGGCGCAGGCTGCTGCAGCCGCTCGGCGACCTCGGCAGACACAGGCTGCCAGACCGGCCGCTCGCGCACTGTCGCTATGTAGTCAACGGCATCGTCCACCATGCGATGGGCAAGTGCGCGCATCGCCTCCCAGTCGGTCGGGTCCAGCGTTTCCATAGAATCTCCTATCAAAGCGTTACATACCTCTCCACCTGCGCCGCAATCACTCCCAGGCTGCCCTCCCAGAACGCACGGCTGCGAATGTCGATGCCAAACCGCGCCGCCAGGTCGGCTGCCGTCGCTTCGCCGGTCGAGGCGAGCAAATTCATGTAGTCCGGCACAAACCCCGCCCCACGCTCCCGGTAGATTGCGTACAACCCAGTACCAAAGAGCAGGCCAAACGCATAAGGGAAATTGTAGAACGACAGGCCGGGGCGGTAATAGTGGGGCTTCCACGTCCACATATACGGCTGCAGATACTCGGGGTCCAATCCATCCCCATACGAATCGCGCTGCGCCTGTACCATGATCTCGCACAGCTCTCCCGGCGTCAGTTCGCCCTGCTCGCGCCGCGCAAACACCTCCCGTTCAAACAGGAAACGCGAGTAGATGTCCACGATGACCTGCGTGGAACCCACCAGCTGTGTCTCCAGGATCGTCAGTACCTCCTGGGGAACATCGGTGCGCGCCAGGATCGCCTCCGTGACGATGGTTTCGCACATGATCGAGGCCGTCTCGGCCAGCGTCATCGGCGTAATGCCCTGCAGCATGCTCTTGCCTGCCCGCACGGCGCAGTCGTTGTGAAAGGCGTGGCCCAGCTCGTGCGCCAGGGTCGAAACCTGGTCCAGCGAACCATCAAAGTTGGTGAGCACGCGCGACTCACCCACCGCCGGCACTTCCATGCAAAATGCGCCACCGCGCTTTCCGGGGCGCGGCGCCACGTCGATCCAGTTGTTGGCAAAGGCGCGCTCGGCCAGCGCCCCCAGTTCCGGCGCAAAACCGCTGAAGGTTTCGTACACCAGGCTTTTGGCCTCATCGTACGTATACGTGCGCTCGCTGTTGCCCACCGGCGCAAACAGATCCCACCACGGCAGCTGCGTCTTGCCCAGCCGCTTGGCCTTGGCCCGCAAATAGCGGCGAAACATCGGCAGTGAGTCGTGCATCGCCCCGATCATCGCCTCAAGCGTGGGACGGTCGATGCGCGCCTGGTCGATCGCCGAGTGCAGCGCGTCCTGCCGCCCGCGCCGCCGGTTGAGCGTCACGACCTCGCCCTTGACGCCGTTCATGCACGCTGTGAGCGCTTCGGCCACGCTCTCCCACGCCTTGATCTCTACCTCGTAGCCGCGGCGCCGCACTGCCTCGTCCGGGTGCGACCGCAGGTTAATGATGGCCGTCATCGGCAGCGTCTGCACGCGCCCGTCCAGTTCGATCTCAGCCGTCAGCTGCGAGGTGATCGTTCCCTGCAGCTTACCCCAGGCGTTGCCGCCGCTCAAGGTCAGCTCCGATGCCAGCGCCTCCTCGCCGGGGCTCATCATGTAGCGCGCCTGTTCCGCGGTCTCACGCAGCATGAAAGCGTGCGCCCGCGCGCCCTTGTCGCTCGCAGCCGCCACCGTCAACGCCGCATCCAGCGCCCCTGCAATCGACCCCACCCAACTGCGGAACGTCAGGCTGATCTGTTCCAGCTTCACCGCCACCTGCTCGTGTGCCGACAGCGCCTTCGCCGCCTCGGTGTTGCGCGAATCCGTCGTTACAAAGCTGGAAATATACGCCCGTCGCGTCGCCGCCAGCTCATACAAGCTGTTCAGCCGCTCCACGCTGCCATCCAGCACATCGGCAATGCACTGCGGCCCATCCTCAACCGTCGCCCCCGGTAGCTCGGCCGCAAAATAAGCTTCCGCCTCCACAATATCAGCCTTCAATCGTTCGCCATCGGCGCGAAACGCCTCCGAATCCAGCGACGGGTACACATTCGACAAATCCCAGCGCGGCAACTCCTCCGCCACCAGCGCACGACTCTCAACCATAACAGCTCCCATTCAACTCATAACCAGCCAACCAGCGCTCTCCCTACTCTCCACTCTCTTCGAATTCTTCGTATTCTTCGTATTCTTCGTGCTCTTCGTGCGCTTCGTGGATCCCCATATTCTTCGTGACTCTACTTCTCCGCCAGCAACTCCAACGGATTCGTCAGCCGCCCAAAATCGCGGATCTCAAAATGCAGGTGCGGTCCAGTGCTGTTGCCGGTCGAGCCAACAGTCCCAATCACCTGTCCCTGCCCCACAATCTCACCTTCACTCACCAGGATGCGGTCCAGGTGCGCATACAGCGTGACATAGTCGATCTGATGGTCGATCACCACAAAACGGCCGTACCCTTGGTCGTTCCACCCCGCACGCACGACCACGCCGCGATCGGCGGCCGTCACCGCCGTGCCCAGGTTGGCCGCCACGTCGATGGCACGGTGGTCGTAACGATAACTCTGGCTCAACCAGCCATAGACCGGCCAGGTGAAACTGCCGCTCCCATACGGCCAGTCCGCCGGTACAGGCCCCAGCACCTTATGCTCCGGCGCCCGGTTGCTGCCGTGCCCCTGTCCCAATGCGACAAACGGCGAAGTATTCAGCGGCATCGCCAGCATCAGCGGCAGAAAACTCGCCTCCGTCAGGCCGTCCGGATTGTCCGTTGCCGGCAGCGCCGCATGGGGGCGCCAAAAGGCCGGCAGCGGCAGCGGCACGCGCAGATGTATGCCGGGCTGCAAGGCCACGGCACTCATGTCTGCTCCCGTCAGCTTGTTCCATGGCAGCAGGTAGATCTGTTCGGCGCTGCTGCCATACGCCGCCGCGATCGTGGCCAGTGTCTCCCCAGTCTGCACCGTGTGGCAGGCAAGGTTTGCCGGCGGTGTCGACAACCTGTTGCCGATCACCAGCGGCTGATCGACAGTGAAATCGGGTGCAATCGCACACGGTACGTCATTCAGGTCCAGCCCCATCTCCAGTGCGACCGTAAACAATGTGTCGCCTGCCCGCACCGTATAGCCGGCCGAGGCGTCCATCCCCACTGGCGACACCAACGGCACATCCATGTGCGGGCCCACGCCGGCACTCCCCACGGCCGGCAGCGCTCCCTCAGCCGCAGTTGGCGTTATCTCCAAACTCACAGCCGGCCCTGATACGGCGCCACTGCCGGGCGTCGGCGTCGGCAACGCCGGCGGTGTGGGCCTTGGGGTAGACACGTCACCCGGCTGTACCACCGGCTCCTGGCCGCGTACAGACAGCCTCAGGGCTAGTCCGACCGCCAGCCAACATACGAGCGCCACGCTGCCGATCACCATTCCTCGTCGCCGCCAACCCATCCCTGCCACTATCTGCCTGATCCGTTTCCTATGAACTCGCCGTTCGCCGCTGCATTGTCCGCTAATCGGCCGCTAATCAGCCGTCGGCTCCAGCACCACGACCGTCCCGCTGTCGCTGTCTGTCACCCAGATTCTACCATCCTGCCCCACGGCCAGCCCTACCGCCTTGACCGGCCGGTTCAACAGCTTCGCCACACTCCACACACCTATAACCTCGCCACTCGGGTCGCGCTTCTCGACGCGCCCGCCTTCCGGATCGGTCACGTACAAGTTGCCAAAGGCATCAAACGCCAGGTGTGCACCGTCCAACGAGTTTGCTACGGCGATCGCCCACGTACGCTCCGGCCGGCCCGCCGGCGTCAGCCGCACTAGCTTGTTCTGCGCCGCGTCGGTCGCATACACCACCCCATCGGCTGCCACCGCGACGTCGACCGGTTGGCCCACCTGGCCCTCCACCAGCATCGCCAGCCGCTCAACCGCGCCATCTTGCGGGTTGATTCCCGCCACCACCCCCGCCGGGGTCGCCGCCACCCACAGCCGGCCATCCGGTCCTCGTCCTAGCCCGCGGCTGCGGTCCAGCAACATGGGCTCCGCCTGTACCTCCTGCGCGTCGCTGCCATCCAACCCATAGCGCCAGAGCCGGGCCGCGGCGGCGTCCAACACATACAAGTGCTCTGAGTCTACTGCCACGTCCGCCGGCTCGGCAAGAACATCGGCGTCATGCGGTATCCGGGCGAGAATTTCTCCTTGTGGCGAAAAGATTGTCACCTTGCTGCCCCCGCCTTCGGCGACATACACCCGTCCGTCATCTGCCACGGCGATCCCGCGTGGTTGCTGCAGCCCCGTCGCGAAAACTGCCGCGTTGCCGGGCAATTCCGGCGCAGGGGCAACCGGTCCCAGCACGGCTTCCCCCTCCGCAAGGCTGGAGATCGTCGGCATCTCGACATTGGCATAACTGCCCTGCGGCGGGAACAGGACACCGGCCGGTATAATCGCCCGTGGCGCGCCCGGCGGCATCCAGTATACGTTAAGATGCGTGTGGTCCGTGCGATCGGCAAAACGGATACGAATGTCGTGCAGGCCCTTGCCCAACGGCAGCCCACCCTCTGCATATTGATTTGGCTGCGTCGCGTGCACGACTTCCTGGTCGTCGATATACAGGATCGACTCGTCGATCGATTCCAGCCCAAAATGGTAATCGCCCGCTGCGGGTATGGCGATCTTGCCCGAATACTCGACCGTATACGGCCTGGGCAGCGGCGGTACGTGCACGTAGTAACCCATTTGGTCCTCGATGCGCGCCCGCACCTCCGGCTCCTGCCACTCGCCATTGGCAAAGTAGCGCGCCAGCAGCCCGTTGGCGGTCAACGGCGCGGCATACAGCGATCCTGTCCCCACTAATTCCGGTGATCGATCCGGTGTCCGCCAGCGCAGTTGGAACTGCCCCGGCGCTCCCTGTGCTCGCACGCGCAGCGCGTGGTTACCCTCCGCCAACGTCAAGCTGCCCGACAACACACCTGTACCGCTGAGCACCTGTTGCTCGCCGATGTAGAGTTCCGCCCGCCCTGGGCTCTGCAGCACAAGATCGTGCACACCATAGCTCGCCACATGCAAGACGCCATCCCACTCTACGCTAAACGGATCAGGCAGGGGCGGCGCGCTCGCCCAGTCAAAACTCAACGCTCCATCGCGCGTCGTAAACGCAGGCTCGCCTTCCCAGGCAGCGTTGGCATAGTAGTGTCCATCCAGCCCCTGGATACTCGCCACGTCTTCGGGCGACAGCCGTACCGTATATAGGATCGGCGGCCCCGCCATCGGCGGCATTACTTCCTCAAACTTGCCATGGGGGTACAAGCGTTTCGCAGAATCGTACTGGCCGTGGCTCTCAGGGTTCATGACCAGCAGTGCACCCTTGCCGGGCGCAAAGTCCAGCGGCAGCTGGTCGGTTGTCGCCAGCGTCGCATACGGCTTGCTGGTCGGCAGCAGAAAGCGCAGTGTGGGATGGCCGTAGTAGAACGAGGTCACAAAAGCATCTGTGTTGTCGTCAAGCGTGTTGAGCAATGTTGCCGTCACCGTCTCGGCCGCCGAGTGTGCAGCCCACACAGAAAAGTCATTAGCCTGTTTGACAAAGTAGACGTTGACATTCGCCAGGCCCACCAGCGCCAGTATCACTCCCACCGGCCACCACACAAAGTCTGGAAAGTACCGGCCATCCCCCACCCGCCAGGCGCGCACCATGACCGCTACCGGTACAACCGCCAGCACGTAGGCTGCACCTAGCGTGCCATTGGCGCGCAGTGACTGCGGCGCCTCGAAGTCGAGCGACAGGATACCGCCTAACAGCGTCACCACCAACCACACCGGCAGCAACGCATAGCGCGGGTCGCGGACCCGCCGCAGGCTGTAGACGAGCCCCAATACCATCAGCGTCGCCGTGATATCGTCCAGCATCGGTGCACCCGGCAGGTTGTGCCGCCCATTCGGGTCGCCATGCCAGTTGAACATCAGCACATGTTTTTGTATGTTGCCCAGCAGCGCCGGCAGCCGCTCAGCCTCACTTTTGCCCGTGAATAGAAAGGTGTCCTGCACGCGCAACCAGAAAATGTCCGGCTGCTTCTCGGCAAACCACACCAATGGCATCACTACGAGCGCCGCCACGACGGCCAAGGCAGCCACCCCGGCCCAAAAGCGTGCGGCGGGCATGGCCCGCGTGCGCTGCCACTCGTAATACGCGCTGTACAGCAGAAACAGCCCGACGACCGGCACAAACAGCCGAAATGAAGTGTAAAAGCAGAGCCCGAGTCCAAGCCACAGCCCGGCCAGTGCAAACTCAAACACGCGCCCCGTGCGCAGCGCCCGCAGCACAAAGGCAAGCGTGACCAGCGTAAAGAAAGGTGTGGTGCTGGTAGAGTGCATTCCAAGACGGCTCAACGTGATCAGCCAGCTGGACACCGCCAGCAAAGAAGCCAGCACCAATCCCACGCGGCGGCCAAACAGCTCGCTCCCCACGCCATAGCCCGCCAGCACCGTCAGCACCCCAAAGGCGACGTTGACCAGACGGATCGACTCGGCGCTGACGCCAAACCAATCAAACGATCCCGCCACCAGGTACAGATAGTGCGCCGGCCCGTTGATGGCACCCTCGAAGATCGGCCGAAACTGCGGGTCATTCAGAATGCGCTGCGCCTGTAGCCCATACTCCGCCTCGTCGTACCACACCCCAAACGGCAGCACGTCCAGCCAAACCACCCGCAGCACCGCCGCCAGCAGCACGATCAGCCCCAGTACACCCCAAGCCACGCGCCACTTCCGGGAAGTGGCAGGCTTCCCGGAAGCGTTCCAGAAATCAACACAGCATGCCGCGGCCAGCGCCAGCACGACACTGGTTATGTGCTGCTGCCACGCCACAAGTGAGTTGGGATACCCGGCGTCAAAGCTGCGCCACGCCAGGCCAGCCAGTACCAACGCTGCGACCAGCAGTCCACCGGCTAACCACAGCCGCCGTGAACGGAGATGCGGCAGCGGCCCGCTTGGAAACGAAAATGCTCTCTCAGGGAAAAACGCCGGCCGCCACAGGGCAGCCAAAAACAACAATACGCCGGCGCCATACCACAACACCGCGTCAAAGAACACATCCGCCCGCAGCGCCCGCTGCCCAAGGTAGGCGAACAACATCCCCAACGCACCAAGCAGGAATGGACGGATCGTTCTTTGGCTCATGTGTGACCAATAAGCGAGGGGCCTTCATCCCTTCACTCTCACGCTCTCACTGCACGATGGGGAACACCATCATGCGGTTGTTCCCTCCATCCGCCACCACCAGGCTGTTGCCCCCCAGGTCCACACGGATGCCGTTAGGCACCCCCAACTGGTTCGTGCCCGTTCCTAGGCCGCCAAAGGCGTACTTGACCTGGCCGGTCGGGTCATAGGCCACCACTTGGCCCGTCACCGGGTCGGTGGCGTAGATCGTGCCGTCCACCCCTACCGCCAGCGAGGGCTTCTGGTAGATGTCTCGGCCGGACCAGCCCGGCACGGCAAACTCAGACTGATACGCCAGGTCCGAACCAAAACGCTGGATGCGCCCGTTCCACGAGTCCGCTACCAGGATCGTGCCGTTGGTCGGATCGACGCCCACGTCGGTCGGCTCCTCAAAACGCCCTGCCACCACGCCGCCGGCCCCCACCTGGTCCACATACTCGCCCGTTGGTCGGTAGCGAACGATACGCTTATTGCCTGTGTCGGCTACGACCAGGTTGCCGTCCAGGTCAAACCCCAATCCACGTGGGCCAAACAGCGCATTCGGATCGCCTCCTTCGCCGCCGGCGATCGCAAATACTCCCCACTTCCGCTGGAACGAGCCGTCCGCGCCAAATACCTGGATGCGCCCGTTCCACGTGTCCGCCACATAGATGTTGCCACTGCTGTCGACGGCCACACCCCACGGTTCATAGAACTGCCCGTCGCCCGTCACCAACGGGCCATCGCCGTCCGGGTCCGCACATGGTGTGTTGGTCGGGTCGTTGACATTGCAGAAGCTGCCAAACGAACGCACATAATTGCCGGCGGAATCCAGCACGACGATGCGCTGGTTGCCTGTATCGGCGATCACCCGCTCGCCATTAGGCCCAACTGCTACGCCGCGCGGCGACAGCAGCGACAGCCCGCCATATTCGGCGGCATACACCGCACTCGCCTCCACGCTCCGCACCTGCTCAGGCAAAATCACCGGCACGTTGATCGGCGCCTGCTCCGCCATTGGCAGCACGTTGAGATCCCAGATCAGGGGCGCCAGGTCGCGCCGCACATACATGTCGAACTCTTTCCGGTACGGCCACTGCGACAAATCGCGCCATTTGCTCAAGTCGGCCGTGTCCCTGTACTTGCGGAAGGCGATGATGTTGAACAGCCGGTCACGCTGCACCGGATCGGCGATCGCACCCCACACCCGGTCGGGTGTCAGGTTGAAGTAGTCCATCTCTGGCCACCAGATCTGCCGGTAGGTGCGCTTGACATAGTCGCGCGCCATATACGGCTCCACCTTCGGCCGGTTGGCGTCGGCGACAATCACCACCGGCGCCGCCATGGCATCTGCCGTGGGATTTGCCCCATAAAACTTGGCGTTGGGATACTGCCGCATGTACCAGCTTAGCGGCCACGAGCTCTCATCGTCATAGGCGACGACAATGTTGCGGTCACCCACGGTGCGCTGACTGATGGTGTCGATTTCGGCCAATGCCCGCTTCACGTCCGGACCCGCATGTGCATAGACCAGGAACTCGGTCGCCATGTCGTAGTTGATGTAGTTGAGCATATACGTCGTGCGCACGGTGAGCAGGAACAGCACCGCCACCAGTCCTGTCGCCAGCAGCCGCATTCCCTGCTTAAAGCCGCCGCGCACGATCGCATAGGTAGACGCAAAGACGACTGCGCCAAGCGCCACAAAAATCAGCCCCCATTGCAGAATGCGTCGCGCCGGCTCAACTTCGCCATTGGGCGAGGTGGCTACGAGCAGCACCAGGCCCAGCACAAACAGCACCGGCACCGCAAACACCAGCAGCCACGTCCGCTCGCGCCGTGCCGCCGCCCAATCCACGTGACGCAGCATGTTGCCCAGCCACCAGCCCCCCAGCACGCACATCGGCAGCGCCATGTGCGTCAGCAGCCACGGCATCTTCTCGCCCGCCACCGTGTAACCGATCCATGCCCCTACCGTCCACCACACGGTAAAGACGATAAAATAGAGCCGGTTATTGGCCCGCCGCTCCTCGATCGTCTGTGCCGCAATGACTTGCTCCTCGACCTCCGGCCGTTGCACCGGCGCCGCCGTCGTGGGCACGTCGGCGGCCACCACCGGGTCCCACCGCTCGTTGGGGTGGCGGAACAGGTTGTAGAAAATGGTCGTAATACCGCATAAGCTCAAGAACGCCGGCAGGAACTCATACAGCCAGCCGACCAGCACGTAGTAATAGACCGGCTGGTTGCCACGCTTGACGCCCTGCTGCGCGATCCAGTAACCCAGGCTTCCCACCACGCCGGTCGCCAATCCGTTGGGCACGTTGGTCAGGAAGGTAGTGAAGAACAGCACCTGCACCAACCAGAAAAAGCCCATCAGCATGGCCCAATGGACCAGTCGCGGGTGCCACAGTTCGTCCTCCGGCGCACGTCGCCAGAACCAGTACGTGCCGAGGCCGACCGAAGCCAGCACGCAGATGGTCACAAACACGGCCAGCCGGATAATCATCTCCTGGCTCGTATAATCGGCAGAGTTGGCAAACACCTGCGGGTCGCCACCGGTAAACACGTGCAGGAACGCCGCCATAAACGGCAGCACCATGGTCACCATGATAATCGCCAGATCGGCCGCATCGTTGCGCCGGATCGTATGCCACCGCCCACGCAAGGCTAGCACCAGCAACACCAGCGCAGCAATGATGCCGACGCCCACGACCACAAGCCCAATGGTGTCCTGCTGCATCTCGTGCAGCACCCACCACGCGCCGCCACCCACCACCAATGGCGCCGCCACCGTCACCACGGCTCGCGGACCAGCCACCTGCCATAACGCCAACCCCACAAAAAACGCACCGATGATCGCCCCGTGAATAAAGTGGTTCTCCATCGTAGCAAAACCAAACGCCATGCCTACCAGCATAATGACCAGGTAGCGCATCTTGCGCTGGTCCATGTAGCGAAACGCCCCATAGATCCAGAGCAGCGTCCAGAACGCCATAAAAATGTCGTCACGGATGTAGCGGCTGTGGAACAGCAGGCTCGGGCTGATGGTGACCATGATGCCGGCAAAGATGGCACCCCAGCGCCCCAGATACGTACGCAGCATGTACATCATGCCGATCACGCCCATGCCAAACAGGGCAGGCGCCATGCGCGCCGTAAAGTCGCTGTCGCCAAACAGGAAGTAGAAAAAGGCCGTCAGGTGATAGCGGAACGGCCCGTGCATCATCGGGTTGTGGTCGTAGTTGCCGTTGGCATACAGGTAATAGGCGTAAAGCGTGTGCAGACTCTCGTCATGGCTCATCGCCCGCGCGTCGAGCATCACAAATCGTGCAATGGCCCCCACCACCAGGATCGCGATCCAGATCGCCGTCTCCCAATTAAGCCTCAAGAACGACGCCAGCGGCCGATCCAGGAAGCTTGCTCGCAGCGTATCCTTAACATTCGCCTGCGTGTCAAGCAGCCCATCCGGCCCTCCCGCCAACCCAGGAGCGTCTTCGATCATATTCGGGTTCGTAGTCACAATTTGCATGTTCACTCGTTCGCTTCACACAATTTCAACGCCGTCTCAACCACTATTGTGACGGCGCAAACCATTCCAATCGTCCGCATAACCCGCCGCCAACCACACTTTCCCACACAACCCGCCGCCGACCGCACTTTCCCGCGTAGCCTGCACGCCCTCGTGCGGGACGTCGGGCACGCCCTCGTGCCCGCGTTCTCCTACGGCGCCGCCCACAACGTCACCCCATCCACCGCCGGCACCGCGTGCACCGTCCGGTACAGCAACCACTCCAGCTGCGGCCGCGTCGCCTGCCCCCACGCCTGGTCAGCCCGCAGGCGCGCCAGCTCCTCCGCCGGCAGCCCCTCATTGCCGGCATCCGCCTCCGGCAGCGTAGGCAGTTGCGCCGGGTCCCAGCGCATCGTCAACGGATATTTCGCCCCAACCATACCGGCCAACCCGCGGTCCTGCTCCATGCCATAAGGAGCCACGATCAGTGGCGATCCGGCAACCCCGACTAGTGGCGGGTTCTCGTCGTCCACCACCGGCTCAGGGTTTGGCGCCGCCACCCACGCCAGCCGCCGCATGTCGCGCAGCAGCCAGCCAACCAGTGGGTCGGGCAATCGTCCTGCCGTCGCCACCTGCACAGGCGCCTCGTACGGGTCATTGTTGCGCATGCTGCTGATACGCTGCATATCCAGCGGCAGCAGCCGCGCTTCCGGCAGCGTCGTCACCGGGAAAAAACCGTTGGGCGTCATCTGACCGCCCAGGTGACCGAGCATCCATCCACTGCGCACGCTGACCAGCAAGAGCAGACCGGCAAAAAACAGGCCGGCCAACTTGCCCGCCGCCTGCCATCCGGCCCAGAAGCCAAATACCACCCAGATCAGCACGATCAGTCCTACCAGCATCGCCGCCGTAATCACCAACCGCGCGTCATACGTGGTGCTTTCCACGACCATCGCCAACCAAATCGAGCCCGCGATCACCAGCACAGCCGCCACACCCAGCAGCACGGCCACCTCTACCCCTGTAATATCGCCAAGTGGCAGCGCGACCAGGTACGCGACAACCGTCCCCGCCGCAATCGCCAGCGGCAGCCCCACCATCGGCAGCACAAACGGCGACCGCCCAGGTAGCAGCGTCAACATGGCGCCCCACAGCAGCCACAACGCCAAGAACAGCGCCAGCCGCTGCGCCTCACCTCTCGCTACTGCCGGCAGCCCGCGTCCGGTGGCCAATAATACCAGTCCCGCCAGCCCAAACACAGTCAAAAAGGGCTGGTCGACCAGCAGCCGCAGCAACGGCCAGCCGCTGCCCAAAAGGTAAGGCTCACTCCCAGCGCCAAAATCCCCGCTCCACTGTCCCAACCACGCCGTCAAGCTCGTTCCGATCGCGCCCACAGCTTCCGGTCGCGCCAACAACCCGCTCGCCCCCAGCACCAAGGCCGCCCCAAACCACAACCAGCTCGACCGCCGCGGCCACACAAACCCACTGCGGAACACGTAAAGCCACCCAAACGCCACCAACACCGGCGCCCAACTCCAAGCCTGCGCCCCACTCACCACCAACAACCCCAATCCCACCGCCAGCGCCCGCTCCCACCCAATTCGCACGCCAGCCTCCCGCGTAGCCCGCATGCTTTTATGCGGGCCGCCCGCTACGCCCACGTACGGGTCCCCGGGCACGCCTGGCGCAGTTCGCTGCGCACCGTGCCCGTGTTCGGCATCACCATATCGTTGCGCCTGCCACCGCCACAACGCCGTCAACGTCAACAACCCCAAAAAGACCGTCAACCCCATCGCATCCGCCGTGCGCGCCAGCACCGTCAACCAGGGATCCACCGCCAACAACAGCGCCACCGCCAACGCCGCGCCCCGCCCGATCCAATCTCGCCACCACCAAGGCAGCACCACCAACGCCGTCCCCACCAACGCCGGCAGCAGCCGCGCCAGCACATCGTTCGCCCCCGCCACAAAGAATAACAGGCTCTGCAGCCCATAAAAGAGCGCACTCGTCGGCACGGGCGCCCCCGCCACTTGCGTCCCCGTCGCCGCCAACCACGCCGGCCACACCTGCGCCGCCTCGAGCGGCATCAACGGCGCCACTCCCAGGTTGATAAAGCGCAGCCCAAACGCCAGGAGCACGATCGCCACGTACAGCCCATGCTCCACCGTCAGGGCGCCGTTGCGTGTCCCTTCCACTTCGCTCGTCGCCGCATCGGCGTTGTCCGCTTCTATCGTCTGTTCCATGCGTTTCCGCTCGATCCGCTTCCCAAATCTATCGACAATCTATCGATGCCTACCGTGTCCGGTAAATCCGCACGTCGCCGCTCTCAAACACCTGGTCCGCCACCTGTCGCAGCAGAGCCTCCACGGCAGGCGTTACCCCATATTGCGCCCGCTCCGTCGGCCCCACAAAGATATAGTCGATCCCCCAGGTGTCGATGAGTTGCTGCAGTTGCTCGACTGTACTCCCACGGTAAATCATCTCCAGCGCCTGCGCCCGGCCTTCCGCCATCTCTTCATAACTCTTGCCGCGCCACTGCGCCTCGTGCCCATCCCAACCCAACAGTGTCTGCCTGCCGGTCATGGTGCTGATACGGCTCAGGTCGGCCCGATAGCTCGCGCCCTTGCCTTCCACCACCAGGTCACCGGGCAGTGTGTTGGCTCGCACCCACCGCAGCGCCGCCAATTCGTTCTGCCCGCCGTTAACAAGATAGGCCGTGGCGTCAAACGTCGGCTGGCTGCTGAGGCCCATCGTCTTGCTGTAAACACCCGCCAGCAGGTAGACGCTCGACGTCACGCCCAGCAGCAGTGCCAGGCCGCTCAATACGGCCGGCGCCAGCCGCCACCCCCGCCGGTCTCTCGCCGACAAGCCCCCCAACGCTGCGCTGATCGTATACGCACCCGCCACCCCAAACAAAAGCCAGGCCTGGTAGTAGAACTTAAATATGGTATTCATGCGCGTCCCAAAATTGTCGCGCAAGAACACAAACTCCGGCACATACACCAGCAGCAACCCAATCCCCGCCAAAAACAGCACAAACAGCAGCGGATCGCCTGTGCCCCGCGCACGGCGCAAGGCTTCGTCACCCTCCGCCACCGCTGTGCGCCGTGCCTGGGGCAGTTCCCCGCTATCCCTGCCCGCTGCGTCCAACTGCGCCCATCCCGCGGCTGTCACCAACCCCAGCAGCCCGCCCACTAACGCAAACGTCCACAGCTGCCCCGCCCAGCGTTGGCCAATCATCGCCATGTACCCCGGCGAATCATCCGGCAGCGGCATGCGCGCCAGCAGTTCCTTCCCAGCCTCGCTGTTCGTGACGACTGCAATGCTGGCCAGCAGCAACAGCAGCGGCAGTCCATATACCAGCGCCAGGCTGGCGGCGACCTGTTTCCAATTTGGCCGCACCGTATGCCAGGCCAGTATCAGCAGCGCCATCAGCACCAGCAGCGCCGTGGCAAACATGGCCACAAACTGTCCCAACCGCGTAGGGTTGAACAGGTTTGGTACGAGACCGCTCGCCTGGCTCTGCGCCGTCAGGAAATAGGGCAGGTACAAGGCAATCGCCGTCACCGCCAGCCCTATTCCCGCCAGCGCCGCGCCCCCGATCCCGCGCCAGGCCCGATCCTCTTCCCCCGCCATGCGCCGCAGCAGCACCGCCAGTAAGGACAACACCAGAAGCAGCCAGTAGGCCGGGAAGTCCCACGTATTCAGAAACAGCAGCGATCCGACTGCAATCGCCGTGATCAGCCACCCGCCCCAACGCAGCGGCATCTCCTCCAGCAGACGGCGCCAGACCGGCACTGGTTCCACCGCCGCGCCATCTGCTCGCCTGTGCAGCCGCGCCGGCGCCAAGAACAGGTTCAGCGCCAGGCTGATCACCAGGATCGCAAACGGCATTGCCAGCACATGGGGATGGTTATCCCCCAAGATATAGCTGAACGCAGGAAACTCGTCGATCACCTCGACGTGATTGCCCGCCAGGTCCACGTCCGCCAGCGCCCGGCTGCTGCGCCACCACCACCAGGAAAAGTCGATGTACCAGTTGTGCGTGACACTCGCCTCGGCCGGGAAGTTGTGCGACCCCAGCAGGCTGCCGATCGGCCCCACGGGCACACCCTGGGCGTACAGCCACTCCAGGACCGCCTGCAGGTTGGCCGACACCCCCACCAGCAGCGCGGCAATCAACCCGCCGCCCGTCGCCGCGCCAAAACGCTTGCCCGCCGCCGCGACCAGGTTGTACCCGAGTGCAAATGCCCCGCTCAAGAGCAAGCCGTACCACGCCGCCTGCCCGAGGTTGTAGCTGATCTCCGGCGGCTGCCCGGCCAGCTTGCCCAGCAGCGCCAGCATCCAATAACCAAAATAGTAGTATGAGATCGGATGCCCCGCCAGCCAGGCGTCCTGCGGCGGATAGGTGGGGCTGGCCGTGATGCTGTTGATAAACATCAGGTCCATCGGCTTCTCGGTGTGGTTGGCCGCCGGGTCGTATGCCCGTACCAACGCCCAAAACAGAAACGCCACCAAGAATACCGTCTCTACGACCAAGACGTAGCGCCCACTGACGGGCGCCTCACGGGTCTGCCGCCATGCCTGCAATACCGGCCACCCCACCCCGACGCTGACCGCGCCCAACAGCAGCACGGCCAGCCATGCACCTCCGGCCTCAAATCGCAAGAGCCCAAAGCTGTAGCCGATCCACAACCCATAGCTGGTCAGCAGGATGCCCAAAATACGCGCCGATCCATACCCGCGATCCGGCAGAAACGGCAGCAGCCGCCACGCCAGCGGCAGCGCCAACAACGTGATTATTTGGATTACCAGGTACCAGGCCACGAACTGGGCGATCATCCGGCATCCTCTCCTACTGTCCTTCTCCCCCCCGATACCCTGGCGTCGCATAGATCGTCACCCGTTCATTCTGATAGACCACCCGTAGCATCCCGTCCGCCGCCATCTGCTCAAACTTTGCCACCCCATCCGGATGCAGGTAGCGCTCCAACTGCCCCACATAGATCAGGTCGACCTGCAGTTCGTCGATAATCTGCTGCGTGCGCGCGACGTCCGCCGTCGTCCACAGCTCGCGGTGCAGACCATCGCGATAGCCGACGTCGTCGGCATAGCGCTGCTCCTGCTCATGCATCCCCTTAATTCCGCTCAACCCGGTATTGGATGCAATCTTCGTCCCCCACGCCCGGTAATATTCGACCTCCGAGCTCTCCAGGATGGTGGCATTGCCGTGCACGTTGTTAAGCAGCCACTGCATGGCGTCATACTCATAGCGCAGGTCGATTACGTTGCTGCCGTCCGGCCACGTGTACGACCCCTCACGCATAAAGTCCAGCCCGTTCAGCGTTCCTATCGGTGGCCGCCATCCCACCAGGCGTTGGTCCGACCGCGCCGGCGTGCCCAGGATCGGATACGCCAGGCTCGCCGCCAGCAGCAGCCCAAATGCGCCGCTCCAGACCCAGCGCCCGATACGTCCACCCCACCCTCTCGACTTCGCACCCGCTCGCGCCGCGCCGGCCGGTTTTGCCACGCGGCCTTGCGCCACCCACTCGCCAAAGATACGCGGCACGGCGATGGCAGCCAACACACCCCAAAGCACCCATACCTGGTTGAAGAATTTGAACAGCGTGTTCATGCGATAGTAATCGCTCGCGTCCAAGAAGTCCTTCAAATAGAAGAGCTGCGTCCCGACCAGCAGCGCCAGCCCGGTCACGCCGAGCATGCTGGCAAACACGGCCCCCGCATCCGCCTCCCGCCCGCGCCGCCACAACAAGGCAAAGGCCAGCCCCAACGGCAGCAGGCAGATCGCCAGCACAGTCCAGCCCATCAGCGCCGCCCCCACTGCAACTAGCGCGGTTAACGGAATAAGCGCCACCAGCAGCAGGTAGAAAAAGCCTGGGCGCTCTACCAACCGTTGGTGCAAATACACCGAGCGCGGCAGCCGGTCATAGCGCCGGAACAGCAGGCTGGTCGCCCGCTCCACTCCCGACGGCTTGACCACGGCCCGTCCCTGTTCGTCGACCACAGGGCGTGAGGGTCGCGTGGCCGCAAACAGCAGCCAGCTCAGGCAAACGAACCCCAGCAGCCCCCATACCAGCAGCCACTGTCCGGGTACGTCGGGCTCTCGCACCAACCCCACGCCCGACGCCCCCACGTTGGCGTACGTGCGAAAGAAAGGCGCAAACAGCAAGTACGCGCCGCCCCCATACAGCACGGCCACACCCAGCGACAGCCACCAGTTGATCCGCCCCCGCCCGCGAAACTGGCTGATCAGGAATGCCAGTACGCCCAGGCCAAAGTACGTCGGCAGCTCCCACAAGTTCACCGCCGCCATGGCCCCCAACAGCAGCGCAAACGTAACCAACAGCGCCAGCCCATACTTCCAGTGCGCCCGCCAGTCCGTCCCGCCGCTCTCGATCAGCGCCAGTGCCACCGCCAAGAACAGCCCCGCCAGCGGAATCCCAATGATGTGCGGATGTAGATCGGCAAACAAAAAGCTCCAATACGGGAACTCATTGATCGTCGGCGCAATCACCCGGCTCGGCCCCCAGAAGTCATACGGCGGCAGGCTGGCCGTCCGCGCCAGCACCTGCTGCAGCCCAGTCCCCGCGTCGACCAGCGCCTTGACGCCCGGCAGAGAAGACTGGAACGGCCCCGGCGCCACATTCGCCAGACTCCGCACTACCTGCGCAAACCCATCCAGATTCCCAATCAACGTCACAAACAAAGGCGCCAGCAAAGCCGCCCCCACCCCCGACCTCCAGGAGGTTCCCCTTCCGGGAAGAGGGGGGCTTCCCGGAAGGGGCGCCGGCTTCGCCGCCGAATAGGCCACGGCAAACGAGTTGATCACCGTCAGCGCAAACAAGGTGGCGATGGTCAGGTTGAACGCCACCTCGGCGTAAATACCCGTCAGCTTGATCAGGTAGGCGACCAGGTACAGCCCAAAGTAGTAATAGTTGATGACGCCGCCGGCAAAGTGCGGGTCCACCGGCGGAAAGGTCGGGCTGCGCAGGATGCCGTTGAGAAAGGCAAACTCCATCTGCTTCTCGCCGCCAAACCATGGCTGCCACAAGTCAGGATTGAACAGCCGCACGCCGATAAAGAACAGGTACGCGACCCCAAACACCGTCTCGCCCACCAGCAGCAGCTTCCAGTGCCCGCGCAGCCACGCCTTCATCTCTCCCCGGTTACGCCAGGTCATGTAGATGCATGGCACCGCCAGCAGCCCCAGCGACACCCACGCATGGGTCACCAGGTTCTGCAGCAGCCCCACGCTCACCAGCATCCACAGCAGCCAGCCGCCCAACAGCCACCCAAACGTACGCGCCACAAAATAGCCCCGGTCGCGCAGCGGCCGCAGGATTACGAACAGCAGCGGCCACACCAGCCACCCCACCAGTGTCAGCAGCAGCCACCACGTCAACACTGCCAGTGCGGTGTTGTTGCTCGCCACCGTATTCCAACGGTAGTTGTCCACCACTGTCAGCGCACGCAGCGGCTGATCCAGCATCAGCGACTTGCGTTCCCCCTGGACCGCAGGCGTCCCCGCCTGCCCCGCGTTCGCGCCGCCCATCAACGCAATCACCAGGTTGATCAGTCCCGCATTCTCGCTTCCCGGCGCGCTCCCCAACCCGATCAGGTTCAACAACGGGCTGAGTGGCGAGTCCTGCTCCGCGATAGCCATGCTGCGCCGTCTCCCACGCGTGGTCGAACAGCGCATCAAACTCCGCATCGCTCAGGTCGCGCATCTTCTTGTAGACGCTCACCTGCGGATGATCGTACAGGCTCCAGCTCTCGTCGGCATGGCGATCGTCAAACTTGATGCCAAATAGCTGCGGCGGCGACGTGAACTCGCGCGCCAACTCGAACCCCAGCCGCCCGTCGCGCATCGCCTGGTAATACAGGTTCGTCATCGGATACCGCTGCGGCAGCTCGTCAACACTGTCATAAATGCGCTTCGAACTGTACGCCACGTAATCCGCCTCACGCAGCTTCTGCTTGAGGATCGCGTACTTGTCCGCCGTATCTTCCTCGTACGGGCTCCAGTCGATATTGGTCAGCCCACGCGAGTACATGTCCATCCCCGGTTCGTCTGGGATCGTCTTGGGCAGCGGGTCATCCCACACCTCCCACAAGATCGTCGACCCGCTGGGGATTTCCTCATACATCCACCGACTCGCCGTCAACCAGGTATGCTCCCGGTTATACACCCCGTTCACATACGCAAACGACCAGAAAATCCCCCCCAACACCCCAACGACAGCCACCACGATCGCCGCTCCACGCGCGGCCCGGGCCATGCCGCGCCTCCCGGGCGGCGCGCCATCCCCCGCTCGCCCCTGGCTCGGCGCCGCTGACTCCGCTTCACCCACTTCCTCGTGCGCCGAGCCTGGGGCGGTTTCCTCCGCGCGCCGCGCCCCCCACTCCCACAACCACACGATCAACCACGCCGCCCACAACAATACGAACGGCAGCAGTGGACTCATATAGCGGTTGAACTTAGCCAGAAACGCGCCTGTCAACCCAAAATACGGCAGCACCCAGCTCCACACCACCAGGTTCGCCATCTGCGCCTTATTCAGCAGTTGCGCCGGCTTGCCCCCACTGTTCGCCCGCACCAACGTTCCGCCGATCCGCCACAACCCGCGCAGTGCCTCCACCGCGGCAAACAGCGTCCCCGCCACCGCCACCAATCCCAGCGCCCAGCCCATCCCCCACTGTATTTGCTGCTGGATAAAGTAGATATACGGTGTCGTGTTGCGATACTGGCGCGTGAACGGCATGTCGGCTACCCCGCGCACCATCGCCCCCTGCTCGACCAGCGTCGCCTGCACAAAGTTTTGCCAGTCCAGCACGGCGTACGGGCTGGTGACAAAAAACACCACCCCAGCCGTGACCCAGGCCAGGAGCACGCCAAACACGGCCCGAAAGGGCACACGCCCATCCAGCGGTCGCCCGTCCGCCTTGTTCGCCGCCCATGCCCGCCACACGGCCAGCAGCACGGCCACGACGGGCACAACCAACAGCGGCAGCGCGCTAAACTTGGACGAAACCGCCAACCCAATGCCAAGCCCCGTCACCAGCCCGGCCCGCAGTCGCAGCCCGGAAAGCATCTGCACTGCGCCCAACACCGCCAACACGGTAAAGGTGGTGCTGGCCGGGTCCATCGCAAAAAAGTGGCTTAGTTGAATGGCCTGCGCCGTAAACGCATAGAAGGCGGCCGCCAGCAATCCCGCCGCGCGCCCCCCATCTTCGCACCCAGCAGGTACAACAGCAGGATCGTCAAAGTGTCCAGCAGGGCAATGGTCAGCCGCCCTGCCACGGCGATCCCATCGCAGCCCGTAGCCGCCCGCTGCATGAGCGCCACCGTGCTCGCGGACGCCCCCGCCGCCTCTGCCGCTGGGGCCAACGCCTCGACCACGTGCCCCGCCGCCACGCCCAGGTACAGCGGGAAATGGCCATACGTGTAGCTGCGCCGCTGATTTGTATTCACGTCCCACAGCGGGTTTAGCGGGCTGGCGTGCGGGTCCCAAAACTGCTCGATGCTCGCGGGCATGCGCAGCGAGGGAGCATAGAAACAGGCCGTGCTGCGCTCGTCCGGATGGCTTCCCGTACCCCTGTCAAAATTCACATTCCAGGTGCGCAGCGCCAACCCGCCCAGGAGGATCAGGAGTAGCAGCGGCCAGGCGACGCGCCGCGCAACGTCCCGGGTGTTTGCCCGGGCTGGGGGGTTCGAGGAGAGGTTCGTCATGCAGCGTACTGCTTCATTGCGGGAATCTTATTCTTGGGGAACGGGTGGATAGTTGGGCAGCACCCATGGAATTTGGTAGTCTGCCGGCGGTGGCCACAGCAGGTATACGTCCACCCACTTGCTCATGGACTCATAGTTATCGTCGTCAAATCCCAGGTCGATGCGCCGCGAGATAATGCCGCCGCCCGTGTCAAACGCATTACCCACACCATACCCGGGCACAAACAACTGCGAACGCAACTTGATAATGCGCGGGTCCACCGCCACCACACCCTTGTGCAGAATTTCGCCGGTCGCCGTCACATTGTCGCCGCCCAGGGCTGCGGGGTGGTAGCTCGTCGCATACATCTTCATCTTGCGCCAGTAGGTGATCGTCTGCCCGTCGACCGTGGCCGTCTGCGGCGTGATCGCCTGCCCATACGCAATGCGCCGTTCGGCCGGTTCTTGCGCCGTCCAGGTATCCTCTAGCGCACGCGCGACTTCCTCTTCATTCTCGTAACGCACACGGTAGCGTGAGCGCGTGATGCCATTGGCCCCTGGATCTAGCACCTCTTGCGTGTCGATCGCCAGGTTCGGATCGGCGACAAACACCGTATCGTAGGGAGCGATCTCTTCCTCCACCTCGACGTCCTCACGTACCCGCGTGACTGCGATCCTGATATTGTCATACAACGCCGTATCCAGCGGCGGCTCCACGCGGTCAAGGCCTGCCACGACCACGCCCAGGTCGCTCAAGGCATCGCCCACAGTCTTCGCCTGCGTGCGCGTCTTCGAGCGTACCCCGTTCGCCTGCAGCGTCACCGGCACGCTGCGCTCGATGTACACGTCCATGCTCGACGTCACGCGACTGCCCAGGCTCGGCTGCACGCGATCGCCCAGGTACAGAATGACCTCGGCCTGGCGCAGTGCCTCGCCAACGGTATCCGCCGTCGTATTAATCTCGTACGGCAGCCCCCCCTCGTGCACCATGAGCGGTATGGCGCGCGTCATGCGCAGTTGCAGCGGCGCGGCACGCAGCGCGTCCCAGGCAAACCCCCGGTCAAACGTCGGCTGCGACGTCTCAACTGCCCGCGGCGGCAGGACTGCATCGTTCGCCGTCGCCTTGCCGTCCACCTGCACTCGGTCGTAGGTATCGATCACGATCCCGGCGTCCGCCAACACTTCACGCGGTGTTACACCCCAACTACCCATGGTGACGTCGCGTCCATCTGCCAGGATACGCACGGGGCGCGCCCGTTCGATCGTAAGCGTCATCCCACGCGTGATATCCCTGTCCAACGCCGGCGCCACGCGGTCGTTCTCCCCCGCTTGAATGCCCAGGTCCAGCAGCAGGTCAGCCACAGTCGGCCTGTGCGTCGTGACCGTCTCCGTCATACCGTCCACCGTCACCGTCAAGGGCTTGGCCGTCAGCCGCCAGGTCAGCCATAACAGCAGCAGTCCCAGGAACACGGCGGCCGCTAACGCTGCGCGCGTACCCAGTTCCGCCGACCTACGCCCCCCCACCTGCCGCTCCAGCGTGACACTTGCCATTCGGCTATTCTAACCAAACCCCCGCCTCTCGTCCAGTCAAGCAGGTGCGTAAGGGCATAAGGTAAGCAATCTCTCACCTGTCTTGTCGCCTGTGCCTGCCCCGTGCTACGATTCAGCCCGTGCGACTTTCACACGCCACATCTTCCGCAAGCACATCCACCCGCTGGCGCCGCCCGCTCACCCTGGCCGCCATCCTCGTCGCCTTCGCCGTCCGGCTCTACCACCTCGGCGCCGAATCGCTCTGGTACGACGAGACCGTCAGCGTCTTTTTATCTCGCCTCCCGCTGCCCGCAATGGTTGTCCACACCGCCGGCGATATCCATCCGCCCGGCTATTATGCCCTCCTCCATGCCTGGCAGGCGCTCACCTGGCCCACCCTGGCGCACGGCCTGGAATTTCTCTATGCCTTCCCCAGCCTCTTCTTTGGCGTCCTGGCCCTACCCCTGCTCTACGCCATCGGCCGCCGCCTCTTCGGCGTGCGCACCGGCGTGGCCGCACTTTGGCTGGGAGCCTTTGCCCCGTTTCTCGTCTGGTACAGCCAGGAAGTGCGCATGTACACGCTCGGCGCCTTCCTCGGCTTGCTCTGCCTGTGGGCTATGCTCAAGTTCACGGCCCCCGGACCGGCGCCGGGCGACGCGCCCGGCAGCACACGCAGCGGCACGCAGTTTGGTTGGCTCGCCGTCTATGTCCTGGCCGCGGCCGGGGGTCTTTACACGCTCTATTACTTTCTGTTCCTGTTGTTCGCCCTGAACTTGGCAGCCCTGCTCTTTATTTGGCTACACGAAAACGGCGAGACTTCCTCTAGAGGGCACCGCCTCGGCACCTGGCTCGCCGCCCAAGCTGCCGTCCTCCTCCTTTGGTTGCCCTGGCTCCCCACGTTCTGGCGCCAGTCCACCGATCCGCCGGTCCCCCCCTGGCGCACCCCGTGGGGCTCGCTCGCCGCCTTTTTCCAGAGCTTGTCTGAAACCCTGGCCGCTTTGCTTGTCGGCCAGACGCCGCCCGCAGCCATCACGCTGCCAGGCGGCGCCGGCCCATCCGCCGGCCCGGTCTGGCCCTGGGCGATCGTCACCGCCCTCCTGCTCGTAGGTATGCTTGTGCTCACCGTCACCCGCGCCGGCCGTCGTACTACCCAACAGGCGCGCCGGGGCCTCTGGCTGGCCGTCGCCACCGTCCTGCTCTACGTCTTCGTGCCCATCGCCATTCTGTACGCCGCCACGCTGCTGGGCACGCCCGTTTACCACGTCCGCTACCTGGCCCTCTACGCCCCGCTCTTCCTGCTCGTGCCCGCCTGGCTCGTCGTCAACGCCTCAAGCCTGCGCACGGCGCTGGGAGCCGCCATGTGGGCCGGCCTGCTCGCCGCCTTCGCCCTCTCCCTGCTGGCATTCTGGACGAACCCCATCTACCGCGCCGACGACCACCGCACCGCCGTGGCCGGTCTGGCTCAACGCTGGCGCCCGGGCGACGCTATCCTCGCCAACGCCGGCTGGATCTACCCGATCCTCACCACCTACTGGCCAGGCGGCGCTGCCGCCACCTTCAACGGCGCGTCACTATCGCCGGAATCTAGCGCTCCGCCGCCGCTCCAGCCCCTCGTCCGTATATCTGACTACGCGCAAAATGCCGGTCAGCTGGCACTGGATACCCCACTGGTCGTCCGTTCGGGTAGTGTAGACGGCCCACCCTCTCTCGGCTGGGGCGACCCCGCCTCCGATTTCTTTGCCATCAGCGAGGCCGACACCACCGCCGCCCTCGCCACCCTGGCGCAACACGCCCGCCGCATCTGGCACTACCGCCTCTACGACACCGTCAGCGACCCCAACGGCGCTATCCGCACCTGGCTCGCCACCAACACAATGACCGTCACCGAAACTCCCATCCCGGGTCGCGATTACGGCCTGGTCCAGCTCTTCACCACTTGGCTCGGTGCGCCAGGTCCAGTGAACGACACAACCAACGCTCGGGCCGGCGACACGGTCGCCACACCCATCGCCACCTTCGGCGACGCCGTCGCCCTCATCCCACCCTCTGTCCCGCCGACCGTCACCGCCGGCAGCTACCTCTACGTCGACCTACTTTGGCACGCCCAGCAAACCCTGGCGACTCTCCCCGCCGACCTCAGCACGAGCCTTCGCCTCTACGACGCCAACAACCAACCCGTCGTCCAGGACGACGGCCCCCTCCACCATCTGCCCACCCGCGCCTGGAACCCAGCCCTGCTGTACCCCCAACCCGCAGCACTCCCCATCCCCGCCAACCTCGCGCCGGGATCCTACTCACTGCAGATCATCGTCTATCGCCAGGACAATGCCGGGGCCCTGCCTGTGGATGCAACCGGAGGACAAACCTGGGAAATGGCAAAAGTGGAAGTGCTGCCGAAGACATCAGCCCAGTAGATCGGCGAGGACAATAACGGAGAGATCTGTAACTCGCTGTAGCGCGCGGTCGTTCGTGATGAACGAGTCGCATCCCGATGCAATGGCAGCGGCAAGCTGAAGCGCATCAGGTAGACGCACAGAAAATCGTGCGCGCAATTCCGCTGCCACCTGTGCAACGTGAACATCGATTGTTATTACGTCGAGATTGATGCTATTCAGCAACAAGTTCAAATACTGCTCCCGCAAGTCGTTCCTGTGGAGCCGTAGCGGCAATACCGTGACTTCTGCAACGGTAATCGTCGAAGTCACTGCGCTGATGTCCCCAGAGTCCAGGCGCGCAAATAGCGGCGCCACAAGTGGCAGATAATCCGAATGTGCTTCCATCAAGTAGATAAACGGCGACGTGTCAATACCAACACGCGTAATGCCGGCAAATACCTCGTGTAGATCTGTCAAGGCCGCTCGTCCCATTCACGCCGCATCTGGTCAACATAATCCTGGGCGTCGATCCCTTGCCAGATCTCCTTACCCAGCCCCTGCAAGTCAGTTATACGATGCTGCTTGCCTGAAGTTGGCGCTGCCAGGTCTTGGGCAATCAAGGCCAGTAGCTGCAGTCGCGCCTCAGGTGGCAGTCCCCGAATCTGTTGGATGTACAGCACTTCAATATCTACCATGCCCAATTCCCTCACAATACAGTCCACACCGTTCGCGGGCACCGACCTAAATCTGCGTAGATCTTACGTCATTTGTATATCAATTTTACCATAGAGCATTGTTGCCGTTTTGGTACGATAACCACTGTTGCCCGCTCTCCCCCGATTTCGGCCTCGCACCAACTGCTTCGCCTGCTCACAAATCATCGTTCCGAGCCGGCGAACGTCATCACCCTTCCACCCACTTCGATTTTGTCCCCCCTCCCCGCTGCCGCTATACTAACCGATCATGAAGCAATTGACCCGCATCCTCCCGCCTGGACTCAGCGCGGCGCTCGCACTTGGCCTCCTGGTGGCTATCGCCAGGCCGGCCTACGCCTCCCAACCCTGCGAGCCACCCAACGTCATTCCCCAATCCGTCTGCGATATGGATGCATTCTACGGCGACCGCCCCCGCCAGTCCCCCGTCGGCTGGAACATCTTCGTCCTCTCCGGCGAACCCGACTTCTACCAGGATGACCATACCTATTTTGGCGGCCCTAATCTGACGATCTGGAGCAACGGCGGCACCTTCAAGGCTGGCATCTATACCCAGGTTCCGGTCACAGCCGGCGCCGGCTACCGCGCCAGCATCTCCTGGGGCGCCCCCAATGCCCCCGATCTCTTTGGCCGCCAACTGGGCATCGACCCCACCGGCGGCACCGATCCCAACGCCCCAACCGTCATCTGGGGACCTATGCACTGGGGCGAAGGCCGCATCCTCAACTACCCGCCGCCCGACGTCAATATTGACGTCAGGGCCCGCGCCGTGGGCGAAACCATGACGGTCTTCTTCCTGACCGACCATCCCAGCAGCAGTGGCGATAACCTGATCTTGGTCGACGCCATCGCCCTCTACCCGGACGAGAGCGCACCTGCCGCCATCGTCGCCCCGCCCACCAACACGCCCGAACCTACGGCCACACCCGAGCCGGTCCAGGAAGCTGCCTCGGCAGATGTCGCCGTAGCCGCAGCTGATGCCGCCGCTGAAGCCGCCGCCTTGGCCGCACCCGCCGCCATCGAAGTCCCCGCGACCGATACACCCACCCCCACCGCCACGCCGTTGCCGACCGACACGCCTACCGCCACGCCGTCGCCCACGCCGACCGCTACCTTCACCCCCGTGCCTACCGCAACCTGGACGCCCCTGCCCACCGTCACCCCCGCCGGCCCGCTCGACGCGCAAGCCCTGCAAACCCGCGTCCGCGCCAACACGCGAACCCTCAGCGGCGGACTCATCTTCCTCGGCACCCTCAGCTTTACCGGCGCCGGCATCTTCGCCGGCATGCTCTGGTTCCTCCGCCGCCGCACCTAGCCCCTCGTGCCTGGCGCTGCCCCCTTTCGTCCCCCCTCACCACAAACCTTGTGGGCAGCGCCTCGCACGGCTTCGCCCCATCTCTCCCCTTTCGGCAAATTCGTTACAGAAAACGCGCCCAATCAGGCGTATACTCTTGTTATCAACCAAATCCTATCTCCACCCAGGAGTAAACCTATGCTAAGTACCCAGATGCAGGACGCCCTCAACGGGCAGATCACGAAAGAGTTCTACGCCTCCCAGCTCTACCTGGCCATGTCCGCCCACTTCGAAGCCCTAAACTTGAGGGGCTTCGCCCACTGGATGCGCGTCCAGAGTGATGAGGAACGCGAACACGCTCTCAAGCTTTTCGACTTCATTCTTGCTCGTGGCGGCAGTGTCGAGCTGGGCGCCGTCGAGCAGCCGCCCGGCGAGTTTGGCGCACCAGTCGAGATCTTCCAGGCATCGCTCGCCCACGAACGCCGCGTCACTGCCTGGATCAACGAACTCTACGCCCGCGCCGCGTCCGAAAATGACTACGCCAGCCAGGTCTTTCTGCAGTGGTTCATCGACGAGCAGGTCGAGGAAGAGGCCAATGCTTCTGAAATGATCGACCGCCTCTCCATGGCCGGCGACAACAAGGCTGCCCTGCTCATGCTCGACACTGAGATGAAATCCCGCGGGTGACCGGCGCGGTGACGCGTATCGGCCTCTTTTACGGCAGCACCGACGGCCACACCGCCGCTGTTGCCGCAGAGTTGAAAGCCGGGCTCGACGCCTTTGCCCTGTCCGCAGGGGCAGAGGCGATCGAGCTTTTTGATGTCGCCGACTATTACCTGGAGGAAATGCTGGAGTTCGACTGCCTGATCCTCGGCATTCCGACCTGGAACCACGGCCAGCTCCAACGCGACTGGGAAGGCGTGCTCGAAGAATTCGACGCCCTCGACCTGGCAGGCAAGCGCGCTGCGGTCTTTGGCCTCGGCGACCAGCTCGGCTATCCCGACACCTTCGCCGACGCCCTCTTCTTCATCGCCGACAAGCTGCGCCAACAAGGCGCCACGCTCGTCGGTTCCTGGCCCACCTGCGGCTACACCTTCAATTCCTCCTGGGCCTGCGAAGACGACCGCTTCCTCGGCCTCATCCTCGACGAACACAACCAACCCGACCTCACGCAAGCCCGCGTAGAGGCCTGGGCCCACCAACTCTGGCAAGAATTTACGTCTGAATCATGAAAATCCCGGAAATCCCAAAAATCAAGGTTCAGACTATAATGCTCCCATGAACACCAAGCAACCGCTCAGCCGCCGCGACGCACTCTGGGCCAACCTCGTCAGTCCTTTTGGCTACGTCCTGGCCTTTTCCTACCCCGTCCTCGCCCTCTCCACCGGCGTGCGCGCTATCTACCAGCTCTTTTTCAAAGAGGATGTCGCCAACTACCTTCCGGTCTATCTCTCGGCCCTGGCTGCCATCCTCTACACTCTCGCTACTATCGGCTTTGCCTACCGCCGCAAGTGGACCTGGTGGCTCTCTGTCAGTGCGTTGGGCTTCGAGACGTTCATGACTCTGCTCATCGGCACGTTGAGCTTTGTAAACCCTGAGTTGATCGGCCGCACGGTCTGGCGCCACTTCGGCGAGGACTACGGTTACTTCCCCCTCTTCCAGCCGCTGATCGGTCTCGTCTGGCTGCTCTGGCCGCTCACGATGGAAGCATACGGCATCCGCAAGAAAAAGCTCGCCCCCGTCTCGCCGAACGCACCGACCCTGCCGACCGACCATGCGGCCTGACCTGCCTCTGTCCAACCCGCGTACCCAAAGGGCCCAGGGGGCCTGGACTGCCCGCTGGCGTAAAGCCAATGGCGCGCCCTTGCTGCTCACGGCAGCTGCCACGCTGGTGGCGCTCGCCATGCTGCTGCCACTCGCCTATCTTCTGATCCGTGCCGCCGAGGTTGGCCTGGTGGACGCGATCGCCAGCCTCACCAGTCCACGCACGCTCCTGGTAGTGGTCAACTCGGTCGTCCTCGCCGTGCTGGTCACCGGCATCTCGTTCGCCGTTTCCCTCCCGTTGGCCTGGCTCACAGTGCGCACCGACCTTCCCGGCCGCCACGTCTGGAGCCCATTGCTCGCCCTGCCCCTGGTCATCCCCACCTATGTCGGCGCTTATGCCCTCGTGTCGATGATGGGCCCGCGCGGCATCGTCCAGGGCTGGCTTGAGCCGCTCGGCGTCGACCGCTTGCCCTCCATCTATGGCCTGTTTGGCGCAACCTGGGCGCTGACCATCTTTAGCTACCCTTATCTCTATCTCAGCATCCGCGCCGGCTTCTTCAACCTCGATCCCGCCCAGGAGGAGGCCTCGCGCAGCCTTGGCTTTGGCGCCTGGCCCACCTTTTGGCGCGTAACGCTCCCCAATCTGCGCCCTGCCATCGTCTCGGGCTCGCTGCTGCTGGCGCTCTACGTGCTCAGCGACTTCGGCGCCGTCTCGCTGCTGCGCTTCAACAGCTTTACCCGCGTCATCTACGTCCAGTACCAGAGTAGCTTTGACCGCAGCCAGGCCGCCCTGCTCTCGCTCGTGCTGGTCGCCTTGACGATCCTGCTCCTGGTCATCGCCCGCTTTGTCCAAGGCCGCCATCGCTACCACCGTGCCGGCGTCGGTGCCGCCCGCCGCCAAAAACCCATACCACTCGGTCGCTGGCGCATTCCTGCCTTGCTTTTCTGCACAGCCGTAGTGACCGCCTCGCTCGTCATGCCGGTGGGTGTGGTCGTCTATTGGCTCCTGCGCGGCCTCGAGATGGGCGAAGAACTGCAGCCGGTCTGGACGTTTGCCGCCAACAGCGTCTATGTCTCGGCCCTGGCCGCTGCTGTCTGCCTTTTCTTCGCGCTGCCCGTCTCATACCTCCAGGTGCGCTTCCCCAGCCCTTACAGCGCCTGGCTGGGCCGCGCCGCCTACCTCGGCTACGCCCTGCCCGGCATCGTCGTCGCCCTTTCTCTGGTCTTTTTCGGCGCCAACTACGTGCCCATTCTCTATCAAACCATCTCCATGCTCGTTTTCGGCTACACCGTGCGCTTTCTGCCGCAAAGCCTCGGCACGTTGCGCACCGGCTTGCTCCAGATTAGCCCACGGCTCGAGGAGGCCGCCCGCAGCCTGGGCCACAGCAAGCGGTGGACCTTCTGGCGCGTGACGCTCCCACTCCTGCGTCCGGGCATCTGGGCCGGCGCCGCGCTCGTATTTCTCACGACCATGAAGGAATTGCCCGTGACGTTGCTGTTGGCGCCAACCGGTTTCACCACCCTTGCCGTCTCGATCTGGTCGGCCACCAGCGAGGCCTTCTACGCCCGCGCCTCCGCCCCCGCCCTGCTGCTGGTGGCCGTGTCGGCGCTCTCGATCTTTATCGTCCTGCGCCAGGAGGAGGCCGGCCAATGACCCGCAGCCAAGTCCCGCCTGCCGCCGCGCCGCGCAGTCGCGTGCCGGACCAGGTGCCCGCCGGCCCGACTGTTGCCGTCACCCCCAGCATTCGCCTCGAAGCAGTCGTCAAGCGCTTCGGTACGGTCGCTGCCGTCAACAGCGTCTCGTTGGCGCTGGCCAAGGGCCAGCTGCTCGCCCTGCTCGGCCCCAGCGGCTGCGGCAAGACCACCCTTCTGCGCCTGATCGCCGGCTTCGAACCGCTCGACGGCGGCGCCATCGAGATTGGCGGCGAACGCGTCGCCGCCAGCGGCCTGCATGTACCCCCCGAACGCCGCCGCGTGGGCATGGTCTTCCAGGAATACGCCCTTTTCCCCCACCTCAACGTGGGCCAGAATATTGCCTTTGGCCTCCACCGCTACGCGGGCGACGCCGGCAAGCGCGTGGCCGCCGTGACGGAAATGGTCGGTCTTGAGGGGCTCCAACGCCGCTTGCCCCACGAGCTCAGCGGCGGCCAACAGCAGCGCGTCGCCCTCGCCCGCGCCCTCGCCCCCGAGCCCGACTTGATCCTGCTCGACGAGCCATTCTCCAATCTCGATGCCGGCCTGCGCGTGCGTGTGCGCGCCGAGGTGCGCACGATTCTGCGCGCCGCCGGCGCCACTGCCATCTTTGTCACCCACGACCAGGAAGAGGCCCTCAGCCTCGTGGACCAGGTGGCCGTGATGCTTGGGGGGCGTGTCCACCAGGTCGGCCAGCCCCAGCAGCTCTACCACCAGCCTGCCACCCGCGCCGTCGCCGAGTTTATTGGCGACGCCAACTTCTTCCCCGGCGAGGCCCGCGGCCAGACGGTCGCCTGCGAACTAGGCGATCTCTTCCTCCAATATGCGGCCGACGGCCCCGTGGATGTGCTGGTTCGCCCCGAGAATGTCACCGTCAAACCCGCCCCACCCACCACGCAAAGCCGGGTCAAGAGCGTGCTCTTTTTTGGCCACGACCAGTTAGTCTCGATTCAGCTGCCCTCAGGCCGCGTGCTCGACGCTCGCGTCAGCCCAATCTACAACTTTGCCATCGGCCAGCCCGTCGCCGTCCAAGTCAACGGCCTGGTGATGGCCTATCCCAGGAATGGAGCATAAACCATGCGTATCGCCGTTGGGTCCGACCATGCCGGTTTCCCCCTGAAAGACGCCGTGATCGATGAGCTGCACCAGTTGGGTATCGACGTCGTCGACAAGGGTGGCTGGGACACCACACCCAGCGACTTTCCCGACTTTGCCGGCCTAGTGGGGCGCGCCATACAGAATGGCGAGGCGGATCGCGGTATCCTTCTCTGTGGCAGTGGTGTCGGTGTCTGCATCGCCGCCAACAAGCTGCACGGCGTGCGCGCTGCCTTGACGCACGACACCTACAGCGCCCACCAGGGCGTCGAGCACGACGGCATGAACGTCATGTGCTTGGGGTCGCGCATCATCGGCGAAGCACTCGCCCGCGAGTTGGTCAAGGCCTTCGTCTCGGCCGAGTTCCAGCACGAAGAGCGCTTCCTGCGCCGTGTCGGCAAAATCGATAAGCTCGAAGCTGAAGGTTGACCTATCGCAATGAAACGTACCTCGCCACCCTGTCTGCTCGTTGTCTTTGGCGCCTCCGGCGACCTCGCCATGCGCAAGCTGCTGCCTGCCATCTTTCACCTCTCCGGCCAGGACCTGTTGGATCCCTCCTTTACGGTCCTCGGCTTCGCCCGCACGGCGATGGACGACGACCAGTTCCGCCGGCACGCGGTCGAGGGCCTGCGTGAGCACAGCCGCGCCGAACACAACGGCGGTCTCGACGAGCAGCGCATCGACGACTTCGCCTCCCGCCTCTTCTATCAAGCCGGCGGCTATGACGACCTGGGCGCGTTCCAGAAGCTGGCGCAGCGTGTCGAAACCCTTGACGCCGAACGCAGCACGCGCGGCAACCATCTTTTCTACCTGGCCACGCCGCCCAACGTCTTCGCCCCGATCGCCCAGCTGCTCAAGGAAGTCGGTCTCTCCACAGCGCACGACGGCGGCTGGACTCGTCTCATCGTCGAAAAGCCCTTCGGTCACGACTTGGCCAGCGCCCAGGAACTCAACGAGCACCTGCAGAGCGTCTTCGACGAGAAGCAGATCTATCGCATCGACCACTACCTGGGCAAGGAGACGGTGCAGAATATCCTCGTCTTCCGCTTTGGCAACGGCATCTTCGAGCCCATCTGGAATCGCAATTATGTCGACCACGTGGAGATCACCGTGGCCGAAAGCCTCGGCGTCGGCACGCGCGGCGGCTATTACGACAAGTCCGGCGCCATCCGCGACATGGTGCAGAACCACGTCATGCAGCTCGTGGCCCTCACCGCCATGGAGCCGCCCGTCACCTACGACGCCGAATCCGTCCGCAACCAGAAGGTCAATGTCCTGCGCTCGATCCAGCCGCTCGACCCGCTCGAAGTCAACAAGTGGGTAGTGCGCGCCCAATACGCCGCCGGCGAGGTCGAAGGCAAACGCATCCCCGGCTACCTCCAAACTGAGGGCATTCCCCCCAACTCGACAACCGAAACATTTGTTGCCTGGAAGCTCGAGATCGATAACTGGCGCTGGAACGGCGTCCCCTTCTACCTGCGTACCGGCAAGGCCCTGCCTTCCAAGGTCAGCGAGATCAACGTCATGTTCCGCCGCCCGCCGCTCATGTACTTCGGCAACCGCAACGGCCGCCGCCAGCACGCCCGCAACTCGATCACCCTGCGCATCCAGCCCGACGAGAGCATCATCCTCAGCTTCGATGCCAAGCTGCCCGGCCCCCAGATCGACGTCGAACAGGTGAACATGGATTTCACCTACAGCAAGGCCTTTGGCGAAAACCTGGCCGAAGCCTATGAGCGCCTGCTCCTCGACGCCATGCTCGGCGACAGCACGCTCTTCATTCGCCGTGACGAAACCGAGCTGGCTTGGGACCGCGTCACCAACGTCCTCGAAGGCTGGCAGGTGCAAGAAGAAGTGCTCAAGAAACGCAACAAGCAACTGCAATTGCCGCAATACGAAGCCGGCACCTGGGGTCCCCTCGAATCCGAAGACCTGCTGGCCAGAGACGGCCACCACTGGAAAAACACCTAGTGCTCTGGACCGCGATTCACAAGATATAAGAATTACCATGATGCGAGCGAGCAGCCCGCCCAAAAATCAAGTAAATCCTCAAATCAAGTGAATCAAGGTTCAGCCAGGAGAGAAGTCCGAATGCGCGGCACCCGCCAACAAGTCGAAGTGGTCCCCACTCCCGCTGCCGCCGCCGCTGTAGCCCAGCAGCTCATCGCCGCCGCCGCCGCCGTCTCGATCGGCAAACGCGGTTTTTTTCGTATCGCCTTGGCCGGCGGCTCCACCCCGCGTGCCGTCTACACCGCCTTGGCTGGAGGCGAAAATCTCAACTGGCAGCGCTGGCAGATCTTCTGGAGCGATGAGCGCTGCGTGCCTCCCACCTCGCCTGACAGTAACTACCGTATGGCCAAGGAGACCCTCCTCGATCCCCTTGCCCGCCAGAACCAGGCACCCCGCATGGTCGTCCGCCTTGCCGGTGACGGCGACCCGGACGCTGCCGCCGCGGCCTACGAACGGGCCGTGCACGAGACCGTGCCTGCCAATCCCAACTCTGGCGCCGGCAGCATCCCACGCTTCGACCTCATCCTGCTTGGCATGGGCGCCGACGGCCATACCGCCAGCCTCTTTCCCCACACGGCCGCCCTCGCCGAAACCGAGCGCCTCGTCGTGGCCAACCACGTGCCCAAGCTCGACGCCACGCGCCTGACCTTCACCTTCCCCCTCATCAACGCCGCCCGCCGCGTCCTGGTCCTCGTCGGGGGCTCCGACAAGTCCGCCGCCCTGCGCCAGGTACTGGCCGGCGATCGCGACCCCGACCTCTATCCCAGCCAACGAATTCAACCCGTCGACGGCACCCTCACTTGGCTCGTAGACGAAGCCGCCCACAACTCGTAGGGGCACAAGGTCCGGCGCCAACCACCTACCTATCGCGCCGCAACTTTCTTCCGCCGGACCTTGTGCCCGCCCTCGCCTACCATTCGTCCCGCGGCAACCACCTACCCATCGCGCCGCAACTTTCTTCCGCCGGACCTTGTGCCCGCCCTCGACTTACTTCTCTACCGCCGGCAAATACTGATATGCCGTTACGTGGAGACTTGCCTCGTACGCCAGATAGTCAGCCATGGCCGCATCTTGCGGCGCCTGCAGATAGGCCGGCAGCGGCGCCCGCAGCTCTTTGACCACTGCGCCGTTGGTAGGATCGAACAGGGCATTGTACAACTGGTTGTAGAGAACCGGATCGGGATCAGAGCCGCCCGGCGCGTGGTTGATGACCTCCGCCACGCCGTCCTTTGTGTAGTCGTACAACTCCGTCTGCTGCCCAGTGGTCTCGATGTTGATCGTATTCGGGGCAAAGTAGCTGTAGACCCCCAACTTGGCATCCTTGGTGCGGTAGCCGATCACATGACTTGGGGGGCTCCCCGTCGACGGATTGCTGACGAGCACATCCCGGTAGCTCCACCCCACCTTGGGCGCCTCCTCCGGAATGTCCTCGTCGCTGGTCTGGATGATATAGTCGCGGCCACTGGCATTAGGATTGCTCAAGAGCGCGACCAGGTCGGCGCGGTTCGCCAGGTGCCCGTACTTCGGATTGGAACGCCAGTTGTTGTTGCCGCTGGCCAGCGTCATCAGCAGCGGGGCGATGTCCACGTGCGAGGTCAGTTGCTCGCGCTCGGTGCCGGTCTGTCCTATCGGGACAAACTCGCCCGTGGGATCCATCACATACAAGGGCACACGGATCGCCTCCTCGTAGGCGGCAAAGGCCTTGCCGCGCAGGCCATGCGCGCCGCCGTACTCGCCATGATCCGAAGTAAAGACGACGATGGTGTTGTTTGCTGCGTTGCTGCCGCCAAGTGCGTCGAGGATATTGCCGATCTGCTTGTCCACCTCCCCTATGACAAGATAATAGAGGTCGAGCAGCTCATGCCAGAGCTCCGGATAGCCCGTGACGGGGGGATTGGTGGGCACAACGCCAAACACCGCATCGCACAGCAGCACCCATGCCTGCTGCAGCTTCGGCTTGCCCTGTAGGGTGAGCGCTTCGGGCCAGTGCTCAAAGTTGGACGGCAGCCCGGCATGAAACTCGGGGATCGGCGGCGGATTCTCCTGGCCTGGCTGCTCCTTGGAGTATTTGGGAAACCACTCCACGTCGTGTGGGTTGACCAGGCTCACGGTCGTGCACCACGGCCCCAGCGCGCTGGCTTCGTTAAGCCAGTTCTTGAACACTTGGGTGGTCACTGGGTCGACTCCTTGCCCTTGCCCTGGCCCGCCATTGGGTGAGGGGCAGGGGAGGCCGCCGTCGTCAAAGCCATACCGCTTGGCCCACTCCGGGGTTTGGGCGTCGTCGATCGCAAGGTGCCACTTGCCCCACCAGTAGGTGTTGTAACCAAAATCATCGCTGCTCAAGATGGAGCCCCAGGTGGGAAAGCCCGGGTTAAGGCTTGGTGTGGAGCCCTGGCCGGCCAGTCCCTCCACGTTCGTGAGAAACATGCCGTTCTGGTGCGTATAGAGCCCCGTCAGCAGCGTCGAGCGCGAGGGCGAGCAGGCATTGGCCGCCGAGCAGTGATGGCCAAAGCTGACGGACGAGACCCGCAGGTCTGCCAGGTTGGGGGCCGTCTCGTCCATCAGCTCCTGGGTGAAGGCCCCCTGTGGATAGCGCAGCTGGTCCACCAGGATCACCAGGATGTTGGGCCGGCTGGCGTCCGCGTTGAATGTGCGTTCGGCCCGCCTGCTCTGCGGCTTGGGGGCACCCATCGCCCCATTGGGCAGCATGGTCGAGGCCATCAGGCCGCCGGCCGCCAACCCTGCTTCTTTCAGAAACGTACGTCGCTTCATCCGTTTGGTCTCCTTGGGTGTGGTACATCTTCTATTTAGGTGCGCTGGGAATGCGGGTTGGCGGAGAATATCATTCGCAACCGGTTCTGTCAATGCGCCTTTTTTTGTGCCGCATCTCCCATTCCAGGCGCACGATGCGTAACGCGTAGGGGCACAAGGTCCGGCGGAAATCGTCTGGTTTTCGCGAAGATGCTTGTTTCGCCGGACCTTGTGCCCGCCCCACCCCTGACCTCCCGACCCTGATCGGCCTTCTCTACCTGTCCGACTGGCTTGTGCGCCGCCTCAGTACCTGGCGCGTCGCTTACCGCCCCACCTCCCAAGTTTGCCCAATTCGCGCCCATCGTCTCATAATAGACACATTCGCACCGCGCATAAACCCAAAACCATACACATCGAAAGGATCCATTACTCATGGAATACGCCTATCTCGGCCGCTCCAACGTCAAGGTCAGCAAAGTCTGCCTCGGCACCATGCACTTCGGCCGCCGCTGCGATGAAAAAGAATCCTTCGCCATCATGGACCGCGCCCTCGAAATGGGCATCAATTTCTGGGACACGGCCAACGTCTACGGCGAACCGTCCGGCCACTCGGAGGAGATCATCGGCCGCTGGTTCCAGCAAGGCAACCATCGCCGCGATGAGGTCGTGCTCGCCACCAAGGTCTACGGCGGCATGGGCAAGCCCGGCCCCAACGAGGAGGGCGGCATCTCCGACTATAAGATCCGCATGCACGTAGCCGAATCGCTGCGCCGTCTGCAGACCGACCGCATCGACCTCTACCAGGTCCACCACATCGACCGTCACATGAGCGTCGAAGAGTTCTGGGGTGCCTTCGAGCGCCTCCAGCACAAGGGCGACATCCTCTACGTCGGCACCAGCAACTTCCCCGGCTGGGGACTTGCCAAGTACCAGGCCGCCGCCTGGCAGCGCGGCAACGTCGGCATCGTCTCCGAGCAGAGCATGTACAATCTTCTCTGCCGTTACCCGGAACTGGAGGTCCTGCCCGCCGCCAAAGAATTCGGCATCGGCGTCATCCCCTACATGCCGCTCGCCGGCGGTCTCCTCACCGGCAAGACCCAGTCGGCCGAAGGCTCACGCACCGCCCAGGTCGAAGGCGAGTACGGCATCCGCGTCGGCGACAACGAAATATTCCGCCAGTTCAGCGCGCTCTGCCAAGAGCTGGGCGAGAGCGAATCCGTCGTCGCCATCGCCTGGACGCTCCACCAGACCGCCGTCACCTCCGCCATCGTCGGCGTGCGCACCGTCGCCCACCTCGAAGGCCTCGACCGCGCCGCCGACCTGCACCTCGACGAGACCGCCCTCAAGCGCCTCGACGCCATCTTCGACATCAACAAGGGCCGCCCCCTCCGCATCGCCCCCGCCCCCGAATCCTACGCATGGTAACGCGCACCAACGCGTAGGGGCACAAGGTCCGGCGGAATTACACCGGCAATGCGGCGATCCTATCCACGCCGGACCTTGTGCCCCCCTCTACCCCCACACCACATCCGGCAATGCGGCGATCCTATCCACGCCGGACCTTGTGCCCCCCTCTACCCCCCACACCACATCCGGCAATGCGGCGATCCTATCCACGCCGGACCTTGTGCCCCCCTCTACCCCCACACCACACCGCCAATGCGGCGATCCTACCTCCTACTTTGCCCCTTGACCCTCACCAATCTCCGCCACCGCCGTTAGCTGCAATCCCCCACGCACCTGCTGCCGCAGCGTAACCTTGCACCGCCGCGGCGCAATGGCATCCACCACCTGCTGCGCGATCTCCCCTGCCAGGTGCTCGGCAAAACAGCGATCCTCTCGATACGACCACAAAAACAGCTTCAAACTCTTACTCTCGATGCACAGCTTGTCGGGCACGTACTCCAACTCGAAGCTGTAAAAGTCCGGTTGGTGCGTGACGGGACAAAACGCCGTCAGCTCTTCAGACGTAAAGCGCACCACTGTCACATGCGCCGGGCACGGAAACGTATCCAGTGAACGGCTCGGCTGGGTGCTTGGCTTGCCCAGCGCCCGAAAATCGACCGATGATAACTCATTCATTTTGACTGTTCCTCTCTTCGCTGACCTGCATTCGCCATGAACGGCACGGCAGAATTCGGTTCCGTATTGACAATCGACTATAGTAGCTTCCAACACAGTAACCGTCCATCGGCGGAAGAGCTCAACGGACGTTTGACGCAATGGGTTGGCTTGCACGGAGTATCGTATAAGGTGGTCTCTCAAACAGGCTTTGCCGAGGTAAATGGTGCACGTCTTTACTACGAAACCGCCGGGGCCGGGCAACCGCTGGTGTTCGTCCATGCCGGCCTGGCCGACAGCGGCATGTGGGATGATCAGTTCCAGTTCTTCGCCGCTCACTTCCGTGTGCTTCGCTACGATATGCGCGGCTTCGGGCAAAGCCAACCCGTGGCGGGTGAGTACTCGCATGCGGACGATCTGGCGTGTCTCATGCACTACCTTGACGTGACCGAGGCCAATCTGATCGGCTGCTCCCAGGGTGGCGCCGTCATCCTGGATTTGGCCTTGGAACGTCCCGCCATGGCGTCTGCCTTGGTTGCCGTGAGCAGCAGCCCGCAAGGCCTGGAAATGGATATGCCCGCATCGCCGCAATTCACCGAGTTGCAGGCGGCAATTTTGAGCAACGACTGGGTGCAATTCCTGGAGCTTTCCGCCCAGATCTGGTTCGACGGCGAGGGACGCACGCCCGACCAGGTGGACAGGGAGGCGCGCAACCGCCTGCTGGCGATGTACCGCCGGCGCCTCCAGCTCAGCCGCGCAGACCGGGGCCAGGAGAAACCGCCCCTGGAGCCTCCGGCCGCCGCCCGCTTAGCCGAACTCCATCTGCGAACCCTCATCCTCTATGGCGACCGCGATCTCGCCTTTGTCCGGGCCGCGAGCACCTACATGGCAGACCACATCGCCGGCGCCCAGAAAGTCATGCTGCCCAACGCGGCCCACATGCTAAACATGGAGCACCCCGACGTCTTCAACCGCGTTGTCCTCCACTTTCTTTCGGGGCATGACTTGGCGTAGAGCACAGGTTTGTTTGGTAAGTCAAGCTTTTTTCACAATCATGCCACAACCCGCACAACCCCGCCACCACATCTTCAAAACGTATTTTGCTTGCCTGGTCTCCTACTCTTTGCTATAATTTACTTACAATCGCCTGACGCACCCGAATATGCGTTCTTGAATAGGAGCATCTCATGGCACGTTCGCCGCGCACCGATACTGGCGTTCCGCTCTCACCCGACCGCAAACCGTGGGAGCCGCAGCCCAATGAGTCGGCCATCTGGTATACCCGTTTCGCCGAATACCTGAGCCTGGGACCCACGCGCACCATGCAGCGTGTGCGCGACAACCTCTGCCGGGACACCGGCAAACCGAGCTACAAGTGCGGCGGTCATTGGTCCAAGGCAGCTTGCAAATGGCGCTGGCAGGAGCGCGCCCGCGCTTGGGACATCGACCAGGTAAGGCTCTATACCAGCGAACGGCGCACCATGGAGATCGCCCTCCACCTGCGCCGTCTCGAGATCTACAACGAGGGCATCGAGATGTGCCTCGACACGCTGCGCGCCGCCAACCTTGGCGACATGACACAAGAAGAGGCTCGCGCCACGTTCGGCCAGATGAGCCGCTTCTTTATCAAGCTCCTGCGCGAAGAACGCATCGAATGCGAAGCCTATAGCAACCTGGACGAGGAGGAGACCTCCGTCCACATCACCGCCGATGACCTCATCGCCGCCCAACGCGCCCTCCAGCGCCGCCTCGCCACGATCCAAACCGCTATCCCCTCAATCCCATAGCAGGTTTTAATCGAATATTCATCAAACTGCCGCCTCGCTTCTGCTATGCTTCCACCAATCGCCATCATTTTGGAAGTACAGAGTGCAACCATGAAGCTGCTTGCAACTATTCTCGCTCTTTCCCTTCTGGCATGTACTGCCGCATCCTACCCAATATCTCCCCCGATATCCCAGCCAATTTCTCAACCGGTGTCGCCCCAGGCGCCTGCCGGCCGGCCGCTCACAGCAAGCAGGACGCCATGGCCGGCCGATCTGCCTGTCTACGACCATGTCGTCATTGTTGTGGAAGAGAACAAAGACTATGCGCAGGTGATCGGCAGTCGGGCCGCACCCTATATCAACGGTACGCTCAAGAAGGAAGGCGCCAATCTCCTCAAAATGTATGCGGAAGAACACCATAGTGAGGGCAACTACTTCTGGCTCTTCTCAGGCAGCAACCAGGGCGTCGGCTTCGGCGACGCCATGCCTGCACAGCCGATCGCCGCGCGCAATCTGGGCGCGGAGTTGATCGCCGCCGGCCGTTCGTTCGCAGGCTATGCCGAAGACCTGCCCGCCATCGGTTCGACCGTAACCACCTCCGGGCAGTACGCGCGCAAGCACGTTCCGTGGCTCAGCTTCAGCAATGTTCCCAACGGCGCTACGCTTGGCGCTTCGTCCAACCTCCGCTTTGCGGACTTTCCCAGTGACTACAGCAAGTTGCCGGCCGTCGCCATGGTCGTGCCGGGACTCGACCATGACATGCACGACGGCTCGATCCAGGCCGGCGACACATGGCTGCAAGCACATATCGACGGCTATTATCAGTGGGCCAAACACCACAACAGCTTGCTCATTCTCACCTTCGACGAGAGCGCACACGGCAAAGCCGGATTAAGCAACCCGGCGGCCGCCGAACCGGAGGATCGCAATCGCATCGTCACCATCCTCGCAGGGGCGCACATAAAGCCCGGCGACTACGCCGAGGGCGCCGGCGTTACCCATGTCAACCTTCTCCGTACCCTGGAAGCAATGTACAAGCTCAATTCGTCCGGCCGTCAACAGCCCAATGCCCTTGCCGCCGGCATATCGGACAGTTCGATCATCACCGATGTCTTCGCCGGCAAATAGAGTTTGTCCATCCGCCAACAAATTCTAGCTACGTATCTTCTCACGCTCCTGGTCCCATAGCCTTGTAAATCGTTCAAAGACATCAGAAATGATTTCAAGTTCACGTTCCGAGTAGCTTGAAAGCAACTCGTCTTGTGCGTTTCTCGCCGACTCAAACCATGCCGCCGCCCTTTCGGCAGCCGATTTTGCGGGAGTGATCAGTGTACCGCGCCGATCATCGGGATTGGGGTGTCGCTCAAGGAAACCTGCCTTTTCGAGCCGATCCAGCATGGCGGTCGTCGCACCAGAAGTGAGACCAGTTTGCCTGGCAAGCTCAGAAGGCGTAGCAATGCCTTTGAGGAAGAGAAACCGCAGACATTCCATGTCGGTTGCGTTGAGGCCTGCCCATTCACTCACCGCGTTTCGGAACAGCGTCAAATGAACGCCATATTCCCTCACCGCCGTCAGGGCTCGTTTCTTCAAATCTGTCTTTGTGGATTCCGTCATAGAGATACCCCTTGACATTATCTTGATTTTAGAGTATCTTTATTATATAACTAAATACGCTTGAATGCAAGGTGTCAAAACAGCTCGATGTCAGATAAGGAGATTTCCATGAGCGCCAAGAAGTCTGGTGAAACATTCTCAGCCGAAGAAAAAGCCGCAATGAAGGCTCGTACCCAGGAGCTGAAAGCAGAAGCGCGCGCAGGCAAGAATCGCGAGGAAGGGGAAAAAGCAGTATTGGAAGCGATTGCACAGATGGAGGAACCAGACCGCACCATGGCCGGGCGGCTCCATGAGATCATTATCGACAGCGTGCCGGACCTCATGCCGAAAACTTGGTACGGAATGCCTGCCTATACCAATAAGGAGGGGAAGATTATTTGCTTCTTTCAAGCGGCGGGTAAGTTCAACGCGCGGTATGCGACGTTCGGCTTCCAGCACGATGCGAACCTTGACGACGGCAACATGTGGCCGACCAGCTTTGCTCTGATCAAGTTGACCGCCGCCGAAGAAGCAAAGATCAAGGCGCTAGTAAAGAAAGCAGTGAGCTAAGGGCTTGTCAGTTTAGGCGCCTTTTCGCTGTGAAGACCGGCGCCGTAGTCGCACCACCCGCCACTGCGCCGCTCAAGACCTACCGCGTTACGTTGGCCGATGGCGTCGGCCGCGTAGAGAAGCCAGCTTGAGACAATCTATCGTAGGGGCATGAGGTCCGGCGGGAATCAGCTAGCCTTCGCGGCGATCACTCCATCCGCCGGATCTCGTGCCCGTCCCTCGCCCCTCACGCGACTCCCGTCCTGTGGCAAAATCCCTCCAGACCTTGTCCCAACCGCCACAACCGCCTCAACCACCTCAACCGACGTACCAAAATCTGTGCGCTAGCTTTCCTTTGTAATCCAGTGTGAAGTGGCCCATACCGAGCGCCGGCTGTCCAGATCGCGCGTCACCTTGCGCCCCTGCACCAGGTCCAGATACAAGGTGACGATTTCATAAGCACGCACCTGCAGCGTCACGGCATTCCACTCGATGGGGCCCCCAATCGGCGATTGAGCCGGTGCCGCCTGCAAGGTTTCCAGGCGTTCGCCCAAGAGATTCGTGCGATAGGCCACAGCAATCTCACCCGGGAATGTGATGCGGACCGGCCCGGACTGGCCATTCCATTCCACGAGACGCACGACATACGGGTACTCAATGGCTGCGCTGGCATAGTCCTCGAGCCCTGCGCCTGCATCCGGCGTTTCACGGTAGCACGCTGTCACGGCAACGCGCTCGGCGTCACACCAAAGCCCGGCAAAGGCGGGCGGCAGTTCGCCCCCTTCGCCTGCGCCCACGGCAGCGTAGGGCGGGCGCACAAACTCCTGCGCAATCTTCCAGCGCAGGGCATGCGTCAGTGGCCCGTGCGGCACAATCCGGACGTTGATATTGATGGTGTCGACGTAATAGTCTTCGTCCCAGGCATCATACATCGTCAGCACATGCTTGATCGTGGCGCCTTCACGCCAGAACGCCTGGCTGCCGTCATGCACGAACAGCAGCCCGCGATCCGCGGCGGCGAAATCCAGCAGCTGCAGCGCCGTAAACGGGTTGTGCACCTTTTCGTACTCCTGGGGCGAAGTCATCCAATCGCCGGTGGGATACTTGCGCCAATACTCACCCTGGGGATCGATGGTGCTCAGGCCAAAAGGATGATCGTGGATTAGCTCATATTGGGGCAGTGCCGTGCCCAGGTCGGTGTGCAAGGCAGCGTGCAGGCGCGAATCGGTGCGCGGGAGGTGCTCGCCGCGGTAGCTCACATCCACGGCGTCCAGCTCGGGGGCTAATCGCACAAGGATTGAGATCTCGGCGCCGTCGGCCGTGGCGCGCCGGATCAAGATCGCCGGCTGGCCGGACGCCTGATCGTCGACGACGGCGACGGCAGCCAGGCTAAACGTCTCGACTGTACCGCTGTGCGTCATTTCCAGGCGGCCCAGGGGGCATGCTTGCGCCAGGGCGCCGTCGGGAAAATGGGCGTCCTTGATCTGCACGATCAGCCCGCGCTCTCGGTCGACGGTTACCGAAAGATCGCCGCGCCGCAAACTCACGTTCGTTCCATCCTCGTCCACCTCTACGGCAGGCACGGCAGCCAAGGCGTCGAAATTATCCACCACTGTGTAACCCATGGGCGGCAAGTCGGCCACCATCCGCGCCATGCCTGTCACGGGGTGCGTCACAGCGGCCGTACGTGCCCACCCTAGTGGGTTGTACACGACGACTCTCCCCGCTGGTCCGCTGACGCGGCGCGCAAGCAGGCGCAGGGATCGATCTAGAATATGACCGGTAATGGCACGGCTGCGTTCATAGGACCGCAGCCCGATGTGGCCGCACAGCCCTTCGCACTCGTCGTTGTCGTGGTGCTGGGCCGAAAGCAGCTCACGCCAGGCTTCTTCCAGTTCCCATGTCGGGTAGACGTCCCACTGGGCGTACGGCCGGCCAAACAGACCCAGCAAGGCGCTCAGTGACTCGGCACTGAGCGCGGCCTGCTCGGTGCTGCGGCTGAGGCGGCGGAAGAGATCGCCGTTCTTGCCAAGGCTCATGCCGTGAAAGACCTCGGCCATCGTATAGCGGCGCGGCTCTGCCACCGGGCGCGCAGCCTCCAGGTACTCGGAGAGCGTGGCAAAGCGCACCTCAAAGGCGGGGTTGTCCATCAAGGCGCGCAGCTGCGGCAGCATGACTTCCGCACGGCACATCCAATCCGGCGACGGCATCAATTCCAACCACTGGACGATGCCGGGTACCGGCATTTCACGCGGCGTAGAGCTGGCCAGTAGGGCGGCAAAATCCTCCGGCCACTGGTGCAGGTTGAGCTTGTTGCGCGACGCCGTCAAGAGGCGGCTGCCATCCTGCCCTTCCCACCAGATCGCAGGGATTGCCTCCCAAGGAACCTCCGGCGTGTGCCAGGTCCATTGGAAGTAAAGCGAGGCATACTGAAAACCTACGCCGGTCAACATTTGCGGTAGCTGCGGAAAGAAATCAAACTCCTCTTCCCAAAATGTACGCGGGCGCGTCTTGAGCACGCGCATGGCGGCCCGTACGCCGTACACACGCTGGCGCACGTTCGACTCGCCGCCGTGGAACAGCCCATACGGTTGGCCGTAGGAAGCGCCAACCACTTCGATCTGGCCGCGCGCAATCGCTTCGCGCAGCTCCGCCAGCGCATCGGGGGCTTCCACGGCCATCTTCTCATAGCCGATGCCGTCGAAATTGACATTGCCGCGTGCGCCGGTTTCGGCACAGAACCGCAGCATGTCACGCACCGAGCCGGGCAGCACGTGATAGCCCCACAGCCACTGCATGTCGACCCAGTGCATGTGGTTGCCAAATGTGTAATAGAGGGGTAGGCGTTGCTGGCTCATAGCACTCTACTTATCCACCTTTGCTGATACTCAGGGTTCAAGACGTCGCTCGTAGCTCTCGCCGCCGGCCCACACGTGTCGCCGGCTGTCCAGATCGCGATAAACTTTGCGCCCCATCTCCAAGTCCAAGTAAACTGTCGCGATGGCATGCGGGCCGAGAGCGATCGGCACGCGGTAGCAGCCAGCCTCGCCTGCAAGGCGTCCATCGGGCTCGACAATGGGCAGATCCGCAATGCGCGCCCCACACAGGTTGGCGCGGCGTGCCGTGGTCACACGCCCCGCTAGCTGCAACGATGCCTCGGCCGCGTCGCCGTTAAGCTCGACAAGGCGTACGATGTAGGGAAAGTGCATACGAGCGCCGGCGTAATCTATGCAATCGCGGCCGGCGTCTTCCGCTTCGCGACAAAAAGCCGTAGCCGCTACGTCCGGCGAAGGGCACGAAATCCCGGCATAGGAGGCGGGCATGTCGCCACCATCGTTCGGCTTGGCGGCCGCCAGCAACGGCCGGTTGAACTCTTGTGCGCGCCGCCAGCGATCGGCGTGGGTCATTGCGCCGTGCGGCAGGATGCGCATGCGCGCATCCAGGCGTGCCGCGAAATAGTCCTCATCCCAGGCATCGTGCATCGAGAGCAGGTTGCGCACGACGTTCCCGTCACGCAGCATGCCCTGGGCGCCATCATGTATATAGAGTACTCCACTCGAACCGGAAACAAAATCGACGAAATTTAGTGCGGTGAAAGGATGATGGATTTCCTCGTAGACCTGCGGTGAGGTCATCCAGTCGCCCGTCGGATATTTGCGCCGGTACGTGCCCTCTGCCCGGATCTCGCTGACTCCAAATGGGTGATCGTGGATCAACTGGACGCCGGGAAGCCGGAAGGCGACCGGCATCTGTAGCGCAGCAGCCATGCGCGAATCAGAACGTGGGACTGCGTCGCTGGTAACATGCAGGTCCATCGCGTCGATCACAGGCGCCAGGCTGACGCGCACGGAGAGTGCTGACCCATCGCGCGCACGCCGTCGCACCAGAATCGACGGCGCCGGTCCGGACTCATCGACATGCACTTCTACGCCGGCAAACGTCTCTACCTCGCCTCCGCAGACCATGTGAAATGTAGCCAGTGGCTGATCGGGGTCGAGAATACCCGCGGGGAATTCTGCGCTTGCCAGCTCTGTAATCGCGCCACTCGCCCTGTCGACGGCGACCTCGAGTGCGCCGCGCCGCAAGCGAACGGTTGCCCCGTCATCAAGCACCGTCGGCAGTGGCATATGGGCAGCGGCACTGCGTGCCAGCGTGCAGTAGCCAAAGGCGGGCACATCCGCCACCACCACCTCGCTGCCGGTCAGCGGGTCATGCGCAACACCTGTGCGCTCCCACCCGAGTGGATTGTAGACAACCAGGTCCCCGGCCGCTCCGTCGACCCGCTGCGCCAGTCGACGCAGCCCGCGATCGACAATGCCCTCCGTAAGTTGCAGGCTGCGGTCGTAGGAGTAACGGCCGACATAGCCGCAAAGTCCTTCACACTCCTCATTGTCGTGATGCTGGGCCGAAAGCAGTTCGCGCCACGCCTCGTCCAGTTCCCACGTCGGGTAGACGTCCCACGACGCATAGGGGCGTCCAAAGAGGCCCAGCAGGGCGGACAGCGATTCGGCCGCAAGGGCCGATGACTCGGCCCGCCGGCTCAAGCGGCGAAACAGGTCGCCGTTTTTGCCAATACTCATGCCGTGAAATACATCGTCCAGCGTATATTTGCGCACGGGCGCCTGTGCCCGCAGCGGTTCCAGGTATTGGGGCAGCGTGGCGAAGCGAACATCAAGCTGTGGATCGTCGAGCAGCTGGCGAATCTCGGGCAGCGCTACCTCGGCACGACACATCCAGTCACGCGAGGGCATCAATTCCAGCCACTGGAGCAGTAACGGGGCCGTTGCCTTCTGCAAAAGTGGTTCGCCGGCAAGACGTGCGTGCAGTCGCCGGAATTCCTCCGGCCACTGGCGAACATTGAGCCTGTTGCGCGGGGCGGTCAGCAGCTGGCTGCCGTCCATCCCCTCCCACAGTACGGCTGCCGCATCCTCCATCGGGACCGAGGGGGTGTGCCACGTCTCTTTGAAGAAGAGCGAGCCATATTCATAACCGGCTGCGCATAGAAGCTGCGGCAGCTGCGGAAAGAAGTAGAACTCCTCCTCCCAGAAAAGCCGCGGCCGCACCCCCAAGAGTCGAGCAATTGTCCGGACGCCGAAGATAAGCTGCCGGGCGTTGGATTCCGCACCGTGAAAGAGACCGTAGGGCTGCCCATAGGAACCGCCCGCGACCTCGACGTCACCCGCTTGAACGGCACGACGCAACTCCGCCAGCGCCGGCGGGTCTTCGCTGGCCAGTTTCTCGTAGCCGATCGCATCAAAATTGATATGGGCATGTGCGCCGGTGGCTGCACAAATGCGCAGCATGTCGCGCACCGAGTCGGCTAACACCTGTGATCCCCACAGCCATTCCATGTCCGCCCAGTGCATGTGATTGCCAAAGGCGTAAACGATGGCCTGTTTTGTCTCTGCTGTCGCCATAGCTCACCCCTTGACGGCGCCGGCTGTGAGCCCACTGATAAAATAGCGCTGCACCAGCATGTAGCCTAGAAAGGTTGGGACCAGGCCGATGGCCGCCGCCGCATGCAGATAGCCATAGCGCAAGAAGATTTGTGCGTCGGTGGTCAAAAAGTCGTAGAGGCCGAGTTGATAAGTCTTCAGGCCGCTCGTCGAGATAAAGGTCAGGGCTATGACAAACTCGTTCCAGGCGATCACGAAGACAAGGATCGCCACGGCGGCCAGCCCCGGCAGCATGAGTGGCATCACCACACGCCAGAAAGCTCCCATCAGGGTGCAGCCGTCCATGAGCGCCGCCTCTTCCAGCTCGCGCGGGATTGCCTGGAAAAAACTTGTCAACATCCAGATCGCCAGCGGCAGCGCACCTGCCGTATAGGTGATGATCAGCCACCCGAGGCTGTCGGTCGCACTCACCGACTGGATCATGATATACAGCGGGATAATGTTGGTGAGTCCGGGGATCATCTGGGTCGCCAGCACGGCATACAACAGGGCATTCCGCCCGCGAAACTGAAAGCGTGCAAAGGCGTAGGCAGCCATCGCACCGGCCAGTGCCGTAGCCAAGGCGGTCGAAACCGCGACCGCCGAGCTGTTGACAAGCCACTGGGGTAGGTGGGTTCGTGTCAGGACCGACGTGAAATTATCCAGGTAGAGGCTGGGCAGCCAGTTTGGTGGATACTGGAAAAGGCGCTCATTCGGCTGGAACGCGGCCACGATGATCCACAGCATGGGAATCATCGCCAATATCACGGCGATGATCAGTATCGTATGGACCGCAATCTTTTCGACGATATATCCAAGGCGCATGGCGTGCTCCGGCGCAATCTGTCTTCTGGCAAAGCAATTTACGCTTGCACCGAGCGTGGGCGCAGCGTGACAATATACACCACGGTGATCAGTAGGTTCAGAATGAACATCAGAACCGCGATCGATGCTCCATAGCCCAACCGTCCCGAGGTGAATGCCGTACGATACATGAACAGGCCGATGATTTCGGTGGCGTTCACCGGTCCGCCGCCTGTCATGGCGTAGACCAGGCTGAATATGTTGAAGGTGTAGATGGTGATCAGCACCCAGGTCGCCAGCATGACCGGCCACAGCAGGGGCAGCGTAATGTGGCGCAAGGTCGCCCACCGGTTGGCGCCGTCGATGCTGGCAGCCTCTTTCAGCTCGTGAGGTATGCTCTGCAAGCCGGCCAGCAGCAACACCATCGAAAATGGATAACCCTTCCAAATATTGAGCACGATGACGGTGCTCATGGCCAGGCTGGGCGTGGCAAACCACTTAAAGGCGGGCAAGCCCATAAGTTGCAGATAGTAGTTCAACAGGCCATACGTGTCGTTGAAGATCCACTTAAACGCCGTTACGGCCATGATCTCCGAAAAGACCCACGGCAAAAACAGCAGCGCGCCGTAGATCCCGCGGCCGCGTTTCACGCTGTTGAGCGCAAGCGCCAGCCCCAGCCCAATCAAGAACTGGAAAACAATGACGGTAAATACATAGAGATAGGTGTTGCGCAGCACATGGAGCGCGGCGGGGTCGGCGAAGAATCTGAGGTAATTATCTGCTCCTACCAGGTCCCATTCGCGGCGAATCAAAGAGGCGTTTGTCAGGCTCAGGTAGATGGCAAAGATGGCCGGGTAGATGACAAATATGCCGATGGCAAGCAGCGCAGGCGTCAAGAAGAGTGCAGCAACCCGCCCCTGCTGGAACGGGGAGCTCCAACCTTTGCGCTTTCCTTGGGGGGGTGCCGCCCCCTGCGGCGAACTGCCACGCTTGAATTCGGTGGTGGAATTTGCGCTCATGAGCCCGCTCTGACACGAACTGGAAATGAGAAACCGGGCTCTTGCATTGGCACACGCGCTGGTTTGCTCGGCCCATACCCGGTTTCTCAATCAAGCATCACCTGCGATTACCGGCCGCTACTCTTTCACGTAGCCCTTTTCCTTGGCGATTGCCAGGGCACGTTCCTCGGCGTCGGCCAGGGCCTGTTCCGCCGTCTTCTGGCCGAGCAGGGTCTCCTGGAAAGCCTGCGCCCACTCCAGCGAGGCGTCGGGATAGATTTCGACGGCAGGTCGCGTCTTGGCATAGGGCAGTTCGCTCAGAATGATCTTCTGCCACTCTGTCTCGGCAAAGCGCGGATCATCGGCGACGGACTTCATGGTCGGCAGGTCGCCGCCTTGCAGGCGCGCTTCGATGTAATCTTCGGGGATGCTGCCGCTCAAAATCGCCAGGAGGTCGGCGGAGTTCTGAACCTTGGCTTCGTCAGGGCTGGTTACGGCGAAGCTCCAGCCGCCGGCATTGGTGCCGCGATTGCCCGTACGCGGATAGACGGGATTGGGTGCAAGGCCGACTTTGCCCTCCAAGTCAGGCGCCAGGTTGTACATTCCGGAGGAAAGCCAGGATCCGTGCAGCATCATGGCTGCCTTGTCGGCAAAGAAAGCCTGTTGCACCTCGGTATAGCCCATGTTGATGACTTCGGGCATGACCGATCCATCCTTGTACATGTCGGCAAAGAGGTTGAACACGTCGGCGCTGGTCTGGTTGTTAAAGGCAGGTTTGTTGTCCGGCGTAACAAAGACATCCTCGCCCTGCCAGTAATAGCCCAGCAGGGTGACGCTCGTCAATTCGCTGCGGGCGCCCGAAAACGCCAGGCCATAGCGAGTGACGTTGCCATTCTCATCCTTGACGGTGAGCTTCTTGGCATATTCCTTTAGCTCATTCCAGTCCTTCGGCGGGCCATCCAATCCGGCTTCCTTCAGTAAATCCTCTCGATACCAGAGCATCGAGTTGAATGCGGTACCCGGAATGAGGGCGTGAACTTTGCCGTCGTAGACCACCTTGAAGGCATCGAAGTAATCGTCCAGCAGCTCCTGCGGCACGTTCCCCTCTAGCGGCACCGTGCAGCCGAGGGCCGCGAACTCCGCAACCCAGAAGCCATCCAGCTGTAAAACATCCGCCTGCGTGCCTTCACGGCACTGCAGCAGGTACTTGGTGCGGCCTTCGGTGTCACCCAACAGCTCTTCGGCGTTCAGTGCCACGTTCGGGTGACTCTCCAGGAAGGCGGGGAACATCTTGGTGTACTCTATCGATTGCTTGCCGGTGGCCTCGACGATGTCCCCTGCGGGTTCGACGTTGGGGTGAATCACCAGGTTGATCGTCATTTCCGGGTTCGCCGGCTGCTCCAGCGTCACCTGCCCCGCAGGAGCCTCCGTCGCAGCGCCTTCGGCAGGCGCCTCCGCGGCCGCTTCCGCAGGCGCCTCAGGGGGCGGCGGCTGCGGCACTTGCGCACAGCCCGCCAGCATGGCCACAATCAAAGCGAGGGCCAGGCCGGCACCAACGTAGCGCCAGCCATGACGGGGCACACGGTAGAACTTGGACATAAATCCTCCTTCTGTAGCTGATTCGTTCACGGTTGAAGAGGCATCACGTACATCCAGCAAGGGACATCGATCAAGAAAAAGGGTGACGAAGACGCCACGACCTTTTACCTTCACCAAGCGACAGAATTGATTCAGTTCACAGAATGGGACGAATACATACAGACGAATTGGTACAGAGTATCGCGCCTGCCCTCCCCTTTGTCAAGGGAAAATTCGGCGCTCCTTTGACATATTCGCCGTTTTGCGCTATGCTACATACAAATTTGTCCATTACCCTCACCCGTCGCTTGTCTTGCGCCTCATCCAACCAATACCATGCAACTCGATCGCACTTCTGGGCTCCCCCTCCATGTACAGGTCAGTAATCTTCTCGCCAGCCGCATCTTGGACGGCGAATGGCCGATCGGAGCCATGCTGCCGTCGGAGCAGCAGCTCTGTACGCAGTTGGGCATCTCGCGCGGCACCTTGCGGCAGGCTCTGGCGGAACTTCAGCGCAATGGCTACGTGCGGCGGGAACAGGGGCGCGGCACCTTTATCGCCCGCGGCCAGGTGCGGCAGAATCAGAACGATTTGCCCAGCCGCACGCTGGCGTTCCTCGTTCCCTATGTACTGGATTCGTTTGCGCCATCGTTGTTGATGGGCGTCGAGCATAAAGCCAAGGAGCATGGCTACAGCGTCCTCTTTCACCACGTAGAGAACAGTCTGGCCAAACAGGCGGAAATACTGCACCGCCTCAAGCAGACGGGTGTCGCCGGCATCGTTCTCTATCCGGTCGACTCGATCCATATCGATCAAACAATTCTGCGTATCCAGGAGGAGCATTATCCCCTGGTCGTGGTCGACCGCTACTTCAAGCATCTGACCACCGACTATGTGACAGCCGACAACTTCGGCGGTGCACTGCGCGCCACGCAGCACCTGATCGCACTGGGACACCGACGCATCGGCTTCCTGACCAGCGCCGAACCCGCAGTGACGATGGAGCATCGCCACCTGGGCTACCGCCAGGCGCTTGTCGAGGCCGGCCTTGTCGGCGATCCGGACGATATCTGGGGCATCGAGTGTTATCCCACCATGGACATGACGCCGTTGGCGCCGATCCTCGGCGCCGCTCACCGGCCTACCGCCATTCTGGCGGCAAGCGATCGCCTGGCGCTTGCCCTCTACAAGCTCTGTCGTACACTCCGCCTGCGTATCCCAGAAGACCTCGCTATCGTCGGCTTCGGCGATTTTGGCATCTCGGCGCACCTGGATCCCCCGCTTACCAGCGTGGCATTGCCCACCCTGGAAATGGGGCGCAAAGCGGCCGAGGTGGTGATGGGACGAATCGATCACACGATCGTTGGCCCGCAGCAGCACATGCTGCCTACAAATCTGATCGTGCGCGCATCTTGTGGGACGACCGAGGCGGAACAGTCGCCGGACAACAGTGTATTTAGCTTCATCGTCGACCAAAACCCGCTGTTTGTACCTGAAGAGCAACCATAGTAGGAACGCAACATGCTGCGCAACGATAACGCACCGACCGTCGCGCTCGATGGGACCTGGGATTTTCGGCTGGGTACTGCCGCTGCATGGTCCGCAATCCGCGTGCCTGGTTGCTGGGAAGCCCAGGGGCATTCCAAGTCCGTAGACGGTCCCGCCGAGTATCGTCGCGTGTTCACGCTTGCGGATCAGTGGGCGGGCAGCCGCGTCATCCTCGAGTTTGACGCCGTCAGCTACGCCTGCACGGTGCATGTCAATGGGCAGGAGATCGGCGTGCATCGTGGCATCTGGACGCCTTTTGCCTTCGACATCACCGAAAGTGTCAACTTCGGCGGCGAAAACTTGCTGTCCGTCATCGTCTACAAACCTGGCGCGCGCTACCCGCTGCGCTCCACACTGGCCGGTTTCCTGCCCGACGTAGCCACGACCTTTGGCGGGATCTGGCAGTCCGTCCGGCTGCGTTCAGTGCAGGTTGCGATTCAAGATCTATGCCTGCAAGCCGACGGCGAGACGGGTACCCTGTGCGTATCGGGACGGGCGCTGCCTCTTCGTGTGCTGCCCGCACCTGCGATCGACGTACAGCTTGCACGAGCCGGCGAAGCTGTCATAGCTGCGACCTGCCAGGCAGATGAGGCGGGGCACTTCGACTTAACGATTAAAGCCCCCAACCCTGTGCTGTGGAGTCCGGCAGAGCCGGCACTGTACGATGTGGCGGTGGAGGTGAAGGGCGAAGACCGCCCGCTGGCTGCCGCGTATGAACGGATCGGCTTCCGCTGGCTCGCCGCCGACGGTGAGCGCTTGCTGTTTAATGGGACGCCCATCTGCGTCCGCGGCGTGCTGCACTGGGGGTGGCATCCGGAAGGGATTGCGCCGTCGTTCACAGATGCAGCAATCCGCACGGAACTGCGCCTGATCCGCAGCCTGGGCTTCAATCTGGTCAAGCTTTGTCTCTTTGTCCCCAACCGCCGCTACTATGAAATTGCCGACGAGGAGGGCATGCTGCTGTGGCAGGAGTGGCCCCTCTGGCTGCCCGAAATTACCCCCGAATTGCGCGCCGCCATGCCGGCGGAGTACAGCGCATACATGCAGGTAAGCGCACACCATCCCTCGATCGTGTTGTACAGCATCGGCTGCGAGCTGCCGGGCAACGTCGATGCCGGCTTGCTGACGCAGCTCGACACGACCGTGCGCCAGGCTATATCCGGGGCCCTTGTCTGCGACAACAGTGGCTCATCCGAAGCGTACGGAGCCGCCGAGCTTGACCTCGCTGACTTCTATGACTATCACACCTATACGGATCTGCACTTTTTTGAGCCGATGCTCGACCACTGGCGGCGCGACTGGCGGCCCGCACGCCCCTGGATTTTTGGCGAATTCAACGACTCGGACGGGTTTCGCGACCTCGCTGCGATCGCAGCCGCCAACGGCGGGGAAAAGCCTTGGTGGCTGACCAAAGACAACCCGCTTCACACCTGGCGACCTGAAGTGCGGGCACTGCTCGACGAGTCGGAGCTGCTCCAGCAGGCGCAGTTGGCATTCAGCCCACAGGATCTGATCGAAATATCCAGGCGCCAATCCTTGGCAGTCTTGAAGTTTGTGCTCGAGGCAGTCCGGCGGCGCGCAGGCATGGGTGGCTATGTCGTGATCGGCATCCGTGATACGCCGATCGTCACTGCGGGTGTTCTCGACGACTTTGGCCGGCCCAAATGGCCGCCTGCCGCCTTTGTGAGCTTTAACGACGACGCAGTTCTTTGCCTGGAGACTCGGCGCCGCCGCAGCTGGCACGCAGGCGGGGATCGCCCCGAACGCAGCGACCTCCACAGCTGGTGGTCAGGCAGCGAGGCAAGCTTTCAGGTTGTGCTCAACAATGCCGGCAGAGCGCTGCACCCAGACGCAGCGATCCACTGGCAGTTCACCGAACCAGGCGGCAGCGTCATAGTTGAGGGAAAGGCTGAGCTGCCCGCCCACGTCGCGCTGGGCGCCCCGTATCGGATTGCCACGATTACGTTCCAGCTGCCGGAAGTGCAAGCAGGCACTGCGTTCCGTTTGTGCGTCTGGCTGACGGATCCGGCACGTTCGATCCACAACCAGTGGCCCATCTGGATCTTCCCGCATCCGGGGACATGGTCCGGGCAGGTGTCCACCTACGATCCCTCCTGCACGCTTGCCGGGTGGGGAGAGCCGCCGCTGTTCAGCCGGTGTGAGTGGCCGGGACAAGATCAGCACGCGGCGCGGCCGGTGGTGGCGACCGCCCTCGACGAACGGCTGCTGCAATATGTGGCGAATGGCGGCGCGGTGCTCCTCCTCCAGCAGCATGACGGGCCCTTGCCGGTGCGGCGGGTGCCCTTCTGGCGTGAATCGATCAAGCTGATCGTTCCCCATCCGATCTGGCAGCGCTTCCCGCATGATGGTTATGCCGATCTCCAGTTCTACGGCATGGCAACCGATATTGCCCTGGACACGGAGCAGTTGCATAAGCATCTGCCTGCGATCAAGAAAATCCGGCCCATCCTTAGGCGTCTCGACGCACGTGAGTTTCATGTATCGGATCATCTGATCGAATTGGAAATTGGCACTGGCCGGTTGCTGGTGAGCACACTTCGTCACCAAGGCGGTGCCGGCGCGCAGCCGACTGGAATTGAACGCAATGTGGCCGGCTATTTTCTCCTCGACGCAATGGTAGCTTATCTGTTACGCAGCAGCGATTCCCAAAACAAGGAGGCCCCAATATGAGCATGTCACCCAAGCAACGAATGTTATGTGCCATTCAGCGCGGGAAACCGGATCGTCTGCCGGCGACCACGCATCATCTGATGCCCTATTTTCTCGATACGTACATGGATGGCATCTCGCACCAGCAGTTTTTTGAGTATTTCGGTCTTGACGCCATCAAGTGGATCACGCCACACTGCCCTGATCCGGCGCAAGGCGAGTACTTTGATCCGCTGCAAGGCGAGCCCAGCTTTTTGGAGGCCAGGCGGATCTGGTCGGACCAGTGGCAGGTAAAAGAAGAGGTCCTGCCCAGCACCAAGTACAAGAACGTCCGCTACCACTTCAGTACGCCCAAGGGCAGCCTCTCCATGGTGCTGCAATCGGATGAATATAGCGCCTGGGTCGGCGAGTACCTGATCAAAGACAAGCGCGACATCGACCTGATCGCCGAATTTGTCACCGCGCCCAAGTGCGATGTAGCCGCGGTCAACTGTGCGGCCGACGAGTTTGGCGAACGCGGCCTCATCCGCAGCCATATCTGCTGTTTCGACGTGTTTGGCCAGCCCGGCACCTGGCAGGATGCCTGCTGCCTGTTCCCGCTCCAGCAGTTAATCCTCATGACCTTTGACGACCCCGAATGGGTCCACTCGCTGCTCAAGATTCTGCACGCTCGGAAAAAGACCTATATCCAGTCGATGAAGGGCGCCCGCTACGATATCCTGGAGCTAGGTGGCGGCACGGCCTCCAGCACGGTCATTTCGCCAAAACTCTTTGAGGAATTCGTGGCGCCCTACGACCGTGAGCTGATCGCCACTGCGCACGAAGCGGGGCAGCGCATCACTTACCACACATGCGGCGGCATGATGCCGATCCTGGAGTTGATCGCCGACATGGAGCCGGATGCGATGGAGACGCTCACGCCCAAGGACATGGGCGGCGACATGAACCTCGCCGAGGCCAAGGCGCGCATCGGTGACAAGGTCTGCATGATTGGCGGCTTTGACCAGTTTCACTTCCTGGTCAACTGCACCCCCGAAAAGACCCGCGCCGAAGTCCGCCGCTGTTTCGAGGCCGCCGGCGCAAACGGGGGCTATATTCTCTCGCCATCCGACCACTTCTTCGACGCCGATCCCGAGCTGATCCGCGCCTTTGCCGAAGAAGCGCAGCGCTGCATCTACTAGACCCGAAACGTCAAATTGCCCCCGCAAACCGTAGGGGCACAAGGTCCGGCGGGAGTAACGCTCGCCACAATGGCAATGCTCTCGCCGCCGGACCTTGTGCCCTCTTAGCACCTCACCTCGATTTCCACCGGCATGCCTTGCTCACCCCTCACCTGTCAACAACCGGCAAAAACATCGTGTTGCCCGCGTCCTCTTCTTCTTCCCAAGGATCGCGCTCGGCCCCCACTTCGTTGCCGTTGTCGTCGTTGGGCGGCAAATCGCAGACGACAATATCGAGCACCGGCGTATCGCTCGCCGCCGCCACCAGCGGCGAGCTGCTGTTGCCAAAGCGAACCCAGACCGCCTGCCCTGGCGCCACGGCATACGTATAACACGGCTGTTGATACTGTGTATTCTGCGCATTCGGCGTGATGACAAACCACCCCGTCTGCAGCACCTCACAGACTGTATACGTGCCGGCAAAGAGGTTGTTAAAGGTAGTGCGGCCTTGCCCCTCTGTCCCCTGGTCGATCGTCTCGGCCGTGAACGGGCTGTGCATCTGCATCTGCCAGCCGTTCAACCATTCCTCATTGCTGTTACGCACGTGATTATGGTTGCGGTCGTTGTACTTGCCGGCGATGATCTGCCCCGCGCGCTGCGCCACAAAGGTGCAGGTGATGCTGGCGTCGTTGGCCGCGTCGATGACGATCTGGTGGTTGGCCAGGTCGGCAATCGAATCGCCTGGGGGATTGCAGCTGATGTTGGCATCCAGGTAGCCGCTGATCGGCTGCTCGGTCACGGTGTAGATGCCTGCGGGCACGGTGAATGTCTTGCTCGCCCCATAGGCGTCGCCATCTTGCGGCGTGATGTCGTCCAGCATAAATGCACCGAGGCTGCCGCCAAAAGCAAAGTTGGTCTTGCTGTCAGGCAGCACGTCCAGGGCAATCGTGATGGTGACAGGTGTGGTTATGGGCGTCGCCGCGACAGGATCAGTGCTGTCGCTCAGCAGGTCATTCTGCTGCAGGCCGTGCTTGGGCGTAAATGTGCGCACGAGAAACGAATACGGCTGCCCGGGCGTGAGACCGTCAACCTTGAAGCCTGTGGCGCTCTTGTCGCTTGTCCTCCCGATCTGGGCGTAGACGCCGCTGCCTTGCGTCGCCGACAACACTTGGTAGTAGCCGCCATCGCCGGTGTACGCAATTGGGTCCCACGCCAGGGCCACGCTGCTGCCCGTCCGCACGGTTGCCGTCAAGTTCGCGGGCGGCAGCGTCTGTGTGCTTGCCCAATTTGGCTGCTTGCCGTTAAGAAAGGTGATTAGGTTGGCGTCGACGGCGCTGAGGCTGTTGTAGCCAAGATCGAGGGTGAGCAGGGCCGTCAAGTTGGCGAGTTGGCTGGGGATGGGGCCGCGCAGCTGGTTGTTGTACAGGCGCAGCGTCTGCAGCGCGCCGAGATTGCCCAGCGTGAACGGCACCTGCTGGCTAAGCTGGTTGCCGTACAAGTCGAGCGTCTGCAGCTTGCCCAGGTTGCCCAATTCCAGGGGAATGGCGCCCGTCAGCCGGTTGTTCGAGAGGTTGGCGACGATCAGTTCGGGCAAGTTGCCCAGGTCGGCACTCAGCGGCCCCTGCAGGCCGTTCTGGGGCAGGTTGATCACGATCACGTGGCCGTTGTTGCAAAGAACGCCGGCCCAGGTGCAAGGAGAATTGTTTTCCAGCCAGCCCGCGTGGTTGGTCCAGTTGGTGCCATCGGTGCTGCGGTACAGCGTCTCCAGCGCGCGACATTCGCCGGCCGGAATACCTTGCACACTGCCGCAGTTATACGCCAGTGCCGCAACCTCGCTGCCGCTCAGGCTGCGGCTGTAGATGCGCACGTCGTCGAGCGCACCGTCGAGTGGCTTACTCGGACTGCTAAACATGACGCCTTGGCTGGTGAACAATGGACCACCCCTCGCTGGCCTATCGAGCGCATTGACGAGCTTACCGTCGATATAAAAGCGCAAGGTCTGGCCGTCGAACGAACCGGCGAAATGATGATAGCGGCCGTCCGTCACCACGTGGCCTAAGTCAAAGAGCCGCACTTCGACGCCTGTGAACGACATGGCGAGGAAAAGGTTGTCCGAGCCGGATGCCCTGTAGTACCCAAACAAGACCTTGCCGTTGGTCAGCGTCACGAGATCTGCGTCCGTATCGGCCGCGCCGGCATTGATACGCGCCCAGAAGGCAACTGTAATCTGCTGGAGCGAATCGATATTGTTGCCCGGCGCCGTCGCGTAGCTGCTGGCGCTGTTGCTCGCGGCCAGGGCAAAAGGATTCGCAAAATCGATGGGGGCAGTGCTGCCCGTGAAGCTGTTGGGCGTATGCAGGGTGGCCGTGTTGCCGTTGCCTGATCCGTCAGCGCTGGTGCTGCCGGCGCCCTCGTCAAACGCCCAATAGCCCACCAGGCCATCGTCAACGCTTTGCGCCTGGGCACGCTGGGGCGCAGCCAGCGGCAGCAGCACCGCCGCCAGCAGGAACGGAACGACGATCAAACGCAACAATGGACGAGTTCGATGCCACATAAGTTCTCTCACTCCCTCACTTTCTGCAGCCGCAGTGCAAGCTTTTCGCTGATAGCGCTGGCCTTAAAGACTTCTCCTTGGTGCTGACATGGTAACAATACGGACAAGGCCGCGATTTTCGCAATCATGCCACAATCACGGCAACCTTGCCACCACAAATTCGCGCTAAGTTCTGAAGGGTCGCCCGCACGCAACCGTACACCATGGAAGCCACAGCCCGGCAAATGGGCCGTGTATTTCAACCCCGGATCGCGGCCGGTGTATAGTGAACAAAAGCGGTGTTTGACGGACACTGGCGTTTGTTGTGGTGGGCTGGACGGATATGCGGCGACACCGCGTCGCCCCTTCCCGGCACAGACATGGTGTGCTAGTCAAAGATGTCATCGGCCAAAAAGATCTGGATTCCCCACCGCCCCATCGATATCATACTGTTCCTGCTGCTTGCCTTCCTCTGCTATCAAGCCCACCAGCTGACGCGCCATCTCGTCGGCGCCGCCCTGTGCGGCGGCTTTGGGACCATGACGTTCACCGTCGCCACCACGAGGGAGCCCTGTTCACTCCCCACCGTCGTAGTACTCTCAGGTCCGGTGTTGACCTACGGCCTCGCCTATCTCGGCGTCGTCCTGCTCCGCTCGCCGCGCGCTGCGCTCTTTGCCTACGGCCTGATTTTTGCCAGCTTCAGCCACCTGCGCTTCATCCAAAACCTGACCGGCCGCGGCGACGAGTTGATCCTCGCGCGCCAATGGTTTGGCGTAACCAACCCCGCCGTCGTCGCCGCCATCGTATTTCTGATCGGCCTGCCCCCCGTCATCGCCGCCTTCCGCGTCATTGCCAACCAGCGGCGCGGGCGCGTCTTCGCCGCCTCGCTGCTCCTCCCGCTCCCTGTGCTTATCGTCCTGCTCTTCGGCAGCGCGTTCTTGTTTGAGAAAAGCAAAGTAGGCGAGGGCTTCGGCTCATTTTTGGGTATATCGGCGATCGTTCTGGTAATCGACCTGTCAGCATTTGCGCTGTTCATCGCCCTCGCACGTCGCCAGCTCAGGCGATCGGCAGAGGCATAAACACGATAGGCCGCGGATCCTCGGCAGACACCTCCTGGAAGTCGGCAGACACCTCCTGGAAGTGGGTACCTCCTGGAAGTGGGTACCTCCAGGAGGTGGGTACCTCCTGGCACATCCTGCAGGCGCTGGGGCCAGGAACCCCACACCGTTCGGCCCCGCGTGCGTGGCTCGCCCCACGCCACCTTGCCTGCCCGCACCTCGCCGGGGCGAGCCTCGCACGGTCCCTACGTCCGCAGCCGCCAAATCCCCACAACTTTCCCCCCCAACCTCTCATGTCTTAAAAACCTGGCCAGGGACGCGGCCGCGGAACATCGAGTAGGTGAAAAAGGCATAATAATCAGGCAGATCCAGAACAAAGTCAGGGGACTCCGGCCGGCACAGACGCTCGTACTCGGCCCTGTCTTCCGCCGCTGCGAAGGGGTGTGGCTCTCCCCACAGCATGGAAAACAGCGAAATCAGCGCAGCCCGGATGCCGGCGCTCAAGGGTGCTTGCACGTCGCCCACAAAAGTCCGTCCCTCCGCATCCTCGAGACCCACCTCCCGCAACCAGTGCAGACCGCGCAGGAACTGCGCCTGTGGCGGCCAGCCGCCGACATAAGGCGCATATGCCGAACAGTTGGCGTTCAGCCTGGCCTCTACCAGGGGATACCCCGGCAGCAGGGTTTGCGCCGACCAGGCCAGGACCGCCACGGTGCCGCCGGGCTTCACCACGCGCACGAGTTCCCGCAGTGCGGGCAGCCAATCGCCGGCAGGGTACCCCACACAGTCGACACTCCAAGCCCAATCAAAGGTATCGTCGTCAAACGGCAGCTCGGCCACATCGCCTGCTCGCCACGAAATCCGTTCCGACAACCCGCGCGCCAGCACCATCTCTTCGGCGTAGCGCAGCAGCTCCGGCAAGAGATCGAGCCCGGTGACATGCCCTTGCGGACCGACCGCCTCTGCCAGCAGCAAGGCCTGCAGGCCGACGCCGCAGCCCGCGTCCAGCCCGCCGCTCCCCTGCGGCAGCTGCAGCGACTGCACAATAGAACGCAGCAGCGGCTCGCGCAACGGATTAGATTCAACCAGCCTCTGGATGTACGTTTGTATGTCAGCCATGTTCTCCTCACCCGCTGGACAATTGTCGCCGAAGCAGTAAACATGACACCCTGCAACCCAATTCATCGCCACCATCAATGCAGTACACACCGCATTGTACCGCCGGTTATGCACAATGCCATGTGAGCATGATAAGCTCAGGGCATAACGAAAACAGGTTGTCCGAGTGATCGGCCGTACGGCAAGCAGTGAGGCATCATGACCGGTAGCATGGCTAGACAGGAGTACGTACACGGCTATTCAGGCAGGGAGCATGAACGTCTGCTCGACCAGGCGCAAACGCTCACGGCGCTGCTGCACGACGACACACGCTATCCGGCCGGCTGCCACGTTTTGGAAGCCGGCTGCGGGGTGGGCGCACAAACGATTATCCTGGCGCGCAACAGCCCGGAGGCATGCTTCACCTCAGTCGATATTTCTCCCGTATCCATTGAGGCGGCACGCGCCGCCAGCGCGCAATGTGGGCTAACGAACGTGGCCTTTCGCCAGGCCGATATTTTCCGTCTGCCCTTTGCGGCGCATACCTTTGACCACATTTTCGTTTGCTTTGTTTTGGAACATCTTCAACAACCACTTGCCGCGCTGCAGCAGCTGCAGGTAGTTTTGAAGCCAGGCGGTACGCTCACCGTGATCGAGGGGGACAATGGGTCCGCCTATTTTTATCCGGCGAGCCGCTATGCCCAGCAAACGATCGACTGCCTGGTAGAGATTCAAGCGCGCATGGGCGGCAATGCGTTGATCGGGCGGCAGCTCTATCCTCTGCTGGCGCGCGCAGGATTCCGGAACATTCGCGTGATGCCCCGCCAGGTCTATGCCGATGCGAGCAGGCCGGAATGGGTTGCAGGATTTACCAAGAACACCTTTGCCGCCATGATCGCGGGGGCAAAGGACCAGGCCATCGCCCAAGGCTTGATCGATCTCGAGAGCTGGGAGCAAGGCATTGCCGATCTGTACGCCACCGCAGGGGAAGATGGTACGTTCAGCTACACCTTTTTCAAAGGGGTTGCAGTCAAGTAACGGCACCCCCGCCGGCTGGCAGGACACACACCTTTGGTCAAAGCGTAGCCCGCACGCCCTCGTGCGGGTTGCCGGGCACGCCCTCGTGCCCGAGTTCTCCACCCGGCAGCGCAGCAGCTCCGGCGCACGATAGAGGCCCATGAAATCCCCCTCCGGCCCGACCGCCGCTACGCGCAGTCAACATCCGCATATTCCCTTGTAACGGCAAACTATCTTTGCTATACTCCCAGCGGTCACCACGCCAAAGGGGGAACCATGTCACTCGTCATACGCGAAGCCGCGCCCGCCGACGCGCCGGCACTCGCCCACGTGATCGTAACTGCCACCAGGCACACCTTTACCGGCCTCGTACCAGACGTCTACGTAACATGGCTCTCAGTCGACGAGCACGCCGCCTGCCGCGCCCAGGCCACGGCCGCTGGCCGCGATTTAGCCGCGGTGCTGGTGCAGGCAGAAGAAGACAAAAGTGCCGCAAACTGGCGAAAAAGCTTTGCGGGTGAACGAGATCCGAATGAGATTCTGCTGGTCGCCGAGCAAGATGGCGCAATCGTGGGTTACGCTCTTGGCAGGCTCACTGCCGGCGACCCGGTCTATCGTGCCGAACTGTGCGCCCTCTACATACTACCCGCCCACCACGGTCAAGGAATTGGTCGTCGTCTGGTGCAAGCTGTCGCCCAGCGCCTGGCAATCCAAGGAATCCACAGCCTGCGCGTCGGCGTCCTGCGCGTCAACCCCAACCGCCCTTTCTACGCCCGCCTCGGCGGCCAATATCTCTACGACCGCGACTACGAAGAGGGTGGCTTTGTTCAGCCCGAGTGCGTCTACGGCTGGCAGGACACACAAGCCCTGCTCGAAATCGCCGTCACCTAAAACCTCTCCAACGCCGCCCGCAGATCCTGCATCATCTCCGCCGCCAAACAGAAATATCGCGCAAATATCTACCTCAACCCACGACAAACACCGACTGCCGCGGCGATCCAAGCAGGCGGTGGCGGCAGCAGTAGCTATGTTGGCCGGTAGGGGCAACGTGCTGGTCAATACCATATACTCGTATGGCACGTTCCCAAGGCGGCGGATTCGCTGGCTGCGTTGGTAGGTGCGCTGTGCGGTCCGTATGAAGGTGCGGCGGTAACCGAACCGCTGTGGCGGCAGCAGCTGAATGTGCTGCGCGGGCTGTACCTGCCGTTTGTGACAGGGGTTACCTTGGAGAATACCGCGCAAGCGCTGACGAAGGCCGCGAGTGCTGTTGTCACAGGGTGCCTATTGCCTATAGTATCAGATAGAGATAGAGCAGGAGGTTGTAGACATCTTGTGGACATTTTGTGGACGGGATTGAAGGATAATCGCAGATAAGCTGTCAAACCGCCTGTACGACGCTCACCATGAACAGCTTGGTTCACCGCGGATTCATCATGACTAACTACCAACCAGCCGGCAGCCAAAGCCCACCAGAATTTAGCGCCACAGACAGTCTCATGGCGGGATCGCGGACTGGATCCCAGAATTTCGCTGGAGGTAGTGTTACAGGCGGAGATGTCATTGCAGGTGACAAAGTCGCTGGTGACAAGGTTGCCGGTAACAAGATTGTCTACACGGAAGAGGTCACCTACACAGTAGCTGAGCTGACCAATCCGTACATTGGGCTGAGCGCTTTCACCTACTCAGAACGAATACTATACGCCGGCCGCAGCGATGCCGTGGCCCGCACCGTGCGTAACTTGACGGATCCAGGCGCCGAGCGCGCCTTGTATTTTGTAACAGGAGCCAGTGGCAGCGGCAAATCCTCCTTTGTATTGGCCGGCCTCCTTCCTGCGCTCGAGCAGCACTACGCAGTCTTGCCGCGCCCCGTGCGCTGGGCAGTCTTGCGGCCTTCAAAAAACCCGTTAGCCGGCCTGGCGCAGGCATTGGCGACACTGGGTCTGCCTGCTGAGCATGCATTTGCGGCGGCCGCCCCCTATTACTCTGCCGCGCCCGGCTCTGTCGCCGCTGGCCAGGTCAGCCTGTTAGTCATCGATCAGTTTGAGGAGCTCTTCACCCAGTCCGCGCCTGATCAGCGTGAAGCCTTCCTCAACGCGCTGTCCGGACTGCCGCCATTTACAGAACTGGCCTTGCACGTGGTCGCCACACTGCGCGCCGATTACCTACCGGATTTGTTTAAGTACAAGATCCTTTACGATGTAGCCAAAGGCGGCGAGGACCTGCGTGTGATGACGTCAGACGAGTTGGCGTTGGCTATTCGGCGACCACTTGAGACAACCCATCCAACGGAACACAAGCGCTTTGAGGATGGGCTGCTTGAAAAGCTGGTAGAAGATGCCGCGGGCGATGCTGCATATCTGCCCTTGCTGCAAGTGACGCTTGCGGAGCTTTGGAATGGCGGCAAACTGAAGCTGAGTGAATACGAAGGTCTGCACACTGCGATCCAAAAGCGTGCCGACCGTGTGCTGAAGATGACCTGTGACGGCAACGGGCGCGAAACTGAACGCAGTGAGAGTGAGCAGAAAGAGATCATGGCCCTCCTGCTGGACCTGGTTGAGGTGGCGCCGGACGGGGACTTACGGCGGGCATTACGCAGACGACGACGCATGGACGCCTTGCTCATTGGCCGCAGTGCCGAACGGCGACCCTTGATCGACGAACTCTCGAACAATCGCCTGCTTGTGACCAGCAGCGAATGGGATCCCGAGGCGCAGTGCGACATACAGACAGTCGACCTTATCCATGAAGCACTCATTACTAACTGGCCGCGGCTGCGGGATGAAATCGCCGGTCAAATCAATCTCCTGCAGCGGCGGCTTCGTTTTGAGCTCGCCCTGGGCGACTGGAAGGCATCCACGAAGGGCGACCAGTATCTGCTGCGGGGTATACAACTCAAGGAAGCCAAGCGCCTGAGCCAAGCCAACGACGTCGCGCTACAGTCAGTTGATGGAGCCGACCTCCTGCGCCGTAGTATGGATGCCGAAAACCGGCGTTTGCGCAGGCAGCGCCGCCTGGCCGTAGCCATCAGCGCTGTCTTGGTGCTGCTGACGGTGGCTGCGCTGTTTGCAGCTGTGTATGCGAATTCTCAGGCTCGCCGCGCCCGTTCTGGTGAACTGGCCGCACTGGCAGCAGTAGAGACAGAACACGATCCGGAACTGGGTATCCGATTGGCGCTACAAGCTGTTGCGACAGAAAACACGGATCAGTCCGCAGCCGCACTGCGCCAGGCGCTGAAAGCGACGAAGGTACGCGCGAGCCTGTCGCACAGCGCAAGTGTCAGTGCCATCGCCTACAGCCCTGACGGCGCCCGCCTGATCACAGGCGACGACCTCGAGCTGCGTGTCTGGGACACCGTTTCCCATCAACTTGTCGCTACTTGGAGCGGCCACCATGCCTTTACCAGCCGAATCGCCTATCATCCGCAAGGCGTGCAAGTGGCGACGGCCAATGCCAACCGGGACAGCAACGGCGACTCCACCGGCTTCGTCATCCGGCTTTGGGATCCACGCAACGGCGAGGTTCAGCAGACTCTTAACGGCCACAAGGGCCCAATAGCGGGCCTGGATTACAGCCCGGACGGAAGCCGGCTTGCGTCGGCCAGTTCTGACGGTACAGCCCGCGTGTGGGACCTGCGCACCGGAGAAAGCCTCAGCTTGTCTGTGTCGGGTGCAGCATGGGACGTAGCCTTTAGCCCGGATGGACGAGTGTTGGCCACAGCCAGCAACGCCGGCGAAGCCAAACTTTGGGATTTGGAGTCGGGACGCGTTCTCACAACGTTCGAAAGCCAGCTACCTATATTTGCGGTGGCCTACAGCCCGGATGGGAGTCTGTTGGCGACGGCCGGCAATGACCAGCTTGTCAAGCTGTGGCGGCTTGGCGATGAGAAACGAGCACCCATCGTGCTCCGAGGTCACACAAATGGCGTGATGGACATCGACTTTAGCCCGGACGGCAAGCGACTTGTCTCAGCCGGGCTCGACAATACGGCGTATATCTGGGATGTGTCTAATCTCGACGCCGGCGTGCCTGTCGTACAGAAGCTCAGGGGCCATCAAGGCGCGCTGTGGATTGCGCAGTATAACTCCGCAGGCGATCAACTGGCCACGGGGGCAAGCGACCGTACAGTGCGCATCTGGTCGGTCGGGGCACACGGCGACCCGATCAATGCTCTTGCCTTTGGCCCCGCGACGGGAGGCTTGCTGGTGACGGCCGGCCTCGATAATACGGCTCGTGTCTGGCGCTTTGAGGCGGGAGTACTGTCTCTGATGCACACATTGCCCCACGACGGCGTTGTGCGTGAGGCAGTGTTCAGCCCCGACGGCAAAATCGTCGCCACAGGGAGCGGCGACAACAGCGCTCGTCTCTGGGACGCGCAGACCGGACGCCTGTTGCGCTCGCTTACAGGGCACACGGGCGAGGTCAAGAGCATTGCCTTCAGCCCAGATGGCAGACTGATCGCCACAGCGGGCGACGATCAGACGACGAGGATTTGGGATGTGGCGTCAGGAGCACAGTGGTCTGCGCCGTTGGGGCATAACAGCGGTGTGAACGACGCTGTTTTCAGCCCGGACGGCGCATACGTTGCCACAGCGAGCAACGCCACGGCCGACGGCGGACCTGGGCAGGCCAGATTGTGGAGCGTTGCGGATGGCAGCTCGATAGTCCTGGCCGAGGATCAGGGAGACTTGGATCGGGTTGCCTTCAGTCCTGATGGCGCCCGGCTGGCGTTCACTGGGAGCAGCCACACCCTCGCCTTATGGGATGTCGTTGCCGGCAGCGCCGTCTACACGTTGACCGAACACTTCGATCGCGTCTACGGCCTGGCCTTTGACGAAACAGGGCAGCGGCTGGTCACGACTGGGAATGACGGTCGCGTGCTCATACATGATGCTGCGACGGGAGAGTTGCAGCAGGAACTGCCGCGCTTCAACTTCGAGGTCACGGGTGTGGACTTTAGCCCGGATGGCAAGTACTTAGTCATGGCCGGCCGAGATGGAGTTGTCTACGTCGAGGCGCTAACAAGTGGCGACTTGCAGCAGCAGGCGTTGAGGGCATTGACGCGCTGGTGGCAGCCGGGAGAATGCGAACAGCTGCTACAAGCGGAGTGCCCGGCGAAGCCTCCTGTGAGCCCGCCGTGATGGACATGGACAAATGGCGCCGGTCAAAAAGTGAACTCGGCGAGAACACTGACCGCCGCACACAGCAGAAATTCGGAGTTACTGCATGCGGCTCAAAGCCGAAAGGAGTAAGCCAACATGTCTGATGGAAGCAAAGGGGCCCCGCCCCAACTCGTTCAGAAACAGTTCGACGATATTATGCTAAGCTTAGGCAGTCTATGCGCAGACGTTGCTAAGATCAGCACAGACGGTTCTCGCGCCAAACTGCTGCCGTTGCTGCAGAATACGTTGTTGGCTCTCGTCGAGCAGTTCTCGAAGGAAGCACGCGACTACTTTGCGCTTTCGCATGTTGTGATTGCGGGCGCAAAGAAAGCGGAACCGCGCATACGCGAGCCTTACAATTACGGACGCGTATTGAATAAACTCGTCAACCACGTTGCCCTGCTGGAAGATATGGCAAACCATGCTCTGTCGGAAGCGCAGGAGCAGCACCCGGAGGTCTTGGAGGCTTTCATTTGGAGCGCGGCCAATGAACTGTCCCAGGTTCCCGTTCTAATCCCACTGCGGCTGCCGCAGTATTGCTTTGTGCATTTCAATTATGTGACTTCGGTTGGAGTCATCGGCTACACCATGCCAGCGCTGGCAAGGCCGCCACAGGATGTGGCCGTTCTTTGGCATGAGGTCGCGGGGTACTCTGTGGCAAGGGCGAGAGGTGGAAAACTCCAGAACTGGGCGCGAAATCTCCGGACAGCGCTGATGGCTGAACCATGCTCGCCGGACTCTGAACGCACATCGGGTGACACGGCGTGGGATTGGTATCGAGACTCGTTCATGACAAGCAAGCTAGACAGGATACCCGTCAGGCTCAGAATTTCGAGCGACGACAATAGATCCCGATTGGCGGTTGACACCTCGAAGAAGATTCGCGACTACTTCACAATCAAACGCCAGGAAGATGCTGCCGTCTATGCTGGCGCCGCCCAACCGGAGTACGTCGAGAATGATAATGCGTGGCAGACGGATTGGCTGGGCGAATTCATCGAGGACCTGTATGGCATTAGGTCGCTCGGCGAAGTCTACTTTCGCACACTGGTGAGCACCTTATTGCAGAACTATCCGGTGCTTACTATAGGCGACTTGAAACATCCTGCTCCACTTCTTCGTCTGCAGGTAGCACTCTGCTACCTGAGGTCGTACAACGATGCAAAGCAGCGCAGCGTTGTCGAAAAGACCCTGACCGAGTTCAAGAGGGACTACCCCGGCGCCATCGGGCATCTACAGTTTGCTGCCGACGCTGCACGCGACCCCATGGCGGCTACGGACCTGGATGACTTCGATGCTGCGGTAATCGCAGGAAGGAAGAGCGATAACGCAAAACGGGAGTGGCTGCAATGCCTCCAGGTCGTTGCGAATACCATTGCCAGGGAGTTGGCCGTGTTTGCCGAGGACCCCATTTTGTTTGCTCCCGCTTCCTCCAGATCGCGCAGCAACAACGCATGGAAAGATGTCGTTGCGTTCATTCAGAGGGCTGATAAGCCTGACAGCTACCAAGGGCTTAGTCGTCGGCCTGACGAAAAACTGATTGAGCTTGTCGCAAAGGTGCGCGAGGAATATTGCAGCGCAATTGACGGCATTGTCAAAAATGGCGTGTCTGCTGAGCCGAGCAGTGTCTGGATTCAACAAGGCTATAGCCGAAAGGCAGGTTGGGACTTTGGTAGCGCGCCTAAGAACAGCGATGAAGCGATTGCGGCGCTACAAAGGCTTCATGCAATAGAGTTTGTAGTAACCGACGAGACTGGCCCATATACTCAGGGGCAAACCGTCGTTGTGATACCTTCGGGGTGAATCTGAACGTCTTTGACTTGTCGATGGCTGCAAACGGCCGGCAGCAGACCGGTCGGACCTCAGGCTGGCCTGCCGCGCCCGCCTCCCACGCCGCTTTCACACCTGGCGCCGCTTGAGCTGGCCCAGCACGAACTGGGTGACGGGGCCGGCGAGGCCGGCCAGCAGCGGTGTGCCGAAGGCGCTGACCACGGCGGCGACCGCACCGGGCACAAGGTTGGCCAGGCCATCGAGGATACCGGCGACGCGCGCGTCGTCGGCGTCCTTGCCCTTGGCAAGCTCCTGCTTGAGGGCCTCGATTTCCTGCATAGCGGCAGCCTGCTGTGCAGCGTCGGCGTTTTGCCGGATGGCAGCGACGACGGGGGCCAACGCACCTGCCAAGTCGCCGGCGCCCGCGAAGACGCTGGCCCCGCGGCCGACGGCGATGTTCGTGCCGCCGATGTCGCCGGTGGTGATCTTGTCGCCGCCCACTTTGTCGCCACCTACTTTATCGCCCTGGACCACGTCGCCGTGCACGATATGGTCGCGGCCGACGAATGTCCCGCCGCCGGCGTTGACATTGCCTATGCTGATTCCCTCTGGTTCGCTTGGGGGCCTGGCGGCAGGCACCTGAGGTGTAGCGTTGGGCGCCACAGCGCCGGACTCGCCGGCCAACGCCGCAAAGACGCCATTTTCGGGCCGCTGGGCTTGTGCAGCGCACAGGAGGTCGCCCATTCGTTGGCGGCGCTCCGCCCACTGGATCAGGCTGAAGACGACCGCCGCCAGCTTACCGCCGCCGGCGATGCTGTCCAGGTCCTCGCCAAGCTCCACCTTTACCATCTGCGAGAGTTCTGCCTGATCAAAGGCGGCCAGCAGCGCCGCCTGCAGCTGTGACGTTTGTGAACCGCTGAGCTGTGCCATGATAAGCTCCTTTTCGGGCCGGACCCGGCGTCAAACTATCCCATCCGAAAAAATCGACAAGCCCTGCGGGCCGGATTGGGAAAAAACCGCCCGCCGTCGCTGCCACCCAGATCAGAGGACAGCAGACAGACGACTAAAGCTAAGGCGAGAGGGTCCTGGCGAGGCGACCCCCCCTGCCGTCGCAGTGTCTGGGATTGTACGCGGCTGGATCCCACTCGTCGCCCCACGGATTGCGGCGGCAGCTGCGCCGCGCCGCCCATTCCCACTCAGCTTCCGTGCGGTCGTAGGCATTCTCCATCTCCAAACAAGACAATGCCTTGCACCGCAGCAAACTCTTCTTCTGTGCGCTTAGTGGCGTACGGGGCAAAAACCAGCTGGCACGCTTTTACGCTTCCTTGCTGGCACGCAGCAAACCCAAGAAAGTCGCTCTTGTCGCCTCTGCGCGCAAAGCCCTCACTTGGGCTTGGGCTGTCTTTTCGCACGATACTTTCTTTGACCCTGCTCTCCTGGCCAAAGCCTAGTTCTCACATCTTCGGCAATGGCCCTTGACTCTTACGAGAGATTCTACCTCAACCCACGAAAAACGTTCGCTGTTTTCGACACGCGTTCCCGCCGGACCTTGTGGCCCCTACCTCACCCACGGAAAACGCCCGCCATTGACGACACGCTCCGCGCCGAACCTACCTCCCATGCTCCCCCACCGACATCAAAATCATCTGCGCGTTCACCGGCAGTCGCCTCCCGCGGCTCAATCCTTACATACGTCCCATCCGCCCGCAATTCGCGCGCCTGCACGTTGTCACGCAAATACAGCTCCAGCACGTCGTCGCGCAAGTGCCGCAGCAGCTTCTCGTCCTTGATCGGGAACAGCGTCTCGATGCGCCGGTGCAGGTTGCGGTCCATCAGGTCCGCACTCCCCGCATACAGCTCCTCGTCGCCCCCATTGTAAAAGTAGTAAAATCGATGGTGCTCCAAAAACCGCCCCACGATGCTGCGCACCCGCATGCACTCGCTCAGCCCCGGGATCCCCGGCCGCACGCTGCATACCCCGCGCACCAGCAGGTCCACCCGCACCCCCGCCTGCGCCGCCCGGTACAGCGCCATCGTCATCTCCTCGTCGGTCAACCCATTGCACTTGAAGATCAAGTGCCCGTTGCCCGTCTCTCGCTGCCGTATAACCTCGCGCTCGATCTTCGCCATCAGCTTGCGGTGCATGTCCAGCGGCGCCACCAGCAGCGAACGGTGCGTCTGCTGCTTGCTCGACCCCGTCAACATGTTGAACAGCTCGCCCACGTCTGCCCCCAGCGCCTCATCCGCCGTCAACAGGCTGAGGTCGGTGTACTGCCTTGCCGTCGTGGAATTGTAGTTGCCCGTCCCCAGGTGCAGGTAGCGCCGCAGCCCCTCCGCCTCACGCCGCACGATCATCAGCAGCTTGGCATGCACCTTGAGCCCCGGCAGCCCATAGATCACGTGCGCACCCGTTGCCTCCAGCGCCCGCGCCCAGCCGATGTTGGAGGCCTCGTCAAACCGCGCCTTCAGCTCCACCAGCACCGCCACCTGCTTGCCGTTCTCCACCGCCTCCATCAACGCCTGCACGATCGGCGAGTTGCGCCCCACCCGGTACAGCGTCATCTTGATCGCCATCACGTGCGGATCGATCGCCGCCGCCCGCACCAGGTCGATCACCGGCTGAAACGAGTCAAAAGGATGATGCAGCGCCACGTCGCGACTGCGAATGGCGGCAAAGATGTCCTGGTTGCGCAGCACCTTCGGCAGCACCGGCGTAAACGGCGCATCCTTGAGGTCCGGGCGATCCAGGCTGTACAGTTCCATCAACGCGCTCAACCCCAGCGGCCCACGCACCGCATATAAATCGTCCGGTTCTATCTCCAGCTTGTCGGACAACATGCTGCGGATGTCCGGCGTCATCCCATCGCCAATCTCGAGCCGCACGACGTCGCCAAACCGCCGCCGCCGCACGTTCTCCTCCATCGCCTGCAGCAGGTCCGCCGCCTCATATTCGCGGATCTCGATGTCCGCATCGCGTGTCACCCGGAATGGCACGGTGGTCGAAATGTCCCTGCCCGCAAACAGCGTCCCCACGTTGGCCGCGATCACATCCTCCAACCACACCAGCGTCGTCGTGCCGCCCGCACTCCCGCCGCCCGCCACTGCCCCACCCTCGCTCGCCGGCAGCCCATGCGGCAGCATGATCAGGCGCGGCAGCATCTGCGGCACCTTGACCCGGGCGAACCGCCTCCCCGCGTCCGGCACGTCCAAAACCACTGCCAGGCTCAAGCTCAGGTTGGAAATAAACGGAAAACGGTGCGTCGGGTCCACCACCAGCGGGGTCAGCACCGGAAAGATCTCGCGCAGGTAATAGCCGTCCAGCCACTCTTGCTGTTCAGCGTTCAAGTCCCCATAGTGCGCCACCACGATCCCCTGCGCCGCCAGCGCCGGCAGCAGTTCGTCGCACACAACCTCCTGGCACTCCAGCACGAGCGGCAGCAGCGCCGCCCGGATCGCCGCATACTGCTCCGACGGCGTAAACCCGTTCGGCGTCCGCCCGCTCACCCCCCGGTCGATCTGCTCCTTCACCCCCGACACCCGCACCATAAAAAACTCGTCCAGGTTCGAGTGAAAGATCGCCGCAAACTTGACCCGTTCCAGCAGCGGATTGCGCACGTCCCGCGCCTCGTCCAGCACCCGCCGGTTGAACTCAATCCAGCTCACCTCGCGGTTGATATAAAGCTCCGGGTTGATTCCCCCGCCCGCATCCGCATCGATCTGCATCGCAATCCCCCAATACCATAACTACCTGCTGGATATCCCCAATTCTACCACACCCGCCACCCCACACCCACGCGATCCGTAGGGGCACAAGGTCCGGCGGCAATCACCTTCCCATCGCGCTGCGACTTTCTTCCGCCGGACCTTGTGCCCGCCCACGCCCCCCGCGGCAATCACCTTCCCATCGCGCTGCGACTTTCTTCCGCCGGACCTTGTGCCCGCCCACGCGTATGGTACAATCCTCGCTTATGAAAGTGCTTTCAGTGAGCAGCCTTCAAAAAAGGAGCAGACTTCTTATATGAACATCATTGGCAAGATCTCCGTCTATCCCAAGCTGCCCACCAAGATCGAGCGCCTCCACGACGTCGCGTTCAACCTCTGGTGGAGCTGGGAAACGGAGGCCCAGGCGCTCTTCGCCTCGATCGACCCTGAATTGTGGGAAGCCGTCAGCCATAACCCGGTCAAGCTGCTGCGCACGGTCCACCAGGAAAAGCTGGACGCCGCGGCCGCCAGCCCGGACTTTCTCAAGCGCTACCAGGCAGTCCTCGCCTCCTTCGACGAATACATGAATCCCGCCACGCCCACGTGGTTCGGCACGGCCCACGGCGACAAGCGCGACCAGGTGATCGCCTACTTCAGCGCCGAGTTCGGTCTCCACGAGGCGCTGCCCATCTACTCGGGCGGCCTCGGCATTCTCAGCGGCGACCACTGCAAGGCCGCCTCGGATCTCAACCTGCCCTTTATTGGCGTCGGCTTCCTCTATCCGCAAGGCTACTTTATCCAGCGCATCGACGCCTCAGGCATGCAGCAGGCCGTCTACGAAAAGATCGATTTTGCCGAGATGCCCGTTACCCAGGCGCTCGACCCGCAGGGCAAACCGGTCCTCATCAACGTCGACCTGCCCGGCCGCACGGTCTACGCCAAGGTCTGGCGCATAGAGGTCGGCCGCATCCCCATCTACCTGATGGACACCGACGTCGACCGCAACGCCCCCCAGGACCGCGAGCTCAGCGCCCGCCTCTACGGCGGCGATCGCGAAATGCGCATCAGCCAGGAGGTCGTCCTCGGCATCGGCGGCGTGCGCGCCGTGCGCGCCCTTGGCTACAACCCCTCGGTCTGGCATATGAACGAGGGCCACAGCGCCTTCCTGGGCCTCGAACGCGTGCGCGAGCTGGTTCAGGGTGACGGCCTGTCCTTCAGCGAGGCCGTCGAAGCCGCCCGCGCCAATGCCATTTTCACGACCCACACGCCCGTGCCTGCCGGCAACGACTCGTTCGCCTTTGAGCTGGTCGAGAAGTTCTTCTGGCAGTACTGGGGCCAGCTCGGCATCGACCGCAACGGCTTTATCGACTTCGCCGCCCAGGACCTGCCCTGGGGCCGCCAATACTCCATGACCGTGCTCGCCATCCGCCTCAGCGCCTACGCCAACGGCGTCAGCGAGCTCCACGGCCACGTCAGCCGTGAAATGTGGCAGTTCCTCTGGCCGCAGACGCCGGTCGAAGAGGTTCCCATTACCTCCATCACCAACGGCGTGCATACCCGCACCTGGCTGGTCCAGGAGCTCAAGGACCTCTACACCAAGTACTTGCCCAAGAACTGGCGCGACGAGATCGACAACCCCAAGACCTGGGATAAGCTGGCCGCCATGCCTGACGCCGAGCTGTGGTCCGTGCACGAAACGTGCAAGGCCAACATGGTGGACTTCACCCGCCGCCGCCTCCAGGCGATGTACCGCCGCCACGGCGAAGGCCCGCAAAAGCTGGCTGCCGCCGGCCAGGTGCTTGACCCCCACGCCCTGACCCTCGGCTTTGCCCGCCGCTTCGCCACCTACAAGCGCGCCACGCTGCTCTTCCACGACGAGGAGCGTCTCCGGCGCATCCTCCACAACCCCGAGCGGCCGGTGCAGATCATCTTTAGTGGCAAGGCCCATCCCGCCGACGAGCCGGGCAAGGCGCTGATCCAGCGCATCTACCAGCTCAGCCAGACGCCCGACTACTGGGGCAAGATCGTTTTCGTCGAAAACTATGACATGAACATCGCCCGCCACCTGGTTTCGGGCGTCGACATCTGGCTCAACAACCCGCGCCGTCCCCACGAGGCCAGCGGCACCTCGGGCATGAAGGCCGCCCTCTCCGGCGCACCCAACTTCAGCGTGCTCGACGGCTGGTGGGTCGAAGGTTATGACGGGAGCCCCGGCCGCGTCAACGGCTGGTCGATCGGCGAAGAACGCGAGTACAAGGACGAGGCTACGCAGGACGCCGCCGACGCCATCAGCCTTTACAGCACGCTCGAAGACATCATCGTCCCGCTCTACTACGGCAACCGCGACGCCGCGGGCGTGCCCACGGGCTGGGTGGAGGTCATGAAGAACGCCATCCGCAGCTGCACGCCACTCTTCAGCATGCGCCGCATGGTCAAGGAATACACCGAGCGCTTCTACCTGCCCGCCGCCGTCACCGGCAGCGCCTACGTCGACAACAGCTACGCCCTGGCGCGCGAAATGTCCCAGTGGAAGCAGTTGATGCGCCAGCGCTGGGGCCAGGTCGCCCTCCAGGCCGTCGTGCCCGAGCAGTCGCAGATCACCGTCGGCGAATCCGTCACCGTCGGCGCCAAGGTCTGGTTCAACGGCCTCTCCGACGGCGACGCCGCCGTCGAAGTCGTCAGCGGCGCCCTCAATGCCCAGGGCCAGATCGCCGACCCGCAGGTCGCCACCATGCAGCACAGCGGCTGGGACAACGGCGCCGCCATCTACCAATGCTCGCTCAAGCCCGACATCAGCGGCCAGATCGCCCTCGGCGTCCGCGCCCGCCCCAGCAAGCCGGCCCTCATCAACCCCAACGAACTCGGCATCGCCAGCTGGGCCTCGTAACAGAATTATCGTAGGGGCACAAGGTCCGGCGGAAATCCACCCGCCACAACGGCAATCCTCCCCCCGCCGGACCTTGTGCCCTCCTTGACCTCCCCCTCTCAGCCCGCCATCCCTGCTATACTATCACCGCTTCAATCAGCAACCATCTCGCACATACGCCAGGAGGCTCGCCATGTTTCAGCATGTAAGCTTCATCACCACCAGCGCCCGCGGGCTGGATCGGTCCAGCGTACCCATGCGCTTGTTCGAAAAAGCCAAGCGGTTTGGCATCTGGAACCCGAGTGACATCGACTTCACGCAGGATGCTGCCGATTGGCAGCGGCTCGACGAGGTGGAACGTGAGGTGCTGCTGCATCTCACTGCGCTCTTTCAGGCTGGGGAAGAGGCGGTCACGAGCGACATCGTACCCCTGCTGCTGGCCGTCAGCCGCGAGGGACGGTTCGAGGAGGAGTTGTACCTGACCTCCTTCCTCTTTGAAGAGGCCAAGCACACCGACTTCTTCCGCCGCTTTCTGGACGAGGTGGCCGGCTGCGAGGCCGATCTCGGGCGCTATCACACCGCCAGCTATCGCCGGCTGGTCTGTGAGGCCTTGCCCCACAGCATGCAGGCGCTGCTCGTCGATCATTCGCCTGCCGCCCAGCTGCGCGCGTCCGTCACCTACAATATGATCGTAGAGGGCGTACTCGCCGAAACCGGCTACCATGCCTATCTATCGGCGCTTGAACGCAACGGCCTCATGCCCGGCCAGTGCCGCGGCATCCGCCTGCTCAAGCAGGACGAGTCGCGGCATATCGCCTACGGCATCTTTCTGATTTCGCGCCTGCTTGCCGCCGACCCGGACTTGTGGGAAGTGGCCGAGGCAACCATGAACGAGCTGTTGTCACCGGCGCTAGGCGTCGTCGGCGACGTCTTTGGGGCCTATCCGATCATGCCGTTCGGCCTCCAACTCGAGGAACTCACCGACTTCGCCTTGAACCAGTTCAACAAGCGTCTCGACCGCATCGAGCGTGCGCGCACGGCTACCGAAGTGGAAGTTGCCTGCATGATCACGACGGCAATCGAAAACGAAGACGCCTGACGCGCAGAACCCGGGATCACACGGTGAACGAGAAGGTAACCGTGTAGTCGTTGACCGCCTTGCCGTTGGCCTTGCGCTCCGTAAACCGCAGCGTCTTGGTGACCGGCACGAGCGAGTTGAGATCGGCCAGGTCGTTGGTGGTCAGCGTCAGCTGCTTCACGTCGTCGAACAGGTCGTCGAAGTTGAGGGTGGGCTGGCCGGGGACAAGGCGGCCGGTCTCGATCGTGCCCGTCATATTGCTGATCATGTTCGTGACGTAGCCTGAGTATGCAAGGTTCGTGTTGTTGATCCGCGCTGCGAGCAGTTCGGTCCTCACCACGCCGCGGATATTGTCGGGGCTCGAACCGTCATGCTCCATGCAGGCGACGAGGAAAATCACATCCTGCGGGCTGGCGATCGGGCTGCCCTGCCCGCTGAGGTTCCAGAACGCCGGGCGGTTCTGCGCGGTGAGCACCGACGCATTGCGCGTCACGCCGGGTCCGACACCCGACCACGGGCCAATCTTCACGACGTTGATGCTGGGCAGTGTCACCCCGACGACGCCGAGGTTGATGGCATTGGTCATGTCGAACGCAGCGATGATCAGGTACGGCTCGTCATCTCCGACCTCCTTGCTGGCGGCGTGACACTCGATCTTCTCGACAGTACCGAGGATGTTCTGCGGGACGGGGTTCTCGGCTTGTTCCTCCTGGGCGAGGCACAGATCCAGCTCCGCCTGGGTCGCCGCGATGTCGGCGTCGATCTGCGCCAGCGTGTCGACCGCCAGCTCGTAGCCCGCGTTGTGGGGCATAGTCGCGACCAGCTCCGCCTGCTCACGCCGGCGGGCGCGCAACGCAGTGAGCTCGGTTTGAATGGCTGTGCATGCCATGTTTCGTTCCTCCTCTGTTGAAGACAGGTGAATGTCAATGTTGCCCAAGGCCCTGCAGCATGGTGATAGCGATGGTAAGCCAAAGGAAAGTTTCTGTCTGTCCAGTCGTGGACATTTCCACTGCGCGGCAGATCACACGCAGACGTCAGTACCGCCATATCTTAGCCAAACTGGGCAAGGGCGGCGGGTTGATCCCGACGATCTTCCGCAAGGCGCAGAACAAGATCCAGGAGCCGGCCAAGCTGCGCCGCCTAATCGAGCTGATCAACGGTATGCGACCTTGCGGCGGGGACGGACGCTTGCTGGGCGCTGCGGCCCGGCAGAGGCGGAGGGAAATTTTTGGCGGAAGGGCGCGGCGCAGCGGCTGGCGCCGCAGGAAGCCATCCGCGACGAATTCGAGCTGCCGTTCCTGTTCTGCCTGGCGCTGATGCACTGCGAGAACGTAGAGGAGGTCGACCAGCCGCCAGCACCACGGCCTGTACGCAAGCGGCAGCCGCGCCAGCAGGTGCCGGAGATCCGGTACAAGGCCCTATCGGTCACGCTGCCGGCCGCGGTGAAGCACAGGGGATCCGGCAGCGAAAGCGGCGGGGAAGCCGAGCCCAAGGCACTGCGCTCTGTACGCGGGCACCTCAAGGACTACAGTGTCAAGGGGCTGTTTGCCAAGTACAAGGGGGTGTACTGGTGGGATAGCCAGGTGCGTGGGGAGGTCGGTGGGGGCGTGGTGGATAAGGATTATCGGGTGAAGAGGGAGTAGGAGACATGACCGCCGTTTCCGTTGACTTGAAATGTGTTATTTGTCCACAGCCGGATGGTACTGGTGGTCTGCAATTACCAGACTCCCGATCCGCGTGTAGGCCACCATCTACGATAGCTATGTCGAGGCGCCGGACGCGGCAAGCGTGGTGCCCACCAATTGACACAAGTGGAACAGTTGGCAATCGCAACTTTCTATTGTAAACTTGGAGGAAAGTTGGCATTAGCTACTAGACTTCTTCACCGTCATTTGTGTTTCGCTCGCCATAACCTTTCGTAAATACCCTCACTCTGTCTATGCTCGAGAATTTCGCCCTCAACCTCGCAGCAGGCTGCACCCAATGGTTTATCCAGTTCTCTGTGACGAAACTGAACAGAAAACTGAATGACCCATTAGTGGGGGCCTTGCGCAAAGTTTACTCTCCAGCATTTCAAGCTTTAGCACAGTCCGTGGTCTCAGATTTAGAAGAAGCTGTCGGCAAGCTGACAGAGGACGACGAGAAGCGTGTGTCCGACATCTTCGAGGAGTATCTGCGTTTGAGCGAAGTCAGTCAAACGTTACTGGAAATGTCGCGGACACAGAAACCACCCGTACATGACGTGTTGGAGAAGCATTTCGGGCTCGTGAATGGGCCTCAAAAACTTTTAGACATTGTGCGTTCGGTCGGCGGGGGTGAGAATCCGGTCAAACTAATGCGTGCTCTCCGACTGTTTTCGGCAACACTTCAAGCGCGGATCGATGCTGAAATCGTGCAGCGTGATAGTGAGCTTCGCAATTGGAGGTCTCTACAAACAGAATATTCATTTGCAGAAAGCTTGGGACGAATAGAAGCCGGAATAGCCGCCATTCACGCCAACCAACAGGATCGGGAAGATGTTGTCTCTGGTACCAGCCTAACTTCTGAGAGCACCCAAGCGCCATCAGTCAAGACGATTGTCCGCTACGCCTGCTATATTAGCTATCCCCCACTGCAAGATCAGGAGATGCTCTCACTCGTCGACAACATGCACAGCATGTTGACTGCTGAATTGTGTAGTTTCAGAGCATTACCCGATCCCTACATACGACCGTACATGGCTGTTGCCGATTATGAAGAGGTCAGCCTCGCCCAAGCTCTTGGGCAAAGTGCATGCATGATTGTAGTTTACACACCTTCCTACTTTGATCGACGCTGGTCCTTATGCTCCCGCGAGTTTTGCGCGATGCTTACCATTGAGCAGTGTCGCCGCAAGGTCTTAGGTGAGGCACCATTCGGCGACATAGATTTCATAATCCCGGTAATATTCCGAGGCGGAAGGTCACTACCACAATCGATCGGCAGGCGGAAGAAGAGCTACGACATCCCACTGCCATACAAAATGTCCACATCCGAGTTTCGTCGTAAATACGGTAAGAAAATCCAGATGATTGCCGAGGACGTAACGAACTGCTGCCAAATAGTGGGGGCCCGGGAGGATCTGTTCGATGAATGCGAACCGCCGGCTCTGCCGACCCATGCAGATGTTGAGGACCTTCTTAGTCAATATGTGCTACAGCCACTTATTTTCAGACAGGGTCGACTTCCGTGACTGATACATCTGGCCAAGTCGTCACATTCTATTCATACAAGGGCGGTACCGGCAGGTCCATGGCCTTGGCGAATGTAGCCTGCTTACTGGCAGCAATACCGCCCGCTCACAATGGCGTGCTCATGGTTGACTGGGACCTTGACGCACCTGGGTTGCATCGCTATTTCTTTGACCGAATAGACCTTCCTATTTCAAAGGGTTCTGTGAGTTCGACTCGAAGACAAGAACTGCTCGACGACTATCCTGGCCTGATCGATATTCTTATCGAGCTGAACTCCAACTCCAAGACGGACCAATCGCCGCAGGCGCGGAAAACGGACCTGAGGCAGCTCTGTCAAACATCAATCTAGATAACTACATACTGAATGTGAGATTGCCCGATTCGCACCAGAGCCCACTTCACCTATTGAAAGCGGGGCGGTTTGATCAACATTACTCTCACAGGGTGACAACTTTTGACTGGGAAGAATTTTATCTTCGTACACCTAGCGTATTTCGTACGTTTTCCGAGGTCTGGCCCGGCGCTACTCCTATGTGCTAATTGACTCAAGAACTGGCGTTACAGATACGAGTGGTATCTGTGTTGCTCTGCTTCCGAGCAAACTCGTGGGTGTTTTCACTCCAAATCAACAAAGCATTGACGGCATTTTGCGAATTGCGAGACAAGCGGTCGAGTATCGACTTAATTCGGAAGACCTGCGTCCACTGGCTGTGTTTCCGGTTGTGTCACGGGTTGAGCCGACTGTACCGGAGTTGCAGAGAGACTGGCGACGCGGTAGCCACGAATCCGCCATTGAAGGCTATCAACCCTTGTTTGAAAGCACTTTTTCAGATCTCTACGGGCTGGAGGAATGTCGTCTTGAATACTATTTCGACCAGGTGCTCCTTCAACATGTTCCCAGCTACTCCTACGGAGAAAAAGTTGCAGTCTTAAACGAGGATAAAGACAGAGTATCACTGTCGGTAAGCTACGGGGTGTTAGCCAAGGTTTTGTCGAAATTCGATGTACCGTGGCAGTACGTGGAGGTGCACCGTGCAGACTACTATCAGCACGTGAGTCTGCCTGTTAACTATGTACACCGTCCTGAACTCCTAGCTGAGGTCAAAGCAGCACTACTGGCACCTCGCTCTGACGTCACTGCTGTAGGAGATCCAGTTCTGGCGCTCACTGGAGTGGTCAAAATGAACGCATTGCACGGCATGGGTGGAATCGGCAAGACCGTCGTAGCGCGCGCTTTATGCGATGATCCAGACGTGCAGGCAGCGTTCCCTGATGGCATCCTCTGGTCAACCCTCGGTCAAACACCTGACCTAGTAGCGCGCCTGCGCGAATGGATCGCTGCGTTAGGCGGGTTCTTGCGTACCAATGCGCCAACGCCAGAATCGCTGAAGGATATGCTAGGAAAGATACTAGGTGATCGTGCTTGCCTGCTGATCGTGGATGACGTATGGCGAAAAGCAGATCTTGATTACTTTTGCACCGGGGCCCCTAACAGTCGGCTACTCATAACCACCCACGATGCTGCCATTGTTGAAGATTTTGGGGCAGAGGTAAAGCCGATTCCGTTAATGGCTGACGCGCAGGCAACCGCACTGCTCGAATTGTGGATTGGCCCAGAACAAGACCTCATTAGCACTACTGACAAACGCATTATTGTTGATCGGCTAGGTCGCCTTCCGTTGGCGATCAGGTTAGCGGGGCCGCAACTGCGCAGCCAGACCGCGGACAAATGGCTAGCCGCTTTTGGTGCTAATAAGCTCAAGAGCAGGCGCCAGGAAGCAGTTCATGACAATCTGTCGCTTACTATAGGCCTAAGCTTGGACAGCTTGCAGCGTATGCACCGCAACCTTTTTGTGGCACTAGCTGTGTTTCCTGAAGATGAACCACTGCACACAGGAGCAATTGCGAAACTGTGGCACGGGATGGCGGGCCTGAGCCATGATGAAAGCGAGGAGTTACTAAGCGACCTAGTTGATAGGGCATTGTTACAGCAGACTGTATCTGATCAGCGCCGCACACCGGCCCCTACCATAGGCGGAGAAATTCTGCTGACGCTACATGATCTGATCCGCGACATAATGCTTGACGAACTTCGATCAGAGAGCTTGCTCATAGCACACAGGTCCCTCGTTGCTAGTTATCGCAGCGAGTTATCTGGAGATTGGGGTACGCTGTCTGATGATGGATATATTTGCGATCACCTCACGTATCACTTAGAACACTTGGCAAAGACGGATCGCACTGTACTTTCTGAGCTCGTGGAGCTCTTTGCAGATCAATCGTGGATGCATCTGCGCTTTGCGCAGACCCGCAACAGATACGACGGGTACCTGGCCGATCTTGACCGGTGCTGGCGCTTGCAGCAGCAGTGCTTGGTAGAGGCAATTCGCTCCAGGACTGATCCCTCGCCGATTCTGGCCAACGTCGTGCGTTTTGCTCTGATTCGCACATCAATCGTGTCGCTAGCAGCCAACTATGTGCCAGCACTTGTCGTACAGGCCGTCAAGACTGGTGTTTGGTCATTTGATGAAGCCTACAGTATCGCCCAGTATGTTCCTGATCCTATTCAACGATGTGAAATCCTTGTGCAGACTGCCAAACTCAAACCTCAGGACACTGAACTAGAGGCGCAGTTTCAAAAAGACGCTTTAGCAGCCATACAGGCTATTACTGACGAGCATAGCCCGCACAGATGTTGGCCGAGCTTTCAAATAACCTCACGGGACCATTAAGAGAGCAGGTGTTGCGCGACGCCGTTGCGGCGGCACAGCTTATCAAGGATGACCGCGGCCGTGCAGAGGCGCTGACGGACATCGCATCACGGTTGACAGGACCATATCGGGATCGCGTGCTACACGCTGCGCAGGCGGCTGCAGAATCAATTCGGGACCACCACCTCCGTACAGGCGCACTTACAAACCTTGCACTACATTCGACCAGAGCAATGCGTGCGAATGTGTTGCGCAAAGCGCTGGTGTCGGCGCAAGCCGTAGAGGATAAGGGAAGTCGTGTAGCAGCGCTTACCAACCTTGCACCGCAACTCCAGAGTTCATTGCGGAAGCAGATGCTGCAAGAGGCGCTGGCAGTGGCGCAGACGGTCGAAGACGATTATATTCGCGCATGCGCAATGGCCAGCCTATTCGCCCAGTTAGCGGGTAGTCTACAAGAGCAGGTACTCCAAAGTGCATTAGTGGCAGCAAAGGGGATTGATGATGAGCGCAGTCGTGCAGCAGTGCTTACCGGCCTAGCGAATCTACTCACCGGATCACTGCGAGAGCGAGTGCTGCAAGATGCATTGGTGGCAGCAAAGGGGATTGATGATGAGCGCAGTCGTGCAGCAGTGCTTACCGACCTAGCGAATCTACTCACCGGATCACTGCGAGAGCGAGTGCTGCAAGATGCATTGGTGGCAGCAAAGGGGATTGATGATGAGCGCAGTCGTGCAGCAGTGCTTACCGACCTAGCGAATCTACTCACCGGATCACTGCGAGAGCGAGTGCTGCAAGATGCACTTGAAGCGTCACTAGCAGTAATAGACAAGTGTAGTCGTGCAGAGGCATTGAATAAACTGGCACCTCAACTCACAGGATCTCTGCTACGAGATGCGCTGAAAGCGGTACTGGCGATCGATGATGAGCGCAGTCGCGCAGCGGCGTTAGCCAGCCTGGCACCTCAACTCACAGGAGAGCTGCAGCACGTAGCACTGGAAGCTGCACTGGAAGCGGTACTGGCGATCGATGATGAGCGCAGTCGCGCAGCGGCGTTAGCCAGCCTGGCACCTCACCTCACAGGAGAGCTGCAGCACGTAGCACTGGAAGCGGCACTGAAAGCGGCACTGGCGATCGATGATGAGCGCAGTCGCGCAGCGGCGTTAGCCAGCCTAATACCTCACCTCACAGGAGAGCTGCAGCACGTAGCACTGGAAGCTGCACTGGAAGCAGCACTGGCGATCGATGATGAGCGCAGTCGCGCAGCGGCGTTAGCCAGCCTGGCACCTCACCTCACAGGAGAGCTGCAGCACGTAGCACTGAAAGCGGCACTGGCGATCGATGATGAGCGCAGTCGCGCAGCGGCGTTAGCCAGCCTGGCATCTCACCTCACAGGAGAGCTGCAGCACGTAGCACTGGAAGCGGTACTGAAAGCAGCACTGGCGATCGATGATGAGCGCAGATCGCGCAGCGGCGTTAGCCAGCCTAATACCTCACCTCACAGGAGAGCTGCAGCACGTAGCACTGGAAGCGGTACTGGAAGCGGCACTGGAAGCAGCACTGGCGATCGATGATGAGCGCATCGCGCAGCGGCGTTAGCCAGCCTGGCACCTCACCTCACAGGAGAGCTGCAGCACGTAGCACTGGAAGCGGCACTGGCGATCGATGATGAGCGCAGTCGCGCAGCGGCGTTAGCCAGCCTGGCACCTCACCTCACAGGAGAGCTGCAGCACGTAGCACTGGAAGCGGCACTGGCGATCGATGATGAGCGCCGGTCGCGCAGCGGCGTTAGCCAGCCTGGCACCTCAACTCACAGGATCTCTGCTACGAGATGCGCTGAAAGCGGTACTGGCGATCGATGATGAGCGCAGTCGCGCAGCGGCGTTAGCCAGCCTGGCACCTCAACTCACAGGAGAGCTGCAGCACGTAGCACTGGAAGCGGCACTGGAAGCAGCACTGGCGATCGATGATGAGCGCAGTCGCGCAGCGGCGTTAGCCAGCCTAGTACCTCACCTCACAGGAGAGCTGCAGCACGTAGCACTGGAAGCGGTACTGAAAGCGGCACTGGCGATCGATGATGAGCGCAGTCGCGCAGCGGCGTTAGCCAGCCTAATACCTCACCTCACAGCGGTTGGCATACAAAGTGAGGTGTTGATGAAAATTCTCTCCCTTGTTATGACAATTGTGGCCAACCGCAGCCACGAACGAGCATTAACAGTACTGTCACCGCAACGGTCTGGTGGCACGCAACACGTTGGAGCGCAGACGGTGGTTGACACCATCTCCATAATTGCTACCAACAAGCTTCGTCAGATAGACTTAGCGCAGGTGGTGGCATGGGGATTGAACACCGATCTCCAACCTGAAACGTTTGCTCTTGTGCTATGTCGAGTGTTGGAAAATTACTATCAACACGGTACTCGTGACAGACTGCTAGCCTTTGTTGCCGATGCGGCAGAAGCCGGCCTTTTTACGTCTCCTCTTGTTAGCCAACTCTCACTCCGTGAAATGTACTCCTCTATTATCGAGGTTGGTACCAAATGGATCTGGTTATAGGTTATCGACTCCTATCAAGGCGCACCTCAATTACGGCTCTGCATCCTCGACATCCTCAGCAAAGACATCTTGCACCTGTGCCGCACCAACAACTGGCTTGCCCATCGCCTTTTCTATCCGCCGCAGGAGTTCGGACTCACGGCAGCGGAAGAACTCGTTGAAGTCGTCCAGCCGTGCGGCAAGAGGATAGATGTTGTGGGAGTCGAGGATCTCGTCCAGTGCGCGGCTCGTCGATGCCGGCCTGCTGCTGCAGCAGTGCCAAGTAACTGCTGGGAGCCTTGTTGCCGACAGTGCGATTGGTCTTGGCGGAGAGCGGCGTCTTGTTGACGATCGAATCGTAGCGCTTGACCTCGATGCCCTGCTTGATGCACCAGTCCTTGGGGAAGATGTGATGAATGTCCACGCTCTCGTCGAAGTAGAGTTGCGACTCAATCGGGTCGCCGGAGCGGAAGTCGAGTGCGCCGTCGCGCGAGCAGCAGGGCGTGCAGACCCTTGTAGGCAGCACTATTCCGTGTGCGGAGCGTAAAAAGGCGTGAGGGGAAGAAGTTGGCGTCGCGGATCGTGGTCGGCTCAAGGCCGCCGTCGAGCCAGGCAAGTACTTCGGGCAAGTCGCGGGCAAAGCGGCTCTCGACAGAGCTGCCGTACAACTCGCCAAAGACACCGCACCAGTACCAGCGCACCAGGCGCGAGCGCACGCCATCGTTCTCGGCGCGGTTGCCCAACATGGCCATGATGGCAGCCAGGGGCGTCAACTGGGTGCCGTAGGGAAGATCGCGGGCGGCAAAGATCTTCTGGCTGCGCAGCAGCTTGGCCACACGGATAAAGCCTTCCGTGACGGCGTCCGCCCACCGGCAGTACTCGGCCAGGGTGAGAGAAAGGATATCTTTGCGCTTGCAGCCGACGCCGGGCGCGTTGTCGAGCGTCACGCCCACGCTGATCTTTACCTCGCGGCGGGCGGAGGTGGCGAGCAGGGCGATGGCCTGGAGCAACTCGCCGCTCTGGATCTCCTTGAGCACCTTGAAATCTTTTAGTTTTTTCTGGCGCACTTCCCAGTCCTGGCGCAGGTTGTAGTCGTCGGCGGCAAAGGTGGCGGTCATCAACTCAAACACGGTGAGCGACACGCCGCCGGTATTCACTTTCTCGAACACTTGGCAGACCGCCTCCTTGGGTGTGGGGCGGCGCAACGTAATCAGTGGCATCTGGTACTGCTCAAAACGCTTGATGACCGCTGCCTCGAAGCGCGAAAAGAGCTTGACCTTTTCACGATCCCAATCCCAGTACGCCTCGAAGCCCGCTCGCCAGTCGCTGGCGTGGAAGATATATTCGAAGGGAAATAGGCCATGCTTGTACTCGAACTCGCGGGTGGAGTAATCCTCGAGCACATCACTGCGGAAGTTGCGTACCAGACGGTCCTCCGGCAGGGAAACGATGGCCTCGTCGCGGTCGCCGTCGGGCTTGAGGGCCGCCTCCATCTTGATGTAGTACCAGCGCTTGATGAGCTTTTTGCGGGCATGTTGCGTGTCTACGGGCTTGCCGTAGAAGGTGGCAAGATAGAGTGACGTCAGCCGCTGCTGGCCGTCGAGGATTAGACGGTCTGGCTTGGTCCCGTTGGTGTAGACACCCTGGACCGGCCGCGGCTTGAACCTCACCTCCTTCGCCGCCCGTTTCGAGCACCATCACCGTGCCAACCGGGTAGGCGAGCGACAGGCTGGCCAGGAGGCTGCGGATGTGATCGTCGTCCCACACCCGGCCCGCGCTGGAAGTCGGGGAGCTGCGTCTTGCCTTCGGCGATGCTGCGCAGCATGTCAAACGGGCCTCCTTGGTGCTGTCAAAGGTTGTGATGGCGGGCATTTGTTTTTGCTTTCACGTATTTTGGATTTCGTTATTGAGAGGTGTGTACTCTGGTGCGCCAAATGACTCTGCCACCTCTGCTACATTCACCTGTTTATCTAGAGCAACTTATGGCTGCTACAGATACTTCTTCAGATTGTAATGCGATTGCAGGACACTTCAAGGCGGCTAAGGTACTTCCCAGAAGCAGTCGTGTCTACTACTGCAATGATTGGATAAACGCCGGAGTTTAGGGTTGCCTGGAACTTCATCAACTGCACCTTGCAGCAGTTGGGTCAGCTTGCCCTGTCTCTCTGCCCAGCGCAATAGGTTGAAAATAACCTCTTTCTGGGTATTGCCACCGGCAATGTCGGCCAGGTCTTCATCAAAGCCGATCTTGACCATGTGCCAATCCAAACTTGTCGAATGCGT
>CAWIVN010000018.1:0-792433 GCA_963839515.1 uncultured Chloroflexia bacterium
AGCGGCGATGATGCCCACGAGCGAGAGGACGCTGGCCACCAGCGAGATCACATTCTGTGACACGGCCTGGTTGATGGCGTCGATGTCGTTGGTCAGCCGGCTCATCAGTCCCGCCGGGTTGTTGTCGAAATAGCGCAGCGGCAGCCGCTGTAGATGGCCAAACAGGTCATGCCGCAGTTGCTGCAGCGAGCGCTGCGAGATAATGGCCATTACCCAGTTGGCTGCCGCCTGGAACAGGTTGTTGAGTAGGTAGACGACCAGCATGGCAATCGATACATAGGCCAGGCCGACTGGGTCTTTGCCGTTGATAAAGCGGTCGATGGCCACGCCCATCAGGTAGGGACCCATCAGCCCGAACACCGAATAGTTGACGACGAGCACGAGCACCAGTGCCAGGGCCAGCCAGTAGGGCTTGAGATAGAGCGTCAGCCGCACCAGGGCCCGGCGCGGGTTGTGCGCTTTTTCGATTTTGCCTACTCCCGCCGGACGGCGCTGCTGCATGCTGGCGCGGGCATCCGTGGCTGGGGAGCGGGGAGTATTGTCGGCCATGGTTAGCGACTCCCCTCATTTAGACTAGCCAGACCGGTCAAGCCGGCCGGCGCCGGTGCCGCTGGTATGGGCGTTTTGGATACAGGGGCATCCAACGTGAGGCCGTTGCCCAGCTGTGAGTCATAGATCTCGCGATAGATGGGGCTGCTTGCCATCAACTCGGCGTGCGAGCCTTCGGCGGCCAGGCGGCCGCGGTCGAGGACCAGAATCTTGTCGGCCGTCAACACCGTGCTGATGCGCTGCGCTACCATAATCGTCGTGTGCCCGGCCATCCATTCGTCCAGCGCCTTCTGGATGCGGGTTTCGGTTTCTACATCCACCGCACTCGTGCTGTCGTCGAGGATCAGGATGCGCGGCCGCACCAGCAGGGCGCGGGCAATTGAGAGGCGCTGCTTCTGCCCGCCCGACAGGTTCACCCCGCGCTCCTCGACGTGCGTTTCGTACTGCTGCGGCAGGCGCATCACAAAGTCGTGCGCCTGCGCTGCCTTGGCTGCTGCCACGACTTCGTCGTCGCTGGCCTGTGGGTGGCCGTAGCGGATGTTGTCGCGCACGTTGCCCGAGAAGAGGATCGCCTCCTGCGGTACGATCGAAATGTAGCGGCGCAGTTCGCCTTGATCCAGTTCACGTACGTCAATGCCGTCGATCAGGATGCGCCCGCTGGCCACGTCGTAGAAGCGCGGGATCAGGTTGACCAGCGAACTCTTGCCGGCGCCCGTGGCCCCTAAAATGGCAACGCGTGTGCCGGGCTCGATTACGACATTGATGTCTTCCAGCACAGTCTCCGGCGCGGCTTCCTCTTCGCCGGCAATGCCCTCTGCTTCGCTCGGGGCGTAGGCAAAGGAGACATGTTCGAACTCGACCCGGCCGAACAAGTGTGTGGGCAGTGGCTGCGGTTGTGCCGCATCTTGCACGTCGGGTTCCGTATCCAACACGCCCTCGATACGTTGGGTCGAAGCCAGGCCGGCCGCCCACACGTTAGAAAGCATGGTCATCATCAGCAGTGGTCCCATGGTCGTCATCAGGTAGTTGGTGAAGGCCACGATCTGACCGTCGGTCAGGTTGCCCTGGATTGCCTGCAAGCCGCCTACGTAAATGACCATCACCATCCCTATGTTGACGAAGATGCTCAGCATCGGCCCCATCACCGACATATATTGCGTCACCTGGATCGTGCGGTCGGAGAATTCCTCGTTGGCCACACCGAAGCGGCCTTCCTCATGTTGGCCGCGCACAAAGGCCTTGACCAGGCGTGCGCCGGCGATGTTTTCCTGCAGCACCGTGTTGAGTGCGTCGAGCTTCTGCTGCACGATGCGATAGCGGGGCTCCATCTGGAAGCTGAAGATGACGATAACGATGGACGTCAGGACTAGCAGCGGCAGAATCGTCAGCGCCAGGTGCACGTCGGTTGCAAACATCAGGATCAGGCTGCCATCATCAGCAGCGGAGCGCGCGTACCGATACGCAGCGAGATCTGTACCAGTCGCTGCACCGCGCCGGCATCGCTGGTCAGCCGCACCAGCAGTTTACCGGTCGTGAAGCGATCCAGGTTGCCGTAGGAGAACGACTGGATCTTGAGAAACAGCGCCTCGCGCATATCGCGCGCTACACCTTCACCTACCTGCACCGAGAAATAGTTGTTGCCGATAGCAAAGACGGTGCTGACGGCCGAGATGAGGAGCATGATCACAGAAGTCCGCAGCACCACGGCGCCGTCTTGTTTGTTGATGCCTTCGTCGATCAGCCGCTGGATCAAGCGCGGGATGGAAAGATCCATAAACACCAGCGACGTCAGCAAGAACAAGGCGATCAGTGACTTGCGCCGGTAGGGCCTGACAAATGGAAAGAGCGTGCGTAAAGAGTTCATTGACTATCGTTTATACCACGGTTTGAAATACTTAGAAAGTAGAATTATTGCAAATTCTAAGCGATCGCGCAAATGGCCGTTTGCGCAAGTGCGGGAGAAATAGTGCACTTGCATCATACGGCTATTGCATTTGCATCTTTCGCACCCTCTACTATTTCGGCATACTGGTCACAAGCTCCAAAACGCTCAAAACGCTCAAAGCTCCTGAAACGATCATGCCAGGAGGTCCAATGGGTCATAGAGCACACGCCACACTGGAACCAGTCGCACCGGAACCTGTCGATTATTTGTCGCGTGCCGAAGTGGCTGCCATTTTTCGCGTGGCCCCCAGCACGGTAACCCGCTGGGCGGATGAAGGCAGACTTGCCTGTGTCCGTACGCTAGGCGGGCACAGACGCTATGTCAAGGAGAGTGTAGTCCAGCTTGTCTGCATGTTGACGAAGGAGGAAGAGGGAGTGGATACGATAACGCTGGAAATCCCCAGGTTGTACGGCGATCACCACACGAGCGCTGTCCATCAGGGCACTGGCCCAGCTCCCAGGCGTTGGCAAGGTTTGGGCGAGTGCTGCCCAACACAAGGTGCAGATCAAATACGATCCGGCCCTCACCGAGCCGGCCGAGATTACGGCGCACCTGGCCAATGCCGGCTACCCAACGCGCGAGAACGTGGAGGCGAGCATACCCTCGCCCCACCACAAGGATCCCGCCTGGGCCGAGTTGGGCCTGCGCATGACCGAAACCTATTCTGTTGGCGCCAAGACGTGAACGGCCATCCCCATAAGGAGCGATCATGACGAAAAAAGAAGCAAGAACCCCCGAACAGTTCAGCGCCGATCCTGCCGCCATCGAGCTGCTGCACAGAGCCGAAACGATGGGCCTCAGCACGGCATTCACGCGCGCCGAGAGTATGGCAGCTTGCCCTATCGGCAGCCGTGGCATGTGCTGCTCGATGTGCCTGATGGGGCCCTGCCGCATCACCAAGGATGGCCAGGTGGGCGTCTGCGGCGCCACCTTGGAAACCATTGGTGCCCGCGTCTTTGCCCGGCATGTGGCTGCCGGCAGCGCCGCCCACTCGGACCATGGCCGCGATCTGGCATTCACGCTCAAGGCCGTGGCCAAGGGCGAGGCAAAGGGCTTCAAAATCCGCGATCCGTTCAAGCTCAGGATGGTGGCGGAGCACCTGGACATTAAGACAGAGGGACGTTCGAGCCTGGATATCGCCAACGAGGTCGCCGACAGGGCGATTGCAGAATTCGGGCAGCAGAAAGGCGAGCTTGCCTTTCTGCGCCGCGCGCCCCGTAAGCGCTATGAGCTGTGGAAGGAACTGGACCTCGCCCCACGCGGCATCGATCGCGAGGTGGTGGAGGTGCTGCACCGCACCCACATGGGCGATGACCAGGACGCCGAGCACATCCTTGACCAGGCTATGCGCTGTGCCCTGTCGGATGGCTGGGGCGGCTCCATGCTTGCCACGGATATTTCAGACGTCCTGTTTGGCACCCCTAGCCCGCTTGTCTCCCAGGTCAACCTGGGTGTACTCAAGGACGACGAGGTGAATATTGTCATCCACGGCCACGAACCCACGCTATCGGAGATGCTGGTGACGGCCCTCAACGATCCCGAACTGGTCGCCTATGCAAAGAGCAAAGGCGCCAAGGGCATCAATATGGCCGGCATCTGCTGCACCTCCAACGAGACGTTGATGCGGCAGGGCATTCCCTCGGCCGGCAACTTCCTGCACCAGGAACTGGCCATCTTGACCGGCGCCGTGGAGGCCATGGTGGTTGATGTGCAGTGCATTATGCAGGCGCTGCCCAACCTGGCCGGCAATTTCCACACCGAGGTGATCACGACGTCGCCCAAGGTCAAGATCCAAGGTGCCGTCCATATTCCCTTTGACGAGCACAACGCCCTCGAGATCGCCCGCACCATTGTGCGCCGTGCCATCGACAACTACCCCAACCGCAAGGCAGTGCAGATCCCCAATGTGGTGTCCGACGTGGTGCCCGGTTTCTCGCACGAGTACATCAACTACATGTTGGGCGGCTCGTTCCGGGCTTCGCTGCGGCCCCTCAACGATGCCGTTGCTTCCGGGCGCATCCGCGGCGTGGCCGCCAACGTCGGCTGCAACAACCCGCGCGTGCAGCAGGACGGTCTTCACAACCAGGTCGTGCGCGAGCTGTTGGCCAACGATGTGCTGGTGGTGGAAACCGGCTGCGGCGCATTGGCCAGCGCCAAGTGCGGCTTCCTCTTGGGCGAGGCCGCTATGGAATACGCGGGGCCAGGGCTGCGCGAGGTGTGTGAAGCCGTGGGCATTCCGCCGGTGCTGCACATGGGCTCCTGCGTGGACAACACCCGCATCCTCACAGTGTTGAGCCAGATGGCTACCGAGGGCGGTCTCGGCGACGACATCAGCGATATCCCTGCCGTAGGCCTGGCGCCCGAGTGGATGAGCGAGAAAGCCATGGCGATCGCCACCTATGCCGCCGCTTCCGGCGTCTACGTCATCATGGGTGTGCACAACCCTGTAGACGGCAGCGCAGAGGTGACGCGCATTCTCAGCGAAGTCTGGGAAAAGAAGGTGGGTGGCAAGATCGAGTTCGTGGCCGAACCACGCGAGATCGTGCGCCGCACGCTGGAACACATCGACAAGAAGCGCGCTGCGCTCAAGCTGCCGGCCTACAATCCGGAGAAATGGGGTCGCAGCGGCGATTGGCGTATCCAAGAGCTAGCTGCACTTCCACTCGAGCAACAGGCCGATGCGCTCTACGGCGTGGCGCCATCGGCGTTTGCAGCAGCCCAAGCAGCAGACTAACAGGATCAAGGGGGAGAGCTATGAGCCGATACATTGCGACCCGCGCCATACGGGGAGCACACAGCATCGTACACGAAGCCGAGGAGATCCTGCGCCAGGCGTTGGCCGACAGGGGGCCTGCGGCTCCTGCTGCCTTTCCAAACACCGCCTATCATCTGCCGTTGATCCTGGGTATGACCGGCCGCGAGGTCAACACGCTGGGTGACCTGGTGCCCGTGCTCGATCAGGCCAAGGCGCTGCTGCACCCCGCGCCCACTGCCTGGCGTTGGACGCCCTACCTGGGCGAGACCCTGGATGCGGGCATGGCCACGCTGCTCGCCGAGGAGACTATCGAGGCGGTCCGCTTCATTTACGGCCAGGAGCCGCAGCCCTTCTCCGGGCTCAACCTGGCCGGCACCAGCTTCACCAGCCCCGATATGGCTGCCAACAGCCAGGGCAATGGCCACAACGGTCACCTGAATGGTCCCATCGACGACATCCAGCTGCGCTCGTGGGGCATCCAGTTGGTCGACGGCCGCATGCCGGGCTTTGCCGCCATCGTGGGCTGTGCCAAGTCCAACGCCGTGGCCGTCAAGATCGTGCGCGAGCTGCAGCGCCGCAACATTCTCACCTTCCTCAGCGGCAACGTCAACGGCCGCAGCATTATTCACCAGCTGCAGGAGGAAGGGGTCGAGATGGGCTATGACACCTATATCGTGCCCTTTGGCACCGACACGATCAGCGCCGTCTACGCCCTCGGCTTTGCCGTACGCAGCGCGCTGACCTTCGGCGGCTTAAAGGGCGGGCAGACGCGCGACATCCTACTTTACAACAAGAACCGCGTCTACGCTTTTGTGCTGGCCTTGGGCGAGGTCGACGATCTGAAATACGCTACCGCCGCCGGCGCCATCAACTTTGGCTTCCCGGTCATCGCCGACACCATCATCCCCGAAATTCTACCCACCGGCGTCACCACTTACGAGCATGTTGTTTCGCTGCCCTTTAACGAGATCGATGGGGTGACCGACCTGGAACGCGCCGAAAAGCTGGTCCAGAAGGCGATCGAGGTGCGCGGGGTGAAGGTGCGCGTCGCCGAGGTGCCCGTGCCGGTGCCCTATGGTTCGGCCTTTGAAGGCGAGCGTGTGCGCAAGCAGGACATGCGCGTGGAGTTTGGCGGCAAATACTCGCGTGCCTTCGAATACCTGCGCATGGTGGACCTCGACCAGGTCGACGACGGTAAGGTGACTGTCGTGGGGCCCAACTTCGACGAAGTGCCCACAGGCGGTGCGATGGACTTGGGCATCGTGGTCGAGGTGGCCGGCCGCAAAATGCAGAAGGACTTCGAACCAGTGTTGGAGCGCCAGATTCACTACTTCCTCAACGCTGCCAGCGGTGTCCAGCACATCGGCCAGCGTGACATCGCCTGGATTCGCATCAGCCAGACGGCGGCCGACAAGGGCTTCCGCCTGGAGCATTTCGGCAAAATCCTGCATGCCCGCCTGCACGGTGATTTTGGCGCCATCGTGGACAAGGTGCAGGTGGTCCTCTACACCGACCAGACCAAGGTCGAGAAGTGGCTGGACACTGCACGCCAGGCCTACGACGAGCGCAATCGCCGCCTGGCAGACCTGACTGACGAAGCGGTGACCGAGTTCTACAGCTGCACGCTGTGCCAGTCATTTGCTCCCAACCACGTCTGCCTGGTTACGCCCGAGCGCCTGGGTCTCTGCGGGGCGTACAACTGGCTGGACTGCAAGGCCTCCAATCAGATCAACCCGACCGGTCCCAACCAGCCGATCCAAAAGGGGCGGCTGCTAGACGATTTCAAGGGTTACTGGATCGGCACCAACGACTTTTTGCAGCAGGCGTCGCACCAGCAAGTGCAAGAGGTGGCCATCTACTCTATCATCGAAAACCCGATGACGGCGTGCGGCTGCTTCGAGTGTATCGCCATGGTCATCCCCGAGGCCAATGGAGTCATGGTCGTCAGCCGCGAGGATCCCAGCATGACCCCCGCCGGCATGACCTTCTCCACCCTGGCGGGCCTGGCCGGCGGCGGCTTGCAGACGCCCGGCATCATGGGTGTCGGCAAGTATTACATGCTGAGCCCCAAGTTTATCAAGGCCGATGGCGGCTTCATGCGCGTGGTCTGGATGTCCAGCTTCCTCAAGGAGTCGATGAACCGAGAACTGCGTGAGGTTGCCGCCCGCGAAGGAGATCCGGACCTGATCGACAAGATCGCTGACGAGCGTGTCGCCACGACCGTCGAGGAACTGCTGGCTTACCTTGAGGAAAAGAATCACCCGGCTCTCAGCCTGCCCCCCATCTTTTAGCCGCGTCTGTGCCCCCATACCGTTACGTTCTTCTTGATGCAAAGAAGGAGCAGTACCAATGCCTGTACAAATTCCGATCGAAAAATGGAGTGGAGCAGTTCGCGCGGTCACCTTGGGGGCTACGACGGCTCAAGGTGGCACACGCACGCACACGGTAACGGTGGGCGGCGAGACGACCCTGCCGTTTCTCCATTTCGAAGGCAGCATTCCGCATCCGCCCACGGCTGCGCTGGAAATCAAGAGCCGGCGCCCGGCAGATTGGTCGCCGCTGCTGCTGGACACCTGGGGCCCGGTCGTCAATGATCCGGCTGCCTGGGCCAAGGCGGCGGAAACGGCCGGCGCCGGGTTGATCACGCTGACATTCAGCCTCGAAGATTCGGCCGCCGACGCCCGTGCGATCCTGCGCCAGGTGCTGAGGGCTACCGGGCTGCCTCTCCTGGTCTTTGGCCCGGGCCAGGCCGAAAAGGACAACGAGCTGATCGTCGCCGCGGCCGAAGAAGGCGAGGGCGAACGGCTGGTCCTCGGCGTCTGCGAAGACAAGAATTACCGCACTATCGTGGCCGCCGCGTTGGCCCACGGTCACTTGGTCAACTCGCGCACACCCATGGATGTCAACCTCGCCAAGCAGCTCATCATCCTCATCCGCGACATGGGCTTGAGCCTGGATCGGGTGCTGATGGACCCATCGACCGGCGCCTTGGGCTACGGCATCGAATACGGCTACTCTGTTATGGAGCGCCTGCGCATCGCGGCCCTGCAGGGCGACAGTATGACACAGCAGCCTATGCTCGTCAGCCCCGGCGAGGAAGCCTGGAAGACCAAGGAGGCAAAGGTCGGTGCAGGAGTGCCTGAGACTTGGGGCGATTGGTGTGAGCGGGCGCTGCACTGGGAGACGCTTACCGCCATGACACTGATTCAGTCAGGCGCGGATATCGTCGTGCTGCGCCATCCCGAATCACTACGTCGCGTCCAGCGTGCCGTCGGGGCGCTCATGACGCAAACCCAGAGTGAAGGGGCCTTAGAAGGAGCATCATCATGGCGCTGACAGGATTGCAGATCTACAAGCTGCTGCCCCAGACCAACTGCAAGGAGTGTGGCTTTCCCACCTGCATGGCATTTGCCATGAAACTGGCCGCCAAGCAGGCCGAATTGGCCGCCTGCCCCTACGTGAGCGAGCAGGCCAAGGGCCAATTGGAGGCCGCGGCCGCGCCGCCGGTCCGGTTGGTCACCGTAACCCGCAACGGCTCCAAGCTGGCAGTCGGCAACGAGACGGTGCTCTTCCGTCACGAGAAGACCTTCTATCATGCGCCCGGCCTCTTCGTGCGCGTGCGCGATACGGATCCGCTCGACGACGTGACGGCGCTTGCTGCGGCAGTGGAAGAGTACAAGGTGGATTACGTCGGTCTCGACCTGGCGTTTGATGGCATGGCTGTGGCCAGTGAAAGCGGCGATCCGGCGGCGTTCCGCCGTGCCGTAGAGGCCGTGCGCGGCGTCAATCACGGTGCCTTGGTCCTGATGAGCCGCAGCCCAGCCGCGCTTGAAGCCGGGCTGGCTGGGGCAGGCGACGCGGCGCCGCTGCTGTACGCCGCCGACGCCAACAATTGGCAGGAGATGGCCGCGCTGGCGCGCCGCTACCGGCTGCCACTGGCCGTGGCTGCGCGGAGCCTGGACGAGTTGGTGGAGCTGTCGAAACAGGTCCAGGCGGCCGGCGTCCAAGACCTCGTGCTGGATCTCGAGCAGCGCGGTTTCTGCCGCTCGTTGGCGGCCATGACGCAGCTGCGCCGGCTGGCCCTCAAGGGTGGCGTGCGTGACTTGGGCTTCCCGCTGATGGCATTCCCGGCCGAAGGAGTGGAAGATCCCAGCGACGAAGCGGCGCTGGCGGGACAGCAGATCGCCAAGTACGGCGGATTCGTCGTGCTGGATCACTTTACGCCGGCCCTGGCCTATCCGCTGCTGGTGCTGCGCCAGAATGTCTTTACAGACCCGCAAAAGCCAATCCAGGTGCAGCCCGGCCTCTATGAGATCAATAATCCCACCCCCGGCGCGCCGTTGATGGTGACGACCAACTTCTCCATCACCTACTTCAGTGTGGCCAACGAAGTGGACAGCTCCGGGCTGCCCGGCTGGCTGCTCGTGGCCGACGCCGAAGGCATGAGCGTGCTCACGGCCTGGGCGGCGGGCAAGTTCGACGCTGCCACCATCGCCAAGGGGGTCAAGAGCACCGGGGTGGCCGACAAGATCTCCCATCGCCGGCTTGTGATCCCCGGCCAGGTCGCCGTGCTCTCCGGTGAGTTAGAGGAGGAGTTGCCTGGTTGGGAGATCCTGGTTGGCCCGCGCGAGGCGGTCGACCTGCCTGGGTTCTTAAAGGTGGTCGCCAAGTAGCTGCGCACCAGCTGCTGCCGCTGGCGCGACGGATGTAGCGAAGTGCTTCGGGAAGGATCGCAGGCGTGACCACGTGTGTCGTCAGATTTGAGCCGAATATGACGGCCGTGCAGGTGCCGGTCGGCACACTGGTGCTCGAGGCGGCCCAGCTTGCTGGACTGGACCTGAATGTGCCCTGCGGCGGGCAGGGCCGCTGCGGTCGCTGCGCGGTGGTCGTCGAGGAGGGCCAGGTGCGGCGGCGTTCTACGCTGCGCCTGGCCGCAGCTGACCTGGAGCAAGGTTATGCGCTGGCCTGCCAAACTGTGATCGAAGGCAACGCCCGCGTGCGGCTGCTGCCCCAGGCAAAGATCGAGCGCCGCCTGACGACTGACCGCACCGCTGCCGATAATTACATCCCTCTGGCTTACAACCCTGCAGTGGATCAATCACTGCTAGGCGTCTATCTGGAGCTGGACCCGCCATGCCTGGACGATCAGACGGATGACTGGTCGCGGTTGCAGACCACCCTTCGCCGCAGTGGCCGGGTGGACTCGGCCACTGCGGGGCTACCCATCCTGCGCAAGCTGGGCGGTGTCCTGCGTGCAGCTAATTGGAAGGTCACGGTGATCCTGGATATGGACACCTCGTCGCAGCCTTCCGGCCCCGCCCGCATTCTCGACGTCTTGCCCGGTGACTGCCATGAGCGCTTGTTCGGCGTGGCCCTCGATATCGGCACCACCAGCAATGTCGTCTACCTCGTCAACTTGGTAACCGGCGAAGTGGTGAGCCGCGCCGTCGACTACAACGGACAGGTGACGCGCGGCGAAGACGTGATCTCGCGCATTATCTATGCCGGCAAAAACGATGGGCTGGCCGAACTACAAGACCTTGTCTTGCAGACCTTCAACCGGCTCCTCGAACAGGCAGCGCAGCGCGCCCGCGTGCAGATCGGTGAAATCTACAAGGCGACCGTGGCCGGCAACAGCACCATGATTCACCTGTTCCTCGGCCTCCAGCCGCAATCCATCCGGCTGTCGCCTTTCGTCACCACCGTCAATCAGCCGCCCATCGTGCAGGCGGCCGACTTGGGCCTCAGGATTCATCCGCAAGCCGCAGTGGACTGTTTGAGCGGGGTCGCCAGCTATGTCGGTTCTGATATCAGTGCCGGCGTCGTCAGCTCCGGGCTGTTGGACGCGACGGCACTCACGCTGTTCCTCGACGTGGGCACTAACGGAGAGATGGTGCTGGGCAATCGCGACTGGATGCTGGCATGCGCCTGCTCGGCCGGCCCGGCGTTTGAGGGCGCCGGGGTTGAACATGGCATGCGCGCTACGACCGGCGCCATCGAGGAAGTGTGGATCAACAGCACGACCTACGAGCCGACCTACCGTGTCATCGGCAGCGGCTCTCCGGCGGGCATCTGCGGTTCGGGCCTGATTTCCCTAGTCGCTGAGCTGTTTATCACCGGCGTGATCGATCGGGCCGGCAACCTCAACCGCTCGCTAATGACCCCGCGCGTGCGTGAGGGCGAACACGGTGCCGAATATGTTGTGGCCTGGGCCGCCGAGACGGCCGGCGGGCGCGACATCGTGCTGACCAAGGTCGACGTCGACAACCTGCTGCGCGCCAAGGCCGCCATCTATGCCGGCTACACCGTGCTGTGCGCCAGCGTCGGCGTCGATCCGGCCGAGGTGGAGCAGGTGCTGATCGGCGGCGCCTTTGGCCAATATCTCAACATCGAGAAGGCCATCCAGATCGGTTTGCTGCCCGACTTAGCTTGGGATCGCTTTCAGTTCCTGGGCAACACGTCCATCAAGGGCGCTTACATGGCGCTGCTCAGCCGTGCGGCGCGGCGGCAGATTACGGCGGCCGCCGCCAAGATGACCTACCTGGAGCTGTCGGCGGATAACGCGTTCTACGACAATTTCATGTCTGCTCTCTTCCTGCCCCACACGGAGATCATGCGTTTCCCTTCCGTGCAAGCGGCGGTTGAGAACCGCTTTGAGAACGGTGGATCAGAAAAGGTGAACGGCGCAGCTTATGAGCCAGCCAACCGTATTTGAACGCGATCCCCACCTGGCCAAGCCGCGCGGCCGCGCTGGTTGGAATGCCAGCTTTGAACCAGTTTTGGCAGGTCTGCGCAGTATGCTGCTGGCGCGGCAGCCACAGCAACTGGCCCTGCTGGCAGGTGCTGACTGGGATCCCGAGGCTAGCGTGCTGCGGCTCATCTGGCTCGGTACGGACTATCGCATTACATGGCCCGAATTGACGGTTTTTCCTGGCGGCGGCGGCGAACCGTGCCCTGCCAGCATCCAAGGCCTGTTTTTGTACTACCTGTCCCTGGCCGACGGTTCGCCGCCTGCCGGCACATGGATTGCGTTTCGCGAGCTGCCGAACGGTTGGCTCTATCACCAGGCGTTTCAGGGTTACACGGGGGCGGTGCTGGTGCGATCACTGGGCGATGACATGGCGGCTTTTGCCCGGGTCGCGGAGTTGGCGGGCGGCACGGTTATTGAAGTGGGCGACTGTGGCTACGCCTTCCAGGTGCTGCCGAGGATCAGGCTGGCAGTCGTGTACTGGCGCGGCGACGAGGAGTTTCCTGCCGACGCCCAGGTGTTGTTTGACGAGGCGTGTAGCCATTATTTGCCGATCGATGGCCTCGCCTTTGTCGGCAGCCACCTGGTACAGCATCTCCTGCAACTGGCCGCGTAAACCGCGATCGACCTGGTAGTTCGTGGCCGTTCGTGGCAGTTCGTGACTGGTGAGGAGCACCGATTGAGGAGTGTGTTAGATGACTACGACCATCGCCCTGGCGGGCAAGGGAGGCACCGGCAAGACCACCATCGCCGCCATGCTGATCAAGTACCTGATCGCGTCGCACGCGGGCAGCATCTTGGCCATCGACGCCGATCCGAGCGCCAATCTCAACCTGGCGTTGGGCCTGCCCCTGGGACAGACAATCGGTGACATCCGCGAGGGGATGCTCGATCAAGTGAACAAGTTTGACGGCTCGATCGCCGGTCGTCCGGGTATGAGCAAGTTCGATTACCTCGACTATGAAATTGAATATGCCATGGTCGAGGGGAGATTCGTGGACTTGCTGGCTATGGGACGGCCCGAAGGCCCCGGCTGCTACTGCGCCGTGAATCATATCCTGCGCGATATTGTCGACCGCCGCGGGCATAGCTATGACTACGTGGTCATCGACAACGAGGCGGGCATGGAACATCTCAGCCGCCGCACCACGCGCGACGTGGATGCACTGATTGTGGTCACCGATCCCACCGTGCGCGGCGTTGTTGCGGCCGGGCGCATCGCCGACTTGCGCCACGAACTTGATATCAATATTAAGCAAGCCCTGCTGGTCGTCAACCGCGTGCCGGGCGAGCTGTCACTCGCGCTGCGGGCGGCCATCGACGACGTCAAGCTGCCACTGGCCGCCGTGATTCCCAGCGATCCCCTCGTCACGACCTTGGACGCCGAAGGCAAGCCGCTGTTTGAGCTGCCTGATTCTTCTGTCATTTACCGGTCCGTGTGCGATCTGGCACGGCGGACATTGGAAGTCCCTGTGAGCCGTTAAGGAGGCCTGTCCATGTACATTATCGGCGAGAACATCCACATCATTTCGCCGCGCGTCAAGGAAGCGCTGGCCGAGTTCAACGGTCCGTTTTTTACTGACCTGGCCCGGCGGCAGGTCCAAGCCGGCGCCCAGGCGCTGGATCTGAATATCGGCCCGCGCAAGAAAGATGGCCCCGAAATTATCCGGTGGCTGCTGGAGCAGGTGTGCGCCGGCGCGCCCGGTGTCGTCTTTTCGCTTGACACGACGAACCTGGCCGCCATCGAAGCCGGTTTGCAGCAGCTGCCGCGCGGCCGCGCCATCATCAACTCCACCTCGGCCGAGCCCGAGCGGCTGGAGAAGGTGCCCGCCGTAGCCGCTCAATATGGGGCCAAGCTCATCGCCTTGACCATGGGCAGTGGGATGATCCCGGTCAAGGCCGACGAGCGGGTCGAGATTGCATTGGAAAAGCTGATCCCGCGGGCGATCGAGTCGGGCGTGGGCGTCGAAAACTTGATCATCGACCCGCTGGTGCTTACCGTTTCCGGCTGCCAGGAATACTGCCCGGAATGTATCGAAGCCGTGCGTACGCTCAAGTTCGCCTGGGACCCGGCGCCGATGGTAAGCGTGGGCCTTTCCAACGTCTCCAACGCGGTGCCGCGTGAGATGCGCCCGTTGCTTAACCGGGTGTATATGGTCATGCTGATGGCCGCCGGCGTGGACATGGTGATCGCCGATCCGTTTGACGAGGAGTTGAAGGAAGCCATCCGCATCGTCGAGGAGCGCGATGCTTCCACAGCGCTCGGCAACCTATATCTCACGCTTTATGACCGCACGCTCGAAATGGGCGAGTTGGAATCCGACGACGTGGATATGGCTGACCCGGCGCAGGCGGAGATCTATAAAACTGCCCAGGTCCTGCTCAACAAGGTGATCTACACGGATTCGTATTTGCGGCTTTGATGGGTCACACAATATCGCTCGCCAGATTTGGTTGGAGGTGAACCATGCCTGTTTTCTCCCCACGCCGTTATCAGCCTGCCTACTATCCACTCCAGCGCGATGGCTGGGGAGTGCGGATGTTTACGGCGTTTGAACGCGCCGTGAAAGGGGGACTCTTTGGCTGCCGGATGTGCGGCAACTGCATTCTGCAGGAGACTGCCTTTGTCTGCCCCATGACCTGCCCGATGGGGCTGCGCAACGGCTTGTGCGGCGGCGCTTCGCCCGAGCACTGCTGCGTTGATCCCTCCCGGCCGTGCACGTGGTACAAGATTTACGAACGCGCCGAACGCCTGGACCGGTTGGATCGCCTGTTGGAAGTCAACGCACCCCTGGACGGCAACCGCGTGGGCCATGAAACCTGGCTCGACATGCTTAAGTTCTGGCGCGAACGCGCTGCCGGCCCCCATCCCATCGAGCTGATCACCGACCGCGACAAGTTCCAGCAGGAGTGGGACGACTTCTTCTATGACCTGCGCCAACCGGACTGGTGGCAGGGCGACGCCGAATACCACGCTCCCACTTACACCGAGCCCGTGTCCGAGTTAGAAAGAGAGCTGCGTTCAGGCGCCTTTGTCACGACGGCCGAAATCGCCCCGCCCCTGACGGTGTCGACCAAGCTGCTTGAAAAGAAGGTCGCTTTGCTCAAGGGCAAGGTGACGGCCGCCAACTTCACCGACAACGCCTCGGCCTCGGCACGCATGAGCAGCATCGCCTCCAGCAAGCTCTGCCTGGACCTGGGGTTGGAGCCGGTGATGCAGCTCCAGGCGCGCGACCGCAGCCGGGTGGCACTTGAGTCCGACGCCATGGGGGCGGCCGGGCTTGGCATTCGCAACATCCTCTGCCTCAGCGGCGATCACCAGCGCTTTGGTCCCTCGCCCGTGGGCAAGCCGGACCAGTCCGACATGGATGCGGTGCAGGTGCTGTGGATGCTGCGGCGCATGCGTGACGAAGGCAAGTATCTTGATGGCCGCGAGATCAAGCAGCGGCCGCAGTTCTTCCTCGGCGCCGCCGCCTCGCCATTCGGCGCTCCGCCCAAGTATGAGGCGATTCGTGCCGAGAAAAAGATCAATGCCGGCGCCCAGTTTATCCAGACCCAACCGATCTTTGGCTGCGACCATTTCTGCGAGTGGCTGGAGGCGCTGGACAAGCGCAACTTGCTGGGTAAAGCCTACATCCTGGCCGGACTCGTGCCGCTGAAGAGCGCCCAGGCGGCGCATTTCATGGCCGACAACGTGCCGGGCGTGTTTGTGCCGCCCGCAGTGCTCGAGCGCATGGATGCCGCGGGCGACGACAAAGAGGCGCAGCAGGAGACGGGCGTGGCCATCGCCCTCGAGGTAATCGAGCGGCTGAAGCGTACGCCGGGCATCCACGGCATGCACATCATGGCCGTGCACTGGGAAGAGGTCGTGCCTCGCCTGGTGGCCGAAGCCCAACTGCCGCTGCCGGAAGTAAAACCGAGCAACGGCCGCCACGCAATCATGGAATAGAGCAGCGCTTGGGGGAGAGAAGACGATGCCGAAAATAGCCATCACCGGCAAGGGCGGCGTAGGCAAGACGACCTTGGCGGCATTATTGGCCCATGTCTATGTTGAGCAAGGGCGCACCGTGCTCGCCATCGACGCCGATCCCGCCGCCAGCCTGGCCTATGCATTGGGCTTCCCGCGCGGCCTGGCGGACCAGATTGTGCCCATTGCGCAGATGGAGGAGTTGATCCTCGAGCGCACGGGCGCCAAGCCGGGCACGGTGGGTGGCTATTTCCGGCTCAACCCGCGCGTCGACGATATTCCCGATACCTTAAGCGCTGAGCATAGGGGCGTGCGGCTGCTGCAGCTGGGCACGATCAAGCAAGGCGGCAGCGGCTGTATCTGCCCCGAGAGCGCGCTGCTGCGCAACCTCGTCACCCACCTGCTCGTCGCCCGCAACGAGGTTGTGATCCTCGACATGGAAGCGGGCATCGAGCATCTCGGCCGGGGGACAGCCGGCGCCGTCGACGCCTTTGTGATCGTAGTGGAGCCCGTGCGCCGCAGCCTGGACACGGCGCTGCGCATCCACAAGCTGGCCACTGATATTGGCGTCACGCGCTTTCTGCTCGTGGGCAACAAAGTCAAGGATGCCGACGACCTGCAGTTCATCCAAACCTACTGCGCCGATCTACCCGTGGCTGGCCATTTCCCGATCGACGACCGCGTCAGCGAAGCCGATCGCGCTGGCATGGCCGTCTTTGATGCCGTGCCCGAGTTTGTAGACTTGGCCCGTGCCATTGCCCAGCAGGTGGATCGCACCGCCGCGCCGACATCGGCACTCTAGCGGCCACTTCGTGGATGAGGCAAGTATGGGCTGGCAAATGTTGAGAATTCCTGCCGGGTTTTTTCGGATTCAGGGGTACACCTTCTAGAAAAAGTGCTATAATTGGAAGTGGAACACCGAGTTCCCATACGCCGGCGAGGGATGTGTGCATCCTGCCGGACTGGCCAGGCGGTAGTTTGCATGAAGCCCTCGCAGGGAGGCGTGCGTTTTGCGTGGTGATGTAGGCAAGGAGGCCTCATATGCAAAACCGCGTGATGAACTGGGGAGTGGCGCTGGTTGCGCTGGTGTTGCTTAGCTTGTTGACGTTTGCGATCGCGTTTGGTGTTGACGCTGCGGGGACTGGCCCGGATACCCCTTTGAAGCCGACGGGCGAGTGGATTGAGGTCAAGCCCTTCCAGGATACGTGGTATGCATTCCAGTACGACTTCCTTCCCGACCAGAAGTGCGCGGACGACTGCGCACATAAGTGCCGGCCACAGGAAGGTCACGAGGTCGGTAGGGACTGCGTGAAGGACTGCAGCGCGACTTGCCATGTGAACCATGCCAAGGTCGATCCCATGCTGATCGAGATGTACGCGAACGCTAAGGACGGCGGCGCCGGCTTCTGTGTCATGACCTCTGAAGGTGTGCGCGAGTGGAAGGACACCGGCAAGTATGTTTGCACCGGCCAGGGTACCAAAAACGAGGATCTGCGAAGCCAGCTTTCGTGGTCTGGCGTACTGCCTGGCTCTGCAACCTATTACGTTGTGGTGCAGGGTACCCACGTTGCCAACAGGGCGCCGGTCAGTGTGATGCTGAAGTTCAGCGGCAATGGCTACGTGCCGTGATCAGGTAGCAGCGATTTGACGCTGTTTTCGGCATCGGTTCTGAAGTAGAGCAGTACGAAGCCGGGTTCCATGACAGAGCCCGGCTTCGCTTTTTAGCGATTCGCAGCATGCTCGATTGTGCTACGCCGATATTGAGGGCTTTTCCTGTAGTCGAATTTGGGTATAATGGAGAAGAATTTTGCTCCCATCCCGCCGGACCAACTGAAATCGGCTGCTTGCCTGTATTGACGTGGAGGTGATCCATGCGCATTTTGACAATTGTGCAGGGAGTCTACGGTCAACGCATCACTGCCAACATCCAGCAAGGGGGCAACCCTGCCTGGACCGTAGATAGCTGGCAGGCACCGCGCGTGCTGCCGCCGGTCATTGATTATCCTGAGGAATTTGTGCCCGCCCACCTGCCGACTGCCGACCTGCTTATCTCGCTTGGCGAACACCCCGGTGTGGCCGAACTGCTGCCTGACCTGGCGCGCCTGTGCGGAGCCAAGGCAGCGATTGTGCCGGTGGACAATGTGGCCTGGCTGCCTCCTGGCCTGATGAACCAGTTGGCACGTTGGCTCGCCGATATGGGGGTTGCCGCCGTTTTCCCCAAGCCCTTTTGTTCGCTGACGGCAACGACGTGTGGCCTTCACCGCAACACGACCGCCTATGACGTGCCCCTGGTGGCGCAGTTTGCCCAGCACTTTGGACGGCCCGAACTGGCGATGACCTTCACGGCGGATGCCGCCATTGCTGGGGTCACGGTGGTGCGCGACAGCCCGTGCGGCTGCGTCGATTCCGTGGCGCTAGGCCTGCCCGGTGTAGGCGTCGAATATGCGGAGTCGGTGACCGGGATGCGCCATCACCATTATCCGTGCCTGGCGAGCATGGCGATCGATCCCGACTACAGCGACACGCTCATGCACGTTTCGGGCCACCTGCTGCAGGACGAGGTGGCTCGTCACGTGAAACCGCACAAGCGTTCCCCCGTCTATCTCCGGCCGCAAGGCCGCAGCAGTTGAGGTGTCTGTAATGGCGCGACCGGAATTCCTGCGCGACCTACTCGAACGCTCTGCCGACGGCGCCTATGTGGTCGACCAAGACCAACGGATCGCGGCGTGGAACAAGGCGGCCGAGAAGCTGCTGGGATTCAGAGCCCAGGAAGTTGTCGGCATGAACTGTTTTGCAGTGATGGGCGGCCATACGGACGGCGGCTGCGCGGTCTGCCGCCGCGGCTGCCTGCCCTATACCGCCGGGCGCCGCGGCGAATTGGTGCCCAGTTTTGATGTCCAGGTGCGTACGGCGAGCGGCTATCCCCTTTGGATCAATGTGAGCATCATTGCCGTGCCTATCAGCGACGACAGCCAGGAGCCGGATGTCGTAATCCATCTTTTCCGCGAGATCGAGGCAAAGAAACGGGCCGAGACTTTTGCCAAGGATGTATCCGGGTGGGTGCGCCAGCTGCGACTGGAAGGCCCGGAACCGCTGGCCGTTGAAGACAGGCGTACCGACATAGGCTTGACCGAGCGCGAGGTGCAGGTCCTGCGCCTGCTTGCCCACGGCGCCGACACCGACAGTATTGCCAACCAGCTGGTCATCGACAGGTCCACGGTGCGCAACCATATCCAGCGCATTCTGCACAAGCTGGGCGTCCACAGCCGCTTGGAGGCTGTTACTTATGCCCGCGAACATGGCCTGATTGAATAGCATTTTGTCCGCCCAGAATAGCCCAAGAGTGCCCAGGATCGCCCGGAGTTACCCGTAAAAGGTTTATCCAGAAAGGCATCCATGCCGTCTCCAACCGCACCTCCTGACACTCAGAACCTGCGCAAACATGTTTATCGCGGCGATCCCATTGTCGAAGCGCCGCCCGCCGAACTTGCGGCGATCCTCCAACGCCATCAGGGCGAACGGGACGCCCTGATCACGGCGCTCGAGGAGGTCCAGCGCCACTACGGCTACCTGGGCGCCGACCAGCTGCGCTACGTGGCGCGCATCTTGGGTTTTCCCCTGGCGCGCGTCTTTGGCGTGGCGACCTTCTACAACCTGTTCTTGTTTGACCCGCCCGGTAAGTACCAAATCCGGGTCTGCCGGGGCACGGCCTGCCACGTCAACCACTCTGCTGTCATCCTGCAATACTTGCGCGAGCAGCTGGGCATCGACGTGGACGAAACGACCGCCGACGGTCGCTTTACGCTGCAGACAGTTGCCTGCATGGGCGCCTGCAGCCTGGCCCCGGTAGTGGTCGTCAACGACGAGACGCACGGCCGCATGACGGCGCCTGCCGCCTGGGCAGCGCTGCTGGCGTTGGACGGCGAGAACGCGGCAAACGGGGAACCAGCCATGGAGAACGGTTGAAAAGCGCATGAACAGCGTGATCCGTGTTGGGATGTCTACCTGCGGCCTTGCGGCCGGGGCGCAAGCCGTTTACGTTGCCCTCGACGAACAGATCAACCGTCATGGCCTGCCGATTAAGCTCCTGCGCACAGGCTGCGTGGGCGCCTGCCATCGCGAGCCCCTCGTCGAGGTGATCCACGACGGCGCTTCGGTGCTCTATGGTCCGGTCACGCCAGCCGTAGTTCCGGATCTGCTGGCCACACATTGGGGTTCTGAGCCGCGCCCGGCACTGGCAAGCTGGGCAGATAAGTTGGTTGTCAGCCGCCGCCAAGATCGGACTGACTACACCTTTTTGGGGCGCCAGGTAAAGGTCACGACGCAACTTTGCGGGGTCATTGATCCCCATTCGTTAACCGACTACCTCGCGCACGATGGCTACCAGGCCCTGCGCCTGGCGCTCAAAATGGAACCCACTGCCATCATTCAGGCGCTCAAGGATTCCCACCTGCGCGGCCGCGGCGGGGCAGGTTTCCCGACCGGCCAGAAGTGGGACATCGGGCGCCAACAGGCTGTGGGACCCAAGTATCTGATCTGCAACGCCGACGAAGGGGACCCCGGCGCCTTTATGGACCGCACCATGATCGAGGGCGATCCGCACCGCGTCCTCGAAGGCATGTTGATTGCCGCCTGGGCCATCGGCGCCAGCAAGGGCTACATCTATATCCGTGCCGAATATCCGCTGGCCGTCAAGGCCTTGCACGAGGCGATATCGCAGGCGGAGGCGGCCGGGCTCGTGGGCAGGAATATTCTGGGCAGTGGCCTGGACTTCGAATTTGTCGTCAAGGAGGGCGCCGGCGCCTTTGTCTGCGGCGAAGAGACTGCCTTGATGCACTCCATCGAGGGCTACCGGGGTATGCCCACGATGCGCCCGCCTTATCCCTCCGTACACGGCCTCTGGGGGCATCCTACCAACATCAACAACGTGGAAACCTACGCCAGCGTGCCCAGCATCTTGCTCAATGGGCCGGACTGGTTTGCCCGCATGGGCACGGCGCGCAGTGGCGGCACCAAGGCGTTTGCCTTGGCGGGCGCTATCCAGAACGCAGGTCTGGTCGAGATCCCGATCGGCATGAGTCTGCGTGAGATGATCTACGACGTCGGCGGCGGCTGCCGCGACGGCCGCGCCTTTAAGGCTGTTCAGTTGGGCGGCCCCTCGGGTGGCTGTATTCCCGCCGACCTGCTCGACACGCGTATCGACTACGAAGATCTGCGCGCCACGGGCGCCATCATGGGCTCGGGCGGCATGATCGTGGTCGACGAGGACACCTGCATGGTGGACATTGCCCGCTACTTCCTGAACTTCACCCAAGATGAATCATGCGGCAAGTGCGTTCCCTGCCGGGTTGGGACGCGCCGGCTGCTGCAAATGCTAACCGCCATTACCCAGGGGCGCGGCACGCACGATGACCTCGACCGGCTCACGAGCCTGTGCGATACCGTGCGCAAAGCCTCGCTGTGCGGGCTGGGCCAGACGGCACCCAACCCGGTGCAGACGACGATGCGTTATTTCGCCGAAGAGTATCGCGCCCACGTGGAAGACAAACGCTGTCCTGCCGGCAGTTGCGTGCTGGCGTGAAAGATTGCGAGAACCGAGTATGAGTAACATTACGCTAGATGGCCGCAGCGTGACCTATGCACCGGGCGCTACCGTGCTGGAGACGGCGTTGGCCAACGGCATCGACATTCCCCGTCTGTGCTATCATCCGGCGCTGAAGCCTGCGGGCGGCTGCCGCCTTTGTCTGGTCGAGATCGAAGGACGCCCCAACCCTGCTCCTTCGTGCGGGCTGGCCTGCGAGGACAACCTGGTGGTGCGTACGCACAGCGAGCAGCTCACAAAGCTGCGCCGCGACGTTCTCGAACTCTTCGTGTCCGAGCATCCGCTGGACTGTGCCACCTGCGCCAAGGATGGGGCCTGCGACCTGCAGAGGTACGCGGGCGAATACGGCATCCCCGAAACCAGCTTTAATATCGAGCTGTCGCGCACGCTGTACCAGGACGACAACCCGTTCTTTGTGCGCGACCACCAGTACTGCATCCTCTGCGGCAAGTGCGTGCGCGTCTGCGACGAGGTCGTCGGCATGAGCGCCATCGACTACGCCGGCCGTGGGTTTGAGAGTCACATCGCCACGCCCTTTGACGGGCTCATGGTGGATTCCTCCTGTGTCTTTTGCGGCAGTTGTGTGCAGGTGTGCCCGACGGCTGCGCTGCTGCCCAAGCCGCTCATCGGTCGGGGCCGTGTGGTCGATTTTACCCCGCGGCGCACGATCTGCGGCTACTGCGGCGTTGGCTGCAGCCTCGAGTTTGAGGTCAAGGATGAACGCATCGTCTACGCTCGCGGCTATCCCGAGGCGCCGGTCAACGGCGAATTCCTCTGCGTCAAGGGCCGTTCCGGATGGGACTTTCTTGCCAGTCCCGAACGCTTGACCCAGCCACTCGTGCGCAAGGACCTGGCCTACGAACTGGGCCTGGCATCCGAACCTTGGAAGCTGCCGGACACCTCGCCGCTCAAGGCGCAGGGGCGCGACTATTTTGTGCCGGTCTCTTGGGAGATCGCGCTGGACATCGTGGCGACGCGCCTGGCGCGCACGATCGCCGAGCATGGGGCGGATGCCGTGGCCGGTTTAACCTCCGCCCGCTGCACCAACGAGGAGAACTACCTATTTCAGAAATTCATGCGCGCGGGGATTGGCACCAACAATGTGGACCACTGTGCTCGCCTTTGCCATTCCAGTTCGGTCACCGGCTTAGGCATGGCGTTTGGCAGCGGCGCCATGACCAACCCCATACAGGACATCCGCCACGCCGACTGCGTTTTGATCACCGGCTCCAACACCGCCGAGTCGCACCCAGTTCTTAGCTATGAGGTCGTACGTGCCGTCAAGAGCGGCGCCAGCCTTGTGGTGATCGACCCGCGGCGGGTGCCCATGGTCGACCACGCCACGCTGTGGCTGCAGCCGGCGCCGGGGACGGACGTCTATGTGTTCCTAGCCATGGCGCATGTGATTCAGCGCGAGGGCTGGGCCGACCAGGCTTTCATTGCGGCGCGCACGGAAGGGTACGACGCCTTTGCGGCCGGTCTAAAGGAATACACGCCGGAGGTCGCTGCGCTACAATCGGGCGTGCCGGCGGAAAAGATCGAGCTGGCGGCGTATCTCTATGCGTTGGGACAGCGGGCTGAGGAGCAGGCTGCGCCCGGCGCGCCCCAAGGCCGCGGCAACTCGACCATTTTGTACGCCATGGGCATCACCCAGCGCAGCAACGGCACGGAACTGGTGTTGTGCCTCGCCAACCTGGCGCTGCTCAGCGGCCAGATCGGCCGGCCGTATACCGGCGTGAACCCCCTGCGCGGGCAGTCCAACGTCCAGGGTGCGTGCGATATGGGCGGCCTGCCCAACGTGCTTCCCGCCTATCAGCCCGTGACCGACGCGGCCAAGCGCAAGGCTGTGGCGCGCGCGTGGGGACTCGACGACCTGCCGGGCGAGCCGGGTTTGACCGTCGTGGAGATGATGCAGGCGGCGGTAACAAGGCGCCTGCGCACCATGTACATCATGGGTGAAAATCCCATGCTGTCCGACCCCAATCTCACCCATGTGGAGGAAGGCCTGCGCTCGCTAGATTTCCTGGTGGTGCAGGATATCTTCCTCAGTGAATCGGCGCAACTGGCGCACGTGGTGCTGCCGGCCACCGCCTCATTGGAAAAGGACGGTAGCATTACCAATACCGAGCGCCGCGTCCAGCTTTTGCAGCCGGTGGTGTCCCCACCGGGCGAGGCGCGGCCGGATTGGGTGATCCTCTCGCAGCTGGCGCAAAGCGTTGCCGAAAAGCGCAAGAAGCACCTGCCGCCAGGAGGCGTCCGCTGGTCTTACTCCTCTCAGTCGGAGGTGATGGATGAACTGGCGCAGGTCACACCCAGTTACAGTGGTATGAGCTATGCGCGGCTGGCGGGCAAAGGCCTGACGTGGCCCTGCCCCACGTCCGAGCATCCCGGCACGCCGATCCTGCATCTGGAGAAGTTCACGCGCGGCCTGGGCAAGTTCCACGCCATCCAGGCGAGGCTTCCGGCCGAGCAGGCCGATGCCGAATACCCGTTAATCTTGAGCACCGGGCGCATTCTCTATCACTATCACACGGGCACCATGACGCGGCGCAGCGAGGGGCTCGACTGGCGCGAACCGCGCGGTTACGCCGAACTCAACCCCGCCGACGCCGCTGCCGCTAACCTGCGCGACGGCGGCCCCGTCGTGATCCGCAGCCGCCGAGGCCAGGTACGCACCCAGGCGCGCCTTAGCACGAACGTCCCGCCCGGGGTTGTCTTTCTCTCCTTCCACTGGAAGGAGTCGGCGGCCAACCTGTTGACACAGGACTCCACGTTGGATCCGTACGCCAAGATTCCCGAATACAAGATTTCAGCTGTCCGCGTGGAGAATCCCAGCACCCGCACGAAATAGCAAAGCTGATGAGCCAGCCTCTGGAGCAGGGCTGAGTCTATGGAAGGTCCACTAGACGCCATCGTCGGGCGACCAGTGGTTGCCCCAGCGCGGGTCGATTTCGTCTCTGACCAACTGGTAGCGGATATCCGTAGAGAGACGCATGCGGTTGCCGGCGTCTTCGTTGGCGGTCGATGCATGGATCATGTAGGGGCTGTGTACGACCATGTCGCCGGCAGCGTAGTCGGCCATGAGCCAGCGTCCTTTCATGCGTTCGGCCAAGCTCGGCAGATCCTTGGTCAGCCAGCCAGAGTCCGTCATGTTCTTGTTGTAGGCGCTGATCCGCTCTTCCGGCGGCAGGTTGGCGTTCTTGAGTGAGAACTCTGCCTCAAGCCGGCGCCCCCAGCCGTCGGAACTCAAGCACCTCGCTGCGGTCCAGAATGCCTCTCAGCCAAAGGTAGCCTTGCTCGGCATACTGGGTGCGCAGTTCCCCCATAGGAGCATTGGGATCGCTCGGCATGAGCATGCCCAAATGGTCAGGCGCCATCGATAGGGAGTACCCATTGCTAACAAGCGGCCGGTCGCGCAGCGTATCTGACATGGTTTGTGTTCCTTTCGCTCGTTGCCCCATACGTTACTGTGTTGCTGCTTACTCTACTGCCAGCCCTCGGCATAGCACGTTTTGAATATGGCCACAATATTTTCCGGCGGGCTGATCGGCTGAATATTATGGCACGGCGCCAGGATATAGCCACCACCCCTGCCCAATACGGCGAGATTCTCCCGGACTTCGGCGCGTACCTCGTCCACACTGCCAAAGGCGAGCGTGTACTGGTTGTCCACGTCGCCGTGCAGCACGACCTGGGCGCATGAGAATGTCCATCGTTTCGTCCGTGCCCCAGTAGTCCATCGGCACGCGGTCGGGAGTCTGGCGCTGCAATACGGCAAGCCAGCGCTCTTTGGGGGTCATGCTTTCTTGCACCATCGTCATCTTTTCCGTTTTTGGTCTGATTCGACGCTGTGGGCGCTGGTTGCGGGAGCGCGCAGCAGGTAGGCTGCGCCTTCAAAGTTCCCGGTGGGAGTATGTTCAAGCGTGGCTCCGCGCACTTGTGGCGCAGCGCCGTTGGTTAGCAACGCGGCAAGCTGGTACCCAGCCGGCACGGGCAGTTCGATGCGCGGCGGCAGTTCGCCGCCGAACGTGTGTACCACGACCAGCGCGTAGCCGGCATTCGTTCTGACCACCGCCTGCCATCCCTGCGGGTACGCATAGTTGGCCACTGCAGGCCCGTAGCGGCGGCTGAACCCCTGCTTGATGACCGGCACGGCCAGGCGATAGAAGGCGATTGCTTCGTCCACAATGCGCTGGCTCGACTCGGGCAGGCGTGTGATGTCGCCCGAAAGACACATGCGCCCCAGCAGCGTCGCCGCCAGCGAGTAGTAGAGCCGCCTGGCATCGTCCTGCGGTCGCAACACCGCCCACACCAGGTTCTGGCGCGGCAGGATTATTCTGTGCATGTTGGCGGCGATGATCGGGATTTGCACACATTCATGCGTGTCCGAAAAGCTGGCGACGCTGCACAGCGCCATCATGGACGGCTCATTGCGCTGGCCGCCCGAGCTGCAGTTCTCAATCACCAGGTCGGGCAGATCCCGGCGGATGCGCGCCATAAACGCCTGCACCGCCTCGATCTGTGCTCGCAAGCCTTCACCCAGCGACTCCGCACCGTCGCAGCCGACGCCGATGGTCTCGTTGTAGTCGATCTTGAGATAGCCAAAGCCGCACTCCCGCAGCAGGTCGATCATCTTGCGCGCCAGATGCTCGCGCACCCACTCCTGCCGAAAATCCCAGAAGCGCCGCACGCCGGAGGTGAGCGGCCGGCCCATGCGCGTGAGCAGGTGCTCCGCGTCTCGAAATGCAGCGGAATCGTGGCAGGCAGCCTCGTACTCGAACCAGATGCCGGGCACCATGCCTGCCGCCCGGATACCATCGGCCGTCTGCTTCAGCCCACCGGGAAACAGTTCGGCGCTGACCTCCCAGTCGCCCGCACTGTTGTCCCAGGAGATCCCTGGCTTCTTGTACCAACCAGCATCGATGATGAGGTATTTGATGCCCCTGACCTTAATACTCTCGGCCAGTTCCACCATGCCTGCATGCGTGGGCGTTCCCCATGTGGTCGCCCACTCGTTGAACTGGATGGGCAGTTCCTCTTCGCCGGCGGGCAGGTTCTGCAATTGGAGCTCTTGCATTCCGGTGAGCCGGTGGCATACCATCTCCAGGTCGCCCCTGCAGACGGTCAGGTAGGCGTCCGGCGTGGTGAAGCTTTCGCCCGGCTGCAGCACTTTGAGCCAGTGGCCGAAATCGTAATCCGCCAGCCCGCCCGACATGCACAGCGCGTCGTCCTTGTTGTAGAGCTCGATCTGCCAGGACGCAGGGGCGCAGAGCTGCACCCCCCAGAAGACGCTGCTGCTGCGTGTCCTCCACGGCGGCAAAGGGGACATAACGGTTGAGAGGTTTGGAACCGGTCTGCCCAAACTTCTCGCTGTACTGGTCGTAGCGCGCCCACGAGGGGATGAGCATCAGATCTTCGACCGGCAGACTCTCCAGCCTGCCCTCGCTGCTCCAGCGTGCGCGCAGCCGGTGCGTCCGTAGGGTTTGCGGCGTGTCACCCTTGGCAAAAGGTGTGAGGCCACCAAAGGAGAAGCTGGCGAGCATCTCCAGGCTGATGGGGCCAGGGCCGTCGTTGGCGTAGGTGACGCGGGAGACCAGGGCGCTGGTACCCCGGTGGAAGATAAGCTGGTGGCTCGCCCGCTGCCCGTCGGCCGCGGCAAAGCTGGTCGAGATGGTCGTGCGGTCAGAGCGCGTTTCGACGCGCTGGTCGACATAGCGCAGCCTGGCCACGGTCTCGCCGTTGCGCAGGGTCAAACCATTGGAGATGCCGCCGGCGTAACCATCGCCGAGCACCTTTGCCTGTACCATGCGCATCGACGGCATACTGCTTGTCCCAGTCCACCTGATCGAACATATCGGCAGGCGTGAGCAGCAGGCCGGTGTTGCGGTCATCGGCGATGGTGGCGGCGACCATGTCACCCAATGTGAACTGCGAAAGAATGCGTATCATATCGTTTTGATTTGCGCCCGTCGCGCCTTACTGTTTTACTGCGCCGGAGGTCAGCCCCGAGACGATGTATTTCTGCCCCAACAAATAGAGCACCAGCACCGGCAGGGTGCTCAACAGGATGACTGCGCTGATCATGTTCCATTCGTTGAAGTGCATGCCGAAGAAGTTGTACACCGACATCACCATTGGCCAGGTGCTCTGCCGGTTGAGCAGGTAGAGCGGCGAGATGAAGTCGTTCCACGCGCCCATGAAGTTGAGCACCAGCACCGTGATGGTGACGGGTTTCAGCAGCGGGAAAATGACTTGCGAGAAAAGCTGCCACGGGCTGCTGCCGTCGATGACGGCGGCTTCGTCGAGCTCCCTGGGAATGGAGTGCGTATAGCCGTAAAACGCAAAGACGGCGAACGGGATGCCCAAGGCAATGTAGAGCAGGATGACGCCCAGGTAGGAGTTCATGATGCCCAGCACCTGGAACACCCTGATCGTCGTGATGTAGTTGAGCGGTGCGATCAAGCCGAGGAAGATGTAGTCGAAGACCGCGTTGTTGAGCCGGGTTGGGTTTCTAGCCAGGACGAACGCCGCCATCGAGGAAACCAGGACACAGATCGTCGCCGAAACCGATGCCAGCAGCAGGCTGTTGAGAAACGCACGCACCAGCCCGCCGCGCTCGATAGCCTCGGCGTAGTTGCTCCACTGTGCTGACGCCGGCAACGTGAGATTCATGGTCGCCGCCTCTGGCGTCGTCTTGAGCGAGGCAAAGAGGACGATCAGCAGCGGGATCACGATCGGCAGCGTCAGCAGCCAAGCCGCCGCGGTCAGCAGCAGCGAGTTGTGGTTGCGGCGGCTCACGTCACGCCTCCGTCACATTGCGCAGCATGGCGTTCTTGATCAACAGCGCGATGGCGGCCGTGATGGCAAACACCACGACGCCCAGTGCGGTTGCCATGCCGTAACGCCCGATTGAGAACTCGTGGAAGACGGCAATGTTGAGCACCTCGGTCAGGCTGCCGGGGCCACCCCCCGTCAAGGCAAAGATAAGGTCGAAGGTCTTGAGACCGTGAATCGTGTTGAGCACCGTCGTGATGGTCAGCGCCGGTATGAGCAGCGGCAGTGTGATCTTGATCTGCTGCATCCAGTAGGAGGCGCCGTCCAGCGCAGCGGCTTCGTAATAGTCGAGGGGAATCGTCTGCAAGCCTGCCAGCAGGATCACCATGTTCCAGCCGATCATGCGCCAGGCTTCGACGCCGATGGCGGAAGCGAGCACCCAGCTGGGGTCGACCAGCCAGTTGCGTGTCAGGCTGTCGAGCCCGAGCGTGCGCAGAGACGAGTTGACGATGCCCCCCGGACTGAGGACTGAGACGAACACGATGCCGATAATCAGCGGCGAAAGCGTCTGCGGCAGAAAGTAGACGCCGCGCAGCGCGTTCTTGCTGCGTATCTTTGCGTTCACGAGCAGCGCCAGCGCCAGGCCGATGCCGCCCTTGCTGACGATCGTGAAAAGCGTGAACACGATGGTGATATACAGGCTTTTCAGATAGGGGCTGTTAGGCGTGAATATCTCCTGGAAGTTGGCCAGCCCGACGAACTTGACCGTATCGCTCATCGAATTCCAGTTGGTCAGCGAATAGGCCAACCCCATGACGACCGGCACGACAAACAGGATTGTATAAAGGGCCACGGCCGGCGCCAGGAACCAGCCCGTGTAGACGCCGGAAAACATTCTGCCAGTTTTCAAAACACTCACCTCTCACAGCACGCAGCGTGTGCACTCAAACGCTGCCGTATTCATGGGCAGCTTCATACATCGCGATGATATTCTCTATTGGCGTGATCGCCTGGAGATTATGGCACGGACCCAGGATAAACCCGCTGCCGTCGCTCGCCAACGTCCGGATGAGATGCTCCACCTCGGCACGCACGTCGGCCGGTTGGCCCCACGGGAGCGTATGCTGATTGTCGACTCCGCCGTGAAAGCACACGCGCTGGCCAACCTGGGCCTTGAGCGTCACGAGATCCCAGCCGCCGCAGCGCCACTGGATGGGGTTCAGGATGTCGATGCCCATCTCCACCAGGCAGGGCAGCAGCGGGCGCATGTCGCCGTCGTCGTGGTGGAATACGAGCAGGCCGTGCTCCTTGGCGAGGTCGATCGCACGCTGGAGCGGCGCCCGGTAGAAGGCGTCGAACACGTGCGGGCTGATCAGCAGGCTGCGTTGGGAACCAAAGTCGTCGGTTACTTGGGTCATGTCGGCCGCACCCTGCAGGGCAGCAAAGCAGCGGCGATGGAACTCCGTGAAGAAGTCCGAAATGCGCTCGACCAGATCGTGGGTAAACTCCGGGCGCAGGAGGGGATCCACCAGCGACTCCTCCAGCCCGCGCAGCATGTTGTGGTAATAGAACGGCGCCGTGTAGCCGCAGCAGATGGCCCGGCCGCGGCAGCGGGCGGCCAGTGCCGGCAGCGCGCCGTAGTCATACCAATCCGGATCCGGCCAGCGGTAGGCCTCAAGGTCGGCGATGGTTTCGGCCGCGGCCAGCGGATAAATGATCTGCTCGTTGTAGACGCCGCCATTATAGCTCTGCCGCCGCGACCCCATGCCCCACTCGTTGTAGCTGATGGGTCCCTCGGTTGCCAATGCCGGCCCCCTGTAGGGCGGCATCACCATCAGAATGCCGTCGATCTCCAGCCGTTCCCACAGTTCAAGGATCGCGCTCACGTCGCGGGTCAAGGCGCCGCCGAGCAGGGAGATGCTTCCCGCCGACGTCAGGGAAAGGCCGTCCACGTCGCCGCGGCCTGTCTCAATGCCAAAATGATCGAACAGGTGCTCCTGCACCTCGGCCGTAGCCCACATGTCCGTGGGCACCCTGTCCACCACCTGGTGAGCAATGGCGGCAAGGATGCGCTGGCGATGGTCCATCTGATTTGCCTCGTGTGTCGCTGCTGCGCTGTGGACTGTTGTATGCCATCAACAGGCGGGCAGCCGCTGCCCGCCTGTTGATGGCTCATCTAGCAGGAAGTTACGGCGATGATAAAGCGAACGCCTACTGGCCGACAACTTCAAACATCTTCTGGCGGTCGCTGTCGAACGCCTGCAGCACCTCCATCGGCGTCTTGCTGCCCAGGTAGAGCTCCTGGACGTACTTGCCGACCGTGGTGATGTCGAAGAACTGCATCGCGCCCTGCAGGTCAGGCGTGGACCCGCCCGCCGAATTCTTCATCACCGTGTCATAGGCAAGCGTGGTAGCACCGGGAACATCCTTCAACGACGTTGCGCCGAGGTCAGGGCGAGCCGCATAGAAGGCCTTGGCGTTGTCCGCCCGGGCACGGAAGTCGAGATACGACTTTGCCGCATCGATGTTCTTGGAGTTCTTGTTGATGGCGTGCACGATGCCGCCCGCCGACATGGCAAACTGGTCGTTGCCGGCCAGCGGTAGGGGGAACATCTCCCATTGGTCGGCGTTGGTGTCGGGATAGGCAGCCTTGACTTCGTTCTGGTAGGTGCTGTAGGCCAGGATCATGGCGTAGTTGCCCGAGGCCATCGCCTCCTGGCTGCCCTCCCAGGTCGCGGCCATGAAGTCCTTGCCGAAACAGCCCTTGTCGGCAAGCTCCTTTTGCTGCTGCAGCGCGAGCTCATATTCGGGGATGTCCGCCAGCTTCAACTCGTTGGCGTTCAACTTGGCCAGGTAGTCCGGGTCGGTGTTCTTGGCTACGCCGGTGACGGCGTTCAGCCACAGCGGCTGGTGCCAGACTGCGCTGCCGAACTCGTGGATCGGCGTAATGCCGGCGGCCAAAAGCTTGTCACATGCATCCAGGAGCTCGTCATACGTCTTGGGCACACTGGTAATGCCCGCCTTCTCGAACTTGGCGGGATCGTACAGCAGCCCCCAGCCGTCCGCCGACCACAGATTCATGGCCACGATGTTGCCATCGGAGGTGGTGCCGGCAATGGCCCACGGCTCGGCGCGCGCCACCCACGGTTCATCGTTTAAAGGCAGGAAATTCTTGGCGGGCAAGAACTCGTTCATGCCTACGCCAGAGGGAGTGAGAAACACGTCAGGCCCCTCGCCGGTGGAGAGCTTCGCCTTGAGCACATTGGAGTATTGGTCGTCGGGCGTGAGCTGGAACTCGACCTTGATGCCTGTCTCCTCCGTGAACTGCTCGGCGAGCGACTTGTCGATGTCCTTTGTCCAGTTAGCGGACGACGCGACCGTGAGCGTCACATCCCCCTGGGGAGCCGCCTCGCCTTGGGAGGACGCCTCCCCTTGGGAGGACGCCTCCCCAGACGCAGGCGCGGCGGCAGGTGGGGCCGCCGGCACGGTGCAGCCTGCCAGCATGGCGGTGACGAGCAAAGCGGCCAAAACATAGGCAGCAACCCTGTTCATGGTAGTTCCTCCTGGAAATGATAGAGTTGTCGGATGGGATCGGAACACATCCATGGTAGCAACGATTTGTTCAGTTGCAAATGGACAGAATGGGCCTCGTGGCGTGGACAAAGTCGTTTGCAGGCCTTCCGGCCAGCCGTGCGACGTGATATCATGGCACTGTCACGACGAGCGATTGGCCCTGCCCGCCCTGCCCGCCCTATCGCACCATGGAGCGACAACATGCCAAGGCGTGGAAGCATCCAGCGCAGACTTTTCGCCTCCTTCTTTCTGGTGGTGCTAGCGCTCATCGTGGTGTTCGCACTCATCTCCTACTCCTATGTCGCCCGCGCACTGACCCAAACTGCCACTGACTTCATGCTCGCCCAGGTGGAGAGCATCGCCTTTCAGACCGATACTATCCTCCAGGATGCAAATGAGCTGTCCGGCAAGCTGCTGTTCTCGCAAGAACTGCTGGAACTGTTCTACTCCGACATGTTCGAAACTACGAGTGACAGCGTTCAGAATAGACACCGGTTTGACACCCTGGTCTACTCGATTGGCGGCCCGCAGTTTCCACCGTTTCAAATTAATATGTTCCGGCTCAGCGGGGAGTTTGCTGGGGTGGGCAGCACGGGGGTGATTACCAAGCAGCCGCCGGCAGCCGTCGCCGGCATTCCCTGGCTGCCCGCATGTGTCCAGCGCGACGGCGCAAAACTGATTGTGCCTCCCCACCGCGACGATTTCGGCTATCAGCACCGGCCGGTTATCTCGCTCTGCCGTACCTTTGGCGCACACTGGGGCGGGATCAAAGACAGCGCCATCGAAATCCAGGTGCCATATGCCCAGGTCGAAGACGTAATAAAACGTCAGCTTGCGGGAACAACAGACATCAAGGTGCTTATTTTCGATCCCACCGGGACGCCAGTGTACCCGCCGGCGGCCGCACAAGGCGCCGCCTATTATGCCGCAGTGCAGACTGCCACCTCACCCAACATGCTGACGCAGAAGCTTGACGGCGAGGATCAGGTGGTCGCCTTCAAACACTCCACGCACACCGGTTGGACGGTGATGGCCGTGCAGAGCAACAACAGCCTGCTCGCGCCGGTCAGCCGCCTGCGCAGCTACTTCCTGCTCGTCGCGCTGGGTGGCCTGCTCCTGACCTTGCCCATCACCTACAGCATTGCGCGCAGCCTCACCGCCCCGATCCAGAAGATCCACCAGTCGGTCGCCGAACTGACCTTGGAGACCTTGCCCGGCGAGGGCGCATTCAAGCTGGACACCACCGTCAATGAGCTTGAGGAACTCAACGCCGCCTTTCAGAACATGCGTGTGCGGCTGCGTGAGGCACTTGACGAGACGGTCGCCGCCCGCACGCTGGCTATCCAATCGCGCATGCTTGCGCTGCAAGCCCAGATGGACCCGCACTTTCTGTATAACATGATTGCGACCATCAGCATTCTGGCCGAAAAGGGAGAATCGGCGCAGATCGTCGCCATCTGCGAGTCCTTGGGGGACATGATGAGTTACATTTCGACCGGCAGCGATCAGTACGTGACCATCGCCACGGAACTGCAGCACACGCAGGCATACATGGACCTGATGCGCGTGCGGTTTGCCGATGAGTTGGCCTTTTCCTGCACGGGCTCCCCTCCCTTGCTGGCGGTAGCGATCCCTAAACTCACCATCCAGCCTTTGGTAGAGAATTGCGTCAAGCATGCCACCACCTGCGCCCCTCCCTGGCATATCTCGGTCGCCGGCCAGGTCGAAAATGGATGCTGGCGGGTCACGGTCGCCGATAATGGGGCTGGTTTTTCGCCGTGCGCACTCGACGACCTGCACAGTAAGCTCCAGCGCGGGCTTGAAGCATCAAAAGCACCTGAACTGCACGGGATGGGTCTGCTCAACATCTACATGCGGCTCAACCTGCGCTACGGCGCAAGGACGATTTTCGAATTCGGCAACAACGCCGCCGGCGGCTCGTATGTTGCAGTAGGCGGCCCCGTAACCGGGATACAGGGAGGAGAGAATGGCGCTGTATAGAGTCGTCGTAGCCGAAGACGAAAAGCTGATTCGCGCCAACATTGTCGAGAAAATCGAGCTCTGTGACCCAAGATTTACTGTGGTGGGCACGGCCACCGACGGCGCCCAGGCGCTGTCGATCCTGGAGTCGCAGCCTGTCGACGTCTTGTTCACCGATATCCGGATGCCGGTCATGGACGGCCTCGCTCTGCTGGGGGCCGTGCGCGCGCAGTTCCCCTCCGTACAAGTGGTCATCATCAGCGGCTACGCGGACTTTGCTTATGCTCAGCGCGCCATCCACCTGGGTGTGGAAGAGTACCTGCTCAAGCCAGTCAAGCGCGACTCGCTGGCGGAGGTGCTGAGCAAGATCGCAGCCAAGCTCAGCCATGCTGCCCAGCGGGCGCAACTTGAGGCGATGCGTGACGCCGTCAACGGCAGCCTCAACGGCCGGTGCGCCGCATCCTCGCAGGAATATGCGCTCTTCCTGCTCAACATTGGAAATTTGTGCGGTGTGATTGCCTCCAATGCCACGCGCAGCATCTACGAAGATCTGTGGGGGCGCTTTGACTTGGAGTCGCTCAGGATCCTGCAGCCCGGCCTCGTGTTCGTCAATGCGCCCGAGCCCAATGCCAGGTACCTGGCCCTGCCGCTGGTGGAAGCGGGCGACTGCGCGATGACTGCCGAGACTCTCTATAAGGAGCTTGGGCGGCAAGCTGCGGGCCTCAACGTCAATCTGTACTACGGTGCGCCGGCCCCGCTGGAGTCTCTTCATGACCGGGCGTGTGCGCTGCGGCTGGCGCTGGCGCAGAACCTCGTCATGGATGCAGGGGGCGTGAGCGACATTGATGCGGCAGCAGCCAAGCTGCCGGCAGCGATTGTGCCTGCACCGGTCTACAGCAGGCTGGCGACCCTGATTGGCCAGGGGCGAATCGAGATCGTTGCACAGGAAGTAAGCGCGATGATCGATTCCGCCTTGGCACAAAGGCAGAGCCAGATGTGGATCCAGGACCATGTTCACCAGCTCATTGAGCTGTTTCAAAGGCACTCGACCTCCACTTCGAAAGTGGAGGTCTACCATGCGGAATATGAGCTGTTCGACGGAATGAGCTTGCCCCGCAGCAGTGGCATGCTGTTTGACCGGCTTTGGAGCGCGCTGCGCACGATGCTGCGCAATACGCCGCAAGAGGCGACCGCTTCGCGCGAACTGATTGAGTCGATCCGCAGCTACCTGGTCGCCAACTACAGCTGTGCTATCACCGTGGAAGAGATTTCTCGCCAGTACGGCTTCACCCCTTCGTACATGATCAAGGCATTCAAGCGCCAGGTTGGCGAATCGCCGATCCAGTATCTAATCCGCCTGCGCATGGACGAAGCCAGGCGGCTGTTGAGCGCCGCGCCTGAACTCGAGATCCGGCAGATCGGTGAAATCGTGGGCTACGCGGACCCGCACTACTTCAGCCGCATTTTTCGCAACATCAACGGGGTAACCCCCACCGAATATCGCAGCCGCCGTGCCAGACCTTGATCTGTCCTCCTCAAAGTGCACCAAACGGCAAACGCACAAAGCTACTGTAATGGAAGCTTCAGCCCTGCCGCGGCGCGACATGGTATGCTTGGCCCATGGCAAATCTGAGGCGTCTTTTCCGCTACGTTCGCCCCTATTGGCTGCAGATGACGCTGGCCACTGTGGCCTTGCTCTTCAGCAGCCTGATTGCACTGGCATTGCCGTGGGCAATCAGTCTGCTGGTTGACTCGGTTTTTACCAGCGGCAATGCCCAACTGCTTAATCAAATCGCGCTCGGTCTCATGGCTCTCTTCGTCGTGCAGGCAGGCTTTTATTTTGTCGAAGCCTAATGACGTGACACTCGTGCAGACGGTGTTGACCGAGACGCCGGTGGCGTTCTTGCGCCAGTTCGTAACCTTTGTCGGCGCATTCACTACCGTACAGAAAATGTGTTCTAGTGAACAAGGGTTCATGAGTTAGGTTGTCTGGGCTGGCAAAGGCAACCGAAAATCGACAGGGATGGGTAGATGCTCGTTCAAAAAGTGCTCGAGGAAGTCCAAGCCGAGTTGGAAGAGACTGAGATCGCAGCGGTCTGTGCGATGAATGCGCTTATTCCAGCCGTCGACCATGCAGAGTACGCCAAGGTAGACCATCCAGATGTAGGCAAGACAAGTGGCGATCAGCAGGCGAGCCAGGCGTTGTGGCTGGCTGATATGACTCTTGTCGAGTTGAAAGCCGCGACTTTTCTGGTCGGAAAAGAAGGTCTCAATCCGCATGCGCTTTTTGTAGTAGCGGCACGCTTCTTCCAGCAGGCCAAGATCGGAGACCAGGTAAAGTGGCTCGCTATGTTGCTTGTCCCACCAGATGACAAGCAGGACTGGGCCATAGGCTTGCTGCGTGAAAGCGACATCGTAGAGTGGGATGCGACTGCCACGCCAGGCGTCGATTTCCTGCAGACTCAACCATTCGCCGTCCAGACAGACCTGGGTGTTCTTGGCGGTGCGGCAGACGTAGCCCCAGCCAAGGTCGTTCACATAACCCTGCAACTCGACGCTGTCGAACTCACCGTCACCCAGCAAGATGACGGAAGTAGCTACTGGCAACAGACTTTGCAATTCGCCCAGCAACTCGATATGCATCGTGGCTGGAAAGTGCCCTTTCTTGCCCTGCTTGACCAACCACAGCAGCGGAATTGCCCGTTGCTGGTAGATAAGGCTGACCAGCAGGGCGACGCAGTCGCGGCCAACCTCGCTGCCGTCAATGGCCAAGACCAACGTCTGGGCCGACCGCCCAGCCAGCAGTTGTTGGACAAACGGCAGCATGTGCACTTCGTAGCTGACATGCTCGTTCTGGTACCAACGACTCAACTGCTTTTCACGGCTTGTCACTTTGGCACTGGTCGGCGTTTTCTTCGCAACGGCACGCAGATGCGTGCTGCCACTCGCCACAATCCCATTGATGAACATCGCCAGCACTTCCAGACTTTGCACCAGCCGTCCCAGCGGCGGCGTCCGATAAACTTGATGTAACGCAGCTTTGATGGCACGATAGCGGGTGAGGTTGTCGCTCATGGTTTGATCCTTTCTTGGTCGAAAAGATAGCTTACCAGAACGGCAACCTCATCTCCTATCTGCCAATTTCATCGAACACATTTTCTGTACGGTAGTGAAGGCCTTGATCGACAGCCGCCGACGTTCTACGGAAACTGTTCGCGGAAGAAGCTGATAATGTCCAGTTCCGTCGGCGTATTGCGGCGCACGACGCCGGGGTAGTCATCACTGGCGTCACAAATCTCGTTGGGCTCCACCGTACCGTCGTTGTCCACGTCACGGTCGCATAGCGAAGCGTTGTGCACGCCGACGACACCCGGCACATCTTTGTTGAGCTTCTGGTCAAAGACATAGCGGTAGAGGGGACTGCCGCTGTGTCCTGCGCTGGTGTCACAGCTGTGGTAGACCTGCCGATTCCAGCCATCGGGGCCAGGCGACGAGAAATCGCCGAGTGTGCAGTTACTGGTATCGCCATAAAGCCGGCTTGTCTGGCAGGCCACGGGCGTATCGGGACGGGTGCTCCAGCAGGCCGGGTAGCCGCGGTTGAGGTGGCTGGTCTGGCGCATGGTGGCGGCCGTAAAGGCATAGTAGCCCATCCAGCCGGTGGCGTCGCCGAGACGATCCGGAATCACGATAAAGCCCCAGTCCCACTGCCAGGGGTTATCGATGTTGGGATTGCGCCATTGGGGATGGGTGAAGTACCACGCCTCCTGTCCGGCCGGCACGGTGGTCGATATGTTGGAAGTGCCATACGGCGACACGTTCCCATCGCGCCCGGGGCGTACGGGAAAGCCATACCAGGTGTTGGTGCCAAATTTGTTGATGCAATGTGCCACCGTAATCAAGTGCCGCGGGCCGACCAGCGTGCCCGTGCAGCCGGTGCCGAACTGGGCGATCGCGCGCCAGGGCCAGGTCGTGGTCGGAGCGCGGATGACGCGGCTGTCCTTGCCGTCGCTCAGGGCCGCCGGGTGCAGGAGCGGCGCGCTTGCTGCCAATTTGGGCTGATCAGGGGCGGCAAGCACGGGCAGGAAAAGTCGCTGCCCGCTCTCTACGATCTCTGGATCGTCGACGCCCAACGTGCCGGCATTCGCTCCCGCCTCGGTGCGGCACTTGTGGATCGCCTCGAGCATGGCCGCATCCAGTTCGAGTTCAAATTCATTGGCGGTGCGTGTGTTGAAGACACGGACACGATCATCCACCGCCGGCACCGCCGCTTCGTCGCGCTCTTCAGGGTCATGCTGACCTGGGATGGTTGAGGGCAAAAAGTGAGGCTCAACAGCGGCCAGATCTTCCGGCAGCTCCACCAACGTCCCCTTGGCAATAAAGGTGATCTTGATGAAGCGATTGATAGTGACCGTGCCGGTTGGCGGGTTGTCGGAGGCTATCACCTGATTCAATTCGGCCAGCTGGTAGGGGTCGTCCGGCACGCAGGGCGCCTCGGCAGACGGCTGGCTGCTGGGAGCAGCTATTTGGGCCGTGATTTTGGTTGCGTTGACGGCGGCGTCGCGGGCGGTGGCGGCAATTACGTGGTGCGAGGCCGGCAGCAGCATGGCGCCAACCGCTACAACGATACCAACCAGGTTGCGCCACCGGCGGAAATCGCGGCGACTCGCTTGCGGTGAAACAAAAGTCCGGCGGAACATGGCTAAGGCTCCTTTCAAAGTTCGCGGGTAACGGTCGTCGCGGGTGACTCTTCGCACGGCTACAGCATTACCCATAACCACGACAACAACTATGCTCACGATCGCAGGAGCGAGTGTCCTGGACTACAGGTGAACTGCAGGCATGGCGATATCATCCACCACTCATGCGCCCATTTTGGGGCTTTGTCAGCTTCGCTCACCCTGTGGCTGTGGCGTAGCCGACGGCGTCTATGGCACGACCTGGAGGGCGATTTTGCCGGCGGTGTGGTGGCCTTCGAGAAGTTCGTGCGCCTTCCGTATTTCGGACAGCGGGAGGACGGTGGAGACTACCGGGCGAATCTGGCCGGTGTCGACGAGCTTGGCAACTGCGGCGAGCGTGGCGCCGATGGGCGGCGCGGAAGCGACATAGTAGCAGCGTACCCCATGCGCCTGCGCCTGCTCTTCGGACGGCGGCTGCACCGCCGAGATAAGAATGCCGCCGGGCTTGAGCACGGCCCAGGAACGCTGCTGCGTATCGCCGCCCACCAGGTCGAGTACGACGTCGACGGCGCCCACGCTCTCGCGCACGGCATCCTCAAACGCAGTTTTGGTGTAATCGATCACCTGGTCCACGCCAAGTGCGCGCAGCAGGTTGCCGTGGGTGGAGGTCGTGCCGATCACCGTGGCCCCGTACACCTTGGCCAGCTGCACCGCAACGTGGCCCACACCGCCGGCCGCAGCATGGATCAGGACCGTCTGGCCCGGCGCAAGCTGAGCCCCTTCCACGAGCGCCTGCCAGGCGGTCAGAATCACGTGCGGCAGGGCGGCCGCCCGTACATAGTCGAGCGACTGCGGCTTGAAGGCAATATCCGAGGCCAGGGCCACGACGTATTCGGCGTTGGCGCCGTCGCGCCACACCCCCGCACGCGTATAGACCTCGTCGCCTGGCTTGAAGTCAGTCACGCCCTCGCCGACCTCTTCGATCACGCCAGCAGCATCGGAGCCGGGAATCAGCGGTAGGGTGTAGTTGAAATAGTCCGTGGCGTAGCCCGAATGCACGAAGCAGTCAAAGGGGTTGACGCTGGTGGCATAGACGCGGATCAGCGCCTCGCCGGGCTCCGGCTGCGGTCGCGGCGCGTCCTCATAGTTGAGTACGTTCCGGTCGCCATAGGTATGGAACCGCACGGCCTTCATCGAAGTCATCGCGAACCTCCTGTCGGTGTTCACAAATATGGTGTGCACGTGTAAAGCGAACAATTCCAGATACGCAAAGAGGGGATCCTTAGGGTCCGACCATTATCGCGCAATCAGCGGCGTTTTCAACCGCTGCAGCCTTAAAGTTTTTGGCCATGATCGCAGAGGGCAGCGGCCCCAATCTATCCTGCTGAACCGCGCCTAAGCTCGCGCAGCAGAGCGCGCTGATGAACATACCTCCTCAGCGGTCGCAGTGTAAGCGTCCGTGGGGTGCCCACCTTCACGTTGCGGGAGGGCCGGATTTACCAAGCAACATACTTCCGGGATGTCGCCGGTCTGCTACGCAGCATTGGGCTGTTGCCGGAGTTGTAAAAATTGAGCAGTAGATGAGCAGTTCTTGATCTGGGAAATGGCCGGCTGGACGCAATAGACTCGATACAGTCTGGATAGAGTAACGTGAGTCCCATTCAACAGGAGGAATCCCATGTCTAACAAGTCTGTTGCGCTTAAATTTTTTGAGACCTATGGCAATCAACATGACGTCGAAGGTTGCACACCCCTATTCGCGGAGCAAGCGGTGATTTACACGACTGCTGCGCCCGGCCCGATGGATTTCATGGATTACAAGCAGGTCGGCTGCGCCTTTCTGGCGGGCTTCTCTGACCTCAATGTGACGGTCGTCGAGCAGCTGGAAGACGGCAACAAGGTCATCAGCCGTGTCTTTTGGGGCGGCACGCAATCTGGGGCCCTGAACGGCATCCCGCCCACAGGACGCACTTTCCGCTCGGAGGCGATCCTGATCGACACCATTGAGAACGGCAAGATCGTGGAACGTCGTGAGGTCAGCGACATGCTGGGCATGATGCAGCAACTCGGCATTATCCCGGCGCCTCAGTCCGCCTGACATAGGAGCAATAGGCTTACATCTCCTGCCCGCAGTTCCGGTGCAGGGATGTGTCCCATCCTTAAGGACGAATCGCATGGCTACGGCGCAGCAACACAGCCGGCAACGCAACCCGGCCAAAAGGCGTACCCAGTTCATAGGTGCACTGGCGGCACTTGTGGCGTTCGCCGGACTGGCGGCGATTGCGCCGTGGCCGGCTGCGACAGGGTGCGCCTCATCTGATTTCAATCCTGGCCGCATCGCTTATCTCGAAAAAGCCGGCTGGGAGGCGTATTACGACCGCAACTGGCTGCGCGTCTTTGGGCTGATGGTGCAGATGAACCGTGAGCAGTTCTGCATGCCGCTGCCGGCGGCGGTGGCCGGGGCGATCGACATCGTGCGGGCGAGCGTTGCGTTTGCGCCGGTCGACAATGATGTGCCCGCAGCTACCGCGCATCTGCAGAACTTCTATGAAAAGGCGCGGCGCACGCGTGGGCTGCAGGCGGATGCGAAGACGCTGGCCGCGCTCGAGATGGACTACTGGGTCGTGCATCGCCGCTTAGCCATCGCCCGCAAGCAGGCGCCGAACCATGAGGGCGACATCGCGCCAATGGTGCAGGCACTTGCCAAGCTGCACGCAGCGCTGTTTGCTGCGCCGCCGGAAGCGATTCGCCGTTCGGCGGCGCTGCGGGCCGAGGCAGCCAAGACGGTGGACGGGATCACGGGCGGCTATACCGCCGACGTCCAAGGCGACTGGCAGCGTATCGAGAAATACCTGGACGAGGCGTATGGCCGCCTGCGGTGAGTGCTGCGGAGCAGCAACAGTTGCGCGTGGCGGCTGCACGGAGACAACCAGCCTGGCAGCCCGAAGGTCGTTTTTGTAAGTGGATAAGGGAGGAGTGATATGTCAATCGAGGACAACAAGCAGATCGCGCGCAGGGCCTTCGAGGAGATGTGGAATCAGGGCAAGCCGCACGTCATTGACGAGCTCTATGAGGCCAACCAGGTGTCCTACGGCCTCGGCGTCGAGCTCCGCGCCGGACGGGCACCGCATCGTCAACGGCAAGATCATGGAGTCATGGAACAATTTTGATGCCCTTGGCCAGCTGCAGCAGCTAGGCGTCATTCCCACGCTGGGACAGGGTGCCTAGCTTCGAACAGTGTTCTCCGCCTTGTGGCAACAGCTAGCGTACATGTGCGCCAACGCCCTGGCATAACCGATGTTGGCGCCATGCACGGCCGCACGCGTGTCGTCATCAAGGTCCAGTCCGGCCATCCGGCGCGTGTAGCGCGCCTGGCGCACCAGGTATTCGCCCGGCTCCAAGTCGATGCCGTGGGAGTGCAGGTGGGAAGTGAGACGGTTTTCGAAGGTGGGCAGAATGAATGTTTCGTCTGTGTTCATGTGCGACGTCCTTTGCGTTTAACCAATCGTTTCAGTTTCACACGCGAACGCTGCCCGAATTCAGAGCAAAACTACTGCAAACCTCCAGACTTGGGAACAAGCCGTGGCCGCCAGCAGTCTCCTCCGGGACCATCCACGCGCCCGCTTGCGCCTCAACCCGGCCACAGCGGCCGCCCGCTTTCCGACCCTATTCCCATGGTCACATGCTTGCACGCGCTGGGATTACCCGCAAACATATGCCGCAAGGACGTACTTCGTGAAATGGAGGATGGGGATGTGATGGCTGGCAGTAGTCGCAGCGAAAGACGTACGAGGCAGTGTCCTTTGCGGTTGGATTGATGGCTTCAGTATCGCGCAGCAACTCCTGCGCGACCTGCGACGAACCTCTATACTTTTTCGCCCGCACTCAAGCTCGTCCTGCTCCGAGCAGTCGATAAACGATTCACCAAGCTCCTAGATCGCAAGGCAGGTGCGACCGGTCCGATTGAGCACGCTGCGACCGGTCACTCGACCACCACAATCACCCTAAGCATCGTTTCCCCACGTGCGCCACAAGATGTGGGAATCACAACCATGCCGGCACGAAGTGCCAATCTAATTGGCCGGAAAGCGCGCCACACTGACGGTTACGGAGCCGCTGTTGTCATCGTACCATCCGACCCTATCGTTCATCAGCAGATACAGCTCACCGCTGACCGGTGCCGTTGCAGTGGCCGATTCCCCTATGGGGAAGAGCCAACTGTCGATGCGGCCAATTGCGTGGCCAAAGTTGTAACCGTCCAGTGCGACCGGCAGTTCTACGGGGGAGGGCCGTCCGGGAGTTCCTGTGACGCCGCTGCAGTCTGTGGAGCCTCCCCAACACCACGTGCCCCAAGCTGAAAACTGCAAGCGGTCGCCGGCCGCCACTGTAATTCCAGTGCGCGTGCCATTTTCCGGCCATGCCGGAACCTGGAACACGCTGGGAGACAGCGCTGAGGTGGACAACTGGAAGTCGTCAAAGACAGTATGCGGCATATGCGGACCGGCCGTGCTAACACCAACTTCGCCCTTTATCAGGCTGAGAGCGGTCGCTTCCAATACCTTGGTAAACGCAATGCCATCGCCGGACCAATAGACGCTAACCTTGCCTGCTCCTGCACCATAGTCCTCTACTGCCGCTCGCAGCCAGTAGTTCACGCCGCTCTGGATGGACAGAGTTGGCACGATTCGGTTGACCGTCCCACCAAACGAGGAGCGAAACTCGATCTGGTTCGTGTACACGTTGGGCTGGATGTCGATGCGCGCGAGTGTACTGCGATCCAGCGCAATGCTTAAGCCGGCGCGGTCTGCGACGTCGTTAAGAAAGCGCAGCTTGACCTCGACAGTATATGCTGTGGATGCAACAACGCCGTTGCGTACTGCGATGCTGTCCCAGTACTGCCACCCAACTTCGGGAAAGTCGAACATGTGATACGCGGCGCCGGTTCCGCCGACTTCCAGGACAATAGGCGCAATCTGTGCGCTGCCCATCAAGGTCCAGGCGCTTGGGAACGATCCGGTGGTGTAAGTGCTGAAGTCGTCAAAGACGTAGGCGGCCGGCGTAGATGGTTCGACGGTCACGGCTACGTTCGCTGTGTCGCTGAGCACGCCGTCGCTGACCGTATACGAGAAGCTGTCGGCACCGCTGTAACCGGCTGCCGGTGTGTAGCGGAGTGACTGGCCCTGAACGACGGCGCTGCCGTGCGCCGGAGTGGAGACAGCGGTGATGCTCAGCGCGGTGCCGTCAGGGTCGGCGTCGTTGTCCAGTACGTTGATGGTGACGGCCGATCCCTCAACCGTTGAGGCGGAATCGTCGTTAGCCACCGGTGTATGGTTCACTGTCGGGTTGGTGACGCTCACGTCCAGCGAGCCGTCATCGTCAACTTCCAATGGCAAGAAGGGCAGTAGCTTACTTGTGACAAAGGCCACAAACCGGTGCTGGCCAGCATCTTGCGCGCCTGGAGTCCACTCCCAGGTGAACAGTTCCTGATTGTCGGCAGCCGGCAGCTCGGCAGCAAGTTCGAGCTGGTTGTTGCGTAGCTGGAAGAGCTGTACGTTGCGTACATTGTAGAACAGGACCGGATACTGCAGGTCGGTGGGATCCAGATGGATTGTGAATTGCAATGGAGTACCAATCACAACACTGACGGTGCTCGCCTCAAGCGCTCCGTGCGGCGACTCGGCCAATACGGAGCCGCGCTCCACTGACACGTCGATTACCCTGGATACTTTCTCCAAAAATTTGAAAAAGGGCTCCACATCCGGACCTGCTCCTGCGTGCCCCTGCAAGCTTGCCTTGTAGGACGAAGAATAGAAGTCGTCTACGGCCTGACCCAAAGGCGTGCGCAGGTCAAAGTCCTGCTTGAGTCCCCCCTTCAAGTCAAGAATGTTCCAAGTCACTCGATCGGTAACTGTGTCGGGAAATACGCTGATCCCTACACCGGTCAGCCCATACAGGAACACGTTGCCTTCAAAGCCGAAATCCGTCCTGAGGTTGGGCAGATTGAGGTCTGTGCTGGCCTTATTCGTAAGATCGAATTTCTTGTAGAGAGTTGGCGCTACGTTACGCTGGTGATCAAAGCCAAACTGCAGGTCCATCCCCAACTCGCCGATCAGCTGGAGTCTTAGGCTGGCAAGGTTGAGCTGCCCTTCGATATCGAACCCCATGCCCAGTGGAACGACCGGTGCGATGATGACGCTCAACGGACCGCCTAGTGGAATAAGGGCGCCGATTACTTGCATACGGCATGATGCCTCGCCGGTGGCTGCCGCCGTCAAATTGACGCCTCCTGCCAGTTTGACATCGTAGGCGCCTTCCAAAACGAGGAGCATTCTTTGCAGACCCTGGTCGTCGATGTCGATCGCTATGTCCAAGGCAAGATTGTTTTCGAACGTGACCTCCAGCAGACTGCCTTCCAACCCAAAGCCGGCCGAAGCCTGGCAGCGAAACGGCCCCATATCAAACAGCAGCCCGTCAGCCCCAGCAGCTTGCACAGGCGTTGCCGGGCCGGCATAGCGTACGACGATGCTCCCGTCCGGCCGTTGCTCAACCTCTGCGCCTGCGGCGGCAATGTCCGTAAAAACCAGGTTTGCATTGTTTACGTTAAGCGTCTCACTGATGGACAGGTTGCGAAACACCTCCACCAGGGAGACGGTCTCCAACGTGACGCTGAAGCCTGCACTCACCGGCTGCACCGCCACCACCTTGCCCATCAGGGGTGACCCCTCGGTGCCCAGCAGGATCTGGCCCGGAGCCGGGGCGGCGCCGCCTTGGAGCACCGTGTGCACCAGCGCACCCAAGCCTGGGCCGGCTGCGGGATCCACCAACTGCGGCTGCTCGTTCACCTGTGCATCCGGAACCATCAATACGCCATCGTTGGGCTGGGCAAGCAGCACCGTGACAGGCGGCGACACGAGGTCGCCGGCATGGGCGTAGACGAGTGCGCTGCCCACTGCCGTCAGCGCCGTCACACGACCATCACCGTCCACGTTGACTTGTTCGGGGTTGGAGGAACTCCAAGTGACGGCAGTGAAGACCTCATTGCCTGCTGCATCATATGCGCGTGCAGCCAACGTCTTGGTCTGATTCACCGCGGTGAGCAGGAGTGCATCCGGCGCCACTGCGAGGCGCTCTATTCCGCCAACGACCACAACCGTGCCTGCGATCCCCGACACGTGATCGGAGAAGTAGTTGAAGCTGCCCTCCTGCGCAAAAAGGCGGCCGTATTGGCCGCCTTTGGCGATGGGATCACTTTCCCACGACAGGGCAGCCGGCGCGAGATCACCATTTGCATCGCTGGTATAGCTGTCTGCAGACCGACCCAGCGCAGTCACCAAGGGAAGATAGACATGATCGTAAATTCGCCGGTCAAGGGGCTGGCTTGCCAGTTGGACGGTATGACCTGTGCTGTTGATCCATGTGACTTGGCTGCCGACGGTAACTGTAATGACTGTGGGCTGCATACCGCTCTCTGTTACCAGCACCTGAGCACTGGGTGCTGCCAACCCTGCATCCGTCACGGCAGGCATATCCTGCGCGGCGGCAGGGCCCCACAACAGCATAGACAAACAGATGGCAGGCAGCAGGGCACGCAGCGGCCGGAGAAGCGACCGGGACGAGATGGTTACGGGTGGCATGTACATCTCCTTTTCAGTTTTGGGCATGCGGCAAAAGGCGCCAATAAGCATGCTCGGCTTTGCGCCTGCATACTTAGAACAACAGCGAGATAGTGAACGAACGTGGGTGCAATGCAGCCGTGAACGATGGGGGTTCAATTCACTGTCAGTAGATCGTACCGGCGTGGTGGTGGGACGTCAATGGTCATTTGTCACGGTTTGCCTGGGATATCGAAACGGATTCCAACGGCGGTGCAGCGCCTGCTTTTCCATCCGGTTTTCTATCCGCCTGGACGCCGTCATCTTTGTCAGATACGGACATAGGATCCGTCATACTCTTGGGATCTGTGGCGTCAGGTGCGGGGTGCAGATCAGAGGAATAATCAAAGATGAAGTAAAGCGCATTTCTGATCCGCCCACGCCGGTTTCATCAACAGCACCCCCAGTACTGGAGACGACTCATGCTCAGCTACTTCCCACTCGGATCGCATGCTGTTCTACGGGCGGCGCACAGGGATATTTCCGTTAGCGCAATCGAATACGTACTGCTGTACGGCGACTGGCACTGGTATCCTGGCCGGCGCGGCAGACCGAATCGCTGCGAGGTGACGCTCAGCCGGCGCCATATCCCGCAAGAAGAATGGGCTGCGTTTGGTCAACTTGCAGGGACGGTCGTCATCATCGAGGATCCCCGCACGGTCATTACGGTGATGAAGAAGCGCTCCAGGGAAACGGACCTGCACCTGCCGTACGCACGCGAGCGGGTGCATTGGCAGCGCTACCTGGACGATGGCGTGTCGAGCTAAACAATAGTACAACCGCTGCCAATCTCAACGCTATCCTCGCCTTGGGGAGTGCCTACGCCGCTCCCCGTTCTTTTCCGGCGGGCATAAAACTATCGTGCGGCCGGCAGGCTATCGAATAGCGTAAAACTCCCCGTTGTCCAGCAGCATGTACAGCTTTGGGTCGCTGCCGCGGAACATGACGCCTCCTTCGAACGCCTGCGCCTGGGCTGCATCGTCGAAGCCGTATGCCTTGTCCAGCGCCCACCCCAGGGGACCAATCTCTCTGCCTAGATGTGTTCGCCACAGCCATCCAAAGCCGCGTACCGGCTCGTACAAGTTCGGGGGCGGCGTCAAGCCGATGCCGTCAGGATCCGGTTCGTCCACAGCCGCCCAGCTCCAGTACCGGCCGATGCGGTCGTCAATGCTACGATCCCAGGTCCCTTGGAACGATTCCCCTCCGCCAATCTGCCGGTCATAAATAATGTACACAATATCATTGTCCTTGCGCCAGAACAGATGCCCACCTTGAAACATCTGCTCCGATATCGTGTTGACGGTGATCTGCGCCGAAACCGGACAGCCGAGTTTGTCAGTTGCGCTGGCATAGAAGTTGGCAAACGTCGGCCCGGCTGAAGAAGAGCACGTGACCACGGGCGGTGCGGCCAGAATCGGGTCCGGCGCTGGGGGCACAGGAGTGCTGGTCGGCGTACTGGTCTCCGTACTGGTCGGCGTGCCGGTGGGTTCAGTTGGCGTACTGGTAGGCGTTGGGGTACTGGTCGGGGTTGCAGTTGTCGTGGTGGTTGGTTCGTGCGGCGCCTCCAAAGGCACGATGGCAGCTGCTCGTACACTGGGTCCTGAGTGCTCAATCGCTGCGGCTAGGGAGACTGATTGTGAGGGCACCGTTGCCCCATTATCCGATCCCGCATTAGCCTCCTCCATACCTGGGCAAGGCAGTTGGTCAACACTTATAGACACCAGGCTGAAGTCCTTGGGAAAACGGAACTGAACTTCTTCTGTGAGGCCGTTCACACCGACGGTGGCTGTGCCGGTTTTCCATAGGATTCGGTGCGAAATGACGTGCAAGACGTAGGTTCCCGGCGCAGCGCCGACCTTAATTGTCTTTGCGATCACTTGGGTCGTGCCATACGTGACGCCGACGTTGGAGGCAACTGCAGCACCCAACCCAACGTCTGTGCCGAAGAGGCCTATCTGCCCATCCGCATTGACTTCGAACTGTCCGCCAGTGCTGAGTTCGAACGAAACCTGACGGGATCCCGATACCTCATAGGACAACTCGGCCGTTCCCTTGCAGTTGTCCTGCTTTACGATCTCCCGATCAACTTCCATCTCCTCTGACGTAAGTTCACCTAGATCGATTTGAGGTATGGGGTAGCTAGGCAGGGCGTTGCAGCCGGTCAGGATCCATGTGAGCAGAGTCACGGCAGTAAGCGCAAGTCGAGGGTACGACATGTTGGGCTGTCCTGTTGGCCTTAAGTGCGGTCGTGTTTGAGTCTGCGATGGCGGAGCAGATCCACTTGTCAGTGGAGTGTACGGCATCCTATTATTTTCCACAAGTTAGCGAACGGAATCTTCAGGATCGATTGGGACAACTCAGTTCCCACTGTGTTGCCGGCATGGAAAGTGCAGCAGCTTGCGTCGTACAGGTACATTGGCCGGGCGCAGGCCGATATGCGGCATCACCAGTCTCGGCAGTAAGGTAAAGTATCCGTGAACGACCTCTTCCCACAAATGACACCAGCTGCGCCGGGTCCGATACTTAAGTCTGTCCCTACTGCGCCGAGACGATTAAGCCGGCTGAGCTTGTCTGCCGCTGCTACGGGCGGGATCTGCCATCACTTGCTGCATCCAGCCGCCCAAGCCAACGCGCCAAGCTCGGTTGGCGCACGAGGTACTCGTCCGGCAAAATGTCGATAACGCAGGCGTGCAGACAGCAAGCAAGATAGTTCTCGTAGGCAGGAAAAATTGAAGAAAAATTGGTGTGCCGTCATTGGTCACGGATGCCTCCTGTCTGGTCGGCGTTGGCTCTACTATCGCGCCGAACGCCAGACACGAACCTCCGGCAAACCTAAATACTCCAGCTGCGGGCCGGCCGTGATATCGACCGGCCCACAGCGGAACAACTGATCAACGTCGCAGGATGGGTAGGTGGAGGCGCACTGGATTTGCAATCGTTACCATCTGCAGAGCGGCTTCCGCCTGGTCCCATACTACTACGGACTGGTGCGTAATCACGGTTGGATTGGTGACGCTGCTTTCGACGACGACATCGTAGGATAGCAAGATCGTATCCTCATATGTCAGGTCCCCGACTTCAAAGACGAGTTGGTTTGCTGTCGGAGCAGTCGCCCTACCTTGAGTCGTCGAGACCGTACCGGTAATATAGGTGGTTTCGCTGGGAATGGTGGTCGTGACTACGACGTTGGTTGCCGGCGATTGGTAGTTCACCAGCTCGATCTCGATCGTTACGGTCTGGCCGGCGGTTGGATAGAGCATATCTGTCGAGTAGCGCGACGGCGACAAGTCAGGTTTGAAGGTGCAGTTCACCGGCCCCTTGCGCCCGGCGGCGACGATGTAGCCTTCGGGCGTGCGGCCCTTGACGCACAGGGTAAAGCCACCTTCGCCGTCAAAGCGTTCTCCTGGCTGCCACTGTGCCCCCTCATCATTGGGGTCGCCGTTGCCATCGGGATCAACGACCTGGGCCGGCTGCTCCTTGCGGCTGGGGTTTATCTCGTGGATGATTACGGCCTCGGTCGCCAAGGCTTTGTCGTAGCCGTTCGGCTGCCTTGCCTCCACCGTGTAGTAGCGGGTACCGCCGGCAATCGGCGCCTTGATCATCAACACGCCCGGTTTCACCGGCAGCGCCAGCCGGTTCAAGAGCACCTCGCTTGCACTGTTCTCGGCCACTGTGAGCAGTTGATCGGCGTCCAGCCAGCCGAGCCACTCCTTGTGTACGGCAATCGTGTGCTGACTGGGGCAGCCGTACTTGAAGGTCTCGTCGGGGGGATAGCAGTTGCCGGCCCCCGACATGCTCATCATGTCCCACTTGGAGTCATAGACGTTTCCGTACGGTCCGGACGAGTGCGGCAGGCCAAACCCGTGCCCCATCTCGTGCAAAATGATGTGGGCGTCTGTCCCATCGCGGGTATCTGGGCCTGCGATCTCCATAGGCATCCAGACCGTGCGGATCACCCGGTATTTGCCGTCGAGTTTCAAGGACGCAAGGCCGCCGAAGAACCAGGTTGCGGAGGGTCCATCCGGTACGGGCGGAAGCGGTACGACAAGCACAATGCCGTCGTAGGGCGTGAAGTCCACTGAGGGATCGGCTGCCCTCGTGCAGTCAATGGCTGCCTTGTCCGCAATCAGGCTCCTGTCGTAGTCCGGCCCGTCTTGATAGGCGGCTGCCGGCTCCGGCAGGTCAAACCATCCCGCGCTGCGGCTGCCCAGGACATTGGCCTTTCCGTACGACACTTCGCGCCAGAAGTGATCGACAGCATAGGGCTGACTGCCCATCAATTCGTTGTAGTACGGTACAGGGTTCTCGTGTATCACTGCAGCGCCCGCACCCTGGCACAGGAGCACAATCCAGGGATGGCTGCCATAGATGGGTGTACGCGCCGTGCTGTCGGTCCCACTTACCCCCACTCTGCGCTGAATCGCGTGCGCCTGTATTGCTCCGGCCGCGTTGATTTGGCCTTGGATCTCAACCAAAGCACCTTGCAGCGCCGCCATGCCGCCAGCAGACAGCAACTCAGAAGTGATTTCAACAGGGACCGTCTCCCCAGCCTCCGTCAACAATTGGGCGGACATGATGCTCGCCTGGATCTTATCGTTTGTGACCAAGTCGCCCCACACGAACGCTAACCTTCCGGTATAGGTGCTTGGTTCATCTTGGGCATGCAGGCTGGATGGCGCCAGCAGCATGAGTGCCGTCACGATGATCAGAGCTGCAGTTTTTAGCTTTTCTGCAACGCAGAGGACGTCCTGCGAATCCATAGGGGGTTCCTTTCATCTCGCTGCGACAAATAATTTTCTGCGCTTCAGGTTGAGGCGCTATCAGCACCGGCGGCACTGTCCAGGGTGATGTCAACTGCACGTCCGGCCAGACCATTACGCCCGTATGAAGGCGACGATACCTTTTAATAGGTTTTATCCAGTGAACTACCTTCGAATCTGCGGCAGGAACAAGTCGCGGGATCGCACCTGCAGCACAGCGAACAACGTCAGATGGTCAAGCTGAATAGTCAGCGGCGCCGCTCGCCTGCATGGCGTTGACGAACATCAGCTTGCAGTTCCAGCACATCCCTGCCACGCCCACGCTGTTATCGCCTGCGGCTCCAATCACCCCGCCCACCTCCGTGCCGTGGCCGCTGGGTCCGCCAGGTCGCTGCTGTTTGCCAACACGTTCCAGCCGTGCAGGTCGTTCACCTGGCCGTTGAGGTCGTTGTCCACGCCGTCCCCGGGGTCGTCGTTATCCCACAGCCGGCTGGCAAACTCAGGATGCACGGTATCCGCGCCCGAATCGATGACGGCAATGATGATGTCAGGGCTGCCTGTGTGCAGATCCCAAGCAACCGGCGCTCCGACCTTTTGCATCGCCCATTGCGCACTGTATTCAGCGTCATTGGGTATGCGGATCCCGCGGGCGATATAGTCCGGTTCAGCGTACTCGACGTTCGCGTCCGCACCCAGGGCTGCCGCGATCTGCCTGGCGTCAAGCTGCGCGGCCAGGTGGAGCCGGTAGACCCGCAACAGCGACCCCTCGGTACTACGCAGTGCCTGTGCCGAGTAGGCGAGTGGCGAAATTGGGGGTGAGAACAGCGGTTCGGCTGTGCTCACGCCATAGGATTGGAACAGGCTGGCGACCCCGGCCGCGTCTGCGCCCGTTCCCTGCGCCGCAGCCAGACTGGACTGTATCAGTGACTGGGCTGCACCAGCCTTGAGTTTGACCAGCACAATGCCTGGCATGTACTCGAGCGCCGGCTCGCTTGCCACGATGTCCCCCTGGTCCTGCGCAACTGGAACGAAGGGCCAGGCCGGATATCCTCCGAATCTTGGTCTGGCGCAAAGCTGCATCCCTCTTTCTCCCACAGATGGAGAGGGACTGATACAAAGTAGCCTTCAAGTTTTTGCTGGTTCAAGTCCTGATCGGTACTCAGCTGCTGCGATGTCCGCCAATTCTCAATCATCTGAATTGTCACAGGGACAGCAGCATCCCGCCGTCGTTAACGAGCACAGCGGAAGCCGGCGATGCCGACATAGTAGCCGTCAGGGCAGATCGAGCCCCGGATGGCGGTGCGTACAGCGTAGGCGCTGTCGGACCACGAACCGCCGCGCATCACGCGGAACGAGCCCCATTCCGGCCCCTTTGGATCCGTTTCGGGCGATGTGCTATAGTAATCCGCCTGATACCAGTCGTTTACCCATTCCCGCACATTGCCTCCCATGTCCATGACGCCGTACGGACTCGTGTCGCCAGGGTATGAGCCGACCTTGCTTGTATCACCAACGCAGTACCCACTTGGTCCCTTGTGGTTCAAGCGGCTGCAGGCAGGCGCGTCGTTGCCCCAAGGATACTTGCGCGCATCGCCGCCCCTGGCGGCCTTCTCCCATTCCGCCTCCGTCGGCAGCCGCTTGCCGGCCCAGGCGCAAAATGCATTGGCCTGCGTCCACGTCACGTTGATCACCGGATAATCCGCGAAAGCCTCCTGGCCATAATAGGGACCGTGGGTCTGTGAATTGACACTATTCGGCGGCTTACAACCGCCTGCATCCACACAGGCCTTGTAGCGTGCGTTCGTTACCTCGTACTTATCGATATAGTACGCGCTGAGGTTGACTGTATGCAGCGGCCGTTCGTCGTTCCGGCAGGTTTCTGCAGGATTGGCGGGATTGCAGCCCATTTGGAAGGGACCGGCAGGAATCAAAACCATTTGTGATGGATCGCGATTGCCTGGCGAATCTGTGGTCGCCTGCGCTAACTGCACCTTGATGTCAATTACGTCCGGAAATTGAAAACCCGCGACTGCTATGCCCAAGATCTCAGTTTGGATTGCGGCTGAAAGCTTGAGCCCTCCGTATAGTGTCCACCAGGGCTTCGCAAACAGGTCCGCCTCCAGCTTGGCATAGCCGTCAAGCTGAAACTCCGGCCCCACAACGCCGTAGAGCAGGGCCATCACGCGCGGCCCGGCATATCCCTTGAGGCTGCCGCCGGCTGAGACCGTGGGCGGATCAAACTGAAAATCGCGCGTAGACTCGGCGACGGGCGACCAGGCGCCGCCGGCATACCGCGCGCCGCCGGTAAGGGTTGCCGTGCTTGTCACCTTCAAGGCGACCGAGACCGACACCTCGCCGTCCACGCCGGCCACGAATGCCACCACCGGCGTGATAACTACCGGAACGGGCCCCACCATGGCGACGATCGGGGAGAGCCAATACCGCGCCAGTTCCTTTTCTTTACTCAGGGATACGAGCGCTACTTTCGATTCAACCTTGATTTCCGCTTTCTCCCGCATTCCCACCGTGGCCATTATCGCTTCGTACTGGCCGTCTTTCATGCGCAGGGCGAAGTTGAAGGTGGGCTCCGCCTCAAGGCTGCCGTTGGCGACGACCTGGTCGGCCGTTGTGTCCTCATCGCCATCCTTGTCGTAGAGGACGACATCGTTTATGTCGAGATAGAACACGGCCGCTTCCGCATCAGCTGGGGCGACGCGCATGCTTACGCCATCGCTGTAGGTGGCAGTGCGCACATCGGCGGGCACGAGGGGCTGGCTGATTGCAAACTCACCTTGTGTTACAGCTTCGGACAGCGTCGCACTTGCAGTTTGGACGACCAGGAAGCCCCTTTCCTCCGTTGTGCTCACAACCTTTTTCAACAGGCCATCGGGCGCCCGTTCCGTCGGTGCGCTCACGATGATATCGCCTGCAGCAAATGCGATTGGCTGGGAAACGGTCTGTGTGAAGACTACAGTACTGGCATCGGGTGCAATCCAGGTCAGGCTGGCCAGCGTCGTGCCCGTCAAGACTTTTGTCGTCTCCGGCACGATCGGGTCCAATCTCCCAGTTGGATTGCTGACAAGTGGGAGATACACGTCGCCGCCAGGCGGCTGATCCGGCGTTTGTAGAGCTGCCGCCGGCCGGCTTGAGGCCGCAGCCGGCCGTGCGACTGCAATTGCGCCGCCGAGCACCAGAGCAAGGACGACAAACGATGACACTGCGACTGTCACGCGCAGCTTCGTGCCAGAGCCAAGGAAGCGGGGGTTCATACGGCACCTCAATTCAAAGCAGAGCAAAACACAGGTTGGAAGAAACCAGAGATGGACCGCGGGCGTCGGCGCCGGAACGCTAAACAGCGGGAGCCGGGAGATCAGGACGTTCGCGAATGGATGCAGTGGAGACTGGCGCTATGGGGGCATAGCCATTGCCTTACATCAAAGGAGACAGCATTTCGCGCCTGGCGTCGAATGGTTTGTGTGGGGGCGGGCGAATGCTTAAGGTTGATTGTTAGCTTATCCTAGCACGCCGTTCCTGGCAGCGGATCAGTCAGTAGACTAGGTTTCTGTCGCATTCAACGGTGGGCGCGTTCTCCGAGCCAAAAGCGCCGTTTGCCAAGCCTGCCTCAGCACACTTACGGTTTGTCACCATTGTCAGGCAACATCCAACACCGGCAGCGGATAGACACCGTGCGGTCATCGACCTGTGGCACTCCGGTATGTGCCGGCCGCGGGTGCGATCATGATTGTGAAACAACGCCGAAAAGGTAATTTCAACTCGGCGAGTCCAAGGGGCTCCTATGCAGTCCCTGCGCAATAATTTAAAGAGGTAAACCCCCGGCTATGCCGGGGCGACGCGTAGAGTTTGACCGAAGCATGAGTTGATAGTACAGAAACTTGATCGCATATAAAATTGCTGGCCAGGGTGGCCGTGAGAGAAAAGCGCAAATTGCGGGAATCCCTGCCCCTGCGGCTTTTACGGCGAGGTGATGAAGTGCCTGCCGATTTTATACGTTGTGCTTCCAAGTTGCGTGAATTGTCCTGTTTCTGCAACTTAGATTACTCCCATGCAGCTGGAAAATCCGTTCAGATCTACCACGCACTTGAGTGGAATGGCGGTATATTTGAGTAGCGAATTATAGGAGGCCTACGTTATCAGCTGGGCCGCGGATCTGCAGTCGATCTTGCTGCAGGGCCAGCAGCAACCGCTGTTCGACGTCGAGTGCAGCCTTTAACTGCGTGGCCTTGGCTCCGCCGACGCCGTTGACGCTGCACCGTTTTCGAAATTGTCCTGGGCAATGCCCGGCAGCCTCCATAATGCAAGAGCAGGTTTTCTACCAAGTGCAGGACACTCTCGCTCGCCCCGCCGGTGCACAAGAGTATTGCCATCAATTCGGCGTTGTTGAGCGTATGGCGCGACTGAACAGACATGGTATGCTTTGCCCATGGCAAATCTGAGGCGTCTTTTCCGCTACGTTCGCCCCTACTGGCTGCAGATGACGCTCGCCACGGTGGCCTTGCTCTGCAGCAGCCTGATTGCGTTGGCCCTGCCGTGGGCGGTAAGCCTCTTGGTGGACTCGGTCTTTGCCAGCAGCAATGCGCAACTGCTAAATCAGATCGCGCTGGGACTCCTCGGCCTGTTCGTTATCCAGGCCGGCTTTTACTTTGTCGAAGCCTATTTCCTGGCCCGCGTCGGCCAGCGCGTGGTGGCCGACCTGCGCATCGACTTGCAGCGGCGCCTGTTGAGCCTTCCGGCCTTCTTCTTCGATAACCGGCGGGTCGGTGAGATCGTTTCCCGAGTGACGAACGATGTAACGCTTGTTCAGACGGTATTGACTGAGACGCCCGTGGCATTCCTGCGCCAAGCGGTTACGTTCTTGGGTGCTCTCGCACTAATGCTTTATTTGGATGCGCAGCTAACACTGTTCGTCTTGGCAATCATTCCGCCGATTGCCTTTTTCGCCATCTTTTTTGGCCGCCGCATCGAGCGCATTTCGACCCAAGTGCAGGACCGACTGGCCGATTCGACGACGGTGCTGGAGGAGTCACTTTCAGGCATCCGCGTGATTAAGTCGTTTGGCCGTCAAGCACACGAGGAGGAGCGTTTCACCGCGCGCGTGGAACAGACTTTTGCCACGGCAATGCAGCGCATCCGCCTGCGCGCCACATTCATCCCTTTGGTAACCTTTTTCTCGCTCAGCGCGGTCACGGCTGTGTTGTGGTTTGGCGGGCAACAGGTGCTGGCGGGGACGATCACTGCCGGCGAGTTGGTGGCGTTTCTATTTTACATGTTTATGGTGGCCGGGCCGGTTGGCGAGTTTGCCGGGCTCTATTCACAACTGCGCGAGGCGTTGGGCGCATCGCGCCGGGTCTTTGAAATCCTGGAGACGCGGGGAGAAGAGCAACAGGAGGGACTGCCGGATTTGCCGCCCGTGCGCGGACTGGTCTGTTTTGACGATGTGAGGTTTGAATATGCGGATTCACCGGACGGTTTACCTACCGGCGATTTGGCTCTCGCCGGGCTACCTCCCGACGAGCTGCCCATTGACGGCGATCTGATCCCAGAGCGACGGCCGGCCGTCCTGCACGGCATCGACCTGGTCGCGCAGCCAGGCGAGGTGATCGCCATCGTCGGTCCAAGCGGCGTTGGTAAGACCACGCTCGTCAACCTGCTGCCGCGCTTCTATGAGGCCACAAGCGGGCGCATCGAGATCGACGGCATCGACACGGACACGGTGAATCTCGCGAGTCTGCGGGCGCAGATCGGCCTGGTGCCGCAAGAGACCTTTTTGTTTGGCGGCACAGTGCGCGAGAACATCGCCTACGGTCGCTTGGACGCCGCACAGTCAGAGATCGAGGAGGCGGCGCAGGCAGCCTACGCACACGACTTCATCGTGCAACTGCCAAAGGGCTACGACACTATCGTCGGCGAGCGCGGGGTGAAGCTCTCGGCCGGGCAGCGCCAGCGCGTCGCCATTGCCCGTGCCTTGCTCAAAGATCCGCGTATCCTCATCCTCGACGAAGCGACGTCGGCGCTCGACACAGAATCTGAGCGTTGGGTACAGGCGGCGTTGGAGCGGCTGATGCATGGGCGTACCTCCTTTGTGATCGCCCACCGACTCTCGACAGTGCAGCGCGCCGACTGCATCATCGTGCTGCAAGAGGGCCGCATCGTCGAGAGCGGCCGCCACGCCGAGCTGCTGGCGCAGGATGGCCTCTACGCGCACTTATGGTCGCTTCAGTTCGCCGATATGAATGAGTCTTTAGTGCAAACTGCATAATTGCGGGCAAAACAATACGCGCAGCAACAAGCAAAAGGAGAAGGTGTTGCAATGTAGCCTGCCGCTGGAGTACGACGACGAGGCGTTGCCGGTGCGGCGTTGGCCACTGGTCTTCGTCCTTCACGGCCGTGGCGGGCGTGGCAACGATCTGGACGCCGTGTTGCGCTATGGCGTGCCGCCAGTCGTCATGAGCCACACCGATTTTTCCCTTCATCACTATGTCGCCGCAGTGCCCGAACGACAGCGAACGGATCGACCACCACCATGCGCTGCTCGCCCTCCTACACTATGCCACCAGCAACCTGGCCGTCGACGCGCAACGCATCTATTTGACCGGTCTCAGCATGGGCGGCCGCGGCGCGTGGCGCCTGGCCGTCGAGCACCCGGAGCTGTTTGCGGCGGTCGTGCCCACCTGCGGCAGCATGCCCGACCTGGATAGTTTTCTCCAGTGTCTGCCCGTGCTGCGCTACAAGCCGATCTGGGTCTTTCATGGCGCTAAGTGAAAGCACATTGCGCCAAGATTCACAAAGTTGACAAAACCGGAATAGTGTATTATTATCTTCCCTATCCTTACCCGACAGCACGTTTCCCCTGACCTGCTGCGGGCGTTGTTCCTTGCGTTTAGTCTTGGTTCCCTGTTTTGACCTACCTGCACATGGGATTGCGGATAGTCTCCGTCAAGGTCACGTGTATGCAATTGCCCAGAAATTGGCTCCCAGCGACTGACTGCTCAATACCACGAGTCGACCGCCAATTTTCGACCGTGTGAGCAGCACAGGCGACAAGGGATGCCATTTAGCAACTCTAGATAACTCCACCGCCATGGAGCCTGACGCCTCTGCCGCAGTAAGTTCCGTGGCGGCGTTTGCCCCCGCCTATGACTTCAGCGCGCCACGCTGCAGAGAGCATAAAGCATTGTGCCTAGCATGGTTGTACGAAGTCCTGCGCGAGCTCCCGTATGTGGGTCTTTTATTGTTGAAATGGTCGTGCATTATGAACAACATTGCCACCCCCGGCGCACTTCATCTGCGTAACGATGAATCGAACTCGTTAGCACTCATGCTCTTCGGGGTACCCGCCGTAACCTATAGAGAACAGCCCCTAGAACTGGCACGCCGCCAAACTCGTGCACTCTTGTACCGGTTGGGCGCAACCATGGAGTCCGTAGCACGCGAAACGTTAACCGCTTTGTTTTGGCCCGATACTGATTACGGCACCGCACGGCGCAACTTGGCGCGCGTGTTAAACCTTGTTCGAGCGGAACTGCCATATCCCGACCTGCTGGATGCCTCGCCTACTTCGGTTACTCTGAATCGCGAGTTAGCTTGGAGCGACAGCAGCGCTATGCTGCAACTATGTGGCAGCAATGATTTCACGGACTGCGCGGAAGGAATCAACCTGTATCGCGGCGAGTTTCTCTCCGGATTCGTCCTGCGCGATAACGCGGAGTTTGATTCTTGGCAGTTTAGCGTACAGCATCAGATGGAGCGGATTTGCCTGCAGACCCTCGACAAGCTCATCAAGCATAGAACTGACTGCGGCGACCTCTGGTCCGCGATTTGCTTTGGCCGGCGCTACTTGGAAATAGATAGTCTGGCAGAACGAGTTCACCGCCAGTTAGTAACCCTCTATGCCTCAGTGGGTGAACGTGCACTGGCAATACAACAGTTCGAAGAGTGTGTCATGGTGCTGGATCGAGAACTAGGTGTCGATCCGCTGCCCGAAACGCGTGCCGCATTCATGGCTGCCACCGGGACGGACGTGCCAAGTACAATTCTGATTGCGTCTGGCGGACCCGAATGGCACACGTTGCCCAGCCTGGATTTGCCCCTTATCGGTCGCAAGCAGGCGATGCAGCAACTGCGCGACGCAACTGCTCGCCTTGCCAACGGCGGTTTCATATTCATTGTCGGTGAGCCAGGTGCGGGCAAGTCTCGGCTGCTCAAGGAGTTTGCCACTGATCAAGATGGATTGGTGCTGGCAGGTCACAGCCACGCTGGTAAAGAGATAGTACCTTATCACCCGATTATAGAGGCACTGCGCCAGGCATTTGCCAGTCCGCTGTTTGGCCAACACGTTCCGACTGTATGGCTAGCGGAAGTAGAGCGCCTGCTGCCGGAGATAAGCACACGCTTTCCCGCCACGCTGCAACCCGTGGACTCGGACCTTCATCAGGGGCAGGCACGGCTCAGCGAGGCTTTGGTACAAATCTTGCACGCTCTCTCCACTCACCGGCAGGTATGGCTTTGTCTGGACGATCTGCAATGGGCGGACGAATCAACGCTAGCCTGGCTGCAATATGCTGCAACACGTTTTCGGAGGAGCCGCATTTGTGTTGTGGCGACTACTCGCAAAGAGGACATGGCTACATTGGCGCCATTGCAGCGATGCTTGCAGCGTGAGGGCTTGATGGCCACAATTGAACTTGAGCCATTAACAGCGAATGCAGTCGCAGATGTTCTGCAAGCCGTCAAGCCGCCGGGAGTGCCGAATCTGACAACTGTGGCACTTATTCATCAAGCGACGGGGGGCAACACATTCTTTGTACTCGAACTGGTGCGCGAGCTACTGGCGATGAATGCGCTCGAGCAGCCGCCCGCTACGATGCCTTTGCCTTTCAGTGTCGAAGCGACAATTCAGCGTCGTACCGACCGCCTAAGTTCGACAAGCAGGCAAGTACTTGAGGCTGCGGCCGTACTCAGTCCACATCTGGATTTTCATTTACTGGGGTCGGTTACGGGGCGCAGTGAAATGGAGGTGGCGGATGGTTTGGATGAGCTTTTGCGCAGCCAGATGCTTTGCGTCACGGAGAGCGGGATCGCGTTTCGGCACGACCTCGCCAAAATAGCAGTATACCGGACACTGAAAGATTGGAGGAAGAACCTGCTTCATGAACGAGCTGCGCAGGCACTTGCGCAAGCAAACTGACTTGAACTTGGTCCTGTGCATGCGGTTGTGGCCCATAAATGGGCGGCAACCGCATGCAAGGTCGCCTCATATTCCGGATCGAGTCATTTTCTCGTTGGCTTGAGCGCGCAAAAACGCCACCGCCGCTTCAAAGTTCTCGAAGCGCAATCTTTCGCCGCTCTGCACAGACTGGACTTCGATCGCCAGCTCCTCCTCACCACTTGGTCTTTGGATCAGCCAAAAACGTATGAGGAAAGAAGTATATGACTTTCCCCCGCGAGTGGTGTATTCCTTATTCATTCCAGACGGCCTCCAAGCTCATGGCTGCCGACACTGCCAAAACAATGTTGGCGCTAACTGCTCCCTTCTCAGTTTACAGATGAGAGTCCACAAATTGTCCACAGCCGAACGCCCTCCAACTTCCCCGAGCGCAACCTGCTGCGCAACTAGGGCCATACCACAGATGATAACGCCACTCCCAAAAACATTGAGAGCGTTTTACGCGAAGTGACGGCGCGATTGGGGCGGCGTATGCACCAGTCCTACGCGATTCCATGTTTATAACGCTTTCTCAAAGCAGATGCTGGTCGGGTTCTCGGCATATTCGCCAAAAGCCTCAATCCGCAACCATCCGGAGGCCGCGTACATTGCCACCGCCTCCGGTTGCTGGTCGCCTGTCTCCAGACGCAGCCGGCGATAGCCAAACCTGCGCGCTTGTTCTTCCAGCGCCGCCAAGATTGCCGCACCAACACCGCGCCGGCGCAACGATTGGGTCACGTACATGCGCTTGACCTCGCCGATTTCCTCACCTAGTTCGATGTCGAGCGGCTGCAAAGCTCCACAGCCCGCCACCTGATCGCTAATCGTCGCCAGCAGGAACACGCTGCGCTCGCTGCCAAATGCCGCATTGGCTGCCAGCACGCGCTCGGCACGCTCGGCCAGGGCGGCCTCATCCAGCAGTTCGCCGTAGCGTTGCGGAATCTCTGCCACCATTTCCCTCACCAGTTGGCGGGCGGCAGGACCGAAGGGATCAACCTGCTCCACATGCACTGGCGACACGTTGAAAGTGTTTGTAGTCATGCAAGCTGCTCTCCCCGTTACCGACTGTTTCTCTATTACTTCCTTTATAGACAACCACACGAGTTGCGCAGCACCAGCCGCGATGGAATCACCTCTATATGTGCTGGCGGAGCCTCTGACGACAGGGCGGCAAATAGGATCTCGCACGCCCGCTGCGCGATCTGCGCAATCGGCTGCTGCGTCGTGGAGACGGCGGGCACCGTCAGTTCCATCCACGGCACGTCGTCATAGCCAAAGATCGCCACCTCACGCGGGATGTCGACGCCCAGATGCTTGCACGCTTTGACCGCACCCATGGTAATCGACTGGCTGGTGGCCAGGATGGCGTCAACGCGCTGCCGAGTGATCAAATGACAGGCAAGATCGAAGGCGGACGAACCGACATAGTCTGTCTCATGCAACAATGCCGCGTCAAAGCAGTCGTCTTCCAGCAATGCCCGGCGGAACCCCGCCATACGCTGACGTGTGTTGCTGCCTTGCAGCGGCATATGGATGGCGCCAATGCGCCGGCGACCGTGCGCTACGAGATGCGCCGCCGCCTGGTAGCTAATCTCGAAGTTGTCGGTCACGACACTGCACATGTCGGGTACCGCGCGCTCGATGGCGACTACCGGGATCAGCGAGGCGGCATAGCGCAGATGCTCGACGGCACTGGAATCGGCAGGGCAAACGATCAGGCCGTCGACGCGCTTGGACAGCATGTTCTCGACGATGTTGGTCTCGAGGTTCAGCTCCTCCTCGCTCACGGCCAACAGCATATCAAATCCCTGCTCGCGCGCATAGCGCTGCACGAGGCGTACGGATGGCGGCGTCACGGGGCTGGTGATGTTCGTGAGGATCAGGCCGATGGTGCGCGTCTCTTTCACCTTGAGGCTGCGCGCCACGAGATTGGGCTGGTAATTCAGCTTCTGCACGGCGTCAAGAACCTGCCGCCTCAGGCGCGGCGCCACAAATTTGTCCTTGTTGTTGATGACGACCGAAGCGGTGGCCACGGACACACCGGCAGTTTTGGCGACATCGGTGATGGTTACTCGTTTTTGTGCCATCGACTGCTCCCTCCGTTCGGGTGAACTGGCGGTTAATGGGTGCGTTTCACGTTAAGAGCGGGCACAAGGTCCGGCGGGAATGATGATCGCCGCTTCAGGTTGACTTAGGTTGTCATGTTTGCTATACTCAGAATACCTCGTAGCGAAACGTTTTTCCAAATTAACATAAGGGAAAACCATGCGATATGTCTCCTTTCCTGGGCACGGCCTGCCCGTATCCCAGGTGTGCCTGGGAACGATGATGTTTGGCGACAAGTGTGACGGTGCGCTCTCCGAGGCCATCGTCGCCAAGGCACTGGCGCTCGGCATCAACGCGTTTGACACGGCGGCCATGTACTCGGCTGGCGCCAGCGAGCAGTACCTGGGACGCGCCTTGCAAGCGGCGGACCGCAGTAAGCTGTTTGTGACTACCAAGGTCGTCAAGGGCGTCGATCGCCGCAGCATCGCGGAGAGCATCGACGAATCGCTGGCACGGCTGCAAATGGGGTACGTGGACCTGTATCTCATCCACTGGCCGGTGCTGGGCATGAACTTGACCGAGATGATGGCCGGTTTGAACGAGGTCGTAGCCAGCGGCAAGACGCGCCTGGTGGGCTGCTGCAATTTTCCCGCTTATCTGCTCGCCTCGGCCAATGCCATCGCCGCCGCCAACGGTTGGGCCTTGCTGCGCTGCAACCAGGTAGCATATAACTTATTTGAACGCGGGGTCGAAGTCGAAATCCTGCCGCAGGCGCGCCTGGAGGATATCGCCATCACCGCCTACCGACCGTTGGCCATCGGCCTGCTCACCGGCCGGCTCATGCCGGGCATGCCGATGGATGCTGCCAGGCGCGGGGCGACTGACTCGCGCGTGCTCACCTGGCTGGCGCAGCACGGCCGTTCGCTCGAGCGCTTCGTCGCCTATGCCCGCGCCAAGGGCGTCGAGCCGGCGCAGCTGGCCGCGGCCTGGGTGATGCACAACCCGGCGGTGACACAGCCGATCCTGGGTGTCAGCTCGCTGGCACAGGTAGAATCCGCCGTGTGCGTGCCCGATGTGCCACTCAGCGAAGAGGAGCGCCAGGAAATCACCGACATGTTCCATACCGAAGTGACCGAAGAAGGGCTGCAGCGTTTCCCCGGCACCAAATATAACTTCCCGCGTTTGCGCCGCAACCTGTCGTTAGCCGTCAAAGAATAAGGCGCCGGCTGGAAAGGTGGTCGTGATGCAAGACACGCCGTTGCTGGAGATGCGCAACATTTCCAAGGTCTTTCCCGGGGTGCGCGCCCTCAACCAGGTGAGCATCGCGCTGCAAGCCGGCGAGGTGCGCGCCCTGGTGGGCGAGAACGGAGCCGGCAAATCTACCCTGATCAAGATCCTCTCGGGCGTTTACCAGCCCACGGAAGGTGAAATCTATCTGGATGGCCGGCAGGAACAGATTCAGGATCCGGCACACGCGCTCAAGCTCGGCATCATTCCCGTCCACCAGGAAGTCAACCTGGAACCGTACCTGTCGATCGCCGAGAACATCTCTATCGGCCGCCAGCCGCGCAACCGTTTTGGGCTGATTGACTTTGGCCGGATGAACAAGGACGCCGCACGCTGGCTCTCCGAGCTTGGCGTGGCCACCGACCCCTCGCTGCCGTTGGGCATGATCTCCATCGCCGAGCGCCAGATGGTGGCGATTGCCCGTGCCGTCTCGCTTGACGCGCGTGTGGTGATCTTCGACGAGCCGACTTCGTCACTCACCTTGCGCGAGACCGATCGCCTGTTTACCGTCATTCGACGCCTGAAAGAAAAGAATATTGCGGTCATCTATATCTCGCACCGGCTGGAAGAGATCTTTCGCATCTGCGACACGCTGACTGTCATGCGCGACGGCGCCTTGGTCGAAACCAAGGCCATTGCCGGTGTCAACACCGACAGCGTGATCCGCATGATGATCGGCCGTGACCTTAAGGACCTTTACCAGAAGACCGCTACGGCTACCGGCCCGCCCATGCTCGAGGTGAAGCACCTGACCGTCAAGGGCATTCTCAACGATATCTCGTTGACCCTGCACAGTGGCGAAATCCTGGGCATCTCGGGGCTGGTCGGCGCCGGCCGGACGGAACTGGCGCGTGCCATTTTCGGCGACCTTGCCTATCAGTCGGGCGAGATCATTATCGGCGGCAAGCCGATCCACCCTTCCTGTCCCGATGACTGCATCGGCGCCGGTATTGGCCTGGTGCCGGAGGACCGGAAGGACCAAGGCCTGGTGCTGCCCATGCCCGTGAAGAACAATATCTCCATGGCCGTGCTTAGCAAGTTGTCGACACTGGGCGTCATCCGTGGGCGCAAGGAAGCGGACCTGGCGGAGGAATCCGTGCGGCGCCTGGCTATCAAGACGCCCTCCGTCAAGCAACAGGTGCAGTATTTGAGCGGCGGCAACCAGCAGCGTGTCGTCATCGCCAAGTGGCTGGCGACCCATCCCAAGGTGCTGCTGGTTGACGAGCCGACGCGCGGCATCGACGTGGGCGCCAAGTCGGAGATTTATGCCCTGCTCAACCGCCTCGCCGGCCAAGGGGTCGCCATCTTGATGATTTCCTCGGAGCTGCCCGAGATCTTGGCGATGAGCGACCGCATCCTGGTCATGTACCAGGGCCGCATCAAGGCGGAACTGCCAGGCAAGAGTGCTACGGAAGAAACCATCATGCGCTTCGCTACCGGCCAGGCGGCGTAGCGGGGCACCGGGAGAGCAAGTATGCAGGACACGGCACAAGCCTTGCCCCAGGGCGAACTGGGGACAGGGGAAGCGGGCAAGCCTGACTTCGAGCAGCCTGAATTTGAGAAACAGGGCTTCACCGCCGGGCTCCTGCATTTCCTGGCAGCCAATCCGGCGCTGATCATCTTAGCTGTGTTGATGGCCGCCGGCGCCTTCCTCTCGCCCGTCTTCTTGACCACGCAGAACCTGCTCAACATCCTGTGGACGGTGTCCGTGCTGGGCATCGTCGCCATGGGCCAGACCATCCTGCTAATTACGGGCAACTTCGACATGTCGGTCGCCTACGTGGTGGGGCTGTCAGGGATCACCGCCGTTATCGCCCAGCTTTGGGGCGCAGGGCTGTGGGGCTCGATCTTGGTTGGCCTGGCGGCCGGCGCACTGATCGGCTTGCTCAACGGCACGATCATCGTCTGGACCAAGGCCAACGCCTTCCTGATCACGTTGGGCACCAGCATTCTGGTCTATTCAATCAACTTGATTCTCACCCAATCTAAGACCTGGTATGCCTCGGTGGACAGCTTCCTGCTGCTCGGGCGCGGCAAGCTGTTCGACTCGCTCCACTATTCGGTCATCATCTTTCTATTGTTGGGCGTGGTGCTGCAGCTGATTCTGCGCGGCACGACCTTTGGGCGCTCGCTATATATTATCGGCTCCAACCAGCGCGCCGGCGCGCTGTCCGGCATCCGGATCAACCGCATCAAGTTGGCCACCTATGTCTTCTGCGGCACGACCGCGGCGCTGGCAGGCCTGATCATGACCGCGCGCACTGGCAGCACCGTGGCCAATGCCGGCGTCGGCATGGACTTTGACTCGCTGATTGCCGCCGTGCTGGGCGGCACGAGCCTCTTTGGCGGCCGCGGCGGCACCTTGCGCACAATCGTCGGCGTGCTGATCCTGGGCGTGCTCAACAACCTGCTGGTGCTGCTCAATGTGCCCTATGAAGCGCAGCAGATCGCCAAGGGCCTGGTGTTCCTTTTGGTCGTCTGGATGGACGGCCAGCTGCAGAAGCGCTAGGAAACAGACTAAGGATTTGGGACACGAACGACTATGTTGACCAGAGCGCGCCATTTCGTACTGCAGCAGAACGTCGTCATTTTGCTGCTGCTGCTCATCGTCTTTTTCGCCTTGAACACGGGCAGCCTGTTTCTGAATGGGCAGAATATCCATAATATCGCCCGCCAGATATCATTCGACATCCCGCTGGCGCTGGCCCTGACTGTGGTCCTGATCGCCGGCGGCATCGACCTCTCCGTCGGCTCGGTGCTGAGCATGGCCGCGGCCCTCACCATGGGGCTGCAGCCGTTTGGTACTTGGTTTTCGGTCCTGATTGCCTTGCTCTTCGGCGCCGGCGTCGGCCTGGTGAACGGGCTGCTGGTGACAAAGGGGCGGATCGTGCCGTTTATTGCCACCCTCGGCACGATGACCGTGGTGCGCGGCGCCATGCTGACCTACACCCGCCAACAGCCGATCCCGGGCACCGATGCGGCCTTTACTTTCTGGGGGGCTGGGTCGGTCGGCCCCGTGCCCGTGCCCATTCTGATCGTTCTGGCCATTTGCGTTGTCGTCCATCTCCTGCTCACCTACACCCAGTTTGGACGCAACTTGTACGCCATCGGCGGCAATCCCGAGGCCGCCTTTCTAGCCGGTATCGACGTCTTCCGCAACAAGGTGCTGGCATTTGTGCTCAGCGGCTTGTTGGCAGCCATTTCCGGCGTGCTCCTCGCCTCGCGCCTCAACTCCTCCACCGTGCACATCGGCTTGGACTCGGGGCTGTGGGCCATTGCTGCCGCCATCATCGGCGGTGCCAGCCTCACGGGCGGCAAGGGCAGCGTGCTTGGGGCCGTGCTGGGTGTCGTCACGTTAGGTGTGCTCGTCAACGGCATGAACCTGCTTGGCGTGCACACCTACTACCAGATTGGAATTCGGGCCGTCATCCTGATTGCCGTCGTGGCCGTCGACGCCCTCTCGGCGGCAAACCTACGCAAGAAGCTTGTGATGCAGTCGTACGGCAATCGGGAGTGAGGTGTCCTGCCGGTACAGGCGACAGTACAACGAGTCGCCAGTAGGAACGGGCAAGAGGGGGGTGATAGGGGGCTACATCTGCGGCAGTTGATCCAACCATCATAATTATTCATTTAGGACGGAGGAGACAGACATGAAGAGAACACTTTTGCTGCTCACGCTGGTGCTTGCCTTGGTGCTGTCCGGCTGCACGGCGGGCACATTGCCTTCGGTGGCGCCGGCAGGGTCGAGTGGTGCTGCACCTGCAGCACAAGAGGGGACGGCCGCTGCACCGGCGGCGGGAGAGGCCTTTGACATCTGTGTGGTGCATAACAACGCCGACCATCCTTCCATCACCGCTATCGTGCAAGGCATGGACGAGGAGGCAAAGATCTACAATGCCAACGTGACCTACTTTGACCCCGCCTTTGATCCGCAGAAGCAGGCGGCTATGATTGAAGACTGCATCGCCCGCCAGGCTGACATCATTGTCGTCAACGCCGTGGACCCGACCGCCGTCATCGCGCCGATTCAAAAGGCGGCCGAGGCAGGCATTCCGGTCATCACCCAGAATGCCGACGTCGCCCCCGAGGGCAAGCAGTACACCAAGACCTTTGTCGGCTCGCAGTCGTATGACCAGGGCCTGGCTGTGGGCAAGATGATGGTCGCTAAGCTCGGCGATAAGCCCGCCAAGGTCATCTTCCTGGGCGGCAAGCCGGGTCAGACCGACTACGTCAACCGCGTACAAGGCGCCAAGGATGCCTGGGCGGCCGCCGGCGTCAACTACGAGGTCCTGGCGGACCAGCCGGCCGAGTGGAGCAAGGACAAGGCGTTGTCGGTAATGCAGGATCTGCTGACCCGCTACCCGACCGGCATCGACGCGGTGTATGCAGTGGACGACCCGATGGCCATGGGTGCGCTCGAGGCCATCAAGGCCACGGGCCGTGAGAAGGAAATCGCCGTCTTTGGCACCAACGGCAACACCGACGCCTGCCAGGCCATCAAGAATGGCGACATGGCCGGCACGGCGTTGCAGATGAGCTACCTTGTGGGCGTGTACGCCGTACGCGCCGCGTACGACATTCACAAGGGCCGGCTCGTGCCGGATTCGATCCTGGCGCCGACGGCCCCGGTAACACCGGAGAATATCGACCAGTGGATGTCCATGTGCTGGTAGTGTAACAAAGTGGTGGAGGATGCCTATCACCGTTCATCCTCCACCACCCAATGTATGCCGTCTTGTGTCCCCTGTGTGGATGCGGACTATTCATGGAGAAAATCGAGAACCCCTATGTCGCGGATCATCCGGATTGTCACCTCGTCTTTTGCTACACTCGAAGACACGCGCCCGCCCTATAACCTGCGCCACCCCACGTTGGAGGAGAACCTGCACATGGCACAGTCGATCCTGCAGACGGCCGCTGCCTACAAGCCGGACCTGGTGCTGCTGCCCGAGGCCTTTCCGCTGGCCGGCATGCCGCTGTCCAAGGTGAAGGATGTCGCCGAGCCGCTGCCAGGGCCAACCTATGAAATGCTGGCGTCATTCTGCCGGGCGGGCAATTTCAATCTGGTCGCCGGCCATGTCACGCGCGAGAACGGCCGCTTTTACAACCAGGCGCTGGTGCTTGACCGCACCGGCAAGCTGGTCGGCAGCTATCGCAAGAACTATCCGGTGGAGGAAGAGATCCGCTGCGGCATCGAGCCGGGCAGCCAGGCGGCGGCGTTCAACCTTGACTTTGGCCGCATCGGCGTGGCCATCTGTTTTGATCTCAACTGGCCCAATCTGTGGGCGGCCCTGGAAAAGAAGCACATTGACTTTGCTTGCTGGATCTCGGCCTACGAAGGTGGTTTTCCGGTCAAAAGCTACGCCTGGATGCACCGCTATCCGATTGTGTCGTCCGTATGGCCCTACCATGCGCGCGTGGTCGACGTCACGGGGGAAGTGCTGGCCTCTACTTCACGTTGGTCCCGCGTGGCCGCCTGCGACCTCAACCTGGACCGCGAGCTGTTCCACACCGACCTGCAGATGGGCAAGATCGCACAGATCCAGACCCGCTACGGAGCCGACGTCGCCGTCAAGGCCTACACCGAGGAGCACCTGGTCATGATCGAGAGCCTGGTCCCCGGCCTCAGCGTGCGCGACATTATGGACGAGTTCGAATTGGTCAGCTATCGTGACTATATCACCCGCTGCACCGACTTCCGCACACGGGCATTGGAATTATCGCTGGTGGAGACGGCGGGCTAAGAAGCCTGCCATCCCGATGTGTGCCGCGGGATGCTCACATCTCGTTGCCAGTGTTACTGTGCCGGCGCCGCCGGCGTCTTCATCGCTGCCTGCGCCGGCCGCCACGCCAGCAGCCAGGTGATCGCCATCCCAAACAGAAAGTTGGACGACGTCGTCTCAACGAAGTGCGACAGCCGCACGCTCGGGTCGGGCATAAATGGGTTCGGTACGGCATGAAACATGTTCATGGGCAGCGCCAACCATAGCCCGGCAATCACCGCCGTCTGCCACAGCCCGCCCCGATCCATGCGTACGATCGGCAGCAAGAACAGCACCCACAACGCGCTGCGCAAGACCTGGAACGGGATCAGCGTGGCGAAGTTGAACACCTGCTGGTTGGCGCCTTCCCCGTACATCGCACGCAAGGCCGGGTTCTGCCAGGCCACTAGCATGCCAAACCCGAAATACAGGACGACGTACAGCACGGCGATCACTGCCAGACGCCAGGCCCAACCCCCAATGCTGTCCGGCAGCGGCACGGCAGGATTGGATCCCTCGCCGGGCCCACGCCACTTGCCCAGGATCAGCACCGCCAGCGGGACAAACACGACCGCCACCGGCAGGGTCATCGAAAACAACGAAGGCAGCATGCTGGCGGGAATACCCAACGCCGGGCCAAACCATGCGGTTTCGATCTGCGACATAAAGGTCATCACGCCATACAGTGCAAACCCTACCCCCACGGCCAGCCGCCAGCCGCGCCAGCGCGCACGCAAGATCACAAACATGACCAGGGCCGTATCCACGAGGCAGAGCAGCAGCAAGCCCGGCAGCGTCTGCGCCGCCTGTTCCGGCGGCGTGCTGAACTCCGCAGGCATCGGAACCAGCACGTCGGAGCTTGCAAATAAGGCAAAGAACAAGACCACGAGCAACAGGTATTGGCCGGTCCGCAGCAGCACGTTACGCATAGGTTTCTCCCAGTTCAATCGCAGCAGCAGAGCGCATGGTTCTACCTCCTGGTAATACGCACGCAATACCTGCAGAGATGCGGTACGACTCATTGCGCATTTTTTCACAGGCACAAAGTGGAGTAGGATAGAGACATGCGTATCTACAGTATAGTCTTTCTTGTGCTGACGCTGTTGCTCGCCGGCTGTTCGTCCCCCGCTGCGCCGGCTGCCATGGGTGGGCAAACGCCCGCAGTAACCCGTCCCGCCAACCTGGATCTCGCTACAACCCAAACGTCCAAGCAAGGCCTTTTCACCGTCTCCTACCAGAGTGAACTGGAACCGGTCGCTATCAACCAGCTGCACACCTGGACGCTGCATGTCGCAGCGGCCGACGGACAGCCACTGGACGGGGCGATGGTCACCATCGACGGCGGCATGCCGGAGCACAACCATGGCATGCCGACCCAACCGATCGTGACGGCCCTCGCTAACGGCGACTATCGCGCCGAGGGCATGAAGTTTCAGATGCCGGGCTGGTGGACCGTGACAGTCACCGTGGACAGCGCCGGGCAGCAGGACAGTGCCACGTTCAACCTGATGCTCAACTGATGCGCAAGCTGATCCTGATCGCCGCCGCCCTCATCATGCTGGCGATGGCGCTGCTCAGCGTCTGGATGGCGAACCAGGCTCTCGCCTGGAGCCCGGCAGAACTGGCCACGCTGCGGTCGCTGTCGCTATCGGCGTTGCCTGCCTTGCCGCCCGACCGCTCCAACGCGGTGGCGGACGCCCCACGCGCCGCCGCGCTCGGCCGCCAGATCTTTTATGACCCGCGTTTTAGTGCCAACGACCAGGTTTCTTGCGCCACCTGCCACGTACCGGATCGCTACTTCACCGACGGCAAGACCTTGGGCCAGGGCGTGGGCATCATCAGCCGCCACACCATGTCGCTGATCGGCTCCTCCTACAGCCCCTGGTTCACCTGGGATGGCAAGGCGGACAGCCAGTGGGCGCAGGCGCTCGGCCCGTTGGAGAACCCCGCCGAGCATGGCGGCGACCGCATGACCTATGCCCGTGTGCTCGCCGACCAATATGCCGGCGAATACGCCGCCCTGTTTGGCCCCTTGCCGGATATGTCTGATACCAGCCGGTTTCCGGCCCAGGCCTCCCCATCGGGCAGTAGCGTACAACGGGCAGCTTGGAAGCAAATGGCCCCTGCCGATCAGGAACTGGTGACGCGCGTAGCCGTGAATATGGCCAAAACACTGGCCGCTTACCAGCGTACTCTGCTGCCGCAGGCGGCGCGCTTCGACCGCTATGTCGATTCCCTGGGCGACGACGGCAGGGTGGCGCCGGGCGCAGCTACGCAAGACAGCAGCCTTAGCGGCGACGAACTCGCCGGGCTGAGCCTGTTCACCGGCAAGGCGCACTGCATCAACTGCCACAATGGTCCGCTCTTTACCAACTTCGAGTTTCACAATACTGCAGTACCCGGCCAGCCGGGTTTCCCGCTCGACCACGGCCGCCGCGACGGCGTGGCGCTGCTCAAGACCAGCGAATTCAGTTGTCTCGGTCCCTACAGCGACGCCGCACCCGAAGAGTGCGGCGAGACGCGGTTTCTGAAGGTCGGCGGCGACACGTTTGACGGCAGCTTTCGCACGCCTACGCTGCGCAACGTCGCCGAGACGGCCCCCTACATGCACGCAGGGCAGTTTGCAACCGTGAGCGAGGCGCTCCAGCACTACAACCAGGGCGGCTACGCCTTGCTGGGCCACAATGAACTGCTGCCGCTCAACCTGAGCGAGCAGGAGGTCAAGCAGCTTGAGGCGTTTTTGAATTCACTAACCGGACCTGTGCCCGCCGTAGACTAGTCGGAACACTCAGGTTGAAATGGGGAATTGTACGGACTTTTCGTACACGTCGAGCAGTTCGCAAAGTGCCGTGTAATCTGGACCGAGCGCGTCCTTGATCAGGTAGCCGGCTACACGTCGATCATAGGCCGCGGCCGTGTCTTCTTCACGCGTAGAGGTTGTGAGCACAAAAACGATGCTGCGCCGCCAAATCGGATCGGCGCGCAGGTCGTCGAGAAAGGCGATGCCGTCTACGCGTGGCAGGCTAAGGTCAAGCACGATCAGAAAGGGGCGCATCAGCAGGCTTGCGCCAAGTGGACCTTGCAGTTCGTCCATGGCCTCGCGCCCATCACGGAAGCGTATGATCTCACAATTGACATTAAGATTACGGCAGGCCCGTTCAATCGCCTCGGCATCTATCTCATCGTCTTCGATCAAAACCAGCTGCATAGGTTTGTTCAACGAAGTCGGCACGTTCGTCTCATCGTCCCCCTGGTGCTAACGCTACCAGCCGGCAATAGGTTACCAGCAGTTGCGGCAGCAGCGAATAGTCTTCTCCCAAGTTGGATTTTACGAGATAACCGGCGACTTGTCTATCGTAGGCCGCGCTGATGTCCTCACTGCGCGTGGATTGCGTGAGGATAAAAACCACGGAACTGTTTAATTCGGGGTCCTGGCGCAGCAGATCCAGGAATTCGAACCCGTTCAGGCGTGGCATGGTGAGATCGAGCAAAATCATGAGGGGGCGTGCGGCGAGGATGGCGCGCTGGGGACCGCGCAGCGCCTGGATTGCCTCTAAGCCATCGTGAAAGAGTGTCACGGGCGCACCAATGCCGCTGCGGCGAAGAACGCGCACCACATACTCGGCGTCCACGTCGTCGTCTTCGACCAGTATCAGGTGCACGCGGGAAAGAGGCATAAAAGCTCAAATCGGACTGTGTTACTCAATCAGGCAGCCGCCAATTTTTCGGCCAGAGGGCGTAGGTGCAAAGCCAATCAAATGTCCCTGACCTCACGCAGGATCTTATGGCACCTTTCGTATAGGCGCCAATGGACAGTGGTATAGGAGGCCGATACGGTTTTGCACGTACGCATTCTTGCTCTACACTTGTGCCACGGATACCCGAGATACAGGAGAATCAGTATGAAATGGCTGGCAATCCTGGTGCTGCTGGGACTGCTCGTATTATACCTGGGTATAGGCGCGTTTGGATTTTACATGAGTGCGTTTTGTTTTGATGCCGGCGCCGAACCGGAAGCCTGGAACTGTTTTGCCGGAATCAATCTAGTTACCGTGGTGCCGTCGTTGATCTGTTTGATTGCAGGGCTTGTCCTGCTGTTGCTGCGCCGCTACAAGCTCTCGATGGCAGTGGCGGCCATCCCGGCAGTGGTGGCGGCTGTTGGTGTTATGGTCGTGTTTGTCGCCAACGCCACGTATATGTTCAGACACTAGACTGATTCATCCCTATGCCCAACCGGCCGTCCCGCCAACGGATACGTTTTGACAATGTGCGCACCTCGTTGCGCACATTTCTGCTCAGCCACCCTGCCTGGGTCTACTGGATCTGCTTTGCCATCCTCAACCTGCTGCTGTTCCTGCCGCTTGCCCTTCTCGACCAAGACGAGCTGGTGCTGCTGCCGCCGTTCACGATCTTCAACCAAGGCCCTTGGCTTGGCCTGAGCCAGTTGCTGATCTGGCGCACAAGCGTCGATCCGCTGCGGCTGTCGGTGGAGCTGGCGATCGTGGCGGGCCTTTGGGTAAACCTGGCTTGGCTGCGCGTGCGCCTGGTGCGCTGGACGATCGCGGTTCTCTACCTGCTGATGCTGGCCTACTATATCTACGAGGCTATCATGGTCTCGATCTATCGCGCCGATCCGGTCTTCTACAGCCATTACTTCTTGGCGCGTGATGGGTTACCCTTCTTGGCCGAACACGTCGGCGCCTCGCCCTGGCTCTACCTGGCAGCCGGGCTGGGGCTGCTGCTGGGCCTGGGGGCGATCGTATTGCTGCTGCAGGCGATGCTGACCGGCGGCGGGCGCCTGGGCCGCTGGTCGCGTTACACGGCGGGCGGCCTGGCCGTGCTGTGCCTGGCAGCTTCGCTAGCTTATCAGGTGTATACCAGCCGGCCCGAAATGGTCCTCAGCAGCATCGGCTGGAAGCTGGAGAAGAACATCACTGCCTCGTGGCAGCTTTACCGCGATATTGCCGGCTACGACGACCGCGCCGCACGCAGTGCCTACAACTACAGCGGCTACAAGCTCGAACACAAGCCGGATATCTACCTGATCTTTGTCGAGTCCTATGGCAGTGTCCTCTACAAACGACCTGATTTTCGGTCGGCGTACACGTCTTTGCTGACAGAGCTCGAAGGCAAGTTGCAGGATCGCGGCTGGGAGGCCGCCAGCGTCCTCAGCCGCTCGCCCACCTGGGGAGGGGGATCCTGGCTGGCGTATACGAGCTTTCTCTTTGGCCTGCACATCGACAACCAGCCACAGTACCTGGCACTGCGCAGCCGCTACCAGGTGTCCGATTACCCAGACCTGGGCAGCACGCTGCGCGAGCAGGGCTATCGCTATGCCTGGGTCTCCTCGATCGACGAGAACCTCAACGACCGCGCCTGGGCAAAGTACGAGAATTTCCTCGGACCGGACCTCTGGCTGCGCCACAAGGACCTCGCCTATGATGGCCCGCAATATGGCTGGGGGCCGGCGCCGCCTGACCAATACGTGCTCAACTACGCCGACGACCTGCTGCACAAGCAAAACGACCAGCCGTTGTTCTACGTGACGATCACCCAGAACTCGCACTATCCCTGGGATCTGCCGCCGGCGCTGCTCGACAATTGGCGCACCTTTGACACGATGCCGGCGCAGACGACGACTACGGGTGATGATGTGGATCATGCCGATAAACGGCGGCGCTATCTGCGGGCGATCGACTACGAACTGCGCATGCTGGTCGATTTCATCCTCAACAACGGCGATGGCGACAGCATTTTTATCCTGGTAGGCGACCACCAGCCGCCGCAGGTGTCACGGCGAGCAGACGGTTGGGAAACGCCCGTGCACATTGTAGCCAAGGACCCTGCGTTTTTGGCTGCATTCGGTGACTATGGTTTCACGCCCGGCTTGGCAGTGGACATACGTGAGCCGGCGCTGCGCCACGAAGGCATGTATTCGCTGCTCATGCGCGAACTGTTCAGCCACTATGGCAGCGGCCAGGTGGCCGTGCCGGGCTATTGGCCCGACGGTGTGAATTAGCCCAATTTAAAAGGAGAGAACACTGTGAACCAAACCATGCGCATGTTTGCCGTCGGCGTACTCGCCGCCCTGGTACTGGCAGCCTGTGGCGGTGAACAGCCGGCGCCTGCAACCGAAGCTCCACCGATCGCCGCCACCGAGACTGTGGCAGAGGCTGTGGCAGAAGCTACGACAGAGGCGACGACAGAGACCGCGCCAGTGGCGGGCGACGCCGCCGCAGCCGCCGGACCGATCAGCGGCCAGCGTACCTTTGTGATCGTCCCCGAACAGTCGAAGGCGTCCTATGTGGTTGACGAAGAGTTCTTCGGCGGAGCGCTCGCCAAGTACGGGATTGCTGCCAAGGCTGGCCAAACAGTAGGCAGCACCCAACAGCTCGAGGGCCAGTTGCAACTCAACCTCGACGATCTCAGTGCGGCCTTAGGCGACAATCACTTTACGGTGCAAATGAATACGCTGGTGAGTGACCAGGACCGCCGCGACCAGTGGATCCGCGAAAACGGCCCGCGCTTCAACGACCACCCCGAAGCCACCTTTGTGGCCACTGCCATCGAAGGCGCGCCTGCGGCCTACGACAACGGCCAGGAAGTCGGCTTCAAGCTGATCGGCGATTTGACCGTCCGCGACGTCACCAAGCAGGTTACTTTTGACGTCAACGCCAAGCTCGCCGGCGACACCCTTGCCGGCACTGCCACGACGCGCGTCAAGTTGAGCGACTTTGGTATCGAGCCGCCGAACTTCGCCAACACGTTGACCGTGGCTGATGAGTTTAACATCGAAGTGCAGTTCGTCGCCAAAGGCTAGACAGAGACACTTCCGGGAAGACCCCCGCTTCCCGGAAGCCCTACGGAAGACCCCACCCCCCGAAAATATCTCACAATTAACAAATAAACGTCCTTTCGCGCATTTGTATGCAGTCGAATCGACCAAAGTTCGCCAAACCTGTTGACATGCTTTGGGCGACTATGGTAGAGTTTGGCAATCCCGTACAACACAACTCGATAGTTTGTTCGTCCTGCACTCGGTTTCGTGTGATTGTCCATTTCTACCTGACCACATGCTTACTGCCGAACGACACAAGCGTATTCTCCGCTATTTGCAGGTGCATCGCTCCGCTCGCCTGACCGATCTCGCTAACGAACTCGGCGCGGGAGTGTCCACACTTCGCCGCGACCTCAAGGAGATGGAGGATCGCGGGCTGCTCGAACGGGTATATGGCGGCGCATTGCTGTCTGATAAGCGCTCCGAAGAGCAGCCGGCCATGCAACGTGTCGTGCACAACCCGGAGGCAAAGCGCGCAATCGGAGCAGCTGCGGCACGCCTTGTCCAAGATGGCAGCACCATTATCGTGACCGGCGGGACAACCACGGAAGCCATGGTCCCCTGCCTGGCTGACAAGCAGGGGTTGACGGTGATTACCAATGCGATCAACATCGCTGGCTCGCTCGCCCAGTATCCTCACATCAGCACCATCGTGCTGGGTGGCTGGCTGCGCAGTTCAGAGCTGTCGCTGCTCGGCCACCTGACCATGCAAGCCATGCAGGAACTGCGCGCCAACCAGATTTATCATGGCACGTTTAGCCTGGACCCTGAACACGGCCTCGCCGGATCATTCATGCAGGAAGTTGAGACGGACCGCATCATGATTGCGGCCGCACGCGAACTGATCGTATTGGCGGACTGCAGCAAGTTTGAGCGGTCTGGCCCCGTACGTTTGGCGCCGGTAGAGCGCATCGCTATCGTGGTTACGGATGTCCTGACCCCTCTGGCAGCGCTTGAGGCGCTGCGCGCCAAGGGTATCCAGGTCATTGTGGCGCATGATTAAATCGCACTCGGGCGCAAGACCAAGAGGAGACTACGCGCCCCCAACAACGGCCATCCGGCCAATCCGATGTGACCGTGCTTGGCCACTGCAAGACAGCACCTATGATCGTTTGCGTGAGAGGAGACCAAGATGAATAACAGGCTGTTGACGAACAGAATGTTGACGAACAGAATGTTGACCAGGCGCAGCTTCCTGGCCGTGTCCGGCAGTATCACCGCCGGTGTATTTTTGGCAGCGTGTGCCCCCAACGCAGTTGCCCCCCAGGCCTCGACGGGTGGCCAGGCGAGTGCCTCTGCCGGCGGCCTAGCCTACCAGGGAGAACTGGAATACTGGGACTGGGACTTCGACCCACGGGCGGCCCTGCTCGAAAAGTACACCAAGGCTTGGGAAACGGAGCATCCAGGCATCACGCTCAAGCGCGTCTCGCAGGCGTACTCGGACGCCCAGACCAAGTTGTTGACCGCTGCTTCATCCGGTAATAACCCGCCCTTTGCCAACATTCACAACACCTGGCGCTTTGCCATTCAACGCCAGGGGCTGTTGGAACCCTATCCTGACGACCTCCTGCCTTTCGACAAGATGCTCAGCACGCCGTACAACCGCGACCCGCAGACGGGCAAGATCTACACGTGCACCTTCAATTACTTCTGCGATGAATTGTTCTTTAACACCGACCTCCTCGCTGCGGAGGGTATCAAGCCTGAGCAGGTGCCGACGAAGTGGGACGACTACTTCGCCATGGCGGAGCAGTTAACCAAGCGCGGCGCCGACGGCAAGGTGACGCAGGCCGGCATGACGCTCAACCACTACTACTCACGCCAATGGTTGTGGCAGACGCTCGTCTACCAATTGGGTGGTTGGCTCTACAGTGAAGACGGCACAGAAGCCATCTGGAACAGCGAACAGGGCGTCGCCGCTTTGCAGACGATCAAAGACATCTATTTCAAGTACAAGCTTGATGACGTAGATTTCCTGTCGTTATGGGACGCCTTCGGCACTGGTAAGGCCGCCACCTATATCAGCCAAGGCTACACCGCCGGCTGGGATACTGACTATCCGGACGTAGCGGGCAAGTGGAGCACCAGCACCACCCCGACCTTCACCGGCAGTATGCCCGACCACGCCTGGGGCATGGTCAGCCCCGAAGAGGGCTTCGGCGTCTTTAAAAATGCCACGCCTGAGCAGAAGGAGGCGGCCTTCAACTTCATCGGCTATGCCGTCGGCCCAGACGAGCATGCCCTGGAATGGGCCAAGCTCCAGGGTGGGCCGCCCGATCGCGCCGACCTGCTGGACAATCCTGAGCTGCTCGCCAACGACAAGTACGGCGTGATCGCTAACCAGGGCAAGACGATGCCTTATCGCGTCAACCCTGGTGAACAGCCGCTCCAAGCTGAAAAGCATTGGCGCACGATGTTCGACCGCATCCTGTTGGAGAACGCCGAACCCAAGGCCGCACTCGACGAGGCGACCGCCAATTTCAACAGCGAGTTAAAGGAATCCGGCGACAAGCCGATTATCACCGAGCGTGCTTACAAGCAGCCGACCTAGGCACGGGCCTGGTCCAGAGCAGAACTTGCCCTGGTGCGGCCTCGCCCGTCTTGATCCTGCACAGCCCGCACGCCTTCTTGCGGGGCGGTTGGCACGTTCACGTACCAACCGCCTCTTCTGTTCGTTGCAGTGAACTGTTCTACAAGAGGTAGCCCCGCTTATGACCGCGCCCAGCGCGCTCGCACCAAGCGCTAAGACCGTACAACGATCCCGCCGCCAGAAGATCCCTTGGCTGCGTTACCTGCTCTTGCTCGTGCTCGGCATCTGCTCGATCGCCATGCTCGTGCCGTTCTACTGGACGATCATCACGTCGTTTAAGAGCACTGCTGAGATCCAGCGCTTTCCGCCTACCTGGTGGCCGCACGAGTGGACGCTTGACCACTGGCGGGAGCTGGGCAGCCTCAGCATTGGCAGCTTTCCAGTCTTTTTTCGCAACAGCGTGTTTGTCACGACGATGATTACCCTGCTAACCCTGCTGACTAGTTCGCTCAGCGGCTACGTGTTTGCCAAGTTCGAGTTCCCAGGCCGCAACAAGATCTTCATCGTCGTCCTGGCCATGATGATGATCCCTTTCAGTATCACGCTGATACCATCTTATGCCTTGATGGTGCGCTTTCATTGGATTAACAATTATCTGGCGCTGATCATTCCCGTCGCCTTTAACCCTTTTGGTATCTTTCTCATGCGCCAGTTTATGCATGCGATCCCAAACGAACTGTTGGACGCCGCCCGCATCGACGGCTCCGGCGAGTGGCAGATCTTTTTTCGCATCGTGCTGCCTTTGTCGGCCGCCGGTCTCGCCGCCCTGGGCATTCTCACCTTTATCGGCCAATGGGATAATTTCTTGTGGCCGCTGGTAGTCATCGATGACCCCGATCTGTACACGATCCCGCTCGGCCTGGCACAATTCCGCGGCCGCCTCGGCACCAATGTCGGTGGCCTGGCTGCTGGCGCCATGGTCGCCGTGCTGCCGGTGCTGATCATGTACCTCTTTGCGCAGAAGCGCTTTATCGAAGGCATTACGCTTTCGGGATTGAAGGGTTGACCATGGGTGCAGACACACTAGGTGCCAACTCGGTGCGCGCCAGGCGCTCCCGCACCAACTCGTTGCGCCGCCAACAGATGTTGTTTGTGACGGTGGCATTGGTGCCAATGGCGGTGATCTTTCTGGTCTTTTGGATCTATCCGATGCTGGATGGATTGTGGGGCAGCTTCACCAACTGGTCCGCTTTCAACCCGGCACGATCATTTGTGGGCTTGAAACAATACCGCGCCCTGTTCGCCGACGACATCTTCCTCAAGGCGCTGCAAAACACGATGGTCTTCAGTCTTCTCTATGTGCCGTCATCTATCGTGCTCGCCTTGGTGGTGGCGGTTGCTATCGAAGCCACCGGCCGCCTGCGCCCCTGGTTTCGCACCGTCTATTTTCTGCCCGTCGTGACCTCCGTCATAGCCACTGGGCTGATTTGGGCGTGGCTCTATCAGCCTGCCCTGGGCCTTTTTAACCAGCTGCTCCAGTTGGCCAACCTGCCAACGCAGCGTTTTCTGCTCTCCCCACAGCAGGCGCTTATTTGCATCGTCGTCTACTCGCTGTGGAAGAATCTCGGTTTTAACATGGTGCTATTTATGGCCGGCTTGAGCGGCATCGACCCCAGCTTTTCCGAGGCTGCCCGCGTGGACGGGGCCAACCGTTGGCAGGTCTTTGCGCGTATCACGTTGCCGCTGCTACGCCCCACCATGGTCTTTGTACTCATTACCGGCATCATCGAAACCCTGCAAGTCTTTGGCCCTATCTTTGTCATGACAAGCCGCGAGGCCAACGACGCGCCGGGCGGGCCGCTCAATTCGACCATGGTCGTCGCCGTTTACCAATGGCAGGTCGGCTTTCGCGAGCTGAATCTTGGCTACGCTGCCGCCATGGGCATTGTCCTATTTCTGATCATTCTGGTTCTCACACTACTGCAGACGCCCTTGCTGCGGCAGCGTTGGGAATATTGAGGTAGCCTGAAGGGAACATTGCCACACTTGTCTATCCATCCTGTTCACGTCCTCAGCACGCGTTCATTCGCTGATGCCTGGCTGGATCAGTTGCGGGCACTCTCGCCGCGGCTTGTGATTGACCAGGTGACAGCCGACACTGCCGACCAGGTGCCGGACTCAGTCTGGGCCGAAGTTGAGGTGCTCTACACTTGGGGCGCGCTGCCTGATCCGGCGCAGGCGCCCAACCTGCGCTGGGTGCAGTTGGATACCGCCGGTGTCAATCACCTGCTGGATACCCCTCTCTGGAAGAGCGACGTGGCCCTGACGACGCTCAACGGCGTCGCCCCTTCGAACATGGCTGAGTTTGCCCTCATGATGATGATGGCCTTCGGCCACCGCTTGCCGCTTATGCTTGAGTTGCAGCGCCGGCGCGAGTGGCCCTCATTTCAGTTTCGCTGGGAAAACTTCACGCCCCATGAACTGCGTGGGGCCACGCTCGGGGTAATCGGTTACGGCACTATCGGCCGCGAGCTGGGGCGGTTGGCCCATGCTTTTGGCATGCGCGTGCTGGGCATGAACCGCAGCGGCCATAGCAGCGCCCGTCCCCTGACCTTTGCTATCCCTGCGCTGCAAGGACTGCCCGGCGGCGAACCTGATGAGCTATTCACGCCCGCTCGCCTGGGCGAAATGGCCGCCGCCTGTGACTACGTGGTGGTCATCGCTCCCTATACAGAGGCTACTCATCACCTCGTCGACGAAGCTGCCTTGCGCGCCATGAAGTCAAGCGCCGTGCTGATCAACATTGCACGCGGCGGCGTCGTAGACGAAGCTGCCCTGACGCGTGCTCTGCAGGAAGGCTGGATTGCCGGTGCTGCCCTCGACGTCTTCGAGCAGGAGCCGCTGCCGGCCGACAGTCCCCTGTGGGGCATGCCCAACGTCATCATTTCGCCCCACGCCGCCGGCTTTACCGCGCGCTATTACGCGGTAATTCAGGAGTTATTCGGCGAAAACTTGCGTCGCTATCTGGCCGGTGAGCCCTTGCTCAACCAGGTGGATCGTACGCGCCAATATTAGGAGGTCACGCCATCGGCGTGACACTTTCACGGCACGCTATGTCACGGAACACTCTGCATGGATGCTCAAATCTCTAACCTGCTCGCCCAACAGGGCGTGTTTGATGCTGCGCTGCGCTGGCGCATGGTCGGCCCCTACCGCGGTGGCCGTGTCATGGCCGTCGCCGGCCATCCCAGCGACCGCATGACCTTCTACTTCGGCTCGACCGGCGGCGGTGTCTGGCAGACGACGAACGGCGGGGCTACCTGGGACAACGTATCGGATCGCTACTTCCACTGCGCCTCGGTTGGGGCCCTCGCCATCGCTCCCTCCGACCCCAATGTGCTCTATGCCGGCATGGGCGAGTGCGGGATGCGTGCCGATCAGACGCACGGCGATGGCATCTATCGATCGACGGATGGCGGCAGGAACTGGCAGCACCTGGGCCTGGCCGCCACCCACAATATCGGCAAGATCGAGGTCGACCCGCACGACGCCAACCGCGTCTACGTTGCAGCCTTTGGCCACCGTTTTGGCCCCAATCGCGAGCGCGGCGTATACCGTTCGCTTGACGGCGGCGCCACCTGGCAGCAGGTTCTTTTTGTGGGCGCAACGGCCGGTGCTATCGACCTTGTGCTGGACGCGGCCAACCCGCGCAACCTCTACGCAGCGGTGTGGGATATGCTCATGCAGCCCTGGGGGCGCTTCAATCGTGGCCCCCAAAGCGCGCTCTATAAAAGCAGTGACGGCGGCGACACGTGGACAAAGATTTCCGATAACCCCGGCTTTCCCAAGGGCTACCTTGGCCGTATCGGTCTTTGTGTTGCACCGACCCGCAGTGGTCGCCTCTGGGCACTAGTCGATGCCGATGACGGTGGCATCTATCGCAGCGATGACGGCGGCGACAGCTGGACCTGGCTAAGTGCTGACCGCAATTTTCTTGTGCGTCCCTGGTACTTCATGCACCTCACGGCCGACCCGGCCGATGCCGACACCCTCTATGTTGTCAACCGCAAGCTGTGGAAGTCGGTGGATGGTGGGCGTTCCTACCGTCAGGTCAATGTCCCCTATGTCGACAACCACGCGTTGTGGGTGGATGGCAAAGACACGCAGCGCATGATCGTGGGCAATGATGGCGGCGCCGCCGTTTCCTTCAACGGCGGCGAAACGTGGTCCACCCTGCTCAACCAGCCGACAGCAGAGATCTACCGCATCGCCGCCGACACGCACTTCCCTTACCGCGTCTATGGTTCGCAGCAGGACAACAGCACCCTGTGCCTGCCCAGTCGCTCGGAGCGCGGGCCGATCTCCCACATGGAGTGGTACGACATTGGTGGGGGCGAAAGCGGCTATATCGCCGTACGCCCGGACGACCCTGAGATCGTCTACTCCAGCGATCTGCCTGGGTTGGGCGTTACGCGTTATGACCATCGCACGCATCAATTGCGCGAAATTTCTCCGTGGATCGAGCCAGACGGCATGCAAGGCGACGAAGTGGTGCACCGCTACAACTGGTCTACCCCTATCGTCATTTCGCCCCACGATCCTGACGTGCTCTATATCCTTGGCAACCGGGTGTTTCGTTCGCACGACGAGGGCGAACACTGGGAGTGCATCAGCCCCGACCTAACGCGTGCCGATCCCGAAAAGTTGGGCGGCGCATCGGGTACGGGCGAGAGCAGCATCGTAAACGACTACTGCACCATCAGTTCCTTCTCCGAGTCGCCACGTCAACGCGGCGTGCTGTGGGCGGCCTCAGACGACGGCCTGGTGCATTGCTCGCGCGACGACGGCCGTACCTGGCACAATATGACGCCGCCACAACTGCCTTCCTGGGCCACCGTCCACGTCGAGGCGTCACCGCATGTGGCAGGCACGGTATTTGTCGCCGCCACGGCCCATGCACTTGACGATTTCCACCCCTATGTCTACTGGTCGACAGACTACGGTCAAAGCTGGCAGCAGATCACGAATGGGCTGACCGCCGGCGACTTCGTGCGCGTCTTGCGCGAGGATCCTGTACAAGGAGGGCTGCTCTATGCCGGCACAGAAGCGGGCGTCTATGTTTCCCTCGACGCCGGCGCCAATTGGCAGCCTCTGCAAATAAATTTGCCGTGTACGCCTGTGCATGACTTGTTAGTTGCAGGAAATGACCTTGTAATCGGCACTCACGGCCGTGGTCTTTGGATCCTGGACGACATTACACCGCTGCGGGAGATTGCCGCAGGCGGCGCGAAACCACCCCTGCACCTGTTTACTCCCGCTCCCGTGGTCCGCCTGACGCGCCAGGTGTATGGCCTCAACAGCCTCAATGCCGCCTACGAACCGTTTGCGGCCGCCAATCCATCCAGCGGCGTGGTCGTGACCTATTGGCTTGAGCAGAAAGCCACGACTGCTAGCGTGGAATTGCTCGACGCCGATGGTACCGTGCTCCAGCACCTTGGTCCCTGCGCTGCACCGCCGCCTGCGGGGCCGATTGGTCCGTACGCCTACCACCTCCAGTACGGCGTCTCGGTCCTAAAAGCCAGGCCCGCCGGCCAAGATGAGTGGGGTATCAAGTGGGGCGCCATCACGCTGCCGCCCGAGCCAGAAAACTGCCTGCCGCTGACCCCAGGTCTGCACCGCTGTGAACTCCCGCTCTTCCATCCCGGCGCGCTTTCATTTCCGGGTATTGCCGCAGGTGTCACGCCGCTGCTCGCCCCCGGCGAATACCAGGTGCGACTGACGGTGGATGGCGAAGTGCGCATCGCATCCGTGACGGTGTCCAAGGACCCACGTGTCGGGACGACGCAGGCCGAGTTCGACGCACAACTGGCTTTGATGCGCAGCATCCGCGACAAGGTCTCTGAGATCCACCAGGCCATCTGGCAGATCCGCGGCCTGTGCCGCCAGCTTGACGAGCGCTTAGCGGCCTTGCCCGCTGCACAGTACAAGCAGCTGCACGACGCGGCCGCCGGCCTCCTTGCACAACTGGCCATCATCGAAAGTGAGTTGATCCAGGTGCACAAAGACGAGCATAGCGGTGAGCTGGATGGCATCCACTTCCCACCCAAGCTCAATGCCAAGCTTGCGTCGCTTGCCTACTCGGTGTCGCGCTCCGACAATGCCCCGACCGAGATGGAATATGCTGTCTACGCCGACCTGGCCGCCCGCGCCGGGCGGCAACTCGAGCGACTGCGTAACCTCGTAGCGCGGGACGTAAGTGATCTTAATGCCCTGGCCCAAGCGCTGGCTGCGCCCGCACTCTGGGTCGACTGATAGTGAGGAGTGTACAGTATGCAAGCACGCAAGATTGTCCTGCTCGGCGCCGGCAGTGCCATGTTTACCAAGGGCATGGTGGCCGATTTGATCCTTTCGCCCGAACTGGGGCAGGTCGAACTCTGCCTCGTTGACATCGACCCGGCGGCGCTGGAGACAGCTGAAGGGCTGAGCCGGCGTATGATCGAGGCGCGCGGACAGCATCTTACGCTGCGTGCCGCCACCGATCGCCGCGATGTGTTGCCGGGAGCCAACCTTGTCGTGAGTGCCATCGGCGTAGGCGGCCGCCGCGCCTGGGAGAACGACGCCTACATTCCGCGCCGCTTTGGTATCTTCCAGCCCGTCGGCGATTCGGTTATGCCCGGCGGTATCTCGCGCGCCATGCGGATGATCCCAGCCCTGGTGGCCATCGCCGAAGATGTCAAGCGGCTCTGCCCCGACGCGCTTTTCTTTAACTTTGCCAACCCGTTGACCGCCAACTGTTGGGCAGTACGCGAGGCGACAGGTGTGCCGGTTGTCGGCTTGTGCCACGGCGTCTTTCACGTCGAACGCCAGCTGGCCGAGCTGATTGGCGCGCCTGCTGACGAGGTTACCTCGCTGGCTGCCGGTCTCAATCATCTGACTTTCTTCTTCGACTTGCGCTGGAATGGCCGCGACGCGTGGCCGCGCGTGCGCGAGAAGCTGGCCGAAGCTCGCCGCCACCCGGAGGATCGTTCGGGCCTGGGCGACACGTTTGCCAAGCCCTTTCGCGTCGCCAACAACCCGTTCTCCTGGTCCCTGTTCGAGGCCTATGGGGGCTACCCATCGGCGAACGACCGCCACGTTACCGAGTTTTTCCCCGAACGCTTTCCGCACGGCCAATACTATGGGCTGACGTTAGGCACTGATGCCTTTTCCGTCGAACACATTATCGCCTGGGGTGACGAGATCTACGCTGACATGCAGGCCCAGGCGTTAGGCGAGAAGCCGCTGGACGAAGGCATCTTTAACCGCACAGTGGGCGAGCATGAGCAGCTGCTTGCCATCTTGCGCTCGATCGAGTGCGACGAGCGACATGTGTATTCTATGAACGTGCCCAACGCGGGGGCAATCCCCAGCCTGCCGGCCGACGCCATTCTCGAACTGCCCGTTGCCGCCACGGCGAGCGGCCTGCGCCCATTAGCTTTGCCTGACTTCCCCGAGTTGCTGGCCGCGATCATTGCTCGCAAGCTGACTGCCACGCGGCTGACCGTCGCGGCTGCACTCAGCGGCAGCCGCACCCTCTTCTACGAGGCACTGCTGGCGGATGGCGCCGTGACCGACCTGGCCGTGGCGCGCAGCCTCGGCGACGAACTGCTGGCGGCGCAGCGCTCCTACCTGCCCAACTTTTTCGACTAGTCGTGCCCGCAGCGCATCTGACAGCAAAGGGATAGCGAATGATTTTGGGAATGGATTCACAAATGGATGTACAAGAACGAGAGCTGTGGTTGCGGCTCTATCGCACCATGGCGCGCGTGCGCGAATTTGAGCACGCCGCCAGGGACAATTACCAGGCGGGCAAGCTGCCCGGTTTCCTCCACCTCTCGATCGGCCAGGAGGCGGTCAGCGTTGGCGCCTGCGCCGCCTTGCGCGAGGACGACTATATGGCTTCCACGCATCGCGGCCATGGCGATACTATCGCCAAGGGCGTGACTGTCGAAGCCGCCATGGCCGAACTGTTTGGACGCGTCACCGGCACCAGCCATGCGAAGGGCGGATCGATGCACATCGCCGACTTTGACCGCGGCATCCTTGGGGCTAACGGCATTGTGGCCGCCGGCATTCCGATCGCCGTCGGCGCCGCGCTCTCGGCGCAATACCGCGGCACCGACCAGGTGGCACTGGCTTTCTTTGGCGATGGCGCTACCGGCGCCGGCCCCCTGCACGAGGCCATGAATATGTCCGCCCTGTGGCGGCTGCCGATGATCTTCGTTCGCCAAAACAACCGCTACGCCGAATCGACGCCCCTGGCTGAAAGCATGGGCATCCCTGATCTCGCCCGTTGGGCCGAGGGCTATGGTATGCCGGCCGAGCGGGTGGACGGCAACGACGTGTTGGCCGTGTATACGGCCGTGTCGCGCGCCGTTGTCCGCGCCCGTCGCGGCGAAGGCCCAAGTTTTCTCGAATGTGAGACCTATCGCTGGTATGGCCACAACATCGGCGACCCAGGCACGGCTCGGCCGCCCGCAGAGGTGGAAGCCTGGCGCACCAAGGACCCGGTAGCCCGGTTCCGCCGCCATATCATTGAAGAGGAGGCCGCCGGCGAGGAGGAGCTTTCCAACATCGAGGCCGATGAGGCGCAGCGCATGCGTGCTGCGGTCGAGGCCGCCGAGGCCGCCCCCAAGCCTCCCTTGCAGGCTGCCTTGGAGGATCTGTACGTCGATCCGGTGTTGGGACCGCGTGCCATCCAAGGGGTGCGTCCATGAGCAGCGAGATCATGATGCGTGACGCCATCCGCGATGCCATGCGTGAGGAAATGGCGCGTGACCCCAACGTTTTCCTGCTCGGCGAGGACCTGCGCGACCCATGGGGTGGCGCCTACAAGACCACGGTGGGGCTGACCAACGAATTTGGCTCGCGCCGCGTGCTTAACACGCCGATCGCTGAGGAGTCGATCATCAGTGCCGCGCTGGGTGCGGCCCTCACTGGCCTGCGCCCCGTCGCAGAGCTGCAGTATCTCGACTTCGTCACCCGCGCAATGGACTCAGTCTTCAACCAAGTGGCTAAGGTGCGCTACATGTCTGGGGGCAAGGCCAAGGCCCCGCTGGTCATCCGCGCCCAAGGTGGCGGTGGCCGCTCTTCCGCCGCGCAGCACGGCAACAGCCTGGAAGCATGGCTCTGCCACATTCCCGGCCTCTTTGTCGCCATCCCCGCCACGCCCTACGACGCCAAGGGGCTGCTCAAGACGGCCATCCGGATGGACGACCCGGTCTTCTTCATCGAACACAAGATGCTCTACATGACGAAGGGCGAGGTTCCAGACGGGGAGTATACCATTCCCTTCGGCGTGGCCGACGTCAAGCGCAGCGGCGGCGACGTCACGATCGTGGCGACGGCGCGCATGGTCTACTATGCACTCGATGCCGCCGCCGAGCTGGCAAGCGACGGCATCTCAGCCGAGGTGATCGACCCGCGCACGTTGGTCCCACTCGACGAAGACACCATTCTCGAATCGGTGCGCAAGACCAACCGTCTTGTGGTTGTCAACGAAGGGGTTGAACGCTGCGGTTGGGCGGCGGAACTGGTGGCCCTGGTGCAGAAAAAGGCCTTTACCGACCTGGACGCCCCCATTGAGCGCGTCTGCACTCGTAACGTGCCGCTTCCGTTCCAACCCGATCTCGAAGCCTACGTACTGCCCAGTGTGGCCGACATTGTAGCGGCCGCCAGGCTGGCGCTGGGCAAGGAGGGCTGATGGCAGTCGAAGTCGTCATGCCCCGCATGGGGCAGAGCATGGAAGAGGGTCGCATCGTGCGCTGGCTGAAACCTGTCGGTGGACCCGTGCAACGCGGTGAAGTGCTCGTCGAGATCGAGACTGACAAGGCCAACATCGAGTTGGAGGCCGGCGCCTCGGGCTACTTGGCGACCATCCTGGCCGCCGAAGACGCCGTCGTTGCCGTCGGGACAGCGATTGCACTGATCGAAGAGTCACACGCTGCGACAGTTGCCAGTCTGGATGCCCCTCCGGCGCCTGTTGTCGATGTTTCAACGCCGGCCGCCGATCGGCCGGCAGCGTCGCAGTCTACTGCCGCGATTGCTCCTACCACGCCTGTTGCGCCGGCTGGAAACAACAGGCCGGCACGGGTGGCAGCCTCGCCATTGGCTCGGCGCCTGGCAGCGGAGCATGGCGTCGACCTGCACAGTATCACCGGCACAGGCCCAGGGGGCCGCGTCGGCAAAGCCGACGTCCTGGCCCGGGTCGCGGCCAGTGCGCCGCCAACATCTGCTGCCATGGCGCCCATGTCAAGTCAGCAGCGTGTCGGTCTGAGCAAGATGCGGCGCACTATTGGCCAGCGTATGGTCGCCAGCAAGACCACCATTCCGCACTTCTACCTGTCCATCGACCTGGAGATGCGGCAGGTGCTCGCCTTGCGCGACTCGCTGGCCGCCCGCCGCCGACCCGTTTCGCTGACGGCTATTCTGCTCAAGGCTGTGGCGCTGGCACTGCGGGAGCATCCCCGGCTCAATGCTACACTCGACGGCGATATGATCGTCTATACGGACCAGATCGATCTGGCAATCGCCGTTGCCTTGCCGGACGGCCTGATCACGCCCCTTGTGCAGGGGTGCCAGGCGCTGTCGCTGGAGGAACTGGGACAGGCAACGCAGGCGGTAATCGAGCGGGCTCGCAGCGGCCGCTTGCAGCCGGAGGACCTGGAGACAGGCACGTTCACAGTCAGCAACCTCGGCATGTTTGGCATCAAACAGTTCGAGGCTATCATTAATCCGCCGCAGGCAGCCATCTTGGCATTAGGCGCCATCCAGCGCGTGCCGGTCTTTGACGCGCATGACAACGTGGTGGCAGCGCAGCTGCTTACGGCTACCCTTTCTGCAGATCATCGCGTCGTGGATGGAGCCGAGGCAGCCCGCTTTCTAGGCACTCTCAAGCAGTTGCTGGCCGACGGCTTTGCTTTGGTCTAGCTGACTATAGCTTCGGGGAGACGGATATGCCCGCTATTATAACAACGCTCGGCCCAAGGCAGGCTGCGGACTTGGGCCTCATCCTGTCGCACGAGCATATCTTTGCCAACTTTGACAGCCTCGACCATGCCGCGGCCGGCGATGTGACGGTCGCTGATGTGCTGCGCCACGTCGGCCCCTATCTCAGCGCGGCCAAGGCTGCGGGCGTCACTGCGTTGGTCGATGCCACGTCGCTCGGCGGTGCCCGCCGTGCCGATATCCTGCGCGACGTGTCCGCTGCCATTGGCCTGCCTGTTGTCGTGGCCACGGGCATTTTCCGTGAGCCGTGGATTGCCGACTCCGTAGCACAGCATGGCGAAGACGGTCTGAAGGAATTGATGGTGCAAGAGATCATCGAAGGTGTCGAGGACAGCGGCGTGCGCGCCGGCTGGATCAAGCTGCGTTCCGGCGACGACGCGCTTTCCTCCGCTCAAACCGTGCTCGTGCGCGCCGCGGCCCGCGCTGGGATCGATAGCGGCGTGGCCATCGGCAGCCATACCGTAGCAGGCTCCGTCGCTGCGCGGCAAGTGGATGTCATCGAAGAGGCAGGTTATGCCGCCAGCCGCTTTATCTGGATCCACGCCCAGGTCGAACCACACTTCGCCTGGAACCTCGAGCTTGCCCGGCGCAACGTTTGGATCGAATACGACGGCATCGGCGATTCTCCCGCCGATGAGGTCTACATCGACCGAATCCTGCGCATGTGGGATGCAGGTTATGGCGATCGCATCTTGCTCAGCCAGGATCGTGGTTGGTACGACCCCATAAAGCCTGGCGGAGGCGTGGTCAAGCCCTACACCTATCTCACCGCAACTTTTCTTCCCAAGCTGGCGGTTGCCGGCCTGGGCGAGGAGCAGATCCGCCAAATGACAGTTCGAAATCCATTTGATGCCTATGCGACCAATGCGCTTTGGTATTGATCTACCCACCACGGGCGACTACGCCGACGTGCGTCTTCTGGCCGAACTGGCAGGCGAGGCTGAACGCTGCGGCTGGGACGGCTTCTTTGTCTACGACCAGGTAGCGAGCGAAACACCTGAACCACTGGTCGATCCGTGGATAGCGCTGACTGCCATCGCACTGGCGACTCGCTTACTGCGTTTTGGCACGTTAGTCACCCCACTCGCGCGCCGCCGGCCGTGGAAGGTCGCGCGCGAGGCTGCAACGCTCGACCACTTGTCCAGTGGTCGCCTGGTGCTGGGTGTCGGGCTCGGTGCAGGTGCAACCGAATTTGACGATCTTGGCGAGGCAGCCGATCCTAGGCAGCGTGCTGCCATGCTGGATGAAGGTCTGGCAATTCTTGCCGGTCTATGGCAGGGTGAACCGTTTGACTTTGTCGGCCGCCACTACAATCTGCGCCGGGCACATTTCTTGCCCACCCCGCAGCAGCAACCGCGTATCCCCATCTGGGTTGGCGGCATCTGGCCCAACGTAGCACCCATGCGCCGCGCCGCCCGCTGGGACGGCGTCTTTCCGCACTTTCGTGGCGGCATGATGCCTCCTGACGAACTTGGCCGCTTAGTCGCATTCGTGATGAGCGAGCGCCAGCAGGATACCCCGTTTGATGTGGTGCTGCGTAACAAGATCGGCGATATGGCTGAGAGCCAAGAAGCTGCCTTAGTCAAGGAGTACGCTGCGGCGGGTTTAACGTGGTGGTTGCTCGGCACGGAGTGTGCGCCTACTGTAGAGGCGATGGTTCAACGCATTCGTCGCGGGCCTCCAGTCAGCTGACAGTCTCTTGCTGTTGCTGTCGCATGTAGAGACCTGCCAACCCCAGTCCGGCCAGGCCCAACAGCACATCCCGCCCACGAATCAACAAACTCAAGCTGATCCCATATTCTGCCGGCAGACCGAGGCTGACCATTGCCAGCGCCTGGCTGGCCTCCAATGCCCCCACGGCCGCCGGCAGCGGCAACAGAATGGCGGCACGTGCTGCCAGCAGTGCGAGCAGCGCATCGGGCAGCGACAGCCCAAGGCCCAAAACATGGGTCATGAGCCAGAATTCACCAATGATGGCGAGCCAGCTGACGAGCGAGACGAGAATCGCGGCGGCCAGTAGCCCGGGGCGCTGGCGAAACAGGCGACAGCCCAGATCCTCACTTTCGCGCAGTGTGATGACGAAATGGCCAACGCGGCTGTGCGTCGAGTCTGGCCGTGTCTGTGCTCCTTTGCCGTCGACTGCCTGCCAGGCATGCAGGACACTTGCCAGCGGCCGCGACAAGGGGTGACGCCCCATAGCCAGGGCAGCCAAAATGATAACCGGCAGCATAAACAGCAGTGCAATGCCGCCTGTGGGCCACGCCTGTCCCTGCCAATCCAGTGCCGCATCTGCCTGCGACTGCAGCACGAATAGCACGCCCAACGCGATAAACGTGAAGTTGAAGATCATCTCGATCAGCTTATCCAGTACGACCGCAGCCAGCGATACGGCCGCCGGCACGGCATGCCGGCGCGACACGACATACACTTGCAGCGGCTCGCCGCCGAAATGGGGGCCGGGTGTAAAGTAGGAAACGGCAAAGGTGGCCAGTCGATAACCCATCAACTTGTGATAAGGTAGCCGATACCCCTGGGCGTATAGCAAGATCCACCAGCGAGCGCTGAAGGTTGCCAGCACCAGCAGGTTGGCGACGACCAACAAGGCAATCTGGTCCAGGCGCAGCTGCGACAACTGCGCCCACACCTCGGACAGCGGAATGTTGCGCAGCGTCAGCCACAACAGGCCGAGTGCCAGCGCCAGCAGCGTCCACTGCCAAAGGACTTTGCTCCGCAAGAGCTTCATGGCTGCTGCGCGCCGGCCTTGGCGCGCAGCAGCGGTTCTTCGGGGCGCCACAACGCCCATTTGCCGCTGCCCAGATGGACGACGATGAGGGCGCAGATCAGCAGCAGTGCATTGCTGTTCCAGTGCAAGCCGACGGCGACAATGTCCAGCGCAGCGATGGCTGCAAGCACGAGCGCGCCGGCGCGGCCGGCTGCGCCCAGCAACACCATCACCACTGCCACCAACCCAAGCAAGATCAGCCCGCCAAAGAGCAGCGTCGCACCCTCGACGTTGACCCCGGCCATGCCCGCCTGCCAGGGGGCAAAGGCAGGCGCTGCCTGCCAGAGGATGGGCAAAGCCAGCAGCGCGGCGCCCATGCGGGCGACCAGCGGCAGCCAGCCTTCGATCAGCAGCTTGCCTCTGTCTCGTGCCCGTTGGTAGCCAGGTGAAGCTGCGTCGATCACCCCGCTGACGACAAGCCAGTCGCGGCCAAAACTGAAGATCAGGGGAACAGCCATGACATAGGCGGCCAACAGCGTGACCGATTGTGACCACAGTGGCCAGAGCATGACGGTGATGAAGCCGGTTTGGAAGCCTGCAATCATGCGCCGGTGTTCGCTGGGCGGCAGGTCGTATACCGGCTTGCCGGCGCGACGCAGCAGCCACATGCCCAGCACAAAGAGCTGGCGGGCTAGACCCAGCAACAGGTACCAGGGCGGCAGCTTGCCATACTGGACGCCAAGTGCGATGGCGATCAGGATGCCCAAGCCGTCAAACTCGATGTCGAGAATCTCCCCCAACTTGGTTTCCCTGCGGGTGATGCGTGCCACATAGCCGTCGGCGAAATCGACCAGCCGTTCCAGCGTATACAGCAGCGCCGGCACCCATGCCAGCCAGCCCGCAGGCTGCGGCGCAAACAGAAAGCCCGCCAGCATGCAGGCCAACAGCCCGCGCAGCAGCGTGATGGTATTGGCATAGCCGAGCGACGGCAGCAGCAGCGGACTTTCACCCGTGCGGAGGCTGGGGCCCTGCCGCAGATTGTAGGGCAAGGCCCACCACAGGATGCCGAGCTGGATTGCCATTGCTATGGTGGAGAGCAGGAGCCATTGCAACGATTGTTGCGGCTGGACACTCCGGCGCAGCAGGTCATAGCTTAGCAATAGGACGACAGCATAAAATATGCCCACCAGCAGCCACTGCCAGCGCAGGGGCGAGAGCTCTTGTCTCTGTTCGCGGATCATCGAGTTGCGCCTTGGACTATACGGAAGCCGATGGTTACTCTAATAATCAACAACGTTGCACACAGGTCGAGTAGATTGCCCTAACCCACAGTAGTGGGTCACCCACTACTGTGGGTTTTGCATCGCCGTGGCACCGACTTCACTCGCTGTGGGCCCGCAGACGCGCATAGATATCGCCCGACGGATCGTCGACAGCCAGGCCGGCCAGATAATGCGCCATCTGGTCATGCTCCAGCCAGTGGGGCGACTGCCAGTGGTGCTGCTCACCGAGCGACCAGTTGAATTCGTAGCGGCCCAGTTGTTGCAGGCGTGCCAGGCAGGCTAGTGCATCCTGCTTGGCCGGCGGGATAAACTCAAAAGACAGGGCTGGCAGTGGTCGTGACAGCCCAGCCAGCGCTTCACCTTCGTAACCTTCGATATCGATCTTGCAGAAGGCAGGCAGCCCGAAGCGCGCGATCAACGCGTCGAGCGTGGTCACCTCGACAGTGGCCGTCTCCTCCCACTCTACTTGGGCGAAGCCCTCGCTTGCCTGCACCGCTTCGATCCAGGATTGCGACAGCGTAGTGACTGTAGGATGCGCGCTGCTGATCCGCAGCGTCTGCCGGCTGGGCACAGATCCTACCGCCTGATCGATCAGGGTAACCTGTGGCGAATGGCCATACCAGCGGCGCAGCAGGGCCACGCAGGCCGGTTGTGGTTCCACGCCGACCACGCTGGCCCCCAGTCGCGACCAGACCAGTATCCGGTTGCCGACGTGTGCGCCGATATCAAAACAGAGGTCGCCGGGATGGATGAACTGGGCGTAAAAGTGCTGCATGCGCCGCAGTTTGAAAGGGTTGCCGTAATAGACGACGATCGATCGTCCCAACCCACGCCAGCGCGGCCAGCGGTTGGCTTGCGAAGTTATAGTAGAGGGACGATTCATAGACGATGAGCCTGGCGGTTGCTCTTACCTGGACGCTCTTGCTTGAGCGCGACGAATACACTGCAATCGTGCGAGTGTAATTCGACTGTCGTGCCTTGTCAAACGAGTTACTACTGCTTGGAGATCAAATGCTATCTCACAATGTAGCGAACTAGCATGATAAATCCTGGCCCTGCCTTAACGGAAAATATCAAATATAGACAGAAAGCTGGATAGTCCCTGACGAAGAACACTGCTATACTTTGCAGCCAAAATGCTGCCCACTGTTGGCTTGCGCCATACAGCTAATGGTGATCGTTCCCGTCTGCCCATCCGTGATCTTCCGCCGGCCGGTTGTGAAAATCGCGGTGTGCCATAGCGGAAGGCACATTCATTCTTTCGACGGACATCACCGAACGCAAGCTGGCGCAGCAAGAACTGCTGGAGCTGAACCATACGCTCGAAGAGCGCATCAGCGAACGGACATGCCATTGTTCATCCCACGCCTAGCGACCATCCGTCAAGACACCGAGTTTCTTCAAGAAACTCGGTGTCTTGACATGCGCTCTTGAGCTACCGGATCGGCAGTGGGCATCCAGCCCCTTCCGGATACAGCGACACCGGCACGCGCGTGTAGTCGATAGGTCCAAATCCTGCCGCGCTCTCCTCGGTGACGCCCACCAGTACCGGCTGCGGCGCCGTCACCATATAGTCTAGCGTCGTGTTGAAGTCGGCATATAAACCCAGGTTGCCTCCCAACGCCGACGTGCTGGTAAGCACCGTCCCGTTACGTGCGCTGAGCGTCACCAGTACGTTGGCCTCAAAGGTGTTGGAGTAGCCGCTTGCGTAGATCGGGCTGCACACCTTGTCGCCGGTGCGCGGCGAATTTAGATCTACCACGCGCTGGCCCGGCAGCAGGGTCAGGGGAATGCTGACCTTGTGGATCTCGCTGCCATCCTTGGCGCTGACCTCGAAGACCTCCAGGGTGGCCGACATCTCCTCGCTGGCCGTAAAGCGCAGGTAGCTGTCGAAGAAGGCGAAGCCGTCCACCGACCCGCCCATCGCCGTGCGCTCGGCCAGCACCGCGCCGCGCGCCGCGCTCAGGCGCATGTTGACCACGCCCTCAAACGTCTGCGACAAACCGCGCACCTCAATTGGGCTGTGGTAGAGGCCGTCTGCCACGGGCGAGAATACCTCGATCGCCTGGCTGGGGTCTGTCCAGACGACAGTGCTCGTCGGCGTAGGCGTGGGCTCGATCGTGGGGGTGGTGGTCGGGGTCGGCTCCACAGTCGGCGTAACAGTGACCGTCGCGGTTGGGGTCGCCGTCGGGGTAAGGGTTGCGTCGGCGCGAATCAGCGGCATATACAGCGCCTCGCCGGCGTTCTTGCAGAACTGCGCCGACACGTCGTCGGCGTACATCGCCGTTACACCGCCCACACCGTCGTTGTAGACGCCAATGTGCACGCGTAAGGCACGTCCCAAGTAAGGCGCGAGGTCGAAAGTCGCCTGCTGCCATTCCTGGGCATTGCTGCGCGCCCACAGCAGGCTCGTGATCACTTTGTTGTTTTCATTCGTGAGGATCACATACTGGCGGTCGCCGGCTAGCGGCGCGGCGGGGGCTACGCCGTCGACAATGGCTTGCAACGTCGCCTGATCTACGGCAGCAGCAGCGACCGTCTGTGTGAGTTCATCCTCAGTGGTAACCGGCCACCACCACAACGTAAGTGTCGCCGTCTCTACATCAGTGGGTACGGCTGTCGGCACTGAGATAGTCTGGTTAGCAGCGGAATAGCTATACACGTTCTCGCCACTCATCAAGATCCCGGCGCGCAGGCTGCGGTCGCCGCTGTGCGCCTTGGCAGTGCTGTAGACCGCTGGGTAAGCGGTGCCTGGCAGCGTCCAATCCGTGTTCTGCTCAAATCCCCCGTTGCCCAGGCCATCGCCGCACGCCAGCCTTGCCCCCTGCAGCGGCTGAGCGGCAGCATTCATGGCCGACAGCAGCAATCCAAGTGCGACGACACACAGGACTGGGATCAGCCATGTCCAAACAAAACGCTGTTTCATACTTCCTCCACTCTGCTTTGGAATATCGGCGCCCCCTATAATCCAGCGCGCCGGCGCAGCTTGCTGCGCACGTTTCCCCAATTGGAAAACGCTATACATTAACAATGACGTTTCGATGTGGGAACAGGACGCGCTATTTTTGCCAGGTCCGGGCTTCGTCGGCGGCAAACTGGTAAAAGGTAAGCGGGCGGCGGCGCAGCAGCTCGGCGAGTTGTGGATAGACCGTTGCAGCCATGCCGAGGCGCGTGGTCATGTAAATGGCCGACATCACGCCGATGTAGCCCCAGGTTTCGCCGCGTTGGCGCATGCGCCAGGCAAAACGCACTGGCGAGGGATCACTGTAAATGATACGCCTGCCCAGCACGTCAGTGAGGATGGCGGCCACTTCGGAGTAGTCGATCGCATGGCTACCCGTGAGTGGATAAGCCTTGTTTTCATGTCCCGGCTGGGTCAACGCCAGTGCCGCCACCGCTGCCAGGTCGCGCGTGTCCACAAGGGCCGTCTTGCCTTTGCCGGCGGGGATAAACACATCGTCGTTTTCCACGATGTCGCGGCGGTGCGTCGTGCTGAGGTTCTGCATGAAAAAGCCGGCGCGCAGCAGTGTATAGGTTGCAGAGCCAGCCTGCAACAACTGCTCGATCTTGGCATGTGGCACGACTTTGTTTTTCTCGGCTCCGATCAGCGAGAGAAAGACGATGTGGCGCACGCCTGCGGTGGTCGCATAGTCAATCACGGGTTTGATTGACCGGTTCACGTCGGCCATCTGCGGCGGGCGCATGAGGAAGAGACGATCCACGCCGGCAAAGGCCGCCACATAGGTCTGCGGCTCTTCGAAGTTGAGCACAGCCCAGGGGATAGCCGGGTCAGCCAGCCGCGGCGCCGAGTTTGGCGAGCTTACGGCTGCGCGCACGGGGTGCCCTTGGTCGTGCAGCAGCTTGGCCAGCGGTCCACCGACATTGCCGGTGGCGCCCGTCACCAGAATCATTGCGCCTATCCCGCCTGCATCTGTAGCAGCGGCTGCGCAATGGGGATGCCCGCCTCGTGGAGCGCGTCGAGCGCGATGCGGCGTAGATGGCGGGCAACTCCCCATTGCTGTCCGGGCTTGACCTTGGCCTGCAGGCGAACGAGCACACCCACGTTGTTCGTCTGGTTCCAGCCCAGGATTTCCGGCGGCTCCAACAGCATTGGCGCGATGGCCGGGTCCTGGGCTGCCTTGGCCATCGCATCGCTGAGCACTGCTACTGCCTTCGTGATGTCGCCGCCATAAGTCAGATTCAGTTCGACCATGGCGCGTGACCAGTCGCGCGTGTTGTTGCCCACGATGCGGACGTCTCCATTGGGCACCACAAACAGGGTGCCGTCGGCCGTGCGCACATTAGTGCGGCGCAACGTAATTTGCTCGACTGTGCCGTCAACTGAGCTCACACTGATGTTATCGCCCACGCGGTATTGATCCTCGAACAGGATGATCAGCCCGCCAAAGAAGTCCTTGATCAACGTCTGCGCGCCAAGCGAGATTGCGAGACCGGCGATACCGGCGGCGGCGAATATTGCCGTGAGATCGATGCCAAAGCCAGCTAGGATGGCCAGCGCCGCCGTTGCCAGTATCAGGATGCGCAACGTATTCTTGGACGTGCTAATAATCGTCCGCATGCGCGCACGTCGTTCAGGGTCTATCTCGTGGACACTGATTCGCTCATGGGCCTGCTTGGCCGCCCAATTGGTCAGTGCCAGGGCCGCCACTGTCGCACCGACGACAAGGATAATCGCTATGATCCCATCGCCAAGATTAGACGTGACAAACGTTTTGAAGTTTTCCCACAAGGTAGCCAGCACGCTTTATGTCCCTCAAGTGCAAGGGTAGCAATTTTGCAGGACATTATAGCATGCGGCAGGGGATCTTTACCCGCACCCGCCTCCACTCTTGTCACGCTGTAACTGCAGCTTGATCTTGGGCAGGAACTCGATATCCCACTCGTGCGGGTTCGGTGCGGCCGCTTCGTAGCGGTCGCCCAGCGCCGCCGGGAAGACATACTTGACCGTATCGTAGCCGGCGGGCATCGGTGTAGGCAGAATGGCCCGATCCGCCTTGCCAAAGGTGGCGATCCAGTTGTTGACGCCGCCTTCCAGGATGTAGACGTTGGGTACACTCTCGGCGCTCAGCAGCTTCCACGCCACGGTCGCCGCTTCCTCGTCGTTACTCATCACGACATACACGGTATTCGGTGCCTTCTGCGCCAGCAGGTCGGGGATGACAGCGGGCAGGTCGGCCAGCGGGATGTTCTCCGCGCCATGGATGTGGAACAAGTTGTACTCGCTCTCCGGCCGCACGTCCACCGCCACCACGCGCAAGGCGTCGTCGGCCAGCGAGGTCAGCAGCTCGCCCGGGTGGATCTGTACCTGCCGGTTGGTCAGCGCCGGCTCTTTCTGTGGCGCCAGCCAGGTCCACTTGCGTTCGGGTGTGGGATAGCCGATCACCAGCACGAAGGCCGCTACGGCCACCAGCGCCGCCGCCGCACCGTAGCGCCACTTGGGTTCCTTGGCCAGGTTGCGCCCGCCAAACCTACGCTCTAGCTGCTCGGCGCCCCAGAACATGAACAGCGCCATCAGCACCACGCCCACTACCACGACGCCGGCAGGCAGGCCAAACACGTCCATCAACGTGAGCCGGCCCAGGTACGAGCTGTTCCACCACTCGTCAAAGTACTGCTCCGTCTCGCCGAAAAGGAAGATACCAAACAGCCCGCCCAGCACAAACCAGACGCCGTCGAGCTTGGCCGTGGCTGCCGCCACCAGCGAGGTGCCGGGGCAGAAGCCGCCGATAATAAAGCCGAAGCCCATGATCAGCCCGCCTACGATTCCGGGCCACAGATAGGTCGGGTTAACCCAGATGGCGCTGTAGTCGAGCAACCCCACGGCGATAGCACTGAAGAGCAGCACCATGGCCACGACGATGGCCGTAAACATAACCTTGAGCACGGTCATGTCCTTGAAATAAAACTGCGCCGCCAGCTTTTTTGAATTGCCAAAGCCGGAGATTTCCAGGGTAAAGCCAAAGGCAAAGCCGATCAGGCCAAAGATGAAAAACATCATCGGCTTGCCGACCAGGGTTTCCAAGGGCAGTGGGAAAGGCATAGATGGCTCCGCTTCTCAGTTCCAGAGCTTGCGTACGAAATAGGCGATGGCGTAGGCCCCGGCAAAGACGGCGAACATAAAGGCCCAGGAGCCCGCCGAGAGGGTTGCCCCGCCGGAGAGCGCCTGGCCCGAGGTGCAGCCGCGCGCCATGCGTGCGCCATAGCCCATGATCGTCCCACCCACAAAGGCCCACAGCCAGCGGCTGTGCACGCTGATGCGCGGCCCCTTGTTGGTCTCGACTTTGAGCCGGCCGTTCCACCAACCTGAGACGAAGCCGCCTGCCAGCGTGCCAAACACGACCGGCACGACCCAATCGTCAAGCGGGTTCTTGTCGCCCCCCGCCATCTTGAGCAGGTACGCCGTGCGGTCCACGTGCTCCGGTACGAAAATGTCCTGCACCCACACGATGATCCGGTTCAGCCCGCCCGATGCCCCCAGCCCGTTTCCCGTAAAAAAGAAGGCCAGGAAGAGCACGATGCCCAGGAGGATCCCGCCCAAGTATGGATGTACATACGGCCGTTCCGGCCGTTTCCAGAAGGAGGACCGACCGGTGGTCTCCGCTTGTGTCTGCGTTGCGACAGTCATAGGTGTCTCCTCTCGTGCTGGGCCGTACACGTCAACGATTGATTCATAGGGATGGGCGCAGACCTGGCTGCACGTCGGGTCGCACGTCCGGCCGATCTTCGGCCGGGGCAGCATGGCCCGGCTCTGCTGCGTGCACGTCCACCTCTTCCCACCCGGTCACCATTGCCTCGATGCCTGACAGCGGCGCATGCCCGGTAGTGGTGAGATAGACATGGGCGACGATAAACGAGGCGAACAGCCACGCCACCAGCGAGTGGAAGGGCGCCAGGAAAGGCAGCCCGCCCAGGGCGGCCGCAGACTGCGGCCACTGCTGCACGCCCCACATCAGCGCGCCGGTAATGATCTGCAGCGGCAGCAGCACGTTGAGAATGCCAAAGTAGGTGATCTGCTGCAGCGGGTTGAGATGGCGGTCGCGCGTCTTCTCAAATGGATGCTCGTCGTCACGGAAGATGCCCTTGAGGTAATACTTAGTCTGCAGGATGGCCTGGTCAAAGAAACCATAAGGCCGCGGGATGTACTGGCGAATTTCGCCACCCGCCACGTGCCAGAAGAGCGACAGCCCGGCGTTGATCACCAGGATGGCCGCCAGCACGTTGTGCACGACCACGACGCCGGCAAACGAGAAGATGCCAAACATATCGGGACGGTGAATAATGAGCCCCGTGAACAGCAGCAGGATGATGGTGATCGTCTGCAGCCAATGCCAGAAGCGCTCGTACGCCTGGTACATGTAGACGCGCTTGGTCTGACCGTGGCCATGGCGCGGCTTGCGTATCGCTGCTAGGAAGCGCAGCCCCCCGTGAATGCCCACGGCCAGCAGCACGCCCACAAAGACCAGCGCTCCTATCCAATCCACCAGGCTTATGCGGTTGCGCCCAAAGACGTAGATGCCATCCGCCTCCGGCTGCGGCTGGTAGAGCAGCGCACCGCCGTCGCCGCCCACGATTGTTCCACTGGCGGCTACATTGGCGTCGCCCACAATGGTCGGAATGACCCCGCCCGGCGTGTTGCCCGCAAGCTGAATCGGCTGCGTGACCAGCGAATCGACGTTGTGGCAGCTCTGGCAGTCGCGCGTGGCCCACTCGCCGCGGGCGACGTTGTGGTTGATGCTGTACGGCTGCACCTGGCCTTCGATGCGCGGGTTGCTCAGTCCCATTGCCGCCAGCAGACCTGCCACCAGGTCGCGCTTGGCGTCGCTGTCAATGCGCAGCTCGTGCTCGCTGAGCTGGCCGTCCCCGTCGGCATCAAACCCGGCCAGGATCTCCGGCGCGTATGCTTCGCCCACTGTCCCGCCTTGAAAGTAGACGGACTGCAGATCGATCAGCCGCACCGGGTAGCTGTCGCCGCTGGGGTCGTCGTACACCCAATACCACGAGCTGATCAGGTTATAGGGCGCGAGCAGCGTGTCGCCGTCCACATTGGTGCGCTGCATGAGCACCGGCTGGAACCCCGTGACCAGGCCGGTAATTGTGCTGCTGCCCTCGATGCCGCGACAGCCGGTCACTGCGCCGCCTTTTGTGTCAAGCACGGTCCAATCGACGCTGCTGATGGCCGGTGCAAACATCTCCGGCACGTGGCAGCTTTCGCACGCCAGCACTTCGAGGTGGCGGCTGGTGTAGGGCAGCCAGCCGCTATGGCTGTCTTCGGCGTCGTGGCACGATTCACAGCGCCGCATCGATCCCTTTTGGTCGGGGTCCACCGTGTATTGGGCGCTCTCGCCGCGGGCAAGATTGTGGTCAGGCCGTTCCAGGTACTCGCCGATCTCGAGCTGTCGCGGGTCGTAAACGAGGTGGCTGGGCCGCGCCGAGGCGGCTGCTTGCGCATGAACCGGGTTGTTGAGTGCGTAGTGACAGTCCGTGCATTTGAGCTCGCGCTCGGCGTGCACATCCCAGGCGCGGCTCAGGCTGTCCTTGTTCTGCAGGTTGAGGCCGGAGTCGGCAATGCGCTGCCCGGCAATTACCTGGCCGGTCGTCGCCGTCTGCGGCTGGTCGAGGTCGCACGCGGTCAAGGTCAGCGGGTCCTTGGCGTCGGTGTGCACGACGCCGTGACAGGTGGCACAGTTCTCGTTAGTCGGGTCCTGGATCTGGAGGACACCCGCCTTCAACTCGCCGTCGGCCGCAAAGGCTGCCGGCTGCCAGGCATAGTGGTTCTCGCCGCCTCTCTCCGTCTGCGTAACGACGCCGGTGGCCAGCAGCGTAGCCGTGTTGGCCCAACCAAACTGGCCGTCTGCGATCGAGTCAGCCCGCGCCTGTGTATCGGGGTTGCCCAGGTGGCAGAGGAAGCAGTTCATCTCCATCACGCCCGACTTCTGCCAGTCCCACGCTGCCAGGTCGCCACCTTTAAGGATCGCGGTTTCGGGGTTGGCCGCGTCCGGCGCCAGGTCAAGCAGCGCTGTGCCGTCACGCGCCGTGGTAGCAGGGCCGCCACCTGGCGCGCGGGATCCCCGGGTGAGCAGCCATTCTGCCGTAGTCAGGTCATGGTGCTGCGCGCCGGCCGGAGAGAGATAGCGATAGGTCAGCGGGTCCCACTTGCCAAACACGCCCCGGCTCTCATTCCAGGGCTGGGCCAGGTCAAGGCCCTCCTGTCCAAAATCGGAGAGGCCCAGGTCGGCGTGGAAGCTGTGCTGCTCGATAAAGGTCGTGTCATGGCAGGATCCGCACGTCTGCATTGTCGAGACGGCTTGGCCGCTTGCCAGCACGTTGTTGCCATCGGCGTCGAGCAGGGCAAAGGTTGGGTGCAGAGGCGACGGGTCGGCCGGAGTGGCTTGCGCCGGGTCAGCAGCTGCAGCGCTGCGCACGCCAAAGGCCAGGCCGCCGGCGACAGCCGCTATGGCCAATGTGACGAGCAGCCGCTGAAAAGAAAATCGCTGGTGTAATGCCTGAAACATTTGCTATATCCTCGCCCATCCCGCTACTTGTTGCTGGTCCGTCCGCCCCACTCGACCGGGTCGCCGGGGTAGCCCAGCGCTTCCCAGTCCATGCGGCCGTCGCTGCTGTGGCAGTCATCGCACTGCAGCGCCTTCTCCTTCTCCTGGACCATGTGCGTAGTCGGCCAGTACATCTGGGTCTCGGTGAAGTCATATTCGCCGCTGTAGGGCACGCCGGTGAACTGCGTGGCCAGCTCGAACGACTTGTTCCAGTCAAACTCGCTCCAGAAGCCGCCCTCGCCCGCCGTCACCGGCTGCAGCAGGGTTTTGTTCTGTACGTCGTAGGGCTGTTTGGCCACGTGCACCTTGAAGGGGAAGATCTTGGCATTCGGGTCGTCGATGCTGCCCGCCGGCGGGTTCATTTCCAGCGGCTGTGTCGGGTCGAAGGTGTCGCCCAGCAGGTAGCGGTAGTCGGCGCTGCCGTTGAACCACTTGTAGATGGGCTGGTAGTTGTTTTCGTAGACAAACGAGCCCTTGATCTTGAGATAGGTATAGTGATCTTCGGGCAGGTCCTGGCCGGCTGTGGACCAGTCCCAGGTAACCTTGGTTGGGTCTTTGAGCGCTGTGGCCGGGATGTGGCAGGTCTGGCAGGCGACGCTATCGGTGTGCAGATTGATGCGCTCGTCGTCATGCAGCTTAGCGTCGTGGCAGTCGGTGCAGGCCACCTGCTCTTCCGGCTTGATGACTACGTTATCCGCCAGCAGCTTGCCCTTAATCTCATGGCTGTCAGTCGTGTGACAGTCGGTGCATAGGAAGTTGTACTCGCCCATGTGCACGTCGAGCTCGGCTGAGGGGAAGAGCAGACTCTCGTCTAAGTCGCCGTGCTTGACGTTGTTGCCACCGCCGCCGTCGAAGTGGCACTTGCCGCAGTTGTCGCGCGTGGGCATGCGTACGCTCTTGGCCGCCGCCAGCAGATCGGTGCCCTCGGCCGGCAGGCCGTAGTCAGCCTTGGCATAGGTAGCGGTGTCGGCATGGCAGGCCAGGCAGTCCACGTTGCTCTTTTCAGCGAAGTCGTAGTTGGCGTCAGACCAGCCATAGCCCGTGTGGCAGCTCGTGCACTTCTTCCAGTTGCCCTGGATGCCGATGCAGAAGTTGTTGATCTGGTTCTTCTTGCCGATCGTCACCGGCTCCGTGCGCCACGTGACTGTCATCGGCTCGCTTTCCCAGGTCCAGTGGGTTGTATGCATCACCTCGTCCGCCGCTTCGGGGTGGCATTCCAGGCACGCCTGCGTCACTGCCTGCGGGCTGTCGAACGTCCCGGTGATGATGTTGGTGTGTTCCGTGTGGGTCGTGTGAACGGGCACCCCGTTCCAGGGGTCAGAGGACTTGGCAGCGGTAGCTTGCGCCCGCGGCCAGAAGAGGGCGACAGGCAGGGCGATCACCAGCAAAATGGCGGCCAGCCCCACGATCCAGAGCGATTTTCGTTTCATAGCCACACCCATATGCGCATTGGCGGGCGCGCGTTCGCGTCCGGGCAGCAGGCGAACCCCCACCGCTAACGGAAAGCATACGCCGATCGCACACAGCGCACATCTGTCTAGTGGCTAAGATTGGTGTAGGAAAAAACCCAACAGAATCGACGGAAATTTCCCCGACGCCGGCCGCATTCTGGCACAATCTCATGTAGCCCGCATGCCCACGTACCAGCGTTGTTTCGCCTACTGGTGAGTCATGGGAAAACGAATGATATTGACCAGCGCGTTCACAAACGTTCTATTGTTGCAGCCATACCGGCCTATGCGCTTCGTCACGCCGCAAATGCAGCTACGGCGATGCAGCGTTCCTGGGCCATCGCCCGTCGATGCAGCTTGATGCGTTCCAGTTCATGCAGCGTTTCCGCTGTGAGATAGCTTTCGCCGCAATGCGGGCAGCTGATCAGGGGAACATTCTCGATCACGAACAGATCCGCCCCTCGCCCATAGCTGCGTGACACGCGCCGTACTTGCGCTCCATCCTGACCACAGATATCACAGATCATAAGTGTTGGTTAGTCTCGAAAGATCGTAATGATGACAATTTGTCGGTTGGACCTATCTTTGCCACCACCGTTGCCTTGTCACTCGCCAAGGATTCACCCTTCACCAGGTACTTCCACTCCTCTGATGCACGGTCCTTCTGCCGCTCGGTAACAATTCCCGTCAAAATCACATGTTCCACATCGAAGATTGTGAAGCCGTCAGCGTCCATCTCATCTTCAGCGTGCAGCGTCATCACGTATAAGCGAGTGCGGATTAGCTCACGCATGCGCTTCAGTTCAGCATCATACATACGACGCTTCTCGCGTCCGTGTTTACATGAATGATATCACCCATCTACCGTTTGGGGAAGCATTCGTCTATAATTCTACTTAGCCCACGCGCCCGCGTGTGGCTTGGCAAGCCCACGTGCTCCCTTGCCCTAACTTACAGAATTGTATACAATCTTGCCATGAATGTATTTGACGCCCACTCGCGTATTGTCCAAGACTACGCTACCTATATCCAATCTTTTCTGAATATCGCGGACCCCGCTATTCGCACAACGGTCGAGCAGGAACTGCAGCGTGGCAAACTATGGCCGGAACCACTGCTGCAATTCAATCCCTCGTACGAGACTGTTGGCAGTGTTGATAGTCTCGTATTACAGCGCAAGGTTGCGCTTCAATAGGCTGGAAGGCTGCAAAAGGAAAGCATGGTATTGTTCTCCAATCACTACCAATGAAAAGGAGACAAAACCATGCCAAAGAGTATTGTACCCGAGTTTCGGATAAGCGAAACCTGCCCGGCCCCTGAGTGCAACCTTAGCGAGAACGACGTAGAGCAATTCGTGGAAGAATTTGGGATATATGTTGAGCAGTTGGCGCCTGGCTTTCGTCGCCGCGAGCAATTTGAGCGGGGTGAGCTCTATCTGAAAGGATTGTTGGGCGATACGCCGCGCAAGACCAGCGAGGGGATGGCACTGGACTTGAACGCAAATGTGCGCGATTTGCAGCATTTCATTGGCCAGAGCCCGTGGCAGAAGGAGCCGGTCCTGGTCATTCACCAGCGGTTGATAGGCGAGACACTGGGCGAAGTGGATGGCGTGATGCTGATCGATGAATCTGGTGTGGTCAAACAAGGTCAGCACTCGGTGGGTGTCGCCCCCCAATACTGTGGGTCGGTGGGCAAGGTGGCCAACGCGCAAATGGGCGTTCATCTGGGGTACGTCAGCCGCCTGGGGTACAGCCTGGTCGACAGTCAGATGTTCGTGCCGGATGCATGGTTCGAAGAAACGCACGCCGAACGCAGAAAGGCGTGCGGCATGCCCACCGATCTTGCCTTCCAAACCAAGCCCGAAATTGGGCTGCAATTGCTGCAGGTCGCTGTGGCACGGGGCAGTTTGCCGTTTCAGTGGGTGGCTGCCGACGCATTGTATGGCGATGCGCCGGCATTTCGCGACGGGGTAGCCCTCTTGAACAAGTGGTATTTCACCGAGATCAAGTGTACCACCCAGATCTGGCCGGCGCGCCCCGCAGTCTATGTGCCCGATTGGCGCGGCCATGGCCGCCGTCCCACCCGCCTGCGCTTGCGCAATCCAACGCAAAAAGCAACGACTGTGAACGAATTGGCTGGGCAGCTCCCCAACCACGCCTGGAAACGTGCCACCATTAAGGAAGGCAGCAAAGGCCCCATCATCTGTGATTTTGCCTTCCTGCGTATCATCGAAAGCCGGGGTGGTTTGCCCGCCGCACCGGTATGGCTCGTCATCCGCCGTAATCTGGAGCAACCGGACGAAATCAAGTTCTATTTCAGCAACGCCCCAGCGACGATCCCCTGGCAAGACCTCGTGCGCCTCAGCGGCATGCGCTGGCCGATCGAAATCATCTTTGAAGAAGGCAAAGGCGAAATCGGTTTTGACCACTATGAAACCCGTAGCTGGCTGGGCTGGCATCATCATATGCTGTTGGTTGCCCTCGCTCATCACTTCTTGGTCCGGCTCAGAGTGCGCCGCAAAGATACTGCGCCGGCATTGACCATCTATCAGGTCCGCCTGTTGCTCACCAGCGTCCTGCCCAAGCCAGTCTTCAATGCTGCTGCTCTGCGCATGGTCCGCTACTACCAAATACGCAATCACGTCGCTTATCTGTCCCATCGCAAGTCTAAACTAGCCCGCCTTGCGGCGCTCGTACCCGACCTTGCGCTGTAATATTAGATGATGAGTCGGAACTCACACTCCTGGCACAATTCGCGGGTCTGACTATCGATCAGCTCTATGCACAGGTTGCGAAGCTGCAGGAGCGTGGTTTGGTGCAAAGCCGTAGCCGATGGCGAGCGGTGCTCCCTCAAGCACTGGCCCTCTGGCTTGCCCGCCAGGCACTTGATCATGCTCACCCTGACAGAGTAGAGACTTTCTTTCGGATAAAAGCAGCCGCACGGTTGCGACAGTCTTTCACTCGCCGCCTGGGCTATTTGCACGATAGTAAGCCTGCCCAGCAGATTGTCAGCAAATGGCTTACGAAAGGTGGTTGGCTATACAATGCCGCCGAAATCAGCGCCTCGGAGGTGGTTGCCTTTGCCAACGTTGCGCCGGTTGCTCCCGAACTTGCATTAGCTGCAATCGAGGCTGCGCTACATACATCATCAGGGCCAGCTTTTCTCAGCGAGTCGAACTATCAACGGCGCGAATGGGTTGCACTCCTGACTTGTCTCGCCTACGATCCTGCTTTGTTTGACCGCGCAGCTGTATTGCTGATAGGCTTTTCTGCGGCGGAACTCCTCGAGCGCCCAAATGCTTCTCCACCCTCTCAGTTCACTGGGCTATTTCAACTTCGATTATCGGGCACGCACGCCACAATTGAGCAACGAGCGGCACTGATCCGGGCGCTGCTCGCGAGCCCCAATACGGTTCACCAACAGCTTGGCGTTGCGGCTTTAGACCAAATGCTGGACGCCCGTTCCTTTTTTGGCGTTGGCTGCTACGAATTCGGTGCACATCCCCGCGACTACGGCTGGCGCCCTCGAGCACGAGAGGACATTGTCGGCTGGTATGCAGCCGCGCTTGGCGTCGCAGAGCAGTACGCAGTTCAGGAAAGCCCATTGAATCAACGGGTACGCTCCATTCTCGCGCAACATATTCGTGAGCTCTGGATTCATGTTGGCCTCGAAAGCGAGGTTGAGCAGACGATCAACACTATCGCTTCAAAATCGTTTTGGCCGGAAGGCTGGTTTCAGGTGCTTGCGATTGTGCACTATGAGTCAGTCACCCTCTCCCCAGATGCCGCAAAGACGTTGTCGGTACTCGAACAGCAACTGCGCCCCCACAACCTGATCCAGAGGGTGCGAGCGTATGTGCTCACTCCCTCCAGGGTTGGTTGGGAGATATTCTCCGACGTATCAGATACTTCGACGGACCAGATGCAAGCCACTTGGCATCGTCTTGATCAACTCGCCCAGGATTTGGGGCGCCAAACCGCTGCTGATTCTGATGCCTTTGCTGCCTTGCTGTCTGACTTAGTGCAAGGGTCTATTATTCGTGGTGTTAGCTTTGGCCGTGGACTTGCAGAGGCTGCTATAGACCTCGCACAGGCATGGCAGCAGTTGGCTGCTCAGCTCGTCAATGCTGACCTCAAGAGGCGCAATCTTCAGGTGCTCTATGGTTTTCTAAATGAAGCACATGGCAGAGATAGCGGTTGGGTCGACCAGATACTCGATGCTGCCCTCAGCGATGCTGTCCTTGGTGCCTGGTATCCTGCTCTACAGCGCTCTGTCGAGCTTGATGTTCGAGCAATCGAACGCCTGCAAAGAGCTATGAAAGTAGGTATTGCGCCGGCTGCTGCTTATGAGGATTTGTTTACACTCCAGCTAATCGAATTGGTATCCCCATCCCGCCTTTGTGCACTGGTGACGGCTATCGCCGATATGCCTGATGGTTATGAGGTGGCAGTGTGCGCCTTCAATGCCCACCTCCACTCCGTCATTTCTGCCGGAACGGCGCTGCAGTCCCAACTGATAAAGTGTGGCAGAGAGCTGGTAGCCTCGTTTTTCTCGTCAAATCACAGTCGCTCTGTGGATCATTGTTTGGGCGAAATTGCCCAAATTTGCCTTGATGGTATTGACGCGGCCGCAGACACTGTAGACACGTGCGGGAAGCTCAAAGAGGCAATTCAGCAGCATCGAATCCGTAGTTTCGAGTACCCTGAGCTTCTGAAGGGCCTGCTTGTAGCGCAACCACTTATTCTCTTGGATGAGTTGTTGGGCGATCCACGAGTAAACGCACGCCGCATCTTTCTAGGTGACCGAGACCTGAATCAACCAGCTTTTCTGGACGTGATTCCGCCGGACATGCTCGTAGAATGGGCACAGCGAAACCCTGAGGTTCGCTTTGAGCGTCTTGCTTCGGCCATTGCACCATTCCAAAACACGAGCAGTAGTCCTGGAATCGTATGGTCGCCGCTCGCATTGCGCTTACTGGACATTGCACCAGATCGTGTGGCTGTTCTCAACAACTACAGCAAGGCATTACATCCTATGAGTTGGGGTGGCTCGCTGGCTGACATATTGGAGCAACGCCGGGCGTTGCCGCAAGCACTATTTGCCGATCCCGATCCTGCCGTAGCGGCATGGGCTCGGCAAGTAGATGGAGAATTGGCCAGGATTGCGACCGAACGACGGGTGGCCGAACGGCAGGAAGATGAGAGTTTTGAGTAGACTTGGGTTACCCGCAGGAATCGGTTATCCTTATGGTGTAACGCGGCTATGATTTCCGCAAGCTAGTTGTAGCTTCCTTTTTCTACATATCGACAATGACTGTACAAGTGCTTGAAATCGATCAAGATATCCTAGACTCTGCCAGGCTGACCGCCGACGAAGCCAAGGTGGAACTGGCGGTGTACCTCTACAGCCAGCGCCGCCTGTCTATCGGCAAGGCGCGCGAACTTGCCGGCATGTCACTGTGGGCCTTTCGCCAGTTGCTTGCCTCGCGTCAGATCTCGCCCCACTACGATGAAGCCGACTTGCTTGAAGACGTAGAAACCCTGCGATCCCTGCGTGAGAAATGATCGTCGTTATCCAATACGTCTCCCATCACGAACCTGACCGTCGTCGGCCAGTTTGAATTGCTGCGCTTACTCTATTCCGAACTGCATATAGCCCAGGCTGTGTGGGAAGAACTGCATGCTTCCGGCCGCGAATGGCCGGGCGCCCGCGACGTGGCAAAAGCCGACTGGATTAAGCGTTCCAAAGTACGCAATCGGTCCCTTGTCGTGTCTTTACAGCGCGACCTGGATCGGGGCGAGGCAGAGACGATTGCACTCGCACTGGAGAAGAAGGCAGATCTGGTTCTTCTGGACGAAAAAGAAGGACGGCGAGCGGCCATGCGCCTGGGCCTCCGGGTAACTGGCGTAATTGGTGTCTTATTGGACGCCAAAGCACAGTCCCGCCTGCGCAACGTGCAGCCGCTGCTTGACCGATTGCGTTCCGAGGCTGGATTCTACGTAAGCGACGGTTTGTACCGCACGACATTAGAGCTCGCTGGCGAAGACTGATTGCCTCCCTTCAGGGGACTAGACATTCTTCAGCTCCTGGTTGACGGCTTCGACGTCAAACGCCAGCGGGTCGAACTCGCCGCCAATCCACGTGAGCATATCTTCATGCTCAGGGTGTTCGGGATCGCCTATCGCCTCGAGAAATTCAGCATAGCCCCACGTTCCGCCTACATCTTCGGGCGGACAAGCACGCTTTCCCGCCAAGCACAGGGGATAGCGCACGCCGGGTTCAGGCGCCAGGACTTTTTCCACTACGATTGCATGTTCCCAGCTGTCGCCAAAATCGTATTCATAGACAAAACGGTCCTTCACAGCAGCAACAATTTCGCCCAATTTGACGCGCCGTTCATTCTTGATGTCCATCTCCCAGTCTGGGTCCGGCACCCCATAATGGATGTTTCCCACTCTGAACTCATGCAGATGAGAATCAGTCCAGCCCATGACAATCTGCAAGATGGCGTGAAGCTTGGGTAACGTGGTGCTCCCCCTCACCTGAATGCGCCGCCAGATGGGCGGCTTGCTCTCCTTCAGGGTGACCTTGAGTTGAAAGACCGGGCTCTCATCGGTTTTGCGTGCCGGCATAGGTTTCCTCCTTGCGGCCGCCGGGCGTCACGCGGTTGCGGTCGGTACATAGCGCTCGACCTGGATCGTGTCGGCCCTGGCTCGCACCTGCGCCAGGTCATAGTTGAGCTGCAGGCGCAGCCAAAACTCAGGCGTGCTGCCAAAGGCCTTGGAAAGGCGGATCGCCATGTCGGGCGAAATCGCTGCCCGACCATTGACGATCTTGGAGACCGTGGGTCGCGTTACGCCCAGCACCGTGGCAGCGCCGGTCACCGATAGCCCCAACTCCTCAAGTGAGCTCTTCACAATCGCGCCGGGATGCACCGGATTCTTCATCGGCATAAGCAACTCCTAGTGATAGTCCTCCAAGTTGACATCCTCGGCATAGCCATCCTGGAAACGAAAGGTGATACGCCAGTTGCCCGTCACCTTGACGCTCCAATACCCTTGGCGATCTCCGCTCAGGGAGTGCAGCCGATAGCCCGGGATGTCCGCCTCCTCGACTGATTCGGCCGCATCCAGCACTGAGAGAATCTCGCTTACGCGTTTGCGGAGGTTGGCGCCGATACCACGTGGATCGCCATCCTCGTAGAGGCGCTTGAGTCCCTTGTGCCGGATGCTGCCGATCATAGTCTAAGTGTATACTATAACGTTACACTTTACAAGTAGCGGCTGGCTGGGTCACGAAGCGCAGGCGGCACCGCGCGCCCATTCTAACGCGCTATTTCCCCCGAAACATGCCCAGGCCGTGTGCCGGGAACGCTGTGCAGGAATCCGACGAAAACCAGTTCCTCGTCCAACGCTCGCACCGAATGCGTTTCGCCAGGTTCAAAAATCAACAAAGATCCGGCGCCAAACTGCTGTTCTTGTCCATCATCGCCCGCAAATAGCCCCTTCCCCCTCAACACGACGACAAAGAACGGCGAACCAGGCACGTTGTGTTCGTAGATGCTCTGTCCGGGTTTGAGCAGAAAACGCAGCACCCTTCCTGTCTCGGCCACAAAAAGGGGTTGGGCATACGGGTGTTCGTCGTGGAATTCCAGATCGTCTAGCAACTGTGCTGTTTTCATCTTTGTCTCCCTTGCGGCGCAAATTCCTAAGCGGTCTTCCCGATTCGCACCTTCCAGTCGATCGGCCCCTTCTCCAAGTACTCCCACACAAATTCACCCGCATGCTCCGCCGCAAACTGGTAGTACAGCGGCTTGGGATCGTGGTCGTTGATCAGCACGAACGACGCCCCAGGCGCCAGGTAGGCAAAGGTGTCAAAGATCAGCGGATGCCGCTGTGCCGGCGCAACGCGCCGCACGTCGACGACCGGCCCATCTACCTCGCTCCCTTCTGCCTTATCGCTCTCCGGCTGCCGTCCCACCGTTGCCGGCAGCTCATCCGTCCATTGCAGTTGGTTGCGCTTGTTCTTGTCCATAACCGGTTTCTTGTTTCCTCCCTCATCAAAACTTCCACAATTTCTATGACGAAGGTTATAAGAATCCCGGTTCCTGCGCTGCGACTTTGGTCCCACGCCCCAGAATCGGCGCGCGACGCGTAAGGGCACAAGGTCCGGCGGAATAACGTTCGCGCAACTGCGAAGCTTCTCACGCCGGACCTTGTGCCCCTACCTACCACGGGTCACGTTTGTGGGATTTTGTGCCCCTACATCTCCATCGCTTGGCTTATCCTACTCCACGATCACCGTCTCGCTCCCCGTTCGCCCAAACACCTCCGGCGAATACATCTCCTCGGCATGCGCCGGAGGCACTACGTACGTCCCCGGCGTGGTCGCCCGCGCCACGTACGTGTAGTCGTACACGCCATCATACAGGTAGGTGGCGAACGCCTCGGCTCCCGCATCGCGCAGGTTCTGGTGATCGTACCATGTGCCCCACCACCAGCCGACTTTGCTCGCCGGGTCGACCTCGGCCGGCGGCAAGCTCTCCGACACCGCCAGGTCCGGGTTGATAATCTCCAACCCCGCCGGCAGCCGGTCCACCAGTGCCACGTGATAGCGGCGGTTGACCGCCACCATGGTTAGCTTGATGCGCACGCGGGCCCCTTCCTTGATGTGCCACACCCCATCGCCGTCACGGGTCACGTCGGCCGGGTCGTCCACCGCCTCGTATGTGCGCTGCACGACAAAGCCCATGTCCAGCGGATCCAGCGTCAGGTCGGTCGGCGCATACGTCATCCCCAGCCGGTAGTACAGCCGCCCGGCGCCGTCTTTTTGGATCACCACGTCCTGCGTCCCCTCCTGTTCGGTGAGGTAGCGCATCGGCACGGTCGTCTCGTACGTGTCGGTGGTATAGCCGCGGAACTCGTTCTCGGCCACATAGGTGTCGCCCAGCCACACGCGGGCGACAAAGTCCGGCTCCACGTTCTCATATGCATTGAAGTAGCGGTCCATCGCCAGGATCACCCACACGTTCTCCTGCGTGTTGCCCCAGCGCCCGTTATCGCGCGCCGCCATCAGCCCGCGCACTACCTTGGGGATCAGGTCGCTGTCCGGCTGCATGCTGATCAGCGCGTCCAGCACGACCGCATCGGTGCGCCGGTCGGAATGCAGCATTACCCACTCCTGGTCGCCATACGACGAGAAGAAGTTGGCCATGCCTGCCGTCTCGACCGCGCTGTTGTTGATGCGCCGTGCAATTTCCGCCACCTGTTCGGCCGACCCGGGGTCCTGTCCCATCACCTGCCACAGCCATGCCAGCGCCTCCAGCGACGCGTCGTCCAGCGGCAGCTGCGCATACACCTCGCGCGCCTTGGCCGGGTCATAGTCTCCCATCAGCCACCGCACATACAGCGCATACGCGCTCAGCGTCTGCTTCACCTGCGGGCTGTACCACGGCTGGTAATAGGCCTCGATATTGGCCAGGTACCCGCGTGCGGCCTCCATGGTCTCGGGCTTGACGGCATAGTCTTTGCTGCGCGCCACCTGCAGGGCGTGCGCCACAAACACGCTGTTGTACACCACCGACTCGTCGCCGCGTGTCCAGAACGGCCAGCCGCCATCTTGATTTTGCAGCTGCTCCAGCAGCGTGATGTCACGCAGCATGGCCGCGTTGATCTCCTGCGGCGACTGCAGCCCCGCGGCCTGGAACGCCGTCAACACGTCGCGCAGCGCAGCCACGCTCATGACGCGCGAGGCGATCTGCTCGCTGCACTCGAACGGATACCGCTGCAAGTACAGCACGGCGTCGGTCAGGCTCTGCAGCGCCGTCGCCGAAGTGCTTACCTCCAGCCCGCCAAACTGCGGGAACACATCCTGCGGCTGGGCGACCGGCTGCGCGATTGCGCCCTCATCCACCGTCCCATACACGGCAAACGCCTCGGTAGTAGCCGGCGTGTACACCGGCAGCGACACCTGGCTGGCATCGCCATACGGTCCTGACGCTGCCACAATCTGAGCGTAGGCCGTCCCCACGTTTTCCGTTATCGCCCCAAAGCGCACCGCTACCCGGTCGTTAGCGGGTACGGTCACCCGCTGCCCGCTCGCCCCGTCGATCGTCAGGTTGGCGGTATCGACCGCCACATCCACCGTCATTGGCTCGTCGGTCTGGTTCTGCAGCACGATTGGGAACTGGAATTGATCGCCAAAGTTGAGGAAGCGCGGCGCCGATGGCCGCACCATCAGCGGCAGCCGCGCCGTTACGTTAGCCTCGGCCGACCCGAAATCCTTCTCGGTCGCCGCCACTACCATCACGCGGTACCGCGTCAGATTGTCCGGCAGCTTATACTCCACGGTCGCCCGCCCCTCGGCATCGGTGCGCACATCGGGCGCAAACAGCGCCAGCGGGTTGAAGTCCGTGCGCACGCCGATCGGCGTGCTCGCCGTGGCCGTCTTGTCCATCATCGGCGCCTCGGCGGCCGCCATTGCGGGCGCCATCGACATGGTAGGGGCCGGCATCGCTGCCGATTCCGCCACGGCCATGTCGGCAGCCGGCGCTCCAGCCGCCGCGCCACCTACGCCATCGCGGTACATATTGGCGCTCTGCATCTCGTCTACCATGGTCTGCGGGTTGGCCAGCACGATGCTGGATCGACCATAGACTGTGTTTGTACCCGACCCGCGCGCCGTGTAGAAGGTGGTGATCGGGTCGGCCAGCTGGTAGTTGCTCAGCGCCAGCACCGCCTCGTCCACTACCACCACGGCCAGTTCGGCGTCCGGCACGGGCTTGCCCTCTGCATCGATCACGAGGACGTCTAGCGACGTCTCCGCCCCCGGATCGACCTTCTCAGCCGCCACGGTGGCCGTTACGGTCAGCGTCCGGCTCAGCGGCGGCACGTTGAGGTCGAGCCCGGCGCTGGCATATGCCGGTCGTGGCGCCACGCCCTCCACAGGGTTACCCTTGTCGTCCATGCGCGGGGCTGACCCAGCCATGTCCACTTGGATGTGCACGTTGGGCAGATAGCTCTCGGCGATCGGGATCTCCAGCGTGGCGGTGTTGCCGTCCAGGCTGAACTGTTCGGTCGAGATAATCCCGTCGCGTGAGATAGTCAGCAGCCCCTCGGCCGGCGTAAACGGTGCCTGCACCAGCACCTTGGCCGTGTCGCCCGGCTGGTACTCTTCCTTGTCCGGCACCAGCACGACCGTCTCCATCTGCACGTTGCGCTGTGGGACGCTCTGCCCGCCGCTCACCCAGCGCGTAAACTCGCTGCGGTTGAGCCGCTCGTTGTCATCGCGCACCTCGGCGCTGATGCGATATTCGCCGCCCTCACCCGTGGCAAAGCTGCACTTGACCGGCTCTTCCCCCGAGGTGACGTCGCACAGCTGCTCGTCTTTCTCGACTTCCTTCCATGCGCCATCCACAAACTCCCACGCCAGCCGCACGGCCCGCACCCGCACCGGGCGCCCGGCCACGGCCTTGCCGTCCACGTCGGTGACGATCAGCTCGATGTCCAGCGGGTCGCCCTGCTCGACAAAGGTCGCGTCCGAACGCAGTCCCACGTACAGCTCGGCCGGGTGCACCAGCAGGCTCGTCGTGGCCGCCCACGCCTGGTTGTTGACGTCCATCACCCGCGCCTCGGCCAGCACGCTGTACGGTCGCGGCTCGTCGGACTTGATAAAGGTCATGTCAAGATACTGGTTGCCGCTGGCGTCGGTGGTCGCGTTGTATGTCAACGGCTGCGACCCGGCCATCTCCGGCCCCGGGTAATACCCGACGTCGCTCATCATCGTGTCGGAGTAGCCGCCGCTGCCGGCGAACCACCACGGCGTCCAGACACCAAAGATAAATTCGTCCCAGTTCGGCGGCCGGTAGTCGGTCGGCGACGCGCTCGATCGTCCAGTCTGTCTGCGCCCCTGGCAGCGGCCCGCCCGCGTAGTACTGCGCCGAAGCCGCCACCGTGGCCGTGTCGCCCAGGTAGTAGGGGCCCGTCGTCTCGTTGCGTGCCGTCACTTCAAACTCGGGCCGGCGGAACTCCTGCACCTGGAACGAGTGATAGTAGCTGTTGTTGTAGGCGTTGCCCACGTTCTGCGCCGCAAACTGGATCGAGGCATAGCCCAGGTTGCTGTTGACCGGCACTGTGAACGCCAGGCTAAAACCCCCTAAATTGCTCAGCTCGACCTTGCCGTCCGTCAGCAGGTTGCCCTGGGGGTCCATCACCTGGTAGGTCACCGGCACCCCCGTCAGCTCCTCCATACTCACGTCGCCCTCGGGGCCAAACCCGATCTGGCGCACAAAGCCCTTGACGTGCACCTCTTCGCCCGGTCGGTACATCCCGCGGTCGTCGTACACAAACCAGCGTATCTCGTTGTAGGGGTCGCTCGAAGCCCACCCCGACGTGTCCCACATGTATGAGGCGCGGGGCAGGATGGCCGTGTCCTCGCCCAACTGTCCCACCAGCAGGCTGGCTGGCAGGCTCGGCAGCTCAATGCGCGCCAGCCCATCCGCCCCTGTCGTGGCCTGGACGGTTCCCGGCGCCAACTGCAGCTGCACGCCCTCCAGCGGCGCGCCGTCTGTCAGCCTGGTCGCCCAGGCCACCATCCGCTGGTTGTCGCTGATGGCGTCGAGGCCGATGTTGGTCGACTGCACCCAGCTCTGCACGACATAGTCGTCGTTCGGCATAAACAGCGACAGCAGCGACGCCGGCTTGTCCACCACCACGATCAACTGCCCCGGCTTGCCGCCCAGGGCGGGGCTGAGATCGATCGCCGTTTCCGTCAGCACGTCCGGCTGCATCTGCACGTCGATCGTCTCTTCCATCACCTTTTTGCCCGGCGGCTCTTTGCCCTTGTCCTGGTAAAAGTTCTGTAAGTGGAGGAGGTAGTCGGGCCACTGCTCGGGCGTGACGGCATATACCCGCACGCGCAGCTTGTCATAGTTGACCGAGTAGACGGTGAACACCGGCGTCTTGGTCGTCGGGTCCAGCGTTACCAGCGGCCCCTGCGGCCCGGTCAAATAGCTCGAAGCGTTGCCGGTCTGGAACGTGACCGTCTGGTCCTCGCCCAGCATCTGGCCGAAGATGTCCTGCACGGCTCCGCTGATCGTCACTGTGTAAAGTGTGCGCCCCGCCGTCGCCCCATAGATCGTCAAGCTGTTGTACGAGGCTGCCACTGTCATGCCGGGGATCGGCGGCTCGGCCGTCACCAGGCTGCTGTTGATCAGTTCGGCGTCCAACGGGTTGTTAAACTCGACGGTGAACTGCTGTCCCGGCGGGCATTCACTGCCGCTCCATCCGCAGTACGAGTTGACGATGCGCAGCGCGCCGTAGGTCTGGAAGCTAAAAGACTGCACTGCCTGCGTCGTCAGCGGCCCTTCGGCCGAAGGCGTGCCTGGGCCGATGTTGATCGTCACCGTGGTATCGCCGGGGAACGGCTGCTGCGGCATAAACGCCAGCCAGCGCCCCTCGCCCGCATACTTCACATAGGCTCTGACGTCCTCGTCGGCCGCCACCTCTTCCTGTGTTGCCAATCGCAGCGGCACCATCTGCCCGCCCGCGCTGGCCGTGATCGTCTGCAGCACCGCCTCGGCGTCAATGCGCTGGTCAAACGCCACAAACATCAGCGGCTCGCGTGGCTGTGGCCCATAAGTTGGATAGGTGCTCACCGCCGTCGGCGTGGGCGTGCTAAATGTCCACGTCACCGTCTCAGCCAACTCGCCGCCCACGGCCGACCTGGTCCCTGCCGGAATCGTGGCCGTATAGACCGTCGCCATTGGGAAGCGGTTGAGATCGTTTCCCCGGTACTCAAACGACAGCGTCGTCGTGCCCAGCCATTTCCACACGCCCGTCAGCTCCGGCGTGACCTGCACCGGCACATCCGCTGCGCTCAACTGATCCAGTGTCGCCAGCGGCACCATCGGTTGATTAAACGTCACATTGAGAAACGGCGCGATCGGGATCTCGCCCTGCGGTGCATAGCGCAGCACCTCCAGTGCCCCACTTTCGACTGTCGGCGGTGCCGGCGCCGTCTCGGTCGGCGGGAAAGTCTGCGTGATCGTCGTCCCCGCCACCGGCGGCGGCAGTGACTCAGGCGGCAGGCGGAACTCCTCCGTCAGCGTCCCCGTCACACTGATCGCTTCCGTGCGCCCAAGCAGCGCCTGCGTGTCCGCGTCCGACAGCGGCTCACCCTGGGCCACGGCCGGCCCCGTCGCGCCGGCAGACTCTGCTCCTGCCTCCCCCTGGGCACCTTCGCCCAGCAGGATCGTTAAACCATTCGTCGTTTGTGGCGTTTGTGCGCCCTGGGTCACAGTTGTACCCTCCTGGTTTACGGGTGCAGCCCCGGTCGCCGGCTCGACCGCCGGTTCCGCCTGGGCGTGGGCGGACTGCACCAGCGGCCCCGCCGGAGCCATCAGCATTCCAGCGATTACCAGCAGCGTGCAGACATGCCAAAACACGCGCCGTTTCCGGCTATGAGCCAGGCGGCGCGTTGGGTGGCGGGACAATGCGGACATAACACTTCCTCCTAATGGGTTGCAGACAGCGGCAAGGCCTGCCGAAATGGGGGACCTGTCCAGCCCACATCATAGACCGAACTGATCGCAAGCGCAAGCACACTGGGGACGGTGATGGCGGGGGGTTTGTTCCAATCACACCCACACGTCCACCACACCCACATCGTAGGGGCACAAGGTCCGGCGGAAAAACACCTGCCGTCGCGCCGATCATCCATTCGCCGGACCTTGTGCCCGCCCCCGGGTGTGTTTGCTATAACCCGAAGCGCGGGTTTACCGACGAGGTTTGCCTGCCACCCGGTTTTGGCGTACACTACGGACGCTGTCTAGCACAAACGTTCGCCGGAACCAACCATGCCTGCACGAATCGGCACGCTCGCCGAAAAATCCTTGCACGCTCAGCTCAAGCAACTATACGCCGAGCCCGGCGACCAGTTCGAGTATGCCCTTGACGGCTACGTCATCGACATTGCCCGCCCCATGGGCGAGGGGGTTGATCCCACCGACAGCGGACGGAACGTCCACCGAAGTGGACGGAACGTCCACCCATCGCTGCATCGAGATTCAGACCCGCCACCTGGCCGCCATGAAACCCAAGCTGCAGGTCTTGCTCGCCCAGCGTCCCGTCCACGTCGTGGTTCCGATCGCACAGCAGTGCACCATCGCCCGCATGGACGCGGGCGGCGCCATCCTCAGCCGCCGCCGCTCGCCCAAGCACGGCAACATCTATCACATCTTTCCCGAGCTCGTCAGCCTGCCCGCCCTCATCCACCACCCGCACTTCACCCTCGAAGTTCTCCTCATCCACGAAGAGCAGATCTGGCGCGACGATGGCCAGGGCAGTTGGCGCCGCCGCCGCTGGAGCATCTACGACCGCCGCCTGCTCGCCCCCATCCGCGCCACTCGCTTCACCACTGCTGGCGACTTCGCCGCGCTCCTGCCGCCAGGGCTGCCTGACCATTTCGACTGCCGCACCCTTGCCGTAGCCATCGCCCAACCCCGTTACCTCGCACAGAAAATGGCCTACTGCCTGCGCCACATGGGCGTGCTGGAGGTCGTGGGCAAGCAGGGCAATTCCCTCCTCTACACCGCCGCCAACTTCGCCGCACGAACTGGAACCTGAGTTCATCACCCCGCAAGACGGCACCGACAAAACGCAACTGCAACGTGAAGGGGTGGATATTACACCGCGCAAGCGCCGCTGGGGAGCGCAGGTCTTCTACTGCCATGATGCCGAGGGCCACCGGCCGGAATTCTGGATGGACGACACCGCCCATGCCCTCACGGCGTAAGGGAGGTTCGCCAACTCGCACCATCCCACCACCTGTGGTAGAGGGCGGAATCGGCGCCGACGACAAAGGCGTCGAGCCGGTTTGGCCCCCATGCCACTACCGGCCCCGACGCCCGCGGCGTCGCAGATATGGTTTCGGCGCGGCCGAGCAACGTGGCCGCGGCCGCTGTATTCATACGCAAGATGTCGAGTGCAAGGTCATAGTCGATGTGGGCAAGGGTATCATTGGCGGTGTGAATGTTGGTGTTGGCGCTGTCTGCCCCTTCAATGGTAAGCACGGCCGGCATCAAGGCATTGATAAACGGCACATGATCGCTGGCAAATGGATTTAACGAGGTTTGTACGGCCAGGCCAGTGTACGTCGCAGCCGCGTCCGCCAATAGGGTGATCAAGGGCTGGGAGATAGGAGCACCTTCCAGCAAAACCGTGGGGATCACGGTATTTCTGGTGGCAATCATGTCCATGTTGATGACCCCACGCACCCGCGCTCTATCGCTCGCCGGCAAATTGGCAACATACTGGGTGCTGCCATGCAGTCCCTGTTCCTCACCACCAAAGAGCACAAGGCGCAGATCTGCTTGCGCTGGGTGGTGCGCAAAGATGCGTGCCATTTCCAGCACGCCTGCGCTCCCGCTGGCGTTGTCATCAGCGCCGGGCGCAGGGGCATCGACGCCCTGGCCATGGTTGATCGAATCCAGGTGCGCAGTCACCAACACGAGATCGCGCACGCCCGCGGTATGCACGATCTGCTCCGCCACCACGTTGTGACTGCTGCCGCCGCCCACGGTAATGGGTTCAAGCCTGGCCTGGTACCCGAGCCGGCGCAGCTGGTCGCACGCCCATGTCGCAGCGTTAAGATAGTGGGTGCTGAGAGAATGGCGGGTTGGATAGCTGGCCAGGGTGGTGTGCCAGGCGCCATACGTAGGCTGCGCCAGCTGCGCGACCAGCGCTTGCACCCATGGGACGGCATCGCGTGTGGTGGGTGAGAGTGTCTCCACAATGACGCTGTTGCGCGGAAGCGGGCGCAGGGCCCAACATGTCTCCTCGTGGCTGTTGAGCTGCGCCACCTCGGTGGGTGCTAGATCGACTACCAGGTACCGCCCTTGATCGAGGATGATTTTCGCCGCCGGATAGTCATGCTGGAACGCGGCACCGACTTGGATAACGAGATAGGGTTGCCCGGTAAGCGCTTGGCCGGCTGCGGCTGCCGCGCGCAGTTCGGCGTCGCGTGTCTTACGCGTAAAAGCGTCCCACGCCTGTTCCGGCATCCAGATGACAGTCCGATTGCCAAAGCGCGCCCAGGCGGCATCCACTGTATTTGCCAGTTTGACGCTGCGGGCAGCCCGTGAGGCGTCAACGTAGGCTATGAGACCGGGCATAGCCCCTCCTTGTTTTCTAGAACTTTGCGCACGAAGGCTGTCTCAGGGTGAGGCTGGCAACTGCCTGATGCGCAGGATATTGTCGTCCACCTGCACGATGTCCAGGATCTGGGATGCGCGCGCGTTGTCGCCGAACACCACGCGCACGCGGCCGGAAGGTTCCACCTGCCAATGCTGCGGTACCGCTTGCTGCGCATCGGCAGGACCGGCCATCCACTCGATAAACGTGCCATCAGGCCTGAATTCAATACCGTCGCGCCCGCGCGTGCGCGGGAAGTCATAGTCAGCCGGGCGATATACTTTGACGTCGCGGGCGTCCTCCTCAAATGAGTGGCCCCACTTGCGAAAAATCTGTTTGGGCAGTTGATTCATGGCTCTGTGTTGTTCCTTTGGGAAGTGCCAACGCCACAGTTTGAAGATGGCAAGCCATTCTGCCGTCTTCAAACTGTGGCGTACGCCGACGCCGGACGACAGCGGACTAGAAGTCGCGGATAACGCCACCCATGTACTCATAATCGGCGATGGACGGTCCCCAGTTCGCACCATCCCACCACTTGTGGAAGAGGGCCGAATCGGTGCCGGTGACAAAGACGTCGAGCCGGTTGGGCCCCCAGGCCACGACCCTGGGCGGGCTGGTGCAGATGCCACCCAAGGATTCATAGTCGGTGAGGGAGGGTCCCCAGTTGGCACCGTCCCACCACTTGTGGAAGAGGGCCGAATCGGTGCCGGTGACAAAGACGTCGAGCCGGTTGGGTCCCCAGGCTACCACCTCGGGCGGGCTGGTACAAATGCCGCCCAAGGATTCATAGTCGGTGAGGGAGGGTCCCCAGTTGGCACCGTCCCACCACTTGTGGTAAAGCGCACGGTCGGTGCCCAGCACAAAGACGTCGAGCCGGTTGGGTCCCCACGCCACCGCTTTGGGTGGGCTGGTACAGATGCCGCCCATGTACTCCCAGTCGGTGAGGGAGGGTCCCCAGTTGGCACCGTCCCACCACTTGTGGTAGAGGGCGGAATCGGTGCCGGTGACAAAGACGTCGAGCCGGTTGGGTCCCCAGGCCACCACCTCGGGCGGGCTGGTACAGATGCCGCCCATGTATTCCCAGTCGGTGAGGGAGGGTCCCCAGTTGGCACCGTCCCACCACTTGTGGTAAAGCGCACGGTCAGTGCCCAGCACAAAGACGTCGAGCCGGTTGGGTCCCCAGGCCACCACCTTGGGTGGGCTGGTGCAGATGCCGCCCATGTACTCCCAGTCGGTGAGGGAGGGTCCCCAGTTGGCGCCGTCCCACCACTTGTGGTAAAGCGCACGGTCAGTGCCCAGCACAAAGACGTCGAGCCGGTTGGGTCCCCACGCCACCACTTCGGGCGGACTCATGCAGACGCCGCCCATATATTCGTAATCCACCATTGATGGCCCCCAGTTGGCACCGTCCCACCACTTGTGGTAAGTGGCCGAGTCGGTGCCTAACACAAACACATCCAGCCGATTCGGGCCCCACGCTGCGACATGTCCCGATGCCCGTGGCGCCGTAACCTGGTTGGTCAGAAACGATCGGCGCGGTCCTTCCAGGCAGGCATTCATGCGGGCCAATTGGCCGAGGGTGAACATGAACATTGTGTCATCATCCACATAGTCCATGTAATTCATAAACATATCGCCGTTGGGACCGTTGCCGCAACTGACCTTGGGGAAAGTCGGTTTGCCGACGTTCTCTGTCCCCTGATTGGGCGTATCGTCCACCATATCGGAGCGGCTGCACGGATCTTCGCCGGGCCGCTCGTCGCCCCAAATGTGGAACAGGTTAAGCCAGTGGCCAATCTCGTGCGTCGCGGTACGGCCCAGATTGAAAGGCGCGGCGGCTGTGCCGGAGGTGCCAAAGCCGGTATGGGTAATGACTACGCCATCGGTTGCCGCGGGGCCGCCCGGGAATTGGGCATAGCCCAGTAGTCCCCCGCCCAACTGGCAAACCCAGATATTGAGGTAGCGGTCTGCCGGCCAGGCGTCCACGCCGCCGGTGGCGGAAGATTTGACGCGGTCATCATCCACAAACGAGGCGGCAGTGGTGCGGGTGCGGGTAATGCCATTGGTGGGATTGCCGGCCGGGTCCTGGGTGGCCAAGAAAAACTCGATCTGAGAATCAGCCACCAGACCTTGCCAAACGGCGGGCACATTGGCGGCATCGGGATTGAGACGGCGGAAATCCCGGTTCAGGACGTCGATCTGGCTGGTGATTTGGGTGTCGGCGATATTCTGGGCGGGTGTATTCCACACAACATGCACGACGACGGGAATTCTCACCGTGCCCCGCGCAACAAAATCCCGCATTCCCGCTCGATAGTCCAGGGCGTCATTCTCAATTTGGATCCGCGCCTGGGCATAATCCGCTGAGTCACGCAGCAAGCGGAAGTGAACATCCATCGTGCCACAGGTCCGGCGCGTTGGCAGTTGCGGGCCTGCACCGCCCTGACCCGCACCGCCCTGACCCGCACCGCCCATACCTGCGCCGCCCTGACCCGCACCGCCCATACCTGCGCCTGCAGCCATGCCTGCGCCCTTGCCTGTGCCTCCACTCATGCCAGCACTTGTGCCTTTGCTGGAGCTTTTCGTTTTCGATTCCGGCGCTGGGTTGTTCATGCCTGGATCTGACGTCGAACTCTTCATCTTTGTTCTCCTTCTTGACCTGGTTGCGTTAGCTACCTGTCGCAGCTCTCCATTTCATGCTGTAGCCCAGCATAGTGAAGCTGGGTCCACAAAATATCCACAAACCCAGCGATAGGAACAGAACCTCAAAAATGGAAGGGCGTAGAACTTTACTTTCCGGCAATCAAAGGTGAGGTAGCAGATAGAAGGCGACGATGAGCATCGATTCCCTAGGGCAAGTGTGCCGTGACCGAGCTCTTTTTTCGAAGTTGCCGGTCCTCAGCGAGCAAAGTTGGAAAATCAGTTTGAGCGAGCAAGCGGCGCAGGCGTCCTGGGGTAGGTTTGGGTGAGCGATCCCAAAACCCGGAAGGGACAGGCGGCAGGACGGCCGCCAGGTAGGTCAGGATGGCGCCGGCAAGAAGGCTCAACTCAGGTAGACGAAAACAGGAGGCGAGGGCAAAGACGAATTGACGATGGAGTCCAATCATCTGTTTGGCCGAGAGCGGCGGCTGTTTAACCGGCCAGCGATCTCGGCAAATGCGAAAGACGGTTTGGGGTTGCACGTTCACCAGGTTGGTCGCCAGCACGAGCGGGTGCTGGTAGAGTGGGTCATGGTAGACGTAGATGGAAAAGGTCGCCGCATCGGGAGCCGCTGGGGTGTTAGGCAGCACCAACTGATTACGCCGCGCCGTACAGTTGGGGGCCATCCGTACGACATACTGACTCACGTTGGCAGCCTGCAACTCAGCAATGTCAAACTCAGCATCAACGACAACGACCTGATTCTGCATGATCTGAGAAACAGCCTCTTTCAGCAGTTGCGCCCGAAACGCAACTGTGCCCGTTGCGGGCTTACAGCGCACAAGCCTGCGCAGCAGCGGAACCCGCCGGCGATTCACTTCGCCCGCAATGACGATCACGCCAATCACGACCGCCGGCAGCGGACCGCTTGATACCTTTCATGCCGTCGCACACGCCACAGGTTTTCACTCGCCACGTACAGTTGCCAATTGTCAAGCAACTCGTTGATCTCCCATTTACCGCTGCACAGAAACGAGCCATTCAGCATCACCCACAGCAGGTGCAGCAGCGCAATGTTTGTCCCTACCGGCACCGTTTGCACCACGGCGGCGATTGCATGTACAGTGTGTTCTACGGCGATTGGCATCTTCCACTCCTTATGGCTCTCAATAACCATATTGTGGACTGTTAATCGCCGTTTGTCATTTCGCTCCCTGCTTTGTGTTACCGTTACCGGAAACTAAAGATGCAATCCACATTCGACAAGACTGAGATCCGCAGTGCTGAGCGCGCACTGGAAAAAGCCCTCGGCTCTCCAGACCCGACCGCCTGGGTTTACCACTACACCGAGGATGCCGTGTTCGTAGGACCAGGCGCCCCCGCGGTGCAAGGCCGGGAAGGCCTACTCCAGATGGCCAGGGCGATGCAGCCCCTGTCATCCGTGTCAATCACGGCGCTGCGAACCGAGGGCGACGGCAACATGGCCTACACGTATGGCGCAGCCACCTGGGTGAATGGCCGCCCACCCAACGCGGGCGCAACCACGCACGTCCGCATGGTCATCGTCTGGCGCAAAGAAGCGGATGGTGAGTGGCGAGTGACACAAGAACTGCTTAATGCGGCACCTGAGGCCTAGGCTGACTACATGGGCTTGTTGGGCCCAAAAGGCGGTTCGTCAAATGCTTGACAACTGGTTGGTGTACATGCTACACTTGCGCTTACAATCTGTCTGATGCGTTGATGGAGACGAGTAGCTGGCGGTGCGCGCGACAGCGAGCCTGGGAAGGTGGGAGCCAGGCGAGGCGGCCGACAGCGAAGATCCCTCCGGAGCAGCGACCCGAACAGTATTCTTAGTAGGCGTCGCCGGCGTTGTGACCCGTTAGCGTCACAGCAAATTAGGGTGGTTCCTGCCCTGCTTTGCACAGAGGTGCCCGCCTGGCGCGTTTGGCCGGCGGGAACCGGGGTGGTACCGCGAGCTTTCGAGCCCGTCCCCGTTTTGGGGGCGGGCTTTTGTATTGGTGGCGGCCATGGGCCGCCGGGGGAGGTGACGATGAACACGCACATTCGCGCACTGCACGAAGCGGATGCTGCGGCGTATCGCAGGATACGCCGCCGTGCCTTGGTCGAGCATCCCGAAGCCTTCAGCGGCACGCTGGCGGACTTTAAGCGCCAAACGCTCGAGGAGATCGCCGCTACCCTGGCTTTATCGCCGGCAGTACGCTGCACCTTTGGCGCTTTGGTCGAGGACGAGTTGGTGGGGCTGGCCGGCTTTCGCCGCCCGGACAACGAGAAGCTGCGCCACCGGGCCGGGCTGTACCAGATGTATGTGGCCCCCGAATGCAGGGGGATGGGGTTAGGCCAGGGCTTGGTGAATGCCGTTATCGAGCACGCGGCCCGCCAGGAAGGGCTGGAGGAACTGCAGCTAAGCGTCACGATCGGCAATATGCGCGCCGAACTGCTGTACCGGCGCTGTGGCTTCGAGCCCCGATTCGTGGACAGCAGCTACATGAAGCTAGGTGACACGTACTATGATGCCCTGTGGATGAGCCTTCCCCTACAGCCGTCGGGGCATCCGTCGAACGATACGAGAGGGTAACGATGAGCGCACACACGAAGCAAGCACAGTTTAAGGACGTGAAAACGTCCGTCAGCTACCCGGAGTTGGAGGAGCAGGTCCTCCAACTCTGGAGGAAGCGCAATGTCTTCCAGCGCAGCATGAGCGAGCGCTGGGGCGGCCCGGAATATGTCTTCTACGAGGGCCCGCCCACGGCCAACGGGCGGCCCGGCATTCATCACGTGCTGGCGCGCGCGTTTAAAGATATCTTCCCGCGCTACAAGACCATGCAGGGCTACTATGTCCAGCGCCGCGGCGGTTGGGACACGCACGGGCTGCCAGTCGAGATCGAGGTGGAGAAGCGCCTGGGCCTCAACGGCAAGAAGCAGATCGAGGAGTACGGCATCGCCAAGTTTAACGAGCTGTGCCGCGAATCGACCATGGAGTACATCGCCGAGTGGGAACAGGTCACCGAGCGTATGGCGTTTTGGGTGGATCTCGACACGGCCTACGTGACCTTCCACAACGAGTACGTCGAGTCGCTGTGGTGGATCATGAAGCAGTTCTGGGACAAGAACCTGCTGTTTGAGGGCTACAAGATCGTGCCCTACTGCCCGCGCTGCGGCACGCCGCTGAGCAGCCATGAGCTGTCGCTCGGCTACAAGGAAGGCACGATCGACCCCAGCGTCTTCGTCAAGTTCCGCGTGACGCAGGGCAACGGCAGGTCGCCAGTGCAGGGTGGGGCCAACGAGTACCTGCTGGCATGGACGACTACGCCCTGGACGCTGCCCGGCAACGTGGCGCTGGCGGTGGGCGCCAACGTCGAGTATGTGCGCGTGCGCGACGTGGACGGGGACGTACTGACCCTGGCTGCGGAGCTGGCCGAGCGCGTGCTGCGCCCGGGGTACGAGGTGCTGGACCGGATGAAGGGGAGTGACCTGACCGGTGTCCACTACGAGCCGCTCTATCGCTTCTTCCCGGTCGAGCAGGACTACTGTTACGTAGTCATCGGCGACTTTGTCAGCACCGAGGACGGCTCGGGCATCGTCCATATCGCGCCGGCCTTTGGCCTCGACGATATGGAGGTGGGCAAGCGCTACAACCTGCCGGTGCTCGTGACCATCCAGGGCGACGGGGCGTTTCGTCCCGAGGTAACGCCGTGGGCGGCTGTCTTTGTCAAAGACGCCGATCCACTGATCGAGGACGAGCTGGCCGGCCGTGGATTGCTGTATAAGTCGGGCACGTATGAGCATACGTATCCATTCTGCTGGCGCTGCGATTCGCCGCTGCTCTACTACGCCCGGGAAACGTGGTATATCCGCACGTCGGCCTACCGCGACCGGCTGGTGGAGAACAACAACCAGATCAACTGGTATCCCGAGCACATCAAGGAAGGGCGCTTTGGCAACTGGCTGGAGAACAACGTGGACTGGGCCCTGGGCCGCGACCGCTACTGGGGCACGCCGCTGCCGATCTGGCGCAGCGACGCGCCGGGCGGCGCCTACGCCGAGTGCATCGGCAGCGTGGCCGAGCTCGAGGAGAAGGTCGGGCGCAAACTGAAGGACCTGGACCTGCACCGACCCTATGTGGACGAGCTGACCTGGACCGCACCCGACGGCGGCACGATGCGCCGCGTCAACGAGGTGGCAGACTGCTGGTATGACAGCGGTTCGATGCCCCTGGCGCAGTGGCATTACCCGTTTGAAAACCAGGAAGTGTGGCAGCGCCAGCAGCAGGCCGACTACATCTGCGAGGCCATCGACCAGACGCGTGGCTGGTTCTACACCCTGCACGCCGTCTCGACGCTGCTCTTTGACCGGCCGGCGTATAAAAACGTCATCTGCCTGGGGCACATCCTGGCCGAGGACGGCAGCAAGATGAGCAAGAGTCGCGGCAACATCGTCAGCCCGTGGGAGGTGATGAGCACACACGGGGCAGACGCCACGCGCTGGTATATGTACACTGCTAGCCCTCCCGGCAACAGCCGCCGCTTCTCGGTCAACCTGGTGGGCGAGACGGTGCGCAAGTTCCTCAACACGTTGTGGAACACGTACTCGTTCTTTGTCACCTACGCCAATCTCAGCGAATGGCGGGCGGGCGAGAAGGCAGCGCCGTCGGAAAATATGCTCGATCATTGGGTGCTGTCCGAACTCAACCTGCTTGTACGCAATGTCACGCAGGCGATGGAAAGCTACGACGTGCTCGGCGCCACGCGCCCAGTGGGCGACTTTGTCGACAACGTCAGCAACTGGTACGTGCGTCTCAGCCGCCGCCGCTTCTGGGACGGCGATCCGGCGGCCTTGCAGACGCTGTACGAGGTGCTGGTGACGGTGGCCAAGCTGCTGGCGCCCGCCACACCTTTTGTGGCCGAGGAGCTGTACCAGAACCTGGTCGTGAACGCGCAGAGTGGTGAGGCGGACAGCGTGCACCTGGCGCGCTGGCCGCAGGTCAACGCTGCGCAGGTGGACGAGCAGCTGAGCGCCGACATGGCCATGGTGCAGCGGGTGACCAGCCTGGGCCATGCCGCCCGCCAGAACGCCAATCTCAAGGTGCGCCAGCCGCTGGCACAGGTGATAGTGCGCACGCGCACCAGCGAGGAAGAGGCGGCGCTGCGCCGCCTGCAGCAGTTTGTGCTCGACGAACTCAACGTCAAGACGCTGGGCTTTACCCATGCCAGCGGCGACCTGGTGGACGTCGCCGTCTTCCCGTATCCCAAGCAACTGGGGCAGAAGTACGGCAAGGGCTATCCCAAGATCCGCACGGCGATGGCGGCGCTTGACCAGCCGGAGCTGGCCGGGAAGCTGCAGGCGGGCGAGACGGTCGAGCTCGAGGTTGAGGGGGAGCACTACGTGGTCGGGCCGGAGGACGTCGAAGTGCGGCTAACCCCGCGTGCTGGCTACAGCGTAGCGCAGACGGCGGGCTACTTGGTGGCGATCACCACCGAGCTGGACCAGGCGCTGCTGCAGGAAGGCTATGCGCGTGAACTGGTGCGCCGCATCCAGCAGCTGCGCAAGGACGCCAACCTGGCCATCAGCGACCGCATCGTCACCTATATCGCCGACTCGGACCTCATGCACGCCGTCGTCGCCCACTTTGGCGACTATGTGCGTGACGAGACACTCAGCGTGGATCTCGTGCAGGTGCACCCCGGCGACGGCAACGCCATCCCGGCGCACCTGCCCAGTGCCACCTTCGAGCTGGGCGACCGCAGCGTGACGGTGGCTATCAGTAAGAAGTAAAGCGCTATCGCTTCCGGGAAGACCTTCCCCTTCCCGGAAGCCTGGCGTCTACTCGGCTGTCTCTAACGCTGCCACGTAGTCTCGCAACGGATCGGGTGCGCGCTTGCACTCGGCCCAGTTGGCAACAAAGGCGCGATACTGGTCGGCAGAACCGAAAAACTCGTTCACAAAGCTGTGATCAACCTCTGCACCTGAGCGCCGGCTGATCCAATCCGCGTAATTCGAATATGGCCAAAGTTCCGCCTGCAGCGCAAAGCCGTCTTTGACTGGGTTGGCGTGGATATAACGGCACAGGTGGCGCAGATACTCTTCATGATTGACTGAGATGCATTGATAGCGGTCTTGAAACAGTGTGCCGCTGTGTTGGTGGCGAAGATTGAATGCCTGCGTATATCCGTTGCAGGTGCATTGAACCATCAGGCCAGCACTCTTCTCCCCTTCTTGACGCGCAAGCAGGCCGTTGATCCTGGAAGCGTTGCTGGAAGGAATCTGTGATGAAGACCTTCATGCCGAAGTCGATGCGGGGCCACTTGAGGGGACGGAAGCGCGGGCCGAGCCCTTGGTGGATGGCGATGCCGCTGCTCCTCCTCCTGGCTAGTTGTTCGTTGCTGCTGGGGGTGCAGGCGCGCCCGACTGATCCAGCGGAGCCGGTAGCCATTGAACTCGCCGTCGACATGGCGGCCCAACGCAAGCCGATCAGCCCCTACATCTATGGCATGAACTTTGCCCCCGAAGCGCTGGCCGCCGAACTGAACCTGCCCATCAACCGCTGGGGGGGCAACGCCACCTCGCGCTACAACTACCAGACTGACATCTCCAACCACGCCTCGGACTGGTACTTTGAAAACATCAAGGAAAGCGACGCCGCCGGCGCACCAGGCGACTCGGCCGCGGTCCGCTTTATCGACCAGAACCGTCGCACGGGCACGCAGACTCTGTTGACCCTGCCCATGAGCGGATATGTCGCCAATGGGGTCGAACACGCCTGCGGTTTCGCCGTGGATGCGTATGGTCCCCAAGAGGCGGTCGAGCCGTATCGCAACCAGTGTGGCAACGGCTTGCACACTGACGGCACGCCAATCACCGGCAACAACCCGCTCGACGCCAGTGTGGCCGCGCCGCCTGCGTTCACCGCCGGCTGGGTCAACTTCCTCAAGGCCAAGTACGGCGCGGCCGGCGACGGCGGCGTGCGTTTCTACAACCTCGACAACGAGCCCGACCTTTGGTTCGAGACACACCGGGACATTCGCCCGGTCGGCTGGAAATACCAGGAATTCCGCGCTGCCACGACCGCGTATGCCGCGGCCGTCAAGGCTGCCGACCCCGAGTCGCAGCTGCTCGGCCCCGTCGTCATGGGGTGGACGTACTACTGGTACGGCGCCTACGACGGCCAGCGGGAGGACTGGAGTACCCCGGACGACCGGTTGGCTAACGGCGACATGCCGTTTGTGCCCTGGTATCTCCAGCAGTTCAAGCAATATCAAGATGCCAACGGCGTGCGCCTGCTTGATTACCTCGACCTGCACTACTATCCGCAGGCCAACGGTATCGCTCTGGAGCCAGCCGGCGACGCCGCCACCCAGGCCCTACGCCTGCGCTCCACCCGCTCGCTGTGGGACCCCGCCTACGTGGACGAGAGCTGGATCAAGGACGCCGGCCCCGACGACGGCATCGTCAAGCTTATCCCGCGCATGCGCGCGTGGGTAAACCAGTACTACCCCGGCACCAAGCTGGCCGTCAGCGAGTACAACTGGGGCGCGCTCGACGACATCAACGGCGCACTGGCCCAGGCCGATGTGCTCGGCATTTTTGGGCGCGAGGGGCTCGACCTGGCTACGCTGTGGTCCCCGCCCGACGGCGATCAACCCGGGGCTTTTGCCTTCCGCATGTACCGCAACTATGATGGCGCCGGCAGCCATTTTGGCGACACCAGCGTCCAGGCGGCCAGCAGCAACCAGGACAAGCTGGCGGTCTATGCGGCCCAACGCAACAGTGACGGCGCGCTGACGGTCGCGGTCATCAACAAGACGAACGGGCCGCTAGCCGGTACACTTGCCATTGCCAACGCCGCCATCCAGAGAGCGGCCGTCTACCGCTACAGCCCTGCCGACCTGGCACATATCGAGCGTGAAGGCGACGTGGCTTTGACAGCGGCCGGCACTGACATCGTGTTTGGGGCGCAGTCCATCACGCTGCTGGTGGCGCCGGCCCAGGCGCCGACCTATACGCACCACCTATACCTGCCGGCCGTGGATCGCTGATCTGAGATCCCGGCCAGCCGTGCCGGCTATGTTTACTGCACGGAGGGCGCCCAGTTGAACTCGCGAGGCGCACCATAGGTCAGCAAGGCCGTGTCTGCGGCCGGATCGACGACTAATTCTACCGTCCAGTGGAATGTGCCCCCCGCACGCGCATCAGGCGGCAGCAGGTGCGGCAGGTACAAGTCGGTGTGATAGGCGCCGCCGTCTTGTGTCACAAGGTAGTTGTCGGGAACGTCGATCTCGGTCCCCCCGACGCGCCATAAGCGGACGCGGAAGCGGCAGGGTGCTGCCAACACCTGATCGGCACGCCAGTCGAACCGGACTAAGTCCGTGTCGACGTCGCCACGCGGCGCATGCAGCTGAACGGTAAGGTTTGGCGGGCAGCTTGGGACAAGGCTTGCCGGGCTCACCTTCTTTTCGGTTATATATACGCCCGGGCCGCGCGCCGCAACTACCTGCGAAGTGGCGGGGGCCATGAAAACCGGCGCAGTCAAGGAGTCATGGAAGCGGCCGACTGCGATGACGGCCAGCACCATCCCGATCTTGACCAGACGCTTCCATGGCAGCATGACTTCGCCCCGGGAACGAGCTCGCGCATGGCGTGGTCGATGGCTGGCAGCGGCATGCTGGGGCGTGTGCTGCGGCGTGTGCTGCGGCGTGTGCTGTGGCGCATGGTGGAGTGCACCTTGCACGGGCAACGGCCCAGCGAGCGCCCCCGTTACGACGGGCAGCGGCACCGCCACCGGCACAGGTGCGGCACTTGTCGCCGCGGTGGTGGGCGTCCAGTTGGCGTACAAACGATGCAACTGCTCGTCGACATCCGGCTGCCACACGAACGGCGACTGAACCGCCGGCTGCATACCCGGCAGCACCACAGGCTGGACGTCCGCCGGCAGCGGGGGGACGACATCCATCAGCCGCGGCGTAGCCTCGAATGGCGCACGGCAGATCGCCGGCAGCTGTTGGATGGCCGCGTGCAAGTGCGGAATCTGTTCCAGGTCGCGCAGCAGCGCCGACGCCTGCGGCCCGGTGAGATCCGCCTGGCGAAACAGGAGGTTTTCGCCGGTGTTATACTTTGGCCACAACCCTGGCGCAAATGCCAGCGCCTGCAGCGCCACGTCGATGATGATAGCTGAGAAGCGGTCCAGATCCGGCCCAAACTGCCCCCGGCGCAGCGGGTGCTGGTAGGCAACGCTGCCCATTTCCGCTGCGGGCCACCCGTGCAGCTCGGGCACATACATCCCGTCGTAGTCGACGAGCACGAGTTCCCCTGCCTGCACCATGATATTGCCATGCTGCAGGTCGCCGTGTGCGATCCCCAACTGCTCGAGACCGCCCACCACGGTGCGGAACTTGGCGCTCAGGTGCGCAAGACTGCGCCCACTGGCGATTTCGGTTTCGATGTAGCGCTGCAAGGTGACACCCTGCACCAGTGGCATCTTGACGATCGGATACCAGGCGCCGTCGACCAGGATGCCCTGCTCGTGATAGTCCACGTCCAGCAGCATCGGGGCGGGGTTGGCGTTGAGGAAGAGGCCGATGGCGTCATAGCGCGCCCGCCGGTCCGGGCTGTCTGCCTTGAAGCAGCGCACCACCCACTGCTCTCCCAGCGGCGCTTCCGGCGCTTCCAGGTAGAAGCTGAGCGCAAAGCCGCCCGAGCTGACTACCGGCATACCCAGCCGGTCCAGTCGCACGCGGGCAGCGCGCAGCTCCGGCTCACGCAGCACCAAATTGGGGTTCTGAATCGCCGCCTGGTAATCTGACGGCGCGGGATATTTGCGCACACGATTTCCTTGTCCCCGGCACACCCTAATACGGTATGAACCTGGCCGGTGGCTGTTCCATGGTACGGCGGATTGGGGTGGAGGACATGACGGCAAGGGAGACGGCTGGCTGACATTCAGCCACTGCACTGAAAGATTGTTCCATCCAGCCACTATTCTGAAGAGGCGATAATGACTCCTTGGGCGCCACCCACAACTCGACCTGAATCCAGTGTGCTCTGCTACAACGACCCTGCCCGCTACTGGACGGAAGCCCTCCCGCTTGGCAACGGCCGTCTTGGCGCCATGGTCTTTGGCGGCGTAGCGGTCGAACACTTGCAGTTCAACGAAGAATCGCTCTGGTCAGGCTACGCCCGCGACCACACCAACCCCGACGCCCAACGCCATCTGCCCGCCGTGCGCGAAGCCGTATTTGCCGGCCGCTATGATGAGGCCGACCGGATTGTCAGGCAGATGCAGGGTCCGTATACGCAGAGCTTTCTGCCCTTTGGCGACCTTTACCTGGAATTTGAAGAGGCGGCGCCTCCCCACGCCTATCGCCGCGAGCTCGATCTCGCCACGGCCGTGCACCAGGTCGAATACCGCCTGGGCGAGCACAGCTATACGCGCCAGGCTTTTGTTTCTGAGCCGGCCAATGTCCTGGTGCTGCGGCTGACCTGCACACAGCCCGGGGGGTTGACGTTCGGCGTGCGCATGGAAAGTGCGCTGCAATCCCAGGTGCAGGTGCAGAATCCGCACCTGCTGCTGACAGGCAAGGCGCCGCAGCAGGACGATCCCCCGTATTTGCGCAGCAAGAACCCGGTCGTGTATGGCGAGGAAGGCATGACGTTCGCCGCCCGCGTGGAACTGCGTCTCAGCGGGGGGAACCTGCGGGTCGAGGGGAACAGCCTGCAGGTTGCGTCCGCCGACGAGGTGCTGCTGATCCTGTGTGCGGCGACCAGCTTCAACGGGTTCGACCGGTCTCCTACTAGCGACGGGAAAGACCCGCTTGCCATCACCGCACAGACGCTGGCGGCCGTACAGTCGAGTACGTTCGACGATCTGCTGCAGGAGCACCTGGCCGAATACCAGCCCTTGTTCGCCCGCGTCGTCATCGACCTGGGAAAGCCTGGTGATGCGGCCGCCGCCATGTCCACCGACCAGCGGATTGCTGCGTTCAAGCAAGATCAGGATCCCGCGCTGCTGGCGTTGCTCTTCCAGTATGGGCGCTATCTGCTCATTGCCAGCTCGCGCCCGCACACGCTGCCGGCCAATTTGCAGGGCATCTGGAACGACCAGATCCAGCCGCCCTGGAGCAGCAATTTCACCATCAACATCAACACCCAGATGAACTACTGGCCGGTCGAAAGCGCCAACCTGGCCGAATGCGGCACGGCCCTGTTCGACTTTATCCAGGGGTTGAGCGTCAACGGCGCCAAGGTGGCCGCCGTCAACTATGGTGCGCGCGGCTGGTGTTCGCATCATAACAGCGATATCTGGTGCCAGGCTGCGCCGGTGGGCAACTTTGGCGGCGGCAGCCCCTGTTGGGCCAACTTCCCCCTTTCCGGTGCGTGGCTGTGCACCCATCTGTGGGAGCACTACGCCTTTGGCGGCGACCTCGCCTTTCTGCGGGAGTTCGCCTATCCCATCATGAAAGGTGGGGCCGAGTTCTGTCTCGACTGGCTGATCGAGGATGGTGAGGGCCATCTTGTCACGTGCCCGTCGACATCGTCTGAAAACGTTTTTGTCACTGAGGCGGGCATGGTGGCAGAGACCAGTATGGCCACTGCCTTCGATATGGCGATCATCGCCCAGCATTTCGAAAACTGCATTGCCGCGGCCGAAGTGCTTGGCGTCGACGCCGAGTTCGCGAGCCAGCTGCGCAGGGCGCGCGCCAGGCTCTATCCATTCCAGGTCGGCAAGCGGGGTGATCTGCAGGAGTGGTTTAAAGACTGGGACGCCGTCGACCCGCATCACCGCCACTTTTCCCACCTCATGGGCCTGCATCCGTTCAGCCTGATCACGGAAAATGGCACCCCCGAGCTCTTTGCCGCCTGCAAGCGTGCGCTCGAACTGCGCGGCGACGAGAGCACCGGCTGGTCGATGGGCTGGAAGGTGAACTCGTGGGCGCGGCTCAAAGATGGCGACCGCGCGCTCAAGATTCTTAGCGACCTCTTTACCCTGATTGACCCGGCCGTCTTCAACTATACGCGCGGCGGGCTCTATCCCAATCTGTTCGACGCCCATCCGCCCTTCCAGATTGACGGCAACTTTGGCGCGACCGCCGGTATCGTCGAAATGCTGCTGCAAAGTCATGAAGGGCGCCTCAATTTGCTGCCCGCGCTGCCTGCCGCCTGGCAGGAAGGGCAGGTGATGGGCTTGCGGGGACGGGGCGGCTTTACAGTAGACCTGCGCTGGCAAGCGAGCCAATTGGCAGCCGCGCGCATCCGCTCCACGTTGGGCGGACCCTGTCGCATTGAGAGTGCGGAGGGCATCACGGTCACGGCGCAGGGTGCCGCTGTCCCAACAACCGGAATTCAACCCCATGTAATAGAGTTCGCAACAGACGTGGGTGCAGAGTATCTTGTCGTGCCACTTTAAGAACCATGCAGGAGAACGCTTTTCAGTTAGCTTCTCGATCCCGCACGGTGTACACTAGAGGGAGAGAGGAGGGCGAACGACGGTGTTCAAACGTTTGTGGGCCATACTACGTCAGCGCTGCCCCGTGTGCTTGCAGGGCCCGGTGTTCCATTCACTTTTGGGGATGAACAGCCACTGTCCCGAATGCGGCATCAAGTACGACCGCGAGACGGGCTATTTTCTCAACTCCATGTTTATCGCCTATACGCTGGGCTTCCTCATCCTCGTCCCCAGCGCCGTCCTGCTCTACCTGTGGGATGCCTCAATCTTATTCTTTACGATCGTCATTATCGTCGAATGCATCATCATGTGGCCGCTGCTCTTCCGCTACTCGCGCGTCATCTGGATGCACGCCGACCAGGTGCTCGACCCACGCAAGCCGGAAAAGGCTGATGCTTAACACCGTACCGCAGCGGAGGGCTGTGCTTATGTTCTCCAAGCTCCTGATCGCCAACCGCGGCGAGATCGCCGTCCGCATTATCCGCGCCTGCCAGGAGATGGGCATCGCCACCGTTGCGGTTTACTCTGAGGCGGACGCCGGCAGCCTGCACGTAGCCTTGGCCGACGCCGCCGTACTCATCGGCCCACCCGCGCCGGCCCAATCATACCTGCGCGGCGATACGATCGTCCAGGCTGCCGTCGAGCATGGCTGCCTGGCTATCCATCCGGGCTACGGCTTTCTCTCCGAAAACGCCACCTTCGCCGATGCCGTCGTGGATGCCGGGCTTACCTTTGTTGGCCCCAGCGGCGGCGCCATGCGCGCCCTCGGCTCTAAGACCGCCGCGCGCTCACTCATGCAGTCTGCCGGCGTGCCTGTGGTGCCGGGCTACCAGGAGAGCCAGGCCGACGCCGACCTCTTTGCCGCGGCAGAATCCATCGGCTACCCCCTGCTCGTCAAGGCCACAGCGGGCGGCGGCGGCAAAGGCATGCGCGTGGTGCGCAACCAGGCAGACCTGCTCCACGCCCTCGAATCCGCCCGCCGCGAGGCTATGAACGCGTTTGGCGACGACCGTATCTACCTGGAAAAGCTGATCGAGCATCCCCACCACATCGAGTTCCAGGTCTTTGGCGACCAGCACGGCAATGCCGTCCACCTCTTCGAGCGCGAGTGCTCGGTCCAGCGCCGGCACCAGAAGATCGTCGAGGAGACGCCTTCGCCGCTGCTCGACGACGACCTGCGCAGGCACATGGGCGAGGCCGCGGTCGCTGCGGTCAAGGCTGCCAACTATGTCAACGCGGGGACACTCGAATTCCTGGTCGACAGCCAACGCAACTTCTACTTTCTCGAAATGAACACCCGTCTCCAGGTCGAACACCCCATCACCGAGCTGGTCACCGGCGTCGACCTGGTCAAGCTGCAGCTGCGGGTGGCTGCCGGCGAACCATTGCCCTTCACCCAGGAGGAGCTGCGCCAGCGCGGCCATGCCGTCGAATGCCGGATTTACGCCGAAGACCCCGCCAACCAGTTCTTACCCGCCATCGGCAAGGTGCTGCTGGCCGTCGAGCCGGTCGGCCCCGGTGTGCGCGTCGATGCCGGCGTCACTACCGGCGACGAGGTGACGCTGCACTACGACCCCATGATTGCCAAGCTGATCGTGCTGGGCGAGAACCGCGCCGACGCCATCGGCCGCATGCAGTGGGCGCTCGGCCACTATGTCGTGCTAGGCGACGTCATCACCAACATCCCCTTCTTGTGCGACGTGCTCGCACACCCACGTTTCGTCGCCGGCGACACTACCACGGACTTTGTGGATACCGATCTCCAGGCCTGGCAGCCCACGGCCGGTGAGCCGCCCGACCTTGCTCTGGCCGCCGCTGCCTTGGCCGAGGTGCTGGCGGAACCTGCGACCGCGTTCAATGGCACCGGCGCATATCCAGCTGGCGGCGATCCCTACAGCCCCTGGAACACCGGCGGCAGTTTTCGCCTGGGAGACAGCTAATGGCGCGTGAATTCCGCTACCAGGTCGGCGACGACGTGCGCACCGTTACCGTGGAACTGAAGGATGGCAGCTATGAAGTGCGTGTGGGGGACACGGTCCTGCACCTTGGCGCCCGCCTGGCTCCCAACGGCCGCCTGGACTTAGCATTGGACGGCCGCCGCGTACGCGCCTACGTCGCCCGCAGTGGGCAGCGCCGCTACGTCAGCCTTGCCGGCGACGCCTGGACGCTCCAGCCGCCCGACCCGCGCCGCGCCCGCCGGGGTGAAAGCGACGCAGGTGGCGGCCTTACCGCCACCATGCCCGGGCGAGTACTGGACGTGCTTGTCGCCGCAGGCGACAGCGTCCAGAAAGGCGACACGCTTGTCTTGCTCGAAGCGATGAAAATGGAGCTGCGCATCCAAGCCCCTGCCGACGGCCAGATTGCCCGCGTCCTTTGTACGGCGGGACAAGTCGTCGAGCGTGGGCAATTGTTGGTTGAACTCCGTTAGTGCTCTGCCCGGGCCAGGACTTTGCGCGCTGCCACCAGCATGGGCATGTCCACCATCTTGCCTTCGAAGGTGAAGGCGCCGGCACCGGCGACAAATTGTTCGTCAAACGCTGCGACCAGGCGACGCGCCTGCTCGACTTCTGCGGCGGTGGGGGAGAAGGCCCGGTTTACCACGGGCGTCTGGTTGGGGTGGATGCAGGTCTTGCCCGTAAATCCCAGCTGGCGCGCGACCCGGCTCTCCTCCTCCAATCCGGCCCCGTCGTTGAAGTCGGTGTATACCATGTCGAACGACTGCAGCCGGAAAGCCGCAGCCGCCGTTACCACGGCACTGCGGGCGTAGAAGACCTCCCATGCCGGCTTGGTGCGCACGCTGCCGATATCGCCTGCCAGGTCCTCGGCGCCAAAGATCAGGCCCTCGAGGCGGGGTGTGGCGCTGGCGATCTCACGCAGATTCATTACTCCCAGCGCGGTCTCGATCATTACAAACAGCCGCAGGCTCTGCGGGGGCAGCCCTTGATCGCGTTCGGCGACGCTGAGCATGATGTCCACCGTATGCAAATCCTGCACGATCTCGGCCTTGGGCATGATGTAGCCGTCAGGGCGGCCGCCGACGGTGGCCGCGATCTCGTCTGCCACCATTCCCGTGCTTACATGGTTGACCCGCACCAGGCGCTCGCGCCGCCCAAACTGCAGCCTGGCCAGTGCGTCCCCCACCGTGGCGCGCGCCTCCACCTTGCGGTTCTGTGCTACGCCATCCTCCAAATCCATGATGATGGTATCAACGTCCCAACTAGCGGCTTTCTCGATCTTGCGCAGTGAATCGCCGGGCATAAACAGCAGGGAGCGGCGGGCAAAGCCCGTATTTTCGGCAGCCATAGGATTGCCTCTCGTCTAAACCTCTTGTGGATCGGGAACGGTGGTGGGCCGTTTCAGCATCAGCGCCGTGCGCTCAAACTCCAGCACCACGACACCTTCCTGGTTGCGCCCTCTATGCCGGAAGCGCACGATGCCCTGGTCCGGCCGCGAGCGGGACGCGCGCACTTCGACCACTTCTGTTTCGACATAAAGTGTGTCGCCATGATACATCGGGTGCGGATGGCGCACCTGGTCGTAGCCCAAGTTGGCCACCAGCGTTCCCTCCGTTAACTCCGGCACGCTGATGCCCACTGCCAGCCCCAAGGTATAGATGCCGTTGACGATGCGCCGCCCAAACGGCGAGTGTTTCTGGGCAAAGTCCTCGTTGAGGTGCAGCGGCTGCGTGTTCATCGTCAAGGCCGAGAACAGCACGTTGTCCATCTCCGTGATCGTCCGCCCCAGGCTGTGGCGGATCACCATCCCCGGCGCAAACTCCTCAAAATATCGGCCAGCCATCGTGGAACTTCCTTGTTCAGATGATTGTTACCTCTATACAATTTAGTATACCATTACCGAAAATCCGTTCCTATCCTTTCCCCTCCATCGTTTAAGGAGCCTCCCATGCCGCGATTCGCACAACATCTGCGCCTGTTCCTCACGCTGGCGCTGTTCTGTTCCAGCATACTTCCAAGTACTCGTCTCGCCCACGCCCAAGACGAACCCGCCGCGCCCGAATCCGTCTCCTTTCCAGGCAGCTATGCCAACCAACTCGGCGGGGTAGACTGGGAACCGGCCGACCCCACTGTGCAGGCCACCGACGCGGAAGGCGACGGCGTCTGGACGATGACAGCCACGCTGCCGGGCGGTGATTACGAGTTCAAGGTCACCATCGACGGCGCTTGGGACGAAAACTTTGGCCTGGGCGGCGCGCAAGGCGGCGAAAATATCCCCTTTACCGTCCCCACCGAGGGTGGTGATGTCACCTTTTCCTACGACCGCAATACCGGCGAGATCGATGTGGGCATCAACCCGCCGACACAGGCCGCCGAACCACCTCCCGCCCGTGGTGACGGTCAGTTTGTGCGCAGCGCCATCCTGCACGACAGCCGCAGCGACCTCTATCGCACGCCCTTCGGCGCGCAGCCGGTGAACACCGATGTCACCTTGCGCCTGCGTACTGCCGCCAACGATTTGGAAAGCGCGGCGCTCGTCACCAGCAACCTAGACGATGGCTCGGGCAGCAGCCACGCCATGAACAAGCTGGTCAGCGACGGGGAGTTCGACTGGTGGGAGGCCACCCTCAACACCGGCCCCAACGTCACCGTTCACAACTACTACTTCGCTGTCACTGACGGCGATGCCACGGTCTTCTATGCTGACGACGGCGCGCACGACGGTGGCCCCGGCCTACTCTCCACCACCACTCCCAACTCCGACCAGGGCTGGGACATCTATACCTATGCCGCCGGCTTCGACGCCCCGGACTGGGCCAAGAACGCCACCATCTACCAGGTCTTCCCCGACCGCTTCCGCAACGGCGATGCGGCCAACGACCCTCCAGCTGAAGACTGGTTCTATCCCGAGGAGCGCGGCCATGCCTTCCCCGTCGCGCCATGGAACACTCCCGTGCCAGACCCGGTGCCTAATGACCGGGCGCAGAACCCTGACTGGTACAACACCTTCAGTTCGACCTTCTACGGCGGCGACCTGCAGGGCGTGCAGGAAAAGCTCGACTACCTGCACGACTTGGGCGTGACGACGCTCTACTTTAATCCCATCTTCGACTCGCCTTCCAACCACCGCTATGACGGCCGCGACTACCGCCAGGTGGACGACAACCTGGCGGTAGCAGGGGACCCGACGGCGTCCAACGAGTTCTTCCAGCAGTTAGCCGCCGAGGTTCACAAGCGCGGCATGCACATCATCCTGGACGGCGTGCCCAACCACACTTCGTCGGACAGCCCCTTCTTCGACCGTTATGCCCGCCATGATGTTGAAGGCGCCTGTGAGAGCGAAACCAGCCCTTACCGCGCCTGGTATATCTTCACGCCCGCTCGTCCCGAAGGCAGCGGCGTGTGTGCGGGCGACACGAACTATGCTGCCTGGGCCGGCGTAGCCACGCTGCCCCAGGTGGACACAGCCAATGAAGAAGTGATCGACAACTGGCTCGGCCCTGACGGCATCGCCACCACCTGGCTGCGTACGCCCGGTGTGGATGGCTGGCGCATCGACGTCGTGCCCGACGTGGTGCTCATCAATCCTGACTTCTTCGAGCTGATGCGCACTGCCGCCAAGGAGGCCAACCCCAATGCCCTCCTCATTTCCGAGACCTGGCAGGAGCGCGATGCCCGTCAGCGTGTGCTTGGCGACGAGTTTGACAGCAGCATGAACTACCGCTTCCGCCAGGCCGTGCTGGGCTTTCTGCGTGACGACGACTTCACCGACAACGACGGTACGATCGCCGCCCTCTCGCCCAGCGAGTTCGACGCTGCCCTGCGCTCCGTGCAAGAGGACTACCCGCCGGCGGCCTTTGCCACGGCCATGAACCTCATCTCCTCGCACGACGTCAACCGAGCCGTCTATGTGTTGGACAAGGGCGGCGTCAACGAGCAGCGCACGCAGCCGGTGGACGACTTCCAGGATGGGCGCCGCCGCCTGGCCCTGGCGGCTGCCCTGCAGTTCACCCTCCCCGGCGCACCCACCGTCTACTATGGTGACGAGGTTGGCCTGGTGGGTTTTGGCAGTGACTCGCAGCGCGACGACCCTTATAACCGCCAGCCCTACCCATGGTCGGATGCTCCAGGGTACGAAGATCTGCCCGCCTGGCGCCGGGCGGACGCCGATCTGCTGGCCCTCTATCAGCAGCTCGGCGCTTTGCGCAGCCAACATTCGTTCCTGCGCACGGGCTCTTGGGACACGCTGTCCGTGGACGACGCCACCGGCCTCTACGCTTACGGTCGCAAGGATGCCACCGGCGCCGCGGTCGTGGCATTCAATCGCGGCAGCGATCCTATCACCACTACGCTCGACTTGGGCGGCTACATACCATCGGATGCGGCGCTGGAACAAGTCGCGATCTCCTCGCCCGGCGATGCTGCCGCCGCGAGACCGGCCACGCTCAACGAAGACGGCTCACTCCAGGTCGAGGTGCCGCCGCTAAGCTTTCGCGTCTGGGTGACAGGTGAGGGTGTAAATATGCAGACGCCCAACCCACCCAGCGTCACCGCCACCGAGGGCAACCGCGAGCTGTCGCTTGCCGTACAGATCAGCGCCACCGATACCCAGACCGTGACCGAGTTTGTCATATTGCGCTCGCTGGTCAACGGAGGCTTTAGCGAGATCGGGCGTATGCCCGCCGAACCCGGCGTGGTCTTTGCCGATCCCGGCGTCGCCAACGGCACGACCTACTACTACCAGGTTCAGGCTGTGGGCGAGAATGGCCTCGCCAGTGCTCCCACCGGCACCGGCCCCCTGATCCCCCATGCACCCATCCTCTCGATCGTCATTGACGAGCCGTTGGTCCTCCAGCACACCCTCAGCGCCGTCGAACGTTCGCCCGAAAGCAGCGCCGCCATCATGGCCCCGGGTATCACCGAAATCGCCGGCGCCGGCGCCGGGCTGCGCACCCAGGTCGGTTGGGCCCTTGAAGGCAGCGAAGTGTTCACCTGGGCCGACGGCACATATGTGACCGACAACCAGGGCGGCGCCAACGTTTACGCCGGAACCATGCTGCCCGAAGCTGCCGGCGACTACACCTTTGCCTGGCGCGCCACCACAACCGGCGGCCGCGAGTGGACGCTAAGTGAGAACCGCGGCAAGCTGACGGTCTACCCCGCCGCCGACGTCGAGGCGCCCAAGCCGCCCTTCCGCCTTGATCCCATCGCCCGCTCCGGCAGCCAGGTCTCGTTTGCCTGGCGTGTCGCGCGCCCGGCCGATCTCTACAACTTCCGCATCTGCCGCGCTGAGATTAGCGGGGGTGAGAGCGGCTGCGCCACCCGCATTGACCTGCCCAAAGAGACCAACGTTTACACCGACACTGCCGTCACAGCCGGCAGCACCTATTCCTACACCGTCCAGGCGGTGGACACCAGCTTCAACGTCTCGGAACCCTCTGACCCGATCACCCTGACGGCCGAGTTGAGCATGGTGGACGTCACCTGGCGCGTGCTCGTGCCCGCCGCCACGCCGCCCGACGACCTGGTCTTTATCGCAGGCGACAACGCCGAGGTATTTGGCGCTTCCTACAATCCCGGCCAGCAGCCGCTGACACCTGTGGGCGACAATCTGTGGGAGTATACGGCACGCGTGCAGGAAGGCACCAGGCTGCAATATAAGTACACCCGCGGCAGTTGGGAGACGGTCGAGCAGTGGGGCACGATCAGCGGCATGGCCAACCGCCAGTTGCAGATCGCTGCCGGCCCGGACAACACAATGCTGGTCGACGACACCGCCACTGATTGGGGCGCCGAGGGCTCCGACCACCGCCGCGCCGTGCAGGCCTGGCGCGACCCGCTCGCCGCGGCCGCCGAACCGGCTCCCAACAGCAATGGCCCTGTCAAGGCAGTTCGTGTCGAGTTCACCACCCTGGTCACAGCCGGCGACCCCAACGAGGTCATTACCGTAACCGGCGCCGCCGGCAACGCGATAGGGGGCACAGTGACGGAAGAAGGGGGACGCGCCTTCGTCTTCACCCCCGACAAGCCATTGGCCCCAGGCGACTACACCGCCACGATCTTCAACGTTGCGTCGGATACGCCGATGATCAATCCCTACCAATGGCAGTTCACCGTTGCTGATTAATCTATCTGGCGTGCCTATGTCCCCGGGACCGGCGAACGCTTGCGTTCGCCGGTCCCGGGGACATTCGCGCCCTCACCCTCTCAACGTATTAAATGACCGTTGCCCCACTCAAGGAACGGAGTTATCTGCAAGGCAGCGTGTCGTTTGAGTTAACGCCAGAGAACGGCACTACCTTCCGCACACGGTATCCGCTGCAAATGATCGAACGTTGAGGCGGGCACGTCCGCCTCTGCCATCTGCGGTTCTACCCTCTCGCCCGGTGCATAGACGTCCAGCAAACCGTTGGCGACGATATAGGCTCGATTGTCGCCTGCTGCCCGCACGGCCTTGCGCAGATCCAGGGCGATGATCGATTCCTCGCCGATTACTTCGGCCCCGTTCTCCGTGATGGCCAGCGTAGTGTTTGCCCCCAACGCAAATGCGGGTTCAACTGGATGCTCGTACGCCAGGGCGAACAGCCGTGCCCAACCTGAGTACTCCAGCACGCGGGGCTCAAAACAAGCCGGCAGCAGTCCCAATCCTGGCTGCAGCAGCACGTTCCCCTTGATCAGCGCCCGCTGCGCCGCAATCTGCGCCGCGTCGTGTGCGTTCAGTTTTTCTGGGTCGCCGGCCGTCTGCGGCGGCAGCCCCGCACAATAGTACGCACCCGCCATGGCTGCCGGTGCACCTTCCAACCACAGCGGCGTTCCGCGCAGCCACTCGCTGCATGCGGCTTCCAACTGCCCGCAGTCCATGGCATCCGAATTGTGGCCGATGAGGGCGATGCCTGCCTGCGGCGTATCATGTCCCACGAAACGGCGCCAGGCAGCGTCGGTCGCCCGTTTGCTCTCGTCCATGCCTCCGCATAAAAACAGCGGCCCTGCGCCTGCCGGCAGCGTCAATGCCTCAAACCGGCGCAGGGCTGGCTGCGGTCGCGGGGCCAACGAATGGCTGCGTCCCCGCAAATCGTAGCTGTGCGGGCCGGGCGCCAACAGGTGCACCAGCACATTGCGCAGGCTGATCGTGCCGTGCGGTCCGCCACGATGTGCGCTGCCCATTGCCCTCTGGCTGCGTGCATCCAGTACGGCCACCGAGTAGAGCCCAAACACCTCGTCCAATCGCCCGTTCTCGTGTACGTGCAGCCCCGTGTAGGCGTCGAGCCCTACGCCGACACCCGGTGCGCTCGGCTGCGTAATGGCCTCCAGCAGCCGGCCCAGCCGCCCGCGCTGAAAGAAATGCTGGTCGAAGATCGCCTCACGTACGCCAAAGGCCAGGCCGCGCTCCTTGCGCTTGTCCCACACCGCCGTCGCACCCACATGCAGCGAGTTGTGTACGTTATGTTTCTCGCAAAACCCTGCCAACATCGTGCGCGACTGCATACCCGCGCCCGCACTGGTTCCGGCAATAATCCCGCCGCGGCCGTACAACTTCCGCAGTGCCCCCTCCACCGCCGTCCCTCCCAGCACGCGCATAGCTACGGACTGGTCTCCCCCGAGGAGGAAGACGACGCTTACGGCGCGGCCAAAGTATCGCAGGTATGCCTTGTTCTCGGCGTCTTTCCGCACAAAGATCGGGGCCAGCGCCACATTGCATGTCATCCCCGCTGGGGCAGCTGCACGCAAGGATGTTTCAATTGCCAGCCGGCGGCGTTCGGCATCGTGCAGATTCTGCTCGCGCTCGTTGGGCGAGATGGCATGCGCATTGCTGCTAAAGGAAGCCGGCACAACCGTGACGTTGACGCACGCACCCTGGGGCCCTTTAGCCTGGGCCCGTTCGTAGATCGATCGCGCCAGGCCGGGTAGGACCTCCGCATAACCACCTCCCATGGGCAGCATCAGTCCACGCGCGGGAGACACAGGGCGCACAGGCGGCACTGCCTGCAAAAACGGGAACCGCGGTGCAAACGGCGAAGCGTGTGCAAATATTGACCAAATCGACACGGATGATGCAGTGCCTCTTTCGTTAAGGATTTGCGTAAGGATAGCACACTTCGCACTGTTTGACAATCCCCCCATCCGGTGCTACCGTTGCACACATGTCGCATACTCCGTAGCGACGCAGTTTTCCCTCAACAATAACAGATTGCTCAAAGGAGAGGCAGTATGTCCCGAAAAGTCGTGTTAGCGCTTCTGTTAATCATGGCGCTGGTTGTAACCGCCTGCGCACCCGCCACCGCACCTGGGGCCGCCCCGGCTGCACCGGCAGCCGGCGAAGAGGCAACCGCCACCGAAGCACCCGCCGGCGAAGCGTCGCAAGACGCCGCGGCCGCGGCGCCATCCGGCGAATCCGTCACCCTCACCATCGAGTCGTGGCGCAACGATGACCTGTCCATCTGGCAGGACATCATCATCCCGGCCTTTGAAGCCCAGAATCCTGGCATTAAAGTCGTCTTCTCGCCCGCTCCGCCCACGGAATACAATGGCGCCCTCAATGCCAAGCTGGAAGGCGGCACGGCCGGCGACCTGATCACCTGCCGCCCCTTTGATGCCTCGCTGGCGCTCTATGACCAGGGTTACCTGGCCGACCTCACCGACCTGCCCGGCATGGAGAACTTCAGCGACGTAGCAAAGAGTGCCTGGGTGACAGACGATGGCTCTGCTGTCTTCTGCGTGCCGATGGCTTCGGTCATCCACGGCTTCATCTACAACAAGGACCTCTTCGACAAGCTGGGCCTCAGCGAGCCCAAGACCGAAGCCGAGTTCTTTGCCGTGCTCGACGCCATTAAGGCCGACGGTACGATGGCCGCCCTCGACATGGGCACTGTCGACCAGTGGGAGTCCGCCACGATGGGTTTCCAGAACATCGGCCCCAACTATTGGAAGGGTGAAGAAGGCCGCAAAGGCCTGCTTGCCGGGACCGAAAAGTTCACCGACCCGCAGTACGTTGCCGTCTGGGATCAGCTTGCCCGCTGGGCTCCCTATCTGCCCGAAGGCTACGAGGCGCAGACCTACCCGGATTCGCAGAACCTTTTCACGCTTGGCCAGGCTGCCATTTTCCCAGCTGGCTCGTGGGAAATCAGCATCTTCAACCAGCAGGCCGACTTCGCCATGGGCGCGTTCCCGCCGCCGCTGCCTGAAGGCGCCGATACCTGCTATATCAGCGACCATACCGACATCGCCCTCGGCATGAACGCCAACACTCCCAACGCCGAAGCGGCCCAGACCTTCCTGACCTGGGTTGCCAGCAGCGAATTCGCAGAGCTGTACAGCAACGCGCTGCCCGGCTTCTACTCGCTCTCCAATGAGCCTGTCACGGTGCAGGATCCGTTGGCCGCCGAGTTCGTCTCCTGGCGCAGCGACTGCGAAGAGACCATTCGCAACTCCTACCAGATTCTCTCGCGCGGCGAGCCGAACCTGGAGAACGAACTGTGGCGCGTGTCCGCCGAGGTGATGAACACTACACTCGCCCCGGCCGATGCCGCCCAGCAGATCCAGGACGGCCTGGACAAGTGGTACACACCCGCCGGCCAATAAAACCATGAGGGGTGAGGGGGCGCATCACCCCCTCACCCTCGCATCACCGAGCAACCCGTGAAACGCACCAAGCCGTTCCCATTCCACATCCTGGTCTTTCTGCTGCCGGCCACGCTTATCTACACGGTCTTTATGACCTACCCGCTTTTTGATTCGATTCGCCTGAGCTTCTTTGCGACCGATGCCAGCGGGGCCGAATCGTTCGTCGGCTTGCAGAACTACGTGACGCTGCTGACCAACGACCTCTGGTCGCCGCGTTTCTGGGGCGCGCTCGTGCACAACTTCATCTTTTTTCTTATCCATTTTCTGGTGCAGAACCCTATCGGCTTGCTGCTGGCTGCTCTGCTCAGCCAGGCCACACTGCGCGGGCGCGGCTTTTTTCGCACGACCTATTTCCTGCCTACGATGTTGTCATTCGTCATCGTCGGCTTCATCTGGCAGTTGATCTTGAGCCCGATCTGGGGGATCAGCAAGGGATTCCTCAACGTTGTGGGCCTGGGATTTCTGTTTCAACCCTGGCTTGGTAAACCCGAGACTGCCCTCATCACGTTGGGCTTGATCTCCGTCTGGCAATTCATCGGCATCCCGATGATGCTTTTTTACGCAGCCTTGATCAGCATCCCCGAGGAACTGGTGGAGGCGGCGCGTGTCGACGGCGCCAGTTACTTCACGGTCTTCTGGCGCATCAAGTTTCCCCTCATCCTGCCGACTGTCGGCATCGTCACCATTCTGACCTACGTGGGCAATTTCAATGCGTTCGACCTGATCTACACGACCCAGGGCGCCCTGGCGGGCCCAAGTTATGCGACCGACATCTTGGGCACGTTCTTCTACCGCACGTTCTTTGGCTTCCAGTTGCAGCTCGGCAACCCCACCATGGGCGCGACCGTCGCCACGATGATGTTTCTCATCATCCTGGTCGGCGTGCTGATCTATCTGTTGCTCTGGCAGAGGAGGGTGCAGACCTATGAAATCTAGCCGAGGCTCTGCCTTGACCCCTAGTCGCTGGCTTGGCAATGCCGGCGCCTATCTCGTGATGCTCGGTTTTGCCCTGCTGGCGCTGTTTCCAGTTGTGCTGACCTTTATCAACGCCTTCAAAACACGGCGCGCCATTTTTACCGCGCCCCTCATGCCGCCGACACCCGAGACCTTTAGCCTGGAGGGTTTTCAGACAGTCTTTGAGCGCACCAACTTTGGCTATTACATGATTAACAGCTTGGTGGTCACGCTTGTCTCGATGACGCTGATTCTGCTGCTCGGGGCCATGGCCGCCTGGGCGCTGTCCGAATACCACTTTCGTGGCAGCACGCTGCTCGGCCTCTACCTGGCGCTGGGCATTATGATCCCCATTCGCCTGGGCACGGTCAGCATTTTGCGGTTGGTTGTGGGTTTGGGGTTAATCAATACGTTGGTGGCGTTGATCCTGGTCTACACGGCCATGGGTTTGCCGCTCACCGTCTTTGTCCTGCAGCAGTTCATGCGCCAGGTGCCCAGCGAACTCAAGGCCGCCGCGCGCGTCGACGGCGCCAGCGAGTATCGCATTTTCTGGCTCGTCCTGCCGCTGGTTGCGCCTGCGGTTGCCACCGTGGCCGTTTTCACGATGATACCGATCTGGAACGACCTCTGGTTCCCGCTCATCCTCGCGCCGGGCGAGTCGACCAAGACCGTTACTCTCGGTGCGCAGCAGTTTCTCGGCCAGTTCGTCAGCGACTGGAACGCCGTCCTTTCGTCGCTCAGCCTGGCTATGCTGCCCATCATCGTTTTGTACCTGCTTTTCTCGCGCCAACTTATCCGCGGCCTGACATCGGGCGCAGTAAAGTAGGGGCATGAGGCCCGGCGGAACAACCAAGAAACCGAGTTTCTTTGAGAAGCTCGGTTTCTGCCCCGCCGGACCTCGTGCCCCTACCCGACATCCTGCGAATAGATCAACACGCTGTACGGCCCAATCCCCACTGCGCCGCGGCAGGGCAGCCCATCTTGTCCTTCCTCAAGCGCCGCAACGTCGCCACTTGGGAAGTTGCTGAACTCCGGGTCATACAACGTCGCGTCGCTGTTAAAACGTAGCTTCCACTCCCCCGGCGCCGGCAGGCCAATTGAGTAATTCTCCACCGCCTGCCCGGTGAAATTCGCCACGACCACACAAGCCTCGTGCGCCGGTCCTTCGCCAAAGCGATGGTAGGCAATGACACGGCTGTCCGGGTTGGCATGGTGCACGTTTACAAACTGCCCCACCAATCCCACTGTCGTGCCATACGCGTTGCGCCGCAGGTTGAACAACTCCTTGTACAGCGCAAAGATACCTGGGTTTTTCTGGAGCTTGCTCCAATCAAGCGGCTTGCTGTCGTCAAACCAGCCATCTTGCAAGAACTCCTGGCCCTGGAAGATCATCGGGATGCCCGGCGAGGTGAAGACGATGCCTGCGCCCAGCGTCGAGCGCTTCTTGGCAAACAGGCTGTCGGCGTTCTGCGGCCACACTTCTTCAGGCACGCGCGCCTTGCCGTTGGCCACTTCGTCGTGCGACTCGGTGTAGATCACGCGCCGGAAGGCGTCATTGTTGTAGCGGTTGCTGATCGCGCCAGCCACCGCCAGCATGTTGCGCTGAATGTCGTCGGCCACGATCAGCGCCTCGCGCACCGGGTGCACAAATCCCCCATCCCACTGCGCATCGAAGCCGGCGCCACCGGCGTCGGTTGCTGCCGTGATCGCCTGGTTGTTGCGCAAGTCCTCGGCGATCGTGATCTTCCACGGCGTGCTTGCGTTGATCTCGTCGTTGATCCAGCGCAGCAGGTTCCAGCCCTCGGGCAGGTCGTCACCCGGGTTGTCGTTGCCCTTGACGTTGCGAATATATGCCGTGGCGTCAAAACGCAGTCCGTCGACATGATAGTCGTGCAGCCACATCAGCGCGTTGTCGCGGATATACTGGCGCACTTCCGCGCGGCCATAGTCGGGCCGCGTGTCGCCCCAGGGCGTGTTGGCACGCCAGTCGTTGTAGAAATAGATGCCGCCCATCCCATTCTCGTTCCAGCCGTCAAACTGCCAGAGATCGAGGTCGGACGGGCCAAAATGGTTGTAGACCACGTCGAGTAAGACGGCGATCCCCTGTTGGTGCGCTGCCCGCACAAAACGTTTGAACGCCGCCGGGCCGCCATAGCTGCTCTCGACCGCAAACACGTGCGAAGGGTTATAGCCCCACGAAACGTCGCCGGGGAACTCGCTCGGCGGCATCACCAGGATCGTGTTGACGCCCAACTCCGCCAGGTGCGCCAACTTTTCAACCGCTAAATCAAAATCTCCTGGCTCGCCGCTCGGGCCGGACGTAAAGGTGCCCACGTGCATCTCGTAGATCGTCATGGCGTTCCAGGCAGGCGCACGGAAATCGTCGTCGCCCCAGTCAAACGCCGGGTCCAAGACGACTGCTTCGCCCACGGAGTTGGTCACCTGTCGCGCATAGGGGTCGATGCGCCATAGCTCGTGATCGCCGTTCAAAATGCGGAACTTATATCCATCGCCCGGCTTGGCCCCTGGGACGTCGCTGGACCAGAACCCATTGCGCTCGCTCACCAGCGGTGTTGCATCCGGGTCCCACCCGTTAAACGTGCCGCATACAAACATGCGGCTGGCGTTGGGCGCCCACACGCGAAACGCGACGCCACTCGAATAAGGGATGGCCCCCATGCCCGCGTGTTTGGAGCGCGCCGTGCTGCGCTTGCGCTCTTTTGGCGCGCTCTGCGCGTGGCTGGGCTGTTTCGCTATCGCCGGGGAAGGGGTTGGACCGGTTGGCAAAGACGGCTTGCGCTGGTTGCCGGCCCCGTTACTGCCGGATCCCTGCTCCACTGTCTCTTGCTTGGTAGTCATTGCTGTTTCCTCTGCTATATATGGCCGGTGCGAACCTGCCAGGACTCAAAAAAAGGCCGTGACCAGACGCCTTAGAGACGATCGCCGATCACGGTCTTACCTGATTCTGGCACGACCGGGAATAAAGGAACATAGATCCCGATACATCAAAGCGGCACAAAGCTTCAACAATATGTTAACGAAACCTACCCCCGCCGACCCTCGCCTTCACATCGCCCACCGGCGCCTCGCTCGCACCCCTTTATCTCGCATATCCCTCATCTTGGCGGTGCGAGCCTGGCGCCATTCTCCCCACCACCTCCCCTTTACACACTCTTGATCCCGTACTGCCGCGCCTCCTCCATCGCCCACCCTGGGATCGGCGTAGGCGCCGCGCCTGGCGGCAGCGAGGCCAGCACGTCGGCCGAGAGATCCACGTGCAGCTCGCGTGCAAAGCGCTCCACCACCGTCTTGAGCACCTGCACGCGCGCAAAATACTTGTCATTGGCTGGAATAATCGTCCACGGCGCCTGTGCCGTGGTCGTACGGATCAACATCTCCTCCACGGCCGCCTCGTACAGATCCCACTTCTCGCGGTTGCGCCAATCCTCGTCGGTCAACTTCCAAGCCTTGTTGGGTTCCGCCTGGCGGTCCTCGAAACGCTGCAGCTGCTCAGCCTTGCTGATGTGCAGCCAGAACTTGATTACGATCGTGCCAAAGCCCACAAGCTGCGCCTCAAAGTCCTTGATCTCCTGGTAGGCGCGCTGCCACTCTGCCGCCGGGCAAAAGCCCTCGACCCGCTCGACCATCACACGGCCATACCAACTGCGGTCGAAAATGGCGATATTGCCGCGTTCCGGCAGCCGCCGCCAGAAGCGCCACAAGTAGTGCTTCTCGGCATCGTCGCCGCGCGGCGCCCCGATTGGGTGCACGACAAACTCGCGCGGGTCCAGCCGTTCCGTCAGCCGGTTGATCGCACCGCCCTTGCCCGCTGCGTCCCAGCCTTCAAATACAATCACGGCCGGTCGCTTCTCGTAATACAGGTGATAGCCCAGCATGCGCATCCATGTCTGGTAGCGGTCCACCTCGCGGCGGTAGGTCTCCTTGTCCAGTGTCTGCGACAGGTCGATGATCTCAAGCATACGTTGCCTCCCCGCTTCCACTGATCATGCCGCCGCTCTCTACGCTCTCGTTTTCCCCGGCACCGTTTTCGCCTGTTCCATCGTTCCCTACGTCCCTGTCCTCGGCGCCGTTGTCAGCAACCGCAAGGCCACCCGTTTCACCTGGCTGAGCCGGTTTTTTCTTCTTGTCTTTATCTTTCTTCTTCTTCTTCTGTTTCTTCCCGTTCTCATCCTGCGGACCGCTGCCGTCCTTGGGACCATCTTCGTCGAGCTGTGTAGCCGCCTTGTCCTTCTTCTTCTCCTGCTTGCCGACCTTGTCTTCCTTGGCCGGTTTACCTGCCTTTTTGACGGCCCCTCCGCCCACGGCATCCAACTCGTCGGCGCTGGGCCATGCCGTGGTTGGGACGTCCAACGCCTGCTCCAGGCGCTCGATCAGCATGCGGCACACGCTGTACATCCGGTACTCGCGGTCGGTGGCGTCCACCGCCGCCCATGGCGCATAGGGCGTGTTGGTGCTGGCCAGCATGTCGCGCACAGCCGCCACATACTCGTCATACAGCCGGTGGTTCTCCCAATCCTCGGCTGTTACTTGCCACGACGTCGCCGGCTGTTGTGTCAGCATGATAAAACGGCGCAGCTGCTCCCGCCGCGAGATGTGCAGCCAGAACTTGAGAAAGATGGTGCCGTCGTCCGCCAGCGTGCGCTCAAACTGGTTGATCTCCTCGTACGCCGCAATCCACTCCGGCAATGGGGTCAACCCGTGCACACGTTCGACCAGCACGCGGCCGTACCAACTGCGGTCATAGATGGCAATTTGTCCATAGCGGGGCAGGTTCATCCAGAAGCGCCACAGCCACGGCTTTTGCGTCTCGTGTGTGCGCGGCGCCTGCGTCGACAGCACCTTGTACCCGCGCGCATCCAGCCGCTCGGTCAAAGCGCGGATCGTCGTGCCCTTGCCCGCCGCGTCCCACCCCTCAAACACAATGATGGCGGCTCGTTTCTGCTCGTAGATCAACTCGGAAAGGTTCGCAATTCGTTCAAGCATGTCGCGTTGGACACTCTTGAACGCTTGCTTCGATATGGCGCGCGTCCCGTTAAGCGTGCCAAGCGAGTCCGGCATTGTTCCACTCCTTTCTCTGTTTTGATTGTTTCCGGAGCGCAGGCGTCCTCGCCTGCACACGGCGGTCGCTACATACCGCAAGCCAGCAGGCGAGGACGCCTGCGCTCCAAGGATGGCTGCGCTCCGAGGCTAGCTGCGCCCCATCTGCCCCGGCGCCGCCGTACTGTCGATCACCACCTCGCACTCAAATGCCCGTTCCATTAAATCCACCGCATTGCGCTGTGTCTGCCAAATTTCCACTGCCGGGTATACGTCGGCAATCAGTGTCAGCCGCATGACCTTGCCTCCGTCCGCTTTCCCGGTCCACGACACCGCCACGTCGTCTACCGCACTCGTGCGCCCCCGCTCCAAATACTCGGCCAGCCGCAAGATGGCCGCTAGCCTCATCAACAGCAGATCGTCGCCTGCGCCCAGCACGCTGGCGTACGCACTGGTCGACGGTATCCCTTTGCGATGATAGCGCGCCAGCAGGGCGATCAACGCGATCTCGCGCGGGCTAAAGCCAGGCAGCCCTGAATTTGTAATCAGTGTCAGCGAATGAACGTCATGCGCATCATAGCCGATGGCCGTGCCCAGGTCGTGCAACAGTGCCGCCGCCTCCAGCAGCGCTCGCTCGCCCGCGCCATATCCATGGAGGGGCGCCAACTGGTCAAACATGCGCCCCGCCAAAAAGCGCACGTGGTTGGCATGCGTTTTATGATAGTGATAGGTGCGCGCCAGGTTAAGCACGCCAAAGCTGCGAATATCGGAGATGACGGGGTCTACGAGGTGGCCCCAGAAGTACTCGTAGAACAGCCCCTCGCGCAGACCGTTGACCGCCACCGTCAGGCGGTCCACCTTGAGCCGGGCCATGATCGCCTCGATCACCAGCGCGCCGGCGAGGATAATGTCGGCGCGATCGTTGCGCAGCCCCGGCACTTTGAGCCGCTTGTTGAGCGCCAGCGTACGAAACTGGTGAATGCTCTCTTCCACCGACGTCTGCGTCAACTCGAATCCGTGCAAGGTCGAGAGAGGATAATCCTGGCGGGCAGCCTCGATGCGCGCCATGCTACGGATCGTGCCCCCCAGCCCGACCAGCTGCCGAGGCACGCTGTCCAGCCAGTCAAACTTGTCCAGCTGGCACTCGATCTCGTGGCGCACTGCCTTAAGCTCGCCGTCGCTGATCGGGTCATGCTTGATGAGGCTGTCGGTCAGCGCCAGCGCCCCGATGGGGGCTGACTGCCCGCGCACGTAGCGCCGCCCGCGCACCAGGCTGATCTGTGCGCTGCCGCCGCCGATGTCCAACACGGCCCCGTCGCTGAGCGACACGTCGTTGAGTGCGCCGATGGTTCCGTAATATGCCTCGCGCTCGCCGTCCAGCACGCGCAGATCGAGCCCCAGCTCCGCCTGCACGCGGCTGACAAACAGCGCGCCATTGGCCGCATCGCGCACCGCACTCGTGGCCGTGGCAATAATCGGGTCGGCTCCAATGCCGTCGCAAAAGCGCTTGAACAGCCGCAGGGTCGCAAACCCGCGCTGCATCGCCGCCTCCGCCAGCCCCTCATCGCTCATTCCCTGGCGCAGGCGCACGACCTCGCGGATCTCGTCCTCCAGCCGATAGCTGTACCCCGGCGTCGCGCTCATCACCACCACGCGCGCCGTGTTCGACCCCAGGTCAATAATGGCGACATGCTGCTGTTCGGGCATGCAACCATTGTACACCCAAATATAGGTCACGTCACCGGCGCGACACTCCTCTTCCGGGAAGACCGCCCCTTCCGGGAAGGGGAGTGGGTGGTTACGCCATCTGCTGCTTGATGGTGTCAGCTGCCCAGAGCGCGAGGGCAGCCAGCGTTAGCGTAGGGTTGGCTGTGCCGGTGGTGACGAAGTTGCTGCTGCCGAGCATGAACAGGTTTTTGTGGTCCCACGAACGCTGCTCCTTGTCGATGACCGAGGTCTTGGGGTCGCTGCCCATGCGGGTCGTGCCCATGATGTGGCCGGCCCCATAGAAGCCCTCGCCGTGCTGGCGGAACGTGGCCTCGAGGGCATCAAACACCTGGTCGTGCCGCTTCTTGGCCTCGGCCATGCCGTCCAGCGTGTACTGGTCCACCTTGTAGTGGATGCGCGGGCGGGGTATGCCAATCGGGTCCAATACGTCGTACGCCGGCTCGATGCGGTTGTCTGGGTTCGGCAGTTGCTCGTTGAGGCTGGCAAGGGCAAAGTCACGCTCGCCCCGAGCCGCCACTGCCGCCCGCAGCTCTTTACCACGCAGCCCCTGGCTTGTGAAGTCGGCGATCGATTGGTACGGCTGGCGGCCCGGGAACTCCCAGCCGTCGTTGTGCATCTCGATGCGAAAGGCCGACCGTGTGGCACGGAAGGCGCCATCGCGCAGGTTTTCGATGCCCGACGTGGACAGCGGCCCGCGATAGCCGAAGATCGGATCGCCTGTCACGCACCAGCTCAATTGGATCGGGTGGTCCATCAGGTGGCGCCCCACCAGGCCGCTGCTGTTGGCCACGCCATTGGGCAGCGCGTCCGTGTGTGACATCAGCAGGATCTTCGGCCCTTCGATGGCGTGCGCCGCCAGCACGAACAGCTTTCCCGTCGCCACACCTTCACTTTGGTCCGGCCGCTTGAAGCGCACCTGCGTCACGTTGCCTGCGCCGTCCACGTCGATGGCGTAGACGACCGCGTTCTCCACCAGCTGTGCACCTGCCTTCTCCGCCTTGGCCGTGTGCACGGTGGCGTCGTATTTGGCCTGCACCGGGCAGACGGGAATGCAGATGTGGTTGCCGCAGCACGCCGGACGGTTGTCGTTGACGACTGAGTTGCGCGCCTGTGGCGTCGGCGCCACCACCATGTCGGTCGTGCCCAGCGCCGCGCTGATGTACTTATCGGCAAACGAAACGGGGATCATGGGCAGCGGATAGTCGCCCGTGCGCGGCGCACCGAGGTCCACCGACGCGTCGCCCGCTACGCCAAGCGCCGCCTCCGCCTTGTCGTACCAGGGCGCCAGTTCCTCATAGGTAAAGGGCCAATCGTCGCCCACGCCGTATGTCGTCTTGGTCTTAAAATCGTTGGGCAGCAGCCGCAGTGAGGTGCCCAGCCAGTGCCAGGTTGTGCCGCCCACGACACGTTCGTAGGTGCTCGAGAAGTTGTCCGGTCCCTCCTGGACGTAATAATCCTTGATCGCCGTCACTGTCGGGCGCTGCGCGTGGTCGGGGTTGGGATAGCACGTCTCGGGCGCCTTGTAGATGTCGGCGTAGAAGTTGTTGACAATCGTGGCGCGTTCGATCCGCGGTCCCGCCTCTAGGACAAGGACCTTGATGCCGGCTGGCGCCAGCTCGTTGGCGGCCAGCGCCCCGGCCACGCCGGAACCGATGATCACGACGTCGCCACTAAAAGTCTCGGCCATGGTGTGGAATCCTTTTGCCTGTAAACGGTGGGATGCTATAGACGAGAGCGTACGCCCGAAAGTGTACGCGTGAGCTCAGGCCGTAATGGCGGCTGCGTCCGGTGCGCCCGCTGGCGCATCGTCCCAGACGCCCGTTTCGCCGGCGCAGTAGCCGGGTGCCGCGGTATACGCCATTGCCTTCCAGCCCAGGGCAGGCAGCCATGCCACGGTCGTCGTGCTGCCGTCGGCGTTCTGCACCAGCCCTGCATACCAGGCCTCGATCACCCCGTTGGCCATCGACGCATACGGCTCTTCGTCAAATACTCCGCGCCGCTCGATGTCGTCCAGCGTCTGCGGGGGATCGTTCGAAAGGTACCCTGCCTTGCGCAGCAGATCTTCCAGCGTTGCGGAGGTCGCGACCGGTGCGCTCGTAGCCACCGCCACGGCGACTGGCGTCCCGCCAGCCGTTCCCCCCGACGTCATGACATCCGTTATGGTCGCCATTCCCGCGGTAGCAGTTGTGCTCATGGTAGCCGTGACTGTGCTGCTGGACCCTGCACTGCCAGATGCGGCGTTGGCTGCGCTCGTGCCGCCGGTCGCCGCACTGGCTGCGGCGGGACTCGCCCCTACCGGCGGGGTCTGCTGAAACGCCGTGTACAGCGCCTGTGCCGTGGGGCCGTCCAGTTCGCCGGTATCAAACCCCGTCACCAGTGCTGAAAAATCGGTGAAGTTCTCCAGCGTCGAGGCATTGGCCGTCTGTGCCAGCCCGCGGTAGCCGAGTTGTTGCTGGCTGAGACTCAGCCCCGTCAGCAGCCCGGCAGCGACAAAGGCGCCGCCGCCGATCAACAGGGCGCGGCGAGAGAGCGTAAAGCCACTGGATGGATCTGCCTCCCACTCTGGAATGTGCGGCGAAGGCTGCTCGCCCGGAGTTGACGCGTCTTGTAGCATAGCGGTCCCTTTCGTGAACGACAGCACAACCGGCAAGGATTATGCGATAGACTTGGGAGCGGCTAAGTGTCGCGTAGGAGGGCACTTCTCGTCAAACGACATTTGCACAGTTGCCCGGCGGGCGCGTGTCACGATTTTGGTGGGGACTTCCTGGAGGTGCCACCTCCATGAGGTGGCAGAGGATGCTTTGCTACAAGATGCGCTTGCCGAGGGCGGATGCGATTAGCTCTACCGCCAGCTCCGCCGTACGGTTGCCTTCGTCCAAGATGGGGTTGATCTCTACTACGTCCAGTGAGGCGATCTTGTGTGACTCGCCCACGATTTCCATTAAGAGATGCGCCTCGCGAAAGGTGAGCCCACCGGGAACGGGCGTGCCGACGCCCGGGGCTACGCTTGGCTCGATCGAGTCCATATCAAGGCTGAGATGGATGCGCGGCATGTGACCCAAGCGTGCCAGCGCCCTCCGCGCGACGGTGGCCATACCTAATTCGTCCACGTCGCGCATAGTGTAGACGGTGATTCCGCTGTTGGCCAACGCCGCACGCTCCTGGGGGTCGAGGTCGCGGATGCCGATCATCACCACGTCGTGCGGGCGCAGCTTGGGACCGGGATGGCCGAGGTCAACCAGCTCAGGCTGCCCGCGACCGATCAGTGTCGCGACCGGCATACCGTGAATATTGCCGCTGGGCGATATCTCTGGGGTGTTGAAGTCGCCGTGCGCATCCACCCACAGCATCCCAATCGGCCCGCCGAAGGTCATTCCCGCCACCGTGCCGATGGCGATCGAATGGTCGCCGCCCAGAAAAAGCGGCATCACGTCGAACCCCGCGCACTTTTGCGCTTCTTGGTATATGGCTTGGCACGCCTCGATCACCTCAGGCAGGTGGCGCAGCCCGCCACCGTCGGTCTCGATCCAACCGTGCGCACGTACACTGCTCTCCTCGCGCACGGGCACATCCAGGTTGCCCAGATCTTCGACCTGGTGTCCTTCCTTGGTCAGCCGGTCATACAGCCCGGCATAACGTAGGGCGCTAGGCCCCATGTCCACGCCGCGTCGCTGTTGCCCCAAATCCATCGGAATGCCCAAAATACGGATCGATTGTGCGTGCGTGTGCGCTTGCATTATCTCAAAACCACCTTAGCTATGTGACGCTGCTCCGTTTGGCGTAGTAGTCTACCATAGCGGCGGCAAGTAGGGCACGAGGTCCGGCGGGAATAACGATCTCAATCACCGAGGCTCTCACCGCCGGACCTCGTGCCCCTACAGCCCTTAACGTGATATGCACCGTGCCATGGCTTTCGGTTTGACGCCACTCTACTCTCCATATATACTGTCTGGCTGACCGACCGTTCGGTTGGTTACATTGGGGGCAGTGATGAGCTATGCATGAATTGACGCCAGATACAGTAGACAGCTCTAGCATGATGGCTGCCACCTCGGCTGATGCCGCCGTTTCGCCGCAAAAGCTAGCGATCCTTGAGGTTGCCCAGCTTCTCTTCACCCAGCGCGGGTACGACGGCGTCTCCATCCGCGACCTGGCCCAGGAATGTGGCCTTGCCAAGGCCACGATCTATCACCACTTCCGCGACAAGGAAGATCTCTTTTTCAACGTGCTCGAACACGACCTCTCGACGCTGCACACCCAGGTCATGCTGGTGGTGGGCGACGAGCAGCCTACGCTTGTTAAGCTGCACGCCTCGATTGCAGCCTACTACCGCATGCTGCGCGACCGGCGCACGGGCGTGATGTGGAGCGTACACGAAAACGCCCAACTCAAGGCACAGCTGCAAGCCTTCTTCCGTCGTAATATACGGTTCATTCTCGATCCTTGGATTCAAATTCTCACGCAGGGTATACAAGAGGGCGTCTTCCGCTCGCTCGACGTGCAGATGAGCGCACTAAGTTTGCTCGCCATGCTCAACTCCGCCGTGCTCTATCAGGTGCACTTTGCCGAGGACGCCGAGGCGACTGACCCGGTCGAGCACGTCTATAACTTGTTTGTGCAGGGGGTGCTGCAACCACCGCCCTTGGCCGTTTAGTTCATTATCCACCTTTTAGAATTCTTGATTGGGACGCAACATGCGCAGTTCGGGTAAGGGTGTGCGAAACCACACCGGGCGATATCACACGATGCAATCTCGTGCTTGGCAGGATCGTACCTCATTAGGCGCCGCCGGCGTGGCGCTGTTCGTTTTGTCGCTGGCGTTCCTGCTAGCTGCCTGTTCGATGCCTGGCAGCACGCCGGCCGGGTCTGCGCCCACGGCTTCCGCCCCGGCGCTGCCTACCTACGCGCCTGAATCGGCGCCGGCTGATGCCGCAGGCGATGCGGGCGCGCCCCCGCGGGTCAGATTCCGGCCACTGAGGCAGCACCTGCTGCTGCGGTCGGCGCCAATGCCGCTCCCGGCGCTACCGGCTCTTCCAGTACCGCACGCAGCTCGGGCTATGCCGCCGAAATCGTGGCCGACCAGCAGGTGGCGGTCGCTGCCCAGGTCGCTGGCCAGGTGCTCAACGTGACAGTGGATGTCGGCGACCAAGTCAAGGCTGGCGATGTGCTCGTCAGCCTTGACAGCGCTGCCCTCGACGCCCAACGCGCCCAGGCGCTTGCGGGCCTCGAAGCCGCCAAGTCGCAGCTCGACCTGCTCCAGGACCCGGCCAAGGCGCAGGACATCGCCGCCGCCCAGGCTGCCATCGATGCCGCCGCCGCCGCCTACAACCGTGCCACCAACGGGCCTACCGACGAGGAACGACGCCTGGGCCTGGCGCAGCTCAAGTCGGCCCAAGCTGCCGTCACCGTCGCCCAGGCCGCCTACAACCGCGTCAAGGGCGACCCCAGCATTGGCATGATGCCGCAAAGCCTGCAGCTGCAGCAGGCCACGTTGGCCCAAGAGGCGGCGCAGGCGCAGTACGACAAGCTGATGTTGGGCGGCACGGCCGACCAGGTTGCTGCCGCCTCCGCCCAGCTCGCCAGCGGCCGCGCTGCCTTGCAGCGCTTGGTGGATGGCGCCAAGCCGGCCCAGATCGAGGCGGCCGAGGCGCAGATGCACGCGGCCGAAAACGCCCTCTACCTGGCCACGCTGCAGGTCGACAAGGCCACAATCACCGCACCCATGGACGGGATCGTCTCCAAGCTGCAGACGTCGGTCGGCGCCATGGCCGCGCCCGGCACACCGCTGCTGACGCTGCTGTCCAACGATGTGCGCGTGACCACCCAGGTCGAGGAAACGCTCCTGCCGGTCCTCGTCCCTGGCCAGCCTGCGACTATCCACGTGGACGCTTACCCTGACCACACCTTTGCGGGCACGGTCGCTTTCATAGCACCCGAACTGGATCCCACCACGCGCACGGTGCAGGTGACGGTGCGGCCTGACAACACACCGGACAACGACCAGGGATTGCTGCGCCCGGGCATGTCGGCTACGGTCCTACTGGGCAGCTCTCCCGCTGGGATGGGGGAATAGAACAATGAAACTCTGGGACATTGCAATTCGCCAACCGGTCTTTATGACCATGGTGCTCATGGCGGGCATCGTGATGGGCATCTATTCCTATTTTCGCATGCCCGTCGATGTCTACCCCAGCATCGAGTTTCCCGTTGCCGTGGTGACGACCATTTACCCGGGGGCCAGCCCGACTGAAGTGGAGGACCAGCTCTCGCGCAAGCTGGAAGACGAACTGGCCACGATCAGCGGCATCGACACCGTGCAGTCCACCTCCTCGGAAGGCCTGAGCAACATCATCCTGCAGTTTGATCTCAATATGTCGTCGGACAAGGCGGTCGAACAGGTACGTGAGAAGGTCGGCCTTCTACGCAACAGCCTGCCTGCCGGTATCCAGGAGCCGATCATCCGCCGCTACAACCCGTCGGACCAGGCCGTGATGCAGATGAGCGTGGCCGATACGACCGGCCGGCTCTCGCCGGTCGAGCTGCGTTCGCTGGTGGACGACGCCGTGCAGGCTCCCCTCCAGCGCGTAGCCAACGTCGCCGCCGTAGACGTGTCCGGCGGGCAGCAGCGCGAGATCCGTATCCTGCTCGACGCCGCGGCTATGCAGGCGCGGCGCATCTCGCCGCAGCAGGTGATCGGCGCTCTGCAGGCGGAGAATCTCAACGTCCCCGGCGGCTCGCTTGTCTCGGAAGGGCAGGAGCTGTCGCTGCGCACGCCCGGCAACTTCACCTCGATCGACGACATCCGCAACGTGGTGCTCGTGGACCGCGGCACGCCTGTCTACCTGGGCGACGTGGCCACGGTGCAGGACGGCTTCAAGGAGCGTGACAGCATCACCCGCCTCAACGGCGAGGAATCGGTCGTCGTCAGCATCCGCAAGCAAAGCGGCTCCAATACCGTCACCGTGGTGGAGGACGTCAAGAAAGCACTCGAACCGATCCTGGCCGCCAACCCCAATCTGGCCATTAATATCGCCAGCGACCAGTCGATCCAGGTCAGCAGTTCGGTCGAGGGTGCCATCGAGGACCTGCTCTGGGGCGCGCTGCTGGCCTCGCTCGTCGTCTTCGCCTTCTTTGGCGACCTGCGCAGCACGATCGTGACTATCGCCGGCCTGCCTGTGATCATGATTTCTACGCTCTTCTTTATGAACCTGATGGGCATCGGGCTCAACAACATCTCGCTGCTGGCGCTGGCGCTGGTCGTCGGCCTTGTCATCGACGACGCCATCGTGGTGCGCGAGAACATCCTGCGCTGGGTGCACATGGGTACACCCCCACGCGAGGCCGCCAGCATCGGCACGGCCGAGGTCTTCTCACCTGTGCTTGCCACGACGGCCACGGTCATGGCCGTCTTCCTGCCCGTGGCCTACGCCGAAGGCATCATCGGCCGCTTCTTTGTCGCTTTCGGCCTTACCGTCGCCATCGCCATGGCCATCTCGTTCTTCGAGTCACTGACCATGGCGCCCATGCTCAGCGCCTATTTCATCGGCAAGCCGAAAAAGAGCAAAAAACCAAAGAAGGAAGTGCAGTACGAAGAAGGCGAGGCCATGACCTGGCTCGACCGCTTCTATGCGCGCGTGCTTAACGTCGCCCTGCGCCACAAGTGGGTGACGCTTGTGCTCACGATTGCCATCTTCGTCGGCAGCGTCTACGCCGCCACCTACCTTACCTTCAGCTTTGTGCCGTCCATCGACCAGCACCAGATTACAATGCAGGTCTCACTGCCCGCGGGCACGCCGCTGGCCCAGTCGCAGGCAGAGGCGCTGCGCATGGAAAACATCCTGCGCCAGCACCCGGCCGTCACCGACGTCTTCACCACGGTTGGCAGCACCGGCGCGCCGGAAAAGCTGACCTTTTTTGCCAAGCTTACCGACGATTCCAAATCGCGCGAGGTGATGGACGAGGTGCGCACCGCCTTTGCCCAGGCACCCGGACTGAATTTTAGCCAGGGATCGGGACTCACTGGAGCCAGCACGGACGTGGTAGTCGAGGTGCGCGGGTTGTCTACTACTAACTATGCCGACCTCGGTGCAGAAGCCGACAAGGTGATGCAGCAGCTCAAGAGCGTGCCCAATCTGGTCGATTTCAACACCTCGTATACGGCGGGCCGCCCCGAAATCCGCTTTGTCGTGGACCGCGCCAAGGCTGCAGAGCTGGGCCTCAGCACAGCGCAGATCGGCTCGACCATTCGCACGTTGGTCAACGGCCAGGTGGTGACCACCTATCGTGGCGACGAAAACGAGGCCGACATTCGTGTGCTGCTCGACGACCGCAACCAGGCGAGCGTGAACGACATCCTCGATCTCAGCCTGCTCACGCCGGCCGGCAAGCTGATCCCGCTGCGCCAGGTGGCAAAGCCCGAGGAAGCTACGGGTCCCGGCCAGATCCTGCGCGTCGATAAGCAGCCAACCATCCGTATCAGTGCCAACGTGGCGGGCCGCCCAGTTCCGGTGGCCGTCGCCGAAGTCACTGCCTTGGTCGACAAGATGCAGCTTCCCGACGGCATGCTGGCCAAGATGGGCGGCACGACCGAGGCGCAGGCCGAGGGCTTCCGCAGCTTGGGCTTGGCGATGCTGCTGTCGGTGCTCTTCATCTACATGGTGCTGGCCAGCCAGTTCAACAGCTTTATCCAGCCACTGCTGATTATGATTGCCTTGCCGCTTGCCATCGTCGGCGCCCTGCTGGCACTGCTGGCCACCGGCAAGGCCCTCGACATGACGGCCTTTATCGGCTTCATCATGTTGATGGGTCTCGTGACCAAGAACTCGATTTTGCTGGTCGATTTTGCCAACCGCGAGCGCGGCAGGGGGCTCAACGCCCAAGAGGCCATGCGCCGCGCCGGTCCCATTCGCCTGCGCCCCATTCTCATGACCTCGCTCTCGATGATCTTGGCGATGATTCCGCTGGTGTTAGGCCTGAGCGCCGGCGGCGAATTCCGCCAATCGATGTCGATCGCCATCATGGGCGGCCTGGTGACCAGTACGCTGTTGACGCTGCTGATCGTCCCCGTGGCCTACTCGATGGTGGTGGGCTGGCAGGATCGTTGGAACGAGCGCCGCGCCGCCCGCCGGGCAGCGAAAGAGGCGCGCGAGGCAGCCGCCCAGCCGCCCGAACCTTTACCCGCCGAAGGCGCCATCGTCTCCCCCGGCGATTAAGTGACGGCGAGGAAATAATCAGATCGGCAATCGCGCCTTCGCCCGCCAACAGGTGTATGATGGATCATGGAACCATCATTCATCCAGTTGGCTGGGCGAAGGCCTCGCCGCAACTTTCAGGGGATCCGCATATGAAGCTGCCGGAGTACATCACGAAGTCGGAAGTCCAACGTGTCTGCCGCGAACTTGGCATTCGTGACTGGACCACGCTCACTACGCCCGAGGTGACGGATGACGAGGCCAGGCGTATTCAGGCCGAAGTCGGCGGCGAAACAGGTGAGCTGACGCCCGAACAGTTTCGCCAGGGGCTGGAAGTGGAGCTGGAGCACGGGATCACTTTCCCCGACGCCAATGTCACGAACAATCATCCGCTCCTGACTGGCAAGATCGTACTGGCCCATCTCAAGGAAATGCTCGATTACTATGATCGTCTCAACGTCGCCGAGCTGGAAGGTGACCTGCTTAAGGCAACGCGTGCGGGCAACGCCGAGAAAGTGATGCGTTTGTACAGGCGCCTGCTTGCTGCGCGTGCCGCTTTGTCCGCCAAGGAGAATGACTCGCTCTGATCGCCCCCTTTTGCCTGAAAGGCTAACGCGCTGATGTCGAAAATCACTGTTCACATGATCGGCCAGGCCCATCTCGATCCGGTCTGGCTCTGGCGCTGGACCGAAGGTCGCGCCGAGGCGCTCGGCACCAGCCAATCCGCCATCGATCGCCTGGCGGAATACCCTGCCTTTCACTTCACACGCGGCGAGTCCCAGGTCTATTCCTGGATTGAAGCTGAGAACTCTACCCTCTTCGCCGCAGTCAAGCAAGCTATCGCCGAGGGCCGCTGGCACGTGGTCAACGGCATGGTCATTCAGCCCGATATGAACATCCCAAGCGGCGAGTCGTTCGTGCGCCAGGTCCTGCTCGGCAAGCGCTATATGCGTGAGCATCTGGGCCTCGAACCCACCGTCGCCTACTGCGTGGACTCGTTTGGCCACGCCGGCACGCTCCCCCAAATCCTGCAGCAGTGCGGCTTCGATGCCTACGTATTTATGCGGCCCGGCCCGCACGAAAAGGAGTTGCCTGCCAATGTTTTCTGGTGGCAGGCGCCCGACGGCAGCCGCATCCTCACCTTTCGCATCGCCGGCGCTTACACCACCCGCGACGCCAACCAAGAAGTGCACATTCTGCAGGCGGTAGCCGCCAAGCCCAAAACGCTCGACGCCACCATGTGTTTCTTTGGCGTGGGCAATCATGGCGGCGGCCCTACCAAGGAGCAGATCGAGAACGTGCTGGAGCTGGCGGCTAAGTATAAGAATCGAGTTCCCCCATCCGATCCTGACCTCGACATCCGCTTCAGCTGGCCCGACGCCTTTTTTGACGCCATCCGACCGCAGGCCGAGACGCTGCCGATCGTGGCCGATGAACTGCAGTATCACGCCGTCGGCTGCTACTCGGTCAACAGCAGTCTCAAGGCTGCGCATCGCCAGGCCGAAAATCGCCTGCTACTTGCTGAGCGCTTGGGGGTTATGGCCGAGCTCTGGGCGGGCGTGCCCGTGCCGCAGGCCCGGCTGGACGAGCTGTGGCACATCCTCGCTTTCAACCAGTTTCACGACACGCTGGGCGGCTCCTCGATCAAGGTGGCCGAAGACGACGCCATCGCCGAGCTGACCGGGCTCGCCGCCCGCGCCGGTGTGCTGGCTGACGATGCAGCACGTGCCGTTGCCAACCGCATTGACACCAGTGGGCCGGGCGCCACCGTCGTCGTCTTCAATCCCGCCGCCACTGCCGCCTCCACCTATGTCGAATATGAGCCGTGGACCGGCTGGGAGAGTTGGGACGAGTTGGGCTGGGGCTTGGTGGACGACACGGGCCAGCCCATCGCCTACCAGAACATCGACCCACTGGAGGCCCTTAGCGAACCCAATGGCAGCATCCGCCGGCTTATTTTCCACACCACGCTTCCTGCTGCGGGGTATCGGATGTTCCGGTTTGCGCCGGGGCTGCCGCGGTTAGGTGCTGTTGGTGGCGGGACCGTAACGAGCACAAGGTCCGGCGAAGCCACGATCGGCGCAACGGTGGAGGTAATTCCGCCGGATCTTGTGCCCCTACGTGTGGTCGTCGGCGATGTGGACGCCGAGCTGGAAAACGAATTGCTGCACGTGCGCATCGATCCGGTCAGCGGTAACATTTTCTCCTGCATCGACAAACGATCGGGTCTGGAACTGGCTGGCCCCGGCGGCTGGAACGTCGGCGAGGTGATCGACGACCGCAGCGATACCTGGTCGCACGGCGTCCAGCGCTACGGCGCGGCCATGGGCACATTCGGCGACGCCGAGATCAGCGTCGGCGATCGCGGCCCCTTGCAAGTCTCCCTCCTGATCGAACGTTCCTATGGGGCGAGCATCTGGCAGCAGCAGATCGTCCTGCGCAGCGGCGAGAGTGAAATCACCGTGCGCAATTGGCTCACCTGGCTTGAACCGTGGCGCTTGCTCAAGCTCGCCTGCGACGTCAACATCGCCTCACCTGCCGGCGTTCACGACGTCCCCTTCGGCTGGCTGGAGCGCCCGTGCGACGGCCACGAGGTCCCCACGCACATGTGGATGGACGTGAGTGGACCGCTGCACGACCAGACGATCGGCCTCGCTCTCCTCAACGACGGCAAATATGGCTGCGACGTCACGGGCAGCACCCTGCGCCTCACCATCCTGCGCTGCGTGCCCTATGCCTACCACGACCCGCACCCCTTTGGCACGCGCCAGCGCTACGACTGGGTCGACCTGGGCAGCCAGTCCTTCACGTTTATTCTGCGTCCCCACGTCGGCGACTGGCGCGATACGGACATCGTGCAGCGCGCTCGCAGTCTCAACCAGCCGCCCCTGCCCGTCACCATGCACGCTCATCCCGGCGATCTGCCGGCAGCGGCCAGCCTGTGCGATGTCGACAACGCCGATGTGGAAGTCACGGCCTGCAAGCGAGCCGAGGATGACGGTGGCTACGTTGTGCGCCTGGCCGACGTCCACGGCCACGGCAGCCGCACTACTCTCACTTGGTTGGGCTATCCGTTCGTGTTGGACATTGGTCCGTTTGAGGTAGTGACGGCGCGGCTAGCGCGACAGGGAGAGGCGTGGGCACTGGAGCGGTGCAATATGCTGGAGAACCGCAGCGAGTGAGTTCAGTGGCCTAGCCGCCACAAAAGTGATGCAGTGAGCGCACTATCGTCGGGAACTTGCGCTGTAGGGCACGGTCTTCACTGATGAGCGGAAGTTTGTGGGCGATCGCTAGGGCCACATACTGAGCATCGTAGGCGCTGATCTGATGCTCAACAGCCAGGAGGAGCGCATGCTCCATGAGGGGCTGCTCTTCCTCTCCGGCCAGTAGCGTGAGTGCCTGCCGCCAAATAGCCACAGCATCGTTCGGTGAGGCGCCGCCATTGCGGACGTAGGTTGCCAAGATGTTGAGCATTTCGTGCCGCCATAGGGAGGGCACGCGCCAATGCGAGTCGCGTTCCCACGCCTGCTGCGCTAGCAACGTCTTGTCGCCGGCAATTAGCAACTAGGCGACGACGTTCACATCGACGACGATCATGCACGACCCTCGCTTTTAGCATTGTCCAACCACTCGTCGCTGAGCAGAAAAGCGCCGGCAAACGGTATGGGCGCTTGAGATGCCAGTGGCACTTGGGCCGCTATGGCCTGTTCCAGCAGGCGGGCGGCCTCCTCAGAAAGGCTTCGTCGGTTTCTCTGTGCCAGCACCTTTAGCCTGTCGTGCAGTTCCGGCGGCAGATTGCGAATCAGTAGGGCAGACATAACACCTCCTAGACACACGTGATATCAACATGATATCAGGAGAAGTGGAAGCAGGCAAGCTCCTCTCAATACAGCCGTTCCACATCCAGCACGTTGCGCAAGGGAACGCCGGCCAGGTAGCGCCGCAGATTGTCACAGAAAAGCTCGGTGATCCGTTCGTTCTCGCGATCGCTCGTGCTTGCCGAGTGCGGGCAGATCAGTACATTGGCCATATCCCACAGGGGGCTGGCGGCCGGCAGCGGCTCTTCTTCAAACACGTCCAGCGCCGCCCCCCCAAGCTTGCCGGTCCGCACCGCTTCGATCAGCGCCGCTTCGTCCACGGTAGAGCCGCGACCGATGTTGATAAAGAACGCCCCCTCTTTCATTCCGGCAAATTCCGCCGCGCCCACCATCTTCTCGCTGTGCGGCGTATGCGGCACGATCATGACGACCACATCCACCGTTGGCAACATGGTATGCAGCTCGTCCGGCGCAAACACACGATCGACGTGGGCCACCGGCGCCGGCGTGTTCTTGACGCCCACAACCTGCATGCCAAATGCCGCGCACAGGCGGGCAACTTCGCCGCCGATCTTGCCCAACCCGATAATACCCACCGTCTTGCCCTGTAAATCCGTCGTGGCAAAGCGCTCCCAGTGATGCTCGCGCTGGCACGCCTGCAAGTGGGCCAGGCCGCGGTAATGGTTGAGAATACTCATCAGGCAGAATTCGGCCAAGGGCGCCGTGTGCACACCACTGGCCGTCGTAAAGATCGTGGAGGGCATACGCACGTCATAGCCCATGCGCTTGACGAACTGGCCGATGCCGGCGCTGGTTGCCTGCACCCAGCGCACGTTGGGGGCAACATCCGGCAGGTCTTCCCGGTGCGTATGATCAAAATCGAAGAGAATGTCCGCCGTCGCCAGCAGATCACGCCAGCGCTGCTCCTGTTCTGCGCTGCGAGGTATAGGCATGCCTGTGTGGTCGGCGGGGTAGCGGGGCGGGCGCAGCAGGTCGGGTTCGTAGACGACCCGCAGCTGCGGATCGACTTGACGAATCTGCGCAACATACTCTTCTTCGAGGTAGCTGGCGATTAAGAGGGTATGGATGCCATTACGGTCCGGCATAAATTTGGTGTCCTATCTGGCATTATTCCGGATAATTGGCCTGCCACTGCAGGCGCGCCACAAAATCGTCCACATAGAGGGTGACTTTCTCCGGCGCAAAGGCAAAGTCAAAGCCTTCCGCCGCAATCGTGTCGACGATTGGCCCGGCATCAAAACGCAGGCCGCTGTACTTGGCCGGGTCTTGCGCTGCCAGCCAGACAAATGCCTGCCCTAGCGCCACAGGATCGGCCCATGCCGCCTTCTGTGCCTCGGGCATCGCATCCAACTCGCTCCAGGTAATCCGCGTCGGCTTGATCGTACGCCCAGGCCCAACACTGTTAAGCGCGATGCGGAAGGGTGCTGCCTCCAAGGCCAATGCCTTCATAAATCCCTCCTGCGCGTGCTTGGCCGTGCAGTACGCCACTTCGTCCTTGTAGCCGCGCACGCTTGAACCGCTGGCAATGCCGATGATGTGGCCGCCTCCCTGTGCTTTCATCAACTCCCAGGCGGCGTGCGTCGCATTGTAAAGACCGCCCAGGCTCACGTCGATCTGGCGCTTCCACAAGGCCGGCGCCATGTCGTCAAAACGTACTAATGGCATGAAGATGGCGTTATGGACGAGTATGTCGAGCCGGCCCCACGCGGCCGTGACGGCAGCAATGGTTGTCTGAAACGCCTCGGGGTCCGCAACGTCCAGCACCTGCGCCATCACCTGGCTCCCGTCGCCCGCCAGGTCGGCGCGTGCCCGCTCCAGCTCGCCGGCGTTGACATCGGTGACACACACGCGGGCGCCGTGTTGGCCGAGCGCACGGGCAATGCCCCAGCCCAGGCCGCGCCCGGCCCCGGTTACGAACGCTACTTTGCCTTGCAAACGTTGCATACTTGTTCTCCCAGCTTAGCGGGTCATGCGCGGTTCCAGGGCATCACGCAGGCCGTCGCCCAGGAGGTTGATGGCCAGCACGGTGACCATAATGGCAAGCCCTGGAAATGTTGTCGTCCACCAGGCATGGCGCAGATAGGTGCGGCCCTCACTCAAGATCAGCCCCCATTCCGGCGTCGGTGGTTTGGCGCCCAGGCCGAGGAAACTGAGCGCGGCGCCGGCGATGATGGCCCCAGCAATGCCCAGCGTTGCCACCACCACCAGCGAGCCCAATACGTTGGGCAGGATGTGGCGCAGCATCACGCGGTGCGGCGGATTGCCGACACAGATGGCGGCTTCGATAAATGGTTCGGCCTTTACCTTTAGCACCATGGCCCGCGACACCCGGGCATAGGTTGGCGCCGCTGCGATCCCGACGGCGATCATGGCGTTGAACAGGCTGGTGCCCAGGATTGCGATCACCACGAGCGCCAGCAGGATGCCCGGAAATGCCAGGGTAAGATCGGCCACGCGCATGATCGTCGAGTCCGTCCAACCGCCGAAATAGCCGGCCAACATGCCGCCGGTCACGCCCAGCAGGGTGGCGATGGCCACCGAAATGATGCCCACGCGCAGCGAAATCTGTGCGCCGTAGACGATGCGCGTATAGATATCGCGGCCAAAAGCATCTGTGCCAAACCAATAGGTTGTGCTGGGCGGCAGCAGCCGTTCACTCGGTACGATTTCGAGGGGATCATAGTGTGTGATCAACGGAGCAAACACGGCGGCGCAGATCACCAGCACCAGCAGCGCCAATCCCAACATGGACCCCGGATTGCGCCGCAGACGCCGCAGCGCGTCCCCCCACAGCGAACGCGGCTTGGCCTTGTATTCGAGTGCAAGCAGTTGGCGGCCCGCATCAACGGCGGCACGTTCACTCATAGCGGATTCTCGGATCTAATGCAGCATACGAAAGGTCGACCACGATGTTGATCACCATGATAATGAGCGCCAATACGAGGGTCAATCCCTGGATCATGGTGATATCCTTGTTCAGGATCGATTCGACATACATGCGCCCCAGCCCGATCCGCGCAAAGATGGTCTCGGTGATTACGGCGCCGCTGATCAGCCCACCAAACTGCAGCCCAATGATCGTGATGGCCGGGATCAACGCGTTGCGCAGCGCGTGCCGGATGACGATCGTATTCTTGCGCAGCCCCTTAGCGCGCGCCGTGCGAATGTAGTCGTCGCTCAAGACGTCCAGCATGTTGCTGCGCACCAGGCGCGCCAGTGTCGCCGAGCTCAGCAGCCCTAACGTCAAGGCCGGCAGCACCAGCCGATCCAGGCTGCCCTGCCCCATGGGCGGGAACCACTTCAGATTGACCGAGAAGATCAGGATCAGCAGTAACCCCAGCCAGAAGACTGGCATCGAAACCCCGATCAAGGCGAGGACCATCGAAAAGGTGTCGATCCAGCTGTTATGCTTGAGCGCAGAAATAATCCCCAGGCCGACGCCCAAGATGGTGCTGATGAGGAGCGCGCTCAGTGCCAGCGTCAGCGTGTAGGGCATAGCGACGAGGATCTGATCGAGCACGGGTTGCTCGTTGAAGAGCGATTTGCCCAGGTCGCCCCGGACGAGGTTGCCCATATAGGAAAGATACTGAACGTAGAGCGGCTGGTCAAGCCCCATGTCGTGGCGCACCCGTGCCAGCAGTTCCGGCGAGCTGCGCTTTTCACCCAGAAAGATTTCCGCCGGATCGCCTGGCACCAACTGGACCATCAGGAATACCAGCATCGTCAAGACGACCAAGGTTGGGATTGTAACGATCAGACGGTTGAGTGCGTACCTGGTGATGGACATGATTTGTCACCTGCGACGGTAGCTGCGCCGGCCAGGAGGGCTGCCCCTCCTGGCCGGCGCACAGAAACACTATTCCGCTATCTTGGCCCCATAGAAGTAGGGCGTATTGCCGCCGAGATAGTAGAGGACGTCGGCCAGCTTGTTGCTGTGTGCGTACAAGATCTCCGGGTCGGACCAGAACTCCATGATCGCTTCGTCCTTCACCTTCTTCTGGATGTCGCTGTACAGCGCACAGCGTGCCTCGGGATCCGGCTGGGCCGCAGCGTCGTCGATCATGCGATCCATGTCTTCGTTGATGTAGTTATTGCGGTTGGTGCCGCCGCCGGCATTGGTGCTGTAGAAGAAGATGCGCACGATGTCGGGGTCGGTGCCCGTGTCCCACCAGCCCTGCGTGTTATGCTGGCCGGAGCGCACGGCGTCGAAGTAGCCGCTGCGGCTCAGGCCGTTGAGTTCTACGTCGATGCCGACCTTGGCCATGTTGTCCTTCAGGAACGCCGCCTCGGCGTTGGCGTTGCCGGCATCGGAGCGGTAGTAGTGGGCGACGACCAGCGGCTGCCCGTCCTTCTCGCGAATGCCGTCGCCGTCAGTGTCCATCCAGCCGGCATCTTCCAGCGTCTTGTTGGCTTCGTCCAGGTTCGTGGGATACATGTCGCAGGTGCTGGCGTCATAGCAGAAGACCACGCTGGTCAGCGGGCTGCAAGCCGGCTTGCCGAAGCCGTTGTACACCGTATCGATAAAGCCCTGGCGGTCCATCGCCAGCTGCATTGCACGGCGCACCGGCAGTTCGCTGGTGGGGAACTTCTGCTGGTTGAACATGATTGAATAGCCGGAGCCAGGTTGGGGCAGCTTGACGGTGACGATGTCCGGGTTCGCTTCGAGGTTGGCGAAGTCGATTTCCGGTGTCTGATCCATGAAGTCGATCTCGCCTGTTTCCAGCGCGGCCGTGCGCGTGGACGGTTCTTCTATAAACTTGTAGATCAGCTTTTCGACGTTGGCCGGTCCCGACTGGCCCAAGAACTCCGGCCCCCACTTGTAGTCCGGGTTGCGCGTGAGGACGATCTCCTGGTTGAGCACCATGGACTCAAACTTGAACGGGCCAGTGCCGACAAACTCGGTGATGCCCCAATTCTCGTTGCCTACGCGCTCGAGGGCTGTCGGCGAGACGGGCACCAGGTTGGGGCCGGACAGGCTGTCGAGGAACGGTGCGAAGCCGGTGTTGAAGCGGACGATAATCTCATGATCGTTGACAACCTCGGACTCTTTGTAGGGGCCAATGGCGCTGAGGGCCGATTGGGCCTGCGTGTCGGGATTGACAATGCGGTCAAAGGTATACTTGACTGCCTCGGCATTGAACGGCGTGCCGTCGTGGAAGGTCACATCGTCACGCAGCTTGAAGCGATATTCCGTCGCATCTTCGTTGACAGTCCACTCCGTGGCCAGGCCGGGGACGAAGACGCCTGGCTCACTCTGCCACACCAGCGGATCAGTCATGTGCAGCGTGATGTTGCCGACACGCGAAAATGTCGTGACGCTGGGATCCAGGCGGTCGAAGCCGGCCGGAATGCCAACCACAATCTCGGTTCCCATCGGCCCTGCCGCCGCTGTCTCACCGGCTGCCTCTGCAGTTGCTCCCCCGGCTGTTGCCTCACCGGTGGTGGGTGCAGCTGCCGGGGCCGTGCAAGCAGACAGGCTGAGACCAAAAACGAGTAGCAGTGCCAGAAAAATGGTCAGTCGTCGAGCCCTGAAATTCCTCATGCGGTTTCTCCTTATACAGCGTGTGGTCAATCTGGCGGGTACTGTCGCCACCCTGCGACAATGCATACTGCGCCCTGCGTAAATCCTTCCATTGCATAGTTCTTTCCCCCGCATCACCCCCTTTCATGCCTGCCAGGTGCAATTATGCCAGCACCTCTGCTGCGTCGGCGTCGGCCAGGATGTAGACGGTGTCACCCGCCGTGCGCCACGCCGGTCCCACGGCCGCCGCCAGCATCAGGGTGCGGGCAAACGGCGTCTCGTATGTCTCACGTACCGTCAGATCGTAGGGGTTCAGGAGCTGCGCCAGGTACGGCACACCCGCCAGGGGCTCGCCGTCAAACGAAGCCCGTGCATTGATCGCGGGGTGCGGCAGCAGCAGCCCACCCTCGCGCTGGCGCAGCAGGACCAGGTTGCGGTGATGGCCGTGCGTGTTGTTAACCACATATTGGCGCGGCGGTTTCTCTACCTCGCCGGACAGCATGCCCAGCCGGCGCATCACGTTAAACACGCCGCGCACGCCGCGCTCAAACCATTCGCCATAGAGCAGCCCGCCGCCGCCGACCTCCGCCACGATCACCTTGGCCCCCAGCCGCGCCGACGCGCCCCAGAACTGGTTGGCGCCCCACTCGTCGCGCAGCAAGATAGGCATGTTGAAGGCACGCGCCATGGCCGTCGAGACGGGGTCGTCGGTAAACTCGACCATGTGCACCGCCAGCCCGTCGTCGCCGGCGTGAAAATCGATGTGGAAGTCAAGGTGCGGGAGAAACGACTCGACGAGCACGCCGGCGATCTGCTCCGACACGGTGCGCACTGGCATGATCGTCGAATCTTCGCCCGTTTCGGCAAAAGCTGCGTTCAGATTGGCGCCGTCCAGCGGCGAGTTGCGCGCCAGCACGCCGGCGGCCATGGGATTGCAGACCGGCATCGCCATCACGGTGCCGGAGAGCTCGGCCGGGTCGATGGATTCGAGCACCCGCCGGATGATCGGCACCGACGGCAGCGGCTCGTCGCCGTGGATCAAGGCCGTCAGCCCAAGGGTTGGGCCTGGTTGCGCACCTTTTAGCACGTGTAGCGGCAAGCGCAACTCAGACCCGTCCGAGAGAGTCGTAACCGGCAACCAGGAGAATTCACTCTTTGTGCTCATACGCTTGCCTCCAGCAATAGATTGAACAACGGCACGGTAACGTAACAATGAAAACGTTAGACTGACAGTTCAAGCAAGTTCTTGTGCACTACGCCCCCCTGCATGACCAGCCGCAGCCGCACTGCATCCTGCAGGACCGCCACATCTTGCAGCGGATCGCCGTCGACCAGCAGCAGGTCCGCCAACATGCCCGGGCGCAGCACCCCAACCCGGTCGCCCAGCCCCATGCATTCGGCGCCCCGCCGCGTGGCGGCGACGATCGCCTGCATGGGCGTCATGCCCCCGGCCACCATGTAGGCGAGTTCACCGGCGTTCTCGCCGCGGCCAAAGCTGCCCAGGTCGGTGCCCATGGCGATGCGGACGCCCGCTGCCAATACCTTGGGGAAGCTCTCGGCCTGCGCCGCCATGAGGCTGCGCGCCTTGGCCGGCATATACGCCGGCACCGGGCAAGGATCGAGGTCGCCCAGGGCGGCGATCTTGCGCAGTACGGTAAAGGTCGGCACCAGCCAGGTGTTCTGGCGCACCATCTGCTCGATCAGCGCATCGTCCAGGGCGGCGCCGTGCTCGATGCTGTCCACGCCGGCATCCAGGCAGATCTTGACGCCGTCGCCGCCATACGCATGGCTCATGACCGGCTTGCCCGCCGCATGGGCGGCGTCGACGATGGCGCGCACTTCTTCGAGCGAAAACTGGCGCAGCAGCGGGCCGCCGGTGGGCGTGCCGACGCCGCCGGTCGTGGCGATCTTGATCCAGTCGGCGCCGGCGCGCACCATCTCGCGCACCTTGTGGCGGCAGGCATCGACGCCGTCACAAACGCCGTCAGGAATGGTCTGCAGCTTGGGGTAGGTCGAGTCGACGCCGGCGGGCTCCGTGTGGTCGTTGTGCCCGCCAAACTGGCAGATGATGTTGACGCTGATCTTGAGCCGCGGGCCGGGAATCAGCCCGCGCTCGACGGCCATCTTCATGCCCAGGTCCACGCCCGAAGCGTCGCGTACCGCCGTAATGCCGGCGTGCAGCGTCTGGCGGAACGATTCCGCCGCCATGAAAACCGCCAGGCTGGGCGGGATCGCAGCGCGTGCCACCATGCCGCCCCCCAGGTTGGCCAGGTGGTCGTGGCAGTCGATCATGCCCGGCATCAGCGTCATGCCGCGGCCATCGATCTGTTGTGCGCCGGGTGGCGGCGGCAGCTGTGCTTGCGGCGCCACGGCGACGATGCGCTCGCCTTCGATCAGCAGCGCGTACGGCGCCGCAGGCGGACGATCGCCACTGCCGTCGATCAGGCGCGCATTGCCGACATAGATGTAGCCTGCGCTCACGGCGCCACCTTTTCTGTACCCTCGGTTGTGCCCGCATGCCCGCTTAACAGCTGGAAATCGTGATTGCCCTGGAACGAATAGTGGCCCGCCATCAACCCACCATCCACCAGGTATAGCTGCCCGGTGATCCAGTTGGCGGCGTTTGAACAAAGGAAGAGCACCATCTCGGCAATGTCCGTGGTCTGCCCCATCCGCTGCAGCGGCACCTCCTGCAGGTAGCGAGTCTTGTAGGCCGTAGAAATGTTCTCCTCGGCCCGCTGCGATGGCACGTCGATCAGGCCCGGGGCGACAGCGTTGACGTTTACGCCATAGGCGGCCAATTCCATAGCCGCAACCTTGGTCAGCATGGTCAGGCCGCCCTTGGCCGCGCAGTGGGGACCGCCCTTGACTCGACCCATCAGCGCCGATACCGAGGAGATGTTGACGATCTTGCCGCCATCCTGCCCTTGTTCTGCACGCGCGATCATGTGGCGCCCCACGTGCTTGATGGTGAGAAACGGCCCGGTAAGCTGCACGTCCAGCTGCCGCTGCCAGGCGTCCAGTTCCAGGTCGACCAGCAGCTTGTGCACCACCACACCTGCATTGTTGACGAGGATGTCGATACGACCCAACTGGTCCACCACTGCGGCGGTCATCGCCGCCACCTGGCCCTCGTCGCTCACGTCGGTGGGAACCGACACTGCCTGGCCGCCGGCTGTCTTGATCTCGGCGGCGGCAAGGGCGCCGGCCGTCGCGTTGATGTCGGCGATGACGACCTGCGCGCCTTCCGCGGCAAAGGCCTGGGCGATGCCAAGCCCAATACCGTTGCCGGCGCCTGTGACGATGGCCACTTTGTCGCTAAAACGCATAAGCCCTCCTCCTCCTCCACTTGTTGCCTACGCCGCTGTTTCCTGCCGCATGATGTTGGCCACCAGCGCGACGGGAACCGAGCCAAAAGACAGAAAACGATCGTGAAACTGCTTCAAGTTGAAGCGGCTGCCAAGCCCCCGCTGCAGATCGGCGCGCAGCTCCAGGATGGAGTCGCGCCCCATGAGATACATGAGCGCCGCGCCCGGGAACATGCTGTTCTTGACCGCCTCGCCCTGCGCTGCCGCCTTGCTCATCGCCGTGCGCTCGGCATAGAAACGCGCCGCCTCTTCTAGCGTGATTTCGCCGCGATGGAGGCGTATGTCCACCACGGCGCGCGCCGCCATGCGCAGGTCGGCGTGCGCCTCGCCGAATTCCTCCAGCGGGGTCAGAAAGCCCTGCTCGGCCATCAACTGCGTGGCATAGCAGGCCCATCCTTCGGCCATCGTGCCGCCACAGAACATGGCGATGCGCGCGGCGCAATCTACGGCTGCCACCCGCCCGATCTGCGATGCGCCATGATAGGCATTCCAGTTCTGCACGTGGTGGCCCACGCCGCCATGATGGACGACATGGTTGAGCTTGATCACACTGTCGTTGGTCGCCTGCAGCCGGCGCAGCTGCTCGGCCTCGGGCATGGAGGGCTCGATCGGCGTCACCAGGTAGCGATGCACCGGCGGCCGGTTAAAGGCGGCCGGTGCCCGGTAAAACAAGAAATAGAGATGTGGAGCCGCCGCGCGCGCCCAGCGCGGCTGCGGCGTGTACTCGATCGGAAAGTCGGGCCAGGTCAGCAGATCGGCATCGCGCACGAGTTGGCGGCTGCTTTCCCACAGCTCGGCATAGCGGCCAAGATAGCCGTCCACCGTTGGGTGAATCTCCGCAAGCCCGGACAGCGCCTGCCGCCAGTCGGCAGCGCCAAACTCGGGGGCGTGCTGCGCCAAATAGGCTTCGGCTTCGTCCATCTTGGCCAGCGCATGGGCCAGGATCTTGTCCGCCGAGCGGTCCAGACAGTGCCCTTGGGCCAGCAGCAGGTCCAGCACGGCCGCACCACATGCCGGCGCAGGGATCGGCGCCTGGGTCAGTTCCTCGCTCAGATAGTGCTCATAGCGCGCAAAGGCCGCCAAGGCTGCGTCGGCGGCTGCCCGCAATTCTGACCGTAGTTGCGGCTGCAGAGATGGTTCTGCTGCGACGAGGGTGTCGATCCCTTCCCCGAAGAACGCCTTGGCGCCCTGGCATTCGCGCAGCGCTCGCTCCGTCCAGGCCAACGGCGCCTGGCGTACGTTTTGGTTGCCCTGTTCGAGCAGCCCGCCGAGCGCTTGCATGCGCTCGGCGGCCGCGGTGGCGCGCTTGGCGAAGGGGGCATAGTTCGTCAGGAAGAGCCCGACGACGCTAAAGATCGCTTCACCCGTGTAGAGCGACGGATTGCCGCGTTGGAAGTGGTCAGATCCATACTCCCACTGCTGGATGCGCAGAAAGCCCTCGGCCAGCCGCTTGTCGATGCGCTCGACGCCTGAAAGCGCCGTTTCGTCGATCGCTGCTGCCGCGCTAAGCAGCGCAGCAGCGTCCGCCAGGGCTGCTTGGACGCCGGCCGCCGAAAAGTCCGGCAGCAGCGAGTCAAAGCGATGTTCGCCGATAAAGGTTGCGTTCACCGGTCGGTGGCGGTAATACGACTCGAAGAAGCGCGCCAGCCAGGTCTGGAATTCGCCGTTCGACTGAGAATCGCCGTTCAAGCTGCCTCCCCTTCCAGCGGAAGCTTTACCCACCGCTCCTCGTGGAACGACCGTTCGACCGCGTTGATCGTCTCCTGCACCCAGGCGCCGTCGTCAAAGTTCCCCTGGTTGCGCTCGCCGCCGTCCAAGATTTCGTCGATAAAGTCGCGGATGAGATTAGCATAGAAGAGCGAACGCCACGACTCGCGCGCGTGGCCGCCCGGCGGATAGAAGCGCTGCGGAATCTCCATCTGCTTGAATTCCACACCATCGGGCGTGGCGATCTTGATGGTTTCGGCGACGCCGAATTCCTCGACCAGGCGGCAGATGATCGCCCCCTTTTCGCCGTAGAGACGGGCCTCGATGCCGGGATAGTTGCCGATGGTCACAAAGCTGGTCTGGATCGACGTCAGCACGCCGTTGGCAAATTCCCCGATGTAGATGTCGCCGTCGTCGATATTCATGCGCATTACCTGGTTGGTCTCGCGCACCATGCGTTCGGGGATGAAGTTGCGCATCGTGCCGACCACACGCTGCAGATCGGCGCCCACCCACCAATGGCTGATGTCGATCACCGGCGCACCGTAGCCTTCGAGCGAGGAGGTCTGGATGACCGACTGGTCGGCGTTGATATCCACCTGGCGCAGCGGTGTCATCGGATCGAGCCACTGCGAGTTTTGCTCGTACCCGTTGAAGATCAGCGGCCGCCCCGTGAAGCCTTCGTCGATCAGCGACTTGGCATACTGCACCCCGGGGCTGTAGCGAAAGGTAAAGCCAAGTTTTGTCTTCAGACCCTTGGACCGGGCCAGCGCCGCCGCCCGCCTTGTCTCGCGATAGTCATATGCCACCGGCTTCTCGCATAGGACATGCTTATTCGTCTCCAGCCCCGCCCACGCCAGCTGAAAGTGGGTAGCAGAAGGCGTACACACGTCGATCACGTCGATCGCCGGGTCGCCCACGATCTGCTGCCAGTCGGTCACGGCGTGCGGAATGTTGAATTTGGCCGCGAATTCGCGGGCACGGTCGCCGATCGGGTCGCAGATCGCGACCACCTCACAGCGTTCGTCGCGCTGCCAGCCGGGAATATGGGCGAAGTTGGCCCAGGCGCCGGCGCCAAGGACTGCAATGCGTAATTTGCTTTCCTGCATGGTGTGCCCCTGTCTTCGTGCCAATGGTTGAAGGATCGATATCTTGTAGGGGCACGAGGTCCGGCGGTGAGAACTTGCGCCGAAGCGGCAAGGGTTGTTGCCGCCGGACCTCATGCCCTTACGTCTGTAGCCACCGCCTGTGCCGCCGTAGCGAGCGCAGCAGTCTGCGCCTGTTCGTCGTGTTGGCTGCGGATGTAATGTTGGATGATGGCGCGCCGCCCGATTTCGACATCGCGGGTTGCCATGGCCGTGACAACTTCGGCGTGATAGCGAACCAAAAGCTCGCGATTGAGCTGTTTTTCTTCCATGCTGCGCAGAATTAGGGCGCCGATGCGGCCGCTGAGCTTTGACCAGATATCCAGCAGTGTTTCCGATTTGCTGAGCGTAGCAATCAGTTGGTGAAATGCCAGGTCATATTGGATGAGTTGCGGTAGGTCGCGCGGGAGGATGCACAGGTCCATGGCGGCGACCTGTCGTCGCAGGGCGGCGAGCGTGTTTTCGGCGATGTCGCCCCCGGTGATTGTGATCGCATACGCCTCCAATAAGGCGCGCATCCGGCACAGTTCCACCGCCTCCTGCTCGGAGAGGCGTGTGACAAAAGCGCCGCGCCGGGGATTCGTCTTGACCAGCCCACGCTGTTCCAGCATCAGCAGCGCCTCGCGCATCGTCGACTGGCTGACGCCAAACTCCTGTGCCAGTGGGATCACGGTCAGCCGATCCCCCGGCCGCAGGTCACCGGCCAGAATGGTGCTTGAGAGGCTGCGCACCACTTCGTCGACCAGGCGGGAGTGTTTGCTTGCGATTGGCGTCACGCGTGTCATCGGCATCGGTCTCAGGTCAAGCAAAGCGGGGCCAACTGTCGATTATCGATAATTTACTTTAGTTATCGCGCGTTGTCAAGCGCGTTTTTTGGGAGGTCTTGGGAGGGGTGTGGTTCACGTTTTTGTTCTCGTTCAGTCCGCACGCCGCGTGCGGACTGAACGAGAGATCCGTGCCCCCAAGACCAAAATCGTGACACGCACGCTTTTTGTGACCATGCGTATCACCGATTTTGGACTATAGTTGGGCTTCCAAGAGGTGGGACATCCAAGAGGAAATTGCCAACGCCCGGTCAGGGGATGCCGGGCGTTGGCGACTAGAAGCATAGGTAGGAGTGGTACAGAAACGTGTGACGATTCACCACGGCGAAGGGCCCAGTCACCTGGTCATTCCTGGGCGAATGCCCCGCGAATGATAACTCCTTCACTTTTGACTACCGGCCCATTGGGTTCACAGGGGAGGTCTGCGAGTCCCTCGACAGGTGATACGGTATAGATGATTTTGTCGCCCTCAAAGTCACCGGTGCCGTAGCCTTGGTGAATCACAAAGAACCCACCGTCAGGAGTTTGTACGCCCTGGCCAGGAGCAACCCAGGATGCGCCTGGAAACGCATCCGGATATTGAGTCAAATTCACGGAAAAATACGGCTCGTCCGGCTCTTGAATCACTTCGACTTCACTATGCCCGGCACTCATGGGTTCGTGGGATATTACGACGTTGCCGTCAGGACAGGCGACATCAAGGTCCGTGAACTCAGTTGCCGTAATGCCGGAACCTGGTTCTGCCAGGTCCGATAGGATCACACCTTGCAGCCTGGCCACCGGCCCAACTGGCTCGCATGGCAGTTTGTCTACATCTTCCGCCGGAGTCGCAATCATGATAATGCGACTACCCTCCAGGTTACCGGTGCCGCCACCACTGTGGAACAGAATAAACTTGCCGTCCGCCGTGTCGAATCCCTGTCCGGGTGCAGCCCACGTCGCGCCGGGATAGGCTGTAGGACGAAATGTCACGTTGACCGTAAAGTACGGCTCGCCAGCTGTCTGGGCAACCTCTAGCTCGCTGCGACCTGCCAGCAGGGGAGATTCAGATAGGACGATGTTCCCATCAGGGCAGGCTACATCAATTGCCTCAAACTTCATAGCATTTTGCGAACTACCATCCTCTGCGACTTGCGCACTCACTGCTGGCGCCGGCGGGGCCACGACCGGCCGGCACGCGCTTGCCAGCAGCGCCATCAGCAGCATGACCGGCAGCATGACCAAACTTCTCTTCGGCTTTACTCGTTGTCGGTACATCATTCCTTCTCCTTTTGCTCACGCACACCCCATAACACTTATTCGCAATCCACCTCTATCCTGTCGCCCCTGGCGGGCGGTGCATCACCGTGGCGCTGCAGATAGCGGCAGAGGGCATCCATACTGTCGAAGCCGAGCCGGCTGCTGGTCCGTGCATCCTCAAGCGAGGCACGCCAAACCAATGTGCCCGCTACTCGCACCTGCCACAGGCGCAGCAGGTATGCTTGGTAATGTGGCTGGTCTCTGCCCATCGTGCTCATCCGCCGGAAGGTTATGCCGCCGCCGTTTGCTGGCCGCTCCTGGTGTTGGCCATAGGCTACCAGCCCGCCGCAGCGAAAACGCAGCGAAAACGTAATGAAGGCGCGGTGAAAGCGCGGTGGGTACGCGGCGAACTTTGTAGGGCACTTGGCGGCAAGCGCCATGTGTGCTACATTGCCGCTGTGCCCGCACGGCCCATGATTGAGATACCGGGAGCCGAAAAGACCAAACTGCAACATGCCTCGCCTAGTGATTTCCTTGTTCGGTCCATTGGTCGTGACGCTGGATGGCACAGCTGTCTCCGGTTTCACCTCCAAGAAGGCACAGGCTCTGCTGGCATATCTGGCTGTGGAAGCGGGCAGGCCGCACAGCCGCGAGGAGCTGGCATGTCTGCTGTGGCCCGACTACCCTGAGGCCTCGGCACGCGCCAACTTGCGCAGCGTGCTGGCCAACGTGCGCAGCGTGCTCGACGACCGGCATGCCGCCCCGTCTTTTCTGGCAATCGTAGCGGAGACGCTGCAATTCAACCGGGCCAGCGACTATCACATAGACGTCGCCGTCTTTGACCGGCTGCGGACCGCCGGCGCGTGCAACGACCAGCTAATCGATGAACTTGAGGCTGCCGTCGCCAAGGTGCAAGGCCCTTTTATGGCCGGCTTCTCGCTCTCAGACAGCCCCCCGTTCGAAGAATGGATGCTGCTCAAGCGCGAGTACTTCGGCCGGCAGGTTGCTGCCGCGCTCCAGCAGTTGGCTAGCCATTGGCTCGAGCAGGGCACCCTCGCGCAGGCGTTAGCGCATGCGGAACGCTGGGCAGCGCTGGAACCTTGGCAAGAACAGGCCCACCAGCAAGTTATGCGCATTCTGGCACAGAGCGGCCGGCGCAGCGACGCGCTCAAGTATTTCGAAGCCTGCCGGCGGATTCTCAGCACGGAACTTGGGCTCGAACCCAGTGAAGAGACAGTCTCCCTGGCAGACCGCATCCGCCTGGGCGAGCTGGCCGGTGCCGGCAGGGCAGCGCGGAAGCATGCAACCTCCCGGCATCTTCCCCTTCCGCTTACCCCGCTCGTCGGACGCACGACGGAGGCCACGCAGCTTGCCGCCTTGCTGTCCCATCCCAGACAGCGCCTGGTTACCATTGTAGGGCCGGGCGGGATGGGCAAGACGCATCTGGCGTTGGCCGTGGCCGACGAACTAAGCGAGGAGTTTGCCGACGGCGCCACTGTAGTTTCGCTCGCGCCGCTGATATCTGCAGATGAAATGGTGACAGCCGTCGCCGAGGCCCTTGGCTTTCAGTTCTATGGGTCCGCACCGCCTGACCAACAGCTGCTGGACTATCTCCAAGACAAGCAGTTGTTGCTGGTGCTGGACAATTGCGAACATCTGCTGGCCGGCAGAGGCTTGCTAGCGCGCATGCTGGCGGCCGCACCCCGGCTCAAGATCCTGGCTACCTCGCGCATCAGGCTGCAGATCCACGGCGAACAGCTTTTCCCCCTCGACGGCCTGGCCTTTCCCGACGCGCAGACGGCGCAGGGCACAGGCGAGACAGTCAGCGAAGCATCGCATGCCGCCATCGCCTTATTCATGCAAAGTGTGCGGCGCTTGCGCCCTGATTTTGTGCGCCCATCCGGCCATACCGACCTGAATGACATTGCCCACATCTGTGCGCTCCTGCGCGGCATGCCGCTCGGCATCCTCCTGGCCGCGACCTGGACGCAGATCCTCAGCCCGCGTGAGATCGCATGCGAGATCGAACGTAACTTTCAGTTTCTCCAGGCGACAGGCGACGGGCTGCCCGCACGCCACCAGAGTCTTGAGATCGTCTTTCGCCAGTCCTGGTGCCTGCTGACAGGCGCCGAACAGGCTTCGTTTCGGCGCATTTCTGTCTTTCGGGGTGGCTTTACACGCGAAGCGGCGGCAGCTGTCGCCGGAGCGGAACTGCCACAATTGCTCGGCCTGGCTAGCAAGCACTTCCTGGCCGCAGTTCCGGCAGATCAAGGAGCAACGGCCGTGCGCTATGAAGTCCACGAGCTTATGCGCCAGTTCGCGGGGCATGAACTCAGCCAGTTGCCAGCAGATGAGCGGGTGACCCGGCTGCGCCACTGTGCCTATTACCTGGCCTTGCTCGGCCGGCGCGGGGAAGAACTGAAGGGCCGTCGCCAGCTGGAGGCGCTCGCCGCGATCGAGGCAGACTCGGGGAATATGCGCGTCGCCTGGCAGTGGGCGGTTGAGGAACAGCTGCACGAGCGCCTGGATCAGGCGCTGGGCGGGCTGGGGCTGTTTTACGAATGGCGCGGATATTACCAGGAAGGCGAGGCCACCTGTCGCGAGGCAGTGCAGCGCGTCGCCCGAACTGCTTCGATCACTGGTCTGCAACTGACGACAAAACTTCTGCGCTGGCAGGCGCGGTTCAGCCGCTACTTAGGCCAACATCTGGCCGGTATGCAGCTAGCACAACGTGGCCTGGAACTCCTCAACAGTCCAAACCTGGCAGACCAGGATGTGCGCACGGAGCAAGCGGCGACCGTGCTCAACTTAGGAGAAATCTCGGTAGATTATGCGGAGGGCAAGAGGCAGTTCGAACACGGCCTGGCGCTAGCCAAGTCGATTGGCGATCCTTGGCGTACAGCCCAGGCATGCTGCTTGCTTGGGAACCGGCTGGCAAATGCGCCGGGGTCTGACGCCATTGGCCAGGAACTCTTGGAAGAGAGTCTGCGGCTGTACCAGGAACTTGGCGATCGGCGCAGCACCCTAGGCGTCTTAAAAATCATCGGTTTCAGCGCTGTGCTGCGCGGTCAGCTTGCACGCGGCGAGTCTATCCTGAGACAGAGCCTGGCCATTGCGCGAGAGATGCCCGGCGCCATCGAGACGTTAGAAAGCATGCATGCCTTGGCACATGGACTGGTGATTTGTGGTAAGTACACTGAAGCGTGCGAGATCGCCGGTGAGGGTATGCTGCTTTGTCAAGCTTTGGGCCATCGGCCATGGCTAGCCCGTGCACTAAGTCTGACTACGAATATACAACTAGCATTGGGCTGGTACGACAGCGCATATGAGCAAGGGCTGCGTGGCCTCGAGGCGGCTGAAGAAATAGGAGATCCTGCGTTGGCAAGTTTTGCTTTGTGGCGGTTAGGCGACATCAAGCTAGCGCAAGGACAATATGCCGAGGCCGGCCAGCTGCTGAAAAGATCCACCGAGACCCATCGGCGGCTACAAATTCTGGGCAGGCTAGCCGATGTTTTAGCGAGCGAAGGATATGCTGCGTACGTTCCGGGGCAAAGCCATGAGATCCGCCGTTGCCTTATCGAAACGCTGCAGATGTCGTTGGATGGCCGGCTCTGGCTAACAGCCATTCGCTCCCTACCATTGGCGGCGCTGTATTCTCTCAGTCGCGGGCGGATAGAAACGGCGATAGAGCTGTATGCCCTGGCGTCATGTACGCAGTACGTCGCCAACTCGCCCTGGTTCGAGGACGTAGCCGGCAGGCACGTGGCCGCAGCAGCTGGGTCGCTGCCATTAGGGGTGGTTTTGTCAGCGCAGCAGCGGGGACAAAACCGTGATATGTGGCAGACGGTAGAGGATCTGCTGGAGGCGCTCCTGGAGGAAGCATAGCGCCCGCGCCTCCACTTTCGGCCAAGGCTGCCGGCGTAACAATGGAGCGGCATGGTGCACGCAGCAGTTATTCTGTTATTGTCTGGTATATGCCAATGCTTCGAGCAGTGCCTTGGCGTCTTTCAGGATGAACTCTAGGCAAGCGCTGATTCCTCACTTTGATCCGCGCGCAGGGAAGCGCGCACCTTATCCAGCCGCACCACCAGCACCTGCTCAAGCGCGGCCGGGTAGGAGATGCCGTGGGCTTGCGCCAGGCGCGGCGCCAATTCCTGGTAGAAGTGCAGAATGGTGAGAGCTGCCTGGAGCATGGCGTCTGCCTCCAGCGGGCAAAAGGTGGTCTGCAAAGCGGACACTTGAGCGATGGGCAACGCTTGCTCCAGCTTGAAATATGGTTCCTTGCCGGCGTAAGGGTCAGCGAAATTGTGGTGCAGGCGCGCCAGCTGCACGCACATGCTCCGCAGCGCTTCGAGCTGGCCGTGTGCCCACCAGTGTTGGCCGCGTGCCAGCGCCGTGATGAAATGCGACATATCATGCCAGAATTCCGTAATCAGCCGGCGCAATGCCGCGACTTGTTCGTCGCGTTCCGCTGTGTGCGAGGGGAAAACGGCGCCGGCAAGGATGCCTTCTTTGTCGAGCAGGACCTGGTACTCACCGCCATGGATGTCGTGGAATTGGCCCGCACGCCCCATCCACAGTTCGGCTTCGGTACCGTCGGCGAGGATGAATAAGGCGGCGTTCGGCCTGCCAAAGTCTTCCAGAAAGAGTGGCTCGCCCAGGCGCCGGATAAAGTCTGTCTTGTGGGCGATAAATGCCGCATGCGCCTCATCCGTAGCGATCAAATACAGATCCAGGTCGGAGCAGGCATCGGCGTCGCCGCGGGCATAGGACCCGGCGAGAAAGGCGGCCACGACCCGCTCGTCCGCCTGGCATGCAGCGACAAAGCGATCGAGGACGGCTTGATGGCCGGAGGGCATTGGTAAACCAGGCAGATTCATGTTTTGTCGCTCCTTGTGTTGACACTCGATCAGCACCGCTCCGCGCCTGGAATGGTGATCGCCGTGGTCCACCAATGGGGTTGCCATTGTGCCGGCCGTCGGCTTGATGTTCTGGTTCAGCCCAAACAAGTTGGTTGGGTCGTACTCTGCCTTGAGCCGGGCCAGGCGTTGATATTGCGCGCCAAAGCTCTTCTGCATCATTTCGTCGCCTTCCTCATAGAAGCCGGCGAAGTTCAGATAGCGGCTGCCATCTGAGAACGGAGCCATGTCGGCAACGCACGCACGCACCCAGTCAATATTGGCCTGGTCTTCCTCGCGGTGCTCCCAACCCGCCTCCGGGCTGACCAGAAAGGCCGCATGGCGCCCGTTGAAGGCGCTTTGCTCGGGGCCGGCTCGTTTGACCGCACCGCCGATGTGCCAGACGTCGATCGTGCTGAAGGGCGACGGCTGCCGGTGGGCGTGTTCGGCAATGCACGCGATAACATCATCGTCCAGGCTCATCACGTTCGCCGACTTCCAGTAGTAGCGTCTGCCCACCGGATAGTCGGCATCCCACGCCCGCTGTGCTTCCACGTAGGGCCGCACGCCGCTAAAGTCCAAGAGGGGCGCGCCAAAGTCGCGCAGCGGCTGCAGCACCCGCTGCCCCTCCTGCGGGTCGCCGGCATAGAGTCCGCCGAACAGCAGGAACGGGTGCAGGTGCAGCTCGGCAGGATAGGCAGGTTCGGGCGGCACCTGGCCGCATACGGCGATCGTGCTGGCCTCATCCGGCACAGTGGCGCAAAACTGGCGATAGAACTGCAGCCCCTGCTTCATCTTCTCGCCCGTGCCGTCGTGAATGACAAAGGCAAGCATGACGTCCGGCCCTACCGGATGCAGCCGATAGGTGAAGGTGGTGACGACGCCGAAATTGCCGCCCCCACCGCGCAGTCCCCACAGCAACTCAGGATTCTCACTCTCGTCGGCGTGGACGACGCGGCCATCGGCCGTCACGACCTCGGCTGCGACCAGATTGTCACAACTCAGGCCATACTTGCTGCGCAGCCAGCCGTAACCGCCGCCCAGCGTTAGGCCGGCGATGCCGGTTTCGGAGAACACGCCGCCCGGTGTGGCCAGGCCGTAGACTTGCGTAACGGCATCCAGGTCGCCCCACGTGCAGCCGCCCTGGGCATGCGCTCTGCGTCCGGCAGGGTCGACGCTGAATGTCTTTCATCAGCGACAAATCGATGACGATGCCACCGTCGCAAGTGGCATAGCCCGCTACATTATGGCCGCCGCCGCGCACGGCGATCACTAGCTGCTGTTCGCGCGCAAAGTTGACCGCGGCGACGACGTCGGCAACACTCTGGCAGCGGGCGATGAGGGCCGGATACCTGTCGATCATCCCATTCCAGACGGTGCGTGCAGCGTCATACTCCGCATCGCCCGGTCCGATCAGTGCCCCGGAAAAGATACTGCGTAACTGCTGGATTCCCGGCACAGGAGACCCAGGGGCTTTCATAACAGCGGACATACCAGCTCCTTTTTCGCCCAACGATGAATCCGAGTGACATATTCAGCCTTGGCGTACCGCCAGGCTATTTCATCGCCATATCTTTCATGTCCATATCCGCTACGGGGACCATCAGGTGCTCATAGGGAGTTCCATCCCACATGATATACGGCAGCCCCGACGCATGGTCGGTCGTGAACTGGCTTGCGTCAAAGCCGCCCGGCAGGAGCAGCATCAGGTGGGATGGCGTGGACACCCACGCCTGGCCCTCGGCCGGGACAGGCGCAAAGGGATCGGTGTTGCTGGTGTCGTCGCCACCTTGCAGCATGTACGCGATACCGGGCTGGGTCACATTCGGCTCCTCACCGGCCAAGAACGCCTCCGTCCACGCCGTCCAGACAGGGTCATTGCATTGCGGGTCATTGGCAGGCGATGCCGGCCAGTCGGCAAAACAGGTCCAGTCGCTGGTCCCCTCGCGCAGCACCACCATCTCCGTGCCTTCCGTTGGGAAGCCCAGGATCGTGGCATCTTTGGACACGGCCAGCGGCGCCGCACTCATGGCATTGGCAATTTGCGCTTCCACTGGGTCCGTGGGCAAGACACCCGCCTGCGTTTCCGCCGCCGCCTGCGCGACCGGTATGGCCGAAGCGGTGACCGGCCGGCAGGCCGCCAACAGGATCAAGGCCGTGATCGCCGCCGGCGCGGCCACAAGTTTCTGCATACGTCGTCCCATAAAGTCCTCCCTTGTGTCTCCTTAGTGTCTACTCGGCGGTTGCTCACTCATGTCACACAGTCGACCACGAGCATGGCGACATGGGCACAATAGCGGCAAAGGCGCGCTGCGTCACCTATCTAAAGATATATTTTGAAGATAGGTTCACGCTAGGAGGTTCAGTTCGCGTGCTCGTGCCAACGCCTGCACGCGATTGGAGACGCCAAGCTTGCCAAAGATATGGTGGTTGTGCACTTTTACCGTACCGACGACGACATGCAGCCGGTCGGCAATCTGCTGGTTAGTCATGCCGGAAGCCATCAAACGCACAATTTCGAGCTCGCGGTCGGACAAGGGCTCAATCAACGTGGCTGTGACCGGCGGGCGTGAGGGTATGGCGGCATAGTGTGCAGGCGTATGGGGTAGTTGCGCCAGCTTGCCGTGCAGCAGGGCGGCCATGGCAAAGGGATCGCTGCCTGCCTCCCCGTTGGCATGTGCCGCCAGCGCCGGCCTGGCGCGCCCCGTCGCGCGGCGGAGATTCGCCTGTGCCCGCTCCTGCATCGCCCGATCGCTGGCCGTGTGGTGTATGACAAGTGTCCATGCATCGGTGGCTAAGTCTGGCTCGCCTGCTGACGCCAGCAGCTCGCCGATGGGAGTCAACTGCAGGAGCAGCAGGGGCAGCGAGCCGATGGCAATGGCAAGCTCAAGTCCCGTGCAGAAATAGCTGCCTGCCGCGCGCGGTCGCCTTGCGCCTGGGCGATGTCGCCCAACCCGATCAGCGCCCGCACCTGGCCGCCTGGGTCGTTGATGTCACGATACAGCTCATAGCTGTCGTCGAACAGCCGCTCCGCCTCCTGGTAGTTGCGGCGATCTGCCGCCAGCCCAGCCAGGCTCAGCTGCGCGATCGCCATACCTTCAGGGTTGCCGAGTTCGCCCTGAAGCGCATAGCTTTGTGCATAGTGCTGCCGGGCTTCCTGATAGTCGCCGCAGGCGCGGGCAACATTGCCCAGGATGATCGCTATATAGGCCATCATCGGGTGCGTGTCGATCGCGGCGGCTATTCCATATGCCTGTTCGGCCTGGCGACGGGCAGCGGTGTAATCGCCTTGCGCATAGCTGGTGCTAGCCAGTACATAGTAGGATAGCTGTTGGTTGTATTTGTCTCCACTTGCCACGGCAGCTGCCTGCGCTTGGTGAGCCAGTTCGACGGCGCCCGCATAGTCGCCCATCACATCGGCCAACAACGCCAGGCCCAGGATCGGCTCGCCCACATGGCCTGGGGGCCGCGCAGCGCCCGACGCGCTGTAAATGCTGATACTCTGCGTAAAGGCCTGGCGCGCATGCGCGTACTTGCCCAGGCGGATATACAGCCAGCCTGCGGCCGAAAACAGAACTGCCAGCGCTGTCTCCTGTTCGCTCCCGCTGCCCGACGGCAACAGCCGGTCGATTGCCTGTTCGCACAGCTTTACCCCTTCGTGGTAACGGCCTTGCCAGTCGCAGTACTGGGTCAGGGTGGAAGCCGCATCCCTGAGAAGGCTGCTGTGCCGCCGCTCGGCTGCCCACGTCCATGCCGCGCGGATATTGTCCAGTTCGGCGGTGACCTCCTGAATCGCCCGGCGCTGTCCCGCGCAGGTGATCGTCCTTTCCCTCTCTGCCAGAAAGCCGCTGAAGTAGGTGCTGTGCGCGTCGCGTATAGCCTGCGACGCCTGTTGGTCCTGATCCAGCTGCTCCTGTGCAAACTGGCGGAGCAGCTCGTGGATCTCATAGCGGCCGTTGGGCTGGCGCCGCAGCAATGCGTTGTCGATCAAGGCGGCAAGTATCTCCACGGTTGCGCCTGCCACGTGCCTTGCCGAATCTACTGTCGCGCCGCCGCGGAACACCGACAGGCGCATAAACGCGTTGCGCTCGGCAGTGCTCAACCGGCTCCACGTGTGCAGGAAGATCGCGCGCAGGCTGCGCTGCCGCGCCGGCACGTCCGGCATGTCGGTCTGCAAAAAGCCCAGGTCCCTCCCGATCTCCTCGGCAATCTGCGCCGGCGAGATGACGCGTGTCCAAGCCGCGGCGAGTAGAATGCCAAGCGGCATTCCGTGCAGCAGGCGGCACACCGCAGCGATCCCCGCCACGTCTTGTACATCCGGCTCATAGTGAGGGCGCACGCGGTGGCTGTGCAGCATGAACATCTGCACGGCCGGGTAATCACGCGCATCGGCACTGGGCTCCGCAGGCGAGCGCAGCCCATCCAGGAAAATCACGGTCTCACTGCTGAGCTTTAGCCGCTGGCGCGAGGTGGCCAGGATCCACAGCTGCGGCGCCCTGGCGAGCAGCTCCCCGACGAGCGGCACACCCTCCAGCAGATGTTCGAAGTTGTCCAGCACCAGCAGCAGATGTCTAGCTCGCAGAAAGTCGCCCACTTGCTGTTCGGGAGTGCGCTCGCCCTGCAGCTGCAAACCAAGGGCGGTCGCGATTGCCAACACCAGATCCTTAGACTGCGTCAGCGGCGCCAGCGGCACCCAGCAGACGCCGTCGGCGAACCGCTCCACTTGCTGCCAGGCCGACGCGATGGCCAGGCTGGTCTTGCCCATGCCACCGGCGCTGAGGATTGTGACCAGCCGCGTGCCCGGGTCTGCCAGCAGCTGCGCCAGTTCGGCAAGTTCCTCGTCTCTGCCGAATAGCGCTCGTGGTTAGCGCCGGCAGGTTGTGTTTTGGCTTGGAGCGGTCAATAGCAGCCAGGGCAGGCTGTGCTTGTATGTCGTCCAGGCCAGGGGCCGCTTGCTCCGTCAGATGTGCAGGGGGAATGGGCGGCGAGGAGATACGGTCAGGCAGCGTGAGATCGTCCCAGTGCGCTTCGTCGCGGGCAAAGCGCACAAACTGGGCTTGTTCGTCGGGCGCAAGCTGTAGCGCTGTGGCTAGCTTCGTCGCCATCTGCGAGGAAGGGCGCAGCTCGTCGGCTTCCACCTTGCGCAGGGTTACCAGGGCATACCCCACGCGGTGCGCCAGTTCCTTCTGGGTCAGCCCCAGCCCTCTTCGCCGTACTTTGAGCCAGCGCCCGAAGGTAAGCGCATCCGTCATCATGAGCGTCCATTCTGCTTGGTGTCAAGGCGGTTAGTGATAGGTTATTTTGACTTCACGAGCGTAGTATCACTTTTGTATCACTATTATATCGCAAAGTGGCTTCCCGCCAACGGGTGTGCCGTGCTATACCATTAGCTGAGGTTACGTTAGCCGCGCTTCCCAGGTTTCCAGTAGCAGAACTTAAAAAAGGAGCTCTAGCCATGCAACAAAGCCCTGCGTCCCGGCGTCGAGTCATCGCAGCAGTCGCCTGCCTGGTCGTGGTAATGTTGGCCGGATCGGTCGCACCCGCCAGGGCGCAAAGTACCCTCCCCGGCGCCATACCCCCTAAGGCCCGTCCGTATGGGAGTTCCTACGCCGAGTGGAATGCCAGGTGGTGGCAGTGGGCGCTAGCCTTGCCCGCCGAACAGAACCCATTTTTCGACGTGGACGGGTCCTGCGCCAACGGCGCCAACGGGCAGGGTGGACAAGTGTGGTTCCTGACTGGTGTCTTCAACGAGTCGGGCGTTGCCCAACGTAACTGCACGGTACCGGCTGGCAAGGCGCTGTTCTTCCCGCTCATCAATGTCGAATGCTCGACGCTGGAGGTAGACACTCCATTCTACGGCGGCAACGAAGCTGAGCTGCGCGCATGCCTGCAGCCCTTTGACCTTGGCAGTGCGTTTGTCGAAGTCGACGGCGTGCGGGTTGAGAATCTGTCTGGCTACCAAAGCGAATCGCCGCTGTTCTCGTTCACGGCGCCGGCGGACAACGTGTTGGGCGTGGTGCCGGGCACCGGTGAATCGGTGGCAAAGGGCTACTACGTGATGCTGCACCCGTTGGCAGTAGGCAACCACACCATCCGCTATGGCGGTGCCCTCACCTCGCCCTACGGGGGCTTCGCACTCGACATTACCTACAATCTCACGGTCGGCAACTAGAAGCTTGCCAAGGACAGCAGCGGCCCAGCCATGGTTCTCCCCCGAGATTCATGGCCACGCCGTTGCTGTTCTGTTCCTTACACCGTGTGTGATAATCTGCCGTAAATACAAGTAGACACACATGCGGTACAAGGAGGCAGCATGGCTTTTCAAGCTCACCAAGGACCCATCGCCGGGACAAGTTGGAATCCGTCCCAGTACCTCAAGTTCGCCGACCACCGGCTGCGGCCCGCACTCGAACTGTTGAACCGGGTGCCGCTGGCATCGCCCGCGACAATCTATGATCTGGGCTGTGGGCCGGGCGGGATAACGCGCCTGCTGGCCGAGCAGTGGCCTGCTGCCACGATCTACGGGCTCGACAACTCGCCGGAGATGCTGCAAGAAGCCGCGGCGGAACCCAGCCGCATCCAGTGGATCGAAGGGGATATCGCCACCTGGGCACCAGCAGAACCGCCCGAACTGGTCTACTCGAATGCGACGCTGCACTGGGTGCCAGGTCATGACGAACTCTTTCCGCGCCTGGCCGGGTTTTTGCAGGCCGGCGGCTGTCTTGCGGTCCAGATGCCGTTAAGCTTCGACGCGCCTTCGCACCGGCTCATGCGTGAGACATTACTGAGTGGTGGTCCCAACGGCAGCGCGTTGGGTACAGAGGAGCTGCGCCAGGTTGTGGCGCGCAGGTGGGTTGAGGATGCGGCTTTCTATTATGACCTTCTGGCGGGTCAAACCACCAGCCTCGACATTTGGGAAACCGAGTACCTGCAGGTGCTGGAAGGGGACGATCCTGTGCTCGAGTGGGTCAAGGGTACAGGGCTGCGACCGATCCTCAACGGTTTGGACGATGCAGAACGCGAGCTCTTCCTCGTGGCATATGCACAGCGTCTGCACGAAGCCTATCCCAGGCGGGTGAACGGCTGCACACTGTATCCGTTCCGCCGCCTTTTCATCTTATTTGGAAGAGAGGTGTAGGGAATAATATTCGGAGATAGGATATTTGGTAAATGATAAGAGAAGAATGTTCAGGCAACGTTTGGTAATTAGTATCTATTGTTGTTTGTGATTTGCATATGGTAGGGTAGTTTTCGAGTCAGTATATAAAAACTTAATAAATCTGCAACAAAGCCCTGACATCCCGGCGTCGAGTCATCGCAGCAGTCGCCTGCCTGGTCGTGGCAATGTTGGCCGGATCGGTCGCACCCGCCAGGGCGCAAAGTACCCTCCCCGGCGCCATACCCCCCAATGCCCGTCCGTACGGAAGTTCCTATGCCGAATGGAATGCCAGGTGGTGGCAGTGGGCGCTAGCCTTGCCCGCCGAACAGAACCCATTTTTCGACGTGGACGGCTCCTGCGCCAACGGCGCCAACGGGCAGAGCGGGCAAGTGTGGTTCCTGACCGGTGTCTTCAACGAGTCGGGCATTGCCGAGCGTGACTGCACGGTGCCCGCCGGCAAGGCGCTGTTCTTCCCGCTCATTAATGTCGAATGCTCGACGCTGGAGGCAGGCACTCCATTCTACGGCGGCAATGAAGCCGAACTGCGCGCATGCTTGGAGCCGTTTGACCTTGGCAGTGCCTTTGTCGAAATCGACGGCGTGCGGGTCGAGAATCTGCCTGGCTACGCAAGCGAGTCGCCGCTATTCCCGTTCACAGTGCCGGCAGACAACGTGTTGGGCGTGGCGCCGGGCGCCGGTGAATCGCTGGCAAAGGGCTACTACGTGATGCTGCACCCGCTGGCAGTAGGCAACCACACCATCCGCTATGGCGGTGCCCTCACCTCGCCCTACGGGGGCTTCGCACTCGACATTACCTACAATCTCACGGTCGGCAACTAACGGCTTGCGAAGGGTAGCAGCGGCTTAGCCATGGCTCTCCCCCGAGATTCATGGCCAAGCCGTTGCTGTTCTGTTCCTTACACCGTGTGTGATAATCTGCCGTAAATACAAGTAGACACACAGGCGGTACAAGGAGGCAGCATGGCTTTGCAGGCTCACCAGGGGCAGATCGCCGGGACAAGTTGGAATCCGTCGCAGTACCTCAAGTTCGCCGACCACCGGCTGCGGCCCGCACTCGAACTGTTGAACCGAGTGCCGCTGGCCTCGCCCCAGACGATCTATGACCTGGGGTGTGGACCGGGCGGGATAACTCGCCTGCTGGCCGAGCAGTGGCCTGCTGCCACGATCTATGGGCTCGACAACTCGCCGGAGATGCTGCAAGAAGCCGCATCGGAACCCAGCCGCATCCGGTGGATCGAAGGGGATATCGCCACCTGGGCACCAGCAGAACCGCCCGATCTGATTTACTCGAATGCGACGCTGCACTGGGTGCCAGGGCATGACGAACTCTTTCCGCGCCTTGCCGGGTCTTTGCAGGCCGGCGGCTGTCTTGCAGTGCAGATGCCGTTAAGCTTCGACGCACCTTCGCACCGACTCATGCGCGCAACGTTGGCAAGCGGTGGTCCAGGCGGAAGTGCTTTGGGGACAGAGCAACTCCGCCAGGTTGTGGCGCGCAGGTGGGTTGAGGATGCGGCTTTCTATTATGACCTTCTGGTGGATCAAACTAGCAGCCTCGACATCTGGGAAACTGAGTATCTGCAGGTACTGGAAGGGGATGATCCCGTGCTCGAATGGGTTAACGGTACAGGGCTGCGACCGATCCTCAATGGTTTGGAGGATGCAGAACGCGAGTTCTTCCTCGTGGCATATGCACAGCGTCTGCACGAAGCCTATCCCAGGCGGGTGAACGGCCGCACACTGTATCCGTTCCGCCGCCTTTTCATCGTTGCCATTGTTTAGGAAGAGGGTGTACCGGGCATCATATGAGCCGGCGCCAGGATCGTCGCGAATGCCTCTGCGAGCGACAATTGCTGGCCAGCGTGAACGCTGCGGCAAACTCCGCCGGGTCAAGTGCTGCCCGTACGGTCGCCAGCGCCTCGTCGGCCAGGGCACGCATCGGCCCGGCAATCACATCGTGAATCGTGCTGTGTACCTGGCCAGCCAGTCCAAAGAGGGTGGCGGCACGTACATAGCGCTGTTGTGCGGTCGCCAGGCGGGCGGCAACAAAGAGCCGTTGTACCTGGTCGATGACGATCTTGTGCGGATCGGCGTGATAGACCAGGCTGCGCACCAACCAGGCTTCGGCCCCCTCCAGGTTCTCTTCCCCCAAGTCTACCTCGGCCAGAAAGGCGCAAACTCGCGCCAGGAAAGAACTGTCTTTCAGCTCGAGGCAGAGGCGCAGACTCTCGCTTAGCAACCGGCGCGCTTCGTGTGCGTCGCCGCCGTACAACGTAACGAGCGCCAGCAGGGGCTGCGAGTAGCCTATAGTCTCTCGGTTGTTCACCGCAGTGGCAAGGGTCAATGCTTCCTGAAAGTGCGTGTGTGCCTGGACAAGGTCGCCTTGCACCAGGGCAAGGGATCCCAACGTACTAAAGGCATCGGCAATCTCGTACTGATTCTCGCGCGCTTTGTAGAGCTGAAGGCTCTCTGTGAGCAACGGCTTCGCCCGAGCAACCTCTCCCCGTTCGATCAGAAAAGTCGCATAGCCCCAGAGAACAGTGACCAGCATGAAGTCAAGGTCGGTGAAGAGGCAGAATTCGGGGCCAAGGGCTGGCGCTTCACCCGCCGCGCGTGCTGCTGCAAGCGAGTGTTCAAAGGCTTCTGTCGCCTGGAGAAAATCCGACGAATTAAATGCGATGAAATACCACACATGGGCATGCAGGAGTTTGCTCGTGTCACCCGCCATCAGCTGCATGAACTCACCTGTATAGCGGTCGATCGGCCGGAACTCTTCCACCGCGCGCGAAACGACGTATAGGTAAGTCAAGATTGCGAGGCGTAAATCGTCGCTCAGCATCGCGCGGTGGGGCAGCAGGCGCGCCATCCACCAGCCCGCCTCGTACCATTGGCCGCGCACGGACCAGTACCAGTCGACGGCAACCAACAGCCACGCGATATCTGTATAGCGTGCCTCGTCGAGCGCCCACCGCAAGGCCGCACGCAGGTTGTCCTGCTCTGCGTCCAAGCGCGTAAACCAGCTGGGGGCCTCCGGTCCACGCAGGTGGCTATCGCCGGTACGGTAGAGCTGCAAATAAGCCGCATGGTGGCGCTGGCAGATAAGGTCGACTTCGCCACTGGCGACAAGCTGTTCGGCCGCATACTGCCGCACCAGCTCATGCAGGTCAAAGCGACCCTGCCCGTTCGTGCGCACAAGCGACTTATCCACCAAGCCGACAAGGATGGGGAGTGTAGCGCCCGCCACTTCCACTGCTTCGTCCAGCGTCCAGCCGCCGCGAAAGACACTCACACGCCGCAACACGCTCTGTTCGTCGGACAAGAGCAGGCGCCATGACTGGTCAAACAGGCTGCGCAGGCTGCGATGGCGCTCGGGCACATTGCGCAGCGTCGTGGTAAAGATGTGGCTATTCTGCGTGAGCTGGCGGGCAATCTCAGTGCAAGCCATGACGCGTACCCAACTCGCCGCCAGCTCAATTGCCAGCGGCATCCCTTCCACTTGCGCGCAGATCGCCGCAATCGCCTCTTCCTGGCCATAGCTCGAGAAGGCTGGCTGCACCCGCTGGGCGCTGCGGAAAAACAGCTGCCCCGCCTCGCTCAACAAGCCCTCGGCCAGCGCCAGGCCGGCAACAGGCATGAGCCATTCCTCCCGCAAGTGAAGCCGCTCGCGCGAGGTAACCAACAGCTTGATGCTTGCTGCACTCTGAAGCAGTTGCGCTACGGTGTCAGCAGCCTCCGGCAAGTGCTCGAAGTTGTCCAGGACCAGCAGCCAGGTGCGGCCCTGCAAGTGGGATGCAATCTCTGCCTGGAGATCGCTGCCCGTCACCTGGAGTCCTAAGCTCTGGGCAAGTGTCGCCAACACCAGGTCGGCTTTCTCCACCGAGGCTAACGAAACAAAACAGGCTTCGTCGGCAACCCACACAGCTTGATTCTGGACGTTTGGATTGTTGGCTGGCGGGCCTGCTTCAACTGTCACTGCCTCCAGCGCGCGCTTGGCGGCCTCAATGGCGAGCCGTGTCTTGCCGATTCCGCCCGCACCCAGCAGAGTCAAGAGACGGCAGTCTGGGTTCGCCAACAGGCTTTCGATCTGCGCCAGTTCCGCACTGCGGCCGATGAAAGGTGTTGGTTGTAGCGGGAGATTGTGCGACTTTGCATGCGTGATGGCGGGATGCTGATTGTCGGCAACAGACGGTGGAGCAATTAGCTCCATGCTCGTCGTGGCGCCATTCCCAACTGCAAAGTCTTGTGCTTGGGTACGAATCCGCTCATACAGAGCAATCGTGGTGTCATCCGGTGCGACACCCAGCTCCGAGGCGAGCAAGTTGCGGCAAGTTTCGTACTGGGCGAGTGCGGCGCTGCGTTGGCCGGCGTTTGCCAGCAGGCGCATGAGTTGGCGGTGGGTAGGTTCGTGCCAAGGGTCGAGCTGCAGCAGGTGCTGGGCGGAAGCGGTGGCAGCGTCCAGTTGGCCGGCGGTCGCTGCCTGGTCGACGAGCTGCTGGTAGGCGGCGATCGCCAGCGTGCGCAGGCGCTCGCGTTCCAGCAGTGCCCACTGCTCAAAGGCCGGGCTGCCGTCGAGATAGAAGCCCGCCAAGAAAGTCGCCGCGATAGAGCGCGGTGGCCATGGCTAAGCTCGCCGGCGGCAAGATGGCGTTCAAATTGCCTGGCATCCAGGTCGACGACGGCGTCAGGATTGAGCGCAAGATGCTGGCGCGTGATGAGCAGATAGGGATCAACCTGCCCGCGCAGCCGGTAGAGGGTCACGCGCAGGTTCACGCGCGCCTGTTCCTGCGTGCGCTCGGGCCACAACAGTTCGGCGAGTTCATCGCGCCCCAGCGGTCTGTTCTGGCAGGCGAGGTAGACCAGCAGTGCCTCGACAGGATGGGTCGCAAAGCGCAGGGGCTGGCTTGCATCGCCCAACGCGACGGTGAGTGCACCAAAGGTGCGGATGGACAACGGTCGGGTCTCTGCCTTGTCTGTAACGATGATGACACGCTTTTGCCTTGTTATACGTACCCATGTAACGATCGTGACACGAATTGCTGGTATTGTAACCTCGTTCGACGGTTCCGCAACTCGGCCGCAGCAAGTATCTGGGTAGGCCGAAAGAGACTAGCGTCAACTTGGACACAGTTCAACCCAATCAGGAGATTACCGTATGCGTACCAAACGACTCGCGATCATGTTTGTTGTGCTCGGCCTGCTGGCCGCGCTGACCACGACCGCCTATGCAACGTCCAGCGCCAAGGATTCCACCCCGTCCCTGGTGGGCACCTGGAAGATGACGATCCCCACCACGGGGACCAGCCCGGAGTTGACTGAGGCGTTGCAGACCTACTTCGCCGATGGCAATTACATCGAGACCAACAACAACCCAAGCGCGGGCTCGACCGGGCATGGCGTCTGGATTGGCTCCGGCAACACTTATCTGAATACGTTCCAGGTGTTTACCTTCGACGAGCAGGGCAAATACGACGGCAAGCGCGTGATCCACGCTTCCATCCAGATGGATGGCAATGATCATTACACTGCCAAGTTCGTGACGGATCGTATCGATGTGGCGGGCAACGTGACGAAGAACATATTCTCTGGCGGCTTCGAAGGCAACCGCATGCAGCCTGAACTGCCCGAATTTAAGTAATAGCATCGATAGCGGGCGATCTGCATCCAGATCGCCCGCTGTTGCATTTATGCGGTCAGATCGTAAGAAGGCAACAGCATGAGTGATAGCGTTCAAACTTGGCACTATGGTCTGATGGCTCGGCACTGGGCCGAGCACAATACCACCGGCCCCGAAATCGCCTACTATCAACGTCAAATCGAGCGGTACGGGCAGCCGGCGCTGGATGCGGGCTGCGGCACGGGCCGCTTGCTCATTCCCTTCCTGCGCGCAGGCCTGGACGTCGACGGCTGTGACGTCTCCGGCGATATGCTGATGTACTGCCAACAAGTCGGCGCGCGAGAAAGATTATCTCTCAGGCTGTACCGGCAAGCACTGCACAATCTCGATCTGCCCCGTCACTACCAGACGATTGTAGCCTGTGGCGTTATCGGCGTCGGCACCAGCCGCCAACAGGACTTTGTCGCGCTGCAGCGTCTGCATGACCATCTCCTGCCCGGCGGCATGCTGATCCTTGACGGAGTTCCCGCCTACGCCGACGCGCTGCTCTGGCCGCTGTGGCGCAAGGACGCCCGGCGGCACCTGCCCGAACCTTGGCCGGCAGACATCGGCAAAACACGCGAAGACGAGCGCGAATACGAACTCCACTACCGGTTGGTGGCGGTAGACTCGCTCGCGCAGCGGACCGTCGGCGAGATGTGGATGCTGTTATTCAAGGACGGGCAGCTGGCAGCCGACGACACCTACACGCTGCAGTCGAACTACTACTTTCGGCATGAAATGCAGCTGCTGCTGGAAAAGGCAGGGTTCACGGTTGAGGCAGTTAAAGGCGATTGGACCGATGACGACGCGACGGCCGAGCATGATGCCCTCGTCTATTTCGCCAGGAAATAGGCGGCTAGCCTTCAAACAAGGCTTCCCCACGATGCAGCCGCACCGCAATCTGGTACGTCTGTCCCTGGGATCGCACCGTCGGCGCGTGCGCAGCCAGGTAGCGGACGGCAGCGACCAGGAAATGTGTCTGCTGCACTGGGTCCGCGGCCATGCCGTACTGGCGCAGCGCCGCTTCCACCACCTGGATCGTGTGAAAGTCACGATCCTCGCGCAGCAGCAGCTTGCCGATGGTCGCCAGCAGCCGCTGCGGGTCCGCCCCGCTCGCCAGGTAGTTGACCACCTGCTGTGCGGCCGCGCTGACCTGCTGCTGGCGGTCCAGAAGGGCGCCCAGTTCGGCCAGGATGGGCTCAGGCTCGCCGCCGCCGGCGGGTTCCGGGATGCGCGCGGCCGGCATGTTGAGAAAGCGGTCGAGATAAATGCTCATCGCCGCGTCAAAGACCCCGCGCAGCAGCTCGGGCGACGGTGCACGCCGCAGTCCTTGGTGCACGGCATTGGCAAAGGTGAATGTATGCAGCGCCGTGTCCCAATCGCCAAACTCATTGCTGGTGTGGAAGCGCGCAATACGCAGCGCGGCCGCGTACGCTACAGCCTGGGCAATCGCCTCTGCGGTATGGCCACCTTCCAGCGCCGCCAGCAGCGCCTCGATCGTGGCCTGCGGGTCGTCGCCCAGCAGCGTCTCGAGCGAGATGGGCGCAGCTTCGCCTCCCGCGACGAACGCTGCGCCCCTTCCTGCTCCTTGCCCGGCCGCCCATAACGCCGTCAACCGCTCAAATGCCGCCTCCAGCATCGCCACCAGGTCGATCGGATGGCGCCATGCGTTGGACTCCTCCATCCGGTCGGCCATAGCATAGCCGCGCACGAGGCTGGTCAGCACCAGCGCCGCGTTGTCCCAGTCGGTGGCGTCCAGCGCCTCCAGCGCCTTGTTGGTAAAGTCTAGCGGGTGGCCGACGTCGATATAGCGGTGGTCGGTGACGGCGGCAAACAGCATGTCGGCTACGGCCGCCGGCGCCATCCCCGCCCGCACAGCCGACACGATACAGCGCTCGGCGCCCTCGGCATCGCGCACCTCGACAAACTGGCGGAACCAGCGCTTGAGCGTCGCCGCATCCGGCACCGCACCGGGCAGCGCCCGCACGGGGAAACGCGGCGGCCGTTCGGCCGTATCGCGCGCGACGGCGGCGAGGCCTTGATAGAGCGCACGCGGCCGCTCTTCGGCGTCAAGCGCCGGCGTCATGTTCATAAAACAGGTGAGCATCGTCAGCCCCTGGCCCCAGCCTCCATCGCGGTAGCGCGTGCCAAAGCCAAGACCCATGCGGAAAGGTTCAATGGCGTTGCGCCTGTCTTCCATCAGGTTGAGGACAGACTTGCCCAAGAGCAGCGGGAGATCCCGCTCCAACCCCACTTCCAGCCGTTCGCGCTGCTCCGCCAGCGCATTGACCGAGGGCGTGAGGTCGACCCAGATCTCGCCGGCGCGCACCTCGACCGCATAGGTCGGCACGTCGTCGGCCCATAGATCAAAACTGCCGCCACTCGCCAGGTCGAAGCGTGCGTGATGCCAGTGACAGGTAAGAATTCCATCGCACACAGAGCCGCGGTCCAGCGGAAAGCCCATGTGCGGGCAGCGATTGTCGACAGCATAGATGCGTTCCTGGTGCTGGAAGAGGACGAGGGTGTGGCCGTCGACCTGGACCGTCAGCTGGCCCTGTTGTTCGAGTTCGGAGAGGCGGGCGGCGCGGATAAAGCCGATTTCGCTGCTTGTCATATGCTTTCTCCTGATTGCCTGGGCAAATTCGCCCCAGCAATGGGCAAACATGAGCGTGGAGACAAGACTACGCCCATTTCATGCAATTGTCCACAGCAGATTCCACCAGGAGGTGCCACCTCCAGGAGGTGTAGGGCATGCGACCGGTAAGCCCAGTCGAGCAGCATAGGCGAAAAACGAGCAAGAGGAAGATAACCGGCAATGCTGTCTCTACATCGTGTTATCCGGCTAGTGCATGGAATTTGGCGGTGAGCACCTTCTCGATCATGATCGAGAAGTCCGCCGTTGCCGGATCGTCGCGCTGCAGATCCCAGCCCAGCAGCCGGCGCGCAGCTTTCGGGCTCTGGCGCACGAATTGTTCCAAGATTCCCCGCAATACCTGCGCATCGGTCACGATTTCGGACCGCGCATGAAAGCGCTGAAAGCCGATCTGCATGTACACCTCATCCGGATTTGCCATCATGTTCTTGTACCAGTTTGCGTCCTTGGCCCAGCCGGAAAAGACAACTACCGTCCCGTCGATGCGGTGATAGCCGACGGGGAAATGCCGCATACGCCCACTGCTGCGCCCCTTCGTCGTCAGCAGCATGGTCGACCTGCCTACGCCCAGCAGCGGCAACACGCCGCTCCTGTAGAGGGGCACGACCAGCCGGTTCAGGAACTTGATCCGCCCGTGAAATGTCTGTCTGAACTCCGGTTTGAAGACCATGTCGTACAGCATCGTGCCCTGCAGGGGGAATACACGCGGGGCACTCTCTGCCTGGAGCGGCTTTTCTTTGTGTTCGATGAGAGCCATTTTGCTGTCCTTTCTCTAGCTGATCAGGTCGGCTTCAGCGCACTCTGCAGCGCCTCCAGTTGGGCCGGCGATAGCGCGTAGCGCGCCAGATCGAACTCACCGCGCAGCAGGCGCGGGAGGTCGTGGTGAACCTGGTCCTTGACACGGCTATCAAGCTTGAAGTGGCGCAGCATGCGGCGGGCGCTTTCTTCCCGCCGGTCGCGCGGCCGCGTCAGCGAAGGCGCGCCGGTCGTAAGCACCAGGCGGACGCTGTCGCTTGCTGCCAGTTGCAGTGTGAGCGCAAACGCTTCGGCCATGGGGTCGTAGCTGACGCCCGCAGCCGTGGCCGGATGCTCATTGGCAGTCAGCGTGACGGCAGAGGGCTCAATTATGCCGTGGATCGCGATCGTCCAGGTACGTGAGGGAGGCACCACGGACGCGTCGCCGCTGGCAGCGCCGATCGTAAGCGCCAGTTCACTGCCGCGCCAGGTCTGCTCGATAGGGGTCAGCGCATACTCTCCCTGCTTGTAGTCCACCGTCTCGCCGTCATCTTCATACAGCTCGAAGCGGTTGTCTGCCCCTGGGAACACGTGCAGGTACACCGTTTCGGGGTTGGCAATGCCGCCCCAGCCGACTTTCGGCCCGAGCGGCACGATGGCCCCGGCCCGCGCAAAGACCGGGGTCGCCGCTAAATCGCCGTAAACCGTGTTCCAGCCGCCGCCAAAATGCTCACCCGTAAACAGGTCAAACCAGTCACCCTCGGGCAGCCACACGCGCTGGCGGCTGAGCCCGAGATCCTCGGGCATGGGCGCCGTAAATGGAGCGGCGATCAGCTCGCTGCCAAACCAATATTCCTGCGGGCAGGCGTAGGCGTCTTCCGTCTCCGGATACGTGTAATACAGCGGCGTGACGAGCGGAATGCCTTGCGTCGTATTGCGCCAGGCCATCGAGTAAATATACGGAATCAGCGCATGACGCAGCTGCATGGCGTCCCGTGCGACGGCCTCTACGTCCAGACCCCAGGCCCACGGGCGCCGTTCGGAGTACGGCGAATTCGAGCTGTGCAGGCGCAGGAACGGGCTGAAGACGCCGTACTGTACCCAGCGCGCGTACAGCTCGCCTTCTTCGAGCCCCCACATATGCCCGCCGATGTCGTGGCTCCACCACCCATAGCCGACATTGGCGGCCGTGGCCGTGAAATAGGGCAAAAACGCCAGCGAAGCCCAGCTCACGACCGTGTCGCCGGAGAAACCGATCGGGTAGCGATGGTTGCCCAGCCCGCCCCAGCGCGAGAAGATAAACGGCCGCTTGCGCCCATCGCGCCCCAGGTCATAGAAGTGCAGATGGTTGAGCCACCACAGCGGGTCCAGCCCCTTCATCTTGGATTGCGTGCCCTGCTGCCAATCCAGCCACCAGAAATCCACGCCATTGGCCTCGGCCGGATGATGGAGCAGTTTAAAGTAGGCAGCGCCAAAATCACGGTTGGCAATGTCGAACGGTACGGGCTCCATCGTTTGGGGATCGATGCCCACGGCCGCCGCCATGGCCGCATACTGCTCCTCGTGCGGGAAGATGCCGTCGGCCGGGTGCAGGTTGAGCGCCGTGCGCAGCCCCTGGGCGTGCAGCCAGTCGATAAAGGCCTGCGGCTGCGGAAACAGGTTGCGGTCCCAGGTATAGCCGGTCCAGCCGACCGATTGGTTGCCCGTCTGTGTGATGTGCCAATCCATGTCGATGATACACACCGCCAGCGGCACCTGGTGCGCGGCAAAATCCTTCATCAAGCCCTGCAGCTCATCCTGGCGGTAGGCCCAGTAGCGGCTCCACCAGTTACCCAGCAGCCAGCGCGGGATCAGCGGGGTCGGACCGGAAACTTTCTGGAAATCCTGCAGACAGCCGATATAGTCGTGGCCATAGCCAAAGAAGTAGAGGTCCAGATTGTCGGTGGCGGTACGTGCCACCAGCCAGCTCTGGTCGTCAAAGACCAGCGAGCGCGAGTCGTCGACCACGGCCCAACCGCTGCGCGCCATCAGGCCGGCTTCCAGCGCCACAAACCCGTCGGTTTCGTCCAGGGTCCGCGCTGTGCCCTTGAGATCGCCCGACTTCCAGATGTGTTCGCCAAAGTGCCAGGTGTTATCAGTCGCTTTGACATAAATCGACAGCGACACGGGCGTAAAGCCGCGTGCCGAGGGGGCATAGCGCAGCAGCAGATGCTCGGTTTCGATCGTGAGCAAGCCCGCACTTTGCGTGAGTTCAAAGGCTGGAGCAGGCTGGCAGCGAAACCAGAACGGCTGGCTGGCCCGATCCTCAAACTCGTCGCTCGGGCTGTATTCCATGCGGATCAAGCGCGACGTAAGCAGCGTAAAACGCACATGCGGCGCGTAGACCACCGCCTCAGGATTAGGCAGCGGCTCGACCGCAATCTGGCAATGTTCGAGCGACATCGTGGATCTCCGATCGGGCAAGGGAAGAATGGCCAACGGTTGCATTATAGCGCCGTTTGCCAACTTCGCCTTTCTCCAGACCTCTGAAGTGATGGCGATCTGGCGGGGCTTTCGTATCGATGCTCAAGCCGTCAAAACCTGCGGAGGTTGCGCGGATCCTGCGACCCCATTTGGTGCTACACTGATAGCTAGCCGCAATTGATCCATGCACCCGGAGGTGTATCATGAGGTTCGCGTTTGCTCTTGTGGCGAGCGCTGTACTGATCACTGCGCTCGTGTCTCCTCTACCCCGCTCGACCGCCGCTCAACATTTGCTCGCACCCCGACCAGAGAGTCTGTCCGCCAAGCCCACCCCTCAGCCAACGGCAACGCTGGTGTTCAAGCCGCTGCCCGGGCGAGCGCCGGCTGCTATCCTGCGCTCTAAATCGGCTGTGAGCGACCCACTGGCACAGGTAATCGAGCAGGTGCGCAGCGCAGATCCTGTCTACAGCGACACATTCTCCAAGTCGTTTGGCCTGTGGACGACGACTGAACACGCCAACTCTGCCGCGGATATTCACGACGGCGCGCTGCATATCTCGTTGGCCGGCGGTAGTACGGCCGCGGCGGCCGTTGCAGGCCTGACGCTCGACAATTTTCTCCTGGAGGTTGACACGCAAAGGGCGGTAGGTGAGGGTGACTTTACTGTCAATCTTGTCTATCGCATGGATGCTGTGTTCAACCTGTATGCGCTCCAGGTACGCAGCGACGGCACAATCAGCGTGAGCAAGGCGGACGCGGGCGAACCGATCATGTTGCTTGCTCCTATGCCTGTATCCGCGTTCCGCACAGGCGTGAACGCAACCAACCGGCTAGGGGTGCTGGCGCAAGGGCCGCGAATGGCCTTCCTGATCAATGGCGCGATGGTGGCACAAGTTGTAGACCAGGACATGGCACAAGGGCTGATTGCACTCGGGGCAAGCAGCGAAGGAGACGCGGCCGTAGACGTGGCGTTCGACAACCTGCAGGTCTGGGATGCGCCGCCGCTGACGTCGGCAGCGCCAACCCTGGCCCCGCAGCCGACCACTCAAGCGCAGCCGGGCGCTATACCAACGCCCATACCTGAACCATCGCCAGTTCCTCCACCGCAGCCGGCGCCGGAACCAGCACCGACGGCTACCCGCAAGCCGGTTTCGATCGAGTCCTTGCGTATCGACTGGAGCGCCTTTGAACCGGGATTCACGGTCTCCAACGTACACCTGCAAGATCGCAGCGGAGAAGGAACGAATGGCCAGGTGGTCGTTTTCGACGTGGAAGCGCTAGACGACGTGGGCCTACCCATCTTTTCAGTCGATTTCTTAAGTGAAGATGGCAAATGGCTCTCAAGTTCGTCCGTTACGCTTACCCCTGATCCTGCTGCCACGGATCGCGTAGACTTTATCGGCCAATGGCTGCAAGGGGCATACGGAACGGGAGAGTTCGAACTGCCGGGCAGTGTCACACGCGTAGACAAAACTGTACTCGTACGCGTCTACTGATGCACGCCGGCACAGCAATAGGGAGGACAGTTATGCGCAACATACTACGGGTCTGTGCTTTCACCTGTATTGCTTCTACCTGTCTATTTGCCTTCTACCTGGCTGTCCCGGTTATCGCCGGGCCACGCATACCGGCAACCGCAACGCCCACGCCAGGCGCCGCGCAAGCAGACGAGAGTTGGGCAATAGGGCTGACTAACCTGATTGCCAGCCTGCGCAGCTTACCCATACCTCAATCAGAGCCACAACCAACGCCGGCAGTCTCGATCGATTTGTCCGCCATTCGGGCACGGCCTCAGTCTCTACACGACGATTTTGAGGAAGAGGAAGAGCATTGGACGGATGAGTTCCCCGCCACCCTCGATTCCGCTTATGAACAAGGCGCCCTGGTCTTGTCAGTGGATGGCCCTTTCGGCGGTTGGTGCCTGCGCCAAGATGAAGCGGCGCAGGTGGACGACTTCCTGCTTGAGGTGGATGCGCGTCACGACGGTGGCTCAGAATACTCGTTCGCGACCTTCGTCCTCTTCCGTTACCAGGATCCGGACAACTACTATCTTTATACCGTCGACTTTGGCGGTACGTACATGCTTGAACGACGTTACGAGGGCGACTGGCGCAGCCTCATCGACTTCACCGAATCGACTGCGATCCACACAGGCGAGGGTGCAAGCAACCGCTTGGGCGTGCTGGCAAAGGGCGAAACCATCGTTCTGCTGGTCAACGACACGATACTGGCGACAGTTGCGGACAAGGCCATTCCTCAGGGATTCATCGGGTTGGGCATCGGCACGCGGCAGGATTACGGACTGTCCGTCGCCTTTGATCAACTCGACTTATGGCGGCTAGGCGTCGAGCCAGGTCCTCCTGCAATTACAGCCAGTGCTGCGTCCACACCCAAACCACCGGCAACGCCGGTGGCCGAGCCAACCGCTATAGCCGAGGACCGGCCCACGTTGGACGATCTGCCAATCGACTGGCGAGCCATCGAGGAGCAGTTTGAAATCACAAATAGGCGGATTGAAGAGGTCCTTGAGGCAAACATGGCTGTGCCGGCGCTTTTCGTCTACTTTGATTTTGAGTCAGTTACATCGATTGAGCGGGTTGGCTACCAGGCGGCCTTCATCAACGACCGCGCCCAGATCAAGGACGTGAAGAGCGTCTCGTTTTACCCGGATCGCTCAGTGCCGCTCGACCGCTTCACTTTCTTGGGCGGGTATGAACCGGGCGTCTATGGCACAGCACGCTTCGAGTTGCCGCGCGACGCCGCCAAGTACTACACGATCCGCTTGGTGCGCACGCAGTGACATGGGTGCTTTGTGATACATTCCCCTGGCCGTGCCGCAGGGGCGAACGCTCTAGCCGGGTACGTGTGGAGCGGTTGATGCGGCGCCATTCTGCTCTGGACTTCCTAGCCCCAGGCGAATTCGAACGCCGGCATCATGGTACGCTTATCTAGTTCTCTACCAAATCGAGGGAACTTCAATTGGCTGGTCCTCTGGAAAACAATAGCCGCCGTTTGCTGTTCCCCATAGTAACGCAAAAAAGGGGAATGATACGGAAATTACCTGTCAAAAGAGCCTGGAGTTCTATCAATCTCCAGTACGTGGCAGCGCACAACCAGCTACGACCAGTTCTTTACGGCAGGCCACATCTCCGGCAGCGGCTGTTTGATGCCTTGACACCAGTAGATGGGGAAGCGCTGGCGCGGCATGGTCCACGGATGCGACACTCTGCCGACCTCTTGGCACTTGTCAAAGATGGGGGCAATGTCACGCCATTCCTCACCGAGGAGCAGTACGCTCTCGCCCGTGTAGCCGTGCGGACCCCAGTACCAGTAATTGAGATGGCCGCTGATCGCCTTGGGGAGACCTAGGGCAGGGCCGTAGAAGTCGACGGCGCCGGCCTGGGCATAGTTGTTGCCCCAGATGGCCGTCTTGGCCCGCACCTCGGGCGGCAACGCATAGTAAGCTGCCGCCACATCCTGCGCCATCTCGGGCCAACCAAACCGGTCGGCGAAGAGCTGCGGAAGCGCGCCTGCCGCCGGCGTTTCGACGGCGGGCTGCTCAAAGGGCAGGATCTCGGCGTAGCGGAGGTAGGTTGCGGGTGGCAGCACGGGCAGCCAGAATGGCGCCAGGATCAAGCCGCCGGCAAGCAGGATGCCGGCGTAGAGGGGTTTAAGCCAGCCCCGGCCGAGCCGATCGGTCCAGCTTTCGATCGCAACCGCGCCACCGGCAAAGAGCATGGGATAGGCGGGGGCCAGGTAATAGACCCGCCCATCGAGGACCAGCAGCAGGAGAAGCATGATCAGGTAGGCCCAGCCCACGACCCGGTAGGCGCGGCCGCGTGGATCGGTGAAGAACCATGCCAGGCCCCCCAGCCACAGCGGCAGCGTCAGGGGATTCATAAAGATCACCTGCTGCGCGACAAACTGCAGCGGGCTCAGGTCGACGTTGCGGCGATCGCTGCGGATCTGGGCCTGCAGGGCAAAGAACGGGAAGTCGTGCTCGACCATCCACAGCAGGTTGGGCAGGAAGATCAGGAAGGCGATGCCTCCACCGAGGAGAAACCACCGGTTCCAGATCCGGCTGCGGGCGGGGGTGAGCAGCAGGCCGGCGACCAGCGCAAGGCCAAACAGCGCCATCGTGTGCTTATTGAGCAGCCCCAGTCCGGCCAGGGCGCCAAATGCGAGCCACAGCTTTGTATTGCCGGTCTTGATCATACGGACGAGCACCCAGGCGCAGCCCGTCCAGATCAGCGGCTCCACCGAGTTCATCGAAAGGTAGCTGTAGACGTAGAGATAGATGCTGGCGGCCAGAATGCCCAGGCCGGCGAGCACCTGGGCGCCGCGGCGGCCGTCCAGTTCGTGCACAAGCAGGCCGTTGAGCAGCACGAGTCCTGCGCCCAACAGCGCGGGGAAGAGGTGGACGCCGAAGATCGACTCGCCAAACAGGGCTCGCACCAGCCAGGCCTGCACGGCCGTGAGCGGGGGCATGTCCACGTAGCCCCAGGTCAGGTGCTCGCCGGCGGCCAGGAAGTAGAACTCGTCGCCAAACAGCCCGTAGTTGGTGGCCGTGAGCAGGTGCAGGAGCAGCTTGGCGCCGGCCAGGATCACGACGATAAGGGTGGCGCTCAACCAGGCCCAGTGGGCGTGACTGCGCGGTGCGGAAGTAAGGGTGGCGGTCATGGTGGCTCCTCCTTTTTGTCTGCCACCCATGATCATAGCACTATTTCTCGGGTTTGCAGTCGGCGGATTTTGAGGGAAAATAGGGGGTGGCGCCCACTACAGGCGCCACCCCTGCGTACGTTTATGATCGTTCTTGCGGGTGAAACGTCCCTGGTCCCCTTGCCACCAGGGACGTTTCTTCAATGCTGCATGTCGGCGTCTACCGCCCGAGCAGCGGTAGATAGAGTTGCCGGCCAACTGCGAGATCCTCAGTCTCTGCAGCGCTAGTCGCCGTCTTCGGGATCGAAGCGGTGCTGCTGTAGGTGAACTCACGATCCGTCCGGCCGAAGATACCGGCGTAAGCAGTGCCACGCAGCGTGCCGCCCTTCAGCAGTTGCCCGGACCCGAAGGTGCAGCTGTAGCCGATGTTGACGGTCTCGTCGAAGATGATGTCCTCACCTGGCGCAAGCGGCCGGTTGTAGGAAGTACCATCGATCGAGACAAGCGTGTAGTTACAGCCGCCGCTCGGAACCACGGGTGCAAACTTGCTATTCTTGCTGGAGCTCTTCTGCTCCCAGCGCACGCCGTAGTCAGTCAGGGCCACCATGAAACCGTCGGGCTGCTTGCTACCGGTGCTCTCGTCGGTGATGTTGAACTGGCCAGTCACCGTCTTGAGCGCGGCGATGTTGATTGACAGCGAGTTGATCTGGATGCTGGGCTGGCCGCGGCTGACGCCGTAGTAGTTAGCATCATCAGTATCGCTGTCGCTCTCGGTATTGCCGGCCCCGTCGACGAACGACCCGGAGACCGTCCCCGTGTCCGTGTGCTGGCCGAGGGCCGCCGTCGTCGAGATGGAGCACTCAAACAAAGCGCCTGGCAGCAGAGCTGCCGGAATGGCGCAGCCGGCGAGGCTGAAGTCTGAGTCGGTCAGGCTGATGTTGGTCAGTACTGCCGAACCGGCGTTGGTGACTACGAACTTGAACTGGACGGCGTTACCCTGGACAGCGTACGGCCCGAATGGGCTGTCCGCGTCTACCCAGGTCATGCCGCCGTCGACACTGACGAGCTTCTCAACGTCGATATCCGCCGTCACGTTCGTGAAGTCCACGGTGGCGTCGTCACTGGCCTCGTCTGTGTTGCCGTCGTTGTCGGAGGCTACCACGGTAGCGGTGTTCACATGCGAGATTCTGCTCTCAAAGTCGCCGGCAACAAACTTGGTGAACTCGAATGTACAGCTTGCACCAGCCGCCAGCTCGGTGCCGACCTTGCAGTCCGCATCACCAGCCAACGTGCCGAACTTGTCGTCCGTCAGCGCCGTAATTGCGGCCGCTTCACTGCTGTTGTTCGTTACCACAATAGTGAACTTGACGTTGTTACCCGTCTCAGGCACCGACGTCGGTTCTGCCGTCTTCACTACAGTGATGTCGGGCAGCACGTCCGTGTAGACGACGGTCTCACTGTCGCTGCCACTGTCGCTGTTGCCGTCGTCATCGGCGCCAACCGCCGTGAAGGTGTTCACGTGCGAACCAGGATAGTCACCTGCCGGGATCGCAAACGTAGCGCTAAACGAACAGCTTGCTCCACCAGCCAGCACGGTGCCGACCTGGCAGTCCGCATCACCGGTCAAAGCGCCGTAGACACTGTCGCTCAGGCTGCTGATGGTCGCCGCTTCCAGTCCGTTGTTCGTCACCTTGAATGTGAAGACTACGTTTGCACCTGTCTCAGGCACCGACGTCGGGTCTGCCGTCTTCAGCACGCTGATGTCCGGCAGCACATCGGTGAGCGTCACCGTCTCGTCGTCGGTGGCCGTGTCCTCGTTGCCGTCGTTGTCGGTCGCCTTGCCGGTGAACACATTGTAGTGGTCATCACCCGAGAAGTCGCCCGCAACCCAGCGCGTTATCGAGAACTCGCACGACGCACCCGAAGCCAGCACGGTGCCGACCTGGCAGTCCGCATCACCGGTCAAAGCGCCGTAGACACTGTCGCTCAGGCTGCTGATGGTCGCCGCTTCCAGTCCGTTGTTCGTCACCTTGAACGTGAAGACTACGTTTGCACCTGTCTCAGGCACCGACGTCGGGTCTGCCGTCTTCAGCACGCTGATGTCCGGCAGCACATCGGTGAGCGTCACCGTCTCGTCGTCGGTGGCCGTGTCCTCGTTGCCGTCGTTGTCGGTCGCCTTGCCGGTGAACACATTGTAGTGGTCATCACCCGAGAAGTCGCCCGCAACCCAGCGCGTTATCGAGAACTCGCACGACGCACCCGAAGCCAGCACGGTGCCGACCTGGCAGTCCGCATCACCGGTCAAAGCGCCGTAGACACTGTCGCTCAGGCTGCTGATGGTCGCCGCTTCCAGTCCGTTGTTCGTCACCTTGAACGTGAAGACTACGTTTGCACCTGTCTCAGGCACCGACGTCGGGTCTGCCGTCTTCAGCACGCTGATGTCCGGCAGCACATCGGTGAGCGTCACCGTCTCGTCGTCGGTGGCCGTGTCCTCGTTGCCGTCGTTGTCGGTCGCCTTGCCGGTGAACACATTGTAGTGGTCATCACCCGAGAAGTCGCCCGCAACCCAGCGCGTTATCGAGAACTCGCACGACGCACCCGAAGCCAGCACGGTGCCGACCTGGCAGTCCGCATCACCGGTCAAAGCGCCGTAGACACTGTCGCTCAGGCTGCTGATGGTCGCCGCTTCCAGTCCGTTGTTCGTCACCTTGAATGTGAAGACTACGTTTGCACCTGTCTCAGGCACCGACGTCGGGTCTGCCGTCTTCAGCACGCTGATGTCCGGCAGCACATCGGTGAGCGTCACCGTCTCGTCGTCGGTGGCCGTGTCCTCGTTGCCGTCGTTGTCGGTCGCCTTGCCGGTGAACACATTGTAGTGGTCATCACCCGAGAAGTCGCCCGCAACCCAGCGCGTTATCGAGAACTCGCACGACGCACCCGAAGCCAGCACGGTGCCGACCTGGCAGTCCGCATCACCGGTCAAAGCGCCGTAGACACTGTCGCTCAGGCTGCTGATGGTCGCCGCTTCCAGTCCGTTGTTCGTCACCTTGAATGTGAAGACTACGTTTGCACCTGTCTCAGGCACCGACGTCGGGTCTGCCGTCTTCAGCACGCTGATGTCCGGCAGCACATCGGTGAGCGTCACCGTCTCGTCGTCGGTGGCCGTGTCCTGTTGCCGTCGTTGTCGGTCGCCTTGCCGGTGAACACATTGTAGTGGTCATCACCCGAGAAGTCGCCCGCAACCCACGCGTGATCGAGAACTCGCACGACGCACCCGAAGCCAGCACGGTGCTGACCTGGCAGTCCGCATCACCGGTCAAAGCGCCGTAGACATTGTCGCTCAGGCTGCTGATGGTCGCCGCTTCCAGTCCGTTGTTCATCACCTTGAACGTGAAGACTACGTTTGCACCTGTCTCAGGCACCGACGTCGGGACTGCCGTCTTCACACTGATGTCCGGCAGCACATCGGTGACGGTGACGGTCTCGGCATCCGTGTCGCTGGCTGTGCTGCCTTCGTTGTCCTGCACGGTCACCGAGGCTGTGTTCGGGTATGTCCCTGCCTCCACATGCGTGACCGAGTAGCTGCACGAGAGCGAGCCGCCAGCCGCTATTACCTGGCCGATCAGACCTGTGCACTCTGCGGGCAGTGGATTGCTGTCAGTCAGTGCCGTGACTTTGACGGCCTCGCTGGAGGTGTTGTTGATGACCAACGTGTAGTTGAACACCCCGCCAGGCTCCGGCAGCGTCGCTGGACTCACATCCTTCACTAGGTCCACCGTCGGCGCCACATCCGTGACGGCGACAGTCTCGGCATCCGTGTCGCTGGCTGTGCTGCCTTCGTTGTCCTGCACGGTCACCGAGGCTGTGTTCGGGTATGTCCCTGCCTCCACATGCGTGACCGAGTAGCTGCACGAGAGCGAGCCGCCAGCCGCTATTACCTGGCCGATCAGACCTGTGCACTCTGCGGGCAGTGGATTGCTGTCAGTCAGTGCCGTGACTTTGACGGCCTCGCTGGAGGTGTTGTTGATGACCAACGTGTAGTTGAACACCCCGCCAGGCTCCGGCAGCGTCGCTGGACTCACATCCTTGACTAGGTCCACCGTCGGCGCCACATCCGTGACGGTGACGGTCTCGGCATCCGTGTCGCTGGCTGTGCTGCCTTCGTTGTCCTGCACGGTCACCGAGGCTGTGTTCGGGTATGTCCCTGCCTCCACATGCGTGACCGAGTAGCTGCACGAGAGCGAGCCGCCAGCCGCTATTACCTGGCCGATCAGACCTGTGCACTCTGCGGGCAGTGGATTGTCGTCAGTCAGTGCCGTGACTTTGACGGCCTCGCTGGAGGTGTTGTTGATGACCAACGTGTAGTTGAACACCCCGCCAGGCTCCGCCAACGTCGCTGGACTCACATCTTTGACTAGGTCCACCGTCGGCGGCACATTCTCAAACACGTCCTCATCGTCACATGCCTGGGACGCACCAAGCTCACCGTCGTCGACACATGCCGTGTTGGCAAAGTGCCCAGCGGCAATGTCGGCCTGAGTCACCGTGTGCTCGGCTATGCACGTCATCGACTCCCCTGGCGCCAACGCCGAACCGTTCGTCGGTATGCAGCTCAGGCCGGTGACAATCGGATCGCTCACCGTCACTGCCGCCAACGTCACGTTGCCGTCGTTGGTCGCCACAATCGTGTACTTGATGACTTCCCCTACCGCGCTGTAGCTCGTCTTGTCCGCCAACTTCACAATGCTCAGATGCGGGCCCGCGATCAACGTGTTCGTCATCGTGCAGGAGACGTTTTCGCCGCCACTGACGTTGACCGTTGCCGATTCTGACCCTGCCGTGCCGGTAGTGCCGTCGGTACACGTCCATGTACCGACGCTGTAGCCGGTCCGGTTGGTCTCCGCAATGGTGTGATCGCCGGCAAGGACCACCGCGGGAGTACCCGAAGTAGTAGCAGCTCCATCGATCGTGAGCGGGAAGTCGCCCACGCCCAGGTAACCAGGTCCAGTCTGGCCAAGGTTGTCCACAACCTTGATCAGGGTAAGGCTGCCCGTGAGCAACTTGTTCGTGAACGTACACGTGACAATTTCACCCGGCTGAAGATCAACTGCATTGGCGGGGCTGCCGTCACTGCAGGTGGCGTTGGTCGCGTAGCTCGGGTTTGTTGTCTCTGCCACCGAATAGATGCCGGCGAAGAGCTTTGAACTCTTATACGGCGCGCTCGCGTCTGCCAAGGAGAAGGGCACATTGACGGCCGGAGCCGGACCGCCTGTTATCGTAAAGTTGAAGAAGGTCGGGTCGCCTGCAGGATAGGTCACCTTATCTACGATGATCTGGCCGGGGACAGGAATATCGACGTTGAAACCGGTGTCGCATTTGCACTTTGAAGGTGCACCTGGGACAGCCTCTTGCGGCATGGTGCACAGACTGTTGTCACCCGGCTGGCGCCAGCTGGTGCAGTTCGGGAGGTCGAGCTTCCCGTTGGCATCATCGTCCACACACTGGACGGTCAGCGTAACGCTGGGGTACAACGGGTTGTGAGCGTCGTTGATGTCGCCACATGTATCGTTCGCTTGGCCAGACTCCGTTTGGTCCAGGTCAAGCCAGGGCGGATCCGGCGCATAGGCAGGAGTGGCGGCAGTGCACATACCAGTCTTGGCTGCGTCGCCGTTCGGGTCACCGTCTTGGGCAAACCAGAGGCCGATATCATAGCGCGCCTGGGCCGTCAACAGCACTTCGAAATCCGCCTTGAAAGTCACCGTATCGCCGGGGTAGGCACAACCATCATCCAAGATAGCGATGTTGGTCGCAATGGCGATGCTGATGTCATTGGCCGTACAGTTGAGGCCAAACCCGGCACTCTCCTCCATACAGCCTACGTTGTAGATGACGTCCGCGTTGCCGCTGCCGTCACTTCCAGTTACTTGCGTCATCCCGCCCGCCACTTGCGGCAGATAGACCGGCCAGAACGGCGTGTCCGGATCGGATTGGGCTGCCGCAACCTGGGTGCCGGCAAGCAGGCTAACCAACACCAGCAAAGCAACTAGCAAGACCTGCCGCCGCAGCGGCTTCGCTTGCTTTGGAGATGGATGTAAGGTATCCATATGTCTCTTGTCCTTGGTTAAACAGGTGCTCACGGATAACTGCAAACACGGAAAGACGATGCGCCGTTGCATGTCATGTCATGCCATGTCATCTCATCCCTTCAACAAAACAATCCATCCTCCAGGAATCTCTCGGCGGAACATACTGTACAAAGAGTGCAGGGCAAATGACTGTAAAAGCGAAGTCATACCGGACGCACACTCGCGCCCGGCTCCGGAACAATTCTGGCGACAATGAATGTTGATTGCGTGTTCTTGCTGCGACAACTGGTAATGGCGCGGATCGTACAGGCAGAGCGGGAATCGGTGTTTGCGGCGAACACCTGTGGGGATTGATGCCCATACGACATTCATGGCGTGGACATTCGTGGGTATGGAGGCGCTACCCCATTATAGCGACCGTTATTCCCTACTTTTATATCATTTTATAGAGTGGGAACTACCACTGCAATCAGCATAGTTCTAAGTCATTTGTAGGAGAAGAATACGTGTTTTTGTAAGGAATATCCTACACGAGCGCGGGGTACACGGATGCGCAGACGCGCCTGTCTTTAAATGAGCCCATTCTCGACCGCATAGCGCACCAGGTCGGCCGTGGTGTGCAGACCGAGCTTGGCAAGGATGCGCGCCCGGTAGGTGCTGATGGTCTTGGCGCTCAAGGAGAGTTCCGTCGCAATCTCGCCGACCGTGCGCCCGGCTACGATCAGGTGCAAGGTCTGCAGCTCACGATCGGACAGCAGGGCCAGGTTGCCCGTGTGGTGCTCGCCGCCAAGTTCCTCCACCAGGCGCTCGGCCAGCGAGCGCGTGACATAGTGGCCGCCGCCTGCCACCTTGCGAATTGCATCGATCAACTCGTCGGATGCGCTGGCCTTGGTAAGGTAGCCGGCAGCTCCCGCCTTCAAAAAACGCACGGCATACTGCTCCTCCGGATACATGCTCAGCACCAGGACCGCTAACTTGGGATGCTCATGCTTGATCGCATGGATGCTGGCCATCCCATCCATCTCCGGCATCGAGATGTCGAGCAGCACGACGTCCAGGCTCGCCTGGCGGATCTTCTCCAACGCCTCACGCCCGTTGGCAGCCTCACCCACCACGCTGATATCGGGCGTCTCACTCAAGATCTGGATCAATCCCTCGCGCATGATCTTGTGATCGTCGACGATCAGTGTCCGAATCATTGCACCCCCCCCCTTCAGCGCTGCCGGCGTGGGATGACAACCGAGACCGTGGTACCCTGGCCAGGCGCACCCGCCACCGCCAGGCGTCCCTGCCAGGGATACAGCCGCTCGCGTATGCCGATGATGCCGAACGAACGCGGATCGTCCACCGCGGCCTGCGTGATGCCGATCCCATCGTCCTTGATTTCCAGCTGTATCTCTCCCTCCGTCACTGCCAGGCCCAGGTCTACGCTGCCGGCGTTGGCGTGGCGCGCCGCATTGGTCAGCGCCTCCTGGCTGATGCGGAACAGCGCCGTCGCCAGGTCCTTGTCCATCAGCACGGCGTCCTCGCCGCTGTGGACAAAGGTGCAAGCGATCCCCGTACGCTCTTCGTACGTGCGGGTCAGCCACTCCATCCCCGCGATCAGCCCCAGGTTGTCGAGGATCGCAGGCCGCAGTTCGGCGGCAATCCGCTGCACGGTGGCGAGCGACGAGCCGAGCAGATCGTTCATGGCGGCAAGCTTGCGCGGCACGTCATCGCCATCGTCTTGTACATGGCGGCCCACCCAGCTCACGTTCAGCTTGAGCACGGTCAGCGCCTGCCCCAACTCGTCGTGGATCTCGCGTGCGATCCGGCTTTGCTCTTCCTCGCGGATCGACTCCAGGTGCCGCCCCAAGGCATGCAGCTGGTCGGTGGTCTCGCGCAGTTGGCGCTCCATGCGCTTGCGGTCGCTGATGTCGATCAACATGGCACGCACACCGGCGATGTTGCCGGCGTCATCACACTCATCGTGGGCGCGCAGCAGCGTTTCGAGCACGCGCCCGTCTTTTGTCACGACCGCGCATTCCTCGCCGTCGCCAGGGCTCTTCCGCGGCTGCCGGCGCGCGCCCGTCGCAAACCACGCCTGCGAATTGGGTGTGAGCAGATCGACCAGCGGTTTACCCAGCAGCTGCTCGCGTTCGTAGCCCAGCGTCTGCACGAATAATGCGTTGCAGTCGACAATCGTAAACCTGCCGTGATCGACCTGGGCGATCACGTACATCGCCGGAGCCTCTTCAAACAGGCTGCGATAGCGCTGCTCGGCATCCTGCAGCTCGCGAGTCCGTTCCAGGACGCGTTGTTCAAGGCTTTGTGCGAGCTGCTGCAGCGCCTCCTCGGCTCGCTTGCGCTGGGTTATGTCGTGAAGAACATAAAGACAGCCCTCCAGGCGCTGATCCACATCGCGCAGCGGCGAAGCCCGCAACTCGAAGATGCGTTCGGCGCCCGCTCCCGCCAGCCGGACATCGCCCAGCGCATAGTGGTTCGACGCTGCCGCCGCGTGCACGAGCCCCGCCTGTGCGCCCAACAAGGCCTCTAGCGGCTTACCGACCAGCACCTGCTCAGGGTCCGGTGCAAGCTGTTGGCCGGCTGGATTCACGTCGACGATGCGATTGTCCAGGTCGACGACCACGATGGCGTCCTCAATAAAGGCGAATATCTCCGAGCGGGCCAGAGGCACGATGTCCAGCAGGCGCAGGTGCAGCAAGCTCCAGGCATAAACGATGCCGGTGGCCGTCATCGCAAAGGGGGTCAGGTCGAGCCAGGCTCCCGGGCCCCACTGGACGATATAGAGAGCGTTGGCAAGCCACACAGGCACGACGCCGACCAGGAGCGCAATCGCCTGCTTGCGAAATATGCCGGAGGAACGCACGGTCACGCCCAGCAGCCACAACGTACCCACGATGACCAACAAGTAATCGTAGATAATCAACAGCCAGAACCCTGTGCCGTGAGTCAAGACCAGGGCGTCGATCGGCGTCGACGTATCGATGCTGGCGGCAGTCCAGATCAGGCCGTGCAGTTCGTTGGTCCACACCAGGATCACCGTGAGCGCCGGGATGATGCTCAGCACCAGCCGGCCGTTCCTGGTCGTTGCGATCCAATGATCCTGGCGCGTGAATTGGACCGTGAAGACAAACCACGCCGGCACAAGGGGGGCGATGCCAAAATACTGGAGCTTGGCGGCGAGCAGCTTGGTATCAAGCGTCGGCATGCGCAGCTCCAGCGCATACATGCCGGCCCAGAACCCCGCTGCCACCAGCATGACGAGCAGGGCCGGGGCGCCCGGCGACCAGCGCCGGCGCATAACGATGCTGACGAGGAAGAATGACGTCAATGCGGCGAGCAGGAGCGGTAGTTCAAACAGCGCGTTCAGAGTCATCGCCGGTGCTTCCATAGCGGGCTGAGCGGAGCAGAAAGTCTTGTTACAATTGTAGCGCTGAAATCGCAATTGTCTATGGTCCTTTTAATGGCCGGAAACCCGACGATAATACTCGTTCCAAGGCCATCACTGGCACAGGTCAGAGGCGCGTCCTATCCGATTTGAGACTGCAGTCAGGCACCAAAGGGCCAGAAAAACGCCGGAAACACCTGTTTCCTTGGCCAGCCGCCCAGTTGTACGGGCGCGCGCAGATTTCGTCCTGCTATGTTGCTGTGCTGCTGAGACCTGCGTTGGGACGGGAACCGCCTGTGATCTACTTCACGCTGTGCCCGTTTCCCCCTGCGCTGCCCCACCTCCCCCTTTCCACTATCCTGTGACCACTTGCGGCCGATCCGGCGCAACGTAGGTAGTCAGGGCAGTACACTTTCAGGAGGATCATCATGAACAAACAGCCAAGGAAAGGGGATCAGCAGTCTTCATTGGAGCATCCCAGGGAGCGGGGGTTTTTCAAGGGCCTTCTCCTTACCAACCCCAACTATTTCGGCAACCTGGCCGAAAGTCCGTTCGAGCCGGTCCTGCCCCTCCGCGGCAGCACCTTCTACGAGGAGCTAGGCTGCGTCGGCTATCAGCCACAGCAAAGGCGACTGGAAGCCGTCGTCTATGTCAAGCAGCCCTCGGGCTACGGCACGGACGTTTGCGGTCCGGGGACGCCCGAATACGTGCGGTTCTATCTCTCATTCGACGGCGGCGCCACCTGGCAAGACCAGGGCATGACCAGCTTCCAGGCGTTCAACATCCCGGAGGGTACCGACGGAGTAAAGCGGCTGGAATATGCGGTCACGCTGCCCGTCCATGTACCATCCAGGTTCTGCTTCTTCGATCCGCTGATTCGCGTGCGGGCGATTCTCTCGTGGAACAACCCGCCGCCGGCCAATCAGCCCAACTGGCCGCCCATCTGGGGCAACGTGCGCGAAGCGACGATTCTGCTCGAGCCGTTTCGCTTCCTCCCCTGGCCTGATTTCTTCGAGATCAGCAGCATCAAGCTGCCGCCCGACCTGGCGGACGTGCTCGACCTCGAGACGCCGATTCAAACCAAGAAGCAGAGCCTCGGCGCCGTGGAACTTTCACGCCTGTACCGCGGGCAGGACGTACCCGTACACCGCTTCGCCTTCAAAGAGCTGGCAAGCTTCGTCTCTGCCCAGACGACTTTGAGCGCGGAAGCCTTTACTGCCCTGCTGCCGGACATCAAGCTGGACCCCGGCATCCTCGATCTGCTGTTTCCCCAGACGGACGGCAACACCAGCTTTGAGGAGCTGCGCTGTATCGGGCTCGATCCCAACACGCCCGACACCCTGGTGGGCGTGATCCAGGTCAAGAAGCTTTCCGGCTACTCAGGTGGGCCCTGTACCGACGGCAGCCGCGAGTACGTTACCTTCTGGGCAGATTTCGACGGCAACGGCAGCTTTGAAACCTGTCTCGGCACTGCCAATGTGTCGGTCTACGACGTGCCGAACACCCCGCAAGACGGTGTCTACTACGCCGTACGCCTGCCGGTCAACCTCGAACCCTTTCGCGAAGCCTGCCGCAAGGGCCCGACGGTCGTGCGCATCCGTGCGATCCTGTCGTGGAATGTCGCCGCCCCCTGCGCCAATCCCGATCACGTGCCTACCTGGGGCAACCGCGAGGAGACGCTGATCCACATCGCGCCGTCGGCGCAGGCGCCGGCGGGCAAGATCGCCATTCTGGGCGGCATTCCCGTGCTCCACATCCACGACACCAGCGGCCTGACCACGGCAGCCGCTGTGTTTGCCACCAACAATCTGGCGCCCGACTCGCTGGGCCGGCCGTGCCCGTTCGCCGGCCGCGTCACGGTCCAAGGATCGCCGCTGCTGGGCCACAGCTATTTGGTGGAAGTGACGCCGGTGGATAACATGGGCAACCCCATCGGCGCGCCTGCGCCAGTGGTGACCGATCTCGTGTTGACGCGTTCGGACGGCACGACCCACGTGCACACCGCCAATCCCGTGACGCATCGCTTCACCTATCTCGACTTCACGGAGAACGTCAACAGCGTGCTGGCGCAGTGGGACAGCGCCGGAGATGCCAGGTGGCAGGTCAAGCTTTCGACCTTTGACGGCGGCGGCATCCTGGTGGGCGTCGATACGCACCTGCTCCAGCTCGACAACACCGCGCCGGACGTTGCGATCGAGATCACGACCGGCGTCGGCAACTGCGGCAAATTCGACATCGGCGTCGTACTGTCCGGCACCTTCGTCGCCCGCGACGACAATCTCGGCAGCTACAGCCTCGGCGTCGAGCCCGTTATCAACCCGCCTGGCGTCGGCGTGCCGGTTCCGAGCTCGGGGCTCACCAACACGGCCCCCGCTCCCGGCGATGCCTGGAGCCTCGACACCACGGGCATGGAGTCCTGTGGCTACATCATCCGGGTCGTCGCCTCGGATCGGGCCATCGTCAACAGCCAGGCAGTAGGCCACCACGTGTCGGACAGCGCCGGCTTCTGCTTAGAGTAACCCGCCGCTCGCTCAGGGGCACGCACGCTTCGTAGGGGCACAAGGTCCGGCGGAACAACCATCGCCTGCGACAGGCATGCGATATTGTTCCGCCGGACCTTGTGCCCGCCCCGCCCCTTACCTGGTGTATATACCGTACGTGTGACTTTGGCTAGTATCCAGCATACAAGAGGCCAACCATGGAATACAGTTTTGTCTTCTTCCGCGATCGCATCGTGCTCAACAACAATCTCAAGAGCCGTATCAAGCTCGAGTCCACCCCGCGAGGGTCTAAGATACTTCTGGCGGCACGTGAGTTCGTCGTCGATGGGCCATTTACCCTGGATGGCCGCGATCTGGTGCTGCTGGCCGATACCTTTGACGGCTCGCAGGGCTCAATTCAGTTGAAGGCAATCGACACCGGCGCCTCCGGTCCCAAGGTGACCATCGCCTGCCGCCAAATCGCCGGCATCGACATCAGCTCGATGGGCGGCGTCGGCGACCAGGGCGAGACAGGGGCGCCCGGCGCCGAAGGCAAACCGGGCAAGCCGGCGCCGCTCCCCAATAAACCTGGCCGGCCGGGCGGTGCCGGCGGCAGGGGTGGACGGGGCGGCCGCGGCAAAATCGGCGGCAGCGGCGGCGATATCACGATCGTGTTTACTGAAGACCAGGCTCCCGGCGGACTGGATGCGGCCAACGTGCAGGTCCCGGGCGGACCCGGTGGACCCGGCGGCGAAGGCGGTCCTGGCGGCCCAGGCGGCGAGGGCGGGCCGGGCAATCCCGACGGTGCCAACGGCCCTGAGGGCCCCCAAGGGTTTTCCGGGCTTCCGGGCGCAACCGGCGTGCCCGGCAGCGTCCAAAAGTCGCAGGTAGCCGAAGCCGAGTACTTTCAGGTGCTGCAGTTCCTGACCGACAAGTGGGCGGCCTATCGCCTGCGAGTGGCGGAATACTACTTCCGCGCCTTTAACCCGAGTGGTCTACCCACGTCGGAATACCTTGGCCTCGCCTTTTCTGAACTCAACGCCGTACTCCAACTCGACCCGCAAAACGCCCAGGCCGCGGCCTATCTCAACCAGATCCTGAACAATCAGAATGTGCTCGGCCTCGCCCGCGATATCGACATCATTCCGGATTTCCCCTACTACGAGCAGGTTTTGACCGACTATGGCCCCCTTGTCCTCGCTCTTTTCCAGTCGGCGACCAACCTGCTGCTTGGCAACCTGACGCTCGACCAGCTGCGCCAGACCCTCACCCGCGAGATCGCGCACATCGAAGGCCTGAAACTTGCTTTGGAAGCCGAACAGGCCGCCGCCATCCGCGGTGCGCAGATCGCGGAAACCGAAAAGCAGATGGCCAGGACGCGTGTCTTGAACATCGAAGACCGCATCAGGGCGCGGCGCCAGGAGCTGGAAAACAGGCGCATCGACTGGGGCGGCGTCTTGACATTCGGCGTATTTGCCGTGGGCGCGGGCATTATTGCCCTGGCCACCGGCGGCGCCGGCGCGGGCATGCTCCTGGCCTATCTTCCCGACGTCATGGGCCTGGCGGGCGCCGACTTTGGCCCGATTCCCGGCAAGGACCAGGCGGAAATCCTGGGCAAGGCGCGCGGGCTCAAAGACTACACCGCGGCCAAGAACAACCTGCCCAACAGCGTCATGCCCCTGGCGGTCAGCTTTGCCAAGATGGTCAAAGACCTGAGCGAAGCCCAAGGTGATGCCGATATGATCCAGCTCCTGCGCGAGGCAACCGAGCTGACACACGCCCAACTGCTCGCCCAGATGCGCAATGACCAGGCTGGTTTCACCCTGGACGCGGTAACGGCCCATCTTGCGCAGGCAGTGCAGGATCTGGCGCTTGCCCGCACCCAGCTCGGTGGATTGGTCGGGGACATTCAATACCTCGAGCAGGTCGCACTGACGCTGATCCGCAGTGCCCAACGCTATATGGATTTGCTCATCAAGTATGCCTTCTTCGCCGCACGCGCCTTAGAGATTTACACCTTGACGGACATGTCCGACGAGATCCGGACCGACTACGGCTACATCCACCCGGACATCGAACAGGATTATCAAGACGGTCTCCTGCCGCTGGCGCAGCTCATCGGCGAGTATGAGACCTCGTGGACGCGCTTTGTCGACATCGTGAACTATCGCAACGCCTTTGACAGCTACTTCGGCAGCAGCGATAAGGTCAACGACAAAATCTTCCTCTCCATCACCGATCCCGCCGTGCTGGCACAGTTTCGCGCGACGCAAAACCTCCTGTTGACCGTCGATCTGCTGGAACTGCCGCCGACACGCTTTGAAGCCAAGGCCGTCTACATCCTGCTCTCCCTGACCGGTGCGACGGCAGAAGTGCCTGCGATCAGCTGTCTCGTAGAGCATGGCGGAGGCTTTACGACGCTGAAGCGCGACGGTACTGTCGCCGGCCTGATTCTCAAGCCGCGTGTCACCGTCGTCCAGACGGCAAAATCCGGCATCACGTTCACAGGCGTGCGGATTGGGGCCAATCCCGACGAGCTCAGCTTCTGGGGCCGTGGCGTGGCGACGACCTGGAACATCTCCATCGAGCCCGATGAGATGACAAGCCGGCAGATCGACCTGGCGGGCTTGTCCGCCATCGAGATCGAGATCGGGTATGAGGCGTTCTTGTAGGGAGGAGAGAATACATGCAGCTTGTTACTTACGATGAGCGCCAGCTGGTGCAGCAGCACCGCGGCACCATGCCCGTGATCTTGACGGCGCCGCACGGCGGCTCGGCCAGGCCGGCGCAGGTCTCCGTGCGCAAGGACACCGAGACGCCGAGCGGGTGTGATTTTCAGCTCGGCCGTGACAACGAAACCTTGCTCATTACCGAGGGTGTAGCCCAGAAGATCCTAGATCTGACCGGCCTGTCTCCCTACGTCGTGATCGCACAGTTTCATCGCAAGTATATAGATGCCAATCGCGACGAAGCTTGCGCCTTCACGGATCCCGATGCACCGCCGTACTACCATGAATACCATGATCGCATAGCCGAATACGTGACCCAGGTTCTCCGCCAGAACCAGGGTCGCGGCTTCTTGTTTGACATCCATGGCACGCAGGTCATCGCCGGCGACCCCGCCGACATCTACTTCGGTACGGCCAACGGCGCTTCCCTCCCGGCCGGCTTCGACCGCAGAAATCTCTTCCTGCAGCATGGACTGCACGGCCTGTTCAAAGCGGCGCGGCATCGTACGGGGGCCGATGGCCAGGGTCCAATCTTCAGCTATCGCGTATCGCCGGCAGATGAGACGGTTCCCGAGACGAGTGCAGTAAGCGGCGGCTTTACCGTGAGGAACTATGGCGCCACCATCAACTGTATACAGGTCGAAATTGCCGACACCGTTCGGAATGATCCTGAACTCCGCGGCTTTTGCATTGACGACCTGGCCAGTGCAGTGGTTAACTTTGTGCGGCGCTACGCACCATTTTGAGGTAGACCCAGGATGACGGAGGAGCATGGGCTACCTACTTCAGGGAAAGGAGGTAGCCCATGATCTTATCGCAACGGTTGGAACTTATTCCTCTGCCGGCGACTTTCCTGCAACTAACACTCGCTAGAAATTACGCTGCCGCAGAGCGTCTGCTGGGTCTAGCAATCCCCGCCGACTGGTTCGAGGAACGGAAGTGGATCCGACGCCGAATGGAACAACTCCAGCAGGAACCAAGTCTGCAACCTTGGCTGATGCGCGCCATCGGCTTGCGGCAGCAGCGACAGATGGTCGGGCATATTGGCTTCCATACTCGACCAGGGCCAGAGTACCTGCGGGAAATTGCGCCTGCCGGCGTCGAGTATGGATATACGGTATACGGCCCATTTCGCAGGCAAGGCTATGCCCGCGAAGCTTGTGCAGCATTGATGAAGTGGGCTTACGCGGCAGAGGGAGTGAGAGAGTTTGTGATTACGATTAGTCCAGAAAATATCGCGTCGCGACGTCTAGCCGAAGGGTTTGGATTTGAACAGGTGGGGTCGCAAATGGACGAGGAGGACGGACTGGAGTTGATCTACAGGCTGGACTATGGGGAGAGGTCTGGTCATGCGGAGAAATCAGCGACCTGACACCCCCCTGAGTTGCCCGAGTCAAGAGGATGCCCTGGCCGTGATCGCGACAGGCGTGCACTTTTTGGAGGCTGCATCAGCTGGGCCTGATCGGCTCCTGCGAGCGACACACCCCGCGCCGGGCCGCCCGCCCAGGTCCGCCAGCCAACTGCGCGTCAGCATGGTGATGCGCTCCACGGCGATTTGAGGGGCGTTGCGCCTCGCACGCATTTGCAGGGCCGCCTTACGTGCGATTGTCATTCGGGGCCACGGGCAAGTGAGCGCGCTTGTAGACCATAATCGTGCGCTTGAACTCGATCACCGTTTTGTTGTCCTGGTTGTAGCCCACGGTGTGGACCATGACGATGCCCATCTGCGGCCGTGAACACGATTCGCGCTTCGCCAGCACCTCGCTGCGTGCATAGATTGTATCGCCTGCAAAGACGGGGTGAGGCAGGTGGACGTCTTCCCAGCCCAGGTTCACGGCGTTCATGGAGACATCAGATACCGACAGGCCGGTTACCAGGGCCAGCGTAAAGGTGGAATCGACGAGCGGGCGGCCCCATTCGGTCTTCGCAGCGTAGTTGGCGTCGAAGTGGATCGGATTGGGGTTACAGGTGAGAAGCGTGAACCAGATGTTGTCTGTGTCTGTGATCGTGCGGCCGAGGCGGTGCGGGTAGATGTCCCCCACCTCGATGTCTTCGTACGCGCGGCCGGTCCAGCCTTCTTTGACGGTCATATGCTCCCTCCTCCGGGCAATTAGTGACCATTGTTTCTACTTTCAGTCGGCAGAAGGCTAAAGCAGCACACCCGCCTGGCAGATGTGCTGCTTTAATGCTGACCCTTCAGTTTTATACCTGCATGCAACACCAAGTGCCCCCATTTGCACTGCGAGGGCAATCGTATCATGAAATGTTAGACCGACGCTAGCGCATTGTCCGCCACACGCGGCGCAGTTCCCACTCTTCGCTCTGCATGTCGTCGCGGCTGTCCGGCGCCTTGACCAACGCCATGACATCCAGCATGATGATTGCCACCACCAACAACACTAAAAACATCGCCGCCATCGTGCGCCTCCTTATCCTCGCATCTGCTGCTTAGGGTTCCGCTACCTGCTGTAATCTGGTCCCTGCCGATACGAGCCGCTGTCCAGTCGCAGCCAGGGCGCGCTTACCCCATGGCGATGATCGTCGCTCTGCCCGCCGTGCCTGCTGTAGGCAGCGGGCCAGCCGCTCCCGTTCCGCTGCTTGCATCAACTCTGCATGTCGCTCCAAAAAGTAGGCGTAGTCAAACCACTCTCCAAACATAGCTTCCTCCTTGTATTCCGGCCTACCCGACGCCTGCAACCCTATTCGCTCTTTCCTCTGTAACCTCTAAAACTTAATTTGCCGGTTAGATTGTAGCACATTAGTTCTAGTCTGTCAATAGCATTTGATAATTATATTGAAAACACGCTATGCTGAAACACAGCGTGAATAGGCGTGTGCAACCTTGTCTCTACCAATTTGTAACCATCAAAATGACTTTTACTGGTGAAATTCTAGCGGAATTGTTGTAACCTGTCAATAATGATCGGTGGTTACACTGAAGGTACTATGCTGAATTGTTTCCTCCGTGCGGTTAGCTCCAAAAACTAGACCATGAGCCAGGATCGCGGGGCAAGAATCAGGTATAGTGTCTAGGCACGCAGACCAATTCGTGAGGGAAGGTCGCAGACAGCACAAGGGGGCGCTATGGACGGGACGACGTACGCAGCGCGCACCAAGCAGCAGCTGATCGATCAGGTTAGCGCTGAGCAGGCAGCGTGGGAAGCGCTGCTGGCGGAGATCGGCGCTGATCGCCTGGAGATCCCCGGCGTGACCGACGCCTGGACGATGAAGGACACGATTGCGCACCTGGCAACCTGGTGGCGGCGCGAGGTGGCGCGCTTGGCCGCGGTGCAGCGTGGCGAGCGGCCACCGGCGCATCCTGCGCAATCGGAGGTCGCCATCATCAATCAATGGATCTACCTGGTAAGGCGCGACCGGCCGCGTACGGACGTGCTGCGCGATGCCCAGGCCGTTTGGCAGGAGTTTGCGGACCACCTGCAGGATCTGCCCGAGGCAACGCTGGCCGACCGGGAACACTATGTCTGGATGGACGGCCGGCCGCTCGGCGCCGGCATCGTCGACGACTTCCTGCGCCATTTCCACGAAGAGCACGAGCCCCTCATCCGCACCTGGCTCGACGCACAGCCTGCAAGGTAGGGCTGCGGCACCACCGGCAGCCCATAAGGAGGTCTCGCTATGCAGCAGGAAGAACTGAAGTCACTTCAAGGGCCCCTCAAGGAACTTTACCGGGAAGACCCAGGTGCGGCACTTATCACCCTGCATGCCGATGGACGTCTCGGCGAGGGGGTTACGTGCAGCCTCGAAACCGGCAAGGCGCTGGTCACCGCCGGCCTGCACCCCGCCGCCGGCGGCAACAGGCTGGCCGCTTGTTCCGGCGATATGCTGCTGCAAGCGCTGGTGGCCTGTGCCGGCGTCACGCTCAATGCCGTGGCGACTGCCCTTGGCATTCCCCTGCGCGATGCGACGCTGCGTGTCGAAGGCGATCTCGACTTTCGCGGCACGCTCGGCGTCGCCAAGGTCGCCCCCGTCGGCTTCCAGGCTATCCGGCTCACCGTCACGCTGGATACCGATGCCACGGAAGAACAAATTGCGACGCTCCTGCACCTGACCGAGCGCTACTGCGCCGTCTACCAGACGCTGGCTCACCCGCCTGCGTTGACCGTCGGTCGCAGTACCTCGGCCGCGTGAATACCTCAGGCCGCGCCCACCCCCACCCAGCCGATCTCAATTCCGCGGCCGCTCAGCCGCGCCCCAGTTCTCCCATGTGGTGCTGCAGGTGGCGGATCGTATAGATTTGCAGCTCAAGCTTATCGAACGGCAGCCAGTCAAAGCCGGAGGCACCGGCAAAGTCGGTCGCGGACAGCCGTGTCTCCACCTGGTCACGGCAGAGCCCGAGGTACTCCAGCACTTCGTCCGGCGTGTATGGCTCGTCGATCTCAGGCAGGCGGTTGCCATCCCAGGCAATGGGTCCCAGGTTGTGATAGTCCTTGCGATGCTTGGCCCAAGGCCGGAACGCGGCCTCGGACTCCTGCAGGTAAAGGTGTGTAAAGAACAGTGCGTGATACGCGATCTGCCAGAACTGGTCCTTGGCCTGCGGGTCGACCCACAGGTCGTCCGGGCAGCGCCGGATGGTCTCCTCCAGCATGGCCAGTGCGGCCAGGTACTGGGATGTCAACGCCTTGCGTACGTCCATACGTAGCCTCCCCGCGGCCGTCGCCGCGTCTGCTTCTGCTGCCAAAGTCATTTGTCGTCATACCGGTAGAATTAGTATACGCCATGCCTACGCGTTGCCCACGGCAGGCGGCAGGTCCGTCTCGCTACGTCACTAGAGCCACAGGTCGACGATCAGCGGGCAGTGGTCGCTGTAGGTGCGCCACTGCTCGAAGCTTCCCACTTCCACCTTGTATACCTGTGGCAGCCACCGCTGTGGAATAAAGCAATAGTCGAGGTGAAAGCCGCGTTCGGCGCGTTTGTGGTTGTACCAGGTTGCGTGCTGCTCGCTGCCAGGCGCGCAGCGATAGTGGTGATGATAGGCGCTCGCCAGCATGCAATCCGCCAGCAGGGCGACGGTTGCCGAATGGTTTGCCCTGCGCTCGCGGTCCCAGATGGCATTGCTGTTCCAGTCGCCCATCACTGCCGCGTCTGCGGCGGCCAGCCAGGACGCGTAGACCTGCGCCGCCTGGTGCAGCTGGCCGATATAGCTGCGCTCCTTGATCGGCGCCCCCTTGGTCCACACGCCAAGGAGATGAAACGTCGTCGCTCCCACCACGCGCGCCGGCAGGACGTGCTGAATCGTCAGGTCAAGCTGTTCGACTGCCTCGAGGCGCCAGTTGCCAAAGGTTACGATGGCAAGTCCCTTGTGTCGGTTACTGCCACCATGCCAAAGAACTGACGTATAGGCGCCTTGTGGCCACCGGTCGGGCGTCTCGCATTCCTGGATCACCGCTACGTCGGGCGCCAGCCCGGCAAGCTGCTCCCACTTATTGCGCAGGGCCATGGCACAGTTCCAGGTAACGAGGCGCAAAGGCGTCCCGCCACAGGAACTGCTTGCAGCGCACGAACTCTTCATTCCGCGTCCTCCCAACGCTATATTGGGGCATTGGCGGCGGTTTGTACAGAATGGGCGCTGGCGGCAAGGTGGTGGCCGGCCGGTCACTTTTGGTACGGCGACAATGCACATCAGTACTGCCTGAAGCGGAGTACTGCGCAGATTGTAAGGAAGATTCAAGCTAAAAGTTGCTATATAGAAGCGACAATTAGCCGTGTAGTAGTTCCCACTGCTTTGCTACTATAGATAGTTGCTGCCGGCCATAACAGGCAACAAGGAGTCCCAATGATCTATCGAGTCCATGTCGAGACGCCGCATGCAATGTGCGGCCGCGTGCAGACGATGGCGGCGCTGTCCTTCGGTAAATTGAACATGCTTCCTTACAACCATTATGCACCCGAGGAATCGGACTGGTGGTTGTCGCCCTCATCGGCTTCCCCTGCCTACCGCCACACAAAGTACTACTTCGGCTTCGATCTGGACCAAGATGGCAAGAACACCGGCCTCTTGACTGTCGGCCTTCATGCTGAAAAAGGATTGGGCGAAGTCACCCGCACGGCAAACCCTGGCACACGCGGCGCGAACTGGATTATGGCCAAAGACTGGGAGTGGTTTCAGTTTATCAAGCTTGTGCGCTCCGGCAAGTTGCTGAACGCCATGGCTGCCGCCACTACGGCCCTCGGCCAACCAGTCGTGCTTGAACTCCAGGTCGGCTACCCGCCGGACCCGGAAGTCCGATTTGACCCCGAGTCACTGCTGAAGACGAAAGCTCGTGCGGTGTATCGCTTTGATCTTGCCTCTAACGACCTGTGCCTGTGCTGGCCGGTCAGAACTACACACGCTTTGCTCACAGCTCTACCCAGGCGGCTGGATAGGGAGACACTGTCCGCCCAGTTGGAGGAGCTGACGCAGAATGACTGGGTATGGGTTGACTGCTATGTGTACGCCCTGTTTCATCCCCATGCGGAAGCAGCGCCGGCCGATCAACTGTGGGAAACGAACCGCGTATGGACCTACTATCTCAGTACGTTTTCATTCGCCATTGGCTGAATGTCCTTGAGAACAATACTTTCCCTTTTGTAAGAAATGACGGCAACTTCTAGAATAGGCACATCGTTCGGTCGCCTCATGCAGGGGGTCGTAGCGCAGAAGCAGGTTCGCGTAATGGATGATCGCCTTGGTAGAGGGCAACTGCTTCTTCCAGCATACCAATCTGGCTTGTCGCTGCGGCCCGTCCAATGGTCTATGGTGCACGGAATGTAGCTCTCACCTTGGAATCAGTTTAGGTACGCCAGGCCGCTTGTAAAGGACGGTAATCGAGCAGGGTAATGCCTTCCTCTTGCACGATGGCCCGGGCTGCGGGTGACATCCAAAAGTCATAATCGGTCTGGCGTACCTCGACGCCGTCGGGCTGCATGGCTGCCAGCTCGGGGCCGGCGAGACCGGGATGGACGGCCCATTCTGTGAGGCCCGGCGGCAGCTCGCGCAGGAGTTGGGCGTAGTGGGCGGACTTGGCGGGGATGGGAAGGCGGAAGCTGTCGAGCAGGTCGTGGTCGTTGGTGGGCAGGCCGCCGGCCTGCAGCTGCGCGCTCAGGGGCTGCCCGGAGACGCGCACTGCCAGGCCGTATTGGCGGGCCAGCGCCAGCGTCATGGCAAAGATGTCGGGCCGGCCGCCGTTGTGGAGACAGTGCCAGTCGAGATGGGTCGGCTGCAGGTTGGCGGCCAGGACAGTCTCAATCTGGGCGCGGAACTCGGCCTCAAGCTCGGTCACGCCGGCCTGGGCCAGGAATTCGGCCAGGCGGGCAAGGCTGTAGAAGCTGCCGCTTTCGTCGACCAGGGTGCGCGCGGCGGCCGGCGGGGTGAGCGGGCCCCAGCGCCGGGCGCTGGTTTCGCAGATGGCGGTCAAGTGCACGCCAAAGGCGATGCCCGGCGAGGCGGCCAGCAGCTGCATGGCGTGCGCGGCGCCGGGGCAGGGGATCATGAGGGTGGTGGAGCGGACGAGGCCCCCCTGGAGGGTGGCGAAGATGGCGTCGTTGACGTCACGGCAGAGGCCAAAGTCGTCGGCGTTGACGATCAAGAGGCGGGCGTCGGGCTCGTAGCCAAGCAGGCGGCTGGCTTGCGCTTGGGACATGATAGGCTCCTGTGGTGGGGGAAGAATTGGCAGGTACCACGATACCACAGGTGCATAGGGCAGCCTATACGGTTTTGCAAGCGGTTTGACGCATGGGCGCTTTGGTGTAGACTCTGGTGCGGAAGCCCGAACGGCGAGCGGCAGAAGCGAGGCACCATGCCGGCAAACGGTCTTATCGTCATCGTGGGGGTCAAGCCCGGCTGCGAGCTGCAGCTGCGAGCGACCCTCAACCGCATCGGCAACGACGTCAAGGGCAAGCGGCTCGTCAATGGCGCGCCTGAACCACACATCGATTTCCCCAGCAGCCGGACCACTCACTTTGCCCGGCTGGCCCTGCTCGACGATCCCGATCGCGCACCAGGGGGCCGGCGCCTGCTGCTGGTCACCGATTATGACGGCAGCTGGCGCGACCACGTCCTGGAACTGGCGGCGCTGACGTCCGAACCCGACGCCATTTGGGGCTGCTGTGACGGCTATAGCGGCAGCGACCACTTTGTAGAATTTATTCGTGACCACATGGTCGCACCGCAGGCGTACTATATCGCGTTTCGCGACCTACCATTGGAGCGGATCCGCCGCCTGCTCACCCTGCGGGCGGAGGCGACGATCCTGCCCAACGCCTGGCCGCGCTCACCGCTGACCGTGGCCGTCAAGACTATTGCCGGCGACCTCGCCCGTTTTCCGGCCGTGAGCCTCGCCGTGCCGGGGATGCTGTGGCGGCGCGGCCCCTTTACCACCCTGGCCGCCGCCCGCCGCGTCAACGCCACGCTCGACCGTGTGTGGTGGGTCTGGTGGTTTAACCGGCTGACGCTCAATTCCTTTGCCGCGCCGGCGACGCGCTACAGCAGCGCCAACGTCGACACCACCGCCCCCTGCGCGCCGGCGAGCGCGGAGGATGAGGTCACACCCACCGGCGCCTGGGAGGGGACACCGGGCGAGGACCTGGTGGCGCAAAACCAGCTGACGCTGGTGACCGTCGTCAAGCCCCAGGAGCTGCGACGGCTGCAGGCGGTGCTGGAAGTCATCGATCTCTATGCGCGGCGGCTGGCAGGGCAGGGGTCGCTGGTGGGCATCGCCACGATCCACACGGTGCGCTGGGCCGTCATCGACGGCGGCCAACGCCTGCTGATGGTCAGCAACTATGACGGCACCTGGGAGAACTACATCGACGAGTTTGCCGAGCTGATTCTTTCGGGCCTCGACGCGTTGTGGCAAGGTTCCTATGGTTTCCCGCCGCTCGGCGCCCAGGATTTGGCGGCCTTCAAGGACTTTCTGCGCTGCCACCAGGTGCCGGCCAATGTCTTTTACAGCGGCTACCCGGCGGGATCGGTCGCCAGCATCGTGGAGGCACTGCAGATGGACCTGGACAAGGCGCCACAGCCATGACCCAGCGGGACATGGCCCAGACGGGCACGACCCAGGCCGGCGAACTCTCGCCTGCCGCCAAGGCCGATATCCAGGGGTTTGTGACCAGCGGTTTTGGCCATCTGCCCTTTGCCGCCTACCTGTTTGTCGAAGTGCGCGAGCGCAGGCAGGCGCAGCTGTGGCTGCAGCAGCTGCATGCGCAGGTCACCACCGCCGCCTCGTGGCGCCCGCATGCAGGCGAGGCTAAGACCCGGCCCCCGCGCACGCTGAACGTGGCCTTCACCTATGCCGGCCTCGGCGCCCTGGGCCTGGCGCCGTCCGCCCTGCGTACCTTCCCCGACGAGTTTCGCCTGGACATGGCGGCCGAGACACGCTCGCGCATCCTGGGCGACACGGGCGCCAGCGCGCCGGCGCAGTGGGAGCTGGGCGGGCCGCACAATGAGCCTATCCATGCTCTGCTGATCCTGCACGCGCAGACCGAGGAGGACCTGGCCGCCCTGTGTGACGAGCAGCGGCAGGCGCTGCAGGCGGCCGGGGGCGGCGTCGTCGAGCACACAGGCAGCGCCCAGTACGGCGCACGGGCCGCCGGGACGGAGCAGTTCGGCTTTTTTGACGGCGTGGCGCAGCCGCAGATAGCGGGGATCAAGGGCACGGGCGTGCGCACCGGCGAGTTTATCTTTGGCTACCAGAATGAGTATGGCTTCTACCCCTTGAGCCCCGTCGTGCCGCCGGCGGCCGACCCCCGGCGCATCTTGCCGGCGTCGGCCAACCCCTTCCACCAGGCGGCCGGCTACCGCGACTTTGGCAGCAACGGCACCTTTGTCGTCTACCGCAAGCTGGCGCAGGATGTGGCCGCCTTCTGGCGCTTTCTGCAGGCAGAGTCGCTGCGGCTCAAGGGCGCCGTGGATCCCGCGTTTATGGTCTGGCTGGCGGCAAAGATGGTGGGGCGCTGGCCGAGCGGCGCGCCGCTGATCCTGGCACCAGACAAGGACCGGCCCGAGCTGCGTTCGGACGAGTTTCTGTATGCCGAGAGCGATCCCAACGGCCTGCTGTGCCCGTTTGGCTCGCACATCCGGCGCACAAACCCGCGCGATCAGATTGGCCGCACCGGTCCAACCGAATCGCAGCACATGACCTTGCGCCATCGCATCCTGCGGCGGGGAAAAACGTATGGGCCGCCCCTCTTTGACCCCGCGCTGCTGACGCAGTTGGACCGCCCGGGGGCGCTGCGGGCCATCGTGGATCTGCAGGACGACGGGCAGGCGCGCGGGGTGCATTTTCTCTGCATCAACACCAGCATCAAGAGCCAGTTTGAGTTTATCCAGCAGGTGTGGGTCAACAATCCGACCTTTAGCGGGCTGCTCGACAACCGCGATCCCCTGGTGGGCGACAACGATGCGGCGGCGCCCAGCGTCATGGTCATCCCGGGCCAGCGAGAAATCTTGCGCACGTCACCGCTGCCCCGCTTTGTTCACGTCCGCGGCGGGGCGTACTTCTTCATGCCGGGCCTGGCCGCCTTGCGCTATTTGGCCGAACAAGAGTGAGGGGCAAGCCGCGGCCTAGGGAGCGTGCCGCGGTCGCGGAGTCATTCCCGTAGGCGGGGTCATCTCAGCGCTCGTTCTGCGGCTCGGTCCCACCTCAAGGCACACCGTCCGTCCCCGCGTGCCTGGCTCGCCCCGCGTCACCTTGCCTGCCCGCAGCTCGGTGGGGCGAGCCTCGCACGGCTGCCGTAAAATAGAAGGAGAGGAGAAGAAGCAGAACGGATGTGCCAGGCAAAACTGCGAAGTCTAGAACGCAGTGGGCCTGGACCATTGATGAATATCGCCGTGCTGGACGTTAGTCCAGTAATCGCCTGCGGCGCCGGCTGCCCGCTCTCATCGCGGGGATCTTGGTAGCGTAGGCAGTGTACGTAGCCGGCTGCGTCGCCGGCGACGATCGTCATACCATCGGCGGCGAGTGACAGGCCAGGTATGGGCGCGTCCAACGGGATGCGCTCATGTCATCACGACGGCGCCCGCTTCGGCCAGGGTCACTAGCATAGCCAGGACATCCGCACGGGCAGCAGTTGGCAAGACAGCGTACTGGTCGGTGAGGCGGTTGGTGAGGGTGGCGATGTCCTCACCGGCCTCGATGCCGTGCCAGAGCAGGGCGCCGGCTTCGTTTAGCACCAGCGCCTCGCCGGCATCGGCGAGGAGGAGCAGTTCACATTCCTGCAGGGAGGCGGCCGCCACTTGCGGGTGAACCGCCGCCGTTGTGTGTTCGTCGAGCATCATCGTTCTACTTGGAGGCCCTCCTGGCCCATGAGTAATGGCCAAAAACCGGGATCGCGGGCAAACGCCAGCGTGTGTGTGGGCATTGCCTGGGCGATCCGTGTGCTGACTGCCAGGGCCTGGCGGCCGGCCGCTGCGTCGCCATCGACAAAAGGCGCGCAGGCCAGCAAGCGCGCGGCAGCCAGCGGGGTGGGCAAGCGCGCCAGCGCATGGGCGGGCGCCTGGCGCAGCGCGTAAAGCCCGGCCAATGGAGCTGCGGCATTGGGCGCGGGGCCGGCAGCGCTTCGCCGCAGAAAGGCACGCTGTGCAGCCAGACCTGTTCCGGCGCCGGGCCTGACGGCTCTTTGTGCAGGCGCAACAGCACCAGGTCGTCGCTCAGCAGTGTGCTGCCCTGCGGCGCCAGCGCTGCCACGGTGCTCTTGCCGGCGCCGGAGTGACCGAAAAAGACGTAGCCGCAGCCGTTGCGGATCAGCCCGCCGGCGTGCAGCAGCAGCCCGTCGTGCGCCAGGGCCAGACGCGCAAAGGCCACGCGCAGGAAATTCTCGGGCTGTGCCTGCGGCCGCAGCACCAGGCGCCCCCGCCCTTTGGCCAGGTCGATCCACCCTTGTTCATAGTACGACGTGTAGAGCAGCCGCCCGTCCGCATGCCGCATCTCGATGCTCCAGGACTGGCCAGGCGCCGGCTCCACAAAGCGCGGGCCGTCCTCCACGAGCAAATCGACGGCTAGATCTGCGGCTAGATCTGGGGCTAGATCTGGGGCTGCGCCGGGCCGCGTGGCCTGGCTGTCAGCTGCGAGAAAAGGAGCATATTCGCAGAGCAATCTTGCCAGCGTTGGCTGCGGCAGTGCCGCAGTGTCCAGCATCAGATTCAGCTTGGCGACGGACAGAATGATGGTGTGGGGCATGTCTTTGATGTTCATAGTCGTAGTTCAAATCGTGTGGCGCAGCTGTCTGTCGCTGTCCAGCCCGTACTCCAGGCCAACAGGGCAAGGGCATGCATGGCCGGGCGCAACAAACAATCCATGGCGCAGCGCAGCAGAACTGGGTGCAGGCGCGCCGTGCCGGCGCAGCGATACGAGATCGCCGCCAGCAGGCGTGCGACCAGGCGGGCACAAAGGGAAGTCAACTCGAGCCTGCCACCCGCGCGTTCCACCGCCACCACGCGGCCCAGCAACGCTGCCGCCGGCAGCGGCCGGTCGCACGCCACCCTGGAATCCCCTTTCGTGACCAGCAGCAAGTTTGACCCACTGCCACTCAGGGCGACCAGCCGATGCACAAGCGGCAGTGGGAGCACAGCCAGCGCTACGATATCGCCCCTCTGCAGCGATTGGCTTTTCACTGCGCTAAGCAGTACACGGTCGCCGGGCTGCAAGAAGGGAGCCATACTCGTCGTGGTAACAGACAGGCAAACAACTCTGCCTGCCGCGAGTTGTTGGGTGAGCAGGCAAGACGCCAGCAAATCCAAGTCGGTATTCGGCAGCATCTACGGCTCCTCGTCGGCTGACAACCAAGGCAGGTACTGGACGGGCGCAGTGTCCGGCATGGGGCCAGGCGTCAGAGAAGGTATAGGCGTCTGAACGGTGGGCAGGGGGGCCGGTGTTGCAGACGGGATGGGTGTTGCAGCCTGAACGGGCGTTGCGGTTGACGTTTCGCGTGCCGGCGTTGCCGTGAACATGATAGTGGGCGCTGTAGGCGTAGGCAGAGCCGTAGCGACGGGAACGGGTCTGGCCGATCGCAGCGGCATGGCGGGATCGCCAAACAGGTGGAAGGTATCCACATCCTCGGGCAGGCCCCCCGCCGCAGCCGCCAGCTTGGCAGCCAGCAGGGCCTGGCCGACAGTCGTAGGCTCATGACCCACCAATTCTGCCAGCAAAGCGAAATCCAAGGTGGCGTGCGCCTCTGCCAGGCCGAGCCCGCTCGAGGCTATCACCGCTACCGCGCCGCGTTGGGGGGCAGCAAGCCACGCCTCGGCCAGCGAACGCAGACCGGGGAAGTGGAAGTAGCCGGTGTAACAGGTCATCTCCAACACCACGGGCAGCCGCGGTGCGCGTCCAAGCTGGGCCACGTTGGCGTTTTGGAGGAGGACCGGCTGGCCTGCCCAGCCACTGATCGAGCCATGGCCCACGTAGTGAACCAGCAAGCTGGCAGCCTCCGGTCGTGGTGTGGGCGGGTCGGCAAGCCATGCCGCCAATCCCTCCAACAGGTTGGTTGGGTCCGCGTAAGGGGAGTAGGGAGGATCAGGCAGCAGGCACTGGGGAAAGCGTGCTCCGTCACACAAGTTGAGATATAGCCGTTTTGCCGCCAACTGGATGCCGCCGGCGGTGGCCATCAGCTGTGCCTGCGCCAGTGCCGCGTCCGATGCCTGCCAGAAATTGCTGGCGGGGTCCACCGTGCCATCGAGGGCATAGGCATTGTCGCTGACCAGCGCCAGGTGCGTGGGCTCATTATCGCCGGCTGCGGGCGCCGCAGCCTCATAGGCCAAAATCTTGTCCACCATCGCCTGCGCCTCGGCCGCGTCGCCGGCCGGCAGGCGCCCGATGGCCAGCCAGGGCAGGCTGCTGCCAGGTTCCAGGGCGACAAAGCGATTGTCCGTCGCCGTCTCGCCGAGCCAGGGGTCTACGCCGGCCAGGTAAGGGGGAATCAAGGTGCTGCCGGAGGCTGTGGCGAGCTCCGGACAGGCGCCTGGGACCGTGCAGTAGCCGCGCGGGTCAAAGGTGCCGTCACCCAGCAAGAGCACGTAAGCCGGCGCCGGCCCCTGCCAAGAAGCATTGGCGTACATGAGGAACGAGCGGATCGCTGCCGCATCCATTTGCCCGCCGCTAAACTCATCATAGATGTCTTGCACGTCGACCAGCGCGACGCGCAGACCCTGCTGCCGCCGCTGCTCGGCCAGACGCTGCGCTGCTGCCCACAGGCTGCGGTGCGCAATGAGGATGTAATCAGCGCCGTTAGCAGGCGAACGCCACTGCGAAGGGACATCCTCGGCGATTGACTCTACGGCCAGACGTTCGCCCGCCGCGGTAGCGGCATAGACCCCTGCCTGGTCACCGCTGATGCCCCACGTGTCTCCACACCGTTCTGATTCGCAAGGGGCGATCTCGACTGGGTGCAGCGGCTCACCGATGTCCAGCAAGGTGATGCCGCCAACGGCCGACGTGGCGAGAGCCAATTGCCAGCTGCCTGGCTCAACCCCGAACACGAGTGGGCTGCGCTCAAGGTCAAGCTGCGCCGGCTGCGGCAAGCGATAGGTCAAAGCAAAGCGGTCGATGAGCACCGGTGAGGAGACAGCAAGTGCCGAGATAGGACTCGGGGCGACATTCCAGTCGGCATTTTGGGCTGCAGCCAGGGCGAGGCGCAGTGTGTTTTCGCCGGAATGCAGGACTCCGGGTGGTATCGACAGGGCACCTATGTGCAGCGCGCGGCCTTGCCACGCAAGGTCGCCCAGCGTGACACCATTGACGCTGACCTGCACGCGATGTGCCCCGTCGAGGCCGATCAACGTGACGCTGACTTGGGCCGGCGTCGACAGCGGCGTCACATCCGTGGGCGCCACGGCGTCCAGTGTGAAGGGGAACTCGTGCACGGGGGGAAACGTGCTCGACCCTAGCGCTAGAAAGTCCCAGAACCAATGATCATGTGCGCCGGACCCAGCCTCTGCCGCCGGAACGGAGGGCCGATAGTAACGATTCTGCTCGACTACCAATGTGCGCCACACGGGCGCCGGCTGCGCAGCGCCGGCTGCACTGGGCCGCAGCGCTATGCGCAAGCCAGGGTCCGGTCCGACGGTGAGCCAATAGGTGGCGGCTGCATCGTAACGGCCGCTGCCGGGCTCCCCCCAAAACTCGATGGCATCGCCGGCGCCGGCGTCGCAGCGCCCGTTGCGGTCGAGGTCGACCTGGCGCAGAGCAGCTTCCTGCCCGCCCACCCCTTCCGCCCCACCCAGGTACAGCCGCAGGCCGGCCAATGGGGGATCAGTGTCGCCCAGGATCGACGCCAGCTGGTCGCAGGCGATGCGATACAGCCCAAGGCGCCTGACCTGGATCTTCCACCAGCGCCGGTCGAGCGTGGCTGCACGTGCTGTCCCCTCCCCCAGCTGGGGCTCCGGCAGCGAACCGGCAGCCGGCGGCACGCTGCCCGCGGCTAGGGACCACGCCCGCGCAGTCTCGGCATTGGCCAGCAGACGTTGGAGCAGCGGTGCGAGTACGCCCTCGCTGGGCGCCGCGGCCTGCGCGGGCGCGACGGCAACGGCTGCGGTCGAGCCCGCATCCTTCACAAAACGCACTTCGACCCGCAGCCGGCGATGGAACCATGCGGCCCGCTCGGCGGCGAGCACCTGGACCGGATAGACGCGCAAGATGGCGATGACCTGGCCGCGCCAACGGGTGGGCGCACCGATGGCGGCGGCAGTCGCGGGGTAGGGATTGGCGGCCGCATGGGCCGGCTCGTAGGAAGGCACCGGCGCGGGCGGCAGGCCCTGGAGCACGGTCTCTTGGAGGGCGGGCGCGGTGCGGGGGACGCGGGCCGGGGGCTGTCCCAAGGGGAGGGTCGCGACGTCGTCGGAGAGCAGGCGCAGCTCGCCGTGTGTGCCCGGCGGCAGGGCAACGAGCATGGACGCCACGGGCGCCTGCGGCTGGCCCGCCTCCCCCAGCCACCCTAAGCCCCCCACGCCGACGCGCGCATAGGCGCGGCCGCCCACGGTCACCTGCTCAACGCTCGGGTCGGGCGCGCTCGAATTCGACGACCAGGTGATCGGCGCTGGAGGCGATCACGTGCAGCTGCGCCGGCGCAGATACGGGCGCAGCCAGGATGCCCCGCAGGGAGATGGGCCGGGGTGTCGCCAGGACGGTGGACAAGAGTGTCACGCCCAGCAGCCCGGCGGCCAGAGCACACGCGATCAGGGCCGGGCGTTTCATGCGTCGCCCCCGGGGGCCGGCGCGGCGGACCAGTCGCCATGCGCCGGCGGGTCGCCACATGCGCGGTGGTCGCCGCGTGCGCGGAGCACACGCAGGACGCCCAGACCGCCGAGGACGGTACCGCGCACTGCGTGCAGCAGGTAGTAGGCGGGCAGCAGGTGGATGTCGGCCACCTTGTAGCGCTGGCGCAGATAGGCGGCGGGCGGCAGCGCGGCGGCCAGCCAGACGTCGAGCGCACTGCCGAGGTCGGGCTGGCTGAGCAGGTCGCACGCGGCGACGGCGCGGCGGTCGCCGGACCAGGTGACGCGGCGCAAGCGCAGCTCGGCCCCGGCCACCGGCAGGCTGGCCAGCCGCTCCTGCACAGAGGCGGGCGCGGCCACACCCCAGATGAGGGCGACGGCGGCCAGGCTGCTCTGCACGGCCAAGGTCAGGCCGCAGCGCTCGGCCCCGGCCAGCACGACTTCCCACACGAGGCTGCGCCGCGCCAGCATGAGCGCCATGTCGTAGGTCCAGCGCAAACGCGGCACGCCATGCTGCAAGGTGTGGGCGCATAGATGCAGAAACTGCGCCTCTTCGCAGAGCACCCGCACCTCGCGCCGCCCCAAGGTGGCCAGGTGCGTGTGATCCCAAAACCAGGCGACGTCCATGCCGCGGCGCAAGAGGGCGCGGCCGTTTAATCCCCAATGCAGGTCGACCTGCGTGCGCAGGCGGTCGTCGCGCAGCAGGGTGACTTCGCAGCGCCGCTGTAGGATGCGCGTGTCGCCGGCGGCCACGCGGCCGGCGATGTTTTCGGCCAGGCTGCCCTGCGCCGGCGCATAGCCGAGCAGGCCCAGGACGCGCAGGGCGATGGCCACCTGGTCCACCGGCACAAGCAGGTCGATGTCGCCCAGCGGGCGGCGGGCGGGGTCGGGGTAGAGGGTAAAGGCCAGGGCGGCGCCTTTGAGCACGACGACGGGCACGTCGACGGCGGCCAGGGCGCCGGCAAGCTGGTCGACGGCGTCAAGCGCCAGCAGGTTGGCGACCTTGGTGCGCCAGTAGGCGGCCTCGAGGCCCGCGCACACGGCGGGCGGCGGTGCCTGCAGCCGCCCGGCGCCGAGCAGGGCGACGTAGAGCAGGGCGTCAAGCCGCTCGGCCGAAGCCAGCCTGTGCAGGGAAGGCCAATCGAGGCCTTCCCACTCGCGGCCGGCGCCGTCCACGCCGGTGGCGCCGGTGGGGCCGGGGTCGAGCGGCGGCGGCAGCGAGGCAGCGGCAAGCGACCCAGCAGGCAAGCCGGCGGGCGGTCCGGGCGGCGCGCCGTAGCGCAGCAGGGCGGCGAGTTGGCGGCGCAGCTTTGCCTCTTGTGCTCCATCGCCGCTGCGCCGCGGGGCGCCGGGCGTGCTGCCCGGACCGCCTGGGCCGTCCTGCCGATCGCTGCCTGCCCCATTTGCCATTGCCGTGATCTCCTTCTGCTTGCGTGTGAATAGGTCTAGCTGTTGCCGACGATACAATCGGTTAGTTCCGCCTTGCCGGGCGCGTCGTAACAGTTGGCGGCGACGGCCTCGAGGGCGGTGCGAAAAATAATGGCTGGGGCCACATAGGGCCGCGGTCGGGCGCCCGGCGGGGCGCTTGACTGGGCGGCGGGCGCGGCGGGTTGGGTGGAGGTTTGCATGCTGTTGCCGCTGGCGCCGCCGGCGCCGAGATCGTCTGCGTATTCGTTTCCCATTTTGCCTGTCGTCCTGTCTGGCGGCTTGCCGGTGGTGGTTGTGTCTTGCCCCGCGTGTGCGGTGCCCTCTATCGTTTTGTCTGATCGCCTGCTTGCGCCAGCTCGTGCACGAGGGCACGGCGCACGCGGGCGGCGCGACAATGCTGCGGCGAGGGGCCATAGAGGTCGCCGGTTTCGTTGGCTGCGGCGCCGTGGCAGCGCACACAGTAGGCGGCCAGGCGGCAGGCGCGGCAGGTGGGCAGCGCGGCCAGGGCGCTGGCTGGATCCGTAGCTCCATCGGTCGCGGAGAGGCGCAGGTAGGGGCGCCAGGCGGCGGTGTCGTGCCAGATGGCGGCAAGGGGGGTGCGGCGAATGCTGCCGAGCGGGCGGCGCACCTCGACACAGGGGAAGACGGTGCCGTAGGGGTCGAGGGCCAGGGCGCTGCGGCCGATCGTGCACAGCAGGGGTCCCCCGCGGCCGGGCGCCGGGGCCCACTGGACGGCCAGGGGGCGCAGGACGGCAGCCAGCTCGGCGTCGCTCATGCGCAGGGCCAGGGGCGCACGGCGCTGCCGGGCAGTGCCCGCCACGCCGGCGGTGAGCAGCGGGTCGGGCTGGAAGCGGGCGCCCACCTGCGCGGCGAGTACCGCCAGCGCCGTCACCTGGAAGGCGTTGGCGGCCATCAGCGGCGTCTTGCAGACCGTGGGCACGCCGAGCGCCTGCAGGCGGCGTAGGGCAGCCAGCGTGGCCTCCCAGGATCCGGGCATGCCGGTGATGGCGTCGTGCGTGGCGCCATCGGCGCCATAGACGCTGATCTCGACGGCCAGCGGATGGAGGGCGGCCAGGCGGGCGGCAGGGTCGGCGGCAGGGTCGGCAGCCATGGAATCGACTGGGGCCGCGGCGGGCTGGCCCGGGTGCTGGTCAAGGTGCCGGCCGGTGAGCAGCGTGCCGTTGGTGTAGACGCGCAGGGCGAGGTGGCGGCGGCGCACGTGTTCGGCGAGGACGAAGAAGTCGTCGCGCAGCAGCGGCTCGCCGCCCGAGAAGGTCACGTAAAGCACGCCGAGGGCGGCCAGCTGGTCGATCAGGGCCAGCGCCTCGCCGGTGCTGAGCTCCTGGTGGGCGCGGGCAGCATCACGGGGGTCGCCGGGGGCGGTCACGGGCAGGAAGCAGTGGCGGCAGCGCTCGTTGCAGCGGTGGGTAAGTTCCCAATGGACGCTGAGCAGCCGCCGCTCCTGGCGCGCCCGGGCCAGCAGGCGGGCCAGGAGGTCGGTGGGATCGTCATCTGCGGCGGAAATGGCCGCCGCGGCGGGCGTGGTGCAAGCAGCGGGCGTAGCTGAAGCAGCGGGCGCATGCGCAGCGTAGGTTGGTGCGCTGCAAGCTAGACAGCCGGCGGGAAAATCAGGGTCGGTATGCGGCATGGCGACGTCGATCGGCGTGGGGCGCAGATCTCATCGCGGCTCAACCAGTTTCGCGCCAAGTAGGGCGCTGGGCTATAGGACAAATGTTGGAACTTTGGAGGCAGGGTGCCGACCGGCGCCCTGCCTCCAAGCGGATGGCGCCGCTAGTCGCGGCCCACAAACGGCAGGAAGAGGGGGGACACGTTGCGGTAGAGCGGGTCGGTGCCGTTGCGCTGTTCGTCGAGGTTGGCGATGCCGTCGCCGTCGGGGTCGCCCGCGGCGCCGTTGCCGGCCGCGGCGTCGGTGGGTGAGAGGCCGGATTCGATCTCCCACAGGTCGAGCAGGCCGTCGCCGTCGCTGTCGGCCGCGGCCGGGTTGCTGCCGCTGAGCAGCTCGAGGGCATCGGGGGCGCCGTCGCCGTCGCTGTCTACGCTGTCGTCCGGCAGGTTGGGCAGGAGGGGTGTGCCCTCATCCGCTGCGAGCGCACTTCCCCCGCTGCCGCCAAACTCGACGATGAGCTGCGGGGCATTGGCACCTTCACGGCTGTTGAAGTTGATCGCCGTGCTGCTGATGCCGGTCAGCGCCAGGTCGAGCTGGCCGCTGCCGCCGGGAAGACCGGCGACGAGGCTGGTGACGTTTACACTGGCCCAGGTGTTGGTGGCGATGGGGCCGGAACCACCGGCGGGCGTGGCGCCGGTGCTCGGGCTGGTGTTGAAGGTGACGGTGGTCTCCGACCAGGTTCCGGTCAGTGTGCGCACCTCATAGCCCTTGGTGGAGGCGCTGGCGGCATAGATGCGCAGCGTGGCCTTTGTCACCGGCGCCGCTACGCCCTGCACATCGAAGCGCAGGTAGCTGCGCTGCACGGGGTCGGTGGTGTCGACGCGCAGGTTGGTGGTCTTGCCATAGTTGGTGTTGGGCCCGCTGTCACTCACGTAGGCGTCCTCAAGCGGCGTAAAGGTGAGCGTCGCCGCCGCGGCCGCCGTCGGGCTGGCAGCTGGCGTGTTAGCCGGCGTATTGGTCGGTGTATTCGTAGGTGGCGCCGGTGTGTTCGTCGGCCCAACTGGCGTATTGGTAGGCGTATTGGTGGGCAGCACTGGCGTGTTGGACGGCGTGACGCTGGGGGTCAGCGGCACGGGCGTGTTAGTAGGCGTCGGCGAGGGCGTATTGGTGGGCGTAGTGGTGGGTGGTATCGGCGTCGACGTATCGGTAGGCGTCGCCGTATTGGTAGGCGTCGCCGTATTGGTGGGCGTCGCCGTGGGACCGGAGCCGCCGGCCGCGATGTTGACCACGAGCTGCGGCGGGTTGGCGCCCTCGCGGCTGCTGAAATTCATCGAGGTCGAGCTGGTGGTCTTGAGACCGATGTTGAGCTCGCCGCTGCCGGTCACGAGCGGCAGCAGGTTGACCTGCGTCCAGGAACCGGACGTGAAGCCGCCGGAGTTTCCGGCCAGGCTGCCGGTGGGGGGCTTGTTGCTGTAGAGGGTGTTCGCCTCGCTCCAGCTGCTGCTGGTCAGCGGGTAGACCTGGTAGCCGGTGCTGGAGCCGTTGTTGGCGTAGAGACGCAGCGTAGCGCTGCTGATCGTGCCGGCAATACCCTGCATGTTAAAGCGCAGGAAGCTCTGCGTGTCGGGCGAGCCGTCTACCTTGAGCGTGATGGCCGTGCCGTAGTTGGTGCTGGAGACGTCGCTCTGCACGTAGGTGTCGGCGGTCGGATTGAAGATGAGCGTGGCCTGGCTGGGCCGCGTGATGGTGGCGGTGTTGGACTGCGCCGAGCGCAGGCCGCCGGGGTCCACGGCATCCACCTGGTAGCTGTAGGTGACGTTGAGACCCACGTTCATGTCCACATAGCCGGTCTCGCCGCCGCCCACGGTGCCGACCAGCGCGCCGTCGCGATAGATGCCGTAGCTGGCGACGCCGGTCTCGTCCCATGCGGCAGTCCAGCTCAGCGCCACGTGGCCGCTGGCGGAGGTCGCGGCGGCCAGGTTGCTGGGGGCGGTGGGCGCGCTGGTGTCGGCGGCCGCACCCGAGCAGGCGATCGTGCCCTGGTCCAGGATCTGCCCGGCCGTGTTGACGTAGCGGTATTCGGCGCTCTTAGGGTTGAGCTTGAAATAGAGCGCGCCATAGCTGCTGGCGGTGCCGTTGCCAAAGACGAGGCGATCATCGCTGCGCACAAAGTCCTGCACGCCGTGGCCGCCGGCGCCGGCCACAAAGCTCGTGATGCCCCCTGCGCTGGGGTTGAGGTCCGCGCCAAGCGGCTTCCAGCGCTGGTAGCTGTGGTCGTGGCCGGTCAGCACGACGTCGACGCCTTTTTGCGCCAGCAGGCTCCAGATGGCGTTCATGCGCGTCGTGTTGCCCTGCGGCCCCACGGTGAGCACGGGGTGGTGGAAGTAGGCGAGCGAGCAGGGCGCGCTGTTGCTGTTGAGGTCGTTGAGGAGCCACTGGTATTGGGGGGAACTGGTGCTTGTCTGGTTGAACTGGCTGTTGGAGTTGAGGGCGATGAAGTGCCAGTCGCCGGCGTTGTAGCTGTAGTAGTTGGGCACATTGTTCCAGTACTGGAAGTAGCCGGGCGCGACGCCGTTCTCATACTCGTGGTTGCCGATGATGGGGTTGGTGACGTCGCGGAAGAGACCGTAGTGATAGTTGGGCTGGCCGTACCAGTTGTAGAACTCGGTGTAGGTGCCCTTCTCGTAGACGTCGCCCAGGTAGAGGAATACGTCGGGATCCCAGCCGTCGATCATCTGGGAGACCAGCCCGGAGTTGATTTCGCCGCTGGCGCCGTCGCCGGTAGCGGCCATAATGAGCGGCTGCCCGGCAGGAGGCGGGCCGGGCGCCACCGGCACAAAGTCCGGCGGGGGTGGGGGTGTGCCGGCGTTGGCGAAGTTGAGTGTCACCACGGGCGCCGAGGTGGTGTAGCCGTCGCGCATCACGGCGTAGACCGAGAGCGTGTGCGACCCGTTGGCAAAGGTGTAGGTGGGCAGCTGGAAGGTGTAGGGCGCCACGAGGTCGGTGAGCAGGTAGGCGCTGTCAAGCGAGAAGATCAGCTTGCCGACGCTGGCGCTCGAGCCGCTGACGGTGGCCGTGGCGGTCACGGTCTGCACGCCGCTGACCGTGGCGCCGTTGGGGGGCTGCGCGATGCAGACGGTGACCGAGTAGCTGCTGCGGCTGCTGGTCGTGCAGGTGCCGGACTGCGCCTGCGCCGAGCGGAGCATGATGAGCGTTGGCAGGAGGACCAGGAGCGCAACAAGGTGCAAGTGCCGGCTGAGCACATGGCGGTGATTGTTCAGCATAGATAACCCTCGATTCGGCGTGAGTACATGTTCCTGAGCATCGGGAGATGGACGGTGAGCGGTCGCGCTGCGTATCGGCCGTTCACCAGAAGCAGCAGTAGCGCCGATTATACGCGAATCGCGCGGCGGGTGTGCTTACAATTACCGGATATTCCTGACAATTCCCAGCGGGGATGATCAGAGCAGGCTTCCGGGAAGAGGGGGTCTTCCCGGAAGCTCGGCGCTAGTCGTGGCTCACGAACGGCAGGAAGAGGGGGAGAGTCGTGCCGGCGCGCGGCAGGTCGGCAGGATTGAACGGGTCGGTGCCGTTGCGCTGCTCGTCCAGGTTGGCGCTGCCGTCGCCGTCGGGGTCGCCCGCGGCGCCGTTGTCGCCGCTGGCGTCGACCGGCGAAAGGCCGGATTCGATCTCCCACAGGTCGAGGAGGCCGTCGCCGTCCGTGTCGGCGGCAGCCGGGCTGCTGCCGTTGAGCAGCTCGACGGCATCGGGGGCGCCGTCGCCGTCCGTGTCCACACTGTCGGCATCGGAACTGGCGGCATCGGAACTGGCGGGCGGCAGGTCAAGCTGCGGGGGCTGTGCCTCGGCAGCTGTCACCGCCGCCGCGCCGCCACTGTACTCGACGACGAGCTGCGCAGCATTGCCGCCTTCACGGCTGCTAAAGGTGGTGGCCGTGGTGGTGGTGCCGATCAGCGCCAGGTCGAGTGCAGTGGTGGCGGGCGTGACCAGGGTGGTCGGGAGGCTCACGGTGGTCCAGCTGCTGGCGGCGGGTTTGCTGGAGAGGCCGAGCACCGGGCTGCCGATGGGCAGCGCGGTGTTGTAGTTGACGCTTGTCTCCACCCAGCCGCCCCCCAGCGTGTGCACCTCGTAGGACTTGGTGGAAGAGTTGGTGGCAAGGACACGCAGCGTGATGCGTGTCACCGGCCCCGCGATGCCCGACAGGTCGAAGTGCAGGTAGCTGCGCAGCACGGGATTCTTGCTTGCGACGCGCAGGTCCTTGGCTGTGCCGAAGTTGGCGGTAGGGGCGCTGCTGCTCACATAGGCGTCCGCGGCCGCCGCAAAGGTGACGGCTGTGGTCGGCACGGGCGTGTTGGTGGGCGTCGCCGTGGGCGGCACGGTCGTCGCCGTCGCGGTAGGCGGCACGGGCGTGTCGGTTGGCGTCGCGGTGGGCGGCACAGGCGTGTCGGTTGCTGTCGCCGTGGGCGGCACGGGCGTGTCGGTCGACGTCGCCGTGGGCGGCACAGGCGTGTCGGTGGCTGTCGCCGTGGGCGGCACAGGCGTGTCGGTGGGCGTCGCCGTGGGGCCCGCCGGGCCGGCCGCGATGTTGACCACGAGCTGGGGCGGGTTGGCGCCCTCGCGGCTGCTGTAGCTCAGCGATGTGTTGCTGGTGGTCTTGACTGCCATGTCAAGCTGGCCGTCGCCGGTCACGAGCGACGGCAGGTTGGCCTGCGCCCACGACCCGATCGCGTAGCCGCCCGAGCTTCCGGCCAGGCTGCCGGTGGGGGGCCTGTCGTTGTAGGTGGTGCCGGCCTCGGTCCAGCTGCTGCTGGTGGGCCCGAAGACCTGGTAGCCGATGTTGGAGGCGTTGTTGGCGTACATGCGCAGCGCGGCGCTGCTGATGGTCGAACCCGCCAATCCCTGCAGGTTGAAGCGCAGGAAGCTCTGCGTGTCGGGCGAGGCGTCCGCCTTGAGGTAGGTGTACGTGCCGTAGTTGGTGGTGGCCACGTCGCTCTGCACGTAGGTGTCGGCAATCGGGTTGAAAATGAGCGTCGCCTGGCTGGGGCGCGTGATGGTGGCGATGTTGGACTGCGCCGAGCGCAGGCCGCCGGGGTCCACGGCATCCACCTGGTAGCTGTAGGTGACGTTGAGACCCACGTTCATGTCCACGTAGCTGGTCTCGGCGCCGCCCACGGTGGCGACCAGCGCGCCGTCGCGGTAGATGCCATAGCCCGAAACGCCGGTCTCGTCCCAGGCCGCGTTCCAGCTCAGCGCCACGTGGCCGCTGGCGGAGGTCGTGGCGACCAGGTTATTTGGGGTGATAGGCGGTGCCGTATCGGCGGCCGCGCCTGAGCAGGGGACGACGCCCTGGTCCAGCAGCTTGCCGGCGGTGTTGATGTAGCGGTACTCGGCGCCCTTGGGGTTGAGCTTGAAGTAGAGTGAACCGTAGCTGTTGGTGGGGTCGCCGTAGCCTACGACAAAGCGATCATCGCCGCGCACAAAGCCTTGCACGGCGTGGCCACCGGCGCCGGAGACGAACTCCGTCGTGCCCCCCGGGCTGGCTTTGAGATCCGCACCAAGCGGCTTCCAGCGCTGGTAGCCGTGGTCGTGGCCGGTCAGCACCATGTCCACACCCGCCTGCGCCAGCAGGCTCCAGAGGTCGTTCAAGGTTGTCGTATCGCCCTGCGGCCCCACGCTGAGCACAGGGTGATGGAAGTAGGCGACTGAGCAGGGCGTGTTGTTGCTGTTGAGGTCGTCGACCAGCCACTGGTACTGGGGAGACGTAGTCGCCGTCTGCTTGAACTGGCTGGTGGAGTTGAGGGCGATGAAGTGCCAGCCGCCGGCGTTGTAGCTGTAGTAGTTGGGTACGTTGTTCCAGTAGGCAAAGTAGCCGGGCGCGACGCCGTTCTCATACTCGTGGTTGCCGATGACCGGGTTGGTCACGTCGCGGAAGAGGCCGTAGAAGTAGCTGGGCGTACCGTACCAGTTGTAGAACTCGGCATTGCTGCCCTTTTCATAGACGTCGCCCAGGTAGAGCACAAGGTCAGGGTTCCAGCCGTCCACCAATTGCGTGACCTGGGCCGCGTTGGTTTCGCCGCCGGCGCCGTCGCCCACCGCAGCCATGATCAGCGACTGGCCGGCCGGGCGCGGCCCCGGTGTGACCGGCGCAAAGGCGGGGCCGGATGGGGGTGCGCCGGCGTTGGCGAAGGTGAGCGTCACGAGGGGCGCCGAGGTCACAAAGCCGTCGCGCATCGAGGCCGAGACCGACAGCGTGTGGGCGCCGTTGGCATAGGTAGCGGTGGTCAGCTGAAAAGTGTAGGGCGACTGGTAGTCGGTGATCAAGTAGGCCCCGTCGAGCAAGAAGATCAGCTTGCCGATGCCCGAGCTGGAGCCGCTGATGGTGGCCGTGGCGGTCACGGTCTGTACGCCGCTGACGGTGGCCCCGTTGGAGGGCTGCGTGATGCAGACGGTGACCGTGTAGCCGTTGCTGCTGGTCGTGCAGGTGCCGGACTGGGCCTGCGCCGAGCGGAGAACGGCAAGCGCCGCCACAAGGGCGATGAGCGCAACGAACTGCAAGCGCCGGCTGAGGCCGGCAAGGCGGTGGTTGATCAACATGAGTTACCCCTCGGGTTAAGGTTACGGCTGGCCCTGATGCGGTTTGGGCGGCACGAAGTCGTCGTTGAGACGCTCGAACCTGGCGCGGTTGGTTTCGCCGCGGCCGTGGGGATCACCGTTGGGGCCATTCTGGCCGCGGTTGTCGTTGGGCTTGATGCCCTCGCCCACTTCCCAGCCGTCGGGCAGGCCGTCGCCGTCCGTGTCCCAGTTGAGCGGGTCGACCCCGCGCGCCATCTCGTCCTTGTTGAGCAGGCCGTCGCCGTCGGGATCGCCGTTGGCGCCCAGGTCCCCCTCGCCACGCAGCGGGTCGGTCAGGTTTTCGACCTCCCACAGGTCGGGCAGGCCGTCGCCATCCGTGTCGGCGTTGCGCGGGTTGGTGCCGTTGGCATACTCGTCGCCGTTGGGCAGCCCGTCGCGGTCGGGGTCGCCCATGGCGCCGTTGATGCCGTTGCCATTGTTGGGGTTGAGGTTGTACTGGATCTCCCAGGCGTCGGGCAGACCGTCGCCGTCTGTATCCGCGGGCGCGGGGGGAGTGCCCTGCGCCGCGGCAACACCGATGACAAGAAGCAGCAAAATGAACGCGGAGACGAGGGCAAAAACCCTGCGATTCGCCATGAGTCAATACTCCTAGGAACAGGAAAACGAGCAGCGATCTGGCCAGCTAGCGGAGGCTTAGCCACGGGTAGCTCGAATTATACGCGAATAACCTGCGAGCCGCGCTTACAATTGTGCCGAATTGCTGACAATTTAAGTTTCTCTACAAATTCTCACCCTCTCAGCCTAGGGCGCCAGGCGGTTGAGGTCGCGCGGGAAGAGCGTGGTCAAGCGCAGGTTGGGCGCGCCGGTGAGTTGCATGAGCAGGCGCTCGAGGCCGATGGCGAAGCCGCCGTGGGGCGGCATGCCGTAGCGGAAGGCTTCGAGATAGCCCTCGAACGGGTCGGGGCGCAGGCCGCGCGCCTCCAGCGCGGCGAGGTAGTCGGCGTAGCGGTGCAGGCGCTGGCCGCCGGTGACGAGCTCGATGCCGCGGAAGAGCAGGTCGAACGAGTTGCTGTAGCGCGGCCGCGCGGGGTCCCCGTGCGTGTAGAACGGGCGCTTGACCATGGGATAGCCCGAGACAAAGAGAAAGTCGCTGCCGTGCTCCGTGCGCGCCCATTCGCCCAGCCAGCGCTCGTCCTGCGGCGAGAGGTCGGGCTCGCCGCGCACGTCCACGCCGTGCGTGCGGTAGATCCACTCCTGCGCCTCGGCGAAATGGATGTGGGGGATGGCGGGCGGCACACTGGGCAGGCTGGCCCCGGCCAGCTGCAAATCGGCGGCGTGCCGTTCGGCCAGGCTGGCAAAGATGTGCGCCAGCAGGTCGCGCAGGAGCGCCATGACGGTGAAGTGGTTGTCGATAAAGCCCAGCTCGACGTCGAGGCTGACGTACTCGCTGAGGTGGCGGACGGTGTCGTGCGGCTCGGCGCGAAAGACGGGGGCAACTTCGTAGACGCGCTCGAAGACGCCGACCATGATCTGCTTGTAGAACTGAGGGCTTTGCGCCAGGTAGGCCTGGCGGCCAAAGTAGTCGACGGCAAAGACGTTGGCCCCGCTCTCGGTGGCGGAGGCGACGAACTTGGGCGTCTGGATCTCGGTAAAGCCCTCGCTGTCGAGATAGGCGCGGAATGCCCCCATCACCCCGGCAGCCAGGCGGAAGACAGCGCGGCGCGTGGGGTGACGGTTGACGGTGACGGCGTGGTCGAGCTGGGTGACGAGGGCGGCCTTGACTTCGCGCTTGGAGAGCAGGACGGGCGGGCGCTCGGCCACGGCCTCGAGCACGGTGAGCGTGGGGTGGTGGACTTCGACGCCGCCGGGCGCCTGGGCGGCGGCCACGGCCATGCCTTCGATGCGAATGATCGACTCGAGTTCGGGCAAGGCGATCGGCTCCTCCAGCACGACCTGGGCAGTGCCCCAGCCGTCGCGCAGGATGAGAAAGTTGATGGCGCCGAGGCGGCGGACGGCGTGCAGCCAGCCCTGGAGGAGAACAGGCTGGCCGGCGGGCGCTGCCAGCGCCAGGGCGAGCAGGTCGGTGCTGCGGGTGCGTGTGAGCGTGCGAGTTTCGGTAGACATCGTGTGATCCTTTGACCTTGTCAGGGTTGCGCCTGGGTGGCTCTTTGGGACGGTGTGCGTTTCCCAGGCGCCGGTCTCAGTGCCGGTGTTACAGTGCGCACACACGTCGATCGTTGTCGTCGTTATCGTCGTTGTCGTTATCGTCGGCGTCTTCGTCGTTCATGGTCGTCTCCTTCTTGAACAAAAAACGCCCTCGTCCACATTTGTGGACGAGGGCGTCACCTGCAGGTGATTGGCCTTCGTGGTGCCACCACGGTTCGCTCCCCCGGATGGGCGGGAGCCTTGGTACGGTTCAGGGCCGGCGGCCGTCATTGGCCGCCACCGGAAACCGCTGCGCTGTAACGGGCGCGCCCGGGGCCTTCTACTGGCCGGCGCACAGGTGTGCGCCAGGCGTTCGCGGGCCGGCTCAGGGGTGTCGGTGCAGCGGCGTGTCGGCCGGCCTCGCAGCAAATGCCCTGCTGTACAGGGCAGCCGGCTCTCTGGACGACACGGGGCGCTGCAGCATGTCCCCTTCGTTGCCTTTGTGAGCGCTAGCGTAGCATGCGGGTGCGGCGGTTGTCAAGGGGTAGGCGCACTTGGAAAATGGGAATGGTGAAATGGCGAAACCGTGCGAGGCTCGCCCCACCTGGTCGTGGGTTGGGTATGGGGAAACCGTGCGAGGCTCGCCCCACCTGGTTGTGGGTTGGGTGAGGGGAAGGGGGCGAGCCACGCACGCGGCCCCTGTCGTTGGCCGAACAACGGCAGCCATTCGCCCCTCGCTCGGTGCCGTTAACGCCGCCCACCCCTTGCGCCGCGCACCGAGCGTCGGGCGGTTGTCACCTCTTAACGGGTTCAGCCAGCCGCACCAGCCGCCTGCCCCTTGTGCGCAATCACAAGCACATCCGCATTGAACGGGTGCATGCGGATGAGCGAGCGGGTGCCTGTCACCACGTCCGGCACGGCCACGCGGCGGGTGGCAAGGTCGATCAGGACCACTGTGTAGGGGGTCAGGTCGAGGTCGAGCATGATGTCAAAGGCATAGGGCGCATAGATCGCCACGGTCGCGCGGTCGGGGCTGGCGGCGGCACGGATCTCTGGGTCTTCGTTCAACACGAGGGCGGCCGGTTCGAGGGCAAAGAAGTTGTGGGTCTCGAAGATCCAGCGGGCAAAGCCCGCGTCCCAGGCCCCGTCCATGGTCAGCGCCACATCCCAGGCGTAGGGCTCAAACGCGCGCCGGATGTTGAGGAAGCGCATGCCCGGCTGGTGGAACATCCAGACGCCGTGGGCGCCGTAGGTCACACCCATCTTGGCCCCGCTCAAGAGGCTTTGCCAGACCGCCTTGCGCACGTCAAAAGCGTTGAAGCGTGTCTTCTCCCCCACGCGACCGTGGCCTTCATAGGGCGGCTCGGCGTTGACCACCGGGCGCTTGACCGCGTAGGCCGTGAACTTCTCCGCCAGCAGGTAGGGCCGATCTTGTTCTCTCGCCCCGTGCCCGGACTGGTACATGTAGAAGTCGATGGCGTCGACAAAGGCGCGCGACAGCTCGCCGCTGGGGGTCAAGTGCATGGTGAGCAAGGCGTCGGGCGAGACGGCCTTGACCGCCTGCAGCGCGGCCATGTAATAGGGTTCTTCTTCGGGCGATTCAAACTGGGTGTCGCCGCTGACAAAGTAGATGGGGTCAAAGCGGGCAAAGCGTTGGGCGGCGTAGGTGGCGTAGGGGGCGACCGCGGCCAGGGGCATCGCCGACGCCACCGGGCTGCCGTCGGAGCAGCGGGTGCCGGGGACATAGCTGCACCACAGCACGCCCAGCACGGGCGCAAAGCCGGCGGCTACTGCCATCTCCACCATCTGCTCGGCCTTGGCAAAGTACGCTTCGTTGTAGCGGGTGAAGTCCCAGTTCCCCTGCGCGTCCGGCAGGAAGGGATCGACGTTCTGCGGCGACATGCTGGTGTCGTGGGTCACGGGCAGGATGCTGATCTGCAAGGCGGTGAAGCCCTGCCGTTTGCGGTAGGCCAGGTAGCGCGGCCAGTCCGCCAGCGGCAGGTTGGCAAAGGCCATCCACGCGGTGTCGGCCAGGTAGAAGAACGGGCGGCCGTCCTTCAGCAGATACTCTTGGGTGGGGGCGACAGTCCAGCGGCTCATGCGGCTTGCTCCTTGCGTGCGATAATGTGGGTTGGTTGAAACGATGCCTCTACTTGCAGCATCGTTCTATTCTGCCACATGCTTGCGCCGCAGGGCGAAGAACGGAAATCTTGGCCGCGTGCCGTGTTCGTCAAGAAAGTGACAGCCACCTGAGCGGTGGCTGTCACTTCTGCTTCCGTTAGTCTTGCCGCACGTCGGGCAAGAAGATATGGGACGATTGGCCATCGATACTGGCGCCGTTGAGCGGCGACATCGGCCCCATGCGTGCCGTCCGGCGGCTGCCCCGGCTGCACTGGTCCGACCCGGAACGGCCGCATCATCTCGTTGTCCTCATGCTCGACGATGTGGCAGTGCCAGACGAACTGGCCCGGATTCGTGAACGTGGCCATGACGCGCGTCACCTGGCCGGATAGGCGATCACCGTCTCTTTCAAGCCGTTCTCCCACGGTTGCGGCGGAACTCGGCGCCGAGCCTGGTATCCACCTGCATGCGACGTCATGCATTTCAGCTCGGCGACAAAATGTCCTGGCGATTCACGACCTCGAACGGCACCTCGTGGATGTGCATCGGGATGGGCGTCGGCGGTGGCATTGTAGAACTCCCAGACTTCGGTGGCGCCGACCGCTGGGGTTTCCGTTACCGGGTGCGTCCACATCTCCGCCATCCACATGGCAGGCCGGCCAGCATTGGGGTCAGTCATCAGCGTACCCAGCACGCTGCGGCCGGTGCATCAAGCTCTGGGGACATGGACATCTCTTCCAGCAACGCCAGCGGGCGCGTGACGGTCGCCGCCGGGAGCGGCGTGATCGCAGGCAGGGGCAGGAACTGCGGCGGCGTCGTCGGGTCCGGCGCAAGCCGTGGGCCGACCCTGAACTGCAGGATCTGCCCGGTCGTGTCCGGATCGGCCACCGCAAAGTCGGATCGCCCGGCACACCACCGCCAAACGGCGCATCGGGGCCGACGTTGCCTAAGACGTAGCTGCCAACGGCCACGTTGGTAAAGTCGACGATCACGTCGGCGCGCTCGGCTCGCGCACCATCAGCAGCTGGTTGCCGTTCAGCGCCGTGAGGTTCACCGGCGCCGCCAGGAAACCGCCTTCGTTGCCGATCATCCACACTTCGACGCCGGGGATGTTGCGGAAGTCCAGAATCAGGACGCGGGCGTCGCAGCCGTTGAGGAAGCGGAAGCGATAGCGGCGCTGCTCGACATTCAGGAACGGCCAGGTGTTGCCGTTGACCATAATGGTGTTGCCGAAGAACTCGGGGTTCCAGATCGGCGAGATGTCGCTGCCGGGGATGTAGGGTCCGGTGACGCCGTCAAAGAAGGCCCGTGTATCGGGGTAGAAGAGCGAGCCATCGGCGTTAAACGAGCGATCCTGGATGGCGATCGGGATCTCGTAGTACGTCTTCTTGGCGGGGAAGCCATCGCCGTCCTTGGGCGCCGGGCCGGGCAGCACTGCCACCGTGCCGGTGCGGTTATCGAGCACCGCGCCGTCGCCCGCCGGCCCACCGCGGATGATGAAGAAGCCCGCCGGCCCCGCATAGACGTTGAGCCGCGTCATGCCCAGCGCGTGGTCGTGATACCAGATGGTGGAGGCGCGCTGCGTGTTGGGGTACTGGAATTCGGCGCTGCCCAGCGTCCACGCCGCGCCATAGCTGGCGGCAGCCTTGCCCTTGAAGAAGCTATACCACGTACCTTCGGTGGCATAGCCGGCGGGAATGTCTGTGGCAGCGGGCAAATACCAGGCCTCGGCGTAGCCGTCGCTCTCGTCACCCACGCCCACAGCACCATGCACATGCGGTACTGTCGGCACGGGGCCGGTGTATTCTGTGTACTGCGTTGTGGGATCAATGTAATCGGCTAGGGGCACGTAGGTCTTACCCGTGTAGTCGGGCCGGGTGTCGCGGCCCGCCGTGCCGCCCGGCGGGTTGGCCCAGTGCAGCGTGGGATCGACCGGCAGCAGATGCTTCAGGTACTTGCCCGTGACGGGATCCTTGAGATCGTTGATCCACTTGACGCGCACCGGCGTGCCCACATTGGCCTCAATCGTGAGCGACGGCGCGTTGTGTACTAGCACACCTTTCTTGTTCGCCGACTTGAGGGCGCCATAGCCCCATACCGTCGTCTTTGGCAGACTGGCCGGCAGAATCTGCTGCGTGATCTGCCTCATCGAGATCTCGTAGTAGTCGGCGTTCTTGCCCCCCTTGGTCTTGACCGTGCCCGCCTTTGGCATGGCCGGCGGGATCAGCAGCGGAGTCATGTACTTGGGGACCGAAATGGGATCGAGGGCGCCGCCCGGAATCTGGGCAACGATGCTCGATACTCCTGTCTCCTTGGCGCGCGCATACAACACATCGCCGCGCCAAAAGAAGGTAGAGGCAGCGCCAAAGGCGGCAACCGATTGCAGGAACTGGCGTCGCGAAAGCATGGATGGGGTTCCTCCTGGGAACGGGATATAGGGTTGTTCCACATTAGCAGCAGTAGCGGTCCACAACGCTGCGACCGTGGGTACGCATACGGCGTCGAACTGCGTATTCAGTTGTCAGGTGCTAGGTATTGAACGTACAGCCGTGCTTGGGGCCACGGAATCCATCATCCGTTACACCGATGCACGCGCGGGTGGCACGGGTGTACAAGCTCGTGGGCAGCTCGTAAGTTCGAACGATGGTTGCACCGTGGGAGTGTCCCTGGCAGGAAAGATACCATAATAGGTGGTATAACGCAATTGATAAATGTCCTTTCTTATCTGGGACAGAAATTCCCTAGGAACGGGACCGTTGACATTACAAAACAGCATGCTAAACTGATAGTATCAGTGAGCCGATTGGCTGCGACCGACGGTGATGCAAGCTCGCCGGCGCGCGATGAACAGCGCTTCAATAGACAATTGATCTCGACGCACCGGCCGTGGCGCTACACTGGCGGGCATGTGCGCGGCGCGGGCCGGGTTCGCCGCCGCGGAGCCTGCGTATTGACGGCAAGCCAGGTGCAGATGGCAGGCCGCCACCGGCCGCGACAGCGTGCGGGTGCGGTCTGAATGGCGTGTCAGCCCCCCTTTTTTTGACAATCGGTATGCCACCCCCGGCGAACAGCCGCCGACTGTTGCGCCGGGCGATCCAGCAGATCGCCGTCGAGAGGCAGTGAGCACCGGACCGCCCACCGGATACGCTCGGATTGTTCCCAGGGAGAACAAATCATGTTACGGAAGATCGCACCATCCATGCACGCGGGGATTCTCGCGCTGCTTCTGATCGCGCCCACCATCCAGGGCGCGATCGGCCAAGGCTCGGCCGGCCAAGAACCGCCGGTCAGCCAAGAGCCCATGGCCAACCAGGAGTCTGCTGCCAACCAGGAGTCCGCGGCCGGTCAAGAGGAGGCGACCGTGGAAACGCAAAGCGCCAAGGCGATCTATTGGGGCGCTTGGATCCAGGGCAACACGTATGGGGTTCAAAACGCGCCTTGGGATACGCGAGCAATCGACTATTTTGAGGCGCATGCAGGCAAGCGGATTTCGATTCTGCATTGGGGGCAGGCATGGCAGAGCTGCACGCCGACCTGCGCTTACCAGGAGTTTGGGCAGCAACGGCGGCTGTACGATGCCATGCGCCTGCGCGGCATTATCCCGCTGGTGGACTGGGCCTCGTGGAACAGCGCGGTGCAGCCGCAGTATACCCAGCCGAGCTTTGCCCTGGGGCGGATCATCGCCGGCGACCACGACGCGTATATCCGGCGCTGGGCCAGGGAGGCGCGCGACTGGGGCTACCCGTTCTTTTTGCGCTTTAACTGGGAGATGAATGGGAGCTGGTTCCCGTGGAGCGAGACGCGCAACGGGAACAGCAGCGGCCAGTATGTGACCGCTTGGCGGCACGTGCGCGACATCTTTCGGGCCGAAGGCGCGGGCAACGTCACGTGGGTGTGGTGTCCCAACGTCGTGGATCCGCGCAGCACAGTCCCCCTGTCGCACTATTACCCGGGCAGCAGCTATGTGGACTGGATGTGCATAGACGGCTACAACTGGGGCACAAACCCCGCCAAGCCGGGCAGTTGGAAGAGCTTTACGCAGCTCTTTGCGCAGACCTATTCGGATCTGACCCGCATCAGCCGCAAGCCGATCATGATCGGGGAGACCGCCTCTACCGAATTCGGCGGATCCAAGGCAGCCTGGATTACGGATATGCTGCAAGTGGCGCTGCCGCAGAAGTTTCCACGGGTAGCGGCGCTCGTGTGGTTTAACTGGAACGCAGATGGCATGGACTGGGTCATCGAGTCGTCGCCCAGCGCGCAGGCGGCGTTTGCCAGGGGCATTGCTTCGGCGTACTACCGCGGCGCGCTGCAGTACAGCGCGATCGGCGGAGCGTCGATCCCGTCGCCGCAGCAGGGACTGCTCGCATGCCCGACAGGCGAATGCCTGTTCATGCCTGTTATCTCTAGTGAATGATTTTGCCTCCTTGTTTTTTTGTGCGGCCCCGCGTGCGAGACTCGCACAGCTGCCACGTATGCAGCCGCCAAAATCGTGACGCACACTTCAATTCTCGAGTCTCGATTGACATTCGCTGCGGTGGCGCGATAATCGAATTATGTCCCCCGTCTGATCGATCTCTCCCTTTTTGCGCTCACGCGCGGCTGCAGCAGGCATTTTCAGTTCGTCAAGGCGTTATCTGTGATGCAGTTTGGGCTCGTGTACCGGATGCACAAGGAGGTAGATCATGTACGTTCGCATTTCGCGCGGCCGGTTCAACCCGGCCACCGAGCACAGTGTGCAGCAGGTCGTCGAGGGGGAGCTTATTCCGGCGATGCATGGCCTGCCCGGCTTTGAGCACTACCTGGGAGGCGTCAATCGCAGTATGGGAACGCTGTGCCTGGTGAGTCTCTGGGACAACGAAGCACACGCCAATTTCTCGCGTGATGTACTGCGCAAGGCCATCCCCGCCCTCACGGCCATCGGCGTAACCTTGGAACCGGCGGAGGTCTACGAGGTCACGCTGGACGTGCGGACGGCGCCTGCATCAGCCGGTCGCTACTAGCCCACTGCTGGAACGGCCATCCGGGGCAGAGCGCAGGTCGAGGCGCCTTGCCGGCCGGTGGTGGGAGGATATAGGCTGCTGAGACGGGCGTTGTCCTCGACACGCGTGTTCGGAATGTCGTCAATTTCACCCGGTTGAAGACCCAAGGAAGGTGGCCCATGTCCGAGTACTGGCAGAGGGTGCGTGCGTTCAGCCCCAGCTTGCGGCGGCTGATGCTGGCAGCTGTCTGCATGCTTTCGGTCTGGTCCGGCTTGATGGCCGTGCTGTACAACCTCTACCTCGTGCGCCTGGGCTTTGACGCCCGCACCATCGGGCTGTTGGGCGGGCTTGGCGCACTGGTGTGGGGGCTGACGGCCCTGCCCGCGGGGCTGGTCAGCAACCGCATCGGGCTGCGCAACAGCCTGCAGCTGGGCGGTGTCCTGTATGGGCTGGGCGTGGCACTTACCCTGCTGGTCGAGCAGCTGCCGCCGGGGCAGTGGCAGGCCTGGCTGCTGGGCAGCGGCGTGGTAATGAATATCGGCATCGCCTTTGCCATGGTCAACGCCGCGCCCTACATCATGGCCGTGACCGGCGAGTACGAGCGGCCGCATGCGTTTGCGTGTATGGCGGCACTGAGCCCAATGGCTGCCTTCCTGGGTAGCGTGGTGGCGGGCCTGCTGCCCGGCTTCTTGGCAGGCTGGCTGGGCCTGGGGCTCGACCAGCCGGATCCGTACCGGCTGGCCATGTGGGCAGGGCCGATCCTGTGCTGGCTGGGCATGATCCCGATGCTGCGCGCTGACCCAGGCCGTGTGGTTGCCGGCGGGGACGAGAGTGGCACTGCGCCGGAGGCTGGCACCCAGGCGCGGCCACGCGCACCGCTGGGGCTGCTCGCCTTCTGGGCGCTCGTCGTTTTCCTGGAAGCCATGGGCGAAGGCACCGTGCGCATGTTCTTCAACGTCCTCATGGATACGGGGCTCCATGTCCCTACCGCCACCATCGGGCTGGTGATGGGCACGGCGCAGCTCCTGCCCATCGGCGTGGCGCTGGCACTGCCGCTGCTGCTGGCGCGCTGGGGCACAGGCTATACGCTGCTCCGCGGCATCGTGGCGCTGGCCGCCTGCCTCTTCCCGTTCGCCTTTGGCGCGCAGATCGGGTTGCAGGCAGGTGCGCCGGCAGGGATTGCGGTGTGGCTGATCAGCGCCGCCTACCTGGCCGTGGCAGCCACGTTGACCGTGCTCGGCACGGCGCGCGACATGTTTGGCCAGGAGATCGTGATCCCGCGCTGGCGCACCAGCAGCCAGGGCGCCGCTATGTTGGGTCTGGCCTTTGGCCTGTCGATTGCCGGCGTCGTGGGCGGTGCACTGATCGAGGCGCTCGGTTTCGGCGCCCTCTACCTGGCCGGCGCACTGGCGGTGCTGACGGCCGCCGGCCTGCTGCTGGGCTATCTCCACAGGGCGGCCCGGCGCGGGTCAGGACAGGCGCAGGCGCGCCCGCTCGTCACGGCATCCAGGCCGTAACGTTTATTGTGCGACGCCGAGCTGCTGCATGGCAGTACCTTCCTCCTGTCGCGGCCCAGGCAGACCGTTCGGCCCCGCGCGCCTGGCTCGCCCACGCCACCTTGCCTGCCTGCAGTGCGGTGGAGCGAGCCTCGCGCGGTTGCCACGTACGCAGCCGCCAAAATCGCGACACGAGTTGATCTCACTGCTTGTGAAAGCCTGAACAAGTGCGCAGTTGTAAGTGAAATTTCAGCTATCTTCCCCCCAAAGGGTGGTATTGTTGTTAAGGATTCCTCAGCTATCCACATATTATCTTGATCTGCGATTACTGAAGGAGAAGTTCATGCGCAGGCTCATCGTCGTTGTCATTATTCTATTAGCAAGCGTTTTTGTTACTGCCGGCCCGGCTGCGGCAATCACAGACGGGGAGTTGGACGGCAACGGCCATCCCTATGTCGGGTTAATGGTGGCCCAGGACGCGGCGGGCGAGCCGCTGTGGCGCTGCAGCGGCACATTGATTTCGCCCACCCTCTTCCTGACTGCCGGTCACTGTACGGAAGCGCCGGCGGCGCACGTCGAGATCTGGTTTGCCGCCGACGTCCAATCCGGCATACCGGGTAACGGCTATCCGAAAAAGGGCGACGTGGGTGGTACACCGCACACCCATCCGCTGTACAATCCTGATGCCTTCTACCTGTACGATCTAGGCGTGGTCGTACTGGATAAGCCATTAAAAAAGCATGAGTACGGCGCATTGCCTGCGTTGAATGTGTTGGACAATCTCAAGATACAGCATAGCAAGCAGGATATCACCTTTACGGCGGTCGGCTATGGGCTGCAGAAGAGCTTCCCGGATGCCGCCTCTTGGAAAGACAGCGCGCTCAAGGTGCGCATGGTGGCGCATCCTCTGCTGCTGCAGATCAACGTGCCCGGCTCCGTGGGAGACTACTCTCTGCTGCTGTCCAACAACACAGTGACCGGCGGCACCTGCTTTGGCGATTCCGGCGGTCCCAACTTCATCGGCGACTCGAACGTGGTTGGCGGCGTCACCTCGTTTGGCAAGAATGGCACCTGCGGCGGCACCGGCGGTGTGTACCGGGTGGACCGGGCGGACGACCTGGACTGGCTCCAGACTTACCTTTCGAGATAATCGGTCCACGTCAGGGCCGATAGTGCGCAAACCCCGCACCAGGTGAATCTGGTGCAGCCCAAACGCAAACCCCGCTTAGGTGGAGCCCGCTAAGTGGGCGGGATGTCTGCCGGCGCTGGGGGCCGGCAGACATCGCATAGCGTTTACGGGTGAAGCAGCGGCAGGTAGAGATTGTCGACTGCGTCTTCATCGCCGGCGGCAGCGCTGGCGGCCTTTCCCGCTGTACTCCAGACCACGGCATGGAACTCGCCTGCGGCAGTGTAGATCGTACCCAGGACCTGACCGCGATCGTTGATGGCGGTGGCAGCGCCAAAGTTGCTGTCCGCGACGCGCAGGTCGATCAGCGTGCCCTTCTCCCACAGGTAGGGTTGGGTCTCGCCCGTAGCAGTGGCGCTGTAGCCCACAATCTGGCCGCGGTCGTTGATGTCGATCGGATAGCTGAATGAGCCACCCAGGGTGCCGAGGTCGGTCATCACGCCCTTGTCCCACAGGAAGGTGTGCGACTCGCCGCCGGCCGGGGTGCTGTAGCCTATGACCTGGCCACGGTTGTTGATGGCATGGGCGGCACTCGATCCATCGTCCGGCGCGCCAAGGTCGGTCAACACGCCTTTATCCCATAGGAAGGCATGGTACTGGCCCCAAGCAGTCTGGGCCGTGACGGCAATCTGGCCGGCGTCGTTAATGGCGACGGCGGAGCTGAAGCGACCCGCCACGGGGACCAGGTCGATCATCTGGCCCTTTTCCCACAAGAAAGCGTGTGACTCGCCTCCGTCAGTGGTGGTGCTGTAGCCGACGATTTGGCCGCGGTTGTTGATGGCCGTTACCTGGCTGTAGTTGCCGCCAAGCGTGCCCAGGTCGGTCATCGTGCCCTTGTCCCACAGGAAGGCATGGACCACACTGAACTCGGCATCGGGGGCAGTGGGCAGGGCGCTTTCGCCCACCACCTGGCCGCGGGCGTTGATGTGGTCGGCGCTGCTCCATTCGCCGCCAAGCGTGCCCAGGTCGATCAACACACCCTTCTCCCACAGATAAGCGTGGCTTTGGTTGGCAGCATTGGCGCCATATCCTATCACCTGGCCGGCATCGTTAATGGCAGAGGCATAGTTGAATGCACCAACCCCGGAGCCGAGATCGGTCATGATACCCTTGTTCCACAGAAAAGCGTGCTGCTCGCCGGTGGCAGTATCGCTGTACCCCACGACCTGACCACGGTTGTTGATGGCAGCGGCCGAACTGAAGCTGCCGCCCAGGGTATCCAGGATGACGATCGGGGGAGCGGATGCAGCGGTAGTGAGCTGTGCGGAGACGGGCACGGGGAGTAACAAGACACTGAGAAGCAAAAGGCCGGTGGCGAGAATTTTCCAGGCTTGCGAATGCATGGTGTTGCTCCTTTCAATGCAATGAGACGGCGCGCAACCACTCAGGGCTGTGGTCTCGACATAGGCTCACCTCCTTTGCACAAAAAAGGGCCCGCCTCGAGGCAGACCCGGGCCATGGCAGTACTATCGTCGGCCCTGGGCTACATCAACCAAGCAGCCGGAATGCGAAAAAAATGCTGCACCCATTATCGCGCCTGGCAAATGGGTTGTCTATGGGGGGACGTGGCCGGGTGTGCGTCACAATTTTGGAAGCTGTCCCGTTGCCTCCAGTGTGCACGCCTTCGTGCGCCTGGCGCCCCCTGGCGCCCCACGCCCAAATGCCCCTGTTCTCGCCCACACAGGCGGCCTGACGGCAAGGCCAAAATCGCCCGCACGCGGCGTGCGGACTGAACGCGGGGGCCTTGTTCCGGCGCGTCCAAAATCGTGAACCACACCCCGCGTGGTCATAGACGCCTTCTTTTGGATCTGCGGCTACTGCGACGCGCGGGTGGGAAGGGTGACGATAAAGCGGCTGCCGCGGCCGGGTTCGCTCTCGACGGTCACCGTGCCGCCCAGGCGCACAACCATTTCGTGCACGTAGGCCAGGCCCAGGCCGAGCCCCTCAAAGCGGCGGGCGAGGGTCTGGTCGCCTTGGGAGAAGGGCCGGAAGAGAGCAGACAACTGCTCTACGCTTATGCCGATACCGGTGTCGGCGACGACGATGCGGACGGCGTCTGTGGCCGGCTTGGCGGCGCCAGTCCCGCCGGTGACGGTCTCACCCGTAACAGTCAAGTCGATGCTGCCGCCGTTCGGCGTGAACTTTACAGCGTTTTCCAGCAGTTCCTTGAGAACCTTGACAATGCCATTGGCGTCGCTTTCGATCTGGAGATCAAAAGGGCTGATCTCCTGTGTGATGCGTTGGTGTTTGGCATCCGCATTGCGGTTGAGTGAGCGAACCGCGATGGCGCAGAGTTCAGCCAGGCGGCACGTCTCGATCTCCAAGGGCGTGGCGCGGGTCACCAGGTTGGTGTAGAGCAAAATGCCGTTGACGGTCGCGACCAGGCGTTGGCCGCTCTCGGTGATGGCCGCGACATACTTGTGCTGCGTGGGGGTGAGCGAGCCGAAGGTTTCCGATTCCAGCAGCTCGCTCATGTTGAGAACACCGGTGAGCGGAGTGCGCAGTTCGTGGCTGACGGCGGCCAGGAAGGCGTCTTTCCCGGCGTTGGCGCGATGCAGTTCAGTCACGGTGTCCTGGAGCTCGGCGGTGCGCTCGGCCACCTGCTGTTCCAGTTCGACGTTGGTTTGATGCAGGAGCCGCTCCAGCTTGCGGTGCTCCGTGATATCGTGAATGATCGAGACGACTTCACAGCCGGACGAGCTGCGCGCAAAGCCCTGGGAGACGACCCGGAGATCGTGGTAGTCACCAGACGGCATATGCCGGCGCTCCTCAGTCTGCACTTTTTCCCCGGGATGCTGGACACAATACTGGATTGTCTGCAGCGCCTGCAGCCAACTGCGGGCAGTGAGTATGTCTGTGGCGCCGAGATCCGCCAAGCGCTCGGCAGTGAGTTCACCCGCACCTGGTTGGACGGCCAGGGTGTGGAGGTCTGCTGTACGGGCAGAAATCTTTGCTTGTGAATAACCAAGACTGGTCGCCGCCTCCGGGCTGACATAGCGGAGAGCGCCAGTTTCGTCCCAGAGCAAAATGGGGTTGGGGGAATTCTCCACGACGAGACGAAAACGCTCTTCGCTATCGCGCAACTGCTGCTCGGCCAACTTGCGCGCGGAAATGTCGATTATGCTTGCCAGAAGATGCGGCCCATCCGGCAGGTCAAGCACCTCGGCGGAAAAGAGGCACTCTTTCACGACACCTGACTTACAGGTGATAGAGAGTTCGGCGTTTTGCACCTTGCCCTCCTGCTGCAGGCTTTGGCGTAGTGGCAAACGGGACACGGCCGCGTAGAGGCCGACCTCCAGCGTCGTACGACCGATGAGGTCGGCGCGGGCATAGCCGTACTCTTTGATAAATGCCTCGTTCACGTCGACAAGCATGCCATTATCCAGGCGCGAGACGCTGAAGGGAATAGGGGATGACCGAAAGAACTTGGCAAACTTTTCTTCGGACCGGCGCAGGGCAGCATCAAACCGTTTTCGCTCGGAGATGTCGCGCACGACAGCCAGGTGTTGGCCGTCGCGCAGCGGGGCTACCGTCACCTCAACCGGCAGGATCGTGCCGTCACGGCGACGCAGCTGGCGTTCGAAGAATGTACCGCCGGCGCGCGCCAGTTCGTCGTTAACGGCAGCCCGCACTTGCGGTGTCTGGCCAACCAGCATTTCTTCCAGCGGCGCGCCGACAATTTCGGCATGCGACCGGCCCAGCATGGCGCAGTAGGCAGTGTTGACCTCCACATAGCGGCCGTGGGTGTCGACCAGGGCAATACCATCGCCTGCGCGTTCGAAAAGCGTGCGGTATTTCTCGTCCCGGTCGCGCTGACGCTGGTGGAACAAGCTGAGGCCAATGCCGCTGACAATGAAGACGGCGATATAGATCGGGCTGCTGAGCTTGTCAAGGGCGAAGGAGACCTGCGGTGGCAAGAAGAAATACCCAACCAAGAGGGCAGAGAGCAAGGTTGCACCGATGCCGCCCCACAGGCCGCCGATCAGCGCGGCAAAAAAGACGGCTGGGAAAAAGAGAAACCAAGGATACGCCCCGATTTCGGCCCGCAAGAACCATTGCAGCAGGCTGACGGCGACCGGCAGCAGCCAGGCGAGCAGAAGGCGAACAGTTTGCTTCCGGCGTGGTGTGTCTGTTGTTTTCATCGAATTACGCACTTATCCATCAAGTGCCGGAAAGGAAAGGGGCGCGACCCAGCAAGTTTTCAGGTAACGCAGGGGGGTGGTACATGCGCCCAACCCGCACCATGGCGTACGGCAATGCTGGACACCATTGCCGCAATCAGTATAACCGTGCAGCAGGCAACTGACAAGCTGTTAAGGCGCGGTGGCGTGGGCGGGGATTCATCACCCACTCCTACCACCCCAATCAGCCGCTCAGCTATAATACAAGAAACAAGATGCTGCCAAAGGAGGAGATTGCATGAATCATCGTGAGCGGGTGTTGGCGGCGGTGGCGCACGAGGAGCCAGACTGCGTGCCGCTGGCGCTCTGGGGGAGCACGCATGGCGTGACGGATCCACTTTATTTTGCGCTGCTGGCAGAGTTGGGGCTGGGCGAGCCGGTGGACCCTTTCCGGTCGCGCATGGGGCATACGATCAATTACTATGACGACCGCGTGCTGGCAGCGCTGGATGTGGACGTGCGCCACGCCGATGTCGGGTTTACTGATCTGGGTGGGCCGTCGGCGGGGGGCGGGACAGATGCCTGGGGCGTGCGCTATGCGCAGAGCGGGCTGTATTTGACGGCGATGAGCTATCCGTTGGCCGCGGCCGCCGAAGAGGACCTGGATACATATGCGTGGCCGGACGTGGCAAATCTGCTGCACCGCGAGCACTTTCGCCGCCGCGTGCGCTTCCTGGGCGAGGAGACAGACTATGCCGTAGTGGGGCGGTCGTACGATTCATACGGACCGTTCGAGCGCTGCTGCTCGCTGCGCAAGACGGACGAGTTCCTGGTGGACCTGGGCATCAACGAGGAGTTTGCCCTGAAGCTGATCGAGAAGGTGACCGACGTGCACTGCCGGCTGCTTGAAATCTACCTGGAGGATGCCGGGCCGTATCTGGACATTGTCGAGCTGCCGGGAGACGACTATGCGGCGCTGCGGCCGATCATCTCGCCGGCGATGTTTGCACGCTACTTTGCCCCGGCGTGGCGGCGCATCATTAGCCTGGTGCGCGAGGGGGCGCCGCGGGCCAAGATCATGTTTCATTCCGACGGCAACATGGAGCCGTTTTTGGGGCAGCTGATCGACTTGGGCGTAGATATTTTTCACTGCCTGGAGCCGCTGCCGGGGGCGGACATGGGGCGCATCAAGGCGACGTATGGCGACCGGCTGTGTTTCTGGGGTGCGATCGACATCAAGCGGGCGATGACGGGCGACGCGGCAGGCGTGGAGGCCGAGGTGCGCGAGCGGATTCGGGTGCTGGGACCCGGCGGCGGGTATGTGGTGGCGCCGGCCAATCATTTGCAGCCGGATGTGCCGGTGACGAACGTGATCGCGTTGAGCCGCGCAGTGAGGGAGTGGGGGAGATATCCTTTGGCTGGGTGAGGGGCCGGTCAGGTGCGCAGATGCGCAATCGTCGCCGCTGCGATCTTGTCCCACGTCGCCTGGCCGGCCGAGGAGGCGTCGATCAGCAAATGGTGGTAGCGCTGCTCGGCCGTGCTGTCTTTTGCCACAGGGTACAGGCGCCAGTTCGTCAGGCCTGCCTCCAACAGGAAGCGCGCGGTTGCTCTGTACGAGACAAGCTCATCTTGCTTGTCCATGAAAACCAGCGTTGGCACATTGAGCTTTGCGCCAACGGTACGGCCAAGATGTGCAGCGGCCGTGTATAAGGCCCTGTAGGCCGCCATGGATGTGCCGCGATTGGATCGATAGGCTTCCGGCGAAAAGCTCCGAATGATGGTGCGCGGTGCGCCCAAGAGCGGCCAAAGAATATAGCTGAGGGGCTGGATTTTCAGCGCTGGTGCAAACAAGACCATCTTGTCGAAATTGACATCGGGCGTGTCGGCAAAGAGATCGCAGCCGATCAGCCCGCCGAGCGAATAGGCGACGAGATACACAGGAAGATGGCCGAGCTGCGAAGCGCGCAGTTCAACAATTTTATAGGCGGCATAGAGTTCATCACGCCACAGCTCATAGCTGACCTGGCGCAGCGATTCAAGCCGGGCAGCCTCCGGCACTAAATCAGGGCGGCCGGCATAGTTGGCGCCGTGGCCATGCAAAGAGATGTTGAGCGCTTCGATGCCGTTGGCAGTAAGAAACTGGGCGAGTGGCGCCATCCGGCCAGGTTCTACATTCAAGCCGTGTGCGACAATGGCGACCGCCTGCACTGGTTGAGACTGCGCGGCCGGAAACCACTGCAGAACGAATTCACTGGCATACGACACAGCACGGCGCATGTCTATAGATTTTAGCTGAAGCAGGCGCTCTTTCCAGTCCGCAACCCGATGCGGACGACGGACTGGACGCGGTGCTAAGTTACCCCTGTTGCTGGGGGCGCTCGACGAGCGTGACATCCACTTGTTGCGTTTGGCCGTCGCGAACAATGGTGACCGTAACGGTGTCGCCCACCTCGGTCTGGTCTTCGAGATAGACGGTCAGATCCTGAAGGCTGGCGACGGGTTTGTCGCCGATGGCGGTGATGATGTCGCCGCCAATAGGCAACTCCAGGTTACCCACCTGGACAGCCTGGTTGCCGCCACGAATGCCGGCTTGTTCGGCAGGGCCGCCGGGAACAACGGCGACGACGAGCAGACCCTGGTCGACCGGAACCTGCATGCCGGATCGGCGCAGGAATTCAGCCTGGTTAGGACCGATATCGAGCGTCTGCACGCCCAGATAGGGATGCACGTAGCGCCCCTGGGCGATAAGTTGGGGTACCACGCGGCGCACGGTGGCGACGGGGACGGCGAAGCCAATGCCCGCGGACGAGCCGCTGGGGCTGACGATCTGCGAATTGACACCTATTACCTGGCCGTGGAGGTCAAGCAGGGGACCGCCCGAGTTGCCGGGGTTAATGGCGGCGTCTGTCTGGATAGCCTCGCCGATAAAGCGGCCGTCGGGGCTTTCGATCACGCGGCCAAGCGAGCTGATGACGCCAACGGTGAGCGTGCCTTGCAGGCCAAAGGGGTTGCCGATCGCAATGACGAACTGGCCGACGCGCTGGGTGTTGGGTTCGGCCATGGACAGGGCAGGCGGCAGGGCCACGGCATTGGCAGCAGCGGCATTGCTTGTGCCCGCAGTGTTGCCCCCATCGTCGGGGTTAATGCGGATGACGGCCAGGTCGTTCGTTGGGTCTTGGCCCACCAACTCGGCGGGGTGGTTGGAGCCGTCGGCCATGGTGACGATCAGTTCCTCGGCGTTTTCGACCACGTGGAAGTTGGTTACGATGTGACCCTGATCGTCGTAGATAAAGCCGGAGCCTGTACCTTGCTGCGGGACGGGCTGCATGAACTGGTCGGTGGTATAGCCGCGGTTGGTAATATTGACCACTGAGCCGCGGGTGCTTTCGTAGAGGTGGACGACTTGATTTTCAAGGTCATTGCTGGCGGTAAAGGGGGCGGGGGTGGCCGTAGGCAGGAGGTCCTGCTTGGCCGGCGCGGCGAGAATGCCGCGGTTGGTACTCGTGGTGGGACCTAGCCTGGCGGTGAGAGTGGGGCCGATGGCGGCGCCGAGGACGAGGCCGGCAAGCAGAATAGCGAGCAGCCAGGGCCAGGCACGATTGTTACGCATACTGAAATCTCCATTCGGAAAAGTCGCGACAAATAATTGATCCTAGCGTGCGCCGGAATAGATGAATTGGCAGTAGGGCAGTTCCTAGCGGGCGGGATAGGTGTTGGGTATAGGTTCTGCTCCAGCCTGCACAAGAGATGGCACAGTGCTTCTGCCACCATTATAGCGCCACTATGATCAGGGGGAGTCGGCGATTTTTGGGCGCCTCGAGGAGTACCGGCAGAACGAGGTATGCCCGCCCCAGGCTCGCCGCACCGGGATCACGGTTGGCCCGGTGACCGGCGGCGAGCAAGGATCGCTTGCGTTGTGTCAGCGGGCAGCGGCCTGCGCTTCATGGCGGACGGTGGCGTGGATGAGGTCTTGGAGGCGGGGGTAAGTTTCGATGTATTTGTCGACGTAGAAGCGGTAAGCCTCGTGGTTGGCCAGGTCAGGCGTGATGCGGCCGGTGACCTCCACCATGTTGGCGGCGGCCGTGGGTACGTCGGGATAGCACCCGGCGGCAACGGCTGCAAGAATGGCCGAGCCAAGGGTGGGTGCGTCCGGGACGGCGGTGAGCGAGATGGGAATGTTGGAGACGTCGGCGTGGATCTGCATCCACAGCTTGCTCTTGGTGGGACCGCCACAGGCGACGACTTCCTCTACGCTGTAACCGTGGCTGCGGAGGGCCTGGAGAATGTGCTCGGTGCCGTAGGCGATACCTTCGATGACGGCACGGAAGAGGTGGCCGGTACCGTGACGCAGCGAGAGGCCAAAGATGATGCCGCGCGCTTCGGGGTCGACGTAGGGGGTGCGGTTGCCTTGGAAGTAGTCGATTACGATCAAGCCCTCGGAGCCGGGCGGAATTTGGGCGGCCATTTCGTTAAGGACAGTGTACGTGTCGATCCCGCGCTGGGCGGCGAGTTGTGCCTCGTTGGCGCAGAAGTTGTCGCGCAGCCACTTGACAATCGAGCCGGTAGAGACCTGGCCGCCTTCGACAGTGTATTGGCCCGGCACGACGGCGTCGGTGTAGGTCCCGAAGATGCCCTTGCCGTGGAAAGGCCTGGCGCTCTGGCCGAGCAGCAGGTGCGATGAGCCAGTGATGAAGGCCATCTTGCCCTGAGCGACCACATTGAGGCCTATCATGGCGACAAAGGCATCGGCGCCGCCGGCGGCGACGGGGATGTTGGCGGGCAGGCCGAGTTCGGCGGCGACAGCGGGGAGGAGCGGGCCGACAACCGTGCCCATGTCGAGCACTTCGGACGGTAGCCTGGGCAGGAGGTCGTCGAGGCCGATGGTGGCGTAGAAGTCGGCCGGCCAGCCGCCGTTGTCGCGGTCGTAATAGGCACGGATGGAGGCGGTGTCAATGCTCCCAACCCAGCGGCCGGTGAGGCGCTGCGTCAGCCAGTCGATGCACTCACCCATGTGGGCGGAGCGGGCGTAGGTGTCGGGTTCGTTCTCTTTAAGCCAGAGCGCCTTGCACGGGAACCACTCGGCCGAGACGTTGCCGTAGCCGTTATACTTGAGAGCCGGATGGCCGGAGGCGGCGATGGCGCGGGCCTGGGACGCGGCGCGCACGTCCATCCAGAGTAATGCGGGACGCAGCGGCTGAAAGTTGGCGTCAAGCGACACAACCGTGCAACTCGTGCAGTCGGCGCCGATGCCGGCGATGGCCTCCTTGGGCAAGCCGCTTTGGGCGATGGCCTGGCGGGTGGCGTTCACAAGGGCGGTCCACCAATCCTGCGGGCTTTGTTCGGCCCAGCCGGAACGGGGAAAGGTCGTCGGATAAGGATGGGTAGCGAAGGTGACGGGTCGGCCGGTTAAGGTGAAGATGCCGACACGGACGCTTTCAGTGCCGAAATCGATACCAAGTACGTGGGGGCCGAGAACGTGAGGTTGGGCAGGCATGGTGCAATCCTTTTCTAGGCAAACAGGGTGACGAGTTGGCGGGCCTGGCGCACGGCGGCGAGTGGATCACCCGTAGGGTCGAGATGAGCCCACATTTCGACGGTGAGGGGCCCGTGGAAGTTGATCTGGTCGAGAGTCGCGAAGGCGGCGGCAAAGGGGACGTCCCCTTTGCCGAAGGGTACGCCGCGCACGACGCCCGGGGTGGCATCCTTGACGTGGACCGCTACGAGGCGGCCGCGTGCTTGCTCCAGGCCCACGACGGTATCCCCTCCCATGGCGACGAGGTTGGCCATGTCGGCGTAGACTTGGAGCCAGGGGGAGTCGACAGCGTCGACGAGTTCGAGCAGGCCGCTCATGGTGGCGGTGACGGGGACGTCGACATTTTCGAGGCCGAGCATGATGGCGGCTTGGGCGGCCCAGGCGGCAGACTGCTGCAGACCCTCGACGAAGCGGGCAACGGTGCCTTCGTCGTGCGGCTCATAGAAGACGTCGTAGCCTTCGACCAGGATGATCTTGGCATTGAGGTCGGCGGCAAGATCGATGCCGCAGCGCATGATGTCGAGCGAGCGGCGACGGGTCGCAAGTGAGTGGCTGCCCAACGGGTATTTGCGGTGCGCGCTGAGGCAGAGGGTAAGATTGCGCAAGCCGGCACTGCGTGCGGCCCGGCGCAGTTCGGCGCATTCAGCGGGAGACCAGCGCAGGCGGGCGAGGCGCTCGTCGCTTTCGTCCACGCAAATCTCTACGTAGTCATAGCCGGCCTCGGCCGCGGCGGCCATGCGCTGCGGCCACGACCAATCGGCGGGAAGGGCTTTTTCATACAGGCCGACGGGACGATGAAAGGGCGCCAGATTGTCACTGCAGGCAGCGGAAGACAGGTTGCTGCCCTCAGCGGGATCTGGGGGATCTGGGGGTTGAGTGGTTGACGACATAAGGGGTTGGCTCCAGTTGCGACCTAAGCAAGCAGCAGGCCGGGGTGTTCGAGTGCGACCTGGATTGCACTAAGAAACTGGGCAGCAGTGGCGCCGTCGAGCACGCGGTGGTCGGCAGTGAGTGTGAGCGTGGCCAGCGGCCTGGCGACAAACGTGCCACCAGGGGAGCTATCCGGGGCGACGACCAGGCGCTGGGCAACGCGGCCGACGGCCAAGATGGCGGCCTGCGGCGGATTGACGATGGCCGTGAAGTGGTCGATGCCAAACATACCCAGGTTGGACAGCGTAAAAGTGCCGGCCTGCAGATCGGGCAGGCGCAGGCGGTTGCTGCGGGCGCGCTCGCCCAGGTCGGCGAGTTGGCGGGCAATCGCGTGCAGGCCGAGACGGTCGGCGTGGCGGATGACGGGGACGACCAGGCCTTGATCGATGCTCGTGGCGATGCCGATATTTACGTCCGCCCACTCAGTGATGTGGTTGCCCTCGAAGGATGCGTTGGCGCCCGGGTGGCAGAGGAGGGCATGCGCGCAGGCCTTGACGAAGATGGCGGTAAGCGTGACCTTGGGGGGCGGCACGTCGCCGGCGTGATCTGCGGTGGTGCGCAGGTCGTCGAGGATCGCGAGAGCACGGGTCATGTCGGCGTCGACGGCGAGGGTGAACTGGGGGATGTCGCGGACGCTGGCGGTCATGCGTTCGGCCGTGGTGCGGCGGACGGCGGTGAGGGGGACGATGCGTGCGATGGCCGGTTGAGCGGGTGCCCCGATTGCAGGCGATTCGACAGAGGCGGTTTGGGTGGCCGGTTGGGCCCCAAGTGTTTGCGCGGCGCGCTGGATGTCGCCGGATTGGATGCGGTTGTTGGGGCCGGTGCCGGCGACTGTAACCAAGTCGACGCCGAGTTCGCGGGCAAGGCGGCGTGCGGCGGGGACGGCGGCGATTTTGCCGGGAGCGGCCGCGGGGGGAACGTCCCCGGGGTGTAGCTGTGCATGGTCGGCCAGGTGCGCCTCGACGTCGTTGCGAGTAATGCGACCGGCGGGCCCGGTGCCGGGAACACCTGCGAGGTCAAGGTTGTGGGCAGCAGCAACCCGCGCTGCGACTGGCGTGGCAGGCGGCGTGGGACTTCCTTGAGGTGGGACCTCCTGGAGGTGGGACTTCCTGGAGGTGGCACCTTCGGGCAGGGTTTCGCCGGGGCGGAGGATGTAGGCGATGGTTTGGCCGATAGGGATGATTTGGCCCGGGGCGGCGCTGATGCCGGCGAGTGTGCCGGCAATGGGGGACTCGACGTCCATGGTGACTTTGTCGGTCTCGACTTCGAGGATGGGATCGCCCTTGGCGACGATAGCGCCTTCCTCCACGAGCCAACGGCCGACGGTGCCGGTCTCCTGGGCCATTTCGTATTTGGGCATGATTACCGCGGTTGGCATCGCAGGTTCTTTCTAAATCTGATAATTGGCCAGCTTGCGGGCGGCGGCGGCGATGTCTTCGACCTGAGGAATGGCAGCGCGTTCCAGATTGCGATTGTAGGGTATGGGCACGTCGGCCCCGCCGAGGCGCACGATAGGAGCTTCCAGGTAGGCAAAGGCCTCGCTCTCGGCGATCATGGCGGCGATTTCACCGCCAAAGCCGCCGATCAGTGGGGCTTCGTGGACGACGAGCAGGCGGCCGGTCTTTTTGACCGAGGCGATGATGGTGCCCGCGTCGTATGGCTTGAGCGTGCGCAGGTCGATCACTTCGAGTTCGATCGGTTGCTCGGGGGCGACGGGAGCAATGTCCCGGGGACCTGCCAGATCCCCGGGACGTGTAGCTACGGCGGTACGTGAAGGTGCGGCGAGTTGGGCGGCTGCTTCCAGGGCTCGGGGGACCATGATGGAGGTGGCGACGACGGTCACCTGCCTGCCCTGCTCCGAATCCTGTGCGACGCGACGGATGGCGGCGCGGGCGAGGGGAACGAGGTAGGGCTGCTCGGGGACGGGCCCCTTGGTCTTGTAGAGCAGCTTGTTCTCGACGAACATGATCGGGTTGTTGTCGGCGATGGCGGCGAGCAGGAGGCCCTTGGCGTCATAGGGGGTAGTGGGGGCGACGACCTTGAGGCCGGGCACATTGACAAACCAGGATTCGAGGCTTTCCGAGTGCTGGGCGGCAGCGCCGGTGCCGGCGCCGGCGGGCAGGCGCACGACCATGGGGACGGTGGCCTTGCCGCCAAACATGTAGCGAATCTTGGCGCCCTGGAGCACGAGTTGTTCCATTCCGAGGGTGATGAAGTCCTGGAACTGCATCTCGGCGATAGGGCGCAGCCCGGTGACGGCGGAACCGACGGCCGTGCCGACGATGCAGTTTTCCGAAATGGGCGTATCGCGCACGCGCTCGGGGCCAAAGCGATCAATCAAGCCTTGCGTCACGCCGAATGCGCCGCCGTAGACGCCGATGTCCTCGCCCAGCATATAGACATTGGGGTCGGCGGCCATTGCCTGGGACATCGCCTCGCGCAGGGCCTCGGAGTAGGTCAGCTCGCGGTTGCCGGGGTCGGGGTTGATGGGCGTGTCAGGGCCGAGACGTTCGGCGGCCCAGGCGGGCAGGACGTGGTCGGGATCGGCAGCCAGGCGCGGGTCCACATAATAGACGTCGTCGGTGAGGTGGTCGACGGACGGTTCGGGACCGGCGTCGGCGAAGGCAATGGCGTCTGCAATCGTGCTCTCGGCCTGAGATTGGAGGCGGTCGAGGTCGGCGGACGTAACGGGCGGAATGCAGTCCTCGTTGGCCAGCAGCCAGGACTGGAAGTTGGCGATGGGGTCACGCAGTTTCCACTCGGCCACCTCTTCCTTGGTGCGGTAAAGCTGCTTGTCACTTTTGGAGTGGCCGAGATAGCGATAGGTGAGCATTTCGAGCAGCACTGGTCCTTGGCCGGAGCGGGCGTGTTCGACGGCGCGGACGGCGGCGCGGTAGACGGCGAGCAGATCCATGCCGTCGACGCGTTCGCCGGGAATGCCGTAGGCGACGGCGCGGTCGGCGATGGCGGGGGCGCTGTTGGCCTTTTGGACCGACATCGACATGCCGTACTGGTTGTTTTCGCAGACGAAGATCACGGGCAGCTTCCAGACGGCGGCCATATTGAGGCTTTCGTGGAAATTGCCCTCGTTGGAGGCGCCGTCGCCAAAGAAGCCCATAACGACACGACCGTTGGCGAGCAGCTGGTTGGTGAGGCCGGCGCCCACGGAAAGCGGAATGCCGCCGGCGACGACGCCGTTGGCGCCGAGGCTGCCGAGCGAGAGGTCGGCCATGTGCATGGAGCCGCCGCGGCCGCGGCAGACGCCGGTCTCCTTGGCGAGCAGCTCGGCCATCATCAGGCGGATATCCTGGCCCTTGGCGATGGCGTGACCGTGGCCGCGGTGGGTGGAGACGATGTTGTCGTCCGGGTTGAGGGCGGCGATGGCACCGACGGCAACGGCTTCCTGGCCGACGGCGAGGTGCATGGTGCCGTGGACCTTGCCAAGCGAGAATTGGTGAAAGGCGGACTCCTCGAAAGTGCGGATGAGGAGCATTTGCTCGAGCAGATGCAGGAGTTGGGGGCGGTCGAGCATGAGCGCCGGGTCATGTTGGGCGGGGAGGGTGAGCAGCGACATGAGCAGTCCTTCGTTACGTGCGGTGAAACCTGAAGGCCGTGCACAAACGTGAATAGGTTGTAGCTTTTGTGCAGAAGGTAGGATATGCGGGGTGGAGGTGTTTGTCAAGGATGACCCACATCGACCTACCGCGCTTTGCATTATCGCGGGTGTCCTGCAAATTTGTGGTTTTGTTCTGCCGCCGTTTATGTTACCCTCTGCGGCAAGCGGGGCTTGCCCGCGTCTGGCTGCTCGTGGGTTGTGGGTAAAGGAAGCTGCCAATTATGCCTCTTCGTGGTGCTCAAATCATGCAATTTCAGGAGGCGCTGCTCAGCGCCTATGACGGGCCGGCGCTGGCACAGATGGTGCGGATCCGGCTGGACGAGGATTTGCCGGCGATTGCAGGGGGGACCAACCTGCGCGAGGTTGTGTTCAACCTGATCCTCTGGGCGGAACGAACGGGACGAAGCGAGGAACTGGTCGTGGGCGCCTCGGCGAGCAATCCGCAGAACGCACTGCTAAAGGAGTTTACGGCCCAGTACCTGGGGGGCGCGGCGGCTCAAGAACGGGCCGGTGGCGATGCAGGCGCGGGGAGTACCACCGGCCGCACAACGAACCGTCCGAGCCAGACGATCGACACCCAGGGCGGCGCCTTTATTGGCGGTAACGTGTCCACAGGCGGCGGCGCTTTTGTCGGGCGCGACCAAATTGTGGGCGGCGATCAGGAAAGTGACCAGTAGAAAACAGCTACTGGGTGACGGTAAAGTGAAACGCCCACTCTGCCCCGTAGTTGCCATCGGCATCGTAGGCGGTCATCACGGCATAGTAGGGATGATCAAACTGCAGCGACTGGCCACCGGCGATGCCGAACTCCTCGTCGGAATCGGGCCAGGCGTAGCCGGTGTCGGCAAAACGCCAGACATGGTCGCAATAGGGCTGCCCAGAGTTGTTGCCGAAGACACAGTAGGGTGCGCCACTTTCCCGGTGGGCGTAGACTGTGTCTCCCGTGTCCTCATCTTGCACCTCAAAGGCTACGCTGCTTACACCGGGACCGTTCTCGACGCCATTTAGCAACGCCAAGCCAAAAGCCATGCCGTCACGGAACGAAGGTTCGCCCTGCGCCGAAGCCAAGAGGTTCATCTGCACGCGCGCCTCCGCATCCTCGAAGGTCAGGGTGCCGGCGTGGAAGTCCAGCGAAGGCTTGACGTAGACCGCAGCGGCGGGGATGCCGCGCGGAATGAGACGCATGTTGAACTGCCAGCGGTCGTTGCTGCCCTGGTCATAGTTGACGTAGATGGTGACATTGTAGAGCACGCCGGGATCTATGGGGATGTCCGAGGCCGCGCGTGCGCTGCTGCCCGCGGCGGGCCAGTAGAAGTTGGTGTCCTTGAAGGTCCAGACGACATCGCAGTCGTCGCCGCTGTTGCCCCAGAGGCAATAGGGGGCATTGTTCTCCGTCTGCCGGTAGACGTCATTGCCCTGGTCGTCCTGGATCTGGAATTCGACGCTGCTTACGGTGTCGCCGTTTTCGGCGGCACGGGCGGCCGGATCGACCTTGATGACGAGATAGTCACGGAACAGGTTGAAGCCATCGACGCTTACGCTCACATCCTTGGGCACAAAGACCGTATTGCCGTCGGGTCCTGTCTGATCAAGCGCCGGCGTGTAGCCGGGGACGCGTGCCTGACGGGCAGGTGTTTCCGTAGGCAGGTTCTGCCATTTGCAGCCGCCCACGCGCTTAGCGTTCAGCCAGCCTGAGATGCTGCCGGCGTTCAGGTGCAGCCACTCAGCGCCGCCACCTTTATAACGGCCGATGGCCGTAACCTTCTGATTTTTGGCGAGGCTGCCGACGCTGCCGGCCGAGGCACTGGGGAAGTCGCGCAGCGTTGACCCTTGGTTGACCGTACAAGAGACACCTTGTGCCAGCGCCACGCGCACGGGCAGCGCACCGGCCAGTGCACCGAGCAGCGCCAGCATGGCGACGACACAAAACAGACCAGCCCGTGTGCAGCGACTCATGTCAACTCTCCTTATTGCAGATCTACCAAAGTGTCGTCCACTGCCTGCTTCTCGATTTGGCAAAAACAGCGCATTCTTTGCTGCAAACTGACATAGCCGTCCCGGTCAGGACGCTCGCCGAGATCAATGCATTGCGCCAGATTTGCGGATGCCTGTTGGTAAAGCTCTGTCGCGCCACCGGTATCGTCCAGGTAATCAAGATCAAGGGCAGCGCGCGCCTTTTGCGCCAGGCCGAGGCCATGCAGCGCATACGACTGCACACTGTAACGCTGCATCTGCTTGAAGCGGCCTGCCACCTGCTGATAGCCGGCGATGGCGGTGTCGAGGTCACTCTCGGCCTTCTCAAGCAGGGCTTTCCTGTCGACATCGGCCAGGTCCGGCGCAGCCAGCCCGTAGATGGCGCTTTCGCCGTCCAGGCGCCGCGCGTTGGCGGACATGACCGCCGCCACGGCCTTGATGTGCTGCATTTCGGCATTTTTCTGCTGTGGGTCCTGCTGCTGCAGCCACTGCTCGGCATCATGGTACAGGTTTTGTGCAGTCTGCAGGGCAGCAAATACACCCGCCAGATCGGTGGGAATTTCGCCGGCATTGCGGGCGCCGGCATCAGTTTGGCCGCCGGAGAAGGCGTCGGTGCACTGCGCCAACCCCGGGATTTGTGCCTGCTGGGGCGCAAAGAAGCCTTGCGCGGCCAGAAAATGGTAGTTACCCAGCCCGATGGTTGCCATTGCCGCCATGGGATCAATCAGAGGCGACTGGGGGTCGCGCACGGCCGTAAAGGCGCGCTTCGCTTCGGCCAGGTCGGGTACCTGCAACGCCGTCGAGCCCATGTAGTAGTAGAGGATCGACGCCAGCTGCGGATTGTTCCAGGCTTGGATGCGCGGCTCGGCCGACTGCAGCGTAGCCAGCGCGGCGTCGGGGACATTGGCGCTGACCTGGGTCAAGGCCGTGAGCAGCCAGACGAAGGCCTCGGCGCGCTGGCCGAGATCTGATTTATATTGCAGATGTTCCAAGGCTGTATCCACATCATCGGCGTACTCGATCTTAATTGGTGCGCCAAACGGGTGATGGCCGCTGTCCAAGTCAGGCAGTTCGCTGACTCGATCGCTGCGATAGTAGAAGGAGGGGTAGAACTCCGTGTCCTGCGGAGTGCCGCCGAGCTTGCCATAAATGATGAGCCTGGCGCCCAGCCGCTTCTGCCAGAATTCGGCATCTGCTTGCGTCTTGATGGACGCGATGGGGGGCTTGATTTCGGGCGTGGCTTGCAGGTTGTTGGCCCAAACCACGGCTGACTGGAAGCTGTCTGCGACCTGGTCGGTTCCCAACGCGTCGTGCAGGCGTCCGGCCATCCAGCTGCTCACCCCATCGCTTAATTCCTTGAGTTTGCCCGGATCGCCCTGGGCGGCACTGACATCAAACGGCGCCACTACAATGTTAAAGCGGTCGGCCGGCATTTGGACCTGCGGCACCGAATAGGGGTCCACGATCGGCCTGATCTGCGAGGCAAAGATCCAGCCTTGATTCACCGCCACGACGAGCATGGAGATGCCGATTACCAGGGTGAGAGCGAGGGGGATGCCGATCTTGACGATAAGGTCCCGGCCGATGAAGGCGCCGCCGCGGGTATCGACATTGCCGGCCACGTAGGCGCCGCCGCCGGTATTGATAGCGGTGTTGGCTGCGGTGTTGGCTGCGGTATTCGCTGTGGCATTCGCTGCGGTGTTGTCTACTGAGGAGGGCGTGGGATCAGTCTTCGCTTGCGGCTCATCTATTGTCATCGTTCAACTGCTGACGGGCTGAGAACACGATCACGGCCAGTTCATCACGGGATGAATTCCTGGAGGGCGGACATGCGCAAACTATAGGCTGCTTTGATCTTGCTGTCAACATTGTGAAAAGTTACACAGTTATGATCCGGCGACCTGCCACATGTCCCAGTTGGACTTAGCGAGGATGGTGAAGGGGCAGGCGAGCCCTTTTTTGAGCAAACATAAGATGAGAGCGATGCTCCGCCCGGCAGCCACGAGGGACGGGCTGCTGGGTGGGGAAATGGCCAGTGGCGAGCTAGCCGGCCGTTGACAGATTAAAGCAATCTTTGCCGGTTGATCGGAAGCCGATTTGCGATATAATCTCCGATACAAAACCGATAGGACGCTGGTGAAAGGGGGCTGCGCATGACAGCTGCGCTTACCTTTGGGGGCTGGCTCAGACGCAGGCGGGGTGGGCTGGGGCTGACGCAGAAGCAGTTGGCCCAGCAGGTTGGCTATGCCGAGGTGACGCTGCGCAAGGTGGAGGCGGACGAGCTGCGGCCGTCGCGCGAGATGGCGGCGCGGCTGGCGGAGGCACTGCAGATTCCGCCGGAGGAGCAGGCCTTGTTTGTACGCTTTGCGCGGGACGAAATGGACCCTGATATCGCTGCACTTCCGAACCTAGAATTGCTGGGGCCGATCATCGAGAACAGCCGCTCACAGCTCGGCCCGCCTGACAGCGAAACGGTAGGTCAGCCGCCGCGACTGCAGTTGTTTGCGGTGTCCACAAAGGTGGACTGGGGCGAAGCACCGGATGTAGGCCGGTTTCGCGGCCGGCAGTCTGAATTGGAATTGCTGCGGCGATGGCTGGTGGATGACCAGTGCCGGCTGGTGGCCGTGCTGGGCATGGGCGGGATTGGCAAGACGGCGTTGGCAACGCAAGCGGCGTCCGGCGTGCAGGAACAGTTCTCGGTTGTGATCTGGCGTTCGCTGCGCAACGCTCCGCCGCTTATAGAACTGCTGAGCCAGTGCATCCAGGTACTGTCCAGCCGAAACGAGTATGAGCTGCCGCAAACGATAGTGCAGCGGATGGCCATGTTGATGGAGCACTTGCGGGGGCAGCGCTGCCTACTGGTATTGGACAACTTCGAAACTGTTCTCCAAGGTGAGCGGCCGGGGCACTATTTACCAGGGTACGAGGGGTACGGCGAACTGCTCAGGCAAATCGCCGAAGGGCGACACCAGAGCTGCCTGGTGTTGACCAGCCGCGAGAAGCCGAGGGAGTTGATTCCACTGGCGAGTGCCAGTGGGCCGGTGCGGACGCTCGGCGTGGCAAGTCTCCCCGCCGGCGACAGCCGGGCACTGCTGCAAGACCGCGGCTTGCGTGGGAGCGATCAGGAGTGGGTTGCCTTGAGTGAGCGCTATTCGGGCAACCCGCTGGCACTGCAGATCGTCTCCGAAACCATTCATGAGCTGTTCGCCGGCGACATCGCACAGTTCCTGCGCCAGGACACGATCCTGTTTGGCGGGATCAATGACCTCTTGGCACAGCAGTTCATGCGGTTGACGCCGCTGGAGCAGGAGGTGATGTTCTGGCTGGCGGTGGAGCGTGAGCCGGTGACACTGGAGGAACTATGCGGGGACATAGTGCCGCAGCCCAGAGAACAGCTGGTTTTGGGCGCGCTGCATGCGCTGCGGCACCGTTCGTTGGTAGAGCGGGTGCAGGCCGGCTTCACGCTGCAAAACGTTGTGCTGGAGTACTTTACTGCTACCTTGATCGAGTGGGTGAGTGAGGAAATACGCAGCGAAAGTGTCATTTTCTTACAACGGTATGCGTTGCTCAAGGCGACCGCCAAGAGCTATGTGCGGGAAAGCCAGCGCAACTTGATTTTAACGCCAATCGCACAGCGTCTCGTGGAGGAGCTAGGATTGGCTGGCGTCGAGGATCGACTCTCTACGATTTTGGCGCACCTGCGCAGCACGGAGCCGCGACCTTCAGGCTATGCCGGCGGCAACATCCTCAACCTGCTGGTGCAGTTGGGTATCGATTTACGCGGCCAGGATTTTTCTCAACTCGCAGTGTGGCAGGCCGATCTGCGCAATGTGACGGCGCAAGATGTAGACTTCCACCAGGCAGAGCTAGGGCAAAGTGCATTTACCGACACATTCTCTGACATCATCAGCGTAGCGTTTAGTCCCGACGGACAGCGACTGGCGGCAGGCACCAAAGGGGGCGAAATCCGAATGTGGCAGGTCAGCGACGGCAAGCCGGTGCTAACCTGGGCAGCGCATTCGGGCTGGGTATGGTCCGTGGATTTTAGCCCCAACGGCAGCATCCTGGCGACCAGCGGTGGCGATGCGGTTGTGCGCCTGTGGGATGCGCAGGACGGAAAGCACTTCGCTACCTTGCGCGGGCATAGCCAAGATGTGTTCTGTGTCCGTTTCAGCGCAGACGACCGGGCTCTCGCCAGCAGCAGTTTGGACCATACAGTGCGGCTCTGGGAGCTCTCCAGCAGCAGGTGCGTGCATCTACTCCAGGGTCATACGACAGATGTGAGTTCGGTCTGTTTCACCCCTGACAGCAACGTTCTAGTTAGCGGCAGTATTGATGGGACGCTGCGCCTGTGGGACAGGCAAACTGGTGCGAATCTCGACATTCTTCAAGGACCTGGCAGCCCAGTCCTGTCGCTGTGCCTCAGTCCTAATGGCGACGTTCTGGCTACCGCCAGTTACGATCATTTGGTACGGCTGTGGGATATGCACACCGGCAAGTGCTTGCACCAGCTACAGGGACATACGGACTGGGTAAGGTCCGTCTGCTTCAGCCCGGATGGCGGCATTCTCGCCAGCGGCAGTGACGATCGCTCGGTGCGCCTTTGGGATCCACATAGCGGCGAGTGCTTGGCTGTCCTGCAAGGTCACACAAACTGGGTGCGGTCGGTCTGCTTCAACCCTGAAGGTAGTGTTCTCGCTAGTGGCGGCTCCGATCCAGCGGTACGTTTGTGGGACAGGCACACCGGCCGCTGCCTTGACGTGCTGCAAGGGCACACAAATTGGGTGAGGTCCGTATGCTTTAGCCCTGATGGCAGCATTCTCGCCAGTGGCAGTGATGATTCTACAGTTCGGCTATGGGACAGACATACCGGCCAGTGTCTGTACACCCTGCATGGACATGCAAACTGGGTGCGATTCGTCTGTTTCAGTCCTGACGGCGATATTCTCGCAAGTGGCAGTGATGATCCGGCGGTGCGGCTTTGGGACACTCACACCGGCCAATGCCTACAAATTCTGCAAGGACCCACGAATACGGTGCGATCCGTTTGCTTCAGTTCCGACGGCGACGTTCTAGCCAGTTGTGGTGGCGATCCGGCGGTGAGAATATGGGACAGGTATACCGGCGAATGTCTCCACATTCTGCAAGGCCACACGAATTCGGTGAGATCTATTTGCTTCAGCCCTGACGGCCGCATTCTGGCTAGCGGAAGTGTGGATCCGACCGTGCGGCTGTGGGATAGGCAGACAGGCGAGTCCGTACATGCACTGCCTGGGCATACGAATGGGGTTTGGGCCATCTGCTTCAATCCTAGCGGCAGCATTCTCGCCAGTGCTGGGGACGACTCAACGATTCGGCTGTGGGATGTACATACAGGCCAGTGCCTTCACGCATTTCAGGGACATACAGCCGCCGCAAGAAGCGTTTGCTTCAGTGCTGATGGCAGCGTTGTGGCCAGCAGCAGCATGGATCAGACAGTTCGGCTATGGGATGTGGAGACCGGCCAATGTCGTTTCGTCCTGCACGGTCACACAAGTCCTGTAAAACATGTTTGCTTTGATCCGACCGGGGGAACTCTGGCCACGGGAGGAGATGATCCCGTCGTAATGCTGTGGGATACCCACACGGCTGAACGTAAGCACGTCTTGCGCGGACACACGCAGGACATACTATCGATGTGCTTCAGCCCCGACGGCGCTGTGCTTGCTACCGGTAGTGCTGACGAGACGCTGCGACTCTGGGATGTGCAGACGGGGGCGTTGCTCCACACGCTGCGCAGTGACCGCCCGTACGAACGCATGATCATCACGGGTGTGACGGGCGTGACGCCAGCGCAAATCGCGGCATTACGACGGCTAGGTGCGGTCGACAATGTGGACATTACAGAACGCTAGGCCGAAGCTCAATGTGCGACAGAGCTATGAATCGCTTACATACCGACGCAGTATGATACAGGCATTGTGGCCGCCCAAGCCGAAGCTGTTGGAGAGCACGACCTTGACGTCGGCCTCTACGGCATGGTTGGGCGTATAGTTCAGATCGCACTCGGCGTCCTGGTTATGCAGGTTGATCGTGGGCGGGATCTTGCCGGTCTGGATGACCTTGACCCCAATCATCGCCTCGAGTGCACCGGCTGCACCCATCATGTGACTCGTCATGCTCTTGGTGCTGCTGATATGCACATTATAGGCATATTCGCCCAGCACCTGCTTGATCGCCATCGTTTCGCCAACGTCGTTGAGCCGGGTGGCAGTGCCGTGGGCGTTGATGTAGCCTATTTGGTCAAGAGACACTCCGTAGGCGGCTGCCTTGCGCAGTGCCATGCGCATGACACCCACAGCACCACGGCAAGTGGTGTGCGGAGCAGCCATGTGATAAGCATCGGCGCTGTTGCCATAGCCAATGACTTCGGCATAGATACGGGCGTCGCGCTGGAGAGCATGTACTTCAGTTTCCATGACTAGCAGCGCGGCGCCCTCACTCATGACAAAGCCGTCGCGATCCCTGTCGAAGGGACGGCAGGCAGCTTGGGGCTCACCTACCCGCCGGCTGAGTGCACCCATTGTGTCAAAAGCCGCAACAGTGATAGGGAGAATAGCTGCTTCGGACCCACCAGCTATCATCACATCGGCGTCACCCCGGCGCAGCAGTTCAAACGCTTCGCCGCAGGCCGCAGTGCCGCTAGCGTAGGCGTTGACCACGGCGTGGTTTGGCCCCTGCAATTTGTAGTTGATGGCAAGCTTGCCTGCCGCGCTGTCCACCAGCAGCTTGGGGATCATAAAGGGACTTATTTTATGCAGTCCCTTGGCGGTGGCATGACCGATATTTTCGACCACGGCATGTAGACCACCGCTGGCAGTGCCGACGATAGCGCCTGCGCGTTCAGGATCCTCATTCTCCATATCGAGATTGGCGTCGCCGAAAGCTTCCTTGGCCGCGGCGACGGCGTACTGAATGTAGGGGTCAAAGCGGCGCGCTTCTTTGCGTTTCATGTAATTGCTCGGATCGAAGTCGCGCACCTCGCCAGCGAAGTTGACGCCGAGAGCATGGGTGTCGAATTTCGTAATATAGTCAATGCCCGACTGACCGGCGACCAGCTTTTCCCATGTCTCCACAGCAGTGAGTGCCAGGGGAGTAACGGCGCCGATTCCCGTAATAACGACACGAGGCGGAGTATGACCGTTAGCTGTGCACGTACTGTTTACCTTCATGGACATGGCTGAATTCCAGGGCGCTGATCGATAGCCTCATCCACCAGCGGGCTGACGACAAAGAAGTTGTACACAGCGTACAGCTCGTCTGGGCTTTCTCGGCGATAGTAGTTGGAGGGAATCTGAGCATCGATGCGGTAGTAGTGGCGCTGGAAATACTCCGCAGGGTCTGAAACTCCGAAAAGGAACGGTTCGCCAAGTTCGCGCATGCCTTCTACGAAGTTGCGTAGGTCCGGGAAGCTGGTGCTGCCGCTGGCAACCTCGTCAGAGACGGTATCCAGCACCAGGCGGCTGCGCGGGTGCTGCAGCAGGCGGCGCAGGGATGCCAGGACGCGGCCGTTGGTCGCGGCGTCGAGATATACGGAAACGCCTTCCATAATTACGATGCTGGGATGCTTGGGCGAGAAGGATGTGGAGGCGACGATGCGCTCGGCCAAATCCTCAATCTCGAGGTTGATCCCCGCTGTCTCGCGCCGCAACAAGGGAAAATCCGGCAGATCGGCCAAGACGGTCTCGCGTGCCGCAATCATATCGGCAAGGTCCACTTCGTAGACGGTCACTGCCGCGCGATCGATGGGCAAGCGCGCCATGCGCGTATCAAATCCTACGCCAAGGATCAGCACCTGCGTGATGCCCTCCTCTACGGCTTGCACGACGACATCGTCGAGATAGCGAGTCCTGGACGCGATCATAGCAGGAAGAGCAGGCAGGATACGCGTCATGCGTTCGGCCAGAAAGCGGCCATGCGGACCGGCGACGATATCGGCCCATGGATCGACAAACAGTGGCGAACGCCGCCAGGCTTCCATGGCGCGCACAGCGGCCACTAAGCGGGCCGACGCCGTGATCTTGTGTTGGTAGAGGAGCGAATTGCGTGTCGTCGGCGTGCGCGGCTTGAGTGTTCTTGCCGGCTGGACGACATACGTGAAGGTTCCACGTGCCACGATCTCGCCGCGGCTTTCGCAGGCAAGGGTTACTTCCTCGATCGATCGCTTTTGGGCAGCGTAGCGCCTGGCGATGCGCTCGCTTGCCTCGGTTGAGATAGAGGCGCTGACCACCAAGTCTTCGACGCTCGGCCGCAGGTAGTCCATGTGTGCGCGCACCAGCCAGACTGCCGCGCCGTTATCATCGTGCTGCGGGTGAACTCCGATCATTCGCACAGGCCCCGCGGCTACGGCCATCAGTAGCGCGCCAACTGCGTCTGCCGCCATCCCGATCGCCATCCCGAAATGAGAGCCGTTATGGTTCGTCGATTCAGTGCAAAGGGGTAGAATGCCTATCACCTGCTCTGTGGTAACCTGACGCAATTGGAAGTGCACGTACTTGAGCAGGGGAACTGCTTTGTAGATTAGCTGTGTGGTCCTTTCGAGATCCCACCACGATTCTGCCGTAGTTAGTTGCAGACCATTTTTCATAGTTCACCCCGTGCCTGTAAATTGTTCGAGCTGCTGAGCAAAGTAATCTTGCGATCCGTAGTCCGAGCCGAGCGGTGCACTAGCGACTGATGCAATAGAAGATGATCGTTCCAGTCCTTTCCCGGCTCTTGTGGATGCTGCCGGCAGGAATGCCTGCCTTGGCGAACAGCTCGTCCACGCATTCTTCGGTTCTAAGGATCAAAGCATCCCATTTGCAGAGCCACTGACCGTAGTACGTGTTGAAGGCCCGCCTGTCTTTAAAGGGTGCAATCAGCGTTCCGTCCTCTTGCAGCAGTTGGTACAACGTAGCCAGCATGGCGGTGAGGGGCTCGTCGGCGATATAGTCCAGTAAACCGGTGCTGTATATTATGTCCTGCAGGCCAAACCTGTCCCGGCTCCGTTCAAGATTGACCAGGCGGAGTGCGTTGTACTTGACGAATGAAATGTCGTCGACAGGGATTCCATTGCTCAGCAGCAACATGCGGGCATAGTCGAGAGCGTCCTGGTCGCTGTCGATGCACGTGACGGCGGGTCGACGCGATGCCAACACATCCGGCAGTTCAAAGAGCTCGCGGCAGGAACCGCAGGCGACGTTCAACATGCGGATATCGCCGCGGCGTGATGCCAGCTCGGCAGAGAGCGTTTCCGCCAGCCTGGCGCGCCGCCCGCGGGCAGCGACCACGATATCGAGCGATTGGAAGTAGACATCAAGATATAGTCCGATGCCGGAGCGTGCGACGGGTGAACCGTGATAGATGCCTTCCAGCGTCTCGAAGTCGCCGGGATAGCCACGCGGCCAGATGCGGGCGCGGTTGAAGAAGTAGCATTGCGAAAACCAAGGCTTGGTGAACACCTGCACCAACGCGCGGGCTTGCTCGATCTCCTGCTGATTGTGAACCTGTTCGAACTCGCCGCACATGCACAGGAACTCCTCTGAGGCTGCGGTCAGTGCTTGAAACGTTGGCTGATCGATGACTGTGTGGCCGCTACAGTCCGATTCGAAATTTCGGAGCTGCTCGACATAGATTTGCAGAGCGTGTTTGAGTACTGCCTCCGTTGCCATCTAGGTTACTCCTATCACAAAAATCACTTGGCAGACAAGTAAGCTGGTCAAGATAGCTTGGGCTTGTGCAGGCTGTATGAGGTTTCCCTTGCTGACATCTGGCGCCTTACTTCACCAAGCCCCATAATAGCCACAAGATGAGACCAAGGTATGACATTTCTTGCCAGTCGCCGGGCCATCCGCCAACATGGGGGGCGAGCGATACGTATTGCCTGGCCGGCTATGGGTCAGATTAAAGCAAAGTTGCTCGGTCGCAGGGAAGCCGGTTTGCGATATAATTGCCGATACAAAACCGATAGGCTGCTGCAACACGTTGGCAGGGAAGCGCTGGTGAAAGGAAACTGCGCATGCAGGCTGCACTTACCTTCGGAGAGTGGCTCAAACGCAGGAGGGGCGGGCTGGGGCTGACGCAGAAGGAGCTGGCCCGGCAGGTCGGCTATGCCGAGGTGACTCTGCGCAAGATTGAAGCCGACGAGCTGCGGCCTTCGCGCGAGATGGCGCAGCGGCTGGCCGAGGCGCTGCAGGTGCCCGAGGACGAGCGTGCCCGCTTTGTGCACTTTGCGCGCGATGAAGGGCAGTGGGACAAGCCTGACCTGGAGACGGCAGTGCTGCCTATCCCACCGGCCGAGGTGGTGCACCTGGGTGCAGAACCGGACCAGTCACCGGCCGGCGCCGACGACAGCGTCGAGCACCCTTCCCGGCTAAAGCTGGTCACCGTCACCCAGCAGGTGGACTGGGGTGAGGCCCCGGACGTCGGCCGCTTTCAGGGGCGGCAGCACGAACTGGCGCAGCTGCACCGGTGGTTGGTGAACGACCAGTGCAAGGTCGTGGCAGTGCTGGGGATGGGTGGCATCGGCAAGACAGCCCTGGCGACGCTGGCAGCGGCGAATGTGCAGGAGCAATTCACGGCGGTCATCTGGCGCTCGCTGCGCAACGCGCCGCCGCTGGGAGAACTGCTGGGTCAGTGCATTCAGATAGTGTCCAACCATGCCGAACACGAACTGCCTACCTCAATCCGAGAGCGCCAGACGCTGCTGCTGGAGTACCTGCGCGGGCAGCGCTGTCTGCTCGTGCTCGATAACTTCGAGACCATGCTTCAAGCTGAGCAGCCCGGGCAATATCTGCCTGGCTATGAAGGATACGGCCAGCTGCTCAAACATTTGGGCGAGGGGCGCCACCAGAGTTGCCTGCTGCTAACCAGCCGTGAGAAGCCCAAGGAGTTAATTCCACTGGCGGACGATACCGGCCCAGTCCGGACACTAAGCGTCACGAGTCTAGAGATCGCCGACAGCCGTGCGCTCTTAAAGGGACGCGACTTGCGCGCAAATGACGCCGAGTGGGGTGCCCTGCATGCCCGCTACTCCGGCAATCCCCTCGCCTTGCAGATTGTTGCAGACACGATTCGGGAGCTGTTCGACGGCAGTGTCGGTCACTTTCTGGCCCAGGAGACGCTCCTGTTCGGTGGCATCGACGACCTGTTGGCCGAACAGACGGGTCGCCTGTCGCCGCTGGAGCAGGAGGTGATGTTCTGGCTGGCTGTGGAACGGGAACCCGTCACGGCGGAGGAACTGGGTGCGGACTTTGTGCAGCGGCCTGCACTGCCGGCCCTTCTGGCGGCGCTGCACGCACTACGCCAGCGATCGCTGGTAGAACGTGCACAAGGCGGCTTCACTCTGCAGAATGTCGTACTGGAGTATTTCACAGCCACCTTAGTCAAGCAGGTGTGTGAGGAAATCCGCCTCAGCGGCGCCGTGCTGCTCCAACACTATGCCCTGCTGAAAGCCACGGCCAAGAGCTACGTGCGGGACAGCCAACGCAACTTGATTCTAGCGCCCGTTGCAGAGCGACTGGTAGTGGCCATGAGTCTGGCTGGGCTTATCGAGCGGTTCGAGGCCATCCTCTCGCACCTGCGCTACACGCAACCGCGGCAGCCAGGTTATGCAGGCGGCAATCTCCTTAACCTGTTGGTGCACCTCGACATCGATCTGCGCGGCTGGGACTTCTCGCAGTTGGCCGTGTGGCAGGCAGACCTGCGCAACGTCACTGCCCATGACATAGATTTCCACCAAGCCGACCTGGCGCATAGCACATTTACGGACACGTTCGCTGCTGTGTACTCCGTTGTATTTAGTCCTGACGGGAAGCGGCTGGCTGCAGCAACAAAGGGGAATGAGATTGGTATTTGGAATGCCAGCGATGGTCAGCCGCTACTAACTTGGGAATCGCACTCGGGATGGGTGCACTCTGTATGCTACAGTCCTGATGGCCACAATTTGGCTAGTGGTGGCGGAGACTCGGTAGTACGCTTATGGGATGCACTTGATGGAAGACACCTCGCAACTATGCGGCGACACACAAAATACGTGCTTGCTGTTTGTTTTAGCCCTGATGGAAACGTTGTCGCGAGTGGTAGTGCCGACCACATGGTAGGACTATGGGATAGGCACACAGGAGAGTGCTTGCACATTCTACACGGACATACGGGAGGAGTAAGTACCATTTGCTTCAGTCCTGACGGCAACATACTGGCCAGCGGTAGCAACGATCGCACCGTACTGCTGTGGGATAGAGACACCGGCTTGTGCTTGCATTCGCTGCAAGGGCATTTAGACTGGATAAGATCCGTATGCTTCAGTTCAGATGGCATGGTCTTGGCCAGCAGTAGTGACGATCATACAGTGCGGCTGTGGGACAGATACACCGGTGCGTGCCTGCATACGATGCAAGGCCATGCACAGCCGGTATCGTCCGTCTACTTTAGCCCTAATGGCGAATTGCTGGCCAGTGGCAGCAACGATCACGCAGTGCGAATTTGGGACAGGCACAGTGGAGAGTGCCTGCACGTCCTGCAGGGCCACACCGACTGGGTAAGGTCCGTCTGCTTCAGTCCCGATGCCAACGTCCTGGCCAGTAGCAGTTACGATCACACGGTTCGGTTGTGGGATAGCCACAGCGGCCGGTGCCTGCACCTGTTGCAGGGGCATACTAGCTGGGTAAGATCCATCTGCTTCAGCCCAAATGGCAACGTCCTAGCCAGCGGAAGCGATGATCCTTCGCTGAGGCTATGGGATAGCCACACCGGCGAATGCCTGCACACGATGCAGGGATACCCTCGCAATATTTGGTCCGTCTGCTTCAGCCCTAGTGGCGATGGTCTAGCCAGCGGAAGCGATGATCCTACCGTGCGGTTGTGGGATATAAGTACCGGTCAGACTTTACACATTCTACGGGGACATACAGATGCAGTGAAGTGTGTCTGCTTCAGCCCTGATGGCCACGCTCTGGCGACCGCAAGTGACGACCAGACGGCGCGGCTGTGGGACAGGTACACCGGCGAGTGTCTGCAGACTCTGCAAGGTCATACGAATGCAGTAAGATCGGTCTGCTTCAGCCCCGATGGCCACGTTCTGGCCAGCAGTGGCGACGATCAGACAGTACGGTTGTGGGACAGCCAGAGTGGCGCGTGCCTACATACGATGCATGGCCACGTTGGCTGGGTGAGGTCTGTCTGCTTCAGTCCCGATGGTAGCGTTCTCGCCAGTGGCAGTGACGATCAGATGGTGCGGCTGTGGGATAGGTATACCGGCCAGTGCCTGTATATGTTGCAGGGACACACGGGCCGGGTAATGTCCGTCTGCTTCAGTGCCGATGGTAGCATCCTTGCAAGCAGTAGTAGTGACCAGACGGTGCGGCTGTGGAACAGACACACCGGCGAGTGCCTGAATACGTTGGAGGGACACACGAATGCGATAAGGTCCATCTGCGTCAGCCCGGATGGGAATGTCCTGGCTAGCGGCGGTTCAGATGAGACAATCAGGTTGTGGGACATGACCACAGGTAAATGTCTTCGGATCCTGCGCGGCGATCGCCCCTACGAACGTATGAACATCTCAGGCGTAACGGGCCTCACGACCGCCCAAATAGCAACATTGCGGAGGCTTGGAGCTGTAGACAATGTAGGCACTACGGACACTAGATTGAAGCTCGCTGCGCCGTAAGGTCGCGCTACGGTACAACTATGAGTCTCCCGTCATGCTCTTGGTGCTGCTGATGTGCACGGTATATGCATGTTCGCCGAGTACCTGCTTGGTGGCCATGGTCTCGCCCACGTCATTGATGCGTGTGCCTGTGCCGTGGGCGTTGATGTGGTCGATTTGATCAGGAGTCACCCCATAGGTGGCGGCCCTGTGCAGTGCCATGCGCATGACCCCTATGGCGCCGCGGCCCGATGTGTGCGGAGCCGCCATGTGATAGGCGTCCTCACTCATGACGAAACCGTCGCGATCATCGTCAAACGGGCGGGACGCCGAGAATCAGTACTTGGGTGACGCCCTCATGCACCGCCTGCACGACGGCATCGTTGAAGCAGCGCGTTCTGGACGCAATCATGGCAGGAAGCACGGGCAGGATTTGCGTGATGCGTTCGGCCAGGCAGCGGCCATGCGCACCGGCGACTTCGTCGGCCCAAGGATCGATAAAGAGCGGCGATGCCTGCTACGCTTCCGTGGCGCGCACGGCGGCGACCATACGGGCTGACGCCGTGATCCTGTGGTGGTATAGGATCGAGGTAATGGTGGTTGTCGTGCGCGGTTTGAGCGGCAGCAGGGGGAGTTGGAGCAACTGCACCAGTGGCTGATAAGCGACCACTGCAAAGTGGTGGCCGTGCTGGGTATGGGGGTATTGGCAAGACGGCATTGGCGACGCAGGCAGCAGCGAATGTTTAGGAGCAGTTCACGGCTGTCGTCTGGCGCTCACTGCGCAACGCGCCGCCGTTGACAGAGTTGCTGGCCAGGGCATACAGGTGTTGTGAATCTTTTTCTTGTAGATCTATAGCACCAATCTGCGTGATATATCCCATAAAATGACGTAGTTAAGCTAGGATATCCCAGCAGGCGCGACACTGCCCGCCGGAACGGTACAACGGGCAGTGTCACAACAACTAGAGCGGGGGGCGAACTAGACTTTAGCCGTCACCCTGCTTGCTCCGTGAAAAAGTCAGCGCCCGCCGCCGTAAAGGTTATCTCGGCCTCGCGATTGAACGCCACGCCTACACTGATCCCTAGACCCCAAATAATCGCCGGAGGCGCTGTTTGGTTTTGCACGGGGAATTTCGTGAATCCTACAGCGATATCCGCCCTTCCCCGCGTACCATCATGAGTGCCATGCGAACCCGGTCCCGGAAGCATACCCAGGGGAATTGGGTTAGGGCCATCAAAGGCAAACACTTCGGTCAAGGCGACCTCAGGGCCAGGCGTCCGGTACAGAACGAATACTGCATCCAAGTACACTTGCTGTCCTGCTGCGAACACGGGAGTTGGGATGCAGAAGTGAAAGTAATTCGTGTCGTTGCCTGGTGCCCGGAACGTAACACCGGGCCCCTGCCGAAAACCGGTGATGTCAGTCCAGGCATGGCGGTTGACCTGAGTCAAACGGTGTCCGTTCGTGCCTTCGGGACCGGCTCCGCCGGGCCATTGAGGTACTGCGTTGTTCCCGTGCACCCACATTGCATAGAGAGGCATGTTGTTCTCACTCCTTAGCTTTCTAGCACGTTCACTCATCGAAATAAGAGAGTTTCGAGATCCGCATAGATGGAGGGAAGTTGGAACTTGTGTTACGGTGACATAAGCTTTCTCCTTTTCACGTACCAGAAAACTGAATCGGGTTCGGATTAAAGCAGTTTTGCCTAGTGTCGGGAAGCCGGTTTGCGATATAATCGCCGATACAAAACCGATAGTGCAGTGGGCGCCGAAGATTATCAGAACAAAGACGACAGTCTCAGTGGCTAAGACCTCCAAGGAATCATGCTGTGGCTGACCAATTAATTTCCAAAGAGCAAGACTTCAACGAGTGGTACAACACTGTTGTCCTGAAGGCAGACCTGGCCGACTATGGTCCTGTGCGCGGCACGATGATTATCAAGCCGTACGGCTGGGCGCTGTGGGAGAACATACAAGCGGCGCTCGATCGGCGCTTTAAGGCGACAGGACACCAGAATGTTGCCTTTCCAATGCTCATTCCCATGTCGTTCTTTGCGCGGGAAGCCAAGCATGTGGAGGGGTTTGCCCCCGAATTGGCTGTGGTCACGCATGGCGGCGGCGAAGAGTTGGCCGAGCCGTTGGTGGTGCGCCCCACGTCGGAAACGATTGTCGGCCACACGTATGCCAAGTGGGTCCAAAGCTACCGCGACCTGCCGATCCTGCTCAACCAGTGGAACAGCGTGGTACGCTGGGAGATGCGCACGAAGCTGTTTCTGCGCACGCTTGAGTTCTACTGGCAGGAAGGACACACCGTCCACGCGACGGCGGAAGAAGCGATGGCCGAAACCCGGCAGATGCTCGACGTGTATCATGACTTTGCCGTGAACGAGGCCGCCGTGCCGGGCATTCCGGGCGAGAAATCCGAACGGGAGCGCTTTGCCGGCGCCGACAACACCTTTACGATCGAAGCGATGATGGGAGACGGGCGAGCGCTGCAAGCCTGCACGTCGCACTTTCTGGGACAGAACTTCGCCAAGGCGTTCGACATCCGCTACCTGGATCGGGAAAACGTGCGGCAGTACTGCTGGACTACCTCTTGGGGGCTGAGTGCGCGGTTTATCGGCGCCATCATCATGACGCATGGGGATGACGCCGGCTTGATACTGCCGCCGCGCCTGGCGCCGATTCAGACCGTGATTGTGCCAATCTATAAACACGAAGACGAAAAAACGGCCGTGATGGAAGCCGTCACGGGAATTGAGCGCGAGTTGGCGGGCCTGGGCGTGCGCACGAAGGTAGACACACGCGACCACCTGACGCCAGGGTATAAGTTCAATGACTGGGAACTGCGCGGCGTGCCGATACGCATCGAAGTTGGCCCGCGCGACATACAGAATGGCAGCTTGCCGGTAGCTCGCCGCGACCAACGAGGGAAAGAGGGGAAACGCGCGGTTGCGCTTAACAGCCTCGGCAACGAGATTCCTGCCTTGCTAAAGGCTATTCAATCGGCACTATTGCAAAGGGCAACAGAATTTCGCGAGGCCAACACGCGTGACGTGGCAAACTACGACGAGTTCAAAGAGGCGATAACGGTTGGGTTTGCGCGTGCGGCATGGGCCGGCAGCAACGACGATGAAGCACGGGTCAAGGAGGAAACCAAGGCCACGCTGCGTTGTATTCCTTTTGACCAGCCCTCGCAGGCTGGAAAGTGTTTCTATTCGGGAAAGCCGGCAAATCAAGTCGCTATTTTTGGTCGAGCGTATTAGTTCAAACCAAAACAGTGGAGACAGCAAATTCGTCACGGCCAGGCAACCTGGCAAGAACTTCTTGCCGCATGCGGCGGCATTAGCCTATACTGCATAGCTGTAAAGTACAACATGGCTAGACGTGCGGCGACCTGGAGGTAATCGCCACACGCATACATAGCAAGATGTGGCACCATGCAATTCATCGGCATCATCCATCCAACTTCATATACCCCGAAAGGGCGACATTATGGGCTTTGAACTTTTCTGCGCAACAATGGTAGGTCTCCTGCTGGGCGCCGTCATTTGTTTTGGGGGCTATCGCTTTTTCCTGTTCCTGCTGCCCATCTGGGGCTTTTTCTTTGGTTTTGGTCTCGGCGCACAGACAGTACAGGCTATTTTCGGCGATGCGTTTTTTGCGACAGTAACGAGTTGGGTCGTCGGCTTTGTGCTGGCGTTGGGTTTTGCAGTCTTTTCCTATCTATTCTACTTCTTTGCCGTTGCCCTGATCGGCGCTTCGCTAGGTTATGCCGTCGTCGTCGCGATCATGGGTGCAATTGGCTTTCCCTTCGGCGTGATTACCTGGGGGCTGGGAATCGCGGCCGCCATCGTCATGGGCTTCGTGACGATCCGTTTCAACCTGGCAAAGTATGTCATCATCATTGCCACGGCGTTAGGCGGGGCGGGGCTCGCCATCGGTACGTTGGTGCTGGGCGTGGAGGGCGTGTCCATGGCACAGGCGAGCGTCGATCCGATCCGGACGATGCTGCAGGGGTCGCCGTTCTGGTCGATCATCTTTATTGTTATGGCGGCAGCCGGCATCTTTGTCCAACTGCGCACCGGGCGCTCTTACCAATTGGTAGCGTACGACAATCGCATCTGAGCCGTGTGAGCCCGTGTGGTGAAGCCGGATACTGGGAAGTTAATTAGGGGAAGGAGCACACCGTGTTCGTCTGGACTGGTCTTACACTGCTGATACTAGGCGTGATCGTTTGGTTCTTTGGCAACCGGCTGTGGTTGATGGGCGCCGGCGCCGGCGCATTGTTGGGTATTGTGCTGCTGCACTGGTTCCCTTCTTTGGCTGAGGGGTTTCTCGGATTCTTGATCGTAGCGGGCCTGGCGGTGGCGCTAGGCATATTGGCCTTCATCGGCAAGGCATTTACCAAGATCATCGGCATTGCAATCGGCTTTATCGCCGGCGGCGCGATTGCCATGGCGCTGCTGGAGACGCTCGGCGTCAGCATGGGCGCTGCGGATTGGTTTATTGGCCTGATCGGCGGCGGGATTGGAGCACTGCTGTTTCTGCGCTTCTTTGACTGGGCGCTCATCATCCTGGCAAGCCTGCTCGGTTCGGTGCTGGTCGTGCGTGGCGCAATGGCATCGGTGCTGCCGGCGCTCATGGGACCATGGGGCGGGTTGCTGGTGTTGGTGTTGACTGGTCTCGGCATCTGGTATCACTATCGGCGACAGCAGCCCAAGACGGTGAAGACGACCGGGACCAGCCCAAAACCGACGTAGGAGGCTTCCAGGAAGAGAGTCCCCGGGAATGGGCGAACGCAACCGTTCGCCCATTCCCGGGACTCTTGTTTCCAGCGGGGAAGCGGGCCCGCGGGTTTAGGGATGGATGAGGGGGAGGTAGAGGCTTTCGGTGCCTACACCGCCGATTTCGGAGACCGTGAACTGGATGCGGTCACCGAAACCTTCCCATTCGCCGAGGTCATTGATGAAGAAAACTTGGACAAAATAGCGGCCATTCTCGGTATAGGTACGCGTAGCACTGTAGTTGTAGACCTGGCCCGGGGCCAACGTGAGGTTTTCGACGACGGGATGGTCGGGTCGCTTGGTGCAGCTCAAATCGGCGGGCACACAGTCGGGACCACGTGCGCCGGGCACAAGCTGACTCATAAAGAACGGCTGCGTGCCGGCATTGGTCAGCTCGAATTCGGCCACGACCGGCGCGTTCCTGGCCGGGTTGGCGGGGGTGAGGACCAGCGGCTCCGAAAGGCGCAGGCCGGGCTTGACTGTCATGTCAACGCGATCGCCGATAAAGCGCCACTCGGTGCGAATCACCTCGTAAACGATCTGAAAGAAGTGCGGTCCTTCCTTTAGAAAGACACGCTGCTGCGTGTACTTGTATGTTTCGCCTGGGGCAAGGGTGACGTCTGTGGCCAGCTCGAAGTTTTCGATCTCCCCACACTGGAAGTTCGTGCAGCTTGGTCCTCTGCCGCCGGCGCCAAGGTTGAGCAGGGAAACAGGCTGATCGCCATCGTTGCGAATGGCAAATTCGGCGGTGACCACTCTTCCCGCCTCAGGGTCGAGCGGCGTGACGGTGAGTGGCGTGACGATGGTGAGAGCGGGTTCGGCCTCAGTTGCAGCAGAGGCGGATGGGGCCGTGGTCACAAGCAGCACCAGGGCGAACGGAATGAAAACGGCAAGCAGGAAATATGGCTGGGCCATAAGCGATTTACGCATAAGTTTCGTCCTTCTACATACCAAAACAAGATAGCTTTGCGCCGCCGGCATGCGGGGCGAGCGAGATGGAGGCACCTCAATCAGGTTTGCATGGCAAGAAACGGTAGAGCAGTACTTGCCCCTGCATACCTCGCTGACAGACGGATCGTATTCTATTGGTGGATAGAGTGCGGCTACGGTGGGCGGCTACAGTAGGCAACGCTTGTTGGCGGCGGCCGGGTGCGGCAACTGTGCGGCATTGGTACGTGAATGGTGCCGTATGGCCGAAGTATAGCATTGGAACGACGTTAGTTCGCTTACAGTTGGCCTGCATCTCACCAATGATTGGGCGCTGGGTGACGGGCGATCTACCGCCGAGTTATGGGGAGTGGAATTGCGGTGTGATAGACTGACCACATGCACCCGTGAGCGTCTGGGTCGGACGCCTACTAAAGTCAGATGGGATTAAAACTTATGTCTACTACCAAGGTTGCGCTGCGGTCGGAGATTCCGGTCGAGTATACATGGGATTTGGCCAGCATTTATTCATCGCCCGGCGAATGGGAAACCACGCTGGCGGAAGTCAAGGAGCGGCTGCCACACGTGCGGGCATACGCCGGGCGGCTGGGCGAGGGTCCGGGCATGCTGGCGGCGTGGATGGACGAATACCAGGCGCTGATGCGCGATGCGCAGCGGCTGGCGATGTATGCCTTTCTGGGCTCGGCGACGGATGCGACGGACCAAGAGGCGGCGGCACGCGTAGGACAGGCCAACAGCCTGGGGGCCGACGTGCAGGCGGCGATCGCCTTTGCCGAGCCGGAGCTGATGGCGGTCGGGTTTGACACGCTGCGGCGCTGGATGGCGGAGGACACGCGCCTGGTAGTGTACGAACACTATTTTGACGACCTCGAGCGGATGAGCGCACATATCCGCTCGGGCGAGGTAGAGGAAGTGCTGGGGCAAGCGGAGGACCCATTCCGCACGTCGAACGCCACGCACGGGATCTTAGCCAACAGCGAACTCCAGTTTGCGCCGGCCAAGAGCAGCGATGGAACCCAGACGTTCGAGGTGACGCACGGGTCATTGGGGGCACTGCTGAGCAATCCTGACCGCGAGGTACGGCGCACGGCGTGGGAGAACTATGCCGACGCACACCTGGCGTTTAAGAACACGATGGCCAATAACCTGGCAGCGGGGATTAAGCAGGATGTGATGAAAGGGCGTGTGCGGCGTTACGACTCTTCGCTGGAGGCAGCGCTCTTCCCCGACAACATTCCGCTGGCGGTGTTTCACAACCTGATCGACGTGTTCAAGCGCAACCTGCCGACGTGGCATCGTTACTGGCGGCTGCGGCGCAAGGTGCTGGGCGTCGAGACGCTGCACGAGTGGGACATCAAGGCGCCGCTGACGCATGGGAAGGTCAGCGTGCCGTATGCGCAGGCAGTAGATTGGATCTGCGAGGGGATGGCGCCGTTGGGTGAGCAGTATGTGACGGTGCTGCGGCGCGGCTGTTTGCAGGAGCGGTGGGTGGATATCTACCCTAACAAGGGCAAGCGGCTGGGCGCGTTTTCGTATGGCGGGCCGGGCACGCACCCGTTTATCATGATGAGCTACAACGACGACCTCTTCAGCGCGTCGACGCTGGCGCACGAGTTGGGGCACTCGCTGCATTCCTACCTGAGCTGGCAGACGCAGCCGCTGATCTATGCGCGCTACACGCTGTTTGCAGCCGAGGTGGCGTCAAACTTCAACCAGGCGATGGTGCGCGACCATTTGCTGCGCACGCAGCCGGACCGGGACTTCCAGATCGGGGTGATCGAGGAGGCGATGTCGAATTTTCACCGCTACTTCTTTATCATGCCGACGCTGGCGCGTTTTGAGCTGGAGCTGCACGAGCGGGCGGAGCGCGGGCAGCCGCTGACAGCCGACAGCTTTAACAACTTGATGGCCGACCTGTTTAGCGAAGGCTACGGCGCCGACCTCGAGATGGATCGACTGCGGACGGGTTCGACGTGGGCACAGTTCTCGACCCACCTATATTCCAACTTCTACGTGTACCAGTACGCGACGGGGATTGCCGGGGCGCATGCGCTGGCGCGGGGGATTTTGGACAAAAAGGATGGGTCGGTAGATCGCTACCTGGGATTTTTGCATGCTGGGGGCTCCCGCTATCCGCTGGATGCGCTGGCGGCGGCGGGGGTGGATTTGCGTTCGCCCGAGCCGGTGGAGATTGCATTTGGGATCTTGGCAGAGTATGTCGAGCGGTTGGAAAAGTTGGTGTCTGAACCTTGATTCGTGGGATCTTGAGGATTAGCTTGATTTAGAGACTTCCTGGAGGCCTGATCTGATTTGCGCCGTTTTTGAGGTTGGCGCGGGTGAGGTGGAGTTGTAGTATAGTGGGGCACCCGCAACATCCAGATATGTCTTATCTAGTTTCACATAGAGCAGTGCAACAACTGAAGGAGAAAACGCATGACCGACAAGACGACGTTTGCCCCAGAAGAGTGGGCGGGGATTTTGACGACGGCGGGCGCGGTGTCGATGTACATCATCACAGCCAGCCCGGCGGTGGGTGACTCGATGAAGGAGTCGTTTGCATTGGCGAAGAACCTGGCCGACCCCAAGCAGAAGGAGAGTGCGGGGGGGTTATTGAAGGCAGTGCTGAGCGAGTTCACGGATTCGAGCAGTGCCAAGGCGGCGCAGCCAAAGTATGATGGGGCCAAGGATATGGCCGGGCTGCGCACGATGATCCTGGAAGACATCACCAAGAACGTGGCGGTGATCGACGCCAAGGCCGAGGCGAATGAAGGGCTCGACTTCAAGATGTGGCTATACAAGGTGGCCAACGACACGGCGGAGGCGGCCAAGGAAGGCGACTTTATGGGGATCGGCGGCGAAAAGGTGAACCAGGCGGAGAGGGATGCGCTGTCGCAGTTGGCGACGGTGTTGGGGGTACAGGCAGTGTAAGGCACTGGAGTGCCTTGATGCGAGGGTGAACGTCCTCGGGACCGGCGGAAGCGTGGCTTCCGGCGCAAGTCCCGGGGACGTTTCTTTGTGGAAGTGCTGCGTTATTTAGCGGAACGCTTCCAGGAAGCATTCTAGGAATGCATGCTACAGCAGGCTGCTGTCACTTGACGCCGACACGTGGGTTGTTGTGCGCGTACAGAACTGAGGGTACGCCGGGCTCCGGTGGAGTACAACGGGCAAATGGCCTGTCTTGCCAGCTGTTGAGCTGCCCCAGTGAATCGGTCGTGACGCTAGTAGTTTATGCAAACTGCTTCTCATAGCATAGGCTGAGCGGGTCGTCGAAGTAGGGGCCGAACGGAAGAATACGGTAGAAACCCAGCCTTTCATAGAGTGCGATTGCCTCGCGCTGGTATACTCCGGTTTCCAGGCGCAGCAAGGTGATGTTGTGGGCAGACGCATAGTTTGCCAGATGATCGAGGATCAACTTGGCGAAGCCTAAGCCGCGAAACAGCGGCCGCACGTACATGCGCTTGATCTCGCCGTAGTCGCCACCTACCAGCTTAATCCCGCCACAAGCGGCAGGCGTGCCATTGGCGCGGAGGACGAAGAACGGCACATCTTCGGCCAGCAGCTTATCGACGCTAAAGCCGTGACGGCTTGCGGCAGGATAGAGCGGTTCAAGGAGGGCTTCCAGCTCTGTGATCAGGCTGATGGCAGCGGGCGCATCCGGGCGTTCACGGGCGATAGTGATGGTCAGCGGCAACTGCTTTTGCATATGAGCAATGGGAAGGCTTGTGCCATCAGCCATTGGCTGGTCAAAGCGCCTGCTAACGGTATAACCCATGGCGGCATAGAGCGGCTCGCCGGGCATTGTTGCGACCAACTCCATGCGGGAAAATCCGTCTGCCTGCGCTGCCGCTTCGCAAGCATGAATAATGCCCCGGCCAATGCCCTTACGCGCCCACTGCGGATGAATAAAGAAGGCGCGAATCCGTCCCGCGTCTTGCGCTGGATGAAGCATCGGATTCTGCGCTTCCTTCATCTGGTCGCCGCCAAACATGGTCTTCCGTTTGCTCCACCCGCCACAGCCGACGATCTGGCCGTCGGCCTCGGCCACATAATAAGTCCCGTCAGAGATCAATTGGGTATCCACGCCAAAGATATACGTAATGGCACTTTCGACCTGTTGTGGCGTGTAGTAGTTCTTGCTCAGCTCACGCGCAGAGAGCGGGATCAGGTCCCGCAATGTGGGAACGTCAGCCATCGTGGCGACACGGATAGGAATTTCCATGGTAAATCTCCTGATTCCTAAAAGTGTGCTCGATTATAGCCAGCCTCGAGTGACCTGGCAATGAGGATAAGTGGGTTTTAGGCGGCCACCTGGATCAGGAACTTGGCGCGGTAGGTGTCGATGATGACGGCGATGATGATGATGGCGCCGGTGACCATCTGGCGGGCGAAGTCGCCCATGCCTAGAAGGAGGAGGCCGTTATTGAGGACGCCGATGATGCAGGCGCCGAGGAAGGTGCCGACCATGGAGCCTTTGCCGCCGCTCATGCTGGTGCCACCGATGACGACGGCGGCGATGGCGTTAAGCTCGAAGCCGACGCCGAGGATGGGGCTGGAGATGTTGAGACGCAGCATGTACATGATGCTGGCCAGGCCGACGCAGAGGCCGGTGAGCGTGAAGGCGATGACCTTCATGCGCGAGGGGTTGTGCCCGGAGAGGCGCACGGCCTCTTCGTTGTTGCCGATGGCGTAGATGAGGCGGCCGTAGACGGTGCGGTTGAGGATGAAGCGGCCGATGAGGACAAGCACGATGGCGATGATGAAGATGACAGGGAAGATGCCCAGGACGGTAGCGGCGCCAAATTGGTTAAAGACCGGAGGAAAGCTGAAGATGGTGCGCGAGCCGCTGATCTGCAGGGCGGCACCGCGGGCGATGTTGAGCATGCCGAGCGTGACGATGAATGAATGAATCTTCCAGCGCTCGGTGACAAAGCCGTTGAAGAGGCCACAGGCGCCGCCGACGAGCAGGCTGGCGAGCACAGCCAGAAAGATAGCGACGGGAACGGGGAAAGCCGGGTTGGTGATGACGAGGCCGGCGACGACAGTGCAGAGGGCCAGGACCGAGCCAACCGAGAGGTCGATGCCGCCGAGGAGAATGACAAAGGTCATGCCCACGGCGATCACGGTGTTGATGCTGATCTGGGTAAAGATGTTGGTGAGGTTGGCCATGCTGGCAAAGCGCGGGGCAAAGATCGAGAAGAAGATGCAGAGCAGCACCAGCGCCAGGCCGATGCCGGCTTCACGCAGCATGAAATAGGCGATGTTCTTTGCCCGCATGGTTAAGCTTCCTTTGCCGTTGACGTGCTAATGCTCGTGTGATTTACGTAGTCTTTGTAGGCCAGGGCGAGGACGTGTTCCTGGCTGAAGTCGGCGCGTTGGACCTCGCCGGCGATCTTCCAGTTGGAAAAGACGACGATGCGGTGGCAGATGCCGAGCAGTTCGGGCAGGTCGGAGGAGACGATGATGATACCCTTGCCCGCCGCGGCCAGCTTCCACAGCAGCGTGTAGATTTCGTACTTGGCGCCGACGTCGATACCGCGCGTCGGCTCGTCGAAGATGAGGACCTCGGGTTGGCGGAAGAGCCACTTGGCGAGGACGACCTTCTGCTGGTTGCCACCGGAGAGATAGCGCACCCACTTGTCGATGGACGGCGTCTTGATGGCAAGGTCGTCGACGAGGGCGGTGGCGGCGATGGTTTCGGCTCGCTTCTGCAGCAGGCCCGATGACGAGACCTGGGCCAGATCGGTGAGCGTGATGTTGACATAGCAAGGCATGTCGAGGATGAGGCCCTGTCGCTTGCGATCCTCGGTGAGCAAGCTGATGCCGTTGTGCACGGCATCCTGCGGCCGGTTGATCTGGAGCTCGCGGTTGCGCAGGTAGATGCGACCGGACAGCTTAGGGTCGGCGCCGAAAATGGCGCGCATGGCTTCCGTGCGGCCGGAGCCGACGAGGCCGGCGATGCCAAGCAGTTCGCCCTGGCGCAGCGAGAAGCTCATCGGCGCGCGGGCGCCCTTGGGGCGCAGGTCCTCGACGCGGAAGATCTCCGTCCCGGGCGTCACGTCCACGTCAAACGGGTACTCTTCGCCCATCTCCTTGCCGACCATCATGCGCACGATGTCGTGTACCGTCACGTCGGTCATGGGCAGAGTATCGACCTTGCGGCCGTTGCGCAGGACCGTGACGCGGTCGCCGATCTCAAAGGTTTCCTGGAGACGATGCGAGATATAGATGATCGTCACGCCGCGGCTCTTGAGACGGGCAATGATCTGAAACAGGCGGTCTATCTCCTTGGGCGTGAGCGTGGCAGTAGGTTCGTCGAGAATGAGGATCTTGCTCTCATTGGAGATGGCCTTAGCGATCTCGATGAGCTGCGTCTGGGCCACGCCGAGCAGTTCGACGGGCGTGCGGGGGGACACGTCGAGGCCAACCTCGTCGAGCACGGACTGGGCCTGGCGATAGAGTGTGCGAAAATCGACCAGGCCGGCGTTTTGAGGAAGACGCTCGAAGAAAATGTTTTCGGCCACCGAAAGGTAGGGCAGGAGGTTGAACTCCTGGTAGACCACGCGGATGCCCCCACGGATGGCGTCGAGAGGAGACTGCGGTGTGTAACGCGCGCCCTGATAGATCATCTCGCCGCCGTCGGGCATATAAATACCGCAGACCACCTTGACCAGGCTGGACTTGCCGGCGCCGTTTTCGCCGACGAGGATGTGGACCTCGCCCTCGCGCACGTCGAGGTCGACGTGGTCGATGGCGACGACGCCGGGAAAATGCTTGGTGAGGCCGTGGAGTTCAAGGATGTTGGGCATGGGCGGCTAGTTTTGCTACGGGTGAACCCGTGCGAGGCTCGCCCCACCAGTCTCGCAGGTTGGCGAGTTGAAGGGGGGCGAGCCTCGCACGAAAAGGACGTTATTTCAGGTCGGCGGCGGTGACCAGCTTGACTGGGGTCTTGATCCAGCCCTTGAGGTCTTCGCCATTCATCTTGCGGAAGCCCGTCTCAATGCAGTTCTTGGCCATGTCGGGGCCGAACTGGTCGATAGTGGCCAGGACCTTGCCCTGCTTGACGAGGTCTTGCACAGCCGGGATGTTGTCGAAGCCGACAACGTCGATCTTGCCGGTGAGGCCGGCGGCGTCGATGGCCTTGACTACGCCCAGCGCCATGGAGTCGTTGGCAGCCATCACACCCTGCATGTCAGGGTACTTGGTGATGAGATTGGTCATCAACGTGTTGGCTTCTTCGGTCTCCCAGTGGGCCGTGGTGGACTCAAGCAACTCGAGGCCACCTTCCTGCGCGGCGCGTGCAAAGCCGGCCTGGCGTCGCGTGGCATTGTCAGCGCCGGGGTTGCCCTCGATGATGACTACCTTGCCACCCGTGCCCAACTTGTCGGCCAGAGCCTTGCCGGCCAGGTAGGCGCCTTCCTCGTTGTCGGGACCGACGAAGAGGAAGTCGGCGAGGCCGGCGTCAGCAAGGGCCTTGTCGTCAAGCTTGACGTCAAAGTTGACGACCGTGATGCCGGCATCAATGGCGCGCTTGGCAGGGGCGACGAGGCCGACCGAATCGGCCGGGGCGAGGCAGATCAGGTCGACACCTTGGGTAATGAAGTTGTCGACGGCGTTGATCTGCGTGTCGATGTCGGTTTCGGAGTTCATGCCGACGGGGACCAGCTCGAAATCGCCGCGCTCGGCGGCGAACTTGACGGCACCTTCTTCCATCGTCTTGAAGAACTCATTGGCGAGAGACTTCATCACCAGGCCGACCACGGGTTTGCCATTCTTGCCGGCGGGGGCGGGGACGGCAGCCTGAGTGTCAGCAGCAGCGGGCGCCTCCTCGGCGGCGGCAGTTGTGGCCGTAGCCTCTTGCGCCGCGGCGGGCTCGGCGGGTGCAGTAGTAGTTGGGGCGACAGCTGTGCAGGCGCCGAGCACCATACTGACGACGAGCAAGAGAGCGAAGAGCGCGTAGAACTTTTTCATCATATCTCCTCTTTGAGCAAAGACTTACGCGGATATTTGTTGCAGGCTTCCTGGAAGCATTCTAGAAATGCGCGCTGCGCTGTGGTTTGTAGTGGGTCGGGTGAGGCAAGAGCGCGCTTGCTGTCCATCCGGCCGGGTTGGGCGATCACCTCCTTGGCATGGTGAAAGGTACACTACCTCACTCTTCTACGACGAACGCGCAGCATCGGGTGCGGCGCGGCAGACGGCGGTCGACTGGCGTACGACGAGCTGGGCTTGCAGCAAGCGGCACTGCGGCGGCAGGTCAGGTTGAGCCAGGCGCTCGAAAAGCAACTGTGCAGCGACGACACCCAACTGGTACTTGGGTTGGGCGACGGTGGTTAATGGCGGGTTGATGTAGCCTGCCAAGTGAATGTCGTCAAAGCCGGCAATCGAAAGGTCGAGGGGCACCGCAATGCCGGCGGCGCGGGCGGCGGCGAGGGCGCCGATGGCCATGAGGTCATTGCCGGCAAAGATGGCGGTGGGCGGATCGGCGAGGGCAAGCAGGACCTGCGCCCCGTTATAGCCGCCAACGTCGCGAAAGTTGCCGTCGACGACGAGCCGTTCGTCGATGGGCAAGCCGGCCTCTTGGAGGGCGCGGCAATAGCCGGCGCTGCGATCAGGTACGGGGCTGAGATGCGGTGGGCCGCCGATGTAGCCGATACGGCGGTGGCCGAGGTCGAGCAAGTGGCGAGTGGCCAGGTAGCCGCCGGCGACGTTGTCGATATGAGCGCGGTCGATGGCCGCATCAGGTATGTCGCGGTCGATGACGACGACCGGGATGTTGCGCATGCGCAATGTGGCGGCGAGCTTGGCCTGATCGCCGGTGGGTACGAGCAGGACCCCATCCACCTGCTTTTGTACGAGCAGGTCCATGTAGAGCAGCTCGCGTGCGGGGTCGCCGTCGGAGTTGCAGAGAATTACGCTGAAGCCGTTGGCAAAACTGGTATCCTCGATGCCGCGTCCAACCTCGGCAAAGAAGGGGTTGGCGCTGTCGGGGACTATCAAACCAAGCGTGTGAGTCTGTTTGCGGCGCAGCGAACGGGCAAGGGCGTTAGGCTGGAAGCCCAGCTCGACCATGGCGGATTCCACGCGCGAGCGCAGGTCGGCGCTGACGGGGCGAGTGTCGTTGATGACATGGGAGACGGTGGTTGGAGAAACGCCGGCTCGTATTGCGACATCACGGATGGTGACCACAGGTCGATCCTATTCGCAAACGATTGCGCAAACGATTGCGACTAGTATAGCACGGTTATCTAGCGGGCGTCAATAGGATCGAAAGAGGAAAAAACATACGCCAGAACCAGACTGCTGCCAGGGCCAGGACAATCAGCCAAATCAGCACGATAATGACGGCTGCGGTACGGCTGACGGGTTTGCCGGAGGCAAAAGCGAGAGTGGACTTGGCACGGCATTCGGCGAACACCTGCGGCGGAATGAGACGGATGCAGAGGACGATAGCGGCGGGGAGGAGGATGACATCGTCGAGATAGCCGAGGACGGGGATGAAGTCAGGGATGAGGTCGATAGGGCTGAGAGCATAGCCGACGATCAGGACGGCCAGAGCCTTGGCATACCAGGGGGTGGCGGGATGCCGGGCAGCCAAGTAAAGGGCGAGGGTGTCACGCTTGACGGCGCGGGCGCGTAGGCGCAGGTTGGTGATCATAGTGAAAGAGTATCGCGCCCGAGCGCGGCGGCTGCTACCCCAGGCGCGTGGCCCAGGAAGCCGTCCAAGTCGGATCAAGCCTGATCAGGCGGTTCTTTTTAAGATTCTGGCGGGCGATCCAGAGCAGGTCTTTGTCTTGTGTAGACTCGGCTTGGAGCAGCCAGCGTTCGAAGACGGGGCGGCTAGTTGCCGGATTGGCGGCCACGAGGACGCTCCAGCCGTAGCCGAGGGCCTGGCGGAGCACCTGGTAGCCGGAGTCGCGACGGGTGAGCGCGCCGGCAGCGACAACAGACTTTGTAATGACATCGAAGATCGGGAGGACGGCGGCAGCTGGATCCCCGCTCGTAGAAGGGTGCAGGAGACGGGGTTCGGCAAGGGCGGCGACGGCGGCACGCTGTTCGAGCCAACTACCGCTGCTCCAAGCCTGCATCTCCCGGACCAGCGCAGGCACGTCGTGGTCACCCCAGTGTTGAAGGGCAATGGCGACGGCTTCACGCACGCGCCAGCGCGCGTCGGCGGCGCGGCGGCGCAGTTCGGGCAGCCAAGATCGATCACCGTCCTCCAAAGAGGATGGGGCAACAAGCTTGCCTAAGCCAGCGACGGCGCAAACAGTGAGAAATTCGTCAGGTGTGTTGGCCGGCGCGCCTCTCGGGAAGACATTGTCGAGAGCGAGCAGGTGCTCAAAGCGTGCCCGATCGCCGGTATCGATTACCGCCTCGAGGAGTTCCAGGTTAGCGCGCGGGCCGGGGAGGCGCGATTCCTGGCGCAGGTAATCATCCCAGTCGGCGAGCTGGCGCAGGTGGGTGCGGTAGGCATCAATCGGGCTTGGCTTGCGGATGGTGGGCACGGTTCGGGCTCCTTTTAGGGCTGGGTCCTCAGGGGTGTGGTTTACGAAGCATACAGGCGGGCGGTAGGGGCTTCGTGGCGGTGGAGGCGGCCGTGCTCGGCCAGGTATTCGAGGTGGGCGAGGGCTTCGGCGACGGCGAAACGGACTTCGTGCTGGCTGAAGCGGTCGTAGTTGAACACGGCGTAGGAGACCTCGAGGGCGGTCGCCCCATGCGCCGCGGCAGCGTACATAGCCTCGATGCGCTCGGCGTGGTGGTGTTGAAGTTCGGCAATGCGGGTTTGCCAATCAACAATGGGGGCATGATGGCCGGGAAGGGCCAGGTCTACTTCGAGTTCGGCAAGTTGTGCGAGCGAGTGCAGGTAGCGGGCGAGCGGATCGGGTTCGGTGGTGGGCCAGACGCCAATGTTGGGCGTGATGCGCTGGAGGACCTGGTCGCCGCAAAGGATCAGGCAGTCGGCAGCGCTGTAGAAGATGAGCTGGCCGTCGGCGTGGCCGGGCGCGTGGATGGCGGTGAAGTTGCGGCCGCCCATGCGAATCGTGGCGCCGGGATGAATGGCGGTGATCGAGCGCGGGTGCGGGTAGGTCAGCGTGCGCAGGTAGTCCTGCTGGGTGGTAATGACGGTGGCGACGTCAGACGGGACGCCGGCAGCATGCATGTAGTGGGCGACTACGTCGGCACGGTCGGGCGTGATATCCTCGAGCCAGGTAAGGCGGGCGATGTCGATCTCACGCGGGGAGAGCAGTACCTGGGCGCCGGTCTGCTGCTGGAGCCAGCCGGCAAGACCGAAGTGGTCGGGATGCATGTGGGTGAGCACGATGCGACCGATGCGGTGCGGGTCGATGGACAGCTCGTGCCAGGCGGACTGCCAGCGGTCACGCAACTCGGGACGGTTGAGGCCGGCATCGAGAATCGTCCAGCCGTCTTCGTCACGCAGCAGGTAGCAGTTGACGTGGTTGAGGGCAAAGGGCAGCGGCTGGCGCAGTTGATAGATGTTCTCGGCTACCTGGCGGAGAGGGTTCTGGACCCCCTGGTGGGTAGTGGCAGGGGCAGGTGTACTGGTCATGATTTGCGTGCTCTCGTCGATAGATAGTGATGCCACAGGATGCGGGCGGCGACGGCGCGGTAGGGGCGCCAGGGTTCGGCCAGTGTCTCCAGCTCCTGCGGTGTCGGGCGCTGAGGGAGTGCCTTGATCTCCTGGGCGGCGACGAGCAGGCCGAGGTCGTAGTGCGGCCAGGCGTCGGGGCGGCCGAGGGCCATGAGCAGGTAGACCTCTGCAGTCCACGGGCCGATACCCTTGAGGGCGACCAAGGACTTGCGCACGGCGTCGTCGTCCATGGCGTCCAGGCTGTGCGGATCGAAGCGGCCTTCCTCGATGGCGGCGGCCAGGTAACGGGTGTAGGCCGTCTTCTGGCGGCTGAAGCCGATAGTGCGCAGCGTAGCATCGTCGAGTTGCAGGACGCTTGCCGGAGTGATCTCACCGATGGCGGCGGCGAGGCGGTCGTAGGCGGCGCGGGCAGAGGCGAGTGAGACCTGCTGTTCAAGGATCATCAGGACCAGCGTGGAAAAGCCAGGTTCACGCGCCCAGAGCGGTGGCGGGCCAAAGCGGGCGACGATCTGAGCGAGGTCGGCGTCCGATTGGGTAAGGTATTCCACAGCGGTGAGGAGGGAGGCGTCGGTGAGCATGAGTGTGCGTCCTTTCGAGGGGAGTAGTATAGCACGCAACGCTTCCCGGAAGGGGGTCTATGCGAACATGCGGAAGTCGCGGAGGGTTTGGTGAAATTCGTTGAGGTAGAGCTGGGCCACGCCTTGGTTGGCAGCGATGACGTAGAGATCGTGCGAGTAGGTGGAGGTGTTGTACCAGTTGAAGCTGCCTTCGAGGACTTTATAGTCATCGATGACGCAGTATTTGCTGTGGATGGGACAGAAGGGGACGGGCTGGTCGTGCTTGCCATAGGCGAGTAGGACGGGGACGCCGGCGCGCTTGAGACGGTAGACGGCGGGCAGCAAGGGGCGGGCGAGTTCTTCGGCCATGGTGTATGCGCGGCCGGGGTCGCCCTTGCGCGCCAGGTGACCGTTGAGGATCACCTGGACGTCGACGCCGCGGCCCTGAGCCTGGATAAGGGCGTCGATCACACTGTCCTCGTGCTCGCCGGTCATCTCGCCGATGAGGAAGAGGCAGAGCTTGATCGAGCGCTGGGCGCGGTGAATTTCGGAGAGGATAGCCTGGTGAGGGCGGTAGCGATGGCCGTTGGGCAGGAGCTGGCGGCCATAGGTGTAGAGCAGATTGAAGGGGCTGAGCGGATCGACGGTATATTTCTGGATGACGCCGCCGCGGATGCTCTGAAAAATGTTGTCGAGCAGGCGCGCTATGCCCTTGGAGTGGAAGCTCATGCCCGATTCCCAGTTAACGCCCCAGCGATCGAAGGTGATGTTGAACGAGCCTAGGATTGAGGTCCGGTCACCAAAGATGATGAACTTATTGTGCATGTCGGGGGCGACCTCAATCTTGGGATGCTTGGGCGTGCAAAAGACGCCGACCAGCTCGATGCCCGATTTCTTGAGGTTGTGATAGTTGGGACTGTTGGTAAGCGTCATCTTGCGCCAGTCCACCTGCACCTGGACGAGCACGCCGTTGGCCGCAGCGTGGAGCAGGTGATTGGTGAAGTCGGTGTCGTCGATGCAGTCTACGCAGACCTTGATCGTGTGCAGTCGGTCGGGCTGCGCCCAGCGCTTGCGAATGACGGCATCGATCTGGTCGTGGATATAGCGCTTGGGGTGGTACGGATGGTAAGGCACGCCCTTGGTGAACTTGGGCGTGAGGTTGAGCGAGTCGAAATGGCCGTTGATCCAGTCTACGTCCCGCTGGAGCATGCCACTATCGGCCTCCACCGTGCGCCAGGAATTGGAAGTAGCGTGCTCGCCGCTGAGCGGGCGGCGTTGGTAGCTGTCGTCGTCGAAGTGGTGGCCGTCCATCCAGATGTATTCGTACTCAGATGGAATTGAGTGCTCTTCGAGGTGAACGATGTAGGCAAACTTGACGGCGGTGATGCGGCCGAGGCCCTTGGGGAAGGGATGGACGAAGAAATCACGCGTGACGCGCTGATGGTAGTTCCAGGCAATGTTGCGCGGCTCGGTATCGACCATAAAGCGTTCGACTACGCCGTCGCTGCGATAGACCTTGAGCAGCACCTTGACGTTGAGCTCGCGGCCCCATAGGACGTCGAAGCGGATCTTACCCCAACGCAGAAAGAAGACCTCTTTGAAGTCGTTTTGACGCGGAAAAGTGGTACCCAACTGGCCTTCGATGGGTGTGGCGTATTGTTCGGCGTATGGCATGGCGGTGTTCCTAGGCAACTTCGAATGTGACCATGAAGCCCTCATGGTCGGAGACGCGGCCGTAGTCGTGATCTAGAAAGAGGCGGCGGGCAGCGGTGGGTTTTAGACGGCTGCCGCGCTTGGCCCAGATGTAGTCGATGCGGCCGTCGTCGCGCAGCCAGTGAGCCAGATTGGCCGGCTCATTGTGGGCGCGCTTGCGGAAGACTCGGTCAAAGATTTTGCCGGCGGTCTGCTTGAGGAACTGGTCTTCATAGTCCGAGGTATGGATGACATGGGCGTAGCCTTCGGCGCCGGCCTTGACGTTGAAGTCGCCGCAGATAATGGTAGCGGCGATATCGGCGCTGTGGCCGGCGTTGGCCCAGGCGGCGAGGGCGTCGAACTGCTGGCTGAAGCCGTCCTGCCACCAGCTCAGGTGCGTGGAGAAGACGTTGACGAGGCCGAAATGGGGGACGTCCACCTGGGCGAGCACGGCCTTGCGGGCGTGGATACTGTAGACGTCCTGCGTGGCAGAGACGTAGCGGCCTTCCGTGTGACGGAAAGGGAAGCGGCTGAGGATGGCCACGCCTTCGCGGTAGCGGTCGAAACCGAGGTGCGCCCAGTCGGCGTGCAGGTGGTACTTGTGGTCGAGGCGCTCGCAAATGATTTTGGCGGCGTTGGAGTTCCAGTCACCCAGGCCGTTGTTCCAGTTTTCGCCCACTTCTTGGAGGCAGATCAAGTCGATTTCGAGCTCGTTGATGGCGCGGGCGACCTGCGAAAACTTGTAGTCCTGGTTGGCTTCCTGGTACGTGTGCAGGTTGAGGGTAAGAACCTTGAGGTCAGCGTGGCGGGCGGTGTAGTTGCGGCCACGGTTGTTGTCCCAGCGTTCGCCGCCGGCAGTAGTGCAGCCGGCGGCGTATTCGACACGATAGGCGTCGCGAATGCGTAGGCGCGCGGTCCAGATTTGGACACCGTACTGGTTGGGGTTGCGGGCGACGCTCTGTTGAGCCTTATCCCAGTGGTCGCGGGCGTAGAAGCAGGGGGTGCGCTGCTTGGTACGCCAGCCGTCGACGCTCCACTCGACGAAGACTTCCTGCGGTTCAACGGCAGGGCCGATGGCCACGTCGACGGTAAGCGTCTTCTGGTCCAGTTGGAGCCGCGGCTGGTGGCCAATGTGGAGGAGGTCGAGGCTCTCGCCCAGGCGCAGACCGGCGTCGGCCTGGCATGTGAAGTGACCGCGAAAGTTGGCGTGTGGGGTGCCTGGGGTGGGCTTGCACCAGTATTCGGCGCCGCCGGAGCGATAGGAGGCGACGAACTCGACGTTGCCGGGGAGCGAGGCAGTGGGGGAGGACTGGCGCCAGGTACGGGCAAGCCAGATTTCGCCATCTTCACCGCTCGGAGACCACCAGGCCGCGGACAGGGTCTGCCAGCCGCCGTCTTCGCCGGTCCAGCGCACTTCGACCTGCTTGTCGTAGGCGAGGTTACGCACGTAGAAGCAGAAGGTGAGCGCCTGCTGGGCGACGCCACGCTTGCGCGAGATGGTATTTTCGACGTAGAGGAGTTGGATCTCGTTCAAGCGTGTGTGATCCGATCTTGCAAGTAGCCAGTGGTGCTGCGCAGGTAGCGGTGGGCATTGTAGCATATGAGGTGGTGAGCGCAGCTGCGACCTAGCCAGTTAACCAGGTTTTGGCCTAAACCGTGGGGGGGTGTACAGTGGAGTGGGGGCGTGTTAGACTGTACGGAGCACGCGGAACACGGGCACGTGGGCGTGCCCATAGACCCGCACGAGGGCGTGGCGGGCGGCCCGCATAAAAGCATGCGGGCTACGCGGGATGTTTGTGCGGAAGTGTGTGAGTTGTTAACGAACGGTGGGGCAGGCTCCGACGCAAGCGTCGGCGGATGCCTGCGGTCCGATGAGAGTATTTTGAAAAGAATGGAGCCATTCAAATGAGTGAGCGGAAAATTCGAGTGTTGGTGGCAAAGCCGGGATTGGACGGGCACGATCGCGGGGCCAAGGTGGTGGCACGGTCGCTGCGCGATGCGGGGTTTGAGGTGATCTATACGGGGATCCGCCAGACGCCGCAGATGATTGCCGAGGCGGCGTTGCAGGAAGACGTCGATGTGGTCGGCCTGAGCATTCTGTCGGGCGCGCACCTGACGCTGTGCCCCAAGGTGGTTGAGCTGCTGCGGGCGCAGGGGCAGCAGAATGTGCTGGTGCTGGTAGGCGGCATCGTGCCCGACGAGGATGTCGAGAAGCTGAAGGCGGCGGGGATCGAGGGCGTGTTTGGCCCCGGTACGTCGACGCAGGCGATCGCCGATTTTATCAACCAGAATGCCAAGGTCGCGGCCTGATTTAGGCGGCTTCGGAAAGGCGGCCTAGATGAGCAAGGCGACAGCGCAACCGCGTCTGGACGCCGCCGGGCTGGTGCAGGGAGTGTTGAGCGGGGACCGCCTTCTATTGGCGCGGGCGATCAGCCGCGCCGAAAATCAGGAGGCGGACGCGGCAGAACTGCTGGCGGCGCTCTACCCTCACACCGGCAAGGCGCATATTGTGGGCGTCACGGGCGCCCCAGGTACGGGCAAATCCACCCTGGTTACAACGTTAACGCAGAGCTACCGGCAGGCGGGCATGACCGTGGGCGTGGTGGCGATCGACCCGACCAGCCCCTTTACGGGCGGTGCGCTGCTGGGCGACCGCGTGCGCATGCGGGCGCTCGCCGGCGACCCGGGCGTATTTGTGCGCAGCATGGCCACGCGCGGCAGCCTGGGCGGGCTGAGCAAAACGACGGGCGACGTGGTGACGGTGTTAGACGCGGCCGGGTTTGATCGCATCATCGTCGAGACGGTAGGCGTGGGCCAGGCCGAAGTGGAGATTGCCAGCACGGCGCATACGACCCTGGTGGTGGAAGCGCCGGGGCTGGGCGACGAGGTGCAGGCAATCAAGGCGGGCATCTTGGAGATTGCCGACGTGCTGGTGGTCAACAAGGCCGACCGTCCGGGGGTCGACAAGACGCTGCGGGCGCTGGAGATGATGCTGGAGATTGAAAACGGCGGCGCGCGCATGATCCGGCATCACGGCCAGCTGCTGCGCGTGGAGACGCCGGCGGCGATGGCGGCGGATTGGGACGACGAGAACCGCTGGAAGGTGGTCGTCATGAAGACCGTGGCCACAGATGGCAATGGCATATTTGAGCTGCGCGAGCGGATCGAATCGCACCGGCGCTGGCTGGTGGAGTCGGGCGAGATGGGGATCCGCGAGCAGCTGCGGATTGCGAACACCTTGGAGAACATCGTGCGGGCGGAATTGAACCGGCGCATTTTGGCGCGGCTGCCCGAGGCGGGCATGAGCGGGATGGTGGAGGCGATCCGGGCGCGCGAGACGGACCCGTATACGGCGGCGGGGAAGTTGCTGGCGGGGATGTAGGCGGTAACCAGACGGCGACGGGGTCGCCATCAGTTACTTTAGAACTGTACCAAGCACGATAGCACAGGCGGCAGCTCTGGATCCAGGTGAAGGATCAATTGTTGGTGCCCGTATTGTTCTGGTGTGCCTGTACAGCAATTTCCTTGTCACTCGTTATGATCTGCGCATAGCTTGCATTGTCGTTTACTACGAGGGCAAGATCGTACTCGTCAATTGCGGCGGCGCAATTGTCTTCAAAGTAGAGAACATTGCCCAAAGATTGTGTGCGCCGGCGCTGCTGGGAGCGAATTGGAGTGCGCGTTCGGCAGATAGGTGGATGCCCAGCAGAAACTCGCTTCTTTGCTTGTCCGACACAGGCGGCCTGGCTTTGTCTCGATCTACAACATGGTAGTTGATCCAACGACATGCTCGTCGTAAACATAGGTATGAGACTAGAATTGTGTATCACGCTGTAGACATGAGCATACATGACAGCGAACAGAGCAAAGCCCTCAATTCTCAACTTGCCAGCAACCCAGCCAGCGGTTGTCGACGGAAGTTGGGGTTTCAAACCAGGAGACAACATGCCGCATTAGAGTTCGGCTTCCAAATTGCTATTGTCTATGAGGCTGCGCCCGACTGAAGATTGTACGCTCTGCATTTCGGACTCATCCTTGAAGATCTTGCGCACGGTGCGGTCGAGCAGCTTCCATATGTAGCGAGCGCTATTTCCAGCAACAAAGCTGGCTAGGCAAAGGGTCGCTACGACAACGAAGGGTAGCTCGGTTAGATGCACCTGGACATGGCAAGTCGGGATAGCTATGGCGGTAAGGCCGGAAAGTATGATAATGGATGTAGCTGCACCCCGCAGAGCGCCAATCCGGAAGGGCGACATACCACCCAAAGTAGTTATTATTGAACAGACCTTTGCCCGTCCAGTAGGTAGGAGTGCAAAGACACCAAGCGATACCGCCCAGAAAACCCCAGACAACCGTGTAAAAGGGTACACTGATGGCTTCGGTCAAGTGGACCGTGGTTCGGACAAAGTCAACTACAGTGTCGAGCGCGTTTAGGTTGGGAGGCAGCACCTCAAGCCGTGAGCCGAGCGAAGCCAAGCATGCCCAGGTAGAAGAACTGCACGGCGATGGCCCCAACGCCAACCCGTGCACGCTCGTCGCTTTCCCTGAGATTCAGCCTGGAGCCCACATCCTGCCACGCGCGTAGTAGGCCTTCGCAATCTCAAATTCGTTCGGGCTTTTCCAGTGCCTGGGCGCTGTACATGAGGTAGCCAGTGACAACTGTCAGATCTGCATTTGGCCATTTGTCGATATGCAATAGTGCTTGATCAAAGGTGTCGTCAATCTTCTGCTTGAGATTCTTGGCCTCGTTTTTGGCCGGTTCTGGAGCAGGGGGTGGAAGCGCGTTACCATTGCTAGCATCCAGATTGGTGACTGGAGACGACGGAAGATTCGAATAGCTGTAGGTGTCGACGGCCATAGGAAGACCTCCTTGTCGGTTTTCTAGTACAAACAGAGACACAGCATTCTATCCACCTAAATTATCGCGCAGTTATACGGAAAAGATAATAGCGGTTTCGGAGAGCGTCACGACTTGGAGACCTATTCGAGCGGCGGCAAGAGCCAGGCACACTCTGTGCACGCCTGGGTGCTGGAAGGATGTCGATTGAGGCACGCCGGGGCTGGAGGCTGGGACACCAAGATAGGCGGCGACGGCAGCACATCACCGCGCCACTTTGTGGCGATTCAGCTTACTGCCCAGGATCGAACACGATCCGAAGACCACCTCGGTCACATTCGTAGTTGCTTGTTCAGTGGAGTAGCCGGGGCGCATGGCGCAAGCGAAAGTTAAGGTCATTGAGAAAGGAGCCCACACACAGTCTCCTACTCCCCGTGTTCGCTCGCAACCTCCCGTCGCACTGGCTATGGCCGTCTCACCTTGGCTTTATGCAACAGCAAGTGTGACTACCAAAATTGCAGGTATCCGTTCAAGTTGACCTTTGGGTTCTGAGCCACGGGTATCGCGCTGCATACGCACCGCAGCTTCAATTATTGCGCTTACCTGCCCCAAAATGATCTCGCCTTTCTTTTCTTGTCCTAAGCTTGTTACGCTCTCGACATTTAGGTTTTTCACGGCACCTTATGTAGCGAAACGCACTGGGATGTCGCGAAAAGACGGCGAACATTCCACTTCGGCCGCGTACGGTCACGCGGCCGAAGTGGAATGTTTGCTCGCACTTTGCTCAACAAGACCCTCTATTAACAGCGGGCACTAGACAACATCCAAGTCAAGATCCGTTGCGAAAACCCTAGTAGACCGTGACTCGAATACACTTGTCCATCACGACATCCTGTGTCCGTAGGTCGCGAAAACCCACGCGCAGGACCCCTTCATTTGCCGCGACAGCGCGCAACGTGAAGACACAGCCGTGTACTCCTTCCTCATCGAAGTTATCTTGCCCGGCAAGCTCTATGCCGGCTGGCAACTCAATGAATGGGATAATCAGCACGTAAGGCGGAACGACAGCCTGTCGCAATGACTCAAGTGTCCGAATCTCGCCAACTCTCATTTCGAAGCTCTCGACATCGGCAGCACGGTAATCAGCCATAGTCACCTTCACAAACTCCACACTAATCGCATCTTGGCAGTCGAATATCGTTCGAGGAAGCCTACGTTGTTCGATATTACATGCCACCAGATGTCGGCGGCAGTCCCTCCGGAAAGTGACAGGTTGTCTAAATCGTAGGTCCACGACGAAGGAACAGTGACGCTCTGTGCATACTTGTGGCGCGAGCCATCAGTATTGAATATTTCAACGTACGCGAGCTCTAAAACGCTTCCAGCTCTAGCGTGTGCCAGTATCTTGAAGAAGCGACCGCTGGAGGTCTTACCCACGATCATGGCGAAGCGCAGGAGGCGTGAGTCCACAGCGGTTGTCGCTAGGTTCATCGCACCGATATTCGCCGCAGTGAGCTGCGCAAAGTTGTAACCGATGCAAGCGGCGGCGCCATTGCGGGGCACAAGGAAATGCACTCCAGGGCTCACTCCCTCCCACCAAAAATCTGCATTGGCACTCGTCTCGCGTGCCGTATCCAGGTCGCACAAATACGAGCTGCGAATCACCAAACTATCCCGATCAAGGTGAATGCTGCCGTCGGCATTATACACACGCAAATTTCGCAGATACAGGTTGTCGCCGGCATAGGCCTCAGCCACTGCATACCGCCCTGACGAAGTCTTGAAGAACACGATTGCTGCGCGCAAGCTCTGCCGGCTGATCTTGTCGACACTGAACGGTGCTGTAGCAAGTTTCCGCGGCAGCGGCGAGGGCGGAGCGCCCGGAACGACACTGTCCACAACAAAACCATACTTGGCGCACGCACGCATGAAGTTGTAGCTGAAGTAGCCATAGCCGCTGTGTCCCCAAGTTGCGTCCCAGCTATTCTTGACGATAAAACACTGATCATAGCGGTTATAGCCGACGATTAACATCGCGTGTCCAGCACGAACAACAGGCTGCCCACTGCTGTCGAGTACTGGGTCAAGAATCCCGTTGTTATCTTTGTCGTCCCACGAGGCGAAGCACCCGAAGACGATGTCGTAGCCCTGGTATAGCAGGGATTCGAGGTAGCGGGTGTTCTTGATGCTCTCGCCCGTGAGGCCCTTGTCTTCGATGATTTTGTAGGCGGCAATCCCAATCGTCTGATGATCCACCGCAGCTTGCGGCGGAGCGTAGGTGCCGCTCGCCACCATGGCGTTGATGGTAGCCTGATTTGGAATGTAGGGCCAGTCACGTTCCAGGCAAACGCGCCCGTCATTGCGGGCAAGGAATGGAGCTGCGTCGGTTGTCCTTAGTCCGACATCCTGGTTTTGAGGCTGGTCAAGAAACACGGTGAATTTAAAGTGGGTGTATTGCTCTGACAGATCGTCTTCGATGTGCGGAAATGCTTCCAGCAAACCCATCGAAGCGTGTGAGACGCACGTGCCACGACCAGCTTGGTTCTTGACTGTAGACTGATTCACGCGGTGATCAGTCACTGGCGGCAGATCTGCTGTATCTGCATCAACATCGACTGCCGCCGGTGTCAGAAGCCCGCGGTCGTATGCGAAGTACTGCTCATATTTCGCTACGGTAGTCTCTATGGACTTTGCAGCCTTCTTGTCGGCTGGCGTAAGCTTTGGCGTGTAGTCGAAGTCCGCGGGGCTGATCAACGTGATCTCCGCAAACTCAAACTGGGGTACTGGCGCAGCGCACTCACCTTCTACGTCGAGAATTCCGGCGAATGCACGGTCGGTCTTCCGAATCGCACGAAAGACATAACGGCCATCCTTCTCTTGGATGCGTTCTGCCAGAATATCCTCTGACAGTGAATGGGACTCAGCTTTTAGAGCCTCAAGCTCCTCTAAACTGAGCGTTTCGTTAGGCATCTGAGCTCTCCTTTGCCGACTTGTGTGGAACGTCTAGGCACGACAACGTAGCATTTTTCTGTAACTTTGCTGCTGTGCTCTCTTAGGATACCGTGTGGGGCGTTCCTTAATCGTTCCATCCAAACTCTCGGCACATTGCTTCCCTGCGGCTTGTTCACTCGCCGCCGGCAATCAAACCATGCAGAGCGCCGAATTGTTGGCGCGCAGATCATAGGAAGATCATAGGCAGATCATCAGTAGATTATAGTGAACAATAGTCGGCAGGAAGACCAACTTTGGTGCACGCTATGCGCTGAATCTGACCTACACTTGTAATGGGCGAACTGACTGTTACTCTGCTTGGACAATTCCGTCTGACCCACCGCGGCGAACTCGTCACAGCTGTCGATAGCGCGCGGCTTCAGTCATTGTTTGCCTACCTAGTCCTCCACCGGGAAAGCCCGACGCTGCGCCAACATCTGGCCTTTCAGTTCTGGCAAGATGCGACCGAGGGCCAGGCGTTTACCAATCTGCGTAAGCTCATTCACAAGCTCCGCCATAGTCTGCCGGATGCGGACAGCTTCGTGGCGGCCGACTCGCTCAACATCTGGCTGTGCCCCGATGCTTCCGTCGATCTCGATGTAGAACGCTTTGAAGCCGCCACTGGATCTTCCGCTGGCCGGCAGGAGCTCGAACTCGCCGCGCAGCTTTATGCCGGCGATCTGCTGCCTGCCTGCTACGACGATTGGATACTCCCGATCCGAACTGAGCTACATGAGCGAGCCTGCGTTGCGCTGGGGCGGCTCGTCTACCTGCTGGAGGAATCGCTCGAATTTGAAACGGCGATCATGTATGCCAACCAGCTGCTGCGTCTGGATCCGGTGCAGGAGTCAACCTATCGAACGCTAATGCGGCTTCATGCGCTGAACGGCGACCGGGCCGCCGCACTGCGCGTCTATCACGTTTGCGTAACGACGCTGCACGAAGAGCTAGCCGTGCCGCCCAGCAAAACGACGCACGCACAGTACCAACGGTTGTTGGCCGACCCACCCACCGAGTCATCCGCGGCGCGAGTAGCCGGACGGCTTCCCTTGATAGGACGCCAACGTTCGTGGTCCGCGCTCCTCGACGCGTGGCGCGCCGCTGCGAGCGGAACGCCTGGCTGCGTGGTCGTGCTGGGTGAGGCCGGTATCGGCAAATCTCGGCTCATCGAGGAGCTGACCTCCTGGGTAAGCCGCCAGGGTTTCACCATAGCCGTGGCGCACAGTAATGCAGCGGAGGGAGCGCCGGCGTATGCCCCCGTAATCGAATGGCTGCAAAGCCCATCACTCGAACGGCACTTCCGCGAGCTTGCCCCGCCGTGGCTGGGCGAGCTGGCCCGCCTGCTGCCCGACCTATTTCGCACTTTTCCGGAGCTGACGAAGCCCCCGCCGCTGACTGCCGCCTGGCAGCGGCAACATCTGTTCGAGGCGCTCAGCCGGCTGTTTTTGCGCCGTGAGCAGCCCCTGCTACTCGTCCTGGAGGATGCCCAATGGTCAGATGCCGCGACGCTGGAATGGCTGCATTATCTGCTGCGGCGTGACGAGCAGGCGCCTATTCTCCTCGTGATTACGGCGCGCAGCGAGGAACTGTACGGCGACCACGCCTTACACCGCCTCATCCACGCACTGCGGCAGACCACGACGCTAACGGACATAAATCTCGAGCCGCTGGATGACGAAGATACTGCCAGGCTTGCGTGTGAAGCGGCTGCAAGCCCGGTGACGCCCGGCGCACTGGCCGCGATCCTGCACGAAAGCGAAGGCTACCCGCTATTTGTTGTGGAACTGTCGCGATTGACGCCCCCACCGGGAGGCTTGGTGGAGAAGTCGCCGCAGCCGTCATCCCCTCAACATACTATCGAAATGCTTCCGCCGCGCATGAACGCTGTCCTGCAGTCACGCCTGGCGCAGCTTTCCCCCGCCGCCCACGACCTGGCAGGGTTGGCCGCAGCCATCGGTTGCGGGTTCACCTTCTCAGTGCTGGCTGTAGCGTCAGGACAGGATGAGGACACGCTGGTCCGCAATCTCGACGAACTGTGGCAGCGCAAAATTCTACGCGAGCGCGGCGCCGACGCGTATGACTTCAGCCACGGCAAACTGCGCGAAGTTGCCTATGGGAGCCTCGAGCGCGGTGCGGCGTCGGTCGCTGCATCGCCGCATCGCCCATGCGCTTGCCGCCGACCCGGGCACGGGTTCGGATACAGCGGCCGGAGCTGCGGCCGCCCATTACGAACTGGCCGGAGACTACGCACTGGCTGCGCTGTACTGCCGTCGCGCTGCCGCAGCAGCCGCGCGCATGTACGCCAACGAAGACGCCATCCGCCTATACCAGCGTGCGATTTCCCTACGCCAGAGTGTGAGTTCGCCGCAATCACCTGACCAGCTCGACGACGCTGATTTGCGCGATCTATACGTCCATTTGGCTGGAATTCTCCACATAGCCGTCCGCTACGATGAGGCCCGCATCGCCTACGAGCAGGCGCTGGCACATAGTAGTGCAGCCGGCGCGCTCGACCGGTCGCACCTGCTGTGTGCAGTGGCCAACACCTGGCGCGAGCAGTACCAATACGGCGAGGCGCTCGCCGGGTATCAGGAGGCGCTCGCGACATTGGGTTCGGTACTGCCTGTGCCGGACGGGTGCGAGCAGGCATACTGGCAGCAGTGGATCCAGATCCATTTGGAGATCGGTTTGGTGCACTACTGGAAGAACGAAGTCGACGAACAGGAAGTAGTAAACGCCGCACTTGAAGAGGTGATTGGCCGTTGCGGCACGGCAAGCCAGCGCGCCGTCTACTGGCAGCGCAAGGGAAGCGTGGAGTTGCGGCGCAACCGGTGCGTGTCGACGGACGAAATTACCCGCTGGACACAGATGGCACTCGATGCGCTGCTCGAAGGCGGCAATGCTGCCGCCCTACCGGCGGCCCACTTCATGCTTGGATTCCACCTGCTTTGGAATGGGCGCGTACACGATGCGGTGACATCCCTGAGCGTCGCGCAGGCAGCCGCCACGCAGACCGGTGACGTCAGCCTGCAGGTACGCTCTTTGACCTATCTGGCAATCGCCTACCGCCAGCTCGAGATGGCAGAACTCGTGCGGCAGACCGTAGACAAGTGCCTTGACGTCGCAAGCGCCGCACATATGCCGGAATATGTGGGCGCGGCGTACGCCAACGCGTCCTGGCTGGCGTGGCGAGAAGGCGACTGGCAGATGGTCGAGCAGCACGCGAGCAAGGCATTTGCGGCTTGGAGTCTGCTGCCGCGCGACCATGCCAGCCTTGCATTCCAATGGACCTGTCTCCTGCCGCTGCTTGCCGCGATGATCCGGACTGCACAGCGCATCGAAGAGGCAGTCGAGTGCGCCAGACGACTGCTGGATCCCATTCAGCAGCGGCTGCCTGACCAACTGGCAGCCGCTGCTGAGGGGGCAGTGCAGGCATGGGAGAAGAGCGCGCCTGACCAGGCACTCATGCAGTGTGAACGCCTTGTAGAATTGGCTCGAACGCATCGCTACCTCTAAACAGTTCCGCTACATCACACTCTCTTATTCCTCCAATCCAGACAGCAAGCACGGCAAGCAACGAATAATTCACGCCTACCGTGTACGCTGTGAGTTAGCGGGTGCGGCCCTGAGGCAACCCGAATTCGGTTACAGGTGGCGGTAGGCCTACAGTGCACGGCAGCGAACAATCAAGTAAGGAAGGATGGTTATGTCGGGGGATTTGCGGCTGCGTGTGGGCATGATCGGCTGCGGCTACCAAGGGTGTAATCTGGTAAATGCTGCGAAGCAAGTCGCCGGCATCACCGTCAGCGCCTGTGCGGATCCCGATCTGCCGGCGGCTCAGGCCGTCGCAGATCTCGCCGGTGGAGCTGCAGTCTATGCGTCGTTGGCCGACCTGCTTGAGGGTTGCCATGACGGCTGTGAAGTCGACGCCCTGTTAATTGCGACCCCGCATCATCTTCTCTACGAAAGCTCGCTGACGGCAATCGAGGCTGGCAAGCATCTGCTGGTCGAAAAGCCCTGCGGTATGGACGAGAAGGAACTGCGGCGGATTGAGGATGCTGCGGCTAGATATGGGATCTGCTACATGGCTGGCTACTCACTGCGGTTCATTCCTCTGTGGCAGAAGGTGCACCAGCTGCTGCACGAGGGCGCCGTCGGTGAGATCTGCTCGTTGACTGGCGCCTTTCTACTTTCCCCGATGGACGCGGGCTGGCTGGCTTCGCCCGAAACGGGCGGCGGGCCGCTTCTGTATATCGGGTCGCATTTGGTCGACGAGATCCTGTGGTGCGTCGGCGACCGGGCAGTAGAGGTGACTGCGCACGCCAGCTATCGCAGAGATACGCAAGCCGAGATGATGGCGGCCTTTCAGATCCGGTTCGAGCACGGCGCAGCGGCACACTGTCTTGTCACGCAGAACGGTGCCGGATTCGACAACAATCTAGACATCTACGGTAGCGCCGGGAGGCTGAGCGTGCGCGGCGGCGGCCTCTTTGACTATGCAGCCGAGATCGAGAGCAGCGTGCTGACCGCCTATACCGCCCCGACGACGCTGCACGTACGGCCCTCCGGCGATATTCGGATGACAATGCACACGGCGCAGCTGGCCGAATTTGCGGAGGCAGTTGCCGAGGCTCGCCGGCCGGCGGTCACCATGAGCGATGCACGCAGTGTGCTAGCCATCTTGGATGCAGTGCGGCGGTCGGCACACACGGGCGCAGCCGTGCGCGTCGAGAGTTACGAGTCAACCGTGCGAGGATTCTAACAGAGGAGGTAACTATTCAGGCATAAAGCGGTTGATAGAAGAGTCAAACAGAACGCAAAGGCAAGGCTAACAATCATCGGATATGCTTGAGCACTATGGCATCGCTACCCAGATTTAGCCGTGAGCAGTTGGAACAGCTAGACAAGGACACACTGATCGAGTTGGTACTGCTCTTACAGGATCAGCTCGAAGAACTGACTCAACGCGTCAAGCTACTGGAAGACCAGGTAGCCAAGCAGAGCCGCAACAGTAGCAAACCACCGAGCAGTGATGGACTGGCCAAGCCCAAGACGCGCAGTCTACGCCGATCAGAAGGGCGTAAGCCGGGCGGACAGAAAGGTCATCCAGGCCACACGCTGGAGATGAGCGCGAATCCTGACCAGCTTGAAACTCACAGCTTGCACCGTTGCCCACACTGTGCGAGCGACTTGTCGGCTGTGGTAGCCAGCGGCCATGTACGACGCCAGGTATACGATGTGCCGCCTGTCCAAATCGAAATGACTGAACATCGAGCCGAGATCAAGTATTGCGTGCGCTGTCAGCGGTGCGTCCAGGCGGCTTTTCCGCAGGGCGTCGGCAGCCTGTCCAGTATGGTTCCCGCCTCAAGGCGCAAGCCAGCTATTTGAACAACTACCACTTCATTCCGCTGGCACGCACCTGTGAACTGCTGGGTGACTTCTATGGTCATGCGCCGGCCTGGGCCTTGGTGGCAGAGGCCAATCAGGCAGTGGCAGCCGGCTGTGAACCGGCGCTGGTCGAGATTCACAGCCAACTGCGCCGAGCCGGTGTCGTCCATTGTGACGAAAGTGGCTTGCGGGTTGAGGGATGCCTGCACTGGCTGCACAGCGCCAGCAACGAATGGCTGACCTATTTCGCTTTGCATGGCAAACGGGGACAGGCAGCCATGCAGGCAATCGGCATCTTGCCCTTTCTCACTGGCTATGCCGTCCACGACCACTGGACACCCTATCTGGCCTTCGACGCTTGTACCCATATCTTTTGCAACGCCCACCACTTGCGTGAACTCCAGTTTATCAGCGACCAGTATCAACAACCCTGGGCCAACGAGATGGCACAACTCCTCTGTGACATCAAGGCCGAAGTGGCAGCCGCCCGTAGCGAGACCACTTCACTGGCGCCCGACCGCCTTGCTCACTATGAAGCCGAGTATGCTGCCATTCTCCAACGCGGCTTCGCAGCCAATCCGGCGCCCCCAATTCCAGCCACCGCCAAGCGTGGTCGTCCCAAACAGTCGCCCCCAAGGAACCTTCTGGACCGCCTTGACAGACATCGCGCCGGTGTCTTGGCCTTTATGTATGATTTTACTGTCCCCTTCGACAACAACCTGGCCGAACGCGATATCAGAATGGTCAAGCTCAAGCAGAAAGTCTCCGGCGCTTTCCGCACCTGCCAAGGCGCTCACACCTTCTGTGCCATCCGTAGTTACATCTCTACCGTGCGCAAACAGGGCGGCAACGTCATTGCTGCTCTTCATGATGCTTTGGCTGGTCAGCCCTTCATCCCTTTTCCCCTGACTGGCTAGCCTGAATAGTTACCAGAGGAGAAGACTATGCACAGAGATACTTGGTGGATCTTTGCCGTCGCGAGCCAACTTGCCCTCCACGCGTCCACAACCGAGGGCAAATAAGCGCGTGGCGAGACTTGTTTTTGTCAATCTTACACGGAGTCGACAGAGTCGACGATTTTGGTGGCAGTCACCTGGGCAGCGGTCACTGGAAGAGGCCAGTCTGGAATCAGCATGGCTTCGAAGGCCTCGCTGGCCACTGCGAACTGTTGCTTGACGGTGGTGTCAAACATACGGGCGTAGTGCTGCGTCATGTTGAGGGTCTGATGGCCGAGCAGCTTGCGCACGGAGTCGATGGGGAGACCGTGGTTGACGAGCTGGGTGGCGAAGGTGTGGCGCAGTTGGTGCGGCGTGACCTTGACGCCACAGAGCCGCCCCCAGCGTGCCAGCTGGTCGCGCACGGCTTCATCGGCGAGCAGGCGACCATTGTCGCACCAGAGATGGTCGTCGGCGCCGGCCGGCCGCTGCATAATATAGAGGTGAAGGCTGTGCGCCAAGGAGGGAGTCATGAAGACGACGCGATCGTGGCCACCCTTGGGATTGCAGATGAGGATGCGGCCGTTGGCGAAATCGATGTCGCCAAGGCGCAGGTCAAGGAGCTCGTTGAGCCGCATGCCGGTGTGGGCCAGCGTCAGGAACCAGGCGCGGCCGGCACAGGCGGCGAGCGTTGGTTGCTCGGTCTCAGCCAGCACAGTCTTGACCAGGCGTTCGTAGTCAGAAGTACTCAAGTGCTTGGGCAATGGGTCGGCGAAGTTTGGCGGAGGGATGCGGAAGACGTTGGGATCCAACGGCTGACCACGATCGCTGACCAACTTCAGAAATGCACGCAGGTCGCAGAGTTCGGTGTAGCATGAAATCACGTTGAGGCCGGCGCTGCGCCGTGCGTCCTGCCAGCTTTCCAGGTGGCAGCGGCGCAGGTCTTGCCAGCCGCGCAACTCGCAATGCGCCAGCAGCCAACTCCAGATGTTGCACTGCTGCGACGCAAGCCGGTTGATGTAGCGCGTCGCCATGTGCGGTTTCCAGCCATACCAGCGCTGCCGGGCATAGAGGCACAGCTCACTCCGCAGCCATTCAGGCAGCGTGGCAAAACCGCCAAGTGCTTTGGCCAGCTTGGCCACATCGGCCGGTACCGGCTGCTGCCGCGGGCGCGATTCGTGGACAAACGGCAGTTCAGTCTCTGGTACGGTCTGGCAGCTTTCGATCTGGGCCATGGCCGCCTGAAACGCTGCCCGCAGGTCAGGATCGGCGCCCAGTGTGTAGCGCTGTGTCGTCGTGACAAAGGCGTGCCCCAGCAGCTTGGCGATACTCTCAATCGGCATGCGCTGGTCTGCCAGCCGCCGCGCAAAGGTGTGTCGCAGTTGATGGCAGGTGATGCTGATGCCGGCCGCGGCGCAATAGCCTTGGAGCCGGTACTGAATGCCATCCTTGCTGATCCGGCGTCCGTGTTGATTGAGGAATAGGGAGTCAGCATTGGTGGTGGGGCGGACGGCGAGCCAGGCGGCCACCTTGGCATACCAGAACGGCGTGAGCCAGACCATGCGCTCTTTGCCGCCCTTGCCGCGCACTAGCAGCTGCGCCAGCTGTCCCGGCGCCGAAGGCACTCTCAAGTCCCCAAGCCGTAGCTGGGACACCTCGGCCACGCGCAGCCCGGCACCCACCATCAGCCCAAACATGGCCGCATCGCGCGCCTGGTCGATGACGCCAAACAAACGCTCCACGTCCTGGTCAGCCGCATCGCGCGGCAGCAGATGCCCTTCCTTGACCCGGTGCCGGCGCCAAATGACTGGGTTCGGCCAGCCCTCGTCCGGCGCCTGCGCCGCCAGGCACTCAAACAAGGTGTGCAATGTCGCCAGCCGACGATTGATCGTGCTCGCCGCCAGCCCGTGGCGATGCTGATCGTCGATGAAACGGTCGATGTCTTGCGCAGTCACGCACTGCAACGATTTGTTACCCAACACTCGCAAGAAGATGTCCAAGTCGCTCAGATAGTGGTGCGGCGTGCTCCGATCGCCGTAGCGCCGGTACAGGTACTGCTTGAAGATGGCTCTCTGCTTTGTGGTATCCATGGTCGGCCTCCTTCACTATTGATCATAGCACTTTTGAGGTCGACTCCGTGTAAGTCATCAGAAACAAGACTTCTGCAGTGCTCGTTTTCAGGTAGTTCTCGGCCTCAGGGTTGCGCATCAACATTTGTCGAGAGTGGATGTACAAACAGGTTGAAAGGGGCGCATGCTATGAAAACGTCACAGTTGTGGGTGTTTGTAGTGCTCGTGGTTGTCGCCTTCGGCTGGGCGCCTGCACTCCCGGGCAGCCAACCGGGGCGCCTGCATCACTGGTGGGATCCACTTCCGCCCGTACGTTGAGTTCGTGTGCAGACTTCCAAGGGATTGGCGATGGCACGCAGATGGAACGGTAATCACAGTGGGAGCGTACACGTTCACCTCGCTCGGTACACCGGACCCGTTCATTAACAGCTTTCCAAAGAGACCCGGTCTGCAGTTCGGTGATCCAGGCATCCAGATCGACCTGCCTGAGCCAGTCGCAACGGTCAGCCTGACCGTCGGTGCGTGGGGGGGGGCACGCAGCTCGACATTGTCGCCCTCGACAGCGGCGGCAACCAGTTGGATGCAGCCATTGTGCCGAACGACGGCAGCTTGCACTCGCTGACACTTAACGGTCCCGACATCGTGAGTGTCATCATCGGCGGCGGCAACGAAGGTGTCCTCGTCGAGATCTGCGAAGGCCAGACACCGGAGCCGTAGGATTCCAGAGGCGGCCTGGGCGTGCCGGGCAACAGTAGAGCAGCGTGCGCCCGCTGATGCTCAGCCGCCTTCATGAACGGTCCCATTTGATGTGCGAATGCAGGCCCCGCCGCACCGACGAGCCTTCACCGGGCCACACTGTTAAGCAGCTTTGAAGCACGGCAATGCTGCGGCGGGAAGCCGCCGCCGAAGCAGTGGATTGTGCCCGTCATCATTTCTACCGGCCTCACGTATGCTTTCGGCTGCCCCAGATACGTCTGCTTGGGCCAAGGAGATCAATTCGAAGCCGCCTGCTGTCACTGCTGGATATGGCAAATGTTGGCAAGACACTACTGTGATCAGGCCCTTTGACACAATCTCGGCAAGACTCAAAACAACTGACTGTTAGAGAGAATGACTCTGATTGACTGACAGATTTTATTTAACATAAGGCAAGAGGGCACAAAAGAAGGTGTTTTTCCAAGCGGTGCTTTGGTAAACTTGAAACGACGAAGCAACAAGGTAACCAAAGGAGCCGGCCATGGAAAAACACCTTGAACTGTACGCTACCATTTTGCGATTAGTTGGGCAAACCAGGCGGATGAACGACATACGCAATACGCTCACTTTTGCGTGGCTGGTGGTGGGACTGCTGGTGAGCAAGACGATCCATCTTGGGCAATGGGGATTGCAGCGGGACAGTCGTGCCCTGGCGGCGGGTCGCGAGCGGCAGATTTCGCGCTGGTTGCACAACCCCAAGATCAAACCAGATGTGGTGTATCGTGACCTGGTGACAGCCGCCTTGCTGCCGTGGGCCGGGCAGACGGCGTTGTTGGCTTTGGACAGCAGTGTGTTGTGGGAAAAATACGTCATTGTGCGGATCGCACTCATCTATCGTGGCCGCGCCTTGCCCTTGGCCTGGAACGTACTGGCACAAGGGAGCGCCAGCGTGAGTTTCGTCAACTAGCAGCGCTGCTGACGGAAGTCAGCCGCCTGCTCCCATCATCCTGCCAGGTCGTCTTGTTGGCCGATCGTGGCTTTGTGGATGTCGACCTGATGCAACTGGTCGTGCACTTGGGCTGGCATTTCACCATCCGTGCTAAAGGCAGCCTGCTGGTCTATCGTGCCTGCAAGCCTCGTTGCAAGGTCAGTGCGCTGGTGCCAGCGCAGGGTGAAATCCGCTTGCTTCACACCATTCAGGTCACAGAACGGCGTTTTGGCCCGGTGCATCTTGTGCTGGCGCATGTCCGCACCGCCAAAGGGTATGAAATGTGGGCGCTCATCAGTGACCGACCGCCTTCGCTCGCGACTTTGGACGAGTACGCGCTCCGTTTCGATATTGAAGAGAATTTCTTGGACGATAAATCCGCCGGTTTTCAACTCGAGGCCAGCGAGGTGCGTGATGCGGATGCGCTGGCCCGCTTATGTCTGGTCTTGGCCGTGGCCACGCTCTACCTCACCAGCCTCGGCACCGCCATTGTCTCGCTGCAACGCCGCCACCTGGTCGATGCTCACTGGCAGCGTGGCCTCAGCTACTTCCAAATCGGCTGGCGTTATCTAGCCCGAACCCTGGCGGGCGGCGGTCCCATGCTCTCCTGCCTTTGGCTTGACCCCGATCCTGTTCCCCAGCCAGTCTACGCCTCCAAAAAACAGGCGCGCACGCCAACCGTTGCCTTTTCGTCCATCTATTTCGATGACTAACTGCCGCACTGCGCCATGAGCCATTCACTGTTATGTCTCATAAAATCTGTCAGTCAATCAGGAGAATGACTAGCGGCTACACACTCCGTAGGTCTTGAATAAGAAATCATTGTCGCTGAAAGGCGCGTTGTAGAAGTAGGCCTGTCCAGCCGTAGACGAGTTCCCGTTGACGTACTTCCACCAGAAGACAACTTTCCCTGTGTCCTGTACCAGCATGGTTATCGGCTGGCCAGGGGTAACGCTGATCCCTCCCCGTGGAAGATCGAAATGCCAGAATCCGTCAAATCTTTCGGGGAACATTGGCAACGGCCGAAGTTAACTCCCTGCCATCCGCCTCCAGTAGCATGAGGGTAACCTGATCGCCACCACGCCCGGGATTGCCGGTCTTGAGCGCGATCTCCACTGACGCGAGGTGCGAAACTAAAGGCACAAAGGTCTGGCCTACCCTGTTTGCAGGAACCACGTTGACAGCTCCTCCTGTCCAGGCAGGATCGTTGATCGGATCGAGGATTATACTTCCGGTAGTGAAATTCATAACCTCCCCTGGAACCGATATCTGCTGTATTTTTAGTCCCGAAGCACTCCCATCCCACCAGTTGCTGTTCGGAACTGTGGTGTCACTGAAGCTTGGTGCTGCTGGTATGCCAAACAAATCCCCGTCATCCCCCAAGTTGCCTGAATGTTCGAGATCGCAACGGCCATCAGCCTGCTCACGCGCACACTCGTAATGCTGGGACGGCATCATTTGCTCGTTGTCGTTGCTCCCCAAATTCATCGACATGCCAAATGGTCAGGCCAGCATCGCCCACTGTGTCTATAATGCATGACCCCTGTGTGTCAATATGAAGTGAGACACCGACGACGCCGAAATTAGTGTAGAATCAGGGCGAAGGAGGAACACGAATTGTCTCACGATCGAACAGTAGTCCAGCGGAATGGCGTCAAAGCGACAATGGCGCCAGATCCTGAAGTGCGGACGGAGCCAAAGCGCCGGACCATGCTTGCCGGGCGCTGTGATTGCCGGAACGACCCACCCGCGCAAGCGTAATTATTCTGACTACGGTGTCCCATCGTTATTGACACGTTCCGTCCTCGGTTGGTCTTTTTCAACCCTTCCTTGCACGAGCCGGATATTCTATCTGCTGGCAGGTCAGGCATAGGGTATAGGCTCGATTAGCTTCTCAAACGTGAAGTGAGCGGTCACTTCTTTGTCTGATTCCAGTGTGAGCTTGCCTTTGGCGCTGGTAGCTATGGCCAAACCTTTGGGTTGAAGAAGCCACCAGTTTCGTACTCAACTTGGCCAGTAGCATCCGTGCTCGTGATACGATAAAAGTAGCGGGTGTTCGGCCGCAACCCAGTAAGAAGTGCAGTATGATTGGTGACAAGCCTGGTGTCGAGCCTGGTTCGAAGACCATACGACGTGGTCGTGCCGTACTCGACTTGTGACGTTGCTGGCATGTTAGTCTCCCAATCGATGATACCTTTGGCCCCACCGCTCTCTACGTGTACGTTTTTGATGACCAGGGCCAATCGGGAATTCGAAATCGTACAGTTCTTTACGTCGCCTGTTAGCAACGTAATGCTTCCGTCTGCGGCGCAATCGCCTCCAATCGCCGCATCATAGCGTCCTAGATCAGTCCCAGCGGACGCAACTTCCGCTACCGTATGTTTCCCGGCGGGGAGCTCTTGCGGCCCTGTTGACCCACCGGAATTAACCTGGGATGCGAAAGTAGCGCCGTCTATTAGCAGGTCAAAGAGCCCTGGGTCGTCGTCTGGGAGCACAATCTTAGTTACTGTCAACCGCGGCATCTGCAGAGACGTATTAGTAATCACACAAGTCTTGTGCTGAAACTCTTCCAGTACGACCGAGCCATCCGTGGCACAGTCACCGCCAATACTTGTGGAATAGGCGGCAAGCACTGTGTCGGTTCCTACCGTCTGACCTACGACGTGCCGCCCAGGCGTCACCACCTCGGCGGCTGAACCTCCGTCACCCGCGTTTTCGGTGTGAATTGCGCCGTCGATTAACAGGTTAAACAGGCCAGTGTTTCCGCTAGGTGCCACCACGAGTTGTAACGTCAAGAAAGCGTACGGAGAAGGCGAAATTGTACCTGACATTTCGACGGTCGCATCTTGGTCGCTTAGATAATTAATAGGAGCCCAAATGCTAGTTTTACCTTCAAATTTGGACGTGTCAGCTAGAACTACTTCTCCCGTATCTCGATCGAGAGGTGCCCCTCCTGGTGCATCTGTGTGAAGTCTAAGAGGCAGATCTGCATCCTCGCTTACAAATGGCACATCTATACTCTGGTCAAACAAAAGTACAACATCAATTGTCATATGACCCGACACAGGATCGAATGTTCCTGTTCCACTTGATTTGAGCGTAATTGTTGTAATGCTAGTCAGCGACCCAGTAACCGTGTACGGTACAGTTGTTATCGCTGGGAAATCAACAATTTGTACTTCCTGGCGGTTCGCACTGAACTGAATACCAATGGACACATTTGCAGTTTGGTCTACCCCGAGGTTGGGAATCTTGACACGTGCTGCCCCTGTGAAAGTTGCATTAAGGGGTTCAAGTGCTTGTGCCCATACTGGTACTGCACTAAGCAGAGTCATAAGCGTGACCAGAAACAAACTCATTAGGTTTTTCATACGTTGTCTTCTGTGCCCCACTTGGAATGTCTGAGCAGTATTAGACAAAACATTACCGTTGAACAATTGCTGTACCGTATATCGGACTTGCAAGTTTGATTGGTCCCAATGTCAAGACCACAAACTGCCAAAGGTCAGGTCGAAGTGCTCGGCCTGTTTATTCATGCTCAAGCACTATTAGATGCCCTCTTGCTGTTCCATACTGCAAGCTGCAGGTTACCGCCTTCAGAAATTAGGGCGGAGGGCAAATGTCATCTGTCCTACAACTCCTGTCCGCACGGGCAAGAAACTGAAACCCCTTCTTATTTGAACATATTGTGACTTTTCACCTCCTATCATGAGTGTTACTCGCTGGTAACCTGACTTCAGTCCATTGCATCATTGTTCAGACGTCGATATCCACCCAAAGTGCAGCATGGCCAGAGGCGGCATCACTGCGGTTCTGGAGCTCAACGTAGGTTTCCCACCGTTTTGGCCTTGTCCCGGCCCACATGCCCTTCCGAAAGACCCCACCAGCTCTCACCCGCTCGAATAGCCCCGGTGAGAGTAGCAGATAGTCAATCTTGTTCGACGCATTACATAAGTCGAACGTGCCGGGATACCCACTATCATCGAACAGTGGGTGTAGGAAAACGTCCTTCAAATCGGTGTTTGCGACAAGTGGTTGGAGTGGTGCGCTATCCGGCGTATCATTAAAGTCGCCGATGACAGCAACATGGTTATATCCGTCACCGATCAGACATTGATAGATCTCTCGAACCCGTTCGGCTTGCGTTTTTCGACGAGAATCAGATTCTCTTTTATTGCCGTAGCCCTTGCTCTTGAGATGGTTCACCATGATGACAATCTTGTTATGCGCGGGGGTGGTTATCGTAAACTCTGGGCAATCGCGAGAGAAGATGGGCTTACCATCGAGATCACGATCATCAACATGGCTACGAAGCGTGCTGATAGGGAAGTCTTCACGTGTGACGATGCCTACATCAATACCTCGCTCGTCGTTGCCATCTATAAGCATGACATGGCGGAATGAAATCCCGCCGACGGAGGTGAGGATCTTTGAGTTGAACATGGCCAGGCTGGGGCGGTTCTCAGCCTCGACTATTCCCAGAACATCTGCCTGGAGGTCATTAATCACACGCGCCGTGTTGCGCATCGCATCCTCATCTATTGGCTCATCACGGAGTTCTAGAGAGCCGGCCCAATCTGCTCGGCCATCCGCGACAATCTCAATACCACCCTCTTGGGGTCGTCTTAGCAACTTGCCTCTATTGCGGCGGAGTAGGACAAAAGGCCCTTGGTCAGACTTCTCAAGGCCCAATTCAATCATGAGTTCGACCATTCTCGACTTGTGGCTCGGGCTATAGATAATCTCCCCAAGCAGTGAAGAGAGTGTAGAAAATTGCTCAAGCACTGGCCGACCCTCACTCCAACTCTCCAGGTTCATCACTTTCGCACGGTCGAAGAGGTTCTCTACGTTGTACATGCCGAGTCGCATATTAGGACTCCTTTCAGTTGCAGCATGTGAAACCGATCAATGCTGCCTTGTGTATGGCTGCGAGCATATCCCGCAGCAGAGATTATTCAACAAGATTCCTTTGCACTGGTAGCTGAAAACAGTGGTGGATTGCACACATCACCTTGCATCAAGTGAATTATTCCCTTGGTAGTGGCTCTGTTGAGCGATAGACACTACCATTGATAGTGAAGCAATGAGAGACGTGAAAAGACAGCACGCACATTAAGCATACGGCGCCGAGCGTTACTATACCGTTCCTTCCCGCAATACTTCTGGCATTTGTGGCAAATCTGGGACTGAAGGACGAGTGGTAGCTATTGGTTACGCCGGCCGCAGTGAGTGTGGCACCCTTTGACGATAGAAACAAAACGAATTTCTATGGGGTCCGGGCGCACGCATAAAGATATATGTGCGACGTTACTTCCGTTGAGATTAAATACGTTCTGAACCTTTCCTCATATTGTGGACAGAGAGATAAATCCTGCCAGCCTAAGCATGAGGGGGAAGGGGTAGGCAAGCACGACAGAGATACGACCGGGCATTCAAGCAGGCAGCGGTTGAATAGGCACAGACGAGCGGGAAGACCATGGCGGAACTCGAGCGTGAGTCTGACATCAACACGGGACTGCTGAAGCCCTAGGTGCATGCGGCCAAGCGCGATGGTACAGAAGCGTTTCCTGGGCACGGGCGGCTAAGGCGAGTGACGAGGAAGTGCAGCGCCTACAGCGCGAGAATGCGATTCTGCGGCAGGAGCGAGACATCCTAAACAAAGCCATAGCCATCTTCTCGCAACCACCAAAGCCAAGTACCGATTCATGCTCGCGCAGGACAATGAATATACGAATTGACGCAGAGGTGAACCAGCGCTATGGCAGCCCGCACATGCAGGCTGAACTGGCCAACCGGGGTCTGGTCTGCAACCGCAAGCGCGTGGCACGGCTGATGCACCTTCATGGCATCCGTGCCGTCCACAGCAAACGCCGCCGGCGTGTGGTGACGACGCAGTCGAACCACAATCTGCCTGTGGCGGCCAATGTACTCAACCGGGAGTTTACGGCAACGATGCCCCAAAAACCAGATCTTCCACTACATCGAGGCGTTCTACAATCGCAAACGGCTTCATTCGTCTTTAGGTTATCTCAGTCCAAACAACTACAAAGCCACTTTCACGACGGGGTTAACCGACTATCCACCAGATCGGGGGAAGATCAATCCCCCACCAGCACAGCAATTTCCGCGACCCCATCGCCGATTGACCTCCTCCGTGACGGCCGCGCTGCCGCCCACCTACGCGCGTAGAGCCGGTCTTCCAGGAAGCCTCCGGACAATGCGTTCTTACCCTGGTCATGTGACTGGTTCTTACCTGGCCACAAGACCGGGTCTGTCCCTCTTCGCATGGCCGATCCTCTGCCTTTAGCAAGCTGTATACTTATAATCAGCCATCACAGCTGCCACCTGTGGTGACCTCGTCCCGCGAACCGACGACACAACGTGGTGCCCTTAGCAATCCTGCCGGTTGCAGCGACTATGATCTGTGCAGCGTGACTGGTTCGCCTTGAGGTGCAACATGGCAATTCCCCACTACCTTCACTCCAGACCTACTACTCGCCTTTGCTCTATCGGCGCCTAGCCTCGTCGATACGCCGCAGGTTGGCCGACTAGGCGCCACGCTTCTGCCGCTTCGATAACTCTCAATACACACGCAGTGTAACGTCAGCCCTACACTTGAAGTTCTTCGTTGAACGGAGGTTCACGTGGAAGACAACAAAGAGCTGCGGATGGACGAGTTTGTGAACCGGCTGGTTCCTAACCCCGCCAGTCCGCCGGACACGATTCTGCTCAGTGGTTTTCTCGGTGCGTCATCGGAAGAGGGTTACACTCGCCTCTACTTCGACCCGCAGTTGAATAGCTATGTGGAGATACCCAACGCTGCGATCCTACACAGCCAGCCGCTGCCGGCCGAGCAATCGCCGTTGGGTGGAAGCTATGTATGGATTCAGCGCGACGCCGAGCTGATCCAGGGCAAGGTCAGCGATGCGCAACGCCCCAAGGCCAAGTTCTTTGAAGGGCCGATCATGCAGGACTTCATGGGCGCCCAGCAAGGTATGATGCAGGGCGGCGTGGGACAAGCGGCCATACCAGCTACACAGTCGCCAGGATCAGGATGTACGACGCAGCCGGTGGCATGCCCAACACTTGTTGATCCACTAGGTTGCCAATCCCAACTTCCGTGGTTATGTCCGACTCGCGAGCCACAGTTCTGCCCGACTCGCGAGCCACAATTCTGCCGGACACGCGAGCCAAAGTTCTGCCCGACACGCGTGCCACAGTTCTGCCCGACACGCGTGCCACAATTCTGCCCGACACGCGAGCCACAGTTCTGCCCCCTGACACGCGTGCCACAGTTCTGCCCGCAACAGCCGCCAGACTACTTGTCATGGGTGTGGATCTGCGACGCGACACGAGTCTGTACGTTGGGGGCGCCATGCCCCGACACGCAGCAGATGTGCCCTACTCAGGTTGCCATCTGCGGACTCGCCGGTCAAGCCGGAGCTGTTGCGCCGCAAGGCTTTGAAGCAATGCAAGCACAACAGGGACAGGCTTTCGCCCTCCAGTCGCAGATAGCGCAGTTCTGCCCACCGTCACAGGGGATGCAGTTCTGCCTGCAGTCGCAGTTCGAGCAGTTCTGTCCACAGTCCAGATGGGTCCAGATCTGTGTACCAGAGACTGTGCTCTGCCCCCCGTCGAACGGGATGATTTTCTGCCCGTCACAGCCGTTGATCTGTTCGCAGGTCTGCCCGTCCAGGGTGCATATCCTGTGTGGAATTCCTGGCGTTGTGGGGCCAGGTACGCCGCAGGCGCCTGAGGCAGCACGGGCAGTGCAAGCGCAAGCAGGGCAGCTATTCCCGGTCCAGTCGCTGACCTGCCCGTCACAGTGGTGCTCGCAGGCTTGCCCATCGCAGGCTTGCCCATCGCAGGCTTGCCCATCCCAGGCTTGCCCATCATTGGCGTGCCCGTCACAGTGGTGCTCGCAGGCGTGCCCATCCCAGTGGTGCTCGCAGGCGTGCCCATCCCAGTGGTGCTCGCAGGCTTGCCCATCCCAGTGGTGCTCGCAGGCTTGCCCGTCCCAGACCTGTCCGACACTGGCGGGTTGCCCGACGTTGGGCGGCTGCCCATCGCTTGGCGGCTGCCCGTCGATTGCGTGTGGGCCAGGCGGCTGGGGCGGAATGCCTGGCTGGGGCGGCGGCTTCGGTGGCCAACAGTTCTAGGCACTGCCGTTGCCAGCCGTTGCTGGTTGTAGTCTAGATAGTCTAGGTTGAGTACTTGTGTGCCCGTTCAGCCTGTTTGGGTGCCATACGCAAGTTCCCGGCAAGCTGGACGGGCATCTGTTTCTGGTCCGGGGTCTCGCCCTACTCACAACGTTTCCCGTCCGTCCAAGGATCGTCGCCATGATTCTGAGCGCCAATAACATTTTGTACTTCCTAATCGAACGCAGCCTGGTCTCGCCGCAGTCGGCCGTCGACGGCGACTTGATGATCGTCGAGTCGTCCAGCCGCAACCGCAATTTCAAGGTCATCCGCAAGGAGCAGCCCGGCTATTTTGTCAAGCAAGTGCGCGCGTGGGATCCGCAGTCGATCATGCTGCTTCAGCGCGAGGCCTCCGTCTATTGGCTGGCAGCCAACGTTCCTGGATTCGCTGCCCTGGCCGATCTGTTGCCCAAGTACTACCTATTTGATGCCATGCGCAACGCATTGGTGGTGGAACTGCTGCCCGAGGGCGAGAATCTCTCCGAGTATCACCGGCGCCTTGGCAAGTTTCCCGTCGTCGTCGCCGCCCGATTGGGCGAAACCCTGGGCAAGTGCCATCGCCTGACAACCCTTGACCTGGAGAACACGGTGCAGCCGGGCATGTTTCCCAAGCAAGCCCCTTGGATTTTGTCGGCGCACCGCACGGACAATTCTCCACTAAACGCGCTAAGCGGCGCCAACCAGCAGGTGCTGGGGATCATCCAAAAGTATTCCGACTTTCATAAGGTGCTCGACCGCCTGCGCGAGCAGTGGCAGATCAATACCCTGATTCATGGCGATATGAAATGGGACAATTGTGTCTTCTCTGGACAGGGTGAGAGCGGGCAGGTCAAGATCGTCGACTGGGAGACGGCGGATTGGGGCGATGCCTGCTGGGACGTCGGCGGCATTCTGCAGGCCTTTCTTACCTTCTGGATCATGTCGATCCCGATGACCGCCGGAAGCACGCCTGCCCAGTTTTTGCAGAATGCCCCTTACCCCATCGAGGCAATGCAGCCGGCGCTGCGTGCCTTTTGGCTGGCCTATACGGAAGCCAGACAGGTCCGCCAGGCCGCGACCAAGGAGCTGCTCGTCCACAGCGTGCAGTACGGCGCCGCGCGCATGCTCCACACAGCCTACGAGTACATGTACTACTCGCCGCAAATCACGTCCAACGCGCTCGGCCAACTGCAGGTGAGTCTCAATATCTTGAATAATCCAGGCGAGGCCATCACTGACCTGCTAGCCCTTTAGTGGCATGAGAGAGGGGCCATGAGAGACGAATACGCGCGTGAACTGCGCACCATTCTGCAGGCGCTCCGCATCTTTACGCCTACGTCGTTTTCCTTCGGTGGACAGAGCTTCACCGTTCAACCCCAGCCTGGCCCCCAGCCGCCGCAGCTCCCCAATGGGGCGCAAACTTCGCCTCAAAATCCGCTCATCTGGCAGCTCGCACAGCAATTGTATCTCCACTGCTATTGCCGCAAATTCGACGGGCGCTTGCGCTCCCTGCCGCAGGTGAACGGCGGGAGCGACGACCTGTTGGACGCGCTTTCCGCCGCCAACACCACTCGCGAGCGTTGGGATGGTGGCTGGCAGATTCAGCAGGTCCTGCCCGCGGGCCAAGTCTTTGTGCACAAGAACGGCATGGCCAAAATGCTCTGGCCAGGGGAGTTCATCTCGCAAGATGGGCCCGGCGTTCCTCCACGCGTCGGTGCCATGGTCAATGTCTATTCGCCCAAGGAATCGCGTGCCATGCAGCCCGGTTTCTACTTCGCCTTTGGTGAAAGCGCCGTGGAGCAGAACGATATGCAGGATGCAGTGCGTTACTACTGGAACATCACGCCGGAGGGCGCGGCCCTCCTCACGCACCTGCTGACTGCGTCACTCAATCGCTTTCAGGTGCATTTCCGTTTCAAGTGCTTAAGCCATCGCGACCTATTCTATCGCATCGACAGCGCCGTGCTCTATGTGGGCCGCCAGCACTATCACATCACGGCCGAACTGCTGGTAGATACCTACCGCAGTATGCACCACTATCTGCAGCCTCAGACACCGCTCTTGACCAAGCGGCTGGCGCCTGGCCTGGCCTTTGCCGAAGAACCGGGCACCGGCGAAAGCTTTGGCATGAGCCGCTGCCGCCTGCTGGCCGAAGGCATCTGGAACGGCTGGTTGCAGGGCGAACAAGACGAGCACGACCAGCTTGAGGCAATCAAGAAGCAGTTCGAGACCAATGGCATTCCCTTCAAGCATCCCTACCTCCGCCCGGGCGCGGTCGACCATTATGAGCATCCTACATATTCGTAGCGGGACGGCGAGGAGAACCACATCATGAGTGAATCGAGCGTGCGCTTCCTTCAAGCTGCCGATGCGATCGGCGCCCGCCTCTGCCGCGACGCCCTGTGGGCGGGCAAATGCTGCAATTGGCTGGGAGCCTCGATGGAGCCGATCGGCGGTGCCTGGAAGATCGTCCAGCGCACCTTTGGGCCTGACGTGTATGGCGGCGCCAGCGGCATCGCGCTCTTTTTGGCGCGGCTGCACAGCCTGGTCGACGAGCGCATCTACCGCCTGACAGCCATGGGCGCCTTGCAGCAGGCCCTCGCGCGCAGTGAGAAGATCTACCCAACTGTGGCGGCCAGCTTTTATTCCGGCAAGCTCGGGATCGCCTATGCCTGTATAACCTTGGGCGAGCTGTTTGGCGAGCACACGCTGGTCAAGCAAGGCCTGCAGCTCACCGAGGAGCTTGGGGGCCTTGACACGCAGGATATGGGCGCCGATGTCCTCTCCGGACGGGCGGGAGCTATCCCCGCGCTGCTTAACATCTACCATCGCTACCCACAGCAGCATCTGCTAGACACGGCCGTCCAATTCGCCGATTCTTTGCTGCAGAGTGCACTGCGCAAGGACATTGGCTGGTCCTGGAACACGCTCAATGCTCCCGCGGGCGACTTGCAGCCCCACCTGACTGGTTTCTCGCACGGCGCGGCCGGTATCGGCTGGGCGTTGCTCGAGCTTTACGAGGTGACACACGAACCCGCACTGCGCGAGGGCGCCGAGCAGGCCTTCCGCTACGAGCGCCATTACTACAACCCGCAGCAGGTGAACTGGCCCGATTTTCGTGACTCGACGGCGCTGGGCGGCACGCCGGGTCCGAGTTACATGTTGGCCTGGTGTCATGGCGCCCCAGGCATCGGCCTGTCGCGCCTGCGCGCCTATGAATTGGAACCTTCCGACGTGGTGCGCCAGGAGGCGCTTGCCGCGCTCCAGGCTACGACGCTCATGATCGAGCAGTCTCTGGCTGCTGGGCAAGGCAGCTACTGCTTGTGCCATGGCCTGGGTGGCAACGCCGAACTGCTGCTCTACGCCGCCAAAGTGCTCGACAATATCAGCTATCGGGCGCTGGCCGAAAAAGTGGGCGATTTTGGCATTGCCCACTACGGCGCCAACCGCAGCCCCTGGCCGTGCGGTGTCATAGGGGCCGGCGAGACGCCCAACCTAATGCTGGGCTTGGCAGGCATCGGCTACTTCTATCTCCGTCTCCATGCCCCCGATCAGATGCCCTCAATTCTCATCCTGCTCCCGCACGTTGCCGAGGCTACACGCGTGCCCGCGTCTCCTGCCGCTCACCCGCCCCAGTTCTAAGCCTACTTCCTGACTACAGCGAAATCAAGTTACAGTTGTGCCTAGGGATTGCAGCGTACACTGCGGAGACACACGGCAATGACGGAAACTAGGGGCCAGAGTAGGCGGGCCCTAAGTACGTAACACGGCAGCAACAGCGTTAGCAACTCTCCCTTGGCAACTGGCTGATCTGTGTCCAGATGTTTGTCCGTAGTACAGTTGCTGGAGACAAGGCCGCTGCTGCTGCTGTAACTGAGGCGGGCAGAGTCCTGTTAGTGCCCTTCGTGACCTCTGAAGAGACACTAAACTGGTTCCAAGGTGAGAACTACAGATCGTAGACTGGCATGCATGTAGATTCCACCTTGGGTTCAGTTTAGTGCTTGAACAAGCGCGCATGCTGCTCACTGGTTATCTGGCAAATACCCGCCACTTGGCGCTTCGTGGCGGGCCCAGTTGTGTGTGGCACGACCAATCACTCCGGGGTGAGGTAAGCCGATTCGATCAGTGTACGCTCGCCGCCGGGCGGCTGCCAGGCAACGGAGAGGTTGTCTTTCTGGTCGGCCTGCTTGTGGCGGGCCTCGATGTAGTAGCGCCGGCCGGCTTTGAGTGGAATCGGCGCGGATGCCTGGGTGGGGGACTTGTCCCAAGCGCGCTTGCCGGTCCAGTCGGTAGTGGCGGCGATGAGCTGGGCGTTGGCCGGGTCTTCGTCAGAGCTCAACCAGAGCTCGCCGCTATCGTCGGCTGCGATCCAGAACAGGTAGTCGCCGTCCTGGGGTGGGGTGAGGTAGCCGGTGAGGCGCTCGCCGTAGTCCTTGCCGTCGCCACTGGTTTCAAGGGTGGGAAGGATGTCCACCTTGTCCGGCGTGTCGGGGTAGCCAAGATGGCTGGTGAGGTCCCCAATACTGGCGCCGCCGAGGTCGAACCAGCGTTGGCGCTGCACGCCGTGGACAACAGCTTCGCCGGCACCGGATGCAGCAGTGGCGGGCGCAGCGGCCTCAGGGGTGACCGCCACTGCTGGCACAGCAGTGAACTCGCCACTAGCGGACTCACTGGCAGCAGGCTCATTGGCTGCAGGCTCACTGGCTGCGGCTGCCGCTGTGTTGTCGCTCGATTGGAAAACGTCCACGCAGGAGGTGGCGGAGCGGACTTCGGCGTCAGTGGCGGTGAGGCAGAGTTCGTAGTAGATGTTGGGAGCGTGCGGCTCAAAGCGAAAGTTCTGGCTCGACCCTTCGCCGTGAAAGAAGTCCGGGTGGACATGGTCGTTGTGATGGAGGGTGGCCGTCCACTGAAGTGCAGCGCCGTCGAGTGTGTTGCCGTCGGCATCGGCAGCCTCGCCGGCGAGGTTTATCTCGGCGCCTGCGGGCCACTTGCTGCCATCGTCAGGGGTGAGGATGTGGACGGTGGGGCTGTCAGCCGCGCCGTCAGTGGATTGAGCGGCTTCGACGGCTTCAGCGCCTGCCATGACGGCAGCGGCGGAACTGATTACCGGGCTGGGTTCGCTGCCGTCACCGGTGTAGCGGATACGGGAGAGGGAGCCGTCTACAAAGGAAAGAACATAGAGAGCGCCGCCGGGGCCCATGCTGATCTGGACAGGGGCGACGATGTTGGTGGCGAAGACTTGGGCAGGCTCGTCGCCGCCGGCGGGCAAATAGAGAAGGGCGGCGCGGTTGTGGTCGGCGTAGAAGTAGGCGCCCTGGTAGGCAGCCGGATATTGGTTCCCGGTGTAGAAGTCACCGCCGATGGCTGCGCTGTAGCCGTCGGCATGCGAATAGCTGTGCCAGGCAGGTGTGTCAGGTGCTGCGCCGGAGAGAACCCCGGCGCAGGCAGGGTCGCCGCTGTTGGGCAGCGGGCCTTCGAGACAGGGCCAGCCGAAGTTGGCACCCGGGTCGCCGCGGTTGATCTCCTCCCAGCGTTCGCCGCCTACGTCGCCGACGACGAGCTGGCCGGCGGGGTCGAAGGTGAAGCGATAGGGATTGCGCAGACCGAGGGCGTACACTTTGGAGCGGTTGCTGTTGGGGTCGCCGTCATAGAATGGATTGTCGGCATAACCGGCGCCGGTGATCGGGTTGACGCGCAGGATCTTGCCGGCGAGGCTGTCGACGTTTTGGGCACGCACGTTGAGGTCAGGCTGGAGCGTGCCGTCGCCGGCTGAAACATAGAGGGCGCCGTCGAGGCCAAAGACGAGCCCGTCGACAGTGTGCGAAGGGCCGTCTACCGGCAGACAGTCGCGTACAGGAGTGCTGCCGACAGTACCGTCACCTTCCATGCAGCTATAGGGTGGGCGGTCGCCGCGATCGAGGTCGCCGGCGTAGTCAGGCGTGCCGTTGGCCCCCAATAGGACCACTGTGCTGCCGTCGCGCGCCTTGTCGGGGTTGCGGGGGTCAGTTTCGACGCGGACGACGCGGGCAGTGCGGGCGCCGCTTTCCGCATGCCCTTTGGCGGCGGCGGGTTCGTAGGCGTAGGCGAGATAGACGTAGGGCGCAGCGGGGTAATTGGGATGAACGGCAATGCCCATCAGGCCGCGATCGCCGTAATTGCTGACTTCGCCGCTGATGTCGATGAAGGGCGCCTCGAGGATTTTGCCGTCACGATAGACCTTGACCGAGCCATGCTTGCGGGCGATCAGGATGGAGCCATCGGGACGGATGGCGAAGGAGGTGGCGGGGCCGAGATCCCTGGCGAGCACATCCTGGGTGAAGCCGTCGGGGAGGACGAAGGGATGAAGATCGGCGGCATGGGTTGGGTTGGGAAGGAGGATGGCAAGTAGGATGAATAGGATAATGGCTGGGCGTTTGCACATGGACGCGGTGACCTTTGGCCTGGGCCGATTGTCGCTGTTTTGGTTGCTGTCGATGGCGAGATTGTACCACTACCGGTCGGTCGACCGGCGGTTTTATGCAGTGAGAAAGGTAATATGGTCAGGGTTGGGTGGTATGACGAGACTGGGACGAGTGGGGTAAGCATACGGGCACGAGGTCGTGCCGGACCCGCACGTGGGCGTGCGAGCTACGCAGGAGTTAACGTACACGTTGCGCGGGAGTTGGCGTGCGGCTACACAGACTTCTCCAGTTGCCGGCGCAGGTCGGCGAGTTGGGCTTCAAGGGCGGCACGATCGGCGACAGCGAGTTGGCGCTGTTCCTCGAAGAGGGTCTCCATACGCTGGCGCAGCAGATCGACTTCGGTGGGACCGTCCTGCTTGCGCCGGGCTAGAAACTGCGTGGAGAGGTAGCCGGTGAGCACAGAGAAGATACCGACGCCGACCAGAATCATGACCCCGCCGATAATCCGTCCTTGCTGGGTGATGGGGAAGCGATCGCCATAACCGACGGTGGAGATAGTCACGAGCGCGTACCAGATGGCATCGCCGCCGGTCTTGATGTTGGAACCCTCGACAGGGGACTCGACCAGCACGATCAGGATGCCGCCGACGGCGGCCACCAACAAGACCAGGAAGATGCCGGAAAGGAGGGTGCTTTCGGCTAACTTCTGGCGGGCGATGTTGCGCACCTCTGCCGGCGTGGATGTACGCAGCTCGCGCACACCGATGATGAAAGAAGGGATGCGCAGCAGGCGCAGGTAGGGCACGCCCGGCACGCTGCCGGCCAGGTCTAGCAAGCCCAATGGGAACAGGTAGCGCAGCTTGTGTGGGGCACGCACCAGGTGCAGGCCGAAATCGAAGAGAAAGATGAGTGCGACGACAAAGTCAAGGAAGTACAGTACTTCGCGCACCGTTTCCGGGAGCTGCACCAAGTAGTACAAAGCCACGATGACGAGCGAGAGAAGTGTGACTAAAAGAATAAAGATGCGATAGGTAACGCGGGTAACGGCTTGCGGATCGTCATTGGGTATGGCCATCGCGGCGTCTGCGGGCGGTTGTGATAGTGAATTTGACATGAATGTATACGAAGTAAATGGATGGATCGTGTTGCTTTCTGTGGTCGCTTTGGCTGATCATGATGGGCGTTATTCTGCTCGTGCGGCGTGAAGTGCCTGCGGCAACGCGCTAGCCGATTGGTTCACCACTACCTCGGTCCCCATGGGGGCCCATTCGAAGAGGGCCTTGGCCTCGGGCACGCGCAGGTTGACGCAACCGTGGCTGACGGGTGTGCCGAAGTTGTTGTGCCAGTAGGCGCCATGAATGGCAAAGCCGCCAGAGTAGTACATGGTCCAGGGGACGTCGGGCGTATCGTAGTCGGGTCCCGTCATGCGCGTCTGTTCGTACTTGCGATAGACGTGGAAGGTGCCGGGCAGTGTGCGCCAGCCGGGCTTGCCGGTGGAAACGGTAGTCTCGAAGACGGGCACATCTCCCTGCCAGGCGACGAGGCGCTGGTCGGAGATGTCGATCTCAATCCGCTTCTCGCCGTCGGGCGGGACGTCGGTGCGAAAGACGACAGGCGCCGGTTCGACAGGCTTGGCAGCCTCGTCCTTGGCCAGGCCGGCGGCAGCTTCATCTGTGGCAACAGCATCGCCGGTGGCAGGGGTCATGCCGCTGTTTTGGATGTGAATAGGCGTCAGGTATTCGTCGTAGTTGAGGCCCAGGTAGACGACACGCAGGCGCAGGGTGTGGCTGCCGTTGTGATAGATGGTGCTGTCAAACTTAGCCAACTCGGCGGCGGGGAAAATGGGTTTTTCGCCTAGAGCCAGAAAATGTGCCTGCTGCTCGTCGCCATTAATAAGCAGGTCGAGCTGCCACTTGCGGAACGTGGGGTGGACGGCCACACCTTGTACGCTCACGGTTCCGGATACTTCGGCGCCGGCAGCCGGGGAGGTGATGCCGTTGCCATCTTGTGCCTGCACCCCCTGGACGAAGAGGAACGTCCACGCCAGGAATAGGGCCATAGCGGCCATCAATACACGCATCGATCGCACGGTTGCAGTCCTTCCTACTTTTTGATTTCTCAATGTGTAACACGCTGTCCGCATGCTCATGCAAATGAGGTGCGATTCGTGGGAGTACCTTACCAGTTTTGAAGGTATGAGTCAATCTACCGCGGTATAAGGAAAGGAAGGGTGGAGTGGCCGGAACGTGTCTCGCTCGCCCTGCCAGTATGAGGGTGGCAAGATTGTCAGGACGAGCGAGACACGAGAGATCCAGTTATTCGCGCTCGAAATCCACCGAAACAGAGCCGTTGACGAGCGGGCGCAGGTAATCGAGGACCTGCTTGTGCTCGGGATGCTCCTGGTAGGCAGCCAGGTCGGCCTGGCTGGCGAAACGATCGATGATGACCAGGTCGTAGGAGCGGCCCTCGTGCCGACGTCGAGACCCACTTCCATGTTGATCAAGGTGGGGACGACACCATGCAGGGCACGTAGCTTGGCGGCGGCTTCTTCGAGTACGGCGGGCGTGGGCTTCTTGAATTTGAACATGACGACGTGGGTAAGTGGGCGCTCCGAGGGCGGGGTAATGGCGGCGCGCTCGCTGATATCCAAGCGCATGACCTTCTCCTCGTCGACGACTTCGCCGGTTTCGACGAAACCTAGGGCCGCATAGAATGGCTGCGGGCTGCCTTCGCCAGGCACGTAGCTGACGCCGAGGCTGGTGGCATTGGGGCGGCCGGCAACATAGTCGATCACCTCTTCCATCGCGCGGCGGGCAATCCCCATACGCTGGTAGCGGTGGTCTACCATCAGGCGCCATAGAAAGTACTCGGGCGTGTTCGGATCGTCATAAAGCAGGACAAAGCCGACGGGCGTCTCGCCGGCATAGATGGTACGCGGCCAGGCATACTGGTTGTAGGTGGCTTCGGCGAGTGAGCGGGCATTATCGGCCACGAATTGCTCCTGCTCCTTGGTCACCCGCAGGCGCATGACATCATAGACATTTTCGGCCGTGACGGGGCGCAGGGATACGGTGGATTCGGGTGTGACTTCGATTTCGTCGCTCATGGTTCGCCTCGTTTTTGACTGTTTTTTCCTATTCTACCCGATCAGGTCCATGCGGTAGAGATTTGGGATCTGCTCGGGGTGCTCGACAGTGAAGTGGAGGTCCTTGAGACGGCCGTCCTGGAGGCCATAGATCCAGCCATGAACGGCAAGGGATTGGCCGCGCTGCCAGGCGCCCTGGGCGATGGTGGTGTAGCAAACGTTGGCAACCTGGTGCAGGACGTTGAACTCGCACAGGCGGTCGCCGCGCACAGTTTCATCCTTGATGGCGTCGAGTTCGCCGGCATGGCGCGTGTAGATATCCTTGATGTTGCGCAGCCAGTTGTCGATGAGGCCATAGGACTGCTGGCGCATGGCAGCCAGCACGCCACCGCAGCCATAGTGGCCGCAGACGATGACATGCTTGACCTTGAGCACTTCGACGGCATACTGCAGGACGGAAAGACAGTTCATGTCGGTATGCACCACAACGTTGGCGATGTTACGGTGCACGAAAACTTCGCCCGGGTCGAGGCCGATGATCTCGTTGGCCGGCACCCGGCTGTCGGCGCAACCAATCCACAGGTATTCGGGAGTCTGCTGGCGGGCAAGCCGGGCAAAAAACTCAGGGTCTTGCGCTGTTCGGGCAGCGACCCAACGAGCATTGTTTTCGAACAACTGCGGCAGAATACGCATGCACTGCTCCTTTTGGACGGCGGATGGATGGCGTTGCAGCATGCATGTTACTCGACCGCGGCCCAGTGTCAGTAAGCTTTTTACCTTCGCGAATATCAAACCCGCGCGGGCAGCGAAGCCACGAAGGCTAGCAAGAGGCGGTCGAATTGCTCCGGCTGCTGGATATAGGGCAGTTGGCCGGCTCCCGGCAATAGCGACCGGTCATGTCGGAGACTTGCAGCCAACGGTCTCGGAGGTTGGCAATGGCATACATCGCTAAAGCGGCATCGCCATCATAGCCGGCTCGCCGGACACCTCAATCTCAGATTCGGTTTCCACATGTGTCAGGTGCAGGTGGCGCTGCTCGGCCACCAGGATAGCGCGGTCGGCGCTCCAGAAGAAGTTGTCTTTGCCGACGAGCAAATCGGCTCCGGCACGCTGGAGCATGTACATTACCTTGGGATTGACACCCGCCAACATAAGCGTTTTGCCCTGGGCATGCAAGGTCTCGGCCAAGCCGGTCAGGGCTTCGATGCCCGAGAGGTCGATGAGCGGGACCGCGCGCATGGAGAGAATCAAGAAGTCCACGTCTTCTTCGTGGGCGAAGGCCTCGTTAAAGGTGTTGGTGGCGGCAAAGAAGAGCGGGCCGGTTAGATAGGCGACGCGGATATTCCTGGCTTCCGTCTTGATGTCGATGCCGCGCAGACGCATGCGCTCGACGTCGACCGTGCGCAGCTCGACCTCCATATTGGCGACCTGGTTGATAAAGACGCCGGCCGACAGGATACCGCCGATAATGATGGCCTGGGTCAGATCGAGCGTGATGGTGGCGATAAAGGTGACCAGGAACGTGACGATGCCGGTCTTGAAGCGCTTGGCGAACATGAAGTTGATGGCGTGCCATTCGTTCATGCGCACGGCCGTCACCATCAGCACGCCCGCCAGCGCACTCAGGGGGATTAGCGAGATGATCGGGGCGAGGAGAAGGGCGGAAGCCAGCAGTGCCAGCGAATGGATGATCGAGACCAGGCGCGTCTGGCCGCCCGACTTGATGGCAACCGAGCTGCGGGCGATGGCAGCCGTGGCTGGGACGCCGCCAAAGAAGGGAATGATGATGTTGCCGATGCCCTGCGCCACCAACTCCTGGTTAGCCTGCAGACGGATACCGGTCATCTTCGAGCCGACGGCGCCGCATAACAGCGACTCGACCGCGCCGAGAGCGGCAATGGAGAGAGCAGGCACTACCAGGTCACCCATGTTGTTCCAAGGGATAGCGTCCCAGGTCAGGCGCTGGTCGAGCAGGATCGTGCGCGGGATCTCGCCGATGTTAGCCGCGGGCCAGCCGGTGACGACTGCGACCAGGGTAGCCAACACGATACCCACCAGCGAGCCAGGCACGTAGCGCGCCCAGACCTTGGGCCAGAAAACCATCACCAGGATCACCAGCAGGCCGATGGCCACAGTCGTCCACTGCGGCGACCAACCACCTTGGAAATAGCCGAGGAACTTGAGCGCCGAGGACTCGGCGCCCGTCGTCTGGATACCCAGCAGGTTATCGATCTGGCCGACAAAGATAATGAAAGCGATGCCCGAGGTGAAGCCTGTGATCACCGATGACGGAATAAAGGCGACAAAACGCCCCATACGCAGCAGGCCGATGACCAGGATGATGATGCCTGCCAGCAAGCCGGTGACCCAGACGCCTTCCACGCCGAAACGCTGGGCGATGACGATGAGCACGGCGCTCATAGCCCCAGTGGGACCAGAAATCTGATAGGGAGCGCCGGAGAGCGCGCCGATGATGAAGCCGCTGAGAATTGCGGTGACAAGGCCGGCGGGGGCGCTGGCGCCGGAGGCCACACCAAAGGCCAGAGCGAGGGGCAGGGCCACGGCGGCAACTGTCAAGCCCGCCAGCAGGTCCTGGCGGAACTTGGCCGCCGAATAATGGCTGAACTCGCGCCGCCAGAGCGCGAGCAGGGACATTCTCTGCATTGTTAGCCCGGCTGTCTTTCTTTCGCCATATGGTAGACAACGTCGGCCGCCGAGAGGACGGCGATGGGGCGCAGCTTGCCGTTTTCGGGTTCCACTGCGATCACACGATGGACGTGGTGTTCGATCAAAAGATCCATGACACGTTCGAATTTGTCTTCCAGGCGCACAGTGACCACGTTACGCACCATGTAGTCGTTAGCCGTCAGGTACATCCAGTCGCGGCGCTCGTGGGCGGCGCGCACCAGGTCGGTGCGCGTGATCAATCCTTCCAGATAGCCGTTTTCGTCCACAACTACCAGGCCGCTGATGTTGCGGTCGACCATTTCATCGGCTACAGCTTGTAGACTGGCGTCGCGGGCGATTGTCCACACGCCGAATCGTTTTGCCTGCATGACCGACAGCGTGCGCATCGGCATGAGCGTCCTCCTCAGATTTGTGAATTTTGGCACATCATCAGGTGGCATTGTAACGCAAATGTAAGCAGCCGCACAATAGATTGAAGGATAGGAGTTGACAATAGAAGCCGGTAATGATATTTTAGTCATAACTAATTTTTTGGCTGGTATTGAATAAACATTGTTTTACGAGGTGTATTGCATGCGGAATGGATGGCGAAATCGATGGTGGCGGGGCGCAGTGGCGATGGCGCTGCTGGCGACCTTGAGCGTGGTCGTGACGGCGTGCGGCGGGGAAGCCGCAGCATCAGACATAGCTGGAAGTGGCAAGCTGCAAGTGGTGACGACGACAGGGCAGATAGGTGACATGGCCCGCCACGTGGGCGGTGAGTTGGTCGAAGTCACGGCGCTGATGGGACCGGGCGTGGACCCGCATCTGTATGTGGCGAGCGAAGGGGACGTGGATCGTCTGGTGCAGGCAGACGTGATCCTTTACAACGGTCTCTTCCTGGAAGCACAGATGGCGGACGTGCTGCGGCAGATCGGCGAGCGCAAGCCGGCGATTCCGGTAGCGGAGCGAATTGACCCCGGACAACTGCTGCCGTGGGCGAACTATACCGACGAGTTCGATCCGCACGTCTGGTTTGACGTCTCGCTGTGGATGAAGACGGTAGACGCGGTGCGCGACGCACTGGCGGAGGCAGATCCGGACAATGCCGCCACGTACCAGGCCAACGCCGAGGCGTACCTGGCGCATCTAGCGGAACTGGACGCTTACGTCAAGCAGCAAGCTGCCACGCTGCCGGCCGAAAAGCGAGTGTTGGTGACGGCGCATGATGCTTTCCATTACTTCGGGCGAGCATATGGCTTCGAGGTGCGCGGCCTGCAGGGCATCAGCACGGCCTCCGAAGCTGGCACAGCCGACGTACGCGAACTCGCCGATTTCATTGCAGAACGCAAAATTCCCGCCATTTTTATTGAGACTTCGGTGCCAGTGCGCAACGTCGAGGCGCTACAGGCGGCAGTGCGCGACCGCGGTGGCGAGGTGGTGATCGGCGGGCAGCTTTACTCGGACGCGCTAGGCAGCCCGGACAGCGACGCCGGCACTTATATCGGCATGGTGCGGCACAATATCGACACGATCGTTCAAGCGTTGCGTGGCGACGCCGTGGGAGGGGAGCAAGACTGATGCGACCAGCAATTGAAGTAACCGACTTGACGGTGGCGTATCACGAGAAACCGGTGCTGTGGGACGTGGATCTGGAGGTGCCGCATGGGGTGTTGATGGCAATCGTGGGGCCGAACGGGGCGGGCAAGACGACGCTGATGAAGGCAATCTTGGGCCTCGCCCCGGTGGCGGCCGGGCAGGTACAGATCGACGGCAAGTCCTATGGCGAGCAGCGGCGGCGCGTGGGGTATGTGCCGCAGCGCGGGAGCGTGGATTGGGACTTCCCTACCAGCGTGCTGGACGTGGTGATGATGGGCCGCTATGGCGCGCTGGGCTGGTTCAAGCGGCCGGGCAAGCGCGAGCGGGCGGCGGCATTAGTGGCGCTAGAGAAGGTGGGTATGGTCGACTTTGCGCAGCGGCAGATTTCGCAGCTTTCAGGCGGGCAGCAGCAGCGCGTTTTCCTGGCGCGGGCGCTGGTGCAGGACGCCGACGTGTACTTTATGGACGAACCCTTCCAAGGCGTGGACGCCACCACCGAGCGGGCCATTGTCGGGCTGCTCAAGGAGCTGCGGGCTGCGGGCAAGACCGTGCTGGTGGTGCACCATGACCTGCAGACCGTGCCCGAGTACTTTGACTGGGTGACGCTACTCAACGTGCGGCGCATCGCCAGCGGCCCGGTAGCAGCGGTATTCACCGAGGAGAACCTGCGCCTTACCTATGGCGGGCGCATTGCGTTTGTCACGCGCAACACGGATGGCGAGTTGGTAAGCGGGCGGCAGATAACCGTGCAGGCAGGTGCAGCAGGTGCAGCTGATTAGGAACCAAGGGGTGTAGCAATGGACTTAGGTCAGATTTTACATGGGTTGCTATTTGACTACACGCTGCGCACGGTGGCGTTGGGGACGGCGGTGCTGGGGTTGGTGAGCGGTACGCTGGGGGCGTTTGCCTTTTTGCGGCGGCAGAGCTTGATCGGCGACGCCATTTCGCATGCAGCGCTGCCGGGGGTGGTGCTTGCCTTCATGTTGACGGGCGTCAAGGGGCCGGCAGTGTTGATGGCGGGGGCGGCGATCGCAGGCATCGCCGGGGTGCTGCTGGTGATCGCGGTAACGCGCAATACGCGCATCAAGCAGGATGCAGCGCTGGGCATCATTTTGTCGGTATTTTTTGGTTTTGGGCTGATGCTGTTGACCTTTTTGCAGCGCGACCCCAATGCCCGGCAGGCGGGGTTGAACCACTTCCTGTTCGGCCAGGCGGCGACGCTGCTGGCGGGCGACGTGCTGGTCATGGCGCTGTTTGGCGGTGCGGCGCTTGTGATTCTGATGCTCTTCTGGAAGGAGTTCAAGCTGCTGAGCTTTGACCGTGACTTTGGCGCCAGCCTGGGCTTTCCCATGCCGGCGCTGGAGGTCCTGATCACGCTGCTGCTGGTAGTGGCGATCGTGATTGGGCTGCAGGCCGTGGGCGTGGTATTGATGAGCGCCATGATCGTGGCCCCGGCGGCGGCGGCGCGGCAGTGGACTGACCGGCTGGGCCTGATGGTGGTGCTGTCAGGGCTGTTTGGGGCGGTCGCCGGGGTGACGGGGACAGCCATCAGCAGTTTGGCCAGCGGTCTATCCACAGGGCCAGTGATCGTACTGTGCATCAGCGCGATTGCCGCAGGTTCGCTGCTGTTTGGCAGCAGCCGGGGAATTGTATGGGCCTGGGCGAGGCGATGGCGCAATCGCCAGGCGTTGGCAGAGGTGCGAATATGAGTGCTTCCGTTGAAATTCAGCTAATTGCAGTGGTGGTGGCAGCGGCTTGCGCGCTGCCAGGAGTGTTTTTGGTGCTGCGCAGCATGTCGATGATGGCGGATGCGATCAGCCATACGGTGCTGCTGGGGATCGTGCTGGCCTTTTTTGTGGTGGCGGACTTGCAGTCGCCGTGGCTGCTGCTGGGGGCGGCGGCGGTGGGAGTGCTGACCGTGAGCCTGGTGGAGCTGCTCAACCGCACGCAGCTTGTCAAGCAGGATGCGGCCATCGGGTTGGTATTTCCGGCACTCTTTAGCCTGGCGGTGATATTAATCTCGCGCTTTGCGCTGCGGGGTGCACCTGGACGTGGATGCAGTGCTGCTGGGCGAACTGGCATTTGCGCCGTTTGACCGCGTCGAGGTGCTGGGGCTGGACCTGCCACATGCCCTCGTGACAATGAGTGTGATCCTGGCGATCAATGCCGGGCTGATCGCGTTGTTTTACAAGGAGCTCAAGCTGTCCACCTTTGACGCCGGGTTGGCGGCCACGCTGGGGTTCGCTCCTGGATTGCTGCACTATGGATTGATGACGATGGTGTCGGTGACGGCGGTGGGTGCGTTTGACGCCGTGGGCGCCGTACTGGTGGTGGCGCTGATGGTGACGCCTGCCGCAGCGGCTTATTTGCTGACCGATGATCTGCGCAAGATGATGGTGCTGAGTGTGGGAATTGCCGTAGCCAGTGCCCTCGGCGGCTACTGGCTGGCGCGCGGGTTGAACGCCAACATTGCTGGGGCGATGGCGACGGTGACCGGGCTGATCTTTCTGGTCGTCTTTTTGCTGGCGCCGCGGCGAGGAATTGCAGCGGTGGCAGCGCGGCGGCAGCGGCAGAAACTGGAGTTTGCGCAGGCGATGCTTGCCATTCACTTGCTGCACCATGAGACACGGCCGGAGGCCGTGCTGGAAAACCGGGCCGAGCACTTGTCGCAGCATATCCGTTGGCAGCCAAGCTTTGCCGAGAAGGTCGTACGCTATGCCGAGCGCAAAGGAATCGTGAACAACGACGGCGGTTTCCTGCGCCTGACCGAGCGCGGACGGCTGGTGGCGCAGGATGCGATGGTACAGTAAGGCTATTCGACTTGCTGGAACTCGCCGTCTTTGACCTGGTAGATCCAGATTTTGGGTTCGACAAGGTCGCCGTCGGACTCAAAGCGCAGGTTGCTGAGTAGGGTCGGGATTGCGGCGCTGCGTAGTGCGTCGGCCACCTGGTTGCGGTCAAAGGAATCGGCCTTGGCGGCGGCTTCGGTCATCGCCTGCATGCCGACGTAGCCGTTGACCGAGTAGGTGTCAGGGTTGCGATATTCGACGGCCTGGTAGGCTTCAAACCACTTGGCATCGGCAACGCTGCGCGGGCTGGGGGCAAAGGCGCTGACGTACATACCTTCGGCCGTGCCGTTGGATTCGTCGATGGTGGCGGCGAGGAAAGCGCCGTCGCTGGCCAGCATGGGCGCAGTCACGCCTGCTTCGACCAATTCGGCGCGCAGGTAGGGAGTCTCGATCTCGTAGCCGGCATAGAAGATGGCGTCGGGGGCAGCTGCCTTGACGGCGGCCACTTCGTCGGGGTAGCGGGCCTGGCCTTCTTTGACCTCCAACGTCAACGCCGCCTGGCCGCCGCGGCTTTCCAACTCGCGAGCTAGCGAGGCGGCCAACCCCTTGCCATATTCGGTATCGTTGTGGATGACGGCGACGCGCTTGGCTTGCAGCTTCTCAACCAAGAACTGGGCATCGACCGCAGCCTGGACGGCATCGTTGGCGTTTACGCGGAAGAAGTTGGTATAGCCGCGGCTGGTCAGGCTCTGCTCAGAGGCGGTGGGGGTGATGACCAGCAGGGGCATGTCCTTGTAGAGATCCATAGCCGCCAGCGTCTGCCCACTGTTGAGATGGCCGATGACGCCGAGCACTGTCTCGCCGCCGTCGAGCGCGGCCTGGATGGTGCCGACGCGTTCGACGGCCACGTCATCGCTGGATTCGTCGTCGAGCGGGCGGACGACCACGCGGTAGCCGCGCAGGCCGCCCTTGCGGTTGATCTCTTCGGCGGCCAAGCGTGCGCCGCCCAGGATGGTCTGGCCGCCGTTAGCCTGGAAGCCGCTGAGAGGGACGGCCACGTAGACGATCACGTCGCCCCGCGTCGGTTCGCCACTGCCGCCTCCGCCGCAAGCGGCAAAGACGAGAGCAAAGATGAGTAGAATCAAAAGTGACTGATAGCGTTGCTTCATCACGTTCACCTGTCTAAATCTCTCTCACGTGTCAGGCTGTGCCACGCTCGCACCAGCAGGTTGCATGAAAGCCAGGCTTCCTGGTGCGAGCGAGGCACAAAGGCCAGTCTTCCGGGAAGCTCCCCGCTTCCGGGAGGTGTCTTCATCGTCAGATCGCCTTATAGTCGTAGACTTCGTTGATGCTGTCCACCAGGTCGCCCAGGCGATTGACCTGATCGCGAATGTCGGACTGGAGGCGTTCGGCGCGGCCGCTTTCGACGCTTTGGGCGTCGACGAGCTGGACCTGGCTGTAAATGGTGGCGAGGGCGGCGAGGCTCTGCTCCATCTGCAGCTCGGCCTGTTTCATGCGGTCGTCGAGGTCGCGCAGCGCCTGCCACTGCTTGCCTTTGCTGTCGATCACCTGGTCGAGCTGCGCCTGGGTGGCCCCGTTGGTCGTGCGCTTGCGCTGCTCGGTCAGCTCCTTGAGTTCCTGCGGCAGCGTGTTGCGCTGCTTGGTCAGCAAGTCGTCACGCCGGTAAGAGTCAAGGCGCAGCGCGAGCGCGTACATGTTGGCGATCCACTGCGTGATCTGGTTGGCCGTCTCGTCAAGACGGTCGCGCAAGAGCGGGCGATCCTGTTGGCGCACCTGCACCTCGATGCGCCGCTGGTATTCCAGCGCCGTCTCCAGGTCCGCACGCAACTCCTTGTCGCGGATACGGCCCGTGTCGAACTGCTCCTGGAAGAGGCGCAGCACCACCTTGGCGTTGGTCTCGGCGTCCGTCAGGCTGGAATAAACCAGCGCGGCCAGGCCGCAGAGACCAAGCACGAGCCAGCCATAGCGCGGCCACCAGGCGAAGGGGCGCGGCAGCAGAAAGAAGAGCACGATGGTGATGCCAATGACCAAAGCGCTTTCCCAGCGGAAGAACGCATATTGGAGCACAGCACTCTGCGCGCGCTTCTGGATGCCGGAACGTGTACCTGATCCACTCTCGGTGCCGATCCCAGGACCAGCCCCACTGCCTGTTGAAGTCATAGTTGCCTGTTTGAGCCTGGCTAGACCGCCTAGAAGTAGGTCGAAATTATCTGGTAGAGCTCGGCGATATCGGTTTCGCTCGCACGGCGGAACTGGCCGCGGCCGATTTCGGCCATTACGCCCAGCACGTTCTCGTCGGCGTCTTCGCCAAAGCCGATAGTAAAGATGATGGGCGGGTTGTCGGTCGAGGCCAGCAGGCTTTGCAGTTCGTTCAACCCGCGCTCGCTCTCGTTTTCCTGGCCGTCGGTCATCACTACCACGGCGTTGATGGCCTGCGTGTCGTTCTCGCCGATCAGTTCGGCCACGGCGGCGTAGGTAGCGTCGATCAGGGCCGTGCCGCCACCGGCCTCCAAGCGGTTGATCGTGTCGAGCATCTGGCCACGATTGGGGTCGCTCATCACCGCCGGCGGCAGGTAGTCCTTGACGCCGCTGCCGAACTCGACAAAGCCGACGCGGTCACGTTCGCCGCGGATGGCACTGACAAAGGCCCCCAGCGCCTCACGCGCACGGTCGATCTTGGAACCCTCCATGCTGCCACTCGTGTCGGCCACCAGGATCACATTGGTCGGGCGCTTGGTGTAGACCCAGACGTTCTGCACCACATCCACCACGGCGGGGGAGGGCATCTGCAGTGTCGTCTGCGGCTGGCGCCAGTCCACGTGGGTGGAGTCGGCAAAGGGGCTGCCTTCCGTGTCCAGGCGCAGGCTGAGATCGGCGGGCCGGTAGCCGGCGTCGAGCAGCTGCTTCTGCGCCTCGGGAGCGGTAAGGTAGGAGGCCAGCGCCTGGAATGTCAACCGCTGGTTCTCGGTGACGGACTGTTCACCCTCACTGCCCAGTTCAAGCAGGGCTAACGGGTGATCGGTCCACAGCGTGCCCTCGGCGGGGTAGATAGCAACCAGTGGTTCGCCGCGCTGGTTTTTGTTCCAGTCGATCACCACCTGTTCCTGGCCGACAAAGGCGTCAAGAAAGCCGCGGCCTTCCTCGGCGAGGCGTTCGACGATGACCTGTTCGCCCTCGCCGTAGAAACGCACGGTTGATTCGACGTCGCGCACGTAGTCGATCGTGGACTGGGCGGTGGCGGCCTCTTCGGTCAGCCCGCGCGTCAGCCCGGCCCCGGCGTAGAACTCAGCCAGCGTGGCGAGCAGGCCCGAGGCGTTGTTGGTGCTGGGGTGATTCCACTTGAAGTTGGGATCGGCCGTAGCCTGGCGTTGGATATCCTGCCAGCCGATCGGCTTATCGGGCCAGCCCAGTTCGCGGGCGGCGCTCTCCCAGGCGGCGATCACGATCGGGCTGACGGCATAGCGGGTCTGTTCCGCCACACGGCGCTGGCCGATGGGGATCTGCGACTCGCCGGATGGGGCTGTGTCGCTTTGGGTAGTCTCACTGAAGCCTTCAGCCTGGGCCGTCTCCTGCACGGTGCCGCGGCCGGTCCATGATGTCTCCAGGCGGTCGAGCCAGAGGCTGCTGTCGGGCGACATCGCCTGGAACTCTGGCCGGTTGAGGGCGGCGCCGACCATCTTCTCGGGTTCGTAGACGACGGTGCGAACCGTCATCGTCTTGCCGTCGGGCGTCTTGATGGCCTGGGCGTTGAATTGGTCGACCAGTTGCGCCAGGACCGGGGCCATAACAGGAGAGACGGCGACGGTCAGCTCGGCGCTATCGGCGGGCCAGGTGGGGCCAGACTCCAGGGGGCTGTCTGCCTGACTGACACCAGCGTTGCTGGCGGTAATCCAGAAGCTGCCGAGAATGATGGAGCCAACGCATAGAAAGATGCTGCCCATCATCACGGCCAGAACGATCAGGAAGTTACGCGTGCCATGGTCGCTGGACATGCGGTTGCGCTTGCTCATAGGTATCTCTTACTTCCCCACGTTGAGCTCGAACCAGCGCAGCAGCGCCAGCAGCACGTCGCGATCCGGGCTGCGCATGGCGGAGGTGCGCGGCACGACCGTCTGCACGCCCTGGTCCTTCCACTTGACGAACAAGCTGTCAGCCGTGGCATCCACCGGGATGTCAGGATTGGCCGGGCGCAGGCCATAGGCGAGCGCCTTCTGCTGCTGTTCAGGGCTGAGCAGGAACTTTTGGAACTCGAGGGCGGCATTCTTTTGCAGCGCCGTCGTCTCCGGCCCCACCCAGACGGCGAAGGGGAAGTCGAACCAGGTAACGTAATCAGGGTAATAGATCTTGAGCGGGTCTTCCCAGCGGTTGAGAATACCCTGCATGTTCTGCAGCAGGTCGCTTTCCAACATCTGGCCGCCGTCGCCCACGCTGTAGCCGAAGAGGGCAAAGTCCTCGGCCGTGTAGGCGGAGGCGCTGCTGAAGTCAGTCACGGCGCCCATCAGCTCCTTAAGCCACTTCTGGAACTCTGGGTTGGTGACGTCCTCGACGCTGATGTTGGTGCGATCGTAGTATTCGCCGGCCATGGCGATCATGGCTGCCAGGCCGCCGATGTTCTTATTCGGGATTGGGAGCGACCAGTTTGAAGAAGCCCCAAGCGGGGTCACCGCCGAGTTCGGGCCAGCCTCCCGCGGTGATAGCGGCATCGTGGATGGTAGACCAGTCGATGGCGCCGAACTTCTCTTCGAGCACCTTGGCGCGGCTGTTATAGAGACCCCAGGTGAAGAGGCTGATGGCGATGGGACGGGCGCGATACTCGCCGTCGGTCAGGAAGACATCGCGGCCGAGCCGTTCCTTGTAGGCGGCATTGGCCAGCTCGACCAGGTAGCGGCTGTCGGGAATCCAGACGGTGGGGAAGTCGGCGAGTTGGGCACGTTCTTCCTCGGTGAGGTCTTCGGGCCGCGTTTCGGCCGGCAGCGAGCCAAACTCGTTGCGGTCCCAGCGGCCGAGGGCGGTGAGGCCGTCCATGGCCACCACCTCGACCTCGATAGGCACGCCGTCGACGGCCTGGTCACCGGCATTGAAGTCGGCGGCGGCCGAGCGCACCCAGGGCTCGATGGGCAGCGAAGTCAGCACGCGCACCTTGACGGCTTCCGGTTTATCCACCGTGAGGGCGGCTCCGGGCGCGGTACCGCCGCGTTGCGAGAGAAAGATGCCGATGCCGGCAATGGCCAGGGCAGCGACAACGATACCAACAAAAATCCAGCGCGTACGAGTCATGGGATTTCCTCAGAAGGATGCTCCCAGGCGACGAGACGGGTGGTGATTACCTAGCGCCACAAGTACAGTGCCACGCTCGCACCACCAGCTGCCGGTTGGGCAGTTGGCGGGGTGCGAGCGAGGCACACGAGGCCGTCCGTCTCGTCGACTTTGGGGTTTATTTCAGGCCAAGCTTCTGCTTGCGTTCGGCGAGCTGTGCATCGAGCTCCGAGCGGCCGAGGACTTCGTCCATCTGCTCGTCAAGGCTGGCGGCGCGCATTTCGCTGGCCGTGTTCGCCTTGTCGAGACGGGCGTAGATGCTCTGGGCGATACCGGAAATGTCGGCGTCGCCGGAGCCCATCAGGTCGTCCAGGCTCTTCATGGCCTTGACCGAGACTTCCTTGCTCTTGGCCAGGTTGAGCAGGGCCTGGAGTTCCTCGCGCTCCTGGCGCATGGTGGCCAGGCGGGCTTCCAGCTTGACCTTGGCGTCGAGCAGCTTCTGGAACTCGACATCCTGACGCTCGACTTGGGACTTGTAGGTATCCACCAGGCGCTGGGTGCTGTTGAGCTTGCTTTGGGCGGCCAGGGCGGCACTTTCGTTGCCCTCCACGAGGAAGGCGTTGATCGCACGGTCCAGTTCGTCCTGCTTGTGCTGGTACTCCACCAGCTTGCGCTGGAGGCCCTTGACCTCGCCGCCGACCGTAGCGGCCGCGTCTTCGAGGTCTTCCAGGTTATCTTCGACCTGGCGGACATACTGGTCGATCACGGCCAGGCTATTGGACTTGAGGGCCTCGTCCACCATGTAGTGGAGATCGGCCGAGATCAGGGTCGAGACTTTTTCCAAAAGAGATGCCATCGCAGTTTCCTCCTGTGCGAATCCGGAATGCGCTGTTTAGGTTGCGCGAATTCAGTGTTACAAGCGCTATTATAACGTGATTCGGGGGAAATAGGGTGACGAGATGCTGACAGAGGAAACGCTGAATGGATGCGGGGCTGATTGCCGGCCGATAGATGGCTGACATGCTACTGATTATCGGCTAGAGCTGCAAGGCTTATTTGTGATTGACGGCACTTGATGGGGGTGTTACACTATGCGCAATTGCCTATGGACGCACTTACCGATTCCACCGCAGAATCTCCGTTGAACTTACCGCTGGCCGGCGTGGGCCTGTTTGAGCAGGCGCAGCCGGTCGAAATGCCGCAGAGCCTGCTGCAGCGGGTGGCCGTGGCGTTGCGGCCGGACCTGGCGTTGGCGTTGACGACGCCGGCCATCTACGGTGCGGCCCTGGGTTGGTGGCAGACGGGCCAGTTCTCCTGGCTGCTGTTCGCTTTTCTGGCAGCAGGCGTGTTCGCATCGGCCGTAGCCTACCAGGTGCTTTCCACCGTATACGATTATCGACGCAGTATCGAACCAGGCGTGGCGGCAACGGAAGACCAGCCGACTACGCCGTTTGCCTGGCTGGCCGGCGGCGCACTGCCACCCGGCTTAATGCTGAGCGCTGGGTGGCTGTTCCTGACCTTTGGCGCCGTTAGCGCCCTCTGGCTGACGCTGCTGGCCGGCTGGCCGCTGCTCTTCTTTAGTGGCCTGAGTGTCTTGCTGGTGGTGGGATCCTTCCTGCCACCCGTGCGGTATGCGATGCGCGGCTGGGGCATCGGCGAAGCCGGCGTGGCGATTGGGTTTGGCGTGCTGCCATTTCTGGCCGGCTACTACTTGTTGGCGGGTTCGTCGCTCGTGGCCCTGCCGCTGGCAAGCGCCCTGCCGTTAATTGTGCTTGATTTTCCTGGTGGTCTTCACCAATAACATTGGTGCATGGCGGCGCGACTGGCGCATGGGCAAGCGCACGCTGGCCGTACAGTTGGGCGCACCGCGGGCGTTTGACCTGGCGGGCGGCTTGACTTGGGGCGCATACCTGGCACTGCTACTTGTCACTATCCTCTCACGGCTCCCGCTGTGGTCGCTGATCGGCTTGGCAACGCTGCCGCTGGCGTTAGGCGCCTACGCTGAGATGCGCCGCAACGACGTACGAGCGGAAGATGGTTATCATCTGCGCGACACGGTCGCCAAGGCAACCATCTGGACCGGCATTCTCCTCTGCGTTGCGTTGTGGATTAGCCGTGTCAGTTAACGACCGTTAGCTTGCGCGGTCCAACCAAGACCGCATCTTGCCCACGCTATGGCAGCGCAACCTACCACCTCCGTTCCCCTGACACGCAAGGACTTCTTCGAACTCACAGTTTATTGTCGCACATACGCCTCCGACCTGGCGCGCTACGACCAACATCGCGTCAACCTCAAAGAATGCAACCGCTTTAACACCTGGCTGACACAGGTCAAACGTTATGACAAGCTAAATGCCGCCCTGCGCGACCTGGCGCCAGCACGCCCGATTGCACGCTGGCAGATCATGGTGCTGCTGGCCGTGTTGTGGCTGATCCTGTGGCTTGCGCTGCCCGGCCGCGTCGATCGTGGCTTGATGGCGGCCATGCTGGTAGGCGGCATGGGCACGATCGTGGTCATGATGTTTCTACCCGAGTCCCTGTATGGCACGACTATGGAGCTGCTCGACGCCAAGGTCCTGCGCGTGGTCGATGCCCTACTGGAACTGCTCAACAGCGGCAAGATGAACTTGAGTGAGGCGGTCTACTTCAAGGCTAAGGAGAATTTGACGGCCGCGCGCGAGGAATTGCGGCTGCAGATCGATTTGGCGCACCGGTAAGTGGGTGCATGTCCCCGCTCACTCTCTCATAGGCGTGCAAAGATATCCCGGTACGCGGCTGACTGCTCCATCAACTCTTCATGCGTGCCGACGGCTGCGACGCGGCCCTTACGTAACACGACGATCTTGTCGGCCCAGCGGATTTGCGAGAGACGGTGGGTGATCAGAATGGTAGTGCGGCCCTCGCTGGCGCGTTCGATGGCACGCTGGATCTGGTCCTCCGTGGCGCTGTCGATGGCGCTGGTCGAGTCGTCGAGGATGAGGATAGCCGGGTCGGTGAGAAAGGCGCGGGCAAGGGCGATGCGCTGGCGCTGGCCGCCTGAAAGGGTGACGCCGCGCTCGCCAACCACAGTAGCATAGCCTTCGGGAAAACTGCTGATAAAGTTGTGCGCCTGTGCGGCGCGGGCGGCGCCCTCGATCTCTTCCTCTGTAGCGCCGGGCTTGCCAAAAGCGATGTTGTCGGCAATCGAGCGGCTGAAGAGAAAGATATCCTGCTCGATGATGGAGATCTGGCGGCGCAGGGCGGCGAGGCTCCAGTCGCGCACATCTATGCCATCCACAAGGATGCGGCCGCTGTTTACGTCATAGATGCGATTGAGCAGCTTGGCGATTGTGCTTTTGCCACTGCCAGTCTGGCCGACGAGCGCAAGCGTCTGCCCCGCGGCCAAGTCAAACGAGATGTCGGTGAGCGCGTTGGCAGGCTCGCCGCCTTTGCCGTTTACGCCAGCCCCATTTGTTCCGGCATCATCACCAGTATTTCCGCTGCCCGTGTCATAGGCGAAGGTAACTTGCTCAAAACGCACCGCCCCTCGCATCGGGCCCTCGTGGCCTGCCTCGTTTTCGTCCAGGTCGGGCGAGTGGCGGATCAGTTCAAGGATGCGGCTGGCGCTGGAAACACCGGAGGCCATCTGCGAGTAGGCAAAGAGCGAGGTAAAGACGGGGAAGTCAAAGAGGGCGATCAGCCCCATGTAGGCCACGACATCGCCGACCGTGATGAGGCCCTGGCTGTAAAGAGAAAGGGCATGCCAGAGCGCAAAACCGGCCGCCAGCCCAAGCAAGAGCAGCGGTAGAAAACGGGCCTCGACGCGACCCTGGGCGATGAGAGCATCGCGCACGTTGGTCGCGTTGTGGACAAAACGCTGCACCTCGGCTTCTTCCTGCGCTGCGCCCTTGACCGTGGCGATGCCGTCGATCGATTCGGCCAGTCCGCCGTTCATCACGCCAAAGGTGCGCCGCACCTCCGCCGTCACCGGCTGGAGATTGCGCACATAGAAAACCATCGACACCAGGTAGGAAATTGCAAAGGCCAGCGGCGTGGCAATCAGGGAAGGGTAATAGCGCGGAGCCACGAAGATGGGCATAAGCAGGAAGACGCCCGACCCGATCACCAAATTGAGGCCAGGGGCCATCATCAGGGCCAGTTCGCGCACATCGTTGGTGGCGCGCGCCATGATTTCACCGGTTGGACGCAGGTCGTGGAAGCCCATGCTCTTGCCGAGCAGTGAGCCGTAGAGTTCCTGCCGGGCGTCCCGTTCCAAACGTTGGCCCAGCACCTCGCTGCCAATATTGCGCCCCAACTGCAGCGCCGAGCGCACAGCCTGGCTGGCGATCAGCAGCAGAGCAGCGGTAAGCAGCACCTGCAAGTTGGGATCCGCCCCGGTAATGGCGTCAAACGCCTGGCCGGTAAGAATAGGGATCGCGGCGGCCAGGCCGGCATTGCCGATGGCCCCTGCCAGGATGAGCAGCACTAGCGGCCAGTTGCGGCGCACATGTGAAAACACCCAGCGCAGCGGCCCGCGTGTGTCGGTTGTCCAAGGTTGGGTTACGGCGAATTCACTCTTCAGCATAGGACGATCATTTTACATTATGAGAGGGTGAGGGTCATCCTCTTACCTCAAGTTCCAACGGCGGCGCCAGTAACGCAGCGTCGGGTCCGCTATACATCCCAATCAGCATCCGCACCGGCTGTGCGCCGGCGGGCAGCGTCAACGTGTGACGGTCAAGCACGCTTTCGCCTGGCTTCCACAGCGTCGTCGGGTAGTAGTCGCCCCCAGCGCGGCGGTCGTCCTGGGCCAGCTTGTTGCCGGCAGCGTCAAACAACTGGACGGTCGTCGTATAGTCACCGGGCAATGGGTCGACAACCTGCCAATACAGCGTGATCGTGTTCGTCAGTGTCCCGGCAGGTTGCATATCATACCCCAGCAGGCGCAGCGGGCCATACACAAAGTCTGCTGCGATGGCAGGTTCAGTGGCGGCAGGACCCGGTCACCTGGACAAGCGGCGGTGTGGCGGGGGCGAGGGCAAAGCGCGCGTCCAGGCCCGCCATCGGCTTGATCAGGTAGACGGGCCGGCTGGGCTCAACGGACGCGCCGGCATCCAATGCAGTCTGCACCGTCGTCCCAATGTCGGAAAAGCGGTCGTCGGGGGCAATCAGGGGAAAGAGACCGGTGTTGCCAATGGCGCGGTTCTCGATCGTCTGCAGGTAGAAAAGCGGTACGATCTCGTTGCGGTCATTGCTGACCAGAATGGCATCGGACGGCGGCTCGGCGGCGAGAATGCTTTCCCACATGACCCGGGCAGCATAACTCTCGTCCTGCAGCTGCTCGACCAGCGGCGTATAGCGGGTCCAAAGCTGGAGCGGCAACCAAAAGAGGACGACCAGCAGGATTGTGCCCAGCCGCTGCACAGTATTTATCGAACCATCGCCGCCCCCTGCATCCTCCTGCACATCCTCCGCATCCTCCCGCACGCCCACCTGCGCACCTTCCTGCGTAGCCCGCACGCCCTCGTGCGGTTCTGCGGGCACGCCTTCGTGCCCGTGTCCACGCGCCTGCGTCAACCGAAACCCAACACCGATGCCTGCGGCGGCAAAGCCAATCCAAATACACGCCACCAGGTACAGCGGAATGTAATAGACAAAAATATCGCCGATCGCATAAAACAGATTAAAAGCCTGCTGCAGCACAAAATAGCTGACCGTCAACGCCAGCACCGGCCAGTTGCGCAGGCGCACAAGAACGAAGATCCCGATCGCGATCAGCAGCAAGCCGGGCCATTCGAAGTGGCGCAGCCAAAGGATGGCCGTGGTGGGAACATTGGCGATCGCCTCACCCAGGCCGTAGTAACCAACCGAGATCGAGCGGCCGCTGATGAACTGCCAAAAGGCTGCCCAGCCCGGCGTGTAGAGTGACAACACGCCATCGCCTACGTGTTGGTGGTACCAGGGTGAGGCGCCCGGCCCGCTGCGCAACGGTATATAGAGGTACAGCAGCAGCGGCAGCAAGAACGCCGGCACCGCCCACAGCCAGACACTCCAAGGTCGCCACCAGGATCGATTGGCTAAGAAAAGGTAAAGCACCAGCGGCGGCAGGAGCAGGACCGTGGTGGCATGGTGGGTGAGGGCCAGGCCAACGAGAACGGCCAGCACGACGAGGGGATGTAAAGGTGAGGGGCTGAGAGGACGCGAAGGCACGGCGAGCCCCTCAGCGGCGAGCAGGATGGTAACGAGAAATAGCAGATGCAGGCTGTAGACTTCGGCTTGGACGCTTTGCGTGCGCAGGGTAGGGTTGGCAATCAGGAAGGCGACGCCCAGCCCAGCGGCAAGACGTGAGACGAGCACCGGACCGGGCAGCCAGCGGCGCAGGTGCAGATAGAAAAGCCCGGCAGCGGCGGCGGTGAAGACGGCACTGAGGGCGTTGAGCGAGAAAGCGGGTGACACGCCGAACACGCTCCACACGCGCTGCCAGAGACCGCCAACCAGCAGATAGAGCGGATAGCCGGTGGGATGGGCAAGACCCCAGTTCCAGGCGGCAAAATGAAACTCGCCGGCATCGCTGGGCAGCATGTCGCGCACGACGTTGCGCAGCAGCAGGCCGAGTGTGATGGCCGCTATCAGGAATGCGATCTGCCGGTCCAAACGGATATCGCTTATGCCCCTGCTATGATTCTCCTGGCGAACGGGGCTGCTTAATTTGACCATTGCGCTAAGTTCACCCGATAATGGCAGAATTTGAATAGTAAGGGAGTGAGTCTCATGGCAAGCTGGCAGGGCCAGGCCATCATGATTGTGCCCACTTATAACGAGCGGGAAAACCTGGCCAAGTTGGTCGCTCGCCTGCGCAACCTGCCCGGCAATGTGCATGTCCTGATCGTAGACGACAACTCGCCCGACGGTACAGGAGCCATTGCCGACGCCATCTCTGCCAGCGATGAGAGCGTACACGTGTTGCACCGCGAGGGCAAGTTGGGGCTGGGTACAGCGTACCGAGTGGGCTTTCAGTACGGGCTGGACCACGGTTTTCAGTACATTTGCACCATGGACGCCGACTTCAGCCACAGCCCCGAGAGCCTGCCGGCGCTGCTCGACAAAGCCGCATCAGGCTACGACCTGGTCATCGGCAGCCGCTACGTGCGGGGCGGTGCAGTTGTGGGTTCCCCGGCAATACGCAAATTTATCTCCTATGCAGCCAACTGGCTGGCACACACACTGCTGGGCGTGGAGGCGTCTGACTGTACTGCCGGCTTTCGCTGTTATCGCCGCCAGGTACTGGAAACTATCGACCCGGACACCATATTTAGCAGCGGCTACAGCTTCCTGATCGAGATGGCCTTTCACTGCCAGCGCGCCGGTTTCCGCATCGGCGAAGTGCCGATCACCTTTGTCAACCGCACCGAAGGCGCCAGCAAGATCAACCGCCTCGAGATTTACAAGGCATTTTACACCCTCCTGCGTCTGCGCACCTCCGCCCTCCCCTGGCATCGCTGGGATGCCGCGATGCAGCGCAAAGAACGCACCGAGTAAGCTAGGAAGCCCCTTCCGGGAAGACCTACCCTTCCGGGAAGGCTATCTATTAATCTCCACCCAATCCACAGCCCCAGCCAGATCGCGACGGTCGCGGTTGAGGCTGACGCGTGCAAAGGCGTCGGCCGGGTCGACCGTTTGGACGGCGCTGCCCGGTTGGGCGCCGGGAGTGCCGATGAGGGCAAAGTACTGGTTCTGCAGCCCATCCAGCGTGACGTCGGCCCCGATGTTGCGCAGGGCGGCCACGGCGTCTTCGGTCAGGTGTGCCCAGGCATCAGCATAGGAGGCGACGAGGACAGGTGAGCCGGCGGGAACCTGCGCCAGGTAGGCTGCCAGCCTGGCGCTCTCGCCTTCGTTGGCCGTGGTGTCGAAACCGACCTGCTCGATGACCTTGCCCGTCTTGGGGTCGAGCACGCTGACATTCACCCCGCGGCGGCCGGCCGAGGCGTCGATCTGCTCTCCCGCTTCGTCGAACAGGGCAATAAAGCCGCCATCGGCAAAGGCCTTGACGTCGGCATCGATGGGCAAGTCCACGCCGGTGCTCCCAATCTGGCGGCTGCCAGGCGTGACCGTGCGCGGGGCGGCAGTGTAGGCCCATTTCAGATCCAGCCGGTTGAGGCCATCCACTAACACGCTGCCTGGTATCTGCCAGGCAATTTCCTGCCAGCCCTCACTGAGCGGCTGCGCCTGGTCCCACTCCTGGGTGCCGTTGACGGCCAGGGACACCGTCTGTTGAGCGCTGCCCGGATAAGCAAAAGGATGGACGCGCAGGCGTACATTGTATGTAGCGGCCGGATCTACCTGGCGTAGTGGGATAAAGAGCCGGCTCTGCAGCGCCGTAGCCCAGGTGGCGTTGACTTCATAAGGGGTGTCGGTCTCGGCTGCGTCCCAGCCTTCGCCACGATAGGGGAACGTGCCGGATTCGCCCAGGTCCAGACGGAAGGAATCGCTGCCGGGGTCCTGGCGCACGCGGTAAGCCTCGATCCCATCCTGTGCGTAGAACGGCTTATCCTCGATCGGCCAGGTAGACTTAACGAAATCCCACGCCGCCCGCCAGGTGTCGGCGTAGGGCAGCCGGTCGGGGATAGGCGGCGTCAGCACCACGAACTCACTGTCGTAGAGATAGGCTAGTTCGCGAGCCTGTGCGGCGGCAGCATCCCGCAGTTCGGGTGACACAGGGCGGCCGAATTCGATTTCAGTCAGCGCCTGGAAGTATGGGATGCGCTCAAAGTACTCCATCTTGAAGTCGGGCGCCCGCGAGATGTTGCCGCCCAGCATGGGACGGCCGTGTGCGCTCTGGAAATACTGCAGCTGCGTCTGCTCGGGGCCAAAGACGCCAAAGCTGTTGCGCCAGCCGAGCGGCAACTGCAGCACGCTGCCCGGCTCGGGGTCGGCGGCGATCTGGTCGTAGACGGCCGGAATGCGAGCATCGGAAAGCGGGTAGGGAAGCGCCAGGTGTTCAAAGAGAATAAGACCCAGGGCAACGGCGGCCATGGTGGTGAGAGGCCAGAAACCGAGTTTCTGAGAGAAACTTGGTTTCTCGGGAAGACCGGCCGTCGCAGCACGCCGCTGCCGGCGTTCCAGGCTGCTTAACAGCCACAGCACGCCGTAGCCGGCCAGCACCGCCAGGCCCAGCATGAGCAGCACGCTGTTGCGATTGGGGGCACGGTTGGCCTTGATTACGGGCAGGTAGTGGAGCAGCGTAAAGGGCAGCGGCACAGTCGTGACGATACCGTCCATGTCGAACTGCGTGCGCCCGTTGATCTGCAGCAGCGGGCCAAGCGTGAAGAGACCAAACAGCACACTGGTCCAGATCCACGCCTCCAGCTTACGCCGGTAGGCGACCGCCCCGACCACGGCCAGGGTGAGACTGGCCCAGCCGAGGAAGACCGTGTTGAGGTCGCGGAAGCCCGGCAGCTCGGGATTAAGAGCGCGCTGCTGTACCAGGTGCAGTTCGCGCACCACGTCGCCGCCCAATAACGGGTGAAAGATCGTGGGCGTAAACCATCCCAGCAGGTCGGTGCTCAGCATGAGAGCATCACCCCAACCCCTGAGATCATAATCGGCGTTAGCAAAGGCCACCAGGATTGGGATCAGCGCCGGCGACCACAGCACGAAGGCCACGACGCCGGTGATCGCCAGCGAGGCCAGACCAGTGGTGAGGTTGGCCCAACGGTCCGGCTGCCTGCGCCCTCGGATCACGGCGATGACCAGGACGATGAGCGTAAAGATGCCCAGGAAGAGGGCGCTGATCATCTCGGCCAGGCCGGTGAAGGCAAAGAACACGCCGGCCAGGATGGCGGCGCGGCGGCGCATGCGGGCGGGCAGCGCACTGTCGAGACTGCGCAGCAGCATGAGCGCGTAGAAGGGAATCCACTGCGTCGTCACCATGTCGTAGTGGCCGAGGGCAGCGTAGACGGCACGGTTGGAGGCAAAGGCATACAGCGCGCCCGCCACAAAGGCTGCCAATGTGACGGCCGTAGGCGAGGCCAGGCTGTAGACCGTGCGGCGGCCGGCCTGGTCGCGCACCAGCAGGAACGTACCGTAGCCGCTGAGAACGGTGCTCCCCAGCAGCGTGATATTGCTGGCAAAGGGCAGGTTGACGGCCAGTGCCAGCGGCAGGGCGGCCAGCACGTGGTAGAAATTGTACGTATAGAGCACCAGGTCGATGCCGAGCGGGTAGTAGATCAGCTCAGAATGCAGCGGCGAGGCCAGGTTGTCGACGAGGGCATGCTTGAAGTACCAGATATTCCACACAAAGGTGGATTCGTCAAAGGCCCACTGCGGCACGCCGGGCACGTGGGTAGACAGGTGCGAAACCAAGGGCCAGGTGAGACCAAGGGCCAGCAGCAAGTACAGGCCGAGCACGCCGAGATGGAGGCGCCAGCCCCGGCGGTTGGTGCGGTCGGGCATGGACTAACGAGCCTTTTCGGCGATGGCGATCACGCTGGTGCCAAAAGGCAGGCGGCCGCGCTCGAGGATCTCCGCCTCCAACCAGCCGACGCCGTGGAGGACCGTGTTGGCCGGTTCGGGGATCGGCTCCATGTCCACCTGGTAGACGTCCGGCTCCTGGTCCAGGTGCGGGCTCTTGAGCCCCGGGTTGTACGGGCGCAGAACGCGGATGCCGGCGATGGCCGGGAAAAGAAAGAAGTTATTGTAACTGATGCGCTTGACGTGCAGGCCGCACAGCTCCAGCTTCTGCTGCAGTTCGGGCGCGGTGTAGCGGCGCTCGTGGGCGTTGATCTCGTCGTTGTAGCTCCACAGCCACATAAAGGCAGGCACGGTGACGATCAGCTTGCCGCCGGGCTTGAGCACGCGGGCGCACTCTTGGAGCACGCCCAGTTCGTCAGGGATATGCTCGACCGTATCGAGCAGCGCTACGAGATCGAAAGCGGCCGGTAGGAAAGGGCAGTTCGTTGCCACTGCCTTGCGAGACGGGCAGCCCCCGCTGCTGCGCCACAGGCAAGGGACGGGGGTTGTAGTCGATGCCAAAGACCTGGCCGTATTGGGCAAGGTGATGCGCCATATTGCCGGCGCCGCTGCCGATATCCAGGATCTTGCGCACCTGCCCGGGAACGGGCGGGCCAAGCTCGGCATCCAGGTACTTCAAAATCGCCCGTGTACGTCCGGCGAACCAGGCGTGCTTGTCTTCCTCGAGTACGGTCAAAACCGGTGTAGCCATAGATACCTTCTATCCGCCACGTTGTGAAGCACACGTGGGGCAGTCCCACCGTGAGCCGGAACTCAACCGCGTAGGCCGCACGCCCACGTGCGGGTTGGGGGCACGCCTACGTGCCCGTGTTTTCGTGGACCGGCACGTCCTGCACAACCAACGTCTCCTGGCCCCAAATATCCGTCACGCGCACCGCCATCTTTGTTCCAACCATCGCGGCGGCCAGCACGTACTCACCGCCCACCAACTGCGTGCGCTTGAGCGGGGCATCGGCCAGCGCTACGCGCAGCGTAGACCCATCATAATTCGGGTCAATTGCGATGCACTCCACGGCGCTGCGCCAATCTTCCCCGTGGCAACCGTCAACCTGCGACCACGTCACACTGGTGACGATCACCCGTATTCTAGCCGGTTCGCCGCCGATCGGGGTAATCGAGAGGTGTACTTGGAGTGGAGTGGGCGCGGCGGGAAACGGAGCAGCATAGACGGCAAAGCAGGATGGCCGAGCAGTTGCAGACGACTCAGTACCTGAAGCGGTGCCGAATTGGTGACCGGACTAGCGCTCGGTTCAACCGCCAACTGCGCTTGGATCACCGCCTGCAGGCGCCGGCGGGCCGTTTGAACGGAGCCGTAGCCCACGTCGCAGCCAACCCAGCTGCGGCCCAATTTCTGTGCCACGGCCAGCGTCGTGCCTGAGCCCATAAAGGGGTCGAGTATCCAATCGCCCGGCTGTGTGGCCGTATTGAGGACACGGCTGAGCAGCGCCTCGGTCTTCTGCGTGGGATAGCCCAGGTCCTCGTTGGGTGTCGTGCCCAGGCCGGGGATGTCGTCCCAAATGTTGTCTACCCCGCGTTCGACGGCATGGCGGCCGTCGCCCAGATCGGCCAGGTAGTACTTGACGCCGATATTGCCGCCATTGCTGCAGTAGGCGCGGCGGGCGGCCGTATCCAGCACCACCTCGCCACCATACGGGAGCGTAAAGCCGGCCCTCGCTGTGCAGCCGCTGCAGGCTCTCGAAGGAAAAAGTGCCCGGGTCGGAGGTGCGGAAAAAGCCGTGCTCGTCGCGCATAAATTCGGCGGCCGCCTGCGCCTCGCTTAGGATCAGCGTCTTCTTGGCCGGGGTCCAGCAGGTCGGAGCACTGCGAGCCTTGGCAAAGACATGGATAGTATGGGCGCTGTTGGCAAAGTAGAAAGCATTGACCTTGGCCCCACGCGGCGTCTGGCTGCGCCAGGTGATGGTGTTGAGATAGTTCCTGGCACTGAAGATCTCTTCGAGCAGGCAGCGCAGGTGGTGGGCGTGGCGGTGGTCGCAGTGCAGCCACAGGCTCCCGTCCTCCGCCAGCAGATCGCGCAGCAGAGGCAGGCGTTCGTAGAGAAACTGCAGATAGGCGCTTTCATCCCAGGCATCGGCATACTGGGGCTGCTGATCAAGCACCGCATCGGCGCTCGAAGCATGCGGTCCGCGCCGGCGCACCCTGCGCGTCCATTCCACCCCGCTGTTGTAAGGTGGATCGGCGTAGATCAGGCGAAAGCGGCCGGCCCAACCATCGTCCAGCAGGCGAGCCAGCACCCCACAGTTGTCGCCATGGTAGAGTGCGTTGCCGTCCGCACCATTGAACTGCGCAGCCCGCACGCCCTCATACCCGTGTTGTATGCGGCGCGGTGGTTCGAACGTCTCGCATAATGTCACGCCCGCTGGGACAGGCAACTTAGGGCTGTGCTTATTGGCCCAGGTGAGAGTGACTTGCGGCTGTGTGGTGCTCATTGATGAATAGGTAGGCGAAAGATACAGTGCCAATTCTGACGTTGATCGCCAGAGGCCCTCATCTTACCACGTCGCGTCCCGAACATGTCGGGTACTTCCTGGAGGTGGGGGGGTGAGAGCCGCCCAGACGGACAGATCCGACCCTTACCTCTCTTAGTTGCGCACGAAGTAGTAGGCGAACACCGGCTTGCCGTGCACCTGGCACCAGTGCTCACGGTGAGTGGGTGCTGATGGCCCGATGCGCTCGGCCAAGCCCAAATTGTTGGCCCCGAAGGCACCGTGGCCCTCCACCAAATAGCGCACCAACTCCCCGTACTCCTGCACGTCGCTCTTGAAGTGCAGCAGGCCACCCGGCTGCAGCTTGACCGCCAGCAGGTCCACAAAAGGCGGCGAAAATAGACGCTTGTCGATGTGCTGCGTCTTCCACCAGGGATCCGGGAAGAGAATGTGAAAGATGTCCACACGCCCGTCGCCGACCACGCGCGGCAGGTTGAAGCGGGCATCGTCGTCGCTGAGCCAGAGGTCTCCCATGGCCAGGCCGGGTCTTGCCTGCGCCCGCTCGACACGCTGGAGCATCAGGCGCGTGGCCTTGGTCTTGGTCTCATAACCAATCAGGAACAACGCAGGGTGCCGCAGGGCGCGATCGAGCAGGAAGTCGCCGCGGCCGTAGCCAATCTCGACTTCGAGAGGCTTGGGCGAGGCGAGCAAGGCGGCCAGGCGTGTGCCATTGTCGCCGCGAGTATCGTCCAGCGCCAGGGCACGAAAAAAGGGCTGGTTGATGCCCCATTCCGGCAGCAGGTGCGAACCGGGACGCTGGCGCGGGTCACCGCCGATCAGCCCCTTGCCGGCTTCCCAATCGGCGTAAGCCCGGCGGCGTTCCTCCTCACTCAACTCCTCCCAGGTAAAGTCCATGCGGCCCTGGGAGAAGGAGGTCGGGTTGTAGGTCAAGGGCGAGGCCGGTTCAGGCATCTGAGCTGCCATCACAGCTGCAGCTTGCGGGCGATGGCATCCTTGACGACCTGGGCGTCGGCCGGCAGGTAGACCGGCGGGTTGGCCAGCTCGCTCTCCACCTCGTCCAGCTTGCCCTCGTGGTAGCCCACCTTGAAGCCGGTGAACTTGAGCCCGTGCGCCGTGCTGATCACCACCACGCGGTCGGAGGAGCGAATCTCCCCGCGCTCGACCAGCTTGAAGAGTGCCGCCAGCGCCACGCCCGTATGCGGGCAGGTGTACATGCCGGTCAGATCGGCGCGGGCAGCGGCGTTGGCCAGCTCGTGCTCGCTCACCGCCTCGACGATACCGTTGGTTTCGACTACAGCCTGCACCGCCTTCTCGTATGACACGGGGTCACCGATTTGGATCGCCGAAGCCAGCGTTTTCCGCGCCGGGACCGAGACCTTGCCGGCAAAGCCGTTGCGATAGCTCAGGTAGAACGGGTTGGCCTTGCCCGCCTGCGCCGCCACCAGGCGCGGCATCTTGTTGGTCAGGCCCAGGTCCATCATCAGCTTGAAACCCTTGTAGAGGGCGCTGATGTTGCCCAGGTTGCCGACGGGGATGATGATCCAGTCCGGCACTTCCCAGTCAAACTGGCGCACGATCTCGATGCCGACCGTCTTCTGGCCTTCGATGCGAATGCTGTTCATCGAGTTGGCCAGATAGATAGTGTTGTCCTGCGTGACCTCCTTGACGATGCGCATGCAGCCGTCGAAGTCGGTGTCGAGCGCCAGCACATGCGCGCCGTTGGCAACCGGCTGGATCAACTGCGCGGTCGACACTTTGCCCGAGGGCAGGAAGATAATGGCAGGAATGCCGGCATAGGCGGCGTAGGCGGCCAGCGCGGCCGAGGTGTCGCCCGTGCTGGCGGCGGCCACGGCGCGCACGGGGCTGCCGTTGGCCATCATCTGCTTGACCACCGAGACCAGCACGGTCATACCCAGGTCCTTGAACGAGCCGGTGTGGCTGTTGCCGCACAGCTTGATCCACAGGTCGGGCACGCCGATCTGCTTGCCGAGCCGGTCAGCCCAGAAGAGGTTAGTGTTGCCCTCGTACATGCTGACCACGTTCTCGTCGGCCATGCTCGGCATGACCCATTCCCGCATGCCCCAGACGCCGCTGCCATAGGGCCACTTGCTGCTGCCGGCGCGGCGTTCGAAAAGCGTCTTCCACTCGTCCGCCGTGCGGTCGCGCAGGGCATCTACATCGTGGTGCACTTCAAGCAAGCCACCGCAGTTGGGGCAGGTATACATCACTTCATAAACCGAATATTCGCCAGGGCAGCCGCGGAAGCAGCGAAAGTGGGCGGAGTAGGGCTTGGTGGCCACGGCTGGGGCCAGGACGTCTGTATGCATGATCAATCTCCAAAACGCGCGAATCAATTGCGCGGAATTATACCAGATTGGGCGACGGCTGCCTCCCGCGTGGCGCCTGTAATCTGTTTAAGGCGGGTGCGTGTGCAGGAAGACCAGGCAGCCGACACATTCGCGCCCGTAAGAAGGGGGCCTTGGCCAACCTATTTTTGACCCACCAGCAGGGCATAGCCCAAGTCGCCATAGATTTCCCTGGGCACGTCGAACTGGCTCTTGATCGCCGCTCTGGTGGCCGGGTCAGATAATGCCAGGCGCAGCGCCCGGCCCCAGGCCAGCACAAGCCACCGCCAGCCGATCCATTGGACCCGGCTTTTGACCTCCGCACGCGCGTCGACCCGGTTCGGTCGCACTCCCAGATCGTGCAGCCCGCTGGCCCGCCACAGCACCTCCCATTCGTCCAGTGTCGGCACCGAGGGCCCGATAGCATCCTTGACCTGTGCCTCAACCTCAGCCGATGGCCGCTTGAACCAGAAGCCCTCATTGAGACCCACATAGCCGCCCGGACGAGTCACCCGCACACATTCGTGGATGGCCCGCAGCTTGTCGGGCACGAACAAGAGCACCGATTGGCAGAGGACAGCATCAAAGCGGCCTGTCTCGAACGGCAGATCCAGGACGTCGGCCGCGTGCAACTCGACCTGCGCCTGGACCCCTGCCTCGCGCACCCGCCGCCGCGCCCATTCAATCATATGCTCGGAAATGTCTACACCGACGACGTGGCACTGGTACCGCTTGGCAATGTAAGCTGGTTCGACACCAATCCCACAGCCCACATTAAGCACTTCGTGCGCATCCTCCACGTGGCAGAGCGACAGCAATTCGTCCGTCGCCGCCAGGCCGCCGATGTGCTTGGTGATGCCAATTGCGGCCTGCATGTCCAGGAATTGAGAGTTTGTCGGGGTCCTAGCGAGAGTTGTCATAGTAGTCATAGCCCATCCTCCTTGCTTTTGGTAACAGACGTACCTGCATTCATTTTCGCGCTTTTGCGCGCCGCTGGACCTGACAACATTCGGCCATCTACTTGACTTGCGCGCGGGTGCTTGATGGCAGTGCGCCAAACGTCTATAATTGACTAATACAAGACTAAGCTCCACCAGCATGATCTACAAAGGGTACGCAACGACGCAAAGAAAAGCACAAGAGGGAGGAAATGTTATGTCACCACGCAAGGCCACGGCGGCAAACGGGACGGCGAACAGAACGAGGGCAAACGGCAAGCAAAAGTCACGGCGGGCTGACAAGACGCCAATACCGGCGTCTTCGCCAGCTGCGGCCGCAGAACCCGTCAACCAGGCAGAGGCGTACGGCGTGCGCGTGGTGACGGCGCAGGCAGAAGGCAAGGTCGCGCCCGGCGAAAAGTACTGGCGGCTGGTGCGCGTGCGCCATCTTGCGCCCGAGGAGAACCAGGGCAAGCACAATGCCTTCGTGGACGCAGTGGACGAGAATGGGCAGCGGGTGCGTGATGCAGCGCTGCGCATCGGCTGGACGTGGGAGGGGCGCACGCCTGACCAGACGGCCGACCCCAAGCCACTGGACAAGCCGGACAATGAGCCGGCGGGCAATGTGGACATCTACGGCGGGATGCACCTGGTAGTCTGGATCACAGGCGACGGGCTGGCCAGCGACCGCGCCGAGAACCTGCATACAAACCATGCAGACGAATCCGGTCCCCATGGCGAGTTGTGGAACTCGATCGGCCACCATTCGTTTGCGCTGCTGTTCCAGCGCAGTGTGGCCGGTGAAGATGGCGGTGGGGGCGATGGTGACAGCGAGAAGCAGTGGCTGGACGCCCGCTTTGTGGCCGCGACGATCGCGGATTTGACGATGGTGCGGCCGGGGCAGCCGTTTGTCCAGACGTGGACGCTGGAAAACAACGGCACGCAACCCTGGCCGGAGGGCAGCAGCCTGGTGCGCATCGGCAGGGAAGCGATGAGTTCCCCCGAGAGCGTGCTGCTGCCGCCTGCTGAGCCAGGCGCACAGGGGGAGGTGTCGGTGCCCTTTGTGGCACCTATGGCAGCAGGCAGCTGTACCAGCACATGGCAGCCGGCAACGGCCGACGGTACGCGCTTTGGCGACCCTGTGTGGGTGACGGTCTTTGTGGCGGAGAAGATGATCTACCTGCCGCACGTGCAGGCGGCGCCCCGCCCGGCGCAAGCCCCGGCGCCGGCGCACGACGCCGGTCTGGCCGGTACGGTGGCGACGACGCTGCCGGTGCAGATGTTGCGCGCCTTTGAGAAGCTGGGGCTGGATGCGAACGCACCCATCGACCCGGCCAGCGGCGCCGTGGCGCCACAGGTGACGCACCCGGGGCTGGTGGCGGACACGGGCGTGGGCTGGGTGCGCACCAACTTTATCCTGGGCCAGCAGTGGAGCCATCCGCTCGACGACAAGCGGCCGCAGGGACTTACCTGGGCCGAAACCTACCGCTTTATCCTCGACAACTTCCGCAGCCGCCAACTGCGCGTCTACGCCCTGGTAGGACATGAGGCGGTGGCAGACGCCATCGGCGACCGCTTCCGCGACGCGCCCGGCCCAGACCCGCTAGGGGACAGCTGGGTGCAGCAGTATGCAAACAACGTGCTGGCAATTGCCCGCCTGTTCCGTGACCAGTTGGAGGTCGTCGAAACCTTTAACGAGCCCGACGACTGGAACGGGCAGGGGCGCAACTGGATCCATCCCGGCTGGCTGGCGACCATGTTGGAGGCAGTCTATCGCGCCGTGCGCAGCGACCCGGCGCTGGCCCACCTGCGTATCGTCTCCGGCCCGCTGCAAGGGCTGCAGGGGGAGAACAAGGGCAACGGCGCGGCCGACTACCTGGACCGCGTCTACCAGGCCGGGATCGGGCTGTTTGGGTGGGGGCAGGATGGGCGACCCGTCCCGTTTGACGGCGTGGGCTATCACTTGTACGTGCATGAGAACGCCACCGACAACCTGGATCAACAGGCGATCGACCTGGACAACACCTACCGCACCTACCTGGGGCAGATGCTGGACGTGATCCGCAAGCACGAGGGACAGGACAAGCCGCTGTACGTGTCGGAGACAGGCTGGTTCTCAAACGGCGACAACCGCGAGTTCTGCGAACGCTTCCAGGCGGCCAGCCTACAGGTAGGGATCAACCGGCTGCTGGCGGAACCGGCTGTGGCGCTGGTCTTTTCGTTCTGCCTGCAGGACTTTGGCGGGCCGGGCGACGGCAAGTATTATGGCGTCTATCGGACCGGACTGTTAAGCGCCGAGGGGCGCAAGCCTGCCTACGAGTCGCTGCGGGCGCTGGCGAGCAGCCCCAACCTGGTGCCAACGTGCGAGCGGCCGCCGGTCTACGACAGCGCTACGTATATAGAGGGCAAGGATGCGGTGGCCGACGAGACGGCGTTTGCGCCGGGTATGGCTTTCCAACAGGTCTGGTTTCTGCGCAACGATGGTACGACCACGTGGGGGCCGGGTTATACCATGGTATGCGTGGGCGGCGACCGGCTCGGCGCGCCTGAACGAGTGGAACTACCTGCGTGTGCGCCGGGACAGGCGACGGCCGTGGCGGTGGCGCACGTTGCACCGGCGGCGGTGGGCCGCTTTACCAGCGTCTGGCAGGCGTGCAACGCACAGGGGCAGCTGTTTGGGCAGCGGGTGTGGACGATCATCAACGTCGTGCCCGTCCCGGCGGGAATTGCGATGGGCGCGGCCGGGACTGGACAGTGGCTGCCGATGACGGGGTCGGTACCGGTGGCAGCGCATACTGCCCAGGCTGGGCCGGGGAGTACTTCTTCCGTGCGCACGACGCGCAACCTGCAGAATGCGCTGCGCTGGCTGGTGCGCCTGGGCGTGATCTACGAGGGCGCGCTGGAGAAGCTGCCGGCGAGCGGAGATGCCGAGGCAGTGGCCTTGGCCGTGGATGCGGCGGTGGCGGCGGCGCGGCGGCAGCTGGAGGAATTGCTGTCTGAAGCATAATTCGTAGGCTTGCAGGAAGGGGCAGGCTTTCAGTGAGCTGCCCCTTTCGACTTGACGATTCCTGACTCATCATCACCAAACCATGATTGGGCAAATGGTTACAGTGTGTGGTTCACCAATCGTTGCGCAATGGGGATATCTATGAACGAGGATAAACGCAGCTTGGAGGTCAATCTTGAGGACTTGGCAGCCGCTTTTGACAGCAGCTTTGACGAGGTCTGGCATTATCTCGATCTGGAAACAGGGGAAGTTGTCATGGTCACGGGAGATGCCCGCCAGCAGCTCGAAGCGCTGTTGGAAGCTACGGACGCTGAGACTATCGAAGCCGTGCAAGAAGCTATCCAAAACGAGGATCTTGCCGACTGGGAGAAGGATGTATTGTATACTGCTGCCCTTGTCGAATCGGGATACGGCAGTCGCTTTGTCGAAATTCCCAAGGCCGATTCAGGGGAAGGCTATGAAGACATGGAAGCATTTATCGAGACCGTTTCCGATCGGCACTTACGCGAGCTTCTACAGGCTGCAATCCAGGGCAAAGGAGCCTTTCGCCGCTTCAAGGATGTATTGGCAATGTACCCGCAGGAACGCGAACGCTGGTTCCAATTTCATGATGCTCGCGTCGATGAGCGTGTGCTGAATTGGCTAGATGGCGAAGGTATTCAACCGATTGGCGAGAATAACACCCGGCAGAGTTGACTCTTAAGGGAGATAAGGAAATGACATTTCGGATTCAGCAGGATGTGTTCGATGAGGATGGCAACTATTTAGAAGAGCAAGGTAATGCGTATAGGGATCAACTACTTGCCCTATTTGACGCCTCGCCCGAAGGACAAGCCTTAGTGACCCAGGGCATTGAGCCGGGTTGGACAGCGATGATCCTTGACTATGCGTTCAGCTACCTGGGAGTAGGGGTGCCTGAAATGGACGACGGCGCACTGGAGGAGATCCTGCTCCAGTTGATTCCCGAAAAGGTCGTTACGGAGCCGTCCAGTGCTCCCGCCATCGTGACTGAGTCTCGCGCCTTTTGGGATTTCGTCAAGCGCGAGTTTGGCCTGTCCAACGCCGATAGCTGCCTGGAATTTTTGAATCAGCCAGGCATTATCGAGGATTTGCGAGCGAGTTTGGATAATCCGGCCCGATATGGTATGTCGAAGTCGATCATCATGGAGGGTATGCGGCGCGGCTTTGATATGAGTACCCAGGAGGGGATAGAAAAATGGTTGCTGCTTCACAATCAAGAAGCAATGGCAGGGCTGAAGAACACGCCTCCGTCTGCACCATGGTTGCCGGGTCTGCCTCTGAGTCAGGATTTGAACACTTCAGTGGTCTCCAGTAACCGCGCCAAAGCCGATAAGAAGAAGAAAAGCAAACGAAAGATGGAAAAGGCCAGCCGCAAAAAGAACCGGGGCAAATAAATCGTGCGTCTTCCTCAATCTCAAGTCGAACGCTTTTATCGAATTTGGTTTCCTTTGCTCTACTATGTCAACGAGCAGCGACACCTTGCAGACCAGATTCCCAGCACCCTGGGGAAAGGCAGCGTTGAACCGTCTGCTTTCATAGGACTCCGTGATGCGTTGTGGGCAGATGACTCTTTGCGTGAGGCATTTATTGCCGAGAATCCTGCCAAACTAGCCCAAGCCGATCTCGATCTCGTGGCAAGCTGGAAGTACCGCGTCGCCGGACAGTTCTTCGTGATCCGCCACCTCAAAAAATACACCGTATTTTTGTCAGGAGACGGGCCGGCACGAGCCTATGCTGTGCTTGGGCTTGTCAGTTCAATTGAGGAAATCATCGGCCCCTATTTGCCTATCTACGTCAAAGCGGTGCTGCTGCCTTTTGAAGGAAAGATCATTTACGACAGTCTGTTGTCCCCATATAACGTGACTTTTGGCGGCGGATACCGCAGCGATCTCAATAACAGTTATCGTCGTGTGCAAGAACACGAGGGGATCATCACGACACTGGTGCCAATCGATGTGGCGGACCCCAGCGATGTTCGGAAGGCCATCCAGTCCAGAAACAACAAGATTCTCCTTGCCTTTCAGAAGGAATTGGGACAATCAGGGTTAAGTCCCAAAATGATTGAGCAGCATCGCGATACGATGGCGACATTTGCCCAGGTATACCTGCTCGCGGAAGACCCTCCACGCGGCTTGCTCGACCTGACAATCGATGACATGCAGACCTATCTGGATAGCGCAAAAAAGGCAAATCCGGTGAGTTTCAAACGATTTGTGCAATTTCTTCGGAATACTGAACGTATGGGTTACGAACAGGCCGCATCATTACTGAAGGCTCTTAAAGATCGGCGCTAGTGGAGCAGGACACATAACGAGTTGATGGAGAGAGAGGGTTTCTACTATACTCTGTATATGAGCCAGTTCGAGGGCAAGGCTCCCGGCGGCGACAAGGCAACCGCAGCGTTCGCAGCCAGCTGACACGGGCAACAACGAAGACGACATGTAGGTCACGTAGGTGGCGTGACGCCGCCCGTGACCTACAGAAGGAGAAGACGGATGGATATTCAAGATGCGGCGAGTCTGAAGGCGTTTGTGCAGCGGTTTCGCGTCGAGCCGGGTCGCAAGGTCGAGTTGAAGAAGGACCATGATCCTGCCGATACGGCGGGCATCGACAAACCGGAGGACATGGCCGGGTTGTTGAACCGGGCCGTCGAGTTTATGGCGGAGCACCAGGACAAGCTGTACGCCGAGAGCAAGCGCGGGCTGCTGATCATGCTGCAGGCGATGGACGCGGCGGGCAAGGATGGAGTGATCAAGCACGTGATGAGCGGGCTCAACCCGCAGGGCGTCCAAGTCTACAGCTTCAAGGCGCCCTCGCCAGAGGAGCTGGACCACGACTATATGTGGCGCAACTTCAAGGCGCTGCCGGAGCGTGGGCGCATCGGCATCTTTAACCGCTCGTACTACGAAGAGACGCTGATCGTGCGCGTGCATCCCAATATCCTCGCCGCAGAAAGCTTGCCGCCAGAACTGGTCGACGACGGCATCTGGCATCGGCGCTTCCGGGAGATGAACAACTTTGAGCAGTACCTGGTCAACAACGGCATCGACGTCGTCAAGATCTTTCTCAACATCTCCAAGGAGGAGCAGCGGCTGCGGCTGCTGGCGCGCATCGACACGCCCGAGAAGAACTGGAAGGTATCGTCCGGCGACGCCAAGGAACGCCAGTACTGGGACAAGTACCAGGAGTGCTTTAACGACATCTTCACCCACACCAGCACCGATTGCGCGCCGTGGTACGTGGTGCCCGCCGACCATAAATGGTTTTCGCGCATCGTGACGGCCGCGATCGTGGCCAACAAGCTGGTGGAGATGAACCCGCAGTATCCGGTCGTGACCGAGACGATGCGGGCGGAAATTGCCGAGGCAAAACGGATCTTGGAAAGCGAGCCGGATGCGCCCAAGCCGGCGGCGCAGCCAGCGACGGACAAGGCGGCCGAGAAAGGCAACGGCAAGCACAAGAAGCACAAGGACAAGGACGCCAAGCATGCGGGCAAGAATGCCAACGGCAAACAGAGCAGCAACTCCGTTCTGATGACGACACTGGCCGTCACGGACGGCAATGTAGCAGCTGCAGCCGTGCCGCAGGATGACAGCAGTGACAAGAGCGGCAAGGGCGACAAGAAAAAGAAGAAGAAGGACAAGAAAGACAAAGCGTAAGGCTCAACCAAGTGACCGCCGCCCCATGTGGGGCGGCGGTCACTATTTTTCCGCTTCGCTTGCCTGCCGGTTGTGCACCTAGGGGGCGATATCCCTGCCTGCCAGCGGGATCAACACGGCATGGCTCGGCCCTTGCTCGATCGCCACGCGCAGCACCTGCAACCCCCCATCTCCATCGGCTACGAACAACTCGTCACCCAACAGCTCTAGACCATATGCATACCCTGGCGTGTCGTAGCTGCCGGCGCGACGGGGGGTGCGCAAGTCGGAGACGTCCAAGGTAAGCGCCCCTTGCCAGCCGGCGGCTGCGTAGAGGACGGAGCCGTCCAGGAGTACGCTGTTGGCAGCGGATGTAGTGGCGTAGGTGGCGAGCAGCTTTGGGTTGGCGATGTTGGTGATATCGACAACGTGCACACCGGCGAGACCGTCGGCCACAACGGCGATGGCCTGGCTGCCCGTCATTGCGGCCGTCACGCCGATGGCCGTGCCAGGGGTATCGAGTGTGGCCAGCAGCTGCGGATGGGCTGGGTCATGCACATCCACCACCTGCAAGCCATCTTGGCGATCGGCGACAAGGGCGATGCGGCCGGCGGCGGGGTGGTCGAGTAATGCCACAGCCGTGGCGCTACCCGGGGTGTCGAGGGTGGACAGAAGGGTGGGCGTCGAGGGATGGGTGACGTCGACCACGTGCAGGCCGGCCAAGCCCGCAGCCAGGTAGAGCAGGTCGCTGACGACGCCAGACCGGCTTAGCGGCTGCATGAGCTCGCCGGGCATTGTCATGCTGGCGACAAGCGTGGGCGTGACAGCATCTCCGGCGCCGAGGACCCACAGGCGGCTGCCGTCGTCGCGCGGGTCGGCGACGTAGACCAGGCTGCCGAGCGTGGTGACGCCGTAGATGCGGTTGCCGAGCGGCGGGTTGGCGGCCGTCGTGGAGGCAGCTGGGTCAGCGGCGTCGATGGCAGCCAGGTTGCCGCTGCGCCAGTCGGCGACGTAGGCGGTAGTGCCGGTAACAGCCACGGACTGGGCGAAGGACAGGCCAGCCGGTGGCGGCAGCGGAGTGAACGTCACGGCGACACTTCCTGGAAGTGGGGGGACCTCCTGGAGGTGGGGCTTCCTGGAGGTGAGGCTTCCTGGAGGTGGGACCTCCTGGAGGTGGTTGGTCAGGAGCGTGGCGTCGGCGGTGGTGAGGGTGGCGTCGTCGTCGATGTCGTAATCGGGATGCGGCGGGATGCGGCCGGCGATGGCGGCGAGGACGTCGAGCAGGTCGCGCAGGCCGACGGCACAATCGCCGTCGACGTCAGGGTGGTCGAAACGGTAGATGCCGGCGGCGTCGACCTGGGCCTGGTTGCCGGCTTTGTCGGTCACCCGCAGGCTGAGGCGCAGGGGCCGGTTGTGCGGCACGCGCAGGGTTGGGCTGCAGTGGATAGGGTGGCGGTGTAGGTGTCTTGGCCGGCGAGCGTTGCATCTGCCCAGGGGGAAAACTGCCAAGTGCCGCCGGCAGCCTGCCAAGCAAGCTGCACGGCGACGCCGGCCACGCCACTGGGGGTGGCGTTGACCGCAGGCGCCTGGCCGGTGAGCACCAGACCGTTGGGAACTGCGGGAGTGAGCGCATCCGTGGCGGCAATCGTCACCTGCACGCGGTCCTCGGCTGGGCGAGATGTCGACACTGCCGGAGATCGGCGCGGTCAGCCAGGCGGTGGGCGGCTGCGTGTCGGGCAGGACGCCGCCGCGCACGTTGGTGGAGGTGAAGCGGTTGCCGGCCTGGCCAGCACCGAGGGCGCCGATGCTGTAGCCGTCGATGGTGATGGTGCGGTTGGGGGCGAGGAAATGGACATGCGGCGCGTTGCCGTAGCCGCACAGCGTGTTGAAGGTGCAGGCGGGGAAGCCGGCCGGGCATTGGCCGTTGGTCTTGGCCTCGCCGCGATACACCTGGCCTAGGTAGATGCCCTGCGGCACGACCTGGCCGACCAGGTTCTGGTACTCGACGGCCTCGCCTACGCTGGCACGGTCGAGGTGCAGGTAGCCGGTGCGATCGCCATTAGCGTGGTCGATCCAGAGCAGGCGCTGTTCCTGGTCGTTCTGGCAGGCCATGCGCAGCGTGCCGCCGGCGGCGGCCAGGACGGCCGAGTTGACGGGCGGGTTGTCGGCGGTGAGCGGGCTGAAGTCAACAGCGTCGGAACCATAGCCGGCGTGCCAGGTGCTGCCGAGCCACCAGGTCTGGCCGGCAGTCCAGGGAAAGCGGTAATCGATAGCCTCTGCTGCTTGCGGCTGAGCGTTGGGGCCGAGCATAGCGGATGCAAACAAGGGGGAGTAATCGACGAGCTGCCTCGGGACGCGTTTGGCCAGGTCGGGAAAGGCTGGGTGCGGGCGCACGTGGCCGGTCACCGTTCCGTCCGGCGTGCGTTGCAGGAGGACGTCCACGAGCTGGTCGAGGTCGAGATTCTCCCAGCCGGCGTCGACCACGGCAGCCGGCACGATCACCGCCAGGGCCCAGTCGCCGGTATGGTCGCGGTAGGTGTCAAAGGCAGTTACGGTGTAGGGTCCAGGGCCGGAAAGATATTCCTGGTCGGCGGCTACGATGGCAGCCAGGGACTGCTCCCCGGCGGCATCGAGGGCGGGGAAGCCGGCGGCGCTGACGAAAGGGCCTCCTGGAGGTGGCGCCACGCCGGCGGCGTGGGCGGCGGGGATGCAGGCGAGCACTGTGGCCAGGAGCAGCAGGGCGATGACGCTTAAGAACTTGAGCAGGCGTTTGCGGAGCAAGGGGCGAGACGCCGGGGGTGCGGCTGGATGATGGTGCATTTGGATACTCCAAGTGAACTGGCGGGGGCGAGCGCAGAGGTCATGATAGCACTGGCGGTGCTGGAAATCATCGGACAAACAGCGGGATCATTCCAGGTTGGCGTGGCGGCGCATCAAGGCGGCGTTGTTCTGGCCGCGCTGTTCGGCCAGCATGGCGCCGATGCAGTCAAGATAGATCGCCATCGCCTGCTCCAGCGCGTTGGCGAGGGGTAAGCCTGTGGGCGTCGTGATGTCCGTCTTGATCGAGCCTGACGGCACGACGACGACCAGGTCGGCCAGTTCCGCCAGCGGCGTGTCTGCGCTGGATGTGATCGCCAGCACGCGTGCGCCGAAGCCCTTGGCCTTGAGCGCCATTCTCACAACCGTCTCGGTGCGGCCGCTGCCGGAGAGCGCAAGCAGCAGGTCGCCGGCTTCGATGGCGGGCGCAGTGGCATCGCCCACGACGTGGGCATGTAGCCCGATCTGCATCATGCGCATCGCGAACATACGCATGAGAAACCCGCTGCGCCCCAGCCCGATGACATAGACCCGCCGCGCCTCCAGGACCGCCTGTACCAGCGTGCCGGCATCAGCGTCGGTTACCTGGGCGAGAATGGCGTTGACTTCGGCGAGATCGAGGTGGATCCATTCGGAAAGACGCATGGCTGCTGCTCCTGCGAACTGATGGTTGATGATTTCGGCATCATTGAGGAGGATAACACGTGCGCAAGAATTGGGGGAAGCAGGGGGCGCAGGATTTGGGACGATCAGGTGTACGTTGGCAGCGGGTGGCGGTGGGTACTGCCGGGAGGTAGTTGACGTGCAGGTACGGCCTGATGCCTCGCAGGCCGTACCTGCACGTCAACTTGGCGGGCGTAATTGCACGCTGATGGGGTGACAGGCGGCTGTCACCTTCACTGCCTACTTGTCCGTGTGTTGAAGGAAAGGCAGATACAGCGATCTCTGGCTCATGGCCGGTTCTTCAGCGCTGTCTTCGGCATCGCTGCTCTGCAAGACCGCGTCGTTGGCCAGCATCCACTCCAGTGCCCAGAAGGCAAGATTCCCCACCACATACGGATCCGGTACCTCGGGATTGAACGTGCCCAGGCAGTTGCCCAGGACGATCGCGCCCATGCCTTCAGTGGGCAGCAACATGCCCACGGTCTGGACCCCGGGCTGGCCACCGAAGCTGGCGACCAGCTGGTGGCCCATGAAGTTGCCGAGCTCCCAGCCCCAACCGTAGCCCTGCAGCACGTCGTCGGGATTCCACAGGTACAGCATCTCCCACAGCTTTGCCTGGTTCTCCGCCGTCAGAATGCGCTTGCCGTGCCAGGCGCCGCCGTTCATCATGGCCAGCAGCCACAAGCTATAGTCCTCCACGCTGCAGTGCAGGCACGAGCTGGGCGCGTGTTTGCGGTCGTAGGGGATCAGGTAGTCCCACACGACGACATTGCCGTCTTCATCGCGCACATGCGCAACGACGAGATCGTCGGGATCGATCTCTCCCACCAGGAAGGTTGAATGCTTCATCTTGAGCGGGTCGAAGATGTGGCTGCGCATGTAGTCTTCGAACAGCTCACCGGAAACCTTGTGGATCAGATCGGCCAAGATGTCGTAACCTACGTCGCTGTACTGGAAAGCCGGGCCGCCCGGTTCTTGGTACAGTGAATCTGTGCTCAAGCTGCGCACGAGGCGTTCGGCGGCGCCCGCATCGTAGTCGGGGGTCATAAACTCGCCGAAGAAGTCGACGTAGTCCAGCGGCAGGAGACCCGAGGTGTGTGACAGCTGATGGCGCACTGTAATCTGCGTATAGCGCGGGTCCGCCATCGTGAAGTACGGGACATAGGAGAGGTACGTATCGTCGATGCTGCCGATCTTACCAGCCTCGATCAGCTGCATGATGCCGGCGCCCGTGAACGCCTTCGAGATTGAGGCCATGCTCATCACCGACGTCGACGTCATCGGCGCGCCGGTGTTGAGGTTTCGCACGCCAAAGCCGCCGGCATAAACCAGCTTGTTGGCGCGGATCAGGCCGACCGCGATACCTGGTATCTGGTTCTCTGCGCGAACCTGTTCCACGCGGTCCGCAAAGGGCTGAAACTGTTTCTTTGCCTTTGAGGGCGGGGCAGGGGCAAACGGGGGGCGATTCCAGCCACGATGTGGAACAGCTATACACGACAAACCAGTGATCGCCGACAACTGCATAAATTCACGTCGACTCAAGAATTTCATTGGATGGCTCCTTCGGTCTTGGCAGACCAGTCTAACGTACTTGTGACCTTACTGCCCCGCAGCATAGCCCGTCGCCGTGTACTGGATGCCAGGGAAGGACGCATTCTCCGGCGCCAAGGCAGCGGCGGCCGCAGCGTCACCCTTCAGTTCGGCCAGCAGGAATGCGGTCGCGAAGTGGTTGATCAGGTCGATAGATCTCGCCTTGTCCCAGACAGGATCGAGGCAGACCCATTGGTAGAAGGGAGTTGCAGACCACCAGGGCATGGCATCGCAGGTGGCCAGGATGAAGTGTTCGCCGCCCCCAAAGCCTACCAACGTTTTGCGCGGGCTGGAGGCGTAGGTGTAAGCCGGTTCGGCCCCCCAGTCGAACGGTGTGCCGGTATCCGCCGTGCCGCCGATCGCCATCAGCGGGATCGTGATCTTGGACAAGCCTGCCTTGTCGAACAGGTAGGAATCGCCCGCAATGGGCAGGATTGCTTTCACACGGGGATCGCCAAAGGATGGCCATAGCCCGGCGGGCATTGGCTCCAATCCGGCACGGGCAGCCATGTCCGCTTCCCGCGGCACGATCGGCGCACAGAGGGACGTCTTCGGATCGTCCGAGGCAAGCGCAGCGCAGCGGGCATTGAACGCGTCCAGGTCGTATTGAGCGCCCGCCATCGCCAGCGCCGTGTAGCCACCGTAGGAATGGCCAACTACGGCGACGTTCTCCATGTCAATCAGCCCGGCCAGGTCTCCTCCCGGTGCAGTCGCCTGCTCGGCATAGTCCAGCGTCTGCGTGATATCGCGCGGCCGGTCGATGGATGAGTTGGGTATCTCGCTCCAATCAAAATCAAATTGCTCGACGTGCTCAGGCGCCACAACGATGAACCCGTGCGAGGCCAAATGCTCGAGCACTGCGCTTGCCCACGCCGCGTTGGCGGCGAAACCATGCGAGTAAATCACCAGTGGATAGGGCGCGCCCGCAGTGTCGATCTCTGCACCCAAGAGGGCATGGCCGTGGATTGGCTCGGTGGCGTCCATCCCCTCAACGGGAACCTTCGTGGTGATCGTGTAGGTGACATCCTCCTCTGTCCCGGTGGGATTGAGCGCCGGGTACCAGATGCTGGCTTCGAGCGGATGATCCGTGTCTTCCCCGATTACCAAGGACTTATAGCCAACCCACCATGGTCCGTGCTTAGCATATTCGGGTGCGTCAGGACGGAGCCCTTCCGGCTGGGGCGACAATGTCTTCTCCTGAGGCATTACGGGCCGGCACGCGCTTAGGAGCAACGCAGCCAGCAAGAGCAGTGTAAAGAGATAATACATGCGTGACATAGATTGTTCTCCTTCGGTCGTTATCTACCATCACTCGCTGGGCCAAGAGGGTTTCAACTCGTCGGGCTGCCGGCCTGGTGGGGTCGCTGTCACTGCCTTGAGGAACTCACACAGCCCCGCCAGGTCGACAAAAGCCATGCGCGCGCCGGTGTGCGCATCCTGTACCGTGCCGCGCCACACGACCTCATCTCCCTGGGAGACGGCCCAAAGCCGTACTAGGAAAGCTCGGTAGTTGCGCTCGTCAGCCATCGCCGTGCATCCCCCTTCGCCTTCAGCATAGACGCATAGCGCGTGGAGATCGCGTGGAAGCAGGGGCGAGGTCCGGCGGGGAAGGCAGGCGGGACGCCTGCGCTCCAATTCTGAGGAGCGGCGCAGAGTGTTGAGATGGACGGGCGTTTGTCATATAATGGACGTAGTTGTTACAGCTATTGCGGCTCCTTGCGAGGTTCCCAGATGGAGCGTTTCTGCCTTTGTCTCCTTGGTCCTTTTCAGGCTCTGCTCGACGGCAAGCCGATCATGGGCTTTGAGTCGGCCAAGACGCGCGCCTTACTGGCCTACCTCGCCACGGAATACAGGCACCCACATACGCGCGAGGTCCTGGCGGAACTACTGTGGCCAGAACGGCCGCAGGGGGCGGCGCTTGCCGACCTGCGCCACACGTTAGCCGACCTGCGCAGCGCGATCGGGGACCATGCGACCGCGCGGCCTTGCCTGCTGGTCACACGCGAGACACTGCAATTCGACCTGAATGCCGACGTCTTTGTCGACGTGGCGCGTTTTGCTGTGCAACTGGCTGCAGGCGCAGCCGCGTGCCGCCAGGCAGTAGAGCTTTACCAGGGGCAGTTTCTGCAGGGGTTCAGCCTGGACGACAGCCCGGAGTTCGAGGCATGGCTCGTGCTGCAGCGTGAGCGTTTCGACTACCAGGCAGCGCAGGTCTTTGCGCGTCTCGTGCGCTGCTGCGTTGAACAGGGCAACTATGCCCAGGCTGCCCACTGGACGCAGCGCCTGCTTGAATTGGAGCCGTGGAACGAAGACGTGCACCGCCAGTTGATCTGGCTGCTGGCACAGAGCGGGGCGCGTTGCGCCGCGCTGCATCAATTCGAAGCCTGTGTGCGCGTGCTTGCCGACGAGTTCGGGGTGCAACCGCAAGAGGCCACCCTCGCCCTGACCCAACGCATTCGCGCCGGCGCAAGCGACCTTGGCCCATTTCCCGGCCAGGACGCGAACAACCTGGGCACGAACGTTGTGCCACCGCAGCGGGCCGATCGTGGCGGCGCGCATAACCTGCCGGTGGAGGCAACGCCGCTGGTCGGCCGCACGCGCGAGCTGGCCCAGGTTGCCCAGGCCCTGGCACAAGCGGAGTGCCGGCTGCTCACCATCGTGGGCCCAGGCGGCATCGGCAAGACACGCGTGGCCGTGGAGATCGCCCAGAGCGAAGCAGGCCGCTTCCGTGACGGCGCCTGGTTTGTCGACCTTGCCCCGGCCAACGCAGCCGCCGTGCTGCCGATCGTGCTGTTGAAACGGCTCGACGTGCCTGGGTCCGGTGCGGCCGACGCACGTCAACGGCTGCTGGCATACCTGGCCGGAAAGCAGATGCTGCTGGTGCTGGACAACTTCGAGCACTTGCTCGATGGGGCCGGCCTGGTGCTGGAGATGTTGGGCGCTGGGCCAGGGCTGAAGATCCTGGTGACCTCGCGCGCCCGTCTCAATCTGCGCGAGGAGTGGCTGAGCCCTCTGGGAGGCATGGAACTGCCGCCGCCCGGCGCCGCGCCGGGCGAGCTGCGGCCCGATGGGGTGCGCCTGCCCAACGCGCTGCCCCCAAGTGCGGAGCCGATCCCCGATCTTGCCGCGTTCGACGCCACGCGGCTCTTTCTCCAGTGTGTGCGCCGGCTACAGCCCGACTTCGTACCGGACGCAGAAGAGACGCAGCTGGTCGCGCAGATCTGCCGCCGCCTGGAAGGCATGCCGCTGGCGATCGAACTGGCGGCATCGTGGATCCGCAGCCTATCGCTGCGTGCCTTGGCGGCGGAAGTGGCCAGTGGGCTACAGCAGCTCGAAACGCCGCTGCGCGATGTGCCACCGCGCCACCGCAGCATCACAGCCGTGTTTGACCAGTCGTGGCAGCTGCTGCCGGCCCGCGAGCAGGCGATCCTACGCGGGCTGTCCGTCTTTCGCGGTGGGGCGACGCAGGAGGCCGCCTGCCAGGTAACGGGCGCCAGGGTGACCGATCTCGGCCACCTGGTCGATGCGTCATGGCTGCGCCTGGGCAGAGACGGGCGCTACGAGGTCCATGAACTCGTGCGCCAGTACTGTGCAGCGCGCCTGGCAGAAGTGGCAGCGGACGGGGCAGCTGGTGCTGCGCCGGATTACGCCGAGGAGGCGCGCGGAAGACACTGCGCCTACTTCGGCGAGTTTCTCAGCCGGCAATCGCGACGCATGAACTATCACAAGGACGTGATGGCGGGCATGATGGCAGAATTCGGCAACTTGCAGGCGGCCTGGCAGTGGGGCGTCGAGCACGGACAGATGGCAATGGCGCGCGACATGGCGCTCAGCTTCTACTTTATCGGCGATATGCTGGGCTGGTTTCACTTTGCCATTCAGAGCTATGCCCCGGTCATCGCCACGCTCGAAACCATCATCGGCTCGCCCACGACGCCACCCGTACAGGCCAGCGGCGCACGTGTCGTCCTGGCCTGGCTGGAATATGCACAGGGTTTTCAGTCGCTGGACCTGGGGTTGGTCGAACCGGCCAGGCTGGCGGCGCAGCGCTGTCACACGGTGGCTGCGGGCTTGGAGGAAGGCGATGCGCGCGCGGAGCTGCTGTTGCTGAGCGACTGGCTGCTGACATGGACCATGTTTGCGGCCGGCAACATCGAAGAAGCCAGGCAGCGCGTGTCGGCGTTTGTAAACGAACTCGAGCGTATGCCCGTCGACTTCACGCTGTACGGCCACGAGATCGGGCGCAAGTTCTGGCTGGCGCACGCCTATGCCGGTCTTGCGCGCTGCGCCGCCTTTCAGGCGAACTACGGCGAGGCCGAGACGCTGTGGCAGAAAGCCATTGCCTTGCGTGAGGAGATGGGCGAGCAGCGCTTTTGTGCCTTCAATCTCTACGAGTATGCGCGGGCTTGTGTCACGCTGGGCAGGGCTCCCGACGCAGTCGACCTGGCGCGGCGCGGTCTTGCCTACAGCCAGGCATTTGGCGATCAGATTGGCATTGCCTCCGGCCAAATGACGCTCGGCATGGCAATGGCGGCCCAAGGCCAATGGACCGTGGCTGCAGCTTACCTGCAGCAAAGCCTCGCGGCAGCACGCCAGAGCGGCCACCGCCACATACACGTACTAGCGGCCGCACATTTGGGTCGGGTAGCGCTCGCGCGGGGCCAGATGGCCGAGGCGCAGGCGTATTGTGAGGAAGCACTGGATGCCGCCACCCGCAACGGCGGGGTCCCTTATATCCACCTGGCCACCGTGCTGAACAGCCTGGGGATGGCGGCGCAGGCACGCGGGGACTGGGAGCTGGCGCAGCAGTATTATCAGCAGGCGCGGCAGCAGGCGCCGCATTGTCCTGTGTGGGCACTCCAGGATGCACTGTTTGGGCTGGCACAAGTTTGCCTGGCACGTTGCGATCTACCCCAAGCGTATACCCTCCTTGTCCACGTCGCAGACGACCAGGCTACGGCGGCGGCCACGCGGACAGCGGCGCGGCGCCTCTTGCACGATCTGGACGTCCGAGGCATGCTGGCGCAGGCCCAACCTGCGGCTGATTCGGATGGTTATAGTGGGGGATCGGAACAATGGGAAGTATGAACCTGCCGCGGTGGGGTCTCGCCACTGCGGCGCAGGGCCAGGAAACAGATGCCGGCACAGGTAGCGAGCGCGGCGCAGGTCAGGTAGAGTGCGGTGAAGCCGAAGGCCTGTGCCATGGTGCCGCCGAGCAGGGTGCCGGCGAGCTGGCCGGCGCTGCTGGTGGCGAAGAAGAGCCCGCTGTTGCTGCCGCGGGTTTCCTGGGTGCCATGCTCGGCCGCATAGGTCATGGCGGCCGACGTGTAGCTTCCCAGGCCGAGGCCACGCACCACCTGGATGCCCAGCAGGAGAGGCAGGCTCTGCACAAACAAGATGTAGCCAATCTGCACCAGCGCAATGCTAAAGCCGCCGGCTATCAGCATGATGGTGCGCCCCATGACGTCGGACAGCCCGCCAAAGACGACCATGGCTGGCATCTCAAAGAAGGCGGCCAGCGACCACAAGCTCCCGATCGCTGTCTTGCTGTAGCCAAATGAGGCCATATAGTTCGGCCACATCGTGCTCGAAGCGTAGTCGACTGCGGTCCAGATCATCACGCCGGCGAGATAGAGCAGCGGCAGCCCACCCAAAGGTCGAATATCCGCAGGCGCGGGGCGCAACGCTGGTGCGGCCGCCGGTGCTGTCACTTTGACGTCGCGCAGCAGCAGCGCGACGACCGCAGCGGCGGCGAACAGGGCGCTGCAGACAAGGAAGGCGGCCGAGATTGAGAACAGGTCGGCGATGCGGCCGCCGCCGAACGCGCCGGCGGCCCAGGCCAGCGAACCCAGCCCGCGGTAGAGGCCGATGCCGCGCCCCTTGCGGCTGGATGTGTCGAGGCTGTCGCCGGCCAGGGTTAACCCAAGTGTGAAGACGGCGGCAAAGCCCAAGCCGTTAAGCAGAACCGCCGGCCAGGCCACGGCGACACTCGGGGCCCAGCTCAGCCACAGGTAGCCGGCCGCCGCCCCCGCCAGCCCGGCGATATAGAACGGCTTGCGCCGCCCGGTGCGGTCGGCCAGCCAGCCCCAGGCAAAGTTGCCGCCCAGCGCCACGACGACGCTGCTGGTAAGGATGATGGAAATGAGGGCCAGATCGGCCCCCAATTCCTGCAGATAGAGGGATTGCAGCGGCATCATAATGCCGACCGCACCAAAGAAAAGGCAGTTGACGACGAGCAGAATGCGATAGTTTTTCATGGAACTTGTGCGCTATCTGGCCAGCGGAAGGGGGGTGGCAGGCGATGGAAAGTAGATGCAGGCCATATCACCGGCAGCACTACTATAGGCTCGAAGATCGTGGTTCGTCAATTTTCTATCGCCGTGTGCTGAGGAGGGGGCACGGGTTGTGCGACAGGGTATTTGCCTTGCCTATGGCGATTAGATCGCCTATGATGGCGTTCTCGTTTTTTGCAGACATATACACAAAGGGCAGGCGATGATGACGAACCCCGGCTATGAATATTATGGCATGCTCGCGTCCACGTGGGACCTGTGGCGTGACGACACGGCGGATTGGGCCGACCGGCACTTTTTTCTGGAGCTGGTGCGCACATACGGCGAGCCCGTACTGGATATCGGCTGCGGGACGGGCCGGTTGGTGTTGGACTATGCCACCCTGGGCGTCGACGTGGACGGCATCGACAACTCACCCGAGATGCTGGAGATCTGCCGGGGCAAGGCCCAGAAGCTGGGTGTGACGCCGGGCATCTACCTGCTGGACATCCTGCGCGATGAGCTGCCGCGGCAGTATCGTACGATCCTGGCCCCTTCGAGCGTACTCCAGCTGATGACGGCCCCCGGTACGGCCAGGCAGATGCTCGCACACTGCTACGACCACTTGGAGCATGGCGGCGTTTTCGTCAGCCCCTTCTCCTTTGACTGGCGGCCGGGCGACCCGCTGCAGACCGGCTGGGGGCTCGTGTTTGAGAAGGTGCGCCCAGAAGATGGCGCGATCGTGCGCCGTTGGACGCGCGAGACACACGACCCCGAACAGCAACTGTGGGGCTCGGAGAACCGCTATGAGGTGGAGGTGGACGGACAGATCATCGAGACGGAAGAGCAGCACCAATCGCCCGAGGGTCGCTGGTACACGCAGGAGCAGGCAGTGGCGCTGTACCGAGAGGTAGGGTTCGACGAGATCCAGGTGTACGAGGGATTTTCGTTTGCGCCCGCGACGGCCGAGGCGCGGCTGTTCTCGGTGGTGGGGGTGAAGGGGTAGAACCCAGGGAGGACAACTGCTGGTCGACTTTGTGGCGAACGAGCGGCTTTGCTGCCCTTTCTTTACCTTCACGATCCGAGTGGAATCGGAGGCCGGACCTATCTGGCTGCAGTTGACAGGGGAGGCGGGTATTCAGGCATTTATCCGTGCCGAGTTGGACTGGTAGTCTTGCAGGTCGCGCCAAGCCGGGCGATGCTTGCATCTACAGATCATGGCGGGCGGGCTGCGATAGGAGGAAATCTAGATGTCAGACGAGAATTATGCCCAAGTCATTCCGATGTTGGACTATGAGGATGGGCCGGCAGCCATGGATTGGCTGGCCAAGGCGTTTGGCTTCCGCGAACTGGCGCGCATGATGGGCGAAGACGGACTGCTGGCGCACGGCGAGATGGCGGCCGGCGCTGGGGGCAACGGGCGCATCATGTTGGGCACGGCCACGCCGCTCTATGAAAGCCCGAAGCACCATCGGGAACACTGCGAGCGGGCGCGTGCCTGGTCGGAGGTGCCGTGGATCATCGACGGCGTGCTGGTGTATGTGGAAGATGTCGACGCGCATTATGCCCAGGCGCGGGCGGCGGGCGCTGCGATCTTGTCCGAATTGGAGGACGGTTTTCCGGCGCGCCGCTACCGCGCCGAAGACCTCGAAGGCCACCGCTGGATGTTTATGCAAGGGCCGCGCGCCTAAAAGCGCCAGCCCAATAAGTTCCATTGGTTCAGGAACCTGGCAAACGCGAACAGTTCGACCACCATCGGCAGGGTGAGCACAATGCCGAGCAGTGCCACCTGGCCGGGGGCGATGCTCTCGGGTGCAACCAGCAGGATGGCAACATACCCCCAGTAGAAAGAGCAGATTGAGCGCGACGGCGGTGCCAGCCAGGCGACAGGCCCAGATCGCCCGCCGCTGCAGTTGCTCGTCCCCGGGCTTGCCACGGCGTATCAGCCAGGCAAGTAGCGCAGCCACGACTACCCACAAGAACAACAGCAGACACACGGCCAGCAGATCACCATCGGAGGCAGATGGATTGGCAGGCCGGCAGCAGGCAGTGATGCACTGCCGAGAAGTGTACAGGGAATAGATATACGCATATAATCGGTAATTAGCGTTCGCGTACATGGCGGTGAACAGCGGTAACGGCGAGGGTCCGTATGACAGTACAGCACGAACATGGGCACCAGGATCGAGCCGAGAGCGACGATCGCGACGAGCGCCTGCGACCCGCAGAGTGACGGCAAGCTGCACACGGACATCCGTATACTGCTGGCGGACGGCGCGCAGCGCTGGCTCACCGTATCCGGGCAGGTTTACTTCGCCGGGACGCCGCCAGAGGCCGCGCCCATGTTTGGCACGGTCGTCGACATAACCGAACGCAAGCGCGCCGAGGAGTCCTTGCGCCTGTCGGAAGAGAAGTACCGCATCCTCTTTACGTCGATGGACGAAGCCTTTCTGCTCGGCGAAGCCCTGCGGCGCGCTGACGGCACGCTGGATTTTCTTTACTCGGACGTGAATCCGGCCTTCGAACGGTTGATAGGGATGCCCAAGCAGGCCATCGTAGGTCGCACAGCCCGCGCCGTGATTCCCAGTCTGGAAGAAGTGTGGTTCGAGACGGTCGGCAGTGTTGGCTTTGGGGGCGAATCCGTCAACCTGGAGGAATATGCCGCGCCGATCGGCAAATGGCTTCAGACCCACTATTCTCCCGTGGGGGAAAAAGGCAGCGGCAAGCTGGTCGTGATCGTCAGCGATATTACCCAGCGCAAACAAGCCGAGGCAGCCTTGCAGCGGGCGCACGCCGAACTCGAATCGCGGGTGCAGCAGCGCACCGCCGAGCTGCAGCAGCTCAGCACCACGCGCCAGGAGCTTCTGCAGCGCCTGGTCATGGCCCAGGAGGACGAGCGGCGCCGCATCGCGCGCGAACTGCACGACTCGCTGGGGCAGTTTCTCAGTGCTCTCAACCTGCGCTTTTGGACAGTAGAGCAGGCTAACGCCAGCCACCCCCAGGTCCAGGCCGACATGCGCCAGCTGCGCGAGCTGCTGGGGCAGATCGAGGGCGAACTCGACCGCCTGACCATGGAGCTGCGGCCGCCGGCGCTGGACGACTTTGGGCTGCCCGAGGCGATCCGGCGCTACGCCGCAGCCTGGACGCAGACCACGGGCATCCCGGCCGACGTCTATGCCAGCGGGCTGGACACCGAGCGCCTGCCTTTTGCGATCGAGACGGCCGTCTATCGCATCGTGCAGGAGGCGCTCACCAATATCCTCAAGCACGCCCAGGCTGCAGCCGTGAGCATCGTCCTCGAGCGCAACCGCGCCGACCTGCGCGTCATTGTCGAAGATAACGGCAGGGGTTTTGATCCAGACGCGGTCGCCGGACAGGGCGAGGAGGGCAGGCGGCTGGGTCTGGTCGGAATCCAGGAGCGGGCGGCGTTGGCGGGCGGCCAGTTGGAGGTCGAGAGTGCTCCTGGCACCGGCACGACGCTCTATGTGCAGATCCCGATCGCAAACGGGCCGAAGGAGGACGAGCGCGTGAGCAAAATACGTGTCTTGCTGGTGGACGACCATGCCATGCTGCGCGCAGGTCTGCAGATGGCGGTGAACAGCCAGTCCGATATGGAGGTCGCCGGCCAGGCAGGCAGCGGGCGCGCGGCCATAGAGCAGGCGCAGTCTTGCCGCCCCGACGTGGTGCTGATGGACGTTACGCTGCCGGACCTGGGCGGGGCCGAGGCGACGGCGGCGATCCGGCAGCAGCTGCCGGCGGTGCGGGTGCTGGCATTTACCCGCCACGACGCCCCCATCTACTTGCGCCGCATGCTCCAGGCGGGAGCCAGCGGCTATATCGTGAAGAATGCGGACGCCAGCACCTTGCTCAACGCCATTCGCGTGGTCGCAGGGGGCGGCGCCTATATCGATCCCGTGCTGGCGGGCAGCCTGGTGGAGAACGTGGTCAACCGCGGCGGGAATCCCGCCGGCGCACAGCCCGCGCTTGGCGAGCTGACCGGGCGCGAGCGGGACGTGCTGCGGCTGATCGCCTGGGGTCGCAGCAACAAGGAGATCGGAGCGCAGTTTGGCATCAGCGTGAAGACCGTGGAGTATTATAAGGCGCAGGCTGCCGAAAAGCTGCAGCTGCGCAGCCGCACTGACATCGTGCGCTACGCCCTGGCCCAGGGTTGGCTGCACCCCGATCAAGAGCCGGAATAACGCCACCCGGGGGAATCCCGGGCCGTGAGCGGCCACCTTCCCGGTAGACAAACCGCCACCAATATGCGAGGGTAGCATTCTATGCTGAATGCGCTGATCTCCCTTCTCCTCGTCGCAGACAATAAACTGGATATCGAGCTGTTCGAACGTACGCTGCAAGGCACCGCACGTGGCTTTGCCTTGACGGTTGCTCGGGACGGCAGCGAGGCCTACGGCGCAGCGGCGGGAGTTTCCGCCACAGCAACTCTTGCGGAAAAGTGAGAGGGCAAGCGAACTTCTTACCCTCTCACTTTTGTTCCCCCTTCCCGCCGGCGGCTCACGCGCTGGGCTTACCCGGTCTCCGCCCGATGCGCGTACTGCAGCGTCGGGCGGCCGACCCAAAGCTGCGCATCGCGTCGGCCAGATTCCCCAGTAGACCTCATTCCGAAGCACAAAAATGGCTGTTGACTTTCCATTAGGACTCATGTACTATCGCTAGCGCCCTGCACTTCTTTCCTGCTTCAACTGCATTATCTATGGTCTGCGCCAGCAGCGACCGCAGCCATAGCACCAACATCCGCCGTGCAAAAATGATCGTCGCCTTGACGCGCACGTGAGCGTGTGCGCTTCCGTCAGGAAAATGCATCCATGACCAACACCCACAACGTTTCGTTTTATCTCAATGGCAAGGCCGTAACAATCGAGAACCCCGCGCCCGATCTGCTGCTGATCGATTATCTGCGCTCGCCGGGCGTGGCGCTCGCCGGCCCCAAGAAGCCGTGCGGCGAGGGCGGCTGCGGCGGCTGCACGGTGATTCTGTCGCGCTGGAACGACAAGCAGCAGAAGCCCGAGCATCGTGCGATCAACGCGTGCCTGCGGCCGGTCTGTGCCCTGAGCGGGCTCGTGGTCACGACGGTCGAGGGCACCGGCGCGGTGCGCAAACCCGACCCAGAGTTTTTGCAGCATACGCTCAATGCGTCGCGCAGCGCGGCGCCGCTCGGCGAACACTTTTCACCCGTGTTCGAAGCTGCCAGCGCGGCGGCCGAAAAGAAACGCACAGCTGTGCTCGCCGCGGTAAGCGAGCAGCAGGCGGAACAGCGCAGAAGCATGGCCCTGCAGCTTGTCGATCAAGTTGCCGATCATCCGTCGGAACTGTCCCATGCCGGCATGAATCCCGTGGCCTACCGGCTTGCCCTGAACAACGGCAGCCAGTGCGGCTACTGCAGTGTCGGCTTTGTCATGAACATGTCCGAATTCATCGTCAACCATCCCCACGCCACGAAAAAAGAGATCGAGGAGGCGTTCGACGGCAATCTCTGCCGCTGCACCGGCTACCGCGCGATCCTGACAGGCATGAAAACGTTCGCCTCTGACTGGGATGCGGCTGACGAGCAAGATCGCATGCCGTGCTGCGAGGACAGCACCGGCGCCGCACAGCTGCCGGCCGACGTCGTGATTCCTTTTCCACAGGCGCCGCGCCTCCCGGTCGCGCCGGTGGCGACCGAACATGGCCGCCAGAGATGGCGCACGCCAACCTCGCTGGCTGAACTGGCGCAGCTTATGGCCGCCCAGCGCAGCGAGAAGATCCGGCTCGTCCACGGCAACACCTCCTATGGCGTCTACAAGGATGAGTTTCCCGCGACCAGGCTTTACGTCGACATCCGGTTGATACCCGAACTGCACGCAGTCGGCGATGTGAGCGGCGCTGAACTCGTCGTCGCGGCGGGCACGACCTACAACGACCTCATCGACCTGCTCGCCGCGCAGATGCAGTCCGGCCAAAGCAGCACGCTCGCTGCGCTGGATTTCATGGCGCGCCGTACGGCAGGCCGCATCGTCCGCAACGCCGCCTCGCTGGGCGGCAACACGATGCTCGTCCTGAAGCATATTGCCGCCGGCACGGGCGCGCCGTTCCCGTCGGATTTGTTCACCGCCCTGGTGGCAGTCGAGGCGAAGATTACCTATCTCGTGCTGGCACCCAGCGGCCGCTTTAAGCCTGTTACCGCGACCGCCGCCGAACTCGTCGCTGCGGTGCGGAGGGACCAGTCGCTCGCCGACCGCATCGTGATCCTCACCTACGCGCTGCCGTTGGGCAATGCGCAGGAGATCGTGCTGGCGCAGAAGGTCGCGCTGCGCGAAGTCAACGCGCACAGCATCGTCAATGCGACGACGCGCTTCATGTTCGCAGACAAGTGCAACGTCACAGCGGCGGCGCTCGTGTTCGGCGGCATCGCGCCCTATCCGTGGCACGCCCGCAGAACAGAAGCCGCGCTGGCAAACCAGGAGCTGACGCTGGCGGGCGCCGGCGCGCTGGCGAATCTCCTGGCCAGGGAGGTGCGCGACGAGTTGAAACGCTGGCGCAAGCGGATGGCGGTAGTGCCTGACGAGGGTTTCAGCGACGAATATCGCATCCAGCTTGCGGTAGGCTTCCTCTACAAGGCAATCGTCAACGCGCTCGTGGCGAGGGGCGGCGCGGTGCCGCCGAACGTCAAGTCCAGCGGCGAGGTCAAGTGGGGGAACTGGCCGGTCAGCACGGGCAAGCAGAAGTACGATACGCAGGCGTTCAAGGCGCCCGTCGCCCAACCCTATATCAAGAGCACTGCGATGTATCAGACATCGGGCCAGCTCCACTACACGCACGAGCTCGCCGTGCCGCCGCTCACGGCCAACGGCGCCTTCGTGCAAAGCCGGCGCGCGCTGGCCAACTACCGCTTCGTGATCCCCCGCAACGCCAGCGCGTCGGGCGGCGCAGGGGTTTCGCCAGGGGACTTGCGGGCGCATCTGAGCAGCTATGCGCCGGGATCGTTTATCGACCTCATCACGCAGGAGAACATCAAGAACGGCGGCATCAACCTGCAAGGGATGGGGCTGGACCAGCCGCTCTTTGCCGTCGAGATGGTCAGCTATGTCGGCCAGTCGATCGCGATGGTGCTGGCCACCACCGAGCAAGAGGCGATCCGGATCGCGGCGTATGTGACGGAAAACTGCGTCGCCTATGCGCCGCCCAGGGAACCATGGACCGGAAAGTGGAGCGAGCCGATCGTCGGTTTGCTGGACGCGATCGCAAAAGGCAGCATTTTCCCCGATGCACCGGCGGCGGTCCCCTATGTGTCGCACATCTGGAAGGTCATCCGGCCCGGCAGCCAGTTTGACTGGGTGCGGGAGAAGAATCCCCTCGATCGCGCAATTCGCAGCCCGCGGCGGGCGACGGTCGGCGCGGCGCCGTGCCTTGTCGTCGAGTCCTCGCAACTCAATGGGGGACAGGTACATTTTTACATGGAAACGCAGGCGTGCGTCGCCATTCCCGGCGACGAGGGCCGGATCCTGGTGCGGCCGTCGACGCAGAGCCCGATGGAGATGCACCAGACGATTGCGATGGCGCTGGGGCTGCAGTATCACCAGGTGGAGGTCAACGTGGCGCCGGTCGGCGGCGGGTTTGGGGGCAAGACCGAGCAGGCGCGCTTCGTCACCGGCGCCACCGCCGTCGCCGCCAAGGCCACCAAGCGGCCCGTGCGCGTCGCGGTTCCGCGCGCCGAGGACACGGCCATGATCGGCAAGCGCCACGCCTATTACGGCCAGTACCAGATCGCCGTCGATACCGGCGCCGTGCGCCCACAAGACCGGGGCATCATTCGCGGCTTCCAGGTAAAAATGTGGGGTGACGGGGGCGCGTTCTATGACTGCTCGTTTATCGTCTCGAACTGCGTCCAGCTGCGCACGGACAACGCCTATCGCATTGCCAATTTCGAAAGCCAGATCGACGTCTGCCGGACAAACAGCGCGCCGAGCACGGCCATGCGTTCGTTCGGCGACGTGCAGGGCACGAACATTGTCGAAAACGCAATCGACGATGCCGCCGTCGCCCTGGGCCTGCTGCCCGAGGAGCTGCGCGAGAAGAATCTCTACGACCGCGGCGACGTCACGCCGTTTGGCCAGGCGCTTTCCTACTGCTATATGAAGCAGGTCTGGGAATATGTGAAACAGGTCTCCCACTATGCTGAGAAGCGGGCGGCGGTCGACGAATTCAACCGGCAGAACAAGTGGGTCAAGCGCGGCATCGCCATCATTCCGGTAAAGTATGGCTCGGGCTACAACCTGCTGCAGCTGGAGCAGGCGGCAGTGGTGGCAGCCGTCAACCAGGCCGACGGCACGATCGTCATCCACCAGTCCGGCGTCGAGATCGGGCAAGGGCTCGCCACACAGGCGCGGCAGGTCGCCGCCTATGTCCTCGGCATACCGATGGCACTGATCTTTATCGACAACGTCAACACCAGCATCACGCCCAACCCGACCAGCACGGGCGGGTCGACCGGCACGCCCTACGCTGCCGAGGCGGTGAAGCAGACATGCGAGCAGCTGCGGGCGCGGCTGATGGAGTTTGGCTACAAGCTGCTAAAGGACAATGGCAATGAGTGGTGCAAAAACCAGGGTATCGACTTCTGGAACCACGGCTTTCCCAACGAGGGCAAGAACGACGACAGGAACAACGGCTGCAGGCAGCAGGACGCGAGCCAGGCGCAAGGTTGGGGAGCGGAGGTCGTACTCCCCGACGGGCGCACGGGGCTGATCTGGCAGTTCCTGGTCCAGCTCGCCTACGCCAGGCGCGTCAACCTCATCACCTCCTTCACCGCCAAGATCCGTGGCGGCGAGGTGCCGGCGCCGGCGATGACATTCAAACCCGAGCAGGAGCAGCCGGACATTCCGGGCATCGAGCGGCTCAAGAATGCAACGCTCGGCGGCGGTGTCGATTCCTTTGTCGGCTTCACCTATTCGGCCGCGTGCTCGGTCGCCGAGGTGGACGTGCTCACGGGCGAGGTGAAGCTCATCAGTTCCGACATCGTCTACGATATGGGCTGGAGCATGAACCCCGCCATTGACATCGGCCAGGTCGAGGGGGCATTCGTGCAGGGCATCGGCTATCTCTTGACCGAGAAGCTGGTCTTTGAACCCGAGGGCGAGAACAAGGGCCGGCTCAACGCCGACAACACCTGGCGCTACAAAATCCCCGCGGTGACGACCATTCCGCTGGAGATGAACACCTACCTGTTCCCCCGGGGCGAAAAAGCGCAGGACGTCCCCGAGGATGCCAACGAAATTTTCTCCGCCAAGGAAGTCGGCGAGCCGCCGCTCGTGCTCGCCAACAGTGTTTTCTTTGCCATCAAGGCCGCCATCCGCGCCTCCCGCAGCGAGCGCAACCTGAACCCGCTTTTCCGCTTCGACGCGCCGGCCACGGTGCAAGAGGTGCGGCTGGCCTGTGACGTGACCGAGAAGGATTTGATCGCCGACTGACCTGAGTGAAGGAGATACCTATCATGCTGCGTGTGAAGCGTTATCAAGCCCTGCTGCTGGCCCTGCCGGCCGTCTTGTTCCTAGTGTCTTGCGCGGCGCCCCAAGCAAGGGGAGGGGCGACCGCACGTGCTGCGTTTCGCAACAGTGTCGATACACCACCGGCCGGCTGGCGCGGCCCCGTCTTTCAGTTGAACGACAACTATCCCAAGACCAAGCCAAACTGTGATGCGCCGTGGCTGAAGCGCGAAGTGAATTTTCAGGATCCCGACCCGCAGTGGGAGGACTGGGCGCCTTATATCCAGGACATCATCGACTACGTCAAGGAAGGCCAGGATCCGAACCTGCCCGACCAGAGCGGCTGGAGCACGAAGGTGAACGGGCAGACCCGCTGGTATCACGTGCCCTGGATGGCCTACGACGGCGAGCGCGGGCGCGAGTTTGTGCACGGCTTGACCAACGAGCTGTCGACCGCGCTACCGTCGTTTCGCGACGACGGCCGCGGCAGCGGCAAAAGCATTCTGAACGATTTCCCTGGCGACCCGCCCAACCCGCCCGTGTATGAAACCTGGTCAGTGGGAATGTACAACCCGTGCGGCGCCTGGTCGATCGGGCAGGCGTTTCCCGCCTCCGGCGCGCCGGCCACCTACAGCGAGGATGGCAAGAACTTCGCCCGCGGCATGCCGTTCCCGGACGGCACGGTCGTGATCAAGGTGCTGAACACCACCGCTGACGAAACGACAGTTCCTTACCTGAAAGGATCGACCAGCTGGCAGGCGAACGGGCACAAGCAGCTGAGCCCGACGGAATACGCAACCTGCGAGCGCGCTGTGCGCACCGTGCACCTGGTGCAGGTCGACATCGCGGTGGTGGATGCGCGTTCGCCGACGCGCTGGGTCTACAGCACGCTGGCGTACGACGGCAACCTGCCGGGCGCCACCGTCCTGGATCGTCTCACGCCCTTGGGCGTGCAGTTCGGCAGCGACGGGCAAACGTTCCCTGCCGTACCCGAAGCGGAAAGTAAGCCCCTGCATGAGACGATTTTGGCACCGGTGAGCATCCCCGAACACTATGGCTGCCAGCAACGCCTGGCCGGTACCGTCGACCAAGCCAACTCGAGCTGCGTGTCATGCCATATGGGCGCGTATGCCGCCGAACCGCCCTATCTGAATCTGCAGGGGGAAACGATCCCGGCCATCTTTCACTTCGACGGCATATGCACGGCCAACAACGCGGCGAACGCCGCCTATTTCTCGGACTACAAGTACCCAGACCCCTACCCAAGCGGAGAGTTCAACGACGCTATACCGCTCGACTCGTCGCTGCAGATGGCGGTGGCATTTGCGCAATACGCGACCTACATGAATCCGCACACGCTGCCGGCGGTCTGTCCGAACGCAGGCGACAAGTAGCAAGGCTTAGCTACCGATCGGGAAAGGCGACAGTGATGACCAAGGTAACGGGCACGGTAAATCGACGGGAAGTTCTCTTGCTGGGGGCCGCCGCCATGGCGACGGCGCTGGCCGCGGGCTGTGCGAGGCCCGTGAAAAGACCGGCGGGCGCAGCCGGCGGCGAGGGCGGCGCCAGCTTCGAGACTTTGGAAGCAAAGTGGCATAACAAGACGCTGAACGGCCTGAGTGCGAAGCTGCGCAGCTACAACGGGCAGGTGCCGGGGCCAACGATTGTCGCGCGTCCAGGAGAGGCGCTGCGGATCCGCGTGCAGAACTCGTTGACCCCCTATGATTCCAGCGGCTGGACGGGCGACCACAACATTCCCCATGAGCTGAACACGACCAACCTGCACGTGCACGGGCTCGACGTCGCGCCCCATTTGTTCGAGCCGCTGGGAACGGCTGACCCCAAGGCGCCGATGATTCACATCATGCCCGGCGCGAGCTACGACTACGTGTTCGAGCTGCCCACGGATCATCCACCCGGGCTCTATTGGTACCACCCGCACCGCCACGGATCCACCGCCGTGCAAGCCGTCAGCGGCATGGCCGGCCCCATCGTCGTCAAGGGCGACATCGACGAGGTGCCCGAAATCAAGGCGGCGCGCGACATCATCCTGGCGATCCAGGATATCGGTCTTTTCCCCAGCGAGACCGAAGCCGGCGTCTGGACATACGAGCCCAAGCAGAATGCCATCTGGCAGTCGTTCAGCGGCGACATCACCATCTACGACCCGCAAACGCAGAAGGCCGTGCCGCAGCCGGACCTGAAAGGCGGCTTTACCACGGGCGATTACGCCGAGCGCTTTTACCTGCTCAACGGCGAAACATTCTTCCAGGAAACGCACGCCAATCCACCGCCGGGCAAGACGCCAGTGCCCACGCCGACGCAGCTCCCGGTGCAGCAGTTCAAGCTGGCGCCGGGCGAGGTGGTGCGCTTCCGGATGTTGAACGGCTGCTCCGACAACCTGATGCCGATCGTCGTCGACGGCCACGAGCTGCATCTGATCGCACTCGACGGCATCAACTTCCCTGCCCCGCGGACCATTCCGGTCTATGAGGGCACAAGCGGCAACGGGCAAGTGCTCTTGGCGCCTGCCAACCGGGCGGAATTCCTGATCCAGGCGCAAAAACCGGGGCGCTACGCCATTCGCGAATTGGAGCAGGACCAGCAGTTTCTCTCCAGCTCCGCCAAGACGATTGCGGAGATCGTCGTGGAGGGCCCCGCCAAAAGCATGGCGCTGCCCACCACGCTGCCCACGCCCAAGCGCTACTACCCGCTGATCGACAAGGTGAGCAAGCAGCGCACGCTGGAGTTTGCGGGCATGTTCCCGGGCACGCAAAATCCCTATGTCGGCCTGGACTTCACGATCAACGGAGAACTTTACGACGAAGCCAGCGTGCAGCACGAGGTCGCGCTCGGCGATGCCGAGGAGTGGATCCTGAAGGTCGCCGACATGGATCACGGCGGCACGGAGGGCCACCCGTTCCACATCCATGTCAACCACTTCGAAGTGATCTCGATTGCCGGCGTCCAGCAGCCGCCGGGAACCATTCAGGATACCATCTGGATTCCCAAGGATTCCGAGGTCGTGATTCGCATGAAGTTCAAGGACTTCAGGGGCAAGTCGGTCTATCACTGCCACATCCTGCCGCATGAAGATACGGGCATGATGCAGAATTTCCTCATCACCTGAACCGGGGCATGAGGTCTGGCGGGAATAACGATTGCCGCGGAGGCGAGGTTATTCCCGCCGGACCTCGTGCCCCTACGAGGGATCTTCGACAGGTGGTGAGAGGCGTGAATATCGGGCAGCATACGCCTGACCCTATCTGCCCAACGGCTTCCGCTACTGCCGCACGAATCTGCAAAGCCTGTGGCAACTAATCGGCGCTCTTGCAACATGAAAAAGCCTTAAGTGAAGTTATTCACAACGTTGACACGCCACCGAAATAGGAGTAATGTCTACATGCTCTGCCGGTTAATGAATGCCCTACCTTCCAGGCAGCTCATGCATTCCAAGCTACACACTGTGGCTATCCGTGCTGTTTGCACCTGACGTTCTGTGGACGAAGGCAGACACAGAAGACGTGTTCCACTTGCCGCAACCTGCTTTTTCATAGCACGCAAATTTAGGTTCTCTTATCACTCTCTTGCCACTGCAAGAGGCGCGCGCGTTGTCGACAAGCGCCGGAAGCACGCGGGCCTGAGTAAGAAAATCGGTGACTCAGGTATTTGTAGTTGCATGGAAAGCATAGGTTTCATTTGGGGACAGATGCGGTTGCCCTGGCCACGTCCCCAGTATCCAAATTGTCATCGTCTTGGAGAAGAGAATCATGTCAAATACCCAAAACCTTTATCAAGTTCAAAACCAATGGGGCGGAAGTTTCGCCCCATGGCATGAAGGAGGAGTTTGGATTATCGGCGCTCGACCAGATCAGCGCGTTGTGGCACTTGATATCAGTTCAAATGATGGGGGCATAACCTTGGTGGGAACCATGACCTACAAAGGAGAAGGCCCCATAGGCTTTAAAGCCAGTCTGACGCAAGGCAACACCTATATTGTGGAGAACCAGTGGGGCGGAAGTTTCGCCCCATGGCATCCGGGAGGAACGTGGCTGATTGGTTCCCGGGGAGGCCAGCATGTCGTTGCCATTGCAGTTACCTCCAGCGATGATGGTAAAACCTTGAATGGCACCATGACGTATGCAGGGGAGGGGCCTATCGGTTTCAAGAGCGAAGCGATTGGTGAGCCTGATGTAGAAAACGGCCTATCTACCTACACCGTTTGCTTTACCGGAACTGCCTGCACACGCGACGAGGGAGAAGAGACGCGCCCTGAAAGTGACAAGCGAATTTACTGTGACGATACGGGTTATATCCCGGTGCGGATTCACAAGGAGATTTCCGGCACCCTTGGCGCGACAAACCCAAGCGTCACCATCAGAGGTGTAGGTGAAAACGACTGGCACCAACCAAGGGATAACAGCGAGCCCCTCCGCTTTGATGGCCCGCTCAATGCGCCAGATGACCTGCTCAGCTATGTCCGATCATACTCAGGCGGCAACCAGTTGTCCGAGGCAGCCCAGAAAAGTGGGTGGGCCGCTACTGCCCTGGCGCTGCATGGCGCAAACCTGGCGGCCGCCAGTGGGGCTCAGCAGTACAATTTTATCGGGCACAGCCGCGGCGCAGTCGAATGTATCATGGCCGCCTGGTATCTGTATGCCTACGGCCGCCGCGACATCCCCGTTAATATATTCGCGATTGACCCGGTTCCGGGGCCAGGAGAATGGTATGGAATCCTGACCCAACTGCCCCCCAACGTCGCCAATTATGTCGGAGTCTACGCATGGGACCAATCTGTCCAGCTTAGTACGGACAAATTTTTCATGGCATTAGTGCCACGGCCCAATGGCCCGATGAGCGGCAAATCTGCAGACATAACACTTGGGGGGCCGTGGTACGAGTGGTGGGAGGACTCGTGGAAGATTCTCGCCGACAACTCCCAGCTAGCCGATCCGCTAGCCCCCAGCAACGCACCACAACCCCAAGGCTACGAACTCTATGCATGCCGCGGAAGGCATAGTACTGTCGCAGGAAACACCACCGGTGATGGCCAATACGATCCCAACAATGTCAGCGAGAGTGTCGCGCCGGTCCCGCAGCTGGTTTACAAACTTGCCAGAGCCTACCTGACGAAATGGGGAACGACCTTCCAGACCAGGTGTGGGGTCGAAGAAAACGCCATACAACTGAGAAGGAAGATCCATACGGATCACGCAAAATTCGATGCCATGGGTGGCGGCGCGACGAGAACAAGCGGCCTATCACTCCGGCCTTATGTGCGACGAGTTTCGTCAATCAGCGGAAGAAACCCCTTGAATAGTTACTACCTGGATGACGTGGTGGGGGACCCTCCCTACAAGTTGGCCTATCCCGTAACGAACGAGCGGGAAAATGCGGGCTGGGTAAAATGGAAATTTTTATAGATCAGGTTAAGGAATCCTCGCGAGGCAGACACGATGAGTAAAATCGACGATGTACAACGAAGTGTGCAAAGCTACTTCAATCATCTTAGTGGACCAAGCTATGTGCGAATTCTAGATACGCCACACGTATGGGGCCAGCCATTTGGCAAAGAAATCATGCCAGGGGCCCTTGCACGACAAGCGGAATTTGAAAGAGCCATTGTCGAGATCGTGCAAAAATCACGCTATCGCTGCGATTTGGCATCGCTGAATAGTCCAGACCCGGATTGGGTCAGGCCGATTCTGGGAGCGATGGATACGGCGTTGACCAAGACTATGGGGAGAACACAGCCAACCCAATTTCGCTTCCTATTTGGGCAGACGCCGCTCAGCCTATATCCCGATCACCTATTTAACGAGCCTGTGAACTATACAGATTTTAAGGCCGCCCTGATTCGATTGGTGAGAGTCCGGTCGCAATTCTGGGAGAGGATGCCCGAAATATGGATGGGGAGATTTTATCGGCTTGAGGAGGGGATTCTGTCTACCCTCAAAACCAAAGTTTTTGGGGATAACATTATCTCAAGCGACGATACCAAGATGACGTGGAATCACGCGAAAATAATCGTCGTGGACGGCACGGAAGCCTTGGTTGGTGGGCACAATCTAAATATGGACCTGTTCGCGAGTTACCCTCCTGTCCATGACGTATCGGTCGTCGTGCATGGAGAAGCAGCGCATGGCTCGCAACTATTTTTGAACAAGATGTGGGAGTGTGGCACGGACCTGCTGACGAAAGAATATTTGGAAGCCGGCAGATTGGCCTGGGTAAACGGTGATAGGGATCGCGCCAAACCAACCGATCCGTTGAGTGAGCCAGGCGCCGCTGCCTATATGAACGATTCCCAGAGAACAATCGTACACATGCATGCGGCTGGGATGCAGGAGGAGGTTGACGATGCGCCCATCGGCGGGGACCGCGTGGAGCCAGAAGGGATGCGCGCCCAAGACCTGCAAACACTGCTAGATCTCCAACAGGAGGTGTTCCAAGAGCGAATCACGTACAAGACATACGACAAGTTTCAAGATTACAAATTGGCAACCCGCATGTTGTCAGTAGGCAAATACTGGAACGGCCCCAACTTGGAGACTGATTACCAAAAGGCGTCTGAGGTGATGAAGGAGCAGCTGATAAGGAATGCGAAAAGCAGCATTCGGATGTCGCAAATGGACCTTATCAGCGCATGGAAGAAGAATTGGTCGGATCACGTTGTCTGTCATTGGCTGATGGCCGCATTGCTCGCCAACAAGAATTTGAGGGTCCAGGTAGTGGTTTCGCCTTTGGATGCGGGCGCCGGTGCAGAGGGGGACCAATATTCGTTTGGTTCGGGTGCTGCCCGCACGTTTGATCTAATTAAATACTACATGACGCACGATGCAAACACCGACGCGCCGTTGGATGATGGCGACGGCGCGCGTGCAGACGCATTGAAACGATTACAGGTAGCACCGTTCTACTTTACGGATCGCGTACCAGACAGTCAAACAGTCGAGGGTAAGACGTACAAGTGGCCGAATCTCAGCCCGGAGGGGTATACGGCCACCCTGAAACAACCACCGCTGAGCGAAGCGCCGCCCAGTCATGGGGTAATTGGGAGTGCGGCATGGGCTGTGCTTAACGCCAGCGGCAAATGGAACGACAAAGTTCCGTCGGCGCCAGGTAATCATGCAAAAATCATGATTGTCGACGATGAGTTGTATGTAGTGGGATCGGACAATCTCTATCCGGGTTCTCTTTCTGAGTTTAATTACCTGGTTGAGGGTCAGGATGCCGTGAACGAATTGATCAAATCGTATTGGGGTCCCCTGTGGCAGTACGCTGGTCCTCATTCCGTTACACCGACACCGCTGCCGGACCAGGCGGGCAGGCTGCTGTTCTACCGGGATCAGAACCAGAACGGGACGGGGGACGTGGCCAACCCGTCTGTCATCGGCCTGGGCGGGTGGCAGGACTTCAAGTTCCTCCTCTCCGGCGGCAATGGCATCATCTACGCCGTAGACCAGGCGGGCAGGCTGCTGTTCTACCGGGATCAGAACCAGAACGGGACGGGGGACGTGGCCAACCCGTCTGTCATCGGCCTGGGCGGGTGGCAGGACTTCAAGTTCCTCCTCTCCGGCGGCAATGGCATCATCTACGCCGTGGACCAGGCGGGCAGGCTGCTGTTCTACCGGGATCAGAACCAGAACGGGACGGGGGACGTGGCCAACCCGTCTGTCATCGGCCTGGGCGGGTGGCAGGACTTCAAGTTCCTCCTCTCCGGCGGCAATGGCATCATCTACGCCGTAGACCAGGCGGGCAGGCTGCTGTTCTACCGGGATCAGAACCAGAACGGGACGGGGGACGTGGCCAACCCGTCTGTCATCGGCCTGGGCGGGTGGCAGGACTTCAAGTTCCTCCTCTCCGGCGGCAATGGCATCATCTACGCCGTAGACCAGGCGGGCAGGCTGCTGTTCTACCGGGATCAGAACCAGAACGGGACGGGGGACGTGGCCAACCCGTCTGTCATCGGCCTGGGCGGGTGGCAGGACTTCAAGTTCCTCTTCCCCGGCGGCAATGGCATCATCTACGCCGTGGAAGCCTGACGCCCGCTACACCTGGCTGCGGCGGCATTGCGCGCCCTTCTTTCTGCCCGGGATCTATTTCTCCGCTGCATGCAACGTCCAAGTTGCATGCAGCGGAGGGATGGAGATCAGCGTGGAAGGCGGTTCGCTCGCTCAGCCGCGGAGGGCGCGGAAGATATGATCGAGTTCATTGGCGATGGCGGGCGGCGGGCTGTTCTTTTCCAGCTTTTTGGCCAGGTTACACAGCAGCTTGCCAAGCTTCTTGTCCGGATAATCCTTCATGCTAATTTCGATGGCGATCGGATCCAGCTTGATGTCGAACCCTGACGCTTTCACATCGAGCTTGCCCAACTCCAGGTCAAGCCTTTCGCACGATGCCCGCACGGTTGGGACGGGCGCGCTGGCGGCAAACCTGCGGATGTTTCCGATCACGGTGCTGTCCAAGTCCGAGACGGAACCGTCGAGTTCGGCGTTAACCACCAGGTTCGAATCCTGCCAGTCAAAGCCCGTGATCGTCAGCGTCCCCTTGAATGCGTCTGTGCCCCCCAGCAGATTGGGGGCGCCGCCTGCCACGGGCACCGCAAAGCCGGAAGTTTGATTCTGGGCGCCAACCGGCGCGGCGACTGCCCCCATCAGCAGGGCAAATATGAGCGCAATGCTCAACCAACGTACTTTCATGTCCTATCTCCTTATTTCAGAACGGAGACCGCACTGCCCAATTGCGTCTACAGCAGTATGCCAGAGGCGACCAATGTAACATACTTTGCTTGTGTGCTTCAACCGTCAATTTGCCGCAGGCTGCGAGCAGGATTATTTTGCACAATGTCGCCTATGCCGCGCCGCTGTGGTTGGGGCCGGAACGTGATCGCCGGCTGCACGCTTGAAGGAGGAAAGCCATGAAAGCGATTGTCTACACGCGCTACGGGCCGCCAGAGGTTCTGCAGCTCACAGAGGTGGCAAAACCTGTGCCCAAGGACGATGAAATTCTGGTAAAGGTGTATGCGACCACCGTAACCAAGGGTGACACGCGCATGCGCAGTTTTACGGTCCCACGCGCGCAGTGGCTGTTCGCGCGCCTGTACCTGGGAGTGCGAGGACCAAAAAGATCTATCCTGGGCATGGAACTGGCCGGGGACGTGGCAGCGGCAGGCAGGGCTGTAACGCGCTTCAAGCCCGGCGACCAGGTGTTTGCCTCCACGTTTGCGGTGAACTTTGGCGGCTATGCCGAGTACAAATGCCTGCCGCAGGACGGGATAGTGGCCGGCAAGCCTTCCAACCTGACGCATGAGGAAGCCGCCGCCCTGCCCGGGGCGGGGATGATGGCACTGCTGTTTCTGCGCCAGGCCAAGATCCAGCCCGGGCAAAAGGTCCTGATTTACGGCGCCTCTGGTGCAGTGGGCACGTATGCGGTGCAGCTTGCCCGGTACAGCGGGGCCGAAGTCACGGGGGTATGCAGCAGCGCCAATCTGGCGCTGGTGGAATCCCTGGGTGCCGGCAAGGTGATCGATTACAGCAAAGAGGATTTCACGGAAAGTGGTGAGACCTACGATGTTGTGTTCGACGCGGTCAGCAAGATTTCGCTGGCGCAGGAGAAAAAGGCGCTCAAGCCGGCAGGCATCCAGCTTGATGTTCATTCGCTTGCGGGCGGCGAAACGCTGGAAGGCCTGCTCTTCCTCAAAGAGCTGGCCGAGGCAGGCCATATCAGGCCGGTGATCGATCGCTGCTATCCGCTGGAAGAGATCGTCGCGGCACACCGCTATGTGGATCAGGGGCACAAGAAGGGCAATGTCGCCATCACCGTGGCACACAAGGAGCTGATATAACCACTGCCCAGCGTGCCAGGGCTATAGGGCCGACCGCCTTATTCGTTTGCTTCAAAGCGGACGACCAGGCCCATCGCTAAGTGCGGTTGCAAATAAGGCCATCGGTGTTGTAATGTGCTGTGCATGGGAAAGGCACCGATATACGTAGGAACAATGAGCGAAGAAGAGCAAGCTGGCGTGACGAGGGGCTGCAGGCGCGCGATGCGTTCGTGTTGCGCCGCTGCCAGATAGTGTTGGCAAGTGGGCAGGGCAAGCGCGCCTCGCAGATTGCGACGGAGTTACATTGTGACACCGACACAGTCCTGAATGGGATCAATGCCTTCAACCGCAGTGGCTTGGGTGCGTTGACACCTGGTCTAGCGTGCCACACCCGGTCGGGCGGGGTTTCGATGCGGCTGCGGCTGAGCATCTGCGGGCGTTGTTACACCAGAGTCCGCGCAACTTGCGGATCACATTACAGCGGCTGGGCGTGCGTTGGCAGCGGGCCAAGCAATGGATCACGAGTCCTGACCCGGCGTATGCGCAAAAAAAGAGACCGCGACCGGCTGATTGCGCTCGCAGCGCACCATGCAGAATACGCCTTGGGCTTCCAGGATGAAGTCTGGTGGAGCCGAGTGACACAGCCTAACGTGCATGCCTGGGCTGAGGAGGACGCAGGGCTGCGTCTGGTGGCACAGACGACGGCGAAGGACGATCCGGATCCCAAGGCGCTGGCCTGCTACGGCTTGTTGGTTGCTTGTCCTGCCGCACCTGAAACCCTGCCCGAACAGGTCTAGCTGCGCTTCGTTGCGCACCGTCCGGTTAGTCCCGTCACCACACAGTACCTGGCCTGGTGCTGTGAGAAGCTGCAAAACCTCGGCAAGACTGCCTTGATCATGATCTGGGACAACGCCTCCTGGCACATCAGCAAAGCGGTGCGCACCTGGATTCGAGCACACAATCGAGCGGTCAGGCAGCAAGGCAAGGGCGTGCGCATCATTGCCTTCTACCTGCCCAGCAAGAGTCCCTGGCTCAATCGCATGGAGCCGCACTGGGTTCACGGCAAGCGCAATATCGTCGAGCCGGCCCGCTTGCTCACCGCTCAAGAAGTGGCGGATCGGGTCTGTGCCTACTTTGGCTGTGCCGCCTCGCACAACGCATACCCCATCGCGCACGGCGTCAGTGAGCAGCCCATACAGCTACTGCGCGCCTGCGGCACTCGCACCCGCCGCCGCGAAATCACTGGCTCTGCCGGCGGGCGTACACGGAGATGTGGTCCGTACTCGACGCGGTGAAGGCGGAGCGATCCCACCCACCCCACCGCTCACGTAGTTCAAGGCCGGCCAGTCGTGCCATGAGGTCGAGTTCGCTGGGCCACGCATAGCGCAGGTGAACCGGATACAAACGCGTACCGTCCTGGCTGATGACAATGCGCTGGGACTGTACCGTCTGCGCCGTGGGATCGTGCACCGTCGCCTGCAGGTGGACGGCGTCAGTCGTGACCTGCAGTGTACGTATGTTCTGACCATCCACGTAGAGCCGCCCTGGGTCTGGCACAAAAGCTTCCACAACGAACACCCCCTTGGCCGTCAGATGTTGCGCTACGTTTTCGAAACAGCGCACCTGCTCATCTTGCGTGGTAAGGGCAAAAAGCGTATTGAACACCACATAGATCAGATCAAATGTGCCGTCGATGGCAACGTCGGCAAAGTCACCGATTGTCACCGGGATGGCGTCACCACCTGGCTTTTCGCGCAGCTTTGCAACCATCGCCTCAGAGGAGTCGATACCGTGCACTGTCAGTCCCTGCGCGGCGAGCGGGAGCGCGACCCGCCCGGTGCCGACTGCCAGTTCCAGGACGGTGCCGCTCGCGGCCAGTTCGGTGAGCACCTGCACCGCCAGATACGTCTTTGCCTCCGCGAGCCTTGAACCGACCCACGCGTCGTACACATCGGCCCACTGATCGCCGTACGTCTCCACTGCGTACCCCTTCATGGCATCCCTCCTTGTCGGCTAAGCGCGCACAATGGACTAGTACAGCCAAATCCTACCATCACATCAAAACGTTGAACAGCCCGTACAGCAGCGGCTTGCCCTTGATGTTGGAGAGCCACCCTGGCTTGCCATCATAACCGTCGAGCACGCGCAGATTGCCCAGATGCTGCAGCTCGCGGATGAGCAGGTGCCCGTGGTTGTTGCGCTCGGGCAGGACGTCGGCGCCGTTGTAGAAGCGGCCTACCTGGTCGAGATAGCCCGCAAAGGTGGATGGCTCAATCTTTCCCACCATCTCGGCCACTTGCGCCCAGGTAACGGCATCGAGCACGCAGGCTGCCGACTCGTCGCTGTTGGGGTTGCCTTCGGCCGGGTCCGCGCCAATCACGTACCTGCGGCCAAGGATGGGCGCTGCCCACACTGTCAGCCCCGGCACCGGCGGCCCGACATCGCGCAGCGGCTCACGCTCGGTGTCCAGGCAGTCCTGCAGCCAGTCGTAGGGCAGCCGGCGGTCCAACTGCTCGGCCGCCAGCGCCTTCTCGGGTGTGGAAGGATACTCGGCGTAGAAGTCGTCTTTGGTGCCGCGCTGGGCGAACATCTCGGCCTGCACCGCCACCCGCCAGGCTTCGTCTCTTCCCGGCCGCGACCACCAGGGCAGAAAGATGTGGCGGTAGTCGCCCGTCCCTGCCACGGCTGCCCGGAAGAGATTCTTAAAGGTGGAGATCGGGCGCTTCTTGTCCGAGGTTGAGACGAGAAAAAGCTGGCCGCCGGCGTCGATCGTCGGCTTGACGGCGTTGGGAAACTGCGACAATTCAGGCACGAAGTCGGTCTCGTCGACCAGCGCCAGCGTGCCGGTGCAGGAGCGGCCGGAGCGGGTCGAGAAGGCGAGTGTGTGCGAGCCGTTGGAGAGGATCCAGCGCGTCTCGTTGGAGTGGGTGACGGCCTCGGCCCGCAGGTGGTCGGGGAGCCGGTCGTACATGCCGCGCAGCCGCCAGAGCAGCTCCTTCGACTCCTCCTCCCGCAGCGAGGAGAGCAGGATCGTGGCCGGCGCCCGGAAGAGCATCCGCCACAGCGCATAGCCTAAACTGAGCCATGAGATGCCGAGCTGGAGCGCCTTGAGGAGCACGAGTTTGCGGCTGGCCACCATCGTCTGGAGGGTGTCGGCCTGCGCCGGCCACAGCTCGAAGCGCACCCAGCCTTGGGCGGTGGCATCGTAGATCCAGACGCAGTCGCGCACGAAGGCTGCGACGTCACGCCTCGCAGCAAATATGATGTAAAATAGTTTATGTTCAGGATGTTTTGCCTCAAACACAGGCGCCGCTGCCTCTACCTGGAGTCAGTTCCTATGCCTAAGAAGACAGCAATCGAGAAGCTTCATGTAGACAAGCAAAGCCATGTCGTAGCGCCGATCTCCCAAGGGTTTCCCGGTGCAAAGGATGCACATTCCATGGTGGTGTCGACCCCGCTGGAGGTGGACGGCGTGATGCGCCAGGTGCCGGAGGGGCAGGTCGCCACGCTGGACGAGGTGCGGGAATACCTGGCACGCCAGTACGGGGCGGATATTGCCTGCCCGCTGTCCACCGGTATCTTCGTCAACATTGCGGCGGCTGCGGCCGAGGAGATGCGGGCGCAGGGCAAAGGCGATGTGACGCCCTACTGGCGCACGCCGAAGGCCTGCCGAACGTTTAGCCGACGCTGCCGCACGGAGTAAGAATGGGGACTTGCCTCCGTTACTGGCGTGGGCGGCTGTTGGCGACCGTCGCCGGCGGCTGATGTCCATGGCCACCGTCACCAGGTCGCCCAATGCGACAGGTACCCACGCATTCGACCTCGCTCAATAGCATTCACCAACAAAGCGTGCTACAATCCTGCGAGCACCAATCAACACATCGACCGAGGAATGACACGCATGGACCTGCTCGACCGCTTGCTGGATCATGATCGCTGGACCACACTTCAACTACTGGCCGTCTGCCGGACGCTGCCACCCCAAATACTGGAAGCGACACTCGATCTCGGTCCCGGCTCCGTCGACGCCACCGTGCGCCATATGATCGCCAACGTTCAGGTATGGACCGACCTCATGTACGGCCGGCCCGTGCGGCCGACGAACGTCGTGGCAAGTGCCGGCATCGAGGAACTGCCTGCCGTATTCGACGCGCTGTATGCTGACTTCGCTGAGCTCGCGCGCCGGCTGCGTGACGACGGCCGGCTGGATGAGTTGTACCTTGACGTGCTCGACAACCCGCCCACCCGCAAGAGTTTCGGCGGCACCATCGCCCACGTGATTACCCACAACATGCACCACCGCGCCGAGATCCTCAACATGCTGGGCTGGTTTGATGTGCCCAGCCTGCCGGAAGGCGACGTACTGAACTGGGAAGCGCAAACGAGAGCATGATGGGGTGAGAGGGTGAAATATCATTGAAGCCGTCGCCATCCTCTCACTCTCGCTCCCCTAAGGCGCTTTAGCGCCCTTCACCTCACCCACCCGGGAGCGTCCACAATGGGCCGGCGTCCACACCCCTCATCGTCAGCGTCACGAAGACCACCAGCAGCGCAGCAATGACCACCACCGCCAGCCAGAAGCGGCCGGCGGGTGACAATCCCCCGAACAACTCACGCAGTGCAGTCCACATCCCACCCTCCTGCAGGAACATAAGGAATATCCACACGGCCGGCCAGCACGTCCGCCGCGCAACCTGGTACCAATTGGCGCCTGGACGCGTGCCGCGCTTCTTCTCTTCGAGGGGCCGGCCCTCGACCTCGGCGCAGTCTCGGTGGCACTTCTCGATTGTCCCGCCAACGACGAGGCGCAGGTAGAGGCCGAAGCGGCTGTACCAGAGTGAAGGCTCGCCAGGGCGCGGTCCCAAGGTTTGGGGAGTTTTGAAGGAGACGCATTCACGGCGGGCTGCGGTGGATCCGCCGGCAACGCCTGCACCGGATCCTGCATGACGGGCGACCTGTGCGCTTTCGACACGTTCCTACCTTCCCGATTCTCGTCCGCCGTTCGCTGGCCGGCGCACGCGTGCGGCTCGTGCGCCGAAGATGACTCCACAGTCGGACAAACGTTCGGTCGCTTCAACGGCCAAGAGAAGTGCAGCGCAATCGAGGGAGCTGAAACTACGTCACCGGACTTGAGACCCGGACATAACTCAGCGTTTGGCGAGTAGCTGCTTGATGAAAGGCGGGAGGTCGTCGTCGGACAAGCTGCTGCTTCCGCGCTTCTCCGGGGACGCAGGCCGTGCCGCCCGACCAAGATCCCTACCCGTGGGTGCGTGTCAATTTTTTTCTTGGTTTGTCTAAATCTGGCTTTGCCGATGGGCCGGCCTTGGTGACGGAAGCGGGGATAGTCCATCTGCGCCTGGCGTGTCTTGAGGTAGGCGAAGTTGGCACCAAGGGCCTCATTGTCGGGGTGCAGCTTCTGCAGGGGGCGCAGTTCAGCCAACAGCGGGCGTGGTCCCTGGGCCAGCAGGCTGTCGATCCACTGCCGGCTCCAGGTCACGGTCTCGGCGTTGTTTTGACCCCACAGCGCCTGCGCCACTGCGGCAATGTGTTGGGCGGCATGGGCAAAATCGAGGATGCGCACCGCTTTGGGGCAGTGGTAATCGGTCAACTGCTGCAGCCAGTCGGCGCCGTCCATGACCGCCGCTACTTCCCCGGCGTTTTCCAGGCCACGGTGATGGGTTTCGGCCAGGGCTAAATGCGTGAACCTTTCAGCGGAGGTGAAGCGAGAGAAGTAGGAGATATCCACCGTGCGCACCTCTGCCGCTTGCGGCTGCTTCCCGCCCACCCCGGCTGACTGCTTTGGCATTGTACCTGGTGTGGTACCCGCTACAGAAGCGTGCGGCGTTGTTACGCTTGGTGCAGGGGTGCGATCCGGGCCTACCGCAGCAGCAGTACTGCCCTGGTTGGCCGGCTGACCGGCCGGCGGGCGGGTAGATCGCCGCCGACAATTTTCTCGCCGGCAGGGGCAGCACTTGACGACTGTCCCGATGGCCAGCGTGCGCACCTCGCCCCACTCGCCGTGCACCAACGGCACCATCGCACCGTCGGCGCTCACCACCATCCGGGCGGCACCCACCGGCGCACGCCGCGCCCGCCGCGCCAACTCGGCGGCTTGTTCCGTCTGCATGGCCACGTATGCAGCACCTGCTGCCTCTGCGGTACGCACCGCACTCGACTTGCTCACCGCCACCCGAAGCAAGGCGGTTGCCATCTGCGCCGCCGCCGCAAACGGCATCCAGCCACTCAAGCGGGCGATCCAGCCATACACCTGCGGCGTGTACTGCCCAGGCAGCAGCTCAAGTTCGGGGTCCAGGGGAAAAAACCCCTGCCCACAGCGTGGACAGTATAGGTACTCCCGCACCAACTCCAGCTCCTTCCCACCATAACTTTTCAGCTTTCGCCTGCGCTGCCCACCTTGCGCCATCTTCGTCCCACACACCGGGCAGACCACCTCCCCGCCGCCTGCTGCCGCCTAGCTCGTCCCCACTGCCTCTTCCAGCACCGCCACCCCCAACGCCGCTATGTGCCGATCCAGTTCCTGCTCGATCTCATCCAAAGTCGCTTTCGGGTGCAGCTTCCGCCATGCTCGCATCCCCGCACGCAGTTCTTCTTCCATTTCCCCCTCCACTGCTTTGCCCCCTCTGCTTCGCCTCTCCCTCCATTTTACCCCTCTCCAAAAAATTCGACACGCACCCCACGCAAGGTTGGGTGGCAACGTCGAAATCCAACGGCGCGATAATATATGTAGCCTTTTACGTCGGCCCTGTTTGCATTTCTCAACCGCTCACCTGCTGAGGTGCGCAAGGCAGGTCCTTATGCTGCAAAGAGACTCCAATTACGAGTCTTGACCTCCTCCAGCACGCTGCGGGACGTTTTGCGTGATCTGGCCTATGTCTGTGGGTCGAAAGGAGTATCTGCAATGTGCACTACTCGTGTCCTATTGTGGCTGGCGTTGTTGCTTGTCCTTCTCCCTCTGGTCGCCTGCCAACCGATCCAAGCGCCACCCGCCACAGCACCAGCCTTGCCAACCGGCGCTGATGTAGTTGAGGCAAGGGCCGCGCCGGAACCTACAGCCACTGCAACGGACCAGGCAACAGCCAGCGTACGGCCAACACGCGCACCACGAGTAAAGCTCACCGCCGAACACCAGAAGCTGACCAGCCAGGCGTTGGCCGGCAACCTGCTCGGCGATCCGATCGAACGCGGGTTCAAACAGGAGCCCACCGACCTCAGCAAGTTGAGCGAACTACCGATTGAAACGAGATGGGAAATCGCCATGGCGGCAGCCATTGCGCCGAATCCCGACAAACCACCTTTCTTCCTCGACATGCCCTATGTGCGCGAAACCGGACAGGCCAAAGTAGCACCTGGTTTTGTCGAGAAATTGGAGGCATCCTCGCCAGTGCAAGATGCCGAGCACTATCTTCAGCAGCCTTTGCGCCTGCGCGGCATCCTGGTCTACCACGGCCGCCAGGACGATATGGCGCCAGTTGGGATCGTTCGGGATTTCTCCGCGTTGTTGACAGAACTGGGCATCGAACACGTGTACCTGGAAGTAGACGCAATGCATTGCAACATGGACTTGGAGCCGATCCTCAAATTCATGTCGGAGCACCTGATGTTTGAGGAGCGGGCGCAGTAAATGGGGGAATGGACGCCAACCTATGCCTTCCGCCCAATTGTCTCCAGCACTTTACAGAGAAAGGAGGGTGCCTCTATGATGCCAGCACATGCCGGCACACGATCGGCTCTGCGGAATTTGCCTCACGAACAGCAGAGCGCGCTCGACATTTTTGCACTGCTGGATCGGCTGGGAATCGAGCAGTTCTGCGGGATCGGCTTCAGCTCAGGCGCTATGATTCTGCTGCAAATGGCTACGGCGCAACCGGCGCGCGTGAAGGCGATGGTCGTAATCGATGGAACGTACCCATACACGCAAGAGAGCCGAGCTGTGCAAAGCGGCCTCACCGCGGAGACCATCGACCCATCCCTTCTTGCTCTCCTGCGAACATGGCACGCGCGTGGCGAAGAGCAGGTGCGGTCACTGATCGACCATTTTCGGGGCTTCAGCGAGGACGATCTGAATCTTACACCATCCGCCCTGGCGGCGGTCACGGCGCAAACCTTGATCGTCCACGGTGATAGGGATGAGTTCTTTCCCGTTTCGATTTCGCTGGGGATGTACCAGGCGATCCCGCGGGCCTATCTCTGGGTTGTTCCAAGCGCTCAGCACAGCTTGTTCTTCAAGGTTTTCGGTGGCACGGCGCCTGGGGGTGACATATTCTCCAGCACGGCCCTCGCCTTCTTGCGCGGAGATTGGGAGAGCAAAGGGCAGGCACAGCCCCAGGGGAAGCCTATTATCTGGCCCCTGGTCACAACGTGGTGATGGAAGAAGATTGTGAGATGGTCGAATTCAGCCCCAAAGACGACATTCGGAAGATGCTGGCAGTCGCAAGTCGTAGTATGGCGTCGAAGTAACCAGGCGGTTCAAGCACTCACTGTCAACGTAGGAGGACACCCGTCCACTCAAAACTATCAGGGACGCAGGTGAGTGTCCCTAAGTGACCAGCACACGGGTGCGTGTCACGAATCTGGACTTTCTCTGGAGCACGCCACTGGTTCCCAGACGATATACTCTGGCGTCGCCAACAATCTGAACCGCACTCGTAGCTGTCTGAACCATGATTCGCTCACTATCTGTTCACGTCCTGGCTCGAACACTATAAGGTCGATAATGGCAGCGAATATGGGGGAGACCCGCGCCGCGCGTTTGTATGGCGATCGACCGCTGCAGCCACTTATATCCCCCCTACCGTTCTCCTGTGTGGGACGCTGACTACTGACATGTGACATAGGTTCTGTTACTATGAGGGTTACCAGAGGTTTGACCGCCATCCACCCTGTGGCACCATGATTTTGCCGCCAAGGCTGCGATTCTGCAGCCACGGACCTTGGCCCTCGCCGCCCAAGGTTCCAATCGTCAACCATCAATATCCTCAACCCTATGGGAGCATCGATCATGCCAAAACAGAAAACGGTTACCACCCACAACGATCTTGACCAGGCCACGCGCGAGCAGGTCATCGAACTGCTCAACCAGCAGCTCGCCGACACCTTCGACCTCTTCAGCCAGACCAAGCAGGCGCACTGGAATGTCAAGGGGCCGCAGTTCTACCAGCTCCACCTGCTCTACGACACGCTGGCCGAGGGGCTTGAGGGCTACGTGGACGAGATCGCCGAACGCGCCACCGCGCTTGGCGGCGTGGCCATGGGCACGGCCCGCATGGCCGCCGGCAGTACCCGCCTGCCCGAATACCCGGCCGGACCCTCCGAAAGCATCGAAAGCGTCCGCTGCCTGGTCGACCGCTACGCCAACCTGGCCGCCAGCACCCGCGCCGCCATTGACGCCGCCGACGCCGCCGGCGACGCCGACACGACCGACCTCTTTACGGAGATCTCACGCGACCTCGACAAATGGCTCTGGTTCCTCGAGGCGCACCTGCAGTAACGATCCGAAATCGCGTAGGGGCACAAGGTCCGGCGGGAACCGGTTCGCCATTGTGGCGATCGTTGCTCCGCCGGACCTTGTGCCCCTGTATTACTGTGGCGAACCTATCCACGCCGGACCTTGTGCCCCTGCATTTTGGACCTTCAAACCCTATTTTCCACCACACACAAAAAAGGCCCGCACCGGCAACCCGGTGCGGGCCTTTTCACACTCTTGCAGCGTTACTTCACTTCCACCGTCACCGAATCGATCGTGTCGCTCACGGTCAGGCTTGGCAGAATGTCCAGCCCTTCGACGATCTGCCCGAAGAAGCTGTAGGACACGTTCACGTCCGCCGGCGGCGCAACCACGGCCAGGTAGAGCTGGCTGCCGCTGGCCACGATCGAACCGTCCGGGTCTTGCCCTACGGAACGATACGCCACCGAGCCCACCGTCGGCGTGATCGGCAGGCTCACCTCCGGCTTGATTGTGTAACCCACGTCCGCCGACGGGTCGCCGGTCGGCGAACCCAGCACGATCAGCTCGCCCGGGCTGACGTCGTTGATCGGCGTCCCGTCATAGAAGCCCAGGCCGGCCAGCGTCACAAAGTTGTTGACTGCCACCGGCGCCGCGTCGTCATTCAACGAAACAACCAGGTCGCCCTTGGATGTGGCGATCGTGGCCGTGTAGCCCTTGGCCGTGTCGATCGTGTTCTCGGGCGCTGTGTTGAAGTAGCCGGCGCGCTCGGCCAGCGGCAGTGCAGCCAGCGGCCGGTCGGTCCCCAGATCGCCGCTTGGCGCAAACGGTGTCGGCGTCGGCGGAAGCGGGGTCGGCGTGGGCAGCGAGCTGCTGTCGCCCTCCTCGATCGTCACCGTGTACAGCTTGTCGCCCTCTTGCCCTGTACCGGGCTCGACGCGTGTGATCTTGTCCAGCACGTCCAAACCCTCGACCACTTCGCCAAAGATCGTGTGCTGACCGTTCAACCACTCGGCCTTGTCAAAGGTGAGAAAGAACTGGCTGCCGTTGGTGCCGGGGCCGGCATTGGCCATCGCCAGCAGCCCGGGGCGATCAAAGGCCGCGCCCGGCCAGATCTCGTCGGCAAACTGGTAGCCGGGGCCGCCCGAACCGGTGCCGGTCGGGTCGCCGCCCTGCGCCATAAAGCCCTCGATCACGCGGTGGAAAGAGGTATCGTTGTAGAATCCCTCGCGCGCCAGGTAGACAAAGTTGTTGACGGTCTCGGGCGCCCGGTCGGCAAACAGCTGCACCTTGATGTCGCCCTTGGCCGTCTTGAGCGTGGCATAGTAATACTTGGCCGGGTCGATCGTCTTGGCCGGCGCTTCGCTGTACATGTCGGCGCGCTCGGCCGGCGCCTTGGCGCTTGCGCCACCCTCCGATACCTCGGCCGGCGGCGGCACGGTCGGCGCCGGCGTGGCTTGGACTGCGGTCTCAGGCGCAGCGGCGGCATCGCCTGTCGTTTCGGCCGTGGCGTCGCTTGCGGCAGCGTCGCCGGCCGTCGTTGCGGTTGTGGCGGCAGCATCGCCCGCCGCGGGCACGGTCGTGGGCTGCGGCTGCCCCATGCCGCTACAGGCGGCGATGACCGATGCCGTCACCACCAGCAGCGCCAACAGCGCGCCCCAACGGCGATTTTTATGCGTAAGATAGTTCACAGGGTCTCCTTTACCGAATAAGGCCGCCGCACGTGGGCAGGGCAGCCGTCAATAACAAACGCTCTCGATTATCGCACAAATGGCGGATCGCACGAATCCACGCCTGCACCATGCAGCATTCATTAATGCTCTACCAATCTCCGGGCTGTTGGGCCGCCGGCGCTTGTGATGTATGCTATCCATGGCAAACACGATGAACTGGCGGTCTCCGTTAATTCCGAGCGGGGGAACAACATGACAAACACTTCGCTCTCGCAGCGGCTGTGGCGGCCCGTCCGCGACCAGGCCGCCGACAGCTTCTGGATGCTGTTGATTGCATCCTTGTCGATCACCGTGCTGGTGACGCGCTTCTATCTGGAGCTCTCCGGCTATCCGCAGGTGGGCGACAGCACCTACCACGTGGCGCACGTGCTGTGGGGCGGCCTGCTGCTGTTTGTCGCCGTCACGCTGCCGCTGTCGATCGTCAACCGCTATGCGTTGTGGGCGTCGTCCATCCTGGGCGGGATCGGGGCCGGCCTGTTTATCGACGAGGTGGGCAAATTCATCACCCAGAGCAACGATTACTTCTTCCCGCTGGCGTTTCCGATTATCTACGGCTTTATCCTCCTTTGCGTGTGGCTGTACTGGCGCATCCGGCGCCACCAGCCGCGTGACACGCGCACGCTGCTCTATCACGCCCTCGAGGATATGAAGCAGGTTCTCGACAACGACCTCGACCCCTTCGAGCACCGCGAGCTGCTGACCGAGTTGAAACTGGTCGTCGCCCAGGCCACCGATCCCAACGAGCTGCGGCTGGCCGAGTCACTCCTGGCCTACGTGCAGTCGCGCGATCTGCGGCTGGCGACCGAGCCCAACGTTGCCGAGCGGCTGATCGAGGGACTGCGCAGCGTGTTCGCCAACCGCCCCGCCAGATGGGTGCTCAAGGTGATCATGCTCATCGGCTTTGGCCTGATCAGCATCAACGCCAGCGCCAAGTTGATCGGCCTGGTCGGCCTGGCGGCGAAACAGGGGCTGCTGCACGACACCTTGCGCGAGTTCGTGGTGGTCAGCGGGAAATCGCAATATGTGGTGAACAACGAGACGCTCCTGCTGGCAACGCAACTGCTGGTGATCGCGTCCGGCGCGCTGGCGCTGCTGGCGGTGATCTTGCTGCTGCTGGGACGTGATGCGTGGGGTGTGCGGATCGGGACGCTGGCGCTGATCTTCTCGCTGTGCATCGTCAATTTCTTGACCTTCTACTTCCTGCAGCTGTACGCGCTGCTCGAAGCAGCAGGCCAGGTATTTCTGTTGGTGGTGGCCGGCCTGTATCGCTGGCGCTTCCTGGATGCGGCCGGCCGAATTCAACATGATACTATTCGGATGAACCGTGGAACCGTCCTATAATGCGGTATGGCTAAGAAAGAAACCGGCCGCCAAAACGAACACCAGCTGCCTGCACCGCAAAATACTACGCACCCCGGGCCGCCTGATATCCTGACTCTGCTTACCAGCGGCCCGCCCAGCCTCAGGGGTGCGATACGCACGCGGATGTGGGTTCTGCTGGAAAACGGCTGTGACCCTGACGGCTATGCTCAACAATTCCCCACGACAATTGATCATGCCACCATTGCATTTGGCGCCGCCGGCTATGGCTGCCAGCCGCACGCGACACCGCAGGGCGTCGAGACCTATTTCTCCTGGATATACGATCGACTGAACGCAGGCCTCGATCTACCTGCCCCCCTGCTCATGCATACCATCGCCTTCCCCGGCACGGAATGGGATCAATCGCAAAGACATGAGCATCTGTCTTACCGAATGGATGCATACAATATCAGCTATCATCCCACCGTCCTGAGCAATGCCATCGACGCGTGGCTGTGCGATGCCAGGCGCTTGCTGCCCGCCAATGTGCGGCGTATCGATGCTGTTCTATTGGCACACTCCTATGGCGGCAGAGCGCTGACGGCTCACCTGGCGGGGGTTGCCGGCGGCGAGAGCGTAGAGAGCGCCGCCAAGCACCTGGCGCACTATCTGGCCGATCTGGCAGACAGGAGTGGGTTCGACCAGGTAAAGATGCACCCGATATTCTTGTCTCCCGCCTACGGCCTGAACCATGAAACCGCAAGGTTGCTGCGGCTGGCTTTACCATTGGAGATGGTTGATTCCGGTGTAAAGCACCTGCCGGTAGGCAGTGTTTATTCCAGCTATCAGAGAGTCACGCAAAAGCCGTTCAAATGGGTCGCCGACACGGTTTTCAAGCATCCACAGCTTGCCGGCAGGCTGGTCGGTACCGACAATACGGGACGGTTCATGCTCGACTTTGCCAGGTTCAACGACCCCCACATCCTCCTGCCGCAGGGGCGCCAACTGGAAACCACACTCGAAGTTGCGCCCAACTTCAATGATGCATTAAAACTTGCAGCCCTATGGAACCCTTTGGTCATTTCAGGCCAGCTCGACAGGTTAATCAGCAACCCCGCCATCAACGCGATTCACGGTGAGCCTGGGCAGGCGGGCAAGTATCATGTGAGAGTTGCCAACATGACGCACATTGAATGCCTGGACGACCCTGCAACCATCGCCCGCCTGATAGCCACTCACTGCCAGGGCAGATAAGAAACCACAATCCTCTTCTCCTCTCGTCCAGTCCGCACGAAGGCGTGCGGACTGGACGTGCATAAAGCGTGGTACGCACCCAATACATTGCTTTACCTGAGCGCAGACGCGCGATTTGCGCGATAATGGTCTCAAGCAAACCATCCTGGCTGTGCGTGGCAAGAGGAGGGACTTCCCTATGCACGAGCCCAAAGTTCGACGCGGGGCCCATGCGCCCGGCGCCGGGGGGTATCCGATCGCGCTTGCTATGACGCGATCGATGCTTAGCCCGACTATGCATGGATCGCCATGGTCTGCGGCAGCTTTGCGCTGGTCTGGGGCTTTCTGCGCACCGCGCTGGTGCTGGAGGCCCTGCGCAAGCCCTCGTCGTCCTCTGTCTTAGCGCACAGGGAGAGCACCCATCCATGAACGGCAAAATCGGATCCTTTCATGTCGTCGACATCCCACCGGAACGCCGCGACGTGCTCGATTTCATCGACCTGTCCTCGTGGAAGCACCGCATGTACGGCCTGCTGGAGGTGGACGTAACGGTCGCCCGGCAGTTTATCGCGGCGTACAAGGCGCGCACAGGGGAACGATTGTCGTTCACCGGCTACCTGACCTTTTGCCTCGCGGGGGCAGTCGACGAAGACAAGTCGGTGCAGGCCTATCTAAAGAACCGCAAGCAGCTCGTGCTGTTTGACGATGTCGATGTCGGCCTGATGATCGAGCGCCAGTTTGGTGACACGCGCTCTCCCGTCGGCTACGTGATCCGGCGCGCCAATCATAAGACGTTTATGGAGATCCACCGGGAGATTCGCGCGGTCCAGACTGCGCCGGACCCGCCCACCGAAGGGGCTCCCGCCTGGCTGCCGTTGTTGCGGCTGCTGCCCGGGCCGCTGCTGCAGCTGGTCAACGCCCTCGTCCGCAGGGCCATACGCCGCGACCCGGCCGGCATGTGGGTGGCAATGGCGGGCACGGTTGGCGTAACCGCGGTCGGCATGTTCGGCAACGGCGGCGGCTGGGGCCTGGCTGCGCCTGCCGGGCACACCCTCTGCCTGTATGTGGGTGGGATCGCGCGCAAGCCGGCCTGCGTGCAGGAGCGGATCGAGCCGCGCGAGATCCTCAACCTGACGGTGGCGTTCGACCACGATGTCGTGGACGGCGCCCCGGCGGCCCGCTTTGTCGGGCGGCTGGTGGAGCTGATCGAGCGTGGGTACGGGCTGGACGAGGAGCAGCTCCCCATCGCACGCCCCAGCGAACCGGCGGCAGTACAGCCAGAACGTGTGCTGGCCTAGCCCTCACGCAAAACCAGCGGCAGCGCTTCGACCAGCCGCCGATCGTTGTCGCGCCCTTGCGAGGCCACACGGATGTGATAGCGATCCATCCCCACCTTGTTCGAGCAGTCGCGCACGTAAAGACCATATTCGACCAGCAGACGCCGCTGCACCTGGCGTGCCGTGGAGCCCGTGTTCACCCGAAAGCAGACGAAGTTGGCCCCCGTCGGATAGGCAGTGATGCCGTCAATGTGCGCCAGCTCGCCGTACAGGGAGCGTACATCCTGCAGCACGCGCAGGCGTGAGGCATGGTATTCGGCGTCGGTGGCGGGCAGCAGGCTGAGGTAAAACTCGGCCAGGGTGTTGATGTTCCAGGTCGGCAGCGAATTGCGCAGCTGGCCAATCATTTGCTCACTGCCGCTGTAGCAGTAGCCCAGGCGCAGCCCCGGCACGCCGCAGTGCTTACTCATGCTGCGCACCAGCACAAGATTCGCATAGCGCTCAGCCACAGGCAGCAGCGTTGGTATCTCTTCGCCGGCGAAATCGATAAACGACTCGTCCACGATGACCAGGTCCAGGTCGAGCGCATCCTCTAGAAACGCCTGCATCGCGGCCAGCGCAAACAGCTGTCCCGTGGGGTTGTGCGGGTTGATCACCAGGGCGGCATGCAGTGACTCCCGCTGCAGCCAGCCCAGGTACGCGGCCAGGTCAAGCTGGTAATTGTGCGCCGCCTCCAGCGGATACAGCCGCAGCCGTGATGCGTCGATCTTCTCGGTGTATTCCCCGAATGTGGGCACCGGCACGCCGATCGTCGGCACAAGCCGGTGGCACAGCTCGGTGATCAACTCGGTTGCCCCATTGCCGACGATCAGGTGGTGCGGGTCCACATGCAGGACGGCGGCCAGGTGCCCCGCGCTGACCAGCGGGTTGCTGGAGGGGTAGCGGCGGATCAACTCAGGCAGCCGCCGCGCCAGCTCCTCGACCATCGCCTGCGTCGGATAATAGGGGTTGGCAATAAAACAGAAATCGACAATCTCGCGCGCACGCTCGTATCCGACCAGGTCGATCAGCGACGGCGAGTGCGTGGTCTCCTCAAACAGCGCTTCGTTGATTTGCAGCATTCGGTGCTCCATGAGCGTAGGGCGTGTATGCAAACCCTGAATTTTAGGGAATTGGGTCTAGACTGGCGTGTTCCTGTGCCCAATTCCCTCCAGAGAAAGCTTGAGACCTTGTGTCATCCAGTCGTGTTCTCCCCCTCCAGGGACTTTGCATACACAGCCTAGTGGTAATTCAAGCCAGGCAGGAACGAAGGCAGCGGGAACAGCGCTGCAACCACCTCGGCCAGCGCGCCGGGAGGGCGGATGGACTCGGGTGCGCCATCCGTGCTCCCCAGAATCAGGCGTGTCATTGCCGCCCCATCCACTTCGAGGCGATCGGATCCGCGCGTGATCGCGTACCGGTCGGCGCCCAGTCCGCCCAACAAGGGGCCGCTCTGTTCAAAGCGCAGGCCGCGCAGCAGATTTGCGTCGAGCCGCGCCCGCAGGATGGGACGCAGATCAGCCATAAATGCGGGGAAGTTGATAATGCGCAGGGTTTGACCGTTCAAAGGCGTTACGGTCCCCTGATACCCGCTATCCTGCAATAATTGAGTCAGCTCGATGTCTTGCCATGCTACCGGCCAGGATAATTCCTGCAAGGTGCTTGTTATCATGATCGTGTCGATTGCGTCTGCCAGTGCCAGGCGACTGCCGGCGTACTCGGCTACATGGCGAATACCGGCTTCCAGCTCATATTCATACGGGTTGCCCAAGAACAGATAAGCCAGCGCTTGCCCAGCGCGCTCGACGATCCATTGGTCAGTATGAATATACTCATTTCTTGCCGGATCATGCAGGGCAGCAGAGAAATCGGAATGCTGGCGCACGAAGTGAACGGGTTCAGCTTGGTAGAGCATACTGCAGATCAGTGTGTCTGCGCTCGTTGCTTTGCGCACTACGAGATCCAACGGCATTGACCGCCGCCGGCCTTGCTTGGGTTTGATGGAAAAGTCAAGATAGCGACCGTGGGGTACATTGCCTAGACGGGTATATGTCCCACGTGCACCGGAAATCAACATGAGGTTTGCGCCCTCATCAACCAGTTGCTGTGTGCAGTATTCCAACAGATGGCTCGCCAGTTGTCTGCCGCGATAATCAGGGTGCGTGCATACTCCACCAATGCTACCTGTTTGTATAGTTCCATCGTACACCTGGATCCGGTGATGGAAAGTGCCAATCTGTGAAACCAGCTTGCCTTCGTGGGCCACGACATACGTTCCTCCATGCTTTGGTGCAACGTAATCAGCAAATAGATCCGTCTCATTGTCGCTCTCTGGCATGTCGAAGCAAATATGAAACAGCCTATTCGAAGCGACGAGTTCCCCCAGCCGCAGCAGGCGTGGGCCGTCGAATTGTGCAAATGGTGTGGTCATTGAGGACTCCTTCGTGGCTGCACCAATGGGTGTGAGCAATAATTGGGCGTGGCTCGCCTCACCTCGTACTTGATGGGGCGAACCACGCACGGGTGTACAGGTCGAATACGTTGTTCCGCACTTTCTCACGCATCACGAACGCGGGCACGTGGGCGTGCCCCCATACCCGCACGAGGGCGTGCGGGCTACATGGGATCGGCGCACGCAGGATTGACGCACGCAGGATCGGCGTACGCGGGAGTGGCGTACGCAGGGTTAGCCTGCCCTGACCCCTCCGCGCCGAAATTCCAGCGCCCACAATCCCACCAGCCCGGCCACGAACACAGCCCCACCCAGCAGTAGCGCCGCCGGCAGGGTGGCTTGGGAGACGTAGACGGCGGCCAGGCCCACCGCGCCGGCAATCAAATAGCACACCAGTACCGCCTCGCGGCGGCTGCCCAGCAGGTGCGCCAGGCGGTGGCTGACGTGGTCCTTGCCCGGCGTGGTCAGCGGGTTCTTGCCCCGCCGCAGCCGGCTGATAAACACCAATGTCGTGTCAAAGATCGGCAGCGCGAGCACCAGCAGCGGGATCATCCAGGTGACGACATAGCTGTTGGCCGGAAAGCGCAGCTTGATCGACACGGCCGCCAACATAAAGCCCAAAAACAGGCTGCCCGCATCGCCCATAAAGATGTGCGCCGGGTTCCAGTTGTAGATCAGAAAGCCCGCACACGCCCCGGCCAGGGCGGCCGCCAGCGCTCCCACCAGGTACTGGTTGCTCATCGCCGCCAGCAGCAGAAAGAAGGTGGACGCAATCATGGCCACGCCGCCCGACAGCCCGTCCATGTTGTCCAGCAGGTTAAAGGCGTTGGTGATCGCCACCACCCACAGCACCGTCAGTGCCACGTCCACCCAGCCCCCAAAGATGCGGATTTGCACGCCTGTGTAGACCAGGATGCCCGCCGCCAGCAGCTGCCCCGCCAGCTTGACGTACGAGCCTAACCCCCAGCGGTCGTCGGCCACTCCCATAAAGCTCATCAGTGTGGCCCCGACGACGATGCCCACCACCTGGTTGACATAGTCGCGGTCGCCAAAAAAGACGAGCACCAGGATAACCGTCAGGTAGATGGCTGCGCCGCCCAGCAGCGGCACCGGGCTGGCATGAATCTTGCGCGCCGCCGGCTTGTCCACCGTACCCGTCTGCAGCGCCAGCCGCCGCATCAGCGGTGTGACCCCAATTGCAACCACCAGCGCGCTGGCCGCAATCAGCAGAAGTGACGTCATCGATCCCATTTCCAGCTTTTCACCCTTATCCTTCCAATTGGGACTGGTCGCTCAACTGGACCAGGTTGCCCAACGAATGCTAGCCGCCGAGTTGAGCAACCAACTGCTGGATCACCGGCTTTTGGTCGTCCGGCGCCAGCGCCAAGGCCTGCTGCGCAAAGGGGAGTGCCTCCTGGTTGCGCTGTTGGCGCATCAAGGCCTGCGCCGCGGCCAGAGGGTGCTGATAGTTCTGCGGATCTAATTGTATCAACTGTTCGCTGATTTCGACCACCTTGGCGTCGTTGCCCGCCGCCGCATACAGCCCGCTCAGCGTGGTCAGCGCCGTGGCGTCATTGGGGTCGACCTGGCGGATGTTCTCATACTGGGCGATGACCTGCGCCGTGTCGCCCTGCGCCTGGTACAGTTCGGCCGCCAGTTGATAGAGGGATTTCAACTCGGCCGGGTCCTGCGCCGCCGACGTCAGCGCCTGGTTGAGCCACTGCAGCGCTTCGTCCGGTTTGCCCTGGTCGCGGGCCAGAATCGCCAGGTTGCGCAGCGCGGCCGCGTTGCCCGGCATCAGCTCCAGCAGTCGCTTATTGGTGGTTACGGCCCCCGCCAGGTCGCCCTGCCGCGCCTGCGCCACGCTCAGGTACGACAGCAGCTGCGCCGCGGCGCTGGGCACGTTGGCCTGCGTAAACATCTCGACGCCCTGTTCGAGCAGCGGCGCCAGCTTGTCCGCCTGCCCCGTGCGCTCAAAGACGTCCGCCATCAACAGGTAGGTCTGGTCGAACAGCTTGTCGATGCTGAGGCTCTTCTCATACGAAGCCAGCGCCTCCGTATCGTCGCCGTCGGCGGCAAAGGCGTTGCCGCGCTCATTCCACAGGTGGGCGGCGTTGGGGCTGAGCATGACCGCCTTATTGTACATGTCGATGCTTTTATCCAGCATTTCCTGCCGCTGCGCCGGGTCGGCCGCCACGAGGTCGGCCCATGTGCGATACAGGCGCGCCAGGTTGGCGGTGTGGTCGGTGTTAAGCGGATTGACATGCTGCGCGTCCAGCAGCACGGTCTCGGCTGCCCGCAGCAGCTCCTCCCGGCTCATCTGCGCCACCTCGTCCGGGTTGAGCGCCAGCACGTCGTTAAGCGTCGGCTGCTCCGGCAGCGCGTATGTGCCGGTAGCCGGCGCTTGTTTCGCCTGTTCGAGCAGAGCGCGGCCCAGGAAGAGCATGTACTGGTCCTCGGTCTGGCGCGTGGCCAGCGCCCGCCGGTAGAGCTCGATGCTGCTCAGCCAGTTGCCCTGTTGGTCGAATTGCTGACCCTGCTTGTAGACGATGTCGGCCTTGACCAGGTTGACGTTGACCGTGATCACCAGGAAGATGACCAGCACGGCAGCCAAGGCGCCGGCCAGGCCTGCCAATAGCGGGCGGCGCACGATCGGGACCACGTTGCCACGCAGCCACGGCCAGGCGTACACCGTGCCGGCCGCCAGCATCCAGGTCACCAGCAGCGCCGTGTAGAGGCCAAAGTGGCCCGCCACCCGGTCCAGCTGCAGGTCGAGATACTGCTGGTTGGTCATCCCCGGGACGGCCTGCTGCGGCACCAGCCGGCTGGACTGCCACAGGCCGTACACCAGCCACGCACCCCACACGATGGCGGCGTGCAGCGCATAGCCTCGGATCCACCAGCTCGTACCTGGTGCCCGCTTGTGAGCCAGCGACTCGGCTGCCAGCCCTATAGTGGCGGCGATCAGCCAGGTGAAGAAGAGCAGGAAGAGGATGGCCGGGCTGCCCCGGTTTTGGGACGCGTCAAAGGAAATGCTGCGCCAGAGGACGCCAAACGCATCTGCCGTCCCGCCCGCGTTGGTGGTGTAGATGTAGACAAACGTCATAAACACCAGTACGTCGGTCATGATCGTAGCCGGCAGGAATGGCACTGCCCCGACTCCCTTGCGCGCTGCCCGCCGCGTCTGGGCAGCTTGCGCGGCCTGGGCGGCCTTGGCCGCAGCGGCGGATTGCGTTTTGGATTTTCCTTTACTGCCCTTGCTGCCGGCTGCGGCACTTGCCGCGGCAGCGACAGCTGCTTTTTCTGCCGCTTTCTCAGCCGCTGCCTCACCCTCGGCCTCAGGGTCGAGCTGCTCGGCGATCTCGGCGGGCTGGGGCTGCGCCAGGCGCATGCCGATCACCATCAGCGTCGCCATCAGCACCCAGAAAAGCGTGCGCGTGGCCCCGATGGCGATGGCGAAGTGGATTTCCATGTAATGGGAAATGATGGCCGCAAGCAGGGCGATGATCAACATCTGCCGCGGCAGCTCGTTGCGGTCGGGCCGCTCGTTGCCCTGGCGGAAGGCGGCCAGTGTCACATAGATGCCGTAGCCCAGCACCAGGCCAAAAGGCATGGCCACGCCAAACAGCCGCAGCCGCCACTGGTCATACGCCAGCAGCACTAAGATGACCAACGGTATCGTGATGGCCAGGATAATCGCCAGCAGCATCTTGTCGCGCCGCGTGCGGATCAGGTTGAGCCAGACCAGCGCCCAGTAGAAGATGGTGAGAAAGACCGCCGTGTAAGCCAAAAAGCCAAACAGGCCGGTCACCACCAGGCTGTCCCATGTCTCGTTGTGCGAGCGGTCGGGGCTGGCGTTGCGCGCCTCCACATTGGCGAGCGCCGGCGGGTAGAAGCGGTTGTAGGCGATCCACATCGCCTCCGGGCCATAGCCGACCAGCGGGCGCAGGATGTTGATGCTGTCCTGCTCGCCGTCGGGGAAGGTCAGCGGTTCGTGCGGCACGACCAGGTGCGACGCCCCTTCCCAAATCAACGTACGCACACGGTTGGTGCCTTCGTCCAGGTCGAGGATGCTGACAAGGCGGCCGACATAGGGCGCCTGGCGCACAAAACCGAGCGCCGGCACCGTGTTGAGCGCCACCAGAAACAGCGCGCCGCCGACGCCGAGCACCACCCAGGCCACCGTCAAGCGCCGGTAGAGGTGCGGGCGCACGGCGCTAAGGGTGAGCAGCACAAACAGGTAGATGCCAAAGAACAGGCCGATCCAGGGGCCGCGGCTCTGTGTCCAGACGATGGCCACGATCTCGACCAGCAGCACGAACAGGTAGGCGCCGCCCGCTAGCGAGGTCTGCCAGTCCTGCGTGTCGGCCCCCACCGGCTGCCCAATGCCCAGCAGGCGTACGAAGCTGCTAAACACCCGTTCGAGTGTGACGAAAAAGGTGATGATCAGCATGGCGCCGAGGAAGATCGAGTTGCCGGCGTTGCCCGCCACGCGCGTCGTCGTATCGCCGCCCCACGGCAGCGGGTCGATATCGTAGTGCTGCACCACGCCATAGATCGAGCAGGCCAGGCCGACGACGATGATGGCATGCTGCAGCCGCCGCACCTGCTCCGGCCGCCGCAGCGTTGCCGCCGTCAGCCCACCGATGAGGACGTAGGAGAAAAAGGTATAAGTCCCTTGCAGCCGCTGGTACGACCCAAACCAGCTGACAAACCCGGCCACGCTAAAGACCGTGCTGATCGAATAGGCCAGGATCAGCAGCGCCACCGGGATAAAGAACGGGTTGCGCACAAAGCCACGCCAGTTCTGGCCGGTGAACTCAAGCGCACCCGTGTCCCCCGTGTCCAGCGATCCGGCCGCGGCCCCGCTCGGCGCCGCCGGCAGCCAGGCAAAGCCGCCGTTGGCCACCTTCACCACCCACACCACGGCCATCGTCAGCGCCAGCGTGCGGATGAGGCTGATCTTATCCGGTTCAAACACCCGGCTCGAAAACACGTTAAAAAAGAGCGGCGCAACCACCACGGCGGCCAGCCACCCGGCCTCCAGTACGGCGTCGCACCAGCGGTCCAATTTGCTGCGATTTAGCATGAAACGATCCCCAACTCCCGGCCTTGTATCTGCCGGGCAGATGCAAAACGACAATTGGCTGCACTATAGCACACCATGTGTCAATTTGTAGGGGCACAAGGACTGGCGTGTGTAGTTATTACATAGGGGTGTGGTTCGCATCGCGCAAGTGCGACACACAGAAGCGGGCTGCCAGCCAAGGAAGGCAGCAGCCCGCTCCAGTTCGTCCACTGATTAGTCGCTACTAAGGGTGCAATCAGCGAGATTGTTCCCATCGACGCTAATCATGACGTCGTCAAAATAAACGTTTGAGTTGACAGCTGCCGGCGACTGACCTTGAAGCAAAACCATAATCTCACCGCTGGCGCCGCTGACGATGGACTGGCTAAGTTCAGCCCACTCCCCACGCCTATAGCCGTTCACATAGTTGGCCCCTGGACCTCCCGCATTCGGCTTCACTCCCAGCGAGACCCAGTCGAAGTCTTGGCCCGAAGTATCATGATCGAAAATCATGTACTTCACGCGTACGTCGACGTTGGCGCCCGGTGGAACGGCAATGCGTGGGCTGCCCAGCCCGGCGGCATACGGTTGGCTGCTGGACAGCTTTGCCGAGAATTGGTCGGCGCCATACTTGTTGCCGGGTCCCACCACCTGCTCCACCGAGAAGACGACATTGTCGGCGTGATAAAACCCACCGTCGTCGGCGGCAAACGCCCCCCAACCGGCGTAGTGGTCGCTCCAAACATCGGTGGGCTGCGATTGCTGCGAACTCCAAAGGCCACGGTCGTTGAAGTCATTGCATACGTTTGCTTCCCGGTAGAGCGTCAGCCCATCGCCGGCGCCATTTCCTGCCTGCCGCACACCCTGCCCGGGTGCTGGCTGGCCGCGGCCGTCATCGTCGATGTCTGCCTCCAACGAGGGCTTGGGCAGTCTCGGCATGATGATGTCGTTGTAGATCTGGTCGCCGTTGATCACATTGCTGTTGGCCACCGGCGGCGGGGCCAAACGTGGTCCAAATATGGGTATAGGCGGCGGGTTGTCCTGGGCCAGCGCAAATGTAGGCGTCTGGAGCAGCGCAGTCGATGCAATCCAGGCCGCCAACAACAAACTTAGCCACTGCTTGTGCAAATTCATGCTCATCCTCCTCTACGCAGATTGGTATCGACGTGCATCGCTAGTGTGTGTCACGTTGTTCAGGGGGTGGCGAGCGGCGACGTCGGCGGCGTCGGCACCGGCGATTCCGGTTGCGAGGTTGGCTTGTTTTCCGGCTCTTCTTGTGACTGGCAAATGTCGGTTGTCGCTATCGGATACTTGCCGCCGGCCGCCGGCTGGCATGACGTAGGCGCCACCGGTCCAGCAGTGGGTCCACTGGTGATTTCGCACTGCACAAAGCGGGCGTCATTTCTGACCCATCCGCTTCGCTCCGTTCCTCCCACTGCCACCTCAATCCAGTTGCCGTCTTGGCTATAGCCTTTCGGCGTCATGTGTGTGTCCGCTTCGAGCTTCTGGATGCGTTCGCTTTCGGCCCCCGGTCCCTTGTACAGTTGAGCCCCGAACCGAGAAACGACCGCACAGCGCGGCGTAGGGCGTTGGCAGCCCGTTTGCTTGTCCAGGGTCAGGCGGAACTTGCCGGCGGTGCGGTTGCGATCTGAACGCGCGACGATCGTATAGTCGCAACTAGATACCGGCAGTTGGACGTTGCAGAGCAGACTGTCGCCGCTCTGCTCGTCGATGTCGTTGTTAAAGGCAAACAGTGCCTTGTCGGGAGTCTGCAGATCCACCCAAGGATCGAGCTCCGCATCCGCTGCTTCCATCTTGACGGTGGCCGTGTCGCCGGCATTCGCACAGAACTGAAACAGGCATTCTTGCCCGGGGTTTGTCACCTGTTCCTCGACCGTTTGGCCAAATTCGATGCGCTGGACGCAGGCCCGTTCGCTCTTCTCTTTGTTTGTATTCACCATGCTGCTGAGGCCGGCTTTATCATTCACCATCCACTGTAACAGCGGCGAATCGAAGAACTCCGAGGGCGTCGGCGGCCCAACAAAGCGCAATTGCCCGCCGCTCCCGTCTACCTGGACCTGGTAGCCTACTGGTACATCCACCGATTCATTCCCTATGGTAACCGTGACGCGGCCTTCCAAGTTGGCAATTGTCGTGAGATTGTCACCTGCAACCGTCGTAAACGCTGTGCTGGCCAACTTGATGTCGATACCGTTGATCTTGATCTGGCCGGTTTGGCCTGACTCGGTGCTGATGACCATTCCAGGCGGGGTTGACCGGCAGACCATGTTCTGATCGTCAATTCGCATGAGAAAATCATGCCCGCCCGGCTTGGTGGCGTTTACCTGGGTCGGACCAAACAGGACGGCCTTGACCGGCTCAGTTTGGCCCTCGACCTGCAGGTTCATGAGCACTGTCCCCTCGTAATAGGTATCGATTCGCTTCAAAACCTCCAGCGGTCGTCGATCGCTTAGCGCCTGAAACCGATATTCGGGCGGATCGACGCCTGCATCTTCGCTGCCATAGCAGGCCCAGTTGCTATTCAAGTCGCTGCAATCCTGGATAGCCTCGGCCATGCTGGACAGAAGCTGGCTGCAGCTGTTGAAACTGCTTTTGTCTTGCGCACTAAGCGACGTGTCTTCCCTAATTAGAAGCCAAAGGACGGAGAGGGCTAACAAAACAAGGAACAGCCGGGAGACGAGCGTTTTCATTGTGATACTCCTCGTTCTTGCGTTCACATCTACGAACAACGGCGTGCCGAGCTTGTCACTGTTGCAGCGAGAATGCAGCCAATTGCGCTGCGGAGAGTGGGCGTGTCATGTACTTTGCTTGCGCTGCTTCGTAGAGCAGCTCCTGTGGATTCTGATACCAAGCTTTCCAGCGCCGAATGACGCCGTTAATGCCGTTGCGAAAGCTGGAGCCCGCCGTGAAGAGATGCTCGCCATTCGGACTGGCGGCGACGATTTGGATCTGCGGATTACTCTTTTTCGGTCCTTCGCTGATGCTCATTACCGCGGCATTGCTCAGCAAATCCCATACCTTAGCTCTGCCGTCGCCGCCCCAGGTCAGCAGCAGATGATCGCGTGCCGCATCGCACCCCGGCGCCACGTCGGTGGATTGTTGCAGCGACTGGTTTGGCCAGTCCCCCTTGGCAACCCAGACAACGCCAAGAATCGGTTGATCGTACATATCCGTCTTGCGCCAACACTGCTTCAACGACTGGGCATCGAGCACGAGCACTCCCCTGTCAAACACGATTGCCAGCGCCTTATTGTCGGGGGTGAGGGCGGCATACATCTTCTTCTTTTTAAAGCCTTCTCCGCCGCCATCCTTTACTGGCGGCCACGTCAGCTTCGCTGCATCGGCACCAACCTCCCACAAGCTGACCCGGTTGCCGGCACTGAGCAGATGCTTGCCATCCTGACTCCACTGCAGCGTGTTGATGGCCGCTGTGCCGCCGTCCCATTGATTTAGCAGCGCTTTTTTCTTTGTATCCCAGATGCGGATGGTGCCGCTGACATCCCCCGTGGCCAGCAGTCCGTCGGGCTGCAGCCGGGCTGCCGTGACCTGTGTCACGTAGCCCGGCAAGGGCGTCTCGACCCGCGTAGCTGGATCGAGGAGGCGCACATTACCCTTCTTGTCACTCAACAGTATCCCGTCGGGCAACCAGAACGCAGCGGCCACGGTCTTTGTGATCGGAACGGCAGATACTGCGTTCGTGGCGACGTTCCACCGGACTGCGATGTTGTTTTCGCCTGTCAGCAAGGTGCTGAAGGCGCCGATTTCGTCGTCGTTGAGCCATGCCGCCGATCTGATCTCTTCCAGTCTCACCTGGTCGTCGACCCTGCGCAGTGTGCTGTTCGCTTCCACGCAGATGGGCAGCCCAAATTGGTCCGTGTCGGTGCACAGCGGCTCGCCGTGGCTGTCAAACACTTGCCAGATCCGCCAGCTGCCGTCCTCGCCGGCCGACAACAGCCGCTGGTCGTCGAGCCATTTCACGGCGATGACTTCTGCCCGCGAATCGCCGTTCACATCCCTGTGCCCGTGCAGCACGGAGATAGCCTCGCCGGTAGCGGCGTCCCAGATGCGGATGGAGCCATCCTGGCTGCCGGTGGCCAGGTAGCGGTCACGCAGGTCCGCCGCCAGTACATTCATCGTGTGCCCGCGGAACTGAACCGTACTCTTGCTCATCGGTTCCCACAGCTCAAACGCGCCGCTGTTGTGTACCTTGAGGAACTGCTTATTCCCGCCGCTCTCGCCCACTAGCAGCATGTCTGCCACGCCGCCGTCATCCATGGGACAGGCGCTTTGCGTAGCCGGCGGTTCGAGCCGGTTGCCTTCCGTGTCCCACAGCTGGCCCGACCCACCTGTGCTCCACACGATAAAGTGCCGGTCGTCGACAAAACGTACACCGCTGATGCCCGGGCATACACCGATTGTCTGCGTGACTGGCTCACCGGCAAGATTCCAGATGGTGGCAGTATCGCTTGTCGTCGCCGTCACCAGTAGATGGCCGTCGCTTGACCAGTCGGCGCTCCAGATCGGTTCGCCGGCCACGGTGTCCGAGATCAGTGTCTTTCCTGCCACAGCATCCCATACCCACAATGTGCGCTGCTGCTCGATCGCCGGCTCCGCGCTGCTGGCAGCTTGCTCGGTTGCTGCCGCGTCGGCTGTTGCACTGGCTATCTGCGCACCTTCATCCCACGCCGCCAGGCGGCTGCCGTCTGGCGACCAGGCTGCATTGCGGACGAAACCTCCGAAGTTAGAACTTATGATGCTTACCGTCCCCACAGCCGGCTGCCAAAGCCAGACAGTATCGCCGCGGCAGATCGCAATCTTGTCGGCGGACCGCGGCCATGTCGCGCACACAATCGGTTCACTCGCCGTATTGTCGTCCTGGCTCCCTGCACCGGCCCCATAGCTGGCCAGCATGTGACCGTCCTGCCATACGCTCACGGCGTTGTCGGTCGACACCAGCAGCTTGCCGTCATCGCCCCAGAGGAACCCGCCAAAGGTGCCGTCGCCAAGTTCACCGCTGGAGACGTTGTCGAGATCGGAACTCACAAAATACAGCTTGTCGCCGGCGGTTACGATCGGTTGGCCGCCGGCGGCGGAATGTTGTGACTGCCCCAAAGCAACATTCTTTGGGGTCAGGTAGATTTGTGACAGCACCCCGTCTGACAGCAAAGGCAGGTATTTGCGCTCCTGGCTGGTTCGTACTGCTTGCACCAAGGTAGACTGTGCTTCTGCGACCAGGGGTCGCGTAATCGTCGCACTTGGTAAGGCACGCAGGCTGAGATGAATGCTGGCCACTGGATCTTGGGTAAGCTGTTGCACAGCCAGGTTGTTTAAGAGCCGTGATTCGCCAGCCTGCACTTGTTCGAGCTGCTTGGCAGTTTCGGCCTGTGCTTCCATGGCTCTAGCTTCAGCGTGCACCGCCCTCTTCGTTTCATCCTGCGCCAAGGCTTGAGCGGCCCGTGCTGAGCCCTCAGCTTGAAGTGCTCTCTGCGCCTGCGCCTCTGCCTTTCCTTGAGCCTCTTGAGCTTTCTGCGTCTCCGCTTGTGCACTGAAAAAGAAAATCAGGGCCACATATGCCGCGCCTAGCGCGAGAAAGCCGACGACAGTGGCGATCACCGCCCTGCGTCTCAACTTTCGGTTGGTCGCCTCGATTGCCCGCCGGCTGTCGGCAATCAGCATAGGCAGCTCGGCGCTAACTCCGAGTTCGGCGGCATCCGGCCCTTTCACCCACGCCTCGGCCTCGCCCAGCTCCACGACATCCAGCAGCCCACCTGCTTCGTTTGTCTGACGCAGCCGCTGGCGTTCCTCCGCCTTTTCCTCCAGCCTGCGCCGCGTCATTTCGGCTGCCCTGCGCTGCTTGATCCGATCATTCAGCCGCGGCCAGCCGCGAATCAGTGCCTCGTGCGATAGATCCACCTGTCGCGCCTGATCGCTCAGGGTCAGCAATCGGTTAGCTGTTAACGCCGCCAGTACTTTATCAAACATAGCGCTGTCGCTCACACCGCTACGCAGCTCGTCTACCGTCTGCTGCCGCCGCGTGTCGGCGCGGCCTTCGCCAAACTGCACCAGCCGCAGCAGGATGCGCTCGGCGATGGCGCGCTCGTGTTCGCTTGCCAGCACATCGCGGTACACATGCTCGGCGTGCTCGGCCAGCGCCACCTGCAAGCCCGACCGCCCACCCTTGTCGCCCACCAGGTCCGTATACGCGTCCAGACCAATGGTGAGTTTGCCGGCGCGTCCCCACAGCATGACCAGCGTTTCTTGGATGAACGGCAGCACCCCGGGCTCTTCGCCGGCATCGGCCAGCAGCCGCTCGACCAGCTCGGGCTCCAACTGCACGCCTACATCGCGCGCCGGCATCGCAATCGCCTGGCGCAAGGCATCGCCACGCGGCGGCGTAATCTCCAGGCGGTGCTCACGTACCTGCTCCCACAGCGGTGATCCCATCAGGCTCGAATAGAAATCCGCCCGCGCTGCCAAGACCAGAAAGACGTCAGACACGGCCTTCAACTCTACCAGGGCCTGCTCGAACGCCTTGCGTTGTTCGCTCTCAGCGACGGTGAACGACTCTTCGTACTGGTCCACTACCAGCAGCAGCCGCGTGCCAGTCTCGACTGCTGGCCGCAACTTGCCTGCTCTAGCGCTTGCCCCATTGAGCGAGCCATTGGCCGAATCACCCATGGCGCCATTTTGCGCACCGGCCGGTGCGCTGGCCGGTGTAGCTGCATTCAGCAGAGATGCAAACGTGTCATAGGGCTTAGCCCCCGGCCGCATCGTGCGCACGACCCAAGGCTTGTCGGCAAAGTAGTGCGACTTCTCCAACGCCGGCAGGATACCCGCCGCCAGCAGCGACGACTTGCCACTGCCCGAGGAGCCAATGATGGCTAGAAAGGGGTGACGGCGTAAGCGCTCGACTGCCTGCTGTATCTCAGCCTCGCGCCCGTAGAAACGTCCGCGTTCGGCGGCAGTAAACGGCTTCATGCCGGGATAAGGGCAGGCCGGCGCGGTGAAGCTGACACCTACCCATTCTTTTTGCAGATCGAGCAACAGCGGATTAGTTGGATTGGTGCGCACGGCTGCCGCCAACAGCCCGTGCAGCCCCAAGCGCTCGTCGCGCAGCGCCCACAGCACGAGGTCGTGGCAGATATCGTGCAGGTTGCGCCCCGTCACCGGCACCACGGAGTCCAATGCCAGGCTCAGGTTGCCGTCTAGCCCCGTGCGCAACACCTGCCGCACTTCGTCGAGCGTGAACCCATTCTCGATAGCCGCTCCCAGGCGCTCGATATGCTCCCCACTGAGTGCGACAGCGGGTCCGTTGCCTTTAGTAGGGTTGGTTGACGTCCCAAGCTCGGTGTAGGTCGTCATGGGTATTGGGGTAATACCGGCAAACACTATAACAAGAGTGCGAGACACTACTGTAGCACAACAGAAAAGCAGCGTCAACTACTTTACGGAAATTTGGTGGGGGTCTCCACGGTTTTGGGAGTTGTCACTGAGTTAAGGTACATTGCGCTAAGTTTCACAATGTTGACAAAACCGGATTTGCCCATTATTATTTTCCCTATCCTTGCCCGACAGCACGTTTCCCCTGGCCTGCTGCGGATGTCGTCCCTTGCGTTTGATTTTGGTTCCCTGTTTTGACATACATGCATACCTGTTGGCGGATATCCACCGCCGGAGGCGCATGTCTGCAATGGCCTTGGGATTGGTGCTCAACACACCTGTCCTGTCAAGAGTCTACCGCACGCTCTACGCTTTCAGGTTGAACTCAAGCCGGTTCTGACCGTCGCTGTACCTGAGCTATTTTCAGAAGAAGAGGAAAACGATGTCGTCACATGAGTTGAGCAGCGGGTGGAGACAGCAGGTGGTATCGCGGGTGGGCGCTGCCCTGCTGTTGGCATTGCTAACGGCAATCTTCACTCGCACTTCGCACGCTGCTCCCCTGGGGCAGCCCATCGAACCATGCAATCAACCGGGCTTAGCAACTATCATTGATCCTGAAGGCGGCGCGATTCAGGTGCGCATGTACAACGACGCTACTCCATACAACGTCGTGAACTATCCCACCTCGGTCCAGCGCATCGAACTAGCGGGGGGACAGGTAGTCTATGGCTTCTGCATCGATTCCAACCAGGAGCGCGCAACCGGCGTCACAGTCTGCCTACTCAGCGAGATCAGCAATGTACGCCTGGCATATCTGATTGCGAAGTATCCTCCTGATACCCTGGACAACATCAACCAGGCGGCGCGCCAAGCGGCAGTCTGGCACTTCTCTAACGGATTTATGCTGGACCTTAGCGACCCCACGACCCTGGGACCGGATATTGATGCCGAAGTTGCCAGCCGCTACACGAGCTTGGTGGACGAAATCAACGCCATCAACCCTAGCAACCCGCCGGCCATTCTGGCGTCCGGACTGCTGGCCATGTCGGTTGATCCGGTAACAGGCATCAACCAGTTGCCCATGGAGCCGGATCACGCAATCATTGTCACTCTGACCAAGGGTAGTTTGCCGTTGACCAATATCCAAGTGCAGGTTGCGTCCGACTTTGGCCTGTTTGACCAGACGACGGTAGTGACCGATGCTAAGGGCGAAGCGAAGTTCACCCTTAGGAGCAGCGTCGTCGGCACGGCCAACATCACGGCAACAGCTGTCGTCACACTCCCGCGGTCGCTCGAATACGTCGTACGGGATAGTCCGACGGACATGCAGCCGTTTGGCATTCCCAGTTCCATCACTGAGACGGTAACTGCAACTGCCACCAAGGAGTGGCGCACTACGCCACCGCCACTTGGCCGGATCACGTTGACAAAGAGCGTGCAAGGTACGGCTGTAGGCGACCACTGGGATTTCAGCTTCACGCTCTCTGCAAATGGCGCTTTGGTGAGCACGGGGAGTGTCAGCAACACATCGCCGTCATTGACATGGGATGACTTGATCCCTAATCTCACGTACACGCTGTCGGAAATTCCTCCGGGCGGTGCCTGGGACGCCGGCGATTTCTCCTGTTCAGGGGGCCCTGATGCCGATTTGGTTACGCCTGGATTCCAAATATATGTGGAGCCTGGCGCACAAGTGAGCTGTTCGATCACAAATACTAAGTTGTCACCAGGGCAGATCACTGTAACAAAGACCGTGTCCGGGACAGAGGAAGCCTGGTCGTTCCGTTTCCTGCTCGACGGTGGCAACGAGCAGCCCGTGCTCACCGGTTCGCCTAAGGCGGTATGGAGCAACCTGACGCCCAACCGCACCTACTCCATATCCGAGGAAAATCCAGGCAGCGAGTGGAAGCCGGGGGAGCTTGCTTGTTTTGTGGACGCGGCACGAGTCTATGACCTCGATGAAAGCACTCCTGACTTCCAGGTCGAAGTGAAGCCGGGTGCAAATGTCACATGCGCGATCGAGAACACAAAGATTACGCCCTTGCCTGAAATGGGCAGGATTATTTTGACCAAGCGCATGCCCCATGTACCGGTGACAGAGTCATGGCAGGTCACGTTTACTCTCTCTTACGGCCTGGAGTCGGTCACAAGAATCGCCAGCAACGGAGCGCCAACCGTTCGGTGGGAGAACCTGCAGCCCAGCCGGCGCTACACACTCACGGAAATCAATCCGGACTCCGGCGAGGATGTAGGCGCCCTTGCCTGTAATATGGGCGGGGAATCCAAGAACGATGCCGACGCCAACTCGCCCGGCTTCCAGATCGACGTGACCTCTGGAGCCACTATCGAATGCTCAAGTGACACTGTGGGCACGTTCCTTTTCTTGCCTGTCGTCAAGCACACTGCGGCACAATAATTTGAGGTCGCCTTTACTCAATGCACGACAACTTGCCGATACAGCAAATCGCCATCCCCTGGGTAGGAGGCAGATCACGCAACGGACTACCTTTGTGGCAGTGTGGAGTAAAGGCCATCGGAATGTGCAGGAAAGCGGGGAAGATGATCTGCGCGTGGGCAAAGATCATGGCAAAGGCAAAGCCCAGAAAGATCGAGTGCAGCGTGGCATCGCAGGCTGGTCCCGCCATGACGCCGCCGTGCACCAGCGCCAAGCTGCCGCTACAGCCTTGGTCATCCCACTACGTCGCGGCAGACAGTCTGAACAGATGCGGGAACTTGTCGCAAGGTGGTGCTTTCGTATCTTATTGGCCAAATAGCCGCCGCCTGGCCCGGCCCGCCCAGTCCAGGGCGCGCATCAGGCGGCCGTTGGCGTAGCCTTCGGCCAGGCTGCGCCAGTAGTCGCGTTCGCCTGCCAACCAGTCACGCTCGGAACGCAGCGGCAGCGTCGGATCGTAATAGGGCCGGCTGGCTGCCCCACTGCCCTGCCACTCGCCTGACCGGTCGGGCGCCCGCCGCGGGGCAAGGCAGTAACGCACCAGCGGTTCGGCGGCACGATCCCAACTCAATGCCTGGCGTGCGGCGGCAAACGCTGCGGCGCGCTCCTGGCGCGGCTCGCGCAGCAGGCGGTCGATCGCCGCCGCCACAGCGTCCACGTCGCCCACGGCTGTGACTTCGCCCAGCCCATGGTAGGAGACCAGGTCGCTGGTGGCATCGCCTGCGGTCGCCACGATCGGCAGCCCGGCCCAAATGTACTCCAACACCCGGCTGCGAAAGGCCAAGCGCGTTTCTACCGTGTCAAAGTGTAAGGTAAGCGCCACGTCGCTCTCCTGGAGGACGTGCGGCCAGTCGGAATAGGGCGCCCAGTCGCCAAAGAAGACGGCCGTATCCAGCACGCCGAGCTCTTCCGCCAATGCCCTGGCCGGGGCTACCTGGTTGGGCATGCCCGCCATGGCCGGGTTGGGATGCCGTGTGCCGGGGAAGACCAGCTTGAGCCGCGGGTGCTGCGCGCGCAGCACCGCCACGGCGCGGATGGCCGTCAGCGCGTCCAGCCAGGGCCACAGTCCTCCACCCCACAGCGCCAGCCGGTCGTGGGGCTCGATACCCCGCCACACGCCCTTGATGACCGGCTTGGGCGGCGGCAGCGGGTGTTCGGGCAGCCCATAGGGGACGACGTCCACCAGGCTGCGCAGCGACGGGTCGGCGTCAAAGGTGGCGGGGTTGATGCGCCCGGAAGCTTCGAGCAGCCCCAGCCACCAGTCGCGCTGCCGTTCGCTGGCGCACATGAAAAAGTCCCCCATTTGATACTGCTGTGCCAAGGCGCCCATGCGCACGTGCCAGTACCCGCGCCAGTCTTCTGCTTGCCCGGGCTCGCTGCGTGCCTTGCGGCTGAGCGCCAGCCATTCCGCCATCAACGGGTCATAGCCATCGACGACCAGGCAGGCACGGGTCGCCGCCAACTGCGGCATCTCGTCCGCTACGTCCGACGGGATGAGACATACGTCTGCCTGCGCTACCTGGTCTGCCAGTGTTTCCCACCGGCGGCGCCGGTAGGTTGTCACGGCAAAAGGAAATTCAGCGCCCGGTTGAGCCGCAGGCTGGGCAGAGCCCTGGTCATCCTGAACAGGCATCGCCAGGGTAGTGGATACATGCCTGGCCAGCACACGTGCCAGGTGGAAGTAGCGGATGCCCGGCCCCGCCATGGTGGCCCCTACGACGTCGTGGCTGACAATCAGCAAGCGCGACGGCTCGCCGGACACCTGGGCGTTCTGTTCACGCGTAGACAAATTTACCTTATCCTTGGTCGCACGCCAGGCCTGGTCACGCTAGCCTTGGCCGCGTTGTGAAAGCTGCCACTGCACGTAGTTGAGCACTTCGCGTGCCAACCCCCCCAAGCCGCGCTGCTTGAGCTCATTGCGTGCCTGGCCGGCCAGCCGTTTTACCTCTTGCCCTTGCCGCTCGGCCAGTGCGCGTGCTACCGCCGGGGCCAGCCGAATCGGTTCGTTCCAGTTCGCCGGCCCTTGCCGCGGCGGCAGCAACGGCGGGTGTTCACCGTAGAAGAGCTGAAATGCCAGCTGGCCCCGCAGCACTTGCCCGTCTCCTCGCCCACGCCTGAGTCGCGCCTGCGCGTGCTGCACCTGGCGGTAGTGCCAGATGGCGGGCGGCTGCCGGTTGAGTTCGCCCGCCGCTACGCACAGCATATAGGTCTTGCCGTAGGAGCCGGCCTGCGGCGCAAACTCTACGGCGCACGGTCGGTCCAGCGGCAGTTCGGCCACGCGCAGCAGTTCACTTGTCACGAGCTGCCCGCGTTCGTCTCCCGCGTACAGCGAGATGCGGATCGAACCGGTGTGTACGGCTGTGCGCGGGGCCAGGCGCAGCTCGATGCGGCGCAAATGCGAGCGGTCGGCGCAAAAAGACTGGCAGAGCGGCTCCTGGTCGAGCGTCAACTTGCTCAACGGTGCGCTGCTCAGCAGCCAGGCGGGCGCGCTGTCCAACAGCTTGTCGGCGATAGGCTGAAGTGCAGCCCGCGCCGGTGCGCCGGGGGCCACCTGTTGGGCGGCGGCCAGGCGCTGCTCGACCTCCTGCACATGCCGGACCAAAATTGCCTTCTCCGCCAGCGAGCGGTAGAGCGCACTGCGCAGGGCATCCACCAAGGCCGCGTTGTCGTCCCCGGCGTCCAGCAGTTGGTGGATCTGCCAGGCCAGCATATCGATGTCGTCGCTGCCTGCGGCGCCGCTTGCCGCACGATACGCCACGCGCATTGCGGCCGGCGAGTGCCGCAGCAGCACTTCTTCGATCTGGCGCGCCGAGTGCTGCCACGACTTGTCCTTGACCTGTTGATAGGCCGTTTCCGCGATCGCGGCCCGCTGCTCTTGGTTCCAGATCAAGTCCAGCACTGCGGCCGCGACAGAGTCGGGCGAGGGCTCGGCCAGGCGGCAGTTGACGCCATCCTCCAGCAGCCCCGCGACGCGCTCGGAGGCGAGGTCCACCACGGCGCAGCGGCAGGCCATCATCTCGAACGGCACAAACGAGGGGTTGGTGGTGGAAAAGACCACGCCCACGTCACAGCTTGCGAACAGCTTGGCCAGCTCCCACGGGTTGAGCAGCCCGGCGTTAGTGACAGGGAACGGCGTCGGCGGCAGCGTCGCGGCCCCAAAGAAGATGATCTCCACCCCTGGGTTGCGCTGCTTGACGAGCTGCAGCGCCTCCAAGCCCAATTCATAGGCTCGCCTGGGTGTGCTGGGCCGCGCATAAAAGGCAACCCGTGGATGCGCCGGCCGCACCGTGGCGCCTGCGGCAGCAGGATAGTAGACCTCCGTGTCCACGGCAAAATCGAAGTAATCCGCCTCAGCCCCATACTCCTCGCGCATCAGCCTGGCCAGCCACGGCCCCAGCGTCAGGCAGCGCAGCCCCTGCCGATAGCTGCTTTCGGCCTGGATATATTCCAGGCCCATGGGGTAGAAGTAGGGTTCGAAGTCCTGCACCAGGTAGTAGCGGCGGCCGGGCATGGGCAGCTTGAGCAGGGGCGGCACCGTGCGCCAGAAGGTGGCCACAGTGACGTCAGCCGGTCCAATCTGGCCGCTCCACTGGTGATAGACGGCGCCCGTCGGCATAAAGTGCTCGTCCACGTGACGCTGAATCTGCGCCGGGGTGTAGCCGTGCATAAAGTTGACCGGGATCATGTGTACGTGGCAGACGTGCCCAAAATCTACCAGGTGGCGAATCATGCGGAAGATGCCGGCATGCCCGCCCGACCCCGTAATCGGCTCGCTGACAAGCCAGTGAATCGTCAACGGCACAAACCCTTCGCCCGCCGCCGCTGCACTATCGGCCGCAGCACCGCCCGCCGTTACGCCAGTCGCCGCTACGTCTGTCGCCGAAGTGTCAATCGCCATTGCTCCATCGATTGTCGCTTTGCGCAACTCTGTCGCGGTTACCGAAGGTTTGCTCGTGTCCATGTTTATTTCCGCACTCGTGTTCAGTAGTTGCGGCAGCAGCAGCGCCAGGTCCACCGCGCGTGCCTGTGGACTGTAACGCTCCAACACAGAACTGCGTGCTGCTTCACCAACGCGCCGGCGCAGCGCTGCATCCGCGGCCAGGCAGTCCAGGTATTCCAGCCACTGTGCCGGGTCGGCGGCCAAAAAGCCGTTCTCGCCATGTGAGATGGCCGCCGCAAACGGATCGATCTGCGAGGCTACAGTCGGGACGCCCAGCGCAGCCGCCTCGACAAACTTGATCTCGCTTTTGGCCCGGCAGAAGACATTACCCATTTCCAGCGGCGCCAGGTTGATATCGATCTGCGCCGCCAGCTCAAACCAGTCGCGCCAGGCCAGCAGGGGGAAGCGGCGTACACGTGCGCCGAAGCTGTTCAACTCGTCCGGCAAACGCATTGGCCCGGCCACCCACAGCTCGGCGTGCGGATAGCGCGTGAGGATGTCAATCACGGCCGGCGCAGCTTCGGCAAAATCTACATCATGCGTCGGCGTACCGCTGCCGTAACCCAAAACGAGGCGCTCGCCGCCGGTGCAATCGCTGCTTTGTCGTTCACGGCGGAGTTCGTATAGCTCGCCGGCCCACGCCAGCATTTCTCCGCCCAGCGCGTTGCGGTGAACGTACGCCGCCACCCCATGCCGCTGCGCCAATTCTGCCAGCAAGGGTGAGGCCGTAAGCACATGGTCGCAGCGTTCGAGCGTGGCCAGGTAGCGGCGCACGCCCTCGACATAAAGCTGCTGTTCGGATGGCGCCTGGTTGGCTGCCCCGCGATGCCAGGCGGCCAACTGCGGCTCGAAAACGAGGTCGTCCACGTCAAAGATGACGGGGCGCCCCGCGGCGTGCATGCGGTCGATCAGTTCACCCAGGGCAGGTGTGAAGGCCACCCGCTGGATCACCAGGGCCCGTTCGGGCAGCGGATGCTGGGCGTCGATGCGATCGAGGTTATACCATTCCTCGACTGTGGCCGGGATGCCGTTAGCGGCCAGCTGCTCTTGCAGGTGCAGGCAGCGATAGCGGGTGACGGTAGCATGGGGACAACCGGCAGCGATCAACACCTGCGGCCCCCACTTTCCAGCCGCTCCAAGATCTCGCGCAGGATCGCCTGCTGCCGTTCTTGCGTGGCCTCCATACCGGCGCGCCAGAATTCTGCGCCTTGGCTGCTGTCTGTGCCGTCCCACTGCGCCAGCGCGCTGCGCAATTGATCGGCCTGGCGCTGCAACTGGGCCCCTTCCGCCTGGCTGTGTGCAAGCTGGACCAGCATGCGCTGAGCCAGCATTTCGAGAACCTGCTGCGGATCGTTCGCCGGTGGTGCATGGCGCGAGATAATGGTATGCAGCGTGGCGACCAGCTTCGACGCGGCCTGCTCGGCCAGATAGGCCACATAGACCTTGTGCCGCGCCGCTTCGCCCAACTGTACGGCATCGTCCGGCTGCTCAATCAGGAGCGTGAGCGCCCGCCGCCACTCGTCTTCGCCTGCCGCCAGCAGTCCATCTTCGCCGTCACGCACGGCATAGGCAAAGGCTTGCGTAGGGCTTGCCACGGTGGGCACGCCCACCAGCGCCGCCTCGGTGAACTTGATCTCGCTCTTGGCCTGGCAGAATGGGTTGTCCAGCTCAAGCGGGGCCAGGTTGACGTCGATCTGCGCCATAACGCTGGGTAACTCCTGCCACGCCATAAATGGGCTGCGGCGGATGCGATCGGAATAGGCCAGAAGCGCGCCGCCGATGTCGAGGTAGCCGCCGATGTGCAGCCACAGGTGCGGGTAGCGCCCCATCAGATCGGCTACCACCGGCGAAATGGCGGCAAAGTCGCGGTTGTGGGAGCCGGTGCCGCTAAAGTAGCCGATGACCAGGGGCGGCTGTTCGCCTGTGTCACGCCGGCCATGCCTGCCGGCCAGGCGCTGCCGGCGCAACGCGTACGCCCGTTCGGCAGACGCCACCATCTCGGCGCTGCAGGCGTTGCGCTGCACGTAGGCGGGCTTGCCGCGCTCGATCGCCGCATCGGCCAGGTACTCAGTCGTCGTCAGTACGCAGTCGCAATGGGCAAATGTCTGCACCTGGCCGGCCAGGTCGGCACGAAATCGTTGCGCCTGGTCGGGCGGCAAGGTGTCCAGGTAGGCAATGCGGTGAAAAACCTCAGGGGCAAAGATCAGGTCGTCAGTTTCAAAGACCACCGGCACGCCGCGACCATGGGCGACGTCCACGACATCGGCGATCAAGGGCGACCAGGCCACACGGTGCAGGACGACTGCGTCGCAGGTGGTGACTTCCACAAAAAGCTGCGGGTCGCTCGCCTCGTGCAGGCTGCTGTCGATGCCATGGAGCGCGAGCTGCTGCTGGTGGTGGACACAGCGATAGCGACGGGTGTCACCGCCGATGCCGCTGACAAAGAGAATGCGCATGACCAGCTATTCTACTGTAGATGCCCACAAAATGGGCAATCAAGAGCAGCCCGCCCTCGTGTCGGCTACCCCTGTGCTCCACCTGCCCTCGCGAAACCCGCACCCTCGCGGGCTGCCTACTCCCGCGTAGCCTGCACGCCCTCGTGCCCGTGTTCCTGCACAAAAGGAGGGACGGAGCCCTGTGATACAATGCCGTGCTGACCAGAAGCTTTACCCAGCCGCAGAAAGGACGTTATGTCGCAAGCAGGGCTTGATTTGCAGGGCAAGGTCGCCCTGGTGACCGGTGGCGGCAGCGGTATTGGCCGGGGATTTGTGTTGAGCATGGCCGGCAAAGGGGCCGCCGTGGCCGTGGTGGACCGTAACGGCGAGGCGGCGCAGCAAGTGGCCGACGAAGCGGCCGCGCTGGGGGTGGCCGCCCGCGCTTACACTGCCGACGTGACGAGCGCCCGGGCCATGCAGGACACGGTACAGGATGTGATCGCCAACCTGGGCCAGCTCGACTTCTTATTCGCCAACGCCGGCGTGCTTGGCCCGACGGAGTATCTTGACATAACTTCTGAGGACTGGGACCTGGTGCTGGACGTGAACGTCAAGGGCATCACCCATACCTGCCGGGCGGCCGTCGAGCACATGATGGCCCGGCGCCAGGGCCGTATCATCATTACCGCCTCCTATAACGGCGTGCGGGCCGGTGCACACGTGATTCCCTACCGGGTGAGCAAGGCCGCGGCCATCATGTACACCCGCTGTTTGTCGCTTGTGCTGGCACCCTATGGCATCACCGTCAACGCCATCTGTCCCGGCGTCACGCTGACCCCCATGCAGCTGGACTATGCCCAGACTACGGCGGAGGAGCGCAGCATCACCTTGGAGCAGTACCTGGCCGGCCGGGCCGCCAAAATCCCGATGGGTGAGTTTACGAAGATCGAAGACTTAACCGGGCTGGCCGAATTCCTGGTCTCGGACGCAGCTCGCCTCATCACCGGGCAGGCGATCGCGCCAGACGGCGGGGTCATGGTGTCTTCCTGATGAGCGCGCAATACTGGGCGCAATATTGGACGCAGTACCGGGCTGCGCAGGAAGCGCTGCCGGTGAGCAACTGGAGTTGGCCGCTGCGCGGTGCGGGGTTGGCCTACCTGGGTGTTGACGGTGCGCCGGTGGAGGAGCCGCTGCCCGCCTGCGGCCCCGATGAAGTTTTGGTGCGCGTGGATGCCGTAAGCCTGTGCTCGTCGGATGCCAAGATGGTGCGCTTGGGCGATCGCTATCCGCTCTTTTACGGCCGTGACCTCTATAAGGAGCCGACACGGTTGGGTCACGAGGTGGCGCTAACGGTCATGCAGGTGGGCGAGCACCGGCAGCACTGCTACAAGCGTGGCCAACGCCTGGGCCTGCAGCCGGACGTGTTCAACCAGAGTCGGCGCACCTGTTTTGGCGTGCTGATTCCCGGCGGGCTGACACAGTACGTAGCGTTGGGGGCGAATGTGCTGGATGGCGACAGTGGAAGCTATGTGTTTCCGGTGGCCGACGCGTTGGGGTATGCCGACGTGGCCCTGCTGGAGCCGTGGGCCTGCGTCGATGCCGCCTATGCGCCGCGGCGTCGCCTGGATCTGCGGCCCGACGGCGTCTTGCTCATGGTCGGGCGTTCGGATGGCAGCGCCCCCTATACGATGCAGCGCCCACTGCCCGCGCGCAAGGTGCTGCTGGCCAACGTGCCCCACGCGCTTGCCACCTGGGTGCACGGCCAGGGGGGCGAGGTGATCGAACTTGCCGGGACAGACTGGCAGGCAGAAGTGGCTACACTGGGATTGGCCGGGGCAATCGACGATATCATCCTGCTCGATCCCGGGCGCAGCGCGACAGTGGAAGCGGCCGCACGCCTGTTGGCCCCCGCGGGCACGCTCACGCTCGTCGGCGATCGCCCGCTGGATGGGCCGGCTGCGCTCGACGTAGGGCGTATTCACTATGAGTTTGTTGCCTATCTTGGCTGCCCCGGGCCGCTGATCGACGAAGCATTTGGCCCCCTTCGCAACCGTTCGGAACTGCGGCCGCGCGGGGTGGCGTGGATTGCAGGGGCGGGCGGGCCGATGGGACGCATGCATGTGCAGCGGGCGCTGCAGCTGGAAGACGGTCCACGCGCCGTGGTCGCCACCAACCGCGGCGCCGCGCGCCTCGTAGAGCTGCAGCACAGCTTTGGCCCGCTGGCGCAGGCGCACGGTAAGCAATTCTATGCCGTCAACCCCGAGGCCGAGCCGCAGCGGGCGGCCGAGCTGTGCGCCGAACTTTGCGGCGGGCGCGGCTATGACGACATCGTCGTGGTGGCAGCCGACCTGGCGCTGATGCAGCAGGCTGTAGACCTTTTGGCGCCGGATGGCATGCTGGCGCTGTTCGCCGGGCTGCCGCTGGGCAGCCTGCTGCCGCTGCCGGTCGACAATGTGGCGCTGTATGGGGCGCAGTTTACGGGCACGAGCGGATCATCACTCGCCGACCAGCAGCGCGTAGTCGAGCGCACGCTTGGGGGCCAATTGTCGCCCGCGCACACGGTCGCAGCCATCGGCGGTCTCGATGCGGCTGCCCAAGGACTGCAGGCCGTCATCGATCGGCGCTATGCCGGCAAGGTGGTGCTGTTCCCACATTTGCGTGATCTGCCGCTGCTTGGCCTCGACGAACTGGCCCAGGTGCTCCCGCGGGTGCACGCCTGTCTTGGTCCCGGGGGAACCTGGAACGCCGCTGCCGAGCAGGCGCTGTTTGAGGATTGGATGCAGCGTGCACATGGAGCGAATGAGGCGGCGCATGCCTAGCTATGTGATGGGCATCGATCTGGGTACGAGCGTCGTCAAGGCGACGCTTGTGGCGGCGGAGCCCGCCGGCAGTGACCCAACCAAGGGAGCTGGCGAAAAGCGCATTGTTGCCTGCGCCAGCCGCGCCATGCAGATGCTGCACCCCGGGCCTGGCCAGGCCGAACAGCAGCCTGACGCGTATGTGGCAGCGGCATTGGCCACACTCGGCGAGACCGTGGCGCAGGCGCAGATCGAGCCCGGCGACGTAGCTGCCATTGCCTTTTCGGGCCAGATGGGCGGGGCTATGGCTGTCGACGGCCGTGGGGAGGCGCTGACACCGTGGTATCCGTCCACGCTGGATATGCGCTACCAACCCTACCTACAGCCGGTGATGCAGGCTGCAGGTGAGCGGGTGTTGGCACTGAGTGGCGCAGTGCCGATCATGGCCCCACGCATTGCCTGGTGGCGTGCCGAGCGGCCGGAACTCTATCGTCACATCGACAAGGTCGTGCTGTTGGCGAACTATGTGGCCGCGCGCTTGGGCAGCCTGGCAGGCGACGCCATCTGCTGCGATCCCTCCTATTTGACCTGGACCGGTCTGGCGGATACTGGGCGGCGGACCTGGTCGCCAGAACTGGCGGACCTGTGGGGTGTCGCAGTTGAGCGCTTGCCGCGCATTGTCCCGGCCAGCAGCGTGGTAGGAGGGCTGAGCCGGCAGGCCGCGCAGCAATGCGGGCTGCGCGCGGGGACGCCGCTGGTCGTGGGTGCCGGTGACCAGGTGGCAGGCTTTTTAGGCGCGGGGCTGGTGGATCCAGGGCAGTTGATCGACGTGGCGGGCACGTTTCCTGTCTTTGCCACCTGTCTCGACCGCTATCTGGTCGACAGCGAAAACGGCATCTTGCAGCCCCTGGCGGGCCCGCTGGGAGACAACCACTGGTACGCGATGATGTACATCGGCGGTGGGGGGCTGACGCATCATTGGTTTATGGAACAATTTGGGCTGCATGATATGCCGGTCGGCAGCCAAGCGGCTGCCCATGTGGAAGCCGGTCTCGCCTATGAGCAACTCGATGCGCTGGCGGCCGGCTTACCGCCCGGGGCGCAGGGATTGCTGTTTATCCCTCACTTGCTGGGGCGGTCCTGCCCACCCGATCCGGCAGTGCGAGGTGCGTGGCTGGGCTTTACCTGGACGCACACGCGTGCACACTTCTACCGGGCATTATTGGAAGCCATCGCCTATGACTATGCCCAAGCATGGGCTGTGCTGTGCCAGGAATGCCCGGCAATGCCCAACGCTGTCGTGCGTGTGATCGGCGGCGGGGCCAGGAGTGCAGTTTGGAACCAAATCAAGGCGGATGTCCTTGGACTGCCATACGCGCGTTTGGCGGAGAGTGATCGGGCGGCGCTTGGGTGTGCAATTCTCGCCGGGCACGGCGCGGGCCTTTATTCGGATATGGCCGCTACCGCGCGCAGTTTTGCGCTGCCCGCGGCCGCCGTTGCGCCGCGCCCCGAATGGCATGCCTACTATCGTGGTTATGTGGACGTGTATCGCCAGGCGTTTGGCCAGCTGCGGGATCTTTACGCTGCGCTTGAGGCGCTGGGCCGGCGGCCATGGCCGGTGCAGGCCGGCATGTAGGGACGCGCTATTGTCCTAGGACGGTGGAGAGACCGCCGCCGACGGCGCGCACGATGCGTGACTTCCCTCGCTCGAGCAAGTCGTCGATCTCACGCGCCGTGGCGCGCACGGCTGCTGCGGTATGGCCGGGTGGATCGGCGACGTCGAAGTCATAGCCCGTCGTCGCTTCGCTCATGGTAATGATGCGTTCGGCCACGTCGGGATACTCCACGCGCAAGGCGTCACGCTGGCCGCGTTCCATCGTCAGAATTAAATCGTAGTTGTGCAGGTTGAGATCTTCGACACGGCACGAGCGGTGGTCGCTGAGATCTACGCCCAGTTGGGCGCCGGCTTGACGTGCCACGGTGAGGGCCGGCAAGTCGGGTGATGTCCACGCGCCGGCAGATTCCACGCGCCAGGAGGCGGTGACGGGATCGTTTGCGAGGCGGCGGCGTAGGAGATGTTCAGCAAGCGGCGAACGAATACGGTTGGCGGTGCAAACAAACAGAATCGCAGGCATAGGATGGGCAATCGCTCAAATCCATCGACGGGATTGCTCATAGTATAGCACAATCGCGTAGGGTGTACGTAGGTAAATGCACCATATTGATAAGCGCAACAAGCCATCTTGCATGTGTGCGCTAGATCACACCTGCGCTGTGCGCTATTTACTAATGGGACAGCGGGCCAGGCGGTAACCTGGGAACAGCGCTCGTGATGCACAGCAATACAGCCGACAATGTATCATTGCCTGCGCCGAACCGCACCTAGCCAGGAGGGATCATGATTCCGACGCCAAACGATCACCCCCACGATCAGCTCCCCCACGATTATTCGGATGCCACGCGCCAAACTTGGCCGGGCGGCGCCTTGTCGCGCCCGCGTTGGCAGCCAGGCGAAGAAGTAGAGGGTTGGGTAACCGCCGAGATAACTCCGTATCCACGCCCGCTGGCGCAGCCAGAGGCTCACTATGAAGCACAATTTGTGTTGGCAGTTGTCGAGTACCCGAGCGGGCTGGCCGACAGGTGGGGGCGCCTGCACTGGCGCGCCGTGGACATCGTGCTGCGTTCCGACAGTGCCTGGCCGGTTACTGCCGACGGCGAAAGTGCACCACAAGCCACACCTGCGCTGCAGGAGATGGTGGACGAACTTGCTCGGCAAGCGGAGGCGCTGGGGTGGGAGCCGGCCGGTCGCGGGCAAACATGGTGCAGCCTGCGTTTCCGCAGACGGTACGAACAGCTGCGCGGCCAACTCCAATGGCGCTGATGGCAGGCACAGCGAGGCTAGGAGCCTCCGACCGCAGGCGCGGCGGGATCAGGCGTCGCCGCTGCGGCGACGGCGGAAAATCTCCTGCATGAGGAAGGCATTGCCGCCTTCGCCGGCGTCTTCAGCCGGGTGCATGACATGATCTTTGCCGATATAGCCGATCTGAGTCACCATGAAAGGGCGATCCCAGGTAAGGTCCATCTTGCTGTGCACGACCGGATTCTCGCGCTCGGCGGTGTGTTTGCCGGCTTGGACGAAGGCGAGGCCCTGTTTGCCGAAGATATGGAGCAATTCTTCGGCGCTGAGTTCGTGCGCCCGGCAGACGTCGTAAAGCATGAGCAGGGCGTCGACGGCAAACGGTTCGGGCAGCTGGTTGCAACAGATATGGGCGATGCGGCGCAGGCGGTTGTACTCTGGACTGGTAAATTCGTGCTGCATAATTCTCGGTTCCTTGGCGGCGAATACCGGAAAAATCATAACATGGGCGTGACAGCGAGGATACTGACAAAAGGCTGGTACATCATGGGACAAATGGATTGATTTGGCAAACTGTAAAAAACGGCGCCGAGAACTCCTCGGCGCCGTTTTTTTACTGCCTTGCGTCTACTGCATGTACTCCATAGCTATGAATCGCCTACTGCTTGATGATCCGGCCGTCGACCACAGGGCCAACCGGGGAGTTGGCGGTGATGTAGGCGATCACGATGTCCAGCAGGGCGTCGCCAGGTTGCTGGACGTCCGTGCCTTGCGTGAACACGGTGTAGCCGTCGCCGCCGGTGTACATAAAGTCATTGGTGACGATACGCACTGTGTCGGTTGGGGTGATCGGTGTCTCCGGCCCCCCCGCTGGCGTCTTCCACATGCCGGTGATGACCGGGGTAGTGCCGTTGCAGGTGTAGGTGACCTTGAGGCCCGATACCTGCGGGAAGCGACCCGTGGCGATCGCCGGGTTACAGACCGGCGAAACGCCGTTGAGGAACGCCTCTTGCAGCTGCGTACCTGTCAGCGTAAAGATCACGGTGCGGTTGCCGAACGGCAGCACGGCGAATACTTCACCCCAGGTGATTTCACAGGGCTGCTCCGTTCCGCTCGGCGGCGTGCAGACCAGGTCTGCACGCAGGCCACCCGAGTTGGTGTAGGCAGCCTCGACGTCGGGATACTGCTTGGCGATCATGGCGTCGGCTACCATGTTGCCCATCGCCGACTCGCTGAGGCGCGTCGGGTCACGCTTGATGTCGAACTGCTGGCTCCCGATCACCTGGTTGCGCAGGACGGCAGTCTGGGCGTTGGCATCGTCGACGATGGCCTTTACATCGGCGCGCGGGGCGACGCCCAGGTTCTTGGCAACGCGCGTGGCAGCGCCCACCCATTCGACGTCACCGCCCTTGACGATCATCTGGACGACCGAGTAGCTGGCGCCCGCATTGAAACCTTCGGCTACCGTGATGTGACCGATCTTCAGGTTGGAGACGCGATGGGTGTGGCCGGCCAGCACCACGTCCACCGTCGTGTCCTGAATGGCATTGGTGATGTCGACGATCGGGCCGTTCCATTCCTTGCCCGGGGTGTTGCCGATCGGGTTCTGTCCGTTGGCTGTGCCCTGGTGGATGAGGACGACCTGTACGTTGATGCCCTGCTGGCGCAGCTTTTCCGACTCGGCGCGGATGGTGTCGGCCTCGGGCAGGAAATTTAGCCCGGCCGTAGCGCCGGCGCTTACCAGTTCAGGTGTGCTGCTCAGCTCGATGCCGATCACGCCGACCTTCACGCCGTTTAGCTCAAAGATGTGCGTGCCCTTTACCCAGTCCGGGTTCTGCCCGGTGCTCGCATCGACGATGTTGGCGCCCAGGAAGGGGAAGTTGGCGCGCGCCTGCTGTTTTAGCAGCCGTTCCACACCATAGTCAAACTCGTGGTTGCCGTAGGAAGTTGCATCCAGGCCCCAGGCATTCTCGACGTCGATGGCGGGCATGTCTTCGAGCAGGCCGGAGTTAGGCGGTGAGGCGCCAACGTTGTCGCCGGAAGCAAGGAGCAGGCTTTCCGCTGAGAATTTGGCTGCTTCTTCGTCGAACATGGTGGCCAACTGCGGCGCACCGCCGACCGATACATTGATGCCATCCATCGGCATGGTTGTCGGATCCAGCTGGCCGTGGAAGTCGGTCAGGGCGATGATCGGCAGCAGCACGCGCCCGTCCCGGTTGCCGTGATCACCCCAGTCGCCGCCACCGTCGTGGCTGGCAGCGACGTCATGGCCATTGTGCCCACCATGGTCCCCATGGTCGTCATCGTGGTGTACCCGCCCGCGCAGCAGGTCCAGGCGTACGACGCCCTGTGACTGCTGCGGCTCAGGAATATCGAGGATGTAGGCCAGCGTGGGCGCCAGGTCGATGGTGCGCATGCCGCTCACCGTCTCGTGGCGTTCGAGGACGCCGCCGCCGGCGATAAAGGTCGCACGCATGTTGATGTTGGCTGCCAGGTCCTGCACGTCAGGTACGTAGCCATGCTGGCCGAAGAAGGCCGAGCGGGCGACGAGGGTGCCCGGCGTGGCGGCGTCGAACTGGTAGGGAGGATAGGCAAAGACGACCAGATCGCCCGTGCGCGTGGGGTGCGCCATATCGGCAGTGCTGTCTGGACCATTCGGGATGTAGCGCGCCTCGGCCTTGGTGTAGGCGCGGTCGATCAGCTTCCAGCCTTCGGGTTGACCGTTGCCGGTCCAGTCGCTGGGGTCGCTCAGGCCGAGGAATGCCGCCTTGATGTTGTTTATGACCGTCGCCTGATCGGCAGCCGCCACCTGCTGGTAGGCAGCATTGGCACCCGTAGCGGGGTCGCGGCCGGCAAGATTCAAGTAGATCTGCACCGTGCCGCCGGCCCAGCAAGCCTTGGCCTTGCCGATCGTCTCACCCGATGCAGGACGGCAGTTGGAGGTCTGCGGTTTGGAGAGCAGGCCAAGATCCACCAGCACCTTGGAGGCGTCGATGGCCAGGAACTGCGGTGCAAAGCCGTGGTCGGACGAGACAAAGGTGTTCGTCTTGCGCGGCATGAGCCGTTGCACCAGGCCCAACGTGTCGTCGGCGCCCGCATAGGCGCGGCGGATAAATGCCTCACGCTCCTTCACGCGGCCGTCGGGCGTGCCGTTGACCTGCACATCGTCGTAGGCGGGGTTTGGTGCGCCGCCGGGCAGCTTGGGCGAGATCAAGCCCAAGAACTGATGTTGGAATTCATCCGTCGCCGGGTAGCCGACCATAGCCAGGTCCGGCTTGTAGTTGCGGATGATGTAGCGAATCAGCGGTTGGTAGAGAGTTTCCCAGTACAACCCTTGCTGGACATAGGTCTCCTCGCTGACGATGCCTGCTTCGAGGATGGCAAAGTCGGCGGCAGTGGAGGTGGCCATGCGTTGGGCAATGTACTCTTCAAAGTCGCCGGTGAAGCCTGGCTCGCCCGGCCATGTCGGCCAGGAAGCGATGGCGCGGCTGACGGAGGTGTGGAACAGGCGCACTTGCGAGAGGTCTTTGCTAAGTTCCTCGACCTTGACCAGCATGCCGGCCGTCTTGCCCTCGAGCGCTCCGCCCACGATTTTTACTTTGACATCCGCCCACTGGCCGCGGCGCAGCAGACCCACTGCGTTCTTGCCGTCCTTGGTGAAGGAGAGCAGCACGCGGTCGTAGTCGGTGCGGTTGTTACGTGTGGAGTCGTAAATGTAGGCGTTCAGACCGTACTTGTCCACGCCGAAGTCGAGCACGCGCAGGCGCATTTCCTTGGCCGGGCTGTATGACTTTGGTGTATTGGTCCAGCCGGTGGCATCCGTCGGGGCGGCGCCGGGGAAGGCTGCCTGGCCGGCAAAGCCTTGCGGGTGGTCGAACTGGAGGCCAAAGGACGCTACGAAGGCAGCGTCGTCGGTGGGGCTGATGAAGTTGGTAGCCACGCCGCGGCCGGAGTAGAAGTTGCGGAAATCGACGGTGGGTCCTTGGATGGAAGCGTTGCGGCCGCCCGCCCATTCGATCTGGGCCACCTTCTTGCCGCCACGCTCGGCGGCCTGGGCCAGGCTCTCCGCCTGCAGCACGCCGGGATCAAAGGCAGCGGTGCGGCTGATCATCTGTTGGCCGTTGATGTGGAAGGTGTTATTGGTCGAGCCGGTGACGCCCGGCCAGGCGCCGGTCGCCAGGCTGTACCAGCCGGCGCCCGTGTTGGGAGGCGCCTGGGTCAACAGGCCTTCGCCTTCGGCCTTGATACCGGTGCGCAGCAGTCTGCGCATGTTGGGCATCGTGTTGCGCTGATCGGCGTATTTCTCAACCAGGTCCTGGCGCAGGCCGTCGGATACAAAGAAGATCGCCTTGCTTGCGGCATCGGCGCTTGCCTCTTCCACGTCGTATGCTGCTTCCGCCTCTGCGGTCATGTCCGTGGCCAGGGCGGCCTCGTCCTGGGTGGCCCCGTCTTGAGTAATAAGCGGCAGGAAGATGTCTGGGGATAGGCGATCGCTGCCGTCAGGGCTGTCGCCGGTATCTTGGGCGAACACCGTTGCAGGCAGGCTAAGCATACTAAGGACCATGAGCGAGACTAGCAACTTCTGTAGGATGAGTCTGGATCTACGCATTGGTTTGTGCAGTGACATTCCTTCTGTCTCCTTTACTGTGTTGGTCTGCGGCGGTCTGTCTGAACTGGTGACAACGTTTCTCCTTGCAGGCGGATGTGTGCGGATCCACTTAGCTCCGTGAGGTGCTGTTTGATTGGATGGTAGGCCAGGCTTTATGCAGGCAAGGAGGGCCAGCATAGCATAGATGCTACCACTACTTCCTGTTGTTATTGCTGACGTTTTGCTTGCAGTCGCAAAGGTATGGCAGCTTTCCGGACACTTTTGTTCCCAATACCTATCCTTCCCATAGGTCGCGGTCACAATACAAAGGGTGTTTTTTGGCTACGTTACTCTTAGGCATTTTGTGCAATGGTGAAAGCAAGGAGAATCCGAACGTGGCAAAGAAGAAGCGTGGCTCGGCGCCCAAGGCCAAGCCACAGACAAATCCCCAAGTGAACTCTGACAACAGTCTTGACGCCAAGCCGGGTATCAGTCGTCGCACCGTGCTCAAAGCGATGGGTGTCTCAGCCGGCGCCATGAGCCTTGACCTTCCCCACACGCTGGTTGCCCCGGTGAGTAACCCGGCGCAACAGACCGATCCCGGCACTCCGCCGCCTGCGGCAGGCGGGGCCGAGGCGCAGCAGGCGCCGCAAATAGCGAGCGTTGCCGACGGCGAATTCCTGACCACCAACCAGGGGCTGCGGGTGAGCGACGACCAGAACACCCTGCGCGCCGGCGAACGCGGGCCGAGCCTGCTCGAAGATTTCCATTTTCGTGAGAAGCTGACCCATTTCGACCACGAACGCATCCCTGAGCGCGTGGTTCACGCACGTGGCAGCGGCGCCCACGGCGTTTTCCAGGTCTACGAACCGATGACCCAATACACGCGCGCCAAATTCTTGCAGGATCCGTCGCTGGAAACGCCAGTCTTCGTGCGTTTTTCGATCGTCAACGGTTTCAAAGGTTCGGCTGACACCGTGCGCGATGCGCGCGGCTTTGCCACCAAGTTTTACACCGATGAGGGCGTCTTTGATCTAGTCGGCAACAATATCCCGGTCTTCTTCATCCAAGACGCCATCAAGTTCCCTGACCTCGTGCATTCGTTCAAACCGGAGCCGGATAACGAGATTCCCAACGCCTCGACGGCCCACGATACCTTCTGGGACTTTATCTCTCTGACGCCGGAATCGATGCACATGATTATGTGGATCATGTCGGATCGAGCCATCCCGCGTAGCTACCGGATGATGGAAGGTTTTGGTGTCCATACATTCCGCTTGGTCAACGACCAGGGCGAGTCCACCTTTGTGAAGTTTCACTGGAAACCGGCCTTGGGCGTGCATTCGTTGGTGTGGGACGAGGCGCAGAAGTTGGCTGGTAAGGATCCGGACTTCCACCGTCGCGACCTATGGGATTCGATTGAGATGAGCTTGTTCCCTGAGTACGAACTGGGCTTCCAGTTGGTGCCGGAGGCAGACGAAATGAAGTACGGTTTCGACCTGCTCGATCCGACTAAGATCATTCCGGAAGACCAGGTGCCGGTGACGCCCGTGGGCAAGATGACGCTCAACCGTAACCCGGTGAACTTCTTTGCCGAAACGGAGCAGGTGGCCTTCCACCTGGGGCACATCGTGCCTGGCATCGACTTTTCCAACGATCCGTTGCTGCAAGGGCGGCTTTTCTCGTACCTGGACACGCAGATCAATCGCTTCACCAGCACGAATTGGCACCAGCTGCCGATCAACCAGAGCAAGGCGCCGGTTAATAACTACCAGCAGGATGGCTTTATGCGTGTTGCCAACCGCCCCGGCAAGGTCAACTACGAGCCGAACTCGCTGGATGCCAGCCCGGCGCGCGAGGCTGCGGCCGAAGAGGGGGGCTTTGTGAGCTACCCGGCTCCGACGGATGGGACCAAGGTGCGCACGCGCAGCGAGACCTTTGGCGACCATTACAGCCAGGCCACGTTGTTCTACAACAGCATGTCCATGCCGGAGAAGGAGCACATCACGCAGGCGTTGCAGTTCGAGTTGGGCAAGGTGAAAAGCATGGATGTGCAGCAGCGCATGGTCGATCACCTGGCCAATATCGACACGCAGCTTGCCACCGACGTGGGCACCTACCTTGGGCTGACGCCTAAGGCCGGCAAGCCCAACACGGAAGTTGGCAAGGCCAAAGCCTTGAGCCAATTGGAAACGATCAAGGACACGCCGAAGGGACGCAAGATCGCCATTTTGGCCGGCGACGGCGTCGACGCCGCCGATGTCAAGGCCATGCAGGACGCGCTGCTCGAGGCTGGAGCCATGGTGGAGGTGGTGGGCACGCATCTCGGCCCCTTGACGGCCGCCGATGGCTCAGCTGTGCCCACAAAGCACAGCGTGCTGACGGCTGAGTCGGTCATGTTTGACGCCGTCTATGTGCCGGGCGGAGCCGACAGTGCGGCGGCGCTCACAAGCAACGCCAATGCCATTCACTTTGTGCAGGAGGCGTTCAAACACTTCAAGCCGCTGGGCGCAGGGGCTGAAGGAGCAGACGTCTTGGATACTGCCGCCATCAGCGCCGACGATCCCGGCGTGGTGGTGGCGGCGAGCGGCGCCGAGGCCGTCAACCCGTTCATGGCTGCCGTCGGCAAGCACCGTTTCTGGGATCGTGAGCGGGCGAAGTTGATGCCGGCGTAAGCCTAGCGAACGTCCACTCTACGCCGTGCGGGGGCCACTCAGCAGGCTTGTCCTGTAACAAGCCTGCTGAGTGGCCCCTTACGCGTTCGACCCCGGACGCGTGCGCTCCAGTCCACGTGTAATTCCGTCGCGCACGACTTCCGAATATGGGTCAGGTGGCAAGCCCGCAAGCAGCGCCGCGCCCTCCATATAGTATTCGCGGGCTTTGGCAGCGTCGTCCAGCACCTCGTGCGACCAGCCGAGATTGAGATAAAGGGAAGGTAGAAAGTCGCGCATGCGCTCATCTGGCACAGCCAAGGCATGGTCGAGCGCCAGCTGATTCCACGCCAGCGATTCCTGCAGTGTGTCCTGTTCGCGCGCCAGATAGTGGGCGGCGATGCAGGCTTCGTAGTCGCCCTGGTGGATGGCCCAGGCCTGCCGGTACAAAGCCAGCGCATCCTCGTGCCGGCTTTGCCCTTCGGCTTGTATCCCTTCGGCGCAGAGGCGAACGACAGGGTTGCTGGGATCTATCATGTGAGTCTCGTACACAATCAGACTAATATCAGACCGGCTCTGATAGATTTAGAACAGGCGTTCTGCAATTTGGCGCCGATGCGTTGTTGCGATATACTAGTGCGTGGCCAGGGTTGTGGCCGGCCTCACCGGTCGGCTTCGGGGGACAACCCTGGCTCTACTTTGTCTTTTCGACGCAGGTGAACAACCGAGTCTCGCACTATTCGCCGTACCAGTCAGGCTTCTACGCCGAGCAGTGCCTTGGCTACCGTGACCGCCTGATTGGCGTTGGCCCCATAGCCGTCGGCCCCTATCTCGTCGGCAAACTCCTGGGTTACCGGCGCGCCGCCTACGATAATCTTGACCTGCTCCCTGATGCCGGCGGCGACGAAGTGGTCGATGGTCACCTTCATGTTGGGCATGGTGGTCGTCAGCAGCGCCGACATGCCAACTACGGTCGCCCCATCCGCCGCCGCCTCCACAAAGCTGGCCGGCGCCACGTTGACGCCCAGGTCGACTACCTGGAACCCGGCTCCCTTGAGCATCATGATGGCCAGGTTCTTGCCGATGTCGTGCACATCCCCTTGCACCGTACCCATCACCACCTTGGCAATCGGCTTGACTGCGGAATTCTCCAGCAGCGGCTGCAGCAGCTCCATGCCGCCTTTCATGGCATGCGCCGACACCAGCATCTCCGGCACGAACACTTCGCCCTGCTCGAACAGCCGCCCCACCTCGTTCATGGCGGGGATCATGCCCTGGTACAGGATCGTGTCGGGCCTTGCGCCGGCGGCGATCAGCTGCTCCACGTTGCGCACTGCCACCGGCCGGTTGCCGTCGAGCACTGCGTCGTAGAGCGCGTCGAGCAGGGCATCAAGGCCGGCGTCAAGGTGGGAATCAAGGTGGGAATCAGGGGATTGGTGGCTGTCAGCCATTGGTGTTCTCCGTCTCTGCCGTCGACTGTGTGCGGCCGGCCAGATCGTACATGGCATACACATTTGCCAGCGGCGTGTCCGACTGAATGTGGTGCGAACTGGCCAGGATGTAGCCGCCGTTCCTGCCGAGCACACGCATGCGTTCGGTGACTTCCGCTTTCACATCGTCCACGCTGCCGCGCGGCAGCGTCTTGATAATATCGATGCCGCCGTGAAAGCTGAGGCGATCGCCAAACTCATCCTTGAGCCGCTGCGGGTCCATTCCCGCTGCGTCGGCCTGTACGGGGTTGAGCAGGTCCACGCCCATCTCGATCAGCTCCGGAATCAGGGGATACAAGGCGCCGTCGCAGTGGTACATGACCGGCTTGCCGTACGCCTTTGCTACGTCGATGATGCGCTGGTGCAGCGGCTTGATCACCCGGCGCCACATGCGCGCCGAGATCATGAGGTTCTGCTGTGTGGCCACGTCGTCATAGAAGTAAACCATGTCCAGCCGGTCGCCTGCCAACTCCAGCACGCGTCGCGTATTCTCGACGTAGATATCGGTCAGCCGCTCCATGATGTACTGAGGTATTTCCGGCTGGTTAACCATGTCCATCAAGAACTCCTGCATGCCACGCAGCTGCCAGGCGATCTCAAACACCGACCCGATGCGGAAACGCAGGTGATATTCCTCCTGCGCGTCGTACTGGGCTAGCAGGCCGCGCAGCGGCGTGAAGTCCCACCAATCGGGGTCGGGCCAGGGATGCTGCTTGAGGTCGTCGACTGAGCCGGCTGCGGCGAGCGGCCAAGTGGCATACTCCTCGTAGGCGCCGGTGGGGTTGTTCACAATCCGAATGACATGTCCCCAAATGTCGCGGCCGGTGCCGTCGGGCAGCTCCTGCCGCCACATGCGGTTAGGCGTTGAACGGCTGAGGGCATTCCACCATTCAATGCGTGCGCCGGGAAGCAGCGCCCGCTGCGGCGGCCGGCAGAACTGGTCGTAGGAGATGACGCGGCAGTCCACGGCGAAGCGCTGGAGGATGCTTTCCCAGGCCGGATCGAAGAAATTCTCGTCGCGCAAGGGTTGGCTGCGTACGCCAAGCTGGTCTTGGAGCCGCCGCCAGATCTCGGGCGTGGCCAGAAAATCCACCGGCAGGCGGTCCGGCTGCTGGTGTCGCAGGGCGGTCAGCACCCTCTGGCGGGGTGTGACCGTGCTGCCGTTGCGCTGCGAATTCGACATGCTGCCGTCCTTTGCTCTATTTACTGCTTGCCGCGATTCATCTGCTCGACGCGCTTGCGGTACACCTCGGGCACTTTGAGGCCTGGTTTGGAGAACCACACCGGGGCGTCCACGCCCGAGTAGAGCAGAATGTTGCCCCACGGGTCGAACGCGCCCGTGCGCACGATGACCTTGGCCTTCGCCGCCATCTCGCTCAAGATCTGGGCGTGCGGGATGGGGGCAAAGTCGCTGTCTGCAAAGATGCGCTGCACCTTGGCCAAGAGCGGCGGATTGTTCTCCGCCATCTCGGCGGCATAGCCGACGCGCTCGGCAATCAGGTCGCCGGCGATCGCCTGCAGCACCGTCTCCAGGTCGGGCACATCGGGGATCAAGGCAAGATCGACGCGCCAGACGGTTTCGGGGATAGGAAAGCCGGCGTCGCAGACGATCATCAGGTCGCCATGGCCCATGCTGGCGATGGCGTGGTTCAGTTCAGCGTTGAGAATAACGCCACGTTTCATTGGTTTCCTGCTTTCTGGTTGGCCTGCATCAGGCATAGGTTTGGCTGTGAATGGCGTCCACGGCGCTGCGTGCGGCAAGCGCTGGGATCACGCCCAATTTGGTGCACGCCAGTGCGCCGCAGCCGTTGGCAAACTGGACGGCCTGCAGCAGCGGTTTTCCTTCGGCCAGGGCCACGGCCAGCCCGGCGTTAAAGGCGTCGCCGGCTCCGGTCGTGTCCACCGTCGCGACCGTGACGGCGGGCACGTGCGTCAGGCCCTGGTCGTCGATCACCAGCGCGCCTTTCTCGCCGAGGGTGACGACCAGCGTGCCGGCAAAGCGCTGCCGCAGCCGCTGGGCCAGCTCGTGCGTCGGCGCAGGATCGGCCGGGGATAGCCCCATCAGGATGCGCAGCTCGGTCTCGTTGGGCGTCAGATAGACCACGTTGCGCAACACCGCGTCGTCCAGCGGCGCCGCGGGAGCCGGGTTCAGGATTGTGCGCACGCCATGTCTGCGGCCGAGCTCCATCGCCCGCGCGGCGGCGGGCACGGGCAACTCGAGCACGCTCATCACGACGCTGCTGCGGCGAATCTGTTCCTCCGCCCGGTCGACAAAGGCCGGGTCCACCAGCTTGTTGGCCGCCATGTCAAGGATGATGCCGTTCTCGCCCTGTTCGTTGAGGATGATAAAGCCGACGCCCGTGGCCATGGCCGTGGTCTTGTGCAGGTAGGTCGTGTCGACGCCCTCGCGCGCGTAGAGGTCGGTTGCGATCTCCCCCAGCTTGTCGTCGCCGATGATGCCGGCGAAATAGGCGTGCGCCCCCAGCCTGGCCGCAGCGACGGCCTGGTTAGAGCCCTTGCCGCCCGGGCCCATGTCGAAATCGGCGCCGACAAGCGTCTCACCGAAATGCGGCATGTGCGAGGTGCGGATCGTCATGCCGACGGCAAAGCTGCCGACGACGGTGATCACCGGTGCCACCATACGAGTCTCCCTTCTCATGACGTGTAGAAATGCGTGGCCTGGCCCATGGCACAGGCCAGAATCGGCTCTTCGGCGGCGTCTGCGCGCCGGAACTCCCCGGTAATGCGCCCCCGGTGCATTACCAGGATGCGATCGCACTGCCCCATTAGCTCGGGCAGTTCGGACGAGGCAATCAGCACGCCCACGCCGTCGGCAGCCAGGTCCTGCAGGATGTGATAGATCTCCGCCTTGGCGCCGACGTCGATCCCACGCGTGGGCTCGTGCAGGATGAGCAGGTGGGGCTGCGTCGCCATGCCGCGCGCCAGGATAACCTTCTGCTGGTTGCCGCCGCTCAAGGTGGCCATTTGCTGGGCCAGGCCGGAGATGCGCACGTCCAGCTTGGCGACATACGTTTGGCTTAACCCGCGCATGCGGCCCGGCTGCAGCACGCCGGCCGCCGACACGTCACGCAGACTCGCCGCCACCACATTGTCGGCTACGTTCATTGCCAGCAGGGCGCCTACCTGCCGCCGGTCGGCCGGCACAAACGCCAGCCCGTGCTCGATGGCCTGGGCGGGGTCCTGCAGCGCCGCAGGCCGGCCGTCGATCTCGATCTCGCCCGTGTGCCGCCGCAGCCCGAAGCAGGCCTCCACTAACTCGTCCTTGCCTGAATCTGGCAGACCGGCCACGCCGACGATCTCACCTCTGTGCACGGCCAACGACACGGCGTTTACAGCTTTGCCCACCGCCAGATCGCGTACGCTGAAGATGACCCGGTTGTCGCCGCCGGCCGCCTGCTCGCGGTGATAGAGCGTCTCGACCTCACGCCCCACCATGCGGGCAATGAGCGCATCGACAGTGGCATCGGCTGCGTCCAGCGTCGCGATCCACTTGCCGTCGCGCAGCACCGTGATGCGGTCGGCGAGGCGCAGAACCTCCTCCAGGCGATGCGAGACGTAGATGATGCCGACGCCTGTAGACTTGAGCTGGCGCAGCACGTCGAAGAGATGCGCCGTCTCGTCGTGGGTGAGCGCCGAGTTGGGTTCGTCCAGGATGAGCAGCTTGACGTCGCTGGAAAGCGCCTTGGCGATCTCCACCATCTGCTGCTGGGCTACCGACAGGTCACTGACCAGGGCCGTCGTGTTTACGTTTGCAAGCCCCAATCGCTCCAGCACGGCACGCGCGTGGGTGCCAAACTGTCGCCGGTTGAGCGGCGCAATGCCCCGCCTGGCCGCAGCGCGGCTGAGACCAATGTTCTCCGCAATCGACAAGTTGGGGCAAAGCGCCAACTCCTGGTAGACGACACCGATTCCCAGCGACTGCGACAAAAAAGGATTGGCAATCGTGCGCGGGACGCCCTCAAAGGCGATTGTCCCGGCGTCCGGCTGCAACTCGCCTGCCAGTATGTTCATCAGCGTCGACTTGCCGGCGCCGTTCTCGCCGATCAGCGCGTGGATCTCGCCCTTCACTACGGAGAGGCTGACGTTGTCCAGCGCCTGCACGCCGGGAAATCGCTTGCTGATGTTACGCAGATCGACAAGAGGTGTTGGTTGCATGAGCAGCCTCATAGCTGTCGCCCCGCAGTCTGGCACAAGGCTTGCCTTACACGGTGCTTGCACAGGAGGTTTCCCGCCTTCCTGTCAGGAAAGGCGGGGAACCTGGCGGCCAAAGCATTACTGCTTGAGATATTGGTCCAAGTTGTCCAAGTTGATCACGCCCACGCCGGTGTCCACATCGGTGAGTTCCTTGCCGTTCAGGAAGTCCACCAGCATGCGCACTGCTTCATAACCCTGCCTCTCCGGAGCCTGGCTGATGCTGGCGGCGACATAGCCGTCCTTGATCAGTTCCAGCGTGGCCGGCAGCTCGTCAAAGCCGACGACCGTGACCTGGTCCTTCAGGTCGTTGCGTTTGACATACTCGCCGTCGGCCGGCGTCGAGCAGCACTCCAGCGACAGCACACCCGTTGTGGTGGGATTCGCCAGCATGGCGTTTTCCACCGCCGAGTAGATCTGCTGCGGCTCCGTGCCGGTGTTGACCGTGGTCAGCACCTTGATGTCCGGATATTCGGCAAAGGCACGCTTGGCGCCCGTCTCGCGGTCGATCGACCACTGTGCCGCGGCGTCGAGCGTTGTGATAATCACCTCTCCCTTGCCGCCGATCAGGTCCGCCAATACCTTGGCCGCCTCGTACCCCGATTGCTCCAGGTCCTGGCCGGCAAAGGCCAGGCGATTGCTGTCCGGATTGTCGGTGTTGTACGTCACGACTGGAATGCCCTGCTCCAGCAGCCGGTTGATGACGGGCGCCAGCGCATCGGTGCTCACCGAAGAAATTGCCAGACCGTCGACGCCCGACTCCACCAGGTTTTCCAGTTCGGCAATCTGCTTTTCGGCATCAGCGCCCACCGGCCCCACAAACTTGGCATCCACGCCCAGCTCGCCTGCCGCCTTCTCCACCCCCTGCTTCAAGAACGGGGCGAACTCGTTGGACACGTCATGGTAGGAGACGTAGATGCGCAGCGGCTGCCCGCTCGCCACGCGTTCGGCGATAGCCGGCGCCAGCGTAAAGGCGGCAGGGGCCGCCTCCCCGGCGGCTTCTTCAGTCGCAGCTTCTTCAGTCGGGGCCGCTTCGGCGGCGGCTTCTTCGGTAGGGACGGTCGTGGCCTCAGCGGCCGTGTCGGCCGGCGCCGGTGCCGGCGCAGCAACCGGTGCACAGGCGGCTAGCAGCAGCGACATTGTGACGAGCAGGGACATCAAGAGAAACCATCGAATATTCTTCACGCAATCCTCCTTGTTCTGGGGAACCGTTGTTGGTACAGCACTTTGTCTGCGTATTCCATTTGGCGAACAGCGCATTCATTGCACACGACACTCGTTAAACAGTAAGCTATTGGCAGCAAGACGACTTCGAATGCAAGTAGGTGCGAACCGGTTAGCTCTTGTGAATGCTTCACCTCCTCGTCAGTGCGCAAGTGTGCAAGCGGCCAGGCGCTTCAGCGTGCGGCGCCTCAGCGTGCGGCGGCTTTGCGGCTGCTGCTGGTCCATTTGTCGATGCCGACCGCCAGGATAATCACCAGACCGATGATGGTCTCCTGCCAGAAAGGCGAAATTCCCATCAGCACCAACCCGTTTTGCAGCACGCCGATAATCAGTACGCCCAGAATCGTGCCCAGGATCGTGCCCTCGCCCCCCGACAGCGAAGCGCCGCCGACGATGGCCGCCGCAATTACGTCCAGTTCGACGCCGATACCCGTGCGCCCAGCCTGGCCGCTGGGCAGAAACGCCAGGCTGAGGATCCCCGACAGCGCCGCCAGAAAGCCCATAATGAGAAAAGCGGTGATCTTGGTGTTGTAGACCTTGATGCCCGATGTGCGCGCCGCCTTGTCACTGCCGCCGACGGCATACACGCGAAAGCCGAATACCGTCTTGGCCAAGACCAGCCAGCCGACCACAGCTACGATCGCAAAGCAGACCAGCTGCATAGGCACGACGTCAAACAGCCGGCCTTGCCCCAAGAAATAGAACAGCTCCAGCGTCTGCGGGTCAGCCCCTTGCGTTGCGTTGACGGTCACAGGTTGGCCGTCGGTAATCAACAGCGCAGTCCCGCGCAGCACGCTCATCATGCCCAGCGTGGCGATAAAGGAAGGCAGCAGACCGTAGGTGGACAGCAGCCCGTTGATGGCGCCCGCCGCCATCCCGATCAGGAGCCCGACGGCAATCGCCGCCCACAGCGGCCAGTTGGCCAAAATCAGGATGCCGCATATCAGACCGGCCAGCGCATAAATGGAACCGACCGAGAGGTCCACCTCGCGGCTGATCAGGACAAAGGTCATCCCAATCGCCATGATTCCGATCAGCGACACCTGGCGGCCGATATTGAGCAGGTTGCGCACGGTAAGGAAGGCCGGCGTGGCCTGCCAGAGAAACAGGCACATCAGCAGCAGCGCGACCAGCACGCCCGTCTCGCGCGCCCGCAAGACACGGCGCAGCCGGTCTCCGGCCGTTACCCCATTGCCCCGCATCTGATTTACAGTGGGTGCCTGGTTGCTCATGTACCGTTCCTCACTTCTCTACTTTGGCCAGCATGGCCTGTGCAACTGCGTAAATCTCGCTGCGATCCGCCTGCGTGGCGGTTGCTACCTCCGCAGCTACCAGGGAGTCGCACTGCTGCCGGATCGTGTCGATGTCAGGCACTGCGTCCGGCCGCAGCGCCCGCAGCGCGTCCAACCAGCGGTGGCCGTAGGCGGCGTGGATCGTCTCGTCGGCCCAGTCGAAGTCCATGTCGTGCTGGCTGAGCTTGTCGTCGTACGTGGCAAAGGCCTCAGCCCGTTTGGTCTTTTTACCGATGTTTTTGGTTTCGAAATAGTGCAACATCCCCAGCCGGATCACGGGGTCCTGGCCGCGTGCGCTGTCGTAAATGTAGCTGCCCAGCGGAATCTCCTGCGGCTGGTAGCCCCACGTCCTGAGCCGTTCATAGCCCATGCGCGCATGGCGGCTCTCGTCATAGGTCCAGCGGGCGGCGTCAAAGATGAACTCCCAGCCTAGCTGGTCGCCAAACGCCTGTAGGATGGCGCCGCCGGTCTCCACCGCCCACACTTCGTTGATATGGCTGACGGCGCTGCGCAGCTGCAACTGCACCCCTTCACCGTAGGGAAAGGTTGGGTCGACCACGTCCGGCCAGTAATAGCGGCAGAGATGATAGGCTGGGTCGCGGGCTGCAGTCTCGGCAAGTTGGAAGGGCCCGCGGCCCGGCAGATCGCCGGCGAAGGCGACCGGCTGCGGCGGGGCGATGCCGACGCCGCCGGCCTGGATCAGGCGCAAACCGAGCGCGGACACCCACGCCTCCGCTTCGGGCGCCCGTTCCGGCGCGGCCAGCAGCATCGCCTGCGCCATGCTGGTCAGGGCGGCGATCTGCTCCGTCTTCTCGTCGATGGCTGTGCGCAGCGCGCGCAAGATCGGTCCATCCGCCAAAACGTCGGCCAGCTGCTCGTATTCGCGATAGGCGGCCAGCAGCGCCGGCTTGTACAGCCGCGCCAGCGAGAGGACGAAGGCTTCTGCGCTTGGGGCGTCCAGGGCGGCGTCAAACGAGTCGATCAGCACTGCGTCGTCCCCGATCTCCATCATGCGGCTGGGGAAGCGCAGTTCGAATACTCGTTCGCGCAGCGCGTGGGCGATCATGGCGTCCTGCCAAAAAAACACGGGCAGCAGCGTCTTGACGTCGAACGAGGCGATGCCGGCCAGCCAGCCGCCCTGGCTCATGATCAGCGACCGTTCGCAGAAAAAGTAGCGTTTCAGAATACGGGCCGCATCCAGGCGCATCCAGCGGCCGCGCTCATGGTCGCCGGGAAGATAGACTTGCTTCATGGCCTACGTTTTGGCTCCTCTACATGATTTGTTCCGGGCGCGGCGCCGGATATGACCGACACGGCCAGACCGAGATTGCCCTTGCCCGTGCGGCTGACCGCCGCCACCAATCGGAAACAATCGCCGCGCAGCCAGAGGTCCGAACACTCGATCACGGTGCCATCCTCCAGGAACGTCAGCTGCTCCACGTGCATGACCGGATCTCCCTCACTCATGTTGAGCAGCGCCGCCACCTCGGCGCCGGCGGCCAATGCCTGAAACGTGCGCTGGCCGCGCACCAGCCTGCGCTGGTAGCCCTCCTCTAGAACTTGAAAGAGGCGTTCGGCCGTGAAGTCGGTGCGCTCGATTCCTTCGCACTGCACATACACCACGTAGTTGTTGAGGAAGACGACGGGTTCGGCTTCGACTCGCCGCACGCGCTTCAGGTAGAAGACGCGCTCGCCGGGGGCCACGTTGAGCAGCGCAGCGATCCTGCCTTTGGCGGCGGTAACCTCCTGCTCCAACACCTGAGTCTCGTAGGCGATGCCCTTGCTGATCAGGTCTTCGGAAAAGGTCACCAGGCGGTCGGCCAGCGGCTGCTCGACGACATGCGGCGTGACAAATGTGCCGCGCCCGTGCGTTTGCGTCAGCAGCCCTTCGGCGATCAGATCGCTGATGGCTTTGCGCACGGTACCCCGGCTCACGTCCAAGTCCCGCGCCAGGTCCACCTCGGCCTTGAGCTTGAAGCGCGCAGGCCACACGCCGCTGCGGATCTGCTCTTCCATCCAGCGCTTGATCTGTGCATGGATCGGCGTCGGTCCGGTGCGATCCAATGCTGGGTAACTCATCGACGCTCCTAAAGACGTTACTTCGTGACGCGTTGCAGGCCCGCCTGTCCACCGTCTTCACGCGGCAATACACACAAAACAACCGGGTATATGCACGAGCACGTACGGCGTTTGCCTATGACTTGCTGCCCGCCAGCCCACTACGGCTTGGGCCGGCACCGAATAAGCTGGGATCAAATGTTTGGAGGAAAGTATATAGACGTTTATATACCTCGCCTCCATTATAGGAAGTGCCGTGCATTTGTCAAGCATCAATTTCCCAAATGGCTAACTGGCAGGAAATTGGCCTGCGTGTGCTTCTTTTTCGCCAAGTGGTCATCCCTGCGGGCAGCACACCTGCCGGGGGTGTGTGGCAGTACACAGCGGCGCCGTGGGCTGCGTGATAAACAGTGCCGCACGGTACGTGTATCCTAGCTGCACCGCACCTTGCCCGTGTCTCCCCCATTAGCCAGGCGGATGTGTTTCCGCATAGTCGTGACAGCGCTGTCTTCTATGTACCCAAGGCGCTCCTTGCACCCTCGAACCGTTCCGCGGTGTGTCGTTTGTCTAGGATCAGTGAAGGAGGAAACAAGATGTCAAGCAAACTATGGTATGCGGTGATTGTCAGCTTGCTGCTGCTCGGCGCAGCCTGGCTGGGCGGGTCCGCCACGCGCCCGGTGGAGGCGGCAAGCCAGGCGCCGTCGCAAGCACAGCCCCAAGTGGCCCCTGAAGCACTCGCTGAACAGGTGACGCCCGATGGCGCCTATATGTGGAACTACTCGGTGAAATTCGTGTGCGGCCGGCAACCGGCCGCCGACGCCGCCGGCCACAACCTGGAGGGTGAGCCGCCGGTGAAACCGGGCAACTACGCCACGGAGATCAACATCCACAACTATTCCTACCGAGAGTTCAAGCTGCGCAAGAAGCTGCTGGTGCTGGTCGAGAAAGGTGAAGTAGTCGGACGCGAACCGGATATCGTGCGGCCGGATCCGGAACGGTTCGCCAGCGTGGGATTGACTCCCGACAGCGCCACGCTCGACGACTGCAATGCGCTGTGGAAGATGGCGGGCGGCGTTCCTGCCGGCGTCAATCCACCGCTCACCATCGGCTATCTGGTGCTCATCAGCCCGGTTGACCTGGACGTCGACGCTGTGTATACGGCCGAGGTCGGGCAGGGTGTCGCCGGCGCCCCATTTGAGCAGCCGACGGGCATCTCGATAGACGTCGAGCGCGTGCCGGGCAAGCGCGTGTTTGTGCCGGCAGGTTTCTTGGGCCAGTTCCAATAGGGAGGGCATCATGGCTGAGAAGCTTACTGCCCTTGCCGGGAGAGTGGGGCCGCCGCTGGCGTTGGCTCTGGCCTCGGCGCTGCTGGCCACTGCACTTGTCGCGGCGTGGGGCATCGCTGTGTCTTCATTCGGAAGGCCGGCAAGCACCAGAGCAGCCACGAGCGAGACCACCAGCACAGCCGCAGCGTTCGCCTCGACGGAACAATGCTATGCATGGGACGTGGTCAACGCCACCGGCGAGGAAGCCGACGGACTCAGCATCCGGCTCATGGGCGTACAGACGATCACGAACGTCTATGTGGGGGAAGCCAATCCGTTTGGCGTTCCTCGACCAGGCAGCGGCTACGATGCAGCCGACGGCAGCTATGAGTTCGACCTCGGCATGAATGCAGTTACGGCCGCGGCCGGCGAATCCGTACGCGTAGGCGTATGCACGCCAAACGCTGTCGCATCCGCACACATGCAGTGGCTGGCCGGCGCCACGGCGCTGGGTGCCGGTGTGAACCCACTGGCAGTGACATGGCGTTGGCCGTCTCTCGACGAGATGCAGGTGGAGGTGAAGAACACCACCGGCACGACCGTAACGATTCTTGGTGTGAGCGTGCTGTCGCCTGAGACAAAGCTCACGGTCGACGACCTCGACACAGCCGTGGCCATGAACCTGGACACTGCCGCCGAGGTTGAGGAGCCTGCACTGCTGGCGCCGGGCGGCGTGCTTTCGTCGCTGCTGCCATTGCTGGCCGGCGGCCCGGGGCACGGCGAACCGGTCCTGCTGTCCGTCGAGTGGGCCGAAGGAGACGACCTGTCAGACACCGCCACCGTCTACGTCGCCGCCAGTGTGCCGGCCGAAATTCAGATGTTCTTGCCGGCCATCAGCCGCTAGGCTCGATAAAGCAGCCCGCCGGTCACAGCAATTGTGGCCGGCGGGCTGTCCTAACACCGAGACGTGAGAAAATCTCGCCCCCAAGCTTACGCTGGCTCTGCCTGCAGGCTGAGCGACATTGCCTCTCGCAGCGCCTGATCCGGATCGCCTGTGGGGCGGAACTCCAGGCCAACATGACCGGCATAGCCGGCGGCGTCGATAGCGGCAAAGACGGCGCGGTAGTCGAGGTCGCCGCCCACCAGGTTGGTGCGCCCCGGCGCGCCGGCAACATGGATGTGGCCAATCTTAGGAACGTATTTGCGCAGATTGTCGAGAATCTTGCCTTCGGTCATCTGCTGATGGTAGATATCGTAGAGAATTTTCAGGTTGGGAGAGTCCACCTCTTCTACCAGGTCCGCGGCCTGCGCCATGGTCGTCAGCCAGTAGCCCGGGTGGTCTACAAACGGATTGAGCGGTTCCAAGACCAGCGTCATGCCTTCCTGCGCCGCTGCGGCAGCCATCATCTGCAGCTTACGCAGGATGTGGCGGCGTGTCATTTCGTCGCTCTCGCCGGCCACGACGTTGCCCGTGGTGACGATCATCGTCGAGCAGCCGAGGGTGCGTGCGACGGCCGCCGATTCGCGCACGCCTTGCACGTGGTTGGCGACGGGCAGGGGGCTGGTGAGCGCAAAGCCCGGTTCGCAGACAAAGCCGGCCACGGCCACGCCGGCGGCCTTTGCCGCCGCAGCCATCTGCGTCACATTCTTATTGGAGTGGTTCCAGAATTCCACGGCCGGAATTCCCAGCGATCCCACGCGCGCAACGCGCTCTTCAAACGCCAATTCAGGCCAGAACATTTCTATACAAACGGAGAGACGAGGCATGAGAAAACCCTTTCGCTAATATTGAAGCACAACCTGGATAATCTGGTCGCTGTGATTGTCGACGAGATCATAGCCGCGCGGCGCCTCGGCAAAGGGAATGTAGGTCGTCAGCAGCGACTCCAGTTCCAAATAGCCGAAGGCGGCCAGCACCGACTGCGAACGCCGGCCCATCGACCAGGTTACGTGCCCCGGATCGACGGCGCCCACCTGCGACGACCTGATACTGACGCGGTTATGATGGAATTCGTCCGACAGGCGCAGCGCATCGCCGCTGCCGCCGTACCAGGACATGGCGGTGATAGTCGTGTTGGGCGCTGCCGTGCGAATTGCCTCCTGCAGCGCCGCATACGCGCCGGACACCTCGATGACGACGTCCGCCCCGCGGTTGCCCGTTCGCTTGCGCACCTCCATTGCCACGTCGACTGCGGCCGGGTCGAGCGAGAGATCTGCGCCCAGCCGTTCGGACATCGCGCGGCGGTCGGCAATGCGGTCGATGGTGATCACCTGCGCGGCGGCCGAACGGCGCACCAGCTGCAGCACCAACAGGCCGATGAGACCCTGGCCGAAGATCACGACGGTGGCATCCTGGCCGATCGGCGTGTCGAGCACACCGTTGAAGGCGGTAGTGATATTGGAGAGCAGCACACCCTGGGCAGGGTTCTTCAACTCCGGTAGGCGGATCAAGCTGCCTGCCGGCGCCACGTAGGCGGTCTGGTGCGGCATGTAGGCGTAGACGAGGTCGCCCTCGACGACTCCGGTCACGTCAGCACCCAAAGCGGCCACGCGGCCGACGTTGGCATAGCCGTAGGCGAGCGGAAAGCTCCATACCGGGTCGCCCGGCGTCCAGTAGCCGCGGGCAGGTCGGGCGCGCTCGGCCTCAGTCGCTGGCCGGAACAGCCGCAGTTCGCGGTCGTAGACACGGCTCCACTGCGGAGCCACGCCCCGGTAGACGTTCATTTCGGTGCCGTGGCTGATGCCCGAGTAGAGCGTCTGCACAAGTGCCTCGCCGGGACCGGGCGCCGGCAGCTCGCGCTCCAGATAGATCAGTGAACGAGGGGCAGTAATGGCAAGAATGGAGGCTTGCGAGTGGATCGCATGGGCAGAGGATGTGTTCATCGGCAGATTCCTGTTCTGGTTCGGCCTGTTCTAGACAGGCGAATTTTACAAATAGAGACACCGATTCGTCGGCGTTGTTCGCATTGACAGCATTTTATCTGGCTTTACCCGGCTTTACCCCTTGACGCCTCCGCTGGTGAGCCCGCCCACCAGCCAGCGCTGGAAGAATATGAAGAGAATGGCAGGCGGCAGCGAAATAATGACGCCGCCGGCGGTGAGCATGCCCCAGTCGATCTGAAACTGGCCCACGGCGGCCTGTAGAGCGAGGGGCAGCGTTTTAGTGTCCGTCGAAGTGATAAGTGACAAGGCGAACAGATACTCGCCCCAGCAGAGCATAAAAGCGAACGCGCCCACGGCTACGATGGCGGGGGCCATCAGCGGCACGATGATCAGCGCCAGCACCTGGAAGTAGTTGGCGCCGTCGATAAGAGCGGCCTGGTCGAGCTCGGGCGGGATGTCGTCCATATAGCCCTTGAGCATCCACACGGAGACGGGCAGGCCCAGCAGCATGTAGACGATGACCAAGCCCGCCAGGCTGTTGGTAAGCCCCAGCCGCTGCAGGATGATGATGAGCGGCACGAGGATGACGATGCCGGGCAGCATCTGCATCGCCAGGATGCCGCCGGAGAACAGGGAACGATAGCGGTAGCGAAAACGCGATATGCTGCACGCGGCCATCAGGCCGATAAAGGTAACGATAACTGCGGTCGTGCCCGCCACAAGCAGGCTGTTGCGGAAGGCGGCTTGGAAGCCGATGGAATTCCAGATGTTGCGATAGCCTTCCAGGCTGAAGGTCGTCGGCAGCAGCTGCAGCGGGTCTCCCACCAGATCTCCCCGCGGCTTGAATGAGGCGAAGAAGAGCCAGAGAATGGGAAACAGCAGCACCAACACCATGGCAAGGGTGAGCAGATCCAACAACACATTCTGCCAGCGCGAGGTCTTTAACATGGCGTTCTCCTAGTCAGCCCTAGTCAGCCCTGCGCAGTGCGCGCAGGTAGACGGCAGACGAAAGAATGAGAATCAACAGCATCATCACCCCCATGACGGCGGCATAGCTGAAGTCCTTGCGCTCAAAAAAGCTGCGGAAGAGATAAACTCCGATCAGCGTCGTAGCGTTGAGTGGGCCTCCCTTGTCCGTGATGATCCACACCAAGTCAAAACTGTAGAAAGCCAAGATTCCCAGCAGCAGCGAGATGACCACTGCGGTATTGCGCAGCAGGGGCATGGTCACGTGGCGGAAACGTCCCCATGCCGAGGCCCCATCCACGGCCGCAGCCTCGTAGAGATCAAAGGGAATGGCCTTGAGGGCCGCCAGCAGCGCGACCGTCATAAAGGGCACGCCCTTCCAGGCGCTGATGACAGTCACCACATAGAGGGCCACGTCCGGATTGCCCAACAGCGACCGTTCTCCGACCAGGCCCCCCATGCGCAGCAGATGGTGCACCGTGCCGTATTGTCCGTCGAGGAGCCAGCGCCAAGCGTAGGCGACCACGATGGAAGGCGTTACCCACGGTAGCAGGATCAGGCCGCTTAGTACGGCGTTGAGCCTCGTGCGCCGGTTTAGCAGCAGGGCCAGCGGCAGGCCGAAAGCAAACTCGAGCAGCACGGTGCCGACGGTCCATATGGCCGTGCGGCCCAGGCTCGACCAGACCATTGGATCCTGAAAGAAGCGCTGGTAGCCCTTCAGCCCTTGGAAGACCGGCTCGGGGTTGCGCAGGATGTACCAATCCGTCAGGCTCAGCCAGAACTGGTAGACAATGGGATAGATGCTCAGCAGCACGACGATGACCAGGGCTGGAGCAATCAGGAGGTAGCCGATGCGGCGCTGGGACTTCAACATGCGCTGCTGCTCCTAGAAATGCATAACGTAACAGTGAAAGGCGGCCGCCTCTCGCACAAGAGCCGGTGAAAGGCGGCCGCCGCACGTAGCGCTTAGCGGGCCAGCTCCGAATTGATGCGTTCGCAGAGTGCCGCGGTGGCTTCGTCGATGCTCTGGCCGAGCATCACGCCCTGAACCGCAGTCTGCACGGCGTCCACTTCCAGCGTGCCCATCTCCGGAATCTCGGCGTCCGGGTACTGGTACGGCTGTGCGATCTTGAGCGCGTCCAGGAAGGTCTGCATATTGGCGCGCACATCCGGGTCCTCAAACTTGTCCAGCCACTGCCCGGCGATCGACTGGCGGCCAGGCGGCAGGTTGCCGCCGTCGGTGATGTAGGGCAGGCCGCCCTCCGGGTCGGTGGCGTACTTGATCCACTCCCAGGCGGCATCCGGATGCTGGCTGTTCTTCCACAGCACCAGCGGCCAGCCGCCCAGGAAGCCGTACTGGCCGGCAGGGCCGGCAGGCACGGGCACCACCTTGACGCTGCCCATCCAGTCGGGATCGGCGGCCGTGATGTTGTTCCAGAACCACGGCCCGTCGATGTACATGGCCAGTTTGCCATCGGTAAACATCTGGCGCAGCTGTTCGGCGCTGTACGTTGGGGTGTCGGGAGGCGTCACCTTGTCCACCAGGTACAGGTCGGTGTAGTACTTGAGCGCATCGCGGAATTCCTGCGTATCAAAACCGCACTGGCCCTGATCGTTGAGGAAGCGTGCGCCATACCCCAGGTAGACATTCATGAAGGTCTGGATCGTCGGATAGTCGATGGCGCCGGGAATGCCGAAGCCGTACACTTCGTCCGTCGTCAACGCCTTGGCGTACTCGCGCAGTTGCTCCCAGGTCTGGGGCGGCTCCGTGCCGAGGCCGGCAGCCTCGAGGAGGTCGGTGCGGTACCACAAGTTGCGCGTCTCGACACCAACGGGCGAACCCCACCAGTCCTCCCCGATCTTGTAGTAGTACGTGTCGCCGGGCCAGAAGTCGGCCGTCACGTCGCTGCCCGCCTCTTCCGACCACTTCTGGAAGTAGTCGGTGAGCGGCAGCAGCGCGCCGATAGCCTGGTACTGTGCTACAACGTTGTTGCCTAGCATGGAGACATCCGGAAGCTCGCCGGTCGTCAATCCCGTGGTGAGCGCCTGCTGCTGCGACGACCACGGCACGATCTCCATCTGCACGTCGATCTCGGGGTGAAGCTTCTCAAATTCATCGATAGCCTTCTGGTAGCCGGCAATCTGCGGCTCGTCGGTTGAGAACTGCCAGAACACGACGGGGGTACGCTCGCCCGCAGCTGCATCGGGGGCGGCCTCGGCAGCAGTTTCGGCCGGCGCTGCTTCAGTCGCTCCAGTGTCAGCAGGGGCAGGGGCTTGCGCCGCCGGCGCCGGCGGCGCGGCGCAGCCGGCTAACAGGACGATCACCAGCAGCGCAGACAACAATAGGTGCATGCGCTTGGTTTGGAAACTTCGCTTGGTCATGGCTACTCCTCTCGAAAACGTTCATTGGGACGAATTGAGCAGGTGAGAACACGCGACAAACGATACAACCTCAAGCAACTTCGGCTTTCTGCTCTTCTATGGCGGTCTCCTTTCTTGCATACCATGTGAAAACGTTTACACATACAAGGTAAACAACGGCCGGCAGCGCCAGGGCGCTTTCGACCCGAAAAAAGCGGCCACTAGCGCGGCGACAGCCCGGTCGACGCCCGCACCACCAGACGCGTCGACAGCATTTCCGTGCGCAGCGAAGGCGGCGGCGCCTCTTCCTGCAAGGTTTGCACCACAATGCGCGCCGCGGTGCGGCCGATGTCGAGCATCGGCTGGTCCACGGTGGTCAATTGGGGCGCCAGGTAGGGGGCATAGGTATTGTCGAACCCGATGACGGAAATATCGGCCGGCACGCGCAGTCCCGCCTCGTAGATGGCCTGTAGCACGCCGGCTGCGAAGATATCGTAGGTAGCAAAGATGGCGGTGGGCCTGGGCCGTTCGGCCAGCAGCGAACGCGCCGCTTCATAGGCTTCCGCCGGCGCGGCGGCGATGTCGCCAACGGCCCCGTAATTGTGGCAAATGCGGATCAGATTTTGCTTGACTAGCAGTTGGCAGCCCTGCATGGTCTCGGTGAAGCCGCACATGCGCTGTTCGTCCACCTCGCGGTGGCCCGGATATCCGGTCGTCGTGGACCCTTTGGTGGGATCTACGCCGATATAGGCGATGTCCGCGTGGCCCAAGTCGATCAGGTGGCGGGTGGCGGCGGCGGAGCCGGCGTAGTTGTTCACACGCACCATGTGGGTCGGCACCGGCGTATAGCGTTCGACCTGTACGACCGGGATGCCGGCGGCGACGGCAGCGGCGACGTTGGCTGCGTCGACAGCCGTGGTAAAGATGACGGCGTCGACGCGGCGCTCGATGAGCCGGTTGAGCCCCTCCGCCTCAAACTGCGGGTTGCCGTTGACGTTGAACAAGAGCACGCTGTAGCCGCTGCGTCGTGCCTCGCTCTCTACGCCGAGCGCCACCTGGGCAAAAAACGGGTTGGGCGCAATCGACTGCATCAGATGGCCGATGGTAAAGGTGTGCTGGCTGCGCAGCCCCTGCGCGACCGCGTTGACGCGGAATCCCGTGGCGCGGATGGCCTCCTCGACGCGTTTGCGCGTCTGGGGCGCCACATAGCCCTTATTGCGTAGCACGCGTGAGACGGTCGCAATCGACACGCCGGCGCGCTCCGCCACTTCGATCAAGGTAGTGTTCTTGCTCATATTGGTCAGGGAGCATGTAAACGTTACCACAAAACTATCGCGCAACGATCCGGATCTGTCAATCCCTGAAATTCTCCAGGGTGCGTCACGTTTTTGGCGGCTGTGTATGTGGCAACCGTGCGAGGCTCGCCCCACCGAGTTGCGTGCAGGCAAGGTGGCGTGGGGCGAGCTAGGCACGTGGGGCCGATGTTCGTTTAGGGGAGGTCGCACTATGTTGCAATCAGCCCTGTGCGTGGATCCCGCCGTGTCAACGGCGTCGTGCTACCGGAAGTGCGCGGTCGGTCACACCGTCTCTTGCTGCTTTACTCCAGCCTTCCTCCATCGTTCCAATTGCCAAACATTTGGTTGGCGGCGGTTTTTCGTACGAAGTTGCTTAGCCGGCGATCAAACTCGCGCTTGTCCTTACGTGCGTCCTCGATATACCCCACGCGTATCCGGCGGTACAGGTCGGGAAACGCAAGAAAATGCGACCAGGCGTTCGCCGTCGCCTGCAGCGCCGCTTCGATATCCTCGGCAACCGTGAACGGTATGCTCAGGTCGGGGAGCGTTGCCTGCCCGGCTTCGGTCATCAGCCCGAGCCGGATCAGCCGCCGAGCGCGCTCCTTGTTCAACTCGGTCCACTTGCCCCGCCGCTTGCGCGGCGAAAACCGCTGCGCGCGCTCGTTGTCGGAAATGCGTTTCTGGATGCTGTCGATCCAGCCAAAACAGATGGCCTCCTCTACGGCGTCAAGATATGCCACGGTTGGTTCCTCGCGACGGTCGTCCAACACCAGCCAGATCTCACTAGCCGTTCCATGATTTTGCGCCAGCCAGGCGCGCCACGCAGCCCTGTCGCTGGGCTTGACGGTTGCCGTAACCTCCATGCTCACTTTCTCCTCTGAATATTGTAGAACATTAAGTACCATTCGTCGTTGGGTTCCCAGAACGGGAACCTGGCTCGTGGTCAGCCGGCCGTGCGGGCGGCGTGTGGCGGGTGTGGGTGAGGCCGCGCCGCTACGCCAGATCGCGGCGGCCAAAGACCCAGACGGCGGCAGCAATGCCGCCGGCGGTCCAGGCCAGCAGGACGGCCACGCCAAAAGGATCGATCTGTCCTGCGGCGACGACTGCCTGGGGGAAGTAGTGATGCCAGGGATTGAGCCAGCCAGGCGGCGAGGCGGCGACCAAAGGGATCACGTCGAGCACAAAGGCGACGAGGGTCCAGGCGGTGCCGAGGCCGGCGCTCAGCGCGGTGCGGCTGAAGCAGGCGGCGATCAGGAAGGCGCCACCCCCCAGGGCGGCAAAGATGAGCCAGGCCATCAGCGCCGCCAGCAGATAGTTGGCCAGCGGCAGCGCAGCAGCCAGCGCATGCGGCAGCGCTTGCACGCCGGCCGCCAGGCCAACCCAGCCCCCAAGCGCGATGACGCCGGCGCCAAGAATCATCTCCAGCGCCTTACCGACCACAAAGGCCCAGCGCTGGACAGGCCGGCTCAGGACCAGATAGATCGAGCCGCGTTCGATCTCGCCGGTCAGTCCGTCCGTGGCGCGTGAGACCACGAAGGCTGCGCCCAGTCCGATGAAGAGCGGGTGCATCCACGTGAAGGCCAGGTAATCCTGCAGGCCAAAGCCCCCCTGCAGGTTGGGCGCCAGCTTGAGCAGCGAACGCAGGCCGGTCGGGAAGGTGCCCACGACGCTGGTCACCGCTTTGGCACCGCCGATAGCGGGAAAGCTCACGGCCACCAGCCAGTGGAAGGCCGCGGCGGCGAGGGCAAACCAGAGCAGCGAGAGTCGTTTGCGCCGCAGCGTGCTCCAGAAGATCAGCGCCACATCGCCCAGGTTATGCATCATGCTGCGTGCCCGGGCGGTAGTACTGCAGGAAAACATCCTCCAGCGACGGCGGCTCGATGGCGATGTCGGCGACCGGCAGCGTGGCCAGCAGGCGCAAGGCGGCAAGCGGATCGCCGGTCAGAAACTGCCAGCGGCCCTCGCTGCGCGTCAGACCGCTGATGGCGGGCAGGCCGGCGAGCTGGTGTTCGACGGCTGCCTCGTCGCCGGCGATGTGCACCGTGACGCGGCGCTGCAGGTGGGCGCGCAGGTCGTCGATGCGGTCCACTGCCACCAGGCGCCCGCTGCGGATGAGGGCGACGCGATCGCAGAGGTCCTGGACCTCGCCGAGGACGTGGGAGGAGAAGAAGATGGTGGCGCCGCGCTGGTTGGCCGCGCGCAGCAAGTCGAACAGGGCGCGTTTCGCCAGCGGGTCCAACCCTTCGGTCGGCTCGTCGAGGATGATCAATTCGGGGCGGTGCTGCAAGCCCTGGACGATGTTAATCTTCTGGCGTGTGCCGCGTGAGAGGCGGCCCATGGGACGGCGCAGATCTTGGGGGCGCAGTTCGAGGGCGTCGATCAGCTGCGGGCGGTCCACAGGCGGCACACGCTGGAGGCGTGCGAGATCGTCGAGCAGCCAGAGCCCGGTGGCAGCTGGATCCAGCCCGGCGACGTCGGGGACGAAGCCCAATCGGCTGCGCGCCTGCAATGCGGCGTGGGAAACTGCCATGTCGTGGCCGAGCAGGTGCACCGAGCCGGCGCTCGGGCGCAGAAAGCCGAGCAACAGGCGGATCGTCGTCGTTTTACCGGCGCCGTTGGGCCCCAGGAAGCCGATCACCTCGCCCGTACCCACGCTGAGGTTGACGTCCGTGACGGCTGCGTACGCGTGATAGTGCTTAGAGACGTTTGTCAGTTGGATGGCGGGCACAAGAGCCGGCGGAAGTGGGGGCATGGGTTGGGGCCGGTGCGGCAACCTACATTTGCGGACCGTGAGCAATCGGATCACCGACCAACCGTCCGGGAGGCTGAGTCAGATTTTCTAGAGACTGGTGCCGGAAATAGGTATTGTACAGCTCGGCGTAGTGCTTGCCGTTCGCCATCAGCGCCGCGTGGCTGCCTTGCTCGATGATGCGGCCGTGGTCGAGGACAAGAATGCGATCGCACGCTTTGACGGTGGAGAGACGATGGGCGATGACGATCGAGGTGCGGTTGGCCAGGATCAGGTCGAGCGCATCCTGGATCTGGGTCTCGGTAAAGGGATCGACGCTGGCCGTGGCCTCGTCAAGGATGAAGATGGCGGGATCCTGCGCCAGCATACGCGCCAGCACGACCAGTTGGCGCTGGCCCATGCTGAGGCGGCTGCCGCGTTCGCCTACATCCGTGTGCAGGCCGTCGGGCAGTGTCTCCAGCCATTCACCCCCGCCGATCTGGCGGGCGATGCGCTCCACCTCGGCATCGTCCAGCTCGGGGACAGCGTAGCGGATATTGTCGGCCACGCTGCCGGCAAAGAGAAACGGCTGCTGGCTGACGATACCCAGCCGGCGCCGGTAGCTGCGCAGATCAAAGCTGCGGATGTCGCGGCCGTCGATGCGCAGCGATCCCCCCTGAAATTCGTAGAAGCGCGTCACCAGCTTGGCAATACTTGACTTGCCTGCGCCTGTATGGCCGACAAGGGCAATGCTCTCGCCCGGGTGGATGTGCAGGTCGAAATCGTTCAGCACCTGCTCCTTTGTGCCATAGCGAAAATCAACCTGCTCAAAGCGGATGTCGCCGGCTAGTGACTCGACCGTCTCTTCGGCATTCTGGAAGACCGCAGGCTCGGCGTCGATGAGGGCAAAGATGCGCTCAGTGGCGCTCAGCGCACCCTGAAACTGGCTCCAGAAGGCAGAGAGGTTAATCATCGGGAACCAGAAGAGGGTTACGCTGTTCATGAACAGGAACCAGGCCCCCGCTGAGATAACTCCCAGGTAGGTGTAGTACCCGCCGGCCAAAAGCAGGAGGCCAGTGCCGATGCCGCTGAAGAACTGGAGGGTCGGAAAAATCAGTGAGAGCACAAAGCCGCGCTGGACGTGGATGCCATAGCTTTGGTTGTTGACGCCCAGGAATTCGTTGAAGATACCCTGCTCACGTCGGAAGTTTTTGGAAACGGCAATGCCGGTCACCGCTTCCTGGATGCTGGCGTTGACGTCTGCCACGACCTGCTGGCTGCGGCGCGTCACCCGCCGCGCCCAGGCGCGGTAGCTGCTGGCCACAATAAAGGCGACCGGCGCCAGCAGCGCCAGCAACAGCGTCAACTGCCAGTTGATCGTAAACAGGTAGGCGAGCAGAATGATGACGAGCAGCACCTGCGATAAGAGATCGGTTAGCACCACGGCCACACGGCTGAACTCGTCGGTGTCGCTGGTGATGCGGCTGACGATACGCGCCGACTGAAATTGGTCGAAAAAGCTCATGTCGTGGCCGATCACCGCGCGAAAGGCATCGGTGCGCATAGCCAGCACCACATCGCCAAGCACGCGCACCGTGAGGATACGTCGCGCCCAGTTGAGCAGCCAATTGACGACGCCAATCACGAGTACGCCGGCCACCAGCAGGCCCGCCAGGAGGTCACTGTCCGCCCAGCCGCTGTCGATCACGCCTACACCCCAGGCCACGAGCACCGGCTGCAATGCACCGACCAGCGAGATAACAGCCACGAGCACCATGAGGATGGCCATGCGCCTGCCCGAGGGTCGAAAATAGGCGGCGATGCGCCCAAACAGCTGCCGGTTGGTGTATTGTCGATCGTAGGCCTCGTTGGTGAGGCCGGCGCGCATAATGCCCATAATCGTTCTCCGCAACAGTGCTCAGGGGGAGAGTGTAAGCTGTGACTTTCGCTATATCCAAAATGGAACGCCCCTGACACACTCTTGCCCAATGGCACGCAACAATGAGAAAGAAGCACACCAGAGAACAAAGGGAGAGTCGTTCATGCGTAATATCGCCATACTGATAATGGTTCTGTTTTTAACAGCAGCCTGTACCGCGGCCTTACAAAATATGGGAGCAAGTGATACACCGGCATCGCCCACTGTGGAAGCATCTGTGGAAGTGCCTGTGGACTCGGTCCCCACTGCCGCGCCTGCTGTCGAAGAAGTAGCGCTGCCGACGCCGACGCCGGCTGCCGCTGTCGACAGCACGGCGAATCAAACGGCGACAGCTGAGGCGACGACGGCCGCTGTACCTGCGGGCGAGGTGTCAGCCGCGCCTGCCGCCCCTGACCTGGCAGCCGTCACGGTGCGATTGGAACCCTTGCTGGAAAACGTCGAGCAGCCGCTCTTTGTCACGCATGCGGGCGATGGCAGCCGGCGTCTGTTTGTGGTGGAGAAGATCGGCAAGATTCGCGTGGTCGAGGATGGTAAGCTGCTTGAGGAACCGTTCCTCGACATTTCCGGCAAGGTCAGCCTTGCCTCCGAACAAGGGCTCTTGGGCCTGGCCTTTACGCCTGACTACGCCACGAGCGGCACGTTCTATATCAACTACACCAATGAGATCGGTGACACGGTGATAGCTCGCTACTCTGTGGCGGCGGACAATCCCAACCGTGCCGATCCAACCAGCGAGTTGCCGATCCTGCAGCTCGACCAACCTGCGCCCAACCACAACGGCGGTATGATCGCCTTTGGGCCGGATGGTTATCTATGGATTGGGATGGGCGACGGCGGCGCGGCCAACGACCGCTTTGGCAACGGCCAAAATCCGCAGACGCTGCTGGGCAAGATGCTGCGCATCAACGTTAACAGCGATCCTGACGAGCCGTATACGATCCCGGCGGACAATCCCTGGGTGTCTGCCACCTGGAACGGGCAGGACGTGCGCAACGAGATTTGGGCTGTCGGGCTCCGTAACCCCTGGCGCTGGAGCTTCGACCGCCAGACGAACGACCTGTGGATCGCCGACGTGGGCCAGAACATGATCGAGGAGATCAACGTGGTTCCCAGCGCGTCGCTCGCGGGTGGTCTCAACTTCGGCTGGCCGATCATGGAAGGCAAGAGCTGCTTCCAAACCGAGAACTGCGACCAGACCGGCCTCACGCTGCCGATCACGGATTACCGCCACGAGGGCAACTGCTCAGTCACCGGCGGCTATGTGTACCGGGGCCAGGCGCACCCAGCCTGGAACGGCGTCTACTTCTATGGCGACTATTGCAGTGGGCGGCTATGGGCATTGGCGCCCGACGGCAGCGGCGGCTGGACGACAGTCGAACTGGAGCAGAATCCGATTGCCCTTTCGTCCTTTGGCCAGGATGAGGCGGGGGAGCTGTATATCACTGACCTGGCGGGCGGGGCGGTGTATCGGATGACAGAGTAATACGATTGGTAATGTGACTGGGCAATCATTCGATCCACTCTTCGCGTTCGCCCACGACCTTGAAGCGGCGCTCGCTGCGGGGCGGCTCCCAGGAATTGGTCTGGTTGGGCACGAAGTACGGCCCCTGCCCCAGCGGAGGCGCAGGCTGCGGCGCCTGTGAGCCGGCCACCACGATGACGGGCGGCTGGTAAGGGTAGGCCGGCAACTGGCGATCCTGCCGCTGTTGATAGCGCTGGTAGCGTTCGTCGCGTTCCTCTTCCTCATGTTCGCGCCGGCGGCTGTTGGTGGCGAGCACAAGCAGTGCAGCCGGGATGCCGGCCAGCACGCCAAAAACTACGCCCACTGCCATGCCCAGCGCATCGCTGCTGAGCGAACTGCCGAGGCGCCAGGTCATGACGCCCAGGATGACGAGCAACGCCAACATCACAAATCTACGCATTGGAACCCCTCCCTAGCTGTTGTAGCTCTGCTTCGCTGACCCAAGCGGCTTGAAACCGGGTGGCTTCGCCGCGCATGATAAGCAAAAAATCGCCCTTGCCTTCCAAAGTCTCCGCCCCGCTTTCGGCGATGCCGCTGGCATGGCGCGCCTCATCGCGGCTGGCCACGCTGCCCACCAGGCGCACGGGAAAGTTGGCCTTGATGGCGCTCCCGATCAGGTTGGCGCTCGGCTTCTGGGTGCACGCGATCAGATGGATGCCTGCTTCGCGCCCGCGCTGTGCCAGGCGTGTCAGCGCGGCATCGGCCGCCTTACCGCCCGTCTGCAGCAGGTCGGCCAGTTCGTCGATGGCTACAACCAGGAGCGGTTTGCTGATGTGTTGGCGGTCGCGGCGCTCCATCTCGTCCACGACCCGGGTCAGCTCGACCACTGCGGCGGTCGTATCGGCGATCGCCTGCCTCTGGATGTGGGGCAGCCCGTTGAGCGCCGAAAACCCGCGACCCTTGGGGTCGATCAAAACCATCTGCAGATCGGCCGGCCGGTTGTGCTGCGCCAGCGACGCCAGCATCGTACGCGCCAGGGCGGTCTTGCCGCTGCCGGTCGTGCCGACGATCAGCACGTGCACCACGTTGGGAGCGGGCAGCCGCAGCAGCAGTGGCTGGCCTGATTCCTCGACGCCGAGCAAGGCCGCGCCCGCGGGAATGCCGGACAGGCTCTGTTGCAGCGCAAGCAGCCGCACAGGCGCCGGGTCGCGGCGGGGCACTTCGATGTGCACCACGGCCCCGTCGCGGGCGATACGCACGCGTGGGCAGCCGAGGGCGAAAGCGATCTCCTCACCCAGGCCGGAAATTTTGTTGAGCTTGGTGTCCGGATGGGGGCGCAGGCTGAACTGGACGAAGCGGGGGGTCACCACGCCGCCCTGGATGTAGCCGGGCGCCTTGTGGCGAGCAAGCACTGCTTCGATGCAGTCTGCCTGTTGTTCTAGTGAATGGCGATCCGTCTGCATGGTCTGGCCCTCAAGTGCTGACGGTTCTATCTTATAGAACGTTTGTTCTATTGTCAAGCGGCAATATTGCTGAGGAAACTATATATTCCTGTTGCGCCCGCATAAGCCGGATGTCTTACCCGTGATTTTTGGCGGCAGGCAGTTCTACCTGTGCCGTATGGCGGCCTTGCAGACCAGGCGAGGATCGGCCACAATGCTGTTCTTGGGTCCATGGCAATCGTGCTGTGCCAACCAGGAGGATCAGTTGAGGAGGAGATTTATGCATCGGCTACTGCTCGTACTCACTATCGTGGCGGCTCTCACACTGGCCGTCGGTGGAATTGCGCTTGCCGATCACGGTGCACCGGCGGGCGGATGTCCTGATGGCTTCAAACTGCACCACATGCATATGATGGAGGATGGCGAACATATGCATCATCACATCGGAAACGATGCCGACCAGAACAGGGATGGCTACCTGTGCATGAAGCATGTAGGACAAGATGGCAACAACCACGTTCATATCGACAACAACGTGCCGTGTGACCCAGAACCTGATCGCTGTGTCGTAAGCGAACACGACATGTCGCTTTAGCCTTTGTCACAAAGAAGGCTCACCGCCAAAGTAGGGCGGTGAGCCTTTTGGTTTGTTCATCGGCCTGCGTGCGTGAGAGCAGGTGGATCGGACAGGATTCGAACCTGTAACCAAGGAGTTATGAGCCCCCTGCTCTGCCGTTGAGCTACCGATCCAGGGAATGGGGACGAGGTTTGCGTTCGGAGGGAAAAAGAGCGGGTAGCGGGAATCGAACCCGCGTATTCTGCTTGGAAGGCAGATGCTTTGCCATTAAGCTATACCCGCACATACTAGTCGGGGAGAGAGGATTTGAACCTCCGACCCCAGCGTCCCAAACGCTGTGCGCTGCCAGGCTGCGCTACTCCCCGATGTTGTGAAGGCATTCTACTCTAGTAGCGCAGCAAAATCAAACCCACGTTCTGACAGTTTCACTTGAAGCAGCGCACATAGCTCCTATGGTCGCTAGGCATAGTCTTGGTCGATTAGCTGCTCGTTTGACCGCATCTGCGCAAACCCCCGATACACCAGTTCCAGCACCAACCGCTCAAACCCCTCGCGCGTCGCATCCTTCGCCAGCACCTGCTCCACCATGCTCTGATAGCTCTCGAGCGCATCCACGACCGTCTCCACAAAGACCTTGGGATAGTCGCCCATCGCAAACTGCTCCTTCGTATTGTTCGCCGCCTGCTCCGCCAGCGTCTCGTTCTCCAGCAGCTTCCCCGTCACGTGCCGCGCCAGGCTCAGCATATCCGCGTCGGATAAGTCCCCCGCAAACAGCTCGTTCATCTGCCGGATGATCTCCGCCAGCGGCGCCATCTCCGGATCGTGCGGGCTGGCCGACCCCACCTCCCCCAGCGGCGTCAGCTTGTACTCCTCCTGTGCCTCCTCCAGCTTCACCGCCCGCTGCCCCAGGTCCTGCATGCGATAGTGCGTCAGTTCCACCGCCGCCAGATCCAGCGGCGTGCCGGCATTCTCCACTTTCAGCCACGGCTGCAAGTGCCGGTAAAACACGTTGCGCTTCTCCAGGTCCGTGTCCCCATAGTCAAAGATCTGCGCCAGGAACTCATACGCTCGCACAAAGCTCCCCAAGTCCTTGCGAAAGATCGCCAGCGCGTCCAGCTCCTCTCTGTCTTCGTGCTCCTGGGCCTCGCGCTGCCGCACCCGGAAGCGGTCGACCGCCGGCGCAATGCGCGCCTGCAGCTGCTTCTGCGTGCCCTTGGGGTCAAAATATGCCTGGCAGAACGCATCGACCTCCGCCTCGGTGTAGATGCGCGCCGCGTCGAGCTTGTTCTGCAGCTCGTGAATGATGTTGGGGTCCGACACGTCCGCCAGCTGCGCCGTGCGGTAGTAGGGGGCAAACGCCGCGAGGATCTCGTCGGGTTTGTTGACAAAATCGAGCACAAAGGTCTGCGTTTTGCCCGTACAGGTGCGGTTGAGCCGTGACAGCGTCTGCACCGCGGTCACCCCCGCCAGCCGCTTGTCCACGTACATGGCCGCCAGCAGCGGCTGGTCAAACCCTGTCTGGAACTTGTTGGCGACGATCAAGATCTGGAACTCGTCGCAGGCAAAGGCCGTGCGAATGTCCCGCCGCTTGAGGTCGGGATTCATGTTCGCCTCGCTGAAGCCCTCCGGCCCACTCTCCGGATCGTTTACCTCGCCCGAGAATGCGACCAGAGTGCGTACGTTGCCATAGCCCCGCTCGCGCAGGTAGCCATCCATCGCCAGCTTGTAGCGCACCGCTTCTTTGCGCGAGGCGGTGACGACCATCGCCTTGGCCTTTCCGCCGATCTGCGCCGCAATGTGCTCCCGGAAATGCTCGACGATGATCGTTACCTTCTGCTCGATGTTGTGCGGGTGCAGCCGCATCCAGCGCGCCAGCTGCTTCAGTCCCTCGGCCTTTTCCACCTCCTGCTCGTCCATTTCCTCCCCGCGATACGCCAGCCGGTAGGCGAGCTGATAGGGCGTGTAGTTCTTGAGCACGTCGAGAATAAACTCCTCCTCGATCGCCTGGCGCATGCTGTAGACGTGAAACGGCTCCGGCGGGCTGACGGGATTTGGCTTGCGCCCAAACAGCTCGAGCGTCTTGGCCTTGGGCGTGGCTGTGAAGGCATAGAAGCTGACGTTGTCTGGCTGCAGCCGCGCCTCCATCGTGGCCAGCATGATGTCTTCGGCGCTGACTTCCTCGCCTTCCTCGATCTGCTCGGCGGTTAGCACGCGTTTGAGCATGTTGGCGGTGGCGCCGGTCTGCGAGGAGTGCGCCTCGTCGGCGATCACGGCAAACGAGCGCGCGTGCAGCGACACCTGGCTCTGGATCGTCTCCAAGATAAAGGGGAAGGTCTGGATCGTGACGATGATGATCGGCTTGCGCTCGACTAGCGCCTCCACGAGCTGATGCGACTTGACCGCCTCGTCGCTGACCTTGTAGACGACGCCGTCCTTGTGCTCAAACTGAAAGATTGTGTCTTGCAGCTGCTTGTCGAGCACGGTGCGGTCGGTGACCACGATCACGCTGTCAAAGATCTTGTGGTCCTGCGCGTTGTGCAGGCTGGCCAGCTGGTGCGCCAGCCAGGCGATCGAGTTGGATTTGCCCGAGCCGGCCGAGTGCTGCACCAGGTACTTGTGCCCTGTGCCCTCAGCCCGCGTGGCCGCTACGAGCTGCGTCACGACTTCCCACTGGTGATAGCGCGGGAAGACAAGCCGCTCCTTCTTTTGGAGGTGGATAAAGCGCCCCAAGATTTCCAGCCAGTTGGGGCGCGCCAGCACCCGCTCCCACAGATAGCTGGTCCGGTACCCCAGGGGATTCTCCGGATTGCCTGCCCCTTGATCGTTGCCCAGGTTGAAGGGCAGAAACTCGGTCTCGGCGCCCGCCAGCCGCGTGGTCATGTAGACCTGGTCGGTACTGACGGCAAAGTGCACCAGCGCCCGCCGCTTGAACGCCAGCAGCGGCTCCTCCTGCCGGGTGGCGGGGTTGCGCGGCAGCCGGTTGTGCTTATACTGGCGGATGGCGTCCTGCACCTTTTGTGTGAAGTCGGTCTTGAGTTCGAGCGTGGCGACGGGGATGCCGTTGACGAACAGCACCAGGTCGATGCTGTTCTCGTTGTGGAGGCTGTAATGCACTTGCCGCACGACCCGCAGCCGCACCTGCTCGTACAGCACCTGCAGCTGCGGGTTAAAGCCGTGGCTGGGCTTGAACTGGCAGAGCTGGAAGCGGGCGTTGCCGTCCTTGAACCCGCGCCGCAGCACCGCCAGCGAGCCGTCCTTGTCCATCAACTTGGCCACGTACGCCAGCACGCGCTCCCGTGGGTCGCCGTGGTGGAAGGAGGCCAGCTTCGCCCATTCTGCCCCCTGCGTCTCCTGCAGCCAGCCGACCAGGTCGTCCGGATATAGGGCGAGGGCACGGTCATACTGGGCGGGGTCGCCCTCCCGCCAGCCGTGACTGGCGAGGTGGGCGACTAGTTCCTGCTCAAATGTAACTTCGCGGTGTTTTTCGGCCATCAGGGGTATCTAGTTTTGTGTAGAAGGCACTTACTCAACCGGTACAAAGTTGACCTCGAGGCGCACACCCAGTGCCTCGGCCAGTTTGCGCAGAAAGGCAAGGGTGGGTTCGCTGTCGCCGCGCTCGAAACGGGCAATGCTGGGCTGCTTGGTGCCGACGAGCGCCGCCAGCTGGGCTTGCGTAAGGCCGCGCTCGATGCGCAGGCGGGCAATCTGGTACGCCGGCTCCAAGGCATCATAGGCAGCCCGGGTTTCGGGATCGGCGAGCAGTTGGTTCTCAATTTCCTCGAACGGTATGGTCGTCCTGGCTCTGGTTGTCATAGCGCTATGTCTCCTCCTCTCGATCCAAGTTGAGAGACTCCAAGAATCTTCCGCGCTGGGCTTCGGCCGCGGCGATCGCTTTAGAACTCGAGGATCCATGCCATATCTATTTTCCTGGTTCGGCATAGGCTGATTATAACACGCAGGCTATATCGCTTGTGTATGATTTATGTTAAAAAGTCATACAAAAACGAGTTTGTGTATGATAGCTCATACGCAAACTCTTTCTACCCTAGAGCACCGTCCGCCCTTCAGCAATGTTCAGCAGTTCCGGAAAAGCCAGGATCTCAGCGCGCCGGCCGCTCGCACTGCGCAGCTGGCGCAATATCCCCGCCACCTTGAGCTTGCGCAGCAACGGCAAAACAGTGGGGCGTGGAATGCCCGCCCGCTGTGCAAACTCCGAAGTCTGGAAGATCGGCCGGTCAAACATCGCATCCAGCAGACGCAGCGTGTACGGCGAACGGGTAAGCTCGTCAAGCCGCTGCTTCATCTCTTCATACAGCGCCAGAATGGCCTGCACCTTTGCCGCATTGTCGTTCGCCTGCACCGCCAGCGCCTCCAGAAAGAAGGCAATCCAGCCGCTCCAATCGTTTTCAGCCGAAATCCGCTGCAGCCACAGATAATACGTGTCGCGGTGTGCCTCCAGGTAGCCGCTCAAATAGAACATCGGCTGCTGCAGGGCGCCTACCTGATACAAGAACAGCGGAATCAGCAGCCGGCCAATGCGACCGTTGCCGTCATGGAACGGATGCAGCAGCTCAAACTGCGCATGCACGATCGCCGTCTGCACCAGGGGATCGAACTCCTTATACCCAAGGTAGCTCTGCCACGCCAACAGGTGATCTTGCAGCTGCAGCGGCCCGGGCGGAATAAACGTCGCCTCCTCGATCTTGCAGCCAGGCCGGCCAATCCAGTTCTGCTCCTTCCGAAACTCGCCCGGCGTCTTGATCTGGCCGCGCACATTGTCCATCAAGATTCGGTGCATCTGGCGTACCAGGCTCAGCGAAATCGGGCGCTCCGCCAGCTCCTCGCGCGCCAGCATAAGCGCATGGCGATAGTTGCCTATCGCGCGGATATCCGTCTCCTTCTCGCCGGCCTTCAGGGCGCCCGCCTCGTGTTCCAGCACCTCGTCCAGCGTCGCCTGTGTACCTTCAATGCGCGACGAAAGCACAGCTTCCTGCGTCGTCAGCGGCGACAGCAGCACCGCAGGGTTTCTCACCGCATACAACAAGCTGTCATAGCGTGCGATCTCTGCGTTGGCGCGGCCAACCAACCCGATCAGGCGCCGGTAGTCCAAGTCGGTCAGTGGTAAAGCATGTGGTGTAAAGGGTTGCATCATCCTATATCCCGCACATCGATCTTGCCGGTGACGGCAGCAGAAATGAGGGTGGAGCGGCGTTCTTGGAGCTTGCCAATCGCCATTTCCGCCATTTCAATCAGCGTATCGATTTTCACCGACTCGGCAGCGACGTGCAGACGAATCTCGTTGCGCTCTGGTAGGGGCGGGCACATGACCGGCAGTTCACGTAGATTGCTGGACGAGATCGACGCCAGATTCGTGCTCTGCTTGGCAAAGGAGAAGAAGTAGAACTTGGCGTAGTCCGCACCGGTAACAAGCGTCAGCCACTCTGGCTCCACTCCGTGCGGGCGGACGGCAAAGACATGGTTCTGGTGAATGCAAGGATCAATTTCTGCTCGCCAGATGTGGCCACGCCCCAACTTATCGTTGTCACCGCCCTCGTTCATCAACACATCGCCTGCTTGGAGTCGATAGCGCTCTAGTTCTGAGCGCGCAATTTCGATGGTCGCAACATCAGCCAGATCCAAGTAACCATCTTGCACGTTGGCAACGCGCATATAGGGAAGGTGAATGGTGTCCTGGCCAGAGAGATCGCGGCCCTTGGCCACACCCGTCTGAATGTCTGCGATGTGCTTTAGCCGCTTTACCCCCCAATGCGCCGGCACCTCCCCCAGCCACGCCACCCCGCTGTCCTTCATCGACGCATCCGGGTTCAGCCCCTTCGTCACAGCATGCGAGATCAGCGCCTGCCGCTTCTCCTGCAGCACGGTGATCAACCGCTCCTGCTTGGTAATGAGGTCATCGATATGGGCAGTTTCATGGTCGAGGAAGGTGACCAGGCCCACCTGTTCAGTGACAGACGGAGTAGGAATGACAAGCCTACGGACGACCTCTTGGCCAATATTCTTCATCGAGGCACTCGCACCATTGGCTCCCAGTTCGATTTGAACCCGGGCACAGCGTCCCTGCAGTAGATAGTTGGCGTACTCTGGCAGGAGTTGCGGTTGTAGAACCAGGCGGAATGTCTTATCGCTCAACGTGAGATATGGCCGTGTCTTCCGCACCAATCCGATGCTGCCCACAAGTTCTAACGTATTGGCGCGCGACATGAGTAGATCGCGGGGCCGAACTTCTAGTTCTGGTGGAGCGCTGACGCCAAGGGCGAGGGCTTTGTGCTCCTCCTCGTAAAACTTGCCCCCGCGAATGCAGCCAACTTTCAGAACTGCCCATTCATCTTCATCTGCGAGACGTTGGACTGAGTCTGGCGTCCAACCAGTTTCGATTCGTTCTAGGCAGCGCGAGAACTGACTTACTTCCCAATGCGCCGGCACCTCGCCCAACCACTCGATCCCACTCTCCTTATATGCCGGATACCGCCGATACTTCACGCCACCACCTCCGCCAGCAGGTCCATGATCTCCCGCCCCAACTGCTGCAGCTCGGCGTCTATCTCCTCCAGCGGCCGCGGCGGAGTGTACTGGTAGAAGTAGCGGTTGAACGGGATCTCGTAGCCCACCTTGGTCTTGGCGTGGTCGATCCAGGCATCGGGTACGTGCGGCAGCACCTCGCGCCGGAAGTATTCTTCAATGTCCTCCTTGAGCGGCACGTTCTCGCTGTCGCGCAGGTTGGCGTCGGACAGGGGCTTGCCATTCTTGTCCTTGACGATCTCCCCCTGCTCATCCCGCTGGGGCCGCTCGACGGTGATCGTGCTGTAGCCCAGGTCGGCGTTGTCAAAGATCTTGGAGTACTCCCCTTCTTCAAATGCCGTGTACAGCGCCTTAACGCGCTCGATGTCGTCCGCCCCCAGCTCCTTGCGCTTGCTGCCCAGGCTCTTGCGCATCTTCTGGTAGAAGTCCACGGCGTTGATCAGCTGCACCTTGCCCCGCCGCTCGGGCTTCTTGACGTTGGTCAGGATCCACACGTAGGTCGCTATGCCGGTGTTGTAGAACATGTCCGTGGGCAGCGCCACGAGCGTCTCCAGGTAATCGTTCTCGATCACCCACTTGCGGATCTCCGACTCGCCCGACCCGGCCCCACCCGTAAATAGCGGCGACCCATTGAGCACGATGCCGATCCGGCTGCCTCCCTCGTTCGGCGGCACCATTTTGGAACACAGGTGCAGCACAAACAGCAGGCTCCCGTCCGAGACGCGCGGCAGACCTGGTCCAAACCGCCCCGCAAAGCCCTTCTCCTGAAACTCCTTGCGCACCGCCTGTTCGACCTTCTTCCAGTCCACGCCATAGGGCGGATTGGCCAGCATGTAGGCGAAGCGGCGCTCCGTATGCCCGTCGTTATCCAGGGTGTTGCCAAAGACGATGTTCTTGACGTCCTGCCCCTTGATCAGCATGTCGGCCTTGCAGATGGCGTACGACTCGGGGTTGAGTTCCTGCCCGAACAGCACCATGCGCGCCGTCGGGTTCAGCGCCATGACGTATTCGTCGCCCGTGCTCAGCATGCCGCCCGTCCCCGCCGTAGGATCGTAGAGGCTGCGCACCACCCCCTTCACGGCCAGAATGTCGTTGTCCAGGATAAAGAGCAGTGTCACCATCAGCCGGATCACGTCGCGCGGCGTGTAGTGCTCGCCGGCCGTCTCGTTGGAAAGCTCGGCAAACCGGCGGATTAAGTTCTCAAAGATCAGCCCCATCTTGTGATTGTCGACCGCCCGCGGGTGCAGGTCCACCGCCGCAAACTTCTGCACGACCATGTAGAGCAGGTTGGCGTTGTCGAGGATGTCGATCTGCACCTGGAAATTGTACCGGTCAAAAATGTCGCGTGCGTTCTCGCTGAAACCTGCCACGTAGCCGGTCAGATTCGCCTTGATGTTGTCTGGATCCGCCAGCAGCTTGGCAAAGTCGAGCGGCGACGTGTTGTAAAACGTGTGGCCGGACTTGCGCAGCAGAAACGCGTCCAGCGGCAGGTTGAGGTGCTTGCGCGCTGCGTACTCCTCCAGGACCGGGGGCTTGGTCGCCTCCAGCACGCAGTCCAGCCGCCGCAGCAGCGTAAACGGCAGGATCACCTTGCCGAAATCCGCCTGCTTATAGTCTCCGCGCAGCAAATCCGCCACCGACCAAATAAAGCCGCTCAGCGCTCCGGCATCCATGACGTGCCACCAACCAATCTAGAATCTGGCGCTTGCGTGGGCAAGCGCAATAGGGGAATGTGTAGGAACGAGGTGGACAAAAGAAAACCCGCTACCTTATGCTACAGGGCGTCGTGTTTGCACTCACGGCGCTTCTGTATTGTAGCACCACACATTCATAGCGCCAAGCGTAAGGATGATGTTAGGGTGCCGCCACGTATACCCGACCTTGCGAGCACGCTTGATTTCCGAGCCTTTCAGTCGTAATATGCTGAACCGACGCGTGACGGGGCATGTGGCAGGGCACAAGGAGGAAAGATGGCTACGCTTCATATTGAACACCCGATTAGTGATTTGCAGACGTGGCTGGGAGCATTTGGCAGGTTTGCTGAAGCCCGGCAAAAAGGAGGCGTCCGAGCCTACCGCATTTACCAGCCCATCGATGACGACAAGTATATACTCATTGATTTAGATTTCGATACCGTCGATGGAGCCGAACGGTTCAAGAGATTTCTTGAAGAGAACGTTTGGTCCTCGCAAGCTACATCGCCAGGATTAGCGGGTACTCCGCAGACGCGGGTGCTGGAGCATGTTGCCTCACAAACCTAGAAGCCACCGGGGAGCGGCTCAGTATCTTGACCTGGCAGGAATGAAAAAACCGCCGGCTTCGAACGCCGGCATCATAGGATGCTTATCTAAATCTCCACTAGTGCGAGGGAACTTCATAGGAGAACCATGACCGCTGCAAACGCAAATTCCCATAAGTCGCCTGCGACCGCCGATGCGCTCATCGTCGAGCGCACGTTCAACGCCCCGCGCGAGCTGGTATGGAAGGCATTTACCGAACCTGAACGGCTGATGCACTGGTGGGGACCCAAGGGCTTTACCATGCGAGCTGCCAGGGTGGACCTGCGCCCCGGCGGCGTCTTTCACTACAGTATGCAGGGACCGGGCGGCGGCGCCGAAATGTGGGGCAAGTTCGTCTATCAGGAAATCGCCCCTCCGGAGCGGCTCGTCTTTGTCAATTCCTTCTCGGACGCAGAAGGCAATATTACGCGCCATCCGATGAGCGCCACCTGGCCGCTCGAAGTGATTAATACGCTGACGCTGGCAGAGCTTGACGGCAAGACGACGCTTACACTGCGTGGTGGCCCGATCAATGCCACAGCCGAAGAGAGTGAGACGTTCGCCAATGCCGGCAAGAATGTGCAGCAGGGCATGGCCGGGACTCTCGATCGCCTGGAAGAATACCTTGCCCAAGGCGTTGCTTAGCGTCGCAGTCGCAGCGGTATAGCATAGACACGAAGTCCGCCGGCAGTGCTGCCGGCGGACTTCGTGTCTGTTGCCTTATCCGGTGTTTGTTCGACCCATTCGGCTATTCTGTCTGCACGATTGGCAGGTAGATGCGCTGGTTCTCCTCTAGTGACTTGTTCGCGACCGTTGGATCCACAGTCATTTCTGCAGGACTGGCGCCCCCTTCCGTCGGGGCCTCGATGGCGGGCAGCCAGACGTTGGACTTGTAGCGCAGCATGTGGAACTCCTCGGCGTACTCTGTTTCAGGCTGCAAGTCCTCCAAGGTAATGTTGGCGGCAACCCCTACTGTGCCGCCGCCAAAGTCATCCAGCACGGCAGCGGGGGCATCGAGCGCAAAGACACCGGTATAGCCGCCGCTGCCTGCATACGCCCAGCCGGCGACGCTCCACACAGACTTTAGCGTTCCGTTGACATAAACCTCGACGTTGCCACTGGCCAATGCGCGCGCTCCCAGGCGATCGCCGCTTGCCAAGGTGGTGGCGAGCCGCGCCCCTTGTTGCCGCCAGCCGATGCCGGACGTGTATGTCCACACCTGGATGGTCTTGTCCTTGGGCGAGTAGAAGACTTCGATCAAGCCTGCACCGAGGCCGGTGCGGCTTTGGGCCTTGAGGATCAAGCCGAGCTCGACGCCATTGGCATCGATGGTAGACAAGGTGACGTGGGCCTCCTGGTTTGCTCCATAGTTGAACAGTTTCCAGTAGATGTCGCTGGTCGAGCCGACGTCGAGCTTGCTGTCCACGATTCGGTAGCCGGACTTGGAGCCGGTCCAGCTGGTGCCAATGTTGGTGTTGTTAGCACGGTCGAAATTGTCCAAGACGGCGGTGCTCGGGAAGCTACTGCCGGCAACAGTCGTGGGCGTTGTGGTTGGTGTGTTCGTCGGCGCGGCCGGCGTTGGCGTATTCACCGGTGGGACGGGGGTACTGGTTGCCGTCGGGGTGCTGGTCGGCGGGAGCGGCGTCTTCGTGCCTGTTGCGGTTGCCGTACCCGTTGGTGGAACCAATGTGCTCGTGGCCGTTGCAGTGCTGGTCGGTGGTAACTGCGTGTTCGTGGCCGTCGCCGTCGGCGTATGCGTCGGCGGAACCGCGGTGTTTGTTGCCGTCGGTGGAACAGGCGTATTCGTCGCAGTCGCTGTTGGCGTTTTCGTCGGCGGCACCAGTGTGTTTGTTGCCGTCGGTGGGACAGGCGTATTCGTCGCAGTCGCGGTTGGCGTTTTCGTCGGCGGCACCAGTGTGTTTGTTGCCGTCGGTGGGGCAGGCGTATTCGTCGCAGTCGCGGTTGCGGTTGGCGTATGCGTCGGTGGGACCTGTGTGGCCGTAGGCGGGGTGGTGCTCACGTTGCCGCCACCGAAGTCGTCAAGCTGTGTCCCATTGGCTGAATACATCAACAGCCCAATGTAGCCGCCACTCAGCCGATAGAGCCAACTCAATGGATTGCGGCTGCCGAGCAACTGGCTGTTGCGATAGACATCGATCGTGCCGTCGCTTAGCACGCGGGCGCCGAACCGGTCACCCGCGGCAAACGTTGCTGCTATGTTGCTGCCGATTTGCTGCCACCCGCTGGAGGCCGTGTACGTCCATACTTGGATTACCTGCTGCAATGGACTGTAAAACACCTGGATCAAGCTGGTGTCTGCCCCATTGCCTGCCTGCGCCTTCAGGATTAGACCTATCTCGTTGGCGGTAGACGCTACCGACGAGAGGGTTACGTAGACCTCCTGCACGCTGCCATACGACGTCCCACTCCAATAGATTTCCTCGCCATTGCTGACGGCCAGCCGATTGCTGCTGATGGCGAATCCATTGGCGGTACCGGTCCAAGCGGCGCCGATTGCTCCGTTGGCGCGGTCAAAACTATCCAACACGCCCGTGGACGGGAAGGCCGTTCGGACAGGTGTGGCAGTAGGAGACTGGGCAGGTGTCGCAGTCGGGGCCGTCGCGCCGCCGCTCAGCGCCTGCAGAAAGTCGCTGTAGTCGCGCTCCGTATAGCCTTGCCGCCACTTGGACCCGTCATTGGCTGAATACCAGACGCGCAACAAGTCGCTTGTTTCGTCGTATAACAAGGTAGAGCGATAGATCTGACCACTATCCCAGGCGGAACTGTCGCCTGTACTCAAAGCCGGGGTGTCATACGTAGTCCAGTTGATGCCGTCGCTGCTGGTGGCAAAGTAAAGATCCGTCTTCGCACAGGTGCCACCGGAGGGGTAGCCTGCAACCAGTGCCCAGTACTGCGACTTGGACGGCACATAGATTACGTCTATATGCCAAGGTTCTACATCCGGGATATCGAGGTTCACGGTGGTTCGCGAGGACCAACTGGTGCCATTACTCGACGTGCGCAGTTCCACGGTGTTGCCCTGGTTTTCGCAACCATTCGCTCCCGTGTTGACACTCCACATTTTGTAGGTCGATCCCACCTTGACGACTGCCGGCGACAGCACTTGATAGTCGGGCTTGCTAAACACCACCGGTTCGTCGTATGGATCGCCCCAATGGATGCCGTCGCTGGAAGTCTTGCGCACCATCAGAGTCTGGCCGTTGACGGTCTGATGTGGGTAATACATCCAGAGCTCATCGCTGGCCTGGTCATACAGCAAGTCCGCATCTGCCAGGTAGCTGGTGTTGGCACGCGCTACGGGATTACTGATGCCGGGAGGAGGCGCCCAACTGGCGCCGTTATTGGAAACCAAGATAGAGGGGTTCTCATAGCTGTCCTGGCTGTAGGGGTAGGGCTCAAGCACCAGCCAATAGCGATAGCCGTTCCAACCGTTGGGAAAGTAAACGATGTCAGGATGAACAACTTGTCCTGAACCATCGTACGTGGGGGTGTTCTGCCATGTAGAGGCATTGCTGAGTGCGGCGGCGGTTTGACCTTGCACCGGTGCATAGCGCAACAATTGGATCGCCACGATGGAGAACAAGGCAATGAGCGCAAGCCAAAGCGTACGGGAGACTTTAGTAGGCATAGATCATCACCTTGTTTAGGGGCGGCGGCCACTGAATTTTTGTTTAGTATGATTTTCACCACGCTGCTGTGGCAACGGGTACTTGCGAGGTTAGTATACGGCGCAACCTAAACAGAAAAGCTGACCAAGTGCTTACTTTTCAGAAGGTACTCGTTGTGGGAGAAGCTATGGGGCGGCGCAGGCGCACTCGAGAAGCAGAGTGCGCCTGCGCAGGGTAAAGAGTGCCCTTCCGTTCAGTTAAGGAAGCGCAGCGATGCGAGGACCGACTGGTAAAACGATTCTGCTTCGGGGCTGAGCGGCATAAACATGATGCTGTAGACGAGCCCGTTGTGCAGGACCACGACCCGGCGGTTGAGGTCCTGGCCAGGCAGGTTGTCAAGCAACACGGCCTGATCTGTGTCGACCGTGATGGTCTGCGACATGACATCCGTCCCTACCGGCGCATAGTCCTGCATCATCTGGTCGGCAATGCCTGCCAGCGTGCGGTCGCCCGCGGCAGTGACCTCGATTCCAACCCGCGGCGACGTGTGGTTCATAATGTCCCCGCCGGCGACAAGGCTAAAGCTGCCAGGCACAGTCTCGACGACCGAGTATCCCTCAGGAACCAGGATACAAAAGCCATATTCGTCGTTGCCGTAGACCTGGCTGCCGGCAGCGGGGGCATCACATGCGGCGCCGGCAGCAATGCCGGCTGAAGCGCCATTGGCAGAATCACTAGCAGAATCTGCCGGCACAACAGGTATGCCGGTCAGCCGCAGCCACAGTGCCTCAGCCCAAGCCTGCACGGCGCTCGCCTCGCCCTCAGGCATCTGCTCTTGGCCGACACCGTTGAGATAATTGTCATCTACGTACAAGGGTGCGTAGGCGTAGAGCCAGGCATCAAACTGCTGCATCTCCTCCTGGTTGAGCCAATCCTCAGTTGAGGAGACCAGCGCGCCGCCTTCGCAGGCGCGCTGTTCGGCGTAGGCGTAACCGTAGTCGAGCACCGTAAGGTGGCCGCAGACTTCCGGCGCATCAGGTACAGGGCCCAGTTGCCAACTCATGGCAGTGCGCGCAGTAGCGCTGGTCTGGCCAGTCGCCAACTCGGCGCGCGTCACGCGCGCCCAGGCCAGCAGTGCGCGCTGCCAGGCAGGGTCTTCCAGTAAACCCATGCCCTGGAAGGTGAGCCGTTCGCTTGGCGTCTCATAGACAAACGAGCCAAAGCGGTCGCTCATGTCCGCCCAGGTGGCCGCCAGGTTTTCGGACAGCGGGGCCGTGATCACTGTGCCGTCACACTCCCACACGTTCGTTTCGTTCGCGTTGATCTGCAGGATGGCGCAGCGCGAAGTGTCGGCCGAGTCAAGCTCGGCCTGGCCCAGCTCGGCCGGACCCTCATAGCTCATCCCGGCGAAGCTTTGACCAGAAACCGCCTCCATGGCGGCCGTCTGCGCCCAACGCGCCAGGGTGGCCTGTTCATCGGTGGAAGCCGTAGTTGTGCCTGTGCCTGCAAAATCGAGCGTGCCGGCTGCCGTTTCGGCCTGGAACGGCGCGTAGGTGGCTGCCATCTCCTGCAGCGTCGCCAAACGTGCCGCGGAGACATAGTGCCCGGCAGTCTGTACGCCGCCGCAGGCGCCAAAAGCTACGCCGTCAGCGCCAAAGGTGGCTTGCAGGCACGAACCGTTGTCGGCCGTACCGCGCCAGTCGGCGATGCGTTCGCCGACCTGCACTTCCGGCCCTTCCACCAGGCGGTACCAAGAACCGCTCTGATCCGTGTGGTAGGTATAGGTGTTCCCATTGGCGGACAGGACTACCTTGTAGCCTGGCGTGATGACCTGGGCGCACATCTCACCTTCCAGCGTTACGCCCAAGCATGCATCCGGCCATTCGACGGCTTCGCTGCTGACGACCGTCACTTCACTGCCGTCGCTGCCAAGTTGGCGGGCGAGCAGCGCTGCCATATTGCCGGCAGTGTCGCCATCGGCAGCAGCGCCCGGGGCTGCAGTGGAGACGTCGGCGGACGGCTCTACAGTGGCAGTTGTCTCGCCGGCCATTCCGGCAGGCAGTGGGCGCACCGGGTTGCATCCGGCCAGCAGCAAGCCTAGCAGCAGTACACTCAAGGAAACTACATACTTCATCAATTATCTCCTGGTATACATAGCATGTTTCCTCTCAAGGGAGAGGGTGAACTGATTGGTTGCTTTCGCTTGACGATGGTGGTGCGACGATTGTTCCGTCTGCCGGTGCCGCGGTCGGTAATCAGGCTGACAATTGCTGCGCCTCGTTGCGACGACAGGCGCGCCCGGCCAGCACAGCAGCCAGGAGATAGAGAATCGAGGGGATGCCGAGCCAGAAAAGATAGGTGGTTGAAAGCAAACTGGACCATGACCACAAGCCGGTCTGCCACAGCACCAGGTGCAGCAGCAACACGACTGTAACCGCCACACCCAGGCCGAATGTGACTGCACGCGAGCCCGCGGCTCCTTTGCCGGACCGGCGCTGCAGCCCTGCTGCGCATAAGGCCGTAATTGCCCCAAGCAAGGCTGCCAAGAGGGCCATGATCAGCGTAATGCCCAGCGACGCTACTGCTAACGACACAGCTCCGCCCGCGTACATAAGCCACACGTTGCCGTCGGGTGATGCAGCGCTCAAGTCGGCGCCGTAGCGCGCCACGCCAACCACGATAAAGACGAATCCATAGACGAGGGCAAGCCTGGCGCCAAGTGACGCTCCCAAGCCGGTAACTGCGCGCATGCTCATAACGATCCCTCCGCACGGGCCTTGATGCCCAACATCATGCCCGACTCCATCAAGAAATGGGCAGGCTCAAAGATGGTGAAATAGTAAATGGGGTTATCTTTGCAGAAATAACGCACGATGAGGCGCGTGTCCCCGGCGCCGGTTGGCTGCAGATAGAAGGTCCAGCCGCCGTCGAGCACCAGGACCTGCTCTGGTTTGATGGCGGCGACAGTGGCGTGCAATCCCATCTGTGTAAACAGGATTGTGTCGCCGACGGCAATCTGCTGCAGGGCCGGGTCGATAGCATCGGCGTTGTGCATGTCTGCGCCGAATAAGTTTTCCATCCAGTCGTAGCTATACCAACCGCCGCGGCCCTGGCCAAGCTGGATGAGCCACTGCCATACAGTAGCGGGCGGGACATGGATGGTTACGGCCCGTGTCGTCACAGCCCTTGCGCCGGCGCCGAGACTATCGCCGGGCAAGGGCATGATCAGTTCCTCGGGCGTGGCGCCCCAGCCCGCGTGCCAGGGACGGACGACAAAGGCATAGCTGCCGGCGAGCAGTGCCAAAATCAGGAAGAGCAACAGCCAGAATGTTCGTTTATTTGCCAGCATGGTGTGTACTCCTAATGCTATGTTTCCAAACGCCTGTTGTACGTATTTTAGAATCGCCGCCGGCGGGCGACGCCTGTCCGCGGGCCGGTTTGCACCTGTCCCTTGGGTTAGAAGATCGCCTTGTATGTGTCCTGGCGAGTGCAGAATCAATAAGCCGCCCAGGCGCGATGGTATAATGCCCGACTGCACGCTACAGCGGCGCGCTGAAAAACAAAGCAAGCAAGAATTCGCGGCGGCAAAGCATGGACCTTGATTCTCCTGCGTATGCGCGGGCGCCTGCACCGCAGCTCGGCAAACGTACTGGCTGCGCGGGACGCGCGGTTCAAATCGCACTTTTTTTAGCGGTGATCTTCATTGCCTTTGCCGGCCAACTGTGGGCATGGGCGGGTATGGTGTTCGGTGCCGACGTGGACGCTGCTGCCGCGACGGCCGTCCAGGCGGTGATCACACTGGTGTTGCTGCTGCCGTTTGCCTGGGGATGGCGTTCCGTGCGCGAGCGCGCTATGTACCGCACGTGGCTTGTGGCTGCGTTCTACCCCTTGCTGCTGGCGGCGACGCGCACGCTGCCGCCTACCGAGAGCCAAACCGTCTATCTGCTGCAGCTTGGCGTGACCCTGATCTATGGCTTGGGCCTGCTGCTGGCGTTGCGCGGCCGGCAGCGGGTCGGGTTCACCCATGCCGGAGCCGGTATAGCCGCGGGGCTGGCCGGCGCCGGGCTCTTCGCTCTGCCCTGGGTGCTGCGCGGTGCACTCGGCTCGCCGCTCGACGTTGTCCTGGCCGTGCTGCTGGGGCTGGTCTTTGGCGTGGCGGTTGCACTCCTGCTGCAGCGGCTCTGGCTGCCCAGTCTGGAACACGACACGCGCGGGCGCAGCGCCGACATCTTTACGGGTGGCCTGGTGGCGGGCGCTGCGCTGGTGATCATGGCGAGCGGCTTAAGCCTCAACGGGCTGCAGCTGGTATTGATGGTCGCCCTGCCTGCGCTGGGCTGGCTCGCCGTGGTCTTGTCTGCAACGTGGCTGCCATCAGCCATATTGGTGGGCGGAGCCACGGCAACCATTCTCGCCTTTATCGATGTTTCTCCGTTAGCATTGGAAGCCGGCGATCCGGCGTTGGGGTGGGCCTGGCAGGCTGCAGCGATCAGTGTGGTTCTGGGTTGGATCCTGGGCTTGACGGCCTGGTTGCTGCGCGACTGGGTTAAATCGCCCGTTCAGAGTGGGGTTGCTTGGGCCTGCGCTGCTGTGTGTTGGCTAATAGCCGTCTTGCTCTTCTTGACCGGTGGCCGGCCCGGTTTCTTTGGCGACCGCCTGTTTGTCATCATGAATGACCAGGCGGATGTTTCGGCCGCGGTGCAGATGAATGACTACGACTCGCGACGCCAATATATATATGACACGTTGGTCGCGCATGCCGACGCCAGTCAGGCGGATTTGCGCAGCGTGCTCGAAGGCTTAGGCTTGCATTACACGCCATACTACCTGGTCAATGCTGTGGAAGTAGATGGTGGGCTGTTTACACGCCTGCTGCTGGCTACTCGCGCAGACGTGAGCCGTGTGCTGCCTAGCCCACGTCTGCGCCCGCTGCCGGGGCCGCTTGACGCCGGGCCTGCCGAGGCGCAACTGCCCACCAATCACGCCTGGAACCTGAAGATGCTGGGAGCAGATCAAGTATGGCAGGAGTTCGACGTACGCGGCGCGGGCATCGTCGTCGGCGAGTCCGATTCAGGCGTCGATGTCATGCATCCGGAGTTGGCGGATGCCTATCGTGGGCGCAACGGCGACAATGATTACGCCTGGTTTGACCCCTGGTCGCATACGGCGGCGCCGGTCGACTACGGCGGCCACGGCACGCACACGTTGGCCAGCGTACTTGGCAACAGCACCGGCGTGGCGCCCGATGCCACCTGGATCGCCTGCGCCAACTTGCAGCGCAACCTGGGCAACCCGGCCCTGTACCTGGACTGCTTGCAGTTTATGCTCGCCCCTTTCCCCATCGGCGGCGATCCCCTGCGTGACGGCGACCCATTGCGGTCGGCGCACGTGCTGAACAACTCTTGGGGCTGTCCACAGCAGCATGAAGGGTGCGACCCTGCTTCGCTGCAACCGGCGGTGGATGCACTGCGGGCAGCTGGAATTTTCGTCGTGGCGTCGGCGGGCAACGATGGCCCGCGCTGCAGTACAATCACCGACCCGATCGCTATCTACGATGGCGCCTTCAGCGTCGGTGCCGTGGACGAGGAGCGCAACCTGGCAGCGTTTAGCAGTACGGGGCCGGTGACGGTGGATGGCAGTGGGCGCGTGAAACCGGACATCGCTGCACCCGGGGTGGATGTCTGGTCGGCATGGCCGGGCGACCAGTACGCCATGCACAGCGGCACATCGATGGCCGGCCCACACGTGGCAGGTGTCGTGGCATTGCTGTGGTCGGCTAATCCTGACCTGATCGGCGACATCGAACGCACCGAGCAGATCCTGCGTGAGACGGCGCGGCCGTTTAGCGGGCAGATGACGAGCATAGCGGAAATGCTGGCAGCTGAGGAGGCGCCGCAGCCGTTGGCGACCCCCAATCCTGCAGCTGCAGCGATCGACGACACGATGGGCGGGCAGGATGCCTGCATCTTGCAGGGGAACTCCAATCAAACTCCGAATGACTTAGTCGGTTATGGCATCGTCGATGCCTATGCCGCTGTGCAGCGGGCGCTGGCGCTCAGCCGCTAAGTATGGCAATGCAAACAATCAAAATCGAAACCAGGAAAAGGGACTATGAGTCGTTGGCAGCGGTGGTTGGCGCGGTTGGGCAGGGTCATTGTGGTCATAGCCGGCATCTTCTTGGTGGTATATACCGGCATCTATTTGTGGTCGTTGGCGATGCCGCCTTTGCAGCCAGTGGTGCTAAGCTCCAGCCCCAACCCAGCGGCGACCTTTGATGAGGCCATGACCCGTTTCGACGCATTGCTTGCCGAGGAACAGGCACGTGGCGATATCGATCCAAAGTGCCTGCCGTATCAACTAAACCATGGACAGAAGACGGAACGCACCATAGTGCTGCTGCACGGGCTGACGGCTTGTCCCTACCAGTATCACGAACTGGCACAACTCTACTTTGACCAGGGCTACAACGTGCTTGTGCCGCGCCTGCCGCGCCACGGCCTGGCCGACCGCACGTCCAATGCGCTGGCCGACCTGACCGCGGAGGAATTGCTCGGAGTAATGGACCCGTCGCTTGACATTGCGGCAGGCATGGGCGAACAGGTGGCGATGTTTGGCCTCTCGCTCGGCGGCAACGTGGCGGCTGCGTCGGGCCAGCTGCGGTCAGGCCTCCACCTGGCCGCGCCGGCATCGCCGGCGATCGGCCTGCGCTTTACGTGGCCTGGCATCACGCCGGCACTCACCCGGATCGTGCTGGGTCTGCCTGACATGTACATATGGTGGGATCCGATTCATAAGGCTGAGTTTCAGGCCGAAAGCGGCTATCCGGGTTTCTCGTCGCATGCCTTGGGGCAAATCTGGCGGCTGGGCCTGGCCCTGCAGCAAACGGCCGTGAACACGCCACCTGTGGCCGACAAGCTGTTTATGATTACGAACTGGGGCGACCCGGCTATCAACCTGGCCAATACCGACATCCTGGTGGACGAATGGCGGCGCAACGGCGGTGACGTGAGCATTTACCGGTTTGCACTGCTGCCTTGGCTGCCGCATGACATCATTTCGACCGACGCGGTAGGAGCAAACACTGAATTGACATACCCCGTGCTGCTGGAGCAGGTGGACGAGCATTTCTAGACCAACGGCATTGTGCCTCGCTCGCACCCAAACAGCTAGCCTGCGTGCAGACGGGAGGTGCGAGCGTGGCACAGACACGCAAGGTGCGCAGGCCTAGAACGGATACCCTTTCTCGCCCTGCAGACCCTTGAGACACGACACTTCGCCCGTGTGCCACTGTACGTTGGCAACAAGGATCGAGAAGAGCCATCCGATCGGCTGCTGGCCAAACCCTAGCGCCGAAAAGTCGCGTACCTGGTCAAGGTCACTGTCGCTGATGGAGGCCAGGTATTCGTCGCTGGCGGCATAGACGGCCTGGGCGTAGGCGCGCAGCGCATCGAGGTCAACCGTGAGACGCTGACCCCACTCGTGCCATTTCCCATCCAAAGGCGGTGGTTCACTCAGCCCCGTTTTGCCGGCCCAGCTGCCCGCCATGAGCGGCACAATGCCACGCCCCATGCCATTGAGCAGGCCATCTTCGGAAACGACCACGTGCGCATAGGTGGCGCCAACGCTGTTGGCCGTTCCCGGCGGCTGCCAGGCTGCCATCTCCGGCGTCACACCTTGCATCGTTCCTTCCAACACATCGTGTGCGGCCTTCAACTGCCCGCGCACCAAGGCTACCAGCGGATTGCTGATCGACATGATTTCTTCTCCTGGCTTTGCTCTAACTAGACCTACACGAGCGACGTAAAGAGGAGCAATCATAATCCGATGTGTTGCGCCGCGCAAGTGGCGTAACACGGGCCGGCCTTCGCTTGCTAACGTGCGATCTCGGCCAGCTCATCCTCGCTCAGCCGGAAGTCCATGGCCCCGATCACGCCTTCGACTTGCTGTGCGCTGCGACTGCCGACGATGGCCCCCGTCACGGCTGGAAGTCGCAGCGTCCAGGCGATGGCAACCTCGGCGGCCGAATGGCCATGGCGAGCGCCGATCTGCCCCAGGCGGTCGGCAAGCGCGAGGTTTTTTGTCAACTGCGGCTCTTGGAACCACTCGTGGGTGCGCCGCCAATCGTCTTGTGGGAAATTGGCAATGCGTTCACGCGTCATGGCGCCCGTCAGCAGGCCCGACGCCATCGGCGAGTAGGCAATCACGCCAATGTTGTTTTGGGCGCAGTAGGGCAGGATGTCGTTCTCGACATGGCGGTCGAGCAGCGAGTAGGGCGGCTGCAGCGAAGTGATGGGTGCGATGCGCTGCGCACGCTGCATCTGTGCAACGCTAAAGTTGGAAACGCCGATCCAGCGCACCAGCCCCTCTTCCTGCAATCGGGCCAACGTCTCCCAGCCCTCTTCAATCTCGCGATCCGGGTCCGGCCAGTGGATCTGGTAGAGGTCGATCATGTCGACACCTAGCCGGCGTAAGCTGGCATCGCACTCGTAGCGCAGCGAATCAGCCTTCATACTGTTATGGATGTTGCGCCGGTCGTCCCAGCGGAGCGCGCACTTGGTAAAAATGTAGGGTTTGCGCCGCATGCCGCGGATGGCCTGGCCGACCAGCTCTTCCGAGTGACCGAGGCCGTAGACTGCAGCTGTGTCGATCCAGTTCATGCCCAGTTCTACGGCGCGCTCGATCGCTTCGATAGCTTGGCGGTCGTCCTGTGGTCCCCAACCACCTGCCCAGTTGCCGCCGCCGATTGCCCAACTGCCAAAGCCGAGCGGTGTGATCTTCAAGTCGCTGTTGCCAAGGACTTTGGTTTGCATAGTAGTCTCCTGTATTTTGGTGTGCCTGGCGGCGCAGCGGTTATGAATGTATTGTCAAATTCAGGCACATTGGTATAAAGCACTAACGCAACTCCTGCCGAATGCTAGCCGCCCATCGCTTCACACGGTCGGCTGCGCCCTCGGGGTGGTCGGGGATGTAAACGTGGGCGATCGTCATCGACCACTGTCTCACCACCGGCCGGCGTTCTGATTCCGGCTTGAGCACGCGCGTGGCTCCGGCAGCCGAACGACCGACCCGGCGGCGAATTTCGGCCACAGGTAAGGCTTGATCAAGGTGGGCAATGAAGCTTTCACGCAAGCCGGCCAGTACTGGGTCGGTAAACTGCGCAGGGTGTTGCAGGTTGTAGGAGGCTACGGTTAGAAAATGCACGGCTAGCAGTTCGGGGTCCTGCCATTCCCATGCGCCGATTGCTCCCAGCTGTTCCCAGCAGGTAAGGCCCTCGACGTGCTGCGCGCCACATTCAGGACACGTGGCAATTCTCGAATCGATCACGGCAATTGTTGGCGAGCCTGTGTGACGGCTGCAGCTATTCCTCTGCCACTGCCGCCAGGCCTTCGGGATCGAGGATCGTGATACGCTTGCGCCCGATGTCGATGTACCCGTCAGCCTTGAGGTCGTTGAGCACCTGGGTGGCCGTCTCGCGATAGGTGCCGACGCTTTCGGCCAGGTCCTGGTGGGTCAAGCCGGTGATGTCGTTGCTGTTTTGCTCTTGTGCCAGGCGCAGGAGCAGGCTGGCCAGCCGCGCCGGAATGCCCTTGAACGCCATATTCTCGAGCCGCTCTTCCGCCTCGCGCAGGCGTCGGCCAGTGATCTCCAATATGCGCAGCGCAACTTGCGGCTTGCTTAGAATCAGCCGCTCCAGATCGTTGCGGCTCATGACGCAGATCGTGCAGTCCTCGACGGCCTCGGCAAAGGTGTTGTGCAGCTTGGTGCCCAGCAGCGCCATTTCGCCAAACAGCGTGTGCGCGCCCAGTGTCGTGATGACCAGCTTCTTGCCTTCCGGGCTGATCCGGTAAAGCTGGACGCGACCTTCCTTGACGATAAAAAGCACCTCGCCCGGCTCCTCAGGGCGATAGAAGACGCGCCCGCGCGGCACAACACTGATGGTCGTGATGCGGTTCAACTCCTCCATCTCGCGCGGGGATAGGTCCTGGAATACAGTGATTTCGGACAGGTAGCGCAATTTGTCGGCGGGTTGTGAACCGCTGGCCTTTTCGCTGGTGCGCTCGACGGATCGTTCTGGAGCCTTGTCTGACGCTTGATCTTCGGCTTTCACGTGGTTCCTCCGTTTGCCTGCCGCTGATGCACAATCCTGTGTGTGCTTGCGCCTTACGGCACTTCCCTCCTGCATTATGTGCGCGGCCGCAGCAAAACGCAAATGAGATTGCTCAAACTGAGCGGCTGTTGCTACAATAGGAGTGGTGTGCTCTTCTGGTGTGCTTTTTCGGTCAACTGAATGGTGTCTACTTGGTCATGTCCATTTATCCTGCACCGCAACTCACACCGCAGCCGTCACCCCCAACCAACCGCACGGGCTTTGTGATCACCGTCAGCATATTATCGGCAGTGCTTGTCCTCTTGGGCGTGGCATTGATGTGGTTTGCCGTGCAAAATGGTTTGGCATTCGCCCCAACGCCGACGCCCACGCCGACGGCCCGGCCGGCCGTGACACCCACGCCTGATGTACGCGCTACACACGTGGCCGAAGATATGCACACCCAGGTGGCTTTTGTTGCCACCTTGGTGGCAGGCATGACGGCCGGCGCCCCTCTGCCGGTCGATCTACCCGCCAACAGTGAGACCGCGCAGGCACAGGCGACCGGAGGCGGCGTCACGCTCCCAATCGTAGCCGCCCCGGGCACGGTTGTACCGGGACAGACGCCTGCGCCGGTTTCGACCGTCGTCTATATGCCTAACCTCGGCAATCCCAGCCCGCCCACTGCAACGCCGCTGCTGCCAACGCCGGTTCCGCCGCCTACGCTGTTTGTGCCGCCCACTCCTGTTTTTGCGACACCAGACATTGTCGCTTCGCCATTCCCGACACCTGTGTTGCCAACCCCGGCGGTACCAACACAAGTGTTCCCGACGCCTCCGCCGGTGCTGCCAACCCCAGTGCCGACGATGCCGCTGCCGATCGGCGGCGAACTGGCCGCTACCTTGCGCGCGGCCGATACTGCCGTGCGTGTTGGGCCTTCCAACACGTACACGATTTCCACCAGCATAGGGGCCAATACGGCGTTGCGGCTGCGCGGCCGCACGCCTGCCGGCGATTGGGTCTTTGCCTGCTGCATACCGAATACGGCAACCACGTTTTGGGTGCGCCGCGCCTATGTTAACATCGCCAACAACACATTGCCGCCGGGCGCCCCCACTGACGCCGATCCCAACAATCCTAGTTGGTTGGCCGTGCAACCCCTCGATCCGTCGCTGCTCCCGCGGCCGACGCCGACGGGCATCCCGGTGGGAGACTTCCCATTAGCGCATTATGACAGCCAGAACAGCGGCCGGGTTCCCACGCTGCCCAATGGGCCCCTGCAGCAATCGTGGTTCAACCTGCAGCAGGCAGCGCAGCCGTTTGTCTCACCTGTAGCCGTAAGCGGCGCAAGCGTGCTGGCTTCCAGTCAGGACAACCAGTTTTACAGCCTCGACCTGAATCAAGGATCGCAACGCTGGCGTTTTGACTTGCAGAACACAACGCAGTTGGCTCCTTCCATCCAGGACGGGCTGATCTATCTTGCCTACGGTGGTCGCGTGGTGGCGCTGCAGGACCAGGGCAACGCCGCCGGGCTGATCTGGCAGAGTGACCTGCCGCAAAATGCCACCTCGCCCTTTAGCCCTTGGCTCGACTCCCTCTTTATCGGCGCAGGTGACGGTGGCGAGGCGCGGCTGATAGCGATGCGCCGCAACAATCCTGCCGAACGCCGCGAGTTTGGGGAGCCGAACGGACGCGTGCAGCAGCCGGCCATCGGCCAAGAAACGATCTTTGTGGGGGCCGATCGGCTGTGGGCGCTGGACGCGAACCTGTTGTCGCTTGGCCAGGAAGTCATCTGGACCAGCCCAGACGTATTCAACGTCGCGGCGCCTCCTGTTTATGCATGGCCCGGAGTCGTCAAATTAGCCGAACTGTACGCTGCCGACAGCAACGGCACAGTGCACGCCATCGACGCCAACACAGGGGCGCGCTTCTGGACGCATTCGGCAGGCTGGCCGATTACGGCTTTGGCGGTGAACGACGGCAGCGTCATCTTGGCCGGCAACAACGGCATACTGCGTGCTATCTCGCGGCGCGATGGTTCAGTCCAGTGGACGCAAACTGTCAGTGGGCTGGTGATGGGTGGTCCCATTGTGACGAACACCCGGGCACTCGCCGTGACCCAAAACGGCGGCATCTTCTTGCTCGATGCCGCCAATGGCAGCATTCTGGATGCTGCGCAGAACGTGCAGTCCCAGGTTCCTGGTGGTCCGGCGGTCAGCGGTTTGCAGGTGCTCGTTCCTGCCAGCAACAACAGCGTCTATTCGTTCCGGGGTGCGCCTTGAGCAAGCGGCCGGGATGGGACAGCCTGGTGGTGGCGGTGCTGGTACTGGCACTCATACAGATTACGGGACTGGCCGAGCAAGCCGCCTTGCCGACACTCGTGCAGGACGTGTTGCGCCATCCTGTCCTTGGCTCGCTACTGCCTCAAAGCGGTATGGCTGCCATGGGCGACGTCGGTCCACGCCCGGGCGACCCAGTCGGACTGGTGCTTGTAGCGTTAAGCCTGGGCCTTCTGCTGCTTTACCTGCTGTTCGACCTGGCGTTGGGCGATCCTTGGCGCAGCCGGGTCAAGGCCGTAGTGTTGGCCGGACTGCTGGCAACGGTGGTCTTTTTACCCATGACAAAGCTGGTGCTGCTGCGCCAGGGCAGCGGTCCCGCCTCCTATACGCATGACGGCGGCGTCATTCAAACCGAGGTGACGATCCGCTACCTGTTGGAGGGCAAGAACCCATATGTCGAGGACTATGTAAACACGCCGATGGCGGAGTGGGGCATCAGCCGCTACCGGACCGCGTTGTATCATTATCCGTATTTGCCATGGACGTTTCTGGCCAGCGCCCCCTTCTATGCGCTTGGCCAGGTTTTGGGATTCTTCGACCAGCGACTCGTATATGCGTTGCTCTGGATCATAGCGCTGGCTTTGGTCCCGCGCCTGGTGTACGGGGCGCAGCGCAAACTGGCGGTGGTAGCATTGCTGGGACTCAATCCCATCATGGGGCTGGACGTCATTTTCGGCCAGAATGACATGTTTGTGTTGAGTTGGATCATTTTAGCGTTGGTCTGCTGGCATGCCTGGGCGGAAGGCCTGCAGCACAATCGCCCGGCGCGCTGGGCGTTGGTGGCGTCGGCTGTGCTGTTTGGGTTGGCTTGCGCCTCGAAGCCTACCGCCTGGTTCTTTGCACCTTTTTATGCCTTACTGCTGCTCGGTGACCGTCCCCTGTCTGCGCTCTCATGGCAAGAACGGTGGCAGTTGGCGCCGCTGCTGCTGCGCCGCGCGGCGCCAGCCCTGCTTGTCTTTGCCCTCGTCGTCGGGCCCTATCTGATCTGGAATGCGGGGGCAATGTACGATGACATATGGCGCTGGAGTAGTGGACAGGGAGAGACGGGCTACCAAATCTGGGGATGGGGCGCAAGTAATTTTGTGCTGGCCTTGGGCTGGGTTAGCGACCGTTTTGGCCAGTGGCCGTTCTGGCTGGCGGAGATTGTCGTGGCCGGCCCTTTAGCCGCCTGGCTGCTGTGGCGACAACTCCAGGCCAACACGCTTGCCAATGCATGTTGGCACTATGCGCTGCTGTTGTTCGGCTTCTTCTACGTCAGCCGGTTTCTCAACGAGAATTACCTTGGTTTTTTGCTGGCATTCCTTGCGCTCGGTATGTTGGCGGCTACAAACGATATGGATGGCCGCGTGCCGCACGGGGGAGTGCGGACCGGACGCATAGCGCGGAGACAGGGCAAATAGATGGAGGAACGATTCTGGACAATGAGTGCCACTATGCCTCGTCCGGTGCATGTGCCGTTTCGAGAGCAGCGATGGCAGCTTCTTGCGTGAGGAACTGATAAGCCTGTTCAAACGTCTCGATGTGGCGCTCAACGCTAGCCGGGTTATCCTTGGCCGCCATGAGCACCAGGCTGGTCAAGGCGGTAACGAGTCCGACAATGCTGGGCAGCGGCCCCGTCACATCAGTAGGAGCAAAGATAACAATCTCTGACATGCGGTTGGCAGGACTGGCCATGGAACCAATGACGCCCAACGTGTGTGCGCCACGTGTGCGCGCATATTCCATGGCACGTGCCACATCGCGGCCATAGTCCGAGGCGCTGATGCCGATCACCAGTACGCTGCTGTCGACGCTCATCAAGGAGGATGCCTTCTTCACGGCATCGTTGGGGAGATATTCGGCGTCGATTCCGCGGTGTCGAAACATCTGCGCGACAGATTCAGCTACGGCGTCGGCATAACCGTCGCCGAGGAGGAGGATGCGCTTGGCGGATGAGAGCAAGCGTGAGATTGCCTCGACATGTTCGGGCGGATTGTGCACCAGCATCTGGCGCAGGTTCTGCTGTTCCTGGCTGATCCGGTCGCGAAAGGCACCGGCAGGATCGTCCGGGGAGAGGATTTGTGGTTCGTAAGCAGCGTAAATTTCCGATTTTACCTGCTCACGGACGTCTTGCAGAAGTTCCGGGTAACCGTTATAACCTAATCGTTGCGAGAAACGGACTACCGTTGTCGTGTCGACTCCCACGGCGTAGGCAAGCTGTGCTGCCGTCATAAAGGCGACTTCATAGTAGTTGCTCATGATATAGTCCGCGACTTTCCGGTAACTACGACTGAGATGATCGTAGTACTCGCGGATTTTTTCCCTATACATCTGGCCCCCCTAATGTATGGAATGTATAAGTTGTGGGTCGCACGTCCTGCTTATGTGACCATCGGCAGCTTCCTTGGAGAATCAGTCGAGAATGCCAACGAAATTGATCAAAGCTTCAGATGTACAGTATAAAGTGAACAACGCGATTTGTCAATCAGTTAGTGAAAATATGGCTGCAAATGAAAATAAGATTGCCGACAATCATTGCAGCTATTTGTTGGGGGGCATACCTACTGGACGTGTCGAATGCCAGCGTGATAGGATGGCCACATGAGTCTTGGGAATTTACGCCTGTCACGCTGGGCATCTGGGCTGGCGCTGGTACTTGTGGTTACGGCTGTGGCAGGCGCTTGCGGCGCGCGCCTGATGCCGGAAACGACGGGTCAAGTCACCGTTGCTCCGACGGCGCCGGTGGGCCCACAGGTGGCTGCAACTATAAGTGCGAACCTGCGCGCCACCCTCCCGCCCACAGCCCTGTTGCAACCGGGTGCTACACGAATGCCCACGGCTGAACCGGGGGAGGCGAACACTGCACCCCCTTTGTTGCCGACGGCGACACCCACGTTTGCACCTGCAGCAGAGCCGACGGCGACGCCCACACCGGCGCTGGAGCCCACGCCTGATGGTGTAGTGCGTACGGCCAAGGTTCCCATCTTGATGTATCACTATGTCAGTACGCCGCCCGCTGATGCCGACGCCTACCGGATCGATCTGTCGACCCCGCCGGACCTGCTTGCTGCGCACTTGGACCGCCTCGTGGCGGAAGGTTACACGACGATCAGCCTTTACCAACTGCTGGCGCACTTGCTGCAGGGCGCACCGCTGCCGGACAAGCCGGTAGTGATCACATTTGACGATGGCTATCGTGATAATTATGAGAATGCGTTTCCCTTGCTGCGCGAGCGAGGCATGACGGCAACGTTTTTCGTCATTACCGATTTCATCGATGAAGATCGAGACTTGTATCTGTCTTGGGATATGGCGCGCGAAATGCTGGCAGCGGGCATGTCGATCGAGTCGCACGGTCGGAACCATTTCACATTGAAAGGCCAAAGTGACGACTACCTTGTGTGGCAGGCATTAGGCAGCTTGGAAACGTTGCAGTACGAACTGGGGGTCCGCCCGCGTTTTGTTTCCTACCCTGCCGGCGACTATGACCAAGGCACGATCGACATTTTTCGAAGCGCCAACTACTGGGCGGGCCTGACCACCAAGCAAGGCACACAACAGTCGTCTGAGCACCCATTTGAATGGGAGCGTATCCGCGTGCGCAACACGACAACCCCTGACGATCTTATCCGCTACATGCAGGCTGATTGGTAGAAACAGGCTGCCCGAAATGCTGCTCCCCAGTTGACAAGCGCTGCAAAGCTCAGTACAATCGCGGTATCCTCGGGATTGTGCGTTGCAGAACAATCAACCCCCAGATGGTACCAGCCACAATTCTCGGTAGCCACTATGAAAGTGTGCAATTTGGCGAACCGTTAAACACAAAATTGTCATATTTTAGACACAGGCAATAGACTTAGGAGGTCGCTCTCATGACGCATGTGATTTTTGATCTGTGCATTCGCGATGGCGCGTGCGCAGAGGTATGCCCAGTCGAATGTATTGTCCCAGGCATACCGGAAGATGAATGGCCCTGGTACTATATTGATCCGGACACTTGCATCGACTGCGGCGCGTGCGTGCCGGAGTGCCCGGTGGATGCGATATTGCCCGAGGAAGATCTGCCGGAAGAATATCAGTACACGACGGAACTGAACGCCCTGTACTTTACGGAAGGTCCCGGCTACTCGGCGGTCGGCAAGTAAGCCTGGCGTTGCCCAAAGCGGTTTTCTACGGCATATCGCGTAGGTGAGACAAAAGACCTCTGCGCAAGCGGGGGTTTTTTTATTGAGGTTCCTGCAAATTCATTATGGACGAGACAAAGACACAGATTCCCGATTGGTCCGACGTAAAGCGCGCCCTAGTCATCATGGCACATCCCGACGACGCCGACTTCATTTGCGCCGGCACCTGCCTCCAGATGGTGCGCCAGGGCATCGAGGTTACCTACATGGTATTGACCAATGGGGACAAGGGCAATCACAATCCCGAGATCACACGCAACCAGCTGATCGCCATGCGTAAGATCGAGCAGCGGCAGGCAGCCTCCCGCTGCGGAATCCAGGAGGTGCTGTTTATGGGCGAGGAAGATGGATTTCTGCGCCCGCGCAAGACGATTCGCAAGCGCGTGACACGTGAGATTCGTCGCATCCGCCCTGAACTGATCATTTGCACCAACCCCGATCGCTACTTTGTGGGCGAAGGCTACATCAACCATCCCGATCATCGCAACGCCGGGCTGGTGGCTATTGAAGCTATCTTCCCCGCCGCTGACAACCCGATGTTCTACCCCGATATGGCCGACGAAGGCTATCACCCGCACAAGATCAAATATCTCTACGTCCATGGCCATGATCAGCCCGATGTACGGGTAGACATTACGGACGATCTGTCGACGAAAATTGAGGCCATTCTCTGCCACACATCACAGTTCAGTGATCCTGCGGGCGCGCAAAAGCGCTGGCTGGAGACTTGGGGTGAGGCACAAGCGGACGGCAGCCTGCGTTACTTCGAGTCGTTTAAGGTCATGAAATTCGGATAATAATGCGCCTGGCTCACCCGATTCGCCTTGGAGCTAGGAAGCTCGGCATAGGATGAGCCAGGCACAGCAGCACGCGTGTTGCGCCTAATCGCGCACAATACGCGTGCCGGTTTCCCCACGCAGGGCGCGGCCGAGATCGGGCGGGTTGGTAATCAGTGCGACGGCATGGGGTTTGCTGCTCTTGTCGAGGAAGCGCAAACACGCCTCGATCTTAGGCTTCATGCTTCCCGGGGCAAAATGCCCTTCAGCCATATAGCGTCTCGCCTCGCTCTGGGTGATCTGCTCGAGGTCTTGCTGGTTTGGTTTGCCGAAGTGAATCGCCACCTTTTCCACGCCAGTGCTGATCAGGAAGAGATCCACGTCGACGCTGGCCGCCAACAGGCTGCTGGCGCGGTCCTTGTCAATCACGGCATAAACCGACCGCAACTCTCCCTTGGCATTGCGGATGACCGGAATACCGCCTCCGCCTACGGCCACGACGATCCATCCCATGTTTATGGCAGCGGAGATGGCTTTCTCCTCGATGATTTCAACCGGCTCCGGCGAGGCAACCACGCGCCGCCACCCGCGGCCGGCATCTTCGACGACTTGCCACCCTTCACTCTCGAACTCATGGGCACGCGCTTCGTCCAGAAAACTGCCGATGGGCTTGGTCGGATGCTCAAAGGCCGGGTCGTCGGCTTCCACCCGCACCTGGGTGATCAGAGTGATGCATTGGCGGGCGATCTTGCGCTGGAAGAACTCGTTGTTGAGTGTCTGCTGCAACATGAAGCCGATGCTGCCCTGCGTATCGGCCACGATCAGGTCGAGCGGTGTAGGGTGCACCTCGCCGGCCGCCAGCTCGTTGCGGCGCAGAATAAAACCCACTTGGGGCCCATTACCGTGGGTGACGACCACCGTCCAGCCCGCTTCCACCATGTCGGCCACATTGCGGGTGGTCTCGCGTACGGCGTCCCACTGCTTGGGCACGCTGGGATCCTTGTTGTCCGTGATCAGCGAGTTGCCGCCGATCGCCACGACTGCGACCGGTGGAGTGTCGGAGTGGGAGCCACGCCTGAGAAACGTCATAGGAAATCTCACCGCCTTGTGAGTACTGCCTCGATTGTTTGATGGATACGGAACAAACGTGCATAAGCTGCAAGTTGCCAAACGCGTAGGATTGTAGAGGGGGAATAAAAGAAGAGCAAATTGCTCTGGCGGTACGGCTAGCGCATTTTCCAGCGCTGATCGCCATGACTGCCCCAAGTCATTATCTTGTGCGGGATTACCGCAATAATGGCATCGTACCCGTGATCAGTCACGATATCCCAGTTATATTTGGCTAGAAACAACGGTTGCAGCGCAGCCTGGGCATCAGGCGCGAGGTGAGCCTCGCCCTCCACGATCACCGCATTCAGTGGGTCCGGCAAGGCTACGCTTACCGAAGGATTGCCTGCGATGTTGCGGGCGCGCACTGAGTTGCTCTGCGTGACAACGAATAAGTTCCCATCGTGCCAGACGTGCCAGATCGGGGCCAGGTGGGCACGCCCGTCCGGTCGTACGCTGCCAAACCAGCAGTATTCCGTAGCGGCAATGTGGTCGATGATCGCTTGCAGCTTTGTATCGTCCACAAAACCCGTGCTTGTCGGCAATGATGAACTTGTCATGTCTGTCGTCGTCCTGTTACCATTGTAGGCAGAATGCAGTTGAGCAAACGATGATACACGAACCTCTCTTACTGTCACAACTCCTCCATTGGAGCCCGAACTGGCGTATGCCGTATCGTATCCCTGCGAAGGAACGACCGTTCGTCCACGATAGACTAGTAAGGGGGCGGTTTGCCAGCGCCGGCCATTGAGGGCAACGAAGCGGGAACGAGCACGGACGGCATGGATGCCGCGCTGCTGCGCAAGCTCCAGGCGGGCGATGAGATGGCCTGGGTGCAGTTGACGCGTGAGTACAGCCCGCGCCTTTATGCCTACTTGCGCCGCAATCTACCCAGCGCAGTCGACGCCGAGGATGCACTGAGCGAGACTTTGCTGGCAGCCGTTCGGGCTTTGCCCAGCTTTGATGGTGGCGTCTCATTGTCCGCATTTCTCTACTCATTGGCATATCGTAAAATGGCCGATTTTTGGCGCCGGCGGCACGAGACTGCACCGCTGCTCGAAAGTGTAGCGGCGAGCAAAGCAGAGGGTGCGAGCGGGGAGCATGCCGAATTTGAGGAGTTACTCGATACGCTGCCCGAGATTTCGCGCCAGGTGTTGCTTTTGCGCTACCAGGTGGGCTTAAGCGTCAGTGAGATTGCCGAGGTGATCGAACGCTCTTACAAAGGAACGGAATCATTGCTCAGCCGCGCGCGCAGCCAGCTGCGCGCAGCGCTGGATCGTGTGGATCAGGAACATGGTTGACGGGTCGCAAACAGGGCCGGAAAATAACGGCGAGTTGAATGCCGGCATGGATGAGGACACCTTGCTCAGCCTATTTGCGCAACGGCTTGTAAATGAGCCGCTGCCGGCGGCTGTGCTTGACCAGCTCGCAGTGCGTGTGCTGGATGAAGTGCACAACAACCTGGTTTCTCCTGGGCCTGCGCCCACCAATACGGGCAGTATGTTTACGGCCGGCGTCGAGCGAGTGCGCACCTGGCTGCGCAGCCTGACTCCAAGTCAGTCGCTCCTATTGGCCGCTGCAAGCGCCGTGGTCGTCCTGCTGCTATTTGTCGGCGTCTCGCGCATTACGCCGCGACCGCTCAGCATCACAGCCGAAGTGAGCGGGGGAGACGCCACCGTGCTCAACTGGCAGTCGGACAAGTTTCGTATTCAAGGCGACGGCGATTTGGTCAAGCTGCGCCAGGGAGATCAGATCCTGACCGGCGAAGGGATCGTACGCCTCAGCCATTTGCCCGACCAGGTGTCCATTATAGAGCCCGGCGCCCACGTGGAACTCACGCGCGTGGACGAAGCCGATGGTGGGCGTCAACTGGCATTATTGGTACATGACGGTATTGTGCATAGCCAACTCAACTCGCCGCTGCAGACGCAAGACCTATACGTCATCAATACTCCCGGCGTCACCGTTTCCGCCGTAGGCACAGACTTCATGGTCGAGACTGTCAGTGAAGAAGAGACACTCGTGACGGCACTGTCCGGGACGGTAAACGTCGCAATGGGCAACCAGGTGGTGGCGGTCGGCCCAGGCCAGGAAGTCGACGCCGTTGCCGGCAGCCGCCTTATGGTACAGCCGGCGGACGGCAAGTATAATGGCGGCCTGCTGCCCAAGCTCATAACGTTAGGCGCCGGAGGCGGTGTGCAATTGTATGCACAGCCGCGTACGGATGCAGCCATTTTGGGGCGCCTGCCGGCAGGGCGCTCCGTCACAATCCAGGCCGAGGACCCGGGCGGCAGCTGGATTCAGGTCTGCTGCATGGCGGGCAAACCTGCTTGGGTGCAGATACGCTAACGACCCATGTTGATGTAGAATAGAACCCGTTGTTGGCGTGGGGCTCTTATGAGCCCTATGTCGGCGCGCTTGTTTGCCATTGGGCATGTGCCAACGGGGTGGGAGCAACCAAATGACTAAATATATCTTTGTGACCGGTGGTGTGTTATCGGGTCTTGGCAAAGGCGTCACCGTGGCGTCACTAGGCACGATTCTAAAGGCGCGCGGGATTCGGGTGGCAACGATGAAGTTGGACCCCTATCTCAATGTCGACCCTGGGACCATGTCGCCCTATCAGCACGGCGAAGTGTTCGTTACCGAAGATGGGGCGGAGACCGATCTCGACTTGGGCCATTACGAGCGCTTTGTCGATGTTAATCTGAGCAAGCTCTCCAACATTACGAGCGGCCAGATTTACACGGCCGTGCTGAGCCAGGAACGCCGCGGCGATTATCTGGGTGGCACGATCCAGGTTATTCCCCATGTGACTAACGAGATCAAGCGGCGTATCGGGCAGGCGGCGCGCACCGCCCAGGCGGACGTATTGATCGTCGAGGTTGGCGGCACGATTGGGGATATTGAAGGCCTTCCTTTTCTGGAGGCCATCCGGCAGATGCGCAAGGATATCGGACGCAAAAACACGCTTTATGTGCATGTGACCTGGCTCCCCTACCTGGCTGCCTCCAAAGAACTCAAGACCAAACCCACGCAGCACAGCGTGCGCGAACTGCGCGGCATCGGCATCAGCCCTGACGTGATTGTGCTGCGGTCGGATGCGCCGGTGGATGAAGAGGTGCTGGCCAAGACGGCACTCTTCTGCGATGTGGAAAAGGAAGCAGTGGTCTCGCTTGTGACCTCGGATACGATCTATTCTGTGCCGCTCACGCTCGAGGATTCGGGGATTGGCGCTTGGATTGTGGGCCAGTTTGGTTTGCCTGAACTGCGGCCGGCACAGGAAGGATTTGCCGATTGGCGGCAGTTTGTCAGCAAGCTGCGCTGCGAGAAGCCCGTTCTGCGCATCGGGCTGGTAGGCAAGTATGTGGAGTTGGAGGACGCCTACCTGAGCGTGAAGGAAGCTTTGATTCATGCAGGGTTGGCCGTAGGATGGGATATCGACATCGCCTGGATCAGTTCTGAAGAGCTGGAGAAGGGGCGCGATTACGACCGGCTGGCTGCTGTCGACGGCATCGTCGTGCCGGGGGGCTTTGGCTATCGCGGCATTGAAGGCAAGATCGGTGCGGCCCGCTATGCGCGCGAGCATTCTGTACCCTACTTGGGGTTGTGCCTGGGGATGCAGGTCATGTGTATCGAGTTTGCGCGTCACATCCTGCAAACTGATGAGCCAAATAGCACTGAATTTGACCTCAGCACTGAGTATCCGATTATTGACCTGATGCCCGACCAGCGTGACATCACTGATATGGGTGGCACGATGCGCTTGGGAGTGTACGACTGCCAATTGACGCCGGGTACGCGGGCCGGCAATGCGTACGCCGAACTTGGTTATGGCGAGTTGATCCAGGAGCGCCACCGCCATCGCTTTGAGTTTAACAACGCCTTCCGTGGTGAGATGGAGCGCAACGGCATGGTCTTTGCGGGGCTGTCGCCTGATGCCCGGCTGGTGGAAATCGCCGAACTGGGCAGCCACCCCTTCATGCTGGGCAGCCAGTTCCATCCTGAGTTCAAGAGCCGGCCGAACAAGCCGCACCCGCTCTTCCTGGCATTCGTCAAGGCGGCGATCGGCCAGCGCGAGCAGGCGCTTGACCGCACCGTGCAGCAGCCGGCGATCGAATGACTATTTAGCCATATTGGCCTTTTAAATTTGCTGTTTGCGCCTAGAGCCGCTATACTTTGTTGTCGAGCAATTCGCCGTTGTAGCTCAGCCGGTAGAGCGGCGCACTCGTAATGCGCAGGTCATGAGTTCGAGTCTCATCAACGGCTCTCAAAACGCCCTCCCCATATCGGAGGGCGTTTTGTTTGTAAAGGGGAACGAAACCCTACGGAACTGCGTTAGTTTGGCGCTTGACCGCTAGGGTTGTTATAAACAGGGCATATATGCTCTGCCTGATGCAAAAACGGAATTGACAAAGGCATTACAGCAGGCTAGACTGCACATAAGTGCACAGTGCGCCAGTCGCTACTATGTACACTGGCGGCCAATCGGCGAACGTTTACCAGAGGTTTGACCTGCGTTTATTGCTCGCGTCTGAAGGGGCTGCCCGGCGGGGCAACCTTGGGTTGTGTTAAGAAAGGCAGATGCGAACTTTCTAATGGCTGATATGCTAACCTTGAACTCCGGGAAAACTGTTCGCAGTGATTCACCGGCGAAGCAGGAGCGAGGACGTGGTGGACGGAGCGCTGTACCGGCCCCCGTGCAAAGCATCGGCCCTCTGCTGCGTGAACGGCGCGAGGCCATGGGGGTAACCCTGGCTGAAGCTGAGGTTGCCACGCGGATTCGGCAGAAGTACCTCGCCGCGTTGGAAGCGGATGAGTGGGATTTGCTGCCTGGAGAGGTGGTGGGTCGCGGCTTCCTGCGCAATTATTCCACCTATCTAGGTCTGGAACCTACCGAAATGATCGAGCGACGGCGTGCAGTCGCCGACGACTCGTTGGCTGCCGTTCTGGTCAATACCAGCGCCGGCAGCGCCTTGCCGCCTGAACGTAAGGTCGATTATCGTCCCAAGGACGTGGCGCTCAAAGACGAAGGCGATGAACTGGATACGCCACGCCAGATTAACTGGGCGCCACTTATGACCTTATTGGCGCTTGCCGCCTTTGCCGGGCTTGCCTATCTCGGAATTACCCAGCTAGGTCCGCAAGTGGGTGACATGGTCGCTGCCGGACAACGCCAGATTGCTGCCTGGCAGGCGCCGGCCCCGGAAGCAGCGCAAGCACCGCCCAATGCTGTGGCAACTTTGCCGCCCAATCTGACTGCCGGCTCAGCTCAAGATGGTGCTACGGCTATAGCCGCCGGCGATGCAGCAACTGATACCGGAACGACTGCCGCCGATACGCCAGGAGCGGCAGCGACGATTGCCGCGGAAGCTGCGCCGGCTGTTGTAGTGGAACCAACTCCTGCTCCGCTCGCTGTGGCTCCTGCAGACGCTGCTGTTGCTCAGCCCCCAACCGGCGATACCGGTGCGGCGGGCGCAGCCGCGGTAGAAGGCGGTTTATCATTGGCCGACTTGCTGCCCGCACCCACGCCGCCAGCAGCTGCAGCGCCCACCCCGGCGCCCACCCCTGCACTTGCCACGGCCACGGTCAATACAGGCGCAAACTTGCGCAGCGGGCCGGGCACCGACTACCCAATCTTGGCAGGGCTACCAGCCGGTCAAGCCATAGCAGTCACCGGCCGCACGGCAGACAGCACCTGGTATGTACTCTCGGACGGTTCGTGGGTCTTTGCCGAGTTGGTAAGCAATCCGCCGGCGGATGTGCCTGTGGTTGAAGCGCCGCCGTTGCCGGCTGCACCCGTTGAAGCTGCGCCCGCAACAACTCCCTAACTGCGTTTGCCTTCGCCCCGCAGCCGTGCAGCCGGCTTGTTCCAATAAAAAAACCGAGCCAATTGCTGGCTCGGTTTTTTGTGGTGCCACAGACTGCTTTATACGGCAGTCTGGCGAGCCGGTCGCAATATGGGCGCCTGCTCGAGCGGCACCGCCTCAATCTCGCCGTCGCTGTTCTTCACCAGTTTATAGAGTTGCGTTGCCTTGTCCGTCATCAGCACACCGTGCAGGTGATCGATCTCGTGCAGAAAGATGCGCGCCAGCCAGTCGTAGGCCTTGATGCGGATCTCCTTGCCGTGGCGATCCTGCGCCTTTAGCAGCACATAGGTCGGCCGATCCACGTCTGCTGCCAGGCCGGGGATGCTAAGGCAACCCTCTTGGCCGCTGTCGCTGCCCTTATGCTTGATTACTTCGGGATTAATAATCTCGTAAACGCGCCGCGTGTTGTCTGGGTCTTCCTCATCTTGGGGATACTCAATAACGGCGACACGCAGGCTTACACCCACTTGTGGGGCAGCCAATCCCACGCCCGGCGCATCGCGCATGGTTTCGAGCATGTCGTCCAGCAACTTGTGCAGCACCGGCCCAAACTCGCGCACGCGATTTGCCGGTTTGAGTAATACTTCATCGTTGGCGTCGCCAACAGTCACAATATCCAACAGCGCCATGACTCCCTACTCCCTATAAATGTCCTGCGTGTCACAGCATCCTAGGCATTTTGCGCCCATTTGTCAAACGTTTGAGACGTGGGGCGTCTATCGTTCGGGCCGCATGGCGAGCAAGCGCAGGCCGTTCGCGACTACAATCAAGGTGCTGCCCTCGTGCCCAACGACGCCAAGCGGGAGCGGAAGCAGGAAGCCAGGAATCATTACGGGCAGCAAAATGGTCAACAGTACAAGTGTGATGATCACACTGACGGAAAAGATTACGTTCTGACGGATAATGCGTGCCGCCTTGCGGCTCAACTTGATGGCGAACGGCAATTTGGCCAAATCACTTGACATAAGAACGACGTCGGCGGTTTCAAGCGCTACGTCGGTCCCGCCGGCGCCCATGGCGATGCCAACGTGGGCCGTAGCCAGGGCAGGGGCATCGTTAACACCGTCACCCACCATCGCAACCTTGCCTTGATTGCCGAGTTGCTTAATGAGATCCAGTTTATGCTCGGGCAGCAGGTCTGCGTACACTTCGTCGATGTTGGCTTGCTGAGCGATGTAATGGGCTGCATTGGCATTGTCGCCGGTGATCATGGCGACATGGCGTATTCCCTCGTCGCGCAGGCGGCGCACGGCTTCAGCTGCCTCTCCGCGCAGTGTGTCGGCGACGGCGATATAACCCATTACTTCCCAGTCCCGCTCGCTGCCCAGCGTATCCTCCACCCGGCTGCGGCGTACCACAAGCATGACTGACTTACCTTGTTTCTGCAGTGCCTGGCCGATCATGCGAATAGCAGGCGAGAGATCCATCTGCTGGCTGTCGAACAGGCGCTCGTTGCCGATATAGATCGTCTCGACGTGGTCTCCAATCTCGAAGCTGGCGACGATGCCCTCGCCGGCAATCGCCTGGAACTCAAGCGGCTTGTGCAACTCCAGGCCGCGCGCCCGGGCCTTTTCGATGATTGCCTTGCCGATGTGATGTTCGCTAAGCGTCTCAGCGCTGGCAGCGATGGCCAACAGGCCGTTTTCAGTGTGGCCTGTCAGGGGGTGAATGTTGGTCACAACTGGGCGTCCGGGCGTGAGCGTCCCGGTCTTGTCAAAAGCCATAATATCCACCTGGCCCAACAACTCCAGATACGCGCCGCCTTTGAAAAGCACGCCTGAACGAGCGGCTGCTGCGATGGCGCTCAGCGCCGAAGCCGGAGTGCTGATAACCAGTGCACAGGGGCTGGCGACGACCAGCAAGGTCATTGCCCGATACAAAGTGATATCGAATGGTTCGTTGAGAAACAGGATTGGCAAAATGATCGCCAGCGCTGTTGCACCGACGACAGCGTAAGTATAGGGCTGGCTGAACCGATCGATAAATTTCTGCGTAGGCGTGGCGTCTTCCTGCGCTTCTGCCACCAGCGTGACGATCTTGCTCAGCGTCGTTTCGCCTGCGGGTTTGGTGACGCGCACTTCCAAGGCGCCCCCCCCGTTGATCGTGCCGGCAAAGACGCTGTCGCCGATCCACTTGCTGACCGGGATGCTCTCGCCGGTGATGGCGCTCTGATCGATGCTGCTGGAACCGGTGACCACTGCACCGTCCACGGGCAGACGTTCCCCCGGCTTCACCAGCACAAGATCGCCCACTTCCAACTCCGCCACCGGCAGCACGACGTACTGGTTGCCCCGCCGTACGGTGGCGATATCGGGTCGCAACTTTGCCAGCGACTCGATGGCTTTGCGTGTGCGCCCCATAGCATACGTTTCGAGTGCGCCGCTCAAGGTGAAGAGAAAGAGCAGCAGTGCACCCTCGACCCACTCACCGATAAGGGCCGCACCGAAGGCCGCGGCAATCATCAAGAAGTCAATGTCAAACCGGCCCTGGCGCGCCTGCTCCCATGCGCCCATAAGGCCAGCATACCCGCCGGCGGCAAAGGCAATGACGGCTAAGGTCGTGACAGTCCAATCCGGTAGGGCGCCTGTCACCTCGCCGCCTATCCAACCCGTCAGCAAAGCAGCCAGCGTGATGGCGGCCAGCACAAATTCATAGTTTTCTTTCCAAAAATCGGGTGTACGCCAGGAGGCACGGTTAGAGGGATAGCCGGGATATTGGGCGGCAGAGGTCGGTTGTGTCGTCATACGTACGTTTCCTTGTAATGAGGGCAATACGCCATAAAAGTGGCGCCAGGAAAATTATTCGTCAGGGTTTTTACCCTGAAATTGGGCACGTATCTCGGCCAAACGCTGTTCACGGCAGTCGGCGCAGAAACCAACCAGGTCCACCTTGGCGGCCGCGCTCTGAAAGCCTGTCTCCTGCAGGATGCGCCGGCTGACCTGGTCAAGCGCAAGCTCTCCAGCAAAATCCACAATCTTGTGGCAGCGCAGGCAGATAAGATTGATGTGCGGTTCTGGGTTGGTGTCGTAATGCGTGTGTTCGGCGCCAAAGCTTAGCTCGACAATGGCGCCCAACTGCTGCAGCGTGTTAAGCGTGTTGTATACCGTAGCCCGGCTGACTTCGGGGTGGGCATGCGTCACGTCAGCGTAAATTTGGTAAGGCGATGGGTGCTGGTCCGTGTTGGCCAGGTACTCACAAACGGCCCGCCGCTGTGGTGTCAAGCGCAGACCGGCCCGCTGCAATGCGCCCGTAAAGATGTCAAGCCGTTGTTTGTTGTTCATTGTTTTGTTGGGCAGCAACTGGGAAGGACGCTTACCTAACTTAGATTCATTCTAATCTATGATTACTATAGCATGTGCTCCGCCAAGCCCCAAATATAGTTTGGAATCAATCTAAATTCTCACGCGGTTGTCAGATTGTTGCGGTTTTTTCCGCGCCCGCACTCTACCTACTCAAAACGATAGGGATAGATGTCCTCGAATTGCCGGGACCTTTGACACGCCCTATGAACTCTGTTACAATCCGCGCCGCTTTCCAGGTAGAAGCCTGCTTACTTGAAGGGAACTGGGATCGCACATGATGCGAACAGTCGGGATGATTGCAATTTTGTTGGGGTTTGTGGCGTGGTTGCTGTTCAGCTACTGGCCCGCCGGTGCGGCGCTGTTGCCTACTCTTGCGCTCGACGGTGCCTGGACTGCGACTTGGCTGCCCGCCTTGACGGTGGTTACTTTTGCCGTCTGCGCCGGCATTCAGTTTTGGTTGGTGTACGCCACTGCTCGGTCGTTGCGCAAGCCGGCCAGCCCGCTCGAAGCCGCAGCGCTGAGCCAGTTCCGCCTCAACGTGCCCACGGAAGCGTGGCTGACGGCGGCGCCGCTCTTGATCACGCTGGCGTTGGCGGCCTGGCTTCTGCTGGTCGGCTCCTAAACGAAATCGAGTTTTTCTTTGCACAAAGTTTGTGCAATAATGCACGAATCTTGTGGTTGGTGCGATTTATCTGTCAAAGAACTTGTTGAACAGCAGTAGGGATGTAGAGGAGCTGTGAAACGCTATGCCCAGTTCGGCATCTAACAAGCGCCACTTTGTCATCGTAGGTGTGCTGGTCGCGATTATGACCATCGTTTTGGGATTGCTGCTCAACGGCGTGTTGCCCTTGCCGGAGGCTGCAGTGGAGCAGGCCGGAACGGTCGACTGGCTGTTCCGCGTGCACATGTGGTTGATCGCCTTCCTGTTCGCACTGGTGTCAGTCTTTATGGTGTACTCCTTTGTCGTATTCCGTCGCGGCAAGCGCGAGGACGAGGGCGATCACTTTGAGGGGAATACAACCCTGGAAGTGCTGTGGACGGCCATCCCCCTGGTGTTGGTGGTTGTATTTGCATTTATCGGTGTGCGCACACTGGCCGATATCACGGCTGCCGCGCCCGACGAATTGAAGATCGGTGTGACCGGCCAGCAGTGGTCATGGATGTTTGCCTATCCGAATGGCACGACCAATGCGGAACTGGTGGTACCTGTCGGCCAGCCGCTCACGCTGGAGATGACCGCCAAGGATGTGATTCACTCTTTCTGGATCAAGGAGTGGCGCATGAAGCAGGATCTCGTGCCTGGTATGCTGACGCACATCCACTATACGCCGACTGCCACCGGCGAGTTCACCCTGGCCTGCAACCAGGCTTGCGGCCTGTCACACACGAATATGTATGCCAAGGTGCGCGTGGTGACGCCGGAAGAGTACACCGCGTGGGTCACCGAGCAGGCGCTCGCCCAGGGAGTCGCACCGAATGAGCAAGCCATGAAAGTGGACTTGCAGACTGTCAGCAACTAGCAGCAAGTGTCAGCGACCCGGTACTTTACCCGGGGCTGAGACAGAGGATACGGGTCAAAGGAGAACGCACGGCTATGTCTGTTCCGTTGACATCATTAGCATTTGTACGCGGTATTATCGGTTACTTTGCCGGCTTTGTTGCCGGCATGGCGCTGGTAATTCTGGGCCGCCTGGCGTTGGGCGTTGAGCCCTGGTTCCCAGAAGCGGTCTATGTCGGTGGCATTATTCTTGCCATCATCGGATTCTTGCTGGCCAGCGGCGCAATGTCCGACTGGCTCAAGTGGACGCGTGGTATCGCCACGCCGATGCATCACGGCCCGCCCGCCGGCAGGCCGGCTTGGGCTCGCTACTTCGGCATCGATTACAACCACAAGGTGATTGGCATCCAGTACGGTGTGACTGGGCTCTTGTTGTTGATGATCGGCGGTACCTTTGCCCTCATCTTCCGCACCGAGCTGGCCGAGCCGGGGTTGCAGTTTATGACCCTGCAGAACTATAACGAGGTCTTTAGCCTCCACGGATGGGTGGCATTGGCTTCGATCCTGATCGGCATTGGCGGTATATCTAACTACCTGGTGCCGTTGATGATCGGCGCCGAGGACATGGCCTTCCCTCGCCTGAACGCCTTTGCCTACTGGATTACCGTGCCGGGCATCATCACGCTGATGCTTTCGCTGTTGGTGGGCGGCTGGGACTCGGGCTGGACGGCCTACCCGCCGTTGAGCTTGCGCGGCGCAGTCGGTTACCAGTTCATGTTCTGGGGTGTGTTCGCCATCGGTTTGTCGTCGATCTTGGGCTCGCTTAACCTGATCGCCACGATCCTGTTGATGCGGCCCAAAGGCATGTCGCTCTTCCGCATGCCGATTTTTTGTTGGGCCGTGCTGGCGACCAGCATGATCCAGTTGACTGCCACGCAGTTCATCGGCACTGACTTCCTGCTGATGTCCTTCGAGCGCTCGTTGGGTATGCCCTTCTTTAACCCGATCATGACGGCCGAAGGCGTCAACATTGGCGGCCAGCCGATCTTGCACCAGCACCTCTTCTGGTTCTACTCGCATCCGGCCGTGTACGTGTTCGTGCTGCCGGGCCTGGGGATCATCAGCGAACTGTTGCCGGTCTTTTCGCGCAAGCCGCTGTTCGGTTACCGCTGGGTGGCGTTGTCGAGCATGGCCATTGCCCTGGTTGGCTTCCTGGTCTGGGGCCATCACATGTTCACCTCCGGCTATCAACCCTACCTGCGCATTGCCTTCATGGTCTCGACGCTGCTGGTGGCGGTGCCAACAGGCGTCAAGTTCTTTAGCTGGCTGGGTACGATGTGGGGCGGTCGTTTGACCTTCCCCACGCCCATGCTCTTCACGCTCGGCGCCATCTCAGTCTTCCTAATTGGCGGCCTTAGCGGCCCGGTGCTGGCCACAGTCACCACCGACCTCTACCTGCACGACACCTATTTCGTGGTGGGTCACTTCCACGCCACGATCTTTGGCGGCTTTGTGTTCCCGTTCTTTGCTGCCATTTACTACTGGTATCCCAAGATCACCGGTCGTATGTACAATGAAACACTTGGTAAAGTGCATTTCTGGATCATGACCCCGGCTTTCTGGGTGATGAGTATCGGCCAGATGTCGGTGGGTGTGCTCGGCATGCGCCGCCACATCGCCGACTATGACCCGGCGCTGGGGATCACAGGCGGCCAGATTGCGATTACATTTGCCGGCTTTGCCATTGCCTTCTCGATTCTGCTGTTCATCTACAATATCTTCAGCAGCGCCGAAGTTGGCGTACTGGCAGGGGCCAATCCTTGGCGCTCGCGCTCGCCCGAATGGCAGATTCCTTCGCCTGTGCCCGAGCACAGCTTTGCCAGCCCGATCAGCGTGGTAGGTGAGCCTTATGACTATGGTCTGGCGGGGTCCAAGTACATCGCCATGGCCGGGGCCGGTGACGACTAGAAGTCGGTGACGACTAGAAGTCGGTGACGACTAGAAGTCGGTGACGACTAAATACTCGGGCCGCTAAGCAAAGATCGAGGAGTGAGAAGAGACACTTATGGGGCACTACCGGACAGGGATTGTAATAGCCTTGGTATTGGCAGTGATTACCGTGTTCGAGTTCTGGCTCGCACACGTCAACTCTGGGCCAACGTTCTTGATGATGATCGCCGCAGTCAAGGCGATCCTGGTCATCTGGTTCTTTATGCACGTCAAACGCCTGTGGTCGGCTGAGGGGGGACACTAATGGCTGCTGTATCGACACCGCTGAGCAAGCCGGCACACGCCGACACCAGCTATGCACCTGTCGCCGCCCATGAGGCGGGGCATGAGACCTATGCCGAGCGCCTGCGTCTCAACCGCATGGGCATGTGGTTGTTTTTCATCTCGGAAGCGTTCCTGTTCGGCGCCCTGCTGGCCACCCGCTTTTATCTCTGGGGCAATACCCGTCCCGAGTTGGACCAGAATATCGGTCTGATCGTCACGACGGTCCTGCTGCTCAGCAGTATCTCCATGTACACGGCGGATACGGCTGCCGAGCATGGTCAGTGGCGCGTGTTTTCGGTCGCATGCTGGGTCACGATGATTCTTGGTCTCGTCTTCTTCCTGGGCGTGGTCGTCTTCGAGTGGGGCTTGTTCCCGCAGTTGTACAAGGGCCATTTGACGCCTTGGGAGAATCACTACGGCGCTGTGGTGTTTGCCATGACAGGCATGCACGCCTTGCACGTCATTTCCGGTATCATCTTGATCTTTATCATGTGGCGTCTGGCGCGCAAGAAGCATTTCACCCCTGAGAAGCACTGGGGCATCGAGGCGGCCGCCATCTACTGGCACTATGTCGACGTTGTGTGGATTTTCTTCTACCCGGCCCTGTACCTGATTGGGAACGTGGTTCACCACTAAACGGTGACGCCGGCAAAGGTGACATGCCTTCGCGTATTGCGTTGGTCGATGCGTGCTGTATTGGCAGTTGCCATACAGCACGCATTTTGCTTTTTTGTTAAGCTGTAAATACTGTTATGCATCCTCTAATTGGTGGTTTGTTTTCGTCCTGGGAATTTCGACCGGAAGTCTTGTTCCCAGTGTTGCTGATGGGGACACTGTACGTTGCCGGCTGGCTGCGCATCCGGCGCAAGCTTGGAGCAACGGGCCGCGGCCACAAGCTTGCCAGCGCCTGGCGTTTGACAGCTTACCTGGGCGGCCTGGCATCGCTGCTGCTGGCACTGCTCTCGCCGATCGATGTCTTGGGCAACCAGTTGCTGATCATGCACATGGTCCAACACAAGATCCTGGTCATGGCGGCAGCCCCGCTGTTGTGGCTGGGCGACCCATTCCCTATCGTATTGTGGGCGCTGCCGGCCCAACTGCGGCGTGGAGTCGGCGGGCTGTTCGAGCGCGACACCTGGTTCCGTCGCGCCGTAACCGCTATCACGCACCCCGGCATTTGTTGGCTGGTCTTTGTGTTCACCTATATAGGCTGGCACGAGCCGAGTCTATACGACATGGCGTTGCGCGTGCCTTGGGTGCACAACGTGGAGCACATTGCCTTTTTCGCGACCGCCATGCTCTTCTGGTATCCGGTCGTCAACAGTGCGCCCCACTTGCACAAGGCGCTGCCTTACTGGGTGCGTATCGTCTACCTGATCGCCTTTGTGCCGCCCAATGCCATTGCGGGCGTTTCGATCGCCATGGCAACAGAGATCATCTATCCTCATTATGCGACGGTACCTCATATTTGGGGCTTTACCGCACTGGAGGATCAAGCCTGGGGCGGGGCGATCATGTGGATCTGGAGCAGCGAGATGATGATTCAGGCTGCCGTCATCATGCTGGGCGTCAGCTTCTATCAAGAGAAGCAGCGCAAGTCGGCGCGTGAACGGCATCGGCAAGCGCGCGGGCAGCCCGTGGGCGCAGTATGAGCAGGTTCTTGGTTTTGTGCTTGCCCTCGTTGCTTGCGCTGCTCATTGCGGCGCCGGCTGGGGCACACGGCGGCGGTAAGCAGCAGTTGGCAGGCGAAGAGCTTGGGCCATTTCATGTCTACGTGTGGACGAGTCCTGACCCTTGGCGTACTGGCCAGGCGCACACGACCGTAGCCGTGACAAGGCTGCTGGATGGGCAAGAAGAAACGCCGGCCACCGGCGTGCAGGTTTTCGTCACCTATGCCGGCAACGGCCAGAGCGAACGCGTGACGGCGGTCGAGCAGACGGGCGCGCAGGCCGGCTTCTACGAGGCCGATGCTCCTCTGGCGACTGCCGGCGAGTGGCAGGTCACCGTCGAGGTTGCAGGGCCGGAGGGCAGGGGCAAGGTCTCGTTTATCGAGACTGTGCAACTGGCTAATGAGTTCAATTGGTGGTTGATCGGCGGCGGCGCGCTCGCCGTGCTGCTGGCGATCGGCTATTTGGGCACGCGCAAGACCGGCGTACGACCGGTGCAGCGAGGAGCAAGTTTGTGACATTGCGGGCGATTTTTTCGAAGAAGTGGATTATCCCCACGATCCTGGTCGTGCTGGGTATGGTTTTGTTGGTGCGCTTGGGCTACTGGCAGTTGGACCGCTTGCAGCAAAAGCGTGATTTCAATGCCATGATGGCCGAACGTTGGCGTTCCGAGCCATATGACTTGAACACGCAAGCGCTGCCATCCGACCCAGCCGGCATGCAGGACCTGGAGTATCGCCGCGTGGCGGCGCAGGGGCAATGGGACTACGACCACCAGATCCTGATTAGCAACCAGACGTTTCAGGGCACTGCGGGCTATGTCGTAGTGACGCCACTCGTGCTCGGCGATAACCGGGCCGTGCTGGTCGCGCGCGGCTGGATCCCGGCGGAAGAAGCAGAAGCGGACCAGTTGGCGCAATTGGTCGAGACTTCTGCCGCGCCCGTTGTTGGCCTGGCGCGCAAGTCCCAGGGTCTGCCGGGGGGCGGTGTGTCCACCCCTGTCGCTACGTCACAGCGGGAGTGGTATCGCGTCGACGTCCCAGCCATTCAAGGACAGATGCCGTACGAGCTGGAACCGGGCTATCTCGAGCAAATGCCGGAAGAGGGACGCGCCTATGATGCCTTACCGATTCGCTCCGAGCCGATCGCCCTGGACGAGGGCAACCACCTAAGCTATGCGATCCAGTGGTTTACGTTTGCCGCGGTCCTGGGTTTCGGCTATATAATGCTCGTGCGACATCGAACGCGCCTGGCGGCAGGTCTTATCAAGCCGTCCGGCCCCGTCGGCCCAGCGCCGGACATGCCGGACACAAACGAACCTATCCTAGCGGGAGAACAGCCCCGCTCAGCTCACTAACGAAAACGCTGCAATGCTTGATAGTGCACCTGTAAACAACTCCCAGAGCGGCTCCGGCGAAGCGCCGATGACACACGATCAAGCGCTCACCCGGCTGGCGATCAGCGACTATGTCATGCTCACCAAGCCGCGCATCATCTCGCTGCTGCTGATTATCACGTTGCTGCCCATGTTCCTGGCCGGAACCGAGGCGCCAAGTGGGTGGCTGATACTCTGGACGATGATCGGCGGTTTTCTGGCGGCCGGTGGGGCCAACGCCATCAACCAGTATGTGGACCGAGACATCGACCATGTTATGGTGCGTACGCGCAAGCGGCCGCTGCCAGGTGGTCGTCTATCGCCTAAGCAGGTGTTGGTTTTTGGTATCGTGCTTTGCGTGCTCAGCTTCGGCTTGCTGTGGTGGCAGGTTAACCTGTTGACTGCCATCCTGGCGTTATCGGGCTTTATGTTCTACGTCTTTGTTTATACAGGCCTGCTAAAGCGCACAAGTACGCAAAATATCGTGATCGGGGGCGCCGCCGGGGCCGTGCCGCCACTGGTGGGATGGGCAGCCGTCTCCAATGAGATTGCACTGCTGCCGCTGATCATGTTTTTGATCGTCTTCTATTGGACGCCTCCCCACTTTTGGGCGCTGGCGTTGATGCGGCAGAAGGAATACAAGGCTGCTGGGGTGCCCATGCTGCCTGTCGTGGCAGGCGACAAGGAAACACATCGCCAGATCGTGCTCTACAGTGTGCTGCTGATGTTGTTCAGCATAGTGCCTGTGTTTCTGCGTCTCCTGGGACCTGTCTATCTTGCGCTGGCGCTTGTGCTCAACAGCGTCTTTTTGTGGCAGGCAGTTGCGATCCTGCGCAACCCGACCAATGCCAACGTTTGGCGGCTTTACAAGTACAGCCTGCTGTTTCTGGCGTTGCTCTTTGTGGCAATGGGCGTGGATCACCTCTTCTACACGATTCCTGCCGACGCCATCAATTTCAGTTGGCGCCTGCCGTTCTAACTGGTAGACGCCGAGTTTCTGGCGAGCTTCGCTTGCGAAAAGCGAAGCTCGCCAGAAACTCGGCGTCTGGATAACCACTTACTTTTCCACCCAGATCGGTACGGGGTGAATGTCGGGTTCGGGCCGCGAGCCGGCGTCAGGGCGACCGCTGCCGGCGAGGCGGCTGATAGCGCGCACATTCATATCGTGGTCGCATAGGATCTGGCATGAGAGGCGTACGTCTGACAACCCCTTCTCGGCCAGTTTCGCCTTCTCGGCCTCCGTCATCTGCGCCGGTTCGCCGGCAATGAACTCGACGCGGCACGTCGTGCAGCGGCAGTTGCCACCGCAAGCGTGCAGCTGATCAATGCCGGCGTCGTCGATCAACGCCAGCACGAGCCGCTTACCCTCCTGAACATCAAACACTCCCTCTCCCTCAACGGTCAGCTTTGGCATGATAACTATCCTTGTTTATCGGCATTTGTGGATGAGTCTGGCTCACTTTCATCATTGCCCAAAATCGGGCGTTTGGGTGTATGATTTGCCACAATCTACACGCCCCCGCAACCAAGAAGGAGTCTATAACCGTGAACATGAGCAACGCCAAGCCGCGTGGCGCTGGCATGGGAACCTTTATCTTTATCTGGATCGGCCAGACCATTTCGATGCTGGGCTCGGGCATGACGCAGTTTGCCCTGACCATCTGGGCCTATGAGACGACGGGTTCGGCAACCGCCCTGGCGCTTGTGGGCTTCTTCTCCTACGCGCCGACTGTCATCATAAGCCCTCTGGCCGGCGCATTGGTCGACCGCTGGAATCGCAAGCTGGTGATGATGCTGAGCGACCTCGCTGCGGGCCTGTCTACAATCGTCGTCCTCATTCTCTACAGCACGGGACAATTGCAGGTCTGGCAGTTGTGCGTAACCGGCGCATTTGCCGGCTTCTTCGCCGCATTCCAGTTTCCGGCCTTCTCGGCTGCGATGAGTCTCATGGTGCCCAAGGAGCAGTATACGCGCGCCAATGGTCTCGTAGCATTGGCAGAGGCCGCTACGACCATCGTGGCTCCGGTCCTGGCAGGGCTGCTGCTGACACTAATCGGCATCAGCGGCATCATGATCATCGATATCGTGACGTTTGTCTTTGCCGTACTGGCAGTGGCCGTCGTGTTTATCCCGCAGCCTGCCGAGAGTGAAAGCGGGCGCGAAGGTCGTGGCAGCCTCTGGCGCGAGTCGATCTATGGCTTTCAATACATTTGGGCGCGCAAGAGCCTGCTGGGCATCCAGCTGACGTTTACCCTCAGTAATTTCTTCTTTGCCATCGGCATGGTGCTGGTCGCACCAATGATCCTGGCTCGCACCGGCAACAATGAACTAGCGCTAGGCACAGTGCAGTCGGCTCTAGGCGTAGGCGGTGTGGTGGGCGCTACACTGCTTTCGACCTGGGGCGGGCCACGACGACGAATTCATGGCGTGTTGGGCGGCTTTATCCTGAGCAGCATCTTGGGGCAGACTATAATGGGTATTGGTCAAACTCTGCCGGTTTGGGTGTTTGCCGCGTTCTGCTCGATGCTCTTCCTGCCCTTTATCAATGGGTCCAACCAGTCCATCTGGCAGTCGAAGGTCGCCCCCGACGTCCAGGGCAGGGTTTTCGCCACGCGGCGTTTGATCGCCCAGATTGCTGGGCCCCTCGGCATGCTGATCGCCGGTCCGCTGGCGGACCGTGTTTTTGAGCCGGCGATGAGCGTGGGTGGCGCATGGGCAGCGCGTTTTGGCTGGCTTGTCGGTGTCGGTCCCGGCGCCGGCATGGGCCTGATCCTGGTCGTCGTGGGGCTGTTGGGCGCGATGGCCGGCGTGATCGGCTACTCGGTGGCCACCATTCGTAACATTGAGCGCATCATGCCGGATCATGACGCCGCCCCTATGGGAGGCAGTCTGGGCCAGACTACCGCACCCGCGTGACGTACGTGCCTTCACGTGTATCCACGCGCAGCAGATCGCCTTCTTGTACGAAGAGTGGAGCCTGGATGCGCAGCCCGGTTTCCAGTTCGACCTGTTTCATGGGGGCGTTGGCCGTGTCGCCTTGAATAGCAGGCTCGGCCCACACCACGCGCAGCTCGACGGTAGTGGGAATCTTGACGGAGATGGGCTCCCCGTCGTAGCTCTGCAGCATCACCGTCATCTCGTCAAGCAGGTAATCGCGCATGCCTTCTAGAAAGGCAGGGGACATGGCGATCTGCTCAAAAGTGGTGGTATTCATGAAGTAGTAGTTGTCGTCGTCATGGTAGAGGTACTGCACCTCGTCCTTGTCCAACTCGACATCATTGACACGTGTGCCGTTGCTGTAGGTGCGTTCGACCGTGGAACCGCTGCGGACATTGCGCACCTTGAGACGGATTGTAGCGCCGCCGCGCGCAACCTTGATGTGCTGGTATTCCAACACGCGCCACAGTTGATTTTCTTCTTCAAAAATGTCGCCCTTGCGCAGGGTCTGTACTTCGGCCACGTTGTTGCTCCTTGCCGTGGTTGGAATTCAATTCGTCTCAAGACGGCACGAAGGCGTGCCCCTCCTCCACAGGCCCCGTGCGGGCTATGCCGGCTATGCGGTCAACTCCGCCAATTTCTGTGTTACCCGCCAAACTGGCTCAGTGCGAGGCGCAGGCGTTCTTCGACGCTTACCGCTTCACGCGGCAGTTTTTGCACGGCCCGCTGCGCCTCGACAATGCTGTAGCCAAGGGCTACGAGGGCATCAATCACTTCGGCATCGGTGTTTGTCATGTGGGCCAGCACTTCCAAGTTGCCCTGTGGACCCTTGACCTTGTCCTTGAGCTCCACAATGATCTTTTCAGCTGTGCGCTTGCCAATGCCGGGGCGCGCGCAACCAATGCCGGCTCTTCGTTGGCAAGCGCAAGGCGCAGCGCATCAGGGCTTAGTGTGCTGAGGATGGACAGTGCCGCTTTGGGGCCCACACCACTGACGCTGAGCAGCAGCTCAAAGATACCGAGCTCGTCTTCAGTCTCGAAACCAAACAACGTCAGGGCATCCTCGCGCACCTGGAGGTAGGTGTGCAAAAAAACGACAGCGCCTTCCACAAAGCGCGCTGCCGTAGGCTCCGGCGTATTTACTTTGAACCCTATGCCGCCTGCTGCCGCTCCGATATCCACCACCAGGTAGTCTCGGCCGCGTGCCGCTACGACGCCGCGCAAAAGTCGAATCATTTACCGAATTGTTACCTTGTCGGATATACCTTGCGTGCTAAACTTGTACCCCACGCCACGCACGGTGAGCAGGTAAATGGGGTTCGACGGGTCCAACTCCACCTTTTCGCGCAAGCGGCGCATCGCTACTTCCACCAGGTTGGTGCCGCCCGCCATGTTATAGCCCCAGACGCTCTGGAATAGATCTTCCTTGCTGACCGGCTTGTCCGGCGAGTTCATCAACGTGCGCAGGAGTTGGTATTCAATCGGCGTGAGGTGGACTGACTCGCCGCGCACGGTCACTTCGTGCACGTCGTCATTCACCATTACGTCTTGAACGGTAATCACCTGCTGTTGCGTGACGCGCTCCTGATTCCAGTTCATGCGGCGCAAGATGGCCTGCAGCCGGACCTCGACTTCCTTGAAGGTAAATGGCTTGGTAATGTAGTCGTCTGCGCCCAGGCTAAAGCCATGCACGATGTCGTCGGGGCGATTCAGCGCCGTCAGCAGGACAACCGGTACATCGGTTCGTTTGCGCAACTCGATGCAGGTGGTGAAACCGTCCATTTCCGGCATCATGACGTCGAGGAGAACCAGGTCAACTTTCTTGTTGGCTACAACTTCCAATGCCTCGCGCCCGTTGTGCGCAATCACCACCCGATATCCTTGGCGTTGCAGCGAAATCTGCAAGAGGGTGCACAAAGCATCCTCATCGTCCACGACGAGGACCGTCACGCTACCAGGGGGTACGACTGATTGTGCGCTGTTTTGATGCAACATGCCTGATCTTGCTGCCCTGTCACTTCGGTGGTAAATGAGCGTTTTCTGCATTGTAATTGTATCCCCTACAACGTGCTTTCACAAATGGTCGAGATCAACTTTGTCCGTTTTGCCAGCGGCGATAGCGCGCCGCTTGAAGGTGGCACACGGCGATCGCCACGCCGTCGGCCGCATCGTCCGGTTGAGGCGCCTCCGCCAGCCTCAAGAGTTGGCGCACCATCTCCTGCACCTGTCCCTTGTCGGCATTGCCATAGCCACTGACCGCCTGCTTGACCTCGGCCGGTGTGTATTCGATCACATCCAACCCTGCCAGGGCAGCGGCCAGCAGGATGCTGCCGCGCGCTTGTCCAACGGAGATGGCAGTCGTTACGTTGCGGCCAAAAAAGAGCTTTTCCACCGCCATTTCGTCGGGTTGAAATTCCTCGATTAACGCCTGCAGGTCGCGGAACAATTCCAGCAGGCGCAGGTGCATGGCGACATGTGCTTCCGTCCGAATCACCCCACACGCCAACAGGACAAACTCACCATTTTCGTCTTCGGCCACCACACCGTAACCCGTGATGGCGGTACCCGGGTCGACGCCCAGCACGGAGCGCTCATAGTGACTGGAAGTTGCAGGCATAGGTCTTAAGGTTCCTGATCAGTCGCAAAAGAAAAAGGCGGGCAGCCTGGCAAACCGGCCCCCGCCCTTGGCAACATCCCTCAACCGGTCTAGGCAAACTGGGCGACCATTTCCTCGGTCAATTCCAAATTGTGATAGACCTTGTTCACGTCGTCTAACTCTTCGAGCGCTTCGATCATGCCGAGTACGGACTGCGCCTCGTCGGCTCCCAGCTCGAGCGTGGTGTTAGGCTGCATGATGAGTTCTGCCTGGTCAGGCTTTATGCCGGCTGCTTCCAGCGCCTGGCTTACTTGCGCAAAGTTCGTTCGATTGGTGTAGACCTCCACGCTGTCGTCGCTAACGTCTACATCGTCGGCGCCAGCTTCGAGCGCTGCCATGAATACGTCGTCTGGGTCCACCCCGGTGTCTTCGCCGTCTTCGTTGACACGATTGACGAGGAGGTAGCCCTTCTCCGTAAACTGCCAGGCGACTGAACCCGGCTCACCCAGCCCGCCGCCGGCACGGGTAAACACCCGGCGCAGATCAGAGATCGTCCGATTGCGGTTGTCGGTCAGGCAGTCGACCAACATGGCGATGCCATGGGGCCCGTAGCCTTCGTAGACGATCGTCTCGATCTCGGCGGCGTCTTTTTCGAGGCCCGCTCCACGTCGAATGGAGCGCTCGATGTTATCCTTGGGCATGTTTTCGGCACGAGCTCGGTCCACCGCCAGGCGCAACTGAAAGTTGGTGTTGATATCGACGCCGTTGCGTGCCGCTATTTGGATCTCACGCGCCAGGCGAGTAAAAACCTTGCCGCGTGCGGCGTCGGCGGCGCCCTTCTTGCGCTTGATCGTCGACCATTTAGAATGCCCGGACATGTTTGCGTACCCCCATTGTATTCTAGAAGCGGCGCTCGCTACCCCAAGCAATCGCGCCGCGTGTCTCCTAATGTACCCTTGATTTTGGCACAAAACCCCAAAATCGGCAATCATAGGAGGTACGCGCCATTACTGTAACACACGCCGCGGTGATAAACATCGGACATTGGTAGTAAAATTAGCAGGCAATCCGTGTAATTTGATTGTTTGGCGGGCAATTGTCAGGAAAATATAACCTTTGTCTCTTGACGAAACCGGACCCCCCACAGCTATAATGATGCGGTTGTTAAATATGCACCTGGTTTGTCCGGGCGAGCACGCTTTCGCTAGTAGCTAGTGCGGACATGTTGTAAGGAGTAGCTATGGAGTTTTTGCAGCAAGCACTGGACATTTTCTTGCACGTGGACGAGTATCTCCACCAGATCGTCACCCAGATGGGTGTATGGACCTACGTGCTGCTGTTCATCGTGATTTTTTGCGAGACAGGGTTGGTGGTGACGCCTTTCTTGCCGGGTGACTCGCTGCTTTTTGCGGCGGGAGCCGTCGCCGCGATCGTGCCGGAGTTGAATATCTGGATCCTGCTGGTCGTGCTGTCGGCGGCCGCTATTTTAGGTGATACTGTTAACTACTGGATCGGCCACTGGGTCGGCCCCCATGCTTTCAGCGGCAAGGTGCGCTTCCTCAAGAAGGAACACCTGGACCGCACGCATGCCTTTTATGAGAAACACGGCGGCAAAACGATCATCCTGGCGCGCTTCGTGCCCATCGTGCGCACCTTTGCCCCCTTTGTGGCAGGCATCGGCGCCATGACCTACTCGAAATTTTTCGTCTACAACGTAGTGGGCGGCATACTCTGGGTCCTGCTTTTCACACTGCTAGGCTACTTTTTTGGCAATCTGCCCTTTGTTCAGAAGAACTTCGAGTTCGTCGTCATTGCGATCATCGCCATTTCGCTTGTGCCGATGGTTTGGGAGTTCTTGTCCGAAAAGATGCGTGCGCGCAAGGCGACTGCTGGAGCAGCCGACTAGTCTGCGCATAGTGCGGGCTAATGTGATCCTGTAGTGTGCTAGAGGCGCCGCGAACTCTCGCGCACAACCAACTCAGGCGCAATCAAGCGGATATGCGCGCTTGGCGTTTCGCCTTGGCTGCGAATGGCGATTGCCTGGTGCAGTTCCTGCACGGCCATGCGGCCTACGTCGGCCAGGTGTTGGCGGACGGATGTCAACGAGGGGACCAGGTAAGCGGCCTCTGGCATATTGTCGTAGCCCGCCACGGCCAGGTCGTCCGGCACCCGGCGCCGGGCAAAGTGACAAGCTCGCAGCACGCCGAGCGCCATCTGGTCGTTGCAAGCAAAGATTGCGTCGATCGCTGGCCGCTGTGCCAGCAGGTGGTGAAATCCGCGCTCGCCGCTGGCCGCTGTCCAGTCCCCAGTAAAGACGAGCACATCCTCCGGGTTGCAGCCCGCATCTGTCAGACAGGCACGCCAGCCGGCCAGCCGTTCGCGTGCCTCCCACCACTCCGGTGGACCCGTTATGATGCCGATGTGGCGGCGTCCTTGTTCCAGCAGGTGACGTACGGCCAATACGGCGCCGGCCCGGTTGTCGGTGGAAACGATCGTCGCGTGCGGCTGCGATTCCATGGTCAGGAAGACGATTGGGGGTAGTGTGCGCAGGCGTTCGGGTGCCATCCACGCGCGGTTGCGACCGATCTCATGTACGGCCCAGATGATACCGTCGACGCGTCGCGCCAGGAGATCGTCGAGCACCGAATCGACGTCGGCCATCTCAGGGTCATGCAGCAGGCTCAGCAGGAGAGAGTAGCCAAGCTCGTTGGCCTGGCGCTCGATGCCGACCAGGGTGCGTGAAGGGCCATAGTACTCGAGCCCGGAGGTGACTACGGCCAGCGAGTTGCTGGCACGGTTGACGAGGCTGCGGGCGAGCAGGTTGGGCTGGTAGCCAAGCTCATCGATGGCGGCTTGAATGCGCCTGCGCGTGTGCTCGGCCACCGGCCGTTTGCCGGTGAGAACGTTGGACACGGTGCCGGCCGAGACTTTGGCTCGCTTCGCCACGTCGATAATGGTGACGGTCTGTTTGGGGTTCAAGAAAGGCGCCTGATCCTTAAAACGTTTTAAAACTATTCTATCTGGATTAGGTTGTGCTGTCAATAGGCCGGCGGCAGGCACAAAACAAGCGCCCGGACGAACGTCCGAGCGCTTGCACAAGCGATGATCTTCCTGCTGCCACTTACCAGATGCGCAGCACCTGACCCACGTAAATGTAGTTCGGGTTCGAGATGCCGTTCAGGTACATCAGGTTATGCGTAGTCGTGCCACACCAGCGCGCGATGCCGCTCAACGTGTTGCCCCGCTGCACCGTGTAGTACTGCCCACACGATCCTGCCGGCGGTGGCGGTGGCGGCGGTGGCGGTGGCGGCGCGGGCGGATACGGATTATAACCACCGCTTGGAATGCATAGCCGCTGGCCTACATAAATGAAACTGGGATTCGAAATTCCGTTGCATCTGGCCAGTTCATACGTGCTCACGCCAAACCGGCGTGCAATTCCGGACAGCGTGTCCCCTGGTTGCACGATGTATGTCTGGGCGCAGCCACCGCCACCACCACCACCACCACCGCTGCCGGCAGGAATATAGAGCACTTGGCCAACATAGATCACCGAACTGTGTAGCCCGTTAGCGTACATGATGGCGGCTACCGTGGTGCCATAGCGGTTGGCAATGCGCGTTAAGTTATCGCCTGGACGCACAGTATAGTAGAAGCCGCCGCCATAGCCTTCCTGGGCTGTGACGGATTGCTTGTCCGGCTGTATCGGTGCAGCAGATACGGTCGCCGGCACCAATAATCCCAGCAATACAAAGCACATCATCAAAACGACTCCGGCGCGCCGGATACTACGATGATACATAAAGGCCCTCCTCAGAACTAGATACATTGAACCGTTGCGCGCGTGTGCCAAGACACGCACTCCCTGCCGAAAGAACCTGCTTTTTCGATTCAGTTGTCAACTGCGCTTGTCCAAAACCATTGCTCAATCATCATGACGTGAAAACGACTCTGAAGTAACGGCAAGTTGACCACGAGTACGTTCAAGAAGTGATAAATGAGATGCAATTTTTTGGGCTTTGCGCAGTGAAAACTGTCATCATTGTATCACTACATATGACGACTGTCTACCAACAAAAGTTGCGGCTTTTCTAACCAGCAAACGCAGGTCGGGAAGAGGAAACTACAAATAGCTGAAAACGGACCTTGCCAAGGCTGCAAATGGCGGCCACAATCTCAGCACTGTGCTGGTCTTGCAACCGTTTGTCCAACGCTCGCCACGCCGGTCCCAAATATCCGTTTGGGACCGGCGTGGCGAGCGTTTGTAATTCCCGCTCGTTACTTACATGTGGCTTGCACGCTGTAACCCTGCTTCGCCAGTAGCGGCAGCAGGCTTTCCAGCGTCGCAGCAGCTGCCTGGCCATTGTCGCCGGTATCTGCGAAGCGGATCACTGCTCCGGGGAAGACCTGGCCGGCCAGCACATCAGGTGGCGTGCTCCCGGCATCTATATCCCAGAGCACGATGTCAAAACCGAGTTCGCTGGCGGCTGCACGCGAATAACCGTCGGTCGCTGCAAAGGGTGGGCGCAAGCACTTCGCTCCCGCCTCCCCGAGGTTCTGGCGCGCTGCGCTGATTTCGGCAAACAACGCATCGCGGCCTTCGCTCGTCAGTGCCGCGATGGGACCGGCAATTATGCCACTGCCGTTCCCGGCAGCAGCCGCGGCAGCCAATCCCTCCGCGCTCTGTGCTGCTTGTTCGCTGGTCACAAAGAAATCGGCCTGGGCGTTGTTGCGCTGCAAGACGTCCAGGAGTGCTGCCTGCGGCACACCGTCGATGACGAGGTGAACCGTGTCCCCCGCAGTCACGGTCGCCGTCGTAGTCCCCGTTGCCGTCGTAGTCGTAGTCGGGGTCTGTACCTGCGTCTCGACGACCGCCTGTCCTTGCCCCGCCAACTCGATCGTTAGTGTGTAGGGTGATGCGCTGCCGGAAGCAACGGCGCTGACGACGTATTCTTGTGTGCTGGGCACGACGCCGGACCAGTTGTCCGTCTCGCCACGAATCGAGCGCAGCACAGTACGGTCTCCCGTGCCATAAAGCGAGAGCCATACATCGTCAAATGGACTCTGCAGCGTCACGGTCAACTGCTGGCCTGCCTGTGCCGGCAGGCGGTAGGGATGTACGACCCCTGCTTCGATCGCGCCCGTCAGCATCGCCGACGGCATGCCGGCACTTGTCTCGGCGCCGGATGCCAAAACGACATCCTGGGTGGGCAGGTCAAGCCGTCCCTTGGGCGGTTGGGCCGGCAACCCTTCTTCGCTCATTTGGACAAGCCGATCCGTTTCAAAAGAATAGACGCGGCGCTTGCCGTCTGTACCTTGATCGAAATCGACCGTCAATTGCTTGCCGTCCCAACGCAGGTCGCGCACATATACGTTTTCGCCTAACGACTCGAGGGTCAGGGGGATGGCCAGCCCACCACCGTTTAGCACCGGCGCCAGGTACGACTTGGGCGCAGGCGAGTTATCATTCACGACCAGCACAACGACTGAATCGATTGCCACCTCCGGTTCCGGTGTCGGTGTAGGGGTGGCATTGGCATCGACCGGGGTGGCAGGCGTGGGTTCGGGTGTCTCTGGGTCCAGATCGCCGTACGTGTGCATCGTTGCGAGGCTCACGACGAAGTCTGATTGGGCTTCGGCAGTAGCCGTCACTGCTGCGCCGGCGGCAGCGTCCGGCGTCGTGCGAGCGCGAAATTCGCCATCGAGCAGGGGAACTTGTCCGTCGCCCGCTGGAGTGCCAGGGACGAGAAATGTGCTGTTCTTTAGGCCGTTCCAGCTAAGGAAGGGAGCGCCGAATGCAGCCATCTGGCTGACACGGGTCAGGCCCATTTCTCCGCCTTGCGTACCATAATTGATCACCAGGCGGTCGCCGTCGAAACGGTAGCTGGTCACCTCGCTCAGGGCATGGGCAAATGGATTGGCCAACGAATCCGGAGCGCAGCGAACGTCGACAAAGGTGACGTTAAGCGTCAGTGCCCCCTCTGGCAGACTCGTGAACTCGCCTCGTCCTGTCGTGCAGTCGGCAACGGCGCGTACTACGCCGGTGGGGCCAAAGGCCAGTCGATAGCCTGGCGGCGCAGTCGTCTCACTCATGCTGCTTGCTGCTCGGATCGTCTGTAACTGATACAAACCCGAGATGGGCGCTTGAGTGGGCGCCACTGCAGGCTGTGCCGGACCCGCCAGTGGCGATTCGGGTGCTGCCAGGGGCGATACGGGAGCAGCTAACGGAGAGTCGGGCGCAATCACCGATGGGGCGGACACATCGCCGGCTTCGGCGACTTCTGCCGTCGCCGCTTCAGTTGCTTCCGTAGTGCCGGCAGGAACCGGTGTAGCTGCCTCGGAGTCCGTAGCTGCCGGGGCTTGTGTCGGGACCTCTGTTGGCGCAGCCGTCGGGGCAGCCGTTGGCGTAAAGGTAGCCAGCGGCGTCGGGGTCGGCGTGGGTTCTTCGCTACCACCACAACCCGCCAGGCTTACCAGAGTCAGAACTAGAACCACAACAAGATAGCGTCTGAGCATGGTGCTCTCCTTGCTTTTTTGACTGCTTCCCAGGATCTCCCGGAAGTAGTTGCATGCTTTGCTCAAGTTGTAGATTGTCTCCGATCTCGTTATGATTTGCCAAGTTACGGTTAAATGTTGATCGAAGAAGTGAGGCTATGTGGCACACAGCGCGCGATCCCTGACTCCGCCACAGGCGCAACGGCGGCCCATCCGGATTGCCAAGCACGACGACGTACGTGTGGATGATTTCTTCTGGTTGCGTGAGCGTGATAACCCCGAAGTGCTGCAATACCTGGCCGCCGAGAACGACTACACCGCTGCTGCCATGGCCCATACACAAGTCTTGCAGGAAACACTGTACCAAGAAATGGTGGGCCGCATACGTGAGACGGACGAATCCGGCCGGCTGCCGGAAGGTGATTATTGGTACTACGAGCGCACCGAGGAGGGCAAAGGTTACCCCATCTTGTGCCGCCGCAGGCGCAGCAATGACGCGGGCGAGGAGATCTTGCTTGACGTGAACGAGCTGGCGCTCGGTCATGCCTTTTGCGATCTGGGTGAGTGGCGTGTCAGCCCCAATCAGAATCTCCTGGCCTACTGCTTGGACGTGGACGGCAACGAGGCGTTTGTGGTCCACGTCAAGCGCTTGGACACGGGCGAAGTGCTGCCCGATCGCATAGGCAACGCCTATTACGGTTTGGAGTGGGACGCGGGGTCGCAATATGTGTTTTACACGACCTTGGGCGAGGCGCACCGGCCAGATAGCGTGTGGCGACATCGGGTCGGGGATGATCCGGGTGTGGATGTGCGCGTCCTATACGACGCCGATATCCGTTTCTTTGTTGGCGTAGAAAAGAGTTCCGGCGGCGACTCACTGCTTATCACGCAGCATAGCAACACGACAAGCGAAATCTGGCATGTACCCGCAGCGATGCCTACAGCCGCGCCGCAGGTGATCGCGCTGCGCCGGCCCAACCATGAGTATGCCGTCAATCGTCGTGGCGATTGGTTCTACATTCGCACCGATCTGGACGCTCAGAACTTTCGCGTCGCCGTGGCGCCTGTGGCCGCGCCGGGCCTGGAGCAGTGGCGGGAACTGGTTGCCCACGACCCACAGTTTTTGATCGACAACATACTAACCTTTGCCGATCATGTTGTTCTGTTTGGACGCAGCGGTGGTTTGCCTGCCATCCGCGTGCTGCACATGGCAGCAGGCGAGCCACAAATCTTGGGCCAACATGATGTGGAATTTCCGGAACCCGCTTACACGTGCAGCCCGGTGCGCAATGCCTTATATGTCACCGCCACTCTCTACTTTGCCTACTCGTCGCTGGTGACGCCCAATACGGTCTATGCCTATGACCTGCACCAGCGCACGCTTGCCGTCGTCAAGCGCGAAGAGGTGGCGGGCTATGATCCCGAGCTGTATGTCGTCGAACGTTTGTGGGCAACGGCGGCGGATGGCACGCAAGTGCCGCTATCGCTCGCGCACCGCAAGCATATGGAGCGCAGTGGCAACAACCCTGTCTTTCTGTACGGGTATGGGGCTTACGGTGCAACTGCCGACCCACGCTTCCAGTCGCAACGTATCAGCTTGCTCGATCGCGGTTTTGTCGTTGCCGTTGCTCACATCCGCGGCGGCAGCGAGATGGGCCGGGCCTGGTATGAAAACGGCAAGCTGATGCACAAGTGCAATACGTTCACAGATTTCATCGCCTGCGCCGAGACGTTGATTGCCGCAGGCTACACCAGCCCGGTGCGGCTTGTGATTTGTGGACGTAGTGCCGGCGGTCTGTTGATGGGCGCAGTGACCAATCTGCGACCGGATCTCTTTGCCGCTGTCTTGGCAGGCGTGCCGTTTATGGATGTAATCAACACGATGCTGGACTGCTCGATTCCGCTGACGGCCATGGAGTATGAGGAGTGGGGCGACCCTGAAGCGCCCGAGCAGTATGCGTACATGCGCGACTATTCCCCTTATGATAACCTGTTGGCGACGACGTATCCGCGCCTGCTGGTGACGGGTGGTCTGCATGACCCGCGCGTGCAATACTGGGAACCGGCAAAATATGTCGCCAAACTACGTGTGTTGCAGAACGAACACGACGGCAAGAATGACCTGGTTTTACTCAGAACAATCATGACTGTCGGCCACGGCGGACCAACCGGTCGCTATGACAGCTTGCGTGAGACGGCGTTTGAGTATGCGTTTTTCCTCGATGCGGTCGGTTTGGCGCAGTAGACGACCGGATAACGTACTATTCCATGGGCGGAGGTGGGCAGCCCCTTGCTTAGTTTCTTAGTTATCTTTTTGTTGATCATCCTGAATGGCCTGCTCTCAATGGCCGAGATGGCGATCGTATCTGCGCGTAAGCCGCGCTTGCAGCAAATGGCCGACGAAGGCAGCCCATCCGCATTGGCTGCCCTACGGCTTGCGGAAGACCCCGGCGATTTTCTCTCTACTGTGCAGATTGGCATTACGTTGATCGGCATTCTGATCGGCGCATTCAGCGGTGCTACGCTTTCGGGTCCCGTGGCTGCCCTGTTGTCCAAGATTCCTGGCCTGCAGAATATCGCCGAGCCGTTGGCGGTGGCACTCGTGGTGATTCTCACCACTTACCTGTCGTTGGTGGTGGGAGAATTGGTGCCCAAGCGCATTGCTCTTAATAACGCTGAGCGTATTGCGAGTTGGGTGGCTACCCCCATGCGGGGCCTCTCGGCGATTACGCGGCCGGCCGTTTGGGTGCTGGACAAGTCGAGTCTGGCGCTGTTGCGCCTGTTGGGCATAAAGCCCAATGATGAGCCTCCCGTCACGGAAGAAGAGGTACGCGTGCTGATCGAGCAAGGCACGCAGTCGGGTGTTTTTGAGCCCATCGAGGAAGAGATCCTGGGACAGGTCTTCCGCCTTAGTGACCGCACCGTGAGTGCCATCATGACCCCACGCACCGACATGGTGTGGTTCGATGTGGAAGACAGCGACGAGGAAGTGCGGGAGATCGTATTAGCGCATGGCCACTCGCGCTACCCCGTAGCACGCAGTGACCTGGACGATATGATCGGGGTGGTAATGGTCAAGGATCTTCTGGCCAAGCGCATAGCCAACGAGCCTATCGACCTGGAGGCTCTAGCACAGCCGCCGCTGTATGTTCCGGAGAGTATGCCGGCTCTCGACGTAATCGAACGCCTGCGCGAGACGCGCTCGCACTTGGCACTGGTGATCGACGAGTACGGCGGGTTGGAAGGTCTGGTAACCTTCACAGACATCATGCGCGCCATCCTGGGCGAGCTGCCCGATAATCGTGGCCACAGCGAGTCACCGGTCGTAGCGCGCGACGACGGGTCTTGGCTGGTCGATGGCATGTACGCCGTGGACGAGTTCAAAGATACCTTTAATATCAAAGAACTGCCCGACGAAGATGATGCTTCCTACCAGACGCTGGGCGGCATGATCATGAGCATGCTTGGCCGCGTGCCTGCAACCGGCAACAGGGTCAGAGTGGGTGACTACAGCATCGAGGTCGTCGACATGGACGGGCGGCGAGTGGACAAGGTCCTCGTAATGCGTGAAGGCGCTGAGGATGGGGGCGAGAGGGCAAAGTGGTGAGAGAAACCGAGTTTCTAGCGGACTCCGCTTGCTACAAGCGGCGTTCGCTTGGGAAACTCGATTTCTGGCTTCACCCACTCACCCGCTCGGTTATTTCTCGCCCTTCGAAGTGACGCTGCCCACCCCCGAAACCTTCGAGGCAACGTCCGGGTCGCCGTAGTACTCGATGTTGCCTGCCCCGCTGATGTTGGCGCCGAGGCTTTCCGTTGCCCATACGGTGGCGTTGCCCAATCCGGAAAGAGTGACATCAGCCGTTCCGGTTTCGAGGTCGCCGGCGTCGTAGTTGCCGGCGCCCGAGAGGCTGACAGTCTGGCGAGTGGCCTTCCCGCCCAACTCCAGGTTGCCTAAGCCGCTCATATTCGCCGAGATGCGGTCGGCCTGCAGGTCCTTAATCGATAGGTTGCCAGCGCCGCTGATAGCCACTGCCAGGTCGCCCGTCTCGAGGCCATCCATCTCCGCGTTGCCCGCCCCGCTGAGGCGCAGGCTATTTAGATTGCGTACGGTCAAGTCATAGCGCAGATCGGTCACCATCGGTACGCCAAGAGTGGACTTGCTGCCGATGGTCAGAACGCCGTCCTTCACTTCGGTCGTGATCAAGGGCAGCACGTTGTCGTCGCCCGTAATCACCAGCTTTTCCTCGTCCCCCTGCGTAATCTGGAGGTCGCCGATAAAAGTGAGTGCCACTTCCTCGACATCGCTGATCGTTCGTTCCTCCGTCACTGTCTTGCCTGAACCTACCACAAGGCCAACGCCGCAGCCTGCCACAAGCGCCACCACGAGGCACAAGGCCGCAAGCACCAACAGCCGGCGGCCCACAGAAAACTCAGCCATAGTTCCTCCTTTTTATCAAATACATTGCACGCTGCACGTCGAATTAATGCTATCACCTATAATACGCAAAGTCTACCGGAAACGATGCGGCAGGTTGGCTTTGCACCCTAGTCTGGGCGTGGACTACAATCAAGCGGAGCAGACTTGCCAATCCGCCAACATTAGTAGCCCGGGAGAAAACTGGTTTTGAGTGCCACAACGCTGATTCGCAATGCTACGATGTTGGTGACGATGGATGCGCAGCGCCGCGAAATTGCGGACGGTGCGCTGTTGATCGAGGACAACATGATCGCATGGGTTGGAGCTACAGCGCAACTGCCCGCCGGAACCCTCGAGAACGCAACACGTGTGATCGACGCAGCTGGAAAGATCGTGCTGCCAGGTTTTGTCAACACGCACCATCATTTCTACCAGACATTGACCCGCGTCGTGCCGGGCGCACAAGATGCGGTGCTGTTCGACTGGCTCAAAACGCTCTACCCGATCTGGGCGGAGTTGACGCCCGACGACGTATTTGTCAGCACGCAGTTGGCGCTGACCGAGCTGCTCCTTTCCGGCTGCACGACGAGCAGTGATCATCATTATTTGTGGCCGAATGGCTCTCGTTTGGATGATCAATTTGCGGCAGCTCAGACTGTCGGGGTGCGCTTTCATGGGGCGCGCGGCAGCATGAGCCTCGGCGAGAGTAAGGGTGGTCTGCCGCCCGACCGAGTGACGGAGGATGAAAAGGCAATCCTGCGCGACAGCCGCCGCGTGGTCGAGACTTTTCACGATCCTAGTCGGTATGCGCTGCGCCGCGTGGTATTGGCTCCCTGCAGCCCCTTTAGCGTAACGCCCGAACTCATGCGCGAGAGCGCGATGCTTGCCCGCAGCTTTGGCGCGGCGATGGATGTGCACCTGCACACGCATCTGGCCGAGACAAAAGATGAGGAGGAATTCTGCTTGCAGCGCTTCGGCTACCGGCCGGGCGATTTCGCCGAGCACCTCGGGTGGACGGGTGACGACGTGTGGCACGCGCATTGCGTGCACCTCAACCAGCCCGAGGTTGACCTGTTTGGGCGTACGCACACGGGCGTGGCACATTGCCCAACCAGCAACATGCGTCTGGCTTCGGGCATTGCTCCGATCCGCGCAATGCGTGACGCCGGCGTGCCCATCGGTTTGGGTGTCGACGGCAGTGCGTCAAATGACGGCAGCCACCTTCTAAACGAGGTGCGCCAATGCCTGCTCCTGCAACGTGTGCTCGGCAACCCGCACGCTATGACGGCGCGTGAGGCGCTGGAAATCGCCACACTGGGCGGGGCCGCTGTGCTTGGCCGCGACGACATTGGCAGCCTTGCCCCGGGCATGGCCGCCGACATCGTTGCCTTTGCCCTCGACGATCTCTGGCATGCAGGTGGCGCCGTACACGACCCCCTGGCGGCCCTTGTCTTCTGCCAACCGCAGACGGTAGACTTTGCCGTGGTAAATGGGAAGCTTTTGGTCCAAGACGCTGCCCCGCTGCATATCGATGTGCCGATGATGGTGGAACGTCACAACCGGGCGGCACGCGGGCTGCTGGTGCGCGCAGGAAAAGCATAGGCTGGCATCGTGAACCGCACGTTTGACATCATCGTCACCCACGAGCGCACGGACTTTGACGCGCTGGCCTCACTGCTGGGGGCCGCGCTCTTGTTTCCCGAGGCGCATCCAGTCCTGCCGCGCCAGATGAACCGCAATGTGCGCGAGTTCCTGGCGCTGTACCACACCCACTTCCGCTTTGTCAGCGCTGATGACCTGCCGCGCGGCAGGGTGGCGCATACATTTATCGTGGACGCGCGCACGGCGAACTCGCCACGCGGTACGCAGCCGGACACGGAATACATCATCATCGATCACCACGCCCCGCCCGTGGGGGATACCACGGATACCGGACTGGGCGGCGAGCCGCGCACGCTTCCCCCCAATACTCGGGAGCTTTGGTGCGGCAATACCGGCGCCAACACCACGCTGTTGGTGGAGAAACTGATCGAACATGGCATCCTGGTCTCGCCACTGGAGGCAACGCTACTGGCGTTGGGCATCTATGAGGACACGGGTAACCTTACCTATGCCTCGACCACCCACCGCGATGCTGCAGCCTTGGCCTGGCTGCTCGAACCACAGCGCGGCGTAAACCTGGGTGAGGTCAACGAGTTTCTGCACCACCCCATCACTGACGAGCAGCGTGAACTCTTGCAGACGCTGCTGGAGCATAGCGAGTTTCTCGACATCGCCGGGTATCGCGTAGTCATCGCCACCGCCACTGCCCATGGTTTTGCCGACGAACTGAGTACACTGGCCGCACGGCTGCGCGATTTCCACGAGCCGGACGCCGTCTTTCTCGTGGTGGACCTCGGCGACGTCATCCAGGTAGTCGCGCGCAGCACGACGGATGCCGTGGATGTAGGCAAGGTGACACAGGCGCTCGGCGGCGGTGGTCACAACCGGGCAGCGGCAGCACACCTGCGCGAGGTTACGCTGGAAGACCTGCGCACACGCATCGTCGAACTGGTGCGGGCGACTACGCGGGCAGCAGGCACGGTGCGGCAGATTATGAGTGTGGGCCGGCCGCAGTTGCTGCGCCCCGACACAGCAATCCAAGAAGCGGCGCGGCTGATGCGTCGTTGGGGGCATGAAGGCTTCCCGGTGGTACAGGCGGAGGGTGAACGGGACCGACTGCTTGGCGTAATCACGCGGCGGGAGGCAGACCGCGCCATCGACCACGGCTTGGGCGACCTGCCGGTGCAGCGCTTTATGCGCGCCGGCGAGGTGACGGTGACCCCGGAAGACTCGATCGCCACCTTGCGCAAACGCATGATCGAGAGCAACTGGGGGCAAATTCCCGTGGTCGAAAATGGCCAGATCGTCGGCATCGTCACCCGCACTGATCTGATCAAACTCTGGGACGAAGCGAATCTACCCGACCGCCGTGCTGCCGAGATCGCCGAGCGGCTGCGGCGGGCGCTTAATCCAGTGCAGCACCACCTTCTGCAACGTATTGGGGCCGAGGTGGACCGCATGAATTATGCCGTTTACGTGGTGGGGGGCTTTGTGCGCGACCTGATGCTCGATCGCTCGGTGTCGCACCCGCTCTCGCTCGACGTGGACATTGTTATTGAGGGCGACGCCATCGCTTTCGCCCGCCGCATGCAGTCAGTGTATGGCGGTCGTGTGATTGAGCATAAGCGTTTCGGCACGGCGAAGTGGCAGTTGAAACGTACACATGAGCCCGTCAACGTGCAGAAGCTCTTGCGAGGCATGGCCGAAGTGGCCGATTCCGAACATGTCCCGGAAGACCTGCCTGCTCACCTGGATTTTGTGACGGCGCGCACCGAATTCTACACCGAGCCGGCGGTGTTGCCCACGGTGCAACAAGGAAGCATCAAGCTGGACCTGCACCGCCGTGACTTTACGATTAACACGTTGGCGCTGTGTCTGAACCCTGATCGTTGGGGCAATTTGCTTGACTTCTGGAATGGTTTGAACGATCTGAACGCCGGGCTGGTGCGTGTGCTGCACAGCCTTAGCTTTGTGGACGACGCCACACGTATCCTGCGCGCCGTACGTTACGAGCAGCGTTTCAATTTTCGCATCGAATCGCGCACGCTTGAATTGCTAAGCGATGCGTTGGAACTGCTCGACCGCGTGACACCTGCACGCATCCGGCACGAGCTGGAGCGCATTTTGGAGGAAGAACAGCCCGAGAAGGCAATGCTGCGCTTGGACGAACTGAAGGTCCTGCAAACACTGCACCCGGACTTAGGCATGACGGCGGATATGACCCACCAATTTGTGCGGGTGCGTGCGTTGCGCAGTGGGGACGCAGCAGACAGTGTACTGGTTGAAACCCCTATTGTGTTGTTGTATTGGGGCATTATCACCTATCCTATCCCGGCTGAAACGCTCGGCGGCTTGCAGCAACGGCTGGGTCTCAAGCAAGAGACACTGCGGCTGATGCAAAGCCTGGCGCGGCTGCGGGCCCGACTGCCGGTGCTTAGCGATCCGGCGGCACGACCCAGCCAGATTGTAGCGGCATTGGACGACGTTACGCCGGTCGCGCTGGCATTGTTGCCGGTCGTGTGTGAGGATGCACAGGTGCTGGCGGCGCTTGAACGCTATTGCCAAGAATGGCGCTACGTGCAGGCGGCGCTCGATGGTCACGATCTGCAACGGCTGGGCTTGCGCCGCGGCACGATCTATCGCACTGTGTTGACCGACCTGCGTGCCGGCCGGCTGGACGGCACGATCAACAGCCCCGAAGAGGAAATGGCCATAGTCCAGCGTATCGCAGCCATGGAGTGATCCAGCTATGGTGCGACGTATGGTACAAAGGCCAAAGTGACGGGTGCGCGGACGGTCGTCAGCGCCACATCTCGCACAGAGTTGTCGGCGGCAACCGCCTGCAGCCAGTACACGTACTGCTGGTTGGGATTGGCTTGCACATCCACAAGTTGCACATGTTCCACTGTGTCACCTTGGGCCGACGAAGCCGCCGGATAGGTGGCAACCACCACCATGGCGCCCAGGTCATCAAGCGGGCTGCGCACGAGACGGAAGCTGACGACACTGCCCAGGGGCTTGGCCACCCAACGAACCTCCATCTCGCCCTGGCTATTGATAAAGGCATCAAAGCTACAGAGATCGGCAGGCGCACTGGGATCAATTATGCCCGGTTGCAGGGCGCCCAAGCCGCTGGATCCAACCACGGCGCTTGCTTGCCAGTTGCTCGGTTCGTCACCAAATCCGGCTAGATTCGTGCGCGTTAGCAGGATGTCGGGACCCTGGCTCGGCCATGGAGCCTGGCTCCGGTAGTACACGCCATCTACTTCGGCATATGCCCAGCGCTCACCCCATTTTGCCGGCTGCAGCAATGTCAAGTCCATCCCTTGGTTTGCAAGCGATAGTTGAAACGGCCCCAACACGCGCAAGCCGGCCGGCACACGGCCGGAGAGACAAAGCTCGGACGGTTCGGCCGACGTGATTAGCATGCTGCCCCCCGAAGGCAGTTCGACGCCCGCAGGCAACTGATAAGAAATGCTGGGGAGCAGCCAACGCTGCTGCAAGTCGTCCGGATTGTAGAGCTTGGCGGTGGTTGCACTCGTGTTCGTGACTTCGAGCCACTGGATGCCGTCGCTCGGGTTGACGGATAAGACACTGATCGCCAAGGGTGCAGGCTGCGGCCCGGCGTTAGGCCCGCCCCAAGTCGGCGCAAGCTGAGAGGCAAAATGCTCCCGGCCGTCGCTGGTGACCAGGCGACCAAGCGTGGCGACGGCAAGTGGCAGCGGCAAGTCAGCACGATATCCGTATCCGCTGAGTTGCCCGCCAGGCAGGGCCGACAAGAGTGTCAACGCATTACCCGAAGTGCCGAGCACGAGGTTGCTGCCCGTAACATCTAGCACGCTGTAGCCGGCAGGCGGTATGCTGGTGCCATCAGCCAGCCGCATGCTTTGTGCGGTTGCCTGTGCGGCGCGCGTTCGGCGCACGGCTACGGGCATCGTCGTGAGCTGCCAACCGCCGACATCGGCCGTGTACTGGCTGGGGTTAAGGAGCTCCACCTTTGTAATTGCACCTGTGACTGAATCGACTTCGATCTCATTAATCACGACTGGTGCTGGGTCCGGCGCACCCGGCGAGCCTCCAATTGCCGTGCTGGCGCGCCATGCTTCGGGATTATTGGGGTCGCCACCGATGGCCACCAGGGACGACCCTAAGCCGTCAGCCCCCTGCGGCCAGGCGCCATCGTCACTATAGATGATGTTAATTACGGGAGTGCCGAACGCATCCACCAGCACGATGCGTTCGCCCTGATTGCTCATGTCCTTGTCGTACTGTGCGAACGGTGCGTAGCCGTAGTAGTCCTCAAAGTAACTGGCGTGGTTAGCGAGGACAAGGTAGGCGCCCGGCTGCAACCATACGCCGGCTGGGAACTTGTAGTCGATGCCTTCGCTGAAGTGCATATTTGAGAGATCCACCGGAGCGGAACCGGTGTTGGTCAGTTCCAGGAACTCCAGGTTCTGGCTGGGCAGAGTGTCCTGCGGCGCCGGCTTGTACATGATTTCGCTGATCTTGAGATCGGCGTTCGGTCCCAATGTCGGCGACCCGGCGGCAAATTCTATGGGTGCCGACCAGTGACTCCAGCGCCCGCTGTTATCCATCATTCTCACGCGCACTCGGCACAGCACGCCTGGACGACAGGCGCCGCGCGGCACCACCATGTCGGCTTGATAGGTAGTCAAAATCGGGCTGAGCCAGGTGGATTCAATTTCATAGCGCCAGCGGCTATTCTCGGTGTAGCCTGGCAAGCCGGGCCGGACGATCTCGGCGGTGCGCCACTGCATGGCGGCGAAAGTGTCAGAGCCTTGCGGATCGCTAAACCCCGAAGCACGCATCAGCAGCTGGTCTGCCGGATATCCCGCGGGGCCGGCATAGCTGAGGGATGGCGTCGCGGGCAATGCCTTGTCCGTGAGCAGTGCCTTGTCCATCCATGCTGTGCGGCGGACGACGTAATCCTTGATCATCTGCACCATGCCGGTGAAGGCGCGGTCGGGCGAGATCTCGTAGAACTTCCCGTTCATGCCGCGGTCGTCGGAGGAGTAAGGGGAGACCAGAATCGGGTTGAAATCCCAAAGTGCGCGGTCTGCATCTACCATTGACAGGCCATCGGCAGGAGTGTTGATCATGGCCGCTGTCTCGTCGATCAAAGGGTACATCTGATCGACGTTAAACAGCAGGTCGCGAACCTCACGCAAGTTGTTCTGATAGGCGACATCGAATTCGGGTACGGTCAGCACGCGGTCGCGGAACGGCTCTGCACCATATCCGAACATAATCTCGTGCCAGGTAAGGTCGAGATCCCAGGGCAGAATGCTCCATTTGCCCGTATCGGGATTTAGATAAAAGTAGTAATTCTTGCCCTGGTCGACGTCATAATGATGGACGGCCTCCAGAATTGAACGGAAGCGATAGTAGCCGTCGAGGTCAAACGACTTGCGCCACCAGGCCGCATCTGGGGACGCCCAGCCGTAATAATTCATAAAGGCGATAAGATCAGATTTGTCGCTAACGCCGGAATCGCCCAGGTTGTCGAGATCGCCTGTCCAGTTACGCATGTCGTACAGGTTGCCATCCGGCAGATCGTGGTCTTCTAGAAACTGGCCGTCCATATTCTCGATGGCCAGATATAATCCCCAAAAATCACCTATGTATTGGTCGGCGGTGACTTCATCCCAGTTGTCGACCACACGAAAATGTACGAACTGCGTGTTGGAGGCAGCGACGCCGGCCAGGTTGAACATCCGATAGGCCAGAGATTCGAACATGCCCTGCTCGCCACGGAATTTGCGTTGGGCATGCTGCAACACCGAGGAAAAGTTCAACTTGTTCCATTTTACAGGGTAGGGTTTGCCGTAGTCGTCGTAAGCTTGGAAGCCATGTCCGCGTGTAAAATCGAACTTCCAATGGTTCTTGCCGGCCATGTAGCGATACTCGCCACCGCGCGCGCGAAAGCCGATATGATCGTAGACGACACCATTTACGACAAGGGTGCCGCGCCATGGAAAGTCCGACCCCATATAGCCGCCAGGCAGCGTGCTGTTGGGAATAAATTGCGAATCCTCGACATCGGACTTCCGCGCCAGGAGATTGTACACGGGCAGCGGGCGCATTTGACCAAAGTTGTAGGTCTGAAATTTGCTAAGGCCGCCAAGCGACTTGGCATTGATCGCCCCACGCCACGGCGCCGGGCCGTCAAAGACGAAATAGGCGAAGTTTGGCTGCGGGTCGTCGGCGTAGGGCGTCATGACGCTGCGCCCCGCGCTGTCGATTGCCTCGACTCGGTAGCGCACCAGCATGCGGTTAACGCGCACATCTTGCGGCGTCTGGGCTACGTACACGTCGCCGCCGGCCGGCTGCATGGGCACGGATACCCAGTCAGTTTGATATTGAGGGTCGTTGAGGCGGATGTATTGGCCAGGGACTACACGCTGGAGCCACAGACGCACGCTGGCGACCCCATCGGCGTCGGTGACGTGGGCGCTGATCGTCACGGCGTCGGCCGCGCGGGGCGACAGGCGAATGGCTTATGGCATCCACAAAGGGCGCTGGATTGTCAAGCAGGTTGCTGTTCCCCCAGCCCGGCGTCGGTGCGCCCGAGCGCCAGGCCCCTGGGATCGAGTTATCCAAAGACTGGTTTGTCAAGCCGATCGATTGATCGGCATCGTCATTGGGAGTAGGCCAGGGAAAGCCGATGCTGTAGTTCACTTCGTCGACAAGCTGCCCGCTGCGATCGTACAAAGCCAGATCGTCGACGTCGTTGGATAACCTTCCGGCAAATGGGCCGAGTGCGCTTGCTCCATAGGTTTGGCGCAATACTTCAGGGTTACGTGCTACTACGACGTAGGCTCTCGGGAATACCTGCGCTCCTGGCGGAAAAACGTAGTCGATGCCCTTGTCAAGCGACCAGCCGGTTAAATTCACGATATTTGTGCCGGCATTATAGATTTCGACGAACTCACCGGCCGCCTTGCTGCGCGGGTCGTAGTGAATCTCGTTGATGATGACCGCACTGCTTGCGTCGCCTTCTGCCTGCGCACGTCCGACGCCCACAAGAGAAACGGTCACAAATGGCGCCAAGCATTGAGCGATGGTCTGGACAAGACAGAGCAGGACGAGCGTCAGTTTGCGCATACGCAAGTTGGTTGCCGTGACACGAATGGCGTTAAAAAATAGAGTATGATACAAATTGGCCGTGCAATGGCAGCCGCATGCACTGTTCCCCGCGCAGTTAGGGCTTTGGAGACCGCTTGCGCCTTTGCTATTATACAGGCAGACTCGAACAAAGAACCAAACGTTCGTCAAACGTACGTTCGGCACCTTGGATTGACCTATGAAATATACATATCGCTTGTTTGCCTGGGCCGCCGTGCTTGTCTTGTTGTTGACAAGCAATGTGAGCGCGGTCCGTGCTGCTAGCGGTACACCCCGCATAATCTCAGCTACTCACTCGTACGTCCTCGATTTGGCCCCCGCTGTAATAGACGCGCCGGCTGCCGCGAATCCTTTTCCCGTCATTATTCCGGTCACCACCTCTGCTCTCGGCGCACATTCGGTGCGCACTGCAGACCTTGACAACGACGGCGACATGGATGTCATCGTCGCCGCGCGCGGCAGCGGCCAGGTGGCATGGCATGAGAACCTTGGTACGAAGCCGCCCACTTTTGCCGCCCGCCCGCTTGTCACGGCAGAGGGCAGCTACATGGCAATTCCGGCCGACATCAACCGCGACGGTTGGACCGACATTGTGGTGACGGCTGTAGGCGCCGTCAGTCCATGCGGGGCGGTGCCGCTGCGGGCGGTGCCGACGTGGACGTTGCGGCAGTACAAGGCACGGGCAAAGTGTTCTGGCTGGAAAATCGACTCGTACAGGGGCAAGGGTTTGCACCGCGGCCTATCGCCGATGGGCTTAACTACCCCGTGGCGGTGCACGCCGTCGATCTCAATCATGACAACAAGCTGGATGTCGTAACCGCCACACGTGACGATGGCCGCGTCCTATGGTTTGAGAACAACGGCGACGGCAGTGCCTTCGCTGCCCGCGTTGTGGCCCAAAACCTGCCTGGCAGCGTTGCCGTCCATGCGGGCGACATCGACGGCGACGGCCGCATGGACGTCGTTGCGGCGGCCGAGGATGTCAATCAGATCGTCTGGCTGCGCAACAACGGAGCACAGCCGCCCGCCTTCGAGCAGCGCACGGTCAGCAGCGGACCGCAACCGCCGCCCGGCCAGGATTTTGCCAAGGCTGTTTTCGTGGCGGACATCGATGATGACGGTGACCTGGACATTGTCTTCGCCTCCGAACAGCAAAACAAGATAGGCTGGTTTGAAAACGTTGGCCGGGGTGGCTCGTTTACCGAGCATATAGTTGCCACCGACATGCTGCATGCCAAAAGCGTCTACGCCGATGATATCGATTGGGACGGCGACGTGGATATCTTGGCAACCGCGAGCGAAAGTGGGGTCGTCGCCCTGTACGAAAACCGGCGCGGCAGTCCGGTCAATTTTGCCGCATATGTGCTCAATGGTGGCGCCAAGGGAGCACACAGCGTGACGGCCGCCGACATGGACAACGACGGCGATTGGGATGTCCTCTCGGCCTCGCGCGACGACAATCGCGTGCTGCTCTATCCAAACCTGACCTCGCACCGCACCGCCTTGTTTGATCGGCAGACCCAGTATGTCGTCAGTACCTACCGCGAGCCGCGCATGGCAGCAGGAGTCGATTTGGACAACGACGGCGACCAGGACATCGTGTCGATTGCCGACCAGGTGGTGGCGTGGCACCGCAACGACGGCGGGCTGCCGCCCAACTTTACCCGCTTTGTGATCAGCGAAGGCTTGGAAGGTGGTCGCTGGATTCACGCCGCCGATATCGACGGCGATGGTGATCAGGACTTGGTGGTCGCCGACACTACGACGAACCGGATCCTATGGTACGAGACGCAGCTTGCAGCGCCGGGAGCCGTGCCCAACTTCAGCGCGCACCTGGTCACGGACCGGGCCAAGGGCGTGCGGGACGTGCATAGCGCCGATCTTGATCGCGATGGCGACCTCGATTTGTACGCGGCCAGTGGTGTCGGCGATACCGTTACCTGGTATGAGCAGAGGCCTGCGCCCGCAGTAACGTTTGTTGAGCACGTCGTCATCGACACCCTTCAGTATCCGCGCTCGTCGTTTGCGGCCGATCTCAACCTCGATGGCAAGCTGGACCTGATGTCGGCGTCGGCAGAAGACAATACAGTGGCCTGGTTTGAGAACCGAGACGGGTCGGCGCTGAACTGGGCACTGCGCGTGCTTACGCGAGCCATGGACGGTGCACGACACATTTATGCCGCGGATCTAGACGGCGACGGCGACACGGACATTGTGGCAGCGGCCGAACGCAATAATACGATCGCCTGGTACGAAAACAAGCGTGGCGGCCCTGCTGCCTTTGTCGAGCATGTCATTTCCAACAAGGCCACAGGTGTGCACGCCATCGTGACGGGAGATGCCGATCGCGACGGCGACCTGGACGTGTTTGCCTCCTTGGAATCCGGCGAGCGCGTGATGTGGTATGAGAATGAAGGTGCAGACGTGCCCACATTTCAGGAGCATATAATTGCCGACAACTTCCGCGTGGCGCACTCAATTTCCCTGAGCGATCTTGACAATGACGGCGATCTTGACGCAATCGCTACTTCGCGTGCCGGCGGCCAGGTAGCCTGGTTTGAAAACGTGGGCGGTCAATACAGCGTAGGTCAGAGCGGATTGCAGGTGAGCAGCAACGCTACTCAAGTATTGCTCAATATCGTGTTCGTCAACAAGGGGCGGCCAGGTGACGTGGCGATGCGCGTCAACGCCTTGACCCTGCGCTTTACAGCCAATGGGGGCCGCCCACTGACCCCTGCTGAAGCTGGCAGCCTGTTCAGCGGCCTCGCCGTGCACCAGGATAGCAACTTTAACGGCGTCTTCGACCCAGGTCTAGACGTGCAGTTGACTAGTGTAGATAGCCTGAATCTGGATGCCAATGGCCAGCTGCTTGTCGGCCTGCCGGCTGAACAGCCAGGTGTCCAGGTCGGCGCAGGCAGTGGAATGCGTTACTTCGTGACGGGAACGACCCTGAGCAATCGTTGTCTTTCGAGCAATAATGTACAGGTCTCGCACGTTGCCAATGCGATGACGGTTGCCAACCAGCAGACCGGTTATCGTATGAGCGGCGAGTACATGCGCAGCATCGACGCGCTGGGTGCTCCGCAAGAAACGTCTCAGGTTCGCGTGGTTGTCAACGAGATCATGGCGGACAACACCCGCACCTTGGAAGATCCCAACGAACCGCAGGAATATCCCGACTGGATCGAGCTGTACAACCCAGCGCCCGTTCCTGTCAACTTGGGCGGCATGTTCCTCAGCGACAATCCGGCCGACTCGCAGTTGTATCGGATCCCAGAAGACCTCGTGATTGGCCCCAACGGCTACCTGGTGTTCATCGCCGACGGCGAGCCGGAACAAGGACCACTTCACACCAATTTCTCGTTGAGCAAGGGTGGAGAAGCTGTCACGCTGATCGACAAGGCCGCGCGTTCCTTCCGTTTACTGGACCAGGTTGAGTACGATGGCCTCGGGGCAGACGTCTCGTATGGCCGCTTTCCCAACGGAAGCAGCACATGGAAGGTACTCGGAGCCCCAACTCCCCGTAGCTTCAACCTGGATCAACCGCTGATCATTCAAGCGCATGTCTATGCTCCCGTCATAGCCAACGGCACGGCCTGCCAATAGGCGGCCTGCTACATGCGGACCCAAAAACCGCCTCGTAAAATGCGCTATGTCCCAGGCCTCATGTTCATGGAGTTAGCATCTATGTCAAATTCAACCCGACGAATCCTTGCCCTATGTCTTGCCAGTGTATTGTCCTTGGCCCTGCTGGCGACGACCTATCAAACAACTGCAGCACAGGACCACGCGCAAGATCAAGCAGCGGGCGCAATGCCTGCCGGTGTATTGGACCAAAACGCGATTCGCATCAACGAGATCATGGCATCCAATAACAAGACGCTGCTTGACCCGGACGAACCCGGCGAAACGCCCGACTGGTTCGAGTTGTATAATCCGGGGCCTGGCGCGGTCGTGCTGGATGGCCTTGGCCTGGCGGATGGCGAACCGTTGGAGGGTGGCTTTGTCATCACGAGCGGGCTCACGATACCTGCCGGCGGATTTCTCGTCTTCTATGCTGACAACGATGTGTCGCAAGGGGCGCTGCACACCGACTTTGGGCTGGCCGCCGGCGGCGAATCTGTAATCCTGTACAACGTGACCACGAAGCAGATCATCGACAGGATTGATTACCCGGCCCTGGAAACCGACCAATCATATGGGCGTAAACCAGATGGTAGCGAGAATCTTGCCACTTTACCGGCTCCGTCGCCTGGTGCATCCAATGCGGTCAACCCCCCGCGCCTGTCCGATCTGAGCAAGCCTCCCGACTTTGTTGATGTCGCTGCACCGGTGGCGGTTAGCGTGACGGTCACCGACACCGGTACGGTGGTAGGCGTGACTCTCCATTATTCCACGTCGGTGACCGGCGAGCAGGCGCTGCCCATGGCTAACCTGGGAGGCAATGTATACCAGGCTGACATACCAGGCCAGGCCGCCGACACGCTGGTCACCTATTATGCGAAAGCTGTCGATAACGACGGCGAGGCGGCCCGCACGCCGCTGCCCGGGCGCGAGCGCCGCTATCTGACGGGTTACGTCGCCCCGGTGCTGATCATCAACGAAGTAGTGGTGGACAACACGAGCCAGTATGTGGATCCGGACGAGCCGGCCGAGACACCGGACTGGATCGAACTCTACAACCCGGGTACGGCAGCGGTCAGCCTGGACGGACTTTCGCTGACGGACGACAAGGACTTGCCGCAGCGTTTTGTTATTCCCAGCGGTCTGAGCCTGGGCGCCGGCGAACGTATGCTGTTCCTGGCCGACGACGACAAGGGCCAGAACACGATCCGAGGCAACCAACCGCCACTGCACCTGCCCTTTAACCTCAATAAGTCCACCGCCTATGTCGGATTGTTTGGCGGCCAAGGCAGTGTGCGCATCGACTACTACGATATTGATGACCCGACGCCCTTTGGCTTAGTCGCACGCATTCCAGATGGCGGCCCCTGGAGCATGTCTGTCTGCCCAAGCGTTAACGCACCTAACATAGCCTGCAACAGCCGGTTGTATGCGCCGGCAGTAAGGAAATAGCAGGCCGCAGAAACGGTCAGGTTCGGGACTGGCAAGAACAATGCAAGGACGCCGGGCTAATTGTCGCTCGGCGTCCTTGCATCTGGAATCCTGATGTCATTGTCTGACGCTGATTTACATCTCGTTCTTGTCGTTTACGATCTCGCGCACGACGTAGATCGGCTTGTTCTGGCTTTCGTAATACGTGCGGGTGATCATTTCACCCAGCAACCCCATCGTGATCAGCTGGACGCCAATCACGACGAGCAGTACGGCCAGCAGCAGCAGCGGGCGGTTGCCGATGTTCTCATGGAAGAAGATCTTGAGAAAGGTTAGGAACAGCCCGATCAGCACCCCCATGGCGGCGGAAGCCAGGCCTAGGGTGCCGAATACGTGGATCGGTCGCGTCGAGTAGGTGCCCAAAAACCAGACCGTGATCAGGTCCAGCATGACACGGATCGTCCGGCTGATGCCGTATTTGGAACGGCCAAACTGGCGTGCACGGTGATTGACCGGTACCTCTGTTACCGTACCGCCGACCTGCGATGCCAGCGCCGGAATAAAGCGGTGAAGCTCGCCATACAGGTGCACGTGCTGGAGCACGTCGCGACGGTAAGCCTTTAGCGAACAGCCATAGTCGTGCAAGCTTACGTCGGTAACATTGGAGATGAGACGGTTGGCCATCATCGATGGCAGCTTGCGGTCGATAAAGCGGTCCTTGCGATCCTTGCGCCAGCCGCTGACGATGTCATACCCTTCGTCGATCTTGGCCATCAACTTGGGAATATCCATCGGATCGTTCTGCAGGTCGGCATCCATTGTGATCACAACCTCGCCGCGCGCTTGGGCAAAGCCGGCGGCAAAACCCGCCGTTTGGCCGAAATTGCGGCGAAACCGAATGATCGTGAAGCGTGGGTCCTTAGCGGCAATTTCGCGCAGCAGGGCAAAGCTGCGATCTTTGGAACCGTCGTCGATGACGATTACCTCGGCCGGTTGACCATAGTTCGAGATCGCTTCGTCGAGAGCCGCCCACAAGTTGGGGATACTCTCTTCCTCGTTGTAAAGCGGGATGACGATCGAGATGCGTGGAGCCGGTTGCTCGGCGTAATCTGCCTTGACAAGGGTTTCGATCTCCAAATCAGGAGACAATAAGTCTGTTGTCATGGGATTTTCGTTAGGATATGGAACTTCGCTGCGCTGCATGCATTTGTGCATTGTAACACGATTATGCGTCGCGGCCCGAGACTTGGGCTTCCGCAAAGGTGGCCATTTCGTTGAGCGTGGCCACAGCCGCATCCAGCAGCGGCAATGCCAGGGCTGCGCCCGTGCCCTCCCCCAAGCGCAAGTCCAAGTCAATCAGCGGCGCCAGACCAAGGTGTGACAGCAGCACACCATGCCCGGGCTCGACACCGCGGTGGCCCGCGATCAAAAAAGGGCGTACGGCAGGACACAAGCCGACGGCGATTGCCGCGCCCGCCGTGGAGATGATGCCGTCTACGACCACAGGCACACGTTCGGCTGCACCGGCCAGGATGATACCGGCAATGGCGCCGATTTCGAGTCCCCCTACCTTGGCCAATACGTCGAGGGCATCGCCGGGGTTGGGCCGGTGCAGGGCCAGCGCTTCTTCGATCACGGCCACTTTGTGACGGCGGCCCTCATCGTCCAATCCGGTCCCAAAGCCCGTGACTTCGGCCACCGGCTTGCCCGTCATCACGGCGGCAATAGCGGCGCTGGCTGTAGTGTTGCCGATACCCATGTCCCCTGTCGCCAGCACGCGTGCACCAGCGGCGATTGCTGCTTGCGCAGCGGCAATGCCGGCTTCGACAGCGGCGATCGCCTCTGCTCGCTGCATAGCCTGTTCTCGGCGCAGATTGCCCGTACCTCGGCGCACCTTGGCTGCCTGTAATTGCGCATGGATCGGCAGGTCGGATTGCACGCCGACGTCCAGCACGCGCACGGTAGCCCCAAACTGGCGCGCCAGCACATTGATGGCAGCGCCACCATGCAAAAAGTTGAGCACCATCTGCGCCGTCACCTCGGACGGATAGGCACTGACACCTTCTGCCGTCACGCCGTGGTCGGCCGCACACACGATCACTTGCCGTGGCGTCAACGGCGGACACAGTTGGCGGGTGATGCCGGCAAGTTGAATGCTCAAACCCTCGATGCGGCCAAGCGCGCCGGCCGGCTTGGTGAGGTTGGCCTGGCGCACGCGCGCTGCCTCCATGGCCTGATCGTCAAGCACGCCTATCGCAGCGGCCGTACTGTGCAGCAGTTCACCGGCCATTGGTCACCGTTCCCTGGCTGCCATCTACTGCAGCTAGATTCTGTGCCTGGATGGCCGCCAGGCGTTCGCCCAAGTCATAGACGACCGGGATTTGCAGCGCAGCCGCGGCCGCCACAACCGGGTCGAGCGGCGAGCCCTGTGCCTGGACGATCCCTGCGGCGGCCGGTAAGGCCGCCGCCCAACCACTATCCGCCTGCACGCCGACTAAAATCACCTTGCTGCCGCCGTTCGTCGCAGCAAGACCGGCCAAGTCCGACTCTGTTGCCACAACCGGCCCGATGCCTCTTCCAGCCGCACCTGGCAGCCCTGTGGCCCCGCCTGGGATCGCGGCAAACACTTCACCGTCCCCTACGAGCAGGTCGCCGCCAACTGCCTGCCGCCAACCTTGGTAGTCCAGCTTGCGTTGGGCTGCGGTGGCTCGAATATTGGCCATATCACTGATGTTCCACTCGCCGGTCATCATCTGCTTCATCTCTTCCAACTCGTAGAAGAAGACGTCTTCTTGGACCAGCAACCGCTTGTCTCCCATCGCCTCGTGTCCGGCAGCGATGGCCCAGATGCGTGTTCCGGACAGAGTGTAGGCGTGGACGTGCAACGCTCTGCTCTGCAATGTGAGGCACTGGCGCACCTGCTGCAACAATGCCTGCGCCTCCTTGCGGCGCCTGGCGTCTAGTAAGGCCATAAGGGGGGCCTCGTCTGGGGCTGCCAGGGGTGGGAGCGTGGCATTGCTGCCTGCGGCAGCGGCCACAGCGGCCAGAAGCGGGGCAGGATTTTCAGACCAGCGCTGATTCATCAATTCGCCTTCGCCGGCACAGCGGTGCCCGTAAGCGGCAAGCAACCGGCGCAGGCTCGCGATGAAGGGTCCGTCCGCAAGCTGTGTTTCCCACGTAGAGAAATCGCCTGTCTGTAAAAACTGCAAGACGCTTGGCGTTGCCTGCGCCATTTGGGCCAGCTCTGCAACGCTGCGTGCAATTTGCAGCTCGATCAGGTCGCCGGTGGGGCGGAGGGCGAGATTGAGCGCCGCCAACTGCTGCAGCGACGCCACGCCGTCGAAGAGGCCCAGCAGGCGCAGGTAGGCGGATTGCAGGGTATGGCGGGCGGCCACATACAGCTGCAGCGTGGCGGCGCCGACACGCTCGATCTCCTCCATGATTTGCAGGATCTCGGCCTGGGACCAGTGCATGGCTTGCACACGCTGCAGCCAGACCTGCCCTTTTGCGCCCTCTGCCTCGATCTCGCCGTCCAGCACCTGCAGCGTAGAGGTCACTTTCCGTGCATTACCGCCCAGTTTCAGGCCAGCCAGCAGTCCGGGCTTTTCCCAGCGGGCGATCTGGCGGGCAGCACCGCCAATGCGCAGTACCGGCGGCTCGATGCCTGCCTGTTGCGCATCCAGTTGTGCAGAGAGTGTGAGCGTAAAGTAAGGCCGCCCGTGCAGGCTGCGCACCACGCGCGCCCTGGGAGTGGGGTCAAAACCAAGGCGGTCGAAATAGTTGTACCAACTGCGGCCGGCCATTTCATGCAGGACACTGGCACTAAATGGGGTCAACGCGCCCGGCGCAAGCGGCTGCAGAAAATCCCGGCTCCAAATGGGAGCGCCGGCCGATTGGCTGCCGCTCTGGCTCTTGCCCGTGGAGTCGGGCAGGCTGTATTCAATCAAACAAACACCTCGTTTCGTTACGGCCGACTGTGGTCTGTCGGCCGTCTGGCTGTATTCCAACGGTGCATTGTCGCGGCAAGCGCCGGATGTGTCAATTTAGAGGGCTAAGTATAAGATGTGTACTTCTACTACGATATTTCCGCTATACATAGATGATTAGAAGGAGATGCGAGCAATGCGCCTGCAAGACAAGGTGGCCTTGATTACCGGCGGCGGCAGCGGCATAGGCCGCGAGACCGCGGTGCTCTTTGCTAAGGAGGGGGCCGCGGTTGTGGTGGCCGACGTGAATGACGCCGGCGGCGAGGAGACAGTACAACTCGTGCGCCAGGCTGGGGGACAGTCCACCTATGTTCACGCAGACGTCGCGCTCGCGGTCGATTGTGCGGCAATGGTGCAGACGGCCGAAACTCATTTTGGCAAGCTCAATGTGCTCTTCAACAATGCCGGCATCATGCTGAGTGAGGACGACGATGCTATCAACACGGAGGAGGCCATCTGGGACTTGACCATGGCCGTCAACCTCAAAGGTGTCTACCTGGGCTGCAAATATGGCATCCCCGCGCTGCGCCGTGCCGGTGGCGGCTCAATCATCAACACCGCCTCGTTTGTGGCCCTGCTTGGCGCCGCCACGCCGCAGTTGGCATATACAGCATCCAAGGGTGGCGTCCTTTCGATGACGCGCGAACTGGCCGTAATCCACGCCCGTGAGAATATCCGCGTCAATGCCCTATGCCCAGGCCCCTTGCGCACCGAACTGCTGATGAAGTTTCTCAATACGGAGGAGAAGCGGCAGCGCCGCCTGGTGCACATCCCCATGGGCCGGTTTGGCGAGGCAAAGGAGATGGCCTATGCCGCCCTATACCTTGCCTCCAATGAGTCATCGTATGTTACTGGTTCGGAATTTGTTGTGGATGGGGGCATCACAGCCGCATACGTGACACCAGAGTAGTGCGAGGGTGAGCCATGTCCCCGGGACCTGAGAGGTCCCGGGGACATTTCCCGTCACATTCGTTTACTCTGCCGGCGGAATCAAAAGTTCCTGGCCCACTACGATCGTATTCGGGTCGTCGAGGCTGTTGGCAGCCATGATGGCCTCGACGCTCACGCCGTACTGGGTGGCGATCATGGAAAGGCTTTCGCCCGATTGGACGATGTGTCGCTCGCCGCGTGCCTCGAGTGCGGCGCGTGCCGACACGCCGGGAATGACGAGCTGCTGGCCGACGCGGATAAGATTGCCGTTGGCGATGTTGTTGGCCTGTGCCAGCGCAACAGGGTCTACGCCGTACTCAACCGCGATCTCGCCCAGCGACTCGCCCGGCTGCACAATGTGCAGGACCGAGTCGCCGGCTGTGCCGCCAGTGGTGGTGGCGCCACTTGAGGCACTGTCAGAACCAGCGGTCGCGTCGCCTTCGCTCGCGCCGGCCGGGTTAACATAGCCCGGAATCAGCAGCGGGGTGCCTACGGCCAGGTTATTGGGATCAAGAATATTGTTGACCTCAATCAGCGTGCCGGGTCGCACGTCAAAACGAGCGGCTATACTCGACAACGTGTCGCCGACTTCTACCACATAGGTGAATGGGTGTGGGTGAGGGGGTAGGCGCGCCTTCGGCGGTCATACCTTCGACGTAGGGCACGGAGAGGACCTGGCCGGCGAAAATATTGTCGTCAAGCAGAAAGTTCAATTGGCGCAGTGAAGTCACATCGGTCTGGAACTTTTCCGCGATGCTGGCCAGGGTTTCGCCTGGCTTCACCGTGTAATCAAATGTTTCCGACGGAGCCGTGGCTTCGGGCGTGGGTGTCTCTGCTTCCGTTGCCTTGGGCGTAGGCGTGCCGGCGGTGCTCTCCACCATCGGGTCGGCGCTGCTGTTCAAGGTCGTCGTGACGGACCCCGCTTGGCTCGCACCTTCACCAGATGACTGCGTGGCTGCCGTCGTCGGTTCCGGGGTGGATGTAGGTGTCTCACGATCGCGCGTGCAGGCGACCAGCAGCAGAACTGCCAGCAAGAACGATACAGTGCGAAGGAGCGTGGTATGCACGGGATACCTCCGGTGGCGGGCCAGCGATAGCTAGCTATGGTGATAAACGATTGTCTGCAATTAGTATAGATGAAGTATGGGGTTACGGCAATCGTTTGTACATCAGGCAACACACCCCGGGACACGAATGTCCCGGGAGACATGGATTCTTCTTACCGCAGCAATTGGTAGGCCGAAGCGATGGCCAGTATGCCGAATAGCAGAGCTGGCAGCGTAACCACCGGTCCGCCCAGGAACATGGTGGTAAGCAGCATGCTCGCCAACAGGCCGACGATAATGCCGCCAAGTGTGAAATGGCGGATGTAGCGGCCACGTCGCTTGCCGACTGACTTTCGAATGATCTGCGCCAGGGATGCGCCGGCGCCGGAACCGACCAGGGCCGCGATGATCCAACTAATCAACCAGAAGATGCTGCCGACAAGCCGGAACAATATCACGGCAATCGGCCAGGCTATCAGTGTAATGCCGGCGGCAACTGCAAACGCCTTCGCGTTGTCGCCGGTCACGGCGTTATAGAACACGTTTTGCTGTTCGCGAATGCACTCCTTGCAGCGGTAGCCGACCTCGGTCAGCACTGCGCACTTCAGGCAAATCGGCTTGTTGCACTTGTTGCAGCGCAAATATGTTTCGACATCCGGGTGGTTGGCGCAGTGAAGTACCTCGCCTGCGGGCTGATCTGTAGACTGGGTGGGGACAGAAGTTGTCATCGTTTACAAATTCCTGGTTTGGTTAATCGCAATTGCACGAAATCTAGATTGTCCACTGCATCTTTTCCATGAGCGACTGGTAGAAGTAACCCCGTTCACGCAAGCGTATAAAGCGCGCCAGGTGCGGACTGCCGATGACGACAACCTCATCACCTTCTTCGACTTCCACCACCACCTGGCCGTCCACCGTCAACATAGGTGGATAGTCACCGTGTGCACGCAGCCGTATTGTTGCGCCCTCGGCCAAGATCACGGCCCGGTCCATGCTCAGGTGTGGCGCAATTGGAATTACAAGAATGTTGCGCAATTCCGGTGGCATGATCGGCCCATTTACCGCCAGCGCATAGCCCGTGCTGCCCGTCGCCGTACTGATTATCAGACCATCACAAGTGTAGGTCGTCAAATAACTGTTATCCAGCTCCACGCTGATCCGCACGACGCGCGCCAGGTTGCCGCGGCTGAGTACGACGTCGTTGAGCGCATCGTATACGCAGGTATGCGCTGCATCGCCGCTAGCAGGATCGCGGCGTTCGACACGTACCCGAATCATTAAGCGCTGCTCGATCCAGTAGTCGCCTGCCAGCACACGGTCGAGCGGCGTCTGCCAGTCGTGAGGCTGCACCTCGGCCAAGAAGCCAAGACGTCCCATTTTGACGCCCAACATAGGAACTTCATGTTCAGCCCCCATGCGCGCCGCACGCAGTAACGTACCGTCACCACCCAGTGTAACTAGCAGGTCGGCATCCGGCAGATGCGCCATTGTCGCATCCTGCTCCCACGCCGATTCGAGCCAGATCTCTGTCATGCCGACCGACGCAAGGTATGCACCCATCTCCTCGGCAAGCTGGCGCGACTCTGGCTTTTTCGGATGATAGAGGATGCCAACGTGGTGAAAAGGCGGCCGAGAAGTCCGGTGCTCGGCCGGCGTGGAAAGGCTATGCATGGGTAGGAACAATACCACAAGAACGCGCTACAGTGAATTGCGCTCATGAATGTACCCGAATGTACCCTCGGGTGCGCCGCTACTTGTGCCTGGCGGTTGTAGCCGATGATTGCGTCCTGCAGTTGCGCTGGCAGTTGTGTGGTATGATGGCTGTCATGACCCGCGTGCTCGTGATTTCGGATATCCATGCCAATCAGGCGGCCTTGGAGAGCGTGCTGGCTGCCGCTGCCGGACGCTACGACACTATTTGGTGCCTGGGCGACCTGGTGGGCTACGGACCCCGGCCAAACGAGTGTATTGAGATCGTGCGTGAGCGGGCCGCTCTGTGCGTGATGGGCAACCACGACTGGGCCGTGCTTGGCCGGCCAGGCATCAACGTTGACGACTTCAACCCGCAGGCGCGCCAGGCAGTATTGTGGACGCGCGATGAGTTGACGCCGATCAACCGCCAGTACCTGGAATCCCTGGCCGATACGCCAATTCAACCACCCGACACGCAAAAACAGTCGATCTTGGTGACCCATGCCAGCCCACGCGAGCCGGTGTGGGAGTACATCCTCACGCCGACAGTTGCGCTGGAGAATTTTGCTGTGTTTGACGAGCGTGTGTGCCTGGTCGGGCATACGCACAAACCGGCCATCTACCGCTGGCAATACTTTCACATGCCGCCGGACGGCGATGACTTAGTCACTGCGGACGGCGAGGGCAACGGTAATGGTAACGGCAACGGCATGGCTACTGTAGAGTATCTGCAGCCGCGTACCGACGGCTCAATCCATCTTGCCACGTCGGAAGTGCAGCGCCTGATCGTCAACCCCGGCAGTGTCGGCCAACCGCGCGACAACGATGCGCGCGCGGCATATGCCCTGCTTGACCTCGAGCGCATGACATGGACCTACACCCGTGTCGCCTACCCGATCGAACTCACGCAGAATCAAATGCGAGCTGCCAAGCTGCCTAAGCGCCTGGTCGACCGGCTCAGCTTTGGGTGGTGAGTTCAGCCCCTCACTTTTTCCACCGCGCCTTGCTCCAGCCGGTTGTACATCTCAAACCAGTCCGGCAGGTCCTGCGCGCGGCGGAGCGCTTCTTCTTCCTCCTGGCGCCGCTGGGCATTTTCCATGCGGCTCAGAATTTCGTCTGCTACGGCGCGCGGGTTAGGCACGGAGTAAAAGATCAACGTGCCAAACTCGGCCGCCGTCTGGATCACAACATTGCCATAGTCAAACAGCCAGTGCAATGGAGACGGAATGCGCATTTCCACGTTCTGGATGCGCGCCAGTGGCGCCGCGCGGCGATCCTCACGCAGGCCAAACGGAAGCTTGCGCATGTTGACGACCTCGTTGTCGCTGACTTCATATGTGTCGTTGTACCGATCGATGATCACCCACGCCAACCGCCCCAAGAACGCTATCACAAACAGCAGCAGAAACCACTGTGCGACGTTGGCAATCGGCTCCCATTGGGGTGGTACCTGGCGCGTGGATAGCGCCCAGAAGCTTACCCCCAGCACAATGATCAGAAACGGCGTCAACCAACCCCACCCGATCTGAGGCAGCAGCGCCATCCAGTGCTTGCGCCAGATGATGCGATTACCTTCCCAGCGGATGCCAATGCCTTGGCGTCCCGTTAGCGCGGACCACCACTTTTCCGGCTTCGGGGGCGCGGGCGGCTTATGGCGTGCGATCCGGCTCGGTGGTTCGACCATAAGACCGAGCCGCTTTTCCAGTTGGCGATGGATGTTCATCTTGCTCTGCGCCGTCGCGTGCCGCTTGCGCTGCTCCTGTTGACCCTTGATCACACCACGCAGCTCGTCGAAGTTAGTCGTGTAGTTAAACGCAATCGCACCGGAGGTGCCGGCCGTGCGCACGATCAAGGTCCCATAGCCCAGCCTGCGACCCACGAAATTGCGTATGAAGTCGACGCTCTGAATTTGTTCCAGTGGCGCCTCTTTGCGCCAGGTATGGACGAAAAGCAGCTTCTCCTGATATACCACGCGCCAGTTGGTGACGACCAGCCAGTCGTTGCGGTAATCGACGACGCCCCATACCAGAGCAACGGATGCCAATACCAGCAGCAAGATGACAGTGGCAATCACCCACGATTGGTCGCCCGGCAATGCCCGGCCTATGACGGCAAACACGATCACTAACCCGATAAAAATGAAGGTGAGGAAGTTCTTCCGGATGAAAGCTACCCAGTGACGGCGGCTAAAGTAAGCCACGGTTTCGCCCGGCTGCAGCCAAGGATACTTACGGCGGGCTTCCTTGCCCAGCAAGCGAGGCTGCCTAGGACTTTTTACCTGCAACTTGGCACGCAGGTCTGCTGGGTCCAGCACGTCGAAATATTCAAAGTCGTGCCAGTGCAGCCGCAGCCACTCGCTGCCGGCGTCGGCCTCCACCGTCGAATCTTGCGGAATCTGGCCCAGCAGCGCAGTCTCGGCGAAGTAGGTGGGTCCCGTCACCACCGTATCGCGCATGTTGCGGCCGTCTTTGTCGATGGCGTCGATAATGGCGTTGCTGCCCGGCATCAGCACCCAAAGACTGTCCGCCGCCTCGTTTTGCTGTACTAACAGGTGATTGGTGGGGTAGCGGTTATGGCTGAAGAAGCCGGTCAACTGCCGCCTCTGCGTCTCGCTAAACTTGGCGAAGGCACGCATACCGTCAATCAAGCCTTCGCGTATGACAATGGTGTCCAGCCCCCGTTTGTCAGGGCGCAGCCCGGTTATCGTGATAAATGCCGAGCGCGGAGCATAATAGATCTTTGCCGTTATGCTGACTATGCAATCGTGCCGCACAGTTACGGTGGGGGCACCGCCGGCGCCCAGTGCCAGCCCGAGCAGTGTGCCGTTGCCAACATAGTTTGTTGTGCCGTCATCCCAGCGCAGTTCCACCTGGCCTTGGCTCAGCAAGAAAATGGAATCCACCGCGTCGCCACTCTTATAGAGCACATCGCCGGGCTTGTATTCCTTAAAAAGCAGGGCATCGGCCAGGAAGCCCAATCCCACCGGCTCCGCTTCTCCCACCACGGGAAAGGTCTGCAATCGCCCGATCGTGTCGAGGGGGGCCAGGCGTTGCCGAGTATCGGGAAAGCGAAAAATGAGACGGCTCAAAGCAGCGGCGTCGATTGCCAGCAAGCGACAAGAACCCATCGCAACTGCCCGCGTGCGATATGTCGTCTCGAATAGGAAATCGTAGACGCCGACCAGGGTGCCCGCTTCCGCTTCCCGCATGAGTGACTGGCGCGGCTTGCCTTCGGCATCCAGGTCGCGGCGATACTGGCTGATCTTCCCTTCGAGTAACAGCCAGACATAGTCGATGCTCGTGTCTTGTTGGCAGAGCACCTCCCGGTCGTGCAGATGAATCTCGCGCACTGAGTCGGTGAATAACTCGATCAGCTCCGGCTTGCTTATCCCAGCCAAAAAGTTCAACTGCTGAATCGCGATGCCGGGCTCGATATAGGGTTGGCCGGCATAAGGGTCAGCCATCGCTAGAGGTTCTCTTTGATTGTCTCGGCGACCTTGCGATTGATGCCAGGCACTGCCATCAACTCTTCGATCGAAGCTTCACGCACCCGCTGCAGGTCGCCGTCAAAATGCGCCATCAGCGCCTTGCGCCGTCGCGGCCCAACGCCGGGAATGTCGTCCAGCTTGGAGTGGATCTGCTCTTTGCTACGCAGGTTGCGATGGTAGGTGATGCCAAAGCGGTGCGCTTCGTCACGCACACGCTGAACCAGGTGCAGTGCCTCGCTGCCGCGTTTCAGCCAGAGTGGATCGGATTGATGTGGACGGTAAATCTCTTCTTCGCGCTTGGCCAGGCCAACGATGGGGATGCGACCAAGCAGCTCCAACTCCTGCAATACTTCCACAGCGATCCCGAGCTGGCCCTTGCCGCCATCGACGATGACGAGGTCGGGTGCGATGCGCCAGGTGTCGTCCTCTTCGCGTGCCTTGGCGCCCGGATCGTTAGCGTCTGCCGGTTCTTCCACCAACCGGCGGAAGCGCCGGCGCAGCACCTCGCGCATCGAGGCGAAATCGTCCGGTTCGCCCTGGCTGCCTTTGCCACGAATCTTGAAGCGTTTGTAATACTGCTTGGCAGGCGCGCCCTTGACAAACACCACCATCGAGCCGACCGTGTTGGTCCCTTGCAGCGTGCTGATGTCGTAGCACTCGATGCGCGCCGGCGGTCGCTCCAGGTGTAGCGCAGCCTGCAACTCGGCCACCGCCTCCGTCTGGCGATTCGTGTCGGCGGCGCGCTCGGCTTGTTGCAGGCGTAGAAACTCGGCTGCGTTCTCTTGCGCCATTTCCATCAGCTTGAGTTTGTCGCCCCGGCGCGGCACGCGCAGCTCGACCTTCATGCCGCGTTTTTCGGCCAGCCATTCTTCGAGCACCGGCCGGTCGGCAGGCATCGCTTGGACAAGGATCAGCGGCGGAACGAAGGGTGCGTTGTCGTAAAATTGCTGGATAAAGATCCCGGCCAACGTACCCAGGCGCCAAGCCTCGGTTGTCGGCGCCGCGCCGGCTGTGCCGCCATTTTGTGCAGTGTCGCTTGCCGATTCGGCGACTGCTCCATTTACCGCGCCATTCGTAGTCGCGTAGAGGTCCAGTACGTCCGATCCTTCCAGCAGGAAGTTGTCACGCCCAATCAAGCGTCCGTGGCGCACCATGAATACCTGGACAGATGTGTCGCCATTGCGCGTATCCTGCGCCAAGGCGACGTAATCGGCGTCCTCTTGCGAGGTCGAGATGATCTTTTGCTGTTCCGCGATACGCTGCGCTGCCTGCAGGCGGTCGCGATAGAGGGCGGCCAGTTCGAATTGCATGTTTTCGGCGGCGCGTCCCATTTGCTCATCCAGTTGCTTGAGCACCTGGTCGGTGTCGCCCTCTAAAAAGCTCATCAATTGCCGGATAGTAGCGCGGTATTCTTCACGATTCTGGGCGCCGATGCAAGGGCCGCCGCAGAGCTTGATGTGGTAATAGAGGCAAGGACGCGGGTCCTGGCCTGTGATCTCGCGATCACAGTCTAGATAGGGAAACACCCGGCGTAGTGCGTCCAGCGTGTGATAACAGGCGCGGCTGGAGGTGTAGGGACCGAAATAGCGCGCGCCATCTTTGCTCATGCGACGCACGACTTGCACCTTGGGAAAATCGTGCTGCCAGTTCACCTTGATATAGGGAAAACTCTTGTCGTCCTTGAGACGGATATTGTAGCGCGGCTTGTAGCGCTTGATCAGCTCGTTTTCGAGGATCAGCGCTTCCAACTCCGTTTTTGTCACCCACCAGGTTACGTCGCTGATTTCGTCGACAAGCGCCTGGGTCTTGGCATTATGGTTGGCGGAAGCATGGAAGTAGGAGCGCACACGATTGCGCAGCACGACGGCCTTGCCGACATAGATGACCTTGCCGGCGGCGTTGTGCATCTGGTAGCACCCGGGAGCGTTGGGTAAATTGTCCAGCTTCTGTGCTAGCTTCTCCGGTATCTGACGCATCATAGTGCTATTTTACCATGCCCGGTTCCCTGAGCACAGTAAGGCCAAAAACATGTGTTCGGTTTTGGTGCAGCAAAATATGGAATTCGTAGGGTTACTAGATAAGCGTTTTGCGGTATGATAGGCCTAGCCGCAATCTCTACGGCGACGGCGCACACGTCTGTGGAAAGTTAAGAGAATACGACATGCTTAGGTTCGACTTAAGTATCAGGCGCTCTTCAATATGTCTGCCTGCCGCGCGTACAATCTCCTGGTTCCCAATGACGGTAACCGTTGCCTGCGTCGTTATCAATCAAAACCAAAGCAAAAGGAGACACACTGTGATCCGTAGTGAGACTGCGCGCCTGTCTTGGCTTGCCAGACAGCTTGTTCTCACGCTCTTGGTCCTGGCGCTTGGCGCCGGGATGTTGGCGCCCGCCCTGGTGCCAACAAGCGCGTTGGCCCAGGATGATGCGCCCGGCGCAGCACCGGCGCCGGACTCGACCGCGCCCGCCGCGGCAGACGTACCCGGGGCGGTCACGCAGACGGTAGTGCTGCCGGCCCGACAGGACGCTTATATTTCGTCGGCGTTCCCAAATCAGAACTTCGGTTCCGCACCGAACCTCAACCTTGGCTGGCAGATAGGCGGCCAAGAGGCTATGCGCTTCCTTTTGCAGTTTGATCTTGCTTCGATTCCGCGCAATGCCGTGATTAACAGTGCCCGTTGGGAACTGTTCCAGACACAGGTCGTACCGGTAGGCGACGGCAACATGGACTTTCGCGCCCAGTTCTTGACCCAAGGGTGGAGCGAATCGGGCGTCACCTGGAACAATGCCAACTTTTTGGGTGGCGACTCGCTGCCACTCGGTTCGGTGCCAGGCACGATTGGCTGGCAGAGTGGCGACGCTCGTAGCGTGCTGCAGGCGTGGTTGAGCGGCGCGCAGCCCAATTTCGGCGTCATTATTACCGGCGATGAGGTGCCTTCGCGCGGGCGTTGGCGTGCCTTCCGCTCGCGTGAGACAGGCGATGCCCCGCGCCTGGTCGTCGACTTCACGACCAACTGCGACACCGTGCCGCCTACAGCCACCGTTCAAACACTGCCGCAGTTCTCGCCCGGAGAATTTCGCGTCTTCTGGAGCGGCCAAGACTTTGCGCCCAGCGGCTGCCAGCCCAGCGGTATAGCCAATTACGATGTGCAGTACCGCATCAATGGCGGCAGCTGGGTTACGTGGCGCACGCGCACTGAATCAACCGACTTTGGTTTCCGCAACCTTGCGTCCAACGGCGCATTTGTCGAGTTCCGCGCGCGGGCCACCGACCGTGCCGGCAATATCGGCCAGTATACCTCCGTGGCACAGGCGGCCACGACGATCGATTCCCAGCCGCCGGTTGCCACGATGAACCCACTGGCGCCGGTTCAGAACTCGTCTGCGTTCCTCGTCGGGTGGTCGGGCTCTGACAACCTGTCGGGGATTGCGTTTTACGACGTGGAATTCACGCTCGACAATGGCTCCTGGCAGCCACTGGTTAGCAACACACTGGCCACCAGCTTCCAGGTGACGGGCGCCCAGGCGGGGCAGGTCTACGGCTTCCGCGTGCGCGCCACCGATCGTGTGGGCAACGTGCAGCCGTGGTCGCAGACGCCACAGGAAGAGACCGTGGTGTTGGATTTCCCGGTCGTGCTGCTCAATCCCATCAGCCCCAACCTCATCCAGCCGGGCTTGCCTGTCACGCAGACGATCGAGCTCAGCTGGCAAGGAATTGCGGCGCCGGGCACCTCCATCCAGCAGTTTAACGTCTACTACAGCTACAACAACGGGCCGCGCCTGCTCTGGAGCTCGTTTAATGCCGCCACTACCGGCGCCCTGTTCCCGTGGCTGCAACTGGGATTTGGCGACGGTACGTATTTCTTCGACGTTACCGCCGTCAACAATCTGGGCCAGGAGACGAACCTGAGCAGTCCGTTGGCTCAATTTGGGCGCGGAGGCGCGATTGTAGATATGGCCGACACTGTGCGGACCCAACTCTACTTTGCCTACGTTAGCGGCAATTGATTTGGGGTAGTGCGCCAGCTTGGTGCCCCCGACCAGGCTGGTGTTGTATCGTATATTTTTCGATAGGAGAACGACATGCAACAGCGCATTCAGGTGCGAATTAGATGGGGTCTGCGCGTAGTAGGGCCGCTCTTGCTGGTGTTGGCTATTCTGTGGGCCCAGCTTGCACTGCCGGTGGGCGCTTTGGCGCAGGATGGCGAGGACGAGCCTTCTGCTCCGACGGAAATCGTAGAGCCCGCCGGCGAGACAGCGCCTTTGGGCACGACAGTCCAGATCACCGCGAGCAGAGACACCTTTATTGCCAGCAATCAGCCAAACACGAACTTTGGCGGCCTTAGCAACCTTGACACAGGTTGGTATGCCAATTTCGGCGCCGTGCGCCCGCTCATCCGGTTCAGCCTTAGCAGCATTCCCAGCAATTCCAAGATTTACGGCGCGCAATTGTTCATGTACCTGGACTTTTCACTGCCAAACAACGACGGCGGCATGCAGCTCAACTATGCGCGCGCCACGCAGAGTTGGAGTGAAGGTGATGCAACATGGAACAATGCTGCCGGCATCGGCGGCAGCCAGTCAACATTGGGCAATGTTGGCTCAAACCCAGGCTGGGCAAGCTTCGATCTCACCAGCCAGGTGCAGCAGTGGGTCAACGGCCAAGGCAACAACGGCATTATGGTCATTGGCGAAGAGGATCCATCTCAAGGCCGTGCTCGTATCTTCCGCTCGCGCGAGTACGGTGGCTCTGCGCCCTATTTGCTGGTCAACTACGAGTGCGATACGCTGGCCCCGGCCACATTCATGAACGGCCTGCCACAGTATTCGCCCGGCGTCTTTGCCGCCAGTTGGGGGGGGCAAGACCTGGCGCCCAGCGGCTGCCAGCCCTCCGGTATTCGTAAACACCACGTGCAGTACCGCATCAACGGCGGTGCGTGGGTGGATTGGAAGAGCACAACCGAGACGTCGGCGACCTTTAACAACTTTGCCCCAAATGGTTCGGTGGTCGATTTCCGCACCTGGGCGGACGACAACGCCGGCAACGTCGAAAAGACGCCCAGCGGGCCGACAACCTATACAATCATCGTGTCGCAGGCCCCGACGGTCAACGTGGCGCCACTCCCCACCTATACCTACGGCTCGAGCTTTACGCTTAGTTGGACTCCCGGCAGCACCCCCGTCGGTGTCGCCGGCTATGACGTGCAATACCAGGCTAACAGCGGCCCCTGGACCGATCTGCTGGTTGCAACTACGCAGACCTCGTACCAATTTACCAATGCGCAGAACGACGTGACCTACGGATTCCGGGTACGGGCACGCGACACATTGGGCAATGTTGGCTCATATCCCACCTCGGCCCAGGCGGTGACGACAATAGTTCTCTACCCCACTGCACGCGTCACGCCGTTCAATCCCGACATCATCAACTCGACCTCGCCGGTGACGACGTCGTTTACCCTCAATTGGACGGGCAGCACGCCGCCGGGAACGACGATCACGTCGTACACGATCTACTCGCGTGTCTTCAACCTGCAAGGTCAGGAACTGCAGCCGTGGCAGGTCTGGCAGACGTTTGATGGCAGTTTTTCAAGCGCCCCATATCCTATCGGTCTCGGCAATGGCATTTACGAGTTTGAAGCGACTGCCACCAACAACCAGGGACAGACCACTCCGGTTACCCAGCAGCCGGAAGCGATTATGATCGTCGACCTCGACGATACCTTCTCGATCCGCAGCATCCTGCCGTATATCTCAGGCAACGAGTAGGATACACACAGCACGGCGGGCTCCCATAGGGCCCGCCGTGTTCCCTCCACAGGCTGCAACGGCGCATGGGCTTGATCTTTATCACACGGCGGCGGCTGTTTGACAGCACCCCCTTCTTGCGCTACCCTACCCGATCGATTGGCGCGCAGGTGCATCACGCACGCGCCGCCTTCAAAAAACACATTTGCCCTCCGGTGTTGCCGGATGGCGCAACCCACTGGAGTCCCGGTTTCCGGTTGCCGTGTGCATAGCCAGAAGAATGCCGACCACACGTGCCAAAACGTTTGGTCGCTTTGGCAGATGCGCACCGCTCATACCCAGTGGGAGTGACCTCGATCGCGCATAGATCGACGCCATTGACCCTTCGGGTATTGAGCCTGGAGGGTTTTTCTATTGGGGAGAAAAGGCATGCGCACAGTTTTTTGGGAAGACGGCCGCGTCAAGATGATCGACCAGAGGCTGCTGCCGGGGCAATTTGTGATTGCCGAATTTTCAACGGTGGACGAAGTGGCCTTTAGCATTCGCGACATGGTTGTGCGCGGGGCGCCGGCTATCGGCGCTACAGGGTCCTATGGCATGGTCGTGGCAGCCATGCAGAGCCAGGCCGCCAATCGTGCGCAACTTCTGGCCGACCTGGCGGCCGCCAAGCGCACGCTGGACGACGCCCGTCCGACCGCCGTCAACCTGAGTTGGGCCACAGCGCGCATGCTGGAGTTAGCCGAGCATAGCCAGATCGACGTTGTGGCGGACCTGCGGCTGCTGCTGCTGACCGAAGCCGAGGCGTTGGCCGACGAGGATGTAGATATCAACCGGCGTATGGGCTTTCATGGCGCAGAGTTGATTCCGGACGGGGCAAACCTCCTGCACCACTGCAATACCGGGGCGCTGGCCGCCGTGGATTTCGGCACGGCGCTCGGCGTGATTTTTGCCTGCCAGGAACAAGGAAAGCACATCCACGTCTGGGTCGACGAGACGCGCCCGCGCCTGCAAGGTGCACGCCTGACAGCCTGGGAATTGATGCGCGCCGAAATTCCCATGCATCTGATCGCCGACAACGCCGCCGGCCACCTGATGCGCACGGGCAAGGTGGACGCCGTCATTTTCGGCGCCGACCGCGTGGCAGCCAACGGCGATGTGGCCAACAAGGTCGGCAGCTATAAGCTGGCCGTGGTGGCGCGTGAGAACGGCATCCCCGTCTATTCCGTTGTCCCCACCAGCACCATCGACATGAACTTGCCCGACGGCGACCACATTCCGATCGAAGAGCGTGACAGCCGTGAAGTAACGCACGTCGGCGACGTCAACATTGCACCGGAGAACGTGCCGGTTTACAACCCGGCCTTTGATGTGACCCCCCACAAGTACTTGACCGCCATCATTACCGAGGAAGGGGTCTGTTACCCACCCTTTGCGATCACGCTGCGCCGCGCCAAGTCAGCGGCCGAGGCGCGCGTGTTGGCGAATCGTGCCAAAAGACAGTAACGCAAAGGCGCAGAGGACATTGACGCAAAGAGGTATTGATGAACCAAATCCATAGTATCTGCGTGTTTTGCGGCGCAAGTACGGGCAGCAAGGATATGTACCGCCTGGCAGCCGAAACACTGGGACGTGAACTGGTCAGCCGCGGAATCCGGTTAGTGTACGGCGCCGGCAGCGTAGGACTGATGGGCATTTTAGCGCGCACGGTGCACGAGCGTGGCGGCGATGTGCTCGGCATTATTCCTGAGCCCCTTACCACGCGCGAGATGGCCGGCGACAGCATTGGCGAGACGATCGTGGTGCAGACAATGCATGAGCGCAAGGCGCTGATGAACGAGCATAGCGACGCCTTCATTGCCATGCCCGGCGGGTTTGGCACGATGGACGAACTGTTCGAGGCAATCACCTGGGGCCAACTTGGTATTCACCGCAAGCCGATCGGTCTCCTGAATATCAATCGCTATTTCGATCCTGTGCTGCAATGGATTGACCTGTCCGTCAGGGAGGGGTTTGTCCGGCCACAGCATCGCCAACTGTTTCTCGCCAGCGAGGATTCCTCCCTGCTCATCGAACGTCTGGCGCTGATGCAGATGCCGGCCGGGCTGACACGCTGGCGTACTAACGAAGAACCAAGGCCTTAAACGGGCTGCAAAAAGGAACGATCATGTCCTTTGTCATTACCGGCTCGGTAGCCTACGACTACCTCATGCACTATCCAGGTCTCTATCGCGACCATATTCTGCCCGACCAGCTCGACAAGATCAGCCTCAGCTTTTTGGCAGATTCGCTGCGCCGCGAGCGCGGTGGGGTGGCTGCCAACGTCGCCTACACGATGAAGCTGCTGGGAGCAGATCCGATTGTGTTTGCCACTGTGGGTCAGGATTTTGGTGACTACCGGAGTTGGATGGAAGAGAAGGGGTTGCGCACCGACCACATTGTCGCAATAGAAGGTGAGTATACTGCATCTTTCTTTGTGGGAAGTGACCTGGAAGAAAACCAAATTGCTATCTTCTATACAGGCGCCATGGCCCAGGCACGTAATTACAGCCTGGAGGATCAGGGGCTGGCCGATAGCCAGATCGTGCTGATCAGTCCCAATGACCCGCTGGCAATGCTCAAGTACGCGGAAGAGTGCCGCCGGCTCGGCATTGCCTATGCCTATGATCCGAGTCAGCAGATCGCTCGCCTCAGCGGCGAAGATCTGGCAGCCAGTATTCCGGGGGCCGCTTACCTGCTCTGCAATGAATATGAGCTCGGCATGATCGAGAAAAAGACCGGCTGGGGCCTGGATGATATCCGCGGCGAGGTCAACGTCTTGGTCAACACCTTGGGCAAGGACGGGTCCCTGATCTACGTTGCGGACAGGGTCTATGAGATTCCGCCGGTGCGCCTGGTGCGCACGGTAGATCCAACCGGGGCCGGCGACGCCTACCGGGGCGGCCTGTTTGCAGCACTGCTCGCGGGCCTGCCGTGGGAGGTATGCGGCCGCGTCGGCTCCCTATGCAGTGCGTATGCCCTGGAACATGCTGGGACGACATCGCATGTGTTTACGCTGGCAGAATTGAGTGAGCGCTACGCCGACAACTTCGGCACTGAGCCGCGGCTGCTGCGCCTGGGACAGGTTGCATGACTCGTAAGCCGACTTGCGCCCCATGCATGGTATGGTGCTGGATCATGCTGTAACAACCATTGTGCTCAACGTGGACCAACGCAACCCCGGCGCGCAAGCGCTGTATTTGGCCCACGGCTTTATCGTTCATGTTCCCTTTTTTGAAGGCAAGGGGAACCGTAACGTGGTTCGCGTTCTTAAGGAGAAACAAACGCTATGAGTGTCACAAGTAAAGAAGGCGCCTACGACATTGCGGATATCAAGCTGGCCGAGCGTGGCCGCTTCCGCATGCAGTGGGCTGCCAAGGAAATGCCCGTGCTCGACTTGCTGGAGCAGCGCTTTAAGAAGGAGCAGCCGTTTAAGGGTGTGCGCCTGGCTGGGGCAATGCATGTCACCGCCGAAACCGCCAATCTCATGCGCATCCTGCTCGCCGGCGGCGCCGAGGTGGCCCTGTGCGCTTCCAATCCGCTGAGCACCCAGGATGATATTGCTGCCGCGCTGGTGGCCTATTATGAGATGCCGGTCTACGCCATCAAGGGCGAATCGGTGGACCAGTACAACAGCCACCTCAACAGCGTGCTCGACGTCAAGCCCAATATCACGATGGACGACGGTATGGACCTGGTTGCGATGCTGCACACCCAGCGCAGCAACCTGCTGGAGAACGTGATCGGCGGCACCGAAGAGACCACAACCGGCGTCATCCGCCTGCGCGCCATGGCTGCGGCGGGCAAACTGCAGTTCCCGGTGATCGCCGTCAACGACGCGCAGACCAAGCATTTCTTTGACAACCGCTACGGCACAGGGCAGAGCACGATCGACGGCATTATCCGCGCTACCAACGTATTGCTGGCCGGCAAGAATTTCGTCGTCGGCGGCTATGGTTGGTGTGGTAAGGGTATTGCCATGCGCGCGCGCGGTATGGGCGCCAATGTCATCGTCACCGAGATCGACCCGCTGCACGCACTGGAAGCGGTTATGGACGGCTTCCGCGTGATGCCGATGGCCGAAGCGGCCGAGGTCGGCCATATCTTCTGCAGTGCTACCGGCGACATCCATGTCATCGACACGCATCATCTGGAGCGTATGCGCGACGGCGCCATTGTCGCCAACAGCGGTCACTTTGACGTCGAGATCAACATGAAGTCGCTGACGGAGCGGGCGACCAAGATCACGCGCGTGCGTGACTTCCTGGACGAGTATACGCTCCCAGGTGGTCGCCGCATCTATGTGGCGGGTGAAGGTCGCCTGGTCAACCTGGCCGCCGCCGAAGGGCACCCCAGTGCCGTGATGGACATGAGCTTCGCCAACCAGGCTCTGGCTGCCGAGTATATTCTAAAGAAGGGCGGCGAGCTCAAGGGCGAGGTCTACGATGTACCGCTGGACATCGACCGCGAGATTGCACGGCTCAAGCTCAAGGCGATGGGCGTCGAGCTCGACACTTTGACGGCGGAGCAGGAGCACTACTTGAACGAGTGGAGCTTGGGGACCGGGCACTAGGAGAAAAAACAGATGAGCACCTTTATGACTTCGCCAAGCTTGCTGTTCACGAGCGAATCCGTGACGGAAGGCCATCCGGATAAAATGTGCGACCAAATCAGCGACGCCGTGCTGGACGCTATTATGGCACAGGACCCCATGGCACGCGTGGCTTGCGAGACGGCAATCAAGACCGGGTTTGTGCTGTGCCTGGGCGAGATTACCACCAGCGCGTTTGTCAACTTTGACGACCTGGTGCGCCAGGTGGTCAAGGATATCGGCTTTGATTCGAGTGACAAGGGCTTTGACGGCAATACCTGCGGCGTACAGATCGCCATTGCCTCGCAAAGCCCTGATATCGCGTTGGGCGTCAACGAAGCCTTGGAACACAAGACGGGCGAGATGCACGATGAGATCGAGGCTGTAGGCGCTGGCGACCAGGGTATGATGTTCGGCTTCGCCTGCGATGAGACCCCAACGCTCATGCCGATGCCCATCTTCCTGGCGCACAAACTTGCGCGCCGCCTGTCTGAAGTGCGCAAGCAGGGCATCCTGCCTTGGCTGCGCCCTGACGGCAAGACGCAGGTCACGGTGGAGTATTCGTACGGCAAGCCAAAGCGTATCCACACCGTCTTGATCAGCACGCAGCACGACCCGCATGTCACCCAACAAGAGATTCGCGAGGCATTGATCGAGAACGTGATCGATCCTGTGCTGCCCGGTCACCTGGTGGACAAAGACATGCGCATCTTTACCAATCCGACCGGCCGCTTTGTTGTTGGCGGGCCAATGGGCGATGCCGGCTTGACCGGGCGCAAGATTATCGTCGACAGCTACGGCGGCATGGGCCGTCACGGCGGCGGCGCCTTCTCCGGCAAGGACAGCACCAAGGTAGACCGCAGTGCCGCCTACGCCGCCCGCTGGGTGGCGAAAAACATTGTAGCCGCCGGTATTGCTACCCGCTGCGAGATCCAACTCGCCTATGCGATCGGTGTAGCCAAGCCACTCAGCGTCAACGTCGAGACTTTCGGCACCGGTCGCATCGACGACCACAAAATCGCCGACCTCATTCAACAGTACTTCGACCTGCGGCCGGGCGCAATTATCCGCGACCTGGACCTGCGCCGGCCGATCTACCGCCAGACGGCTGCCTATGGCCACTTTGGCCGCGACGATATCTCCCTTCCCTGGGAGAATGTCGATCGCGCCGAAGAACTGCGCGCCGCTGCCGGGATCGAAGAGTTAGTGCGGATATAGAACCGCCTGGCTGCCCTCGCTGGGGAGCCTCTTGCGTGCCTGGCTCGCTTCCGCTGGTACATCAGTAACTACATCAGTAACTTGATTGCCGATGTAGTAGTAGTGGAGCGAGCCAGGCATGAATGTACACGTCTGCGCCATATCGAATTGCCCTGACTCTAGAACGAAAGCGCAACGCTGTGCCTGCTGCACCTTATTCAAACTGGAAAGCCTACCTCGCCCTCGCCTTTGGGGTCCTGTGCATCGGTCTCTCGGCCATCTTTGTAAAGATCGCCGCTGCGCCCGGCGTCGTGTCTGCCTTCTATCGTGTTTTCTTCGCCAGCCTGGTGCTGGTCCCTTTGTGGCTGCTGCGCCGGCCCCCATTGCCGGCGCCCTCGATTTTGCGCGCCACCCTTTTCGGTGGGGTGTTCTTTGTGATCGACCTGGTGCTTTGGAATGCGTCGCTGCTGCTGACAGGTGCGGGCGTCGCCACGCTGTTGGCGAACAATGCGCCGTTGTGGGTGGGCCTGGCTGCCTGGTTATTTTTGCACGAGCGGCTGACCGCCAACTTCTGGCTGGGACTGTTTGTCGCCCTCGCCGGCATGGTCCTGATCGTAGGCGGCAGCGGACTCCGGCTTGACGGCAACAACCTGGGCAACCTGATGGCCATCGGCGCCAGCCTGTTTTACGCCGCCTATCTGCTTACCACCCAACACGTGCGCGCGGCCATGGACACCGTCAGCTTTATGGCGATCTCGGTGGGCACGGGCGCCATTCTGCTGCTGATCGCCGCTCTCCTCTTCCGCCAGCCGCTGCTAGGATATGCGCCGAATCAGTGGCTGGCGCTGCTGGCGCTTGGCCTTATCTCGCAGGTGGGCGGCTGGCTCTCGATCAACTACGCGCTCGGCCACATCCCCGCCACACGCGTCTCTGTCACCCTCTTGTCGCAGGCGGTCGTGACCACGCTCGTGGCCATACCGATACTGGGCGAGATGCCTACGCTCGGCCAACTTGCCGGCGGTGCACTGGTCTTGGGCGGCATTTACTGGGTTTACAATGGCAAAACGCCGGCATGAAAATCGCCTTTTGCCGCCTGACGGGGCTATAATCAGGTGATGTGCCGTTTTCATTGTCGTAGGCCGTACGGCCTAAGCTTGTTCTTGGTAGGGATGTTGCTTCTGACCGCGCTCGGTTTGGCGCCTGTTCGCGTTGGCGTCGCCGCCCCCTTCCCGCCAAAGCCAAAGCAGCCCGCGCCCGCTGGAGTACAACTCTATGAGGGAACCGTCATGCTGCCTACGTTTCCCTATGAGCGCTACCAGAGCGACGCCTACGACCCGCAGTACAACTGGCACTTTAAGCGTTTTGACTACGATCGCTTCCGTGCGGAGGCGCCACAGCCCCAACCGCGCGCCTACAAAACAGTCGTACTCGAAAACGAGTATCTGCGCCTGATCATCCTGCCTGAACTGGGCGGACGTCTCTGGCGTGTGATCGAGAAATCCACAGGCAATGACCTTTTCTATCATAACCCCGTGGTAATGCCCTCTCCCTGGGGTCCAGAGAACATGCAAGGCTGGTTTGCGCTGGGCGGCCTCGAATGGGGGTTGCCGGTGTCGGAGCATGGCTATGCCTGGGGAACAAGTTGGGACGTCACGTCGTCACAAAACGATGGACAACAGGCGGCCGTCACGTTGGCGCTGCCGCGCGCTGGGCAGTATGTTGAGGCAAGCATCAAAATCCGTTTGGCTGCCGGCGAAGCTGCCTTTACCGTAACGCCAACCATCACCAATGTGAGCAGCCAGCCTGTGCGTTTCGCCTATTGGCATAGTGCAGCCCTCGCTCCGGGCAAAAACAACACTCCCAGCGCGGAGACGCGCTTTATCATCCCTTCCACCAGCGTTGCCGTGCACAGCACCGACGATAGGGCTTTGCCCGGCCTCGGGCACACCCTGACCTGGCCCTGGGACAACGGCCGCGATTTAAGTCGCCTGGGTAACTGGGACCAGTATCTTGGCTTTTTTGAATGGCCGGCCGCACATGGCCCTTTTGTTGCCGTCTACGATCCCATTCAGGATGCCGGAGTCGTGCGTGTTTTTCCCGACGTCAGCGCGCGCGGCAGCAAGGTCTTTGCCTTGGGGTGGCAACACCCGCTCGACACCAACTACTACACTACCGATGGCTCCTCGTATGTAGAACTGCACGGCGGGTTGGCGCCCACCTTTGCCGACCAAGTAGCACTTCCCGCCGGAGAATCAGTACAGTGGAGTGAAAGCTGGTACGCCGTGCACGGTATCGGTGCCATCACGCAGGCCAACGAACAGGGAGCACTGACATGGGAACGGCATGGTGATCATGTGCGGGTAGGCTTCTACCCCACACAGCCGACGCGCGGTTTCGTGGTTGTGTCGGCCGGCGGCGTTGACGTGGCGCGTGCGTCATTTGTTTCGCTGCCGGATGCGCCGTTTGTCGCCGATTTGCCTTTGGACGAGAATGTCGTCAATTCATCCGGCGTGACGCTGACAGTACAAGTGCAGGACAACGCCGGTGCCCCCTTGCTGGTTACAAAGTAGATGGATTCAGCGCGTGGAATTGCAGGGAAGGGGGGCGCTGGCGTGGCGCCCGCGTTAGGTATAGATGCATGAATAATGAGTCGCGATTTCCGACATGGGCTTGGGGCATCATTGGAGCGGTCACGATCTTGGCCGCATCCATTCTGATCATCTCGGTTGTGCTTGGCATCCAGGCCGGCCAGCAACAGATTGAAATTCAACGACGACAACAGATAGGCATCGCCTTGCAGCAGGCCACCGATGCCCAGGCAGAAGGCAACCTGCAGTCCGCGCTTGATGCCTACCAGAAGGTCTTGGTGCTGGATCCCAGCAATGATATCGCTCAGCTAGGCATCAAAAACCTGCTCACGTTAGCGCAGGGCGGCGCCATTGCTGCCGCTACTGCTGCCAATAGCGAGCAGTCGCCGTTGGCCGAGCCCGCCCAAGGTACGCAGACCGCCGGCCAAACAGATGCCGCTGGCGCTGCCGCTATGGCGGCAGTTACGGCGACGACAGGCACCACAGCACAGACCGCCGGCGCAGTGACACCGGCGGCGACTGTCGCGCCGACTCCGACCAACCAGTCACAGGCGCTTACCTACTGGGATGCGGCGCAAGTCTCTGTGAGTGCCGGACGCTGGCAGGAGGCGTTGGTCAATCTCACGTCGCTGCAAAGAGTGGACCCGCTCTATCGTAGTGACGAGGTAGCCGATCTTCTCTACCAGACGTACACGAGCCTGGCGGTTGAACAAGAGAACCAAGACAGCTTGGAGGGTGCACTGCAGTACTATGAAAAGGCACTGTTGTTGCGTCCCGATGCGGTAGAAGTGCAACGTGAGCGCAAGCTCATCATGTCCTATTTGGACGTGCTGACCTACTCGGACGCCGATTGGCCACGTGCTATTGAATTGCTGGAGACGCTGTACACGGAAGACCCGCAGTACCGCGATGTCGAGGCGCGCCTGCAGGATGCGCATGCTTCCTACGCCGATCAATTGGCTGAGCAGCAGCAGTGGTGCCTGGCGCTCGACGAATATGAATCAGCCCTTTCGGTGCGCAACCAGGTAGACCTGGCACAAAAGCGCAATACCGCCCAGCTGCAGTGTGACCAGGTTGGCAATCTGGCGTTGGGAGTTGACGCGAGCGGGCGCACGACGACAACCAGCGCAGTGACCGGTGGAGTCACCAGCGCGGTGACCGGTCCTGTGACGGATGCAGTAGCAGGGGCGATGACCGGCGTTACGTCGGCTACCGCTTACAATACGGGTGGTGGCCCTGCCATCGGCCGCATACTCTACTCGTCCAATGACACCGTTACAGGCGGCCAAATGGTCATGCAGCAGGTAGTGGGCAAAGAAACGCCGGCCCAACAACTGCTGCAGGATGCCGCGCAGCCGGCGCTGCGCGCCGACGGTACGCGGCTGGCCTTCCACAACCAGCGCGGCAACATGGGCGGTATCAGCTCGTATGATCCCGACACCGGGCTGATGCTGCGCTTCTCGCAGTACGCTGAAGACAGCGCCCCCAGTTGGAATCCACAGGGCAGCCGCGTGGCCTTTGCCTCCAATCGTGAGGGCGACCGGCGCTGGCGCATCTATCTGGTGTGGGCAGAAAACGACGGCGGGACCGATACGCTTGGTTACGGCGAGGCGCCCAGTTGGCATCCCACAGCCGATGTGATTGCCTTCCGCGGCTGTGACCAATCGGGCAACAACTGCGGGTTGTGGAGCATGAACAGCAGCGGCAGCAATCGTGCGCCGCTGACGACGGTGCCGGACGACAATCGCCCCAGCTGGTCGCCTGATGGAAGGTTTGTCGTCTTCATGAGCAGTGGCCGCGACGGCAACTATGAGATCTATCGCCTGGAAATCGGCAGCGGCCAGGTCACGCGCGTGACCAATAATGCTGCACTGGATGTCTTGCCGGTCGTCAGCCCCGACGGCGCCTGGATAGCGTACGCCTCAAATCGCGACGGCGGCTGGAAGATTTGGGCCATGCCCAGCGACGGCGGGCTGGAACACATCGTGGCGCCCCTCACCGGCGACATCAGCAACTGGCAAGAGCATAGCATGCAGTGGGTGTACTAAAGACCCTGCATCGTAGCCGGTAAGCAAACTGCAAGGTTATTCCTCTTCCGTTCCTCTCTAATTGTGTTAGCTTTAGAGCAGCGATAGTTACTGCTCGACGCACTCCTACACCTTCCGGCCCCAGATACAGCGCATGGGAAGCACAGGGAGCGCTAACTGAACGTTCTTCGCTCCAGCACTTCTACTTCATCGATGCCTCGCTGCAGCCAAAAATAAATAGAACAGATCTTACTTAATTGGCGAGCCTCACAAAGGGTTCGAGGAGACATGTATGCCAGTGCCATCCCGCGCGGTCGCCGCACCCTCAAATGCGGCCATGCAGTATATGCGTTTCCCCATATTTTTGGTCGCTGGGTTGCTCATCCTCATCGGCCTGACCTTTTCCACCGCCTTGGTTGCGTCTGCAGTTGAGACCTGCGTTGTAGACTCTGGCGGCGCCAACGATATCTCGGGGCAAAGAGATCTGACGAGGATGTGCTCTGATCCGGCCGGGTTGCCTGCCACGATAGGGATAAAATGGCAGTGGGACTGGACGGGCTGGACCGGCGGCAACACCGGCGACGCGTGCAGCCTATATGACACCGATGGCGATGGGAACGCCAATTATTCACTCTGCATCACGGTGCGATCAGACCCGGCTACTTATCAAAGCAGTCGGCTTTACAGCTGCACCGACGCTCGTACGGATCGCTGTTCGGGACCCACTCAGCTAACAGGCACGTCAACCTGCAGTGCGAATGTACAAGGCACAGCTGCAGTGCCTGTCGATCCATTTCCAACCGGCGATTTCTATCCGCAAGACACTGTCGGCTTCTGCACGGTCAGCATGTCCGACTTTGGTAACAGCGCCACAGCTACCCTGGTTGACGTCTGCTCCTACTCTTCGCAGCAGCCCAACTCCGATCCCGCCGATTGTGTCACGTACAAGGCCAATACAGGCAAGCTGGAGGTGCGCAAGGCACTCAATCCGACCAATGATTCGGGACTCTTTAACCTGCTGATCGATAGCACCGTCTACGCATCTGCGGTTGGCAATGGCGGTACGACCGGTGAGCGAGTTGTCAGCAGTGCCGGCAGCCACACGGTCAGCGAATCTGCTTCAGGTACGACCAATCTCGCCGACTACACCACCACCATCCAATGTCGCGATCTCAACGGGACCGGCACTATCGTGGCATCTGGCTCGAGCGCCGGCCCACTCACGCTCAGTGTAGCGGACAGCAGCGACGTCGTCTGCACCATCACCAACACGCGCAAGACCGGTACGCTGCAGGTGACCAAGACCGTCAATTGGAATGGCATTTCGCCCGACACAAGCCAGATCTTCCAAATCTGCGCGACCGGCCCTTCCTATCCGACACCCAACTGCCAGACCGCTGGCTATAACGGCGGCACGCTGACCTGGAGCAATGTGCTGCCCGGTGTCTACAACGTGGTGGAAACTGACCCTGGCAGTGCTTGGACCGTCAGCGCCAGTGCCGGCTCGGTGAGTGTCGCCGCCAACGGTACGGGCAGCGTCACGATCACCAACGCTCGCAAGTTGGGCAGCCTGGCCGTGAACAAGGTCGTGGATTGGAACGGCGTGACACCCGTCACCACCAAGATCTTTGAGATTTGTATCACCGGTCCCTCCTACACTACTGCTAACTGCAAAACGGCCGGTTATAACGGCGGCTTGTTGACTTGGAGCAACCTGCTCCCCGGCAGTTATAGCGTTGCAGAAACCAATCCTGGGAACGAGTGGGCGGTGGCTATATCGAGTACGCCTGCCACCGTTCCCACAGACGGAACTACAGCCAACGTTACGGTCTCGAATACGTATAAACGCGGCAGCTTGACTGTGACCAAGGTAGTCGATTGGCAAGATATTGCTGTCGACACCAGCCAGACCTTCGAGATCTGCATAACAGGCCCATCTTACCCAGCCGGCAACTGCCAGATAATCGATTATCAGGGCGGGGCTCTGAACTGGACCAACCTTGTTCCGGGCGCCTATGCCGTCGGTGAAACGAATGCCGGCCCCACGTGGACGACCACCATCAGCGGTTCACCGGCTGCCGTCGTCAGCGGCGGACCAGTTGCCTCGGCCTCGGTGCTCAACTCGCGCAAACTAGGCAGCCTCCAGGTTACCAAGACCGTCAACTGGAACGGAATTGCATCTGACCCTAACCAGACCTTCCAGGTTTGCATCACAGGCCCGAGTCACCCCGGCAGCGACTGTCAGACGATCGGTCCCAACGGCGGCGTGCTTAGTTGGAATGGTCTCATCCCCGGTAACTACAGTGTGACTGAAACCGATCCCGGCAACATGTGGGTCGTTCAGCTGCCCGCGGCTGCGGTCAGCGTCCCGGCCAATGGCGACACAGCCACGGCCAATGTCACGAACACGCACAAGCTGGGCAACCTGCAGATCGAAAAGATAGTGGACTGGAACGGCAGCACGCCTGACCCGGCGCAGACCTACCAGATCTGTGTCAACGGACCTTCCTACCCGAGCGGTAACTGCCAGACAGCTACGTACAACGGTGGTCCATTGACATGGAGTAACCTGCTCCCCGGCAGTTACGCAATAACAGAACCGTCTCCCGGCCCCCAGTGGTCAAGCACGATTGGTGGTACACCCGCCATTGTACTGGGCGACGGCTCAACGACCACTGCCTCGGTCACCAACACACGCAAGCGTGGCAGCCTGACCGTCACCAAGGTTGTTGAATGGAACGGCATCACACCCGATCCAAACCAGACCTTTCAAATCTGCATCAGCGGCCCGTCGTATCCCAACGGCAACTGCCGGCCTGTTGGCTTTGAAGGCGGCGCGTTGACTTGGTCCAGCTTGGTTCCCGGCAGCTATAGCGTGTCGGAATCCGTCCTCGGCAGCGAGTGGACGGTCACCATCAGCAATGTACAGGTGACAGTGCCCGGCGATGGAACCGGCACCAGCGCCTCCGTGATCAACTCGCGCAAGCTCGGCGCGCTGGACGTGACAAAGTACGTGCAGTGGAACGGCGTCGATCCTGATGAAAACCAGACCTTTGAGGTTTGCATCAAAGGTCCATCCTTCCCCAATGGCGATTGTCAGACAGTTGGCTTCGGCGGCGGCGCCTCATCTTGGAGCGGGCTGATCCCTGGCGACTACATCGTCTCCGAAACTGCGCCTGGCAGCGAATGGTCTGTCGCCGGAGATGGCGCCACGGCCAGCGTGCCAGTCAACGGCGGAACTGCCACGGCGTCGATAACCAATACGCGCAAGCGCGGCAGCCTGACCGTCGCTAAGGTCGTTGATTGGAGTGGTGTTTCGCCCGACACGACCAAGATCTTCCAGATCTGCATTACTGGCCCTTCCTACCCGGGCGGCAACTGCCTGCCTGCGGACTACGATGGCGCCACGCTGCAGTGGAATGACCTGATCCCCGGCAGCTACGGTGTGACTGAGAACGATCCGGGCAACGAATGGACAGTGCAGATCGCCGGCACGCCGGCAATCGTACCTGCGGATGGTTCCGGCGCTGCTGCAAGCGTCACGAACACGCGCAAGCTAGGCAGCCTTCAGGTCACCAAGACAGTCAACTGGAATGGTGTGCCAACTGATCCGAATCAGTCATTCACCATCTGCATTGTCGGCCCTTCATATACCAATGGCGACTGCAAGAGCATCGGCGCCAATGGTGGCACGCTGACCTGGGGTGACCTGATTCCTGGTGCCTACGCAGTGAGCGAGAACAGCCCTGGCAGCGCATGGGACATCGTCGTGAGCGGCACGCCCGCCACTGTGCCTGTTGACGGCAGTCAAGCCGCTGCTAGTGTGACCAACACGCGCAAATTGGGCAGCCTCCAGGTTACCAAGACTGTGAGTTGGAATGGCGTCACTCCCGACGCGAACAAGACATTTAATATCTGCGTCACCGGCCCATCCTACCCGACGGGCGACTGCAAATCCGCCGACTTCGATGGCAGCGTGCTCACCTGGGATAACCTCATACCAGGCGACTACACCGTGGCCGAAGATAATCCCGGCAGCGAGTGGCAGGTGGACGTAGCTGGTTCGCCGGCTGAGGTACCTGTCAGCGGCGAGCAGGCAACGGCTGGCGTTACCAACAGCCGCAGGTTGGGCAGCCTCCAGGTTACCAAGACGGTGAATTGGAACGACATTACCCCCGACGCCAGCAAGACCTTCCAAATCTGCATCTCCGGTCCGTCCTATCCGGCGCCGGAGTGCAGGAGTGTCGGCAGCACAGGTGGCGTACTGACGTGGGAAAACCTCATTCCCGGTACATACAGCGTCGTCGAAGCCGATCCTGGCGCTCAATGGTCGGTGGAGATCACCGGTGCACCGGCGACCGTGCCCGCTGATGGCGGCTCGGCGTCCGCCACGGTTACCAACACGCGCAAGCGTGGCAGCTTGACTGTGACTAAGGTCGTCAACTGGAATGGTGTACCTGCGGACCCGGCGCAGGGCTTCCAAGTTTGTATTACCGGCCCCACATATCCCTCTGGCAACTGCAAGCCGGTAGGGGCGAACGGCGGCGCCTTGACATGGACCAACCTTCTGCCTGGCCAGTATGATGTCAGCGAAAACGATCCGGGCGTGACCTGGACCGTCGAAATCGACGATACGCTGGCTATCGTGCCGGCGACCGGTGGCGGTGGCAGCGCGACGGTGACCAACAGCCGCAGGTTGGGCAGCCTTCAGGTGTCCAAAACCGTAAACTGGAATGGCGTCACACCCCTTGTTGGCCAGACGTTCCAGATTTGCATCACCGGACCCTCTTACCAGAGCGGCGACTGCAAGACGGTGAGCTATCAGGGCGGCCAGGTGAACTGGAGTAACTTGATCCCTGGCTCCTACAATGTCACGGAGAGCTTCCCAGGCAGTGAATGGACAACGCAGGTCACCGGCACGCCGGCAAGTGTTCCGCTTGACGGCGGACAGGCGAGCGCTGCGGTCAGCAACACGCGCAAGTTGGGCGGGCTCAATGTCACCAAGACAGTGGACTGGAACGGTGTCGCCCCCGATACCGGCAAGACATTCGAGATCTGCATCAATGGTCCAAGCTTCCCTGGCGGCAACTGTCAGAACGCTGACTACGATGGCGGCGTGCTGACATGGGCAAACCTCATCCCCGGCGCATACGCCTTGTCAGAGACGAACCCCGGCAGCCAGTGGGTAGTGACCTTGGGCGCGGATTCGATCAATGTGCCGGCGGACGGCTCTACGGCTTCTGCCGGTGTGACCAACACGCGCAAGCGCGGCAGTCTGACCGTGAGCAAAGTGGTGAACTGGAATGGCGTGCCGGTGGACGCGACACAGAAGTTTCGTATCTGCATCACCGGACCTTCCTTCCCGAACGACGACTGCCAGGATGTGGGCCCCAATGGTGGGACGCTCAACTGGCTCGATCTGCTGCCCGGTGTATATGCCGTGTCTGAGCCGTCCCCAGGTGTAGAGTGGTCCGCCAGTGTTAACCCCGCATCGGTAACCGTGCCCGAAGACGGTAGTGGGACGTCGGCATCGGTGATCAACACGCGCCTGCTCGGCAGCCTGACAGTTGCCAAAACAGTGGAGTGGAATGGCGTACCTGTCAATAACCAGGCTAGCTTCGAAATCTGCATCACCGGACCCTCCTATCCCAGCGGCAACTGCAAGCCGGTTGGTTATGGTGGTGGTGCACTGTTGTGGACTGGCCTGGTCCCCGGCGACTACACTGTGGAAGAGGTCAACTATGGCAGTGAGTGGACGGTGCAAGTCAGCGGTTCGCCCGCCACCGTGCCCGTCGACGGTAGCGAAGCCAAGGCCGACGTGGTCAACTCGCGTAAGCTTGGCGGTCTGAGCGTGACCAAGACGGTGAATTGGAATGGCATTACTCCTGACGGCAGCCAGTCGTTCTCGATCTGCATCAATGGTCCATCGTATCCTAGCGGAGACTGTCTGCCAGTAGGCGCCAATGGCGGCGTCCTGCAATGGTCAGGTCTCATCCCTGGCGACTATGCAGTGACCGAAACCAACCCAGGCAGCCAATGGGCCGTACAGATCAGTGGCTCGCCTGCCGCGGTGCCAGCCGATGGCGGTCAAGCAGCGGCAGGCATCAGCAACAGCCGCAAGCTCGGCAGTCTGCAGGTCACCAAGACCGTCAACTGGAACGGTGTCACGCCCGTCACGGCCAAGACATTCCAGATCTGCATTGCCGGTCCTTCCTACCCGAGCGGTAACTGCCAGGACGCCGACTATGATGGCAGCGTTCTGGGATGGAGCAACCTGATCCCCGGCCAGTATGCCGTCACGGAAACCAACCCGGGCAGCGAGTGGATCGTGCAATTGGCAGGCTCGCCTGCCACCGTGCCGGTGGACGGCGGCCAGGCAGCGGCGGCCGTCAACAACACCCGTAAGTTAGGCAGTCTCCAGGTTGCCAAGAGCGTCAATTGGAACGGTGTCAGCCCGGATACAACCAAGAGCTTCCAGATCTGTATCACGGGACCGTCCCATCCCACCGGCAGCTGTCAAGACGCCGACTATGATGGCGCCGTTCTGGCATGGCCAAACCTGATCCCCGGCAACTACACAATCGACGAGACGGCGCCGGGCAGCGAATGGCAGGTAGGTATTGCCGGCTCGCCCGCTGCGGTGCCTGCCGATGGCGGCCAGGCGGCAGCCAGCGTGACCAATACGCGTAGGCTTGGCAGCCTGCAGGTGACCAAGACCGTCAACTGGAATGGCGTCCCGGTCGATGATGCACAGAGCTTTGAAATCTGTATTAGTGGTCCGTCGTTCCCGAGCGGTGACTGCAAGACGGCGAGCGCAACCGGAGCGGTGTTGACCTGGAGTGGTCTTGTCCCCGGGAATTATGTGGTCGACGAAACTGATCCTGGCAGCGAATGGTCAAGGTCGTTCACCGGCTCACCCGCCACAGTGCCCGCAGACGGTGGCCAGGCCACAGCCACGGTCACCAATACGCGCCGGCATGGCAGCTTGACGGTGACTAAGACGGTCAACTGGAATGGCGCCGCGTCGGATGAGACACAGAGCTTCGAGGTCTGTATCGCCGGCCCCTCGTACCCGCAGGGCAACTGCCAGACAGTCGGTTTTGAGGGTGGCGTGCTCAACTGGTCGCAACTGCTGCCCGGCGAGTACTTTATCAGCGAAACCGATCCAGGTACGGCCTGGGCCGTAGCAGTGACCGGCTCGCCGGCTAATGTACCGGAAGACGGTACAGGTACGACTGCAGCTGTTAGCAACACGCGCAAGCTCGGCAACCTTCAGGTCAGCAAGACTGTCAATTGGAATGGAGTGCAGGTCAATGAGGCGCAGAGCTTCCAGATCTGTATCGCGGGTCCGTCCTTCCCGGCCGGTGATTGCCAAGATGTCGGACCCAATGGAGGAATTCTGAACTGGACCAACTTGGTGCCCGGGGAGTACAGTGTGGCGGAAACGAACCCCGGCAGCGAGTGGACGGTTGTCACTGAGGGTGGGACCGTCACGGTGCCTGTCGACGGTAGCCAGGCAGCCGCAAGTGTCACGAACACGCGTAAGCTGGGGGGCCTGCAAGTTACCAAGATCGTGGATTGGAACGGCGTCGCGCCGAGCGAGCAGCAGTCCTTCCAGATCTGTATCCAGGGTCCCACTTACCCGACGGGCAACTGTCAAGTGGTTGGCAGCAGTGGTGGCGTATTGGCATGGAAAGACCTGATTCCAGGCGTCTATGCTATTGCCGAAGCTGACCCAGGCAGCCAGTGGCTGGTCACCCTCAGCAGCGCGTCTGTCAGCGTGCCGGAAGATGGCGCTACTGCCTCTGCCAGCGTGACCAACACGCGCAAGCATGGCAGCCTGACCGTGAGCAAGGTTGTGAACTGGAACGGCATTGCAGTCGATAACAGCCAGACATTCCAGATATGCATCAACGGACCTTCATTCCCCAAGGGTGACTGCCAGAACGTCGGACCTAACGGCGGTGCGCTCAACTGGTTCGATCTGCTGCCAGGCGTCTATAGCTTGGTGGAGACGGCGCCCGGGACGCAATGGTCTGTGCTTGTCACCCCTAATGCAGTCACCGTGCCGGAGGATGGCGAGAACGTTGCGGCATCCGTCGTCAACACGCGCCGGCTTGGCAGCTTGGAAGTTCTCAAGATCGTGGCCTGGAGCGGAACATCTCCCGACAACCAGAAGACCTTCCAACTTTGTATCAGCGGCCCATCGTACCCGACAGGCAGCTGCAAGACCATGAGCTTTGGCGGCGGCGCGCTGCTGTGGAGCAACTTGCTCCCGGGCGCCTACAGTGTAACTGAGACCAACCCCGGCAGTGCCTGGACGGTGCAGATTACCAGCTCGCCGGCAACGGTTCCGCTCGATGGCGGCCAGGCCAAGGTGACAGTGACGAACACCAAGCTAGCGCCGGCGCGCATTACTGTAACCAAGCTCGTGTCTGAAACCGAGTCGCACCAGTGGAGCTTTGTTCTGCGCCTGGACGGCGCCGAAGCTAAGACTGTCACTAAGCAGCAGCCGGAAGCTACTTGGGAGAACCTGGAGCCAAACCAAAGCTACATCCTGAGCGAGGATAAACCAGGTGAGGCATGGGTCGAGGGTACATTCGAGTGCAGCGTGGATGGCGTCGGCGTCGGTGAGCTGCTGGGAGACGGCGACATGCAGCTCAATCTGCAGCCCGCCGATGACGTGGTGTGCGTCAAGCACAACGCCGAACTCAGCGGCACGGATGAAGATCCGGTGGACGAGCCGGGCAGGGCGTTCGGTCTCTATCTGCCGGCTATCAATCGATAAGCAGGGCTAGAATCCCGGCTACAAACTCCAAAATCACAGACAAGGGAGCAGCGTCGAGTGGACGACGCTGCTCCCTTGCTTTTTGTGTTAAAGCATTGCGGTGTTCCTCACCCAGGTCAAACGTGTTTCGGATCTCTACTTGACTTTGGCATGATGGCATGATAACATTATTTCTGTGCATTTGAGCCTATCTGTTCATGTGAACAGAATTCGAATGCCGGCGTCGTCGCATCGCCCTGTTATGCGCATCGTGCTCCCTAATTCAAGCAGAGAAAAGCATATGCGTATTCTGATTATCGGTGGAACCGGCCTTATCAGCGCTCCCATGACGCGTATGCTGTTGGCGCGCGGCGACGACGTGACACACTACAATCGCGGGCGGCTTGATCTTTATCCTGCACCCGCCGCTGTCCAAACCGTGCACGGCGATCGCACGGACTACCCCACCTTCGAGCGCCAAATGCAGGAACTTGGCGCGTTTGATTGCATCGTCGACATGGTTGGTTATTTGCCGGCAGACGCACCCAGCGTCGTGCGCGCCTGGCGCAGGCGCATCGGCCAGTTCATCTTTTGCAGCACGGTCGATGTTTACCAGAAGCCGGCCAGCCGTTACCCCGTGACGGAGAGTGAGGCCTATGGCGGCTTAAACTCCTACAGCCGCAACAAGGTAGCCATTGAGCAGGCACTCTTTGCCGCCTATGCCGAAGGCGACTTTCCCCTGACAGTCATTCGCCCTGCCTACACCTACGGCGAAGGGCGCGGCCCTCTGCACTCGTTCGGTGGGCGGACCAGCTACGTGGATCGCATCCGCAAGGGCAAACCCATCGTAGTTCATGGCGATGGCAGCTCGTTCTGGACGGCCTGCCACACGGACGACGTCGCGCGTGCGTTTGTGGCCGCCATCGGCAACACACAAACCATTGGCAAGGCCTATCACACCCCAGGCGAGGAGTGGATGACATGGGACATGTACCACCAGGCTGTCGCCGAGGCGCTCGGCGCGCCGTCACCACAGCTGGTGCACATCCCTACTGATGTGCTTGCGCTGGCTGCGCCCAAACACGCAGCTATTTGCGTCGAAAACTTTCAATTCAACAATATCTTTGACACGCACGCTGCTCGTACGGACTTGAACTTCCAGTACACCATACCCTGGCGCGAGGGCGTGCAGCGGATGGTCACTTGGTTGGACGCGCACGGCGGCGTCGAGTCCTGGGATGTCGACCCGTACGAAGACCGCCTGGTCGCAAGCTGGCTGCGCAGCGGCCGGCAGCTCGTGGCCGAACTGGCCGCCGGCGGAGGGGTTGAATGACCAGTGGGACGTCCGCTGGGCCTGCAGCCACGGCCACCCCAGTGCACCGGTCGGCCGCGATTCCTCAGCGCTTAAGCCTTGCGGCCCGGCTTCGTCGCGCCTGGAATCGCAATGGGGTGCTGCTGTTGATGGCGCTGCCCGGCATTGTCCAGATTTTCATATTTGCCTACCTGCCAATGCCAGGGCTGATCCTGGCGTTTAAAAACTATCGCGCCGCACAGGGTATCTGGGGCAGCGATTGGGTCGGCTTCAAGAACTTTGAGTTTCTCTTCTCAACCGGCGACGCCTGGCGCATTATCTTTAACACGATCTTTCTAAACTCTCTCTTCCTGTGTTTCACGATCGTGCTAGGCTCGTTGGCACTGGCAATCCTCCTGCACGAGATCTACGACCACTATGTCACGCGTTTTTACCAGTCGATCCTGTTCTTTCCCCACTTCATCTCATTCGTTATTGTCGGCTATTTCGCATTTGCGTTTCTAAATGCGGACAACGGTATGATCAACGGTTTGCTCACCTCGAGGAACTTGGAGCCGATCAACTGGTATGGAGAGGCAAAATACTGGCCTGTGATCCTGGTGCTGATCAGCATGTGGAAAGGTATCGGCTATTTCGCCATTATCTACCTGGCCGGCATGCTGGCCATCAATCCCGAGTATTATGAAGCTGCCCGCATTGACGGAGCTTCCAAATGGCACGAGATTCGCTATGTCATGCTGCCGCTGATCCGCCCCTTGGTCATCATTAATGTCCTGCTGGCCATTGGCCGCATTTTTTACGCCAACTTTGATTTTCTTTATAACGTTACCCGCGATTCTAGCCTGCTGCTGCCGACGGTCGATGTCATCGATACCTATGTGTTTCGTTCTTTGACTGCTGTTGGCAACTATAACCTGGCTTCGGCGGCAGGCTTTTTCCAGGCCACGGTAGGATTTGTGCTTGTGCTGCTGGCAAACTGGATGGTTCGCCGCTACGACTCGGAACAGGCGCTGTTTTGAAAGAGTGGTAAAACGCACATGACGCATACAAGACGTCCGCGCAGCCAGCGTTCACAGACTCGCCTATTGCATGGTTCCATTCATGCCTTTCTCATCCCTCTCTGCATCGTGGCCATGATCCCCTTGTTGCTGATTGTCATGTCGTCGTTGACCGACGAAAAATCCTTGGCGCTCAACGGTTATCAGCTGTGGCCGGCCAAGTTTAGCGGCTACGCCTACGAGTTTCTGTGGAAGCAGCCAGAACAGCTGCTGTATTCGTATGGCGTGTCGATTTTGGTCACCGTAGTAGGCAGCACGCTCGGCTTACTGATCATGTCGATGCTTGCCTATGCTATTTCGCGCCGTGACTTTGCACTGCGTGGGATTATCTCCTTTTATGTTTTCTTCACGATGTTGTTCAGCGGCGGCCTCGTCCCGTACTACATTTTGATGACACGAACGCTGCAGCTCAAGAACACCCTGCTGGCGCTGATCCTGCCGTATCTTGTAATGCCTTTCTTTGTGCTGCTCCTGCGCACCTACTTCGCCTCGCTGCCGCGTGACCTGATTGATGCCGCCAAGGTCGACGGCGCCAGCGAATGGCGTATCTTTTTTCGCATCGTCGTCCCGCTCTCCACGCCTGCCTTGGCTACGGTGGGGCTCTTTTCCGTGCTGCTTTACTGGAATGACCTGTGGCAGGCGCTGCTGTTTATCGATTCACAGCGGATGTACCCCTTGCAGTATCTGCTCTATAAGCTGATCCATGACGTGCAAATGCTGCAGGAGTTGGCAGTTGCGCAAGGAACCCCGGTTCCGCACCGATCGGTGCGCATGGCCATGGCGGTGATCGCCATCGGGCCGGTGTTGTTTGCGTTTTTGTTTATTCAGAAATACTTCATCCGCGGCATCACGCTTGGCGGTTTGAAGGGTGAATGAGCCGGAAGGGAGGCCGTCCATTATCAGATAGTAATGACATTGTACGGTAGGTATCTGCGGTAATTGTGTGCTGTATCTTTCATAACACTTGGAGGAAGGAACACGTATGGCTGCGAAAAGATGGTTGTATCTGGTGGTCTGTTTGGCTACGGTCTTGTCTCTGTTGTCAGCATGTTCAGCAGTGGCTCCCAGCGCAGGCACGGGCGCTGCCGGCCAGCCGGCAGGCGCGAGTGCTGAAGTTCCTACACTCGACTACTACTATGTCGCCTTTGCCGCCAAGCCCGAGGATTTGCAGGAGGTCGAGGATGCGGCCAATGCGATCTTGGTAGACAAGATCGGCGCCAAGATCAAGCTGCACCCGCTTACCTTTGCCGACGTTACCACCAAGGCACCCCTTATCCTGCAAAGCGGTGAGAAATGTGACCTGATGGCCATGAGCGGCTTCAATCCCTACAACAATGGCGTGGCTACAGGCGGACTCTTGGCGCTTGACGAACTTCTGCCTCAGTACGCGCCCAAGACTTTGGCGGCCTATCCTGCCGAGATTTGGGATGCCACGCGTGTCAACGGCAAGATCTATGGCTCCATCAACAACACGGGCGGTTGGCCCTCATATGCCGGCATGTGGGCGCGCCAGGACCTGCTCGACAAGTACAAGTTTGACTGGCAGAACACCAAGACCGTCGAGGACTGGGAGCCGTACTTTGACCAGATCGTCGCCAGTGGAGACGGCACAATTCCGCTGGTATCGACCGACGGTTACTGGGGCCGCACGTGGTTCCCCAACTACTATGGCTACGACGCCATCGATAAGGGTATCGGCGCGCCGCAGGCCCAGGGCATCATCGGCGTCAAGGTTGACGACGCCACGCGCAAGGTCGTTGCCGTACCTTGGACACCGGAATATCAGCAGGCTATCGAACTGGCCCGGCGCTGGTACGACAAGGGCTATTTCCTCAAGACGCCGCCGACCGACTCGGAAATGATCGCCATGCGTTCGGCGCTCAAGTTCAGCACCTTCCACTTCCCTGGTACGGGTGAGTTTTCCACCAAGGCCATGTCGTCCAATGAGTGGAACAGCATCCCGATAATGACGCAGCACTTGCAGGAGAAACCGATCATCAATACGGGGGCTGTACAGGGGTCGATTACGGCAGTCTGCGCCACGTCCGAGCACCCCGATCTGGCTGTGAAGTACATCGAAGAGGTAAACAACAATCCCGAGCTGCTCAACCTGCTCAACTATGGCATCGAGGGCAAACACTGGGTGTGGGTCGACAAAGACAAAAAGCTCATCAGCTACCCCGAGGGGGTAGACGGGCAGACAGTCGGCTATAATCCCAATGCCTACTGGCAGTTTGGCGATCGCCATAACCTCTATTTAATGGACGAAAGTGACGTTGGTGTCTTTGACCGCATCGACGCCGATATGAAGAATGCCGCCTACTCGCCGGTGATGGGTTTCACGCCTGATCGTACGGCGATTCAGAATGAGATCGCCCAGATCAGCACCGTAGCCAAGCAGTACTGCGATCCCTTGGAGAAGGGTCTCGCCGATCCGGCAACAGGTCTCAAGGACTGCCAGGACAAGCTTACCGAGGCAGGCATCGACAAGGTCGTGGCCGAAATTCAGCGCCAGGTTGACGAGTGGGCCAAGGCCAACAACAAGTAACGTTCCGCTGCTCAGAAGGACGGGGCGCAATGAGCGCCCCGTCCTGTTCTTTACTCGTCTTCCAGGCTTAGCACCGACATGAACGCTTCCTGCGGGATCTCCACTGAGCCCACCATCTTCATGCGTTTCTTGCCCGCCTTCTGCTTCTCCAACAGCTTGCGCTTGCGCGAGATGTCGCCGCCATAGCACTTGGCCAGTACGTCTTTGCGCATGGCTTTGACGTTGGCGCGGCTGATGACCTTGTTGCCCACGGACGCTTGAATCGGCACCTCAAACTGCTGGCGCGGAATAATTTCCTTCATCTTGGAAACCAGCCGCTGGCCCTTGTGGAAGGCATTGTCGCGGTGCACGATAATGCTCAACGCATCCACCGGCATAAAGTTGACCAGTACATCCAGCTTGACCATGTCGGACGCACGATACTCGTCGATGTTGTAGTCCATGCTGGCATAGCCCTTGGTGCGCGCCTTGAGTTCGTTGTAAAAATCCACAATGATTTCGGACAAGGGGATCAGGCACGTGACCTCCACGCGCTTGGTATCGAGCCAGGTCTGGTTCTTGAGTTCCCCGCGGCGCTTGGTCACCAGGTCGAGCACGGCCCCGATGTGTTCGGAGGGGGTAAAGACGCGCAGCTCGCACCACGGTTCCTCGATGTGCTCGATCTCCGTGGGGTCAGGCAGCGCCGCCGGGCTGTCGATGGCCAGCAGTGTGCCGTCCGTTTTGAGAACCTGATACTCCACCGAGGGCGCGGTGAATATGATGTCCATGTCATACTCGCGCTCGAGCCGCTCTTGGACGATCTCCATGTGGAACAAGCCCAGAAAGCCAAGTCGATAGCCAAAGCCAAGTGCCTGGCTGCTCTCCGGCTCGTACGTGAGGGCGGCATCGTTGAGCTGCAGCTTCTCCAGCGCATCGCGCAGGTCGTTGTATTGCTCGGGGTTGCTCGGGTAGAGGCCGGCAAAGACCATCGGCTTGAGCGGGCGGTAGCCGGGCAGCTTATCGGCCGCCGGCTGCGCCGCCAGTGTAATCGTATCGCCCACGTCGAGGTCCTGCAGCGTCTTCAGCCCAGTGGCGATATAACCTACCTGGCCCGCAGTCAGTTCGTTGATTGGGAGCATGACAGGCACGAGCACGCCGATTTCCAGCGGGTCGAGCGTTTTGCCGGTGTTCATGGCCAACAGGCGTGGTGTGCCTTCGATGGCGCCGTCCACGATGCGCACATAGGCGATCACGCCCTTGTACGGGTCGTAGCGGCAGTCAAAGACAAGTGCTCGCAGCGGTTGGTGGCGGTTGCCCTTAGGCGGCGGCACCTGCTCCACCACCTGCTGCAGGACCAGTTCCACGTTGATGCCGGCCTTGGCGCTGATGCGCGGGATGTCCTCGGCGGGCGTGCCGAGCAGTTCCTCGATCTCCTCTGCCGCATCGTCGGGCATGGCGGCAGGCAGGTCAATCTTGTTGATCACCGGCACGATGGTGAGGTTTTGCTCCAGCGCCGCAAACAGGTGCGCCATGGTCTGCGCCTGGATTCCTTGCGAGGCGTCCACCACCAGCACGGCCCCTTCGCACGCTTGCAGCGCACGGTGCACTTCATAGGAAAAATCCACGTGGCCCGGCGTGTCAATCAAATTGATTTGATATTCTTGACCGTTATACTTATAAATCATGCGCACCGCGCTGGCCTTGATGGTCACGCCTTTTTCGCGTTCGAGATCCATCGAGTCCAGCAGCTGCTCGCGCATCTCGCGCTCGGTGACCGTATCCGTGATCTGGATCAGGCGGTCCGCCAGCGTGCTCTTGCCGTGGTCAATATGGGCAATAATCGAAAAGTTACGGATATGGTCCTGGTTCATGTACCGAATTATATATGGGGTAGAGCGAAATGGGGAATGTGGAGGAGGGAAACGGACTGTAGGGGCACAAGGTCCGGCGGAGATGCGCCACTTGTCGCGACGATCGTTTCTCTGCCGGACCTTGTGCCCTTACGCGTCCATACGCGTGAACTATTCTATACCCTAGCGCGAAACCAGGCGATGGTTTGCTCCATGCCCTCACGCAGGTTGACCTTAGGTTCCCAGCCAAGGATGCTGCGCGCCTTGGTGATGTCGGGCTGGCGCTGCTTGGGGTCGTCCACGGGCAGCGGCTGGAAGCAGATGCCACCCTTGTTGCCGGTCAGCTCGTTGATCACGCTGGCAAAATCGTAGATCGTCAGCTCAGCCGGGTTGCCGATGTTGACCGGGTCGGTCTCGTCGCTCATCAGCAGGCGGTAGATGCCGTCGACGAGGTCCAGGCAGTAGCAGAAACTGCGTGTCTGCTTGCCCTCGCCATAGACCGTCAGCGGCTCGCCGCGCAGCGCCTGGCCGACAAAATTGGGGACGACACGGCCGTCGCGCAGGCGCATGCGCGGGCCATAAGTGTTAAAGATACGCACGATGCGCGTCTCCACGCCGTGTGACCGGTGGTACGCCATGGTCATGGCTTCGGCGAAGCGCTTGGCCTCGTCGTACACGCCGCGCGGGCCAATCGGGTTGACGTTGCCCCAGTAGGTTTCCTGCTGTGGGTGCACCATCGGGTCGCCGTAAACTTCGCTGGTGCTGGCCAGCAGGAAGCGCGCCCCCTTGACCAAGGCGAGACCCAACGCATTGTGCGTGCCCAGGCTGCCCACCTTGAGCGTTTGAATGGGCAGCTCAAGATAGTCGATGGGACTGGCAGGACTGGCGAAGTGTAGGATGGCGTCTACCGGGCCCTTGATGTAGATGTACTCGGTGACGTCATGATGAATAAACTGGAATTTGCGATTGCCGGCCAGGTGAGCGATATTGTCGGTGCTGCCGGTAATCAGGTTGTCCATGGCGATGACGTCATGGCCCTCGGCCAACAGCCGGTCGCAGAGGTGACTGCCAAGGAAACCGGCCCCGCCGGTAACTAGTACGCGCATATTGCGAAAGATTCCCCTTTTCGGTTACGATCGGTAATCGATTTACAGCTAACTGATAGACACTGTACGCAGTGTAGCGAAAATTTGCCTCAAGCGATCTAATATTCAGCTTACAATTAACTGTACCTGTTCTCGCTCGTCCCTGTACCAATATGTATCCAGCCCTGCCCTTTGGCCCCATCACGCTTCCCACTGGCCCGGTCTTTATTCTCCTCGCCGCCTATTTTGGCCTGGACGCGGCGGCACGCGCCGGCAGGCGTCTCGGCCTGCGCTCGGATGACGTTTGGAACACCGGTCTGCTGGCCCTGCTGGCGGGCGTGATTGTAGCCCGCCTTTGGAACGTATACCAATTCTGGTATGTCTATGCCGCGGAGCCGCTGCTCATCTTTAGCCTGCGGCCCAGCGGCTACGCGTTGTTGCCGGGCTTGATTGCGGCGTTGATTGCAGGCTATGTGTACCTGCTGCGATCAGCTCTGCACCCGCTTGTGATGGCCGCGGCTTTTGCGCCAGGTATGCTGGTGGCGGGGGTATTCCTCAACCTGGGCGATTATCTCACCGGGGTGTTGACGGGCCTGCCGAGTGACCTGCCCTGGGCGCTGCCCTATTTCGGCGAGATGCAGCATCCGGCCGCGCTGTACCGGGCCGTGGGGTTGATCATTGTGCTGATCTTGGTCTGGTGGCGGCTGGATCGCACGCGCCCCCAACGGACGCTCTACCTTGCCGGCCTGGGCTGGGGCATCGTTCACCTGGTGGCAGACGGCTTCGCCGCCAATGCGCCTATGACCGGCCTGTTCCGCACCAGCCAACTGCTTGGATTGGCCGTGTCTCTCCTCTGTATCGTTCTGCTCGCGCTGGACAAGCCCAAACAGATCGACGCCCAGGAACCTGCCCCGGCCGAACCAAGCCTATCATCGCCGACATAACAGCCGTGTCGTGCCTGGCGCCGTCCCCTTCAACCTGCCAACCAGAAACCTGGTGGACGGCGCCTGGCACAGATGGCTAATGTTACGGCTCCGTCACACACACCACCAGCAGCACCCCGTCTTTGATGGTGACGGTGGCGGGCGCTGAGGCGACGACATTGCTGACCCCGCGCGTGCTGCCAATGGCAAGTGTAGCGTCCTGCAGGGGATATTCCAGCCCGGCATACGTGATGCCGGTTACGAAAGGGCTGAGCGGGATGGCACTGACCGTGCTGCCGGGCGCGGCATGCAGAACGAGGCTTTCGCCGCTGCGCAGCACCTGTGCCAGTTCGTTGCCTTCGGCCAGCCGCAGCGGCACGGGCCAGTTGCGTTGTGCCAGGATCAGCAGGTTGGCCAGCGTCTGATCAAGCCGCCCGCCCAGCGCCCCCAAAAGCAAGATCTCCTCCGCCCCCGCGCGCAGCCCGCGCTCAATTGCCAATTCCAGGTCGGTTTGATCCTTGGCCACGGGATAACGCTCGACGTCTACCCCCTGGGCAATCAACTCGGCAACAGTCTCGGGTTCGAGCGAGTCGAGGTCACCCACCACGGCGTTGGGCATCAGGTTAAGGGCGAGGATGTGCCGCGTCCCACCGTCTGCTCCAATTAAATGGTCGCCCGGCCGCAGCCAGCGCGCCAGCGTTGCATAGTCCCGAACTTCGCCGTTCACAAACACCACCGCGCGCATACGAGTCCTAATCTAAAGGAAAACCTGCCATACAAATATGCCGACCATCAACAGCGCCACGGCTACTTCAAAAATCGTGGACACGAGTGATGCCGTGAAATAGGCGCGCACCGCGCCCAAAGCCTCGCGCCAGTTCCCCTTGATATAGCGTTCGATCACGAGCATCCCCAATAGCGCGCCAATCAGCGCACCGAACAAGGTGCCGATCACGGGCACCCCGCTCAGGAAAATGCCGCCTGCGATGCCACTGACGAGCGCACCGCCGATGGCGCGCCAGCTCACCCCGGCCCGGCGGCTGAGCGTGGTCGTAAAAAACAGGTCCGACGCCCATGCCAACGCTGCCAGCACACCCAAAATGCCGATTGTCCACCAGTTGACTGCGACAAAGCCATCGCCCCAGGCCCATACCAACACGCCCAACCAGATCAGGATCGGCCCCGGCAGCACCGGCAGCACCGCACCAATCAGGCCCAGCACCACCAATGCGTAACCAATCCCCTGTAAAACCACTGCACTGGAATCAACCATCATCTCTCCTCAGCCCAAATCTCTCCCTTCTCTACGTGCAGACGGACGATCGAGTCGCGCGCGAACAGGAGGGGGATAGAAAGCCCCATCTGTTCGTACAGCGCCGAAGGGACACCGATATCGGCCAAGTATAACGTGCCACAGACGGCCGCCGCTTGGATCTGGCGAAAACCCGACTTGGGCAGAGCCAGCGTCAGGGTGGCGGCGGCTTGCACGTGGGGCGTAAAAACACTCCCCGACCCACTATCCACGCCGCTGGGGGTATCGAGACTGAGAATTGGGGCAGCGCTGCTGTTGGCAAGTTGAATCAGGTTGCGGGCGGGGCCGCGCGGTTCGCCGCGTAGGCCACAGCCGATCACGGCGTCGATCAGCAGGTCGCAAGGGGGCAGCTCCCAGCCGTCTTCGGCCCAGGCCAGCGCGGCGCCCATTGCCTGCAGGGCGGCCAACTGCCGGGCTGGGGCTCCCGCATAGTCTGCGACAGGGTAAGAGCAGACGACCTGCACCCAGGCCCCCCAATTGATCAGGTGGCGCGCCGCCGCCAGGCCGCCGCCGCCATTATTGCCGCGTCCGGCCAGCACCACGATCGGTCGATCGACAATTTCGCCCTCCAGCAGGCTGCGCGCTAGCTGCGCGAGCGAACGACCTGCACTCTCCATCATCTGCAGCAGATCGACGTGATACTCCTGGACCATAAGGCGGTCCAGTTCTCTGGCCTGCTCGGTGCTTAGGGTAGGAACGGATAGTTGTGCGGGCACCTCAGGCGGTTCCCACGTTAAGCCAGGCGCGGTGCAGCAGCCAGGTATTTTCACCTGGGTCCCACTGCAGCTCGTAGGCGCCGTTGTCGACCGCCTGAATGAGATAGCAGTGCAGCCGCTTGCCGTTGACGATCTCTTCCCAGTGCCGCCCCACGTCGTTGACATAACGCGTGCGGTCGCGCCAGATAAAGGAGGTGGGCCGCACGTCGCCGTTCGGCATCACCCGGATGAGCGTCTCGACCGTTTCGTTGACTAATAATTCGCGATTCATTCATTCTCCTATGGCTATGCCTCGATTGTAGCCGTTGTTGGCGTGTGGGTACAATCTCAGGCTTCGTTCAGGTAGTCGCCGACCATCTCCAGTGCGCGCATGGCGCTTAGCAGCTTATTGCCGCTGCGGTCGCTCTCCCAGACGTGGCGTTCGCCGTGTTCGTAGCCGTCGGCTGCGCTTACATGTAGATAGACCGTGCCCGCCGGCTTGCCCGGCTGTCCGCCGCCTGGGCCGGCAATGCCCGTCACGGCCACGGCCACGCCGGCCGCAAACCGCCGCAGCGCCCCCTGCGCCATCTGCTCGGCCACAATCGCCGAGACGGCGCCCTCGCGCAGCAAGGTGTCATGGTCTACGGCAACCAGGGCTTCCTTAGCCGCATAGCTGTAGACGATTGCACCGCCGGCAAAATAATCCGAACAGCCGGGGACTTCCGTGATGAGATGTCCGATCAGGCCGCCGGTGCAGCTCTCCGCCGTAGCGCACACCAGGCCCCGCTTTCGCAGCCTGGCGCCCACCCGCTCGGCCAGTTCGACGGCCTCCTTCAGAGTATGTGCTGTCTTCATGTCAATCCTCCCAAACGCCTGCCAATAATCATGAAATGTTCGTCACCGTGCGTTCCGGGGTGGCGGTTCAAAATGCGAGTGAAGATCACAACCGCGTCCCGCCCTTGGCGAGCAAGCTTGAGACGCGGGCGCAGCGATTCCGGCTCGACGGGGAAGCCGCGCTTCTTTAACTCCACCCGCGCCACGCCCAGTTCCTGTAACCGCTGGTTAAGCAGTCTGAGCGCAAAGGGATGAACCTCCTCGACGGTAAATGCCTGGGCAACGTGATCTGGTCGCCAGCTGTTTCCCGCAAGGTAGGCGATTTCGGGGTCAATCAGGTGCGCGTCCAGGCGCCGGCACAGCCAGGCCAGGCAGCCGGCGCGGATCAGGGCAGGATCCGGCTCATAAATCACCTGCCCAGGCGCCAGGTCTCCTAGCGGTGGAGCCTCTTCGTCGCCGGCAACGCGTTCGCTGCTGTCGCCTTGGACCAGCGCAGCCCATTTGCGCCGCCAGTTTGCCGATCCAAACCACAAGACCGCCTCCTTGCATACGCCCTGGTGGCTGACAAACTCGACGCCACAATCGGGGGGCAGATCCGCGTCGGCCACGCTTGGCATTACCTTGACGCCTAATAGCGGGATGATGGCCTGCAACTCCAGCAGGGCACTGATTGGCGGCTGCATCTGCCCGAGACGAAAGACGCGCCGCTCGTCCACACGCCGCGCCGGGTCGGCAAAGGCGCCGGCAGCAGGCGGCAGCCGGCCTGCACGCAGATCGGCCACCCAATCGCGCGTGCGCACCTCGACATGGTCTGTAAGCCCCAGCACGGCGGCATTGGCCTGCGCAAACGCGGCGCGCACAGGGTCCAGTTCATAAGCCACCACGTGGCGGTGTCTCGCCAGCGCCAGCAGATCGCCGCCAATCCCACAGCCCAGGTCGAGGACGACGCCGGGGGGAGCATGGCGGTCGAGCCAGCCGGCGTGCTGCTGCGCCACATCCCCCGCTGTTGCCTGTTCCAGTGCCTCGGCCGTAAAGAAGAGGTGTTCGGCGTCGACAAACTTGGCGGCGGCGCGGCGGCGCAGGCGAGCCAACGTCACGAGTGCCCCAGCTTGGTCGGCGTCAAAGCGGCGGCGAAGGGTGGTGAGTACTGCGGGTAGGTGGGCATCGCCGAGCGCGGCGTCCCGCAATTCTTCTGCTGCGGCGCGTCCTTGGGCCGATAGGAGAAATGGGATCGTCGCCGGGCCGATGGCGCTGATGATTGGCATAGCTTGCGATTGTACATGCTGGAGTGGTAACGCCCACAAACTGTTAGGTAATTGTAGGCTTTCTGGCTTGACGCTGCCCGCGCCGAGCAGGTAGACTTAGACGCTGTTGTTTATGATGGCTTGCACTTGCACCGAGCGCCATCCTGTTTGCAGACCGGATTGCACAGCAGGTTTGACGCTTTGCCGACGGGCACGCGGCAACCATTGTCCATATTGCCAATGGGGGCACCATCGACCCTCACTGCAGTTTGTCCATCAAGGAAGGAGTCTGAATGAGCGTTCAACACGAATCACTGGATATGAAGCCAACAGAACGGAAGCAGGAAGTGCCCGAGCTGGAGTACAAGTCTGCCAGCCAGGACTCACTGTCGATGTTTTTTGCCGCCATCGGCGGCGCCGTGCTCGGCATGCTGGCAACGCTGCTGGTGCTGGCGCTGATCAACGGGGGTACGCTAAACTTTACTCACCCCGAGCGCATTGCGGTACTCGAGAGCAACTTAACTCGCGTCAACGAGAATGTCGGCGCCGTCAGCACCAATGTCGACAATGTTGCGCAGCAGGTGACCGCCATGCGCAGTGACATCGCCGGCGCCAAGACTGATGTTCAGTCGGCCATGGCTGCGCTTGACGAGCGTGGCACCCAGGTCGATCAGATCGGTTCGGATGTCGCAAATCTGAAGGTCACCGGCCAGAAGTTCGACACCTTTGTCGTTGCCTTGGACCAGGCTCTGACCTCCATGGACCGCGTGGGTGCGGCCAATGGCGTCAGCGCTGCGGTGGGCGGCCCCCTCGTGGTTAACAGCGATGCCGTCAAGCCTGGCACCGTGGCCGTCCTCTTTTTTGTGGACAGCAACGGCAACAGCCGCATGGACGACAGCGAAGCCAACCTCGTTGGTTTGAAGCTGGCCGTGCTCGATGCCAAGGGTGCGACCGTGGGCGACTATAGCTCGACTGATGGTGGCATCGTCGTCGACAAGCTGGCCGCCGGCCAGTACACGTTTGAGGTCGCCGACCCGGCCGGTCACACGGTCAGCGGCGCCGACAGCGTCACCGTCAACGTTCCGCAGGATGCCCAGCAGGGCCAGATCGTCTACTTCCCGGTTGCGGAGTAAGCGCATAAGCAGACAAAAAGGGCGCCATCCACATCGGATGGCGCCCTTTTTGTCCCTATTCGTCCTCTTCTTCCAGTCCTTCGTCCCCTGCGTCGCCAACTTCCTTCTCATCCAAATCCGCTGCGTCGGCATAAAAGACCAGCATGACCGACCCATACTTGCGCCGATCGTACTCCTGCAGCCGCTGCAGCTCCACAGGCTTGGCCTCGACCGGATGGATCTGCACGACGATGGTGGCGTATTCGGCGGTGAGATGCGGGCGCGCGTCGATCATCTGCAGCGCCTTGCGCCATAAATCCTGGTACTGCGGCGGCGCGACATAGATAAAGTCGAAAGCCTCGCCGTGGTAACGCTCGAGAAAGGTGAAGCTGTCGTTGCGCTCGACGGTCGCGTCGCGGTTGAAGCCGCAATGCGCAAGGTTGGCCTGGATCGTCTCGACGGCCTTGCGGTTGTTGTCCACAAAGTGCGCGTACGTCGCTCCCCGGCTCAGGCATTCGATGCCGACGCTGCCCGTGCCGCCAAACAGGTCCAAGACGCGCGTGCCCTCGATCCAGGTGCTCAAAATGCTAAAGAGGGCAGACTTGGCACGATCTGTGATCGGCCGCGTGCTGTCACCCGGTACACTCATCAGTTTGCGGCCCTTGGCGCGACCGGTGATTACACGCATGTACAGTTCTTTCTGGCGCCGGTTGCCCTAGCGCACCATGACCATGTCCCACCGGCCGTCGTCCAGCAGGCGGAAATAACGGATAGTCGCATCTTCAAAACAGGCCAGCAGCCGTCCCTTTTCAAAGCGCTGGACGACCGTGTGCTGGCACAACCGCTCCTCGCGATCGATTGTACCCATCTTGTCCTGCAGGCCATCTACCGTGCACCAGAGCTTGCCAAAGCCACGGCGCGGCAGCGGTGGCGAGGTGGGCGGCACGCTCAGCGGATTGCACGACAGCTCCGGCTGGCTCTCACTCCAGGTGTCGAGATAAGCTTGCCAGGTCTGATCGGGAAACAGCACATAGATCTGCAGCTCGTCGCTAAACCAGAGCATAAAGCGATTGTAGTCAGGACCCGTGCCAAATTCATTGATGCCGACGTTGTTGTTGTTTGCCGCTTCCAGCGCACAGCCCATCTTGGTGAGCAGGTCGGGGTAGCCGGCCAGGTCCAGGTCGTACTGCACAGCGCAGTCGCCTTCCTCGACGACAGGCGGTTCTGAGACGGTCGTTACAGTGCCCGAGGGCGGTGTCGTCAACGAAGGGTCTGACGATGGGGCCGCACTTGCCCCGGTGGGCTGCGACGTTGGAATCTGCTCCAGCGGGGCGGGCGTCGGTGTCGGCGCCGCCGCCGTGGGCGTCGGTGCAGGCGTGGCGGTAGGGGTTGGCGTCGGTTCGGACGCGCCCCCGCAGCCGGCCAACAACAATGCGATGGCGCAGCCGATGCTGGCCCAGGTTGCCTTATATGCGTGCCATTTAGTCATAACGTATTTTTACCAATTTCTACTGGCGGACCAAAATAGGGCCGAGATCGATCGCGTAGCTGCTCGGCCCCGCGCTGACCGGCAGCCGCTGGCCGGTTACGGGATGATAAAGACCCACGGCGATCGAATACTCGCCACTGGGCAGTGTGTCGGGCAGCAGTAACCCGTAGCGGTCGGCAATCCGTTCTCCCGGCTGCCAGGTGCTGGTTGGTCGCAACCACTGCACTGGCTGACCATCCGCTTGTGCTATTTTATTCCCCTGATTGTCTAACAGATGGACGAATACCTGGTAATTCTCATCCACCGCCGCCAAATCTTGCCACAGCAGCGTCAGCAGAATGGCGCCGCCGGGGCGTGTCTCGTCTGTGACGGCGTAACCGTCCAGGCGGAACCAGCCATTGGCCTCGGTCACAGGCGGCGGAGTGGCGGGGTCGCCAAAGACTGTGCCCAGGCCGCTCTCCACGAGGTCCTGTCGGGGGGTCAAGGCAAACAGCGCCAGCCGCTGAGCCTCTTGGCTCGACACGCGGTCGTTGACCAACAAGAAGTCGGACCCTCGCAGCGCACGCTCCCACCCGGAATCTTCCGGTAGGTTGCCGTCGGGCAAAACCCATAGCCGGTCATAGCTCTGGCGCAGCCGCTCCAGCCAGGCCGCCTCGTCAGGTGACAGCGTGTCGCCGTTGAAAAAGCCGTAAACTGGCAGGTTGCCGCGATAATTGTTGGCAAACGCCTGGCTCTGGTCCGGGCGCAGGTTGAGCACGGCGTCGCCGCGCTGCTCGCTCCGTGCGATGCGCCGGCTTGCAGCATCGATTGTGGCGCTGCCCAGGGTAGCTTGGATATACGTCAGGACGGCCACTGTGATGGCCACCAATGCCGCGCCGTAAAGCCAATTGCGCGTGCGGTCGTCGCGGTCGTCGGGCTGGCGGCTCCGCAATAGCTGCACCAGCAGGATCAAGCCGGCCAGCACTCCCGCCAACGGCATGGCGATGGACAACCAGTTGATCGCATCACGCGCCGCGCCTGCCTGCCACCAGGCAAAATGGATGTTCTGTGGCGCCAAGAACTGCCACTGCAGCAGCAAGGGCGAGTAGCGCAGGTCAGTAAAGGTCTGCAGCGCAAACAATGGCTGCACGTTGCCGGCCAGCCAGTCTTGGACTAGCGAAAACGGCACGGCTAAGCCCAGTAGCTGTATTGCTACTGACCAGGCGGTCAACAACGCCGCCAGCAGTACGCCGGGCCAAGTCCAGCGGCGCTTTACCACCAGCATGTCCCAGCCCGCTCCCGCCACCAGGCTGACAAACGGCACGACCGGCACCAGGAAGCGGGGACCCCAGCTGTAGCCGCCATGCCACATGTACCATTTGGCGTAGACGACAAAATAGACGGCTGTAAGCAGCACGGTCAGCAGCAGGACGCGCCGGTGGCTGCGCCAGAAGACCACCGCGCCTGGGATGGCAAGCAGCAGGACAGGGTTATACCAGACAAACCCCCGCGCCGGACCGATGCTCAGGCCAAAGAGCCCGGTCAGCAGGTCGCCATTGAATGCTTCGGTCGAGACGTAACCAGTGTCGAAAATGCTCCCGTAGCGCGCCCAGTTCCACCACAGCGCAACCAGTCCCGACGCGACGACCGGGATCATAAAGCTGACGACGGGCCGCCAGTTGCGCCAGAAGGCGGCGCGCAGCCTATGCGCCAGGGACATGTCTGCGCTTCCTGTTACTGCATCCAGCACCCAAAACAGGCCAAGCAGGTAAATGGGCAGCGTGATCAGGTTGACGGAGCGGGTGAGAAAGGCGATGCCCCAAGCGAGACCGGCTCCAAACAGGTAAAGCTTGCGTCCCGACTGTGCGTAGGCCAAGAGCGCATAGGCCGCTGCAAACAATGCCCAACCACAAATTGGATCGCTAAAGTACCCCTGCGTATAGGGCCAGGCCATCGTCGCGAGGCCAAAGAGCAGCGCAGTGGCGATCGACGTAGGCCGCGACCAACCCAGCCGGCGGCCCGCACGGAATAGCAGCGCACCCGTCCAAGCGGTGACCAACGGGTTGAGCAGAAGTGCGGCATGTACCAGCCCCACGGCGCCCCATTGCTTGGCAAGCCACACCAGCGGTATGGCCAGCAACACCATGCCGTAGCCCTTGCGTGAGTACAGGTCGCCGTCGACGCCAATGTTGCCCTGTTGGTTGCCCATCCACAACAGTTGATTGCTGTCGAAAGAGCCGGTGCGCACATAGCTTTCGGTCGTGGCGAACATGGATAGCCCGTCGCTGCTGTCGATCTGGCCGGTAAAGGTCAGCAGGTAGCAGGCGAGCAGGAAACCGAACAGGAAAAAGGCGGTGCTGCGATCTTTGGGGCTTACGTCAAGCGGGCGAGTTTGCATCGGTCAAGTCTATGGTCGAGCTGGCGGTCAATCGACCTGAACTGGTAACGATAGGTGGTCAACGCTTGTTCCGTCCGCTAACGTCAACGTGCGCCGGCCTTGTGCATCATACATGCCGACCTGCAGGCCATACACCCCAGACGCTGCATCGGCGGGCAGCGCCAGGTGGTAGGAATCGCGGATTGGCGTGCCAGGCTGCCAGGTGTTGGTCGGCGCCAACCCCTGCACCGGCAAGTTGTCCTGTTGCGCCACGAGGCGACCCGACGAGTCAAACAACTGTGTGAAAACCGTGTAGCTCTCGTCCACCGGTGCCGCCGCTTGCCAGTATAACACCAGCGGCAAAACACGGCCTGTGTTGCGGCTGTCCGGCGCACCGCCTGCTTCGCTGGTGATTGGCTTGCCCACGTCGGCGGCCAGCAGCATGATGGGACCGCCCGCCGTGTCGATCGTGGCCAGTGCCGCTTGATCCGGCAGCGCTGTCACGCGGGCCAGGCGGCATGCGCCGAGCACTTGTTCGTCAAACATGGCTACGCGGGGCTGAGCGGCAAAGTTGCGCAGCATCGGCGACCAGTCAGTTGCAGCGACAGCCTCTCCACTTGCGTGGCTGCCTTGTCCCGAACCTGGTGCGGACGTTTGCTCGACCCACCAGAACTCCCCTATGCCGGCGAGCTGTGCCAACTTGTCGCCCATGACGGCCTCTGCGGGCCGGTCGTTGGGATCATAGCCATCCAGGACATGGATGGCGTACTCATCGTGCAGCCACGGGTAGAGGTCGCGCCACACGCTGATCTGGGGGGTGATGACGGTCGGTTGGGCAGTGTCGGCATGCCCGCGCAAGAGCGTGACGGCTTCACGGCACGGGTGCTCAGCCGTGCGCCGTTCCCAGTACGCCTGTGCTGCGCGCGGTGCGCCTGCCACCGCGGTCGCCAGCGCCGCTGCCACGACGATCCACGCCAGGCGGGCGGCCAGCAGCTGCATACGGCGACCCACAGTCGCGGCAGGCCAGATCTGGCCGAGCCATTCGGCGGCCAGCAGCACCAACAGCAGGGTGCGCGCCAGCACGGTGGCGACCAGCAGCCAGTGCTCTTGCGGCAGAACCAGCAGGAATACTGTCGACTCCACGAAATTGATTGCTGTAAGGGCTATCGCCAGCACGACCCCCTGCATGGACGGCGTGAGCAAAACGAGCAGTGCCAATATCCAGACGACAAACTGTGGGCTCCAGCCCTTGCTGTAGAGAAACAGCCAGATGACACTGACTGCTGTCAAGACGATTGGCGTCCGCGCGCACGTCCAATCATAGCGTCGTGTGTAGATCCAAAGATAGACCGCCACAAATGCCATGCCGATCAACCCCCAGGGCAGGCGCGTCTGCCACTGGTCGCCTGCCGCCAGTCCCTGCAGGTTGCGCATATCGATGGGCACCAGCCCATAGCCATAGTAGCCGTCGAGCAGCGCCCAAATGCTCTGCCACGGGGGGCGAATGGCGTTGATGCGAAAACTGCTCAGCGCCAGTTGTGGGTCAAATCCGGGACCAAGCGCTAGAAGACCTACCCCCAGTGTCACTACGGCAAAGATGAGCACGTACAGCGCAGGTCGCAGCAGATTGCCCGGCGCGCGCCGGTTAAACCACTCGTCGCGCACTGCATGCCAACTCAGCTTCGCCCCCAGCCAGCGCACCGCAATCGGTACGAGCAAAATGGGTGTGAGCTTGACCAGAAAACCCAGCGCGGCGGCAATGGCGCTGCCAACCCATCCCCAGGCGCGCGGCATTAGCAGCAGGTCCAGCCCCAGCAGCATAAAGAAGAGCGGCATCGCCTCAAACCAACCGAGCAGGGTATACAAGGGCGCAAACAGCAGCGCATAGAGCGCCGCCGGCAGCAGACCGGGCAATACCCCAGGTGAAGTCGCCGCCCCCAGAAACCGAGTTTCCAAGCAAGCACCGCTTGCCAGAAACTCGGTTTCTATCGGTTCGATATCTTCCCCCAGCCGATTCCCCAGCCGGTAGATCAGCACCAGGTTGCCGGTCTCAAACAGCAGCAGCAGCCCACCGAAAATCAGGTGAAAGAACAGTCGCGGTTCGACCCAGGGTGGAATACGGCTCGCCAACTCAAAGACGGGCAACATGACAGCCGGGAACAGCGGCGGGTAGGCGGTCCACAGGTTTTGAAAGGTGGTGTAGCCGCTTGGCCCCATCTGGCCCCAGAGTTGATAGAACTCATAGTCGGAGTTATCGGCAAAAAAGCCACCCGGGCGAAACAGCAGGAGCGCCAGCACACGCATGGCGAAAAAGAGGAGCAGGAGCACCCCAAACCAGTAGTGGCGGCGGTACCAGGCAGCAAGACGCGTCATACGGACGGAGCGCAGGCGTCCTCGCCTGCTTGTGGGATTGGAGCGCAGGCCTCGCCGGCGCACGCGTCGGCGAGGCCTGCCATATTGGGAATGTAAGGGAATGCAGGCGAGGACGCCTGCGCTCCGGTGTGTTGCGCTCCGGTGTGTTGCGCTCCGGTGTGTTGCGCTCCGGTGTGTTGCGCTCCGGTGTGTTGCGTTCCGGTGTGTTGCGCTCCGGCGTGGGAAGCGTTGGTGGCCAGGGCGGGGGACAGTAAGCTGCCAAAGCCTGCTGCCAACGTTACCAGGCCGCTGAAGACCAAGAAGCTCCAGTAGGTGATAAAGCGTACGATCAGCACGATTGTGCCGACATGCAGTGCCGGCAGCGCCAGTAGCGCTAACAGCGCCGCGTAGGCAGCATCGATCTGGCCGACGCCGCCGGGCGTCAGCGGCACGGCCGCCAATACGTCCACCGTGAGCGCGACAAATGCCGTCGCGGGCAGGGACAACGGCGCTGCCAGGCTGAGGACGACCAACCACAACACCAGCGCGTCGCACAACCAAATCATAAGGCTCTCGATGATCACCAACAGGGCCGTAGCCGGTTGGCGGAAGAGCGTGCGCAGCCCATCGACGAAGTGCGCCACGAAGTCCAGCACCAGCTGCCAATAGCGGTGCTGCGACAGCCGGCGCAGCCAACTCAGCAGCGGCGGCGCCAGGATAAGCGCGGCTCCGAACCCCAGCAGTATCGCCATGCCTCCTAGGTAGCTGGCCAACAGCCAGGGGGGCAGCTGGTCGCGCAGTAGCACGAAGCCAAAGGCGGCCCCCAGCGCCAGGATGGCCAGGATGTCGAGTACCCGCTCCAGCACGATGGAACTGAGGCTGCTTGCCACCGGCACCGGTGGATGTCGTTGCGTGTCGAGGCGCAGCACGCCTACCCGCAGCCAGTCGCCGGCGCGCGCCGGCAGCAGTGCACTGGTGAACCACCCCGCCAGCAGGACGCCGGTCGTATAAACATAAGGCAGGCGATAGCCCAGTGCAGCCAGCAACCGCTGCCAGCGGTGGCCGCGCAGGGCAAAGCTGCTGTAGTGGACCAAGACCGCGGCGCCAAGGAGCGCCCAGTTTGCCTTGGCCACGGCCTCGAGCGCAGCGGCGCCGCCAGACAGCACCACCAGCAGGGCCACACTGACCGCCCCGATCAGCCCGATCAGCAGCAGCCGCCGTCGATCCAATCCCCCGAGTGCACTCATTCGATCCATTTTGCGGGGCAGCGAGTGTTTCGCCAAATTCGGCTAACCTTGTGCTTGGACAACTTGTGGCAGAACTTGCGGCCGCCGCAACGGAATAGACAGATCGCCCCAAACGATGCGATTACGTCAATTTGCGCCTGAAGACCACCATCTGCCGGCCATAGAGCACGATACTGCGCCAGGCAGCGAAGCCGTGGCGTTGATAAAACCTTTGTGCGCCGTCGTTGGCGGCGTCGACCGTAACCGTGACGGATGCCAGGCCGCGGCGGCTGCATTCGTGCAGAAAGGCGGTCATCAGCAGCGTCCCGACGCCGTATGAACGCAGAACCGGCTCGACCATGATCGACAGCAGTTCCGCCGCCGGCTCGCCATCGTCTTCATGCTGCATGAGAAACGGATAGAGGGCGGTTTGCATGCTGCGCAGCGCCAGGCGCGGATCCTGGCCGTAGCGGCGTAAGAGCGGCGGCAGCAGTTCGCCCAGCCGCTGTGACGCCATTTCCAGAAAGAGCCCGCCGATGCCGGTGGTGGCGCTGATGTAGCCGACGAGCGAAGGTTCGGCGGCCTGTTCTGTGTTGTGATCGGGGAGTTGGAGGGCGGCAAAACCGAACCCTCCGCGCGACTGCGGCAGGGCACGGTAGACGGCAGTCAGGACGTCTTCGCCCAGGCCGGTCAGAAAAGTGCCCGGCTGACCTTGGATGTGCAGCCGGGCAGCTTGCCGTGCATGAATGGGGGCGAGCGGCGTAATGAGCAGGTGGTGCACGCCTACACTCGTACTAACTCTTCAGTGTGGATCGGCCAGCGCTTGAAGCGGTCCCACGCCTTTTCTTCCAGGTCGGCGCGATGGTCCGGGTGGGCAATGTCGATCAAGGCGCGTGCACGCTGGCGCAAATTCTTGCCATATAAGTAGGCAATGCCGTACTCGGTCACGACATAGTGTACGTGGGCGCGCGTGGTGACGACGCCCGAGCCCAGGCGCAAGTAGGGCGCTATGCGCGAGATGCCTTTGCCGGTGACGGAGGGGAGGGCAATGATGGGCTTGCCGCCCTCGGACAACGAGGCGCCGCGCACGAAGTCCATCTGTCCACCCACGCCCGAATACTGGCGCGTGCCCATCGAATCGGCTCCGACCTGGCCCGTCAAGTCCACCTCGATGGCACTGTTGATGGCCGTAACCTTAGGATTGCGGCGGATGACGGCTGTGTCGTTGACATAGGCGACGTCGAGCAGCACGACCTGCGGATTGTCGTCGATAAAATCATAGAGCCGGCGCGTACCCATGGCAAAGGCGCTGACCATCTTGCCTGGATGCACGCGCTTTTTCTCATTGGTGATTACGCCCCGCTCAAGCAGATCGATCGCCCCATCCGAGAACATTTCGGTGTGTACACCCAGGTCACGGTGATCCTTGAGCGCCGCCAACACGGCGTTGGGAATGGCCCCAATGCCCATCTGCAGCGTGGCTCCATCCTCGATCAGCTCGGCGCAGTGGCGGCCGATTGACTTCTCTGCTTCGGACAGTTCGCCGGGAGGAAACTCGGGCAGCGGGTCGTCCACGACGACCGCGCTGTCGATATGGCTGATGTGGATCAGTCCGTCGCCGTGCGTGCGGGGCATATTGGGATTGAGTTGTGCGATCACATGCTTGGCCATCTGCACGGCGGCGCGCGCCACGTCCACCGAAACGCCCAGCGAGCAGAAGCCGTGGCGATCCGGCGGCGACACCTGGACCAGCGCCACGTCGAGCGGCAGGATGCCCTTGCGGAATAGGCCGGGCACCTCGCTCAGGAAGACGGGAATATAGTCGGCCACGCCGTCGGCAACAGCCTGGCGCACGTTGGCCCCAATGAACATGGCATTCGTACGGAAGCTGTCGGCCACCTCAGGCGAGGCATAGGGTGCGGGACCTTCGGTGTGGATGTGCACGACCTCGACGTCGCGCAGCTCTTCGGCCCGATTGGTCATGGCAATGACGAGCTGGGCGGGAGTTGCGGCGCCGCCGTGCACAAACACACGATCGCCTGATTTGATAATTCTGACGGCTTCATCTGCGCTTGTAATTCGCATAGGTTTACTCTCGTTTTTGAACAACTAGACGCCGGCGCTGCGGAAGGCGTCGGAAACGATGGCCTGCGCCTCTTGCTGGATCTGCTTGAGGTGTTCGGCCCCCAAAAAGCTTTCTGCGTAAATCTTGTAAACGTCCTCGGTGCCCGAGGGGCGAGCGGCAAACCAGCCATTGGCAGTCACGATCTTGAGCCCGCCGATGGCGGCGTTGTTTTCGGGCGCATGCGTCAGGCGGGCGACGATCGGCTCGCCCCCCAGCGTCTGCGCCGTGACCATCGAAGGCGATAAGTTGGACAACACCGTTTTTTGCTCGCGGTTGGCAGGTGCATCCATACGCTCGTAGAGGGGGCTGCCAAAGCGGCTTTCCAATTCGTGGTAATGCTCGCCGGGGTCCTTGCCGGTAATAGCCGTGATTTCGGCCGCCAGTAAGTCCATGATCAAGCCGTCCTTGTCTGTCGTCCAGGCCGTGCCCTCGCGGCGCAGGAAGGAAGCTCCGGCGCTCTCCTCGCCGCCAAAGCCGTAGGAACCGTCCAGTAACCCCTCGACAAAATATTTGAAGCCGACAGGCACCTCGGCCAGGCGACGGCCCAAATGGGCGGCCACGCGGTCGATCATCGAGCTGGAGACCAGCGTCTTGCCTACGGCGGCGTCGGGCCGCCAGCCCGGGCGGTGCTGGAAGAGATACCAGATTGCCACCGACAGGTAGTGGTTGGGGTTCATCAACCCCGCGCTGCGCGTGACGATGCCATGGCGGTCGGCATCAGGGTCGTTGCCAAAGGCCACGTCAAAGCGGTCCTTGAGCGCAATCAAGCTGGCCATGGCATACGGCGACGAGCAGTCCATGCGGATCTTGCCGTCCTTGTCCAGGGTCATAAAAGCAAACGAGGGATCGACATGCTTGTTGACGATCTCGAGCTGCAGGCCATACAAGTCGGCAATCGGCTGCCAGTACGCTATGCTGGCCCCGCCCATGGGGTCCACGCCGATCTTGAGGCCCGAGGCGGCGATGGCGTCCATGTCCAAAATGTTTTTGAGGTCGACTACGTAGGGGGTGACGAAATCGTACTCGTGCGTAGTGGCGGCCGTCTTGGCGATGCCCCAAGGCATGCGCTTGACGCCCTTGAGCTTTTCATGCAGCAACTCGTTGGCGCGGTTCTCGATTACCTTGGTGACGCTGGTATCGGCCGGACCGCCGGAGGGCGGGTTATACTTGAAGCCGCCGTCGTCCGGCGGGTTGTGCGAAGGGGTAATCACCACGCCGTCGGCCAGGTGCGAATGGCGGCCGCGGTTGTAGGTCAGGATGGCGTGCGAGATGGCGGGCGTCGGCGTATACCCTTGCCCCGCTTGCATGGCGACTTCCACGTCGTTGGCGGCGAAGACCTCAATCGCCGTCACTTGCGCCGGCTCGGAAAGCGCGTGCGTGTCCATACCGATAAAGAGCGGGCCATCGATGCCCTCGCCGCGCCGATAATCGCAGATGGCCTGGCTGATGGCCAAGATATGCTGCTCGTTGAAGGAATTTTTGACGGAGGATCCGCGGTGACCGGAGGTGCCAAAGGCCACCTGGTGTGCCGCGTTGTCGGGGTCCGGTTGTTGCGTGAAATACGCCGTCACCAGACGCGGGAGGTTTTGCAGCGACTCACTGGGTGCCGGTTTGCCGGCGAGTGGATGCAGAGCCATAGCAGTGATCCTTTCCTTCCTTTCTGTTGTATATGATGGCGGGTAACTATGCCCCTGTCATGTGACACGTGTCCTGTCCTATAGGAGAGGTGTCCCATGTTTTATAGGGAACGGCGACTTTGCCGGCGAACAAGTCGGTGACAAGTCGCCGACAAGTCGCCGACAAAGTCGCTGGGACTATTCGAAATGTTCTACGGCGTGCGCGGCAATATAGCGGCCGATCGCCAACGATGCCGTGGCGGCAGGCGATGGGGCATTAAGCACGTGCAGCATGCGGTAGGCCGGCGCAAACAAGAAGTCGTCCACCAATTTGCCGTCAGGGGTCATGGCTTGGGCGCGCACGCCGGCCCCGGCCGGAATCAGGTCGTCCACCTCGATCTCGGGAGTGAGGCGGCGCAGCGCCCGCCAGAAAGCATATTTGCTGTAGGATCGATAGTACTCGCCCGACCCCATGCGCCAGTAGCGCCGCGCCAGCGACCAGAAGCCGCGGTTTGCGCCGATTTCCCAGGCGTCACGCGGGTGGAAGCTGAACTTGCTATACCCCTCGCGGCGCAGCGCCAGCACCGCGTTCGGTCCCGCCTCGACGCCGCCGTCTATCTTGCGCGTATAGTGCACGCCCAGGAAGGGGAACTGCGGATCAGGTACGGGGTAAATCAGGTTGCGCACCAGGTCGCGACGGTTGTGCGCCAACTCATAATATTCGCCGCGGAATGGCATGATCCGCATATTGGGCTTGGCGCCGCACATTTGCGCGACATGGTCCGCATGCAAGCCGGCGCAGGTGACCAGGTTGCGGCAGACAACCTCTTCCTGGGCAGAACGCTTGCCCGATCTGTCCGCGGCGGGTTCGAGCACGAGGCGGTCGGGTTGGCGGCGGCACCCCGCCAGGCGCCAGCCGGTCCGCACCTCGACCCCGCGTTCCTGCAGCAGCCGGCGATAGGCCGCGGCCACCTGCTTATAATCGACGATGCCCGTTTCGGGCACCCACAGCCCGGCGATGCCGGCGACATGTGGCTCGTATTCTTTAATCTCGTGCGCATTCAGCTTGCGCAGCTGGAGCCCGTTGGCCAGCCCACGCTCGGCCAGTGCATCCAGGCGTGGCAGCTCATCCTCGGCGAGGGCCACCACCAACTTGCCGCAGCGGTCGTAGGGAATGCCGTGTTGCTCGCAAAAGGCATATAGCAGTTCGCGCCCCTCAGTGCAGAGCGTGGCCTTTAGCGAGCCGGGCTTGTAGTAGAGGCCGGAGTGGATCACGCCGCTGTTGTGGCCGGTCTGATGGGCGGCGATCTCTTCTTCGGCTTCCAGCACGAGGATCGACCCAGACCGCTGCTCGCTCAGCGCCAGTGCTGTGGCCAGGCCAACGATGCCGCCGCCGACTACTGCAATATCAACGATACTCATAACACACTCTTCTTTCGTGTTCATTCAGAAGCAGGGGACGTCTTCCGCAATTTCCTAAATTATACTTGATCTTGGAGGCGCAGGCGTTTTTTGTGATACACTGCACCTAATTGTTAGGCAGACAATAACGGACCAGGAGAAAAATAATGTCGATTGCAGCGTCCACCCTACTCGACCACGAACTGGTAGTCGAACACGATAAGAAGCAGCTTCACCCGCTCCAACACCCGAGCGTGCACAACAATCCGCTTGTAGTGGAGAGCGGGCAAGGCGTGTGGCTCTATACCACGGACGGTCGCAAGGTGCTTGACGGCATGGCCGGGCTGTGGAATGTGAACGTCGGCTATGGCAACGAAGAACTGCCGCTGGCCGCCTATGAACAGATGAAAAAGGTGGCTTTCACCTCCAACTTCGCCGGTATGACGACTCCTCCCGCCGCCGAGCTGGCCAATCGCCTGGGGGGGTTGGCCCATCCCACACTCAACACGACCTTTTTTACCTCGGGTGGGTCGGAATCCAACGATTCCGCCTTCAAGACGGCCCGCTATTACTGGTATCGCCTCGGTAAGCACGAGAAAGTAAAGTTTATCTCGCGCATGGCCGGTTACCACGGCATCACGATGGCGGCGACGGCGGCTACCGGCATCCCCCGCTACCACACCATGTTTGGCCCGCTGATGGCCGGCTTTGTCCATATCGTGAATCCGAACCCATACCGTTACCCCGGTGACATTCGCCCTGGCGAGACCGTGGGCCAGGCGGCCGCGCGTGCGCTGGAGGAAGCGATCCTGCGCGAGGGGCCGGAGACGGTGGCCGCCTTTATCGGCGAACCGATCCAGGGTGTGGGAGGCGTGATCGTGCCGCCGGACGACTACTGGCCGCTGGTACGTGCCATCTGCGATAAGTACGATGTGCTGCTGATCGCCGACGAGGTGATTACCGGTTTTGGGCGCACCGGCACGCTGTTTGGCCAGCATCAATGGGACCTGCGCCCCGATATCATGTCCTTTGCCAAGGGCATTACCAGCGGCTACATGCAGCTGGGCGGCATCCAAATTTCGGACGCCATCCGTGAGACGATCGACAGTGCCTCGCCTGCCGACACCTGGATGCACGGCTTCACCTATTCCGGACACGCGGCGGCCTGCGCCGTTGGCCTCAAGAACTTGGAGATCATCGAGCGCGACCACCTGGTCGAGAACGCAGCCAAGATGGGCCAACGCCTGCAGGATGGGTTTGGCAAGCTGCTCGAATTTGGTTGCGTCGGCGACGTGCGTGGTCGCGGCCTGATTGCGGGCGTCGAGATCGTCGAGGACAAGGCCAGCCGCACCCCGGCCCCGGCTAAAGCCCTGCAAATTGCCAACGCCTGTTTGGCACGCGGCCTGCGTACCCGCCCCGTCGGCAGCACGCTGGCCTTCTCGCCGCCGCTGACCGTCAACGAACAGGAAGTCGATACGATCGTCGATATCCTGGGGAGCGCGATCGATTCGGTAGGATAAGTGAACAGTATGTCCCCGGGACGTCAAGCGAACGCTTGCGTTCGCCGGTCCCGGGGACATGATTGGTGGCGACCGCCGCATGCCAAAGCAAGCAAATTTCTGACATCATTCGAAATCTAGGTACTTGACTAAGGCGAGGATAGCCATGAATCCCAATGACGGTGCGGCAACCAGCTCGGCGCCTGCCGGGCTTGCCAATGCATACCAACTCTCTGCCCGCGACGTAGTGGCCCAGTTGCAGGCGGATCCCACCCGTGGGCTGAGCAGCGACGAGGCGCAGCGCCGCCTGCAACAATACGGCCCCAACCAACTGCAGAGCACCCCGGCTATCCCCAAGTGGCGCAAGTTCCTGGCGCAATTCACCAATCCGCTGGTCATGCTGCTGCTGGTGGCGGTAGTGATCTCGTTGATCGCCTGGTATATCGAGGGCATGCACGAACTGCCCTACGAAGCGATCGCGATCATCGCCATCGTGCTGCTAAACGCCATTATCGGCTATTTTCAGGAGGCGCGCGCCGAGGCCGCCGTCGCTGCGTTGCAGAAAATGACCACGGCCATGGCTGGCGTGCTGCGCGATGGCAGACAGCAGCAAGTAGCGTCGATGGACCTGGTGCCGGGCGACATCATGCTGATCGAGGAAGGCAACTCGATCGCGGCCGACGCCCGCGTGATCGACGTGACCTCGCTGCAGGTGGCCGAGGCGTCGCTGACCGGCGAGAGCCACTCCGTGACTAAGGATGTCAACCCTATTTCCGGCGAGGTCGGTATCGGCGACCAGGTCAATATGATCTTCAGCGGCACGGTGGCCACCTTTGGCCGCGGCAAGGCCGTCGTTACCGGCACCGGTATGCAGACCGAGATGGGCAAGATTGCCGGCATGATGCAGGCTGCGCCCGAAGAGGACACACCGCTGCAGAAGGAGATCGACCACGTCGGCAAGCTGCTGGGCATCGGCGTGATCGTCATTGCCGTGGTGATCGTCGCCACCATCGTGCTGGTCAACAACGTGCGTACGTTTGACGCCCTGGTGGATGTGCTGCTGCTGGGCGTGTCGCTGGCAGTGGCGGCCGTGCCCGAGGGGTTGCCCACCATTCTGACCGTAGTGCTGGCGCTCGGCGTGCAACGCATGGCCAAGCGCAACGCCATCGTGCGCAAGCTGTCGGCGGTCGAGACGCTGGGCTCCGCCTCCGTCATCTGCTCGGACAAGACCGGCACGCTGACCAAGAACGAGATGACCGTGCGCACGGTGGTTACACCAAGCGGCCGCGTGGAATTGACAGGCATCGGCTATGAGCCCGTAGGTGCTGTGGAAATGTACGGCACGGACGACCCAGTAAGCGATCCGACCCTGCAAGCCGACGCGCGCCGCACGCTGCTTGGCAGCGCACTCGCCAATAACGCCGTGCTCGAGCAAAAGGAAGGCGTCTGGACCATCCAAGGTGACCCGACTGAGGCAGCCTTGTTAGTGGCGGCGCGCAAGATGGGTATCACCCCCGAGGAGATGGACCAGCGCTTTATGCGCATCGGCGAGGTGCCCTTCTCGTCCGACCGCAAGTTGATGAGCACCGTGCAGACCGACGTGGAGAGCGAAGGGGCGGTGGCGGTCGTCTCCAAAGGGGCGCCGGACGTGCTGCTGTCGCGCTGCACGCACGAACGTTGCGGCGACGAGATTCGCCCGCTTACAGAAGATCGGCGCGCAGCGATTCTCGTCTCGGTCGAGCAGTTGGCCGCCGAGGCGCTGCGCACGTTGGGGGTGGCTTACCGGCGCATGGCGCACGAGAGCTACAGCGCTACACCCAACGCCGAAATGGAAGAGCTGGAGAAAGAGCTGATTTTTGTCGGCATCCTGGGCATCATCGACCCGCCGCGGCCGGAAGCCAAGGAAGCCGTGGCCACGGCGCAGGGTGCAGGTATCCGCGTGATCATGATCACGGGTGACCATCCCGTTACAGCCTCCACCATTGCGGCGGAGTTGGGGATTGTGGAGCCCGGAGCCGCAGCAGTGCGCGGAGCCGAGCTGGAGAAGATGGATGATGCCCAGCTGCTGGAGACGACGCGCAAGTGCTCGGTCTACGCGCGTGTCAGCCCCGAACACAAGCTGCGCATCATCAAGGCGCTCAAGGATGACGGGCATGTGGTCTCGATGACAGGTGACGGCGTTAACGATGCCCCGGCGCTAAAGACCGCCGACATCGGCGTGGCCATGGGCATCACGGGCACCGACGTCTCCAAGGAAGCAGCCGATATGATCCTGACCGACGACAACTTTGCTACCATTGTGGCGGCGATCGAGGAGGGCCGGTCCATCTTCGGCAACATCCGCAAGTTCTTGCGTTACCTGCTCTCGTCCAACATCGGCGAAGTGCTGACGATGTTTTTCGGCGTGCTCTTTGCCGGCGCGTTGGGGTTGGTCTCCGAGGCGGGCGAAGCGTTTATCATCCCGCTGGCAGCCACGCAGATCTTGTGGATTAACCTGCTGACCGATGCGGCCCCCGCGCTGGCGGTCGGGGTCGACCCTGTCGATCCCGGCGTGATGAAACGCTCGCCGCGGCGGCGGAAGGACCGAGTCATCGACCGTGATATGTGGTTGAGTTTCTTCCTGGCGGGCACGACGATGGCGATCGCCACCTTGGCCGTGCTCGACATGGCGCTGCCGGGCGGCTTCTTCGAAGGCACGCATGACATGACGTATGGGCGTACGCTTGCCTTCACCACGCTGGTCTTCTGCCAGTTGTTCAACGTCTTCAACTCGCGGTCGGACTACAGCAGCGCCTTCAGCCATCTGTTTACCAACAGGTTGCTGTGGGGCGCGGTCGGCCTGTCAATCCTGTTGCAAATAGCGGTGGTCTACCTGCCATTCTTGAACAATGCCTTTGACACTGCGCCAATGGCAGCGCAGGATTGGGTTCTGTGCGTTGTCATGGCCAGCCTCGTCCTGTGGGTAGAGGAGATCAAGAAATTCATCTTGCGCGCCAGCGGTTACGCCGAACGCAAGACGCACGCAACGGTGCAGCGCGCCACGGCGTAGACCGACACGCCACGGCATCGTGTAGCCCGCACGCCCTCGTGCGGGTCTGCACGCCCATTCACAGATTTGCATCTCGATTAGCACATTGATAGAGGGGACGAGGAAGAAACATGATGTTGGAAGCATTGCGCGAAGAGCTCTGGCGGCTCCACCTGGAACTGCCCAAGAACAACCTGGTGGCTTGGACCTCGGGCAACGTCAGCGCGCGCGACCCGGAGTCCGGGCTGGTGGTGATCAAGCCGTCGGGGTTGAAGTATGAGGATTTGCGCCCGGAGAACATGGTGGTCGTCAACGTCGAAGGTGACATCGTCGAGGGCAATCTGAAGCCTTCGTCGGACACTGCCAGCCACCTGTACATCTACCGGGCGCGGCCCGACGTCAACGGCATCGTGCACACGCACTCGCGCTACGCCACCGCCTTTGCCGCCATCGGCAAGTCGATCCCCGTCTACTTGACGGCGCAGGGCGATGAATTTGGCGGCCCGATCCCGTGCGGCGGCTTTGCGTTGATTGGCGGCGAGGAGATCGGCCAGGTCGTAGTCGAGTCGATCGGCAGCTCGCCGGCCGTGCTGCTCAAGAACCACGGCGTCTTCACCGTGGGCAAGAATGCAGAGGGCGCGCTCAAGGCCGCCGTCATGGTCGAGGATGTCGCCGCCACCATCTGGCTGGCGCTGCAGATCGGCCAGCCAGAGGTGATCTCGGACGAGAATGTGGCCAGGCTGCACCACCGCTATATGAACGTGTACGGGCAGCAGTAAGTCTGAATCGTGCTGCAGGAGATTCGGGAACCGTATAGGGTCAGACCTGACTGGCGTCGCCCATTTTCTGTGCCAGCAGGGCCGCCTCGACGCGGTTGTGTACGTGCAGCTTCTCGAGAATGTTGGTCATATAGTGTTTGACCGTCTTCTCGGTGAGGCCGAGCTGCTGGCCAACCGCCCGATTGCTGTAACCCTTGGCCACCTGCTCAAGGATCTGGCGCTCGCGCTCGCTAAGCGTTTCGATTGGATTGGGCGTCCTGCGGGAAGGCGGCACAGGAGCGCTGAGATCATGGAGCGCGCCGGCGGCCAAGGACGGCGTCACGTAGGAAACGCCGGACATCACACCGTGGACGATGCTGCGCAGTTCATTGCCGGATACACCCTTCAACACGTAACCACAGGCGCCGGCGCGCAGCGCCGGAACTAGATTCTCCTCGGAGACGGTCAACATGACAATCTTGGTGACTGGGCAGGCGAGCGCCACGCCCTGTACGGCATTCAAACCACCGCCGGGCAGGCCGATATCCAATGGGAGAATATCAGGCAGGTAATTGACCGACAAAGCGATTGCATCGCTGGCAGTGGCGCCCTGGGCCACGACCTGGATGGCAGGATCACAAGCGAGCGCGTCGACAACTCCCCCGCGAAACAGCGGGTGATCGTCCACTAATATGACACGTATCTTATCCATCGCCGAGTTCCTCCGCCGCCGTGAGCGGCAGGTGGGCAATAATGTGCGTGCCGCGCGTGGGCGTGCTGTCGAGCACAAATTCGCCGCCCATACTCTGTACCCGTTCGCGCATACCGGCAATACCAACGTGCGTCGTGCCATCGATAGGCCGGTGCACGTGGAAGCCCCGGCCGCTGTCGTATACGTGCAGCGTCAAGGCGCCGGGACCGGCTTGCAGGTCGACGGCCTGGCCGCGGCCGCCGGCGTAGCGGTAAGCGTTGCTCAGCGCCTCCTGGATGACCCGGTACAGGGCTAACTTGGTGGTCAAGCATGCGTGTTCGGGCAGATCGCCCACAAAGAGGTCTACGTTGGTGCCGGTGCGCTGTTCATGCATGGCAATGACGCGCGTGACCGTAGCGTGCGGGGTTAGCTGTTCCAGCTCAGGCAGCCCCAAACCACTGCTGATGGCGCGCAGTTCCGCCAAACCCCGCTGCAGCGCTTCCTGGACGATTTTGCGGTTCTTGGCCACGATATGGGGTTCGACCTCCCCACCATCCGCGCCATCCGGGGTGGCACAGGAACGGTCGAAGCACAGCAGCGCAATACTAATATCCTGGGCTGGGCCATCGTGGAGATCGGCGCTGATGCGGCGCAGATAGCGTTCGGTGATTTCGCTTCTGAGGCTGGCCGACCGGCGGACACGGTCCGCCAGTTCCTGGTTTTGTGCCAGGAGCACCTGCAAGCGGGTGACCTGCGTGCTCAGGACAGACTGCTGGGCAGCAATCGTGCTGCCGGCACGGCGCACAAACCCGATCAGCAGCAGATAGATCATCACCATGATGGCGGCGAGGGCGAACCAACTCGACACCTGCGCGGCCGTGACACTTTGCTGCAGTTCGTCGCCGGACTGATACAACTCCGTGACAGCTACGATGCGACCGGAGCTATCGTCGCGGATCGGGCTATAGTTTTCAAGCACGTGGTCGACTACCTCGGTGACCCTGGATGGATCGTCGGCGCCAAACGTTTTGATATTAGCAGAGTCTTCGCCGCCCCAAGCATCGACTTGAGCTTGCTCGACGGGGAAGACGTGCCCGGCGATGGGCGCACGGGAGTCGTAGAGGATCAGGCCGTTGGGGCCCCATATTCTGAAGTCTATAACCTGCTGCTGGAGGGCCGAGGTATGGAAATGGCGGTCAAGCAGAGCCACAGTATCCTTAGAAATGGTGGGGGCACGCGCCAACTCTGGCAGCAGCGGCTCCATAAGGGCATGAATGTAAAGCGAGTTGGCGTTAGCAGTACTGTGCAGAATGCCTTGCTCGAGGGCGCGGCTCACCCAGGCACCTAGCAAGGACATGCCGAGGACGAGAATCAGCATGCTGCCAAGGCTGAACCGCCAGGTAAGGGTTTGACGTTGGGCCAGGATGTTCATGATGGCCTTGCCGCGCAGGCCTGGGCGCCCGGCGGAGCGTTCGGACGATGCTTTGGATTCGGAATGTCAGGTCCAGTTGCATGCGGTGAAAAGGGAAACAACCTAAGTGTCGTGCTTGCAAGCAACGCGACCTTGCGGCGAGTACGTAATGTCACACCAGGTCTGCGGCTACGCGCGCGACGAAATTGAGGCTGCTCGACGCAATGTAGGTTAACACTATACTAGAAAAGGCTGTCCTGCCAATACGTTTGCCAGAAGGTTGATGCCCGACCTAGGTCGGATGGACTTTCCGACTTAGGTCCATTCCTTCGTCGGGTCGACTCTGCTATTGTGAATAACCGCCTCTACCAGGTGCAGGAAATCGTTGTGGTCCCAGGTGGCCTTATAGGTTGCTGTCCGTACGTCTGCTGTATTCCGGGTTCGACTGGTCGCTAAAGGACAACAAGAATGTTCAAGTACACCCTCGGTAAGTTGGCACCGGCGCTCCTATTGGCGCTGGCGTTTTTTGTGTTCCCATTGCAAACAACCGTCAAGGCACAGGACGGCACGACGCCGACGACGCTCTTCCTGCCCAATGTACTGACTAGCGGAGCAAAGGCAAGCCCGACGGGTTCGGGTGATTTCAGCATTGCCGCGGTGGATGCCGCCAGGAACGAGCTTAATGGCGGCTCGACGCCCTTTGCCTTTACGGTGACACGCGCTGGGCTGTTGAACCAGGTCACTACGGTCAAGTGCGTTGTGACTGGCAGTGGCACAAATGGAGCCACGAACGAGGACTTCGAAGGAGGCGTGCTGCTCCAAGGCCTGCTTCAGTTTGGCGTGGGCGAGGCCAGCAAGACGCTGATCATCTACGTACACGGCGACACCGCGCCGGAACCGGATGAAGGCTTCACCGTCACGCTCGCCAACGCTTCCGGCGACGCCCACATCGTGGGCAGCACGGCCACCGGTACGATCCGCAACTACGACGACGCGGGCCAGATCGGTTCGGGAGACTTTGGCGTTGCGGCCGAGGTTGCCGTCAAAGATGAGCTAAATAGTGGCCCGACCTTCTTTAACTTCACCGTAGCGCGCAGTGGTGATGCGAGCCGTTTCACAACGGTCGACTACACGGTGGTGGGTGGCGGCGCAGCGGCGGCCGCAGCCGATGATTTTGACGGCAGCGCGCTCCCGCAGGGACAGCTCCAGTTTGCCCCAGGTGAAGCCAGCAAGCTGTTGATCGTCCGCGTGCAGGGCGACAACGCCGTTGAGCCCGACGAAGGGTTCACCGTTACGCTCTCCCACGTTTCGGGCAGCGCCCAGATCGTGACTCCTGCTACGTCCACCACCATTCGCAATGATGACGTCACGCGCTCGACCGATTTGGCGCTGACGGCGTCGGACACCGAACAGCCAGAGGGCGCCGACAGCGCGACATCCTTTGTCTTTAACGTCACGCGGGCCGGCATCGTCGATGGTTTGACGACGGTGGACTACAGCGTGGACGGCAGCGGGCCAACTCCGGCTGCGGCAGACGACTTTGTGGGTGGTGTCTTTCCCAGCGGCACTCTGACATTCACGACCGGCGAGACGGAGCGCACGCTGACCGTCGCCGTGCAGGGCGACTTGGGGATCGAGGACGATGAAAGCTTCGCGGTCATCCTGGCCGGTCCATCCGGCGGCGCCCATATCATCGCCAACAGTGCCGCCGGCGCCATCAAGAACGATGACTCGACTGATCTGGCAATTTCCTTGGCCGATCCCGATAAACCGGAAGGCGACAGCGGCTGTACTGAGTACTCCTTCGTGCTCACCCGCAGCGGCGACACGAGCGGCGAGACGGCGGTAGACTATACGCTGGGGCCCATCGAGGCCTTTCCTGTCGACGCCCATGACTATTGCGCTGCCAGCTACGGCGGCGAAATCCCCAGCGGGACATACTACTTTGCCGCGGGTGAAAGCGAGCGGCTGCTCTACGTTTACATGCAGGGTGACACCGAAATCGAGGAGAATGAGGATTTCGTGCTTACGCTCTCTAATCCTACCGGCGGGGCGCGCATTCTCGGCGCCGAGGTAATTGCCGACATCCGCAACGACGATAGTGCCGTGCTGGTGACGCTGTCGATTGACCAGCCCATCGTGGCGGCGTCTGAGAATCTGAAGGAGGGAGCGGGCGGAGTGATTACACCCTTTAGCTTTATTGTGACGCGCTCCGGCAATCCGCTGCCGGATGCAACCGTCTCTTACTTTGCAAGCGGCGACGGCGACAACCCTGCGAATGGCGCCGACTTCGAAAACGGCCAATATCCGCTCTCATTCATTCACTTTGACGCCGGCGCGCCGTTCGCCCAATTGACGATCAATGTGCGCGGCGATGCCGACCAGGAGCCAAATGAGGGCTTTGCCGTCACGCTGGAGAGCCCCTCGGATGGTGCGTTGATCGTGAAAGGCGGCGCAACTGGCGTCATCCAGAACGACGATGGCTGGAGCCCCGAAGAAGCGGCGGCCATCCGTGCCACGGCGGCCGGCGCCGGTATCGTCTTGCCATCGCCAAAAAAAGACACGGTCACGGCTCTACCCCCCAAGAGCGATGCCTATTGGAGCTATACCTATCAAGAGCACGACGTGGTCGGCAACAATGAGAGCATTGCCAACTTTGGCAAGGGCGCCGACATCCTCTACGCCGGTAACCTGTTTGAGGGCAACGGCATCAATAACTACGCCTATGCCCCGATCTCGCTGCCGCGCATGCCCATCAGCATCTCGCTGTCGCTGGAGACGGCGCAAAGTGTCAACCCGAACACCAATGCGCCGCCGGTCAAAATCTCCGGGACGATCTTGCCGGTCGGCGGCCAGCTGGGCGTGGCCCAGGAGCGCGATGCGATCAAGGGCATCTTGGACGGTGCGATCGGCATCAGCCCGGCGGCGCGGGTGAGTTGGGACTCGGAACAGATCTTCAGCCAGTCGCAGCTGACCGCCTTTGCCAAGGCCAACGTGGAATCCGGCGACTTTGGCTTTGAAGGCAAGTTCGACTTCTCCGAGAATTCGGCCCAGACCAAGATCGTGGCGAAGTATGAACAGGTCTACTTCACCGTCGACATGAACACGCCGCTGCGTGCGTCCGACTTGTTTGACGCCAGGCTGACGAACCTGGGCGAAATCCAGGCGGCGCTGACGGGCAAGAGCCCGATGTACCTGGCCTCCGTGTCCTACGGGCTCGTTGCCTACGTCTTTGTCGAGTCGAACGAAAAGGCCAGCAAAGTCGAGGCGGCGATGAAGGCGACCTATGATGGCATCGCCAAGGGCGAGGTGGAAGCCGGCGTCACCGCAGACTCGGTGTTGAAGAATGCCAAGATTCGGGTGGTGATTTATGGCGGCTCGACGAAGGGACTGGCGGCGAACTACGACACGTATGATGACTTTAAGAAAGTCGTCGACGCCAGCACGGTTTACGGCCCCGAAGCCTCGGGCCTGCCCGTCGCTTACAACTTCCGGCGGCTGCTCGACAACACTGCCGCCATGACCACCTATGCGTCAAAGTATGTTGAAGTTGTTCCCTTGGCGAAGCTCGAACAGCTGAGAATCCAGGTGAAAGCGCTGCACATGGACAGCGTCGACGACGAAGGCTGCTGCGCCGCCAACAAAGTGGAAATTCAGGCCGCCACGGTTTATGTGAACGGTTATGCACGCAGCAGCCTGTTCGCTCCGCTGGGTCCGCCCGTGGTGGGCAGTGATTATGCGCTGTTCAGAGACGGCGGGTTTGAATGGCTTATGAATAATGGCGATGAGCAGCTCATCAACGCCAATCCCATCTACCTGCAGATACCCGCCGCACCGCCAAACACCTGGGAAGCCACGCTCCTGCAAATGAACGGCTATGCCCTCGACTATGACAGCGAGTGGGGCAACTCCAGCGAGTATGGCTGGACGCCGGGCGGCCCGATCAACCTGCTCCAGACCGAGTGGTGGCCGCCGGCGAACAAGGACCCCAACGCCTTTCCAAAGTATATCGGTTTCTTCAACACCGACCACAAGGTGCCGGTCTACAGTTCGGACTTTAGCGGGTACTATATCGTGAACGTTCAACGCGTCACGCCGCCGCCGAAACCGCCGCAGGTCGACGCGGCCTCCTGAGCGGAGCGCGCTAGCCTGGTCTTACGCTCGAGTCAGCAGCACAGCGGTAGGCACATACGTCTCTGCCTACCGCTGTGCGGTATTACGCCCCTGGCGCCACTCGCCGGCAAGCCGAAACCCCACAACCGCAAGCCTAATACACTATATTTTTTGCCTACGCGCCCAATCCATCGGCCACGGCGGCGTGAAGGTCGACGTTACGTCGACCGGCCGGCCCGAAGTCAATGACTCGCTGATCGCGCAGCAGACCTCGACGACGTGAGCTGCCTGCGCTCCTGTGGCGCGTTGCGGGCGGTTTTCGGCGATTGCATCCGCGATCTCGGCCACGGAACGGCCCCAATCTACACCATGAAACCCAGACCGCACCAACGGCACAGGCGCGTACGCTTTCCCGTATTCCGCGACTTCGACACCGGCGTCGAAATCCTGAAAACTGCTCATATAGAGCGAGCCCAGGTCGCCGTGAAACTCGAGGCCCTTCTGCTTGCCGTGGCCACCAACATAGAAGTTCGTGGTCAGGCGCACCACGGTGCCGTCGGCTAATTCAACGGCAGCAACCACCCAGTCAGGGGTATCGATGTGAAAGAGCATGCCCTCTTTCGTGACCCGTTCGGGATGCAGCACCTTGCCGTAGGCCGTCACGCGCCGCACGGGGGCCAGATAACTGGTGACCAGCGTCAGCGGGTAAACCCCGACGTCAAATAGGGCGCCTACCTCATAGAATGGACCCGGGTTTGGATGCCACGATTCGATGCGACCCCAGTTCACTTCGCAGTAGACGACGCGCACTTTGCCAAGTTCGCCCGAGCGGATGACCTTCCAGGTCGTTTGCTGCGCTTCGCCCATATAGGTGATCGGCGAACAACTTAAGCGCAGCCCGCGCGCCGCCGCCAGATCGACGAGTTGCTTGGCCACGTCATAGCGCATGGCCAGCGGCTTTTCGCTGTGCACATGCTTGCCGGCTTCCAGACATTGCGTGATTACTTCGGGGTGTGCATGGTGAATAGTCAGGTTTACGATCAGGTCGATCTCAGGATCGGCCAGCATCTCGTCCAGCGTGGCATAGGGCCGGCCGCCATACTTGGTAGTGAGCGCGTGTGCCCGTTCAGGCAAGACATCTGTGGCACCCACAAACGTAATCTGTGGATAGGCTTGCATCGTCTCGGCATAAGGGCCCGCAATATTGCCGCAGCCAGCAATGGCCACGCGCAGGGGCATTCCGGTCATATGGATTCCTTCTTTCTTTGTCAAGGGAGTACAGAATCGGTGCCGCTAGCTTGATAGCCACCCCGCGCATACTGTGCGGCACAGCAATCATTTTAACTGATCATGCATAAACTCGCCGCCCTAGGTGGCGCGAAAAATAAGCTGAAACCGAGCATCGTCGCTAGTTTGAGCTCAAGGCCCGGGTAGCACCACTGGACTCTCCACCTGCGCGAGTTTGGCGTCCACGTGCGGTGCACAAATAGCCAAACAGCAGCGAGGCAGGTCGGGAACGATCATCATGCCTTCTGGTAGTGAAGCCCAACGACCCCCGAATCAAATGTCTTGGCGCTTATGAGTTCCAGTTGAATGGGGTTCTCCAAGGCTGGAAACAGTGGCATGCCACCGCCCAAGACGACAGGATTCACATTGATCCGGTATTCGTCGATCAAACCGAGTTGCATAAACGTGTGTGCGGTGCTGGCGCTGCCAATCATGAGCAGGTCCTTGCCTGGTTGCCCCTTCAGTCGCGCAATTTCCTCAGGAATGTGGTCGCGCACGATGCTCGAATTCTGCCATGTGACCTGTTCCAGCGTCCGGGAAAAGACGATCTTTGGCGCAGGATTGACCCAGCGCGCATGATCGATGTCGTGCTGCGTAGCGGTTGCGCTCTCGGCGGCGGTCGGCCAATAGCCTTCCATCATCTGATATGTCACGCGCCCGAATAAAGCAGTGTCGGCCGTCGCCGTGAGATCGGCGACATAGTCGATGAGCCCATCGTCAAGATGGATCCAGCCCATTTCTCCGTTGGGTCCTGCCACGAACCCGTCCAGCGACACATGCATGAGCAAGATCACGTTTCTCATTTCCTGTCTCCCGTTTTCCATATCTCTGGTTCTACTCTGCAAAACTGCTGAACAACGTGTTGAGCGATTCCGCCATGGTTGGGTGGGCGAAGACCCCATCGCGCAGCGCCGGATAGGGCAGCTTGCCCATCATGGCGATCTGGAGCATCGCCATGATCTCGCCACCTTCGATGCCCAGAATGGCGCAGCCAAGAATTTGGTCTGTCGCCGTATCGACCAGGACTTTCATCATGCCGCGGGTCTCGCCGACTTCGCCGGCCCTCGCCACCCAAGTCATGGGCATGGTGGCGACACGTACCGCATGCCCCTGTGCGCGGGCTTCTTTTTCGCTCAACCCTACCCTGCCCAGCTCGGGGTCGGTGAAGATTGTATAGGGGACTAGCACGTCCCCTGTGGTGCGGTGACCACCCTCCAATAGATTGTCCTTGGCAATGCGGTAGTCGTCATACGAGATATGAGTGAAGGCAGGGCCGCCCCTGACGTCGCCCAATGCATAGATGCCGCCGATATTGGTTTCCAACCGCTCGTTGACCCGGATGTACCCTTTGTCGTCGCTCTCGACACCGGTAGCCGCGAGGTTGAGCGCCTCCGTATTCGGCGTCCGGCCCGTAGCCACCAGCAGATGACTTCCCTCCAGCCTTCTTTCTCCTTGGGCGTCTTGCACCGTCAACGCGACATCGCCGGCCACATTCCGTTCGGCGCTCGCAACTTTGGCTTGGAGCAGTACGTCGATGCCGTCTTCGCGCAAAATAGCGGTCAACGCAGCTGCGATGTCGGCGTCCTCGCGCGGGATGAGCTGAGCCGCCCGCTGGACAATCGTCACACGGCTGCCGAGCCGGCGGAAGAGCTGCCCGAACTCCAGCCCAATGTAGCCGCCGCCCAACACCAGCAGGTGCTCGGGCAGCTTGTCAATCTCCATGATCGTGGTCGAGTCGAGTGTCGCTGTGCCGTCGAGACCGGGAATCGGCGGTTTGGCCGGCCGCGCACCGGTATTGATGAAAATCGTGTCGGCAGTCAGGTGGCGAATACCGTTCTCTTGCGTTGCGACCGCGATCGATTTGTGGCCGTCAAATTGGGCTTCGCCGTAGATCAGCGCCACGTGGTCGAGATTGCTGAGGCGGCGATGAATGCCGTTGCGCGAGGCGTCGACGACTTCCTGTTTGCGCCTGCGCACCTCGGCGAGGCTGACATCCACGCCCGGAACATGAACCCCGTAGTCTCGTGCCCGCCGCGCCAGGTAAGCCACGCGCCCGCTGGCAATCATCGTTTTGGTGGGCGTGCAGCCGTCGTTGACGCAGGTGCCACCGACGAAGCGGCGCTCGATCACGGCAGTCTTCCAGCCGGCGCGGCTGAGCGCCGTTGCCAGCGGATTGCCCGCCTGGCCGGCACCGATGATGATGGCATCGTACTGTTCTCGGTTGTTGCTCATCATTGCTCCTCGCCCAGCTATCTGTACGTACCCTGGCTCGGGAGCATCGCATTATATCAATACCCTGGAATTTCTACCTGTACCGATTTCTCTGGCGCAGGTCACAGCCGGTACAGTTTGGGCAGACCTGTCTTGATCGCGCTTGGCAAATTCGGTTGGGCCATCAACCGTTCAAAGTATCTCAGGGGCGCCTCTGCCACAGTGAGTTCGTCCAATGCAATCGGCTGCACAATGTCCTCGAGTGGCTTGGCCAAGGCGGCAACATCAACCTGCGCCGCCGGCTGCGGCGCCAGCAGCCGCGCAAAATCATCTTCGTTGTCGAGCACGATACTAAACCCATGCTCCGCCATGCTATCGCGCAATGGCTGCGGCCCAGTGCCTGCAGTATCCTGAGGGGCAGCTAGCGCTCGCGCCAATTGCGGCAGATTCTGCAGCGCATCTGCTAAGCGCCCCTCTGCTTGGCGGAGAGACAATGAAACTAAGCTGGCGTCAACTATGTTATCGAAGTGCAGAATACGCACACGACCGCCCATGAGTCGTTGTTCGCCCGGCCGCCCAAGGTCCAACATGCATCGCCGTAGGCCATAGCGCGGAACACCGTCGATGACGACAAGCTGGATGTCGGACTCTCGCCGCGTCAAAAGATGAGTGTATGGGTTCCCTCTGCGCCCAGAGACGACCAGCAGGTCGGCGATCTTCCCGGCTTCCAGACTGCCCAACCGGCTTCCCCATTTTAGAATACGCGCGGGAGTGCGTGTTGCCATGCTGACGAGTTCGAAATCAGAAAAAAGCCCACCCTGTGCAGCACTAAAGAGACGTGCGATCTTGAGTTCACCCAGCAGGTTTTTGCTGCCACTAGGTGACCAATCGGAGCCCAGCGCGATCGGCACGCCATGCTCCTTGGCGGCCCGTACCTGTGCGGTGTCGCCATACAACAGCAGATTACTGAGTGGCGACCAGATCATACTGCCGCCGAGGCGGCCAAAAATCTCCAGATCGCCCGCGTTGAGCCCAGCTGCGTGAATTCCGGTCAGTGCCTCCGTGATCGCCCATTCTTGATCAGGCAATTGAAGGTTTAGAAAATGTTGGCGCGCAACCGCGTCGATCCCTTCGCTCAAATGCAATAGATAACAGGATTCTCTGGCGAGGGCAGACCTGAAGTCGGCGGCGTTTTCGACATCTGCCACAAGATGGCCGGCGGTCGGTAAATCTGCGCGGTCCGGCTGCTCAGGATTGCGCACCAACCCCCGGTACTGGCGTATGATGCCACCGGCCCCCATCAGTGTCAGCCCTTGCGAAGTCGTTGTTCCGCCTAGAAGGCATTTGCATTCGACATAGCGCGCAATGGCAGCAAGATAGCCGGTGGTTCTAACCAGCACCTGCATCGGGCCAGAGATTAGCGCACGTTTCTGCGGGTGATTTTTCCATTGGTCGCGATTGGTGAAGCGCTGTGGAACACTCCATAGGGGCAGCAAGTTGTAGCTGAGGTGATTGTGCAGTTCGATCAGCCCCGGATAGAGTGTGCCGTGTGTGTCAATCAGCGGCACATCCTCGAAACCGGGCGGCGGAGACTCACTGCGCGTCTCGACTGCAGCAATTTTATCGTTCGTCACATAGAGCACACCGTCGTTCAAGACAGTGGCATTCTCGTCCATTGTCACGACGCGCCCGGCCAGCGCATAGCGGGTTACCGGTTCAGTTGGCGCCATTCTATGCTCCTTGGGGAGGGGCGGACCAGCAGATCGTGAGTGGGCCGGACCGCTTGCTGTGGGTGGAACTGCCGGTTCCATGCCACGCCGGAATGCCAAACGGCAGGTCTTGCCGTGGCACATCCATGCTGTCAGCATTTACAAACTCAGCCGCGTACGGTGTTGTGTCGGTCGCTGCGCCGGGGTCAGGTTGTATGGCGGCGAGCATGGCCGGCAACTGTGAATTCCAACTGTCTGTGGCCCCGGCGCGTGCCGAGGGATGCAGAAGCCGGAAAATCGGCAGCGTTTGGGCTCCCGGCCAATGATCGACCGCATGGGCGGCACCATTCCCAAAGGCGATAACGGCAGCCAGAGCATTTGTTGCCCCCGCGTGGTCAAAGAGACGATTGCGGTAGGCAAGGACTGGATCGCTGGCCGACAAGGTTGCCATCGGCTTGGTAAACTGGCCGTGAATGCCATACAAAAACGTGTTGAGCATCAGATACGAGCTGGCCAGGCCAAGTTTGCGTAGCAGCCCTTGCACACGCTGCCCGGCATCCCCGACCAGAGTGCGCTGGGCAAGAATCTCATCTGTGGACGGGTCCTGGCCGACGACGAGCACCCGCGCCGTGCCGTCGAGCCGGCCGCGATAATATACCGGGCCAAATTCGAAACGGAATTGTTTTGGGCGCTGTTGGTAAAATCCCAGCGGGGCCTCGCTGAATAGATCAGCCCACGAGGGAGGCGGGCCAGGATCGAAGTTGGTGGACATAGGGATCTCCGCTACCTTACATTAAAGCCGGACCAGGAGGGGATAACGAACATACTATCATCCGCCCAAGCCGGTGTAAATATTGTGAATTTCGGACGATATCAGGATCATCTCCTGTCCTGGTCGTGTGGCTTTCCCAATAACGACCGTGCTTGGGTTAGAAATGCTGTCACAGTCACTTCGTCTATGTTGCAGAACTGAACTTCAGCAATAGCGCTGTCGGCGTGCGCTTGCAGATAATCGACCGCAGTCTGAATCAGTACACGGGCGCTGACGTCTTTGGGCATACCATAGATGCCCGACGAAATGGCGGGGATGGCGATGCTGCGGACCCCCTGCGCGTCGGCCAAGGCGAGAGCGCTGGTTACGGCCCGGGCCAGCTTTCCCTCTTCGTCGCCGCTGCCCCAGACAGGGCCAACCGCGTGGATGACGTACTTGGTGGGCAGGCGACCGGCTCCAGTGATGGCGGCGCTGCCGGTGACTACACGGCCGTGCTCCCGCACCCACTGGTTGCTCTCCGCCTGGATCGTGCCGCCGCCACGCCGGCTGATGGCGCCGGCCACACCCCCACCATGCTGTAGGTGCTCGTTGGCGGCGTTGACGATGGCGTCGACAGCGGCCTCGGTGATGTCACCATGCACAATGGCAAGGGTTTGGCCGCCAGGAAGTGTATGTGTGGCACGCGCGTGCATGATTGAATCCCCTCAGCGCCGTATGCTGATCGAGCAGGAACAGACAAGGCAGGTGCCTGGCGCATTCGTGGCAAGTAAAGCGCTCAGCTGGTCAGCCGGCCCTGGCCTCGCAGCCAGGTCACCAGCGGCTCATAGTGCTCCTCGTGATGATGATCATATGATCCATGCAATACGTCCACGGGCGCGTAGCCGACGAACCACGGATAACGGCTTGTGTCGAACATGTCCTTTTCGGAGATGGCGGCGGCTAAGTCGAGGACGCGTGAAAAACCGGATTGCCAAGCTGCCTGCACGGCCGGCCAGGGCTGATCTCGGTAAGCGGCATGGATCGAGGCGTTAATGCGTTCCAAGTTTTCCTCTGCGTCCGGTTCAAGGCCGCCCAGCCAGCCAGGGAGGACAGGCTCGCGGTCACCTGCGAAAGCTTCCAGCCGGGCAATAGATATCTGCTGCCAGGCATGTAGATGTCCGACGACGTCCTTGACGGAGAGTTGGGCAGGTAGGTTACGGCTGGTGATCTGGTCTTCGTTCAGGCTGGACAACAGGGCTTGCCAGCGGTCGTATTCGGCACGGAGGTTTGATAGTAATTGTTGTTTGTCAGGCATACGCAGTCTCCAGTCAACTCGATTTGATGGTCGATGCACGGCTGGATGGCGCAGACTATGATACAACGTGTCTTGGTAGCGATCAACTGTCCTTGCTCACATGCAAGTGGACTGAACGCGTGTCATCGCCGATTGCGTGACGACCTACGTGCTGATGAGCGGCAGCACCACGGCAGATGGGTGGGCGGCGTCGTGGTAGACGGTCTGGTCGGCCATAGTATAGGTGGTGCTCAGAACTTGGGGCTCGGGGACGCCCAGGTTGCGGGCGAAGCGCGGGTGGGCGCCGCTGGAGACTTGTACCCGGATCCGGTGGCCTGCCAGGAAACGGTAGGCAGTGGCAGACATGGCGATGGTGATGCGCAGGCTGCCGTCCGGCTGCAGTTCGCCACGACCGGGCTCGACGCGGAAGTTGCCGTCGCAGACGTTGAGCGAGCGGCCGCTGCGCTCGACGTCGCACAGCCGCACGAAAAAGTCGGCATAGTCGAGCGACGAGCGGACAAACAACTCGGCGCGCACGTAGCCGATCACCTCGACGTCGCCGGGCAGTGGCGGCGTGGTATACACAAGCACGTCAGCCCGCTCTTCCAACGGTCGGTTGTCGACCTGGCCGGCATCGGTGCCCATCTTGGCGCCGCCGAAGTTGGGCGTGGGCAACGCTGGGTTGTAGCGGTATTGGTCGGGCACAGCATTGGCGCCCCCGCCGGCGGTCTCGCCGGCATCCACTGGCTGCCAGCGCAGGCGGCCGGTCTTCTGCACGCCGCTGCCGTGCAGGTAGATCTTGTACTCCTTGGCCGGCGGTGGCCAGCTCTCGAATGATCGCCAGCGCTTGGCCCCCATGACAAAGAGACGCACCGGGCGCTTGCGCAGCTTGCTGGGGTCGTGACGCAGGTGGGCCGCAAACCAGGCCAGACCCTCGGTGAAAGCGATTGGCAGGTAGCCGGTGTCGAGATGGTGCCAGGGTCCGACAGTGAGATAGGGTTTGGGCGTGCCGCCGGCCTCTGCGGCCTTCTGCTGCGCCGTGTAGTCTTCGAGCAGGCCGTCAAGAAAGAGGTCGTACCAGCCTGACGTGAAGTTGGCAGGCGGCGCGGCGGCCACCGCAGCCGAGTGGTCGGTAACGTGCCAGTAGTCGTGGCCGGCGTCAGCCTCGGCCATCTCGCGGTAGAGCGCGCCTGGGTGACCGATGGCTAACTCGTCGGCAGTGAAGATGGGCAGGTGGTCAAAGGCGGGGCGTAGAAAGCGATCTTGGACGGTGGCGTCGTTGATGCGCTGCATGCGCTCGATCATGCCCAGGTTGGGCGTGTCCATTGTCTGCATCTGGAACATCCAACGCAGGAGCAGGTCGAGCGGGAAGCCGTTCTCAGGGAAGCTCATCAAGTGCGAACTGGTGATCAGCGGGGCGATCGCCTTGAGATAGGGCGATCCGGTAGAAGCAGCGGCCCATTGGCAGTAGCCGAGATAGGATGCCCCCCACATGCCGACCTGGCCGTCGCTCCACGTCTGCTGGGCGATCCAGTCGAGTGTGGCGGCGCCATCCGCGGCCTCATGCAGGAACGGCATGAATTCACCCCTGTCCTCGCCCTGTGAACCGAAACGACCGCGGCAGTCCTGGACGACGACATGATAGCCATGGGTGGCAAACTGGTAAGCAAAGAGGCCCGCCACCACGCTGCCCGCGGCGCCCTTGCTGTAGGGAGTGCGCATCAGGATCGTCGGGCCGACGGCCACGCCGGCGGGGTCATAGTGATCGGTGGCCAGTAGCAAGCCGTCGGCGGCCGGCACTGGCATGTCTTCGATCGTACGCACGCGATAGCGACCGCTGGGCAACCCCATCCAGTTGGCAAGGAGCTGGCGCAAGGCGCCGGCGATGGCAGGGTTGGCGAGAATCTTTTGTTCCCAGGCTACGAGAGTCGAGGGAAACGAGTCGTTGGTGAATGTAGACATAATGTTTCTCGGGCTAGGCGCGCACGGACCAGGCGATCAGCAGCTGTGCGGCCCAGTAGGTAGACATGACGACGATACTGCTCTGGCGGATGGGGGCGCGAAACTTGTTGAGCGCCAGGGCCGAGTCTGAGAGCAGAAAGAGAATGGCGCCCAACATGGCGGCCAGGGCGCTCAGGTCACTCCAACGAAGCCACATTTCAGCTGCTTGCCAACCCATCACCATCAGCACGGAGGCGTAGACGATCACTGGAATGCGCACGTCGGCGATGGTGGGCCACAGCAGGTAAAGCAGGGCGGCGGCATAGGCAAGATACAGCAGCGCCAGCCACCAGGTAAAGCCAAAGCCGCCCCGCGAGCGGTATGCGCCGATATAGAAAAGATGGGCTACTAGAAAGCTGGCCAGGCCAAAGATGAAGTAGCGATCGTCCGGCAGCATCAGGAAGACATCGCCCGCCAGCGAAAGGAGGATGCCAAGAATCACTAGCCAGCGATACGTGTCGGAGATAGGCGCCGGGATGGCGAACGCAATACCCGCAATCAGCAGCGTGGTGAGCGGCTTGAGCACATAGTGCAGGCGGTCAGCGCCTGTGCCGTTGCCAAGCGTTGCAATATAAACCAGGCTGCTGATCAGCGCTGCAACCGTGAGAACGTTAGCGAGCATAATACACGCGCTTTCGAATGACGTTTGTCAGTAAATGTACGGTATCAGGCGTTTACTGGCGGCCATATAGGTCCCATACCCGGCGAAATGCGCCAGCAGCATGCGCTCTTCGTAATGCAGCTTGATCACAAGATCGATCAGCAGCACGATCCACAGGCCCCAGCGTAGAGGCGACGGCGATTCGAGTACGAGTGCCAGCGCGCCCAGCAGAAGTGCGGCATACATGGGATGCCGGATCCAACGGTAAGGGCCGGATTTTACGAGAACGGCGCCCTGGCGCGGGTCGGGCACGACATTCACGTTGCCGATGCGCGCCGTCAGAATAGCCCAAAGACCCAGCAGCAAGGCCGCCACCTCCATCGCCAGCAGCAGTGGATTGCGCGCCAGGATGGGACCGGTCAGCGCAATGGCGATCAGGCAGGCGAACTGGATGGCGACGAGGGTGTAGGAGGCAAGTCGGCTGCGCTGCATGGTAGATGGATCAATACCACGAGTGGCAGCTTTCAACAACTTGGCCTGTGGGCGTGCTCACTGGACATTTGTGATGTGCTGTCGATAATTGGGCTATGAACGGAACGACAAACAACACCTTTCAACCGCGGCGTATCGTGCGCGGGGCGGCCGCACAGACAATGCTCGCTATGTGGCGGCCGCCGGGTATCGACATTACGTTGGACGAGCAGCCGCTGCTGCTCGACGCCGGGCAGGACTGCACGGGGATCGATACCGAACACCCGGTGCGGCTGCTGGGCTACTACAATGCCAGCCGCCTGGCGGGGCCAGGCAAGGGGCTGGTGCTCGTGCTGCACGGTTGGGAAGGGTGCAGCCACTCCAACTACAACCTGCTCCAGACCCAACTGCTGGTGGAAGCAGGTTACGATGTGTTTCGCCTCAACCTGCGCGACCACGGCCCGCGCCACCTGGTGGACCCGTACTCCCTCAATCGCGGCCTTTTTCTCGGCACCCTGATCGACGAGGTGGCCACGGCGGTGCGCCGTGTCGCCGAGTTGGCGGGCGAGCGACCCTTTTGGATCGTAGGCGCGTCGATGGGCGGCAATTTTGCCCTGCGGCTCGCGCTGTGGCATCGGCGCGAGCCATTTCCCAACCTCGTCAAGGTTATCGCCATTTGCCCGGCCATCGATCCGGGCTCGGCCACCGACGCACTCGACAGCCACCCTGCCACGCGGCGCTATTTTCGCCAGCGCTGGCTGCGCTCGCTGCGCGGCAAGCAAGCGCTTTACCCGGAGCTGTACGATTTTCGGCCGGTGGCGAGCATGCCGCTGGTGCGCGACATGACCGATTGGCTGATCCGCCGTTATGATCACTTGGCGCAGAACCACTTCCGCAACGCTGACGAGTACTTTGCCACCTACTCGGCGTATGACGCTGTGCATGGCGAACTGGCCGTGCCCACCACTATCATCGCCGCCGCCAACGACCCGGTGATCCCGGTCAAGGACTTTTACGACTTGCCTTCCCACCCGCTGCTCAAACTGGAGATTCACCCCACGGGCGGGCATTGCGGCTTTATGGATGTACTGCCGATGCGCCACCATATGCCGCAGATGGTGATGGAAGAAGTGGCCAATGTGGTACAATCGCGCCCATGGAACGGCGACGGCGGGGACAAAGCTGGCCCCGCAACTGGCTTACCTGGCTCCAGGAATGGCAACGCAGCGTGATGGACGGGCTTGACTTTCATCGGAAAAGCCATTGGCCGGATGTGACGGATGAGCGCGTGCGCGCCGCCTTTGCCGCCGTACCACGCGAGGCGTTTATTGCACCTGAACTGCGGCAGTTCGCCGGTGACGATGCACCCTTGCCGATCGGGCACGGACAGACGATCAGCCAGCCGTATGTGGTGGCGTTGATGGTCCAGGCGCTTGCGTTGGGCGTAGGCGACAAGGTGCTGGAAATCGGCACTGGGTCGGGATACGAAACGGCCATCTTGTGCACGCTGACCGCGTCGCCAGGCCGGCGGGTAGGCGACAACATCTACGCGGTGGAGCGATTGGAGCAGTTGGCCGAGCAGGCCGACCATGCACTGCATGCACAGGGCTACTGGCCACACCTGCGTGTGAGCGATGGGGCGGCGGGCTGGCCCGAAGAGGCGCCGTTTGCGGCCATCATCGTCTCGGCAGCCGCCAGCCATGTACCGCGGCCCTTGTGGGAGCAACTGGCCGAAGGTGGGCGCATGGTGCTGCCCTATGGGGCCTGTGCCGATAACCAGGAGTTGTGGTTGGTGCACAAGCGCAGCGCAAAGATGTACATCGAGAAAATGGGCGGCGTACGCTTTGTCCCGCTCATATCGCCGTTGCTCCACGATCCGGCCAACTGGGCCGAATCGTAACCAATTATCGTATTTGCACGCGTGTCGTGTGTGTGCACCAAAGCGTCCATGGCGGACTCACGATATATCGTCCAGTGCGCACGCCATCGTGCGCAACCCGCACGCCTCGTGCGGCAACTCGAGAGGCATAACGAAATGCGCGTATTGATCACTGGCGGCCTGGGCCAACTTGGGCGGGCGCTGCAAGGTTCGTTGGCCCGGCGGCCACAGGCCGAGGTTTTTATTTGGGAAATCGATGATCACGACATCTCTGATCCGGCTGCGGCGCTTTGGGTGGCGGACCTGGCGCCCGACGTAGTGATCAACGCGGCGGCCTGGACCAATGTGGACGGGGCAGAGGCCAACCCGGACGCTGCCTATGCGGCCAACACGCTGGCGCCCAAGTACTTGGCCGAAGGCTGCGCCCGCTGTGGCGCCGCCCTGCTTCAGGTCAGCACCAATGAAGTCTTTGCAGGGCTGCCAGGCGTCTTCTACCGCGAGTACGACCCGCTGAGCGGCGGCGCCAGCGCCTACGCGCGCTCCAAGCTGGCGGCCGAGCGAGCGGTAACGCAAATGCTGGACCGGCTCTACATCGTACGCATCGCCTGGCTGTTTGGGCCGGGCGGCAACAATTTTCCCACCAAGATAGCGGCTGCCGCCGACCGCAACGGTTCTTTGCGCGTAGTCAACGACGAGCACAGCAATCCAACCTACGCACCGGATGTGGCCGAGGCGATGGTGCAATTGGTGGAGAGCGGCCGCTACGGCATCTACCATCTGGTCAACGACGGCTGGTGCAGCCGCTACGACCTGGCGCAGGCGGTGCTGGCGGCCAGCGGCCGGGGTCACGTCCCGCTCGAGGCGATCGATAGCGGAGCATGGGTGCGGCCCACCAAACCGCCGCCACATGCGGTACTGGTCAACCAGGCAGGGGCAGCGCTTGGCATCCGGCTGCGCCCCTGGCAGGAGGCGGTGGAGGAATACTGCCGATTGGAGTTAGTGGGAGTTTGATAGATCCGGCGCAGGTCGAGCCGCGCACAGTTACAGTTGCGATTTGGGAGAACGAATGACCGAAGAAAAGAAGCCAAAGCAACCCAAGCCTGAGCCCAAACAAGGCGCTGGCAAAAAGAGCACCAAGAAGGCTGCTGAAGCGGGCCAAAGTGGCACGACCGGCCCGGCGGCCAACGGGGCGCCTGCTGCAGATACATCAGCCGAAGCGGTGGTGAAAAATGTAAATCCCATCGTGCTCGATGAAACCTATCACAACTTGCGGGAGGAAAACCGCGTGGTCATGCGGCGTACGATTGCCGTCAACCTCGACAGTTTCCGGGCTGCGCCCGACAACTTTGATCCTCGGCCCCTACGCAACTATCCCGCGCTGCCGCAGGTGGATGCTCCCTTTCTCTCGGTGGTAGTCCCGACATTCAACGGGCTGCACCACATGGCGGGCCTGTTGGGTGCACTCGAACGCCAGACGTTTGCCGACTACGAGGTGATCGTGGTGGACGACGCCAGTGCTGACGCCACGGCACAGTGGGTGGCCGAAAATCACACCTGGGTGCGGCTGATCGTCAACCGGCGCAACCTGGGCTTTGCTGCTTCCTGCAATACCGGAGCTGCGGCTGCGCGCGGGCGCTATCTTGTGCTGCTAAACAACGACACCGAGCCGGAGCTGACCTGGTTGGCGGAACTGGCCCGTGCTATCGTCGCCAACCCCGATGCTGCCATTGTGGCCTCCAAGCTGCTGCTGTTCGACCGTCGCGATACGCTGCACGCGACCGGCGATACGCTTGGCCCCGATGGTATCCCGCACAATCGCGGGGTGTGGGAGCAAGATCGCGGGCAGTACGATGCCGCAAGTGCGATCTTCAGCGGCTGCGGTGGGGCCTCTGCCTATCGCAGAGACATATGGCAGGCGCTTGGCGGCTTTGACGAGGACTTCTGGATGTACTTGGAAGACGTCGACCTGGGCTTCCGGGCACGCCTGCTGGGTTGCGCGGCAGTATTTGCGCCGCAGGCGCGGGTGTATCACCGGCTCAGCCAGTCCGGCGGCGACACGCTGGCCTCCTACTACGTGGGACGCAATACGATCTGGCTGATCGCCAAGAACATGCCGCGTGGGCTGCTGCTGCGCAATGCACCCCAGATCATAGTCAGCCAACTGCGCATCGCCTTGGACGCCTTACGCAACTGGCGCGGAGAAGCGGCGCAGGCGCGGCTGCGCGGGCAGTGGGCAGGTCTGCGCGGGCTGCCGCAGCAGTTCGCCAAGCGCCGCGTAATTCAGCCGCGGCGGCAGATCGAAGACATTGAGTTGGCTAAGTTGTTGGACGGTTGATCATAAGGTAACAATCGCGCGTCGCGCATGCTTCTCTGCGGGCCACCCGCCACGCCTTCGTGCGAGTCGTCGGGCATGCCCTTGTGCCCGCGTTGTGGCAAATTGATTGATTGGGATGTGTAGGAGCAGAAGGGTATGCAAGCACCACCGGAGCAATTGGGATCGTTCTACCTGGGAGCCGAGTACGACCTCGAGGCGGGGGCGCGCAAGGAGGCGGCCATCAACTATGATGCGCGCGACCTTGTTACCCACGCCGTCTGCGTCGGCATGACGGGCAGCGGCAAGACCGGCCTGTGTATCGGCCTCCTTGAGGAGGCGGCGCTCGACAAGGTGCCGGCCATCCTGATCGATCCCAAGGGCGATATCACGAACCTTCTGCTGCAGTTCCCCGACTTGGAACCTGCCAACTTCCAGCCCTGGATCAACGAAGACGACGCCCGGCGTAAGGACAAGACGGTGGAGGAGTTTGCCGCCAGCACGGCCGAGCAGTGGAAGAACGGGCTGGCCGACTGGGGCATCGGCGGCGAGCGCATGCGCCTGCTGGCGCAGCACACCGGCTATACCATCTTCACGCCTGGCTCCGATATGGGCATCCCGATCAACATTCTGGGCAGCCTGGCTGCACCCAAGCTTGATTGGAACACCGAGGCAGAAAACATTCGCGAGAGCATTGGCGGGATGGTAGCAGCGCTGCTCGGGCTGGCGGGCATCAATGCTGACCCCGTGCGCTCGCGCGAGGGTATCCTGCTGGCCAATATCTTTGAAAATGCCTGGCAGCAAGGGCAGGACCTCGACCTGGCCAAGCTTATCACTGCCATTCAAAAGCCGCCCTTCCGCCAGCTCGGCGTTTTTGACGTCGACACCTTCTACCCCGAAAAAGACCGCTTCAGCCTGGCCATGGCCTTTAACACGCTGGTTGCCTCACCCAAGTTCCAGACCTGGCTGCAGGGTGAGCCGCTCGACGTCGACCGGCTTTTCTTTGACGGCGAGGGCAAGCCGCGGCACAGCGTCATCTATATTGCGCACCTGAGCGATTCGGAGCGCATGTTTATCGTCACGCTGCTGCTGGAGAACCTGATCACCTGGATGCGGCGGCAGAGCGGTACCACGAGCCTGCGCGCGTTGCTCTATTTTGACGAGGTCTTTGGCTACTTCCCCCCCACGGCCGAGCCGCCCTCCAAGCGGCCGCTGCTCACGCTGCTCAAGCAAGCGCGTGCGTTTGGGTTGGGCTGTGTACTGGTGACACAGAACCCGGTGGACATCGACTACAAGGGATTGACCAACGCCGGCACCTGGTTCATCGGCAAGCTGCAGGCCGAGCGCGACAAGGAGCGAGTGCTGGCGGGTTTGAAGGGCGCTCTGTCGGAGGCTGGCCAGGAAAGTGAGGTTGACTACGGCAAGCTGATCACCCGGCTGGGCAGCCGCGTATTCTTGATGCACAATGTGAACGATAAAGGGCCGGTGGTCTTCAACACGCGTTGGGCCATGAGCTATCTGCGCGGGCCGCTGACGCTGCCACAGGTGCGCAAGTTGATGGCGGATCGCAAGGCTAAGCCGGCCGGGGCAGTTGCCCTGCCGGCGGCCGCTGCTTCGGCGCCCGCCGCACCCCCAATACAGCCTGCTGCACCCGCTGCAACTGCACCTGCCGCTGCTCCTGCTGCCGGGGCCGCGCCGCCTTTGACCACTGCGGACAATGCGCCGGCAGGGTTTACAACCACGCAGCCGGTAGTCGATCCGTCAATCACGCCGCAATTCCTGCCGATTGTCTTTGACGAGCGAGAGGCCGTGCGGTACTTGACCAACGAAGCGGGCGGCCAGATTGCAGTAAAGTCGACCAGCCTGTTGTACGAGCCCGGCATCCTGGGCAGCGCCACGGTACGTTTCGCCGATACCAAGCGGCGCGTCGATGCCCAGGTGGACGTGATGCGTCTGGCGCGGCCGGACAACGGCGGAACGGGTGTTGATTGGGGCCGCGCCGAGTCCGTGCCGATGGACAGTCGCAAGCTGATGCGCAGCGCCGAGTCAGCCGAGCAGGGCCCCTATTTTGCCCCCGTGCCTGCGGGCGCTGCTACCGCCAAGAAGCTGGCCGCTGCCGCCAAGGACCTCACCGATTGGCTCTACTATAACCAGACGCTCAAGATCAGCGTGCAGCCGGACCTGGATATTGCGCGTGACCCCGACGAGGACGACCGTCACTTCCGCATCCGGCTGCAGCAGGCGGCGCGCGAGCAGCGTGACGCCGAAGTGGACAAGCTGACCAAGACCTATGCCAAGCAGATCGAAACGCTCAACGACAGGCTGGCGCGCGCACAGCAGGGCTTGAGCGAAGCCGAGGCCAAGGCACAAGCCCGGCAGACAGAGAAGATGGTTAACCTAGGAGAGAGCGTCTTTAACTTCTTCACAGGCAAGAGCACACGGCGAGCCGTCAGCAGCGCCACCAGTAAGTGGAACCAGGCCAGCGCCGCCGTGGCCAATGTCGAGGAAGCCAAGCAAAACATCGCCAAACTGCAGGATGATATCCAGGAGCTGGAGGGCAAGCTGGCGGCAGAGGTCGAGCAGATCACCGCCCGCTGGGAGAGCGCCGAGGCAACACTGGTCAGCGATGAACTCAAGCCGCGGCGCAGCGATGTGGACATTCAATACGTGACCTTGGGGTGGGCGCCGTTGTGGCAGGTCGTCTACGATGACGGCGTCCGCCGTAAGACCGCCACCGTGCCCGCCTATCAGTTGCCGGAGGTGGGGTAGTCTGAACCACGAGTCGCTTGACTAAAGGATTACCTTGATTCGTGGACAGGCAAACGTTGGCGAATCATGGTAATCCCCGAAATCAGGCGAATCGTGGTTCAGACAATCACCTCGTGTGCCGGCGGTTTTTACCGGCCTGCTTGCTGCCGGCAAGTAAGTCGGCTACAATGAAACTACAGAATTGGCTCCCACATGCTTGCAGTCGGCTGTTAGGTACTTGCTGGCGCCCTTCACACGGCGCACTGTCCAGGAAAGCACCATGACCCATCATTCCCTGCTGGCCGAGCTACGCGCTGCTCTACCCCCTGAACGGCTGTTATTGCAGCCGGCGCAGTTGGCTCCCTATGAATCGGATGCGTTGACTGCTTTCAAGGCGCGGCCGGACGCCGTCGTCCTGGCCGAGACGCAGGCTGATGTGGTAACGGCGGTGCGGCTGTGCCATCGGCACGGTGTGCCGTTTGTGGCACGCGGCAGCGGCACGAGTCTCTCGGGCGGCTCGCTGCCCGTAGCCGAAGGTGTGGTGATTGCGCTTAACCGCCTCAACCGGATCTTGCGGCTGGACCCGCAACAGCGCATAGCCCTGGTTGAGCCAGGAGTGATCAACCTGGATGTAACCAAGGCCGCCGCTCCCTACGGCCTATATTACGCCCCCGACCCGTCCAGCCAGTTGATCTGCACGATCGGCGGCAACCTGGCCTTTAATTCGGGTGGCGCCCATTGTCTGAAGTATGGAATGACGGCCAATCACGTGCTCGGCATCAAGGCCGTGCTGCCGGACGGCGAGATCGTGCAGATGGGGGGCGATAGCCTCGAGTCGGTGGGACCGGACCTGGCAGGCTTCTTTGTTGGCTCCGAGGGGCTCTTTGGCGTGGCCCTTGAGATTACGCTGCGCCTGATGCCGCGACCCGAGATGTACCGCACGCTCCTGGCCGCTTACGCCTCGCTGGAGGCGGCGGGCAATGCTGTGACCCAGGTGGTGGCCTCCGGGCTGCTGCCCGGGGCGCTCGAGATCATGGACAACCTGGCGATCCAAGCCGCTGAAGCCGCTGTCCATGCAGGCTACCCGCGCGATGCGGCTGCCCTGTTGATCGTCGAACTGGAAGGCGAGACTATCCAGGTGGAAGCCGACTTCGCCCATCTCCTGCACGTGATTGAGGGATCCGGCCCCTATGACCTGCGCGTGGCAAGGGATGAGGCGGACCGCGCCCGCATATGGAAGGGGCGCAAGAGTGCTTTTTCGGCCGTGGGACGGCTCAGTCCGGATTATATCGTGCAGGACGGCGTGGTGCCGCGCAGCCGGCTGGGCGAGGCATTGGCGACGATCGAGCGGCTTAGCGCCAAGTACGGCATCCGCGTGGCCAACGTCTTTCACGCCGGCGACGGCAATTTGCACCCTCTGATCCTCTACGACGGCGGCGTGGACGGCGAACTCGAGCGTGCCGAGGAACTGGCAGGCGAGATCATCGCCATGTGCATCGACCTGGGCGGTTCGATCACGGGCGAGCATGGTGTGGGAATGGAAAAACGGCGCTTTATGCCCACAATGTTCTCCGAGGTGGACCTGCAGGTCATGGCCGAACTGCGCCGCAGCATCGATCCCCGCGAGATCGCCAACCGTGGCAAGATGTTCCCGGACGGCGAAGCGCCGGCCCTGGCGACGCACGGACCGCATCCGTTGGAGCGGGCAGGGATCATTTCACGCGAGTAGGGGGCGTTTATGCCTGTGCTTGTCCCTGAACCAGTCAAGATGTATGCCGCCGAGTCGGTGGCCGACGTGCAAACAGCAGTGGCAGACGCTGGGCGCCTGCTGGTGCGTGGCGGGGGGAGCAAAACGGCTCTCAGCCGGCCGCAGCCAGGGGCTGCGGTGCTGGAGCTGGCGCGCCTCAGGGGCATCCTGGAATACAATCCCGGCGAGTTCGTGTTTACGGCGCTCGCCGGGACGCCGTTGGCGACCATCGAGGCGGAGCTGGCGCAGCACGGCCAGTATTTGCCGTTCAATCCGCCGCTGGCGGGGCGCGGGGCGACGTTGGGCGGCACAGTGGCGGCAGGATTGAGTGGGGCCGGGCGGCAGCGCTATGGCGGGCTGCGCGACTTTTTCATCGGCGCACGCTTTGTGGACGGCCAAGGACGCCTTGTCCGTAGTGGCGGCAAGGTAGTAAAGAACGCAGCGGGCTTTGACCAGCACAAGCTCCTAATCGGCAGCTTGGGTCGGCTCGGCGTGCTGGTGGAGTTGAGCTTTAAGGTCTTTCCCCAACCCCCCGCCTACGGTACGCTGCGTGTGGACGTAGCCGACGCAGCCGCAGGCGTGGCCGTATTGCGCCGCCTCGCCACGACGCGCTTTGACTTGGAGGCGCTCGATTTGCGCGTGAACGACCCGACCCTTTTCCCGGCTGCGGGGGCAAAAGGAACGGCGGGTGCCGCGGTTCTCGTGCGACTGGGCGGGCAGGCGGTCGTGCTGCCCCAACGCTTGCAGATGCTGGCGGCGTGGCTGGGCGCGGGCGAGGTGGATGCCGCGGCCGAAGCCGAATACTGGCGAGCGGGCGATTCGTTTGCCTGGCTGCCTGGTGGCGCCGGCACGAGCAGGTCGTCGAGCAACTGGTCGCTGGTAAAGACACCCATAACGCTAGACCGCCTGGCGGCCTTGGATGAGATGTTGGCGGCGCATGGTGCCGCGCGCAGGTACAACAGCGGTGGCAACCTGGCCTGGATCGGCTGGCCCCGTGACTTGGGTGATCTGGACCGGCGCCTCGCAGACTTTGGCTTGGGTGGGCTGGTCGTGCTGGGCAGCACGGATGCGCCGTTGATCGGCGTGCGGCAAGGGCAGAACCTGGCCCAGCGCGTCAAGGCCACGCTCGATCCGAACAACAAGTTTTTGGCACTGGCATAGCGAGACCACATGCATCACTCGATTCCGATCGAAACGCTGGGTCCCCAGGGGCCCGCCATGGCGGAGGCAGTCGACAACTGCGTCCACTGCGGCTTCTGCCTGGCCACCTGTCCCACCTACAAGGTGCTGGGCGAGGAGATGGATTCGCCGCGCGGGCGCATTATCTTGATGAAAGAGTCTCTAGAAGGCCGCATCGAGCTGAATGCAGCGCTGCCGTATATAGACCGCTGCCTGGGCTGCATGGCGTGCGTGACGGCCTGCCCGTCGGGCGTTGCCTACAGCCACTTGCTCGGTCCCTTTCGCGAGCGGGCGGAGGCACAGCGCACGCGGCCGCTGCTGAGCGAGGTCACGCGGCAGCTGGTCAAGGAAACGCTGCCCTATCCGGAACGCTTCCGCCTGGCGGCGACCGCCGGCCGGCTGGGCAAGTTGGTGCGCTCCGCACTGCCGGGCGAACTGCGCGCGATGCTGGAACTGCTGCCGCCGGATCTGCCGCCGGCGCAGCCGCTGCCCGAGATATTTCCGGCCGTCGGTAAGCGGCGGGGGCGCGTGGCGCTGCTGGCAGGCTGTGTGCAGCAGGTACTGGCGCCGCAGATCAACTGGGCTACACTGTGCGTGCTGGCGCAGAACGGCATCGAAACGGTAATTCCGCGTGGGCAGGGCTGCTGCGGCTCGCTGTCACTGCACATCGGTGAGGGCGACCAGGCGCGTGAACTGGCGCGCACCAACCTGGGTGTATTCCCCGGTGACATAGACGCCATTATCACCAACGCCGCCGGCTGCGGGTCGGGCATGCACGAGTATGCGCTGCTGTTCGCCGGCGAGAGCGACGCCGAGCAGGCTGTGCTGTTTGGGAACAAGGTCAAGGACATTACCGTTTTTTTGGACGAAGTCGGCTTTGTGGCACCACGCGGTTTGCCCGAGCCGATTCGCGTGGCCTATCATGACGCCTGTCATCTTGCGCACGCACAGGGAGTGACGGCCCCTCCCCGCCGGCTTTTGGCGAGTATTCCCAATGTGACGTTGGTGGAAATCCCGGAAGGGGAGTTGTGCTGCGGCTCGGCGGGCACGTACAACCTGGAGCAGCCCGAATTGGCAAGGCAGATCGGCGAGCGCAAGGCCCGTAACATTGTTGCCACGGGTGCACAGGCGGTCGTCACCGGCAATATCGGCTGCATGACACAGATCCGTACGCATTTGGAATTGCTGGGGCGTCCATTGGCGATTTGGCATACCGTAGAGCTGCTGGCCGCAGCGTATACTTAAGGCTGGGAGGATAATTATGTCCAAATTTGTAAAGGTGCGCACAGAACTGCGCGACTTGGCATTAATCAAGCGGGCGCTGGACGATCTCAAGCTCACATATGCTGAGAACCAGCGCTACACGCATGTGTGGAGCGGATATAACCAGCAGGCTCCGTTAGTGGTCAAGCAGAAGGGAGCGACGTTTGCCTTCCGCAGCAATGACGAGGGCGCCTACGAGGTGGTTGGCGACGATATGCAGATGGGGCAGATCAAGAACACCCTGCAGCAGGTCCAGCAGCGCTACGCCTATCACAAGGTGTTGGCCGAGGTGGAGCAGGCGGGCTTTGCACTGGTCGAAGAGCAAACCGGCAAGGATCACGTGATTCGCATGACTGTACGGCGCTGGAGCTAGTTCCTTGAGTAAGTTGATTAACCGAAAACAAGCGAGAATGAACCGGAGTTGACAATGTATTACCTGGACTTGGCCACACGCAAGGTGAAGGAACTCGTTCCTAATGGGCGCACCCAGACCTTCTGGGGTGAAAATATGCTGGTGTCGCGGGTTGACTTTGACCCGCACGTGGTCGTGCCTGAGCACAAGCATCCGCACGAGCAATTTGGCGTGGTCTTGAGCGGCGAGTTGACGCTGACGATCGCGGGCGAGCCGCTCGTGCTGCGCGCGGGCGAGATGTACATTATTCCAGGCAACGTTCCGCACAGCGCCAAGGCGGGCCCCCAAGGCTTTGTGGCGGCCGAGGTCTTCAGCCCGGTGCGCGAGGATTTGAAGTACGAGTAGGAGTGGCTATGAACAGTCAAGAAATTGAAATCTCCATCCTGCCTGACGGCCGGGTGGAGTATACGATCAAGGGTGTAAAGGGCAGCGCCTGCGAAGAAATCAGCGCCTTGCTTGAGCAGTTGGGCAAGGTGGAGCAGGCGGAACGCACGGGCGAGTACTATGAGGATGACAACCGCGTCGACGTGAACCTCTCCAATGGCTGAACCCTTGCATGGGGCGGCACAAGCAGGCGCGGCAGCAACGGGTGCGGCGCCAGGCGAGTGGCCGGCACTACCCACAGAAACCGAAATTTACATTCTGCCGGACGGCCGTGTGGTGATTGCAGACATGCCGGCGGAACTGACCTCGCTGGCGGCGGCGCTGGGTGTGGTCGAAGCCTGCGAGATTACCCCCCATGCCCAGCCTGATTCCACTCTTTGACCTCTCACCTGACCCGCACTCCGGTGCAGGGCCGCACATCCTGCAAATCTATCAGGATCTGGAACTGTTTAGTGAGGGCGACCCGCCGGCCAATTCTCTCTTCGTGCTGGGGCGCAGCTTGGGGGTCATGCCCGATCAGGTAGGGCTGTGGCGAGACCAACTGTTGGTGGTCGATCCGCCGCCTGACCTGGAGACGCGCTTTCGGCTGGAAGGCGACGTAGCGGTGCTGTACACGCAGGAAAATGGCAGCCAAGGCGACGCTGCGGGTGCGTTAGCGCGGGTGCAGACGATGGCGGGCGGCGTGGCGCACATTCGCATCGGCGAGCATTTTCTCGACGTCTACTCGCAGCAGGCGGGGGCCATCGTGCATCTGCCCGCCATCGGCGTCTTGTTGGGGGGCATCTACGGCAGCGCCGTCGTACCGCCGCAAATAGCGGCCGGCTCCGACGGCGAAGAGGAACTCGATACGCTGCGCCTGATTGCTCGTATCCTCAAAAGCCATCACTTCCAACTCTACGTGCCTCATGTCGGAGCGATGGTGCAGGACAAGTTGACCGTCATGGAGCGGCTGGCAGCCGATGTCGCCTATCTGCATGGCCTGCGCCGCGTCGTCCCGGCGCTGGTGCAGCGGGGGGAATCCTGGGAGATGGTCGAAACCATAGGTGAGTCACTGTTGCCTGGATCGATGCAGTCGCCCGCCGCCAGAGAAGTGCATACGGCAAATCTGCACACGCTGTACGCAAATCCGCTGTAGGTCACGTCACTCACCCAAAGAACCCACTCTGTTCGGGCCGTTCCGGGTACACGACCTGCATATGGGCGTAGGCGGCCCGCGTGGCCACGCGCCCGTGCGGGGTGCGGTCAAGGAAGCCAAGCTGGAGCAGGTAGGGCTCGACCACATCCATGATGGTGTCGGGCTCTTCGCTGATGCTTGCCGCCAGCGTGTCAAGCCCCGTCGGGCCGCCGCCAAACTTGTTGATCAGGGCGTCGAGCACGCGGCGGTCCAGATCGTCCAGACCAAGTTCGTCAATTTCAAGCAGGGACAGCGCCTGGTCGGCAACATCGGCCGTGATGCGGCCTTCGGCGCGCACCTGGGCATAGTCGCGCAGGCGGCGCAGCAGGCGCAGCGACACGCGTGGGGTGCCCCGGGCGCGGCGGGCAATGGCCCGCGACCCTTCCAGGTCGATGGGGACGTTGAGAAGGCGAGCGGCGCGCATCACGATCTCCTGCACGGCGGGTTGGTCATAGAAGTCAAAACGCTCGACCACGCCAAAGCGGGCGCGCAGCGGCGAGGTCATCAGCGCCAGCCGCGTCGTCGCTCCAACCACCGTAAACTTGGGCAGGCTCAACTGGATATTGCGTGCACCGGGGCCGCTTCCCACCACGATGTTGAGTGAGAAGTCCTCCATGGCCGGGTAGAGGATCTCCTCCACGGCGCGGCCCAGGCGGTGAATCTCGTCGATAAAGAGAATATCGCCCTTGCGTAGGTTGGTGAGAATAGCGGCCAGATCGCCCTGCTTTTCAATTGCAGGGCCCGCCGTGACCTTGATATTAGCACCCATCTCATGAGCGAGCACGAAGCTCAGGGTGGTCTTACCTAAGCCCGGAGGACCATAAAATAGTACATGATCTAGCGCTTCGCCACGTTGCCGCGCCGCTTCCACTAGGATCTGCATCTTGTCGCGCAGCCGTTCCTGGCCAATCATCTCCTGCAGCGAGCGGGGGCGGAGGGCGTGATCCACCTGCTTGTCGCCGGGTTGCGACTCGCCGGCGACGCTGCGAGCCGCCTCGCGCTCGGCGCGTTCAGGCACGCGCTCAGGCCCTGGACCGTCACCGGCGCCAGGTTCCACAAAGTTTTTGCGTTGATTGGGCGTCCGGCCCGTATGGCTGCGTTCGTCGGTCATAGTCGCTGCAAATCGTTCATTTGTTCTAGTGTACTTTGATTTGACCAAACGAGCAAAAGCTGGTATAAACTGTCTGCCATTTGGCATTGTGGGCAGCGCATGTGCGCTGCTGCTTTTTACTTACTGCAGTTCGTGGCATTTATCCCTTTTTGCAACCACAGGCGGTGTGCTTGCCGGGAAGCTGGCAGCCCCACAACCCCTGCCTGTGGAGGAGAAACAGCATGAACAACGACGATCATATTACGCAGGAACGAGCAAGGCTGCTCGACGAGCAGGGCCATATCAACGCCGAGTTGACCCACCTGCGTGAGTTTCTGCAAGCGGAAGTCGACGTCGAACCCGACGAAGGTGACTCCGAGGTGTTCGAGCGCGAAAAGAATGCAGCTCTGATCGCCGTCCTGGAACGGCGTCTCGTCGACATTGATACCGCACTCAAGTCGATGGAAAAGGGCGATTATGGGACCTGCCAACGTTGCGGCAAGCCGATCGAGCCGGAGCGCCTGGAGGTGAAGCCTGACGCCACGATGTGTGTGACGTGCCAACAGGAAGTAGAACGTCTCGGCCGCCGCAATCGCCCGCAACGACAAATAGAATGGTAGGAGGCCGGCAGCACAACCTGCCGTGATCGCTGCTATGACCGCAAACGTGTTTGTGTCTCGGCATCCGCTTGCCCAGCACAAGCTGACGCTCCTGCGCCGCCGAGAGACGGAACCCAAGAAGTTCCGTGAACTGATCGGCGAATTGGCGACAATGTTGGTCTACGAGGCAACGCAGGACTTGCAGGTAGGCCCGTGCGAGATCGAGACGCCTCTCACCACGATGCAAGGCGCATACATGGTCGAAAAGGTCGGCCTGGTGCCGATCTTGCGCGCTGGACTGGGCATGGTCGAGGGTGCATGGCAGCTGCTGCCGCAGGCCGAGGTGTGGCACCTGGGGCTGTATCGTGACGAGCATACACTAAAGCCGGTTTCCTACTACAACAAGCTGCCGGTGGCGCCCACCGTCGAACTGTGCCTGGTGCTCGACCCAATGTTGGCCACCGGCGGTTCGGCTACGGCGGCAGTGCAAGTGCTCAAAGAGTGGGGCGTTTCGCGCATCAAGTTCGTGGGATTGGTGGCCGCGCCGGCGGGCATCGACATGCTGCACAGCCATTTCCCTGATGTGGCGGTTCATCTCGCGGCCGTGGACGAGCGGCTGACCGGTCCCGGTGACGGGTTCCCCAGCGGCTATATCTGGCCAGGACTGGGCGATGCCGGCGACCGCCAATTTGGTACGGCGTAAGCGATCTGTCCGTGCCTCGCTCGCACCACCCACACTTCACCTAGGTGTGACCGGGTGGTGCGAGCGAGGCACGTTTTTGTCGTCACCTGACCTATAACTTGCGCGGGCTCAGATGGGCCTGCCCGTCGGCGTGGTAGCTGGAGCGCACAAGCGGGCCTGATTCCATCCAGCGGAAACCCCGGCGCTCACCTTCTTCTTTGAGCCGGGCAAATTCGTCGGGCGTGTAATAGCGCTCGATGGGCAGGTGAAAGCGGCTCGGCTGCAAGTACTGGCCGATGGTCATTATGTCCACGTCGTGCGCGCGTAGATCGTCCATCACCTGTAGAATTTCATCCCACGTTTCGCCTAAGCCCAGCATGATGCCGGACTTGGTCAGCGCCTCGCCGTCCATGCGCTTCGCGCGCTGCAGAAGTTCCATACTGCGCATATACTTTGCCTGGGGACGCACCGTGCGGTAGAGGCGCGGTACGGTCTCGGTGTTGTGGTTAAGGATCTCCGGGCGGGCGTCCATTACTGCGTGCAGCGCAGCCCCGTCGCCGCGAAAGTCGGGGATCAGCACCTCGATGGTGCAGCCGGGTTGGAGCTGGCGAATCCAGTAGATGCTTTCGGCAAAAACCCAGGCGCCGCCATCGGGCTGCTCGTCGCGGTTGACGCTGGTAAGCACGGCGTGGGTGAGCCCCATGGCCTGGATCGATTCCGCCACGCGTCGTGGTTCGTCCGGATCGAGCGAGCCGCCGCGGCCGGTCTTGATCTTGCAGAAGCCGCACGAGCGTGTGCAGGTGTCGCCCATCAACAGGAAAGTAGCAGTGCCGCGGCCCCAGCATTCGCCCAGATTCGGGCACATGGCTTCCTCGCACACGGTGTGCAGGTGTTTGCCGCGGAAGAGGCCGTAGAGCTCGCGGTACTTGGGGCTGTCCACCGGGCGTACGCGCAGCCATTCAGGCCGCCGCCCACGCGTCAAGGAACTGTCGCCGGCCGCAATTGGGGGTGGCGCAGGCTCTAGAGAAATGGTGCCGAATTCGTTTGTGCGGGTTTCAAGATTGGCGTTCATGAAAAGTATTGTACCATGTGAAGTTGAGCGCCAGTAAGCATGGAAATTACCATCTTGCGCCAATGTTGGTGTATTCTTGCGTGTCCGTGCAACTGGCTCTCGCTTCGGGCCGCGCCGACGTTTTCTATTCCCTAGATCAGAGCGAGTGATGACGAACTACCGGCTGGTTATTTTCGATTTTGACGGTACGCTGGCGGATTCCTTTGGTTGGGCGGCGGACGTGGTCAACCAGTTTGCCGACCAATATGGCTTTCGCCGCATCGATCCGTCCGAGCATGATACGCTGCGCGTGCTCGACGCCAAGACGTTGATCCAGCAATTGGGTGTGCCGATGTGGAAGGTCCCCATCATGGCGGCGCATGTGCGCAAGCTGATGGGGCAGCAGATCGATCTCATCCCGCTTTTTGCTGGTATCGATCGCCAGCTTCAGTGCCTGGCGGCGGCCGGCGTGACGTTGGCTGTCGTCAGCTCGAATGCCGAGCAGAACATACGCCGCGTGTTGGGGCCGGAGAATGCAGCGCTGATCAACGACTATGAATGTGGGGCGGCGGTGTTTGGCAAGGCGTCCAAACTCAAGACGGTCCTGCGCAAGAGCGGGGTGGCGCCGGCGGAGGCGATTCTGATCGGGGACGAGATCCGCGATGCCGAAGCTGCCCGGCAGGTACACATGGCGTATGGAGCCGTAGCCTGGGGCTACACGCACTACGATGCATTGCTCTCTCACTCGCCCGACGTATGTTTTGCGCGCGTAGAGGAGTTGAGCGACAAACTGGTAGGCGGCTGCAGCTAGCGTCCTTCGGTCGCGCTTACAATCTTTAGCCGACAAAGATCAGCAGCCGGTCACTGGGTTCGACTCTGTCGTCGAGCAGCAGATATTGCCTGTCAGCTTTGCACGCCCAGCCGATCAGATCGGCAAATGACTTGGTGAAGCCAAGCGCATACAGTCGGAATAGGAAGGCATCCCGCTGTTCGCCCTCCCTGCCCGGAGATGGCAAGGTCAAGTTGATTTGGTGTTCGGTCACCGAATGGGGCAGTGGCCAACCGCGCGTACGGATCCGCTCCAGGTCCAGCTTTGCTACATGCAGCATAGAGAGGGCAAGCGCCAACTCTGCCTGTTGTGGCATTGGCCCTTGCGCCGGCGCGTCCGCTGAGTGGGCGTGGGTTGCGATCATGGCTGCTTTCTATGGCGATGGTGCCTCGCCGTCGTGGTGACGCAGGTGAATGCCTACAATCTCTTAAAGTTGAATTGTAGCACGCTCCACCTCTAGTGAATACGGACACTTGACCTAGTTGTGGAGATGTGGGAGTAAACGTAGAGGTTTGGGCGGATACGTTACTGCCGCGAGCTTGATCTGCTTACCAGGATCGTCGCCGTGGCCATGCCTACGTACAGCCAGAACAGCACGGTCATGTGCGGGTAGGTCATGTTAAACCAGTAGTGGTCGAAGATGCCGCTGACCAGTGCGCCCAGCACCGCCCCCGTGAAGCCAAGCAGGATGGGCTCAAGCGCAGGGCTGAGGCCGTTCCGCCAGGCGCGTAGGGCCATGATGAAGAAGCCGGCCATAACGCCCAGGAAGATGGCCAGACCAATCAAACCCATGTTCTCGGCGATGATTAAATACAACATGCTGACGCCCAGGTAGATATCCATGTCAGGTGTGCCGGTAAAGCCGACGCCAAACAATGGGTAGCGCTCGATCAGGATCAGCGCATCCTTGTACTCGCCAAAACGCATCTGCGTCGCCAGGTCCTGGCCGGAAAAGCCTTCCAGCAGGCGCGCCACGTAGCCCTGCGTCGCAGGCAGGAGCACCAGCAGGAGGGCGGCAGCAATCATCCACGGGATCAGGCGGCGATACTTGAGCACGGCCAGCATGGCGACAGCCGCGGCCAGCCCCAACAGCGCTGAGCGGCTGTAGGTCAAGTAGAGCGCCGCGCCCGCCGTGATCAACATGACAAGCGTCAGCCAGCGTGGGAAGAGCGTGCGCTTGGCCACCAACTGTGGGGCCAGCAGCGCCGTCACCAGGATCATCATGCCGCCAAGTACGTTGGGATCCACCGCCGTGCCGATGGCGCGCATGACGCCGTTGGGATCATCCTCGATAAAACGCAGCGCACCCGCCCCGCCGGGATAGTCAAAGCGGCCCAGCCGGTCGAGAATGGCAATCGTCCACGCCTGCGGCACGACGTAAAAGGCGACCGCGATCAGCGCACAGCCCCACCCGCCCAGCACGACCCAGCGCGTGACCCAATCGATCTCTGCCTCAGTGCGCACGGTGTTGATCGTGACGAAGAAAAGGCTGACGCCGAGCAGGATCTCGAGAAAGCGGCGCAGCAGAAAGGTGTTGGCCGGGCTGTGCACGAGACCCAGGGCAAAGCTGAAGACGGCGATCAACAGGAAGAGCGCCACCAGGATGCCCAACGGCGAGGCGACAAATTCGCGCTCCTGGCCGATCACCAATTTGAAGAACCACACAAAGAACAGCGCACCCAACGCCAGGTCGAGAAAGGTCGGTTTAAAGCCTACCGAGAAAGGGAGGCTGGCAAAGGGCAGCAGGAAGACGACGGCGCAGAGGGCGACAAACCCCCAGTGCGTGTCGGCCAGGATCAGCACCGCGGCGATCAAGGCCGCCGCCGCCACCAGGGCCAGGAGCGGGCCGGCGATGCCGACAAAGAGCGCGATCAGAACCGCACCGGCAGCCAGGAGCGAACCAAGCGCCAGCCCACGTACGAGTTGGTTGGGCGAGAAAAAGATGTTCTGGGCGCTTCGATAGGTGCTTTGCAGGATCGACATTGCGTGTCAATTTACCGCATTGAGAGTGTAGAGACAAATGCAAGAGGCGAAAATGTCCCCGCGACCGGCGCACGCAAGCGTCCGCTTGAGGTCCCAGGGACATGGCCTTGGTGTCCCAATTATGAGTTCAACTCGGCGGCGGCTTGCTGGGCGGGGGTAAAGCTGGGGTTAAGCGCCAGCGCCTGCTGAATGGCCTGGGCTGCCCCTGCACTGTCGCCCAGCATGGCAAGTGCCCGGCCACGCCAGTAGTGAATCTCTTCGATGCTCGTGGTGATGGCGTTGACCTGGTCGGCCAGTGTCACGACGTCCTGCGCCCGGCCCGACGCCAGGTAGGCGTCAAAGATCTCAAACTGATACCAGAACATGCGCCAGGGCAGGCCGATGGCGCGCGCCTGGTCAAAGGCGGCGGCAGCCTCGCCGTACTGGCCCTGCGCCGTCAGGCTGCTGCCCAGGTTGAACCAGGCAAAGGCATCCGCTGGGTTGGCTGTCAGTTCGGCCTGTGCCTGCACGGCCGCCGCGGCATACATTGTCTGCGGTGTGACGTTGTGGGCGGCCAGGATGGCGTCCACGACCGGCGCACGGTCGGGTGGGTAGGCCAGCACAAAAGCACGGTTGAACACCTTCCACAGGCTGTCCATCTCCCCAAACGAGAAACGCAGGCCCCCATAAGGCTCGGCGGAGATCAGGTTCGTGTGATCGTACGAGTCGTAGACTGTCCAGGTTTGCGCGGCGTCGTCGTAGCCGACCAACAGGCGATAGTGGCCCATTCCGTCGTTGGGCTCGTCCTCGTGCCAGGTTTCGACCAGCACCGGGATGCCGTTGCTGAGCAGCGTGCGGGCGAGGTCGTTCGAGCCGTTGACCAGCCGCTGTGAGACATAGCCCTGGTTTTGGGCGTAGGCCACCAGTTCGTACGGGCTCACGTTCTTGTCGTCGGCGGAAAGCCGCAGCACTGCGCCCGCCTGGGCCTGATCGATCGGGCTGCCAAAATAGCTCAGGTTCATGGCGATCGTGGCCGGACCACAGTTGTTCCAGGTCTGCCATTCGTGACGCATGCCCGTCAGCAGCACCGAGGCCTGCGCGGACAGGAAAGGCAGCGGCGTCGGCGTGGCAGGTTCTGGTGTAGCCGTGGGCTGCGTAGTAGGTGTGACCGTCGGCCAAGGTGTCGGCGTCGGGCTGACCGTGGGCGTGTTGCCCGGCATGCTGAGGTCGCCGATGGCTGGATGGATGGGCGTTGCCACCAGGTCAGGACGCACATCTGCCTCGCGGTATGCATATAAGGTCATTGCGCCGCGCCGCCAAGCGCCGAGCAAGACGACCAGGACGATGCTGAGCAGGACAATGGAGACAACGGCAGGTAGCAGTTTCACATGCATGAGATCATTGCAGCAGGAACGCAGCGTCACACGATCGCCTGCAGCCACGGTCTGGCTGCAAAGCGCGCCCGTCGGCGTTGGGCCATACAGACCCGTTATTATACGCTATTTGCAGCATGAGTGTTCCACCCGTGAGGCAGTTCGCGCGCTAGGCGTAGGGGCACAAGGTCCGGCGGGAGAAGCATCATTGCTGCGGCTAGCCCTGTTCCGCCGGACCTTGTGCCCTTACCTTGACGTGACAATTTCAGTACTTTCGCAGCGTAACAGGGCCCACCCCGCCTGCGGTCTTCAAACGCGGCGTCCCGTCTTGTGCCCCTAACCTTGACGTGACAATTCTAGTACTCTCGCAGCATAACATGGTCCACCCCGTCTGCCGTCTTGAGACGCGGCGCCCCCTCTTGGGTCGGGTCGTAGATGCCCGCAATCAACTGGTAGGGCCCTGCGCCTAACTCACCAGGCAGCATCAGGCCGTACACGGCCAGTCCACTGCCTGCGGCGCGCGGGGCGCTGAGAACGAGCGGGCGGTCGTCTTGGGTGACCAACTGGCCGGCGGCATCGAGAAGTTGGACGAAGACCTTGCGTCCGTCGCCTGATGCTGCATCAGATGCCCAATCAAGATGTACGGTCAGCAGCCCGCCGGGCGCCAGCGCGTCAGGTGCAGCCACGTAGCCGCGCAGGGTGGTGCCATCCTCGAATTCGGCGTTTACTGACGTTAGGGCGCCGGCCGGCTGGGCGTAGACTTGCACAGGCCACACGCCCTCCTGCGTCTGCGCGGCGCGGTCGAACCAGCCGTCGAGCGCCATGGCCGCCAGGCCTTGGGCGTCCCAATTGGCAGCAGGCTGGATAGGCAGGATGACACGTTGGATACCCTGGCCGGCCAGCGCTTGGGCAATGCTGCGGGCGCCGGCAGCGTCGTTGGCTTGCGGCGGCAGCACCAGGTGTTCGACTGGGCCGCGGTAGTAATACCACAAGGTAGGGTCGGGAAAATTCTGCGCCACGCGCACGCGTTCGGCAGGCACTCCTGCGCTCAGACGCGTGATTGCCGCTGCCAGCTCGCGCCAGCCGCGCGTCTTGCTAAAGGCGGGGTCGCTGTACGCGCGCATCAGCGCAAGACCCATGGCGACGACTAGTGCACCGGCCAACAAGGCCGTGACAGCGGGCAGCACGGCAGCGAGGCGGCGCGGCAGCGGGCGTGCGTCGACGGCGGCGGCGATCAGTAGATAGAATGGCGGCAGGGCGGCCACCAGGTAGCGCTCATTGAAGATGGGGCGCGACTGCGCACTCCACCAGGTGGCCAGCAGCGGTACGCCGAGGTAGAGAACCAGCAGGCAGAGGTTGCGCCGGTCGTCGAAGTCACCCAGCGCCAGCCGGACGCCGCCGATGAGCAGCAGTAAGCCGGCGACCAGCGTCCAGATCGGCTGGCTGGCTGGCAGGGTGCTCTCGCCCGCGGCGAAGACGGTCAGCGCCCGCTGCATGGCCGAGAACAGCCCGGGCGAGTCGCCGTTGCCGCCATAGCCCGACAAGATGCTGCCGGCGCGCACAAGCCAGGGCAGGTAGAGCGCCACAACCAGCACCTGCCACAGCAGCCACGGTGCCAACATCGGGCGATTGCGCGGGGCAAATGCCATCCACAGCAGCACAAACAGGTTGAGCGCCACCAGCACAAAAACGGCGTAGTAATGCGTGTGCAGCGCCAGCCAGGCCGCCAGGATATAGGCCATGGCCCAGGGCCAGCGCCTCCGCTCCAGTGCCTCAATGCCAAGTAGGACGGCAGCCATTGTCAGCGCCAGGCTCATCGAGTACATGCGGGCGTCTTGGGCGTGCCAGATGGCGTAGGGGCTGATTGCCAACAGGAGGGCGGCCGCCACAGAGGGTAAGGGGCGGTAGCTGATCCGCCGGGCCAACCGGTAGAGGAGCGCCACCGCCAACACCCCCCACCAGGCGCCTGGGAAGCGCAGGGCAAACTCACCTTCGCCCGCCAGGCCAAGCCAGGCCTTCTGCACGAAATAGGAGGCCACAGGATGCGGTTCAGCCAGCGCAACGGTCACCTCGACGATCTCGCCGTACGCGCGCTGGCTGAAAAAGTAGCCAAATGCCTCGTCGCCGCGCAGTTCCTGGTAGTCGAGACGATAGACGCGCAGGGCGAACGCCAGCAGCAGCACCATGAGCAGTGATAGACGTAGGGCCAGGCGCTGGTTAATACGATTCATGCGACATACTTTCGGCGCGACAGCCAACGCCCCGCGGCGAGTGCAGCTAGGACCAGCAGGGTCGCCCCGCTGATCCACAACCCCAGGCGGATGCTGTCGGGTTGATAGACAAGGTCGAAGCTGTAGGAACCCGGTGGAACCGGTACGCCGATCAAGGTTAGATCGGCGCGCTGCGGCTCAAATGCCGGTAGCCCAAGCGGCGCAGTGTCGGTACATCCGTCTGTGCATACCAGGTTCTGCACACGCCAGCCGGGCATCCAGTTTTCGGAAACCACGAGCAGCGCCCCAGGCGAGTCTTGTACGCTGACACGCAAGTCAGTTGGGCTGTGCCGCTGCAGCTGCACCTGGGCCGTGCTCTTGCTCCCCCGTTCGCTGCGCAGTTGGACGTCGCCGGCGGGTGATGGGCCGGCCACCACGGCCGTCGTCTCCAGGTCGAACTGGTGGTCGGCTAGCAGCTGCAACGCTTCCTCGTCAGTAGCTTGCCGTACTGCGCCGACCAGCCAGGCGCGTGGCTGCGGCGCCGGCAGCCGGTGCAGGTACGTTGTGTCCGTGGCCTGTGGAAACTCGCCCAACAACTCGGTGGGGCCAAACAACTCCTTGCGCCATGTGAGGACATGCTCTACGCCCAACAGCCGCCACATTCGGTCAAGGGGGAAGTCTGCAAACAGCGCGGCGTAGCGGCCCAGGCGCAACGGGCTGGATCCCCAAGCATCCTCGACGCCGGCGCGCATGCCATAATCTTCGTAGGCGCGAAACTCGTTGTAGACGCGGGGGGCAGACTGCCGCTATCAATGGTTGTGGCAGTCACCGCAGTCTGCACGGCTTGGACCTCGGGTGCCAAAATTGTCTTGCGCGCGGCGTCAAAGTCGCTGCTGTTGGTGCCCATGTTGACGACAAAGAGATTTGCCGCCGCCAGCGCCGCCAGCCAGAGCCAGCGTCGCCGGCTCCAGCCTGGCGTGCGCAGCAGCACGGCGAAGACGGAGGCAAGCGTCACCGTCATGGCGGCGACGGCCAGGAATTGGGCTTGGCTGATAGCGGTGCGACCCGGCAGCTGCCAGAGCAGCCCAAACAGATACGTCGCACCGATCACCAAAGCGGCAAAGGCCGTAGCCCACCAGGACCGGCTGCGCTGCGGCATTACTTGGATAGCCAGCGCGCCGTAACCCGCCAGCACGCTCAGCCCCAACGCTACCAGGTAGGCGGCGCGCTCCTGGCCGCGAAAGAGATTCCAGCCTGGAACCAGCCAGTAGAACAGCGGATACAGCAAGCCGTTGCCGCCATAGGAGAGAAGCAGCGCCAGCAATGCAACGCCCAGAAAGAAACCGGCGCCCGCACGCTGCGATGGCGACCAGCTTATGGCGGCTGTCGCTGCCGTCGTTTGTGACTGCCGGCTTAGGACAAACCAAGTGCCCAGGTAGGCCAGGCCAAGTCCGATCACCCCCACGTAGAGCGGCGAATATTGCGTGAGTACGGTGGGCAGCAGCAGCTGCCAGGTGTCCTGCAGGGGAAAGCCCCCGGCGACAAAGGCGTAGTCCACGTTGGCGCGCACGCTGAGGCCGGCAAACTCCACGCTGGGCAGCAGCTGCGCCGCACTCAGCCCGGCGGCCAGCAGGCCGCTTGCCGCAAGGTTCAGCGCGAGCCGGCCGCGCGCAGGCCACGTCAGCGAACGCCAGCGCAGTGCAAGCAACAGCACGGTCCAGGCCGCCGCGGTATAGGCGATGTACAGAAACGTCTGCGGGTGCCCCGCGAGAAACGCCACGGCAATGGTGACGCCGGTGCCGATCCACCAGCGCCAGCGCAGGGGTTCGGCTACCGTGCGCAGCAGCAGCCACAGCAGCAGCGGCAGCCAGATGGCTGTGCGCAGCACGGCTAGTTGCACGGGCGGATAGCCGGTCAAGTAGCCGGAGAAGGCGAATGTGATGCCTGCCAGCAAACCGGCCCAGCGGCTGCCCGTCAGTTCCCGCGCCAGTACGTAGGTGAAGATGCCGCCCAGTATCACCTGCACTACTGCTTCTATCTGCAGAAAGTACAGCCGTGCGCCGGCGTCGCGCCAGGGTAATGTGAGGGCCAGCAGCAGGGTGGATAGCGGGTAGAAGACAGCCGCCTGCACGTCGGCCAGAAATGGATGGCCGCCGTAAGTATAGGGGTTCCAGACAGCCAGCCGTCCTGAGAACATTTCCTGCTGCTGGAACATGCTGAACGGCAAGAAATGATGCGTAAAGTCACCATCCGGGAAGGTGCGCAGGTTAAGTAATACAGGTGCATAGAAAAGTACACCCAACCCGACGAAAACGAGCACGATGATGCCCGCGTTGCGTGCGGTGGCCGGCAGCCGGCGCAATCGGTTGGCGGATAGATTAGGAGGCATGGCGGATCGTCATGGCTTAATGGCTTGGCGTTGGCGCACCGCCTCGTAAAGCAGGATGGCGGCGGAGGCGGCAAGGTTGAGGCTGTCGGCCTGGCCGCCCATAGGAATAAAGATGCGTGCGTCGGCGGCATCCAGCCATGGGCGCGTCAGGCCGTGCGCCTCGCTGCCCAAGACGATGGCAAGCGGGCCGCACAGATCGCTGTCGGTGTAGAGCGTCGCCCCCTCCGGCGTAGCGGCGGCAATGCGGATGCCGCAGCTGTGCAGCCAGGCAATCGCCTGTTCGCTGGTGGCTTCGGCCAGCGGCACGCTAAAAATTGTGCCAAGGCTGGCGCGCACGGTGTTTGGGTTGTGGACGTCGGTGCCGGCGGCCTGTCCCGGGCTGTGGCACGCTATCAGGCCGTCCACCCCGGCCGCGTCGGCCGTGCGCAGGATGGCGCCCAGGTTGCCTGGCTTCTCGGCATTCTCGACCACGGCCAGGAATGGTGCGAGCGGCAGCGACAAGGCTTCCAGGCTCGTCTGCAGGTAGGGGATGACCAGCAGCACCCCGCCGCTCGATTCACGCACCGCCAGCTTGGCGTACACGTCGGGCGTGACGGTATACAGCCGCGTGCGGCCGGCGCGCTGCAACTGCTCCAGGTGGCGCAGGACAGGGCGCAACTCGTCCCCGCCGGCCAGATCGGGACAAATATAGCCGGCGACAGGCACATGGCCGGCGGCCAGCGCGCGGCTCACCTCGCGGGTGCCTTCGACAGGCAGCAGCCGTGCGCGCTCGCGTTCGCTGCGCTTTTCCAGCTTAGCCACCTGCTTGATTTGTGGGTTGTTCAGGCTAGATATCAACATAGACATAGCTAAGCTCTCATTGAAAAGCTGTTTGCAGCAAGTGTCAAGCTGTTGTATAGTTTGCGCGTTCTGTGGGCCGGTACATTGACGGCAGCATGACATCCCCTCCAAGCACCGGCGCTCGGTTCCAGGGACGTCCACAAGCAAGAGCATTCGCAACCCATAACAGACAGAGAAGGAGCACCGATGTTTCACAAGCATTGGCTAAAGGTAGCTGGGCTGGCGCTGCTGGCCGCGCTGCTGGCAGCCTGCACTGCTGTACAAGGAGGCGTGCCTGCCGCCACCACGGCTGGACCACAAACATACGTGGTGGGTATGGCTTTGCCCTTTACCGGTTCCCTCGGCTCGTTCGGCGTCGATTTCGGCCGCGGCATAGAGCTGGCGGTCGAGCAGATGAACGCACAGATGGAAGCGGCCGGGACCAACGTACGCTTCCAAACGGCCAGCGCCGACACCGAGGGCACGCCGGACGGCGCGTCCAAGGCCGTGCAGACGGTCGTGCAGACGAGTGGCGCCAAGGTACTCGTCGGCCCGCTGACTACCAGCGAAGTGCTGGGGGCCAAGCAGTTCGTGGACGAGAACGACATCGTCATCGTAGCGCCCGCCTCCAGCGGTATCCCGGGCGCGATTCCGGACGATAACATCTTCCGTGTCATGTACCCGCCCGACACGTACGCCGCGCGTGCCTTTGCCGAGATTGCGAAGGCCCGTGGCTATGAGAATGTCGTCATCCTGGCTGTCGACGATCCCTTCGGCAATGGCCTGAGCGACCTGTTCACGCAGCTTTTCCAGGAAAATGGCGGCAAGGAAGTTTCGCTCACCAAGTACGCACCTGAGCCGTCCGATCTCTCGGGCGAGGCAGCCAAGGTGAGCGCTGAGATTGAGCGGCTGTCCGCTGCGGGCAACACGGCGTTTTTCTGCATCTGTTTCCTGGGCGATGCGCAGAAACTGCTCCAGCAAGCGGTGGCCGACCCGGTCATGGGCACGGTCGACTGGCTGGGTGTCGAGAACCTGGTCAACGACGAGATCCTGGGCGACCCGGCGCATGCCGAGTTCCTGGGTAAGGTCGGGCTGACGTCGGTCTCATTTGCCGACCAGCAGAACCCCAACACGCAGCCGTTTATCGATGCTTTCAAGGCCAAGTACGAAGGCGCGGAGCCTGGGCCGTTTACCAACTATGCCTACGACGCCGCCAACATTGCCATGCTGAGCATGCTCAGTGCCGGCAACGACGGTAAGGCGGTCAAGGCCATGCTGCCGTGGGTGTCCGGCCACTACATCGGCACGGCGTTCCAGGCCTACCTGGACGCGAATGGCGACCAGGCGATTGCCTACTACACGCTTTTCAAGGCGAACCCGGAAGGCACCGAGTTTGTGCCGATCGGTTCGTTTGACGGGCAGACGAATACCGTGACCTTGACGGAAGAGTAGTTCCTGCTTAAGGAAGAGGCCGGCATCGTCACGCCGGCCTCTCTTATTTCGCTTTGCTCTTCACTTGCCGGGTTTGGCCATGCAACCACACGACGAATTTGAACTGTACGATTTGACCATTGTGGTCGAGGCAATTGAGGGTCACTGCACCTGCAATATGAACGTGGGCGACTGCTTTCACCTGCGTGGTGGGAAGGTATCGATACCGGAGGGGAAGGATTTCTGCGTCTATGCGCTGCAGTCGACGCTGCCGCTCCTGCCGGCCAAGCAGCGCCACAACCATCCGGCGGATTGGATGGAGACGGACGCCCGTATCACGTGCCCCGACCCCGCCTGCCGGCTGATCATGCGCATCGACCGGGTGGGGACACGCACATTGCGGCACGAAGATGTGAGCGCGGTGCCACTGGAGTAAGCCAGAAGCTCCTGCGAACCCTTGAGCAAAAGAGCTTGTTCCGCTATACTGCTAATCAAGGAGTATATGCGCCATGCCAATTCGAGCACTCACAGAAATTGTTACAATGCTTCGTGCCGAGCGGCCTGTGCTTGAGCGGAATTTTGCCATTAGCGAGATTGGCGTTTTTGGCTCTGTTGTGCGCGGCGAGGCAGGCAAGACCAGTGATATTGATATCTTGGTTGATTATGCTCATCCCCCAACACTTTTCGAATTCGTGCGTCTCCAACGCTATCTAGCTGAGCTACTCGATGCTCCAGTCGACCTCGTCATGAAGTCAGCGCTAAAACCCAATATTGGGCAGCGGGTGCTGGCCGAGTTAGTCCCCGTATGACAAAACGGAGCTACATCGACTACCTTATCGATATCCGCGACGCAACGCAGCTAGCACAGTCTTTTGTTCGGGGCGTGAGTTATAGTGGTTTTGAAGAGAATATCGAGAAGCAGTTCGCCGTTATTCGCGCCTTCGAGATCATGGGTGAAGCTGCAGCACATATACCGCCGGAGGTACAGAGGCAAAGACCTGATGTACCTTGGGAAGACATCATCGGCATGAGGAACGTCCTAATTCACGGCTACTTTGGCGTTGATGCGCGGGTTATCTGGGAAACACTGCGCAAGGACGTGCCAACTCTCAGAAAAGCAATAGAAGAGATGCTAGATGCTCTAAAATAGCGCTTCATCTCGCGAATTTGCTGGTCGTGCAAAGTGCTCTACGACCTGCCCGAGCAGTCCGATTGCCAGCAGCGGGTCCGGTCCCAGCGGCGGCCCAAAGCTGAGGTGGCGGGCGCCGGCGACGACGAGAGGTTCGAGCCGGGCGATGACTTCGTTAGCGCCGCCGACGATGCCGATGCGCAGCATGCGTTCGTCTACCAAGGAGATGGCCTTCTCCTCGTCACGCTCGACCATCATGGCTTGCTCAATCGGCGCGAAGTCCTCTTTGACCAGACCAAGCCTGTCCCAGATGAGCGGGCCAAGAGCGTGGCCGTAGTAGGCGATCTTGTGCGCCAGGACGCGGCGGGCGGCCGTGCGGTCGTCTGACAACGAAACCCAAATGCAGGCGGCCAGGTCCAACTCGCCAAGACCTGGGTGGCGGCGTCGGGTGCCCTCTTCCAGATAGGGCAGCACGTCGAAATAGTGTTCGGGCGGAAAGAGCAGTGGCAGCGCGCCGTCCGCCAATTCGCCGCTGAGCGCCAACATTTTGGGACCCATGGCCCCGATGTATATGGGTGTACAGCGAGGAGCGGTGAAGCGCAGGTAAGCCTCGTTGCTCCAGCGCAGATGCTGACCTGCGATCGCCGCCCGCTCACCCCTCTGCAGCCGGCGCACGACCTCGATGGTTTCCCGCAGCGCCGCCAGCGTCGCCCCTTGTTCGATGCCCACCCATTTGAGAAACTCACCCGCGCCCGCTGCCAGCCCCAGGTTGAAACGGCTGCCGCTAAGCTCGTCCATCGTGGCCGCAAACATAGCGATCTCGCCTGGGTTCAGTGTGTAGGGGTTGAGGATGCCTGTGCCGATTTCGATACGCGTGGTGGCGAGGGCGACGGCTGGCAGGATGGCCAGTGCGCTGCGCAGGAACAGGTCGTTGCTCAGCCAGAACTGGTCGAAGCCGGCCTCTTCGGCCACGCGCGCGAGCGCAATATATTCTGCCACGGGTAGATCGTTGTTCAGACGCAGGCTGAAGCGCACCGCTATTACAGCCCGCCTGCGCCCATGACTGCTTCCACCTCAATCTCCACCAGGTACTCGGGTCCGACCAGCTTGGCCTCTACCAGGGTGTTGACAGGTCGAATGCGCGCAAAGCGCTCGCCGTGCACGCGCGCCACCGCCTCCCAATGCGTGATGTCGCTCACATAGACGCGCGTGCGCACGATGTCCTCAAAGCGGCCGCCGAGAGCCTTGATCGAGAACTCGATCTTGTCGAAGATAAAACGCGCCTGGGCCGCCGGATCTGCGCCGCCCACGAGGCCGTCGGGCCCGGTGGCAGTCGTGCCGGAAACGAGAATGCGGTCACCAACGCGCACGGCGCGGCTGTAGCCTGCCATGTCCTCCCATACCGTGCCGCTGCCAAAAGTTGCTTTCTTGACGGTCATGTCGCTGACTCCTTGGGCAGAGAATCTTTGGCCACAGAATCCTTGGCCAGTGAAAATGTTTTTTGTACCCGTGTTTGGAAAAGCACCCACAGCCCCCACATTACGATGCCGGCAATGCCTGCCGATAGAAAAACCTGCTGCAGCGATAGACCGAGCTGGTCAGTGGCGTAACCTGCCCACAACGTGCTGAAGGCCTGCGTCAACGTCAGAGCGGCAAACTCAAAGGCAAAGACGCGCCCGCGCACGTGGTCGGGCAGCAGCTGCTGCAGCAGGACGGTCGCAAAAACCCATATGCCGCCGGTACCGACGGCACGCGTCACTGTCGCCGCCAGCACCCACGGTAATGAAGGAGCTAGCGCCAGGCCCAGCACGCCCAGCGTCATGGCGCCAAAGCCGATCTGGATGGCGCGCATCTGCGCCGGCTTGCTGTCACCCAGCCAGTAGCGCATCAGCAACGGTCCCATGCCTGTCCCGATGCCGGTAGCGGCATACAAGATGCCCAGTGTCAGTGAACCGTTGCCCATTAGGGGGAAAACGCGGTCGGCCAGTGGCACCTCGACCACGTTGATCGACCCCCACACCAGCGCACCGCCGGCCTTGGCCAGGGCGATGCCGAGGATGACCGGCTCGCCCCACAGGTAGCGCATCCCTTCGATATAGGCGAGCATACCGGACTTGACGTCGTGCGCTGCCGCCGCTTCGCCGCTGATGCCGACCTTGTCGGCTACGCGCACGCGGCTGACAAACCACGCCGAGAGCAAGAAGCTCAGCGCGTCGAGCAGGAAGGCGGCCACCACGCCAAAGAATGCTGCCGCCAGTCCACCCAGCATCGCGCCAAAGGCGAGCATGGTGCTCCAGGTCAAGCTGTCCAATGCATTGGCAGTGATCAGGTCGTCTTCTTCCACCACGCTGGGAATCAGCGCCGTCTCGGCCGGGGTGAAGACGGCGCTAAAGACGAACTGCAGCGCCGTCAGCACATAGAGCAGCCAGATGCGCTCCGGCCGGTCCACCAGCACCAGCGCCGCCACTGTCGCCGCTCGCAGCAGGTTGGTAGCGATGAGCACCTTGCGCCGGTCGAAGTGGTCGGCGATCACGCCGGCGAAAGGGCTCATAAAGAAGAGCGGCAGAAAGCGCACCAGGAAGAGCAGGCTAACTGCCGCGCTTGAATCGGTCAGGTGCGCGATCAGCGAGGCGCTGGCCAGCAGGTTGAACCAGTCGCCCAGATTGCTGACGACGCGCCCAAACCATAGGTTGCGATAGTTATGGTTGCGCTGGAGCAGGCTGAGATAAACGTTCAATTCGTGACGGTTGCTTTCTCTCCGTTGGCGGCAAGTTGGCCGTTAGTGGCAGCTTTGCCGCTATCAGTCGCCTTGGCCTTCGCCGCGCTTTTCTCGGCCAACAGCTCGCAGGTGACATCCGCCAGCACCGCGGCGCCCAGGGGCAGTGTGCTCTCGTCTATATTGAAGACCGGTGTGTGGTGCGGCCTGTTGAAGTCGCCGATGCTTGCACCAAGCATAAACATGGCTCCTGGCGCCTTGCGCGTCATAAAGGCGAAGTCTTCCGCCCCCATCGATTTTTCTGGCTCCATCACGCCCTTTTCGCCGATCATGGCCGTGGTGGAGGTGCGCATCATGGCGGCGACGCTGGGCTCGTTATAGTTGGAGGCATAGCCGGGGCGAATGCGCAGGCTGAAGTCGCCACCCAGAACACGTGCTACTTCTAACGTGCGCGCCAGCTCATCACGCAGCTGCTGGCGGGTAGCGTCGTCAAAGCTGCGCATCGTGCCGGAGATGTAGACCTGGCTGGGGATGACGTTGGAGGCCTTGCCGGCATGGATTTCGCCGATCGAGATGGCCGCCGCCTTGGTCGGATCGACGCGCCGCGAGCGAATGCCCTGGATGGCGTTGAGCAGCTGCGCCAGGATAAAGGTGGGGTCGACCGTCTGGTGCGGATAGGCCCCATGCCCGCCCGTGCCCTTGAGCACGACCTGGAACGAATCTTCGTTGGCGGTGCTGTAGCCGTCCTCGACGGTGATAACGCCTGCCGGCAGGTCGCTGGCTACGTGCAGGGCGATCACGGCGTCCACCCCTTCGAGCGCACCGTCTTCGATCATGCGCACGGCGCCCGATTTGTTGTCCTCGTCGCTGTTTTCCTCGCTAGGCTGGAAGAAGAAACGCACCTGTCCCGGCGGGCGGTCGGGCATCTCGGCCAGCATCTTGGCCACGCCCAGCAGGATGGCCGTGTGCGCGTCATGGCCGCACGCGTGCATCACGTCCGGCGTCTGCGATCGGTAAGGCAAATCGTTCTCTTCCTGGATCGGCAGCGCGTCCATGTCGGCGCGGATGCCGATCACCGGGCTGCCTTCACCCAGGTAGCCGACGACACCGGTCTTGCCGACGCCGGTTTGCGCCTCAATGCCAAACTCGGCCAGAGTGTCGGCCACCAGGCGCGCCGTGCGCTGTTCCTGAAAGCCAAGTTCCGGGTGCATGTGGATGTCACGTCGCCAGGCGACGATCTGGTCGGCTAACTGCTGTGCCCGGGCATAAAAAGCGGCAGATCGGCTCATAATATACTTCCTTCGCGGTTTGGATAGTGGTTCGCAGCAATGTGCGCTGACAAGAGTTTCGCTATTTAACCCGATCGCCGCGCGCTGTGTCAATTTTGACAGTCGTGCCTGGCTCGCCCCCGAATTCATTTGCCTGCCTCTTGTCCAGTGGGGCGAGCCTCGCACGGGCCGAACACGTCAACGCTACAACGCTATCCCTTTAGCCCGCTGCTGATCACCTGGCGGTACGCCTCAATACGCTCGCGGCGCAGGTCGCGCTTGCTGCCGAGCAGGAGCTTGGCTCGCTCGATCCAAAGCTGCGTGCGGAACTCGAGCAGCAGGTAGTGGCGCAGCAGATTGGGCCAGGGGCGGTCGAACCACTTTTCGTAGTAACGCACCTTGCTGGTGTTGAAGTTGATATGGCGGGAGGCGCTGGCCTGGTCGCTGCTCTTCCCTTCGTAATGGGTAACCACCGCCTCGGGCGCATAGACGACGCGCCAGTCCTCCAACTTCAGCCGGCGGCACAGGTCCAGCTCCTCGCTATACATAAAGAAGCGCTCGTCAAAGGGCCCTTCCTGCGTGCGTACATCCTCGAGCGACTGGCGGCGGCAGAGCATGGCTGCGCCTATTACCCAGTCGACGTCATGGCGGAACGCTACCGGCCAATCCGCCATGTGCATCCGTCGCGACCAGGGATTGCCGCGCCAGAAACGCCCCAGCCAGGTGCTCTCGAAAAAGCCGGTGGGCGGCGTAGGAAAACGGCGCACGCTTGACTGTTGTTCGCCGTCGGGATAGCGCAACTGCGGCCCGACCATGCCGACGCCCGGCGCGTCCGCTATTGCTGCGTACAGCGTCCACAAGCTGTCATGCGGCGGTGGCAGGCCGCGTGCCGCAGCCAGACGGTGTGTCTGGCCGTGGTCTAGCTCGGTGTCGGGGTTGAGGAAATAGACAAAGCGGCCGCGGCTGGCGGCATAACCGCGATTGTTGCCGCGGGTAAAGCCCAGGTTCTCGCTGCCGGCCATGAACTGCACCCAGGGAAAGGTGCGCGGCAGCTCTTCGACGGTTGCGTCGCTGCTGGCATTGTCGACGACGATCACCTCCAGCGTGACAGGCGCGCTTGCTGGGCCAAAGCGGCGTAGGTACCGTTCGCCGGGAACTGCCTGGCTGGCGTGCTCGATCGAACGCAGGCAGCCGGCGAGGATTGGCCATACGTTCCAAGAGACGATGATGATCGAAAGGTCGCGATCAGGCGGGGCGCCGGACAGTGCAAATGACGTCATGATCGAATTGTACTCGAAACTACAATTTGTCTGTATAATACGGAGGGCGCAGTTTCCCTTCCGAATGACTTTCCCAATTACCTCAATATTGTTCTTTAGCATTAGGAGCCAAAAGATGGAAGACCTGGAAAAGCTGTACGATGCTGTTCTTGCCGGTAATGCGAAGCTCGCCGCCGCCATCACCAAGGATGCCGTGGCAGAGGGTGCCGATCCACAGGTATTGCTCGACGAGTACATGATTCCCGCCATGGACGAAGTCGGCCGCCGTTTCGAGGCCAACGAATGCTTTGTGCCGGAACTTCTCATTTCGGCCCGCGCCATGAAAGGGGCAGTGGAGATAATTCGCCCGCTGCTTTCGACCGCGGGGTCCGAACCAGTTGGCCGCGTGGTGATCGGCACGGTCCAGGGCGACCTGCACGACATCGGCAAGAACCTGGTGGCCATCATGCTGGAGGGCGGCGGCTTTGAGATTATCGACGTCGGGGTGGATGCCAACGCCGACAAGTTTATCGACGCCATCAATAGCAAGAAACCCCACATTGTGGCATTGTCGGCCCTGTTGACCACGACGCTGCCCTCGATGAAGAACATTATTGACCGCCTCAGTCAGGCCGGCGTACGCAACCAGGTCAAGGTGATCATCGGCGGTGCGCCTGTCACGCAGGACTTTGCCGACGAGATAGGCGCCGACGGCTACTCGGATAACGCCGGCTCCGCCGTTAGCCTTGCCCGCCGGCTGCTGGGCTTAAACTAGGACCGCAGGCGTCCTCGCCTGCATCTCGCATGGTGCAGGCCCCGTCGCACGCGTGAGTGACGCTTGTGCTCCTCCATAAGGCGGTAACACTATGAATGCACGTGAGCGCTTCGCGGCGGTCATGCATTACCAGCCGCGCGACCGCAGCCCAATCATGGATTTTGGCTTCTGGGATGAAACCCTGCCCATCTGGCAGGCGCAAGGCTATCCTGCCGGTGCCAACCCGGACCTCTTCTTTGGCATGGACCCACAGTGGATCACCTGTGGCTGCATTCTCGGCCTCTACCCCGCCTTTCCCGAACTGCTGCTTAAGGATTGCGGCGAGACCGAGATCGTGCAGCAGCCGGATGGCGTGATCGTCGAACGTGGCAAGTTCTTGGGATCGATCCCGCGCCACCTGCGCCATACGCTGACGGATCGCGCCAGTTGGGAAGCCTATTACAAGCCGCGCCTGCGCGCCGACGATCCGTTGCGGCTCGCATCCGGTCCGGCCTGGGAGATGCAGCTTGCCGAGTGGCGGCGTCCCGACCGCGAGTATCCACTGTTTATCGAAGCAGGCTCGCTCTACGGCGTGGCGCGCAACTGGTTTGGGCTCGAAGGTATCTCCCAAATCATGTACGATGATCGCGAACTGTTCGAGGAGGTCGTCGCCACGCTGGCCGACGTGGTGGTGGCCGTGCTCGAACACACGCTCGGCGCCGGTGTGCACCCCGAGGCGGCGTCGATGTGGGAGGACATGTGTTTCAGCGGCGGTCCTCTGATGTCCCCCAAGATGTTCCAGGAAGTGCTTGTGCCGCACTACAAGCGCATCACCGGCACACTCAATCGCTATGGCGTGGATATCATCTTCCTCGACTGTGACGGCAAGATCGACGCCCTGGCTCCGTTGTGGCTCGAGGCGGGCGTCAATACCATGTTCCCCATTGAAGTGGGCAAGTGGCATGCCGACCCGCTCGAATTCCGCCGCCGCTACGGCAAGGAAATGCGGCTGATCGGCGGCGTGGACAAGCACGTGCTGATGAAGACCCCGGTTGAAATTGCGGCCGAGATCGCGCGCCTGGCTCCCTTGGTGGAAGAGGGCGGCTATATCCCGCTGCCGGACCACCGCGTGCCGCCCGACGTGCCGCTCGCCAACTATATCTTCTACCTTGAAGAAGCCAAACGCGTGTGGGGTAGAGGACTCGACAACATCAAGCCTACTGCAGGTAGGCCGCCTACTGCAGGTAGGCCGCCTACTGCAGGTAGGCCGCTGCATGGGACAACGAACGAGGACGCGTGATGAACGGCCGCGAGCGCATCCTGGCGCACCTGGAGGGCAAACCGGTGGACTGCTTGCCGGCCATGCCCATCACCATGACGTTTGCCGCACGCGGGATCGGCGCGCTATACCTGGACTACTGCACCGATTACCGTGTCCAGGTGGAAGGTCAGATCTGGGTGGCGGAGACGTACGACATCGACTATGTTTCCGCCATTTCCGACCCGGCCGTCGAGGCCACCGATTGCGGCGCACCGACCGTCTTCTTCCCCGACGACCCGCCGGCCAACAACGGGCAGGCGCCGCTGCTGGGGGAGAAGGAGTTGCTGGACCACCTGAACCAGCCGGGAATCAAGCCGCATGGTCGCATGGCTAACCGCCTGTCCGTGATCGCTGGACTGAAGGAGCGCTGCGGCGAGCGCAAGCTGGTCGAGGGCTGGATCGAAGGCCCCTGCGCCGAGGCTGCCGACCTGCGCGGGATCAACAACCTGATGCTGGACTTCTACGATGACCCGGACTTTGTCGAGCGGCTGTTTGGCTTCGTGCTGGCGCTGGAACTGGAGTTCGCCGCAGCGCAGGTAGCGGCAGGGGCTGACTTAATCGGCATCGGCGATGCAGCCGCCTCGTTGGTCGGGCCGCAAATCTATAAGCAGTTTATCTGGCCCTACGAGCAGCGCATGATCGACGGCGTACACCGGCTTGGCGCCAAGACGCGGCTCCACATCTGCGGCAACACGCGCCGCATTCTGGGGGGCATGGGGGCGCTGGGAGCCGACATCGTTGACCTGGACTTTCTCGCCCCACTTGGCGAAGGTCGCGCTGCTATGGGGCTGTCGCAAATGCTGCTGGGCAACATTGCGCCCGTGCGCGACCTGCGCGGGGGCACACCCGAATCGGTGTACGAGATTATGGGCAAGTGCCACCGGCAGGCGGGCGACCGCTATATCATAGGTGCAGGCTGTGAAGTGCCGCGCGATACGCCAGATGAAAACCTGCGGGCGCTGGTGCGCTATGCGCGCGAGCACGTGCCCCAGTCGTGAAGTACCAGCCGTGCAGAACTAGGGAGGATATCTGTGGCCGCCACCGCGCGTGAACTCGTACAACAAACGCTCAACTTTCAAGATCCGCAGCGTGCTCCCCGCGACCTGTGGGTTTTACCGATAGCGCCTGCGCAACATCCGGCTGAGTACGCTGCGCTCGTTCGTGATTATCCCGGCGACATCGTAGGCGCTCGCGGCTACGAGCGAGAGAGCGCGCCGGTCGTGGGGGACCCGCATGGGGTGGGGGAATACACCGATGAGTGGGGCGCTACCTTTACCAACATCCAGCCGGGCATCATCGGCGAGGTCAAGCAGCCGCTGATTCAGGACTGGGATGAGTACGTCAGCCGGGTCCACGTGCCGCGTGAGTGGCTGAGTATTGACCATGACCTGGTAAACCGCGACTGTGCCGCCACCGACAAGTACGTGCTGTCCGGCTGCTGCCCGCGCCCGTTCGAGCAGTTGCAGTTCCTGCGCGGCTCGGCCAATCTCTACATGGATCTGACCGACCCGCCGCCTGCCATGAATGCGTTCATGGCCGAGATGCACGGTTTCTACTGCGAACTGCTGGAGACATGGGCGCGCACCGACGTCGATGCCCTGCGCTTTATGGATGATTGGGGATCACAGCGCAGCCTGCTGATATCTCCCACCATGTGGCGTTCGCTGTTTAAGCCCATGTATCGGGACTATGCCCAGATTGCCCATGCGGCAGGCAAGAAAATCTTTATGCACTCGGACGGGCACATCCTGGCCATTTATCCCGACCTGGTGGAGATCGGTATTGACGCCGTCAACTCGCAGATCTTCTGCATGGGTGTCGAGAAACTGGCCCCCTTTGCCGGGCGCATCACCTTCTGGGGCGAGATCGACCGCCAACACCTGCTGGCACACGCAACGCCTGCAGAGGTGGAGCAGGCCGTGCGCGACGTGCATGCGGCGCTGTGGCACAACGGCGGCTGCATTGCCCAGTGTGAGTTCGGGGCGGGTGCGCGTCCTGAAAACGTGCGCCGCGTCTTTGCCACATGGGACGCGCTGAGTGAACAACCGCAACCGCTTGAAACAGGCAACCAGGATTGATGACAGGATTGATATGCAACCGCGCGAACGTTTTATTGCCGCACTGGAACGCCGGCCTTTGACAGGGTTGGTGCCACATTTTGAACTAGTCTTTTTTCTGACGATGGAAGCGTTTGGCAAGGTGCATCCCTCGCACCGTTACTACTCGCAGTGGGGGCAGATGGAGGAGCAGGAGCGTGCCCTGCACCGCAGCGAAATGGCCGATATCTACATCGCCACGGCCGAGCGCTATGGACACAGCGCCATCTTCATCCACCCTAACCCCGATACCGTCGAAGAGACGATGTACCTGATCGACCTGATCCGCGAACGTACGGGCGACCGCTATTACATCATGCGCCATGGCGACGCCACGTTCAGCATCCCCAGCGGGTCGGAAATGATGGCTTTTGCCGAGCGGTTGGCCGACGACCCGGACGATCTGAAACGCGAGGCACAGGCCATGGTGGAAAACGCCATTCGCCACGCCGAGTCTTGGTGCAAGCACCGGGACAAACAGGGGATCGGGCTGGATGGCTTCGCCCTCTGCGCCGACTACTGTTTCAACGTCGGCCCTTTCATGAGCCCACGCCATTTCGAGGAGTTTGTTACGCCCTATCTGGCGCGGCTTACCAAGGCCTACCGCGAGATGGGCTATTACGTGATCAAGCACACCGATGGCAACATCATGCCGATCATCGACCAATTGGTCTCCACCAAGCCGCACGCCCTGCATTCGCTCGACCCACAGGCTGGGGTGGACATCGCCGAGGTCAAGCGGCTGTATGGCGATCAGTTATGCCTGATCGGTAACGTCAACTGCGCCATGCTCGACACGGGCACGCCCGAGCAGATCGACGAAGCCGTGCGCTACTCGCTGCGCCACGGCATGCCGGGCGGTGGCTATATCTTCTCCACAAGCAACTGCATCTACACTGGTATGCCGCTGGCCTCGTACGAGCGTATGCTCGAAGTGTGGCGGCGGGAAGGAATCTATCAATGAAAGAGAAGCTAAGGGGTCGTGAACGCGTCAACTTGGCGTTGGCACATCAGGAAGCCGACCGTGTGCCGCGCGCCGAGTCGTTTTGGGACGAAACGATTCCACTGTGGCATCAGCAGGGTCTGGATCCGTGCGCCGACGTAGCCGACCTGTTTGACTACGACATACGCGGCGGCGGCTGGGTGTCGCACGAGGCGCAGCCGGGTTTCCTCGTCACGCTGGAGGAGACCGAAAACTGGTGGACGCGGCGTGACGGCGACGGGGCGATCCTGCGCTACTGGAAGCACCGCAGCGGCACGCCCGAGCATGTCGGCTTCACCGTGCAGACGCGCGACCAGTGGGAAGCGTTCAAGCAGCAGCTGATTGCACAGCCGCCGGGATCGCGCGTCGACACCTTCTCGGCGCTGCGGCGCATGTACGAGGCGCGGGCCAAGGGTAAATGGTTCGCCTGGACCGGGATCGAGTGCTACGAGGCGGCCAAGAACGTCTTTGGGCACGAGAACCTGTCGATTCTGATGGCCGAGGACCCTGAGTGGGCGAGCGATATCTTCGAGCGGGAAACTGACGTCGCTATCCACGTCTTGGACTACCTCGAGGAAAGCGGCGTACGCTTTGACGGGGCGTGGATCTATGGGGACATCGCCTACAACCATGCGCCGTTCTTCTCGCCGCGCATGTATCGGCAGCAGATCAAGCCGGCGCATGCCCGCCAGGTGGCCTGGTTCAAGGACAGGGGCTTGCCTGTCATCTACCACACCGACGGCGATTTCCGCCTGCTGATCCCGGACATGATCGAGATCGGGATCGACTGCCTGCAGCCGCTGGAGGCTAAGGCGCACATGGATCTGCGTGAACTCAAGCCGCTCTATGGCGACAAGCTCACGTTTATGGGCAACATAGACATCATGATCTTAATCAGCAACGACCGCGCGCGCATCGAGGCAGAGGTCGCGGCCAAGATCCCACTAGCCAAGCAGGGTGGCGGGTACATTTATCACAGCGACCATTCGATTGCCCCAGGCGTGCGCTGGGAAACCTATCAATACCTGATGCAGCTGATAGACGAATACGGGCGGTACGTCTAGCATTCCCGGAGCTGCCCTATGACCGACAAGCGCCTTGCGATGGCTGACGCCGTGGCGCAGTACGTGGCCGACGGTTGTTCCTTGGCCATCGAGGGCTTTACCGCCTTTATCTGTTTTGCCGCGGGTCACGAGGTCATTCGCCAACGCAAACGCAACTTGACGTTGATCCGCATGACGCCTGATCTGATCTACGATCAAATGATCGCCGCCGGTGTGGCAAAACGGTTGGTCTTCTCCTACTTGGGCAACCCAGGCGTCGGTTCGCTGCACTGCATCCGCCGCGCCGTTGAGCAGGGCATTCCCCAGGGGCTCGAACTCGAAGAGTACTCGCATTTCGGCATGGTGGGCCGATACCTGGCCGGCGCCAGCCGCCTGCCCTTCTATCCGCTGCGTTCCTATACCGGCAGCGACCTGCCTGCCGCCAACCCGCGTATCCAGTGGCTGGACGACCCCTACGGCAGCGGGCCGATTGCCGTCGTGCCGCCGATCCACCCCGATGTGGCGATTCTCCACGCCCAGCGCGCCGACGTGCAGGGCAACACACAGCTGTGGGGGCTGCTGGGCATGCAGAAGGAGGTCGCCTTCGCCGCCAAGAAGGTGATCGTGGTGGTGGAGGAGATTGTCGATGAAGCCGTCATCCGTGCCGACCCCAACCGCACGCTGATTCCGGGGCTGATAGTCGATGCCGTCGTGCACGAGCCGTTGGGCGCGCATCCCTCTTACGTGCAGGGTTATTATGACCGCGACAACGAGGCATACTTGGAGTGGGATCGTGTGTCGCAGGATCAGGCCGCCACGGAGGCCTGGCTGCAGGAATGGGTGTACGGCGTGGCGGATCGCCAGGCGTATTTGGCCAGGCTGGGTGAGCGCAAGCTGGAACGCCTCAAGCCTGCCGCGCGCCTGGCCGAGGCGGTGAATTATGGAGACTACCGGTGAGCTACACTCCTGCCGAGATGATGATCACGATGGCCGCGCGGCAGTTGGCCGGCGCGCGCACGGTGTTTGTCGGCGTCGGCCTGCCCAACATGGCCTGCAACCTGGCGCGTTACACGGTCGCTCCTAACCTAGAGTTGATTTACGAGTCCGGCGTTTACGGAGCACAGCCGGTGCGGCTGCCGTTGTCAATTGGCGACCCCACGTTAGTGACAGGCGCGCTGTCGGTAGTGTCGATGGCCGACCTGTTTGGCCTCTATCTGCAGCGCGGCCTGGTCGAAGTTGCCTTGTTGGGCGGTGCGCAGATCGACCGCTTCGGTAATCTCAACACGACTGTAATTGGCAACTACACCCAACCTAAAACGCGGCTGCCTGGCAGCGGCGGCGCCTGTGAGATCGCCATCAACGCCCAAAAGGTGTTTATGATCATGCGTCTCAAGCGGCGCGCTTTTGTTGAAAGGCTTGACTTTGTCACCAGCCCAGGACACCAACCGGACCACGCCGATGCAATTCCCGGCGGCGGACCTGCCTGTGTCATCACGGACAAAGCGCTGTTTGATTTTAACGGGCCGCAGCGCAGTATGCGCCTGGTCGAGCTATATCCCGGCGTGAGCCTGGACAATGTGCGCGCCGACGTAGGCTGGTCCTTGGCCGTGGCCGACGAAGTGGCCGCAGCGCCTGCCCCTACGCCGGAGGAACTGCATCTGATGCGTGAGCAGTTGGACCCCCAGGGTATCTACCGTTCGTAAGCCATCCTGCTGTACGGTTGTCTCGGTTCCTATATCTTGTGACAAAGGAGACCGACATGAAGAAGACCGGCCTACACCATTGCTCCACTGTATGCGGCGATGCTGTACAGGAGGAAGCGCGTGACTGACATCGGAGACGGCATGCACCGCGGCCTGCCGATGCTAACAGCGGGGACGCCGCTGGCGCAGGCGAAGGCTGCCATGGTTATGGTGCACGGGCGTGGGGCGTCCGCGCGTGATATCCTGATGCTGGCGCAGGAGTGGCAAGCGGCAGACGTAGCCTACTTGGCGCCACAGGCGGCCAATGGCACGTGGTATCCGAACCGATTTATTGCACCGGTAGCTGCCAACGAGCCTTGGCTTACGTCGGCGCTGGCGAGCGTGGACGACGCAATGCGGTTGGTGGCGAATGCGGACATTGCTGCGGAGCGCACGTTGTTGCTTGGTTTTTCGCAGGGCGGCTGCCTGGCGTTGGAATATGCCGCCCGTCATCCACAGCGTTACGGCGGCGTAGTGGGGCTGAGCGCTGCGTTGATCGAGAATGGCGACAAGCCGCGCACCTACGCCGGCGCCTTGGCGGGCACTCCCATTCTGCTTGGCTGCAGCGACGTAGATTTCCACATCCCTTTGGATCGTCTCGAGCGCAGCGCCGAGGTGCTGGTGCACCTAGGCGCGGAAGTGGACAAGCGCATCTATCACAATCTCGGCCACACCGTTAACCGTGACGAGCTGGATGCGGTGCAGCGGTTGCTTGACCGTGTGCTTCGCTAGTCGTTTCTATCTGCCACGCCCCACCAATCGTGAAAAAGCCATAGCGCTCGCTTTGCTTGCTCGGGTAAACCTGAAACTCATAGAGACGGTCGTGATAGTCGTACATCTCGCTGTCGCCCGGATTGTGCACGGCCACTGCCAGCCTGTAGCGCCCCTCCAGCAGCGGCAAGCGCGGGATGTGGTAGGTGACCACACCCGTTCCCTCGACCGCCTGAATGTCGAGCCCGCTGAACTCTGTATTCGGGCCGGTGATGTGCGCCCCATTTTCATGGTAGACCGCCAAGCCGAAAACGGGATGCTCGACTCGCTCCGGAGCCACATAGTGCATGCGCACCCACATGTCTTCGCCAGTGGCAAAGGCGGTGCCTTGCTGTCCTGCTGCCGTGCACATTTCCACCTGCTCGATTAGCACCTTGCCGGTGCCGTAGCGGCCCGCCTGCTCAGCGCGGGCTTTCTGTGCACCGAGTGCTCCCTTCCCTTGCGCCCGACGCTCAAGCTGTGCTCTTTCCTCTTGCAACGCCTGCGCGCGAATGTATTCGAGCACGACGTCGGTCGGCCGGCCCGCACTCTGAATCAGTCCCTGTTCGAGCCAGATGGCACGGTGGCAGATGGCCTCGATGGCGCTCAGGTCGTGCGAAACCAGCAGTAGGGTGCCGCCGGCATTGCGGAATCGCTGGATGGCACTCATGCATTTGTGCTGAAAAGTCTGGTCGCCCACGGCCAGCACCTCGTCGACCAGCAGCAAATCGGGGTTGGTATGGATGGCGACGGCAAAACCAAGCCGCACATACATGCCCGAGGAATAGTGGCGCACGGGCGTGTCGATAAAGTCACCCAGTTCGGCAAAGTCGACGATGCTGTCGATGCGGTTGTTCATCTCCGCCCGCGAGAGCCCATAGATCGAACCGTTGAGAAAGATGTTCTCGCGCCCTGTCAGGTCGGGTTGAAAGCCTGCGCCCAGCTCTAGCAGCGAACAGATGCGGCCGTTGACGATCATATCGCCGTGCGTGGGAGTCAAGATCCCTGTAATTAGTTTGAGCAGGGTGCTCTTGCCCGATCCGTTGGGGCCAATCACGCCCAGCGTTTCGCCACGGTCGAGGCGGAACGACACGTCGCGCAGCGGCCAGAAATCCTCTTCCGTCACGTTGCGCCGGCTCAATAGACGGATAAACTTGTCCTGGAACGAGCGGTTGCGCTCCCGCCGTTTGACAAAGCGGCGGGCAACGTTGCGCAGTTCAAGCACCGGCTCTCCCGGCACAAGACTGTTGCTGCGGCTGACGCTCATAACTCTTCCCCAAAGCGGTCGGCGTAACGGTGAAAGAACCAGAAGCCAAACGCAAATACGACGACAGCCGTCGCCGCTGTGCGCACAAAGAAGTCCAGGTCGGTGCGATAGCCCCAGTACAGCAAGTCGCGATAGATGTTGATCAGCGAGGCCATGGGGTTGAGGATATAGAGCAGCCGCTCCGGATTGAAGGTGATTCCGGCTATGGTGATCGAGTCAGGGAGAATATTGGCGGAGTAGAAGACCGGCGTCAGAAAGAACCAGGCCAACATCACTACTTCCATGATCATGGCCGTGTCGCGATAGAAGACGTTGAGCGTGGTCAGGACAAAGGCGATGCCAATGGTAAAGACCGTCTGGATCAAGATTACAAACGGCAGCGTCCACAGCCAGGGACTAAAGTTGGCCTGGAAGATGAGCAGTGCGGCGAACAACACGACAAACGCCAGCAAGAAGTTTATCAGCTGGCTAAGCACCGTGGCTATGGGCAGGACAGCACGGGGGAAATAGACCTTCTTAACCAGGTTGCTGTTGCCGATGACACTGTAGAGACTGCCCGTCACACTGGTTGAGAAGTAGTTCCATGGTAGGAGGCCGCATAGCAGAAAGAGTGGGTATTTCTCGATCTTCACGTTGGGGGTCAGCACGCCGAAAACCAGGGTGAACACCAGCATCATGCCCAGTGGATTGAGCAGGCTCCAAAAGAAGCCAAACACGCTGTTCTTATAGCGTGTCTTGAGCTCGCTCACGACCAGGTTGCGGATCAGCTCGCGATATTGCCACAACTCACGCAAGCGTGCGAACAAGGACGGGTGACTGGTTGCGGTCTTTGCATTCAACATAGCAACAGTCAAGCATAGCGCAGGAGGCGCATAGAGGCAAAACAAATGGAGTGCAGGCGTCTTTGCAGCACAGGTGAGGACGCCGGTGCTGCAAACGAATTCACGCAAGTGCTCGGGTTACGGTAAAATGGACGCCATGAATGGTAAGCATTTGAAGCCGCCGGCTGAGACAAAGGTCGTCGTAGCGATGAGCGGTGGCGTCGACTCGTCCGTTGCGGCGGCCTTGCTGGTGGAGCAGGGGTATCAGTGCATCGGCGTCATGATGCGGCTGTGGGCCGAACTGGGTGCAGGCGAAGGCTCGGCCAACAAATGTTGCAGCTTGGAGAGCGTGCATGATGCGCGCCGCGTGGCCGACGAGCTGGGCATGCCTTTTTACCTGATCAATGTCGAGCAGCCGTTCAAACAACGGGTTGTCGATTTTTTTATCGACGGCTATAGCCAAGGTGTCACGCCCAACCCGTGCCTGGAATGCAACCGCCACATCCGTTTTGATTACCTGCTCAATTATGCCCGGCGCATGGATGCCGACTATCTGGCCACCGGTCACTACGCGCGCCTGCGCCGCGGCGGTGACGGCAAGGTGCACCTGTGCAAGGGTGTGGACGAAGGTAAAGACCAGAGCTATGTGCTCAGCGTGCTCGGCCAGGCGGAGTTGAACGACGTGCTGTTTCCTGTCGGCGACTATCCCAAGGCCGAGGTGCGGCGCATCGCCGCCGCGGCGGGCTGCCCGTCGCTTCCAAGCACGACTCGATGGATCTATGTTTTGTTTTCGACGATGATTACCGTCGCTTCCTCCAGGAGTGGGCCGCTGATGCCATGCGCCCGGGGCCGATCCGCGACCGCAACGGCCGCGTTTATGGCAAACACGCAGGGTTGCCCGGCTACACTATCGGCCAACGCAAAGGTCTGGGCATCAGTGGCTCAGCCGAGCCTCTTTTTGTGCTGGAATTGGACCACACCAACAACGCCCTCGTCGTCGGCACTGCAGCAGAACTCGGTCAAACCGAAATGGTAGTGGAAGGCGTCAACTGGACGTTGGATACAGCGCCCCCCGATGGGGCACAGCTCGAGTGCAAGATTCGCTATAAGGCCGAGCAGGTTGGCTGCACCATAAACCCTGAGGGTGCAGACAGGTTGCGAGTACGCTTTGGGCGGTCGCTGCGTGACATCACGCCTGGCCAGGGAGCCGTCTTCTACGACGGCGACCACTGTTTGGGCGGCGGCATTATTGCTCGACGAAGGAGCTAACTCGTGTTTCTATCTGTGCTGCGCGACCTTGCCATCATTTTTCTGGCATTGGAAAGTATCGTAACGTTGATGCTGCTCACGATCCTCATTTGGCAGATCTGGCGGTTGACCAAGATGTTGCAGACGGAGATTCTGCCGGTGATCCGTGATGCGCAAGATACTGTCAGCACGGTGCGCGGCACGACAACGTTTGTGTCCGACAGTGTGGTGACACCAGTCGTTAGCGCCACCAGCAAAGTAGCGGGTGCGCGGCGCACCGTACAGGTGTTGATGGCCGATTTGCCGTTGCAGCGCAGCGCCAAAACAAAGGCGGCGCCATTTGTGCCGCCGCCCCCTGTGCCCGATGTGTCTCCGGTTGCACCGCCCCCGCCCGGTTCGGCCCCGCCGACACCGTAAGAGCAGCATTTAGACAGCACCGTCCCAACAAGATCATAGAAGCACGACTTGGGCACAAAGCGCGCGCTCTTCTGCCTTTGTACGTGTTCAATCACCCACTATCGTATCTACAATCAATTGGGGGGAATTCCGCAATGCTTTACCACTGCTTTCAACGTTTGGGTTTGCCGCCCGTCTCAATCGTGTCGGCTGCGCTCTTGACAGTACTATTGGCAGTCTATAGTGTGACACCCTTGCTTGCCGCGCCGGCCACACAGACTCCAATTATGCCTCATACACCTGCCGTGGTCGACAAACGGGCAACAGTTGGGCAGCAGGTCTATCTCAAAAACTACTGCGGTATTTGCCATGCGTTGGCTGCAGCAGGGACGCGCGGCACGTTTGGCCCGCCACATGACCATGTCGCCACAATTGCGAAGCAGCGCATCGCTAACTCCGGCTACAGGGGCGAAGCGACAACCGTGGTCCAATACTTGCGCGAGAGCATCATTACTCCATCCGCCTATGCTGCGCCGGGCTACGCCTATACGTCACATCCGATGCCATCCTATGCTCACCTGCCAAAGCAGGACGTGGACGCGCTCATATACTTTCTATTGCAGCAGAAGTAGATACGTTTTCTCTGGAACCCCGTGCATTGACGTTGTCCAACTTTTAACTTACAATGCCTGTCTAGCCTGCATGGCATCCCGCCACCCGTGCAGACTTTTGGACAGCAGCATGAAGCGTCAATGTGCTGTCGGCGCCTTCCGTATACCAGGAACACAATCCCAGGCACTTTCAGTACAGCTTTTGTCTGTGTAACCCTTCAATCCATCTTTTCATTTGTGACATGGGAGGAATTCTATGCGTCACAGTATTTTGCAGTGGCTGCGGCTGGCAGTGATCACCGCACTGCTGGGCAGCGCGCTGCCACTCGCCGCCTTGGCGCAGGACAACAATGCCCAGGGCGAAGTAGTCGCCGAAGGTCTCAATGGCCCAATGGGCGTGCTGGTCGACAGCGCTGGCGACATCTGGGTTGTCGATTCCGGTACGGGCGGCGACGAACAGATCCAAGGTACAGATCCCGAAGGCAATGCTGTTACCGGCTCGATGGGTATGACCTCGCGTGTGGTCCGCATCAGTGGGGTCGACGGCACGCAGTCCGATGTGGCCACGCTGCCCTCGTTGTCAACCGGCACCGAGGCCGAAGGTGGCAGCCGCCTGGCCGAGTTGCGCGGCATCACCTATGTGACGGGGCCTGGCTGGCACCCGACCATGATTCCTTCCACCACCGAAGAACCGCTGCCTTTGACCGGCAGCCTGCTCCGGATCACGACGCAGGGTGAAGCAGTGGTAGCCGTGCCGCTGTGGCAGTACGAGCAAAGCAACGACGTCGACAACCAGTTGGACAATCATCCGTATGGCTTGACTGCCACCGGCGACGGTGCCTTGCTCGTGGCGGATGCTGGGGCGAATGCCTTGTATCGCGTCAACCCGGCCTCGCGTCGTGCGAAGCTGCTGGCCGCCTTTGAGCCGCTGCCCGGCGTCTTCCCCAATCCGAAGTACAATAACGAGATGCTCACTGACCCGGTGCCCACGGGCGTGACGATTCGCGACGGCGTAATCTACGTTGGCTTCCTGTCGGGCGCACCCTACCTGCCTGGCAGCGCCAAGGTTGTCACCGTCGCCGAAGACGGCACGGTCGCGGATTATGCTACGGGGCTCACGATGTTGACCGATCTGCGCGCCGGGCCTGACGGCGAGCTGTATGCGGTGCAGTTTGCAGTTACCGACGAGCAAGGGCCGACGCCCAATAGCGGCGCTTTGCTTCGCGTCAAGGAGGGCGCAGCCTCGGAGGTTCTCGTCTCTGGACTGCCTTTCCCCACCTCCATTGCCTTCAACGATGGCGGCGATGCCTTTGTCACCACGAATGGCGTCGGTGCACCGGGCTCGGGCCAGGTCTTGAAGTTCACTAACTTGACGGCAGCGCAGGGTACGCCGATGGTTGGTACTGTGGGCGCCCCTGCCGCAACCGGCGTTGAATCCGTCGGCGCCTCGGACACCATGACTGACACCGCAGTAGTCGATAATACCGCGACCATGACGGGCACCGCGACCCCGACAAGCACCGAGACGGTGACCGATACGGCCGACATGTCGGGCACGACCGAGATGACGGGCACGGAAACGATGGCTGGCACTGACGGAGCCTATTCCGGCGATGTGACCTCCGGCGAGGGCTCCTCCCTGTTGGCCAGCGACCAGGAATCCGATGGTTCGAGCGTGACGGTCGACAGTGTAACGGCAGCGGTGGATGGTTGGATGGTAATACATGCCGATAGCGACGACGGGCCCGGGCCCGTGCTCGGGCAGACGGCCGTCCCGGCTGGAACGACTGATAATGTGGTCGTGATGTTGGATCCGGCGCTTACCGCCGACGGCCAGCTTTGGGCCATGTTGCACGTCGATGCGGGCGAGGTGGGTACGTATGAGTTCCCCGGTCCTGATGCGCCGGCTATGGAGAACGGCAACATCGTCATGGCCCCGTTCATGGTGACCGTCAGCATGGCGGATGCCGGTGCGACCGCGGCTGCCGAGACCACACCCGAGGCGACTGCGGAAGCGACATCTGCGGTAGCGGCCGCAGCAACTGCCGCAGCAACTGCCGCAGCGACCACCGCAGCGGATCAGGCGCCTGAATCTCTGCCTGCCACCGGCGGCGAGTCTTCGGCTCCGTTGGCTGCCGTCGTTGCCGGCATGGCACTGCTGGTGTTGGTAGGCACAGCGTTTGCCTTCCGCCGCTCCGCCTAGCAACCACACTTGCTCCACGCAAAGCCGGATTTCGGGAGCTTATAGACAAATCACATTTAGGTGGCACAATTGCACGCTAGAGTACACTGGAGATTTGTGCCAAGTTCATTGATTTGTCTATTAGCTTCCCGAAATCCGGCTTTTCCTTTGTCAGCATGCGCATCTTCAAGCAATTGTGATAATACTCACCGAGAAAACCAAACTTGTACCGCACTATTCACTATGCGTTGAACAAGTTTTGTATATGTAATGTCAAAGAAGTGCAAGCACACATAAGGAGATACTATGACTAAGTTGTTGCGTACCCCGTTACGTCTATTGTTCATACTGGCATTGGTTATCGGTCTGTTGCCTACCGCTGTCTTTGCACAGGATGAGCCCGCCGATATCGTCGACACCGCAGTAGCCGCTGGCGACTTCACCACGCTTGTCGCCGCCGTGCAGGCCGCCGGGCTTGTCGACACGCTCAAGGGCGAAGGCCCCTTTACCGTCTTTGCGCCGACCGACGAAGCATTTGCCAAGCTGCCCGCCGGTACCGTCGACGCACTGCTGGCCGACCCTGAAGGCGCGCTGACGCAGATCCTGCTGTACCATGTGGTGCCGGGCAAGGTCATGTCCAGCGACCTGAGTGACGGTCTCGAAGCCCCAACGGCTCAGGGTGAGAGCGTGACGTTCACGCTGGCCGACGGCAAGGCCATGGTCAACGATGCCAACATCGTCGCCGCCGATATTGAAACCAGCAATGGCGTCATTCACGTCATCGATACCGTGATTCTGCCGCCCTCGTTGGCTGCCGCGTCCGCCGAAGAGCCGGTTGCCGAAGCGACCGCCGAAGCAACACCGGAAGCAACCGCTGAGGCTACGCCCGCAGCAGCTGCCGCCGAGGAAGCCCCCGCCGCCGCTGCCGACATCGTCGACACCGCAGTAGCTGCCGGTAACTTCACGACGCTGGTCGCCGCCGTGCAGGCCGCCGGATTGGTGGATGCACTGAAGGGCGAAGGTCCCTTCACCGTCTTTGCTCCGACCGATGAGGCGTTTGCCAAGCTGCCCGCGGGCACGATCGATGCGCTCTTGGCCGACCCCTCGGGCGACCTGACGCAGATCCTGCTCTACCACGTCGTGCCTGGCAAGGTAATGGCCGCCGATGTGACTGATGGCCTCGAGGCGGCAACGCTGCAGGGCAAGCCGGTCAAGTTCAGCATCAAGGACGGCAAGGTCTTTATCAACGACGCACAGGTGGTGGCGACTGACATCGAAACCAGCAACGGCGTCATCCATGTCATCGACAGCGTCATCCTGCCGCCGGCAGATGCGGCCGCCGCCGCTGAGGCCGCACCTGCTGCCGAAGCTGCGCCCGCTGCCGAAGCTGCGCCCGCTGCCGACCAGGCCCCCGAGAGCATGCCCGTGACCGGTGGCGAGACCTCCCCCGTGCTGCCGCTGGCGGTTGCCGGCCTGGCCCTGGCCGCCCTGGCAGGCGCTGCCTTCGTCACCAGCAAGCGTGCTGCGTAGCTCAACGACCGTTGTCCACTCCGCACGCCTACGTGCGGACTGCGGCTCCGACCACGAGCTTTAAAACAAACAGGGGAGCGGTTTCTTTCCGCTCCCCTGTTCATTTCCTTCTCACCATCAGATCCATCAGCCGCTCGAGTGTTGCCGGCAAATCATTCGTGACCCCTGAGTGCACCGGTGAGCATTGGATCACAGTGCTGTGCGGCGCAACCAGCCAGTGATAGGTCTCCGCCTGCCCCAGACGGGCAATTGGCCCTTCACCCGCACACATCCGTGGGATGAATGCCAGTTGTTCTTCCACGGCGTCTACATCGCATTGCGGCGCCAATGCCAACAATCGTTCGCAATCCAACTCGATCTTGGCGGCCAGATAGCGCGCCGGCCGGCAGAAGAGGATAATGCCGGCGTTGACGAATTCCTCGCGCTCGACATACGGAACCACGCGCACGACGGCGTAGTCATATACGTGCGGACCGGGCACGAATTGCCTCCTCGACAAAGATGGGTGCGGCGGCCAGGCGGTTGCTCAAATAGGCGACATAGGCGGCGCGGTGCTCTTCCTCACTGCCAAAGAACGATTCTCCCACCAGCCAGTCGGAGGGAATGTCATTGACGATTTCCACAAAGAAGTCCGTGTCAAGCTGCGGGCGCAGGGCAGCGTCGGCCTGCGCCAGGTGGCCCGCCAGGTGGAGCAGCGTGTGCTGGTTGATCATTGTGAACGGCGTACGGCTGCGCTCCAGGTAATCGCGCCAGTCGTGGTGAAAATAAAGCGCCGCACCATGGTCGATCAGCCACAGCTTGTCTTGCCATAGCAGCATGTTGACGTTGCGGTCGGTGCGGTCCACGTTCGTAACGTACGCATCAAACCATACGATGGCCGATGCCAGCTCGGCATCGGGCCGGCGACGCACGAGCGAGTTGTAGGAAAATGCGCTGGGCAAATAGCGCATACCCAAGTTCATGCCGCGGCTGGAGCGCAGCAGGTCGCGGATTTCCGGGTTGGGTTCAGCGCGGCCCAGGTGAGGCGACATCGGCATTAGCACCAGTTCGGGCACGGCGAGACCCAGGCGGCGGCCGATCTCCCCAGCCAGCCACTCCGCAATTAACGCCTTGCGCCCTTGCCCTGCCCCAATAAACTTCATCACGTACAGCACGCCGTCGTCGCCTTCTACGACGGCGGGTAACGATCCCCCCTCGCGCAGCGGCACTACATAGCGTACGGCTTCGACAGTACGAATCATCCTTTTTGCATCCCCCTTTTTTGCGTGACCAGTGAAGTATAATAGCGGCAGTTTGCAAGAGGTTGAAAAACGGCCCGGAATCGGATCCGAAATAGGAACAGAGAACATGGCATTACCAATTACATCCAACAGCCGACCGGCGGCAGGGCAAGACGCGCGCTTCTGGATTCGCGAGGCATCTGCGCAGGAATCTGCAGCAGTGCTGCGCATCATTCATGCCGCCTATGCCGAGTTTCAAGATAAGCTAGATCCTCCTTCGGGCGCGCATACCGAGACGGAGGCAACCATCCGCAAGCTGTTTGACAGCGAACGTTGTGTAGTAGCGGGTTGGGGCAGCGAAGTTGCCGGCTGCACCTTTTATCATATTAGCGAACGCGACACCTACCTGCACCGGCTGGCCGTTGTGCCCGAGCATCGCCACAAGGCGATCGGCCATGCGCTCGTCACCTTCGTGGAGACGCAGGCAAGGATCAATGGCAGCGGTCGCGTGCGGCTGGGCGTGCGCCTGCAGTTACCCACCAACCAGGTTTTTTATCGCAATCTTGGCTACTCAGTCACGAGTCATCATTCACACCCCGGCTACTCCTACCCGACGTATGTTTCCATGACAAAGGACGTGAGTGAGCCGCCACAACGACTCATCGAAGTTGTAGCGCCTAACCCGATTTGGCCGCGCCAGTACGCAGTGGAGGCACAGTTGCTGCAGCTTGTATTCGGCGCGCAGTTGGTCGAGATCCACCATGTTGGTAGTACTTCGATCCCTGGCCTTTACGCTAAGCCGATCATCGATATCATGCCAATCGTACGCGACATTGAAGCGGTCGATAGCTACAATCCGATCATGGAATCGTTGGGCTACAAAGCCTGGGGCGAATATGGCATTCGGGGCAGACGCTACTTTACACGCGGTAACACCTATCGTACGCACCAGGCTCATGTCTATCAGGCGGATTGTCCCGAGGTGCGACGGCACCTTGCTTTTCGTGATTATCTGCGCTCCCATCCAGACAAGGCGCTGATTTACGGCGACCACAAACGGGCTGTAGCGCGCCAGCATCCATACGACATCTACGCCTACATGGACGGCAAGGATGCCCTCGTCAAGCAGCTTCTGGCGGAGGCATTGGCTTGGCAGCGGGAAGGGATGGCGCCATGACGCACAAAATTGAAACGCTGCTTCCCTCTGACTGGGAGCAAGTGCGCGAGATTTACCTGCAAGGTATTGCCACCGGCCTGGCCACCTTCGAGCAGAGCGCGCCGGAATGGCCTGCCTGGGACGCCGCACGGTTGCCGGCGCCGCGCTTGGTGGCGCGCAGCCCGGACGGCTCGTTGGCTGGTTGGGCCGCGCTGTCGCCCGTTTCCAGCCGCTGCGTCTATGGCGGCGTGGCCGAAGTCAGCGTCTACGTAGCGGAAGCCCAGCGCGGCCGTGGGGTGGGCCTGGGGCTGCTTGCTGCCTTGGTCGCTCAGTCCGAGGCAGCCGGCCTCTGGACGCTGCAAGCCGGCATCTTCCCTGAGAACACCGCCAGCGTTGCGCTGCACCACCACTGTGGCTTTCGCACGGTAGGCTGTCGCGAGAAACTGGGACAACTCAACGGCATCTGGCGCGACGTATTGCTCTTGGAGCGGCGCAGCCGCACTGTCGGGGTCTGAAGTCGGTGTTTGAATTGTTCAACACTCGCGACGGTGTTACACTGCTCCAACTGCAAGCGCAGCTTAACCGTAATCATTGCGTCTGCGCACGGCGTTTCCACTGTGCACCGGTGTACAAACAGGGAACCGGCGCCATGCAGCGTCGTGGGCAAAGACGCCAGAGTAAAGGACAGAATACCGATGGCTTCCCAACAGTGGAATGAACCACCCGCACTGCAGATCGACCCCAAGAAGCGCTACGTAGCCAAGATCGAAACCACACGCGGACCGATTGAGGTGGAACTGTACCCAGCCTATGCGCCAAACACGGTCAATAACTTTGTTTTCCTGGCGCGTGAAGGCTATTACGACGGCGTCAGCTTTCATCGCGTGATTGACAACTTCATGATCCAGGGTGGAGACCCGACCGGCACCGGCCGCGGTGGTCCCGGCTACAAATTCGACGACGAATTCAAGAACAACCCGCTAAAGCACGAAACGGGTGTGTTGTCGATGGCCAATGCCGGCCCCGGCACCAACGGCAGCCAATTCTTCATCACTCATTCGCCGCAGCCTCACCTGGACGGCAAACACACGGTCTTTGGCAAGGTCACCAGTGGCATGGATGTCGTCAACCGCGTCCGCCAGGGTGATAAGATGGTCAAGGTCGTAATCGAGGAAAGCTAGGCTCGGCAGCCCAAGCCATGGCAGACTCAACGCTACCGTTTGTCGAGCTTGCTGCGGGTGTAGGCATCGGTTCGCCTGCACCCGCAGACTGGGAGTGCGTTGCCGATCGTCCGCTGCTCGTCATTGTCGGTGTGACCGGCGTCGGCAAAAGTACCGCGCTGCAGGCGGTGCAGGATGCCGGCCTTGACTACCACCTGCTGCCCGATCGGCGCGACCTCACCGATCGATTGATTATTCCCAGCGTGCAGGCGGAGCGGGGAGAGCCGTTAGAACCGGTGCGCGACCGCAAGCAGCGCTTTGAATATACCCGCTCCTTCCGCGAGCAGCATGCCGGCGGCATGGCCTATGCCCTGTCGCAGCTCTGGATCGATCCCCAAGTACTCGATGGCGCGTTGCTGTTTGATGGTTTGCGCGGGGCCAACGAGGTGAGATGTGCGGCGTCACTGCTGCCGCTGGCGCTGTTTGTCGTGCTGGAAGCACCCGATGTGGCGCGTGTGTCGCGCCTGATGGGGCGCGGCGACCCGTTTGACCAAATCGGGGGCGAGGGCGCCGAAAATGCCACTCTCGACCAGGTGCAGCACTTTGCCGACGTGGGCGCGCCACAGGCCGGCGAGTATTTCTCGCGCTTGGAGGAGCAGGCGCTGCTGGAGTTGGTGCGCACGGGCGCCGCAAGCGCCGAATCCCTACGCGAGAGCTTGGCCATTGTGATGGAAGAACGGCGCAATTACGACCCAGCTGCCACCAGCGCTGCCTTGCTGGAGGACGCTCCTTTTCGCACGATCATCGTTGATACGCAGCGCCATTCGCCCGAACAGGTGGCGGACCGCATAATTCGTTTTGTTCACAAATACATGTAGTTGTGTTAGGTTCTTGTTATGACTCCGACGATTGCCGCAGTCTCGACGACTATCTTCGCTTTGCCGCTGGCGGGTGAGCTCAAGTGGGGCAAGGCCAGCCGGCTGGCTGAGGCGCGCCATGTGCTGGTGGAGGTGATGCTCAGTGACGGCAGCCAAGGAGTAGCCGAGGCGCCGCCGCGACCTACGATCTATGGGGAAACCGAATATACGATCACGGCGATCGTCGATCGGGAGTTTGCCCCGCGCTTGCTCGGCAAGCCTGCCGATGAGATTGGCGGCTTGCTGGCAGCAGTTAAGAACAATCCGACTGCCAAGGGGGCCATCGACATGGCCGTCCACGACGCGCTGGCCCAGAGTCGCGGTGTTACCCTGGCCGAACACTTGGGGTGCACGCAGCCGCGACTGCCGGTGAGCTTTATCCTGGGCATCGGCGATCGTGACACTGTGTTAGCTGAGGCCGAGCGCGTCGTGGCAGCCGGCGTGCGTGTGCTCAAGGTCAAGGTGGGCCGCGCCTGGGACGAGGACCTGGCACGTGTTCGCGATCTGGATAGCATGTTCAAAGGCAGCGTTCAGCTCTACGCCGATGCCAACGAGTGCCTCGAGCCGGACGAAGCCGCACGCAAGCTGGATGATCTGCGTGAGTTGGGGCTGGCCTATTGTGAGGAGCCTCTGCCCGTTGAACTGATTCGCGAACGTGCCCTGCTCCGTGCCGGTGGCCACCTCCCGCTGATCGCCGACGACAGCACCTTCACCGAGCGCGATCTGGTGCGCGAGTTGGAGATGGATACCTTCGATATCCTGAACATCAAGACGCCGCGCACGGGCTATAGCGAGTCGTTGCGCATGTTGGCGCTGGCACGGGCTGCGGGGAAAGGCGTAATGGTAGGTTCCCAGGCAGGCAGCGCGATCGGTGTTGCCCGCGCTGCTATCTTTGCCGCCTTGCCGGGCATCGACTACCCGTCCGAATTAAGCTTCTTTCTCAAACTTAAGCAAGACATCGTCGCACGACCACTTACGCTTTGCGACGGTTTTCTGTCCCTGGACGACGCATTGGCCGTACGCGTCGACCGGGAATTGTTGCGCGCTGTCACGGTTTCGCCTGGCTAACACGCGTCGCACTGAGGGGCACTCAAGGGGCATTCCCATGCTTCAAGTCAACAAGCCAATGGGACTTGGCGAACTGCTCGACGGCGCTTTTCGCGCCTACCGAGCACATTTTGCGCGCTTAGTGCTGATCACCGCCATCTTTCTCGTGCCAGTGGGCGTGGTGGCCACCTTGCTGCTTGGCTTTACGGTCGGCGGCTTCAATGAACTGTTCTTTGCTGCCACGGGCGATGCCGATCTCGCCCCAACTGCGCCTGGCGCCCTTGCTCTGTTAGCCTATTTGGCCTTGGGCGTGATTGGCTACTTGGCGATGGCGATGGCTTACGTCAGCCTGATCAGCTACATCGTCGCCATGTTGCAGGGCGAGATACTCTCTATCGGCGCAAGCATTCGGCGCGGGTTGCGCCGGCTGCTGCCGTTTATCGGCATGGCTGTCCTGGCCGCACTGGGGATCGGTGGCCTTGCACTTGGCCTGTATTTGGTGCTGGCCGTCTTCTTCGTCGTGATTGCGGCGGGAGTGGCCGCCCTGGGCAGTTTCGGCGATGGGGTGGGACCGCTGGCGATCGGCGTGATGATCGTTGCCTTTATGTTTTACTTCGTGGCCATCTTCCTTGTGTTTGTTCCAGTCGGCCTCCTGGCCGCGCGTTGGATCGCTGCTCCAACGGTGGTGGTCGCCGAGCACTTAGGACCGAAGAGCGCCTTGAACCGCAGTTGGGCGCTGACGCGCAACAACCTTTGGCGCTGCTTTGGTTATCTCGTGCTGCTTGTGATCTTCAATTTTGTCGTGATTGGCCTGCCGGTTAGCATCGTGCAGTGGGTGCTCATGTTTGCGTTGACACCGCAGTGGTATGGTTGGCTCAGTGGGCTTGTGGCCGGCCTCAGCTACTTTGTCAATATCCTGTGGTACCCCATTCTCGTACTGGCGCTGACGCTGCTCTATTTTGACTTGCGGGTACGCAACGAAAGCCTGGACCTTGACGTCCGCATCCGCCAGTTGGAGCAGAGTATGCAACCTGCATCACCGTCACAGCTGCCGTCAGAGTTAACTTCGTCAGAGTCAACTTCCCAGCCTCCTCGACAGCCCTGGTAGGGCGGAACTTATGGTGCGTGTGTGTAGGCACTTGCACAGCTTGCTTGTTGGTGTCGTGCTTTTGTCCTTCGTTTCTGCGTTGGTCGTGGCAGGCCGCGCCGGTGCGCAGGATGCTTCCCCGCAAGCTACGGCCGTCCCGCTCGAGCAGTATGTCGGTTCCTTGCGCAAGGCGCAGCAGATCCTATCCGGCAGTGGCGATCTGGACGAGCACCTGGCGCGTGCGCGTGAGGCACTGGCCGCAATCGACCGCGTGCAACTACCCAGTGGCGCTGAGATCACGGTTTCCCCTCTGCTTGGTGCGGAGGGAGACGAATTGACACCAAACGCGGCCCGAGCCCGCGTTACCACCTTGTTGACGCAGTTGGCGGCTGCCGAGGGTGACGACACTGCCGCTCGTCTCGCTGTGCTGGAGGCGGTGTTGGCGGGGCCTGCGTTTCAACAAAGTGAATCGTGGTGGGATATCCTTCGCCGCTGGCTGGCGCAATGGCTCGATCGCCTGCTGCCCGATACTACGCCGGCTTCGCCCAATTCACAGGTGGTGAGCCGTACGGGCGACCTGGTCGCATGGGGCCTTGGAATATTGGGAACGGTTGCCATTGTGCTGCTGCTGGCCTACTGGTTGCGCGGTCTGATTGGAGGCTTTGTCGCCAATGCCGAGGGTGAAGACGAGCGAGTGATCGAAGACGATTTCCCGCAAACGCCTGCCGAGGCGCGCCAGCGTGCCGCCGGTTCGGCCAGCGCCGGCGACTATCGCAATGCCGTGCGCAACCTCTATCTTTCGGCGCTGCTGACACTCGAACAGCACGGCCTTGTGCCTGCGGATCGCAGCCTTACCAACCGCGAAGTACTGGCACGCGTGGGCAGCACGCACCCGTTGCGATCACATCTGCAGCCGGTAGTCGAAACCTTTGACGATGTCTGGTATGGTGAGCACGAACCGGATGCCGGTACCTACGACGCGTATACGCATTCGATCGACGAGGTGGAGGCTTTGGCTCTGAAGGCAGGCAAGGAATCCAATCCATGACGGTTGCCGCCGATGCCCGCAACGCTGCAACGGTGCGCCGGAGTGGTCTAGCCCGCGTTTTCAATCGCGGCAATTGGCCGCTGGTAGGGCTTATTCCGCTGGTTGGTTTGCTGTTGGCCGTAAGCGCCCTGGGCAGCCGCCCAGAGCAACCTATTCCTTTCGATCCTGACTCGACTGCCGAGAGTGGGCTGCGTGGACTGGACCTTTGGCTTCGGGAACTGGGCTATGACGTGCGCCGCGTTGGCGGCATGGAGTTTCAGCTTCCTGCCGATGCAGATCTGCTGTTTGTATACCCCAACCAGCTCTCTTACAGTGAGGCCGAAGCCGATGCATTGCAGGCTTGGGTGGCCGGCGGCCGCACGTTGGTGCTAGTAGGTCCCCATCCTGAAGATGCCCAACTGGAACGAGTGTTTGGCGTGCGCAGCAAAACGCGCGCAGGATTTGGTTTAGTCGAACACCAGGCGCAGCCGCTTGTCCCCGAAGGTGAGTCAGAGTACATGACCGACTGGAATGTCGACAGCGATGCATTGGACCTCGAAAGCGTACCGGCTGCCGTACCCATGTTGCATGCCGACGATGGCCAGGTGACTGCGGCTGTCCAGCAGGTGGGCAACGGCGTCGTCTGGCACCTGACACCTGGCAACGCGTTTGTCAATCACGGTCTTGCCGAGGAAAATCATGGTCAGCTGCTGCCGCCCATCTTGCGACGCGTGCGCCCGGGCGGCGTGATTGCGTTTGATACGTACCATCAGTTTGGCGTCAGCCGCGTCGGGGAGCAGATCGCAACGCTGCAGGATTGGCTCTACCGCACGCCGGCTGGCTGGGCTACTTTCTTTGCTTTCGTCGCCGGTGGCGTGTTTCTGGTGTTGCATGGCAGGCGCTTGGGACCGCCGGTGGCGACCAAGACTGAGCGACGCAAGCGCGAGGCTGCCGAGTATGTGGAGGCTATGGCAGCCCTTTCGCGCCGCGCCAGGCTGGGAAAGGACGTAGCCCGGTACCAGCAGCAGCGGCTCAAGCGTGGTCTGGCAAGGCGGCGACCGCTCGATCCCAATTCGCCCGACGGCGAGTTCCTGGATCGTCTTGCCTATGCCGAACCAGCGCTGTCCGCCGAGGAACTGAAAGAGGTGCGCCATGCACTGGAATCACTGCAGCGCAACCCCAACGAGCAGCAACTCGTTACCCTGGCCGCCAAGGTGGATGGCTTGATCAAGCTGTAATTGGCTGTAATCCGAAGGGACACGTTTGTGACGCTTGCCCAACTGTACGAACAGGTGAAAGTAGAAGTGGCCAAGGTCATCGTTGGCCAGGAAGAGGTCTTTGAACAGGTGATGGTCGCCTTTTTGAGCGGCGGTCACGTGTTGCTCGAGGGTGTCCCCGGCGTCGCGAAGACGCTGATTGCCAAGACGCTGGCACGGTTGATTGATGCCGGCTTTGGCCGCATCCAGTTTACTGCCGACCTGATGCCCAGTGATGTTGTCGGCACACAGGTGTTTGAGATCAACAAGGGCACTTTTTACCTCAAGAAGGGCCCGGTCTTCACCAATATCGTGCTTGCCGACGAGATCAACCGTGCGCCCGCCAAGACGCAGTCGGCGCTGCTCGAGGCTATGGAAGAGCGCCAGGTGACCATCGAGGGCGTACGCTATCCGCTTGACCCTCCCTTCATGGTGCTGGCAACGCAGAACCCGGTTGAGTACGAGGGCACCTACCCGCTGCCCGAGGCGCAGTTGGACCGCTTCCTCTTTAAGGTCGTCGTTCCCTATCCCAGTGAGGCGGCTGAAGTGGAGATCGTACGGCGCTACCATCAGGGTTTCGATGCCCACAACTTGGAGTCGTCTGGTTTGCAGACCGTGGTTAAACCGGTGGATTTGCCTGCGCTGCACGCCGAAATCCAGGCAGTGACGGTCGAGGAAGGCATCCTTACCTATATCACCCAGATTGCCGCTGCCACGCGGCGCAGCCCCGACCTGATCCTGGGCGGCAGCCCGCGGGCCGCCATCGCCACGCTGCTTACAGCCAAGAGTTATGCTGCATTGCAGGGGCGCACCTACGTCAGCCCAGACGACGTCAAGCATGTGCTGTTGCCTACCTATCGCCATCGTATCATTCTGCGTCCCGAGGCGGAGATCGAAGGCCTGGACGCCGACGCCGTCCTGCGCCGCATAGTTGCCGGAGTGCCCGCTCCAAGGTAAGATAAACCATGCCCGACGTTTTCCTGCGTGCCGCGACAGCCGAAGACCAGACTGCGATCCGGCGTATCGTTCGCGCTGCGCGGCTGTACCCACTTGGCTTGCACTGGCAGCGCTTTGTCGTAGCGCAGGCAGGCGGCCAGCAGGGAGGCAGCGAGATTGTCGGCATTGGTCAAGTAAAGATACTTGGCGATGGGACGCCTGAGTTGGCTTCTCTCGCCGTGCTGCCGGCCTATCAGAACGGAAAAGTGGGCAACAGCATCGTGTGGACATTGATCAGCCGTACGCCAGGACCCCTCTACTTGCGCTGCGCCGGCCATAACGAAGGCTATTACAATCGCTTTGGTTTTCGCACGCTTTCGGCCGAAGAGATGCCCCGCTCCTTGCGCCGAGTGTATCAGGTCGGTAACGCCGCTCTGCCGCTAGTGAACTTGATTGCCGGAGGCCATGAGCGGCTGTTAGTAATGGGACGTTGGTAGCGGATTTGTTTGGACCAGGAGGATGCATGCCAAGCCTGCCGCCCGAACACGAGCGACTTTATACCCGAATCTACACTGTCGTGCGCCAGATTCCACCGGGCAAGGTGGCGACGTACGGCCAGGTCGCTGAGATCGTCGGCGACTGCACGGCGCGCATGGTCGGCTATGCCATGGCGGCCTCCCCAGACGACGTGCCCTGGCAGCGGGTCATCAACGCCCAGGGCAAAGTCAGCCCCCGCGCCGACAACTGGGGCAGCGAAGTGCAGCGTCTGCGGCTGGAAGAAGAAGGCGTTGTGTTCGACGCCGACCACAAGGTGAATTTCAAAGAGGTGCGCTGGCCCGGCCCTGGCCTGGACTGGCTGCTCGAAAACGGCTTCACCCCCCTCGAGCACGACGAGCCGGACGAAGGTCCAGATAGTGCACAGCCACGGCTGTTCTAACATCGGAGCGCAGGCGTCCTCGCCTGCCGTTGCCATCATATTCGGAGCGCAGGCGTCCTCGCCTGCCGTTGCCATCACAATCGGAGCGCAGGCGTCCTCGCCTGCAATTCAACGGAGGTCTTTTACGTCTGGCATTACGCACAAATCCCATCCGGGTTGGCATTCTCGCGGCTACTTGCCCCATTTCGACTATCCCAGGCTTCTACAGTCGATAACGTTCCGACTGGCAGATTCTTTGCCCGCAACAGTCCTGGACCGAATGTACATAGACGCGCAATTCGCAGATGATCAGTCGCGGATGCGCCAGGTTGAGCTACAATTAGATTCCTGTTTTGGAGCGTGCTATTTACGTCAGCCGACAATTGCCACCGTGGTGCAATCGGCTTTGCTTCATTATGACGAAGAGCATTATAAGCTGATGGCATGGGTTATCATGCCAAATCACGTGCACGCGCTAATTGAAGTTCGCGATGGACACCCTTTAAGTGATGTCGTTCAATCTTGGAAGAGCTACACAGCGCACAGTGCGAACAAGATGCTGCATCGGCAAGGCGCGTTTTGGGCAATTGAGTACTTTGACCGATTTATCCGCGATGCTGATCATTATGCGCACACCGTGCACTATATTCACCACAATCCAGTCAAAGCGGGCTTAGTCTTACGTGCTGAGGAATGGCCTTTCAGCAGCGCGTACCAACCCGGAGCGCAGGCGTCCTCGCCTGCATAGTATTTTTCGGGATCAAATGGGCAGGCGGGACGCCTGCGCTCCAAACAAGGAATAGGGACAATCATGGGAACAATCGACATCCGGACTGCCTTGCCGGGACCCAAGAGCCAGGCGGTGCTGGCACGACGCGATGCGGCGGTCTCAGCAGCCTCCGCCCGCGCCACTTCGGTAGTGGCCGCCAAGGCGCATGGGGCCACGGTGACCGATGTGGACGGCAACACTTTCCTCGACTTCACTGCCGGTATCGGTACGCTCAACGTCGGCCATACGCCGGCCGAGGTTGTGGAGGCAATGCAGCAGCAGGCCGGCGACCTGATCCATCTTTGCGCCATCGTGGGCACGTACGAACCGTATATTGAGTTGGCTGAGCGGCTGAATGCCCTGGTGCCGATTAGTGGGCCCAAGAAAAGTTTCTTGATGAACTCCGGTTCCGAGGCGGTGGAGACGTCCATCAAGTTTGCCCGCGCGTTTACCAAGCGCCCAGCCATCATTGCCTACGAGGGCGCATACCACGGCCGCACGCTGCTGACCATGTCGCTCACGTCCAAGTATTCCCTATTCAAGAAGGGCTTTGGCCCGTTTGCGCCCGAGATCTACCGCGTACCCTATCCGTACAGCTACCGCTGCCCGCACTGCCGCAACGAGAATGCTTGCAATCTGACCTGCTTTGAGGACCTCGAGCGCTCGCTCGTGACGCAGGTCGATCCCTCGGCTGTGGCCGCCATCATTATTGAACCGGTGCAGGGCGAGGGTGGCTTTATCCCGGCATCGTTCGAATATATGCGCCGGTTGCGCCAATTGTGCGACAAGTACGGCATCCTGCTGATCGCCGACGAGGTGCAGTCGGGCTTCTGCCGTACCGGACGTTGGTTTGCCTTCGAGCATAGCGGGGTCGAGCCGGACCTCGTCGTCATGGCCAAGTCGATTGCGGCCGGCATGCCTCTGGGTGCAATCACCGGCCGCGCCGAAATCCTCGACGCGCCGCACCTGGGGGGCGTCGGCAGCACCTTCGGCGGTAATCCCTTGGCCTGCGTTGCCGCCCTCAAGGCTATCGAGGTAATGGAACGCGACAACCTCAACCAGCGCGCCGAGCAGATCGGTGAGGTTTCGATGGCGCACTTCCGCCACTGGCAGGACAAGTACCCGATGATCGGCGACGTGCGCGGGCTGGGCGCTATGACGGCCATCGAGTTTATCCAGGGCAACGGCGACCGCACGCCCAATGCCGACCTGCCGCCCAAGATTGTCGGCGAGGCGTACCGTCGCGGGCTGCTGCTGATCCGCGCCGGCCTCTACTCCAACTGCCTGCGCACACTCGTGCCCTTATCGATCTCAGATGCGCAATTGGAGGAAGGCTTGGGCGTGCTGGAAGGTGCTATTGCCGCCGTAGCATAGCTGCTGTGTCCCTACTGCCATCATGCAAACGCTAACTATCACGACGATCAGCCCGCAATACTTCGCTGCACTGGAAGCATTGCAGCGGGCCTGCTACCCGACGCTCGACGCGCAGGAATTGATGCGCGTCGAGCATTATGCCAGCCAGTACAGCATCTTTCCCGAGGGCCAAATCGTGGTGCTCGACGGCAAACGCGTCATCGGTCAAGGGTCGGGTTTCTTTATTGACTTTGATTTCGGCAATCCCGACCACCGCTTTAACGAGATCTGTGACGGGTTCTACTTCCGCAATCATTCGCCGCAAGGCGCTTACTACTACGGCGCCGACATCAGCGTGCATCCCAGCTATCGGGGACGCGGCATGGGGAAGTTGCTCTACCGTGCACGCAAGGACCTGGTGCGACGCTACAACAGGCGCGGCATTGTGGCAGGCGGCGTGCTGCCGGGCTTTGTGCATTATAAGCATCAGTTGAGTGTGCAGGAATATGTTGACCAGGTCCTGGCGGGCGAGTTGTTCGACCCCACACTTTCTTTTCAGCTCAAGGAAGGGTTTGTGGTGCGCGGGCTGCTGCCGGACTATATAATGGATAGTGCGTCAGACAACTGGGCAACCCTGATCGTATGGGAAAACCCAGACTATCAACCGGTCGATCAGTCGCAGGAAATGTTGGAATAGGCACACCACTTATATTGCTGCAAATTCCTGGACTGCGTTACAATGACCCGGTTATGCTTGCTTCCGTTGACGGCGATAGCCACGGCTCATGGCGGGAATCACGGCAGAAGTCAGGGCTGTTGATGCCTCTCTGGCTGCGTTTGGCGCTGTTGGCCTTGCTGCTGTTCGCCTTCGGCGTACGATTGCAGGAACTGACGCGCCAGGACATCTGGTGGGACGAGGCACGCAATATTGACGTAGCCCTCCGCCCCTTCTGGCAGATCCCCACTGCGCCCGAACTCGATATTCAGCCGCCTGTCTATTATTGGTTGCTGCACGGCTGGAACGGCCTATTTAGTGTGGCAATCGGCCAGCCTGCCCCAGCACTCGCCCTGTTCAGCCGCCTGCTGAGCGTCTTCGCCGGCGTCTGTGGCGTCGCCCTGCTGTTTGTGCTGGCCAGCCATACGCTGCCGGATCGCGGTGCCTTTGCGGGTGGATTGCTGGCAGTCCTGGTAGGAGCTTGCTCGCCCTTCTGGTTGGCGGAAAGCCAGGAGGCGCGCATGTACACCGTGGGCTTTGCCTTTGCCGCCGCGGCCGCCATCATGCTGTTGCGCTTTATAGCCACACAAGAGCATGCAGGTTGGCGTCATCTGCGGGCCCATCTCTCCCTGCTGGCCGCCTTTGTCCTTCTATCTGCCGCGGCACTGCTGACACACTACAACATGGTCTTTGTGCTGCTGGCATGGTACGCCTGGTGGGTAGTGTGGGCCTTGCTGCGAGCCGACCGCTGGCGGCAGTTTGGCGTGCTCGTCGGCTGCGGAGTAGCGATGACACTCCTTGTCCTTCCGATGGCCCCCATCGCTTTGCGTCAGATACCGGATTACGAGAACCCGAACATCGCGATCGTCACCGGCGTCGAATACCTGCGCCAGAATTGGCAGGCATATATTGGCGGTTACGCCTTTGACTCCGCCATGCTTGCAGGTTACGCTCCCTGGTGGCTGTGGAGCGTGTGGCTCCTGGGTAGTGTCGGCGTCGGCGTTGCTGCGTACGCAATCTGGCGCTATCGGCAGCACGGAGTGCAAACACGCCAATCGATCAACCGCCTATCATTTCTGCTGACATGGTTGGTCGGCGCTCTGGCCCTCTACTATGTCGCCGTGCTGGATCGCAATGCCTTCAACGTGCGCTATGCCAGCTTTGTCACTCCCGCTCTCTACACCTTGCTTGGTATTGGTCTTGCCGCCTTTACCTACGTGTGGAAGCCTTTGCCTTGGCTGGGGGCTGCGCTGCTGATAGCAGGCCTCGTGCCCGCCCAGCAGGCCGACATCTACGACAGCCGCTTCGACCGCGAGCACGTGACTGAAGTGGCGGCTTGGCTCAAGGCAAATACGCAGCCGGGCGACGTGATCTTTGTCGATCAAAAGTATCCGTTTGGCTTCTACTGGCAGCCTTATGTGATTGCCGAAAACGAGGCGGGCCCAAGCTCGCCGGCCGGGGCTGCTCCCGCCCGCTACTTGTTCGTCGACATCAACACGATCGACCAGCGCCTCGACGAATGGGCTGGCGACGCGCAGCGGGTATTCTGGCTGCGCTGGTTCGAAAGTGACACCGACCCCCGCCATGCTGTGCCCTTCCTCCTCGATAAGTACGGGAAGTTCGCCGGCGAGCAGTTGTTTCAAGGCTATACACTGCAATGGTGGGACATGACCCCCCCCAACAAGTTTGTGCTTGCTCCCAATTTGTCTCCTGCACACTATGCCTTCCCCCCGGCCGTAGAAACCGTCGACGTCTCGCTGCCACAGGCGAGCCTGCATCCTGGAGACCCTCTGCCGGTGGCGATTCGCTGGCAGCGCACCCCTGGCGGCGCCGTGGATAAGCCGTTCAAAGCGCGTGTGGCCCTCTATGACGTCAATGACGGTCGGCTCGTTCAGGCCGACGAACGCCTCCTCAACGACCGCCATCGAGCACCCTCGCAGTGGCAGCCGGGCGACCAACCGTTAAATGTTTATATGTTGCCGCTGCCTGCCGATCTGGCGCCGGGAGCCTATACGCTGCGCCTATTGGTGTATGATGCTGATACGCTGGAGCCGCTGACGCTCGTGGACGCTGCAGGCAACCCCGCCGGCCAGGAGGCTACTTTGGGTACAATCGAGGTCGAGACACCATGATGATTGAGCAACTGCCGCTATTCCCCTACCTGGAGGCGCAGGAGTCGCCACGACCGCCCGACTTCATCCCGGTCTACACGCCGGCACTCGACGGCCGCGAGGAACAGTACGTGTTGGATGCCGTCCGCAGCGGCTGGATCAGCAGCCTGGGCCAGTATGTGACCCGCTTTGAGGATCAGTTCGCGCGCTTCTGCGGCGTCGAACATGCTGTCAGTGTAAGCAATGGCACCGTGGCCCTGCATCTGGCCTTGCACGCATTGGGCATCGGCCCCGGCGACGAGGTGATCGTCCCCAGCCTCACGTTCGTTGCCAGCGCCAATGCGGTGCATTACACCGGCGCAACACCCATTTTTGCCGACGTAGACCCCGAGACATGGTGCATCGACGTCGACGATGCCGCACGCCTGGTTACGGCGCACACAAAAGCGATTATGCCTGTCCACTTGTATGGCCACCCGGCAGATATGCCGGCCGTGACTGCGCTCGCCGACAGCCATGGCTTGCTGGTGATAGAAGATGCGGCTGAGGCACATGGGGCCGTTGTCGACGGGCGAACTGTCGGCGGAATCGGACGCATAGGTTCGTTCAGTTTCTATGCCAACAAGATTATTACGACCGGCGAAGGCGGTATGCTTACTACCGACGACGATGAGCTGGCTGCCCGCTGCCGCATGCTGCGCGACCACGCCATGCCGCCTCAAAAGCGCTACTGGCACGAGGAGGTCGGCTTCAACTATCGCATGACCAATCTGCAGGCTGCAGTCGGCGTGGCACAAATGGAACGCATCGACACTTTTATCCGCCGTAAGCGCCACATTGCCGAACTGTATGCCGCGCATCTGTGCGAGCTGCCGGGCGTGCAGTTGCCTGTCGAGCGGCCTGGCTGCGCCAATGTCTTTTGGATGTACTCGATCCTGGTAGAACCGCCATATGCGCTCTCGCGCGACGAGTTGATCGTCGCACTGCGCAAACATGGCATCGACAGCAGGCCCTTCTTCCATCCGCTTGACACGTTGCCGCCGTACCGCACCGGTAGTGTGCGGCCCGTGGCGCAACACCTGAGCCAATGTGGGATCAATCTGCCCAGCGCACCCTCGCTCCGTGATGAGCAGGTGACCTATGTGGCGGCAACAATTCGCAAACTGGCAAGCTAGCAGGAAATATAATGTCTGCAAGTAATTTCGCTTTGGATCGGCAGGCCGCACGGGCGTTTGACGTTTCCGTCGTCCTTCCCACCTATAATGAACGTGACAATATCTGCGACTTGATCGACGCGATTTGCCGCGAATTACAGCCCTCTGGCTATAGCTTTGAGATTTTGGTTGTGGACGACAGCAGCCCGGATGGCACGGCTGAGGTTGTGCGGCGCTGCTATCAGCTGGACGCCAAGATTGGCAGCGCCGTCCCCCAGTATGCAGCTGGTAGCCTGCGGCTCTTCGTACGGACACAGGACAAGGGGTTGGCGGCATCTATCCGCGACGGGTTGATCCTGGCGCAAGGCCAGACACTGGTCGTGATGGACACCGACTTCAATCACGACCCGGCGATGATCCCGCAAATGGTGGATTTGCTGCGGCACTACGACCTCGTGATCGGTAGCCGTTTTGTCATGCGCGGGGGCATGGAAGACAGGCTGCGCTATCACTTTAGCCAGCTGTACAACGTCTTTATTCGTGCCCTCTTTCATACGCAGATACAGGATAACTTGAGTGGCTTCTTCGCCGTGCGGCGCGACCGACTGTTTTCACTGGCACCGCTCTTCCCCCGTATCTTCTACGGCTATGGGGATTACTTCATCCGCCTGCTGTTGGTAGCGTGGCGCAGTGACTGGAAAATTCTTGAGGTACCGGTCTTTTATATTCTGCGGCGCCACGGGACTAGCAAGACCGGCTTCTGGTCAGTTTTCAAAAAGTATACGGCTGCCGTGCTGCGCCTGCGCATCGACGGCGTTTAGAGTTTTCTAATTATGCGACAAACACGTGTCTACGGCATTTTGATCCTCGTCGCCTTACTGACGACCATTTACGTCCTGAGCAACTCGGGTCGTTTTCACATCGTCGACGAGGTGAGCATGTATGCCGTCACCGAGTCGCTGGCGCTCCGCGGCGAGGTAGATACCAACGCCATTGCTTGGACACAATGGGTCAACAGCCCAGGCGAGGTGTTGGGAGCATTTGGTCCTGATGGCCAGGTATTTAGTAAGAAGGGGCCGGCGCTCTCGTTCTTGGCCGTGCCCTGGTACCTGCTGATGCATGCCTTCAGCTTTCTCAACATCCAAGTCGGCCAACTCCAGGCCACCCTCCTTTTCAATGCCGTTGTCACGGCCTGGACCGCTGCGCTCCTGTGGTTGACTGCCCTGCGGCTCGGCTATCGCGACCGGACGGGAATGCTGTTGGGGCTGCTGTTTGGCATCGCCACCATTGCCTGGCCCTACGCCAAGCAGTTCTTTGGTGAGCCGCTCAGCGCCTTAAGCCTGCTCACCTGCTTCTATGGTCTGCTGGCGTGGCGCCAGGTCGGCAGCACGCGCTGGCTGGTCGTGGCCGGCATCGGCGCCGGGGTAGCCATCGCGACGGTCAACGCTCACGCCGTACTCATTGCCATTTTGTTGGTCTGGTGGGTAGCGGATTGGATGCGTCACGGCCGGCCTTTTGGCGGCAGCAAAGGTTTGCGTGGGTTGGCCGCCTTTGCCGTACCAGTGCTCGTGACGGGAGTACTGCTGGTTGCCTATAACCTCATCCGTTTTGGTAGCCCCTTTGACACCGGCTATCACTTTGAGAGTGGTGAAGGTTTTACCACGCCGATTTGGCAGGGGTTCTGGGGCCTGCTGTTTAGCCCCTACCGCAGCACCTTCCTGCACACTCCCCTGTTTATTGCCAGCATCCTTGCCTTTGTTCCCTTTTGGCGGCGCCATCGCCGCGAAGCCATTGCCATTGCCGCCATCAGCCTGGCGCTGATTCTGATGTACAGCGCCTGGTGGATGTGGTGGGGCGGCTTTGCCTGGGGTCCCCGTTTTTTGGTACCGCTCACCCCATTCTGGGTGCTCTTGCTGGCTCCGGTGGTGGAAAAGCTGGAAACCGGTGCCTGGCGCCTGCACCGGCAGGGCACGCATGCCGGCCATATAGCCGGCGGCGAAGTTGAGCCTCAAGCGCGTGCCATTGGTGGTGTCGTCCTCTTTTGGGTGACGGCCGTGCTTGCTGTCATTTCGACAGTTGTACAGGCTGGCGCCGTATTCATGAACTTTGTGAATTACGAGATTCTACTGCGCAGCCTCTATCCTACCGACTGGAACGATCCGCTTGCGTTTGGCCCGCCGGCACAGAGCCTGGGCGCATTGCTTGATAGTCCTGTGTTTGGCCAATTCCGTCTGATGGCCCAGACCCTCGTCGCAAATACGGATGTGGCCTGGCTGTGGGCGGATGGCAAAATCCTCTGGTTGGTTGTCATCACGGGCGCGGCTGCAGTGCTCACGTTGGCCTGCTTGCTGCTGGTGTGGTGGGTGCTGTGGGAGGATGACGGCCGCGGCTGGCGTATGAGCACTCCAATGCTGGTGTTGGTGATCGCCCTGCCGTTTGTGACGATCGGCGCCTGGGTGGGCGAGGTCGGCCGCGATCCCCTGTATGGCACGGTGGATGAGGGCTATCGGGCCGTCGTCAGCGCCATGTGCAAGGCTGCCGATTCTTCAGATGCCTTTGTCAACGTCGTACCCACCGGTTATCAGATCCCGATGAATTGGATGCCGGGCGACTGCCCGGTTGCTTTGCCAACTTTTGGCTATGCCACGGACAGTGGCGAGCAGCCTGAAACGACTATGGTCATGGATCGGCTCTTACTGCAGCATGACGACCTCTTTTTTGCCACCTATGGCGTGCAGCCCAACGATCCCGACAATACGCTCGAACGATGGCTGGCTGAGAATGCTTTCAAGTCGGGCGACAAGTGGTACGGCGACTATCGATTCCTGCAATATGCCACACCGTTGCGCCTCAGCGGCGTACAGGAAAAGCAGATCAACCAGGCCTTATTGGGCAGGCAGGCCGAGCAGGTGACGATCGTGTCGGCACGCGCGCCGTCGGTGGCTCCTGTTGGCGAACCAATCCCGATTGAGATTAGCTTCCGATTGGAGGCGCCTACCGACCAAAACCTGCGCTGGTTTGTTCAGCTCCTCAGCGGGCAGAATATCCCGCTGGCGCAGTTGGACACGGGGCCCGATGACAACTACAACGTATTCAGCGCCCTTCCTGCGCGTGAAGTGCTAACTGAAAATGCCGGCCTGCTTGTGCCGGACAATACGCCGGAAGGCGAGTATCGCCTGATTGCCGGTTTGTATAATCCGGACGCCGAGGGCGCACGTCTCGTCACGGTCGGCGGGCCTGATTTTGTCGAACTCGGCACTGTGCGCGTCGTAAGCGGGGAGTAGCGCGTACCGCTAAGTGCCGGCCGCCGTATCGCCTGTTCGTTCTTTTTTTCACCAGTTTGTGGATAACTTGCCAAATCGACCGCAGATTGGGTATAGTCAGCAAAAAGAACTTGGCCCGCAAAACCGTTCCACTACGTTTCTGAGGAGAACAGCTCGTATGGCAAAAATCGGCATTTTTTTTGGCAGCAGCACTGGCTGCACGGACCGTGTCTCCCACCTGATCAAGGCGGAGATCGATGCTACCGGCGTCGCTACTACCGATGTGATAGTCATCTCGGTTGCAAGTGCCAAACTGTTCTCCAATTATGACTACCTTATGTTCGGCGCCTCGACCTGGAATATCGGCGAGTTGCAGGACGACTGGGCTGTGGCCTTGCCTGTTCTTACCAGTGATGGTCTCAAGGGCAAGAAAGTGGCGCTGTTTGGCTGCGGCGATCAGTTCGGCTATTCCAACAGCTTTGCGGATGCCATCGGCATCATCGGCGAGCGCATCACGCAGTTGGGCGCGGAGACTGTCGGCTGGATGATCCCTGATTCGAGTTATCAGTTTGAATATTCGCGTGGGGTATTTGAAGGGGTGATGATGGGCTTGCCAATCGATGACGACAATCAGTCCGCCATGACCGCGCAGCGCGTGGTAAACTGGGTGCACTGGGTGTTGGAGGAGTTTGGTCTGCTCAAACCGCAGGCCGCCGCTGCATAAATTGCACGCAGACTCGTTGGAACTCTGAGTCGTACGGGTGGAGCAGGGCATGTGTTGGATGCCCTGCTCCACCCGTGTTTTGTTTGCCGGCTCTTTTCTGTTTAGATGATAAAGGAACCGTCGGCACGGAGCGTAGCGTTACAACGACGAGTGTGGTGTAACCTGTAGCTCCATCAGCAGCGTCATCTGCATGGTGGAAGCCATCCTACTGCGTGCGGGTAAGAAACTAGCTATTGTGATGCAAACGGATAGGCGTAGGTTCCGGCGTCAAGTAAGCGGCGGCAAATCAGTGCTTTCAGCAACCAGCAAAGCGCCTTGATTTTTTGTATGCTTTTGACGTCAGCCCCACGCTGTGATACACTGGCATCTAGGGGTATTGCTACTTCGTCTCACGCTTGAGTCGAGACGGCAACTGGCCAGAGGGTAGCAAGCTTACATGTACGGGCATAGGAATACGCATGAATTCTAAGCGACTGCGCAGTGGTGCGATTTACCTGCTTCTGGTGATCGCCTTGGGAGCGTTTCTTTATTCGTCGCTGATGCGGCGGCCCTCGGCTGCCGTAGCCACTGTTCCCATCGGGGATGTGGCGGCCCTGGTGCGTTCGGGCGACGTAGACTCGATTACGATTGACAACGACAAAGTGCTGGTGACCAAGACCAGCGGCGAGCCTCTGCAATCACGCATCGAGGACCAGGCCGGCCTGATTAACACGCTTACCAACTTGGGTGTAACGACCGAGCAGTTGGGTCAGGTTGAAGTCAGTGTTGCCAATCCTCAGTTCTGGGATGTATGGAGTAATGTGCTGTTGGCGCTTGTGCCGTTGCTGTTGCTCGGTGCATTCTTCTTCTTCATCTTGCGCCAGGCGCAAGGGGCCGGCAACCAGGCTTTTAGTTTTGGCAAAAGCCGGGCGCGTATGTTTACCGGTGACCGGCCGACGGTTACTTTTGTCGATGTCGCCGGCAATGACGAGGCCAAGCAGGAATTGCAGGAAGTCGTCGAGTTCCTCAAGGAGCCGCAAAAGTTTGCGGCCTTGGGCGCGCGCATTCCTAAGGGTGTGCTGCTGGTCGGCCCGCCGGGCACGGGCAAGACGCTTATGGCCAAGGCCGTGTCGGGCGAAGCTGGCGTACCCTTTTTTAGCATCTCGGGTTCTGAGTTTGTCGAGATGTTTGTGGGTGTCGGCGCCAGCCGCGTGCGCGATCTATTCGAACAGGCCAAGAAGAACTCCCCTTGCATTATCTTTGTCGACGAAATTGATGCCGTCGGCCGCCATCGTGGCGCCGGTCTGGGCGGCTCGCACGACGAGCGTGAGCAGACACTCAACCAGATCCTGGTCGAGATGGACGGCTTTGACACTGATACCAATATCATTATTGTCGCCGCCACCAACCGGCCCGACATTCTGGACCCCGCGCTGTTGCGCCCCGGCCGTTTTGACCGCCGCGTAACGATGGATATGCCCGACATCAAAGGTCGCCGGGCAATTCTGGACGTGCATGTACGTGGCAAGCCGCTGGCCGCCGATGTTGACCTCGACATTATCGCCAAGCAGACGCCTGGTTTCGCCGGGGCCGATATCGAAAATTTGGTGAACGAGGCGGCCATTCTCGCCGCACGCCGCAATCGCCGCTCCATCAGCACCGACGAGTTGCAGGAAGCTATCGAGCGTGTCATTGCCGGACCTGAACGGCGCAGCCGTCTGATCACGCCCAAGGAAAAGGAAATCGTCGCCTATCACGAGGCTGGCCATGCCGTGGCCATGCACGTGTTGCCCAATCACGACCCGGTGCACAAGGTGACGATCGTGCCGCGTGGCATGGCGGGTGGGTACACCATGAGCATGCCCGACGAAGAGACTACCTTGATGACCATGGAGAAGTTCCGTGACCAACTCGTCGCTCTCTTGGGTGGTCGTGTGGCTGAGGAGATTCGCTTTGGCGACGTAACGACCGGCGCCAGCAATGACCTCGAGCGCGTGACTGGTATGGCGCGGGCGATGGTCACGCAATGGGGTATGAGCGAGAAACTTGGCCCCATTCGCTACGGCGAGCGCGAGGAGTTGATGTTCCTCAATCGCTCGTTTGCCGAGCACCGCAACTACAGTGACAAAGTGGCGCAGCAGATCGATGAAGAGGTCTATCGCTTGGTTGAAGACGCTCACCAGCGCTGCCACCAAGTGCTGAGTGAACACTGGGTTGCGATGACGCGCGTTGCCGACCGTCTGCTCGAAGTGGAAACCATTAACGCCGAGGAGTTTGCGGCACTCATGCGCAATGAGGAGCCACTCAATAACCGCAGCGATGGATGGCGCGAGACGGAGAACCAGCGGCAGAAGAAGAATGAAGGCCCCGTGCGCGGAGACGACAAACGCACAGATGGCGGTTTGGATCTCACTGGACGCCTGCCACAGCCGGCTTAATCGATGCAACGGTAATCGAGGTATATGCAGGGGAAGGCAAATCGCCTTCCCCTGCTTTTTCCACAGGATCTATGCTGCACCGCAACGGAACTCCACCCGCTCCTGATGCCGTTCACGCGAAATCTGCCCCTCCAGTCGCGCGCACCGAGTTTCTCCCCGATCGCCCACTCGATACCTCGCGGGCTTGGGCTTATCACCTTAGCCGGCAACAAGTCGCCGGTTTCCCCCTGATGCGTTGGCTGTATGCCCTGCTGATAATTGTGGCGTTGTTGCTGGTGCTGCAGTCAGGCCCAGGCCGGTGGGCGGCGATTGTCGTGCTACTCTTGCTGTTGGCTCTCTGGTCCTGGCAGCGCTACGCTAGCAGTAGCGGATTCGTTTACTTCCTGCCGCAAGCGCTGCCCCCGTCGGACGGCCCTGTCGCTCCTCGGCCGCTGGCGCCGACTGACAAGCTGCCCGTCTATGTCAGCGGTGCGCTGTCGGTGGACACCAAGGTGCGTCGCTTTGCGGCTCTGCCTGGCTTCTACCGTACATTTGCCACGCGCGAACATGCGCTGTTGTGCCAGGCGCGCCCGCGCCGTCTTGCTCGCCTTGCCGTATGGCCGGAAGAGGAAGTGGGTCTTTGGTACGCCTTCTTCCATGCCCCCGAAGTGCGGCAGTTGCGGACAGGTGAAATCGCTTTTGATCGAACCCGCTTGCCAGGTTTTGCTGTCGAGTACGAACCAGACAAGCCGCTCGACGGTAAGCCCAGGCGGCGCCAGCCGCAGCGGCTCACCTTGTACATCGCTTTTCCACAAACGGCGGATTGCCAGGCCGCCCTGGCCGACCTCATGGTAGAGCCCATTTTGGCGGCGCAATTGCAAAGCAGCGAAAGATAATGCAAGCACGTCGTGACAAGTTGCAGTTCCCTCCCGGCTTTCTTTGGGGTACCGCTACGTCCGCTCACCAGGTGGAAGGCAATAACACCAATAACCAGTGGTGGCAATGGGAACAGCTGCCCGGTAAAATATGGCATGGGGATAAGAGCGGATTGGCCTGCGACTGGTGGCGCAACGCCGAGCAGGACTTTGCCCTCATGCAGCAGTTGAACCTCAAGACGCACCGTTTAAGCATTGAATGGAGCCGTGTCGAGCCGCAGCCGGGACAATTCGACCATGCCGCAATCGACCGCTACCGCGAAATGCTAGGCGACCTGCACGCCCGTGGCATAAAACCCATGGTGACAATGCACCATTTTACCAATCCGTTGTGGCTCGAGCGTGCCGGCGGATGGCAGCGACCGGAGGTCGTGACTCGCTTTCAAAATTATGTGCGTTACACCGTCTCGGCGCTCGGCGATTTGTGTGACCTTTGGCTGACGATCAACGAGCCGTTGGTCTACCTGGCACAAGGCTGGTTTCGCGGTATCTGGCCGCCTGAAAAGCCTTTCTCCTTAACGTCCCTGCGCGTCTACCGCAACCTGCTGCTGGCGCACGGTGTCGGTTACCAGACCATTCATGCACTTCAGCCGCACGCAGCTGTCGGCGCCGCCATGGCAATTCGCCATTTTCAGCCCTCCAATTCACAGAACAGCCTGGATCGTTTTGCCGCTGGTATTAAGCGCTATATCGGCGAGGATATTTGGCTGCAAGGTGTGGCGGACGGTCGGGTGCGTTTCCCATTGGGTCTACGCGACTATCATCATGCCCTGGCGCACAGCATGGATTTCATCGGCGTAAACTACTACACGAGCGACCTTGTGCGCTTCACACCCGATCCGCGGCGGCTGTTTGGCGCCGAGCACTATGCGCCGGATGGTGAATTTTCCGACAGCGGGTGGCGAGGCATTTACAGCCAGTTGGCGCCTGAAGGTCTCTATCAGATCATTCGCGAGCTATGCAGCTATCAAGTACCGATTTACATAACTGAAAACGGCTTGCCTGACCGCGACGATGACCAACGGCCACGTTGGCTGCTGGCACACTTGGCGCAGGTGCACCGGGCGCTGCGTGATGGCAGCGACGTGCGTGGTTATTATCATTGGACGTTCACCGATAATTTTGAGTGGTCAGAGGGATGGGGGCTGCGCTTTGGCCTGATCGATCTGGATCCCGCCACGCAGATGCGTACCATACGTCCCAGCGGCCATATGATGGCCGAAATCGCTAGCGGCGGTGCCATCACGCATGAGCTGGTTGCCCGCTATGCGCCGGAACTTCTGCCCGGTCTGTTTGGCAGCGAAGCAGCGGTGAATCGCCCCTAATTATATCCGAGATATAGTGCTAAGTGGTTGACTTTCATGACGCACCGTGTTAGAATTGTCTATGACGCGTTGCGTTATAGCGCGTTGCTGTTTGAGTTCCCGCTGGGAACTCGCAGCCACCAATGATGGTGCTCGACAGGAGATCCAGATGATTGCCGATACGATACAACAGGAAATGCCTGCCCCTACAGCCGGTGCGGGCTTGAGCCATTTGCAGCGTAAGGTGAGCACTGCGGGCGCGGCAGGCCGCAAGCTTGTTTTGGCGTCTGTCGGCCTTTTTGCCTACGTCGCTGATGGTGCCGCGGCGGTCTACCAAGAAGGTGTCCGTCTGTTCTCTTCGGCTGAGCGTCGCGGCCAGCGCATGAGTCGCGATCTCACGCGGCGGTTTGGCGATCTGGAAGAACAGGCTGTCGGCGAGATGCGCAAGCTGCAGAACGAGGTCGACGAGAACGTCGATCATATGCGCAGCGGCTTTCTAGCAACAAAGAGCAGCGCTGACGAAGACCTCGAAAAGCGAGTCGAACTCGTATTGTCCAATATGGGTCTCCCCAGCCGCGAGCGTCTCGAACGCCTTAGCCAGGAAATTGACGACCTGAACCACAAGATTGACCAACAGCTTATGCGTCTCCCTGATCGGCCTGTTGCCGACCCACTCGGCTAGCGGTACAGTAGATGCGATTTCAGCTTTGATTTCAGCGGCGGCAAGGATTCCCTTGCCGCCGCTTTGTTATGCAGCTGTATGCCGGTCCAACCAGTCCACGATGGCCGCAAATACTTCGACGCGGTGCAGGTCATTGTGCGACTCGTGATAGCCGCCCGGCCACTCGATCCATTGCTTGTCCGCCACCTTGACGTTGCCGAAAAATGTGCGGCTGCCGGCAATCGGCACGAGCGGGTCATCGCTGCCATGATAGAGCAGCAGCGGGATGCGCAGTTCGCCTGCATGCGCCAGCGTCCAGGTTTGCGCCGTGCGTAGCTCGGTGCCTAAGCGCACAGAGGCGCGGCCGTGTACATACGGGTCCTCGCCATAGCGCTTGACCTCGCCTGGGTCGCGCGAGATGACTTCGGGTTTCACACCTGTATCCACACAGAAGTCCGGCTTGACCCTTGATAGAACGGTCGATACGTAGTTGATCCAAGGCGCCACGTTGGGCGGGGCCAACAACGGAGCGGACGCGATTACACCCGCCAATCCTTCAGGGCTGCGGATGGCATAGTTCAACGCCATGAGCCCGCCCATGCTGTGGCCGAATAGAAACAGCGGTGCGGACGGCGCCAATGTCTTGGCCACTTCCAAAGATGCCGCGATGTCCGTTAGGAACTGATCCCACCGATCCACGTGGCCGCGCAGACCCGGTGAGTGGCCGTGCCCACGATGATCAAAGGTGCTGAGGGCATAGCCGGCTGTTGTAAGGGCTTCTGCCAGGTAGGTGTAGCGGCCGCCATGCTCGCCAAATCCATGCACCAGTGCCACCACCGCGCGCGTCGGCTGTTCTGGAAGCCATGCCTGGGCAAACAATTGCATGTCGCCCGCACCGGCACAGGTAGACTCGCGTCGTTCTATAGTCATGGTCGGCCTCATTCAAGCAAAAAGGGTGGAAAACTATAGTCGGGATTCGCGGCTAATTGGCGCAGCTGGGGGGCAAGCTCACTCGCATAGTACGCCAGTAGCTCCAGTGCTTGCCCAAACAAAGCCGCATTGATATGTGCGGCGGGAAGGTCCGCCAGGAGGTTTACATCGCCGTCGGCGTCCAGTGCCAGGCGCACCAGGCGCAGATCCTGGTTCATATGTAGCAGAACCCTCTGCATCCGATCCGTCATGCCTGCAAAAGTGCTGGGAAACAAGGGACTGACGGCCAGCTGCACCCAATCATCGGCCGCCAACACGTACAGGTCATACGCCTCGCCCGCTTCGACGGCAAATGTACTGTGCCAGACCCCTGGTTCAACCTCTTCGCAGGTCCAACCATAGTGGCGAAAATAGGAAGCAATGTCTGCCATAGGAGCACCAGTCGTAGAGGTAGTGTGATACACCCGATCCTAGCCTGGTTTGAACCAAGGGTCAAGTGTGGGGACCGCTGTCGCAACGGGAATTTGGATCGCTGCTTCAGCGGTTGTTGGTTGCTGACTGAATTTGCACAAAAATCAAAACGCGAGTTGACAACCCTCCCCTTGCCGTGCTACGCTTTGACTCCAGTCCAAAACGTGCGCAACGGCGCAATAGGAAAAAGATCGACAGACCATGCAGTCCGCAGCCGGCACCCTTCAACAGCGCCAACAGCAGCCCAGGATTCAGCCTGCGCTGAATTGGACGCTGCTTGACACTTTGCATGCCGTTCTGCCCCCTGCCCTGCTCTCCAACCCGCGCCATCCCTGGCGTGGGTTTTTTGTTGCCTTTTCCTATTGGTTTGGCTTTTATTTTTATGGCTATCGCCAGACGCCAGCCCGCGCCGGAGCACGCACGATGCTTGAGTGACAAGCAGACGAACGAGCGCTACGAGAGCGAGGTTGGCGAAAGCAACCTCGCTTTTTTGTTGGCCTTTTTACAGACAGAACACATCACTAAAGGTCGAGATGGGTATGACACTGGCTACGATGACGGCATGTAGAGGCGTACGCGGGGCGACGACAATCGAGGTGGACGAGCGCGAGACCGTGCAGCGCGCCACACGTGAACTTCTCGCGTTGATGATTCATCTTAACGATATTCACAAGGAAGATGTGGCGAGCGCCATCTTTACCACTACGCCTGACATTTCCAGTGCCTTCCCGGCTACGGCGGCGCGCCAGCTAGGTTGGCTTGACGTGCCGCTGATGTGCGCTCACGAGATCGACGTCGCCGGCTCGGTGAGCATGTGCATCCGTGTGCTGCTGCACTGGAACACCAGCCGCTCCCAGGCGGCCATTCAACATGTTTATCTCAAGGAAGCGCAGCGCTTGCGCCCCGATAAAACAGTCCTTCTCTCAAGTGTCGACATGCAGGAACTAAATCGCTGGATCGAAGAACAACTACAGGTGTGGAGGGCAAACGGCCAATGAAGACAACAACATCGGCAGAGGAATCAACCGTGTCGGCGCCGGCAGTCGTAGCATTCCAGGGCGAACACGGCGCCTTCTCTGAAGAAGCCTGCCGCCAGCATTTTGGTCAAGACGTACAGACGTTGCCCTGCCGTACCTTTGAAGACATCTTTGCTGTAGTGGACGAAGGTCGTGCTGCCTACGGTACAGTACCGGTCGAGAACTCGACTGCCGGTAGCATTAATAAATCATTTGACCTGCTGCTCGACCATGATCTCAAGCTGCATGGCGAAATTTTGTTGCGTGTGCATCACAACTTGCTTACGGTTCCGGGCAACGCCGCCACGATTAGCCAGGTGCGCAGCCATCCACAGGCGCTGGCCCAATGCGAAAGTTACCTCAACCGCCACAAGTATGCCGCCGTGCCCTGGTATGACACCGCCGGCAGCGCCAAGGATCTGGCCGCCGACCCGACGCCTGGGATCGGCGTGATCGCCAGCAAACTGGCCTCCGAAGTCTACGGGCTCGAGATCGTAGAAGAGCGCATTGAGGACATGCCCAACAACTACACACGCTTTTTTGTAGTCGGCCGCGGTGAGCCGGCGCGCGCCGCCAACTCCAAGACGACGCTGGTCTTCGCCGTGCCTAATACGCCCGGCTCGCTCTACCAGGCGCTGGGTGAGTTTGCCAACCGCAACGTCAATCTGACCAAGCTGGAGAGCCGCCCGCGCCGCAACCGGCCTTGGCAGTATGTGTTTTATCTTGATCTCGACGGCCACTGGCAGGACCCTGCCATCAGCGCTGCCGTGGTCAGCTTGCTCAACCGCGCCGCCTTTGTCAAGCTTTTGGGCAGCTATCCCGCCGCACAACCGTTGGAAGCCAACGGCGCCAGCAGCGGCCAGGCCCAGTTATTGCAGATCTGAACCTAGGTATCTTTTTCTTCGCTACTGGAGGAACCAAAATGATCGTCGTCATGAAACCAGGGGCCACCGCCGCCGAGATCGGCGCTGTCATCCGTAAGGCCGAATCGATGGGAGCCAAGACCCACCCCATCTACGGCGACAACCGCACTGTCGTCGCCCTCGTGGGCGACCTCACGCGCGTGAACCGCGACTTCTTTGACCAAATGGAAGGGGTAATGCACACGCTGCGGATCCAGGAACCATACAAGCTTTCGGGCCGCACCGCGCGTCCAGATAATACGGTGATCGACGTGCTCAACAGCCAGGTCAAGATCGGCGGCAACGAAGTCGTCGTCATGGCCGGCCCGTGCAGCGTTGAGAGCCGCGAGCAGATTATCGAGATTGCCCATGCCATCAAGGCTGCCGGCGCTACTGTACTGCGCGGCGGCGCCTTCAAGCCTCGCACCAGCCCCTACGACTTTCAAGGTCTGGGCCTCAAGGGGCTCGAGTACCTCGCCGATGCCCGTGAAGCCACCGGCCTGCCCGTCATCACCGAAGTCATGCGCGAGGAGCAGGTACCGATGGTCGCCGAATACGCCGACATCCTGCAGATCGGCGCCCGCAACATGCAAAACTATGGCCTGCTCCAGGCCGTGGGCAAGCAGCCGCGCCCCGTCATGCTCAAGCGCGGCATCAGCGGCACGATTCGAGAACTGCTGATGTGTGCCGAGTACATCGTCAGCAACGGCAACTACAACGTCATGCTTTGCGAGCGCGGCATTCGCACCTACGAGACGGCCACTCGCAACACCTTCGACCTCAATGCCGTGCCCGTACTCAAGCAGTCCAGCCACCTGCCCGTCGTAGCCGATCCATCGCACGGCACAGGCTTGCGCGAACTGGTCCCCGCCATGAGCCGCGCCGCCGTGGCGGCTGGGGCCGACGCTCTGATCATCGAGGTCCATACCGACCCCGACTCCGCCGTCAGCGACGGTCGCCAGAGCCTGACGGTGGAGGAGTTCAACGAATTGATGGGCAGCCTGCGCCGCATTGCCGCCGCCGTAGACCGCTCGATAGCCGAGCCGGCGCGCGCCTTGGAAACCGCCTGAGAGGAGCCAAAAAATGATCATTGTCATGCGTTCCCACGCCGAGCCCAAGCAGATTGAGGCGGTGGTCAAGCGGGTCGAAGAGATGGGTTACAAGGTGCACCTCAGCCGCGGCGAGGCGCGCACCATTATCGGCGTGATCGGGGCGGACGAGCACTTGATCGAGAACGAGCCGTTCGAGGTCATGGAAGGCGTCGAAAAGACGATGCGTGTCATGCAGCCGTTCAAGCTGGCGAGCCGCGACTTTTCTGAAGCCAATACGGTCATCAATGTCAATGGCGTCCAAGTCGGCGGAAAGCGCATCGTGGTGATGGCCGGCCCTTGCAGCGTCGAAAGCCGCGAGATGATCCTGGAGACGGCGCAGATGGTCAAGGAAGCCGGCGCCACGATCCTCCGCGGCGGCGCCTACAAGCCCCGCTCCAGCCCTTACAGCTTCCAAGGGTTGGGCGAGGAAGGGCTCAAGTATCTGGCCGAAGCGCGCGAAAAGACCGGGCTGCCGATCATTACTGAAGTTATGGGGCCAGACGATGTGGAACTGGTTGGCGATTATACTGATATCTTCCAGGTCGGTGCACGTAATACGCAAAACTACTCGCTGCTCAAGGCATTGGGCAAGCAGCGCAAACCTGTCTTTCTCAAGCGCGGCATCAGCGGCACGATTCAGGAACTGCTCATGAGCGCCGAGTACATCCTGGCGGGCGGCAACATGAATGTTATGCTCTGCGAGCGTGGCATCCGCACCTACGAAACGGCCACGCGCAACACGTTTGATGTCAACGCCATTCCCGTGCTCAAGGACCTGACTCACCTGCCCGTTGTGGCCGACCCGTCACACGGCACGGGCATGTGGCAGCTCGTAGGTCGCATCTCGTTGGCTGCGGTGGCTGCCGGCGCCGACTCGCTGATGGTTGAGGTTCATCCCAACCCGGCCCGCGCCTGGAGCGACGGCGCCCAGAGCCTGACGCCCGACAGTTTCCGGCAGTTGATGTGTGACTTGCGCTTGGTGGCGCAGGCAGTAGGACGCGAGATCTAGTAGGGCCGCCCCCTACCATACACGAAATTCGGTGCAGTATGTCTAAACGTCTTAGCGACTGCTCGGTGACAGTCGTCGGGCTGGGCCTGATGGGAGCCAGCCTGTGCATGGATCTCAAGACACAGCAGCTCTGTCGTGAGGTGCGCGGGGTGGCGCGGCGGACACAAACGGTGCTCGACGCCTTCTTCGCCGGCGCCGTCGACCTGGTCACCAACGATCTCCATACCGGCATCCTGGGGGCGGACATCGTCATCCTCTCTACGCCGGTGCGCACGATCGTGTCAACCTTGGAGGAGATCGGACCGCGCTTGTGGCCGGGCACGCTGGTGATGGACATGGGCAGCACCAAGTCCGACATCTGTGCCGCCATGGAAAGGCTGCCGGCCGGTGTGCAGCCCGTTGGCGGCCATCCGATGTGCGGTAAGGAGACGGCCGGCTTTGAATCAGCCGAGTGCGGCCTCTATCGCAATGCGCCCTGGGTGCTGTCGCCCTTGCCGCGCACGGACCCCCAGGCATTGGACCTCGCCGCCGAACTCGCGCAGGCCGTCGGCGCACGGCCGATCGTGATCGAACCCGCGCGCCACGATCGCCTGGTGGCCAGTATCAGCCACCTGCCCTTCCTGGTGGCTAGCGCCCTCATTGGGGCCGTGACCGAGGTAGGTGCATCCGACCCTCTGGTGTGGGATTTGGCGGCAGGCGGTTTCCGCGACACCAGCCGGGTGGCCGCTTCCGACACGCAAATGTTTCTAGACATTCTGCTCACCAACCGGGCTGCCGTCCTGGCCCAGGTCGATGCCTTTGCGGCCGAGTTAGGCGAATTACGCACGTTGCTGGCGCAGGAAGACGAGCGGGCCCTGCGCGCCAAGCTGTCCGCCACCCAACGCCAGCGTGCAACATGGAAAGCGCAGCGTTAATTCTTAGAACGCTTCCTGGAAGCATTCCAGTTATTACTACTACGAACGGTTCACGAACGGAAAACAGCGCATGACTCACATCACCATTACCCCAGGTCATCCCCTTACCGGCGCCTGTTCCGTGCCCGGCGACAAGTCCATCAGCCATCGCGCGGTGATGTTCGGCAGCATCGCCGAGGGCGAAACGCGCATCCGCAATTTCCTCGACGGCGGCGACTGTCGCTCGACCGTGCACGTCATGCGCTCCCTCGGCGTGGAGATCGAGACTGCCACCCCAACTGACCTGGTCGTGCAGGGCCGCGGCCTTGACGGCCTGCAGGAGCCGGCGGATGTGCTCGACTGCGGCAACTCCGGCACGACCATTCGCCTGCTGCTCGGCTTGCTGGCCGGTCAAAAGTTCGCCAGCTTTCTGACAGGCACGGCTCAAATCCGCCGTCGTCCCATGGGCCGCGTGGTGCGCCCGCTGCGTGGCATGGGCGCCGACATCATGGGCCGCCAGAATGGTGACTATGCCCCGCTCGGCATCCGGCCGTCGCGCCTGCGCGGGGTCGAGTACGATATGCCGGTAGCTAGCGCCCAGGTCAAGAGCTGCGTCGTGCTGGCCGGTCTCTACAGCCAAGGCCTGACTGTCGTGCGCGAGCCGGGCCCCGCCCGCGACCACACCGAGCGTATGTTGGCCGCCATGGGCGCACCTGTCAATGTCTACGGCCGCAAGGTTACTGCCGAACGGCCGGATAAGCCGCTCAGCCCACTCGACATCACGGTGCCCGGCGATCTCTCGTCTGCCGCCTTTCTGCTGGCCGCCGGCGCCATCGTGCCCGGCAGCCATATCACCATCCGCGACGTGGGCGTTAACCCCACGCGCACAGGGTTGGTCGAGGCGTTGCAGGAGATGGGCGCGCAGATCATTTACCACAATGAACGCGTGGAGGGTGGCGAGCCCGTAGCCGATCTGGAAATATGTGCTGGGGAACTCCACGGCGCGACGTTTGGCGGCGAGCTGATCGTTACCATGATCGACGAACTGCCAATGCTGGCCGTAGTCGCCAGCCAGGCACATGGGCGTACCGTCGTGCGTGATGCCGGCGAACTGCGTGTCAAGGAAACTGACCGTATCGCCACCACCGTCGGCGAGTTGCGCAAGATGGGTGCGCAGATCGAGCCAACGAGTGACGGCTTTATCATCGACGGCCCGACACCACTGGTCGGCGCACCGGTCGAAGGGCATGGCGACCATCGCCTGGCCATGGCTATGACCATTGCCGGTCTCGCCGCCCAGAAGCAGGCAGTCGTTTACGGCTCGCATGTTACGGCCGATAGTTTCCCCGGCTTTGAAGTCACCCTACAAGCATTGGGGGCAAGGCTAAAGGTAGACGAATGAAGAACCACGCTGTCATCACCGGTTCCACCAAGATAGTTGGCTTGCTAGGCTGGCCTGTGAGCCACAGCCTGAGCCCTGCCATGCACAATGCTGCCTTTGACTACCTGGGGCTTGACTGGCGCTACGTGCCGCTGCCGGTCGAGGTCAAGACGCCTAAAACGGTGCAAGATGCGCTGCTGGGGCTGCGGGCCCTTGGGCTGCTTGGCGCCAATGTTACCGTGCCGCACAAGCAAGCGGTGATGCCTTGTGTCGACCGTCTCGAACCCGCAGCACAGGCGATCGGCGCCGTAAATACGCTCGTGGTGGAAGAGAATGGTACGTTGGTGGGCGACAACACCGACGCCGCCGGGTTTGTCAGCGATCTGCACGAACATGGAGTGGACTTGCAGGATCAGCATGTGCTGGTGCTAGGCGCCGGCGGCTCAGCCCGTGCCATCGTCTATGGCTTGGCGCAGGCCAAGGTAGCACGCATCGCCGTCGCCAATCGCACGCTTGAGACCGCGCAGTCGCTCGTCGACGCGCTGCAGCCGCGTGCGCGGGGTTGCCACATGACGGCATTTACTCTGCCCGATGATCTGCCCAAGCTCGCCCAGTACGCCGACCTCATCGTCAACTGCACGACACTAGGCATGACACCTGACGTGGACACCACTCCCTGGCCAGACGATCTTCCGTTCCACAGCGGACAGGTCGTCTACGATCTGGTCTACAACCCAGAGGACACCAGGCTGCTGCGCCAGGCTGGCCGCGATGGAGCACAGGCGGTTGGAGGCTTGGGAATGCTGGTGTGGCAGGGTGCACTTGCTTTCGAGCGCTGGACCGGCCAACCTGCTCCCCTCGACGTCATGCGCTCCGCTGCCGCTGCTCATTTTGCTGCCAGCGCCCGTACAACGTCAGGCTCGTTGAGTGATGTGCATGTGCGGCTGGCACACCTGAATGATGCTGCCCGTATCAGTGAACTCAATGCGTACGTTCAGCGTCTGCACGCCGACATGCTCCCCGCCTTTTTTAAGCAGCCGTCGGCAACCACATTTCCTGCCGAATACGTGCTCGAGATCATGGCCCGGGCTGATACCGTCATGTTTGTCGCCGAAAGGGGGGACAAAGTTGTAGGCTATCTCTACGGAGACGTTACGCCTGCGATGGAGACCAGCTCCACGTACACGTTTGACCGCTTTCATATTCACCATATTGGCGTCGCCCCTGCTGCTCAAGGGCACGGCTGCGGCACGGCGCTGATCGATGCCGCCAAGCAGGAGGCGCGGCGGCGCGGCATTTTCCGCCTGTCGCTTTCCACCTGGGACTTCAACCGCCGTGCACAGCGTTTCTTTGAATCGCAGGGATTTGTCTACTACGGCCACCGCATGTGGACGCAAGAGATTTGAACCGAACGGAGAAAATGATGCCCGGATCACAATCGTCGCCTCAATCATTAAACAGGGCGACCAAGGTCAACTACAAGAACTATCCCGACGAGTCCGGCCACTTCGGCCCCTATGGCGGCAAGTTCGTGCCCGAAACGCTCATGCCTGCCCTGGAGGAACTGGAGGAGGTGTTCCTTAAGTCCAAGCATGACAAGGACTTCCAGGCGGAGCTTGCTCACTTGCTGCGTACCTTTGTCGGCCGGCCGACGCCGATCACCTATGCCCGGCGGCTGACCGCCCATTTTGGCGGGCCGCACATCTACATCAAGCGCGAGGACCTGGCCCACACCGGCGCCCACAAGATCAACAACGCGTTGGGCCAGGCACTGCTGATGAAGCGCAAGATGAACAAGACGCGCATCGTTGCCGAAACCGGCGCCGGCCAGCACGGCGTGGCCACGGCAACCGCCGCTGCGATGCTGGGCATCGAGTGCATCGTTTATATGGGCACGGTGGATATGGCGCGGCAGCAGCCAAACGTGTACCGTATGCAACTGCTGGGCACCGAGGTGCGGCCCGTGGAGTCCGGCAGCAAGACGCTCAAGGACGCTATCAACGAGGCCATTCGTGATTGGGTGACCAACGTGCGCACTACCCACTACTTGTTGGGCAGTGCACTTGGCCCCCATCCCTATCCGACGATGGTGCGCGACTTCCAGAGCGTGATCGGTCGTGAGTCGATCGACCAGATGCTCGATCCGGCCACCGGCCCCGGACGCCTGCCCGACGCCATAGTGGCCTGTGTTGGTGGTGGCAGTAACGCCATTGGCATGTTCCATCCTTTTCTTGACTATGACCAGGTGCGTCTCATCGGCGTCGAGGCCGGCGGCCGCGGCATTGAAGGCGGCGAGCACGCCGCGCGTTTTGCCGATCCCAAGCTCGGGCGCCTCGGCGTGTTGCAGGGCACCAAGAGCTACGTGATGCAGGACGATGATGGCCAGATCGCGCTCACGCACAGCATCAGCGCCGGTCTCGATTATGCCAGCGTCGGCCCGGAACACGCCTGGCTGCGCGACCTGGGCCGCACCGAGTATACTTACGCCACCGACGCAGAGGCGTTGGCGGCAGTCAAGCTGCTCAGCCGCATGGAAGGAATTATCCCGGCCCTGGAGAGCGCACATGCCGTAGCGCATTTGGCCAGGCTTGCGCCGCAGATGGACAAGAACCAGGTCGTGCTCGTCAACCTGAGCGGCCGCGGCGACAAGGACCTCGGCACTATCATGAGTGAACTAGGCGAATTGGGAGGCCAGGCATGACCGGCTTAGAACGCATTCAATCCGTATTTGCTAGAGCGAAGGCCGAGCGGCGTGCGGTATTCATGCCCTATCACGCCATGGGCTACCCCGACCGCGACCGCACGTTGGAAGTCATCCAGGCGCTCAGCGACAATGGGGCGGGGCTGTTTGAGATCGGCATCCCGCACAGTGATCCGCTTGCCGATGGCCCCACGGTTCAGACTGCCACCTATACCGCGCTGACGCAGGGCACGACCGTGCGTGATTGCCTGGCCATGTGCCGCGAACTGCGCGCCGCCGGCATCGAGCAGCCCTTCTGTGCTATGACCTACTATAACCCGCTGTTTGCCTACGGGATCCAGCGCTTTGTTGATGACGCCGTGGCTTCCGGCATCGATGGCCTGATCGTGCCTGACCTTCCGCCGGAAGAGTCCGAGGAATTGGAGGCCGCCTGCCGCCAGGCAGGCCTGGCCACCATTTACCTGTTGGCCCCTACCAGCACCGAAGATCGCATTCGTTTTGTGGCCGATCACTGCACTGGCTTCGTCTACCTGGTCAGCGTCACCGGCATTACCGGCGCTCGCACTGAACTGCCACTCGACTTGGCGGAGTTTGTGGCGCGGGTGCGCAGCCACACCAGTCTGCCGCTGGCCGTGGGCTTTGGCATTGCCACGCGCGCCCAGGCCGCCGCTGTTGCCGCGATTGCCGACGGCGTCATTGTCGGCTCGGCGTTGGTCAAGGCCGCCGCCTCCGAGCAGGGTGTTGCCGAGGTGCGGGCCCTCGCCGCCGAATTGGCCGCTGGGACCCGCATGCCCCTAAGCGTGCTATAGGGCTGTTCCGCATGACCGACTCTATACCCGGCTCAGATTCCATCCACTCAGGCCCTACCCCTGCGCGCCGTAATGTCACGCGGCGGCGCTTCCTGCAGGGAACTGCCACGCTCGCTGGAGCCGTCGCGCTTGGCGTTGCCTACGGTCGCTATGTTGAGCCACACTGGTTGGATGTTGAGCACGTCGCCATCCCTGTCCCTGGTCTTCCGGCCGCGCTTGAGGGCCGCCGCTTTGCCCAGATCTCCGATATACACCTGGGTGCCTACTTCACCAGCGTGCAGTTGCTCGAAAGTATCGAGCAGGTGAACCGGCTGGGAGTGGAATGGCTGCTCTTGACAGGCGACTATGCTACACCGCGCAGCCGCCGGCGCTCTGCCCAACACCAACGTGACCTCGATGCCGCCGCCGCCGGCCTGGTCGAGCCGTTGCGCCAGGCGCAAATGCCCGTCTACTCGGCGATCGGCAATCACGACATATGGGGTGATATAGACATCATCACGCGCTACCTCGCCGAGTCCAATACCACACTGCTGCGCAATAGTGGGGTCGAACTGGCGCCGGGTTTGTGGTTGGGTGCAGTGGACGATGTTTGGAGTGGACGACCCGACCTGGTGGCCGCGCTGCGTGACGCGCCGGGCAACTCCGTTAACATGCTCATGGCCCACGAACCGGATTACTTCGACACCTTGCTGGCGCGCGATGCGCCGGTCGTGGCGCTGTTGAGCGGGCACAGCCACGGCGGGCAGGTGCGGCTGCCCACGCTTACCCCGATGGCGGGCGGACTCTACAGTTTTGCCCCCATCGTACCCGACTACAGCGTGCGCTACCCCATCGGGCTGCACCGCGCGGGCAACCGCATGGTTTACACCAACCGCGGCCTCGGCTGCTGGCCCGTACCCTATCGCATCAACTGCCGCCCGGAAATCACCGTCTACGAGCTACAAACCAGCACCGGAATTATTTACGAGAGCGCGTAAGTTAAAGCTAACTATATCTGTAAAGATATCCAACATTTGACGCTGGTCATGCCGGTGTTTCGCGAGTATGCTCTGGGTAGCGGTTCGGTTCTACGCCCGATCTATCAGTGGAGGCTGCGATGATAACTGAAGTAGCTCGCTCGCCGTATGTATTGCTCAGTGTGTCGGTGCTGCTGGGCAGCGCAACGTACTTGCTGGCGCTGATTATCCGTTAATCGCGTCCGTAAGAAATGACAACCGCCCATCCCAATGGACAGGCGGTTTTTTGTTTCCTCAGACACTATGCTCCACAAGCCATCGCTTGCGCTAGCGCATGGTGCGCCATAGGCGGCGTAGTTCCCATTCGTCGCTCTGCATATTGTCACGGCTGTCGGGGGCCTTCAACAGCGCCAAGACATCCAGCAGGATAATCGCCACCACCAAAAACGCCAAGAATGTTACGGCCATCATTTCACCTCTTCTCCTCATCTTACCGAACCGCTGTTTACTGCGCCGCTGTTTACTGCGCCGCTGTTTACTGCGCCGCTGTTTACTGCGCCGCGGCTTGCTGCATCCTGCTCCCTACCGACACCAGCCTATTTCCGGTCGCCGCCAGGACACGCTTGCTCAACGACAGTCGCCGCTGCTCCACCCGTTTTATCTCCTCAAGGCATTGGATCAACCGCGCTCGTTCGGCTGCTTTCACCAACTCTATATGCCGCTGCTCATAATAGGCATAGCCAAATTCGTCGCCAAACATGGATTCCTCCGTCTGCTCCGGCCGGCATCAAGCCCGCACCCCTCATCTTATCTGCTTTGTAACCCTCAAAACAGATTTTGCTGGTTAGATTGTAGCATAATTATTGTAACCTGTCAATAGCATATTGATAGTTACAGCGAAATGCGTTATGCTAAACTCAAAAGCCAAATTGGCTTGGAGCAAAATCAGATGGAAGAGCATGTACACAGCACGGGCGGGCGCCTGTGCCTGGAATTTACGAATACGGCCAGCGCACGTGACACGGGCACTCCAACTGAGCGCCTGCATACCTATGCCGATTTATTGGCCTGGGGCGAACGGGAGGGAGCGCTGCCGGCATCGTTGGCAGCGCACCTAGCGGAAATTGCGGACCGCAATCCGCAGAAAGCTCGCGCGGCGCTGCAATCTGCGATTGAGCTGCGCGAGGCGCTTTATCGCATATTCACGGCGCATGCCGACGGCAATGTGCCACCGGCAGGCGACCTGGAACTGCTCAACCGCACCCTGGCACAGGCCATGCCCCATCTACGGCTCACCGCCGGTGAGAGTGGCTTCACATGGGAGTGGGATGAGGATACCGTGGTCCTGGAGCGCATGCAGTGGCCGGTGGCGCATTCCGCCGCCGACCTGTTGATGTCGGATGACTTGGGCCGTGTGCGTGAGTGCGCCGGCGAGCACTGCAGCTGGCTCTTTATCGACCGCAGCAAGAACCGCAGCCGCCGTTGGTGTGATATGCAAGAGTGTGGCAATGTCGCCAAGGTGCGACGCTACCGCAGCCGCAAACAGATTACTTCAACACCGGACGCAACTTGAGCGCCAACTGCAGCGAGAAGCGCGCATCGGGGTCGTCGAGGTCCAACTGCGTGATGTTGGCGATCTGTTCCAGCCGATAGGTCAGCGTGTTGCGGTGAATATGCAGCCGCGTGGCTGTCTGGCTCAGGTTGCCGTGACAGGCAAAAAAGGCGTCCAACGTCTGTACCAGCTCTGAGTTCTTATTGTCGTCATGGCTGATCAGTTTGCCCAGCGTCTTGCGGTAAAAACGCGCCGCCTCGGGATTGGTGCTCAACCCGGTCAGGAGCTGGTAGAGGCCGAGGTCGCCAAAGTACGTGACAGGTGTCGTCTCCCACTCTTTGCCGAGGCGCCAGCTCTCACGCGCCTGCTGCTGGCTCTGCAGCCAGTTGGCAGGACCACTCCCAGGACGACCAATGCCGATGATCAGGCGCGCTTTGGGATTGCGTCCCAGGATCTGCTCGACAAACTCGCCGGCGATGCCCTTAAACTCTCGCCCGCTCTTCGGGTTGTCTACCGGCCAGAAAAACAATATGCCTTCGTCGCGGCGTGTATGCGGGGCCATTACCTGGCGCTGCTGCATAAAGCGCAGCAGCGGCGCCGGCCAATCCGGCACACCACTGGCCTCCGCCAGCACCGCGACATGTGGCCTGGTCAAGTCGTAACTTAGTGACGAGCCGCGCCGTATCCACGCTTGCTCGTCGGCGATTTCGGCTGCCAGCATCTCGTCCAAAAACGTGGCGCGCATCCGGTCTTCGGCGATGCCAACCGCATTTTGCTTGGCCCACTCCAGCGCCGCGGCCGATGCCCCTTGCGCCGCCGCCACCTCTTCTACCGCCGAAATCTCCTGGTCTGCCTGGGATGACCCGCGCAGCAGCAAACAGTAGCCGTGTACGCCGTCACTGGCATAGACGGGGGCTAAGATCGCAAAGCGGTAGGCGCTGCCGGCCGCCGGATTCGCCAGCGGCAATGTACCCACGCTGGCGTGCAAGCCTTCCGCCGGCTGCGTTGCCGTCCAACTGCGTAGCATGGTCAGGTTGGGCAAGCTGTCGATCAATGTCTTGCGCTGTTCGGTGCTCAGGTGGTCAACCCCCGCCACGGCGTTAACCTGGCCAGTCTCGCTCAACAGAATGACCGGCTGTTGCACGAACCCATGCAGTCGCGCTGCGATCTTCTGCAGCCCTCCCCCATTCAGGGCCGCCTGGCTAAGCTCACGCTGCAACTCGGCCGAGCGTTGCGCAATGTAGCCGGCGCGGTCTACGATCAGGCGGATAACGGAACGCTCTACTTGGGTAAGCGAAACGCTGCTGGGCAGTTGAAGGAGAACGAGATGATTGTCGCGCGCCGCTGTCACTGCGCCGGATTCACCCATATCCCCCAGGATCGCAACAGCCGTCACCCGTGCATTTTGCAGGCTGCGGATTACGCGATCCAAGCGCATCTTGGGGTCCAGCCGGCGTAGATCTTCCATGTCGATCAACGCCAACTCATTGCCGTCCAGCTTGGGGAAGGCGGGCGGGCTGGGGCGCAGACTGCATGCCCAACTCACGGGCCGGCTGAAATATTCAGCGCCTACCAACAGCTGCGTGTGCGCCGGCAAGGCCAGGCGGAAAACATCGTCAATGGTGGTGGTGCTCTTGTACATTTTGCACGTTAGCGGCTCGACGACCGCTGCTCCACCCACAAGTATAGCCAAAATGGCCCAATACTGCAAACCGCCCGGGGGATTTCCTTTGGGCAGTTTGCACGAAAAAGGCGGCAGCCGATGATAGGGCTGCCGCCTGCGTGGCCTAAATTGTGGCGGTCACTCCGCCAAGACTTAACTAGCGCGCGTCGGCGTCGCCACCGGTCATAAATGCCGCCGTCGCGCCACCCCACATGCTGGCCGCCAGCGTCCAGGCCAGGCCAACCCAACTGTATGGGTCTTGCCCCATCAACGTCGCAATCAGGAAAAAGACGGCCACACCTAGGACGATGCCGATAATGCTGCCCAGGTAAAGACGACCGAGCGAGAAACGGCGGTCAAACAGCCACACAAACAGCGGCCACAGCAGCAGCTGGCCCACAATCGGAATGATCGAGCCAAGGATGCCGCCAATGATCGCTTTCCAGTCGGAACCGAGCTTGCCGGCAGCCAACTGGTAGCCGAGCACAGGACCGGCGCCGATCAGTAGCAGCGCCAACCCCCATAGGAGCGGCTGGTTCATGGGCAGTAGGAAGTGAAATGCAATAGCGATGATTGCGGTTATGACGCCGCCATAGACGGATGCCATCCACGGATTGACAGCGACCGGTTGCACCGCAGCCATAGAAGTCGAACGGGTCATGGCAGGTTACTCCTGAGCTGGTTACTCTTGAGCATTGTCAGTGAGGTTGTTTGTGAATTACTGTCCTATCATAGACGAATTTCGCCAAACGCGCAACCCGGTTTTTCCTACGATTCGGGCAACTCGTCCCATTCCTCCAACAGCCAGGCCGCTACCGGCAGATACACGTGCCCGCCTTGGCCATAGCGCAGCACCAGCACCAACTGGTCTTCTTCGTCGACTGCCACCTCTTCCAACACAGCCTTTTGCTTGGCGGCCGTCGTCAGGCGCCGGCTGACATCTTCTAACCCTATCCACGGGTCGCCGTCCAGGCTGTCGAAACAGGTGGCGCTGTACAACTCAAAATAGGCGCCATCGGCCAGATATAGGTCGATGTCAAACGACGCTTGCTGCTCGGGTTGGTCCTCCTCCGACTCAAGCGCACTGCTCAACGAGTCTTCCCACACTTCGACAAAGACGATAGCCTGCCCCACCAATTGGCTGAGTTCATCATACAGTTCGTCGTCCACAGTCGTGTACAGCGGCATTTCGTCCTGCTTCGCCATTGTCACTCCTCTCCGATCACAATCATGCGCGTCGGAATCGTCGTCGGTTGTTCGAAAAACTGGCCCCCTGCCCAAAAATGGCTGAACAGTGCCGGCAAGCCTTGGTCGATAAATGGATGCGGCCCTTCGGCCAAATGAAAATGTAGGTGCGGCCCCGGCGTCACGCCGCTGTTGCCGACTCGACCCAGCAATGCACCACGCTTAACCATCTGCCCTTCGTTGACCGCCAGGCTTGCCTGCTGCAAACAAGCATAGTAGCTGAACTCGCCATTGCCGTGGCTGACGGCCACCGAATTACCCAGCGTGCGCCGGGGATCCCCGCGCAACATCAGCGGGTCGGGCAGCACGCCCGGTACAAGGTCCGGCATATCAAAGGTGACAGCCGCCACCTTGCCCCCCGCCGTGGCATATACCGGCTGGTCCCAGCTGTAGTGGTCTTCCAGCGCCACCCCGCGGCCGTCAAAGGTGCGGCTGTCTGCACCTAGCCTGGCAAAGTCCACTGCATACGCCTGGCTCAGAACTTCCTGCTTGTGCACGTCGCTCCAATCCGACCCCTGGATCGCCCACCACGTCCCACGCAGCGGAAAGTGCAGGTCTGTCTTGTTGTTGTGAAACTCTACAGGGATTTCCAGCGAAGCGTGCTCCAACTCCTCTTTGCCGTCCACCTGGGCCAAAACAATGACCTCGACCGACGTCAACGCTTCATAGGCATGCAGTTGAAAATGCAGGCTGCGTAGCGCCAGCCCCGTGCCAACTTCGAGGCGCAGGTTCTCTTCGCCCAGCCGCTTGCGGATGATGCGGGCCGGCCAGCGCTGTTCAAACAGCAGTTGATGGTCGTTGTAGCCCTGGATCACCACTCCTGCCAACTCAAGTGGTATGTCAGTGGCCGTGACGCCCAGGTCAAAAGCCACCTCTTGGATCGGAGCCAACGCCGGAAAAGGCAGAGTTTTGTATTCGGCTGCAATTATCTTTGCGGGTCTGCTCTCAAGTAGCATGCCAAACTGTTCTTTCTAGCGTCCCTGCTTGATTTGGTGGCTCAACACCGGTCGCGCGCCGATAAATTGCAGCATCCACGCCCGCTCCGCATCGCGTTCGTGCCGCCGTGCCGGGTGTTCGGCATGGACCACGTCGTCGATGACTGCCAAAATCTCCAGCGCCTCGCGCGGCGCCAGCCGGTAGTATGTCTCCTCGGTTTCGAGGCTGTCGGTGCGCTCCCAACGGTCGACCCAATCGTTCAAATAATAGGTAAAGCACTGCCGGCAGCGCCAGACACTGTAGGTTTGCTTGTCGCCTTCGGGCGAGGCCACCGCCAGCGCGCCAAGATTGGCGATGCGGCCCTGGCAGGCGAAGCAAGGCTCTGTGCCCGCACCAACACCGCTGCGCTCCACAATCCGTTCCTGCCAACTGTCGGCCGTCACGGTTGCCTGCTGGTCCTGGCGGTCACCCGCCGCCGCCCGCCCCGCAAGCCGCCGCCGCAACCTCCCCCACCACGACCAACGCTCGTCGCTCTCGCGCTCGGCGCGCTTCGAAATTGGCCCCAATGACACTGATTCACGCAAGGGCGGCTGCTGTACTCCTCCGCTGTGTATCCCCTGCGTTACTCCTTCACCGTCTACGCCTTGCTGTACCTCTTCGCCGTCTGCCGCCAGCCATCCTCGTTCGCCACCTGCCGCCAGCCAATGGCTGCAATTCAACGCTAAGACAGACTGCGCCGCAAGGGTATCCGGAGCGCAGGCGTCCTCGCCTGCATTCCCCCTCACAATACAGCGCCCTACAGGCAGCCCGTCGCCCGTCTGCACCGCCATAGGCTGCCAAAACGCGCAGCTGCCGCACGCCATAAGCCGCAGCCCATTGGCTGCCAATGCCTCTTCCAGCCGCTTGCCGAAATCTCCACGCAGAGGTTCTGGGATGCGCAGCAAGATCGACCCCAACTCGACCACGCACGCCGCCGGCTCCTCATACCAAAGTAGCCGCGCCCACTGGGCCGCGCCTTGCTCCTCGTCGTCTTGCCCTATGGGCCGCACGCGCACGCGCTGAAACACCATCGTGCGCGTGCCGGGGAACACGCCCGACATCGTTTGGAGGTTGAACAACTGAAACGACGTAGTCAATACTTCTACTTCCCGTTTGCCTCGTTGATCAGCGCCGCCGTCTCCTGCACCGTAGCCGCCGGGTCGGCATTGCCGTCTACAACCTTGACGACCATATCGCCCGCATAGCCCCACACCTCTTCCATCTCCGGCCGGTTGGGCATCGATTGTGCCGTCGCCGCCTGGTTCATGAAACCCTGCAGCAGCGGGTTGTCGCCGATCACGGCGTTGCGGTTGGCGGGCAGCCGTTTAGCCAGGCTCGCCAGGGATGCACCGCTCTCGGCGCTGGTCAGGTGCTGGGCAAAAAGCAGCGCCAGCCGCTGCTGCTCAGGTGTGCTGCGCGGATTTAACATGACGCCGTCGGCGTGCAGCCACGGCTGCGCCGGCCCAGATGAACCTGTCGGTAGACTTCCTACCGCCAGGCTGGGGCCCAGTGCTGCACTCAGTTCGTCGATCGCCCACGGGCCATCCACAAAATAGGCGAACTCGCCCTTCTTGAAACGGTCGAGCAGCATGCCGTAATCGGTATCCACGTAGCTGCCCGGCGTCTGGCTCATCTGCCGCAGCCAGGTCAGGTACCCTCCCACGTCGCCGCCCTGGTCCAGCACCACGACGCCGTTGTCGTCAAACAAACGCCCGCCGTAGGCCGGCAGCCCCCAGAACAGGTGGTATAGGCTGTTGTAGAGTCCCGCCCCCTGCGTGGGTGCAGCCTGCGCCTGCGCCAGCATATCCGCCGTCGTGGCAGGCGCGCCGCCCGGCGCCAGCGCAGTGTTGACAAACAAGCTCACAAGCTCAAAGTCGGTCGGCAGGCCGTAAAGCTGCCCGTCCCAGCGCAAATTATCCACCGCTGCCGGCCAGTACCCGTCCAGCGTCGCCGCATCCACGCTCATGTCGAGCGGCTGCACCACGCCCAGGTCCACAAAATCACTCAGCCACCAGGTGGGGGCCAGCACCAGCTCGGGCCCGCTGCCCGCCAGCACGGCGTCGGCGTACGCCTTGGGCAAGTCCGTATCGGCCACGAACAATGTGTCCACTGTTACCTGCGGATACTGGGTCTGGAAGTCACTCAGGATGGCGGCCAGTGCATCGCCGTCGCCGCTGCCCCAACTGTGCCAGAGCACAATACGCCCTGCTGGTTCTGGTGTAGGTGTCGGCGCCTGCGCCTGCTGAGCGGTTGCGCCCTCCCCGCCAGTGGCTGTTATTCCTGCGGCCGCGGCGCTGCCTGCCGCCTGGTCGCCCTGCACCGCCTCCACGCGGGGCTCGCCTGCCGCGGGTTCGGCCGTCGGCTGCTCTTCGTTGCCGCAAGCCGCCAACGCAAAGACCAGCATAAGGCCGGCAATCATCGGCAGCCAGGCCGCCTTGTGAGACCAACGAGTGCGCCAAATTCGCGTCATGCCTTCGCCTGTTCTTTCAAATGGTCAAGGAGCGCCTGTAATCCAAGCAGATAACTGCGCCAGCCAAAGCCGCAGATCTGCCCTACACATACGGGGGCAATCACCGACGTATGGCGAAACTCCTCGCGGGCGTGGATATTGCTCAAGTGGACCTCCACCGTCGGCAGCTTGACCGCTGCTATCGCGTCACGCAGCGCATAGGAATAATGGGTGTAGGCGCCAGGATTGATGAGGATGCCGTCCGCCCACTTGCGTGCCGCCTGGATCGCGTCGACCAGCGCACCTTCGTGGTTGCTCTGCAACGGGCGGACTTCGTGATCAGGCTGCGCCGCTTCTATTACGGCGGCATTGATCCGCTCCAGCGTCATGCTGCCGTAGATTCCTGGCTCGCGCGTGCCGAGCAAGTTGAGATTGGGGCCGTGCAACAGGGCGATCTTCATGGCGCGCATTATAGCACAATCCGCTGGATGGCTCGGCGCACGACATCCTCGCCGGGCTCGTCGATCACGACCACGTCGCCCAGTGCCCGCGGGACAATAAAGCGCAGCTTCTTGCCCGCCCGCTTCTTATCGTGGCTCATGGCCGCCAGCACGGCATCCACATCGTAGCCGGGCGCCGAGCTGGGCAGCCCCATCCGGTCGATCAGCCGGGTGATGCGCTCGGCCAGCGCGAGCTCGCAGTGGCCGAGTTCGGCCGCCATGTTCGCCGCCGCCACCATCCCGATGGCAACCGCCTCGCCGTGCCGCAGGGTGTATTCGCTGACTAGCTCGAGCGCATGGCCAAAAGTATGGCCCAGGTTGAGCACTGCCCGCCGCCCGCGCTCAAACGGGTCTTCCTCCACAACCTCGATTTTGACGCGCACGGCGTCAGCCACCAGCTGTACCAGGTTGATCGGACCCTCGTTCTCCAGCTGCACAAATAGTTTTGGCGCGCCGATGATGCCGTGCTTGACGATTTCCGCCAGCCCCGAACGGAATTCGTCCGACGGCAGCGTGCTCAACACCGCCGTATCCATGATCACCACCTGCGGCTGCTTAAACGCCCCCACCAGGTTCTTTCCCTGCGGCAGGTCGACGCCTGTCTTGCCGCCCACCGATGCGTCCACCATCGCCAGCAGCGAAGTGGGCAGCTGTACAAACGGTACCCCGCGCAGGTAAGTGGCCGCCGCAAAACCCGCCATGTCGCCGATCACCCCGCCGCCCAACGCCAGCACGGTGCTCGCTCGGTCCAGCCCTGCCGCCAGGAATTGCTCATACAGGTTGGCCACTGTCGCCAGCGTCTTGTGCTGCTCACCCTCAGGCACCGTGCAGATGACTGGCTCAAATCCATTATCGCCCAAACCTTGGGCCAGCGTCTCAGCATGCGTGCGGATCATCTCATTGGTGACGATCGCTGCCCGCCCGCGTTTCAATCCCCGGTTCGTCAGCAGCCGGCCTGCGTAAGCCAGGATGCCGTCGCCCAGGCAGAGATCATAGGTTCCTTCCGGCGTGCGCACCGGCAGCCGCTGCATGCCCGGCGCTTCGGCGTGGGTTTCAGAGGCAGAGAGCACGCGCTCGGCCACCTGTTCGGGCGTGCTGCCGTCCGTGTCGATCTGATAAGGGATCGCCCCATACGCCGCGCGGCGCACGCCCAGCAAGGTGCGGATGCGGCTGCGCCGCTCATCTTCTTCGCCGGCAAGCAGTGGGCGATCAGTCGCTTTGGCCAACCGGCGCAGGATTTCGCCCTCGCTGGCCGTGAGACACACCAACATGCCGGTCGCCGCCAACGCATTGCGCGAATCCTCGTTGACCAGCGCGCCCCCACCCGTGCTGATCACCAGCCTCTGTTCGGCGGCCAGTTCCTGGCACAGATCGGCCTCCGCCGCACGAAATGCTTCCTCGCCCTCCTCGGCAAATACGACGCCAATCGGCTTGCCAAAGCGTTCGGCCAACACCGCATCCATATCGACATAACGGCGCTGGAGCCGCTTCGCCAGCAGCCGCCCCACCGTACTCTTGCCCGTGCCCATAAAGCCGGTAATCACAATATTGTGCTGCGAATCCATCCGCCTTTTCCGTTCTTCGTAGGTCACGTCACCGACGTGCCACTGTTTACCTCACCCCACATCTCGTCCAGGCCGCACGCCGCGTGCGGCCTCCTCTACACCTCGTCCAATCCGCACGCCACGCGCGGCCTCCTCCTACATCTCGTCCAGTCCGCACGCCGCGTGCGGACCCGCGCCCCGGGCGCGCCACGCCCACGTGCCGCTACGCGCCCGGCCGCCGCATAACGTCCATCCGCTGGACCACTTGGTTAACCAACGCCTTGAGCGGCTGCGCCGTATCCAACACGACATGTTGCTCCGGAGCAATCGGATACTGCCAACAGCCGTCATACTTGCGCAGCATCTCCTGCATCGCCTCCCAGCCGCTGATCTTATGCGTCGAATAGCCCGGCCGCCGCGCGTTGAGACGGCGCTTCCATTCTTCGTCCGCCAGGCGTGTTTCCACCACCAGCAGATTCGCCCGATGTTTGGCCGCCAAGCCTTGCGCCGCCGCATAGCCCTCCGGATACGACAACGGCGACACGGCGATTGCGTTGAGGCGCAATGCAAGCTGCACCCCCGCGATTTGCCACATGATGGCATACGCGCGGTCATTGCTGTCGGCCAGGTCCAGCACGTTGTCCTTGATATCGTCCTTGTCGATCAGCGGGCAGCGCAACCGCCGCGCCAATGCCGCCGCCACATTGCTCTTGCCCGTCGCGGGATGACCTTTCAGCGCGATCAGAATAGGGATGGGACGATAGCCGGACTTGGCCACGGGAAACTTACCTTTGGGGAAAGATTTGGAATTGGGCTGTGTCCACGCGCTGCGCTTGGTGCATCAGCACGGCATTCATCAACTCGATCGCCACGCGCGATTCCAGCGTAACGCCCGCTCGCACGCCCACACATGGGTCGTGGCGACCCTTCTGCAGTAAGAAATCGATCTCTTCAAGGTTTTTGCGCACCGACTGCTGCGGCTTGGCGATGGTCGACGTCGGCTTGAATCCGACTCGCAGCACGATCGGCATCCCGGTCGTCACCCCCCCGATCAGCCCACCATGACTGTTCGCCTGGTAGCCGCCCGCGCGAATTGGGTCATTGTTCTCGCTGCCGCGCCGTTCCACCACGGCAAAACCTGCCCCGATCTCGACCCCCTGCACGGCGTTAAGCCCACCCAACGCGCCCATCACCCGCAGTTTAAGACTCTGGTACAGCGGATCGCCCAGCAGCGGCGGCACGTTGACCACCACCACCTCGACCGCCGCCCCAATGGAGTCGCCGTCGATGCGCGTCTGCTTGATCAGCTGCCCGGCAGCATGGGCAAACTCGGCGTCGATTGTCTGGATTTCGGCGCTTGCCAGGTCGTTCTCGATACGCTGGATCGCCTCAGAGGGCACGAATTGGCCATCGCTGCCATGCAACAATGCTTCAATGCTGCCGGCCAATGTACGTTCGGCGCGCAGATGGCCCACTTGGCAGATCGACGAGAGGATCACGGTCCCAAACACCTGGCGCAGAAAAATGCGCGCAATGGACCCACCGATCACGTCGGAAATGGTCGAGCGATAGGAAGATCGGCCGCCTCCACGCACATCCACAAATCCTTGCGACTTGTAATGCTTGACCAGGTCCGTGTGCCCTGGGCGCACCTCGCCGCTTGAACCCGCAAATTGCAGATAGTCGTTGGAGCGTTTGGCCGTAGACAACACGATCGCAGCAATCGGCTCGCCGGTCGTATAGCCTTCGGCGTAACCGGTTGTGGCCGAAGCCTCATCCCCGTCGCCAACGCGGATCGTGGGTCCTGCCGTTAGTTTGTCGTGGTCGGGTTGGTAGAGGCCGGAAAGCAGGGCAACCGTATCGTCCTCGCGCCGCGGCGTGCCATGCTTGTTGCTGCCGGGTCGCCGCCGGTCCAGATACCGTTGAATCTCAGCTGCCGTCACAAACAAGCCTGGCGGGCAGCCAAACACAATCGTCGTCACCGCCGGTCCATGCGACTCACCCGCCCCCGCCACACCAAACAGCGGCCCACCCAATAGTTCCATCACTCTCTACTTCCCGCGTACCCACACGCCCCTGACCTTGTCACACGTCCAGTCCGCACGCCGCGTGCGGACGGCAGGCCACCTGCCCATGCATCTAAAATTGGGACCGCTGTGTAGAATATCCCTGAATAGACAGAAAATCAAAGTAATCGGGACTTGCAGCACTCATGCCTCAACCCTCAGCACCCACGGTTTCCTACCACATCAGCCCGCCGCTGAATAACGAGCAGCTCAACACCCTCTTCGCCGCCGCCTGGCCGCACCACGCGCGGCGCGACTTTGCCCCCGTTCTTGCCCACAGCCTCGCCTACATCTGTGCTTTCGAGGCGGAGACGCTCGTCGGCTTTGTCAACCTGGCGTGGGACGGCGGCATCCACGCCTTCCTCCTCGACACCACTGTCCACCCTCTCCAGCAGCGCCAAGGTATCGGCCGCCATCTGGTGACGCTGGCCCAGACAGAAGCGCGCCGCCGTGGCATGCACTGGCTGCACGTCGACTACGAGCCGCACCTGGAGCCGTTCTACCGCGCGTGTGGCTTCACGCCGACTCTAGCCGGTCTGCTGAGGCTGTAGACAGGCTGTGGACAAGGCCTACGTGTATTCCATCCCCCACACGTGCGAGCGCTGCTTGGGGAACAGGATGTCGATCAGCAGCGCCGCGGCCTGGTTAAGCCACACATCGGGGAATGTTGCCCGCAGCTCTGCCACGCTGCGATAGCCAAACAGCAGTTGCAGGAAGAGCAGTTGCGGGCAGTTCAGTTGGGCTTCATCCTCCTCTTCGTAATCCGGCGATCTCCAAGGTTCGATCGCGGCGAACTTGCCCTGCTCGATTCTTAGGCGCAGCCCGCCGCGGTGAAAATTGAACTTGAGCTCGCCGTTGTAGCCGCTCAGGATCGAATCTTCCAGGCGCCGCTCGAGTACTGGTGTGATGTGGCGCACGAATTCTGGCACGTCGGCCACGCGCACGTACCACGCATATACGTGCTCTGCCCGTGCCCCCCACTTTTCGTCCAATACATCGTAGGCAGGATGAGTTCGCCCGAGCGCGAGCACCACCTCGCTAAATGGCTCGACATCCGGCCGCACCGGTAGCAGTTGGCGTCCCAATTCGCAAAACGCGCGCAGCAGGCCGGGGATAGCTGCCTGCCAATTGGTGCCTGCGTACATCTCTAAGTCGTAAATGCCCATCTTGTTTGTGCGCCGTCGCGTCGCCACGCCGGCAAACCCACAGACCTGGCCGCCGCCATTCACCACCATGTACTTTCGCCTTGCCAGCCCCACCAGGTGCGGCTCCTGGCTGCGCACTACGGGCTCCTCCCACACTGTGACGAAATAGCGCCAAAGCTCTTCAGTCGTCTCGGTCCAAACCAGGCTGTGTTTGCGGCCCTGTTCGTAGATGGCAAACAGGTGAGACACGTCGTCGAGCGTTGCCGGACGCAGTGTATAGGGTTCGACCTCATCTTCCTTCTTGGCGGGCACTGCCGCCGCTGCGATCGTGCGCCGCCCATCCAAGTCCAGCGCATACTCGTAACCGAACTGCCGGTAGTAGTAGTCGATCCCCGTAATTCCCTGCACCAACTCTCCGCGCGCCGCGCTGCGGGCATGAAACATCTCAAACAGCGCCCGGATCAGCCCGCGCTTGCGATATTCCGGCCGTGTAGCTACCATCTCCGGCCTGCCCACGCCAAACGGAATCCCGCCGTAACTCCAGCAATGGCTCCAGCAGCACAGGCAGGCGACGACCGGCCGTTCGGGCAGCGTTGTGTCTTCCACCAGGGCCCAATCACCGGGCCCCATCAGCGGAAAGTTGGCGCTGAACATTACCTGCGTTTCGTTAATGACACCTTGGTTCAGCGGCTTGTCCGGACCAGGACGGAAAACGATCGCCAGGCACTGGCCGATCTTCTCCTCGTCTGTCGCCGTAGACCACCGGCGCACGAGGCCATTGCCTAGATCACTACGATATTCGGGGGAAGCGAGTGCATCAGACATGGAATCTCCTTGTCATTGCGCCGTTTTGGCGCCTACGTATAGCTCACGGACCACACCCAGGAAGGCTGCTTGGGAAACAGCGTGTTGATCAGCAGTGCCGCCTCGCCATTCGTCCAGACATCAGGATAGCTGTTCCGCAGCTCGGCCAGGCTGCGATGCCCAAACAGCAGCTGCAGAAACACCAGCCGCGGACAGCCGGCCTGCGCTTCGTCGCCGTAGTCTGCCTCGCGCCACGATTCGGCCGCGATCAGTTGGCCTTGGTCAAACTGCAGCCGCAGTCCACCCCGATAAAAATCGATCTTGAGTTCACCGCTGTATCCGATCAAGGGCGAGCCTGCCAGCCGCTGTTCGAGCACGGGGGCGATATGGCGCAAGAAACCTGGCACATCGGCCACGCGCACGTACCAGGCGTACGGCGGATCATAGGCTGGCGCCAGCTTATCACCCCACACATCATAGGCGGGATGGGACCTGCCCAGCCAGAATGCAAGCTCGCTGACCGGCTCGCCATTCTGACCACTATCCGGGCCATTCGTGACGGTTGGCTTGGCGATCGGCAATTGGGCAGCCACGTCGACTATGGCATGCAGCAGGCTGGGCATGGCGGCCTGCCAGTTGACGTGCGGATACAGTAACAACCCACCGATGTGCAGCGTTCGTCCTCCCCGCGCAGGGGGCAAGGATACAAAACCGCACACCTGGTCTGCGCCGTCGACGATCATGTATTCGTGTCGCTCCAAACCACAATCTGACAGTTCCACTTGGCGCACGACGGGTAGGTCCCAGGCGGTAACATAATAGCGCCAATGCTCCTCGGTCGTCTCGCTCCACACGAGGCTGCTGGCGCCGCGCTGATTGTACAGTGCCAGCATATGCGCTGCGTCGCCCTCGGTGGCCCGACGCAGGTGGTACGCTTGCAGTTCGCCTTCTTTTTTGGCTGGAATCGCCGACACGTAGACCTTGCGCCCGCCACCCAGGTCCAGCGCATATTCGTAACCAAATTGCCGGTAATAGTGGGGAATGCCCGTGATCGCCTGTACCAGATCCCCGCGCGCGGCACTGCGCGCATGGATCATCTCAAACAAGGCGCGTATCAAGCCGCGATTACGATACTCCACAAGCGTAGCGACATATTCGGGCCGGCCCAGGCCAAACGAGATACCGCCATAGCTCCAGCGTTGGCTCCAATAGCAGGTGCAGGCGACGATCGGCCGTTCGGGACGGCTCATATCCTCGACTACGGCAAAGTCGCCCGGCCCCATGAGGGGGAAGCCAGGGCTGAACATAATGGCCGCCCGGTTGACCATGCTTTGATTCAACGGATCGTCCGGCTTGTGGCGGAAAACTGTGGCAAGACAAAGACCGATCTTTTCCTGGTCCGCAACCGTAGACCAGCGCCGTACCAGTCCATTACCCAATTCGCCAACGTATTCAGGTGAGCCGGGAGATACCACCATGACAAACTCCTCGTCGCCTAATTTGCACACACCGTAGGGTCACAACGTCCGGCGGCACCTGGAGCGCAGGCGTCCGCGCCTGCTCCCCGCCAAACCTTATGCCCGCTCTTCACACACACCAATGTAAGGTAGAATAGCTGCAAGCGAACAGAATGCCAAAGCAGGAGCAAGACCATGCCCAGCGACTCCGTACGACGTTTCTCCAACCGCGTCGACAGCTACGCCAAGTATCGACCCAACTATCCGGCCGAAGTGCTGCGTTGTCTGCAGGACAACATGGGCCTGACGCCCGCGACGGTGGTGGCCGATATCGGCTCAGGCACCGGCCTGCTCACCGAGCGTTTTCTCCACAACGGCAATCCGGTCTACGCCGTCGAGCCCAACGAAGGCATGCGCAAGGCCGCCGCGGCCGCGCTAAGCCAGTATCCCAACCTGCACACGGTCGATGGTCGCTCCGAGGCCACGACGTTGCCTGCTGCCAGCGTGGACCTGGTAACGGCAGCGCAGGCCTTCCATTGGTTCGAGCCGGTCGCCACACGCGCCGAATTCGTGCGTATCCTGCGCCCCCCACGCTGGGTCGCCTTGATTTGGAACAACCGCCGCGACGATGCCACACCCTTCCTGATCGCGTACCGCCAGCTGCTCGACTCGTTCAACACAGACTATAAACAGGTGGACCACAAGTTTGTGGCCGACGCCCCTGCGTTAAAGCGCTTCTTCGCTCCTGGCGACTACCGCCTTTTCACCTATCCCAACAACCAGATGTTGGACTATGACGGCCTGGTCGGCCGGCTGCAGTCAACCTCGTATGTGCCCGCCGCCGGCGAACAGGGCCACGATCGTATGCTCGAGCAGGCGCGCGATCTGTATGATCGCTTTGCCGAAGACGGCAAAGTGCGTATCGACTACGAGACGCAGGTCTTCCTGGGCCAACTGCCTGCTTAGCGCGCACCAGCCGCAGATCAGCCCAGGGCTGCTGCTAGTCGCCAAACCTGCGCAGTGCTGTGCGCGTGACCACGACGTATAGACCGCGGCCGTCTGCCACGTGGCAGCGACCGCTCCCTTTATCATGCAGCAACACGACCGGCGTCCCTCTCTCAAAGGTGCCATCGGGCGTGCGCTCTTCCTCACCCTCCGTATAGTAATAAGGTTCTAGCCGGGTAATTTCGTGCGTAAACTGATTGGGTGCAGGCTCAATCAAATTGTTCGGGGGTATGACGGCGCTGGCAGCTAGAACTTCCGCCTTCGGTCTGCTCACTTCGCCCATGTCTCCGAATCCTCCTACCGATCCTCATTTATGCGGATCACACCTCGAGACTGTCGTCCGGCAGCACAACTGGAATGTTCGGCAAAACCTGGCCTGCCTCTTGGGCCAAGGCGAACGCGCGCGCCCCCAGCATGCCGGCTTCGGCCAGATGCTGCAGGTTCGGCAAGCTGTAGGGTTCGGCGGTGTTCATATCGACTTGGTAGCCGATGTCTTGCAAGCTGGCCAGGGTGAGGCGGCTGAGCGGGTTGCCGGCCGCAGCTACATACCCTGACATCAGCTCATTGCCGAATAACGTCTCGCGCCAGTGGCTGTCGCGGGTGCCCGGGCCGCCTGCATTTTCGAGTGGCACTTCACGGCCGCGGCTGACGCCCAGCAGCTTGGCATACTCTTTCTTGGCTTGCTTGCCGGTGAACACGGGATTGATCTTGCCCGCGTTCTTCAGCAGCTTCTTGTAGTTCCAAATCGTGCCAAACCCGATGACGTGGCCCATTTCATGGGCAATGACGTCGTTGAGTGTGCCCTCCTGCTCCATCTGCTGCAGGTCGGCCGTATCGAACGACATGATGCCCTTGGCCGGCAGATACGCGGCGGCTCCTGCGTTCTTAGGACGCAGCTCCGTAGGGCCGGCCTGGCCTAGGATCTTGCCCGGCCCATCGATCGGTGCGCCCTGTGCCAGGATCAGAACGTCGTCGATCACTTCGCCGTCGACCATCACATTTGGCAGGTCGCCGACAATTGCCCGCGTCCAGCGGTCGGCGGCAGTGCGAAAAGCATCTTTCTGTTTTTCACTGAGCCCACCAAGGAAGCGAACTTCGATGGTGAACGGAGAAGTTGCGTTGGCGATGGAGAGGGCAGCTTGTGCATCGGCGACGGCCCGGTAGACCTCGTATTGCGACATACTTTCTCCTCACTTTGAACTTGTAATTGTACAGGGGGACAGTCCGCAAACAGTTTACTGCGGCCAGGATCATGATAGCACCAATGGGGCGTCATTGGTACCCCGTTTGTTTCACCCCCCGGTCCACCTGTCTGGGCCACCTGTCCAGGCCGCACGCCACGTGCGGACCTCTTGCATGGCCCAGGCTTGCTAGCCCCTGTTGCTTGGGCGTAGCGTCTACCTACTGTAGAATGCAGATACGCAATTCTTACGATATCAATTGATCAGCATACGACAAAGGAGTATCCTTATGTACAAACTGGTGCTTTTGCGCCACGGCGAGAGTACGTGGAACAAGGAAAATCGCTTTACCGGCTGGACCGACGTCGACCTCTCCGAGCGCGGCCGTCAGGAGGCCAAGCGCGCCGGAGAGACGCTCAGGGCCGAAGGATTTGTCTTTGACGTCGCCTACACTTCAGTTCTCAAGCGCGCCATCCGTACGCTGTGGATGACGCTCGACGAACTCGACCTGATGTGGATCCCGGTTATCAACGCCTGGCAGCTCAACGAACGCCATTATGGCGCCCTGCAAGGCCTCAACAAGGCCGAGACTGCCGCCGAGTTCGGCGACGAACAGGTCCTCATCTGGCGGCGCTCGTACGACGTGCCCCCACCCGTGCTCACAGAGGACGACCCGCGCTATCCGGGCAAAGACCCGCGCTACGCCTCGCTCAGCAAGGATGAACTGCCGCTCACCGAATCCCTCAAGGAAACCGTCGCCCGTGTCGTCCCCTATTGGCACAAGCACATCGCACCCGACATCAAGAGCGGCAAGCGTGTGGTCATCGCCGCCCACGGCAACAGCTTGCGCGCCATGGTCAAGTACCTGGATGACATAAGCGAAGAGGCGATCCTCAAGCTCAACATCCCCACCGGCGTGCCGCTGGTCTACGAACTCGACGAATCGCTCAAGCCCATTCGCAACTACTACTTGGGCGACCCCGAAGAAATCGCGAAGGCCGCCGCCGCCGTCGCCGCCCAGGGCAAAGCCAAGTAGTCTGAATCACGATTCGTAGGATTAGGAGGATTACCTTGATTAGGACAGGTCGACCGCAAATCAAGGTAATCCTGAAAATCCTACGAATCAAGGTTCAGACCAGCTTACACATCAAGGTTCAGACAATCCTCTAACTTCCCTCCAACGTCCCTCTAACGCTCCCGGCCTATCCTGGAATCAAATGCAACAAGTTCGTTGCATTCTGATCGCAACAGACTGAGTGTGAGACTGAAACGTCAGAGTGACACGAATAAGGAGGATCAAATGGCTGCTTTGACTCGATGGGAACCCATGCGTGAATTGGCGACGATGCGCCAGATGATGGACCGCATTTTCGACGAGGATATGTTCCGCTTGGCCGGCGGTTGGGATCGCGGCGGCGGTGAAGTCGCCAGCCTGGCGCTCGACGTAGCGGAGAAGGACGACGCCTTTGTCGTCAAGGCTTCGCTGCCCGGCGTCAATCCGGACGACGTGGACATCACGCTTGCCGACAACGTGTTGACCATCCGCGGTGAGACCAAGCAGGACCAGGAGATCAAGCAGGAGAACTATCACCTGCGCGAGCGCCGCTTTGGCACCTTCATGCGCAGCGTGACCCTGCCCAATGCCGTGGATGCGGACAAGATCGAGGCCGTCAACGAAAATGGTGTGCTTACCTTGAACCTGCCCAAGGCCGAATCGGTCAAGCCCCGCAAGATCGAGGTTAAGCGCATGGTCAACGGCCAGCACTAAGGTCCTTGCCGCGACTGGCGGCAACACTAAACTTCGCCACTCACCTGCTTTCTCAGACAGAAACGGCCCGATCCAACTGGATCGGGCCGTTTCTGTCTCATCTGATCTCCGTATCCTGCGCCGCTGTCACATCGCTCTAGATTGTGGCCAACAGTTCGTCGAGACGCGCATAGGAATCGTTGACGCCGTGCTCCATACCCGACTGCAGCATACCGTCGCGGTCGGTGCCAGAGCGGTAGACCGATTGCCCGGTGACACGTGTGCGGTTGCCGGGCAGGGTCTCGAAGACCGCCGTTTCGAGGGCAACATGCCCCGGCTCGGGCATCCCCTCAAACTCAAAGGTGCCGATGATGCGCTCGGGTGCGCTGACCTCGTGGTTCACGCCGTGAAAGCCATATTCGTTGCCCTGCGCATCGCGGTGGGTGTAGCGCCAACTGCCGCCACTCCACGGCTCAAACTTCTCCAAATTCATCTCATACCCGCGCGGGCCTACCCAGCGCACGTAGAGGTCCGCTTCGGTATAGGCCCGGAACACCAGCTCGCGTGGGGCGTCGAACTCGCGAATGATGGTGATCACCTGCGTGCCGGGCTCGGCAATGATCTTGGTTTGATTCTTGGTCCCACTCTTCGTCACAGTGCTGCTGGTCATTGATCTCCTCCTGCTTGTAGATCCTCCAAAACTGCATCCAACGCCGCGAACCGTTCGTTCCATTGCAGCGTCAGCCGGTGAATCCAGACCTCCAGCTCGAGCATGGCGTCGGGATTGAGGCGATAGATGCGCTGCTGCGCCCGCTTCTCCATCAGCACCAGCTTCGCCTCGCGCAACGCCTTGAGGTGCTGCGAGATGGCGGGCGCACTCATCGCAAACCCGCTGCTGATGTCGCTGGCGGAGAGTTCGCCATGTTCGGCAAGCAACTCGATGATCTGGCGCCTGGTTGGGTCGGCAAGGGCAACGAACTGGTCCATACGGATATTATAAAGCATAGACTTAATTAAGTCAATACCTAAATAATATCAGTTGCAGGTCTCCACGCACCTGCATTGTGTTGGTGCTGTACTTGCTTTCTGGCTTGGTGCCTGCATGCCGATCTCACGCAGCCCTTGCTCGGTAAATCACAGTATTACTGAAATGCTTTCGCGGCCGTGACAATGCTTGAATTTCTGGCCGCTGCCACACGGGCAGGGATCATTGCGGCCGGTCCTGGCGAGCAGCGCCTGCCACTCTCGATCCTTGGTTTGATACAGCTGCGTGAGTTCTGAAGGGGCGCGGTTCTGGCGCAGCAGCTGCACCATCAACTGCATGGGCTGGTTGACGTGCTGGAAGAAGAGCTTGTAGCCGGCGCACAGGTAGTTCAAGCCCGGTTCACCGTCCGGCGTGCTGATAAAGCGATCCTTGGGGCAGCCGCCATGACAGGCAAAGCGTACGTCGCACACCAGGCAGTACTGGGGCAGGGTATCGAACTTGTCCTGGCCGAACTTGCGCTGCTTGTCTGACGCCACCAGTTCGATCATGTGCGTTTCTTTGATATTGCCCAGCTTGTACTGAGGCTCGACAAAGTGGTCGCAGGAGTAAAGATCGCCGTTGTGCTCCAGTGCCAGCGCCGTGCCGCACGTCTTGGAGAACACACACAGCCCCGAAGGCTCGCCATACCAGTTGGCCAGCGCCACGTCGAACATCTGCACGTAGACTTCGCCGATGTCGTGCCGCACCCACTCCTCAAACACGCCGATGAGGAATTGCCCGTACTGCGTGGCCGTGACCGAGCGATCGACGACGGCGGAGCCAAAGGGCACGCCGTCGACATGATAGCGTTCGACAATGGGAATAAACTGGACGAAACGCGCGCCGCACTCGTCGCGCAGAAAGCGATAGACGGCCACGGGCTGGTCGACGTTGGCGTGGTTGAGCGTCGTGAGTGCGTTCCATTCCACGCCATGCTGCTTCAGGTACGCCATTCCCCGCATCACCTTGTCAAAGGTAGGCGCCCCGCCCTTGTCCTGGCGATAGATATCGTGCATGGCACGCGGCCCGTCGATGCTGATGCCGACGAGGAAATTGTTCTGCTTGAAGAACGCCGCCCACTCGTCGTCGATCAAGGTGCCGTTGGTCTGGATGGTGTGCGAGATCGTCATTCCGGGGCGTGCGTATTGTTGGGCGAGCGCCACCGAACGGCGGAAGAACGGCAAACCCATCAGGGTTGGCTCGCCGCCCTGCCAGGCAATGGTGACTTCCGGCGTGCGGTGCGACTCGATCAGCTGGCGGAGGTAGGTTTCGAGCAGCTCTTCCGCCATGCGAAAGCGGCTGCCGGGATAGAGCATCTCCTTGGCCAGGAAGAAACAATAGGCGCAGTCGAGATTGCAGATCGCACCGGTCGGCTTGGACAGCAGGTGAAACGCCGGCGGTGCGCCGGCCGGCAGTGTTGATGGTAAAGTTGACAAAATAGTGGTCTCCACTAGGGATAGCCTCGCGCTATTGTCATAACAGTAACATGGTTAACACAAACTACAGAATGGCGCCCCGTCGGTACCAGGCGAAATACTCAGGCTGAGCGTGCCAGAAACGGGCACGTTTCTGTCTTCCTTGGCTTTTAGTGAGCACCGGCCAAGATATTGATGGCGCTGCCGGCGATCCCGGTCAGCGTGATAATCGAGATTACCGCCTGCAGCAGCATCAACAGCTTGGCACGCCGTGTCAACGGCATCGTGTCGGTGGGGCTAAACGCAAAGCTGGCGGTGAAAGCAAGATAGATGTAATCCAAATATCTGGGCGCCCAGCTCTCGTAATGCGGAAGGCTGGCCGCACGCTGCGGAAACAGAAAGTCCCATGGCTCATCCTGGCGTTGGGTATCTTCGACACCCGGCGGATCGATGATCCAGTACCAGATTGAGAAGATCAGGACGTTCGTGATGGCCAGGAGTACGACATCCACCAGCAGCGTTTTGATGTCTTGCGCGGAAAAACCGGCGAGCACAGCCATCAATGCCACCATATTGACCGTCAACCCGAAGGTGAGCACGCCGTTGGTGATGATGATGGCACGGAACAAGGCGCGCTTGCGGTTCAGGAACCACAACACCACGGTTGTCGCAATCAGGAGGCCGCGCAACAACAGCCAACCGGTCGAAACCGGGTTTCCCTGCATACCCGGAACGACACGGTCCAGCCTGCCAAACATGAGGGTGTACGAAATTCCGCCCTGCATCGCCGCAATGAGCAGCAGCATCAGCACGACCATCGAAAGTGAGAGAGAGCGAGCGCGCAGAAATTCAGGCATGTGGTTCATCCTGGGCGAGCGGAAAAGAGCTGAGATCCCTTTTGGATTTATCCGTGCGTTCAGTTGCCAAACACAGTTTTCCAATCGTCCTTCATGCTGACGATGATCCAGCCCTCTTTCGGCGCTAATTGCAGTGCCTTTTCCGTGCCGCTGTCGTAGGCGTACTCGCGCTCGGCATCGTCGTGATGTACCAGCAGGGCGAGCGCCGCCCCCTTGTGACCGCGGGCATACTTGAGCATATGAATGTCGCCGTCGGAATTGCCCACCGCCATGATTGGCCTGCGCCCGATGGCGCGGTGAATGTGCTGCGGCTTGCCGGGGCCGTCGGCGATCGGCTGCTCGATCTCTTTCGTGCGCATCACCTGGGCGATACCCTGTGCATCCTCGGCGTAGGTGAATGTCACGCTGCTGCCGATGGCCATGGCGCGGGGGATGCCATAGATCTCCTCGCAGACCGCGCGCATGAAATCGCGCCCGCCGCCGGATGTGATATAGACCTGAAAATTGTTGTCTTGCAGATAATGAACCAGTTCCACCATCGGCCGGTAGGTCAACAACTTGTACGGCTTCTTGAAGCGCGCGTCTTGAGCTTGCGTGAGGAACTCCCATACGTCGGCATCAAACGCTTCGGCCGTGATGCCTTCCAATACCTCGGCCAGGCCCGTCACGAGTGTAAGCACGCCCGAGATGTCACCCTTGGCGTAGTCGGCGGAAGCCTTGCTCAGCCAGGCCATATCCTTTTCATAGACGGCTTTGAATGGCTGGCGGCTGCGCAGTTCAGGCTTTTCCGCCACCGCCTTGCCAATGGCGCGCAGACCATGCTGAAGCTGGATGTACAGCGGTTTCTCCAGCCACAACGTGCCGTCATTGTCGAAAGTGGCTACGCGCTCGGTGGGCGGGACATAGTCAGGTCCGTCAATTGTGGTCACGCGCGTGACAAGGTCGACGATCGCCTGCTTGGCGGCGCCGTCGTTCCATGATTTTAGGTGATTAGACATAACTGTGACTCCTCTTTTAGCGCTTCAAATAGCGTGTACATCCAGCTATAGACGGAATTCAGCCGGGTCGCGAGGATGCATCGAGGCGACGCCCACTGACCACGCGTTGTCCAATCCAAAGGCCCAATTGAGCCAGCAGGAAGCCAAAAACCATTGACGCCCCGACAAAAAGCAGGCCTCTCAGCCTCAGGCTCGGGTCTGCGAGCATATTGTCCGCTCCCCACACAAAAGAACTGAAGGTGGAGAGTCCACCCATCATGCCCGTGGCGATGAGTAATTTCCCCGTAGGTCCAATCATGCCGCCTTTGACGGCCAGCCCAGCCGTCAGGCCAATCAGCAGGGCGGCTGTCATGTTCGCGACGAAGATCGATGCTTCAGAACCGCCGAAAAGCTCAGGCACAAACAATATCATCGCCTCACGCACGACCGCGCCTGTGCCACCACCCAGCATCACTAAGAACATGTTTTTCAGCATCTGCATGCCTCTCCCCAACTACCCGATTTGAATCGCAATCCACCAACCTAGCGCCGCCGCCAAAAGGCAGCCGCTACGGAGCCCACCCAGTATAGGAAAGCGATGCTACGCTCATGCTTGTTGTAAGCCGTAACAGTGTCCAATTCGTAGCTGCTAAACGTTGTGTAGCCACCGAGAAGGCCGGTTAACACAAGCGCAGTGAAGAAACTCCCGAAGCGATCTCGCCAATCTACGCTCATAAGCGTCGAGAGCAGGCCCATCACAAACGCTCCCGTCACATTGATCACAAACGTGCCCAGAGGAAACTTGCCAGTGTAACGTTCGCCGACCGCACTGCCCAGCCACCAGCGCAGCAGCGAACCAAGCGCGCCGCTAATGAAGATCAATGTAAATGTTGTAACGCTAGACACGGCTGACCGCCGTCATGGCATATTCAGTGCCGCCAATCAAAGGCGCGAGTGTTGGTTCGAGATTGCATACGTCAATCATGTTCGTCGATCCTGACTGTAAACGTGCCCGGCTCCAGGTGGATGCCCAGCCCCGGAAACGCAAAGGTGTAGGCCGAGCCTGGCTGAAAGCGCCGGGCCACCGCATAGCCGATCGCCGCGGCCAGCATCAACGGGAAAAGCATTCCGTAATCGCTGGTCATTTCGAAGATCATCATGGCGCCAAAGAGCGGCGCATGAAAGGTGCCTGCCAGCATTGCGGCCGTCGCTACCATGGCAAATGCAGTGGGAGATACGTGAACGCCGGGCAGTGCCTGCGCCACCACATCGCCGTAGGCCGCACCCAATGCCGAGCCGATCAGCAGCGCCGGCCCGATCACGCCGCCCACAAACCCGGCCCCCAGGCTGTTCGGCGTCAGAATGATCTTGGCGATCAGCAGCGCGATCAACATGGTGAATGGATAGCCTGTGCCGGCAAAGATCGATTTCATCTGGCTTAACCCGGTGCCGAAAACATCCGGCAGCCAGATACCCACCACGCCGACCATCGCGCCTGCCAGCGCCGCCTTGGCCCAGAAAGGCAGCTTGACTTTGAGCCACAGCGCTTTCATGCGCGGCAGCAAGTTGACGTAGACGATGGCCGCCACGCTCGCCAGCAGCGCCACGCCGATATAGAGTGGCAGCGCCGGCCCCCACGGGCCTGCACCGGCCGAAACGGCGTATTGAACAGGCATGCCACCCACAGCAAAAGTAAACAGCACTGCCATCACCACTGAGATCAGCGTGGGCGCCACAAAGAGCGCACCGCCAAAGCCGCCCAGTACGACTTCAAAGGCGAAGAAGATCGCCGCCAACTGCGCAAAGTACGTGGCCGAAATACCTGCGGCGACGCCGGCCACGACCAGCACGCGAATGAAGACCGTAGGCCAGCGCAGGCGCTGCGCCAGCCACGCGCCGAAGTGACCGCCGATCATGGCTGCCGGCGTGTCCGCGCCCACAGGGGCGCCAAAGCCGATCCCCAACATGGAGCCGACGACAAACACGATGCCGTTGCGCTGGTTGAGCTGGCCTCCCTGCTCCGCCACGCCGTCGATGATGTGGCCCATCGCCGCCAGCTTTGTTGGCCTGCTCAGGTAGTGCATCCACAGTGCGACGAGCAATCCGCCTAGCGCAGGGATCGCCACCGTCGCAATGATCCCGACCGGCGCCGGCGCCGCACCGAATGTGCCCAGCGTCAAGCGATTGATCAGTCCGAAGCCCTGCATGAACAGCCAGACACCCACGGACGTGACCAGTCCCACTACTGCGGCGGCAAAGCAGAGGCCGAGATAGGCACGGCCCGTGACGGGGTCAGTAGTGGACGAAGCCATGGAAGAATCCTCCTTGCAACGTTCAGTGATACTCAGGCCAGGTGCAGGCCACTCGCAGGTGACCTGCACCTCATCAGCACGCTTCAGGTGCATTTACCGGCTTTACTCGTGCGGGCGTTATTCGCGACTCAACACCGCCATGGCTTCGAGCTCAAGGTTGCTGTATGGCTCGTCGCTCACATCGACGATAACCTGCTCGATGGCGCCGCCGGTAAACGCCCAAGGCATGTCGCCTGGGTAATCGTTGGTGACGTTGGCGCTGCCATCACGCCCGATGTTCAACCCTTCACCGCACAGCGCAAACTTGCCAAGCTGGGTCGCCATGCCCTTGAACTCGCCCACCTTTTTGTCGTTGATGTAGAGCGTGGCCGTACCGATGCACTGATTGGGGAACGGCGAATTGCGAATCGCATTGAGCTTCTCCTTGGCGAATTCGACGCCCAACACGCACTTGCCCTGTGGCACGTTCACGTCAGATGTGATCACCTGCTCGCTTTCGCCCAGGAAATTGTACACATACTTGAGCTTGCCGTCCTTGACATAGAGCGCGTGGCCGCCGAACTTGTGGCCGTGCGCAAACAGCACGCCCTCGGCCTCGGGCGTTTCGATCGTGACCTCGGCGGCGATCTTGTACGAACGGCCGCGCACATTCACGGCGACCGCCTCCGGCACTTCGAGCGTGTTCGGATAGTAGATGTAGCGGCTGCGCGGCGGGCTCATCTGCGGCCGCGGCGTGGTGAGGACCGCGATGGCCCCGCGATCTTCCAGCGGCAGCCCAAAGTACTTGCCTGCCTCCACAAACCACAGGTCCTGGAGCTCGCGCAGTTTCACCGGTTCCTGGTCGGCCAGGTTCTTGCACTCGGAACGATCCACTTCGGTGTTGTAGAGCTCCCACACATCTTCGGTAAAATGGCTCCAGTCACCTGGCGCCGACGGGTGAATGGTGTCTGCCTTCCAGCCTTTGTGCCAGATACCGCGCGTGCCCAGCATGACATAGTACTGCGTGTCCTTTTGCGAGGCCACCTTGGCGTCGTCAAAGCTGTACTTGAAGCTGGTCCCTTCCAGCGGCCACTGGGTGTAGCCCTTGACTTCCGCCGGCAGCTCAATGCCCAAGCACTCGTAGATCGTGGGCACAACATCGCTGCAGTGGGTGTACTGGTCGCGCACCTCGCCCTTGGCCTTGATGCCTTTGGGCCAGTGGACCATCATCGGGTCGCAGATACCGCCGTTCCATGAGTAGCGCTTCCACAGCTTGAATGGGGTGTTGAACGCCATGGCCCAGCCGGTCGGATAATGGTTGTACGTTTCCTCAGACCCGAGCTTGTCGAGCAGCTTCAGGTTATCTTCCATGCTGTCCGGGACACTGTTAAAGAAGTTGTTCTCGTTGACGGAACCGTTGGGGCCGCCTTCGCCCGACGCGCCGTTGTCCGAGATGACCACGATGATCGTGTTGTCGAGCTGGCCGGATTTTTCCAGGTAGTCAATCAGGCGCCCAATCTCATGATCCGTGTAGCTGCAGAAACCGGCATATACCTCGGCCATGCGCGCAAACAGCTTCTTCTCGCCGTCCGCCAGCGAATCCCACGGACGCACGACGTCGAGCGGCGACCATGGCTTGCCGTCCGCGCTCTTGCGGTCAACATAGGGGTTGATGGGCGAGAGTTCGGTGTTTGGCGGCACGATCCCCATCTTGATCTGATTCGCCAGAATCGTCTCGCGAATCTTCTCGTAGCCCATGTCGAACTTGCCCTTGTATTTGTCCGCCCATTCCTTCGGCGAATGATGCGGGGCGTGGTTGGCGCCGGGGCAGAAGTACATAAAGAACGGTTTCTCTGGCGCAACCTGCTTGGCATCGGCAATCATCCCAATAGCGTGGTCGACCAGGTCGGCAGACAGGTGATAGTCACCGTCTTTCATGCCCGCCGCCCAATCCTTGGGTGGCTCGGCTTTTTGCTCTACGAACTGCTGGTCTTGCACGAGGTCCGGATACCACTGGTTGGTCTCGCCACCCAGGAACCCGTAATAGCGCTCAAAGCCGCGGCCGGTGGGCCAGTTGCGCTTGGTGGAGGCCATATTGGTCTCATCTTCGGGACAGCAGTGCCACTTGCCCAGCATGTAGGTGTTGTAGCCCTTTTCGCTGAGCACTTCGGGGATGAGCGCCGTCTCGAACGGGATGTGCCCATTCGAACCCGGGAAGCCGGTGGTGGCTTCGCAGATGCACGCCATACCGACGGTAGTATGATTGCGTCCCGTCAGCAGCGAGGCGCGGGTGGGGGAGCACAGCGCCGTGGTGTGAAACTGGCTGTAGCGCAGCCCGCCCTTGGCCAGCCGATCCATGGTCGGCACTTCGATCGGGCCGCCAAATGGCGACAGTGCGCCAAAGCCGGTGTCGTCCCATACGATAAACAGGACATTCGGCGCCCCTGCCGGCGCTTTGGGCTGCTCGTACGGCTCCCAATCCGGGACTGAGTCGCGGATGTCAACATTGATAATACCCTTAAAAGTCTTGCTGGCCATTGTCGAATCTCCTTTACTCTTGTCATTGTCAGTAGAACGCGGCTGCGAACGCGCCACAGAGCCGCTCGTGTCCTATGCACACCGGCGCATGCGAATGGCTGGGCAGCGTTTCATCAAAGCAGGTAAGGGGCAAGTGCATTGCCGGTTACCCAACTTACCGCAATGGTGTGGGCGCACGTTACTTTCGGGTGGTGTGCGCCCACACCATGTGGCGCCTCAAGTCACCGGCGTCAGTCGCGGCTCATCATCGCCGCGGCCTCTAACTCGAAGTCAACATACGGTTCGCCGGTGACATCGACGATTATGCGCTTGAGTGTGCCGCCGGAGAACGTCCAGGGTTGGTCGCCTGGGTAATCGAAGGTGACCGGTGCGCCACCGTCGCGTCCGATGTTCAAGCCTTCGCCGCACAGCGCGAATTTGCCCAGCTGCGTGGTCATACCCTTCAACTCGCCGACCTTCTTATCATTGATGTACAGCGTGGCCGTACCGACGCACTGGTTCGGCACCGGCGAATTGCGAATCGCCTGCAGCTTTTCCTTGACGAATTCGACGCCTAGCACGCACTTTCCGGTCGGCACATTCACGTCGGACGTAATCATTTGCTCGTTCTCGCCCAGGAAGTTGTAGACGTACTTGAGCTTGCCGTCCTTGACATACAAGGCGTGCCCGCCAAAGGAATGGCCGTGTGCAAACAACACGCCTTCCGCTTCGCTCGTTTCGACGACGACTTCCGCGGCAATCTTGAACGACCGTCCGCGCACGTTGACGGCGACAGCCTCCGGCACTTCGAGCGTGTGCGGGTAATAGATATAGCGATCGCGCGGTGGGGCCATCTGCGGGCGCGGCGTAGTGAGCACGGCCACAGCACTGCGGTCCTCCAGTGGCAGGCCAAAGAACTGGCCCGCCTGCATGTGCCATAGCGCAATCAGCTCTGCAAGCAGTTCGGGGTTCTGGTCGGCCATGTCGTGGACCTCTGAGCGATCGACTTCGGTGTGATAGAGTGCCCACTTATCTAGAGCAAAGTGGCCCCAGTCCGAAGGCGCACCGGCGTGAATGGCGTCCGCCTTCCAGCCGTCGCGCCACAGTGCGCGCGTGCCCAGCATTTGATAGAACTGGCTCGGCTTTTGCGTCTTGGCCTTGACGTCGTCAAAGCTGTACTTGAAGCTGGTCCCTTCAAGCGGCCACTGCGTGTAACCCTTGACGACTTCTGGTAGTTCGATTCCCAGACATTCGTACACCGTCGGCACGATGTCGATGCAGTGTGCGTACTGGTCGCGTAGCTCGCCCTTAGCCTTGATACCGGCGGGCCAGTGCACGATCATCGGGTCGCACACGCCGCCTTCCCACGTTTCGCGCTTGAACATCTTGAATGGAGTGTTGAAGGCCATCGCCCAGCCAGTGGGGTAGTGATTGTAGGTCCCCGGCGAGCCCAGGATATCGAGCAGCTTGAGATTCTCGGCCATGTCGTCCGGAACGCTGTTGAAGAACTTGTTCTCGTTGACGGATCCATTGGGGCCGCCCTCGCCCGATGCGCCGTTGTCCGATATGACAAAGATCAGCGTGTTGTCGATCTGCCCGGTCTCCTCCAGGTAGTCGATCAGCCGCCCGATCTCGCTGTCGGCGTAGCTGGAAAAACCCGCATACACCTCGGCCATGCGCGCAAAGAGTTTCTTCTCGTCTGCCGAGAGCGACTCCCACGGACGCACCATGTCTACTGCCGCCATGGGCTTGCCGTCTACGCTCTTGAAGCCCGCAAGCGGGTTGATCGGCGAGAGGTCGGTCGATTCCGGTACAATGCCCATCTTCTTTTGATTCGCCAGGATCGTCTCGCGAATCTTCTCGTAGCCCATGTCAAACTTGCCCGCGTACTTGTCCGCCCACGCTTTGGGGGTATGATGCGGGGCGTGGTTGGCGCCGGGGCAGAAGTACATGAAGAACGGCCGGTCGGGCGCCACCTGTTTGGCATCTGCAATCATCCCAATGGCGTGGTCCACCAGGTCAGCAGTCAGTTGGTACCCTTCTTTGCCTTCCTTCCAGCCTTCGATGGTTACCGGTTCGTCGGGTTGTTCGACGAACTGCTGATCCTGGCAAAGATCGGGATAATACTGATTGGTCTCACCGCCCAGGAAACCATAGTAGCGCTCGAAGCCGCGGCCGGTGGGCCAGTTGCGCTTCCACGACGCCATGTTGGTTTCGTCCTCGGCCACGCAGTGCCACTTGCCGAGCATGTAGGTGTTATAACCCTTCTCACCCAGTACTTCGCCGATGAGCGCTGTCTCGAAGGGGATATGGCCGTTCATGCCCGGGAAGCCTTCGGTCGCTTCGGCGATGCAGGCCATGCCGACGGTGGTGTGGTTGCGGCCGGTCAGCAGTGCGGAACGTGTAGGCGAGCAGATCGCCGTCGTGTGGAACTGAGTATAGCGCAACCCGTTTGCGGCAAGCTTGCTCATGTTCGGCATTGCGATGGGACCACCAAAGAAATCCCAGGCGCCAAACCCGGTATCATCCCAGACGAGAAACAGCACGTTTGGCGCGCCGGCGGGGGCCTTGGGCTGCTCGTAGGGTCCCCAGTCGGGAATCGAGTCACGCACGTCCAGGTTGATCACGCCTTTGAAGGTTTTGCTTGGCATTTCCCATTCTCCTTTGCTGTTGCTAGTGGTAGCAGTTATAGCTTGCGTGCCGGCCGCAGAAACGCCAGCGCCTTGCAACTTTGCTGCGGTGGACGGTTTGGCCGCACTAGGTGTGGGCGCTGCCGCTGCAGCTGCGACTTGCTCTGCGCCTTCCTCAGTCACTTCGTGCGTCTCGGGCTTGCCGCCCAATTCCTGCAGTTTGGCGGTAAACGCTTCCGCTTCGTCTGCCTCCGCCAGCACGCCGACTGCGGCTCTGCCGCCATCAATCTCCTTACCGATGCGAGCGCGGTCGTCATCCGAGAGGCCCAGGTGTTTGTGGAAAAACTCCCCCACGACCCCGCCGCCGACTGCGCCGCCCAGAGCGCCGCCGAGCAGGCTAAGCCCGCCGGTGGGCACGGCCGCAATCACGCCCAGAATCAGGCCGATGCCCGCACCCTTCTTGCCTGCACGCGGGCCAAGCAAGTCCTCTTTGACCTTGCCCTTTGCGTCCTTAGCGATGACACCGACGGCGCCCGCCTTGACGTCCGGGTGTGCCTTGTCCCACTGCTTCAAGCCTTCGGCCGCCTGCTTGGCGGCGGTCTCTGACTCGAAGAAGGCAAGGACCAACTGCTTGTTTTTCTTTGCCATTCTAATTCTCCACGAAATCTACTGGCTGTCCTTCCAAGATCAATAGCGGCTTCAAGCAACCAGGCTGCATGAAGTCCGCTGCTAGATGCCCGGCTTCTTTAGATGCCCGGCTTCTTTAGATGCCCGGTTCTTCCCAACCCGGCTGCATCTTCTCCTTGAGCGTCTCGCGCCGCTTGACTTCGCCGACGACATGCGCCGGGAGGTGGCGCGGCATCGGTTCTTCCCAGGCGAACCAAATCGCCGCCAGGCGGAAGAGGAAGCCGACGGTGAAGGAAATCAGCGTTGCCGGCCAGATGCTCAGCTGCAGGTACAGGGCGCAGATGAGGTAGACCACCGAGGTCAACACGGCCGTGCCCACAAACCACTCGCCGCGGATGAACTGCTTGGCCGACTTGCCCGCCGTGATGTCGATCAGAAAGCGGCCGGTGGTCGGGCCGACCACGCCCAGTGCCACCGCAGCGATCGGCGGCATCCCCACCTGCAGCCCCACGTGCACGCCCATGGCGGCGTACCACGGCAGCGAGAAAGCGGTCATGAACTGGAACCAGGTCTCACGGAAGTTCTGCCCCTTGCCATAGGCGGTGAACAGGCCGACGATGCCGGCCAGGATGCAGAGGATCAGATACCAGGGGTTCGTCCATGACCCCGGCGGCAGCTTGCCGGCAATGATATCGCGCGCGCTGCCGCCGCCGATGCCGCCGAAGATACCCAGGATGAGGATGCCGACGATGGTCCACTGCTTGCCGCGGTAGTAGTCGGGCCGCTGCGCCAGCAGGGCGCCGTTGAGCGCGTTGGTCGTCGCCGCAATCAGATCGATGATCACGAAGTTGCCAACGGTGAGATAGGAAAACAGGTGTGTTAAGTAATCCATGCTGCGTTCTCCGCCATTCCAGATTTTAACTGCATCATTTCGCTGATGTGGCTGCGGGCTTCGATGTCATGGCTGCCGCCGGCGCAGCAGCGGCCAGCGCCGCCATGTCCTCGGCATGGATCGCCGCCAGCTTCTTAGCCTCGTCCTCTTTCTTAGGATACATAAAGAAGACGAGCACGGCACCGATCAACACCGCGATGATCCCTGCGATGTAGGCGTACTGATCGCCTGCCAGGAAGGAGGTCTTGGCCGCCGCTGTGATCTGGGTCGCGTACTGCGGATACTGCGCTGCAATCGTCGCCGCGCTGGCATAGGACATTTCGAGCTGGCTGGTCGTGGCGGCCGTGACTTGGGCGCTCTCCGGCGACGCTGCAACCTGGGCGCCCATGGCGGCGGCATACCCCATCGCCAGCAGTGCCCCGAAGATCGACTGCATTAGCGCGCCGCCCAGGTCACGCTGCAGGTCGGCCGTGCCCGACGCCATGCCCACGCGCGTCACCGGCACCGAGGCCGTCAGCGAATTGGAGGAAGGCGTGCCGCCCAACCCGACGCCGATGCCGAGGAAGATGTAGGCGATGGCGACCATCCAGTACGGAATGCCTTCGTTCCACAGCAGCAGCATGAGCACAAAGGCGATCAGGACGGCCCCAAAGCTGAGGAGCAAGGTGAAGCGTGATCCGCGCGCCTGCACCAGCTTGGCCGAACGTGGCGCCACCAGGATCATGAAAAGCGCAGCCGGCAGAATGGCGGCGCCGGCGCTCACGGTCGAGTAGCCGAGCACGTTCTGCATGAACTGCTGGCCCAGGAACATCGCCCCCATCAGCGAGCCAAAGACGATGATGCCGGCGACGGCTGCCACCCAGAAGGTGGGGCGGGCCGCGACCTTAAGGTCATAGAGCGGATTCTTGGCCCGCCGCTGGCGCATGACGAAGAGCACCAACGCCACCACCGTGATTGCCGCCAGGCCCAGCACCAGCCTGCCCATGTCGGGGACGGGCGCAAAGTTGATGGCCAGGATCAGCGACCCGACGAGCACCAGCGAGAGGATGCCGCCCAGGTTGTCGACCGACTCCTTCGACTCCTTGACGTGGGCGGGCACGAACTTCAGTGCCATGAAAAAGGCAACCACCGCCACCGGAATCACCACGAAGAAGATCGAGTTCCAAGCAAAGCGCGTCAACAGCAGCCCGGAAAGCAGCGGGCCGCAGGCGTTGATGGCGCCGCCCACGGCCGCCCACAGTGCGATCGCCTTGGTTCTGGCGGGACCCGTCCACAGGGCCGCAATCAGTGCCAGGCAGGTGGGAAAGGCCATACCGGCGGCGATGCCGCCAAAGATGCGGGCGCCGATCAGGATTTCGATCGTGGGGGCAAAGGCGGCCAGCAGCGCGGCAGGAATAGCCAGCACTACGCCGGTGAGCAGCAGCAGCTTGCGGCCGTAGCGGTCGCCGAGTGCACCCAGCCACAGCACCGAGCAGGCCAGGCCCAGCGAGTAGCCGACAGCAACGAGGTTGAGCTGGGTCTGCGAGGCGTCAAAGTAGGCGCCGATCGAGGGCAGCGCCACGTTGGCCATCGCCAATGGCAGGTTGGCCACCGCCGCCACGACGATGAGCGTGGTGAGGACGATGCCAGCCTGCTTCGGCACGGTTGAAGGAATTTCAGTAGGAGCAACAGCTGTCTTGGCGGTCATGCCATACTCTCCTTCGTATGCGATTGAGCGTAGACCCATTGGCCCCCTTCAACTGAAGGCGGGCCAGAATTTACCAACGCGCAAGGACTTTTTGTCTGGCTCGGACGGCTTTCTACCGTTCAGGATGGGCCATCATGTCGATCGCCACGGACACGGCGAGAATTAGCACATCATTCTGGCCCTGCTCGATCTGCACACCATAGCTGTCGGCGATGCGGAACCACTTCTTGGACACCTCGGCGATCTTGTCCCGGCCCTCGCCAATGCTGTACTCATGGTCGAGGAGATTGCCCTGGACCTCTAGATCAGGACCCTCGCCAACCTTCACCACCCAGCGCTCGCGCAGCGGGGTGATCATCGCCTTTTTGACCATGGCCATGCGTTTGCCGTCAGGGCCCTCGATCTCCATGCTTTCCTTGATATTGACCACTCTCGTCTGGATCTTGCACTGTTCCTGACCACGGGCGTCTTCAAAGAAAAGGGTATCGCGCACACGCACCATCTTGCCGTCTGCCTTATAGACGCGCTGGCCCTGCTCGTTCTCGATCCAGAAATCATCGCCAAAGGAGACCAGCTTTTGGCGCATCTTGTAACGCGTAGCGCTGCCGCCGACGCCGAACTGCTGTCGATCTTCCTGGCGCTCTTCACGCCTGCCACGACCTAACATAGCTATTCTCCTTGTGTGTGCATAGAAAAGCGGACCAAAAGCTTAGCCGCCCGCAAGCACTTTCTGCTTGGCCTCGGCAAATTCCTCGTCTGACAATACGCCGGCGGTGTGCAGCTGTGCGAGCTGATTCAAGCGCAACGTGAGATCCGTTGCGGCCCTGCTTCGGTAGTCATTTTGTCTTCACCTTTGTGCAGGTCTCCGGTGCGAAGTCGAGATTAGCTTCATTCCGCAACCGCAGCTGTCCCCCCTCGCACCGGACGACCAACACGATCAACGATGCATGTCTAATCCGCGCTCCTGGCAAACCAACTGAAGCGCGGGGGCGCAGTTGGCAAGCACAAATCGAGTGATTTGCGCCTAGACTGTTTTCTTGGCCGCCGGAGCCGCCGAAGCGGGAGCAGCTGCAGGCGCTGGGGCGGCAGCGACAGGGGCTGCCGCGTCAGGCGCCGGAACTTCGACGTCGGCCACAACCGCCTGGGCAATCTCACCGGAAACCTCATCGCCCACAGTAAGGGTGACGATCTGGGCCTTGTAGCCCTTCATGCTGTCGATCAGGGACTCGGCCTGCTTGTCCTCCACGATTGCCAGGATGGCTGAGGTGTTGGGCTTCATCTGCGCCGACAGTTCCTCCAGATCTTTCTTGGGGATGGCGCGCCCACCGATCTTCCCGGCAAAGCCGCCGATGACGCCGCCTGCTACGGCCCATGCCAGCAGGCCGGCAGGCCCCCCGATCAGACCCAGCAGACCGCCGACGACCAGGCCGGCGGCCGTGCCCCGACCGCCGTGGCCGGCTTCATGGATGTGCGCCTTGCCCTTCTCATCCATCTCCACCACCGCATTGGCGACGATCATGTCACCTACATCCTTGGCCGTGTTCTTCAATTCGTTGCTTACCGTTTGCGCCGTAGTGCGGTCGGCGAAAATGAAGGCGATGATGTTGTACACAGCGGTTTTGTCTTGTTTGCTCATCGTCGTTCCCCCTGAATGATGATTGTCTTTCTGGAATGGAGATGGGATTATTTGTGCTGTCGGCCGCAAGCGAGCGGCAGTTGGCACAATGTTTAGCCACCGGTAAGCACTTTCTGCTTTGCTTCCGTAAATTCCTGATCGGACAACACGCCGGCGGCATGCATCTGCTCAAGTTGGTTCAACTCGGTCATCATGTCCGATCCACCTGCCGGCGCGGGTGCTGGTGCCGGGGCCGGGGCGGCCTGCTGCTGCATCTGATCGATCTGCTGCTGCGCCGCCTGCTGCTGTTGCATCTGTTGCATGTCGGCCTGCTGCTGGGCAGCCGCCTCTTGGCCGGCATATTTCTCTTGCTGGTGGTGGCCGACTGCGCCGGCTGTGCCGACGACGACCGCTGTCGTCGCCGCTGCACCTACTAATGACCGGCGCATCATGCGTCTTCCTGGTCTTAGGAACATGTCAATTTCTCCTTGTCAAAGAATCTCTCCCAGCGATTGGCCTGCGCCTATCGGCCGGCGCCCGCCAGGGCTTCCCCGCCGGCTGCGACCGCTTCGCCGGCACCGATGTCGCCCGCGCCCTGGGCGATGTTGGCGATGCCGGCAGCCCCGGCCGCACGCGCCACCTGGCCTGCCGCAGCCGCAGTTACCAACTCGTCGGCACCGCGAGCAGCCAACATGTCACTGGCCACGTACAAGTCCGCGCTGCGCTCGGCCGCGGCTTCGGACACCGCCATGCGCACCACGCCCTCGGCGATTTCTTGCTCGCCCATGGCCTCGACGTCTCTGCCTGCCTGTTTGATCGCACCGGCTAACGCGCGCGTGCCGGTAAAACGCAGCAGTTGATCGGAGGCAATCTGCTGCAGGCGCATGCCGCGATCTTCCAGGTATTCAGCCAGCACCGGCATATCCAGCACGCTGACCACGTCGCTGATGGTCCACAGCTCACCAGCCAGGCGCGCCAGTTCCAGCCCGCGCTCAAGCTCTTCCTTGCTCATCAAGCCGACGATGGCGCCCATCGCCCGCACGTTGCCGCCCTTCATCAGCATGTCGACGCCTTCGGCCACGTCCACCACGCCGGCGGCACCGACAATTTCGCTCAACGCCTGAATGTGGGCGGCGTCCGACGCGGCGTCGGCGGCGCTGGTCAGGTCGCTGGCGCCTGCGGCCACTTCAATCACACCCACCCTGGCGGCTGCTTTGGCCACCTGCAGCTCCTCGACACCTGCCGCTACTTCGCCCGCACCATCGAAGGCACTTACTGCCCCGGCGACTTCCAGCTCTTCACCGGCCTTGGCCAGCTTGGCCTTGCTTACCGATCCCTGCTTTGACTTTGCCATCGTGCTGTTCTCCTCATTCAAACCTGATTGCTTGCATCGAATTCTAACTGCTCGGCGCCAGTCGCCACGCGTAGGCTGTGATACCTAGATTGATCAACCGTGCTATGCGTGTCGCAACTGGGCTCGTATATCTCTGAGCACCGGCAGCAGCATATCCGGTGGAACATCCTTGCGAATGAAGGCAGTAGCGCCGGCTGACTCGGCGGCCGTGCTTGCTTGCGGGTCAAGTGACAAGACAACGATTTTGGGTGGCGGCTCCAGGTGAAGCAAGTTGCCGATCAGATTCGTTGTCGCTGCCCTGGTCAGGTCATAGTCATACAGCAGCACCTCCGGCTGTGTGGCGCCCAATATGACCGGCAGGCCTTCCGCGCTGTCTGTCATACCGATCACAACCATACCTGGCTCGTTTTCCAGCAGCCACAACAGTGCCAATCTAAACGTCTTGTCTGCACACGCAATGAAAATGCGCACGGTTCACATCCTGTGTCCCGTTCACGGCTAGTTTCCAAGCGTCGTGTGGCGTGACTGCCTGGTCGTGAGCACGCTGGCGCACGGACGGCCCCAAGACTTTCGCCGGGACGGCATGTTGAATCACGATGCTCGAATCTGACTTTACGGGAAAGTACTAGAGACCAGTATGACCTATCGACCTTTCCGTTGCATCGACCATTCAGTTCATTTCTGGATGAGACGATCTGCCTATTCCCGGCTCGATCCGCTCTCGGAGCATCTGGTGCTTGGTTGCCAAAACCGCAGCTTGGGCACGATTGGCGGCGCCCAGCTTCTGCAGACAAGCGCTGACGTGATGCCGCACAGTGGCCGGGCTGATCACCAATCGTTCTGCAATTTCATCATTATTAAGACCCTGTACAATCAACGCCAATACCTCCAGTTCGCGTGCACTCAAATCACTTCCCGGCCTGGCAGGGCCTGTCGCAGCGTGGATCAGTGCCTTGGTTGCCTCGGGTGAGAAAGCCGGCTGGCCGGCGTGGGCCGCACGTATTGCATCGGCAAGGGAGTCGATCGCAGCATTTTTGAGCAGGTAACCGGCTGCGCCTGCTTCCAACGCGCTTTGTATGATTCTTTCCTCTACGAAGCTGGTCAGAATGATAATTCTCACGTGTGGGTAAGCGCCCAGAATGGCGCGTGTGGCTGCCAGGCCGTCCATCACCGGCATATACAGATCCATGAGGATCAGGTCGGGCTGGTGCTGCCGGCAGCAAGCTACGGCTTCGGCGCCATCTGTCGCCTCGCCGACAAGAAGCAGGTCGTCAAAGGCCAGCAGCATGTTTTTTAGCCCGTCGCGGACGATCGGGTGGTCGTCCACAATCATCACCTTGATCGGCTGTGGTTCACTCATTGTCTTCCTCTCCGGTGGAGCCCTGCCAGGTCATGCAAATTTCCGTTCCGCGGCCGGGTTCGCTCTGAATTCGCAACTCGCCGCCGATCTTGTGCGCGCGTTCCGCCATGATGCTGAGTCCCATATGGCCGTCGGGTATGGATTGGGTATCAAAACCGCGGCCGTCATCGCGGATCTGCAGCACCACACCATTACGTTCGTCAAATAGCGCAATTTCGACCCTGGTTGCTTGCGCATGTTTGGTCACGTTGTTGAGTGCTTCCTGGGCGATGCGATAGGAAGCCATATGCACATCGGCAGGGAGCTGCCGTTCGTGCGCGATGTTGGTGGACACAGTCACGTTGGCACGCACACGCAAGGCTTCCGCCAGTGTACTTATTTGTTGGTCAAGATCTTGGTTTGCCGGCGCACCAGAGCGCAGTTCGAGCAGCAGGGATCGCATCTCGGCCAGGGCGCCCCGGATCAACACACTCAGCTTCTCCATGTTTTGGCGCGCGCTCGCCTGGTCTTTGGTCCAGATGCGCGGGGTCACTTCGGCGAGCACACTGGCAGTGAAGAGCGTCTGCGTCACAGAGTCGTGCAGCTCGCGGGCGATGCGCGACCGTTCGTCCGCGGTGGCTATCTGCCGGCCATGCTCATTAAGCTGGATATTGTTGATGGCCACAGCCAACTGATTGGCAAAGGTTTGCGCCAGTTCGATGTCACGTGCCGAAAAATGTTCGGCTGTGTTATGCAGGACGTTGAGCAGGCCGACCGTGCGCTCCCCCACCTGCAAGGGCAGCCCCAGCCAGCTCGCGCTCGCCTTCAGCGCGCTCGCCCATTGCTTCATTTGCATACCGTCGAACTCGGCCTGAAGCTCGACGTTGGCGTGCATATCCGCTATGTAGGTTGCCCTGCCCGCCTGCAATGCGGCGTGCAGGGAACGCCAACCGTTAATAGGGACCTGCTGGATTGTAAACGCAGGCGGCGCAGCAGGAGAAAGGAAACCGTAAATCGTCAGCGACTCTGCGCCGGCTTCCACCAACATCAAGGCGGCCCGTTGGAAATCCACGATCTGGTGCAGACGCGGCACAGCATGGCTAATCAGAGCTGGCAGATCCGTGATCGAAGCCATATCGTAGGACATCTGGTGCAAAGTGGTCAGAGCTTGTCGCGCCTCCACCTGCTCGGTGACGTCTTCCGTAATGCCCAGTACCACCGCCTGGCCGGCCATTTCCAGCTGGCTCAGGCTCAAGCTGGCATAGTAGTGGCTGTCATCCCGGCGCCGGAATTGGATGCCAAAGTTGTTCAAGCTGCCTTCTGATATTAGCTGCTCCAGCAGCTGCGCTCGCTGCTCGGGATAGGCATAGAGCACCCGTGACATCCGCCTGGAGCAGCTCGTCTTCCGAATAGCCGGTCATGCGCTGCAGCGCTCGGTTGACGCCCAGAATCTGCCGTCAACTGTGGCCGCGCAAATACCCAGCGGCGAGCTGTCGAATAGCGTCTTGATCTGAATCCTGGCATCTTGGAGCTCATGCGTGCGCTCTGCGACCATTGCCTCCAGCTTGCGCTGCTGCATCATCGCATGACGCCGCTGCCCTGCAAAGACAGCCCCAAGCACGCCTGCACCAAGTAACACGAGCAGAAGGCGAAACCAGATGGTTTCCCACCAGGGCGGCGTAATCGTGAGCGCCAGTGACGCCCCCTCTTCATTCCAGGTCCCGTCGGCGTTCGAACCCAACACGCGGAGCACGTAATCGCCGGGATCCAAGTTGGTGTATGTAACCAGGCGGTGGTCGCTGCCCACTTCCGTCCACGCCTGGTCAAATCCCTCCAATTTGTAGCGATAGCGATTCTTTTGCGGCGCAGTGAAGTCCAGCGCCGCAAACTCAAACGAGATCACCCGATCGAGATAGGACAGTGTTAGCGCGGCTGTTTCGTCGATCGGCTGCCGCAGCACGGAACCGTCGCCAATCGGTACAGGTTTATTGGCCAATAGCAGGTCAGTGATAACTACAGGAGGAACGATGGCATTGTCGTGAATCTGGTCCGGATCGAAGGCAAGCAGGCCGTTCGTCGCGCCAAAAAACATCTCGCCGCTCGGGCTTTGAAACGCTACTGCCGACTCAAAGGCGTTGCCGGGCAGCCCGTCATGCTCGTCGTAGTTGCGGAAGGTCTCGGTGCCGGGATCGAAGCGGGACAGGCCGTTGCTCGTGCTGAGCCACAGACGACCATGATCATCCTCCAAGATGTCGAAGACGGCGCCGCTGGGCAAGCCACTGGCGTGGTCGTAATGCACTACCTCACCCGTCTCGGGATTCAGCCGCGCCAGGCCGCCGCCCCATGTGGCCACCCACAGTGTGCCGGCGCGGTCGCGCAGAACCGAAGTCACCGAGTTGGAAGGCAGACCATGGGATTGCCAGGCGAGCCTTGATAGCGAGTGAAAGTTGCCGTGGCCCGGTCAAAGCGGTTGAGACCGCCGTCGACGGTGCCGATCCACAATTCGCCGGCGCGATCTTCTATCAGTTGATAGATTGCGTTGTCGCTCAAGCTCGCCGGGTCGCCTGGATCATGTACGAAATGTGTGAACGTCCCCGTCGCCGGGTCAAAGCGATCCAGTCCCGCATCCCAGGTGCCGGCCCAAACGATACCGGATTTGTCCTCTAGGACTGAGGTGACACGGTCCGAGCCCAAGCTCGCAGGATTTTTCGGATCGTGCCGGTAGTGGACAGACCGCTCTGTCTTGGGATCGAATTGATCCAGGCCGCCGTCAAAAACGGCCAACCACAACTGGCCATCGCGGCTCGGGGCGATACTCCAAATTTCGTTGCCACTTATGCTGGCAGGGTCAGCCGGGTCATGCTGAATGTGGCTGACCTGGCCTGTAGCGCGGTCGATCCGGTTTAATCCGGTGCTGGCCGTTGCAACCCATAGCATGCGCTGTGGGTCTTCGTAGATCGCGTTGATTTCATCGGCGGCAAGGCTGTTGACATCGTCTGGGTCATGCCGATAAACGTGGAACGGCTTGGGTTGAAGATCGAGCACAAATACGCCCGTGCCGGTGGCAAACCACAGCGAATCGGCGTCCTCCGCCATGTCGACGACCTGGCTGGCACCAAATCCTTTGAGATTCTTGTCGTCAACTGCGAAGCGTTGGAAAGTCCCAGTCTGCCGATCGAACCGGTTGAGACCGCCGTCAATGGTGCCGATCCACAGTGCGCCCGCAGCATCCTGGTGGATGGAAAAAACGCCATCACTGCTCAAGCTCTCTGGATCATCAGGGTCGTTGCGAAAGTGATCAAAAGTTGCCGTCGTACGGTCGAAGCGGTCGAGACCGCCGCCCCATGTGCCCACCCACAAGGTGCCGCTGCTGTCTACAAATAGGGCACGGATTGCATCATTGCTTAAGCTGGCGGGGTCACTCGGATCGTGGCGGTAATGCGTGAAATCCCCAGTGCTGGGGTCAAAGCGGTCGAGGCCGCCGTCTGTCCCCACCCAGAGCGCGCCGTCGCCATCTTCCCACAGCGCAAACACATTGTCGTCGCTAAGACTGGCGGGTTGCGCAGGGTCGTGCCGGTAATGGCTGAAGGCGCCTGTTGCGTGGTCAAAGCGATTCAGCCCGCCATCGCGGGTACCCAACCACAGCGCTCCGGCGTGATCCTCTAGGATGGCATAGACCGCGTCGCTGCTGAGACTGGCAGGATCCTCGGGGTCGTGTGTGAAGTGGGTAAAAGTAGCAGATTCGCGCTCAAAGCGATCGAGGCCACCGGTCCAGGTGCCGATCCAGAGGGCTCCGGCCCGATCTTCATAGAGTGTTCTGATCTTATTGTCACTCAGGCTGGCGGGGTCGGTCAGGTCGTGCGTGAAGACCTTCATCGTATACCCGTCGTAGCGATTCAGCCCGTCAAGCGTGCCAAACCACATAAAGCCGCGGTGGTCGCGCAGGACACTCCAGACTTCAGGACTGGAGAGTCCTTGGTCCGCAGAGATGTGATCGAAGCGAAAGCGTTCGCTTTTGTCTTGTGGCGCAACGATCTGATCTTGGTTTGACTCAGGGCTTGCGGCGGAATTCAAGACCGCTGCACCTGCGGAGGCGCCATCACCCCGGACAGAGGCTGGAATACCCAACACGCCGAGCAGAAGCACCAGACACAAAGTCCACACAACGATTCTCACGGATCGGGTCCTCACTCGCCGCGGACTGCGGGAAGCTGTGGGGGACTGACACTCGGTTGATTGTCTCAGTATCGAGCAGCCCCTTTTCAGTGCGAAGTTGAAGCCCAGCAGGTTTCCAAACCGCTTTCCAGTTCTGCCTGCCCGCTCGATTGCGGGCAGGCAGAACGCGTTTTCATCCCGCCTGGTGACCGATCCCATGCTGTGGGTCTGGCAGTTCGTCGTGTGCCCTCGTGAGCGAGGTCACGTATTGCGTAATGATGCCAATCTGGAGGTGTTCCTCCGGTCGCATTTCGCCTGCCTTGGGCGGCAGATACGGATCAGGCGTACCGGGCTTGATTGGCGGCTCCATGACCAGCGTCTTTAAGAACGCACCGGCCGCCGCAGCCATGGGGTGAACAACCCAGCCGTGCGGAAAGTCCACTTCGTGTTCCTCGCGCGGGTCCCACTCGAGGTTGTAGAGGCGCGGCATGTTGTACGGCGACCACGTTGACATGAACCCGTCTTGCTGGAAAAGGCTTGCCTTCCACTGCCGCCACTTGATCGCTTGCAAACGGTTGCCTTGCAGGCACAGAACCGTGTCGCGGCCGGATTCGCTCGCATCCCCTAACAGGAAGGCGCGCATGTCCATGCCGTCAATCTGCCGGTCGGCAGGCACGTTTGCCCCTGCCGCAAGCAGCAGCGTTGTAAACCAGTCTACCTCATGTACGAGTTCATTGCTCACCTTGCCGGCGGGCACTTTGTTCGGCCAACGGATGATGCACGGCGTCCGGTTGGAGCCTTCGAGCGAGGTAAAGTACCCGCCGCGCCACGGTCCCGAGAATCCATTCCATTGACCACCTGCGGGATCAGGATCCATCGCCGGCATGCGATAGTTAGGATCGCTGCCGTTGTCGGACGTCCACACCACGATCGTATCCTCTGCAAGCCCCAATTCGTCGAGCTTGTCCAGGATCATTCCGGTGAAGTCGTCCATTTGCGTCAGGAGGTCGGCCATGTTGCCGCGCTTGGTCTTGCCTGCGTATTCAGGGTCGGGGATGGGCGGAATGTGTACCTGTGTGAACGGCAGATACATGTAAAACGGCTTGCCGCTGTCCTTAGCGCGGCCCATGAAGTCGATGGCCCAGCCGGTGATCTTGCGATCAAACTCGGCGCGGAACTTGGCATCGTAGGTGGCGATCACATCGGCCTTGGCGCCCTTCTTCTTGGCGAAAATCGGTTCCGGCTCGAGCGGAATCTGCATGGCCCCGGCGTAGGGCGCGGAGGTTACCGGCCCATTCGGGAAGTACGACTGCATGGTCCACAGCACTTCGTCGGCCGTGCGCGGGCACCAGACAGCCTCGTCAAACCCAAATTCGACTGGGCTGCGCTTCTCTGGGTCGCTGCCCAGATGCCACTTGCCCCACATCCCCGTCGCATACCCCGCGTCCGACAGTGCCTGGGCCATCGTAACCTCCCAACGGGTCAGCCCATCCGCGCCGCCTGTGATCGGCACCGTCTGCGTGCCGGAACGAATAGGATGGCGCCCCGTCAACACTGCCGAGCGGCTGGGCGTACACTGTGCCTCGACGTTAAAGTTCAACAACCGCAACCCTTCTGTGGCGAGTTTGTCGATGCGCGGGGTAGGTGCTCCACGCAGAACCCCGCCCCCGTAACAGCCAAGTTCACCCCATGCGAAATTATCCCAAAAGAAGAAGATGATGTTGGGTTTTGAGTTACTCATACTGCTTACTCCCTATGTTATTGATTCAGCTCGGAGTTGATTTTTTGGTTGGTTGAACGCAGCGCGGACATCGCGGGATAACGCCCAAGCCAGGTTGATGGCGGCGAACACAAGGTCCATCGCATCCCAGATAATGGGCGCTTGCTGACCAAGCGCCAGCCAACGCACAACGCCTACCAGCGCAAGCGCGATCACCATCCCTTGCACGACAAGCCCAACGGGGAACGCCCACCATCGCAGGGTCCCAATCCCGTATCCAACGATCAGGAATAGAACGCCGGCTACCACATAGAACACGGCGAGCGCGGTCGCGCTAAGGTCTTGCCGCAGCAGGTTGTTCTGGCCCAAAAAAAGCCCACCATGCTGTGCGGCCAAGAAGATCTGATACAGACCGACAAACACCAGCCATCCGGCCATAAAACCCGTATACTTTGGTTTGGCGCGCTGCTTTGCTGCTTGGCTCATATTTTCGCTGCCTTCTCTTTCTGGATGTGTTGACACTTACGCCGACTTCGTTGCTGCCTGCGCTGCCGCGCCGCTCTGCGCGGGCTTTGCCACAGCTCCCAGCTTCTTTTCATACCTTGCACCCAGTTCCGCCATCGCCAGCATCACCACGATGATCGTGGTGATTGCCCCAACCAGGATCATGTCGCCCGCAACCGTGTACGGGCCAAGCGCAAAGATCGCACAGCATATAGCGGCGCCCGTATTCTGCTGGGCAACGGCAACTGCCGAGACAATCTTAGAGCCTCGATGTGGATTGGCGGCGGGAACAGGGCTGAGGACATACGGAGGGCTGAGCAGGTAACCGATCAGCATGCCGGCAAGTGGAAATACGAGTGCGAAGGCAAGCACCCCACCACCTGCCAGCGAAACGACGTCTTTCCAGGTGTAGCCAAGAAACAGGCAGATATGCACAAACAGGAATGTGATCGAAATCGGCCCAAGGTAAGCGCCTATCTGCATCGCCAAGTTCACGTAACGCGCCCGGATGAACATGCCGACCACGAGTGGCAGCAGCATAAAGAGGAGCATGGGCCAGAGGACGAGCCACATCGAGGGGGTTGCCCCAGTCCCGAGCAGGTTCAGCACAACGGGTAACGCCAGGGGCAGAACGATAAACGTTCCCAAGGTCAATAGAATGACAGCGCTGACGCTGTAGCCAAGGTTGCCCTTGGCCAGGCCGACAAGCCACGGAATGAACGGCCGCCCGCGCTCAAGGCAAGGGCGGCAATCGCCATTTTAACTTGCGGCTCGAATGGAAGGATGGCCGCCAGCCCAATGAGCAGCGCTGGTAGAACGATGAAGTTGCTTAGCAACAGCATCACGTTCAGCTGCGTATGCGACTTTAGCGGCCCCATCACCGACTGTACGGTGATGCCAAGACCGTTTCCCAACGAGGCCGTGACGACGAAAAGCAACCCAAAGGTTATGATTACAACGAGTAACGGGTCCATAAATGTCTCCTGGAATTAGCTTCCTCTTGCTTGCACGTTCAACTGTTCCTGCTGCGCTTCTGGCAAACCACTCTGGGCCCGCTGCGCAGCGGGCCCAGAGTGCAAAATCGACTGGAGAACGCTTAAGCCGTTTTCTTGGCCTCTGCCCCATACCCTGCTGCCGCCGGCGGGGCGGTTCGCCGGTATTCCATGTCGCTCACGGTAAAACCCCAATTGGCGATGGCGCTGAGCATGCCGATGAAGGCGAGCAAATCGGCCGGCTGACCGGTCAAAGTGCTGGTTTGCACTTCTCCATCCCTAACTTCCACTTCCAGAAGCACATCGCCCAGGTAGTCCGCCCAGTGCTCAATCAGCGGGCCAACAAGGACGATTTTGCAGTAGGGGCGTTTGGTATCTAAGGGAAGGCACATTTTCTCGTCCACATGGGTATACGTCGCAACTGCTCGCAAGGACACTCACAGGATATGCCCAAGCGTGCGCCACTACATGGTCAATAATGCACCATCTTTTCAGGCGCCGGCGTGCTGCCAGCCGTGCGACGCCCGGATGCGGCATTCAATGACAACTACGATGCATAAGAGGTAGCTGCCGTGGAGCCGGAGGCGTTTTCTATCCGAGACGTGTAACGAAGCAGGGAAAACGAGGGAGGTCGCTAGAGAGAATCAGGCAGAAGGAGACGCGATAAGCTCAAGGCGGCGCGCGCGCTCCACTACGGCACGGCGACCGTGTACCCCAAATTTGTCGCTGATGTTCTCGAGATGCCGGCGCACGGTAAACGGCGAAATCACCAAGGTGTCGGCAATCTCTTGATTGGTCAGGCGCAGCGCCAGCAATTCCAAAACTTCCACTTCACGCCTTGTCAGCGGTTCACTTAAGTCGCTGCGCAGGCTTGACGGATCGTCGCCTAGGCGACGCGCCGGGAGCAACCGGAAATGCTGCAAGCAGGCGGACCAGATAATCCGCCGTTCCTTGCCGGGTGACGACGCCGGATTTCGACAGGTGCGACAGCAGTTCGCCAAGCGCGGGGCCGAAATCGACAAAGGTGCGCAGCAAGCCGCCGGGTTGCGCCAGTTCAATCGTGATGCTGTAATATGTCAAGGGCACGCTGCTCATCGTCCAGTGCGTCCAGCGCCAACGCCTCCAGCGCCAGCGCCTTAACGACACGTAATGTGCTGGAGATTGACGTGGCATCTTGTCGTAGTTTTTGGGCCAGGTCGAGCGCTTGCTGTGCACCCTCGCGCGTTTTCAGTGCCAGCAAAACGCGGCCACGCGTTACGACAGCTGTTTCGCCCAATGGCGTGGGCGCAAGGTGCCGTGCCAACTCAGAACCGAGCAGCCAACGCCTCGCGCTGTCGAGATTTCCGGACGCGAGCGCGAGGCGTGCCCTAAGCGAATGGGCCTGCATGAGCAGCTCAAATGCCGGCGGGTCCGAATCGAAACTGACAAGAGTGTCTGCAGTCTCATCAGCACGCTGCCACAGACCTTGCGCAGCATAGGTCAGTGCTAAGCCGGTCAGACAATCGTGAGAGCTGACTGCGTTTGCGGCCTGGCGCAGAGATGCTCCTGCTAAGAAGTGAAACTGGGCGGTTTCCAAATCGTTCCATTCATAGCTCGCTCGCCCCAGAAAAAGGTGCGCCCACGCCCGGCTGATTGATAATTCGCCGGCGTTCGCCTGGCGGAGCATCATCTCTGCGGTCAGCCGCAGCTGCTCAACATTCAACGAATCCAAATAGATAGTGCACAACCCCAGGAACAGACGCATATTCGTCGCTTTAGATTGACTGTATGCCGGCGCCAGACTCTCGCGGAAGTATTGTGTCGCTGCAGCCGTATGACCGGTCGCATGCTGGCTTAGCCCGGCAAAAAGGATGGCATTCCCACCGCGAAATGATGCGAAGCAGGAATTGCAGCGACTGCCTCGGTCTCCTGCTCAAGCGCCTCCAAACATTTGCCTTGCCAAAACAGCAATTCTCCCGCAAAGCCGCGATGTGTCCACGCCAGGCACGTCCTTCTTCCACCGGGAATGCGCCTGGCTGCTGCAACAGCTCCTCGACCTTAGTCAGCAAGGGCGCATAAGCAGCGTAACGGCTCTCAAAGTGTACGCTCCAGGATCTGGCAATCAGGAGCGGCGCGCTTCCGCCACGAGTCAGGGGGCAGCAGGTCCAGCAAGAATTCTAAGCGTACTTTTTCTTCGCTGTCCATCAGCGCATGAATATTTTCTTCGACCACGCGCGCCGCGGCCAGGGGATCGCCGGCGGCCAATGCATGGCGCATCGCTTCCTCGATCAGCCCATTGCCTGCGAACCAATTGCTGGCCACGCGGTGCAGTGTGGCGATTTCCTGCGCTGCAT
>CAWIVN010000019.1:0-373154 GCA_963839515.1 uncultured Chloroflexia bacterium
GAACTGGCCGGCCCCCGGCGCCATGCTCACCAAGCTCATTAGCCCAACCCAAACAGCGAACCAAGCGCCGCCGCCACGAGACAGAGAAAAAGACTCTCCAACATGATCTGCCCCAGAATACGGCGCTTGCGCCACCCAACGGCGCGCAAGGTGCCGATCTCTCGGGTCCGCTCGAAGATGGACATGATCATGGTGTTGGCCACCACGATGCCGCCCACGATCAGCGCCAGCACCCGGATCGCATTGGCCATCCCCAGCGTCTGTCTGGAGGTCATTGGTGCTTTGCGCAAACTCGCTGCTCAAGCTGGCCCGCGCCTCGGGAAAGCGTTTGTTGATCAGCTCGACCACGGCCGCCGTCTGGGCGGCATCCTGTGACGTCCACAAAGATAAAGGTCACGGCCCGCGGGCGGCCCATGAGCCGCTGCGCCTCGCGCAGGGCCAACATGCCGCCGGCATCTTCGTAGGCGATGCCGGTCTCGCTGATGCCCACCACCTTGTAGCGATTGTCGTTCAGCGTGAGCGTGTCGCCAATGCCCACCTTGTAGGTCTCAGCGGCCACCTTGCCCAGCAGGATCTCGTTGGGGCGCTGGACATACCGCCCCTCCACCAGCTTGTAGTGGCGCATGGCAGGGCTGTTCGGGTCCAAGCCGGCCACCATAAACATGGGCATCTCGGGCGACGTGATGACGGCCAACATGAAGGGACTCACCGACTTCACCTGCGGGGATGGACTGGATGGCGCGCACGATGCGCTCGTCCAGGCTGCTCAGGCTCATGTCGGCCACGTCCCGCTGCATGACAGTGATGTTGCCGGCGCCGCCGCTGCCGGCCAGCCCGTTGAGTTGGCCGATCATGCCCTTCAACGATGCCGCCCAACATCACCAGCGTGCCGACGCCGATGCCGATGCCGGTGGCCGAGAGCAAGCGTGCGGTTGCGCCGCCGCCAGAGGTTGCGAAAGCTCTGGTTGCCGACGCGCGCCAGCCAGCCGCCCGACGCCGTGGCGCCGCCGCCCTCGTAGCGCAGCGCCTCTACAGGCTGCAGGTTGGCCGCCGTCCAGGCCGGGTAGATGCCGCCAACCAGCCCCAGGCCAGAGCCGTCACCAGCCCTTGCACGATGATCTTTGGCTCGAGCGAGCCTTCCAGGAAGGCGCCGACGCCTGGCGCTTTCCCGGCCAGCCAGGCCAGGCCGATGCCCAGGAAGACCCCAATGACGCCGCCCATGAGGCTCAGCGGCGATGGCTTCGCCCATGATCATGCGCAGCACCCGGCCCCGGCTCCAGCCCACCGCACGCAGCGTGCCGATCTCCCGCGTGCGCTCCAACACCGTCATGACCATGGCGCTCATCATCCCCAGACCCGCCGATGAGGATGGCGATGGCTGAGATGCCCCAGGCAAAGCCCTGGAGATAGTCCGTCCACTGCTGGCTCGCCCCATAGTTGCTGGAGGTGGTGACCGTGACCTCCTTGTCCAGGGTCTCGATGCGCTCCATGACAGCGTCGGCATTGGCATTGGGCCGCAGGCCGACCTGAAAGAGGCTGACCTTGCGCTCCTTTTGGGCGATGGCCTGGGCGTCGGTCAGGACGACCACGCCACCCGACTCCTCCATGCCCTGGCCCGTCTCGTAGATGCCCACGATCCGATAGGGCTGGCCGTTGATGCGCAGGGTGTCGTCCACCTGCCGCTTGAGCGCGTCTGCCCCGCGCCGGCCGATGGCAATCTGGCCGGGACCGATCACGGGCTTGCCTTCCACGATCCGGTAGTGCGCCATGGCGACACTGCCTGGCTCATAGCCGTAGATCAGGAAATAGGGCACTTCCTCAAAGGTGATCCAGGCAAAGACGCCCGGGTCCACGTTGGCCACGTCGGGAATCGCGGCGATGCGTTCGCCCAGGGTTCATCCAGGCTGCTGAAGACGACGTCGTAGGCATTGGCCTGGGTGGCCAACAGGTCGTTGCTGAGCCCCAGCACGCTGCCGTAGTTCTTGGTGATGCCGTTGGCCATGGCGCCCAGCGCGACCACCGTCGCCACGCCCACGGCAATGCCAAGGATGGTCAGCAGGCTGCGGGTTGCCCGCCGCAGGAGGTTGTGCAGAATCATTGTGGTTACGTCCTGACGCTTTGAAGGCTGCGCGCTGCGCCTATCCTATGCCCATCCAGCACGGGCCGCCAACTATCCAACGGACAGGTGGCACGACTCCATCTTGGAATCATTCTAAACTGCTTGCCTGACATTTATCGGGTAGGAGGCTGACGGCACACGGAGGGTACCGGGACAGCGGCGAACGCAAGCGTTCGTAGACGTCCCGGGGACATGTTGCCGTGCCGCCAGAGTTGCGGGGGCAGCCCTTCCGCCTGTATCATGGTGGCACCACAGTAACCCCACAAACACCGACAGGAACCCAAGTATGGCTTACGCTGCACTCGACAACAGCACCGTGATCGACTATCTGCGCACGGTCGCCGCCCTGGCCGGCGTCCTGCCGCGAGGACGCGGACCTGCGTGGGCCGCGAGGTGGGCGACGGCAATCTCAACCAGGTGTTTATCGTACCAAACCGCCCCAGATAGCCCCAGAACGGCTCGGTGGTGCTCAAGCAAGCGCTGCCCTATCTGCGGGTGGCCGGCGAATCGTGGCCGCTGACCGCGAGCGCATGCGCTTTGAGACGCAGGCCCTTGTAAAGCACAACGAGCTGGCGCCCGGCCTGGCGCCGCAGGTCTACCATTTCGATAACGAGATGTCGCTGGTGGTGATGGAGGACTGTCGGCGCTCGAGGTCATGCGCCGCCCGCTGGTGGCACGCAAACGCTTCCCGCACTTTCCCGACCACATCTCCACCTTCCTGGCACGCACGCTCTTCTTCACATCTGACCTCTATCTCACGGGCTCGAGAAGAAGGAACTCCAGGCGACATTTATCAACCCGCACCTCTGCAAGATCCAAGAGGATTTCGTCTTCACCGATCCCTTCATGGCGTCGCTCGAGAACCACTGGAACCCCCTGATCGACGACGAAGTGCAGGCCGTGCGGCGCGACGGCGGACTCAAGCTGGCCATCGCCGAGCTAAAAGAAGGGTACATGAGCGCGCGGCCAGGCCCTGATCCACAGCGACCTGCACACCGGCAGCATCATGGCCGACCGGACGGACACGCGTCATCGACCCGGAATTCGCCTTCTACGGGCCGATGGGGTTTGATATCGGCGCCGTGCTCGAGAACCTTGTGCTAAACTACCTGTCACACTTCGCACACACGCCGGATGGGCCGTACGCCGTGAGTACCAGGAGTACCTGCTCACGCTGGTACGCGAGGATCTGGTGGAGTTTGCCCGCAAGTTCGACGAGCTGTGGGCCAACAACAATCGCGGCGAACTGGCCCCCGCCAAGTACTGGGACTTTGTGGGCGGCGACGCTACCTTCGCCGAATTCCGCGCCGCTATATTGCCCGCCTGCTCCAGGACACCGCCGGCTACGGCGGCTGCAAGTTCCTGCGCCGCATGATGGGCATCGTCAGCGTCTGGGACTTCAACAGCATTGCCGATCCCGAACAGCGGGCGATTCCTGAGCGATACGCTGTTCACATTGGCCGCCGTTGGGTGCTGGAACGCACACACATCAACACCATCGACGACCTAATCGCCATTGTCCGCAACGAAGCGCCGGCCTGAATCAGATCCACAACGAAATGTGCCGCACAAAAGCGCACATGGCCGTGCGCACTGAACGGAATGGCGTGCGCGTGGTATAATCACGCAAAATTACCCCCGCCTGTTACTCACGTAAGGGAAACGCCAATATGGCCCTCCTGAAAACTGTTTATCGCCCGGAGTCTGCCGCCGAGGCCGCGTCCCTCCTCGCGACTGCGGACCAAAAGCTGGCGCCGATCGCCGGCGGCAGCAAGCTGATTGCCGAACTCGAAAACGCGCGCCCGCCGCGACCTGGACGGGTTGGTCGACCTCAGCCGCGCCGGCCTGAATCATCTCGAACTGGTAACACAAGATGGCCGGCAGTATTTACGGCCGGCGCCACGGTGACGTTAAGCCAGATCACCGAGCATGAAGTTGGGGACACTGGCCGACGGCCTGCTGCGCCACGCGGCCGCCGGCGAGGGCCCCTTAAACCTGCGCAACGCCGCCACGATCGGCGGGGTGGTCGCCAGCGCCGAATACGACAGCGAATTCTACGCCGCCCTGCTGTCCCTCGCTGCCAGTGTCGTCCTGCACAACGGCAAGCAGGAGCACACCGTGCAGTTAGAGGATCTGCAAAGCGTCGCGGGACTCATCACGGCCGTACTCATTCCGGCGGCCAGCGTGCGTGGCGGCATGGCCACACGTCGCGCGCACGCCTGCCGACCGCCCGATTGTCGCTGCCGCGGTTGGCGGACAGATGGCGGCGAACGCGTCGCGCTTTGCGGCGTCGCCTCACGTCCCGTGCTGAGCGGCGCTGCGCTCAACCCACCGGACGACTACAAGGGCAGCGCCGCCTACCGCCGTGCCATGGCCGAACTTGTCGCCCAGCGCGCCCGCGCCGAGATCGCCGCAAAGTCAGCCGCCTAAATGGCAATTGAGGAAATCCCTATGCTAGTTCATCTGCACTGTAAATGGCAACCAACACGCCTCGACGTTCACCCCGGCGAATTGCTGCGCTCGGCACTGCGCCGGCTTCGCTACTACAGCGTCAAGCATGGTGACGATACCGGCGACACCGGCGCCGACGCCGTGCTGCTCACCTTCACGCCTGACCAGCCTCGTTCGTATCGCCTGGTCAACAGGCGGAATGCTGCGCTGTCCAGGCTGACGGCGCGTCGGTCATCACCGCCGAGGGGTTGAGCGGACCGCGTGACTACGACCTGCATCCCCTGCAGGAGCAGTTTGTTCACTGCGGCGCGATTCAGTGCGGCTTCTGTACACCGGCCCAGTTGCTGGCTGCTAAGCGACTGCTCGACGCGAACCCGAGCCCCAGTGAAGGAGAAGTACGAAAGGCGTTGGCCGGCGTACTGTGCCGCTGCACCGGCTATGTGAAGCCTGTCGAGGCCGTGCTGCGCGCCGCCGCACAGATGCGCGGCGAGGACCTGCACCCTACACGTAGACGTTGTCGATGCACCCGAAGCGTGGGAATGGCCTACCGGTGACCGGGGATGGTGGTGAGGAGACACAACCAGGTGATGACGATGTCCAGACCCGCACGAGAACAGTGCCGGTCAAGCTGGCCCCGCCCCAGACCACAGTGGTAAACAAGCCCGAGCCGAAAGTCGATGCCATCAAGCTTGTCAAGGGCCGCGCCGTCTTTGCCGACGACATGGAGATGCCGGGCATGCTTTACGGCGGCCTGCTGACCAGCCCGCATGCCCATGCCCGCATCACGCACATCGACGCCGGCAAGGCACGGGCGCTGCCTGGCGTGCATGCCGTGCTGACCCACAAGGACGTGCCGCGTGTGATCTACGCCTCGGGCGGCCAGACCTATCCCAACCCGCCGCCCTACGATCAGGTCAGCCTCGACAACAAGGTGCGCCATGTCGGCGATCGCGTGGCCGTCGTTGCGGCGGAAACGCCGAGATCGCTGCAGCAGGCGCTTGAGCTGATCGAGGTCGAGTACGAGGTGCTGCCTGCCGTTCTGGACCCGATGAAGCCATGCAGCCCGGCGCGCCGATCATCCACGATGAGCCGGACGCCGTCAAGATTCATGACGCGGACCGCAACCTGGTCCACCATATCCACGCCAATCATGGCGACGTGGACAGAGGCCCTGGCCAAGGCTGCCCATGTCTATGAGAGCGAGTACACGCGTGCACCAGGTGCAGCAGACGTCGCATCGAGCCGCACATGGTGCTGTAGCTGGTGGGATGAGGACGACCGGCTGGTGATCCGCACCAGCACGCAGGTGCCGTTCCACGTGCGGCGCATGGTTGCGCCACTGCTCGGCCTGCCGCTGCGCAAGATCCGCGTGGTCAAGCCGCGCATCGGCGGCGGCTTTGGCGGCAAGCAGGAGATGCTGATCGAGGACCTGTGCGCCCATCTGACCCTCGCGACCGGCCGCCCGGTGCGCTTCGAGTACACCGCGCGAGCAGGAGTTCACCAGCTCGCGCTAGCCGCCACCCACAGATCCTGCGCTTCCGTTCCGGCGTGGACGCAAACGGCAAGCTGGTGGCATGCGACTGCACGTGCATCGCCGACACCGGCGCCTACGGCACGCACGGGCTGACCGTCCAGATGGTGACAGGCTTCCGCGGCCTGAGCACCTACTGGCTGCCCAATGCGCGCTTCGATTGCCATGTGGTGTACACCAACAAGCCGACGCCCGGCGCGTTCCGGGGCTATGGCGCGCCACAGGCCTTGTTTGCCCTGGAACAGCACATGGAAGAGTTTGCGCTGCACCTGGGCATGGATCCGCTCGAGTTCAAGCGCCCCAACTGGGTCAAGGTCGGCCAGAACCTGCCGTTGGCCGAGGCAATGGGCGAAGGGCGCGAAGGCTTTGCGCAGATCGTGCGCTCCAATGGACTCGAAGAGTGCTTTGCCGCCGGCAGCCACGCGATCGGCTGGGACCGACGCGCGACGCCGGCTGGAAGAGCGATCCGCAGCGCCCGCATTCAAGCGCGGCATCGGCATGGCCATGTGCATGCACGGTACCGGGATCGCCGGCCTCGACATGGGCGCCGCGTCCATCAAGCTCAACGACGACGGCAGCTTCAACCTCTGGTCGGCGCCACTGACCTTGGCACCGGCTCGGACACCGTGCTGGCGCAGATTGCCGCCGAGACGCTGGGCGTGCCGCTCGACAAGATCCTCGTCTACAGCAGCGACACCGACTTCACGCCCTTCGATACCGGCGCCTACGCTTCCAGCACGACCTACATCTCCGGCGGCGCGGTGCTCAAGGCGGCCGAAGACGTGCGCGAGCAGATCCTGGCACATGCCGCCAAGCACTTCTTGACGGGCATCAGCCCAGACCGGCTGTGGCTCGAAGGTGGCAGCGTCGTGGCGCCCGACGGCCGCTCGGTGGACCTGGAGACGGTTGCCCTCCATTCGCTGCACCAGGCGGAGCAGCACCAAATCATGGCGACGGCCAGCCACATGAGCTATCTCAGCCCGCCGCCGTTCGCCGCCCAGTTTGCCGAAGTCGAGGTTGATACCCAGACCGGCGAGGTGACCTGCCAGAAGCTGGTGATGGCAGTCGACTGCGGCATCGCCATCAACCCGGTCACCGCCAGCGGCCAGGTCGAAGGCGGCATGCTCCAGGCCCTGGGCTATGCGCTGTGCGAGGAGATGGTCTACGACGGCGCGGGGCGCCTGCTCAACCCCAAGTTTGGCGACTATCGGATCTACGCCGCAGACGAAACGCCGGAACTGCAGTCAATCTTGGTCCAAACCTACGAGCCCAGCGGCCCCTATGGCGCGAAGGCCGTGGCCGAAATTCCGATGGACGGCGTTGCGCCGGCGGTCGCCAACGCGATCTACGATGCAACGGGTGTGCGTTTGCGCAGCATGCCGTTCACTCCAGAGCGTGTGTGGCGTGCGCTCCAGGGGAACGTCTGAACCGTGATGCGTAGGATTCCAGGATCACCCTGATGCGTGGGCGTAGGGTCGCGCCTGCATTACGGTACTCCCTTAATCAAGTGAATCGAGGTTCAGACAATGTCCACTTCCGGTGTACTGCAGATTCTCCGCCAAGGCGGCGGCTTCTTACGCGATCCTGCCGTGTCGCTGCAGGCGACGTCGGTCGACGTGTTTGTCCCGCAGAAGCTGATCCAGGAATACAGCCTGGTCGAAGGCGCCACCGTCACCGGCGAGGCGCGGCCGGGGACAAAAAACGACCAGCTTGCCTCAGTCGACACGATCTGCGGCTTGCCGCCCGCCGAGTTCCAGGCGCGCACCCGGTTCGAGCGCCTGGTTGCCATCGACCCCACCCAGCGTTTCCACCTGGGCGATGGCGGCAACCTCTCCATGCGTATCTACGAGCTGATCGCACCGATCGGCAAGGGCACGCGCGGGCTGATCGTCGCGCCGCCAAAGTCAGGCAAAACGATCCTGCTCGAACAGATCGCCAACGGCATCCGCGCCTGCGAGCCCCACACACGCATCATTGTGCTGCTGGTGGACGAGCGCCCCGAAGAGGTCACTCATTTCAGACGCAGCGTGGACGCCGAGGTGCTGGCATCGTCAAACGACCAGGGCATCGACGCCCATGTCAATCTTGCCGAGCTGGCGATGGCGCATATCCGCTGTGAGCTTGAGTGCGGGCGGGACGTCGTGGTGCTGATCGACTCGATCACCCGTCTAAGCCGCGCCTTCAACCTGGCCGGCTCGGGGGCCAACCGCACCATGTCGGGCGGCCTCGACGCCAAGGCGCTCGAAATTCCACGCCGCTTTTTTGGCCTGGCGCGCAACATCGAGAAGGGTGGCTCGGTCACAGTCATCGCCACCGCGCTCGTGCAGACGGGGTCGCGCATGGACGACATGATCTTCGAGGAGTTCAAGAGCACCGGCAACAGCGAGCTGGTGCTTGACCGCAACCTGGCCGAGGCACGCATCTATCCTGCCATCAACCTGCTCGCCAGCGGCACACGCAAAGAGGAGCTGCTCTACGCGCCTGAGCAGATGGAAAAGCTGGCCCTTCTGCGCCGCGCCCTCGCCGGGCGTGATCCCAAGTCGGCTATGCTGGGGTTGATCAAGCTGCTGGAAAAAGAACCCAGCAACGACGAGGTGCTGCGGCGACTAAAGGCAAGATAGAAAATTCGTCTGGTGCACTGTCGGCTGTGCACCGTGATATCCCACCCACTTACCATCCTATTCCGTATAACTTGACGCCTTCTCGGCAAGCTCCCAACACGCTATACTGCCGGCAGGCAGCCGCAACAAAGATGGTTTCGAGTAGGCTTATGAGGCTAAATTATGCTGAATGCGCACAAGTCTGGTTTGGTCCTGGTATGTGGTCTTGTCTTGGCTGCCGCTGTGGCGCTGGCACCGTACTCTACCGTGCACGCAGCCACCACTCGCCACGCCCAGCAACAGCAGCCGGCCGCCTCACCCACCGTCACCACGACGCGGCCGGTCAATATCCGCAGCGGCCCCGGCACCAGCTATCGCATCCTGGCGACCGCGCAAGCTGGCGAAACCTACCCTGTCACCGGTAAGAACGCCGACGCTACCTGGTGGCGCATCGACTACGCAGGACAGGCTGCCTGGGTTTTCGCGCGCCTCGTACAGGCGGACAGCGTAGAGAACGTTCCCCTAGTCCTCGTGCGCGCGCCCAAGGCAACTCCAAGCCCAGTAGCCGGCGCGGCAAGCGGTACGCCATCAGCGCCCACTGGCTCGGCTGCTGGTGGCACTGCTGCCTCTGCGCCACCCCAGCCTGCGGGGCCCGCTGGCGTCAGCTTCGCTTCCGGGCAGCTCCAATTCAGAGCTCGAGAAGATCTATACTGGTCTCAATCAACCAACGTTTGTCACCAATGCGGGCGACGGCAGCGGACGCATGTTTGTGCTGGAACGCGCCGGCCGCATCAAGGTGTTTGCGCCTCCGGGCGGCGAACCCACGGGCGATGCTCAGCTGTTCCTCGATATTGAAGATAAGGTGGACGACAGCGGACCCGAGCAGGGCCTGCTGGGGCTGGCGTTTGCCCCCGACTATAAGACGAGCGGCCTCTTCTACGTCGATTACACTGACAATGCCGGCGACACCGTTGTCGCCCGCTACCGTGTCAGTGACGATCCGAACCGTGCAGACAAGGAAAGCGAAAAGCAGCTGCTGTGGGTAGACCAGCCGGCGCCCAACCACAACGGGGGCATGTTGGCCTTTGGACCAGACGGCAGATTGTGGGTTGGCCTGGGTGATGGGGGCGGCGCCAACGACACCTTTGGCAACGGGCAGAACCCCAATACGCTCCTGGGCAAGATTGTACGCATCGACGTCAGCGGGGAAAATGCCACCAGCGAGATCTGGGCCACCGGCCTACGCAACCCGTGGCGCTTCAGCTTCGACCGCAAGACCGGCGACCTGTGGATCGCCGACGTAGGGCAGGACTTGTTCGAAGAGATCGATTACGTGCCGGCGGCGCTGGTCAGCACAGGCGGGCTCAACTTCGGCTGGCCGATCATGGAGGGCGCCCACTGCCGTGGGGACAGGGCATGCAACACCGATGGGCTGCAGCTGCCCGTATTGGAATACGGCCATGCCGGCAACGGGTGTTCGATCACCGGCGGCAGCGTGTATCGCGGGCAAGCCTATAGGGCGCTCCAGGGCGTTTACTTGTATGGTGACTTTTGTTCCGGCAACATCTGGGCATATTGGCGGGGGACTGACGGCAAGGTCCACAACGAACTTGTGCTGCCTAATGCCGCCGCCATGAGTTCCTTTGGCGAGGACGAGGCGGGAGAGCTGTACATCGCCGATTTTGGTGGATTTGTGCACCGCATCGTTGCGACAAACCCATAGGCAAGCGAAGCCCTGACGCCGCTCCTCCAAGGCCACGCTCAGTGACTATGGAGTTCCAGTATGGTCACTGAATGCGGCGGCAGGGAGATCGCACCGTCTAGACATGTAAGCTCTGTTTGTTGCGGAATGACACGATCAGGGGTGCCTACATCGTTATAGGCGTCAGGACTATCGCCGCTGAGCACTGTCGCCGGGTGTGTTCCGTGCAGTGGTGCTCCAGCCATCCGGATCGCTGCAATCTAGTTCACGGTCAGGCAGGCGATTGACCAGCGCCAAACGCCAACTCCCCTGCTCCTGACTGCAGGTAGCCACCGCGTCAAGCGCAGGCGCCGACAAGCCGCCATGTGCAAACGTAGGGCAGTCGACAAAGGTGGCGCCGATCTGGGGGCCCAGCAGGTTGGCGTACATGGCGAGCACGTGGAAGGTCGTGCGCCGTACAACGCCGCGTGGGATGGACGAAGAGCGGCCCACGCGTGTTGACGACGGGCGCCATGTTGGCCATCCACACGGTGTCTGCGTGGCGCAGACAGGCATTGAGAAAACCGGCCGAAAAGACCGCATCGGCCATCGTATAGGTGGCGTTGAAGTCGTTGCGATCACGCGCCTGGATTGCTGCGGGAGAATTGCCGTCCGGGTGATGCCAGCCGCGCAGATTCCACTCGTCAAAGGCGATGCCCAACTTGCCCCCATAGCCCGCCACGCCGATGATCTGCTCGGTCAGGCGAATAGCGTCTTCGACCTGGCCGGACCGCACGACGCAGGTGGCATAGTCACTGGGCTGATCCTTCTGCCACAGCGGATCGTAATAGCCGTGGATAGAGACCATGTCCAGGTAGCTGCCCGCCTGGCGCAGCAGGTTGAGCGTCCAGTCCACGTCGGCCAGCGCCGCTGCGAGCAGCTGGATTGACGGGTCAACACGCTTCATCATCTTGGCCGACTCGGCCACAAAGCGGCCCCATTCCGCCGCCGTCTTGGCGCCCATCTCCCAGTCGCCGTAGTTCTCGTTGCCGATGGACCAATAGCGGACGTCGTGCGGCGCGCGTATGGCCATTGGCCTGGCGCAGCCGTGCCCAGCGGCCGGCCGCCGGCAGGTTACAGTATTCGACCCAGTCGCTCATCTCCTCGGGCGTTCCGGTGCCGGCATTGGTGCAGATGTAAGGTTCCGCCCCAATTTTGCGACACCAAGCGACAAACTCGTCCGTGCCGAACGTGTTGGGGTCTTCGACGCGCCAGGCCTTGTCATAGCTGGGCTTGCGCTCGTGGCCGACGCCATGCAGCCAGTGGTAAGCGCTGACAAAGCAGCCCCCGGGCCAGCGCACGACCGGCACGCGCAGTTCGCGCAGAGCGGCGATCACGTCGGTGCGGAAACCGTCGGCATCAGCCAGAGGGGAGCCAGGGTCGAAGACGCCGCCGTAGACCTGGCGGTGGAAATGCTCGAGAAATTGGCCAAAGAGCATGCGGTCGTATGGCTTGCTGCCGCGATGCGGGTCGACGTAAACGGTGGCGGAGATAGTCATCGTCTGTAGTCTAGCACACGTTTGCGTCGAGATCAAAACGTTTTAACTGTTGACAATCAGGCATGGCTCCTGCTATACTCGTTCTTGCCTAGCCCGATCAAATTCAGCTTCTGCAACTTATCCAGGTGTGCGCTTCCGCGGCAACGCAATTGCATATTTGTTGCGTATTTTCACTGAAGATAATCTGTTCCCACAACTCACAGATTGTCCTCTGTGCGTTGGCGTTTTCTTGCTGCCCGCCTCAAATAAATAGGTTTAGCCGTTCCCTTGCGAATCATTTCGTACTGTACTGGCACGCGCCGGTGCAATCGAATCAATATCTTGCTTGATCCCAGTAGGAGGAAAAAAATGGAAAGATACACGAGTACGAGACGCGACTTCTTGAAGCCAGCGGCGGTATTTGCCGCTGGTGCTGCAGCCCTGTCTGCCTGCGCGGCTCCCACCACCGGGAGGCGCACCGGGAGGCGCAGCGGCAGGGCAGCAGCAGGTGGGCAGCAGCGGCAGCAGCAGGGGCGAAGGAAATTCAGCCGGGCGTGCCCCGCAACGAAACCCTGATCCTTGAGAACCCAACCGGGCGCGTCACTCCGGCAGATGACTTTAACCGCTGGCGGCCCGGAAGTCAGACTGCTTCAACCGGTTTACAGCAGATCGCACTCGACGCATTGTGGTATATCGACCCCGACGCGGGCATCGATGGCGTTTGGGACAACGCGTTGGCGGCTGAGAAGCCGATTTACAACGAAGACTTTACCGAGATGACCGTCAAACTCCGCGAGGGGCTGTATTGGAGCGACGGCGTGGAGTTCACGGCCGACGACCTGTACTATACCGTCGACGTGCAGATGAAGACGCCAGGCTTCAACTCTACCGGCACGTTCAACGGCAATGTCGAAAAAATGGAAATGCCGGACAAGTATACGGTCGTCTTTACCCTGAAAGAGCCAAACTCGCGCTTCCATGCTTTCTTCACCGTGCGCTGGGGCGCCGTCTTTATGATGCCCAAGCACATCTTTGAGAAGGAGGCCGATCCGCTGGCGTTCAAGTTCAATCCGCCGGTCAGCCTCAGCGCGTATACCCTCAAGGACTTCGATCCCAACGGATCCTGGTACCTGTGGCAGCGCCGCGAAGACTGGCAGAAAACCTCGCTCGGTCGCTTTGGCGAACCCGGCCCCAAGTACGCCATGTACATCGACCCCGGCCCCAGTGACAAGCGCGTGATCGCCCAGATGCAACACGACCTGGATGTGATCCACGATATCACCCCGGAAGGCCGCATCACCCTGGCGCAGAAAAGCCCGAGTTCCGTAGGCTGGTTCAAGTCGTTCCCCTGGGCACATCCCGATCCCACCCTGCCGGCCGTGATCTACAACAACGAAGTCCCCGGCTTGGACAAGAAGGAAGTGCGCTGGGCTCTGACGCTGGCTATTGACATCGTGCGCGTTGCTATGGCTTCCTATCGCGGCGCGGCGACGATCTCCGCGATCCATGTCCCGCCCACCGGGATGTACCCCCAGTACTACTTCGATCCGCTGGAAGACTGGTTGCATAACTTCACGATCGATGTCGGCGGAACGCCGTACACGGCCTTTGACCCGGAAGCCTGCAACCGCATTGCCGAAGAGGCGCGCAAGACCCTGGGCGACCTGGTACCCACAGATCCCGCGGAAATCAAGAAGTCTATCGGCGGTGGCTGGTGGAAGTACGATGTCAAGGCCGCCGAGCAGTTGATGCTGGACGCCGGCATGAAGCGCGACGGGTCGGGCACCTGGCAGCTTCCCGATGGTTCACCGTTCAAAGTGCCCATGATGAGCATGAATGAGACCAACCCGACGATGAACCGCTGTGCCAGCATGGTAGTCGAGTGCTGGAAGGAATTTGGCATCGACACCCTGCTTGACTCGCAAGCATCGCCTTGGCCAATCATGCAACAGGGTAACTACAGCGCCAACCTGGCCTGGACGATTGAGACCTGGGGTGGGCATCCTGACCTGTCCTTCTTCCTCTCGTCCTGGCACTCGAAGTTCTACAAACCGAGCGGCGAACAGTCAGCGGGCAGCAACAACATGCGCTGGAAGAACCCTGAGCTCGACGCGATCATTGAGGAGATCCAGAAGGTCAGCTTCGACGACCCGAAGGGCATCGAGCTCGGCCAGGAGTTCATCAAGCTCGCAGCGGCAGAGATGCCAATCACCCCACTGATGGCTTACAACGTCTTCACCGTGTGTGATACGACGTATTGGCAAGGCTTCCCGACTTCGGAGGATCCCTATACGGACCCGGTGCCGAACTGGGCGAATACGAAGTATATGTACGTCAAGGTCAAGCCACAGGAGGCATAACCTTGCCGCTGCATAGATGCTGTCGCGGCCTGGTTCAGGACAGGGGATCATACGCGATGATCGAGGCAGAAGAGCATTAGCTTTGTGTTTCCTCTCCACAGCGGTTGCGGTTGCCACATCCGCTGTGGAGAGGCTTTTTTTTGCGGAGGGGTTCCAATGCGAAAGTTTTTGTTGGGCTATTTATTTCCACGAATCCTTCAATATCTCACCGTTTGTTTTATTGGTATCACGGCGGTCTTTGTTATTCCCCGGCTCTCACCCTTAAGCCCGGTTGAAGCACAGATTAGCATGATCACTTCGAGTGGGTCTGCGATCGATCCGGCGGCCATCGCCGACCTGCGCACTGCGCTGACCGAGTATGTACGGGTTGTCGGGCAGTCCGTTCGAGCAATATGTGGCGTTCTGGGGCCGGTTACTTCGTGGCGACCTCGGACCCTCGCTCTCTACGTTTCCAACACCGGTCACCGAGTTGATCGGCCGCGCCTTGCCGTGGACCCTGGGCCTTTTGTTAAGCGCCGTGATTGTTTCGTGGGTACTTGGCAACCTGTTTGGCGTGCTGAGCAGCTACTATCCCAAACACAAAACGATTTTTGCGATCGATATGCTGAGCCAGGCGGTACGCCCGATCCCGTACTATGTTGTGGCCCTGGTTTTGCTGGTGGTGTTTTCCTACTTTATACCAATCTTCCCATTCAGCGGCGCCTACCCAGTCGGGACGCGTCCCAATCTCTCCCTGGAGTTTGCGCAGACGTATCTCTGGCACGCGGCGCTGCCATTTCTTACGCTGGTCCTCATCGGGTTTGGAGGTTGGTTTCTCGGCATGAAGTCACTCACCTCCAATATTATCTCCGAGGACTATGTAGTTTATGCCGAGACCGCCGGGATCAAAGAGAACAAAATCCTGTTCCATTACGTGAGTCGCAATGCATTGCTGCCCCAACTCACTGGACTGGCCTTGTCGCTCGGCACTGTCTTTAGTGGCGCCCTCATCATGGAGGTGGTCTTTGGCTACCCAGGCATGGGCATGCTAACCGTCCAGGCCGTTTACAGAAACGACTATTCTTTAATCATGGGCATCGCCATCTACTCCATCATCGGTGTTGCTACCTGCGTCTTTATCATGGATTTGATCTATCCATTGTTCGATCCGCGGGTGCGGTATCAATAGGAGTTCGAACCGTGTTCAAAGTATTTCGTGATCTGTTCAAATACGACGGCCGCTTCCGCATGGCTTGTGTTTTCCTGGGCGCAGTGGGAGGGATGATCCTTTTATCATTTGTCTCGCCGGATGATCCAAACAAATCTTTCGTGGTTGCCATGGATGCCCCCCCGTCACTGGAACACATCTTCGGCACCAGTTCGCGTGGTCAGGATATCTTCTGGTGGATGACATTTGCCGTCCGTAACTCGATCCTGATGGCGGCAGTGGCCGCGACCGTGTCGCGCATCATCGCCATCTCCGTTGGCCTGACTGCCGGGTACCGGGGCGGGGGGATCGACAATGGGCTGATGGCGATCAATGACAGCTTCGTGGTCATACCGCTGCTGCCCATCCTCATCTTGCTCAGCTTTCTGCTGCGCGCACAGATGAATCTGTTTTTCCTGGGCGTCATCCTGGGCTTGTTTGGCTGGCCGTGGGATGCACGCCTGATCCGCTCCCAGGTGCTGAGTCTGAAGGAACGCTCGTTTTCACGCACCGCGGTCTATTCGGGGGTCAGCCCGTTCTGGATCACGCGCCACCAGCACCTGCCCTTTGTCATGCCCATCGTCTTCGCCACCACCATCAACAACATGCTGTGGGCGATCGGCATGGAAGTGACGCTGAGCGTCCTCGGCCTCACGGACCTGGGCACGCCTACTTTGGGGACCGCGCTCTACTGGGCCAATCAGCATGGGGCGTTGGTGGCCGGCAATTGGTGGTGGATCGCGGCGCCGGTGTTGGTGGCCGTAATTCTGTTCCTCGGTTTGCACCTCCTCTTCTCGAGCCTTAACGAATATACTGATCCGCGCACACGTCTAAGGTTGATAGGAGGCTGACCCGTGCCCTTACTGAGCGTCCAGAACCTAAGCGCTTATTACCAGACCGAGGTCTATGGAATTTCGCGGACGGTGCGCGCCGTCGACGGCGTCTCCTTCGAACTCTATCCCAACGAGATTTATGGGGTAGCGGGCGAGTCAAGCTGTGGCAAGACGACGCTGATCAAAGTGATCTCCGGCTCGATCAAGCCCCCGCTAAAGGCACAATCGGGGAGCGTCAACTATCAGTTCGGCTTCGGCGAAATCGATATGCTGAAGATTTCGCAGGCTGAGCTGCGCGAGAACATCCGCTGGAAGGAAATATCGTATGTCATGCAGGGATCGATGAGCGTGCTGAACCCGGTGCGCAAGGTGATCAAGACCTTCGAGGACATCGTCGATTCGCATCAGCCCATCAAGGACAGAAGGAACTTCCTCGCCGCGACCGAAGCGCACATCAATCGCCTAGGCCTGACCAACGACGTGTTGAACGCGTACCCGCACCAGCTTTCGGGTGGCATGCGGCAGCGCGTGGCGATTGCCCTGGCCACCGTGTTCCAGCCCAGCCTGATCATCGCCGATGAGCCCACCACGGCACTGGACGTGGTAGTGCAGCGCGGCGTGTTGCAGACCATCAAGGAAATCCAGGCCGAAAGCGGCAATACCGTGTTGCTCGTAACCCATGATATTGCCGTACACGCCAATGTCGCTGACCGGTTGATGATCATGTACGCCGGCCGCATTGTGGAGGAGGCCCCGACCGAGAACATATTCGCCGCGCCGCTCCATCCCTACACCCAGCACCTGGTCAGCTCGCTGCCCGTGATCGGGGAACGGTCGACGAAGGCCAGCCTGAAAGGTGCGCCCCCCAACCTGGCCAACCCGCCGACGGGCTGCCGTTTCCACCCGCGCTGCCCGTTTGCCATGGACATATGCCGGACAGAAGTGCCCGAGATGCTCGAGGTCGCCCCGCGCCACCGCGTGGCCTGCCACCTGGTCAAGGATGGCGACGCAATGAACACAGATACCAAGCTGCTCGATGTTCAGCACGTCACCGTCGAGTTTCACACGGGCAATATGTTTAGCGGCACGCGCATCGTGGCTGTCAACGACATATCGTTCTCGCTCGAGCGCGATAAACCCGAGATTTACACCTTGGCCGGTGAAAGTGGAAGCGGCAAGACACGCTCTCGCGCCTGCTGCTGCGCGACCTGGACCCCACAACGGGCAACGTGTTTTTCGAAGGTCGCAATCTAGCAACGATCCGTAAGCGGAGCGACTTCAAAGAGTTTATGAAGAAGGTCCAGCCGGTATTCCAGAACCCATTTGAGACCTTCAGCCCGCTGCGGCACGTCGATACCTACCTATTTGAAACCGCCACCAACTTTGGGATGGCGCGCAACCAGCGCGAGGCGGCCCCGATCGTGGATGAAGCACTGCGCAACGTGGGGCTGTCACTGGAAGAGGTGGCCAAGCGTTATCCGCACGAACTCTCGGGTGGGCAGATCCAGCGCATATCGGTAGCCCGGGCGCTGATTCCGAAGCCCCGGCTGATCCTGGCGGATGAACCGGTTTCGATGGTGGACGCTTCGCTGCGCATGGAAATAGTGAATCTATTCCGCAAACTGCGCGATGAACAGCAGGTAAGTGTCATTTATGTGACCGATGACCTGGCCACGGCGTATTACATCAGCGATCGGATCGCGATTATGCTTCGTGGCTATGTTGTAGAAACGGGCAAGGTGAAGAATATTTATTTCCACGAATCCTTCAATATCTCACCGTTTGTTTTATTGGTATCACGGCCGTCTTTGTTATTCCCCGGCTCTCACCCTTAAGCCCGGTTGAAGCACAGATTAGCATGATCACTTCGAGTGGGTCTGCGATCGATCCGGCGGCCATCGCCGACCTGCGCACTGCGCTGACCGAGTTGTACGGGTTGTCGGGCAGTCCGTTCGAGCAATATGTGGCGTTCTGGGGCCGGTTACTTCGTGGCGACCTCGGACCCTCGCTCTCTACGTTTCCAACACCGGTCACCGAGTTGATCGGCCGCGCCTTGCCGTGGACCCTGGGCCTTTTGTTAAGCGCCGTGATTGTTTCGTGGGTACTTGGCAACCTGTTTGGCGTGCTGAGCAGCTACTATCCCAAACACAAAACGATTTTTGCGATCGATATGCTGAGCCAGGCGGTGCGCCCGATTCCGTACTATGTTGTGGCCCTGGTTTTGCTGGTGGTGTTTTCCTACTTCATACCAATCTTCCCATTCAGCGGCGCCTACCCAGTCGGGACGCGTCCCAATCTCTCCCTGGAGTTTGCGCAGACGTATCTCTGGCACGCGGCGCTGCCATTTCTTACGCTGGTCCTCATCGGGTTTGGAGGCTGGTTTCTTGGCATGAAGTCACTCACCTCCAATATTATCTCCGAGGACTATGTAGTTTATGCCGAAACCGCCGGTATTAAAGAGAACAAAATCCTGTTCCATTACGTGAGTCGCAATGCATTGCTGCCCCAACTCACTGGACTGGCCTTGTCGCTCGGCACTGTCTTTAGTGGCGCCCTCATCATGGAGGTGGTCTTTGGCTACCCAGGCATGGGCATGCTAACCGTCCAGGCCGTTTACAGAAACGACTACTCTTTAATCATGGGCATCGCCATTTATTCCATCATTGGTGTTGCTACCTGCGTCTTTATCATGGACTTGATCTATCCACTGTTCGATCCGCGGGTGCGGTATCAATAGGAGTTCGAACCATGTTCAAAGTATTTCGTGATCTGTTCAAATACGACGGCCGCTTCCGCATGGCTTGTGTTTTCCTGGGCGCAGTGGGAGGGATGATACTTTTGTCATTCGTCTCGCCGGATGATCCAAACAAGTCTTTCGTGGTTGCCATGGATGCCCCCCCGTCGCTGGAACACATCTTCGGCACCAGTTCGCGTGGTCAGGATATCTTCTGGTGGATGACATTTGCCGTCCGTAACTCGATCCTGATGGCAGCAGTGGCCGCGACCGTGTCGCGCATCATCGCCATCTCCGTTGGCCTGACTGCCGGGTACCGGGGCGGGGGGATCGACAATGGGCTGATGGCGATCAATGACAGCTTCGTGGTCATACCGCTGCTGCCCATCCTCATTTTGCTCAGCTTTCTGCTGCGCGCACAGATGAATCTGTTTTTCTTGGGCGTGATCCTGGGCTTGTTTGGCTGGCCGTGGGATGCGCGCCTGATCCGCTCCCAGGTGCTGAGTCTGAAGGAACGCTCGTTTTCACGCACCGCGGTCTATTCCGGGGTCAGCCCGTTCTGGATCACGCGCCACCAGCACCTGCCCTTTGTCATGCCCATCGTCTTCGCCACCACCATCAACAATATGCTGTGGGCGATCGGCATGGAAGTGACGCTGAGCGTCCTCGGCCTGACGGACCTGGGCACACCTACTTTGGGGACCGCTCTCTACTGGGCCAATCAGCATGGGGCGTTGGTGGCCGGCAATTGGTGGTGGATCGCGGCGCCAGTGTTGGTGGCCGTAATTCTGTTCCTCGGTTTGCACCTCCTCTTCTCGAGCCTTAACGAATATACTGATCCGCGCACACGTCTAAGGTTGATAGGAGGCTGACCCGTGCCCTTACTGAGCGTCCAGAACCTAAGCGCTTATTACCAGACCGAGGTCTATGGAATTTCGCGGACGGTGCGCGCCGTCGACGGCGTCTCCTTCGAACTCTATCCCAACGAGATTTATGGGGTAGCGGGCGAGTCAAGCTGTGGCAAGACGACGCTGATCAAAGTGATCTCCGGCTCGATCAAGCCCCCGCTAAAGGCACAATCGGGGAGCGTCAACTATCAGTTCGGCTTCGGCGAAATCGATATGCTGAAGATTTCGCAGGTTGAGCTGCGCGAGAACATCCGCTGGAAGGAAATATCGTATGTCATGCAGGGATCGATGAGCGTGCTGAACCCGGTGCGCAAGGTGATCAAGACCTTCGAGGACATCGTCGATTCGCATCAGCCCATCAAGGACAGAAGGAACTTCCTCGCCGCGACCGAAGCGCACATCAATCGCCTAGGCCTGACCAACGACGTGTTGAACGCGTACCCGCACCAGCTTTCGGGCGGCATGCGGCAGCGCGTGGCGATTGCCCTGGCCACCGTGTTCCAGCCCAGCCTGATCATCGCCGATGAGCCCACCACGGCACTGGACGTGGTAGTGCAGCGCGGTGTGTTGCAGACCATCAAGGAAATCCAGGCCGAAAGCGGCAATACCGTGTTGCTCGTAACCCATGATATTGCCGTACACGCCAATGTCGCTGACCGGTTGATGATCATGTACGCCGGCCGCATTGTGGAGGAGGCGCCGACCGAGAACATATTTGCCGCGCCGCTCCATCCCTATACCCAGCACCTGGTCAGCTCGCTGCCCGTGATCGGGGAACGGTCGACGAAGGCCAGCCTCAAAGGTGCGCCCCCCAATCTGGCCAACCCGCCGACGGGCTGCCGTTTCCACCCGCGCTGCCCGTTTGCCATGGATATATGCCGGACAGAAGTGCCCGAGATACTTGAGGTCGCCCCGCGCCACCGCGTGGCCTGCCACCTGGTCAAGGATGGCGCGCAATGAACACAGATACCAAGCTGCTCGATGTTCAGCACGTCACCGTCGAGTTTCACACGGGCAATATGTTTAGCGGCACGCGCATCGTGGCTGTCAACGACATATCGTTCTCGCTCGAGCGCGATAAACCCGAGATTTACACCCTGGCCGGGGAAAGTGGGAGCGGCAAGACTACGCTCTCGCGCCTGCTGCTGCGTGACCTCGACCCCACCAGGGGCAACGTGTTTTTCGACGGCCGCAATCTAGCGACCATTCGTAAACGGAGCGACTTCAAAGAGTTTATGAAGAAGGTCCAGCCGGTGTTCCAGAACCCCTTTGAGACCTTCAGCCCGCTGCGGCACGTCGACACCTATCTGTTTGAAACCGCCACCAACTTCGGAATGGCGCGCAACCAGCACGATGCTGTCCCCATCGTGGATGAAGCACTGCGTAACGTGGGCCTGTCATTGGACGAGGTGACCAAGCGTTACCCCCACGAACTTTCGGGTGGGCAGATCCAGCGCATATCGGTCGCCCGGGCGCTGATCCCAAAGCCCCGTCTGATCCTGGCGGATGAGCCGGTTTCGATGGTCGACGCTTCGCTGCGCATGGAAATTGTGAATCTATTCCGCAAGCTGCGCGATGAGCAGCAGGTGAGTGTCATTTATGTGACCCATGACCTGGCCACGGCGTACTACATCAGTGATCGGATTGCAATCATGCTCCGTGGCTATGTCGTGGAAGCGGGCCCAGTTGAACAAGTGCTGGATCAGCCACTCCACCCCTATTCACAACTGCTAAAGGAGTCGATCCCGAAACCGCAGCCCAATGAAAAAGCGGCGTGGGCTGCGCACATTGACCTTGGAGCGACCGAAGCCAAGGAATTTAGCAGAGTGGGGTGCAAGTTCGCTGGTCGCTGTCCGCGTGTGATGGATATCTGCCGCACGGCTGATCCTCCTGACGTGCAGGTTGAGCAACGAACAGTGAAGTGCTATTTGTATGGTTAGGGTTCTCGCGGTTTGTGGCGTGTGCTCTCAGCGCATTCTCATAATCCATGCCTCCACCTGTATCTTTTTCTGTAACCGTATGCGTGGTACAGATGCGGCACATTCCTTATCCTGTATAGCAAGCACTCTTTATTGAATAGGACCGGCCGTTGACGAAGACGTTACTGGGCCTGCCCGTAGCAAAGGGAAACGGAGGGGCAATGTCGCTTGCGCTGCAATCCAACAGGATATGGATCGTCGGTCTCTTGCTCCTGGCGCTGCTCTCTGTGGCAGCCGTGCGCACTTCTGCCGTCTCCGCCAGTCACCTACGGCAAGGCATACCCCACCATGTCGCCGAGGCATTGGTTGTTATTACGACGGCAGCCGACGTGCGCAGCGGTCCCGGCGACGAGTACTTGATGCTGACTTCAGCGCAACCTGGCGAACAGTTCCCCCTGCTTGGCAGAAGCGTTGACAACCGTTGGTGGCGCATAGACTTTGGCGGCCAACCGGCCTGGATTCCGACCGGCTCCACCCGCGTCCAAGCCACCGTCCTCGTCTCTACCGTAGCAGTCGGCGGCGCCGGCCGCAGTGAGTGAGTCTCGAAAATTCCAAATTGGGTGCGTTGCAGGATTTTGGCTGCTGCCGGTGCAGGCAAAACCGTGCGAGGCTCGCCCCACCGAGCTGCAGGCAGGCAAGGTGGCTTGGGGCGAGCCAGGCACGCGGGGGCGATCCACCTCCTGGAGGTACCTGCCAGCGTCCAAGCCTCTGTCCTCGTCTCGACTGTAGCAGTCGGCGGCGCTGGCCGCAGCGAATAAAGCCCTGGAAATTTTCAATTTTCCCCCTTGACGGCGCTGCAAACGTGTGCTAGAGTACGATTCACCGCATACGATTGCATAAATCAGCGAAAATCGATTTCATTCAGTCAGTTGTCAAAAATATCCAGTGTGCAGCCGGCGCGTTATTTTTTGCGCCCTGAATTAAAACGTTTTAATGGCGACCCATTCTTGCCCATGACTGTTCGGAACCGCCCACAACGCACGACGCCCGTCACCATGCGCGACGTTGCCAAGCTGGCAAGAGTCTCGCAGAGCACGGTTTCGCGCGTTCTCAGCGGCGCCACCGATACGATCCCGATCGGCGAGAAGACACGCGAACGTGTGTTGAAGGCGGTCGAGCAGCTCGGCTATCAACCCAACCTGCACGCCGGCAGCCTGCGCGGCCAAAAGACACGCATGGTTGCCATTATGGTGGCCGACATCACCAACCCGTTCTACCACCCGATCATCCGCGCCGTCCAGGACGTCGCCTACAGCCATCGCTACGACGTGATGGTCGCCAATTCGGATCACATGCAGGTAAGCGAACAGCACTTCCTCGAGTCGGTGATCCGCCGCCCCGTGGACGGCGTGCTGGTTGTGCCCTATCATCTGAGCGACGAGGAACTTGACGACCTGATAGAGCGTACGGGCGCCGCGATCGGCGTAGTCGGCCAGCACATATCCACATCCCCAGGTGGATGTTGCCTTTGGCGACGATGGGCAGGCGACCGACGACACGATCACTTGGTTACACACGGATAAGGGCCACACACGCATCGGCTTTATCGGCGTCGCCCAATCCTTCTCGGCGGCCGTTCGACGCCAGGCGGCCTACCACAAGGCCATCGAGCGTGCTGAGCTCACCATTCCGGCCGGTTACGAGCAGTTCGGCGACTGGTCGCTGGAGAGCGGCTTTCAGGCCATGCAGCGGCTGCTGGATCTGCCGATGCCCCCCACCGCCGTATTTGTCTGTAACGACCTGATGGCGATCGGCGCGCTGGACGCGGCGCAGCAGCGAGGGCTGCGCGTGCCCCAGGACGTTGCCGTAGTGGGCTTTGACGATATTCCGGCCGCCTCCTGGGTGAGGCCGCGACTGACAACGGTGGCGCAGTACCCAGGTGAGATGGGCGAGCGGCTGGCGGCCGCCCTCTTTGAGCGCATCCTGGGAGAATACTCCGGCCCCGGCCGCCGCTTCGAGGTACCGTGCCGGTTGGTCATACGCGAGTCGACGTGAGCGAACGGTTCGCCTGGCAGGGCAGCACCAATCTTGGTTGCAGCGCAGGATTACCACTGCGTTTTCCAACAATAGAGTGTGAGTGTTTTACAGTCGTTATTCTTTCCTAACTTACGCATAAGGAGAACACTATGCGAAAGCTGTCCTCAGTATTTGCCTTGCTAGTGCTAGTGGCGCTAGTGCTGGGTGCCTGCGCAGGCGGCGCACCCGCTGCCCCGGCCGCCGACACCGGCGCAGCTGCACCAGCAGCAGACACCGCGGCGGAAGCCACGGTCGATCCCAATGCTCCGACGCCCGAGCCCACTCCGGTCGTCAACGCCTTCGGCCAGTGCGACGACCCCATGCGCATCTGGCACGGCCTGACGGGGTCCGATGGCGCCGTCTTTGCCGAGATGCTGCAGCAGTACGCTACGGCGAACCCCGAAGCCTGCTTCGAGTCGCAGGGCATTCCGTGGGACCTCTTCTTCCAGAAGTATCCGACCGCCGTTGCGGCCGGTTCCCCCCCGGACCTGGTCATCTTCCATGCCGGTGAAGTCCAGCAGATGGCGGCCGAGGGCTTGATGGAGTCCATGGACAACTTCTATGAGACCAGCGGCGTGACCAAGGACCAGTTTAACGAAGTGCTCATCAACGCGATCTCGACGGACGGCAAGACCATGGCCGTGCCGTTCGACAATCACGGCTGGCTGGCCTGGGTCAACACCAAGGTTATCAAGGACGCCGGGCTCGACCCCACGAACCTGCCCAAGAACGGCACCGAGTTCATCGACTGGGCGCAGAAGATCACGACCGACGTGAACGGCAAGCACCCGAACGAAGAAGGCTTTGACAAGGATAACGTGCAGGTGTGGGCGACCTATTGGACATGGCCGCGCTTCACCGTGCCGAGCATCCTGTGGCAGTTTGGCGGCGGCGTGGTCAACGAGGACGTCACCAAGGCCACCCTCGACAGCCCCGAATCGGTCGCAGCCATCCAGTACATCCAGGACTTGATGTGCAAGTACCACGTCATGAACCCGTACCAGACGGGGACCCCCTACGGCGGCGAGCCGTACCAGAACAACCAGATTCGCGATCTGGTGGGAAGGCACATGGACGGGCGGGTACATGCGCGATCGGCCGGAAGTGGCGGCCGTGACTGAGCCCATGTTCCTCAACTCCTATGCTCCGGACGGCAAGCAGGCTGTCAAGTTCGACTCGCACATCTTCTCGGTTCCGACCGGCGTCGATGACACGGGCCGCGAACAGGCCTACGCCATGGTCAAGTACCTCGTCGAGAACGGCGCGTACTGGGCCACCTCCGGCCAGGTTCCCGCTCTGAAGTCCGTGCAGGCTGAGGCCGACGTGCAGGCGATCAAGTCGGTCGCCGTCGCTGCCGACCAGTTCAACCAGTTCGGCCGCACCGACACATCCAGCCCGCGCTTCATCGAAATCCAGACCGCATGGGAGACCGCGGTGGGCAATGCGCTTGCCACCTGCGATGCAAATGTCGCCCGGCCCTGACTGATGGCAACACGGCAGTCCAGGCAATTCTGGATCGCCCCTAGTCCTTTGTCATGATTATTGCAGGCCGGTGCACGTATGCCGTGCGCCGGCCTGCGGTTCATACATCTGAGCCTGGAGAGAATCACTATGGCCACGTCCACTGCCGCTGCGGCATCCAAGAGTGCGCCCCCAGCCGCCAAGAGCCGGAAATGGAAGACACTGCGCAGCCAGCTGCCTAACTATCTCTTCATCTTGCCGCACTTCATCCTCTTCACTCTATTCCTACTCTACCCGATCTTCCGCGGCTTACAGATCAGCCTCTTCGACTGGAAGATCATGCTCACAGATCAGCGCTACCTTGGCCTGGCCAACTACGAGGCGCTGTTCAATGATCAGGTCTTTTGGCAGGTCCTGCGCAACACGTTCTGGTTCATGATCTTGACTGTCGTCATAAACGTGCTATTGGCGCTGGTGGTGGCGGCGGGGCTGAAACATCGCTTTGCGGGCAGCGACTTCATGCGCGTCCTCTTCTATGCCCCCGGCATCTTGTCCGTTTCCGTGCTGGGCATCATCGCCATTCGCATTTGGGAGCCGCAGCTCGGTATCATTAACTACTACTTTGTCAATGTGCTCGGCTTCCCGCGCATCAACTGGGTCAGCGACCCCACGCTGATCATTCCCGTTCTGTCGCTGACGACCGTCTGGTGGACCTTTGGCTTCCCCATGCTCGTTTTTGTCGCCGGTCTGCACGGTATTCCGGAGCAGCTCTATGAAGCCGCCAAGATCGACGGCGCCGGCGTGCTCCGATCGTTCCGAAGTATCACCATTCCCTTGATCATGCCGACGATGTTGTTTGTCGTCGTTACCCAGTTTATCGCCCACATGCAGGTCTTTGCCCAGCCCTACATCATCACCGGCGGCGGACCGGGCAACGCCTCGCGCTCCGTCGTGCAATACCTGTATGAAACGGCGTGGAAGTACTTCCGCTACGGCTATGCGTCGGCGATTTCGGTCGTCCTGGCGCTCATTATGATCGCCGTAACGATCGTCCTGTTCTCACTCATGCGCCGCCGCGCAGAGTACTAGGCCATCAGGAGGGAATTATCTATCATGGCTGCAACTACCACTGTCAACCGGCCGTCGGGGCAAAAGAGGAATGAGTAGGGAGACGAAGCGGGCGATCCTGATGTGGCTGATTTTCCTCCCGCTGTCCTTTATCATCATCATTCCGCTGCTGTACATGTTCTCGATGGCCTTTACGACCGAGGCCAACCAGTTCAATTCTGCCGATCCGCTGGATCCCAATACCGCCGACGCTGCAGAACTTTCAGAAGATCTTTGCCGACCCGCTGCTGCCCCTGGCCCGCTGGTTTGGCAACAGCCTGTTGGTGGCCAGTGTCGGCACCGTGATCATTCTCCTTGCTGTCATCGCTCAGCGGCTATGCCTTTGCCCGCCTTGAGTTTCCCGGTAAGGGCTTTCTCTTTTCGCTCCTGCTTTTCAGCCTGATGATCCCGGCGGCCATCACCCTGATCCCCGCCTTTCTGCTGCTGCGCACGTTAGGCCTGCTCGACACCTACCACGCCATCTGGTGGCCAGCAGCAGCCTCGGTGACCGGTATCTTCCTGCTGCGCCAGCACTTCTATTCCGTCCCCAAGGAGTTGGAGGATGCGGCACGCGTCGACGGCGCCAACCGGTTCCGCATCTACTGGCAGATCTGCCTGCCGCTGGTGCGCGGCGCGCTGGTCGCGCTTTCCATCTTCACTTTCCTCGGCTTGTGGAATGACCTATTTTGGCCGCTGATCGTACTCAACAAACAGGCGAACCTGACGCTGCCGATCGGCCTGGTGGTGCTCCAACAGGGCAGCTATATCCAGCGCGGCCTGGCGTTCGCCGGTGCGTTTGTCGCCTCGGTGCCCGTCCTCATCTTTTACATTATTTTCCAGCGCCAGATCATCGCCGGCATTACGACCACCGGTATGGCTGGGCAGTAGGGGAAACAAAGCATGATCACGTCGACGGCGTGACCTACGTACCAAAAGGGAACAAAGCATTACATGTCTAACAACACCGCCTCCATCTACCTGGATACCAACCGCACAATTGCGGAGATTTCACCCCTGCTCTTCGGCGGCTTCGTCGAACACATGGGCCGCTGCGTCTACGAGGGCATCTATGACCCCAAGTCGCCGCTGGCGGACGCGCAGGGCTTCCGCACCGACGTGCTCGACGCCCTGCGCGAGCAGAAGTACACGACCATCCGCTACCCCGGCGGCAACTTCCTCAGCGGCTATAACTGGCTCGACGGCGTCGGCCCCAAGGAGCAGCGCCCGCGCCGCCGTGAACTCGCCTGGCAGTCGATCGAAACCAACCAGTTCGGCACCAACGAGTTTATCGAGTTCTGCCGCAAGATCGACGCCATCCCCATGCTGGGCGTCAACATGGGCACCGGCACGCCGCAGGCCGCAGGCGACCTCGTCGAGTACTGCAACGCCCCCGTCGGCACCTACTTCGGCGACCTGCGCGCCGCACATGGCTACCACGATCCACATGACGTCCCCCTCTGGTGCGTCGGCAATGAAATGGACGGCCCCTGGCAGATCGGCGCGCTCCAAGCCGCCGAATACGGCGCAAAAGCCATGGAAGCCGCCAAGATCATGAAGTGGCACGACCCGACGATCAAGACGGTGCTCTGCGGCTCCTCGAATGATCGCATGCCCACTTATCCCCAGTGGGACCGCATCGCGCTCGAAATCGCCTACGAACAGGTCGACTACCTGTCGATTCACTACTACGCCAGCAATAAGTCCAACGACACTGCCAGCTACCTGGCCAACGCCCTGCTCTTTGAAGAGTATGTCGATACGCTGGCCGCCACGGCGCGTTATGTCAAAGCCAAGCGCCGCAGCAAACACGACGTCTACCTCTCGTGGGATGAGTGGCAGGTCTGGTACAAGGGCGACCCAACCAAGGGCGGCTGGACCGAGGCCCCCCACCTGGCCGAGGAGCAGTACAACCTCGAAGACGCCCTGGTCGTCGGCCAGTGGCTCAACGTCTTCCTGCGCAAGGCCGACGTGCTCAAGGTTGCCTGCGTCGCGCAGATCGTCAACGTGATCTCCTGGATGCACACCAAGAGCGACGGGCTGCTCAAGTTCCCCTCGTTCGACGTCTTTAAGCTGGTGAGCAACAACGCCCGCGGCAGCGCCCTCGACGTAGCCGTCAAGGGCCCCCAGGTTGAGACCAAGGAGTTCGACTTTGTGCCTGCCCTCGACGTATCCGCCAGCTACGACGAGTCCAGCGGCGAAGGCGCAATCTTCGTCGTCAACCGCAGCCAGACCGACGCGGTTGTCACCGAGGTCGTGTGGCAAAGCGGCAGCCCCGACTGCATCGCCGCAGCCTGGCAGCTGACCGGCACCGACGTCAAGGAAGTCAACACGTGGGACGAGCCCGACCGCTTGCGGGCCAAGTCCATCGAGCCGCCTGCCATCGTCGATGGCAAGGCCACGCTGCAGCTGCCGCCGCTCTCGTTTACGGTCTTGACGACCCGTTCGCAGCCCGCCTAGCTGCAACACTTGCCCCTCATGTCCCCGGGACCTTAAGCGAACGCCTGCGTTCGCAGGTCCCGGGGACATACGCGCTGCAATCATGCGTCATCTATATACAACCATCCACCATCCACTGAAACGATTCGCCGCCGTGCTGCTTACCATCACGCTGCTTTCTGCGTGTGCGCCCGTGCGTCCCCTGCCGGCGCCTGTTGTCGATTTACCCGCCCCACCGGCGCTACCAACCTACACCAATCCGGTCTTCGATCGCGACTTTCCCGATCCCTTTGTCCTCCCGACGGACGACGGCTACTACGCCTACTCGACCAACAGCGCCGGCCGCAACATCCAGGTCCTCCATTCGCCCGATCTCTTTACCTGGGAACGCGCCGGGCAGGACGGCGACGCCCTGCCCAAGCTGCCCGCCTGGGCGCAGAGCCTGGCGAGTCTCACCTGGGCGCCCAGCGTCCTCCAGCGCGGCGACGAATACATCCTGTACTACGTGGCCCGTTTCAAAGAGGCCGGCCGCCAGTGCATCAGCTACGCCGTCGCCGATTCTCCCGCCGGCCCGTTTGTCGACCCGAACGACAAGCCCTTTATCTGCCAGCTAGACGAGGGCGGCTCGATCGACCCCGAACCGTTTGTCGACGCCGACGGCTCGCTCCACCTGATCTGGAAGAGCGATGCCAACGCCCTCAACCGCGACGCCAACATCTACAGCCAGCGCCTTAGCGACGACGGCCGCACCCTGCAAGGCGAACCGGTCAAGCTGATCACGCGTGACCAGGAATGGGAGCGCCCGCTGGTCGAAAACCCCAGCCTCGTCCTCCAAGACGGCGTCTACTACCTGCTCTACTCGGGCAACTGGTGGGAAGGCGGCAACTACGCCCTCGGCTTTGCCGTATGCGATGGCCCTGGCGGTCCCTGTCAGAAGCCGCTCGACGAGCCGTTCTTCGCGCTGCCCACCAGCCGCATCGGCGGCGAAATTGGCCCCGGCGGCGGCTCGTTCTTCCGCGACCACGACGGCAACCTGTGGATCGCCTACCACGCCTGGCGCTCGCCCAGCGCCGGCTACGCATCCGGTGGCCAGCGCCGCCTTTCCATTGCACGCGTTGATTTTGTCGACGGTCTCCCCACCGTCGTCCGGCCGGAGTGAATGTGCAAGAGAATGTCCCCGGGACCGGCGAACGCTTGCGTTCGCTTGAGGTCCCGGGGACATGTATGTGACCCGTAACCTGCCTATACAAATGGAGTATCTATGACAACCCGCACTCGCATTTCCCTAGACGGCGCCTGGGACTTCCAACTGGACCCCGACGACGGCGCCGACATTACCGCCATTCAAGAGTGGCGCACCGCCCAGGTCCCGCTGCCCTGGCAGGCCCAATTCGATGACCTGCGCCTCATCAACGGCGTCGCCTGGTACCGCCGCCACTTCGACTACACGCCCGGCAGCCACGCCGGCACCGCCATCCTGCACTTCGGCGCCGTCGACTATTTCGCGCAGGTCTGGCTCAACGGCCATAAGCTGGGCGACCACGAAGGCGGCTACCTGCCGTTTGAGTTCGACGTCACCAAGGAGCTGCTTGGGGGCGAAAACGAGCTGGTCGTACGTGTGGTAGACCCGAGCGACGACCGCCAGATCTTCCCCGATATGCCTTTCGGCGAAATCCCGCACGGCAAGCAGAGCTGGTACGGCCCCATCGGCGGCATCTGGCAGAGCGTCTGGCTCGAACAGCGCCCCGCCATCTTTATCCGCAGCCTGCGCCTCTTCCCGCAGCCTGCCGCCGGTGTTGTCGTCGTCGCCGCCACGCTCAGCGGCGCCCTGCCCGCCAACGCTGCCCTGCAAGCCACCGTCTACGACCCCAATGGCTTGGTCGTGGCCGAGGCCGCCCTCGACGCTGCGGGCCACGGACAAGCCCAGCTGGCCGGCGCGCCCGCCCTGTGGAGCCCGGACACCCCCAACCTCTACCGCGTCGAAGCGACCCTCAGCGCCGGCGGCCAGGTGCAGGACACCTTGAGCGACACCTGCGGCTTTCGCACCGTCGAGGCGCGTGACGGCCGTATCTATCTCAACGGCCAACCCATTTACCTGCGCGGTGTGCTTGACCAGGCCTACTATCCCGAAACCATTTACACCATTCCCAGCGTGGAGTACCTGGAAGACCAAGCACGCAAGGCCAAGGCGCTGGGTCTCAACTGCCTGCGCACCCACATCAAGATCGAAGACCCGCGCTATTACGAAGTGGCCGACCGCCTCGGCCTGCTGATCTGGACGGAAATTCCCAACTGGGTGCTGCTCACGCCCGCCACCGACCGCCGCGCCAAGGCCACCTTCCAGGGTATGGTCGACCGCGACGGCAACCACCCCTCGATCATCGCCTGGACGCTGATCAACGAAAACTGGGGCACCGACCTCACCCGCAACCCCCAACACCGCACCTGGCTGATCGACTTCTACCGCGCCGCCAAGCAGATCGACCCCACCCGCATCATCGTGGACAACTCGGCCTGCAAGACCAATGCTCACGTGGCGGGCGACCTGGAAGACTATCACCCCTACAAGGCCATTCCCGACCACTTCGACGAGTGGGACGAATGGGTGGACGAATTTGCGGACCGCAGCAGCCGCTGGATATGGTACGCCGACTGCCAGGACCAGCGCCGGCCGGGCCTGCCGCTGATCGTCTCCGAGTTTGGCAACTGGGGCCTGCCCAACCCTGACACGCTCAAGGAGAATGGCGCCGAGCCCTGGTGGTTCCAAACCGGCCACGAGTGGGGCGACGGCATCGTCCACCCGCACGCCATGCGCCCCCGCTTCGACTACTTCGGCCTCAAAAAGGTCTTTGGATCCTTTGAGCAGTTTATTGCCGACTCGCAGGAGCACATGGCGCGCAGCCTGCAGTATGAGATCTCCAGCATGCGTCTCCGCCCTGAAATTGGCGGTTACGTCATCACCGAGTTTACCGACGTCCATTGGGAGTGCAATGGCCTGCTGACCATGCAGCGCGAGGTCAAGCATGGCCTTGACCCCATCTTCACCGCCATCAACCAAGACAATGTTGTAGTCATCCGGCCGCAGCAGTGGAGCGGCCGCCCCCGCGAACGTGTGCGTGTCGAGCTGCGCACCTTTGGCGTCGACGGCCTGGCGAGCGAGGGTACGATCGAATGGTGCGCGGACGGTGAACAAGGCCGCATTCCGGCCCCGGGCGGAATTGTCGACGTGACGCTGCCCGCTGCTCCCGGGATGGTACGGATCGAGGCGCGCTGGTGCGCACCCGATGGCGCTCTCATCGCCGCCAACGCCGTAGAAGTCGCCTGCGTTGCGCCGGCGCTGTCACCCATTGGCCTGCGCGTCTTGGATGATCGCGGCCTGGCCCTGGCCCTTGAGGAACTCGGCTATCGGGTGGGCAACGGCTCCAACGGCCGCAGCGGCACCAAGAATCCCATCTGGGTCACGCAGCGTTACACCCGCCGCGTGCAGGAGGCCGTCCAGAAGGGCGCCCGCGTCCTGCTGCTGGCAGATGAAGACTTTGCCGTCAGCATGACGGCGAGCATGAGCACGACCGCCAGCGCCTATATCAGCCCGGCTGCCAGCGCCGCCAATCGCAACATCCGCCTGCCCGCGGGCGCCATCGCTGCCCGCAAGAACACGCACTGGGAAGGCGACTGGGCCACCTCCTTCAGCTGGCTCAACAAGACCGGCCCCTTTGCCACCCTTCCCGGCAGACCGCTGCTGGAAATGGAATACGCCGACATCATGCCCGATGCCGTTTTTGCCGGTTTGCCCGCCTGGGCGCTGGTCAGCCACAGTTGGGCCGGCCTGGCCCTCGGCTGGATCCACAAGCCCGCCTCTCTGCTCGCAACGATGCCCTACGGAAATGGACAATTGGCCGTCACTACGTTTAAGCTAAATAGCCAAACATTGCCGAACAATGTCGTCGCACAAGCCCTGCTCGACGGCATCCTGCAGCTTCTGCAGCCGCGACGGTAGTACACACGCTCACGAACGTAACGTCCCTGGGACCGGCGAACGCTAGCGTTCGCATATGGTCCCGGGGACATAGACCGAATTCTTGTTCAGAAAGCAGTCTTGTGGAGCACAAATTTGCCGTAACCATTTCGTCCCTGGCGCTCAGCGTTACGCTCCTGGCCGGGTGCGCCCTGCTGCCTGCCACGCGCAGCGAACAAGTGGCAGGTGAGCCAACTCCCACACCCATTCCCACTACGGCCATCGCCCTCAAACCCACCTATCAGGTGCAGTCGGGCGAGGTGGTCAAGTCCACCAAGTTCGCCGGCCGCATCTCGCCGGTCGTCGAAGAAGAGCTCTTCTTCCGCGCCGACGGCCACATTCGCTCGGTCTTCTTCAAACGCAACGAGATGGTCAAGAAGGGCGACGTGCTCGCCGAGCTGGAGATCGATGCCCTCGAACGCGAGCTCAATGCCGCCGAACTGGAGCTGCAGCGCGCCCAGGTCACGCTCGAAGAAGCGAAGCGCAGCCTGGAGTTCGACCGCGAGGTGGCCCAAAAGCAGCTGGAGATCGCCCAGATCCGCCTTGACGGAGTCGATGCCGACCACAACAGCACCCGCGCCGAGGTCGCAGCGCAGGCCAAAGAGGTGGAACTGGCACAGATCGAGCTCGACCGCATCGGCACTGAGGTCAGCCCCCTCCTCACCGGCGACCTTGAACGCGCCCAATACGCCGTCGAAAAGCTCAAGCAGACCATTGCCGAGTCGCAAATCATTGCACCGTTCGACGGCCTGCTGCTGTCGCTTACCTTGACCCCCGGCCAGGCGGTAACTGCCTATGCGCCGGTGGCCACGCTGGCCGACCCCAACCAGCTGGAGGTCAGCGCCAACATCCTCAGCGACCAGCTCCAACTGCTGGCAGAAGGCATGCCTGTGACCATGGAAATGGCCAGCCGCCCCGGCCAGAAGCTGACCGGCGCCATCCGCCGCCTTCCTTACCCCTACGGCAGCGGCGGCAGCGGCCAGACGTTAGAAGAGAAGGACAAGAGCACGCGTGTGTCGGTCGACGCCACCGCCGAGGAGGCCGGCTTCGCCCTGGGCGACCTGGTCAACGTCACCGCCATCATCGAGCGCAAGGACAACGTGGTATGGGTGCCGCCGCAGGCTATCCGCAACTTCAACGGCCGCCGCTTTGCCGTGGTGCAGGATGGCGACGTGCAGCGCCGCGTGGATGTCAAGATCGGAATCCAGGCCGAAGAGCGTGTCGAGATCGAGGAAGGGCTGCAAGCCGGCCAGACCGTGGTCGGCCCGTGATTGCCACTGCTCGTCCAGTGAGAAGTATGGGGCGATCTTATAGTTGCCCGTATAGAACGTCAGGCAAGCGATGAATTTCCTCTTACGCACCTGGGCGACGCTGCAGATCGCAGTGCGCCGCATCTTTGCACAGCGCTGGCTGGCGCTGGCCACGGCGCTTGGCTTAGTCGCCTCCGTCGCCATCATTATGAGCATCCCGCTGTACTCGGATGCCGTCTACTACCGCATCCTCCAGGAGGAACTCAGCCAGGGCGACACCACCACCGGCGACTACACGCGCCCGCCCTTTGCCCTCATGTGGCGCTACTCCGGCTCGCTCTACGGTTTGAAACAGTGGGAAGACATCGAAAAGCTCGACACCTATATGACCGGCCCGGCCGTCGGCCAGCTTGGGCTGCCGCAGGAAGACGCTGTCCGCTATCTCAAGACCGACAGCTTCCGCCTCTTCCCCGCCGCCGACGTGGCCAGCGGCGCCTACGCCAATGCGCGCGACCCAATGGCCTGGGTGACTTTTTCCACGGCCAGCGACTTCGACGAACACGTCAACTACGTGGAAGGCGGCCCGCCTGCCCCCGCTTCCCCCGATGCGGCCGACCCGGCCGAGGCCGCCATCAGCAAGACCATGGCCGACGATCTTGGCATCCAGGCGGGCGAAGAATACGTGACCTTCCGCAAGATCGAGAGCGACGCCGGCACGCGCAACGTCCAGATCCCCGTGCGCATCAGCGGCGTCTGGGAGCCGAAGGACACCAAGGACCCTTTCTGGTTCTATCCCTGGACGGTCTTCGACAAACAGCTCTTTGTGCCCGACGCCACCTTCCAGGGCCGCATCACGTCGCTGCTGCCGGATGAAATCGGGCAGATCGTCTGGTACTGGCTGATGGACGGTTCGCAGGTGCACGCCGCCGACGCCAACCGCCTGGTGGCCAGCATGGACCGCATCCGCCAGCGCGCCAGTACGCTGCTCGCCAACACCAAGCTGGACATCTCGCCCTACGACGCGCTGCGCGACTACCAGCAGTCGGCGCGCGTGCTCAACATCTTGCTCTTTGCCTTTAGCATTCCCATCATCGGCCTGCTGCTGGCCTTTATCAGCCTGGTCGTCGGCCTGTCGGTGGCGCGCCAGCGCAACGAGATCGCCGTGCTGCGCAGCCGCGGCGCCACCGCCATCCAGATTGTGGCCATCGCCGCGCTTGAAGCAGGCCTGCTGGCAGGCTTTGCCCTCATCGTGGGCGCCACGATCAGCACGCGGGTTGCCGAGGCCATCGGCGCCACCAAGAGCTTTCTCAACTTCACGCTCGACCCCAATCTGCGCATCAACCTGACGGGCACGGCACTCCAGTTTGGGGCCCTTGCCTTGGGCGTCACCATTCTCGCCCAGGTGCTGCCTTCGCTGGGGGCCTCACGCCACACTATCATCAGCTACAAGCAGGAGCTGGCCCGCACGGTGCGCGCACCGTGGTGGCAGCGCGCCTATCTCGACCTTCTTCTCCTGATCCCGGTCGGCTACGGCATCTACCTGCTCCAGCAGCAAGGCAGCGTGCTGCTGCCCGGATCCACCAGCGGCGGCGATATTTTCGACAACCCGCTGCTCTTCCTGCTGCCTGCCCTCGCTGCCCTGGCCCTGACCCTGGTCGTGCTGCGCCTGCTGCCGATCATCATGGCGGCCGTCTCCTGGGTCGCCGCGCGCACGCGCAGCGTCGGCTTCCTGCTGGCGACCCGCTACCTGGCCCGCGACCCGGGCTTCTACACGACGCCGCTGGTCCTGCTGATGCTTACGCTCGGCCTCTCTGTCTTTACGGCCTCGCTGGCGCAGACGCTTGACAACCACCTCTACGACAAGAACTTCTACGCCGTGGGCGCCGATGCCCGCCTGGTCGAGATGGGCGCCACCAACCAGTCGTCCATGAGCCCCTTTGGCGCCGGCGCAAGCGGTGAAGAAGGCGGCGCCGCTGCAGGCGCCGACGGGGCGGCCGCGGGGGATGCAGCTGCGGCCGAAGACGCCGAACCGCAGTGGGTCTTTCTCCCCATCTCCGAACACCTCAAGGCCAAGGAGATCCAGGCCGCCACGCGCGTGGGCGATTTCCCCGGCGCCGTGCAGGTCCAAGGCAAGTGGCAGGCGGCCACCGTCATGGGCGTGGACCGCGTGGACTTTCCCAAGGTGGCCTTCTGGCGCCCCGACTTCGCTTCCGCCAGCCTGGGCGCGCTGATGAACTCGCTGGCGATCGCCTCGGATGGCGTGCTCGTCGAGGGCAAGAAGCTGCGCGAGTCCGGCTTGCGCGTGGGCGACCAGATCCAGGTGCGCATCAACACGGCCGGCGCCCAGTATGAAGGCCCCATGCGCATCATGGGCACGTTCAACTACTTCCCCACCTGGTACTCCGAGCAGGAGGAGAATAAGCCGCTCATCATCGGCAACCTCGACTATATCTTCGAGCAGATCGGCGGCGAGCAGCCCTACGAAGTGTGGGTCAAGACCCTCCCCGAGACCGACTACGGCCAGATGATCGACAACCTGCGCAATGTCGAGATCACCGTCTTTGACTACTCGGCCTCCAGCGACCGCATCGCCAAGGAACTGAAGCGCCCGGAGCGCCAGGGGCTCTTCGGCGTGCTTTCCGTCGGCTTTATGGCCTCCGCCCTGCTGACGGTGCTCGGCTTTCTGCTCTACGCGCTCTTCTCCTTCCGCCGCCGCTTTATCGAGCTGGGCACCCTGCGCGCCATCGGTCTCTCGACCACGCAGCTGACCATCTTCCTGATTTGCGAGCTGGCCTTTCTGATCTTGCTCGGCCTGGGTGCAGGCACGGCCATCGGCATCTTTATCAGCCAGGTCTTTATTCCCTACCTTCAGATCGGCACCGGCCCGACGGCCAATGTGCCGCCCTACCAGGTCGAAATTGCCTGGTTCGCCATCAACCGCCTTTACGTGCTGTTTGGCTTGCTCTTCCTGGTGGCGTTCTCCGTGCTCATCGTCCTGCTTATGCGTATGAAGGTCTTCCAGGCGATCAAGCTTGGCGAGACTGTCTAAAGGAGTTGCGCTTGTCCGAACCGTTTATTCTGTGTGACGGGCTCGTCAAAATTTATAAGATCGCCGGGCTGGAGCAGGTGGCGCTGCGCGAGCTCAACATCACCATCGAAAAAGGTGAGCTGATGTCGATCATCGGCGCCTCCGGCAGCGGCAAGACGACGCTGATGAACATTCTCGGCGGGCTGGACCGGCCTTCGGCCGGCCGCGTGCGCGTCGACGGCCATGACCTGCTGCGCATGACCGACAACCAGCTCAACAAATACCGGCGCGAGAAGGTCGGCTTTGTCTGGCAGCAGAGCACGCGCAACCTGATCTCTTACCTCAACGCCGTCGAAAACGTCATGCTGCCCATGACCGTCGCCGGCCTCGCTCACAACCGCCGGCGCCGTGCCGACGAGCTGCTCGACCTGGTAGGGCTGGATCAGCGCAAGCATCACCAGCTCTCCGAGCTGTCCGGCGGCGAGCAGCAGCGTGTCGCCATCGCCGTGGCCCTGGCCAACCACCCGCCCCTGCTGCTGGCCGACGAGCCCACCGGCGAAGTGGACACCGTCACCGCCCAGATGATCTACGACACCTTCCGCCACCTCACGCGCGAGATGGGCATCACCACGATCATCGTCAGCCACGATCCCGGCATCTCCAAGCAGGTGGACCGCGTCGTCGCCATCCGCGACGGCATGCTGGCCAGCGAGACCGTGCGCCAGCTGCGCACAAACGGCAACGGTGAAGGGGGGGACCACCAGGGCGAAGCTGGCCACAACGGCGCCGTCGGGGGCATCGCGCTACACGACACCTACGAAGAGTTGGTCGTCCTCGACCGCGCCGGCCGTGTGCACGTTCCGCAGGAATATCTCGAACAATACCAGATCAAGGGCCGTGCCCGCCTCGAACTCGTCGACGGCGGCATCCTGATCCGCGCCGTCGAGCAGCGCCCCGCCGAAGCAAGTGCGCACAAGTCAGACGGTGACGCCGAGGCAGCTGCATCTGCCGAGGAAGGCGAGGAAGACATGGGCCCACAGGCAGGCAAGCGTGGCTGGTTTGGCAGATTTGGCAAGCGAAACAAGAAATAATGAATCAGATAGCAGATAAAGCAACAGGCTTTGCAAACAGCGCGTCCGGCAGCACGGATTACGCCATCGAAACCATCGACCTCCAGCGCGTCTACCGGCGCGGCGCCGAGGCCGTCTACGCCCTGCGCGGCGTAGACCTTGCCATTACCGCGGGCAGCTTCATCGCCCTCAAGGGTCGCTCGGGCAGCGGCAAGACCACCCTGCTCAACTGCATCAGCGGGTTGGACCAGCCCACCAGCGGCATCGCCCGCATCTTCGGCCAGGAGATCGGCAGCTGGAGCGAAGCGCGCCGCACGACCTGGCGGCGCCAGCAAGTCGGCTTTATCTTCCAGTCGTTAGGGCTGCTGCCGGTGATGTCGGCCTACGAGAACGTCGAGCTGGCCCTGCGCCTGATCAACACGCCGGCCAAGTTGCGCCACAAGGCTACGACGGACACCATCGACCTGGTGGGTCTCACCAAGTGGAGCGACCACCGGCCCTACGAGCTCTCCGGCGGCCAGCAGCAGCGCGTCGCCATCGCCCGCGCCCTCGTCTGCCAGCCCCCGCTGGTCATCGCCGACGAGCCCACCGCCAACCTCGACACCAAGACCGCCCGCGAGGTCCTCAACCTCTTCCGCACCATCGTGCGCGAGCACAACACGACGCTCCTGATGGCCACGCACGATACGCTGGCCGAGGAATACGTGGACCACATCGTCTACCTCAGCGACGGCTCGGTCGTCGACGCGCTCGAATAGCCGCGTGCCTGGCGCTGTCCCCATCACCTACCCCACCACAAACCCCGTGGACAGCGCCTCGCACGGTTCGCGCCACGTAACCCCTACTTCACCTTCTGAAACGTGATCTCATACGAAAAATGGATCGCCGACAGCGGCCACTGGCACTTGATGTCGATCGTCGGGCACGCCCCGTATTCGTAATTCACGTCCCCCAGCTTGCCCACGATATCGGGCAGGTGCGGGAAGATCAACCCCATCTGGTTCGACACCTGGCTCGTTACCGGGCCTGAGGGGTCCGACGCCACGGCCAGCTTAAAGGGCTCGTAGTACATCGTGATCTCAGCCTTGCCCGGGCCCTTATTCCCGGTGGTGACTTCGCTCTTGTCACCGACCAGGTTGCGCACCACCGCGCCGTCCACGCCGTTGCCGTTCTGGTCCAACACGGTCAAGAAGATCAGGTGCTGCGCCGAGCTGTCGCGAATGCCGCCGTTGTTTTCGTCCAGCCCCAGCACCTTGAAGTGCACGATCTGGTACTGGGCGCTGGGATCGAAATTGCCCTCGCTCGACGCTGCCGGGTCGTAGGGTGCAGCCGCCGCCGGCGCCGCGGTAGGCGCGGCCTCCACCGTGGCAGCCTCTGGTGCTGCCGGCGCCCCCTCGGCCGGCGCCGCGTCGGCCACCGGCTCTGCAGTCGCCGCCAGCAGTGGCGCCGCAGCCGACAGGTCCGCCGCCACCGCCACATTCTCCGTGTTCTGCACCGTCGCCAGTTCGCCAAACACCCAGCCGTTCTGCCCGCCCACACAGCAGATCTCCCACCAGTCGCCGGTGGCATTCTTGGCCACGATGGCAAATGACTCGCCAGTTGCCGCCGAACCTACGAGTTCATACTCCGTACCTGGACCGCTGCGCACATTCACCAGGTCGCTGGCGATCGTCAGCGTCGCCGAGACACTGCTTGGGGGCGCAGGCGCTGCCGCGGCAGCAGGTGCGGCAGGTGCGGCCGGCACGCTGTCGCTCAAGACCTCAGATTGCGTCAGGGGCTGTGTCTCTGCCACAGCCGGCGCTGCCGGCGTGGATGCCGCCGCCACCGGCGTCGGCGAAGCGGCTGGCGTCGCCGTAAACGTCGGCAGCGGCGTCCGCGTGGGCATCGGCGTCGGCGACTCCTCCGCCCCGCCAAACAAGCCACAGCCCGCTAACAGCGTGGCGGCCAGTGCTGTCATGATCAAGATTGCAACTTTGGAGGATGCGCTCTTGGGCGCAAATTTTTGCTGCGATAAAGCCATAGGTACGTACCTCTAACTATGAAATGAACCGTTTAGCCCGCCGATTGTATCAGCTTTTTTATGCATTGGCGCAAAACGCCACCCTCGGGCTGTCGGTCCGCAAAGCTGAGTATGATCGCGGTTGCACCCGTGCGAGGCTCGCCCCACCTGGTCGTTGGTTGGGTAGGTAGAGGGGGGCGAGCCAGGCACGCGGCCGGCGCACGGGGCGTGGGGCTGCGCTGTCCCAGGGTTTCCAACACGCGCTCCAACTTTCGGTAGCAGAACAAGGATGGCGCGCAGTACAATGCGTTTAGGAGAAATTATATGGACCGCCAATCATTGTGCGCCGCATGGGAGCAGGAAGAGCAAGAACCCTTTACCGGCTGGGACTTTTCACACCTGGCCGGCAGGATGATCGAGGAGCAGCCGCCGTGGTCGTACGCCGACCGCGTAGGTGAGCTCATGCGCGCGGCGAGCAGCGTGCTGGACCTGGGCACTGGCGGCGGCGAACGGCTGCTTGGACTGCGCGAGGATTGGCCGCCACGCGTGTCGGCCACCGAGGGCTATGCGCCGAACCTGGCGCTGGCAGAGGAACGGCTCTCCGCCTATGGGGTCGAGGTCAAGCGGGCGGAATCGGATGAGAGCACAATCTTGCCCTTTGCCGATGGCAGATTTGACCTGGTCATCAGCCGGAACTCGAGCTTTAACGCGGCCGAAGTGGCGCGCGTGCTCGCCCGCGGCGGCACCTTCTTTACACAGCAAGTACACGGCCGCTCGGGAGAGGATCTGCAGGCACATTTTGGCGCAGCGCCCCAGTGGCCGTATGCGACGCCCGCCTATTTTGCCGGCAAGCTGGCTGCGGCGCGCCTGCGTGTGACCGAGCAGCAGCAGTGGGCAGGCAGGCTGACGTTCGCCGATGTAGGAGCCCTCGTCTATTACCTCAGGGCTGTACCGTGGACAGTCCCCGATTTCAGCGTGGCCGGGCACCTAGAGGCATTGCTCAAATTACAGGAGCAGCTCGATGCCGGCCGTGAGCTCGCCTTTGGCACTCGCCTCTACATCCTGGCAGCACACAAACCGTAAAAGGGCGGCGTACGCCGTGTTGCGGCGTGCGCACACTCGTCCGGTCCACACGCTGCGTGCGGACCGGACGGGTGATGGGCTACACGGTTTGCTTCTTCTCCACCGCTTCGAGCGGCTTTTGGGCAGGCCCGTCGAGGACGGCGCCGTGTATGTCAAAGCGCGAGCCGTGGCAGGGGCAGTCCCAACTTAGCTCGGCCGGGTTCCAATGGACCTTGCAGCCCATGTGCGTGCAGATCGGCGAGACGGCGTAGACGGTGCCGTCGGGCGCGCGATAGACGGCCTCTTCGCCGTCGTCGGTCTTGACGATGCAGCCTTCGCCCGGGGCGACTTCCTCGCGCTTGGCCCGTGCCAGGTGATCGACCACGAAGTCCTTGGCCACGCCCAGGTTGGCCTTGACCATCGAGGCCACGCCCGCCAGCTCGACGCGGTTGGGGTTGAAGACCTTGGCCCACTCGCTCTCGTGCCCGGTCAACGTCTGGCACAGGATCAGCCCCGCCAACGTGCCGCTGGTCATCCCCCAACCCTTAAAGCCGGTCGCCACGTAGACGTTTTCGCTCGCCGGCCCCGCCAGACCGATAAACGGCACGCGGTCAAAGGTTGCGTAATCCTGCGTCGACCAGCTGTAGATCACCTCCTGCACCGGGAAGTGCTTGCGCGCCCACGCCTCGATGCGCTGGTAGCGCTCGGGCGTATCGTCCGCCTTGCCCGTCTTGTGGCCTTCGCCGCCGACCAGCAGCAGCTCGCGCCCGTTGGGCATCGGCTGGCGCCGGATCGAATGCGACGAATCGGTCGTGATGTACATGCCTTCGGGCGCAGGCCCGTTCAGCGTCACGCCCAACACGTACGAACGGTGCGGCTCCATGCGCACGAAATAGGCCGCCGCATCCTGGAAGGGGAAATGAGTCGCAATCACGACCTTGTCGGCGGTCAGCACGCCGCGGCTGGTCTTCACGCGGCACGGCTCGCCGTCTTCGACCTCAAGCGCCTTAGTTTGCTCCCACACAAAGCTGCCGTCGCAGTCGACAAGCTGCGCCAGCCCCAGCAGATACTTGCGCGGGTGAAACTGCGCCTGGTTGTCGAGCTTGATCGCCCCCTCGACGGGGAACGGCAGCGCAGTTTCGCGCACGAACTCCGCCGGCAGCCCCGCCTTGCGCGCCGCCTCCACCTCCGCCTCGATCTTCTTCACTTCTTGCACGTCGGTGGTGTAGGTATAGGCGGCCGCCCGCAGGAAATCGCAGTCGATGTTGTACTGCTTGACCCGATTCGCCACCAGCTCGACCGCCGCCTGGTTGGCCTCGGCATACAGCCGCGCCGTCTCGGCGTCAAAGCTGCGCTCCAGGTGGTCATAGATCAGGGTGTGCAGCGCCGTGATTTTGGCCGTCGTGTAGGCCGTGATGCCTTCGACGATGCGGTCGGCCTCGACCACGGCCACACGCTTGCCTTCCTCCTTGAGCAGCAAGGCCGTCGTCAACCCGGCAATGCCGCCGCCGATGATCGCCACATCCACCGTCGTATCGCCGGGCATGGGCCCATACCCTGTCGCCTGCGTCGAGGCGAGCCAAAAAGACTGGTGCCCGCCAATATAATCATTGCCAAACCCATTCCGCATTTCGGAATCGTGTTCTGGTATCATGGGATATCCTCCTGTCAGTCCGATTTGGTCCAATCATCGCGCCGGCAGCCGCCATCCGCCATGTGGCCCGATACAGATGCAGTCACAAGCAAAGTGCGAGATTCGCAATGAGAGCTATGCAGTACGAAAGGGTGGTCTCCATGTACGACGTGCAAACGCATGCGCCCGGTCCCGCCGGCAGCCTGCCCCTCGACGATGAGTTCCTGCTCGCCGCGCCCAGCGGCCACCTCTTTGGCCTTACGCAGGACGCCGCCATGGGCTGGGACCCGTCACTGCTGCGGCGCAAGGAATTCCTGATCCTGAGTACGCAAGGGGGCATCCGCAGCCCCGATGGCTCGCCCCTTGCGCTCGGCTACCACACGGGCCACTGGGAGGTCGGACTGCTGGTGCAGGCGGCGGCGCAGGAATTCGCCGCGCTGGGGGCGATCCCGTTTGCGGGCTTTGTCACCGACCCCTGCGACGGCCGCACCCAGGGCACGACGGGCATGATGGACAGCCTGCCCTATCGCAACGACGCCGCCATCGTGCTGCGCCGCCTCATCCGCTCGCTGCCCACGCGCGCCGGCGTGATGGGCGTGGCCACCTGCGACAAGGGGCTGCCCGCCATGCTGCTGGCGCTGGCCGGCCAGCGCGACACGCCCGTGGTCCTCGTGCCCGGCGGCGTGACGCTGCCGCCGAGCGAGGGCGAAGACGCCGGCAAGGTGCAGACCATCGGCGTGCGCTATGCCCAGGGCGAGCTGACGCTGGCAGAGGCCGCCGAGCTGGGCTGCCGCGCCTGCGCCACGCCCGGCGGCGGCTGCCAGTTTCTCGGCACGGCCGCCACCAGCCAGGTAGTGGCCGAAGCGCTGGGCCTGTGCGTCCTGCACTCCGCCCTCGCCCCTTCCGGCCAGCCGATCTGGCTGGACCTGGCCGTGCGCTCGGCGCGTGCGCTGGCGGCGCTGGAAAGCAGCGGCACGACCTGCCGCGACATCCTCACGCAAGATGCGCTGCACAATGCCATGGTCGTGCACGCCGCCTTTGGCGGCAGCACCAACCTCCTGCTCCACATCCCGGCCATTGCCCAGGCCGCCGGCCTGCGCCTGCCGACGGTGGCGGACTGGGCGGCCGTCAATCGCAGCGTGCCGCGGCTGGTGGACGTGCTGCCCAACGGCCCCAGCGGTCACCCCACGATACGCGCCTTCCTGGCCGGCGGCGTGCCCGAAGTGATGCTGCACCTGGCCGACCTCGGCCTGCTCCACCTGGGCGTGCACACGGTCGAAGGGACAACGCTCGGGGAGCAGCTCGCCGCCTGGAAGGAAAGCGAACGCCGCCTGCAGCTGCGCGCCCGCCTCGTCGCGGCCGACGGCATCGACCCGGACGACGTAATCATGTCGCCCGCCCGTGCCCGCGCCAAGGGGCTGACAAGCACAGTCACCTTCCCCGTGGGCAACCTGGCCCCGCTCGGATCGGTCGTCAAGAGCACCGCCATCGACCCCAGCGTGGTGGACGCCGACGGCGTCTACCGCAAGACCGGGCCGGCGCGCATCTTTACCAGCGAGCGCGCCGCCATCGCCGCCATCAAGGGCCAGCCCGGGCCTGACGGCCGGCCCGGCGCACCCATCGAGCCCGGCGACATCCTCGTCCTCATGGGCCGCGGCCCGCTCGGCTGCGGCATGGAGGAAACCTACCAGGTCACCTCGGCGCTCAAGCACCTCCCCTGGGGCAAAGAAGTCGCGCTCATCACCGACGCCCGCTTCAGCGGCGTCAGCACCGGCGCCTGCATCGGCCATATCGGCCCCGAAGCGCTCGCCGGCGGCCCGCTCGGCAAACTGCGCGCAGGCGACCTGATCGAGATCGAGATCGACCGCGTTAACCTGACCGGCAGCGTCGACCTGGTCGGCCATGACGGACGGCAGTACAGTGCCCGAGAAGGCGCCGCCGTCCTCGCCGCGCGTACCCTCCATCCCGATCTGGCGCCCGACCCCGACCTGCCCGACGACACCCGTCTCTGGGCCGCGCTCCAAGAAGTGAGTGGGGGGATCTGGGGCGGCTGCGTCTATGATGTGGAGAAGATCTTGCGCGTGCTGGAGAGAGGAATGTCTGAACCTTGATTCGTGGGATTTTCAGGATTACCATGATTTGCTTGACCGATACGCACGAATCCTGGTAATCCTATAAATCCAAAAAATCAAGGTTCAGACAGCATCTTCAATTTAGCCACCCGCTCGGCATCCGCCGCCGCATCCGGGTGCCCGATCTCTTCTTCATAGGCAATGCAGAGTTCCATGCAGGCGATCGCCTGCGCGAAGTCCCCCTCCATTTCGTAGGCCTCGCCGAGGTTCCAGCTGCCGATGGCTTCACCGCGGCGGTCGCCGATGGCGCGGGTGATCACCAGCTGCTGCTCGTACAGCTCGATGGCACGCCGCGTTTCGCCGATGCCGGCATAGGCGTTACCGAGGTTGCCGAGCGCGATCGCCTCGCCGCGCGGGTCGTCGATCTCGCGCGCGATGCTCAGCCGCTGGGCATACAGCTCGATCGCACGGCGCGTCTCGCCCAGCGAGTAGTAGGCCAGGCCGAGGTTGCCCAGGTCCGCCCCCTCGCCGCGGCGGTCGCCGATGGCACGGTCGAGGTGCAGCGCCTGTTCATACAAGTCGATGGCACGCCGCGTTTCGCCCATAGTGGCATAGGCCAGGCCGAGGTTGCCCAGCGCATTGCCTTCGCCCTCGCGGTCGCCGATCTCGCGGGCGATGGCCAGCGCCTCGATGTACAGGTCCACGGCGTGCCGGTGCTCGCCCAGCGAGTAGTGCGCCAGCCCCAGCTCGTTTAAGAATTGGCCCTCGTCGTAGCGGTCGCCGGACGTGCGGGCAGCGTCCAGCCCGGCCTGCACCACGATCAGGCGGTTGAATACATAGCCCTTAAGGTCCAGATAGTCCTTGACCTTCCACGTGATGCGGCGCACGGCCTCCCACTGCTCGGCCTTCAACGCCGCCGCCTGCACCGCCATGATATGCGAGCGGTGGCGGTCGAGCACGGCAAACCCCGGCGGCCCGTTGCGGCTCTCGACCTGCGCCAGCGTCGCATAGTGCTGCGCCAGCCGCACGACCGCCTCGGTCTTGTTCGGCCCGGCATGCGCCCGTGCATAGGCGTGCGCCAGCGCGTGCGTCACCTGGTAGGCGTCGTCCGGCCGCAGCACCAGCCCGTAGTCCACCAGCTCGCCCAAGGCCTGGTGCGCCGCCGCCACGGTGATTTGCAGGCCGACCGCCATCACCTCGGCCTCAAAAGGCGCCAGCGCCAGCACGCCGACGACGTCAAATGCCGCCTGTCCCGCTTCGCTCACATGCTCGAGGCTGCGCGCCATCAGCAGCGGGATGCTCTTGCTCGGCCGGTCGGCAAAGTGGAGCGCGTCGAGCCCGGTCTGCTCCAGCCACTCGACAAACTCGCAGGCCTGCTGGCGGCGCTGCGCCAGGTAGCGCCCGGCCAGGAACAGCGCCAGCGGCAGCCCGCCCAGGAGGCGCACCATCTCATTGGCGGCCGCCAGGCCGCCGTCGCCGTCCACCGCATACGGCCCTGCCCAGGCGCACAGCAGGTCCAGGCTCTCGGCGCGCGGCAGCGGCTCCAGGTCATGGTAGTCCGCCGGCGCATCGGCATGGCGTCGTGTCGTAATAATCACCCCACAGCTCCCCATCACAGCCAGCACCGCCTCCAGATCATCGGCCGCTTCCGCCCCGTCGAGCACGATCAGCGCCTGCTTACCCGCCAGCGCCTGGCGTGCAGCATCGCGCGGCGTCGGCCGCGGGTCCACGCCATAGGCGCGTGCGATCGCGGTCAGCGCCAGCCCGGCCTGCGGCTGCCGATAAAACGTATGAAAAAAGATACCGTCGGGGAAACGTGCTGGGGGATCGCCGTCCGGCGCCAGCGTCCAGATCGCCTCTGCCGCCAGTGCCGTCTTGCCGATCCCGCCCGGTCCACACAGCGTTACCGTCCGCCCCGGCTGCAGGTCCGCCAGCAGCCGCCCGAGTTCGGCCGTGCGGCCGATAAAGTTCTGGGTGCGCAGCGGCTTGTGCAGCGGCACGCGCCGCCGCTCGCTCATGGGCGGCAATTGCGCGGCGCTGGGACTGTACGGCGCATACAGCTGCGCTGCGTGCTGCCGGCGCTGCGGCAGGAGGGTCGCGCTCGCAGGCTGCCCCGCCGCGTCGCATGTCTGCGCTTCCAGCGTCCCATTCTCCAGGTCCCCGTTCTCAAGCGCTGCTGCCACGGCCGCAAGTTCACGGTTCAGCGGCCGGCTGTCGAGCAGGCAGCGGATCAGCTCCAGCGTACGGCCCGTGCGTGTCGTCCACAGCAGCAGGTCAAACACCTGCACGTCGAGCGGCTTGTCCGCCGCGATCGATTCCAGCGGCACGCCCAGCGCAAACTGTACCGCCTGGCGCAGTTCGTCACGGCTGAAGGAGGAGACGATAGTATTGTGCGTGCGCTCCAACCAGGAGCCGTGCGACGACAGCGAAACCGGCGACATAGAAACCTCGGCAACCTTGTCAGCAGCGATGTGAGTGATCGATGTACGCAATCTTGAGATGTCCGCAAGCTCTCAAGCGAGAGCAATAGCGTTCACTTACAATAGTGTCGTTTGTTCCCCGGTTAAATACATGAGCCGGCGCCTTGGAGGGCTTACAGAGCAAGGGGACAACTTCTTGGTCGGATTTGCTTGTTTCCCCTGAACCTTTATGTTAACAATTAAGATGGCCGTGTAATATCGAGGCCGGCCAGGCAAGGGCATTGAGGAAAGGGCGCTAAGGAAAGGAAGCAAGTATGGGTGACACACAGCAGCAGGCAGGGGCGGCCACGCCCTTGCAGCCGTGGGATCGCCAGCCGGGCGAACCGACCAAGTGGTATGGGCGCTTTCTGGTCTACCTGGAGTTGGGCCCCGCGCGGACGCTCACGGAGGCGTTTGCGCTGGTAAACAAACAAGAAGACAAGCCCGCCCACTGCCCCAACGGGCGCTGGACCCTGGCGCAGCGCCAGTGGCAGTGGCGCGCCCGGGCGCAGGCCTGGGACATTGAGCAGCGCGACCTCCTGGCGCTGAGCGAGCGCAACCGGCGCCTGGCCATGCGCGAGCAGCGGGTGGCGATCACGGAGGAGAACCTGGAGGTCGTGCGCGGGGTGCTGCGCAACATGCACCTCCTGGAGGCGGACGAGCACGAAGCGCGCAAGTGGCTGCTGGAGATGCGCGGTTTTCTGCGCGACATGCTTTGGGCGCAGCGGCTGGAGTTTGAGCGGGTGGCGTATGACAAGGACGAGGCGGACGACGAGCTGCGGATCACGGCAGACGATCTACGGGCAGCGCAGCGGGCGCTAGAGGCCCAGCAAGCAGGGGCCCAGCTTGCTGGGGGCCAGCTTACAGGAGCCCAGCATGCTGGGGCGCGGCAAGAGATCAGTATCCTCCCGGAGGCTTGGGTCGGGCCATGCGTGAGGCCCAGCGAGCGGGCGCAGGTACGGACGCTGCTGGTGTGCATTGGGCCCGACGCGCGGCAGCAGATGGACCTGGCGGCGCTGCGGGCGGTGCGGGCGGCGACGGGGCTACGGTTTAGCCGGCTGGTCGACACGACGCAGCGGAAGTTTGCGGCTTGCCTACGCCGCGAGCGAGGTCTGGGGCATCCGGTCGAGCTGCTGCACCTGGCGCTGCCGGTGGCAGCCGAGGGCATCCAATTTACGGATGGGTGGGCAGACGGCAACTGGCTGAGCGAGCTGCTGCAAGGTGTGCAGGTGCTGCTGCTGGTGGGCTGCGCAGGGGAGAACGCCGGCGCCCAATTGGGCGACTGGCTGGGGGTCGTGCCGCACGTCGTCAGCGTGGGCGAGGAGATTGGCGCCGAGGATGCGGCCGTGCTGACGCAGCATTTCTGGCATGCGATCTGCGCCGGCAAGGAGCCAGGGGTGGCGCTGGAGGAGGCGTTGGGCTACTGCCCGCCGGCGGTAGCGGAGTACGTGGTGCGGCATTGGTAGGTATGCGCCGGGATCGCCCCACCGATCAGCGGGGGAAACTAGGGGGCGATCCCGGCACGCATGGGCGAGGTTACGAGGCGAGTCCCGCCTGCTGCCGGCTTCCGGCGTCGCCGCTCAGGTTGGCGGGCAGATTGGTGGGCAGATTGATGGAGGTGCTGGTCGGAGTGCCGGCCGGCAGGGGCGAGTGGGTGAGCAGCAGCTTGAGACAGCGGCGCACCTCCGTTTCGCTCGGCAGCTGGCCCAATTCCCGGGCGCGCACGACCTCATTGCGCAGGCCTTCCACGGCGGCCATCCATTCGCTCGAGCTGAGATAGTAGGTGCCGCGCGGGTTTTCCAGTTCCTTCTCCAAGAACTCATCATATCGGCGCTGGTAGTCGGCGGCCTCACAGGGCCAGATGGCAAAGATGCGCCGCACGATGCGGGCGGCGAGCGTCTCGCCGTCGAGGCCTTGGGCCAGCCATTGTTGGCAGGCCAGGTACCCCTCAAGCGCGCCCTCGCCCACCGGGCGATCCTGGGTCGCAAAGGTCGCCGCGCCGCTGACAGCGCCGGCGCTGGTTGCCGCAGCCACACGCTGCTGGAGGGCGCACTGCATGCCGGCACCGCGCAATCCTTCCTGTACGAGGAGGGCCAGGCAGTCCATCAGGGCGTCGACCAGACCGGCGCGGTGCAAACGCGCTTTGTGCTCCTCATTGTAATTGATGTCCATGTTGCACCACCTTCCAAAAACAAAGGACCTGCCGGCTTTCAGCGTCGCAGGTCCGCATCATCGCCGTCGCCGGCGCATCGCTACGGCCGACGACGTAGTTAGTATAGCGCAGTAAGGAAGTTAAAGAAGGTCACAATTCGGACACCCGCCGTACGAATACACGACAGCGCAGCGACGATTGCGGATGTAGAGTACGCGACATTGGCACGCCACCAGGCCAAATTTTCCGCCACCCATTGACAACCCTGCCGCAATACAGTAGCCTGAAAATAGCCTTACAGCCCTGAGCAGGCGCCCAACAATCAATCACCGGCCCCATTCATGACAGCTTCGCACGGTCCCGCAGCATCATCGACTGAATCTGCAGAAACACCGTCTGCGCCTGCGCGCTCGACGGCTTTGACCGGCAATCAGATCGCCCGCCTGTCTGCCGCCCTGCAAGACACTTTCTCTCTCGGCGGCCTGCGCCAAATGCTGCGCGAGGACCTCGCCGGCGGCTTGAGCCTGGCGCTGGACGATGTGGTCCCGACCGAAAACTGCACCCTGCCTGCCATCTGCCACGACCTCGTGTTGTGGTCGCTGCACGACGGGCGCGTAGGCTTGCACGGTCTGCTGGCCGCCGCCCTCGGCGCTGTGCCCACCAACCCGGCGCTGCTTGCCCTGCAGCGCGAGTGGACAGGTGTCACCTTTACCCCCCCGGCCTGCCCCTATCCCGGCATGGTGCCTTTCACGGCCGAATGGGGATACTTCTATGGCCGCGACGCCGACAGCGCGGAGGCCGTGGACTGCCTGCGCCGCCACCCATTCCTGGCGATCATCGGGCCATCCGGCAGCGGCAAATCCTCGCTGCTGGACGCTGGCATCCTGCCGGCGTTGGAGAAGTCGACTTACTTTGCCCCCACGCGCTGGGTCGTGCGCAGCATGCGTCCCGGCGCCACACCGTATACGACGCTGTTGTCCCTGCTCGGCTTGCCGTACGCTGCCTCCGATGGCCCACCTGCAGCGCTGCCGGCCGTCGCAGCGAGCACGCGCCTGCTGTTGGTGGTGGATCAGTACGAGGAGCTGTACGCAACCGCGGCGGTGGATCAACGCAAGCCCTTCGAACAACTCCTACTGCGTGCGCTGGCAGTGCCCGGCGTGCATGTCATTCTCTGTGCGCGCGCCGACTTCTATGCCAACCTGATGACCTCGCCGCTGTGGCCGGCGATCCGCGCCCACCGTATGGAGATCACGCCACTGCGCGGGGACGACATGCGCCAGGCCATCGCCTTGCCGGCGCGCGATGTAGGCGTGCAGCTGGATCAGGCACTGGTGGAACGGCTGCTGGCCGATGCGGGCGACGAGCCGGGCGTACTCCCCTTCGTCCAGGAAACCCTGGTCATGCTGTGGGAGCATGCCGGCGGCTTTCGTATCGGCCTCGACGCTTACACGGAGCTGGTACGCAATCAAAGCGGCCGCTCCGGTCTGCAGGTAGCGTTGGCCAAACACGCCGACGACGTTTACACCAGCGTGCTGGTCGACGAGGGCGAACAGGCGCTAACCCGCCGCGTCCTGCTGCGCCTGGTGCAGTTTGGCGAAGGGCGCGCAGACACCCGGCGGCAGCAAACGATAGACGAGCTGCGCAAGGGCAGCAATGCGGGGACCACGTTCGACAAGGTGCTGGCGGCGCTGACCGCCAACCGGCTGCTGACGCTGAGCAACGAGGCGCGGCAGGTAGATCTCGCCCACGAGGCGCTGATCCAGGGCTGGCCGGCGTTGTCTGCCTGGATTGACGAGCGGCAGGCGGCCGAAGTGAAACGACGGCAGCTAGAGGAAAAGGCCGAAGAGCGCGAGCGGCTGCGCCAGGCGGATGGTGAGGCCGGGCTGCTCGACCCAGTGGAACTGGCCGAAGCCGAGGCGTGGATCAAGGGGCCGGATGCGGCCGAACTGGGCGTGAGCGACGAGTTGGCGATGCTCGTCGCCGACAGCAGGCAGGCGATCGACGCGGCCATGCAGGAAAAGGAGCGGGCGGCCGAGCAGCTGCGCCGGCGCAACGCGGGGCTGGCGATCGCGCTGGTGGCAGCGCTGCTGGCGATGGCTGTGGCCGTCGTATTCTTCTTCAATGCCCAGAGCGAAGCACGCAATGCCAATGAGGCACGCCAGGCAGCGCAGGCCGAGGCGCAAAACGCGCGGGCAGCCGAGGCCGTGGCGCAGGCCAATGCTGATCGGGCGGCGACCCAGGAGGCCCACGCGCAAGCCAACGCCGTGCTGGCCGACAATGCGAAGGCTACCGCACAGGCGAACCTGAGCCTGGCGCAGCAGCAGTTGGACGAGCTGCAGGTTGAACAGCTGCTGACAGGTGCGCGCGACAAAAAGGTGCAGCTTGACGCGGCCGGCGCAATCGCCGCCTTCGAGGCGGCAGCGGCAGCAGCGGCGGCCAGGGGCAGTACCCTGGATGTTGCGGGCGAGATCAGCGATACCCTCCGCTATGTGGCGACGCAGTTGGTGCAGCTAGGAGAGAACAAGCTGTGCGAAGCACGCAACGGCCCGTCGTCGCAGTGCGAAGCGCTGGTGACAGGGCAAGCCTCCAAAGCACTGACGGGCAGCGTGCCTATCGATCAGACCTACGTGGCGTGGGCGATCGCCGTCGCACCACAGCTCCGGGGCTGGTCCACCTACACCGCTACCATGCAGCAGCAGGCCGTCATTACCGCCAGCGCCTTGTTCAGCCAGGCGCTGGCATTGGAGCCGCCGGCAGACACGCCAGTCTATGTCTGGATAGGGCCGGGTGTCTTTACGATGGGCAGCACGGATGCGCAGTGCGAGAATGCGGGCTTTGGCGCCTGTCCGAAAAATGAGCTGCCCGAACACGCGGTTGCGCTGGATGGTTACTGGATGCAGCGGACGGCGGTGACAAACGAACAATACGCGCGCTGCGTCAAGGCAGAAGTCTGCAAAGTTCCCGCCAATGCGTATTGGAACCTGCCCAGCTCGGCCCGGCTGCCGGTGACGGACGTGTCGTGGACGAAGGCTGAGGCGTATGCGTCCCTGGTGGGCGGGCGCTTGCCCACCGAGGCCGAATGGGAATATGGCTGCCGTGGTGCGGACAGGCGTCTGTATCCCTGGGGCGACGAGCCGGCTGCGGCGGATCGCTTAAACTACTACAACGAGTACGGCCGCACCATCGACGTCGGCACATATCCGGCCGGCGCCAACGGGCTGTACGACATGGCGGGCAACGTGTGGCAATGGACGGCGGACTGGTTCAGCGAGACCTATTACGAGGAGGCGGCGCAGGAGTCGCCGCTGCGCAACCCGGCGGGGCCGGCCGAGGAAACTGGCAACCGGACCTTGCGGGGCGGGTCGTGGCGCAACGACGGCAACCTCGTGCGCTGCGCCTTCCGCGACAATGACCCGCCTGGCAGCAAATACTATAACGTCGGCCTGCGCGTCGTCGCCCCAGGATTTTGAGGGCGCGCTTCGTCGTCTACAGCGTTGTCTGCAGCGCCTGCAATAGCTTCAGATGCACCTCGCACAGCTGGACCGTGCGATTTTTGTTGCTGAATTCTCAGAGTTCGAGGCTTGACAGGGAGATGACTTCACGCTATATACAAACGGCATGTTCAGTCGTCATTCGACGGTGCAGAACTATGTTCGCCGCCATCCCTGCCAAATGCTACACCATCCCTCGCCGCTTCTTCTGCCGCGCAACCTGCGCCTGTAGATAGCGAGCACTTGCCGCGCGGCAGGTCGCTCGCCTTCGCCCACGCCGTTCATTCCTTTTGAAAACGATACGCCCGCCTCACTTGAGGTCCTTTGACCAGAAGGCCGCAACATTCCTATGCCAACTTCCGCAATTCGCCTGGGCTTTATGACCCACAACGAGGGCGCCGGCGACCCGCGCCGGATCTACGCCGAGACGCTGGAACTGTTCGTCGCCGCCGACCAGCTGGGCTTTGACGTGGCCTGGGTGGCGCAGCATCATTTCAAGGACCGCAGCGGGCGCCTGCCTTCCCCCTTCCCCTTCCTGGCCGCCGCCGCGCAGCGGACACAGCGGCTGCGCCTGGGTACCGCCATCGTGATCCTGCCGCTCGAAGACCCGCTGCGCGTGGCCGAGGACGCCGCCGTCGTCGATGCGCTGAGCAGCGGCCGCCTGGAGTTGGGCATCGGCAGCGGCGGCGACCCGGACGAATTTGGGACCTTTGACCGGCCGCTCGACACGCGCCATGCGGCGACGGCGGCAGGCTTCGATCTGCTGCGCCGCGCCTTCGCCGGCGACGCCCTGGGTGGCCGCGGCCAGCGTCTCCAGCCGCCCGCGCTTACCTTGGGCGACAGGATCTGGCATGGCGTCATGTCGGCGGCCGGCGCGCAGCTTGTCGCCGCGAGCGGCGCCGGCCTGCTGCTGGCCCGCTCTGCCTTCAAGGAGGGCCAGGCGACCGATGATCTCCAGTTGCCTCTCGTCGACGCCTACCAGGCAGCCTGGAACGGCAATCGCGCGCCCCGACGCATCGGCCTGTCGCGCAGCGTCTATCCGGCGGCGGATCGGCGCACAGCGCTCGCCGATCTGCGCCCCCATATCATGCGCACGGTGGAGGATCTGGTCGCACACGGCCAGCTTTCCCCGGGGCTCTCGCTCGAACAATACTGCCGCCGGCTGCATATTGCCTGCGGCCACCCCGACGAGGTGGCGGCGGCCCTGCTGGCGGACCGCGTGCTCCCGCACGCCACGGATCTGATCATCCAATTCAGCCCGGCCGTGCCGCCCCTGGACGTAGCGCTGCGCATGCTCGAGCAGTTCGCCACGCAGATCGCCCCCCAGTTGGGGTGGCAGCCGCAAGCCATGCCGGACGGCGACAAACAAGTGTGAGGTGTTGGGCCGGTTTAAGCGGCTTTCCTTCTCCTGCGCGCCTGCACGATCTTCACACAGCGGGCGGCGGCCTTCTCAAAGCTGCGGTGAGGGGTTATCAAGTCCAGGCCCTTCTCCGCGTAATGGCGCCGCAGGTATTCACTCTCGAGGTGGCCGTTAGCGGCGGGGTCCTCCAGCAGGTCGACGGTGTCGAGCAGCCAGACGTTACACAGCAGCGGGGGTGCGCCGGGCTTACCCGGTTCAGGCGGCGCCGGCGCCCGCGCATGGGCGGGCTCGCCAAAATAGACGCGCAGATCCTGCCACACCTTTTCATCCAGCTGCGTCCACTCGTGATCGTACAGCTCGAAGTAGTCGGCAATAAAACAGTTCACCTCCTCCTCGTCAAAGGGGAACGACGCGTCCTGCGAGACGATGATCTCCAGGTCGCCTGTGCACAAGCCGCAGCAGGTAGTCGTGCAGCCGCCGGGGGGCTTGGCGCCGATCGCCAGCACCGCCCGGCCACGCGGCAGTGCGGGGGAAGGCATATGGCTGTACATCAGGTAGATCTGGCCGTCCTTGGGTTCCACGCCGGGATGCATGAGGGTGCTGACGGCCTTACGTGCCGTCAGCGAGTAGATCAGCGGCCGGTGTGGTCCGCTGCATTGCTCGATCGCGTCGATCATCGCCTGCAGGCACTCGCGCAGGGCGCACGCGCGCACGCCCGGCAGCTTTGTCATTCTTCGATTCATTTTGAATCCAATCCCTTTTTTTGGAACCGAGCCTGGGCTTGCCTCAAAAGCGCTGGGGAGCACCAAGCGAGCACAGGCCAACCACAAATCGCAAAAAACGCCAAGCAGGCGACGATCGGGCAGCTGGTGGACGACGCCATGCTGGCGATCGAGCGTGAGAACCCGGCGCTCAAGGGCGTGCTGCCCAAGGACTATGCCCGCACCGGGCTGGACAAGCAGCGGCTGAGGCAGCTGATCGACCTCGTCTCCAACATCGGCCTCGGCGATGCCGAGAACCGCTCCAAGGACGTGTTGGGCCGTGTCTACGAGTACTTCCTGGCCCAGTTTGCCAGCGCCGAGGGCAAGAAGGGCGGCCAGTTTTACACACCCGCCCACGTCGTGCGCGTGCTGGTCGAGATGCTGGCGCCGTACAAGGGCCGTGTCTACGATCCTTGTTGTGGGTCGGGCGGCATGTTCGTACAGAGCGAAAAGTTTATCGCCGCGCACCGCGGCAAGATCGACGACATCTCCATCTACGGCCAGGAGTCCAACTACACCACCTGGCGGCTGTGCGTGATGAACCTGGCCATCCGCGGCATCGACGCCCAGATTCGCCACGGCGACACCTTTCACAACGACCAGCACCCCGACCTCAAGGCCGACTACGTGCTGGCCAACCCGCCCTTCAACGACAGAGACTGGCGCGGCGACCTGCTGCGCGACGACAAGCGCTGGGCCTTCGGTGCGCCGCCGGTGGGCAACGCCAACTTCGCCTGGGTCCAGCACTTCCTGCACCACCTCGCCCCCACCGGCACGGCCGGCTTCGTCCTGGCCAACGGCTCCATGTCCTCCAACCAGTCCGGCGAGGGCGAGATCCGCAAGAACCTCGTCGAGGCGGACCTGGTGGACTGCATGGTAGCCTTGCCCGGCCAGCTCTTCTACTCCACACAGATTCCGGTGTGCCTTTGGTTTCTCACGCGCAGCAAGGCGGGCCGCAGCGCCACAGCCGATCGCCGGGCCCAGCGTGACCGCCGCGGCGAGGTCCTCTTCATCGACGTGCGCAAGCTGGGCCGCCTCGTCGACCGCACACACCGCGAGCTGAGTGATGAGGAAGTCGCACAAGTTGCCGCGACCTACCATGCCTGGCGGGGCGATGGCGATGCGCCCTACAGCGACATGGCGGGCTTCTGCAAGTCCACCATCCTCGATGAAATTCGCGCTCACGGCCACGTATTGACCCCAGGACGGTATGTGGGGGCTGCGGAAATCGAAGATGACGGCGAACAATTTGAGGAGAAGATGGCGCGCCTTACCACTGACGTGGCAGCCCAGTTTGCCGAGTCCGCCACGCTCGAGGAAACTATCCGCCGCCAATTGACAGCGCTAGGCGTGTGGGAATCATGACGCACAAATTAAAAGAAACGCCCACTCTTGCGAGTGGGCGTCGGGCCGGCGGTACTACCGCCGGGGCTGTTTACAATATGATTGTATCATCGATGGTCAAGACGGTCAAGCTTGATTTTCTTAAGAAACTGACCTCCCTTTAACCGAAAAATGGCGACAGAAGCCGATACACTGCATATGGCCGAACGTGTAATCGCGTACATTGATGGATTTAATCTCTACTTTGGACTCAAAGACAGTGGGTGGAAACGATACTATTGGCTTGACCTTTACAAACTGGCAGAAAACTTGATCAAACCCCATCAAACACTTGTTACGGTCAAGTACTTCACGTCACGTGTGTCGAGCCCTCCTGACAAGCAAAAACGACAAGCCACATACCTGGAAGCCCTGGCGTCCATGCCCAACTTGGCGATCATCTACGGCAAGTACCAAACAAATGTACGTAGATGTCCCAAATGCAAATCTACTGAATTTATCCCGAGCGAAAAGATGACGGATGTGAACATTGCCGTAGAAATGCTTGGTGACGCCTACGAAAATCTCTTTGATACGGCATTGCTCATTTCAGCGGACAGCGATCTGAGTGCTCCCGTAGCAAAGGTCCAGGCACTATTTCCGGCAAAGCGCGTTGTCATAGCGTTTCCGCCAAAGCGCAGTTCAAAAGAACTAATGAAAATAGCCAAGGCGCACTTTCCGATCGGTAGAGTAATGTTTGAGCGCAGTCAACTAGATGATGAAATCACGAAGGCTGATGGGTACGTACTCAGGAGACCAACCAAATGGCGCTAGAGCATTCCTTGTGCTTGCCGCGGGTTGTCGAGAACAAAAAGGTTAACCTAGTATGTTAGGTGCAGGCCTTAACAACTGGCATACCACTTTTCTAGGGGCATGCTCAACTTGGTACTCTGGCGGCACTCCTGACACGAGTATCGCTGCATTTTGGGACGGTGACATTCCATGGATTACTGCCAGCAGCCTGCATCATTTCTACATCCGCGATTCCGAGCGCAAGGTCACACCACTGGGGTTGGAGAACGGCACACGCTTGATGCCCGCCAACTCAATCATCTTTGTGGTTCGCGGGATGAGCCTTAAAACTGAATTTCGAGTAGGTATTGCCGCACGCCCTGTCGCCTTCGGTCAGGACTGCAAAGCCATTATAGTCAGGGAAGGCATAGACCCTCTATTCCTGGCGAACGTTCTGCGTGCGAAAGCAGAGGAAATACTTGGGCTTGTTGATGAGGCAGGTCATGGCACTGGCCGCCTGCAGACTGACCTCCTGAAGGAATTGGAAATCCCAGTTCCTCCTCTCCCCGAACAACGCGCCATCGCCTCCATCCTCGGCGCCCTCGACGACAAGATCGAACTCAACCGCCGCATGAACGCCACCCTGGAGGCCATGGCCCGCGCCATCTTCCAGTCCTGGTTTGTGGACTTTGACCCCGTGCGCGCCAAGGCGGAGGGGCGGGGGACAGGGCCGCCGGCGGAGATTGCAGCGCTGTTTCCCGATAGGTTTGTGGAATCGGCGTTAGGGAAAATTCCAGTGTCTTGGGAAGTCCATAGCCTCGACAGTATTGCACGATTTCTGAATGGTCTGGCTCTGCAGAAGTATCCGCCCACCGACGATCGCATCCTTCCGGTTGTGAAGATTGCCCAACTGCGTGCAGGCCACACTTCAGTAGCCGATTCAGCCACGGCCGACATTCCGTCGGAATATGTGGTTGAAGATGGCGACGTGCTGTTTTCCTGGTCAGGCTCGCTGGAGTGCGTGCTCTGGGCTGGCGGATTAGGGGCACTGAACCAGCATTTATTCAAGGTGACTTCCGATAGTTGCCCGAAATGGTTTTACTATCTATGGATACATCAGCATCTTGATGAGTTCCGGCACATTGCAGCCGGTAAGGCGACGACCATGGGACACATCCAACGCCATCACCTTTCCGATGCAAAGGTAATATTGCCCTCCCAACCTGTTTTGGAGCTGGCCGATAAATCCATCGGACAGCTGCTTGAGAAGTCGTGGCGCTGCAAGGTGCAAAACCGCACTCTTGCTACCCTCCGTGACACGCTCCTCCCCAAACTCATTTCCGGCCAACTGCGCGTTCCAGAAGTGGTCGAGGCGATTGAGTCAATAGTGGAGCCTGCGAAAGTACAACCATAACTCGTACGCTGGGCAGGTATCAAAATCCGGTTAGGGCTCCTCATATATAGTAGACCTTGCAATCAATGACAACAGCGTAAGGGCTCCAAATGGTAACTGCAGCAATAGGACATCTTGAACCGGTCAAAGTGAGCGAAGCTTGGAGCAGCGAAAGCGGCGATTTCACACCATGGCTGGCCAAGGAAGAAAAACTGAAACTCATCGGCGACACGATCGGCGTTGATCTCCAACTGGAGGCGACGGAAAAGTACGTCGGTCCCTTCCGCGCCGATATCCTCTGCAACAATACGCTGGCCAATCTATTGGCGCCCACTGCCTGACTTCCGCAACGGAGCCGCACCTCTATGCAGTATATTCCCCCACCCGCCACAACCGTCGCACCCAAGAGCAGCAAGGCCCTGGCCAAAACCTGGCCCTACCCGCGCCACCACCAATACGAAGTGTTGTTGCGCACGGCTGCGGCTCATTGGTTTGCCAGCCATAGCCTGCGCACACACCCTAAGTACCCCTACTGCCTGCACGACTGGACCCAATGGCCGCAGAACATCATCCTGCCCGAGGTGGTTGCCTATATTGAGCAGCAGAAGGCGCAGTGCTTGGGGCACGATCCTTTCCCGCTGCACAAGTTCCTGCACCACGGCCTCAGTAGCCAAGCGATGCTCTTTAACCTGGTCGGCCCGCTCCTGGCGCGCAATGACTTGGCGCCGCTGCAGGCTGCCTTCGGCCGCGCGGATATCCCATGGCCGGATGGCAACGTGCAGTTGCGGCTGGAGGAGAGTGACCGCAAGGTCTTTAACGAGGATACGGGGCAGCCAACGTCGATTGACTTCACCATCTATGGCGAAAACGAAAACAGCGGCGCACCCCTCTTTGTCGAGGCCAAGTTCACCGAGGCTGCGTTTGGTGGCTGTTCAGTCTTTGCGGGCGGCGACTGCGCTGGTCACAACCCACTGCATGTCGAAAGCTGTCTCTCTACCTGCTACCTGCACCACATCGGCCGCACCTACTGGACGCACGCCCTCGCCCAAGGCTTTGGGGAATCGACCTTAGCACGGGGTTCCATCTGCCCCTTCGCCGTCTACTACCAGTTCTTCCGCGAGAGCCTGTTCGCCTTGGCCAAGGGCGGTCATTTCGTCCTGCTTTACGATGCCCGCAGCCCCGTGTTCGTGCGCCCTGGGCCGGACGGCCCATCGTCGAATGGGCTATGGACATTTTTGCTCGCGCAGGCGCCACCTTCCATGCGCGGCCGGCTGCATGCCGTGACAATTCAGCAGTTGGTTGCCACGATCGAGGAGTGCCCAGGGCATCTGGACTGGATTGGGTTGTTCAAGCAGAAGTACGCTTTGCAGTAAGTGAGGAATTCGTATGGAAAGTGTGAACTTGGGCCGCCTCGAGCGCGTCGACTTGCGCAAGGTTTGGCTGGGGGAAGCAAGTGACTTTACGCCGTGGCTGGCGCAGGAGGAAAACCTGGCGCTGCTGGGCGATACCATCGGCCTGGACCTCGCTTGGGAGGCGACGGAAAAGGACGTCGGGCCATTTCGCGCCGATATCCTGTGCCGCGATACCACGACCAACGCCTGGGTGCTGATCGAGAACCAGATCGAACGCACCGATCACTCTCACTTAGGACAACTCCTCACCTACGCCGCCGGGCTAAAGGCAGTGACCATCGTCTGGATTGCTAAACACATTACCGAGGAGCACCGCGCTGCGCTCGACTGGCTCAATGAAATCACATCCGAAGGGGTCAACTTCTTTGGTCTTGAGATCGAACTGTGGAAGATCGGCGATTCGCAGATCGCCCCCAAGTTCAATATCGTCAGCCAGCCCAACGATTGGACGGATATCGTTCGCTATTCGACATCTGGAAGTGCCGGCACTTCAGGCACCAGCCAGTTATACCTGGAATACTGGGCCGCGTTCATCGCCTATATTGAGGATCACAGCAAATCTTTCCCTCGCCGCAAACCGCAGCCGCAGGCCTGGATGGACTTTGCTACAGGCCGCTCGAACTTTTTGCTGCAAGCGGTCGCCAGCGTCCAGAAGCGCTATCTCTACGTCCAGCTTGCCATCTATGACGCCAATTCCAAGACCTACTTCCATGCCCTATCCACTGACAGGCAGGCGATCGAACGCGAGATCGGTGCCGAACTCAAGTGGGTCGAACTGCCCGAACGCAAGTCCAGCTACATTGCGATCTACAACCAAAACCAGGATCCTTCGAACCGGTCAGACTGGGAGAACCAGCACAGATGGCTGCTTATTCAGCTTGAGGCATTCCGCCGCTGTTTTGTACCGCGCGTCAAGGCATTGAGCGCCGTCAGCGCCAACCCACTTGGCATCGGGCCGGAGCCGGACGCCCTATGACCAGTTTCACCGAATCCGTCGTCGAAGAAGCTGCGCTTGACTGGCTCCACGAACTGGGCTATACGGTCGTGTTTTGACCGGCGATTGCGCCGGGCGAACCACAGGCGGAGCGCGTGACGCCGGGGGAGGTGCTGCTGCGCGGGCGGCTGGAAGCAGCGCTGGAGCGGCTGAATCCAGGCCTGCCTCCGGCCGCGCGAACGGAAGCGCTGCGCAAGCTGGCGCATCCGGATAAGCCTTCGCTGACCGCCAACAACCACGCCAGCCACCGGCTGCTGGTGGATGGGGTGCCGGTGGAGTACCAGCGGGCGGACGGGTCGATTGCAGGGGCGCAGGTACAGGTCATCGACTACGATCACCCCGCTAACAACGACTGGCTGGCGGTCAACCAGTTCACAGTGATCGAAAACCACCACAACCGCCGGCCGGACGTGGTGATCTTCGTCAACGGCCTGCCCTTGGCCGTGATCGAGCTCAAGAACGCCGCCGACGAGAACGCCACCATCTGGCACGCCTTTCAGCAGCTCCAGACCTACAAAACGCAGATCCCCTCGCTGTTTGCCTACAATGCCGCCCTGGTCATCTCCGACGGTGTCCAGGCCCGCATCGGCACGCTCACGGCCGACCGCGAGCGCTTCGCTCCCTGGCGTACGATCGAGGGCGAGACGCTGGCCCCCGCCCACCTGGCCCAGCTCGAGGTGCTGCTCAAGGGCGTGTTTGACCGGCGCTACCTGCTCGACCTGCTCCGTTACTTTATCGTCTTCGAAGACATGGGCAATGGCACTCTCGTCAAGAAGATGGCCGCCTACCACCAGTTCCACGCCGTCAATATCGCCCTGGCCGAGACGGTGCGCGCCAGCCTGCCCGCGGAAGAAGGTGAGCGCGCCCTGCTCGATCCTCCCGGCGTCTACCGCACTGGACCCCAGGCGGAAGGCAAGCCGGGCGACCAGCGCGTCGGCGTGGTCTGGCACACGCAGGGTTCCGGCAAGAGCCTGACCATGGCGTTCTATGCCGGGCGCGTGATCCTGCATCCCGCCATGCGCAACCCCACGGTGGTGGTGATCACCGACCGCAACGACCTCGACGACCAGCTGTTTGGGACGTTTGCGCGCTGCGCCGAGCTGCTGCGCCAGCCGCCGGTGCAGGCGGAGAGCCGGGCGAATTTGCGCGAGCTGCTGCGCGTGGACGCCGGCGGGGTGGTGTTTACGACCATCCAGAAGTTCTGGCCCGAAGCACAGGGAGAGGCACGTGGGCGTGCCGTCCTGCACGAGGGCGTGCAGGCTACGCGGGATTATGGACAGACGGCGCGGGATTGCGGGCGGGCGGTGCAGGATCGTGAGCAGTCGCAGCGGGACGAGATGGTTTTGTCGCCGCGGCGCAATATTGTGGTGATTGCGGATGAGGCGCACCGGTCGCAATATGACTTCATCGACGGCTTTGCCCGCCATCTGCGCGATGCCCTGCCGGGCGCCTCGTTTATCGGCTTTACGGGCACGCCGGTCGAGCTGACGGACAAGAATACCCAGGCCGTCTTTGGCGACTACATCAGCATCTACGATATCCAGCGCGCCGTCGAGGACGGTGCCACGGTACCGATCTACTACGAGAGCCGCCTGGCACAGCTGCAGCTAGACGAGCGCGAGCGCCCGCGCCTGGACGACGACTTTGACGAGGTGACGGAAGGCGAGGAGGTGGAGCGCAAGGAGGCGCTCAAGTCGCGCTGGGCCCAGCTGGAGGCGCTGGTGGGCGCCGATCGCCGCATCCACCTCGTGGCCTCGGACCTGGTCGCGCACTTCGAGCGGCGGCTGGAGGCGATGGAGGGTAAGGCGATGGTGGTCTGCATGAGCCGGCGCATCTGCGTCGACCTGTACGACGCCCTCACGGCCCTGCGGCCGAACTGGCACCACGCCGACGACGACAAGGGGCTGATCAAGGTGGTGATGACAGGGTCCGCCTCCGACCCGGCTGCATACCAGCCGCACGTGCGTAACAAGGCGCGCCGCGAGCTGCTGGCCAACCGCTTCAAGGATGCGCACGACCCGTTCAAGATCGTGATCGTGCGCGACATGTGGTTGACCGGCTTTGACGCCCCTTCGCTGCACACGATGTACCTCGACAAGCCGATGCGCGGCCACGGGCTGATGCAGGCCATCGCCCGCGTCAACCGCGTCTTCCAGGACAAGCCGGGCGGGCTGGTGGTGGACTACCTGGGCCTGGCCGACGAGCTGCGCAAGGCGCTGGCGACCTACACCGAGAGCGGCGGCAGCGGCAAGACGGCCATCGACCAGGCCGAGGCCGTAGCTGTGATGCTGGAGAAGTACGAGGTCTGCTGCGGGTTGTTCTATGGCTTTGACTGGCGCATCTGGGTAGCCGGCACGTCCCAGCAGCGCTTAGGCATTCTGCCCGCCGCCCAAGAGCATATTGTGGCGCAGGCGGACGGCAAGCAGCGGCTGCTGGCCGCCGTCACCGCCCTGTCACAGGCATTTGCGCTGGCCGTGCCGCACGCCAAGACATTGCGCATTCGCGACGACGTCGCCTTCTTCCAGGCCATGCGTTCCGTCCTGGCCAAGAACACGCCCGACGAGCGCAAGACCCCCGACGAGATGGACCACGCCATCCGCCAGCTGATCGCCAAGGCCGTGGCGTCCGACGAAGTGATCGACATCTTTGCTGCGGCCGGCCTCAAGAAGCCCGACATCTCGATCCTCGACGAGAGCTTCCTGGCCGAAGTGCGCGGCATGCCGCAGCGGAACCTGGCCGTCGAACTGCTGCGCAAGCTGCTGGCCAACGAAATCAAGACACGCGGCCGCACCAACGTCGTCCAGGCCCGCTCCTTCGCCGACCTCCTCGAAGCCGCCATCCGCCGCTACCAGAACCGCGCCGTCGAGACCGCCCAAGTCATCGAGGAGCTGATCGCCCTGGCGGAGGAGATGCGCAAGGCGCGCGACCGTGGGGTCCAGTTGGGCCTCAGCGAAGACGAGCTGGCGTTTTATGATGCGCTGGAGGTGAACGACAGCGCGGTGCAGGTACTCGGCGACAAGGTGCTGCGGCAGATCGCGCAGGAACTCGCCGCCGCCATCCGCCGCAACGTTACGATCGACTGGACCGTGCGCGAGAGCGTGCGGGCGCAGTTGCGGGTGTTGGTGAAGCGGATCCTGCGGAAGTATGGGTATCCGCCAGATAAGCAGGAGAAGGCGGCGCTGGTGGTGTTGGAGCAGGCGGAGGTGTTGGCGGTGCAGTGGGCGGTGGAGTAGCGTTAAGCCACCGCTAACTCTCTTGTCGTATCGCCTGCCATATATCACCCACACTCTGTGATCGTAGCGAAGAACTCAATTCTCCTTGTATGCTTTCTTGTGATACTACCTGTTTCGTGGTGTGATCGCTGCCAGTGATGGTCATGAACGCGAGTAGATGTCGACTTTTGGATCGCAAAACGACGATAGCGGTAGGCAAATCGACAGCAGAGAAAGGTCAAGGCGTGGTATAATGGGGAGATGAACGACGAAACTTCAACCAACACCGTAGATCGCAGTGCCTTCTCCGTGGTTACACTAGGCGACAGCACAGACGAGTTGCAATACTGGTTGACGCGCACCCCACAAGAACGCCTCCACCACATCGAACGCTTGCGCCAGATCAACTATGGCCATCGAGCTTCCGAACGACTTCAAAGAGTTCTTGAGGTTGTTGAACTCGCATCAAGTTGAATACCTGCTGATCGGCGGCTATGCAGTCGGCTACCATGGCTACCCACGCGCCACGGGCGACATGGATATTTGGGTTGCCGTCGGAGCACAGAATGCGCAGCGTCTTATGCATGTTTTGCGCGAGTTTGGCTTTGGCGTTACTGAATTGACCGAGCAGCTCTTCCTTGAGGAGAACAAGATCGTGCGAATGGGCAATCCGCCTATGCGCATTGAAATCCTCACGAGCATTTCAGGCCTCGCGTTCTCCGAGTGTTTTGCTCACCGCATCGTCGACACGGTGGATGGCGTCGAGGCATACCTGATCGACCTGGCGCACCTGAAGCAAAACAAGCGAGCAAGTGGTCGCTACAAAGACCTGGATGATCTAGATAACCTGCCGTAAATGCGCCCGTGGTACGTTTGGATTCATGATAAACATCAACACAAACGAACGTTCGCCTCTGGGGTTAGTTGTCGCTTTTCCTGGAGCCAGCGATCAAAACTGTTCATTCGAATGTTGTTCCCGACTGCCACAACGACGTTGGGCAGCGAACGAATACGTCCGATGGCTTTCCCTCCCTGTGCTAGTCCAGAACCATTTCCCTCTTTCTCCAGGGATCGCCGTCCAGCCTGTGTTTTCAGAGGCATAGGAGATGACGGACGTCTCACCGGCGCCTAGATCCCAAGCCAGCAGCTCATCTACTGTTCATTCTCTAGCTCGGCCAGCAGTTCCTCGGCCGAGACCTGAAATGGGGTGACGTGGAAACGGCGCAGGGCGTCCAGAAATTCTGCGCGCGATACACCGGCAACCTCGGCGGCCTTGGACTGCGAGATCAGCTCCAACTCGTACCACTTGACGGCGGCAGCCAGGCGCATCTCGCGCACAAACTGCTCCGGGTCCTGCCGGAGCGCCGACAACACCCCTGTGGGTAGTTCGACTGATATCTGTACAGTGCCGGCCATCATATCACCTATCGCCTAAATCCGCGTTTCGCTTCGCTAAAAGTATACCACACCTATGCAGCCTCGGCGCTTACCCGGCGACTCGCGCCCAGGGGTATGTGGAGGAGCCTGTGCGCGATCAGGACGATCCCCCGGCATCGACCTCCAGCCGCGCCAGGATTTCGCCGTCTTCATTCTCGGTGACGGGTCTGAAGCCACTGCCTGTATACAGCCGGCCCGCCGGGAGATTGTCGCGATCGTAATCCAGCTCGATGGCCCGGCAGCCGCCCTGGGCCTTGATCCGTTCGACTACTGCTGCCAGCGCCGCCTTGCCGTAGCCCAGGCCCTGATAGCGCTTGTCGATCATCATGCGCAGGATGTAGTCGATCCCGGGCTTGGGCTTGTCGCCCCACATCTCGACGTAGGCACGCTGGGGCCAACGGCCGTACAGCACAAACCCGACCATCGTTTCCTCCGCATAGACGGCCAACGGCGTCCACCACGGTTCCACATAGGCTTGCGCCAGCGAAAGCACGTTGGGCGCAACATAGCCGCGTGCCTGCTGCTCGTCGCTGGGGGTAAGCCCTATGCATTCAACGAAGTTGTCGGCCGTAATCGGGTGTAGGGTAATCATTGCTGTTGCCTGTGTACCTCTCCAGAAGGCCTTCAATCTCGTCCGCTGCCCGTGGCATGCCCCCTGCCGCGCGCAAGGTCTCGCCCACCCGCTGCGCTTCGTGCGCAAACGAGGGTTCCGCCAGCAAGCGCGCCGCATGGCTCCGCATCGTCTCGACGGTCACCTCTTCCCTCTTGACCATCAACCCCGCCCCCAGTGCCACCACCCGCCGCGCCGTCAGGCTCTGTTCGGCCTGCTGCGGCACGAGCAGCAGCGGCACCCCGCAGTACAGCCCATCGTGCACGCTGCCCAGCCCCGCGTGCGTGACAAACAGCGCCGCCCGCCGCAACACGTCCGCCTGCGGCACCCAGGGATGCACCGACACGTTCGAGGGCAGTGCGCCAAACTCCTCCGCCCCAAACCGGTTGCCCGTGCTGATGAGGACGAACTCGTCCCTGCCCCCAAATGCGTCGATGCACGTCCGGAAAAATGCCGCGCCGGCACTGACGAGCGAGCCGAGCGAAATATAGATCAGCCGCCGGCCCTGCGCTGCCTCCAGGGAAAATGCCGGATCGGGGCGGCCTTCCCGCAGCGTCCACCCGACAAAGCGCACCGTGTCCGCCACCCTCTCGGCATAGGGTTGAAAATACGTCGATGTGTAGCTGATGGCGAGATCGCCCGGCGCGTTGAGGATGTTCGCCAGCCCCAGCGGCGCGACGCCGTAGCGTGCTCCCAGCGCACGCGAACGCCGGGCGGCCTGCACCCCTGTGCCGAAATCACGCAGCATCATCGGCCCGAGGATGCTAAGCATCTCCCCCGTCAGCAGCTCGCGTGCGGGCGGCAGCGCCAGGGGCAGCAGCGATAAGGAGACCACCGCCGGCAGGCGCAGGCTGCGCGCCGCCAGGTAGCCCCAGGGGCACATCCCATCGTAGAGAATGTAGTCGGGCTTGGCGGAGGCTGCCGCTTGCAGCAGCTGCGGCAGGATTTCGCCGGCTGTCGTGATCAGCCGGCAGGCGGCCTTCTGCGGCCTGCTGCCGTCGAGCCCGGGCCCGGCGAAGTAATCGTCACGCACGGTTGCATACGGTTGCAAGACCGCACCCGCCGCCTCGACGTCAGCCCGAAACCCCTCTGTCAGAAAATAGGTGACCCGGTGGCCGCGCCGCACAAGCTCGGCCACCAGCGGCAGCGATGGATTGACATGCCCATGCGCCGGGACATTGAAGAAAAGTGCCTTTGGCATCGCGGCTGACCGTTGTCCTGGGCTCAGCCGCCAAGCGCCGCGCAGATGTCGATTGCCTGGCCGCCAACCTGGCGCAGATTCCAGTTAAAATCTGCGTCAATCGTATAGATGATCTTGCCAATGTACAGCGTCGTCGAGGGTCCCGGCGGATTGTCGGTTGGGAAGAGGACGATGACGTTGTGCCCGGTAGCCGACGTCTCGCTCGTTCCATCCGGGTTATACGTCGTGTGGCCGATTGACCCGTTGCCGCGCGTCGTCAGTGTTGCACCGGTGGACAAGTTGGTAAAGGTGAGCGTGGGCCCCTTGCCGGCGATGAGGTTGCGTACCACGTCGCCATTCCTGTCCGTGAAATTGCGGCACACAAGATGCTGGGTGCCGCTGCCCTCAACCTTCAAGTCAAACCCGCTGCAAGCCAGGCCGGCTGGAATGACAATATTGGCGGGATCCGGTGGATCGCAGCTCTCGCCCGCGGCTAAGGATGGACGAGCCAAACCGAGTGCGGCAATGAGAGCCGCAGCGACAATGCCAATCAACTGCAGACTACGTGTGCGTGCCATGATGGTAGTTCCTCCGCTACAGATATGCGCATCGGCCAGGCCAGAATACAACGTCCGGCGCCAAGAAAGACGAGCCAAGCAAGACAAATTTGACAATCGACAGAGGACGGATCACAAGCACACTCAGGCGCGGGGTGCATGCTCGTGCAGGAAATGATAAGGCGACTATACTCTTCTGGTAGGATTATGTCAACATTGTGAAAAAGCTCACATTATCGCGGCGCACTCTGCCGTGCTGCTGACCGCGGCGGCAGGGGGCGCTGCCTACCTGGTGCCGCCCTCCTGCCGCAGGCTGTGTCAAATATATACCGGTAGCAGCCAGTTGACCAACAACGCAAAAAGGTAAAGACCTACGCCAAATGCAGCATGATTCATCAAGCTGCGAAGTCTTGACTGCATAGGATTCGCCGTCTTGGATGCAGCAAATCCAAGCCCAAGTGCAGGCTGCATGATCAGGAATGGCGCCAGGACCGTGACAATGCCGAAGAGGATTGCGGGAATCGGCGTTGGATGCTGAAGCCAGCTGCTGCCTGCGAGTGCAACGAAAGCGATGGCGAACGTGACGCCGATCATGTAGTGCGCGATCCAGCCTGCCGTGCATTCTCCGCTCTTACGTGGCGCAGATCCAATACTCGCATGTTTAAACGTTCCTTCTGGCATGTAGCGCAGCCAGCGCCCGACCAGGCAGATATCGGACGGCGCAATGCCAAAGGTGTGTTTGAGAAACAATGCCCAAAGGTCAAATGTGAGCGTTGCGCCCAGCCCGATGAGGATTGCGCTAGTGAAGGAAAGAGCCGAAATATTCATCTGTCATCACCGTGCCCCACTGTGACGACGACGTTCCCTTGCTTGTGCCCACCTTCAACATATCGGTGCGCTTCGGCTATCTGCTCCAGTGGATAGCAGCGATCGATCACCGGCCTTAGCTGGCCCGCCGCGACAAACTCCTTGAGCAAAGTAAGCGCTTCTGCGCCTGAGGGGGCTGTGCCGCCGACGATCTTCTTGCCTGAGGTCGCCACAGCCCACAGCTCTTGCAGCCCCAGCAGGGGCATGACTGTGTGCAGGTAATAACCGTTTTGTCTCAGCGCGCCTTTGCACTGCGAAAATGTCGTTTTGCCGACCGCGTCAAACACGATGTCGTAGGTCTGGCCGTTTTTCGTGAAGTCCTGGCGGGTGTAATCGATCACTCGATCGGCACCCAACGACTTCACCAGCGCTACATTCCTGGTGCTGCATACCCCCGTGACGTCTGCGCCAAAGAGTTTGGCTAGCTGCACGGCAAATGTGCCTACGCTGCCCGCAGCGCCATACACAAGGACTTTCTGTCCGGGCTGGATATGCCCTGCCTGGAGAAAGTGCAGCGCAGCATTGGCGCCAATCGGGAGGGTGGCGGCCTCTTCATAGCGGATATTCTGCGGCTTGATAACCACCGCTCCATCTTCCGGCAGGCACTTGTACTCGGCGTGAGCGCCAAAATTCTCTGCCAGGGTCGAAGCAAATACCTGGTCACCAGGTTTGAACTTCGTCACGTCTTTGCCGATGGCTTCCACGTCCCCGGCAAGTTCCATGCCAAAGATTGGTTGCTTGGGTTTGTTGAAACCTAGCGTGATGCGGGCCGGAAGCCAGAATATTGGCGGCACGGTAAAGCTGCGCATTCTGCAATCCCCGGCGTTGACGGTCGTCGCATGAATCTTGACCAAAATTTCATTGTCTTTGGGCGCCGGTTTTTCGACCTCTTTGAGTTGCAGCACTGCGGGTGTGCCGTATTGGGTTGCTACCATCGCTTTCATTTTGACATGTCTCCTGTTTGTATCTTGCTGCCCGTTTGGGTTCGACTGGCAGACACTATACAAATGAACGTGGGGATATGTCCTCCCCAGATGTGGGGATTCATGTGGGGAGATGTCCTGCTCGGAACAACAGGAGATGGCGCTGAGCCCATTACCGTCGCCTATGCCGCAAAGTGCGGCAGCACATCCTCGGCAATGACGGCAATTCCCTCCATATCGTCCAGGCTGATCCACTGGATCATCAACTCCTCGACACCCGCAGACGCATACGCCTGCAGCTGCTCGACGACCTGCTCGGGTGTGCCGGCGATGGCGCTGCTGTTGGTGCGCATGCTCTCTACCAACGCGTCTGTGGACAGCCCGGCCACCGCCTGGTAGGTGCTGCGCAGCTGCTGGGCCCGCGCTTCCAGTTCCTGCGCATTGCGCCAGCAGAGCACGGGCGCCATCAGTGTACGCTGTACGTCACGCGGCTGCCGCCCCGCGGCCCGCAGCAGCTCGTCCAGCCGCGCCGAGCGCTCGGCAAACAGCGCCGGGCTGAGGCCCACGCTGTTCCAGATGCCGGCATAGCGTGCCACCAACGGCAAGGTGCGCTTGGGGCCGTTCCCACCCAGCATGATGGGCGTGGGCCGCTGCGGGCGCGGCAGCAGTTGGGCCTCGCGCAGCTGGTAGAAGCGACCGCTAAAGCTGACCGGTTCCTCGCTCCGCATCAGCCGTGTGATGACCTCGAGGCCTTCCTCCAGCCGCTGCATGCGCGTGGCGACGTCGCCAAGGTCGTACCCAAACATCGTGTGTTCGCGTTCCATCCAGCCGGCGCCCACCCCCAAGATCATGCGCCCGTGGCTCAGATCGTCCAGCGCCATCGCCTGGCGCGCCAGCATGATCGGATCGCGGAACGAGAACGGCGCGACCAGTGTGCCAAAATGCATTCTTTGCGTGTGCACGGCCAGGTAGGTCAGCGACACCATGGCTTCCAGCGCATCGAGATCCGGCGGCTCCGTCAAGGTGAAATGATCGGAACGGAACAAGCCGGCAAAGCCCAGCCGCTCAATCTCGGTCACAAGCCGGTGCCAGCGTGCCCAGGTGAGCCCAAACATCCCTTCGATCTGCAGCGCAAGCTTCATCACTCTTCTCCTTGGGAAATGGTAGGCGGACATTGTACGCCGGGCGCAAGCGCGGGTCAATGGGCGGGTTTGGCTTGGGTACAAGGGCCGGCGGGTTGCAGGCGAGGACGCCTTGCGCTCCAATTTTATTGCCGGAGCTTGGGCCCGCCCAGCCCCTTACGTGAGCAACACCGCCTTTGACAGCAAGCCCAATTCTGTCGTCAAATATGCCCCTCACACCGGCGCCGAAACTGGGCCATGCACAACAAGGAGAATCTCACATGCACGACGAGCAACCGATCATCGCCACGATCTACGAAGGCTGGCACACCTACCAGTCCAAGCTGACCACGGCCCTTGCACCGCTGACGGATGTCCAACTGGGCCTGCGCGTGGCGCCCACGTTGCGCTCGATCGAAGAGGTCGTCACGCACATGATCGGCGCCCGGGCCCGCTGGTTCATGTTCGACGAAGCCAACGCCGCGTTGGCCGACACCGCGGACCTGGCGGAGTACGCCTCGTGGGACCGGCCGGATATGCCACTGCGCAGTGCAGCCGAGCTGGTCGGCGGGCTGGAGGCCACCTGGCGCGTGCTGCAGGCGGAAATCGCCGGCTGGACGCCGGAAGAGTGGCAGCAGACCTATCCGGGCGACGAACCGGACGATCCGCCTGTCATCACGCGCCAGTGGATCATCTGGCACCTGATCGAACACGACCTGCATCACGGCGGCGAGGTGTCGCTCACGCTCGGGCTGCACGGCTACGCCGCGCCTGATATCTAGCCGCCGGCTGCGCCGTGGAGTTCGATCGTGCCTTCTTCGCCGATGGGATACACGTGCGGTTCAGGTTCGTTGGGAAGCCAGACCCACGCGCGCTGGACCTGGCCGGGGCGGCGCCGGTGTGGGATTTCGCCGCTCCACGTCTCGAGGCGCTCGACCATGCCCTGGCCGAAGATCTTGTCCTTGACGCTGGGCAGGAGATCCAGGATGTTGCAGATTTCGAGCAGGATGAGCAGCGCCTCCCAGGCGGCAGGGTCGAGCAGGTCAGCACGATAGACGCCGGCCAGGGCGCGGAACTGGGCCGCCTGGGGGCTGCTGAGCTGATTCATCATCGGATAGCGAGGCTGGCGCCGCGGGGGGCGGAGGTCGAGGCTGTCGATGTCCCGGCGCGGGCGGCGCCTGGCCAGGCAGGTGGGTTTGCGTGCTTTGCTTGTCATGTTGGTTGCTTCCGATCAATGCTCACGTGAGGCCGCACTGCACCCAGGCGCGCACATCCTCGATGCCGGGCGCCGAGTTGACGTCGTGGAGGAGGGGCCGCCAGCGCACGGCACGCGGGAGAACTTGCAGCCACCAGCGCGCCGCCTCGTCGCCGGCCTGGTTGTCGTCCACGTCAAACGCCACGAGCACGCGTGGGGCCTGGGCGAGCCGGGCGATCCACTGCAGCCGCCGCCCCCCGGCGGTGGAGCCGGTGGCCACGGCAGCCACCAGGTCGCCACACGCCTGCGCCACGGTAAGGGCGTCCAGTTCGCCCTCGACCAGCACGGCGGGCCTGGCGCTGGCGGGGTCGCCCGCCAGCGCATCGGCGTTATACAGGCCATTGGCAAAGCCGGGCGGGCCAAGATATTTGGGCTGCCCGGCGGCAATCTCTGCCGGCGTGAGCGGGCGGCGGATGTTGAGACGCCACAGCCGGCCGTCCGCAAACCAGGGGAAGGTGATGCCGCGCGGGAGCCAGATCCGCTTACGCGTGCCGGCCGGTGGCGCCAATCCCCAGGCGGCGTAGTCGTCGTGCGTGTCCTCGGGGTTGTAGCCGATGTGGCAGGTGCGCAGGATGTCGTCCTGGATGCCCCGCCTGCGCAGGTAATCCCGCGCCCGCTGGCCTTCCACTTCCCACAGCAGCAGCGCACAGCGCGCCGCCCACTGCCGCCCGCGCGTCTGCCACACCTCATCAGGCGGGACGAGCGGTTCGCCGCACCTTGGAGCGCAGGCGTCGCCGACAAGAGTATGCCGGCGCCTGCCTTCCCCGCCTGTCCCCATACCGCCTCCCACCCCCAAAACGATCCCCAGCCGATCGCACGCCTCGCGATAGCTCAGGCCATCGCGGCGGCGCAGGTACTCGATGGCGTCGCCGCCGACGTCGCAGCCGCCGCGGCCGGCGCTGGCCCCCAGACAGGCCCATTGGCCCTTATGGGGCCAGACCTTGAAACGGTCGGTCCCGCGGCGGCACAAGGGGCAGGGGCCGGAGTATTCGCCGCCGTGCGTGGCGGCCGTGCGCCGCAGCTGCGTGTCGCGGCCGATCAGCGCGAGAAGGTCGTTCATGGCTCGTCATCTCCTGCGGGCGAGGTTATGGAGGTTATCGAGGTTATATCGTCGCCGGCGTCGTTTTCGTCGTCTATAACCTCGATAACGTCCATAACCTCCATAACCTCGGGTTCGGGATTGGGTTGGGGGAGGCAGTAAAGGGTGCCCTTGCCATAGCCGCTGCGGACCAGCGCCTGCCGTTTGCACAGCTCGGCGAGACGGTTGTACAGGTTGCCCTTGGCCTCGCCGGTGACGGTCATGATCTGGGTGAGGGTAGAGGGGCCTAGTTCGCCAATGGTGGCGATAGCCTCATAGTCGCGCTCGCTGTAATGGGCGGCAGGCGCGGCGCTGCTCGCCGCGGCGCCCCCCTCACGCCGCTGCCAGGTGAAGGTCTCGGCGTCCCAGGTCAGCGGGATCTCGGCGTCGCCAAAGTCGCGGCCGCTGAGCTTGAGCACGCCCTCGCTCTCGTTGTGGCGGCGGTAGAGGCCAAGGGCGCAGTCGACGACACCGGCCTTGGCCGTGCTGCCGTAGATGTCGTCGATCGGGTCGCTGTCGAGCGAGGTGCGGGCGCTCTTGCGATGGTGGTCCACCAGCAGGATGGCGGCGTGGTGGTCGAGCGCCATGCGCTGGAGCGCACCCATGATCATGGTCATGTCGGCGCTGTCGTTCTGGTCGGCCCGGCCGCAGGCGCGGCTGAACGTGTCGATCACGACGACACCATAGCCCTCGTCGAGCACGCCGCCGATCTGCTCCAGCCCGCCTTCGCCCAGCAGCCGGCAGCTGATAACGAACTTGCTGTCGCCGCTGCGGTCGCCGATGCCGCCGCTGACGCTAAAGCCGACGCCGGCGCTGTTGTCGCCCACGCTGCGTGGGAACGGGATGTTGTGGCCGCGGCCGAGGGTGAGCTTTTTGAGCCGCTGCGAAAGGCGGCTGGGCGAGTCCTCAAGGGCGAGGTAGAAGACGCGCGCCTGGCGCACGCGGTTGCCCAACACGTCGAACCCGCCGTCGACGGCCACGGCGATCTGGTTGGCCAGCAGCGACTTGCCGACCTTGGGCCGCCCGGCCAGGTTGGAGAGGCCGACGGGCAGCAGGCCGTAGACGACAAACTCGGGCGGCAGGAAGTCGGTGTGCACCAGCTCGGCCAGCGTCCAGGCCGTGCGCTTAGGGGCGGAGTCGGCCGAGACGAGGGCGGTCAGCTGCGGGTTGAGGCGGGCGATGGCCAGGTGCGCTTCCCGCAGTGCCGCCGTGCCGCCGCGCGCGTGCGCTTCGCAGAGGACGGCCATGGTCTCGGCCCAGGGGCCATAGACGGCGGCCGACGGCTGCGGCAGGCTGCCGGGGTCCGCGCCCTGGAGGAGGGCGCGGATGGCGGAAGCGAGGGAACGGCTGGAGGAGTCGTGCGGAGCGTTGCCGGCCGCTATGGGGGCGGCGTTCATCGACCGGCCTCGCCGGGGACGGTGGGGCGGCGCTGCGGGCACTTGGTGCGCGGCGGCACGGCGGGGCGGAGGGCGGCCGGGCCCGTGCCCCGTCTGCCCGCCCCCTGCTTGCTGGGCCCCTGCTTGCTGGACCCACGCTTGGGGTCGCCGCCCGGGATGCGGACGACAACCGGCTGCGCCAGCTCGGGCGAGGTCAGCAGGCCGTGCGTGGCGCCCGGGCGCCGTGTGAGCGTCAGGACGTTCTCGAGCTGGCCGGCGAAGTCGGCGCCATAGAGCGCCGCACCCACAACGTCGTCGATGGCATCCAGATCGACGAAGTCGTCAATGGCGTCGATCTCTTCGCTATCGTCGCTGATGGTCTGTGCTTTGGCGTACTCGCTGCCCAGCGGCGGCGGGTAGAGCCGCTCGTCGATCATCAGGATGGCGGAGCGCGTGGCCATGGCCAGCGCATGCAGGCGCGCCAGGACCTGGCTGACCTGTGTGACTGTGGGGCGGGGCGCCGCACCGTCCTGGAGGCCCAGTGCGCAGCGCAAGTCGTCGAGGATGACAACGCGGTGGACAAGCAGGGCGTCGGCAAGCCGGGTGAGGCCCCCGTCCTGCAGCAGCGGCCAATCGCAGGCGACCTGCAGCGGCAGACCGCAGGCGGTCTGCAGGCGGCGCAGCCGGCGCAGAATGCGCGCCTGCCGTGCGGCGCCGGCCACGTAGAGCACACCCTCACGCACGCCCTTGTGCTCGTGGTTGCGCTCGCCTGCCACCTCGACTGCCCACTGCAGCGCCAGCCCCGTTTTGCCCGCGCCCGTGCGCCCGCACAGGAGCGACACCCCCACGGGCAAATACGGGGGCAAGATGGCAGGGCGACCTGCCCATACCGGTACGCCCAGCGCCGCATCGAGCATATTGGGCCAGGGGTCACGGTCGGGGTCATCGTCAGTCCCCGGCTGCGGGCCAGCTTGCGGGCCGGATTGCTCGCCCGGCACTGGTGCCGGCGGCGCGGGGTCGGCGGCCAGCAGCGTGCGCAGCTGCTCGTCGCGGGCTGCGAGCTCGCCGCAGAACCACTGCGCCGCCGGCGCTCCCTCCACTCCATACGCCATCGCCACCACCATCACCGTCGGGCACCAGTCGCCGTAGGTTTCTAAGGTGACGGGGACAAGCCGCGGCTCGTCCGCCAGCAGCCCCTGCAGTGTGGCATAGGCCAGTTGGTCCTCCTGTGGCGTAGTGACGCGGGCCGTAGTGACGCGCGCGGGCGCGGCCTGCTCATTGGTGTTGCGGTCTGGCATAAAAGATCCTTCCTGTCATTGGACATGTCGCGTGTGCCAACCACACGGAGCTTGCACGCAAGCAGCCATGAGCGTACGCCTGGGCGCGGGGAAAGAATAGGCTGACCTATTTGTTAAAAATGATGCATTATTTGAAGATATGGGCGGTCAAAGTGGGGAAATAATGGCAGGATTGCCAGCAGATAACATGTTGTTTACACATGGAGGCACGCGAAACAATCGGCGAGGGAATGCAGCGCTAGCGGCAGCGCATATGCGCGATTTTTCACAATGTTGACGCAGCAGTGCAAAGGGAGTATCGTAGCAATACCCATTTTCCAGGACCTTTGCTTCCCACGCGGCCAGGGTTTCCTGACGGAGTCCGCCATTCCAAGTGCATAGCGAATGCTGTCTGCGAGCTGGCATCTTCAGCGCCGCTGCCACACCCTATTGCCACATGCCATGTACCCAGAAAGGATCACCACTATGCGTATGCGCAGTTTCGTCGTTGTCTTTGTGCTGCTGTCCTTGCTCACGCCCCTGCGAGCCCAAGCCGCAGGGCCGGTACCGGCCCCGGCAGCCGCCCCTGCCTTTAGCCCTACCTGCGACCGGCCGGAGTCGAATGCCGAGGCGCTCGTCATCCTCAACAACTACTATCCCGGCTACTGGTGGGACCACACGGACCTGACGGTCGCAGTGCAGGCGCACCCCAGTACGACCGAGGAGCAGTTGGCCGCAATCCGCGCGGCAATCGCTACCTGGTCGGCAGTGCTGGCGGACTGTTTCGACGGCCAGATCACGCTCACGGATGTGAGCGACACAGGCAGGAATCCACAGCAGGCGGCCGATATCGTCGTGCATTATGTGCCCAGGGCCGGCGGTGTGGTCTTTGGCGGCATGGCGATCTGCGGCCAGCACGGCTGCCCCAACATCCTCGTGCGGTCGGACCTGCCGCCCAGCCTTGGTATCGATCCTTACTCACCGGAGTATCTCGGGCTGGTGACGCTGCACGAACTGGGGCACGCGCTTGGGCTTGGGCACGCCACCAACCTGCTCGAGAGCACCGACCTGATGGGCTATGGCTGGCCCGAGCTGGGCGACCCCGTGCTGTCCGACTGTGACGTCGACGCGCTGGCCTTTGTATTTGCCTGGGTGTTTGGGGGTGGGGAACCCCATCCGCCGGCAGCAGGGCCCTACGACTGTTCGCAGAGTTAAACGACAAGCTGTTCCCCTGCACCACAGGGCCCGGTCGCCCGGCACCCCGCCGGCGATCGGGCCCCAATCCCCACAGTCAGCACAACCTGCAGCAGGAACATAGAACCACATGCGGGCGTTTGAAGGTTAGAACACAACAGCCTCCTCCTCCTGCCGCGCATGCCGCCCGCACGGCAGTCGCCGTCCAAAAGGCACGCACGATTGGGCCGAACGCCAGTTGAGTGAGCTATACTTGTAGCGCGTGGTGGTGCGTTTTCCCCGGGCCACCGCCCAAACCATCCAACTTTATAAGGAGTTACTGTGAGACAAGCACGATCCGCACTCATGCCCATGCTCGTCGCTCTCCTCCTGCTTGTGCTCCTCCCCGGATTGGCCGCAGCCGCCGCCAATCCGCTGGGGCCACAGCAAGACGCGCAGCCGGTCGACCAGCCTGCTGCGCAGCCCACTGCCATGCCGGACGACTGGAGCCGCGTCCAGGATGCCGGCAAGATTGTCTTCGGCACCGCAGCCGATTACCCACCCTTTGAATTCTATAATTCCAACTTCGAGCTGGACGGCTTTGACATTGCGCTGGCCAAGGCCATAGGCGAAGAGCTTGGGCTCGAGGTCCAGTTCAAAGACTATGCCTTTGACGGCCTGCTCGACGCCGTGCAGTTGGGCGCGGTGGACGGCGCCATTGCGGCCATGTCGGTTACCCCTGACCGCCAGCAGGTGGTGGACTTCTCCAACCTGTACTATATCGGCAATTCGGTCGCCATGGCCACCGATGCCTTCACGGGCACGATCCGCGCGGCCACCGACTTTGCGGGCCACACGGTCGGCGTGCAGCGCGGCACGACCTTCCAGGCGCGGGCGCAGGAGATGCTGGTCGACAGCGGCGTGATTGCGCAGGAGGATTTGATCGTCTATCCCAACGTGAGCGCCGCCATCGTCGACCTGCGCAGCGGCACACTGGACTTGGCGTTGATGGGAGAGATGACGGCCGAACAGGCCATGAAGAACGCCGACGACCTGGTCCTGGTCGGCGAGGGGTTCTACCAGCAGCAGTACGCCATCGCCGTCCCCAAGGAGTCCAACCTCACCGCAAGGTTAAACCAGGCCCTGGTCGCCCTGCAAAGCGACGGCACGTTTGCCGAATTGGTCAGGCTCTACCTGAGCGAAGACCCCAAGCACGTGACGCCCGACGAGGAAACCTCGATCGTCGAGAACCTGCCGGTCACTGACACCGTGCCGGCGCCGGCGGCAACGCCCGAGCCGTGCGTCGACGGCATGGCGTTTGTCGGCGACCTCAACCTGGACGACCAGAACATGACCGCCCCGCCGGTAATGGCCCCGGGGCAGGACTTTAGCAAGGGCTGGCGCCTGCGCAACAGCGGCACCTGCACCTGGGAGGCCGACTATGCCATCGCCTATGTCAACGGCAACCGCCCCGAGGCGCAGATGGGCGGCGTGCCGACGGCGGTCGACCACAAGGTGGCGCCGGGCGAGACGGTAGACATTTGGGTCGCCCTGCGTGCGCCGCAGGTCTACGGCACCTTCCAGGGCTTCTGGCAGATGCGCAACAGCCAGAACCAGTACTTTGGCGAAGTCGTGTGGGTCGGCATCCAGGTGCCTGATCCCAATCCCCCGCCGCCCCCACCGCCGCCGCCGGCATCCAAGCCGACCCCGAACCTGCGCGCCGACAGCAACTACATCAACCAGGGCCAGTGTACGACCATTCGCTGGGACATCGACGGCATCATGGCGGTCTTCTTTGTCGAGAACGGCGTCGAGTCGGGCGTGGGCGGCCATGACACCCGCAATGTGTGCCCGAGCCAGACGACCACCTACGTGCTGCGCGTGATGTACATGGACGGATCGACGGCAGACTTCCCCATCACGATCACCGTGAACCCCAACGGCGACTACACGATGAACTTCTGGGCCGACGACACCGATCTCGACGCAGGCCAGTGCACTGCCCTACGCTGGGACGTGCGCAACGTGCAGGCGGTCTATCTGGATGGCGAGGGCGTACCGGGCGTGAGTGCCCGCGACGTCTGCCCCGGCCAGACGACGACCTACACGCTGACGGCGACCAAGATGGACGGCAGCCAGGACTCGCGCCAGGTGACGATCCAGGTATGGAATGCGCAGCCGCCGGCAAACGAGTGGCCGCAGATCGAGCAGTTCTCGGTAAGTTCGAACGAGATCGGGCTCGGCCAATGCGTGACCTTTAACTGGCGCACCGACAACGCCGATGCCGTCAACCTGCTGCGCACCGGTACCGCCGTGTTGGTGTCCGGGCCGACAAATGGCTCGATCCAGGACTGCCCCCAATCCGGCGGGCTGCAAGAATACCGCCTCGACGCCTACTCGTCAATGGGCCAGGTCTCGCAGACAGTAATGGTAAACGTCCTGACCGCCCAACCGCGCTAGCCCCTTCCGCCCAACACTTCCTGGAGGCACCCCCACCTCCGGGAAGGGGCAGGCTTCCCGGAAGGGGCAGGCGGCCGTTTACTCCGCCGCCGCGTCGCGATACTCTTCGATAATCTCCCCCACGCTGATACCTAGTTCCTGTTGCACACGGCGTTCCATCGGCCAGGGGAGCAGGGGTCGATTCGTGAGCCGTCGGTCAATGTAGCGATAATCGAAGCGCGCGCCTTGGCCCTGCTTGGCCCACTCGCTGTTGGCGATGCGGCTGTTGGTGATGGTGAGGCCGCCCTTGCTCAGCACATCGTCGCGGCGGTCGATGTAGATGTCGCCGCCCTGTTCGGCTTCCCAGCCTGCCAGGTCGCCGCCGTTGCCGTAGATCGTGGCGTGGTCGATGATCGTGCCGACCGGCCCCGGCCCACCCGGATGGCCGCTGCCCCACCCGGCGCCCAGGTTGCCGGTGGCCAGAATGTCGCGGAACACGTTGTCATGCAGTTCGCCCTGGCCCCATAGGCTGAAGCCCTGCCGCAAGGCGCCCCACTCCCACTGCGTAATGCTGTCAGGGCAGGGAGGGCCATACTCGTTGACCGTAGGGCCGGGGCGGCTGGTGGGCTGGTCTACGCCTGCCCCAAACTGCCAGCGGCTGCCGTCATAGTCTCGCCCCTGCAGCAGCGCCATGCTGCCCAGTACCTGGTTGTTGTTGGCCACGGCCGCGTCATCGTTCGCCTGGATAAAGATGCCGGTCAGCGCACGGCCGTAGGCGATCACGTTCTCCACCGTCGTGTTGCTCGAGTTGTACACACCCACGCTGTCGCCGTTGGGCCAGGTCACACCGCAGAACTCGCGGCCGTCCCACTGCTGCCACTGCGTGAAGCAGCGCCGCAGCGTGTTGTTCTGCGAGGTGAAGACGTTGATCATGTAGCGCCCCGTCCCCGCTGCCACGCAGTCCTCCAGCAGGTTGTCGTTGCTCCAGATGATGCCGATGGCAAACGAGTTGTCGTCGACGCTGGCGTTGTAGGCCGACACCCGCCGCAGCACATTGTGGTTGCCGTGCTCGATGCGTATGCTCGACAGCGTGCCGTTGCGCGCCACCAGCCCTTCGACCACAAACCAGTCGCCGATCGCACCCTGCGGCCCCCAGTTCTCACCCAGCCGCACCGGGATGTACTCCCCCTCGCCGTCGATCACCGCCTTGCCGTCGTTGAGTGCCTTGATCGTGATCGGCTTGCCCGGTTCGCCGTTGCGGATGTTGGGCTGGACGAGGCCCGTCGTGGACTCGGTGTAGGTCCCGTCCAGCAGCAACAGCGTGTCGCCCGGCTGCAGCACGTCCCACGCCTGCTCAAACGTCTTCCAGGCACTCCCTGTGGATGTTCCATTGTTGCCATCGCTGCCGTTCGGAGATATGTAGTAGGTACGACCCACCTTGGCGGTGAGCAGCGGGTTCAAGATCGCCTCCAGCACGGTTGTGGCGGCCGGCTGTGCTGCCGCCAGCATCCTTGCCGCCAGATCGGCCGGCGCCGTGGCGACCGTGGCGGCTCGCGCTGCGCCGGCTGGGATGTACGCCATACGCACGCTGGGCGGCTCGACGCCTTCACGGCTGTAGAAGAACTTGCCGGAGTGGTACTGGCCGGCAGCCGTGTACAGCGCCAGCGACGCCCAGCTGCGCCCCTCCGCCTGCGCTCGCCGGACGATCTCAGTCACGTCAAACGTGTAGGCGACGCCGGGGCTGCAGTACCAGTACGGCGTCGGCTTGCAGTCGCCCGGCAGCGGCCGCACCAGTGTGCGGCCCGTGTTTTCCTGCGGCACCGGTGCGTTGTCCCAGGTGATGCCCGTCTCCTGCCACGGCTTGTCCACCGCAAATACCTGCATGACCGTGTCCTTGGTGCCGTCCTCGGCATAGCCCGGTCCAAAGCCCGGGTTGCCAAACTGGCGCATCTCCACCGTCGCCGAGATCACCGCCGCACCCGCCGGCAGCTCCCCCAACGACCAGGCGGCATAGTACTTGGCATAGCACGGCCAGTCCGCCACGTCCCACTGCATCTGCACGTTGACATGATCCGACGTGCCAAAGTTGCGGTTGCCCCACGTCGGGAAGTAGTCCGGCCAGTCCTGGCTGGCGCAGTCCGTGCCGCCGCCCAACATGCTGTCGCCGCTCAGCGCCACCTCCAGCACTCTCGCCTCGGCGGCGTTGCGCCCCGCGTAGTCGGGCAGACCCCAGCGCAGCGACCCCGTCCCGCTCGGCGGCCACGCCGACTGCGTCGTGCCCTCGCCGGCGTCCGTCTGTCCATTGGTGGAGTCGGCATCGGAATCGGTAAACGTCACGCGCAGCGGCCAGATATCGCCCTCTTGCGGCTTGCCGCCAAGTTCCGACCATGGAATCAGCGCGTCGGTACTCCAGCCGCGGCAGCCCCCATCCGCACAGCGTTCGCCGATCTCCCAGCTTTCCACCTCGCCGGCTGGGCCACTGTAGGGCACGCGCCAGCTGTGGCCGTTGAGGTCGAGCGCCAGCACGTCGCCGGGTGTGGCATGCAGGTCATACAGCTGGGCGCGCACGGTCACGCCGTCCACATCGCCCAACAGGCGCAGGTCGCCATAGTTGTTATCGTCGCTGCTCACCTCGCCAAACCATACGACGGCCCAGTTGTTGGCATCATAGGCGGCGTCGCCGGCAGCCGCCGCCAGCAGCGGCACATTCACGGTGTAGGCGGCAGTGGACTGCATGGTGGGCAGGGCAGCCTCTGCAGCCGCAGCCGGCACGGCGTTCGGCGCCGCGCTGGAAGAGGATGCCGCGCCTGCCAGTGCAGCCAACAGCACAGCGCACAGGCATGCTATGAGCCCAGCTGCCCGGCGCCCATGTCTATTCGCAGGGAAATGCATCCATATTCTCCTAAGCGTGAAGCACCCACCTCCTGGAAGTGGCACCTCCTGGAGGCGGGTGTAGGATGACGTAGAAGGACGACATTTGCGCCGTGTTGGTTCCCGGCCTGGCGGTGAGGAAAGACGAGTTCTACCATGGGGGCCGATGCAGTTGGCGGATGGCGGCGAGAATGGCGTCGTCCGCAGCAGCCTTGTTGTTGTCGATTTCGAGTGCCCAGTCATAGGTTACGGTGGCGGCAATGCGATTGTATTCGGCGACCCTGTCGTCGGACACAGGGATGTGATCGGCGCTGCTGCGCGTGCGCACACGTTCAAGGCAGGTATCGAGATCCGCATAGACGCGAATGAACTTGATAGGATACTTTGCCGCTAGCGCCCGGTAAAAGCGCTGAAATTCCTCACCGGCGCCCAGGCTTTCGATCATGACATGGTCGTGCGTGCGAAAGGCTGCGTCGATGGCGCCCTCGACCTTCCGCCAGCCGTCTTCACCGGGGGCTAACGCCAGCCAGATGGGTTCGACGCGTATGAAGACGATATCGGTGTGCTGTTGCACCAGCGTTCCGATATGGGTCTTGCCCGAACCCTTCGGGCCGATGAGCATGTAGAGTATGTGCGACATATAAAGTGGCGTTAAGGTTTCAGCTTCCACCCCGGCCGCGCGCTGCACGACCCAATCCACGATGACATCAAACCGCTCCTGCGTCAGCTCGTGTTCGCCGGCGTAGCGTAGATGTTCGATGTCTGGCGCTCCGCCTGGTTCAGTGCGCCGCTCGGCTCGAATTTCCTGCGCCTCTGCTACGATCTCCGCAGCGCACGCATACGGATCCTGTGTGGCCGACACCAGCAGCAGCGGCCGCGGGCTGAAACAGGCGACCAGGTGCGCCATGTCGTAGCGCAAGGTAAATCCGGGAATCACCCGTGACAATTCGATGCCGATCTGGTGAGCCATCAGGTTGCGGTACGCGCCCGCCGCGCCGCTGGCACAGGCGAAGCGAATGCGTTCGTCCAGTGCTCCGTGAAACAGCACTGTGCTCGCGCCATAGGAGTGGCCCAGAATGCCCACGCGCCCGCCGTCGACCTGGGGCAGCCCCAGCAGCAGCGCAATGGCTTGGGCGGAGTCGCTCAGCACCTTGCGCATGAGCGTGTCGCCCCGCACCAGGCGATAGCAAAGCTCGTCGTAGTGCTGCATGACATCTTCTTCGTCGGGTTCGGTGCCTGTGCGCTTGCGCCGCCGGTCTTCAAAACAGATCGAGTCAGGCGCCAGCACGACGATCCCCTGCCGGGCCAACGCCGGCCCGAACGCCTGCAAGGGGTCGCCCGCCAGGCCGCATACCTCGCTCTTGCCGAGGTGGCGCTGGCCGGCGTGTTGATGGTGGACGAGCACAGCCGCAAACGGTCCCTGGCCGTCGGGGAGCAGGAGATAGGCGGGGATCAGGTCGCCTTCCGGGCTGGGATAGCTGATGCGGAGCCGGCGATAGCCGTCCGCCGCCTCGCTCGTGTGCGTCACAAAGTCGACGGGAGTCTCGGCAATCGAGAATCCCAAGAATGTTCCGATTTCTTGGCGTAACATGTCTAGCGTCATTGCATTGTGTCCGACTGTTGATGCGTGCTCACATCACTGCGCCAGTGCCTCTTCCACCGCTTCCTCGAGGGTCATGGCGCTGCCTGCCGTCCAGGCAGCGTGCCAGGCGTCCGGATCCAATTGGCTGCGCGCCAACGCAAGATCGTGTTCGTACCATACGTCTCGATGGCGCCAGCGCTGGATGGCAGTCGCTTCACGATGAGCCTGGGCAGCGCCAAACAGCCGCGCCGCAGGGATGGGTTGCCCCTCCCGAGCGGCAACGCCGGCGAGACCTTCCAGGCAATCGGCGGTTAGATACACAAACTGCATTTGCTGCTGCAGCCGCAACGCTTCATGATACAGCGCCCGCGCCTGCGCCACATCGCCGTGCTCGACCCTGACTTGCGCCAGGGCAAACAGGGCACGGAAGACCCCGAATTGTATCCCCTGTTCGCGCAACGCGATCACCGCTTCTTCCAGCAAGGCTTGGGCTTGGCGGAACTCATTGCGCACCAGCGCCAGGTAGCCAATGTCATACAGTGACCAGGCGGCGCCCCAGGCATCTTGTGCCGCCTGCGAGACCGCCAGGCTTCGATCAGTATAGTGCTGCGCCTGCACCATGTCACCGCGCTGTAGCGCCGTAAAGCCGCACCCCCGCAAGGCCGTAGCGATGCCACGTTGGTCACCGTTCTCGGTATAGAGAGATAGTTCCCGTGCAAAACAGTCTTGTGCGCGTCCGTGGTCGCCCTGCGATATGGCGACATAGCCTGCGAGATCCAACGCCATGGCCTCAGCGCGACGCGCAGCCGGCGTGGGCATGGTCGTCGTCAGCGCCAACGCCGCGTCCAACCAACTACGTGCTTCTGCCGCGCTGCTGCAATAAGCCCAGAAAGAATAAAGCACACCGTTGAAACGGTGGGCGAATTCGGCGTCGTTTTGTTCCAGGGCCCAGACATTTACGGCGCGCAAGTTATCGCGCTCAGGTTCCAGCGTTTGCAGCCACTCGCGCTCTTGCAGCGTGTCGCGCGCCTCGCCCATTTGTTCGGCCAGCGTCAGGTAATACAGTGCGTGGCGGCGGCGCGTGGCGTCTTGCTCGCCGCCGGCCAGCAATTGAGCGTGGGCGAACTGGCGCACGGGCTCCAACAGGCGGTAGCGCCGCTTACCATTGTACGTGTCCGCCTGTACCCATGATTTGAGTACAAGCTGCCGAAGAGAGTCGAAAACATCGAGAGTGAGATTGAGTGGCGGATCGCCGGCGCAGACGGCCTGTGCCGCCGCCACCGTCCACCCGCCCGCAAAGACCGACGTCCTGGCCAGCACCTGCTGTTCCGCCGGCGCCAATAAGCGGTAGCTCCAGACCAGCGCACTGTGCATCGTCTGGTGGCGGGGGATCACGGTGCGATAGTTGTTTGCTAGCATCGACATCTGATCGTGGAGTTGCGCGGCAATTTCGGCTAACGTTATGCTGCGGGTTAGGGGTGCTGCCAGCTCCAACGCCAGCGGAATGCCGTCCAGTTGCCGGCAAATATGGGCAATTGTTGCAGCATCTTCTTGGTCCGGCTGGAGCGCCGGCTCCGTTTTCCGCATGCGTTCTATGAACAGGCGGGCAGCGGGACTGGCAAGCATGCGCTGCGGCTGGCGCTCCATTGGCTCAGGCAGCGCCAGCGGCAGGACGGCATAGTTGACTTCGCCCGGGACACGCAGCTCTTCACGGCTGGTGGCCAAGATGTGCAAATGCCAACAGCGCTGCAGCAGGTAGTCGGCAAGCGTAGCGCAGGCGTCCGCCAGGTGCTCGCAGTTGTCGAGGATTAGCAGCAGTTGTTTTGCGGCCAGATAGTCGCGCAATTGTTCGAGCGCGTCGCGGCTGCTCGTCTCAGGCAGACTGAGCTGGCGAACAATGGTCTGCGCTACCAATGACCCTTCAGAAAGCGATGCCAATTCGACCAGCCAGACGCCGTCGGTAAAGCTGCCCGCTGCACCACTCTGCATCAGGCGGAGACCGGCTTCGACGGCGAGACGCGTCTTACCGACACCCCCGACCCCGGTGAGCGTCACCAGGCGCTGGCTGGTGATGAATTCCGTGATCGCGGCAAGTTCGTCGCTGCGCCCCACAAAGCTCGTCAGCGGCGCGGGCAGGTTGGTTTGCGGAAGAAGCGCCACAGCGCGTGGGACAGGCGGGATCGAATCAAGGACCAACTCGGCGAGGAGCGCACGTTCCTCTGTTATGTCTTCAGACAAGGGGGACATGCCGGCAGCGGCGAGCAAGGCATTGGCCTCCGCCACGGTAGACAGCACGCGTTGTGTCCGGAGATAGCCGGCGATCGCTAACACCCGCTTGCGCGCCTGTAGGCCAGTGAGCCGGTGCCCCTTGCACATTTTGCCGATAACGGAAGGATCCTGCAGGATAGCCTCGGCCAATTTGGATTGGCTCAAGCCATGTTTGCGGTGCAGGTGTTGACTTAGGAGATCGCCAAACGGGTGGCTCATAGCCACCTCCTTTGCACACAGATCGGTCCAGGTCATGCTGCGCGCTGCGTTTTGTCCACGTTCTGGACAGAAAACGCACTTGATCTGGACAGCGACATGGGGCCACAGTGTAGCACACCTCTCCGCGCCAATCTAGCCACTTTTCCTGGCGGGCGCGAAAGGCTCGCAGCATTGAGTATCTACACAACTGGTATGGAAGGAGAGGACGCAATGGCTAAGGTATACGGTATCCAGGAAATCGAACTTCGCCCCGACGTGACAGAGGCAGAGTTCGAGCGCTATTTCCGGGAGGAAATCGGCACCATTGAGCGGGTTTTTCCGGGATTCAAGATGTGCCTGGCCAAAAGTGACCGTGGCGCCCGCAATGGAAAGTACGCCATCGTCATCGAAATCGAGAGTGTCGAGGCCCGCAACCGGATGAACCCAATGCCCGACGTACAGAGCGAAGAAGCGCGGCGCCTGTTGGAGGAAACGGGCATGGGCCAGGCACTGGCGAAATGGGATCAATATGCATCCACCATTACCGGCGAGTCGCGCTCCTATGACTATGTAGTGCTGTGTGAGGGGCCACACTAATTACCGTAAAAGGTATACCCTCACACAGCCCACTGAGGGAGCTACGTTTTTTGCGGTCGGGGATCCAGTTGGAAAAGGAGAAGATCATGTTGGACGTACAACCTGCGGTAATTTCGGACTTACAACCTGCTGTAGTCGACGGGTTTCGCTCCGCCTTGCGCGGTCAACTTGTCACGCCTGGCGAAGCCGATTATGAGGAAGCGCGCAAGGTCTACAACGGGATGATCGACAAGCAGCCTGCGCTCATCGTGCGCTGTGCGGACGTGGGCGACGTGATTGCGGCCGTCAATTTTGCCCGCGACCACAAGCTGCTGCTGGCGGTGCGCGGCGGCGGCCACAACGGCGGCGGCCTGGGCACATGCGACGATGGCCTGGTGATCGATTTGTCCGGTATGAAGGGCGTGCGCGTCGATCCAGCCGCAGCGACCGTACGTGCGGAAGGCGGCTGTACCCTGGGCGATGTCGACCATGCGACCCACGCCTTCGGCCTGGCGATTCCTTTTGGCATCATGTCCACGACCGGGGTAGCCGGGTTGACGCTCGGCGGCGGCCTGGGGCATCTGACCCGCAAGTGCGGGCTGTCGATCGACAATCTGCTGGAGGCCGATGTGGTGCTGGCCGACGGCCGGCTCGTCACGGCCAGCGAGCGCGAGAACACTGACCTGCTCTGGGCACTGCGCGGCGGTGGTGGCAACTTCGGCGTCGTGACCTCGCTGCTTTTCAAGCTGCATCCGATTGCCATGGTTTACGGCGGCCCGATGATCTGGCCGATCGAGCAGGCGGCCGAGATCATGCGCTGGTACCGTGAATACATCACCCAGGCGCCTGACGACATCAATGGTTTCTTTGCGTTCCTGAACGTCCCCCCGGGGCCGCCATTTCCGGAAGCGTGGCACGGCAAGAATACGTGCGCGATCGTCTGGTGCTGCACCTATCCGCAAGAGCAGGCTGAGGAAGCCTTTGCGCCGATCCGCAAACGCTTCCCGCCGGTGATCGACTTCGTCGGCCCGCTGCCTTATCCGGCGCTGCAAAGCATGTTCGACCCGTTGTACCCCAAGGGTCTCCAGTGGTACTGGCGCGCTGACTTTGTCAACGAGCTGAGTGATGAGGCAATCGCCAAGCACATCGAGTTCGGCAGTAACCTGCCCTCGCTGCTCTCGACCATGCATCTCTACCCGATCAACGGCGCCGCCGGCCGCGTCGGCAAGCACGACACCGCCTGGAGCTACCGCGAATCCACCTGGGGCTCCGTGATTGCGGGCATCGACCCCGACCCTGCCAGCGCCGAGAAGCTGCGCGACTGGACGGTGGCGTACTGGGAGGCGCTGCATCCTTACTCGGCCGGTGGCGCCTACGTCAACATGATGATGGATGAGGGGCAGGAGCGGGTACAAGCCGCTTACCGTGACAACTATGCGCGCCTGGTTACGGTCAAGAACAAGTACGACCCAAACAACCTGTTCCGCGTGAACCAGAATATCAAGCCAACAGCGTGAGTAGCCCACCTTTCTAGACCAGTTGTCTATGCGCCAAGATTCATCGCTGCGGGATGAACACGGTGTATGGACAACTGGCATTGAGGAAGACTTCATGGCCATCGACGAAGAAAGACTCAACGAACTCTCTGCCAAGATGGTCATCGAACTGGGAGCAGCTCTCGTCGGCGCCAGCGTGGTCATCGGCGATCGGCTGGGGTTGTACAAGACGCTGGCTGCGCGCGGCCCGCTCACATCACAGCAGCTGGCCGAACACACCGGTACGGCAGAACGCTACGTGCGTGAATGGTTAGCGGGGCAGGCGGCCTCCGGTTACATCGAATACGACGCGGCCGGCAAGACCTTTCATCTGACGCCGGAACAAGCGCTGGTATTTGCCCAAGCCGATAGTCCGGCTAACTTGACCGGCGGCTACCAGATTGTACAGTCGGTCTACACCGATCTGGCCCGCATCGTCGACAGCTTCCGCACGGGCGAAGGCTTCAGCTGGGGTGAACGCTGCGACTGTCTCTTCTGCGGCACAGAGAGATTCTTTGGCTCGTGCTATCGCGCCAACGTAGTCTCGTCTTGGTTGCCTGCGTTGGATGGGATCGTGAGCAAGCTAAAGGCGGGCGGGAAAGTGGCCGACGTAGGCTGTGGGCACGGCATCGCGACGATTGTCATGGCGCAAGCGTTTCCCAACAGCCACTTCTTCGGTTTTGACTACCACGCAGAATCGATTGAGCGGGCGCGCAAACTGGCTGGCGCAGCAAATCTACCCAATGTCACGTTCGAAGTTTTCAACGCCAAAGCATACCCGGGTGCCAACTATGACCTGGTGACCTGCTTTGATTCCCTCCACGACATGGGCGACCCGGTCGGCGCCGCGGCGCATGTGTGTGAGACGCTGAATGCGAACGGCGCCTGGATGATCGTCGAACCGATGGCACAAGATGACCTGGCCGGCAACCTGAACCCGGTCGGTCGTATCTACTACGCCGCTTCCACCACGATCTGCGTGCCGGCTTCGCTCAGCCAGGAGGTGAGGCTGGCATTGGGCGCGCAGGCCGGCGAAGCGCGGCTGCGGGCGGTGGTCACAAAAGGGGGCTTCAGCCACTTCCGCCGTGCCACCGAGACGCCGTTCAACCTGGTGCTCGAGGCGCGACCGTAACAGCATGGTGAATGATGCCCATTGCGCACTCCCTCGTGTGCAATGGGCTGAATCTCCTCATGACTTTTCTGCCTATTCGCGGTAGGATTGCGGCATGACGAGAGACCTATGCCTTATCGAGCCGACTGCGGCATGGCAAGCTGCCTTCCTCGCGATGGCAGCAGAGTATGCTGCCGCGGGGGATCTGCGCTATCAAGCGGCAGTGACCGACTTCGCCGGTTATCTCCAGCGCGTAGCCGACGATGCAGCCGGCAGCAGGCTTCCCCCCGGCTACGTGCGCCAAACCACCTATTGGGGCGTTGACGGCACACGCATCGTCGGCGGTATTCGCCTGCGCTATGAGCTAACGCCGCTGTTGCGCCAGGTCGGCGGGCACATCGGCTATGACATCCGCCCCTCCATGCGCGGCCAAGGCTACGGCACCCTTCTCTTGGCCCTCACGCTCGCGCGCGCACGGAAGGCAGGGCTCGCAGAGGTGCTGATCACCTGCGACACCGGCAACATCGCATCGGCGCGGGTGATCGAAAAGAATGGCGGCCGGCTTGTCTATCAGGGCATGATCGAGGGCCATGCCAAGCCGATCTCACATTACTGGATTGATCTCCCTGTTGAAGCCTGACCTGCGCCCGCTGTCCGCATGTTGCATCCCCATCGCCGTACTTCGGCAGCCTGGCTGGGCCGGTTCTGCGCGAATTCAAGCAGGTAGAGCGCATTCCCGGCAGGGTCGTTGACGGCAAAGACTTTGCCAAACGGCATCTGCCGCAAGGGCATCGTGATCGCGGCCTTGCGCCCGAGCTCCGCTAAGGCAGCCTCGGCGTCGGGCACGACCCAGTAAACTTCAGGCTCGCGGCCGGGGTTCATAGCTTCGTCACTGGCAATGGCGAAGTTTTCGAACTGGACAAAGGTCGGGTGGTAGCGTTCAACCTGGAGGCCAAGGACGTCGATATAGAAGCTCTTGGCCGCCTCGATGTCGTCTACGTAGTAGAGGATGAAGCCGAACTTGGGCTGGATGCTCATCGCGCGCCTTCCTTTTCCACCAACGTTTTCAGCCCCTCCAGCATCATTGCCCAGTTGCTGGCCGAGTGGTCGCGCTCTTCTGCGTTGGCATTGCCGTCCTGCGGCAACGAGACGCGCGTGCGATCCCCCTCGCCGGCGATCTGGATCGTGACCGTGTGATAATTCTCCGGCTTGTCCGGCTTGCCGGAGAGCGGGCTGAAGTGGGTGTACTGCAGCGTGTGTTGTGGCGCCAGCTTCAAAATGACGCCCTTATCCTCGTAGCTGCGGCCCTCAACTTCGCCGCGCCAGAAGATGGGGCTCCCTTCTCGCCAGTCCGAAACGACATTCGCACCAAACATATATTGCTTGATGAGTTCGGCCTTGGTCAGGGCATCCCACACAGCTGCCACCGGCGCAGCAATGTTGGTCGATGCTTGTGCAATCAAGTTGCTCATGGTTTTCTCCTTTGCGTGCGCAGCGACAACGGCGCATGGGTGCATCTTGCACGCCATTGGACTGGCATGTCCATGTGCCAGGAAACAAGATTGTCATGTGTAGAAGCTACATGCAACGGTCAGGTAGGGCTTTCCCTACCGGCAATATGGGATTCTCCTCATTGATCCCCCTTCCTCCCAGACCAATAATCCAGGGCAGGCTGCGCAGCATGTGAAGCTGGACTCGAGCGCGGTCCCAATTTTTGGCAGTGTTGTCTATGGTCGAGTCGACCATACTCGAGGAAAATGGAGATCACACCCGCCAGGGGGGCGCAGTTCACTCAGGAGCAGCAGCCGCGTTCGGGCCAGACAGGCGTCTCGCCCCTCGCCAGCCTGCGCGCTCGCCTTTCCCTGATTATCGTTCTGGCCTTGATCCCGGCCGCGCTCTTCCTGGCGTATGATGTCGTCGTCATTCGCCAACAGGTTCGCACCGACGCGCAGGCCGACCTGCTGCGTCTCAGCCAGCTGGCGGCCGCTTCGTATGGCCAGCAGCTTGACGAGGCTAACCGACTGCTCGCCGCCATCGCCCTCTTTCCCGAAGTGCAGAACGGCAATGCCGCCGACTGTTCGGCGCGCCTGGCGCAGATGGTCAAACTCTACCAACCTCAATACCAGGGTTTCGCCGTGGTGGATCTCGACGGCAAGATGTTTTGCACCTCGCGGCCAATCTCGCCCATCGTGCAAATTGCCGATCGCTTGTGGTTCCGCGAGGCCGTGCGCACAGGGGACTTTGCGATTGGCGAATTTAGCATCGGCCGGCCGAGCGGCATCCCCGTCCTGGGGCTTGGCTATCCGGTGCGCGATCAGAGCAGCCGGGTAGTGCGCGTCGTGGCTCACGGACTGGCGCTGCGCGATTTTCAGGCACAGGCGGACAACCTGCCGCTGCCGGCCGACGCTGTGCTGACCATCACGGATCGCAACGGTGTCATCCTGGCGCGTGTGCCCGATGGCGAAAAGTGGATGGGCCGGCGCCAGACCGATGCCGATCTGCAGCAGATGTACCGGCAGCATGAGGGCGAGGTTGAGGCAACCGGCGTGGATGGGGTTGAACGCCTGTATGCCTTTACGCCCATTCTTGGGCCGAACGAGGCGGAGGTGTGGCTAAGCGTTGGCCGTACGCCGCAGGCAATCTACGCGGGGGTGGCGCGGACTGTTACCCGTGATATGCTTGGTATCGGCGCCATCCTGCTGGTGGCGCTGGCGGCCGTCTGGGTAGGCAGCGACCGGCTGCTGTTGCGCAAGATCCACCAATTGGTGGGCACCAGCACGCAGCTTGCCGCCGGCGACTGGCAGGCGCGCGCCCCGGTGCGGGCCGATGGCGATGAACTGGATCACCTGGGGCTGACCTTTAACCAGATGGCCGACGCCTTGCTGCAGCGCCAGACTGAGCAGCAGCGCGTCCAGGCAGCGTTGATGGAACGCGAGCGGCACCTGTACCTGGCGCTTCAGGCAGCCCGCATGGTTGCCTGGACGTGGGACGCAGTGCAAGATCGCACCGAGACCACCGGCAATGTGGCCGAGATTTACGGTCTGAGCGCGGTCGAGTACGCCGCACAGGGATTTGGCCTGCTCCATCCCGACGACCTGGCGCGCCATCAAGCCACGGTAACGCAAGCCGCTAGCGCACGGACCTCTTACCACTCTGAGTACCGCGTCATTCGGCCCGACAATAGCCAGACGATCTGGTTGGAAGAACGCGCCGTGCCCATCGTCGACGCCGCGGGTCACCTGCAAAAACTTGCCGGAGTGGTGGTCGATATCACCGAGCGCAAGCGCACCGAAGAAGCCCTGCACGACGCCCACGTACAGTTGGAAGAGCGCGTGCGGGAACGCACCGCCGAGCTGGAGCGCAGCAACCGTGAACTCAACCAGTTTGCCTATGTCGCTTCGCACGATCTCAAGGCGCCCCTGCGCGCCATCGAGCACCTGGCCAACTGGATTCGTGAAGATACGGCAAATTTGCTGCCGCCACGCTCGGCCGAGCACCTCGCCAAGATGCAGGGGCGCGTCAAACGCATGGAAAAGCTGCTGGATGACTTGCTGGCCTATTCACGTGCCGGGCGCGTCCGCCCTGCCGCCGAAACGGTCGAAATCGACCCCCTGGTGCAGGACGTAATGGCGGTGTTGGCGCCGCCGCCAGGCATTGTTGTCTCCGTCGAGCCGCCCACGCCGCGGCTGTCTACGCCCCGCGCCTCACTCGAACTGGTGCTGCGCAACCTTATCGGCAATGCGATTAAGCATCATCACCGCGAGCATGGCCGGATTCGTATTTGTGCGACCGCACAGGGTGAGTTGGTGGAATTTACGGTGAGTGACGATGGGCCAGGCATTGAGGCGCAGTATCATGCGCGTATCTTCGACATGTTTCAAACCCTGCAGCCGCGCGACCAGATCGAGGGCAGCGGCATGGGCTTGGCAATCGTCAAAAAACTGGTGGAGAGCTACGGTGGTACGATCACCGTCGAATCGGCCCTGGGCCAGGGTTCAACGTTTCGCTTCACCTGGCCGCGCTGGGTAGACACGCCGAGCGAGGCGAGTTAACGCCGGGCCGCAACACGAAGGAGGTGACCATTGCCGATGGTTTGCCTGGTTCACAGCCCGTTGGTTGGCCCTGGAACGTGGGTCCCCGCTGCCGCCAGGTTGCGCGACCGTGGCTATGACGCCATTGTACCGGAACTGCCTGCCGGCGTCGAGGGCGCCCCCTTCTGGCAGCAGCACGCTGCTGCCGTGGCATCCGTTCTGGCTGCCCGTGTTTGACGGCTGGCCCGATGCGCCCTGCGCCTATCTGCAGTTTACCTCCGGCTAGGATGTCCCGGCGCGCTCGGCGCGCGCATGCGGCTGGCCCTACCACCTTGAACCGGGAGGGCATTTTCACATGCTGGCAGCACTGGACGCCGTAGCGGCCGCTCTAGCAAGTCTCGTCACGTCGTGGTAGCCCCGTGTAGAGGTCGCCGCGTCCAGTGCGCACGCCTTCGTGCGCCAGAGGCGCCCCCTGGCGCCCCACGCCCACATGCCCGTGTTCTCGCCCACACAGGCGGCCGTCAGGCCGCTCCGCACACGGCGTGCGGACTGAACGCAACGGGACACCTTCCAACATCGTGACGCACACCCCCCAATTCGGCACTTGTATCAAACAGGAAGCCGTGCTACTATAATTCCGGGCTGGCGCGTGTCGGTGCTCACCGCATCGACTTCGGGGGCGTGCCAGCCCACTTTTTATTTGGGGAGCTTCCCAACCGACTTGTATACCGGCACGTTGTAATCTGTAAGTCAGGCGGCTGTGGGTATTTTCTGCCCACGAGCCAAAGAACTGCAGCCGCACCCCCCCTCTCTTCCTATTTAAAGCATTGACTTCCACTCCCTGAAATCTCGCTTGCCACCAAAAACACTACCCACGATAACGATTTTGGGACCTAAAATCAACGAGAGCCGGTCCCTCCCAGAGGTAACCGGCTCCCGTTGATAACTATAGGTGGGCGAGGAGGGACTCGAACCCGCGACCTCACGGATGTGAACCGTGCGCTCTAACCAGCTGAGCTACTCACCCAAAATATTTCATTTTGCGTGCGACGTAGTATATCATAGGCAGCCAGCCGTGCAAATTGGCACGGGCTGCTACAGGAAATCACAACCGCTTATGCTGCGCCAAAACCGCTGGTCCATTCGCATTTCGTTCTTACTGGTGATCCTTGCGGCCGCTTTCGGCATCTGGTACGCCACCACCTTTTGGCAGCCTTCTCTCACCCTGGGCGACTGGTCCGCCTACAGCGAGGGCGTCGACTGGGTCGAGACCATCTCCGGCTGGGGCGAAACCGGCATCCAGATCCTGCTCGGCGCCACCAGCACGCGCTAGCACCCCTCACACGCCTGCGCACCCCGTCCATTCGGCACCACCCATTCACCCCCTCGTCTCGTCCAGTCCGCACGCCGCGTGCGGACCCGCGCCCCCAGGCGTACTACGTCCACGTGCCCTTATTTTTACATACCGGCAATGAATGCGCCTAGCCCGCATCGGAGGCCTACGGGCTAGACGCTGGCTTGCGGCTACTTCGGCGCGTATTCGCACTGCTGCCCGCGCAGCCCATTCAAATAGATGCACAGCACCATAAAAGCCGGCCGCCACTTCGTCTCAGGCGTGCTGCTCGGCTCCATGATTGCCCACCAGAACTGCTCTTCGTCGGTCGGGTCGCCGTCATTCAGCCAGTCCGCGTTGGGCATGGTGATGACGCTCATCAAGCCGATCCAGGGCCAGTTGGCCTTAGCATATTCGAAGGCACGCTGGAGATAGTCGGCTTTGACCGTGTCGTCGATGCCGGCATCGCGGCCGTGCCATTTGTAGGCCGGGTTGGTGTCGTCGGACGTCCAGCCAAACTCCAGCAGCACGATCTTCTTGGCCGCATCGCCGTACTTCTCCATAATGGCGCGGATGTCCTCGACGTGGCGGAAGGAGAAGAAGCGGTAGCCGCCGTACTGCTGGTTCGAAGCTGCTTCGGCCGGGTCAAGCTCGGGCGGGGCCGCATAACCTGCACCGTGCACGCCCAGGGCGTCAAAGTAGCCGTCGCTGCTGCCACCCATGGCCTGGTACATCTGGTCGTAGAACTTGTCGTCGGGCATGGCCGCGTCGCTGTCGTCACCCGTCGGCGCCATGCCGGCGTTGATGACGATGGCGTTGGGGTTGCCCGCCTTGATCGCGCTATAAGCCTTTTTGAGGAAGGCCGCATATTCGGCCGGGTTGGGCCGTCTGCCGCCCCACTCACGTGCCAGGTTGGGCTCGTTCCAGATCTGGAAGGCGTGGATGCAGCCGATCGATCCGGGCTGGCAGTTGTAGCGCTCCGCCAACGCACCCGCATACTCGGCAAACGCGTCGGCGTTCTGCGGCGGCGGCCCCGCCCAGAAGCTTGTCTTGTCCGGATCAATGCTCAAACGCGCTAGCAGCTTGAGCCCCTTATCGTTCACCTGCTTCACCACGCGGTCGGAAATCGTCCAGTCAAACTGGCCCCTGGCCGCACCTTCGATCGTCTCCCAGGCAAACGTCTGCTTGACCCAGTTAAAGCCGCCGTTTGCAACCAGCGTCAGGTCGTGCTCGGCAATCTCCGGGCGCCACCACAGGAAGGCCTGCACCCCATAGTCGGGGCTGGTCATTGTCGAAGGCAGAACAGCTGCCGTCGACGGTGCTCCCGGGGCCTGGCTGTCGCCGGTGCTGCCGCCTGCCTGGTCGCCGCCGGTGCCGGCCGGCGCCTGCACCGTACGTTCCTCGACCGTCAGAAACTCGGCCGCTGCCCAACCGATTGTTGTGCCATCCTTGGCGAGCTGCAGCCACGTGCCGTCATCCGACTCCCCCACCACGGTGAAGACCGCGTCGGTTGCCGCCGTGTCTTGAATGCTGCCGCTGGTGCTCGGATCGCTGCGGATGTTGAGCAGGTCGGTCGCCACCGTGGCGACGCGCTCCACGACCGGCGTGGGTGACGGCTGGGCCGCCTGCTCCGCTTGCGCCGGCTGGCCCCCTGCCTGTTCACTGCCTTGCGTTCCCGTCTGCGCACCGCTCGCCGGCGTCGGCGTGGCGGCGGGCTGTGCGGCGTCTGCGACCGGCGTCTTGGTCGGCGTAGGGGTAGGCTCCTCGCCGCCGCCGCCACAGCCGGCGAGCGCCAGCGTTGCTGCCATCACCACGGCCGTACTGCATAGTTTCCAGGAAAAGTGTCTCATCGTTTGCACTCACTCGTTGATTAGGGATTGCATGTAAGTTCGCGACCTACCGGCCCATCATCTGGCGCAGCGCGTCGAAGGCGGGGCGTCCGGCAACGGCAAAGGCTCCCATCTCGGTATCGCGCGGGTAGTTCAGGTTCCATAACATGGGCACGGCCACGTAGCCCGAGTCACGCATTGTCTTGTATGCCTGCACGGTCCATTGCGCCTGCGTACCCTCGCCGATACGCGCCTCATACTCGTAGCCCGGGAAGGGCGAAGGCGTCGACCCCCAGCCAAACTCGGTCGGCCACAGCTTCTTGGCGCTGTCGCCGTTCTCCTCCATCACGCGCCGCGACTGTTCGAGTGTGCTCAGGAAATAGAAGCTGCGGTGGTTGACATGCGAAGGCGCATCATAGCTGCCTGATGCCCAGTCCTCAAAGCGAACGCTGGGCGAATTGGCAAAACCGCTGGGGTGGATGCCGATGCCGTCGCTGTAGTCGCGCAGCCCGTTCTGATACATCCCGCGCAGGTAATCGATATCGTCAAAGGCCACGTCGCTGTAGCCCGCCGGCGTAGTCGCACCACTGATGACCAGCATTCCCGGGCACGCTCCCTTGATGGCATTATACGAGCGTTTGAGTAAGTCCATGTACGAGGCCGGCTCCAGCGGGAATCCTTCCCATTCGCGGCGCAAGTTCTGTTCGTTCCACACCTCGACAGCCTGCAAGCGCCCGCAGTAGCGCCCTGCGACCGCACCCAAAAAATTGGCAAACACCTGGAAGTCCTCAGGCGGGCCGCCCGTGCCGCCCAGTGTCGGCCGTGACCAGGGAGGCGATGTGACCACGCTGAACATCAGGTTGATGCCGTTGCCATTCATGGCGTCGACGATGCTGTCCATCTCCTGCCAGTTGACGGCCCCAGGTGACGGCTCGGCGTACTCCCAGCGCACCTGTTGCTTGACCCAGCCAAAGCCAAGCTGCTTGACCAGGTCGGCCGTTCCCTGCTTGTCGCCCTGCCACAGGTTGACCGTAATGCCATAGCCAAACCCACTGCCCGTGTTGGGTGCCGCGGCCGGTGCAGCTGCAGGCGCAGACGGGCCAGATGCAGTCGTGGCAAACGCCTCGGCGCCTGCAGGTGCGTCCACCTTGGCGACGCCGTCCAGTGTCCCCGCCAGCGTCGTCAGGCTGGCGAGCACCCAGCCTGGCTCGGCCAGGCCGCTCACGCTTACCTGGTACCAGCTGCCATCCTGGCTCTGTCCGACGATGGGAAGTTGCACACCTCCATTGGCAGACGACACTACGCGGTAGTTGGTTCCCGGCCCACTGCGCACGTTGATGCGGCTGGGGGTCACCTGGGCCAACGCACCTGTACTGGCCGCGGCCTCACTACTGGCCGCCTCATTTGCCGCAGCTTGATCTGTCTGGCTGTCCTGGCTGCCCTGGCCTGCCTGGCTGCCCGCCCCGGTCTTTGCCGTGGTCGCACTCCCGGCCGAGCCGTCAACAGGATCTTCAGCCGGCCCCGCAGCCGACCCTACGGTCGCGCCCGTATCGATGTAGTCGGCAAAGACCCAGCCCTCGCTCGCGTCGCCGGTCTGCACTTGGTACCAATCGCCGTCCGCGCTCGTGCCCACAACCGTGACGACGTCGTTCTGCTCCAGTCTGCCCACGATCGCGCCGTTCATGCTCGGCTGCACGCGCAGGTTGAGGCGCACGACGCTCACCGTACCGCTTGCGGGCTCCGCAGGGGGCCCGGACGGAGCTGGATTCTCCTGGGCAAAGGTGGGGCGGGAAAGCAGGGCTACTGCAGCCAAAACAAGCAAAAAGGAGGCGGCAGGACGCCAAAAATGAGCGCGCTGCGGCAGCAATCGGTGCATATTCAGGTTAACCTCCCATGGTACGGATAGTTGCGGCCTGGCAATGGGGAACAATCGCTCAAACAAATACAATGACTCAACAGAGCTCAAAGGGCACAGGGTCCGGGGGGATGCAGGCGTCTCCGCCTGCATCCCCCCGGACCCTGGCCCCTAAAATATTATGTCTACCTTATTTCGCCATCTGCGCCAGCGCCGTGTACGCGGGCAGCGGGTTCCAAGACGAGTCCACGATACCCCACTGCGCCAGTTCGGTGCCGTTGGCAATCACGCGGAAGTTCAGGTTCCACAGGAAGGCCGGGCCGACCCAACCCCAGTTGCGCATCATGGTGTACGCTTCCACCGTCCACTGCGCCTGCTCGGTAAAGTCGTTGTCGTCCGCATACTTGTACGCCGGGTTGTAGGCGCCGCCGGCGGCCCAACCAAACTCAGTCGGCCAGATCAGCTTGTTGCCCGCACCGTAAACGTTGGCGATGTTGCGATAGCCGGTCATCGTGCTCTGAAAGCTCCACGAGTGGTGTGGCGAGTCGCAGGCGCCGTTAAAGCTGTTGCCGTTCTTCTGAATGGCCTCGCAGGCACCTTCCCAGGTGGCAGACGGCGGCACGTTATAACCGCTCGGGTGTGCACCGACGCCATCCAGGTAGTTGTTGGCGCCGGCCTTGAACATCTCCTCCAGGTAGGTGAAGTCGTCCATCGCATAGGGCGGATTGTTGCCGGCGGGGGTAAGCGCGCCGCTGATCACAAGCATGCTGGGGCAGGCGCCCTTGATGGCATTAAAAGCGGGGGCCAGCAGGGCGACGTATTCGCCGGGGTTGAGCGACTTGTTGCCCCATTCGTAGTGCAGGTTCTGCTCGTTCCAAACCTCGATCGCCTTGAGCGACTTGCCGCAGTAGCGGCCGGCAACGGCTCCCACAAAGTTGGCATACGTCTGCGGGTCCGCCGGCGGTCCTTCGACGCTGCCGTCAAAACCGCCCTCGCGCGCCCAGGCTGGGGCCTTGACGATACTGAACAGCACGCTTACACCTCGGCCATCGGCGGCGCTGACGATCTCGTCCATGGCGCCATAGTCAATCTGGCCGGGGCCGGCACTCTCAAACCGCTTCCACTCGATCTGCTGCTTGAACCAGTTGAAGCCCATGCCGCCCATCGAGTCGAGCACGGCAAAAATCTGCCCGTTGTCCACCACGTGGCCCTGGATACCGTAACCAAAGGAGCCGCCGCCCGACGCGGCAGCTGCCGGTGGCGGGGCCGCCGCCGCAGCAGCATCGGCGGGTGCTGCAGCAGCAGCTGCCGCAGGGGCAGCAGCGTCGGCAGCAGTGCCATCGGCCGTTGCCGCAGCTGCACCATCGGCGGGCACAGCAGCGGCAGCCGGGGCAGCCGGGATATCGGTAATGACGGCCACTGCGTTGGCATCGCCGGCCATGCTCACCAGTTGGCCGATAACCCAGCCCTTCCGATCGCCGTAGTCAATCTGCCACCAGTCGTCGGCCCCCGTCTTGCCTGTAATCTTGTAGTTTTCGCCCGGCGTGATCTGGCCCAACACGGCAAAGCCGGTGCCCGGCCCTTCACGCACATTGACGATCTGCGTCGTATTGAGCTGCACGTCGGTGGTCGTGCTCGCGGCAGCAGCCGCCGCGTCGCCGGTCTTGGCAGCAGGCGCTCCCGCCGGCCCGATACTGGCCAAGGCAATCGCCACCGACCGCGGCGCCGTCAGGGCCGTGCCCTTGGCGTTGACGATCTGTGCTTCGACGTTGAGATCGCTCTTCAACTGGTCGGCCGTTAGCTCGATGCGCGTGCTGTCGAGCGGCCGGATCTGCTCGGCTACGACGTTACCCTGCGCATCTTTCACCCTGTAGGCGACGGCCATCTGTCCCTGCGCGCTCGACGCGGTGGGCAGGCCCATCTGGAAGTTCTTGAGCACATCGGACATCGCCGGATCGACATCGCCGTTGGCGGGCATCGGCAGGTTGACGCTGCTCACATTGTACTTGCGCAGCATTTCCAGCTTGCGGCCCAGGCTGCCTGCGCTCTCGACGTAGACCGTGCGCTGCATGCCTTGGTCGTCTGTGTAGGTGTAGGAGTAGATGCCCAGGTTGTCATCCCACTGCACCTGGCCTTGCAGCCGCGGGTTGTCAAGCGAGATGCCGACCGCCCCGCCGTCACCGCTCTCTGCCTGGATGCTGCCCAGCAAGGGGCTCAGCGCTTCCTGGTAGCCCTTGAGCAGCAGGTAGTTGCCGGCACGCTCGACCGACTGCCCAGGCAGTTCGATTGTCACCTTGTTGCGGTCCACTTCGTCGGTGGCAAAGGCGAGCAACTGCTCCATTTCGCCGCCCGCCGCATAGGCGCGCGGGTCGACGGGAGCCGGGATGATCAGCTTGTCGACCACCGTGCCCAGGGCGCGCCAGTCGTAGCCTCCCGTATTCCACTCTTCGGCCGAAACCGGCGTGGCTTCTTCGACCCGCACCGCCAACGTCTTGTTGGCCGCATGCAGGCGGTCCGCCACCTGGCCGATAAACTTGGCGTAGTCGGCCCGTGCGCTGGGCAGGGCATCGACGCCGCGATAGTCGACAATCAGGCCCGGATAGCCGTTGGCTACGACCAGCTGTTCCAGCGTGGTGAGCTGGTTGTCAAGCAGGCCGGGGTCCGCCAACAGGTTGTTGACCAGGTCTGTGCGCACCGTCTGGTCTTCTACGTTGGTGACAACGGGCACGGTATTGCCGGTATTGGGCGGCGCCTGGCCGTCGAGGCCCCCATCGCCGCGCAGGTGCAGGCCGGCCTGCGCCACATTTGTGACGTTGGCGCCCTGCGGCAGCTGCGCGTTCAGCCCAAGGTCCATCGTCACCGATGGCACGCTGGGCGTCGTCTGCACCACCATGAAGTCTTGCGGGACATAGTCGAGGCGCGCCTCAATCTTATCTTCGGCGGCCAGCACCGCAGCCGGCACGTGCTGCCAATTGCTGCCATTCCACTCGTACAACGACAGCGTCTCATAGGGAAGGCTGTCGTTGGGAATGGGAATCGTTACGACGGCTTGCACCGGTTCGCGCCCGCGGATATCGACGTGGTAGACGGGGCTCTTTGCCACAAGATTTTCCGGCATGTTCTGAGCTGCTTCGTACAGCTCATTGCCGGCCTGCCCTTCCACGAAATCGGTGCGCGGCGTTGCCTTGATCTGGGCACGGAAGCCGCTGATGATGCCTTCGGCGGGGAAATTGATGATCGTGCCGTCGGGATCGGTGATTGCGCCGCCGTTGACCCCAATTCTTGTGTACGTGAACGTCTGTAGGCGGTCGAGGAGACTGACCGGCGGCAGCAGAAGGACTGCCACAATGAGGGCTGGAATCACAAGGAACGTGACCAGCCAAGCTGCGGGTCCTTCAAACAAGCGGTTCATTCCACCTGAAGACGAACGCCGATCAATCCGCGTAGTTTGCATACAACCTGAACTCCTTCATATGTTTGTAGCTGCGCCAGTACCAACTGGCCGGCCCTGCGTCAACTGCACAAGGCATAACAAACCAACCGGAATTGTGTACCACTGCCGCGTAAACCTGCACGCAGGCGCGCTGTATCGCTAGCGCAGTCAAGCTGCTATCATAGCATAGTGAAAAATGTCAGCCAAAATCGGCTGTCAGCATACATTAGGAAGCCGCAAGCCATGTTTGGGCCAAATATTGGTTGTAGCACAGGTGTGTGCTGTATACTCTGCACATGACTTATGACGTTTACTCCGATGATCCTGTCGATAATGCCGGCGATAATTTGGGCGGCGAACCGCTGCCCAGGCAGCCTCGCGCTTATGTATGGCTGGAACGCCTGCTGCTGGTGGCGTTCGCTTTTTGTCTCCTCGTCGGCCTGACCACATTTGCGATCTGGTGGACATTGCGCAACCCCGCCCAGCCCGCTTTGGGCGGCGACCCGCTGGCCGCCGTACGCACGGATCACGTGCTGCCGGAACTTGCCTTGCGGCAGCTGGCCGGCGATGCGGCCGACGGGCTTTCCGTACAGGCAATTCACGCCGGTCACCTCGAGACGGCACGCGCCATTCTGAGCTATGCCACCGATCTCAACCCGACTGGGCAGGCAGGCCGCCTGGCACAACTCGGTCGTGCGTACCAGGAGGCAGGCGAGGCGCCGGTGGCGGCCCAAGTCTACCGGCTGACGCTGCCCACTGCCGTACTGGATCTCACCATGTCACCTCTCGAGCGTGCGCAGCTGCTTGTGCAGACGGCCAAAGGCATGCTCGCTGCCGGGCAGTTGGCGGGCGCAAACGACGCCGCTACGCAGGCTCAACTGATCGCTACGCAGACTCCTGACCTCCTGCCCGCCCAGCGCAGCCAAATCTACGCCGAACTGCAAGAGCTTGCGAGCAGCCTCAAAGACCCGGCGTTTGCTGCCAAGATCAATGATTTAGCCCGCAATCCATTTTTATCGCCGCAGGGGGTGCAGATCCCGCACCGGATTGATACGTTTGCCGAACGATTGCCCTACGATGATGCAATTGCAGCAGCCATTAGCGCGCGACAGCAGGCTGCGACACTTCTGGCCGACCGCATCGCCTTGACCAACGGGGTTGATATCAACCCGGAACGCCAGGCGTTGGCGCAGGCGCTGCTGGCCGAAGATCAGGTGCGCAGCCAGTTCTATCAGCAGGCACGCGACGGCGCCGTCTCCTTGCCGCAGCAGACGTGGCTGCTGCTGGACCGCATCGGCTGGCTGGCGACCAAGCTGCGCATCGGCCGGCTCGGCTACGGCATCTCAATCGTGCCGGAGTGGGAGCAGCAAGCCCCCGGGCTTTTGGCCGAGCTGGGAGCAGCCCACAACGACTATGCCGCGGCGCTGGATGCGGCGGCGGCGGCGCTGCCCACGCCCGCCGACCAGGCCCTGCAGCGGGTGGAAAACCAGATGTGGTTGGCGCGGCAGGCGGAACGCGGGTTATATACGAGCATCGGTGTGACCGATCTGAGCGAACGCCTGCGCATCGTGCAGGACGACGTAGTGCGGCAGCTTGGGCAGCTGGCGCTGCCGGTAGCTTATGCGCCGGCGGCGAAGCCTCCGGGATTTCGCATCCAGTCGGAACCTTGATTTTGCTCGCACCTTACGTAGGGGAATCACCCAATTTGAGGTCCGAAATCAGTTTGACAGAACTGGGTGTTCGGCATATACTATCAATACAGTTTTAACAGAACGTAAATTTCTACCAACGTAGCCGGTCGCACATCCCAACCGCCAATCCCTGGGTGAGCACAATTACGGAGAACGTGTGGTGCATCTCAAAACACCAATTGTAGTTTGCCAACTGAATCATAGCTAGCCAACGCCCGGTGCCATTGTGCCTGGGTGTTTTTGTTTCTACTTTCGTTCCTGATCTACCCTCACAGGCAACCGTTATAGTTCACAACCAGAAAGGAATTGCACCATGGACTCAGCGGTGAGCAGAATTCTTAAGGCCAAGCAGTATGCAGCCGAGCGCGACCAGCGTGTGAAAGTGCACAGCTTCGAGGTCGAGCTGCATGGCGACAATGCCAACCACGTAATTCGATACAACGCTGGCGATTGGGCCTGCGACTGCGAAGAAGCAGTGCTGCGCGGCGTCTGCGCACATATTATGGCCATGGAAGAGATTCTGGGGGACTCGGTCGAACCGGCAATGCTGGCGACCGCGCACTAAGATTACCCAAAACCAAATACGGGAATAAAGGGCGACCGCTGTGGTCGCCCTTTGTATTGTGTCTCTGGCGTATGATATGCTGACGGCGATTTCGTCCGGGGCAGATCCGGCGTAGAGGAGTGAAGCCGCGCTTGAAGAAGTATATACAACTGTCGGTTGGGGTGGGCGTAAGCGTCTTTTTTATCTATTTGGCGCTGCCCGGACTGCACCTGCAGACGGTGCTGGAAGCACTACAGACCGCCAACTACTGGTGGCTGCTGCCAGGGATCCTGGTTTACTTTGTTGGGTTGTGGGTGCGCACGTGGCGCTGGCAGTATACGCTGCGGCCGCTCCAGCTTGTGCCCCTGACGACCCTGTTCCCCGACGTATGCATCGGCTATTTTGGCAACAACGTCTTCCCATTTCGGGCCGGCGAGCTGCTGCGTTCCTACGTGCTCAAGAAACAAACGGGCATCGACATCTCGTCGAGCCTGGCCACGGTAATCATCGAGCGCATCGCCGACGGGCTGGTGATGATCATGTTTGTCTTCCTGGCATTGCCCTTTGCGCCGATGCCGGAGTTTTTTCGTAACGCCGTAGTTACGATGACGGTGGGCTTTTTGTTCGCCACGATCCTGTTTATTTGGATGGCAAATGAACCCCAACGCTTTGAACGCTTCTATGGCGGCGTGGCCCGCTTGTTGCTGCCGGGCCGTGTGCGGGCGGTGACCGACGGATTTTTTCAGCGCTTTATGCTGGGTCTGCGCAGCCTCAGCAGCCCTTCGGACATGACGGCCATCTTCTTGACCAGCGTATTGATCTGGCTGCTCGAAACGGTCAAGTACTGGTTTGTGATGCACGCGTTTGACTTCTCGGTCGGTTTTATCGTCTTGATGTTGATGAATGGTCTGGTCAACCTGGCCACAACCCTGCCGGCTGCGCCGGGCTATATTGGCACGTTTGATACACCCGGCATCATGACGCTGCAGGCCTTTGGCGTCGATCCCTCGGTGGCCGCCAGCTATACATTTACGCTGCATGCGGCATTGTGGGTGCCTGTGACGCTGTTGGGTGGTTACTTCTTCTGGCGCAACCATTTGCACATGAGTGATATTGCGACTGCCAGGCTCCAGGAGGAGCAGGAAGCAACCGAAGTTGAGAGCCCTGGCCCGCTGCTTGCTGGACCGGGTGAGGAACCAGATCCGGGCATCCCGGCGTCTGATGTGCGACCGGCGCCGCCCGCGCCAGGAGAAGTCCGTGCGATTTGAAAGGTTGTTGTCAGGCAGATTCACCTGTTTTTCACGTACTCTAGCGATCAGTGAAAGTGACGGATTACCATTTGTAGAACAACCAACAATGTTCTTACCCACTTAGGAGTTATCGAATGAGGAATATCGCCGTAGCCGGGACGGGCTATGTAGGCCTATCGACTGGCACCTGCTTTGCCGACATGGGCAACCAGGTCACCTGCATCGACATCAGCGAAGAAAAAATCAACATGCTGCATCAGGGGCAGGCGCCCATTTACGAGCCGGGTCTCAACGAGATGATTGCGCGCAACGTGCGCGGCGGCCGCCTGCACTTTACCACCGATTATGCCGAGGCACTGGCCGACGCTGAATATGTCTTCATCTGCGTGGGTACGCCCAGCGGCGTGGACGGCGAGGCCGATCTCCAGTACGTACGCATGGCGGCCGAATCGGTGGCCAAGTGCATGACCCACCCCGTGATCGTGATCAACAAGAGCACCGTGCCGGTAGGCACCGGCGACTGGGTGGCGGATATCATCAAGCGCAGCCAGCCGGAGCCGATGGACTTTGCCGTGGTGAGCTGCCCCGAGTTTACGCGCGAGGGGTCGGCCCTGTACGACTTCATGAACCCCGACCGCGTCGTAATCGGCAGCCGCAGCCCCGAGGCCGCCGAAAAGGTGGCGCAGCTACACCTGCCGCTGCGCGCCCGCATCGTCATGACCGACCTGCGCACGGCGGAGATGATCAAGTACGCCAGCAATGCCTTCCTCGCTACCAAGATCAGCTTTATCAACGAGATCGCCGTGATCTGCGAGAAGCTCGGCGCCGACGTCGAAGAAGTGGCGCAGGGCATGGGCTTTGACCGCCGCATCGGCCCCCAGTTCCTCAATGCCGGCCTCGGCTACGGCGGCAGCTGCTTCCCCAAGGATGTCAAGGCGCTGCAGCACATGGCGCTGGTGCATGGTTCGCACCCATCGCTCCTGCGCGCCGTCATCGACATCAACCGCGATATGCGGCGCTGGGCCGTCTTTAGCCTGCGCGAGATGTCCGGCGGCTCCCTCGACGGCAAGCGCATCGGCGTGCTGGGGCTGGCCTTCAAGCCCAATACGGACGACATCCGCGAGTCGCCCGCACTGGAGATTGCACGCATGCTGCAGAACGAGGGCGCCTTTGTCGCCGGCTATGACCCGGTGGCCATGCCCAATGCCGGCAAGGCCGTGCCCAACCTGCGCCTGGCGGAGGACCCCTACGAATTGGCCGAAACGTCCGATGCGCTGCTGGTCTGCACCGAGTGGAATGAGTTCAAGCAGCTCGACCTCGCGCGTATCAGGGATTTAATGAAGAAACCCGTGATTGTGGATGGACGCAATATCTATGATCCTGCTAAGATGTACGAACTAGGTTTCCGCTATCGCGCGGTGGGCCGCAGCTACAGTCCTGAAAGCAATGGATCGAATGGCGTCAATGGCACAAACGGCAAGTACGACTAATCCTCTCTCCGATCTTACCACGCATCAATTGGACAATGGGCTGCAGGTCATCCTGCAGCCCACTCGCGCTGCGCCCGTAGCCAGTTTCTGGCTCTGGTACGGGGTCGGCAGCCGCAACGAGACGCCGGGGCTTACCGGCCTCAGCCACTGGGTCGAGCACATGTTGTTTAAGGGCACCGAGGCCTACCCGCGCGGCGAGTTCGACAAGGCCGTCTCGCGCGCGGGCGGTGTCTTTAACGGCATGACCTGGCAGGACTGGACCGTCTACTTTGAGACCTTCCCCTCCGAGCGCATCGAGCTGGCGCTGCAGGTCGAAAGCGACCGCATGGCGAATGCCCTGTTCGACCCGGCCGAAACGGAGTCGGAGCGCACGGTTATCCTGAGCGAGCGCGAGGGAAGCGAGAACAATTACTTCTATCGTCTGCAGGAAGAATTGCAGGCGACGGCCTACCTGTCGCACCCGTATCGCCATCCGGTCATCGGCTGGAAGAACGACCTGCACACGATCATCCGCGACGACCTGTACTGCCACTACCGTACGTTTTACACGCCTAACAATGCCGTCGCCGTGGTCACGGGCGATTTTGCGCCGGAGGCGATGCTGGCGAAGCTCCAGCAGCACTTTGGCGGCATCGCAGCAGGACCGCAGCCGCCGGCGCAGCGCGTGCGCGAGCCCAAACAGGCAGCCGAGCGGCGTGTGGTCGTGCGTGGCGAAGACCCGACGGCCTATTACCTGCAGCACTTCCACGCGCCTTCCGCGCGCGACGATGACTTTTTCGCGATGGTCGTACTCGACTCGGTCTTGGGCGGCGCTAAGGGGATGGGCCTGTTGGGCGGCAGCGCCAACAACCGCAGCAACCGCTTGTATCGCGCGCTCGTCGAAACGCAGTTGGCGGTCGATGTAGCCTGCAGTTTCGGACCCACCATCGACCCAGGGCTGTTCACGTTGCAAGCCACGTTGGCGCCGGAGATCGAGCACCAGGTGGTCGAAGACGCCATCTGGGCCGAAATCGAACGCATCCAGGATGAGGGCGTGACGGCGGAGGAACTGCGCAAGGCGATCAAACAGACGCGGGCGCAGTTTGTCTACAGCAGCGAGAGCGTAACTAATCGCGCCTACTGGCTTGGTTTCAGCGCCGTCGTGGCCGACCTAGCCTGGCTTGAAAGCTGGTCCGACCGCCTGGCCGCTGTGGCGTCGCCGGACGTACAACGCGTGGCCGCCACCTATCTCCTCCGTGAACAACAGACTGTAGGCTGGTATGTACCCGAATCCGAGTGACGTCACACGTGTAGCCTTTTCGAACGGCCTGACCGTGCTCGTGCGCGAGAACCATGCCGCGCCCGTGGCGGTATTGCAGGGCAGCCTGGCCGTCGGCTCACTGCACGAAGCGCCCGAGCAGGCGGGGCTGGCCAGCTTTGTGGCAGGCATGCTCTCACGCGGCAGCCAAAACTACGATTTCGCCGCCTTTAACGAGGCAGTCGAGAGTGTGGGCGGCAACCTGACCTTCGGCATCGACTCCCACTCCACCGATTTTGGCCTGACCTGCCTGCGCGAAGACTTTGCGGCGCTCATCGACGTCCTGGCCGACGCGCTGCGGCGCCCCACCTTTCCGCAGCCACACTTCGAGCTGCTGCGTCAGCAGCGCCTGATCGATCTGCAGGAGCGCGACGAGGATACCGGCAGCATGGCCAACCTGCGCTTCTACGAGACGCTCTACGGCCGCGCGCATCCGTACGGCCGTTCCACCAGTGGCTATATTGAAACCGTCGCCGCACTCAAACCCAGCGACCTGGTCAACTTCTACCAATCCTACTTCACGCCCGACCAGGGCGTGATCGTCGTTACCGGTGACGTGGATACGCAGGCCATCCTCGACCTGTTGGGCAGCAAGTTCGGCGACTGGCACGGGCCACAGGCCCAGCGCACGCTGCCGGAACCCGTCGCGCAACAAACGCCCCAGCAAGTTGTCGTGCCCATGGACGACAAGGTGCAGTCCGACATCATGATCGGCGTACCCGCCATCGCCCGCAGCCACCCCGACTTCTACGCCGTGCGCGTGGCAAATTGTATTTTGGGCCAATTTGGGATGATGGGACGGCTCGGCATCCGCGTGCGCGAGGAGCAAGGGCTTGCCTACTATGCCTACAGCAGCCTCGTGGCCGAAATGGCCGGCGGCGTGTGGGTAGCAGGCGCCGGCGTCAATCCGGCCAACGTCAGCGCTGCCGTCGCCAGTATCCAGGACGAGTTCACACGCATCGGGCAGGAAGAGGTGGAGGCCGAAGAGTTAGCCGACAGCCAGGCCTACTTAACCGGCGTGCTGCCCCTCACCTTGGAGACCAACGAAGGCGTAGCCGGCACGCTTCTGAGCATGGAATGGTTCGGCCTCGGCCTCGACTACCTGCTCCGCTACAAAGACCTGATCTACGCCGTAACCCCCGCCGACATCCAGCGCGTCAGCGCCGAATACCTCCGCCCCGACCACACCATCACCGTAGTCGCCGGCCCCACATCCCGCCCTCCCCCCATCTAACCCCCACGCCCACGTACTTGTCACCTTCCCACCTAACCGGCACGCCCACGTGCTGTCACCTTCCCGCGTAGACCGCACGCCCTCGTGCGGGTTTGCACGCCTAGTTGCACCTCCGCCACCCTGCAAACATCCTCCCTATGGTAAAATTTCCTGATGCAATTGCTACGAACCGGCGTGGACCTCATCGAAATCGAGCGCATTCGCAAAGCAATCGATCGCCATGGGGAGCGCTTTTTGACGCGCGTGTTTACGGCCGCCGAGGTGGCGCAGAGCTGCGGCCGGCTCGAATCCCTGGCGGGCAAGTTTGCGGCCAAGGAGGCCGCCGCCAAAGCCCTGGGCACCGGCGTCTGGCGCAACGGCATCGGCTGGCTGGACTTTGAGGTGCGCAAGGACCCGGAGAGCGGCGCCCCGGATCTGCAGTTGCACCAGGCCGCCGCCAATCGCGCTGCGCGTATGGGCCTGGACACCTGGTCGCTCAGCATCAGCCACGACCGCACCCATGCCGTCGCCTTTGTCGTTGCGGCACAAAACAGCAGCACAAGAAGAGAATCGGAAGAGCAGCAATGACCGACTTTATCCAAGTGACGACGGCGGTGGACAACGCCGAGGACGCCGAAACGATTGCATCCGCCCTCGTGGGCCAGCGGCTGGCCGCCTGCGTACAGGTTGTGGGGCCGGCAAAAAGCACCTACTGGTGGGACAACGACGTGCAGGTAAGCGAGGAATGGCTGTGCATCATCAAGTCGCGCGCCGACCTGTTCGACGAGCTGAGCGCGGTAGTGCACCAGGTGCACCCGTACGATGTACCGGAACTGCTGGCTACCCCGGTGGTGGCGGGCGGGAAGGCCTATATGGAATGGCTCCAGGGGGAGTTAAAGCAAGGGCGCGCGGACGTGAATGCCGCTGCCAAGTAAACTACCATCCTTGCCGATCGCGACATCAATGGCTCGACCGGCCTAGGAAAAAGGCCAGGGCGGCGATGATAAGGGCGATCGTGGCGCCAAACGGCAGCAGGTTGGACTGCCCGTCCCATGACATGACGGCGGCGAGGCCTGTGACACCCAACAAGGTTATGATCACGCCGATCAGCAAGACTTCGAGGTCGTGCACCGAGTTGACTTTCAGCCAAGGCGCCACTTCCCATTCTCACCGATCATCAACTGCAGAAACCCGCCGGAAATGACATACAAGATAGTCGCCAGCAGAAAGACGTCGAGCGTTTCGATGAAGTGCAGGCGCAATGTTTCCAAGGCGTGCCCCTGTGGGTCCCTCCACGCCGTGAAGATCGCGTGGAACGTTTCGTAAAAGCCGAAGAGCATGAGCACGACTGCGGCGACGAAAGTGGCAACAATCGGCAAGATGAAGATATAGCGGGTCCTAGGAATTTGCCGTTCAAGCTGGTTTGGGGGCTGATCTCTGGGCTGATCTCTGGGCTGATCTTGCGGCATGTCCTGGATCTGCGGGTCGTGTTGCGCCATGGTCCCTCGTTACGATTGGTGCGTGGTGCACGCCAGCAAAGGGCTTGCGCTGTGCGCCCGGTCGATGCTGCCGCACAAGCCGATGAAGACGTGCCTTGTCTCCGGAACTGCTGCACCCCACGGTTCGCCTGTATGCAAATTGTAGCGTCTGCCCACGAGTTGCAGCAAGTGGCGGCGATCTGAATCGACTGCCAGGTAGGCAAGCCTTTTGCGCGCAGCATGCCTCAGGCAACGAATCAGGCCGCGCCTGCAAGCCGGCACGGGGCATGCGGGCTACGCGGGAGGCGCCGGTGCGAGCCAGGCATAAAGGTGTCTATTGCGTGACGCTGAGCACGTCCAGTACTTCGCAGGCGAGTTCGTAACGGCCGAAGCTGGGCATGAGATAGACGCCCTGTACGTAGGGGAGCTCTTTGAGTTCCAGCAGCAGTTCCTGCGCCATCTTAACGCCCTCCTGGCGGCCGTTAGGGCCGGCGAGACGCATCCGCTCCAGGGCATCTTCGCTCAGGGTGATGCCGGGCACCTCGTTGTGGAGAAACGAAGCATGCTTGTGACCTTGCAGCGGCAGAACGCCGATGAGGACAGGCACAGGGAAGCGGCCGTGGCGGTCCTCGTACACGCTCAGAAAGTCACGCCACAGCCGTGGGTCAAAGATCGGCTGCGTCATGGTGAAATGGGCGCCGCCGCTCACCTTGTGGTGAAAGCGGTCCACTTCCTGCGCCAGGTCGGCACGCGTGGGGTCGCAGGCGACGGCAATGGTAAACGCGCCTTTCTGCCCCATCTCCTGCCCTGCCAGGTCCAACCCCTGGTTAAAGCGGTCGATGATACGTACGAGGCCGATGCTGTCCACATCGTAAACGGGCGTGCTCTGCTGGTTGCCGCCCAGGCTGGGCGGGTCGCCCGTCAGCGCCAGAATATTGCGCACGCCCAGCGCCCGCGCCCCGATCAGGTCTGCCTGCAGCCCCATCAGTGACCGGTCGCGCGTCGTATAGTGGACGATGGTCTCAATGCCCACCTGCTGCTGAATCTGCACGCAGAGTGAAAGCGCACTCATGCGCACGCGTGCCATGGGGCTGTCGGCCACGTTGACGGCGTCCGCCCCCACCTTAGCCGCGTGCCGGGCGCCCTCAATCTGCTTTTGCGCATGAAACCCGCGCGGCGGATCCACCTCGACGCTGATCACAAACTTACCCTCGCGCAGCTTGCGCAGGATGCCGGTAGGCTGCTCGTCTTCCTGTACGCCGTAATCAGCCTTGGCCTGCGGCATGGCCTCTTCGACGCCGGAGACAAACGGCGCATTCGCCAAACCTTCAGCAGTCAACTGCTGGTCGAGCGCCGATCGCATCGATCGGATGTGCATGGGGGTGGTGCCGCAGCAGCCGCCGACCAGGCAGGCTCCTTGCGAAAGAAAGCCCAACGTCTCGCGGCCAAAGTATTCGGGGCTGGAAGGATAATAGAACCGGCCTTCCACGCGCTCAGGGAAACCGGCATTGGGCATGGCGCTGAGCAGCACGCCGGGCGCAGCCGCATGCAACGCCTCCATCGTCTGCAGCATCGAGGCCGGGCCAACCGAGCAGTTGACGCCCACAACGTCCGCCCCCACATCCTGCAGCCGCTTGACCACCGTCTGGGGCGAGAGCCCTGTGACGGTCAACCCATCCTCGGCAAAGGTCATCGAGGCCACGACCGGCAAGTCACACACCTGGCGCGCCACCTGGACGGCAATCTCAAGCTCGTCCAAGTCGACAAAGGTCTCAAACAGCAGCAGGTCGGCCCCCGCTTCCCACAACACGCTGATCTGCTCGCGGAAAGCATCGCGCACCTCCTGCTCGCTTAAGGGACCGTTAGGTTGCAGCCGCTTACCCAGCGGCCCCATGTCGCCGGCAATAAAAAGCGGCTTGCCACTGACCTCGCGCACGTCGCGCACCAGCCGAACGGCCTTGAAGTTGAGGTCGCGCACCTTCTCGGCCAACCCGTACTCGGCGAGGCGGACACGGTTGGCGCCAAAGGTGTGGGTCTTGAGTACCTCGGCCCCCGCCGCAGCGTAGGCCTGGTGGATCTCCGTCACCCACCCCGGCCGCGCAATGACCAGGTATTCAAGACACTGCTCGCTGCTCGCCCCCTTGGCGTACAGCATCGTGCCCATGGCACCGTCGGCCAAGAGAGGTCGCCGGCGCAGTTGCTCGAGAAAGGGGTGCGATTGGCTCATGTTGGTTCTCACTGTTAGATGGTAGCCGTGATTCTTTTCGAAACGGGTGCAGTATAGCATAATAGGCTGCTGTTGTGCTGGCGAAATCCTCCTGCGGGCACAACAGCGAGTGGACCGTGGACGGAAGACGAGGCATTTGCGCAGCAAGCTGCGCCAAGGCGCCACAGATGAACGGGGGCGCCGGCCGGACGCGGATGATTATACGTACCTGGTAATGTTACATTGACGGAAGCGACGTTGTTGGCGGCCCCTGTGCCTCCGCCGAGCAATCAGGCACTCGTGGAAGAGCTGCGCACTCTGATTGCAGCAGATATGGCAGTCGAATCGTTGGAAGTGCCACGCGAGCCGGAAACGGAAGGCGTCCTCATCCTGCGCGGGCGGCTGCTGCGGCCAAGCCATGAGTTGTTCCCCCGCTGGCTGGCGACACTCAATGAACTTGGCTACACCCCCACGCTGCGCCCAGGCGCCACGGATAACCCCGACGATGTGGTGGTGCGCGTGTTACCGGGCGTGGCCCGCAAGGGCAAGTCGCGGGTGTGGATCAATGCCGTGCTCTTTGTGCTCACGCTGATCAGCACCTTGTTTGCCGGGGCGTTGTACACCGACGCGGTGCTAACCCTGAACTCGCCGTGGGACTTTATCAGCCCGGGTTTCTTGCTTAGCGGGCTGCCGTTTGCTGCTACGCTGCTTGGCATCCTGGGGGCGCACGAGTTTGGCCACTATTTTGCCGCGCGCTATCACAAGGTGGCGGTCACGCTGCCCTACTTTATCCCCATGCCGCTGACGTTTGGCACGCTGGGAGCATTTATCCAACTGAAGGAGCCCGTGCCCGACCGGCGCAAGCTGTTCGACATTGGCGTGGCCGGCCCGCTGGCAGGCCTTGTGCTGGCCGTCCCCCTGCTATTTTACGGGTTGTCCACCAGCGTGTTGGGGCAGCTTCCGGCGCAGGGCGGCTATATGCTGGAAGGCAACAGCATCTTCTACTACACGGCGAAGCTATTGGTGTTCGGCCAGGGGCTGCCCAACTTTACGACCGGCGCAGATGTGATGATGAACCAGGTCTGCTACGCCGCCTGGATCGGGCTGCTGGTTACTGCCCTCAACCTGCTGCCGGTGGGACAGCTTGACGGCGGGCACACTGTATTTGCGATGTTTGGTGAGAAGGCACGGTATATCAACCGCATTGCGGTGGGCATTCTGGCCCTTTTTGCCCTCGCCAGTGTCGGTCCGGTTCAGCGCCTGCTGCCCGCACTGAGCGGCGTCGCCTATGGTGGGTGGTTCCTCTGGCTGTTTTTGATCCTCTTTCTGATCGGCGTGCAGCATCCGCCGGCTCTTGACGATGTGACACGCCTGGACCGCCGCCGCTGGTGGATTGGCGTCCTGGTAATTATCATTTTCATCCTGATCTTCGTGCCGGTGCCGATGCGCGAACTGTAAGTCGAAAACAATCGAGCGAGTCCTGCTATGTCAACACCAGTATCCAAACCATTGTCCATGCAACAAGTGATCTCCCGCCTGCACGAATTTTGGGCGGCGCAAGGCTGCTCGATCTGGCAGCCCTATGGCGAGAAGGTCGGCGCCGGCACGATGAACCCTGCCACCGTGCTGCGTGTGCTGGGTCCCGAGCCGTGGAATGTGGCGTATGTCGAGCCCTCGTTTCGGCCCGACGACGGCCGCTTTGCCGAAAACCCCAACCGTATGCAGATGCACCACCAGTACCAGGTCATCCTCAAGCCCGACCCGGGCAACCCGCAGGAGCTCTATCTTGCCAGCCTGGAGGCGATCGGCCTCGACCGCACGCGCCACGACATTCGCTTTGTCGAGGATAACTGGGAATCGCCTGCGCTGGGCGCCTGGGGTTTGGGTTGGGAAGTGTGGTTGGATGGGCAGGAAATCACGCAGTTCACCTACTTTCAACAGTCCGGCAGTCTGACGCTCGACCCGGTGAGCGTCGAGATTACCTATGGCCTGGACCGCATCGTCATGTATCTGCAGCACAAGACACAGGTGTGGGACATCGACGTCGACGGCATGCACACCTTTGCCGAGCTGTACAGGGACCCCGAAATCGAGCACTGCGTGTACGACTTTGAACTTGCCGATGTCGAACGGCTGCGCCAGATGTATGATCTGTATAGGGCCGAGGCGCAGGCGTGCATCCAGCGCGGGCTGGTGATCCCGGCGCACGACTTTGTGCTGCGCCAGAGCCACACCTTTAACCTGCTCGACGCACGTGGGGCGATTGGCGTGACCGAACGCGCGAAGTTCTTTGCCGACATGCGCGGCCAGGCCAAGGCAGTTTCCGAACTATATGTCCAACAGCGCGAGCGGCTGGAGTTTCCCTGGCTCAAGAACGGCCACGGCGCAGACGGCAGCGCGCATGTCCCGACGAGCGAAAGCAAAGGCGAGGCAGTCACTGCCGTTGCCACGCCGCAGTCGTTCCTGCTCGAACTCGGTGCGGAAGAGCTGCCGCCGCAGGATGTAGCGGACGGCATCGCCCAACTGGAACAGAAGATGGCGGCGCTGCTAGTGCAGTACAAGCTGGGCTACGGTTCGCTGCGTGTAACCGGGACGACGCGACGCCTGGCGGTATATGTCGCTGACTTAGAACCGATGCAGGCCGACGAACTGGTGGAGAAGCGTGGCCCGGCCCTGACACAGGCATACGACACACTGGGCCAGCCGACCAAAGCGTTGGAAGGTTTTGCGCGCGGCCAGGGTGTGGCAGTGACCGAGCTCCAAGTGCGCGAGAATTACGTGTGGGCGGTCAAACGCGTGGCAGGTGCACCGGCGCAGGGCGTGCTGCCCAAGCTGTGCCTGGAATTGCTCAACGGCCTACGTTGGGGCAAGACGATGCGCTGGAACAGCAGTGGCATCGGCTTCCCACGGCCGCTGCGCTGGATTGTGGCGCTGTACGGTGGACAGGTCGTGCCATTTACGTGGGCCAACGTTGCCAGCGGCCGCACCAGCCGGGGGCCGCGCTTTGCCGACGCTGCGGCCAAGCTGCCGGTGGGCGGTTTTACGATCTTTCCAATCGCCGAAGCCGAGGCCTATTTTGACGCCGTAGCGGCCGAAGGCATCGTCGTGGATCGCAATGAGCGCCGCCAGTTGGTGGCGGAGGCAGTGATCGCCGCAGCGGCAACTGTAGGCTGCGAGACGACCGACGAACCGGCGTTGCTCGACGAGGTGACCGAACTGATCGAGGCGCCGCAGGCGCTGTTGGGCACATTTGAAGCCCACTACCTGGAACTTCCCGCCTCCGTGCTGATCGGCGTAATGAAGAAGCACCAGCGCTATTTCCCGGTAGTCAAGAATGGCAAGCTGGTCAACCATTTTGTGGCCGTGGCCAACAGCAACGAGTTGGCACACCCCGAGGTCGTGCGCGAGGGATACGAAGGCGTGATTCGCGCCCGCTATGCCGACGCCGCCTACTTCTACCGCCATGACACGGGCCGCAGCCTGGAGAGCTATACTCCGCGCCTGGGCACACTCACCTTCCATGCCAAGCTCGGTTCGATGCTGGACCGCGTCGAGCGCCTCAAGCAGTTGGCCCCGCAGCTGGCAAGCATGCTGGGCGCGACGCCTGCGCAGGTGGAAGTCACCCGCCGCGCCGCCGCGCTAAGCAAGTCGGACCTGGTCACCAACATGGTAGTCGAGATGACAAGCCTGCAGGGCATCATGGGCGAGATCTATGCTGTGAAGGGTGGCGAGCCTGCTGCGGTTGGCCAGGCCATCCGCGAACAGTACCTGCCCCGCTACACGGGCGACGACGTGCCTGCCTCGCTGCCGGGGCTGGCTCTGTCACTGGCCGACAAGCTGGACAGCCTGGCCGGCCTCTTTGCCGTACGCGCCATTCCCACCGGCAGTGCCGACCCGTTCGGCCTGCGCCGCTCGGCCTTGGGCATCGTCAACAGCCTGCTGGCGACCAAGACCGATTTCAGTGTGCGCGCCGGGCTGGCAGCCGCCGCCAAGCTGCAGCCGGTGCCTGTGACTGACGAGGTGCTGACCGAGACGGCCACCTTTGTCGAGAAACGCCTCGAGGGCGTGCTCAGCGAACTGGGCTACTCCTTCGACGTGGTAGCCGCGGCATTGGCGGCGCGCGGGAACAACCCGGCCGCAGCCGTGCGCGCGGCTAACGCCCTGGCGGCCATGTTGGCGCAGCCGCAGTGGAATGACGTCTTCACCGCCTACGCCCGCTGTGCGCGCATCACCCGCAGCCTGCCCGAACCGCTGGCGCTCAATCCTGCCGCGTATGTAGAGCCGGTGGAGAACGAGCTGCAACGTGCATTTGAAGCTGCTGCCGCGACCATGGAAGGTGCACAGGAACCGGCACAGGTGCTGTGGCCAACGCTGCAGGCGCTAAAGCAGCCGATCAATGCGTATTTTGAGAAAGTATTGATCAACGCCGAGGATGAGAGCCAGCGCCAGGCGCGTCTGGCGCTGGTGCAGCATATCGCCGCGCTGCCAGCCGGCGTGGGAGATTTGAGCAAGCTCCAAGGGTTCTAGAGGGCAGAGCGTACCGGTTCCACCTGGGCGTGCGAACTGGACGCAGATTTGTTGCTAAAGACACCGGGCAGCCGGCGAGGGCGACTCGTCAAGCTCCCCGGTGTCTTTGCGTTAGGCCTAGGGTAATACCTGCACCAGTTTGCTGTCCGCTGCAGGGGCGAGGAGGGTGGCGCCGCTAGTCGCAACCGTGTAGGTGGCGGGGACAGCCGAGTTGTTATACACGATGACGGCGTAGGTGCCCTTGCCAGATGCCTGGAAGGCCGCCTGCAGCTTGCCCTTGTCAGGGCCAAACCGCACTTCCGAGCCGCCGGCCAGAGCCTGATCTTCAGGACGTGCACCGCTGACGATACGGCGCATGCCATCTTCGTCCACCACCCAGAAGTTGATATTATCCGTTAGCGCTTCCTGATCAAGCGGGGCATAGTCGAGCGTCAGCACGACCACGCCGTCGCGGATAGTAGGGATCAGGCTCCAGTAATTGTGCGAGTAGGGTGTAGGCAGCGATCCTTGGATCTGCGTCAAGCTCCCGCCCAGGTCGAGCTCGCCGTCGGCGGCTTCAGGCGTGCCGATCACCGAGCCGGAACTCGCCGGCGTCAGATCAGCCAGCGACAAGGCAGAGCCGCCCAAGGCGAGTGCCTGGTTGGGTGCGGCAGTGGTCGCCGGCAGGCCAGTAACAGATCCAGTAACAATCCCGCCGGCAACGTCGATAGCAGTGTCGATAGCAGGTTCGATGGCAGTGCCGGTGACAGTCCCGGTCGCATTAGCAACGGCGCTCAAGGCCAAAAACTCGGCCAGCGCTGCGGTGGCCTCGTTGGTTTGGCCGTAGCGGTCGATCAGCTGGCCGCCGGCGATCTGCATGACATAGGTTACAGTCAGCGGCGACAGGCTGAAGGGCACAACCGTGTACTCGCTGCTGCCCGAGGCGGTAAAGTCGGCCACCAGTTCGTTGGGATTGGGGCTAAAGGGCTTGGGTGCACCGGCGGCCAATTCGACTGCATCAAAGTCTTCGCCATAGACAAAGCGGCGCAGCGCATCCTGGTCCATAATGTAGAAATTGACCAGGCCATCGGTTTCGCGTCCGCGTGGCTCGTAAACCATTTCCAGCCCGATCTCCCCATCACGTTCTGCCGGCTGCACGTTGAGAAAATGGCGGCTGAGTGCGGGATCGAGTACGCCCGAAACACGCAGCGCATTGACGCTGGGCGCAGCCGGCGTGATGGGCCCTGTGCTGGCGCCTAGCGCCAGGGGAGATCCCTTGCTGATACTCACGCGCGCTTCCATGGTTTCCGTCGGCGTGGTGGATGCTTCCAGCGTGGGTGGGTTGAGCGGCTCTGGCGCCGCGGACACGACCGTTACCTGATCGGCATCGTCGATCAAAACGGCATTGAGCGCAGTAAGCGAGTAACTGCCGATCTTGCCGCCCGCATTATAGATGACCACCGTATAGGGGCCTTTGCCCGAGGCGCCAAAGACAGCTTGGTACTTATTGCCGATCGGGTCAAACTGCAGCGGGGCGCTAGCCGCGATATCCAGGTCAAACGGGTCCGCCCCCGCCAGCACGCGGCGCAGACCGTCCTCGGTCAGCACGAGGAAATTAATGGCCCCGCGCAAAGAGACGTCGTCGGCCGGCTGCAAGTCAATCGTCAGCACTACTGTGCCGTCGCGCAGCGACGGTTCCAGCCCCAGGTAGTGGTACGCGGCCGGATTCAGCGTACCGCTGACGCTGCTCGCGCGTTGCGGGGCCGTTTGCTCTGGCGCCGCCGCCTGGGCGACATGTCTGCTGCCGGCACCCGGCACAACCAGCACTAGACCGGCCAGGACAAGAGCCAGGACAACACGCAGGGCGTAGCCCCGCGGGCGCCCCAAGAATGAATTGGCGGTAAAAGGCATGTTTTTTGCTCCATAAATGACAGACGCGCTTTTCTTGTTCCAATCCGCAACGATATCATGAAGGCGACCGATGAACAAGCCAAGACGCTGCCACAGCAGCAGTCCTAAACCCGCGCACGGGAACTGCATATGGTATAGCAGGATTGGCATTTAAACCGCCATGTTGGCTGCAATCCTGTACTACGGTACAATGAATTCTCAATACCTGTCCTCCACGCAATGCTCGGCACATGGGCATTGCATATCTGCTGAATGGAGCCAGACTCTATGACGCGCGTCTTTATCACAGGTCTCGGGGTGATTACGCCACTCGGTAACGACGTGCAGCAATACTGGCAGAACCTGCTTGCCGGTTGCTCCGGAGCAGGCCGGATCACAGCGTTCGACCCTGGCGACATGCCGTATAACATCGCCTGTGAGGTCAAGGACTTTGAGCCGGCGCACTATATCGAGCCTGCGTTGGCAGCCACGTTGCCGCGGGCTTCGCAGTTTGGGATTGCCGCTGCAAAGCTGGCGCTGGCAGCTGCGAACTATACGATTGATTTCCAAAACTGCGATCGCATTGGCGTCATGATGGCGACCGGCGCCGCGGGTGCATCCGTAACAGAGGGCGTAGCCACTCAAATGGCGCATGCAGGTTGGCGAGTCACTGGGCCTGATGACATGTCGAACCTTCTGCCCAGTAATGCCAGTACGTCCGTGTCCCTTGTCACTGGGGCACGCGGGCCGGTAATGACACATGCCTTAGCCTGCGCCAGCAGCCTGTACTCAATCCTCGAAGGCTACCATTTCCTCCAGCGTGGGGAGGCAGATGTCATGGTAGCAGGAGGCGTCGAAGCTTCGATCACACGAATGGGTCTCGCCGCCTTTGGGCGGATGGGGGCATTGGCGTCGCGTACGGATGATCCGCCGCGTGCCTGCCGGCCATTTTCGATCGATCGCGATGGTCTTGTCTTCGGCGAAGGCGCGGGTGCGCTGGTGCTGGAAACAGAAACACACGCCCGCGCGCGAGGCGCACGGCTGCTGGCGGAAGTGCTAGGGGGCAAGTTGACGGGCGATGCCTACCATGTCACGGCGCCGGATCCGGAGGGCCTGGGCGCGGCACGAGCCTTACGCGGTGCGCTGGAAATGGCACACATCCAACCCCATGCTGTCGACGTTGTATATGCCCACGGCACAGGTACGCCGCTCAACGACAGCACCGAGGCGCTGGCGCTGCGCGCCGCCTTTGGCGCCACGGCATCCAAGCTCAAGGTTACAAGCATCAAGAGCATGCTGGGGCACGGCTTTGGCGCAGCCGGCGCGCTGGCGGCGGTTGCGGCAGTTGGCACACTCCAACACGGCTGGGTGCCACCGACCATCAATTATACGCCTGACCCCGCCATCGACCTTCAGATAGTCGGCAATGTCGCCCAAGAAAGCGACGCCCACTGCGTGATTGTGAATGCTTTCGGTTTTGGAGGGCATAACGTGGTGTTGGCGTTGGGCCGTGCATAGTGAACGGCAAGCGCCAATTGGTGACAAAGACGCCGAGACGGCCATGCTCAACTTCTCCGACTTACCCCTCCCACCCGGCAATTTTGGCCTGCCCTTCATCGGCGAAACCATCGAATTTGCCCAGGACCCGGCACGCTTTGTTGCCGTGCGGCGCGCTCGCTACGGTGATGTTTTCCGCACCCATCTGATTGGCGCCAGAACCATCATCATGACGGATGAAAACGCGCTGGCCTGGATCTTCGCGGGCGAAGGCAAATATCTCCAGAACAAATGGAACAGCAGCACGCGGCGGCTGTTAGGTGAGGAATGCACAGCCATGCTGGTTGGGCCGGCCCACGCCCAACGCCGCGTGCTGCTTATGCCTCATTTTCGCCACAGCGCCATACGCGCCTTCGCGCCACAGATGCAAGCTATCAGCACCCGCCACTTCGAGCGCTGGGCAGCTATGGGAGAAATTACCGTGCTGACGGCAATGCAGACCGCGGTCTTCGAGATCGTCGTGACGCTGCTCTTGGGCGACGGAGCCAATGTAGATATTCCTTACTTGAGCCGGCTCTTCCGTGCCTGGACAGCGGGCATTGCGACGCTGCCGATCGACCTGCCCTTTACGACCTACCACCGCGCCCTGAAGGCCAAAACTCAGTTATTAGCAGCCATCGACACCATCGTGCGGGCGCGCCGCCGGCAGCCCGCCCAGCCTCAAGACATTCTGGGCGCGCTGCTGAGCGTGCGCGACGAACAGGGCAGGTCGCTCAGCCAGGAAGCCGTCGTCCACGAACTGCACAACCAGTTGTTCGCAGGCCATGACACTACGGTGACAGTGATGACCAACTTGATGCTGCAACTGGCACAGCATCCCGCCGTATTGGCGCAGGCGTGTCAGGAATTGCATGGGGCGGCGCTCGCAAGCCCCCATGACATCGAGCAGCTCAAGCAACTACCCTACCTGGAGGCGGTGCTCCACGAAAGCATGCGTTATCTGGCGCCGGTCGCGGGCACATTTCGCAGCATGTTGTGCGACATGGAATACAAGGGATATCGCATTCCACAAGGGTGGACTGTGCGCCTGGAGATTGCGGGCACCCATACGGATGAGAGGGTCTGGACTGATCCGTTTGACTTCGATCCGGCGCGCTGGCTTCCCCCGCGCCAGGAACAGGATCAACGCCACCATTGCTTCGTCCCCTTTGGTGGGGGACCGCGTCTTTGCCTGGGCGCCAACTTTGCCTGGGCCGAGATGCGTGTCATGTTGGCGCTACTGCTCCGGGCCTATGTCTGGCAGGTGCTGCCCGACCAGGACCTGAGCTACGTCATGGTGCCCTTTCCGCGGCCTAAACAGGGCCTGCGCGTTCGCTTTTCACACGCACTCGAAGCTTGACTCTGTCCTGGCTTCACTTAAATCTTGTGGAACCACTCCGCGCCGCTGCCGTCTGAACCAAAAATCATAGCGCGTTGCGTCATACCGGCTTGTCAGATACCCCCTCCTGGAGTAAAATGGGAGCACAGGATTTCGACTTGCCGGCGGGTGCGGGATTTGAGACGGGACCTGCCATTAGCTCCCATGGACGGCCCATGCACCAGACACCCATGAATTTAGTGGGGCCAAATGCGCTGCATCTGATCGAGGCTTCGAGCGCCAAGATTCAGATTTATACGTTGGGCACGCTCCAGGTGGTGCGCGACAGCACTGCAGTCACGGAGAGCGATTGGCATACGCGCCAGGCGCGCCAGTTGCTCAAGATATTGCTCACGGAACGCCCTCGTCCTGTCTCGACTGACGTCTTAATCGAAATCCTCTGGCCACACAGCACCCCCAGCGCTGCAGCGACAACGCTGCGCAGCGCCATCAACGCTTTGCGCAATGTATTGGAGCCGGATCGCCCCAACCGTGCGCCCTCTAAGTACATTGTCACGCAGGCGCCGGGCTACGCATTTCACCTGACGCAGGACATTTGGTTGGATGTCGAGGAGTTCGAGCGGCGGCTGACACAGGCACACTCGCTCAACGATCCAGGTCTGCGCCTCTATTTTTTGGAAGGAGCGATCGCTCTTTACCAGGACGATTACCTGCTCAGCGACCCCTACGCCGACTGGCTGCAGACGGAACGCGAACGGCTGCGGGAGCGCTTTTTTAATGCGCTACTGCAAGCGGCAGAGCTGTATGCCGAGGCAGGCCATTATGCCGATGCCATCACCAACTGCCGGCGTCTGCTTGCAAGTGACGAGGTGCGAGAGAACGCCTACCAGGCCCTGATGCGTTACCAGGCGGAATCGGGCGACAGTGCCGGCGCGCTGCTGACCTATGAGCGCTGCCGCGCACTGCTTTCCGACGAGTTGGGCGCCGATCCCAGCCCAATGACGCAACAGCTGCACCAGCGTATTCTCAACGGCGAGGTTGAGCCGCGCCCAGTCCATGGTACAGGCGGCGCCGGGGCCGCTGCTATGGCGGTAGAGAGCACCTTTGCCGATGCCGGTCACCAGCCGATCGTCCTGCCGCAGCGTACCCTGCTGCCCGTACTCGACGCCGACTACACACGCATCTTTGTCGGTCGCGAGGCGGAGTTGAACCTGGTGGAAGATCGGCTGCAGCTGGCGTTCGAGGGTCATGGGGCATTGTTGCTGCTGGAGGGAGAGGCGGGCGTAGGCAAGACGCGCTTGGCGTTTCAGGTGCTCGGCCAGGCCGGGCAGCGCGGCGCAACTGTCATCAGTGCTACCTGCCAGATTCTTGAGCGAGATTTACCCTTTGCACCACTAGCCGACAGCTTGGGGCGCTATCTTTACGGCCTGCCGGACGTGGTTGTGCGCAGCTTGCCCGCCGCTTCATTGGCACAACTGATGCAAATCATTCCCAGTTTGCAGGACCGCCTGGGCGGCATCAATATTCCCGCCCCGGACCTGGCCGGCAGCGCCGAAGAAAACCGGCTGCGCTTGATCGACGCCATCGTCGCATTCTTCGTCTCATTGGCAAACCAACGACCGCTGGTCGTCTTTTTCGACGACCTGCACTGGGCAGATTCGGATACCTTATCGGTGTTGAGCCGTCTGGCGCACCGGTTGGCGGACACTCCGCTTTTCCTGCTGATCTCCTATCGCAGCGAGGACCTGCCCGACAACGAGGCGCTCGCTGCGCTGCTGCATGGGTTAAAGCGCAGCCATACACATTCGCAGTTGCACCTGGATCGGCTCAACCGCGACCAAGTGCAAGAGTTCGTCAAACTGCATCTCGGCCCCAAGCTTGAAGCTGGGGGTCGGCTCGGCTCGATCCTGTTCGAGACAACAAACGGCAATCCACTGTTCGTCACCGAGACCCTGCGCGATATGGAGGAACGCTGGCAAGCAGCAGGTGCCACGATGCGCCCGTTGGCCGAGTTGGACAGCATGGAGCTCGAAGCGCTGCGCCAGTCGATTCTTCTGCGCCGCAACCAACGCGTGCAGGAGATCATCCTGGAACGTATCGAACGCTTGCCGGCAGACGCGCACACGATCCTAAACCTCTGTGCGGTGATCGGCCGTGACTTTAGCCTTGACCTTTTGGAAAAAGCGGCAGCGCACGATCCGCTTGATGCACTGGAGGTGCTGCTCGAGCGCAAGTTCCTGATCGAGCGGCCCGACGAACGGCTGGATTTTAGCCATCAAGTCGTGCGCCAAGCGGTCTATGACAGTCTTAACATCCTGCAGCGCCGCCGCCTGCACCTGGCCGTAGCCGGGGCGCTGGTGGATCTGCACCAGGACAACCACAGCCCCTCCGAAGTCGCCATGCATTATTCGCAATCTGGAGCGAGTTACCGGCTCTTGGCGGCGGAGTACAACGTGCGGGCGGGCGAGCGGCTGCTGCGAACATATGGCTTTCGCCAGGCGATTGAGACCTTCGATCGCGCGTTGAAGACGTTTGAGGAAGTGGTGGACAGTCCGCCTCCTGACATCCGCCGTGCACTCGAAGGCTTGGGGTTAGCGTACGAGAGCATGTTCGACGCCGAAGGCGTGACGAACACCTATCGCAAGCTGCAATCTTGGGCGCGCAAACAAGGCGATCGCCCGTTGATGATCGCAAGTTACAGCCGATTGACGACCATGCTGGGGTTATTTGGCCAGCAAAGCGAAAGCAATGTGCAGTTGCGCGAGCTGCTGCGCTATCTGGCGGGGGGCGATGCGGCGGTGGAGCCGTCACGCGTCCTAGTCGACCTGCTTGAGCGGCGCGAGTTAATCTACAGTCATGACGACGAAAACGGTGCCTATGGTCCCCAAGGCGATGAAGGCTACCTGACCGGTGAGCCTGGCAATGTGTGGCAGCCCTACCTACCAGCCCCGCGGCCGGTGACCGATCCGGTACAAGATCTGCTGAAGATCCTGGAGCCGGTGCATGCCGTGCCTCCGCTCTTTGATTATGCCTGGACACTGCTGGTACAGGGTGAGCTTGGCGAGGCAACCCGTCTCTTAGAAGCTGTCGTCGATCTGGCGACTGTGACCAATCAGCCGTCGATCGCCAGTGCCGCCTACCACCAGTTAGCAGTCACGGCGCGCATCCTGGGAGAAAGCGAACAAAGCCAGGCGCTCAACGACCAGAGTATCGCCATCAACCGAGCGCGGCCGGGTACGGCGGCCGAGCTAGGCAGCATGTGGCCGCGCATTGCCAGCGGCTTTTTGTCGCTGCAAGCAGGCCGCCTAGATGAGGCAGAGCGCAGGCTGCGCCGTGTGGCGGACTTCTTGAGCGAGCGGCGCTCCTTCCGCAACTACTATAACAGTGCCAACATAGGGCTTGGACTGGTAGCATTGGAACAGGGCAAGGTCGATGAAGCACGCAGCTTGCTGAGTGAAGCGTTGGTCGATCCCGTCCATCTCTACCCCTATACCCACGTGCATGCCCTGTTGGGGTTGGCGCGCATTGCCCAGATCGACTGCGACGTTACCGAGCGGGATCGCCTACTGCGCCAGGCGCTGCGCTTTGCCGGCAGGCGGAGCCTGTTGGAGGAGTACATCGCCATCGTGCTGGAAGTAGCACGTTTCCATCCGACTGGTGCACCCGTCGTTGCGTTGATCGCCTCAGCACTTACTTATGTCGAGTCGATTGGGCTCGAGGCAGCAGAGCGGGTTCTGCGTGCTGCCATGGTCCACTTGGACGAAGATACAATCTTGCAGGCAATTGCCGGCGAACCAAACTCCAACGAGGCGGCTGCCAGCCATGCGACCAGCCAGAGTGTGACCGGTGAAGGTGCAACTGTCGAAGAAGCGCCAGCCAGGCCGGCCGTTAGCGATGAAACACCCGCTTAAAACCAGAAAACGGGTGGCTTGCGGGCCACCCGTTTCCCTGGATTCTACAATCCACGTCCCAACAACAGGTTACAACCGAGCGTACTTCATGTACATCACCGCAACACCTTCGGCCTGGAAATACTCGACCTTTATGGTGTGAGGCCCTGGAGAGAGAAAGTGGTCGCATGAGACAGTCGTAGCCGGACCGATGCGCCAGAAGTCGAGGATCAACTGTCCATCGACCCAGATGCGCACGCCGTCGTCGACTGTCGCCCAGAAGCGATACGTACCACCACTGAATTCCTCGACCTTGGTCCAGCGTACGCTGAAGTTGTTGGCGCCGACACCGTTGCCTGGGCCCCACGTTCCCCAGTCAAAGGCGATGTTGGGGTCCTGGCGCACGAAGGTCGGTGCGCCGGCCAGATCGCGGTTGTTAAAGTACTCGCCGTTCCAGGCCCCGTATAGCGGAGGAGGCTGGGGACAGGGCTGGCCACACGGCTGCGCACAGGGCTGCGGCGGGCAGGGAGGCGGCGGTGGCGGTGGGGGCGGCAGCGGGCAAGGCTGACCGCACGGTACGCCACACGGCTCGGGCTGGCATGGGGGTGGTGGCGGGGGTGGTGGCTGCGGATGCCAGCCGCCACCGCCGGGAATGCACAGCTTCTGCCCGACGAAGATCAGGTTCCAATTCCAGATGCCGTTGGCCTGGGCCAGCGCCCATGGGCTGACGCCGTACCAGGCGGCAATTCCGCTCAGGGTCTGGCCAGGGCGAACCCAGTGCCAGTCCACGCAGTTGCCGACTGGAGGAGGCGGGGGATGGGGTTGCCAACCACCGGGGATGCACAGCGACTGGCCCACCAACACGCGGTTGGGGTTCCAGATGCCGTTAGCCTGCATCAGGGCATTGACGGTCGTGCCAAAGCGCACGGCGATGCTGCTCAGGGTGTCTCCGAACTGCACCGTGTACCACGTGCTGCAATTGCCGCCGCCCCATTCTACTGGCTTGTTAATTGCTGAGGGCGCCGCTTCCACCGACGGCGCCGCCAACGCCGCGCCGGGTAGCAACGCGCCAAGCAATGTGAGGGCCAGCATGAAGGCCAGCAAAACGCGCCGCAAAGGGCGTGCTCTGGCTGTAAATCGCTTCATGACCAGACTCCTTTCATGAAATGCTTGACGAATGACCTGTTGTTTGGGATGAACTTATGTCCAACCGGGAGCAAAGCCGGCGAGCGGCGAGATCCGCAACTTCTGCACCGCACCGCCATTTCCTGCCTTCGCTGCCGGGGTGAACCAAAACCAGTACTGCCACTCAAAACTCAAACGCCTGCCCGCGTTCGGGCGCCGTAACTTTGGCAAAGCCTTCGCCGTGCAGCAGGTGAAGGAACGTGTCCATCGCTGTCGGCTCGCCATGCACCAGAAACACGTGCTGCAGCCGCTGGCGCTCGATGGGATTCACCCACGCCAGCAGTTCCTTCTGGTCGGCATGCGCGCTGTACCCATCGATCTTCTCGACATCGGCGCGCACATCATAGGTTTCGCCAAAGATGCTTACACGCGGCTCGCCGTCTTCCAGCTTGCGCCCCAGCGTGTGCTCGGCCATAAAACTCACCAACAGAACCGTATTGCGCGAGTCTTCGATATTGTTCTTGAGGTGGTGCAGGATGCGCCCGCTTTCCGCCATACCGCTTGCACTGATGATGATGGCGGAATCCGTGCGGTTGTTTAGCTGCTTGCTGCGCCGCACGTCGCGCACATATTCAAGATCCGGATAGTCAAAGGGGCTGCGCACATTTTCACCCACCAAAAACTTCTGCACCTCTTCGTTCCATGCTTCCGGGTGCATGCGAAATACATCCGTGGCGTTGACGGCCAAGGGGCTGTCTACAAACACACGAATGTCCGGAATGTCGCCGCGTGCATCCAGCTGATGCAGGGCATAGACGAGTTCTTGTGTGCGTCCCACGGCAAAGGCGGGGATGATGATCTTGCCTCGCTTGCGCACTGTCTTGTTGACTACATCGCGCAGCTTCTTGCGTGCGTCGGCATAGTCTTCGTGCAGCCGGTTACCGTAGGTCGTCTCCATAATGACGATGTCGGCTTCCGCAAACGTCTGCGGGGGGCGCAGGATAGGGCTCGCCGCACGCCCGATATCGCCGCTAAAGACCACGCGCCACGTTTTGCCGCTGCTAGACTCGCGAATGTCAACCTGCACGGACGCCGCGCCCAAAATATGACCGGCCTCGACAAAGGTAACATCTACACCATCGGCCACCGTGACCTTGCGCTGGAAACCGATGCCGACAAATTGGTTGAGACAAGCTTGGACGTCTGCCTGGGTGTATAGTGGTTTGATGGGCGGCTCGCCATCACGCGCCCGCTTCTTGTTCACGTATTCAACGTCCTGCTCTTGGATGTGCCCGCTGTCCATGAGCATAAAGGTACACAAGTTGCGCGTTGCAAGCGTGCACCAGATGTTGCCGCGGAAACCATCTTTTGCCAGATCGGGGATATTGCCGCTGTGATCGATATGCGCATGGCTAAGCACCACCGCATCGATCGATGCCGGGTCAAAGGGGAAATTTAGATTGCGCTCGTACGTTTCGGCGCGCCGCCCTTGAAAAAGCCCACACTCGAGCAGCACACGCCGATCGTTGACTTCAATCAAGTGCATCGAACCCGTCACTTCTCGAGCCGCACCCAGAAAAGTGATCTTCATAGTTCGCTGTTGTCCTATGGGGCGAGGCCATTTTCAGCGCCGCCATTTTGAAGAGAACACAGGGGTGCAACTGATTTTGCCACTCCCATTGTTATTCTCTTTGCATATTGTAATGCATTTTGAGAATATTTCAATCCCTAATTTTTGCGAATATGCAGGAATACGTCATTTCTACAGTAAAGTTGCCACTTTTCATAGACGAATGTACGGCGAAAGCCGTAATTGATGATTCATTTCCCGCAACTCCGCCTCTATGCAGCGCCTTCCCCAGCGGTGGTACCTCCAGAAAGCCGCCCGACCAGACGGGGCACGTCTTCAGCACGCCATACTGTGCTATAATGCACCTTAACTAAAGGACGAAAGGATCGAGGTATGGATACGGGGCGTCTGTTGGCTGTGGCCCGCGGCGATCAACCGGCAGACCTGCTGCTGCGCAATGCAAGGATGGTCAATATCTTTGCGGGCACAGTAGAGGCCAACGATATTGCCATTTGCGCAGACCGTATTGCGGGCTTCGGGCCAGGCTATGCTGCACTGCGTGAGGTCGATCTCGCCGGCGCCTACGTCACACCCGGCTTGATCGACGCCCACGTCCATATCGAAAGCAGCCTCTGTGTACCTGCCCAATTTGCAGCAGCCGTCCTGCCGCATGGCGTGACCAGTGTCGTCACCGATCCTCACGAAATCGCTAACGTGGCCGGCGTGGCCGGCATTCGCTACATGGCGGCCGCCTGTTCTGAGCAGTCGCTAGGCGTAGTGATCATGGCGCCCTCCTGCGTCCCAGCGACGGCTATGGAGTCGAATGGCGCCCGCTTGGAGGCCGAGGACCTGGCACCCTTGCTAGCGGAAGGTGTGCTGCACGGGCTGGCCGAAGTGATGAACTATCCCGGCGTCACCTATGGCGATCCCGCCATGCTGGCAAAGCTGGCAGCTTTTGCCGGCCGGCCTATCGACGGCCATGCGCCCCACTGGCGTGGTAAGGTGCTCAACGCCTACGTGGCCGCCGGCATCGGCAGCGAACACGAGTGCACGACGGTGGCCGAAGCCGCCGAAAAGCTGGGTCGCGGTCTCTACATCTTGATCCGCCAGGCGACCAACGCCCAAAATCTGCGCACGCTGCTGCCACTGGTAACCCCCGCCAACAGCCGGCGCATCTGTTTCTGCACCGACGACCGCGTGCCAGCCGACCTGCTGGACGAAGGCAGCATCGACTTTATGGTACGGCAAGCGGTCACCTACGGCATCGACCCCATCGTGGCTCTTCAGATGGCGACACTCAACGTGGCCGAGTGCTATGGCCTGACCGACCGGGGCGCCATCGCGCCGGGTCGCCGCGCCGACTTGCTTGTGTGCGACGACCTGCGCGATTTACGCCCGCGCCAGGTCTATGCCGGTGGGCAGCTGGTAGCCACAGACGGCCGCATGCTGCCCGCAGTCGCGCGCACTTCCATCCCACTGCCTCCTTCCGTCAGCGCGGCAGTGAGCGCCTCCGTCAACATTGCTTGGGACGCCGTAGACCTGCGCATCCCTGCTCGCGGCGCCGTAATGCGCGTCATTGGCAGCATGCCAGACCAGCTGGTGACCGAGGAACGTCTCCTGCCAGCCACAGTGGTCGACGGCCTGGCCGTAGCCGACCCCACCAACGATGTGCTCAAGATGGCAGTCATTGAACGCCACAATGCCCGCGGCACCATGGGCCTCGGTTTTATCCAAGGCATCGGCCTCAAGCGCGGCGCCATAGCTGGTACAGTCGCCCATGACCACCATAACTTGGTAATCATTGGGGCCGACGACGAATCGATGCGATTGGCAGCGCAGGCAGTGACCGACATGGGCGGCGGCCTGGTCGTCGTCGCCGACGGCAAAGTGCAGGCAGTATTGCCTCTACCCGTGGCTGGGCTGATGAGTGACCGTCCAATCGCCGAGGTGCGCGCCGCCTACGACGCGCTGCGAACTGCGGCTGCAGCGCTGGGATCACCGTTGCACGACCCATTTATGGCGATGAGCTTTATGGCGCTCGAGGTCATTCCCAAGCTAAAGTTGACCGACCAAGGGCTGGTGGATGTAGAGCGATTTGCGCCGGTCGAACTATTTGTCAATTGAGGCGGCGGGATCGAAAATTATACCAGAAAAATGGCAAATCACGAACAAATTGAGCGAAAACAGGGGAACAGGAACATGTTTGAAACAATTGTTGCAGCGCCGCCTGACCCAATTCTTGGCCTGACCGAAGCGTTCAAGAAGGACAAGAACACCAACAAGGTCAATCTAGGCGTAGGCGTCTACAAAGATGCGTCCGGCCAGACCCCTATCCTTGTTTCGGTCAAGAGTGCCGAAGAACGCCTGCTGCGCAGCGAGAACACCAAAAATTACCTTCCTATCGACGGTCAGCCCGAGTTTGACCGGGCGACGGTAGAGCTTCTGTTTGGGGCAAACCATCCTGCCTTGGCTGCACAACGCACGGTCACGGCACAGGCACCCGGCGGTACCGGAGCGCTGCGCGTCGCGGCAGACTTTGTCTTCTCCACACTAGGAAAACGCACTGTCTGGCTAAGTGATCCCACCTGGCCCAATCATCCCCAAGTGTTCAATGCCGCCGGCCTGGCAACTGCGACCTATCCCTACTTCGACAAGCGCAACAACGGCGTGGCGTTTGACGCCATGCTTGACGGACTGCGCGCAGTGCCTGAAGGCGACGTCGTGGTCCTGCACGGCTGCTGCCACAACCCAACAGGGGTGGACTTGCAGCCGGAGCACTGGCATGCCGTGGGCGAGATCCTGGCGGCGCGCAAACTGCTGCCACTGGTAGACTTTGCCTACCAAGGGTTTGCCAACGGCTTGGAGGCGGATGCGACGGGCCTGCACCAGCTTGCAGAGCACTGCGAGAGCATGCTGGTCGCCAGTTCCTATTCGAAAAATTTCGGCCTGTACAACGAGCGCGTGGGCGCGTTGACTCTGGTGGCGGCCGACGACAAGCAGGCCGAGGCGGCGCTCAGCCACATTAAGCGCGTGGCACGCGCCAACTACTCGAACCCGCCGGCGCATGGCGGCGCGATCGTGGCCACGGTGCTCAACGATCTAGAGTTGCGCAGACAGTGGGAAGCCGAAGTGGCAGACATGCGCAACCGCATCAACACCATGCGCCACCTATTTGTTGAGACTCTGCAGGAAAAAGGCGTCGACCGCGATTTTTCGTTTATCGCCCGCCAGCGTGGGATGTTCTCATTCTCGGGGCTCAATGCTGACCAAGTAAAGGCACTGCGCGATCGCTTTGCCGTCTACGTCGTGGGCTCGGGCCGCATTAGCGTGGCAGGAATGACCGAGCACAACATGGACTATCTTTGCTCTGCAATCGCCGAGGTGCTGGCTGACGACAAAGCATGAAATCACATTCACAGTTGGCGGATTGACCGATCCGGCGCGGCTAGACCAGGTGTTGCGCCGCCGCTTCCCCCAGTGGGGGAGGCAGGCCATACAGCGTCTCGTAGCGGCGCGCGGCGTACAAGTGAATGGGAGAACGGTGTGGCTGGCGTCGTGGCAGGTGCGCAATGGCGATCGGATCGGCATCGAAGAGGCGCCGGCTGCAAAACCGGAGCCTTTGTCGACATGGGACGAGCGCTGGCTGCTGGCACTCGACGAGCAGATGGTCGTCGTGAACAAGCCGGCCGGCCTGTTGGCCGAAAAGCCGCCGTATCGCAGTGCGCCTAACCTGCATGCACTGGCAGAGGCGCGCTTTGGGCCACTCGTACTTGTCCACCGGTTGGATCGTGACACGTCTGGCGTTCTGTTGCTGGCACGTACGGCGCAGGCCAACCGCGTGCTCAGCGCCGCCTTTCGCGAGCACACGATCGAGAAGGAATACATAGCCGTGGTGGCTGCACCCAACCAATTGGCAGCGGAAGGTCGCATCAGCACACGGCTGGCGCCGGACCCACAACAGCGCGAGCGCATGGTTGTAGTCGCCAAAGGTGGCCAAGGAGCCGTGACGCGGTATATAGTCATTGCCAGCAAGATTGATAGACAATTAGTGCGCGTGTGGCCCGTTTCAGGCCGCACGCATCAACTGCGTGTGCATCTGGCATTTATGGAGGCACCCATCCTGGGAGATAGGCTATATGGTGATGCGCAGACGGCGCCGCGACTGCTTTTGCACGCTCACCGGCTTGTCCTACCGCCGTTGGCAGGGAGCGCGGAACGTGTGTTGGTAGCTCCCCTGCCGGCGGAATTTGCGTGGTCGGGTGCGGAGTTTGGCGATAGCTAACGCATAACGAAAGTATGGATATCAACTCCGAGGGAAGCCAACTGCCCTACGAGCCAACTGGGCAGGAGACACAGCAGGTGGTACAGCGCCAGACAGAGCGCGAGCCGTCTTTGCTGCTGCCTGCGCTGCTTGGCCTGGGTGTCGTGACGTTGATTCTGGGGGGGCTGGCTTTCTGGTTTGCCGGCAGTGTGCGGCGCATGGAGGCGACAGTGACGCTGCAACAGGCAGCACTGGCTACTGTCCAAGCGCAAGTCGAGGCGCAGACAGCGCGCGCAGCGGAGACGCAAGCAGCGGCGCTGGCTACTGTGCAAGCCGTCGAAGCAAAGCTGGTAGAGGAGCAGGCCAAGAGTGCAGCCTACAGCAGGATCGTACGTGCTAACCAGTTGGCGAACAATGCACTGCTGGAGCTTGATCGGCGTCCCCAAGCAGCCCTCCTGTTGGCCATCGAATCACTGCGCATGCAGCGAGAGAACGGTGAGGCGCCGCTGTCGGAATCAGTTCAGCGGCTGCGTTCGATTCTCGGGGCAACCGGCGGCGTGCCGCTGCGCACGGAGCAAGAAACCACGGCGCTGGCTGTAAGCGCTGACGAACACTGGGTTGCTGCAGGCGGCGAAACAGGCGTCGTGCGCATTTGGGATCTGCGCGAGCCAGGCGCGGCGCCACGCTTGCTACAGGGACACGAGGGACCCGTATTCGACCTGGTCTTTGGCGCAGACAACGTTTCGTTATACAGTGCGGGCGAAGATGGAACGCTGCGCCGCTGGTCGGCGAGCGACGCCAAAGACGACACAAGTGAAGTCATTACTGGCAACACAAATCCAGGCTTGGGCGAGCAGCAGCCACCATTGTATGTGTTGTCACTGTCTCCCGACGGCAGCCAACTGGCAGCGGCGGGAGAGGACGGCGTCGTGCAGTTGTGGGGCACTGATGATTCAACCACACACGTGACCGAACTACGCGGCCATGGCGGGCCAATCAACACATTGGCGCATAGTCCTGATGGAAGGCTGTTGGCAAGTGCAGGCAATGACGGGACCATTCGCCTATGGAACAGCCAGAACGGCGAGCAGCAGGCAATATTGAGAGCCGCGGGGAACTCGACTCAAGGCAATTTCATCAACCTGGTGATGTTCAGCCCAGATGGCAAGTGGTTGGCGAGCGGCAGCAATGATGGGGCTGTGCGCTTGTGGCGAGTACCCGATTCTGCCGGTTCCAGCCAGGATCAAGCCGATGTAACGGTGACATCCATTCCCTTGCGCGGTCACAGTTTTGCGGTTTATGCCCTGAGTTTTGCGCCTGACAGTCGCTGGCTGGCGAGCGCCGACGAGGGGGGGGATGTGCGGTTGTGGAATGTGGCGCAGCCGGACGACAATGCGCTGTTGGGCCACCACGCAGGCAATGTGCGCGGCCTTGCCTTCGCCCAAGGAGAGAACGGCCCGGTCTTGGTCAGCACCGGTTACGACGGGCAGGTGCGCCTGTGGGACTACCGCAACCCCGACGCCGACGCAATTGTCGTGCGTGGTCATGATGACGCCATCAACTTGTTGGCGTCTCCTCCAACAGGTACCGGCGGACTGTCAAATTTGATAGTCACGGCGGGGTACGATGGGTCACTGCGCATCTGGCGCACGAACAGCCCGTTTGCCGAGCCGCACCAGGTATTGGCAGTCAAGCCGGTCGTCGCCGACGTAGCTGTTAACCCTAAGGGCTCGCAGTTAGCATCGTATACTGCGGACGATTCGACCATACAAATCTGGGATGCGCGCACTGGTGCGCCGAGTTTCGCGCTGGCGCGCGGCGACGCGCCTATCTCTGCCATTGCTTATAGCCCCACTAGCGAAGTGCTGTGGGCCGGCAGCAGGGATGGCAGCATTAGTGCCTGGGATACGCAACAAGGTGCATTGCTGCGGCGCTGGCGTGGCAGCGCAGATGCCATCCTCACCGTGGCGGAAAGCCCTGACGGGAGCCTTCTAGCCAGCGGCGGCGAAGACACCACAATCCGACTTTGGGACAGCAAGAGCGGCAACCTACTGCGCGAACTCGCAGGTCATACTGGCTCCGTAACGGGAGTGGCCTTCACAGCGGATGGCAAGACGCTAGTCAGTGGGGGCATGGGAACAGGCACTCTGCGGATCTGGGAGGTGGCAACGGGTGCAGAACAACAGGAATTGGAGGGTCCAAGTGAAGGTCTGCTGGACGTCGCCGTTCAACCTCAAGGCCCATGGCTAGTGGGGGCAGGGAGAGATGGTGCAGTCTGGGTCTGGAATGCAGACGCGCTTGCTTTTGAGCCGGCGCGATTGAGCCGTCACGACACAGAGGTAAACGCCGTCAACTTTAGCGCCGACGGCCTGATGCTGGCAAGCGCGGGGTCAGACGGGGCCGTTTATCTATGGAGCACGGTCAATCCGTCAGCCGAACCTGACTCGCTGGTGGGCCGCGGCAGCAGTGTCAACGGCGTCAGCTTTGCGCCTGACGGAACCTGGTTGGCTTCGGGGAGTACGGATGGTACGATCCGACGTTGGTCGCTCAACATGAATGACCTGATCGACGAGGCCTGTCACGCGGCAGGGCGAAACTTCACGCTCGAGGAATGGACGCAGTATTTTCCAACCGACGTGAGCAGTTATCGCAAGACATGCCCGGACTTGCAGGGGCCATGAAGTGAAGTGGACCTACGGAGCCTTGACGGAGATAGGGCTCGTCGTCACTGCATTGGAGCAGGTTGTCGGTTTGCCGGCAAGGCATACACGATAAGCGTAGGTTGTACCACTCGCCAGACGCGCATCCGTACACGCATAGGCTTCAGCTTCGCCGTCGAACGGCAAATAGCATGCTTTAACCGGGCGCCACGAACTCCCATTGGTGGAACGTTCCACTACAAAAACACTGCCCCCCGGCATGCTGGCAGGGACGGCAGCATCTGGGGAATCTGCGGGCGATAAGACGCTCCAGCCAAGTTCAATACGCCCGCGCAGCCTACCTGCTGTTGCATGCAGATCAATAATTGAGCTTGCTTCTGCGACCTCGGGAGTGGGCGTTGCCGGCGTTTCACCGGTCTGATCAGTTTGCCGCAGGGGGGTTAGCGGGGCGGCAGCGACCGGGACGGGGAGCACCAACAGCAAAGCGACCAAGGATGCGAGAAAAACGGTCGCCAATTTCACGGATTTTCCTCCTACTGCAAGGGCAGGCGTTTGTAAGGAACTGCACGGCAATATCCCTTGCTTGCAAGGCTTGTTACAATATGGCATGGATGCGCTGGTCCTCGGCCCGATAACGGGCAACCTGGCTACAGAGTATACCATAATCTATATCCATAACGATGCAAGAAGATACACGGGTTCCTGTATTCTTGGAATCAGGACAGGCAATTCAGTCTTTGCCGCGGATTGTGGCATACTGGATGCGCATTATTTTTGCCTATCAAAATATACAGCATGCGCCAAATCATGTGAGCTAGCCAAATGAAAAATCTCTCTTCCTTAGTGACGTCGGTGCCGGCCTCGCCGACGACGATGATGATGCAGCGCGGCCGCGAGCTCAAGGCTGCGGGCAAGGATGTGGTCAGCCTGGCGGGCGGTGAGCCCGACTTCGACACGCCACGTCATATCATCGAGGCCGGGTATGCCGCCATTCAGGCCGGCGACACGCACTACCCGCCGTCGCCGGGCACGCCCGCACTGCTTAAGGCTATTGTCGAAAAGCTCAAGCGTGAGAACAATGTGCATCACATTACGCCTGAACACATCATGGTGACGCCAGGCGCCAAATGGGCGTTATTCGCCACACTGGCGGCGTTGCTAGAGCCCCGCGACGAGGTATTGGTATTGGACCCCTCTTGGGTCAGCTATTCACCAATGGTGCTGCTGCAGCGCGGCGTGCCGATCAGTGTGCCGCTGCGCAGCGCTGACGGCTTCCGGATTACGGCGGACACGCTGGAGCGTTACATTACGCCCAAGACCAAGTTGCTGATGGTCAACAGCCCCAACAACCCCACAGGACGTGTGCTGACACGTGCCGAGATCGATGCCATCGTCTATGTAGCGTGCCAACATGACCTATATGTGCTCAGCGATGAAATCTACGAACACATTCTCTTTGGCGACCACGCACACCACAGCCTGGCGGCCGAGCCCCGAATGGCCGAACGCACGATCATCGTAAATGGCTTCTCCAAGGCATATGCTATGACAGGCTGGCGTCTAGGTTGGCTGGCGGGGCCACAGCCGATCGTCCAGTTGGCGCGCATCTACCAGACCCACAGTGCCCAATCGGCGGCCAGCTTCACCATGGCGGCGGGCGTAGCGGCGCTGACGGGGCCGCAGGACTGCATCAAGGAAATGGTGGCGGTGTATGACAAGCGGCGCAAGCTTGTGTTAGATGCATTTGAGGAAATTCCCGGCATCGAGTGTCCGCCGGTAGAAGGGGCATTTTACGTCTTTCCCAAGTTCACGCACAGCAAGAGGAACAGCTTGGAAATCACCCAGGCGCTAATCGATGAAGCGCTGGTCGTGTCCACACCAGGGAGCGCGTTTGGCGCAGCAGGAGAGGGACACGTGCGTTTTAGTATTGCCGAGCGCACCAGCGACTTGGAAAAGATGGTGGACCGTCTCGCCAAAGTGGCATCTCAACTGTGAGCAAACTGCGGCAAGAGCAGAAAGAGATTTGCGCGTGAGAGTGTTGTTTATACGGCATGGCCAATCGGCAAACAACGTGCTAGCCGAGAGCCAGGGCCACGACTATGCGGCGTATATGGCGGGGCGCCTGCCGGAGCCGCCACTGTCCGAGATAGGGCATCGCCAGGCAGAACTATTAGCACAACAGTTGGCGACAGTGACTGCCAACCCGCCGTCGCCGTCGCAGCGTCTTGGGTGGGTAACCACGGAGTATCCGATCGAGCGAATCTATGTCAGCCCCATGCTGCGCGCCATGCAGACGGCGCTGCCAATCAGCCGCGCCTTGGGCGTTGCCCCCGAAATATGGGTAGACATTCACGAGCACGGTGGGGTCTTCACCGGCAACCCGGAGTTGGGCGACGTCGTTGGCTATTCCGGGCTGACGAATACCGAAATGGCAGAACGGTTCGCCACGTACCGGGTAGTCGACGGCGTAAACGAGAACGGCTGGTGGATAGGCGGCTACGAGGAGATGGACGCTTGTTACTCGCGCGCTTGTCAAGTCGCCGAACGCCTGTACTCCCTGTATGAGGAGTGTGAGGGGTCTACCATTGCGCTCGTAACGCATGGAACGTTCTTGGATGCCCTCATGCACGCACTGTTTGTGCCGAGTGAGCCGTATGGCAACCGGGTTCACTTCAGCCATCTCAACACGGCGATGACCCGAGTCGACTTTGGCAAGGGGCGCAGGGTGGCACTGCGCTATCAAAATCGCATTGATCACCTGCCGATGGAGCTGGTGACGCGCTAAAGACAACCGCGCGGCAAGATGTGCCACGCTCGCACCACTTTTTTTGGAGCAGGAGAGGACTTTGGGTGCGCGCGAGGTACAGGCGGGTCAGCCTTTGAGGAAGTTGCTGATAAAGAACCATAGGTTGGCCGGACGCTCAGCGAGGCGACGCATGAAGTAGGGGTACCATGCCGTACCGTAGGGGACATAGACGCGCACGCGGTAGCCCTGGGCGACAAGCTGTTCCTGCAGATCGCGGCGAATGCCATAGAGGAGTTGGAACTCGTAATCCTGCTTGCCGACCTTGTTGCGCGCAGCATACTCGTTGGTAGCGTCCAGAATCGCCTTATCATGGCTGGCAACGGCCAAGTAAACCCCATTTTTGCGCGCCCGGTCACTCAACATCATCTCTACCAGGCGCACCATGTTAGCGTCTGTATCTACCTTCTGGGCAAAGGCAATATCAGGCGACTCCTTGTAGGCGCCTTTGACGAGACGCACCCACGCCCCTTCCTCCACCAGCTGCTTGACATCTTGCTCGGAACGGAAAAGATAAGCTTGGATCACCACACCTACATTTTCGAAGCCTTCGCCAAAGCGCAGCCGGCGGTAGATGTCCAAGGTAACGTCTACCAAGGCGCTCTCTTCCATGTCGATGCGCACGCGACGGTCATATTGGCGCGCACGCTGGAGGATCATGCGCAGGTTGTTGACCGCCAAATTTTCGTCGATATTCAGGCCGAGTTGGCTCAGTTTGAGCGAGACATTGGAGTCAATGCTGGCGGCATGAATGCGGTCGAGCAAGAAGAGGATCTGGTCGCGGGCGGCGTTGGCCTCGCTAGTCTGGCCGACGCTTTCACCTAAGTAGTCCATCGTGGCCATGAGGCCGCGTGCGTTTAATTGGCGAGTAGCATCGATAGCTTCGTCGACTGATTCGCCAGCCACAAAACGGCTGGCGATGAGCCAGGCAGGGGGGAATCCAGTGACAAGCGAACGCGCCCAGCCGGCACGCGAGAGATACAGAAGCAGTGAGCGGAGCCAGGCTTCCCCGTTGCGGTAGAGGAGAAAGCCGCCGCCTGCTACCGCCAACAGCGCGAACAATCGAGCACCCATGCCGCGCTTGCGTGCAGGCGGCTTTATGATCTCGGTTTTATCCTCCGGCTGCATAATGATCCTCCTCGATTTTTTATGTATTGTACCACCGTTTCGGGAAATACATCCGGGGGCCTTGGAAGGCAATAATTGCATGGATGAATGACGCGCCGCTACAATGGAGGGATTGAAGTCACTCGGTTTGTATTCAGATCTTTGGCAGGTTTATGGCTGATCCTCTTTCATGGTTGGACTTGTTGTTGGTAGGGCTCGGTGCCGTAGCAGGCGGTGCGGTGAACGCGCTGGCAGGCGGCGGCACATTAATCACGTTTCCTATTTTGACGGCGGTAGGCATTCCACCGGTGTCGGCCAATGTGACCAATACGGTTGCGCTGGCGCCGGGTTATCTCAGCGGGACGATTGCGCAGAAGAACGACCTGCGGGGCCAAGAGCGACGGCTGTGGTGGCTGGTGCCGACCGGCGCATTGGGTGGCCTGGCAGGTGGACTCCTGCTGCTGCGCACGGAGGAACGTGTCTTTCGTGAGCTGATCCCATACCTGATTCTGCTGGCATGTTTTCTGCTGGCAGTACAAGGCAAGGTGCGGGCGTGGCTGACACGGCGTGCGGCGCAGCAGGGCCATGCGGCACTGCCGGAGTGGTGGTCTATTCCACCGGTGTTCCTGGCCTCAATCTACGGCGGTTATTTTGGCGCGGGTTTGAGCGTGATTGTACTGGCCGTATTGGGCTTGGTGATAGAAGAGCCGCTTAACCGGCTCAATGCGCTTAAGCAGGCCGTGGCCTTTGCCGTCAACGTGGCGGCAGCGCTGTTCTTCGTGTTTTCGGGCCAGGTGGTGTGGTCGGCGGCAGTGGTGATGGCGATTGGGGCGATTGTAGGTGGCGTGATCGGCGGACGGATGGCAGGCACGATCAAGCCGGCGGTGTTGCGCGGCGTGGTGATTACGATCGGCGTGATCGTGGCAATGATCTATTTGACACGTTAGTCGACGTTGCCGATGGCGTGGAGCCAACCGTCGACAGTGGTGATATAGAGATGGCCGGGGGTCAGGGCACCGCCGGCGACATTGGCCCCCGATGGGGCAGTCAGTTCCCAAATGCTGCCCTTGGCATCGACGTCGAGGGCCATGCACAGTGCGGGACCGGCAGTGGCGCACATGTAGGCGCGGTTGGCGGCGTCAATGCCCAGCAGACGCATTCTGGACTGTATGACCTCGATATTGGCCAGCGCGCGGCTGGCGGGATCCAGCCAGACGATACGCGAATTGCCAAAATTCGTGCCGTAGAAGATCCAGAAGTTGCCATTGGCGGCTATGCCTGAGTCGGTCGGCTGATAGATGCTCAGGCCTCCGATGTCCCAGGCGATTACATTATCCGCCAGGGCCCGGCCATTCTCGATATGCCAGCGGATGGCGTTGTTGCCGGCCAACAGGTAGGTTCCGCCATCGGCGCCAGTGGCGTAGGTTGGCATCATGAATTGCATTTCGTCCTTGATTGGAAGCGCCAGCGCAGCAGGCTCGCCGGTGGCGGCGAGAAAGATGTTGTTGCCGAGGAAGATGAGGATGCCGTCGGGCGAGAGGCGCGGCGCGGCCTCGACTGTGGCGCCTTCAACGCCAGGCGACACCCAAAGGCCGGTTCCATCAGGGCTGACGGCTTGGATGCGGTCGACGCGTGTGAAGTAAATCACGCCATTGGGGCCGACAATCGGACCAGAAGTGGGACGGCGCCCCTCACTGCTAAAGCGCCAGCGCGTGCTGCCGTCAGGGGCCAACGCGGATAGGCCCGATCCGGTATCGACTACGTACAATGTGCCATCAACCCCAAGTGCGGGCGAACCGACGGGGGCAGCAGGAACGGTCCAGCGTCGTGTTTCTTGGCCGTTAGCGTCGAGCGCTATCACAGTTCCGTCGCTGCCTGTGGCGTAAATCGAACCATCAAGGCCGACCAGGGGTCCACCAGTGAACCCGCCCGCCAGTTTATATGACCACAGCACCGTGGGCGTCATGGGTCCGGCGGCGTCGATTGCCAGCGTGCCATATGGGTCGTGCCGCTGAGATGCCCACAAGTTGCCGCCGGGCAGCGCCAAGCTAAAGGTAGGGGACAGGCTGCCGGCATTGGCCTGGTTCAACCACAAGCTTGCACCGCCCAAGACAGCTAGCACGACCAAGGCGGCAGCGGCTGCAAATCCCCAGCGCCAGCGTGCAGCGCGCGTTGCAGGCAGCAGGCCGCCCCCAATCCAGCCGGCAACCCGGTTGAGCGCTGCGTGAAGCCAACCCAATTGTCCTGAACGTTCGCCCTCGAGCTGGCGCCGCAGTCCTTCGCCAAGCAGGCTAAAGCCAAAGATGATTAACACGACAACGCTGCCGACGACGACCATGGGCCAGGGGTCGAGGATCTGCTCGATGGCCGTAGCAAGCATTTGTCCCAGTTCGGGGATGCCGGCCGTATTGCGCGCGACAAAGTCCTCCACGGCCAGCCACGCGCCGCCGCCGATGTAATAGCCGAGAAAACCTAGTGCCGCCGTAGTCATCAGCGTGCTGCTGATTTCAATCGCGAGCAACATGGCAGTAAGCGGCAGCAGGTGGCGCAGGATGTGGTAGACCACCAGATGGGTGGGCGGAGCACCCATGCCGCGCGCGGCTTCCATAAACGGCTGTTGGCGGATCACGCGGGTCTGGGTTTCGACATAGCGGGCGGTTTCGGCCCAGCCGGTGAGGCTGAGGCCAAGCAGAAAGGCAAGCAGACCGCGCTGAATGCCTACGAACGCAATGGTCGCCAGTGCGATGACCAGCACCGGCACCGCCAACGCCAGGCGCGTGGCGGCCAAGGCGAAGCGCTGGCCTACACCCGATCCGTAGCCCGCGACCAAGCCGATGAACAAGCCCAGCAGCAGGCGTACGGCCGCGATAATGACGACCATGGCCAGCGTTGGCCGCACTGCCCAGAGCAGACGGCTGAATATATCCCGCCCCGCGCGGTCAGAGCCAAGCAAGAAGCCGTTTGAGAGTGCCGGAAAAGGCGGGCCGACCCATGCGCCGCCGATGTTGAGCACAGACGTGCGCGCCATGGGGTCTTGTGGCGCCAACCAGGGACCGGCAATGGCGACAAGGACTATAATAGCGACAAGCAGCGCGCCAACGGCGAGCGGCCAGTTGCTGGATAGACGCGTTTTGCGGCGCACGGCAGGAATTGCACTCATATCAATCCATGCCTAAACGCGCTGGCGTGGGTCGACGGCACGCGCCATACCCCCTGCCACAAGATCGATTAGCAAGAAGAAAGCGGCGAAAATGGTGATCAGCGACGCCACCAGCGGCGGATCGAGAAAGCGTGCCTCCACTGAAGCGGAGGCAAACTGTGCCGGAATCAACGTCGCAGCCATCAAGAAGCCAAGGCCGGGCCAGGCGAACAGCCACTCCACCACGATGAGGTCAGCTACGAGCAGCCGCACCGCCCCCGCCACGGCATGAGCCACAGGCGCCCAGACATTACGCAGGGCGTGATGCCAGATCACACGGCGCTCGGTCAGCCCCTTGCCGCGGGCAGCGACAATGTACTGGTGACCCAATTCGCCAGCCAGTAGACCTGCAACTACCTGCGCGATCTGAGCAGTTGGGCGTACAGATAGGGCCAGCAGTGGCAGGATAAGATGGTTGTCCCAACCAAAGCCCTGGATTGGCAAAGGAATATTACCCAGGCGGGCATAGATCGTCGCCAGCAGCAATAAGGCCACGGCCAAACGGCCGATGAAGAAGCCGGGCATAGAGAGGCCCAAGATGGTCGTACCCGTCAGCCAATCCCGGACTCCTGGTGGATGCAGACGCACACCGAGCAGGCCGATGGCGAGACCAAACACCACGCTGATCGTCAAGGCGAGCGCCAGCAATCCAGTGCTAGCGACTGCGGCGCGCCCCAGGATCAAAAAGAAGTCCTCTTTGTAGACGGCCACCTCACTACAATTGCCCTGCAGCATGCCCTGGACGTAATGTGAATAGTTGGACCAGAGCGTACCCGTCTGCGCGTCGCGTGCAAAGAAAGGGTTGCCCGCAATCGTGCGAGCAAGAAAAGCGTAAGTGTAGCCGCCAAAGTTGGCCGCCACCAACAAGAGGATGAATAGTAGCAGACGCAAGAAGGTCTTTTGTGCCATAGGTGCCACGCCAGCAAATTGCGGTTAACTGCGCACGGGCGCGAAGCTGAGAGTCTTCCAGAGGGACTTCTCTGCATCCCAATCCGGCGACGACATGGTTACCGCAGCGGCCGGATCAGACAACCGTGCAGCGGTGGCGGCGCTGCAGCGGATCTCAACACTGTAGCGGTTGGCGACATGACCGACGCGCTCAATGCGCTGGCGCAAGTCGCCTAATCCTTGCCGGATGGCGTAAATTTCGCCGGCGACGGGGTCGGCAAGTGCCTGCACGCCGTCACCGCTATCCGCACGGCCATCCTGCAGGCGGACAAGTTGCCATCGCCAGCCAATGCCGCCGCCCAAGCCAGCATTTTGCGTCGCCCACACGTTGAGTGCAAATTCCGGATGGCCAGCGCGTGCCGACTGAAAGAAGCGATGCACATCTTTAAAATCACGGCTAAAGCGTGCAGGCGGCAAATCCTGGCGTGCGCGGCGACCATATCCCTTGCTGCTCAGCCGTTCGTCGAGAATGGCGACTACGCCGCGGTCGCTGCTGCGCCGGATAAGGCGTCCGAAGCCCTGCTTGAGCGCCAAGGTCATCAAGGGAGCCATATACTCGTCAAACGAGCTGCGCCCCTCCTGTTCGAGTGCGCGCATGCGCGCGCCGTGCAGTGGATCACCCGGTGTCGGAAAGGGCATTTTATCGAGCACAACCATGCTCAATTCCTCGCCCGGAATATCTACACCTTCCCAAAACGAGCGCGTGGCCAACAGTACACTGTGTGGCGTCTCTTTGAACCAGGAAAGCAAGGCATCACGCGGGGCATCGCCTTGGGCACGTATGGGCCAAACGACGGCTGCTGCAGCCTGCAAGCGCTCGTTCACCTGCTGCAGCCCGCTCCAATTTGTGAACAGGCAGAGGGTGCGCCCGCGGCTGACTTCGAGCAGGCGCTCGATTTCAGCGGCCACGGCATTGTAGTAGGTATCGGCGGCTTTGTAGTCATAGGCAGGCAGGGCCGGTTGATAAAGCAGCGCCTGGTCCTGGTAATTGAACACCGGCGGCAGCACGCGCTCGACGCCAGTTTCGGCAATGCCGCAGCGCGCCTTGAAGTGCAAGAAGCGGCCGTCAGTGGCCAGCGTTGCGCTCGTGCAGATGACGGTGCGGTCTACGGACTCACCCTTGTCGTTCTGCGGGTGAAAGAGATACTGATTGAGGAGGCTCGCCGGATCGATGGGCGCAGCATGGACTTCAATACTGATGTAACGGCGGTCGAACAGGCGCACAGCATAGCGCACCATCTTATCGTCATAGCGATTGGTGGCGACTGCACTTAACTTGGCCGCCGTACTGTTGATCGTTTCGACCGTGAGTTCGTAGTAGCGGTTCTTCTGCGCCACATCTTCGGCCGGACGCGCGCCACGCTGGGCGGCTTGTTCGACCTCGGCAGCGTAGGGATTTGCCTGCTTGAGGCGCTGGCCAAGCTTGGAGAGGGCGCTGCCGAGTTGGTGCATGCTTTCCAGTTCGACCTGTACCTGGAACGCGTTATCACGGCTTTGGTTTGAGACTTCCTGGAAGGCCAACGTATTGAGATAACGCAGCTGCTCGATCTCTTCGTCTGGAACATGCTCTTTGAGGGTGGTACGGGCCAGCAACTGTTCCACGGTATAGTCGGTGACGACTGTCTCGTAGACAGCAGTAGCGATCTGCTCCAGGTGGTGTGCTTCGTCGATCACATAGACGCTGGCCGGCGGCAAGATACGTTCGCCAGCAAAGCCCAGTTCGAGCGCGTTGAGTAACAGGTGATGATTAGTGATGATCACCTGCGCCTCGGCGGCTGCATCGCGCATGAAATTAACCCAACAGTTGTCCTCATCATGCCTGCAGTCGCCGTGCAGACAGTCGTCGGGAAAGCTAACCACGCGGGGCGCAGATCGCTGCCCAGAACGAACGGCAACTCATCCACGTCGCCTGTTTCGGTCACATCAAGCCAGGTGCGCATGAATTTCACCTGGTCGTCTTCACGGTCGTAAAGCGAAATGTACTTCTGCTCTGCCAGCTCCTTCTCCCATTTCAGATTGCAGACATAGTTACTGCGCCCCTTGACGACAACTGCGCGAATCTCGCGGCCAAGCACCTGGCGTAGAAATGGGATGTCTTTCTGAAACAGCTGGCTCTGCAGCGATTTATTGGCAGTCGACACCACCACCGTTTTGCCGCTGAGGATAGCCGGCACAAGATAGGCAACTGATTTACCCGTTCCGGTAGGGGCCTCAATCAAGGCGTGCTTGTGCTCGAGAACCGCTTGCCGTACGCCGGCAGCCATTTCGACCTGGCTGGGACGCTGTTCGTAGCCATACATTTGGGCGGCGAGGGGACCACTGGGGCCAAAGAACGTTGGAGCGTCAAATGCTGCCAGCACGGGCATCGCCTCGGCCGTTGACGGTGTGCCGCGCTTGGACGCAGCGGGGCCCGCAAGATCCTCAGCGACATCCGCAGCAGGCACTTGAAAGTCGTCACCGACTTGGCGCGAAGGCACATCATCCGGCGCGGGATCGTCCCAGGTTGGCTCACTGATCGGTGCTTTTTGTTTCCTGGACATGCTGTTTATCATAGCACAGATGTGCGGCGCGCCCAACCAATGCGACCTATCACAAACCTCTGAAATACAAAAGAGCCGGGCGAGACGCCCGGCTCTTTTCACTGTTTAGTTGTGGTGCTTGCCACGCCATTGTGACAGGCACGCGAGGACCATCTGCCTAGCGAGCGGGCAACATGACCGCGTCGACGGCCTGGATCACGCCATTGCTGGCCGTGATGTCCGGCGCCACGATGAAGGAATCGTTGACCTTGACGCCATCCGCCGTAACGGTGAAGGTGACGTTGCTGCCTTCCAGCGTGGTCTCCTGCTGACCGTTGGTCAGGTCAGCTTCCAACAGACGGCCCGGAATGACATGGAGTTGAAGCAACTGGTCAAGTTCTGGAATCTGAAGGAAACGGGCCTCCGTGATGTTGTTCTCGGAGAACAGGTTGTTAAAGGCGGTGTCAGTAGGCGCAAAGATCGTTAGGGGACCTGCGCCTTCCAGGGCGCTCTCCAGGCCCGCCTGCTTAATGGCGGCGAGAAGAACCGTGTAGTTGCCAGCCTTCTCGAGTGCATCGATCAGGGTGCCCGAGGCAGCGCCAGCCGTGCTGGTCGTCGCCCCTGTAGTGGTCGTGCGCGTGGTCGTGCCGGTGCTGGAGACGCCAGCGGCACTGGTCGTCATACCAGTCGTGGCCGTCGTGGTCGTGACGGGAGCCGTGCCCGTTACCGGATTGGTAGCAGTCACTGTTGTGGTCGCAGCCGGAGCAGCGGCTACCGTCGCCTCAGGCGTGGCGGCCGCAGCGGCAGCCGGCGTGGCGGCAGAGGCCGGAGCAGTCGCCGTCGCGCCAATCTCGGCTTCGGTGGGCAGGTTGACAACCTGGCCAACCTCAATGACGTTGCAGTCAGCGATTTTGTTAAAGGCACAGAGCTGCTCGTACAAGCGATAGTCGCCATAGATGTCACGAGCGATGATGGCCAGGGTATCGCCCGACTGAACAGTATAGGAGCCACCGGGTTCACCAACAACGCCACTGCCGGCCGTCGTAGTGGTGGTGGTCGTAGTCGTCGCAGTCGTCGTGCCTGTAGCGGTGGCCGTCGTAGTCGTGGCGCCAGTCGCAGCCGGCGCAACGCCGCCTGCCTGTTGGGCCGTGATCGTCTGGCCCGAGTCGTCGATCAAGACGCCGCCGGTGGCGGTCAGTTCATACGTGGCCGGCACGCGCGAGTTGTTCTGCACGATCACGGTGTACGGGCCAAAGCCAGTGGAATTGAAGGTAGCCGACCGCTTATTAGAGGTATCGGGATCCAGGAAGAACTTGGAACCGGCGGCCAACGCTACGGTGCTAGCGCTATCGCCATCCTGAAAGCGCTTGAAACCAGCCTCGTCGAGCACCCAGAAGTTGATGCGTCGAGCGAGCTCGGTGTTGTCCTGCGGGTCATAGGTCATCACCAGCGTAACTTCGCCATCACGCTCGGCGGGCTCCAGGCCCAGGAAGTGCTGGCTAAACTGCTCTGGCAGCGATCCCTGCATGGTTTCGGCACGTACGGGGCCGGCCGGCACGGCAGCAGCCGTGGTCGTCACAGCAGCAGCGGCAGCAGGCGTCGCTACAGCTGCGGTGGTCACAGCTTCGGTCGTCGTTGCCGCAGCAGTCTCAGTGACCGCTTCGGCCGTGGCGACGGGCGCCACGGTGGCGACGGTCCCCGTGACCGTATCGGTTACTGTGGCAGCAGCGTCACCGGTGGCATCTTCAGCAGCAGCACCCGGAACGCGCACCTGACCAGAATCATCGGCGAGCGTGGCGCCTTCGGCGCGCAGCGTGAAATTGGCATCCGTGGCTGAATCGTTATAGACGACGACAGTGTAGGCAGGGCCGGTCGCATTAAAGCGGGCGCCCTGCACGTTGTCAGCGCCGTTCAGGAAAAACTGCGATTGGCCCTGGCCGACATTGTTCGAGACCAGCGACTCACCACCGAGCACCCTTTGCAGGTTGCTTTCGTTCAGCACGTAAAAGCCTACGTTGCTGCTATCGGCGTTGGGGCGATCCCAATCAGCTGTCAGCGTTACTGTGCCGGGGTTGCTGTCCGGCGTAAGTCCAAGCCAGATCTTAGCGAACTGGCCGCCGGTCAGCGTGCCGGTGACTTCCGTCACACCCGACACCTGTTGCGCCACTGCCGCCGGCGCCGTCTGGGCCGTCGCTGCCATGGCGGCAGGTGCGAAACCGGTCACGAGCAATACTGCCACGAGGGCTGCAGCCAGCAACCGTTGCCACTTTGTTTTGTTCATCACTACCTCCAAATGTCGTTATGATGTTTGCAGTCTCATTTTGTTGCTGTCATAGACAGTTGAAACTGCAACAATGAACGAATGCATAATTTGTGCATTATACAGCCGCACTCCTGTGCACCCAAATGACTGGCCCTGGCTTGATGATCCATTCGGGGTCAGCGGCAGCCTTTCTGCGCCCATCCGGGACCTCTTAGCCGGGAATGACAGGCACAGTAGGCAGGGGCGTAGGCGTAGGCGGAATTGCCTGCACATTACGTACATGGTAGTCCGTATGGGTGTAGTCCTGCCGGACAATTCTCAGACGGAAATCATACGCACCGCTCGGCAACAGGCTCAAATCCAGGTTGGCCAGGTTGCCGTCGACGAGCGGGCGAGTATCGCTCACCAAGAACTGCCAGTTCTCAGCACCACTAGGCGACCAGTAGATTTCCCAACGCAGCAGGTCACGAACGGCGGTTGTGCCCTCAATGCGCATGACGCCGGAAACTTGGGTGCCGTCGAGCGGGAAATACAGCCCGGGAGCAGTCTTCGCAGTGCTGACCTGGTCTTGCTTCTTCAAAACACTGTTTGGCGTCTGGTTGGCTACCCGCAAGCGGCTAACAAAGTACTCGTCATAGTTGGCATCGCGGTACACGATGCGCAGACGCAAATCATAGAAGCCATCTTCCACAGTGGTAGTATCCCAGTTATAGAGCGGCGACTGCCACAGCTGTTGTTCACTCGTGTACAGCCAACCCCATTCCGTGTCGCCGCTGGGCATTACGTACAGCTCGTACCGCGCAAAGGGATTGAGATAGGACTTACCATTGACTGTACCGACGATCGGCACGCTCCCGCGCAAGATATCACCATTGCGCGGCTCGAAGATGCCCTGCCCATTCTCGACGAAGCTGCGGAAGATAGGGGTTGGGGTGGCGGTCGGAGGCTGTGGCGTGATCGGCAAGAGCGGCGAGGCCGGCTGTGGCGTGCCAAGTTCATTGACGGCCGGCGTGGCGGTCGGCGGATTGGCGTTACGCACCTCCAGCTTGCGCAAGAAAGCCTCACTGTAGTTGCCATCGCGCCGGATCGCGCGGACGCGCAGGTCGTAGAAGCCGTCTGCCAACTCGTACGTGTTGAGAATGTGCAAGATGCCATTGCGTACGACTTTGCTGCTGGTGGCCAACCAACTCCAGTTTTCTGCACCGCTGGGCGATAGATGGACTTGATATTGAACATAGTCAGTGATGACCGCTGTACCGACGATGGGGGCAAATCCTGCCACTGCGTCGCCCTGCTGCGGATGTATGATTTCGTTGACAATGCGGAAATCCGGCGTAACCGTTGGCGTGAACAGCGGGCCAGGGGGCGTACCAAATGGTGTGGGAATAAACGGCGTCGGAAATGCCGGCGTGGGGAAAGCAGGCGGCGAAGGTGAGAGTTGCGCCCACACACGAGCAATTTCTTGCTGCCTGGCGGTCAAAAACACAACGACGACCGCCAGCAACACTAATAGCCAGCGCGTGCGAACCTGCGAATTCATCAGAAACACCCCTCTCTGGTGGGTGCTTGCGTCACGAGTGACATAGCATCAGATAGTATACATCGGACCACCGTCGGTGCCGGCAATGATGTGGCGGCAATCTTACGACAGTGCGCGTGACGCGCGTGATGCCGCCCGGCCGGCATCGTCACATCAATAACAGCACCTATTGCCAGGTCGGTGACATTACCTGCTAGTTGGCGACTAATTGGCGATCGTAACACGCGAATAGTATTCGTCGTAGTTGCCATCGCTATGGACGACACGCAGACGCAAAACATGCTCGCCGTTAGGATAACCGGCCGTGTTCCATGCTACCAAGGGGACCGGCGACAGTGCCGGTTGTTCGCCCACAGCGATAAATGAAGGGGTCTGGCCACCAACCAGCACATCTAGCTGCCACTTCCAGAAGTCCGGCAGACTTGCCGCGGCCTGGATTGCCACAGTTCCGGCGACGACCATCCCACCCGTTGGACTGTAAATGCCGTTAGATCCACCTGCAGCTACGGCAGCCTCCGGTGTAGCCGTGGCTACTGCTTCAGGAGCAGCGCGATTGTCTACAGCCACATAGGTGTCGGGGCCCAGGGGAGCGCCGATAGTGACACTGCGGACTCCGTCACCGTAGAGGGCTACCGCCCACTCGTAGGCATGACCGCAGTCACCCCACACGAGGCTCCGGCCGTTGTTGCGCGCCCAGCGAGTCACTTCATCCTGTTCATCGCGCAGGCGATCGTTGGTTGCCAGCACCAGGCGCTGGGCAGGATCGGCTTCCAATTCGCTCTGTACACTCCCAATGCTCCCGACCGGCTGGTTGTCGACGGCGATATACGGCAAGTCGAGCAGCAGAATCGGTGCAGCGGACGAATCGACCACGACCGTGTTCGGGGGCTGTCCGTTGGCAGTCCCGGTTCCAGTCGCCGTTTCAGTCTGGGTTACAGCCTGTCTTAGCGACCGTGGCGCCAAGGCCGGGGATGGAATTGGAGATGTGATCGATGCAATGCTGGCCAGCTTTGTGGCAATGGAACCGCCCACGGCAGAGTTAACAGCGGTATTCGTGCCATCAACTGCAGCCACGGCAGCCTGCCACTGCATCGAGAGACGTCCCAAACCGCGGGGCAGCACAAGAGCGCTGCGCGCCTGCAGATCATCCGGTGTCGTCAATCGCATGACGCAGACGGCCGGCCGTATGGTCTGGCCGCCTGCCAACTGTACGTTAATGGGCGCCATCACGCCGCTGAGGAAGCTGTCAGCGTAGGGGCCGGCTGCCGCCATCTGTTCGAGCCAGCGCTGGGAAAAATACTCGCCCCCCTCGCGACAGCGAAGTTCGGGCGGGCAGGTGCGCGCCACCTGAGAAACACCGACAGGCGGAGCAAATGTCCAGGCATCCTCTTCCGTCGGGGCATTCAACGTCGCAAGCATGGCGGGGTCGGCGAGAACCGCTTCCATAAACTTGTTCCAAATCGGACCTGCACCCGTGATGCCGTCGGCATTTCTCATCGGACGGCCATCGTTGTTGCCAGCCCAAACGCCTGCGACCAAGTACTTGGTAAAGCCGACCGTCCAATTATCGCGGAAGTTGGTAGTCGTGCCGGTCTTGGCAGCAGCAGGGCGGCTTAGTTTGAGCCGGCTGTTCTCACCAAAGATGGGGGCACGTGCGGTATTGTCGCTGATAATATCAGTGACCAAGAAAGCGGTCTCGGGCGATACTGCCTGAACGGGTGGCCGTTGCGGAGCAATCTGTACGCGGGCGCCGTCGCTGGTAATCGCCTCTCGAATCGGCGTTGGCTCGACAAAGCGACCGCCGTTGGCGAGTGTTTCATAAGCAGCCGTCAGGTCATATAAGCTGACCTCGGTGCCACCCAATGCCGTCGACAGACCATACTGTCCCATCTTCTGCGGGTCAAAGTTGGAGATGCCGAGGTTATTAGCCGTGGTGATGAACTCAGACGGCTCAATGCCATCGAACAGCTTAATCGTCGGCACGTTCAAGCTGTTGGCCAGGGCAGTGCGCACCGTAACAGGGCCGCGGAAGCGTTTGTCATAATTCTCTGGTCGATATTCCCTACCGTTGTCTGCGGTCGGGTATTTGACGGGCAGGTCCCACAACAACGTGGCCGGGCTGATCAACCCCTTGTCTATGGCAGTCGCATACACGACAGGCTTGATGGCGCTGCCGGGCTGACGAAGACGCAGCGCCACGTTGACCTGACCGCCGATTGCATCATTGGCATAGTCGGCGCTGCCTACCATCACCAGTATCTCGGATGTACCAGGCTTGAGGGCGAGCAGAGCCGCATTGTTGAGATTGTAGCTCGGGCGCAAGGCATCGACAGTTTCGCGCACCACCTGCTGGCCCAGGTTTTGCATGTCGAGATCCAGCGTCGAGTAGACGGTAAGGCCGGAGCGAAGCAGGTTATACTTTTCTGGAGAGCGTGCCAGGTAGTCGGCAAGATACTGAAGAAAATGCGGCGCAAGATTTGGGCGGTCGTTGGGATCGGCACCCAGGGTGACAGGCTCATCAAAGGCGACATCTGCATCTACTTGCGAGATATAACCGCGGCGGGCCATGAGGTCAAGCACGATCCGTTGGCGAGCCTTGGCCGCCTCCAAATCGACAAAAGGATCGAGGAGCGCCGGTTGCTGTGGCAGGCCGGCCAGTAACGATGCCTCGGCAAGGCTCAGTTCGGCGGCCGTCTTACCGAAGTATGTACGCGCCGCTGCCTCAGGGCCATAGGCAAGATGACCAAAGTAGGCCAGGTTCAGGTACAACTCGAGAATCTCGTCCTTGGAATATAGGCGTGTCAGATCTTGGGCCAGCAGCGCCTCATTTACCTTGCGATCGAGCGAGCGGTTGAAGCGTTCATCGGGCGGCAAGAAGAGCATACGCGCCAACTGCATCGTGATCGTCGAAGCGCCGGCCACCACGCCGCTGTTCTGCGTGTTCTGGACCAAGGCCCCGACCAGGCGACGGGGATCGACGCCGCTGTTCTGATAGAAACTCCCGTCTTCGGTGGCAACTACGGCGTCGAGCAGATAGGGTGAGATGCGCGATAGGGGCACCCACGTGCGCCGCCCTTCGTCAAACAGCTCGGCCAGAATGCGGTTTTGGCGGTCATAGACGATGCTGCTCTGAAAGACGCGCGGCTCAGGACCAGGCTGATAGCGACGCAAATACGCTTCAGCGATCTCGCGCGTGCCACCCTGCGGTCTTGGCTCCAGTTGGAAGTCGGCTTCGTACTTGCCCAGGTAGTAAGTTGCAATACTTTGCGCCGCTGCCGGGGGCACAGTGCGCAACTGGGGGGCTAGCGTATCAGGACTACTGCAACCAGCCAGCAGAAACACCAGCGCAGCCAGAAGGAAGACCGGCTTATGCAGTTCCGATAAGTTGAATAAGGGTTTGCGCAGGACTGCCCTGCGGATCTTGCTAACAAACATATGTTACGTTCTACCTCCGCCCATGCCGAAAGGGGCGTAGCGTGAGCCGGTTGGCACGACAACGATATTTACCGTACAGAGTCTACACAAGCGTAAAACTACAGGCAACTGGTGTGCGAAGATGGGACAAAATTGGCGGATCATGCAGATGCCATGGGATCCGCATGATCCTCACCGGGATCAGCAGAGTAACAAATGTCAGACGGGTGAATATCTTACATCTGCACACCGTCTGCCTGGACATGCGCCCAAACGATGACCTGGTTGATGCCAGTGAGTTCGTCCGAAAACGATGTTCAGACAACGCTCCAGTGGTTTTCTTTGTTCCAAGGACACATTTGCGGCAGCTGTGTACAGTGCACCGGCGGCATTGAGGAGTCGATTGAGGATAGTGCGAGAAGCTTAATAGAGGCGACGGCCGGATTTGAACCGGCGATGGGGGTTTTGCAGACCCCTGCCTTACCACTTGGCTACGTCGCCTAACTGACTGCGATGGTAACAGCAGGGGCCCAGATTGTCAAACAGACAAGGGGCGCAAGGTGGTAATTGCTGCGCCGGTCTCGGCCGACTGAATGGCAGCGAACATCAACGCCGCGCTCGCCAGGTTGTCCCGCCCGCTTGTCAGCGGTTCCCGCCCGCTCTGGATAGAACCAACAAACTCGGCCAAGGAGCCTGCCCGGTCCCAGTACTTGGTTGGGGGCAGTGACACGCGGCGCACACGCTTGCCACGCGGCCGCACCACTACGGCGTCTGCCTGCAGCGAGTTGTCGTCGCGCCCGGTCCATTCGATCACGCCTTCGGCACACTCGATCTGCCATTCACCATCCCAGGTTGTCTGGGGGGCCGTGCTGACCCAACTACCGCGGTAGTCTACAACCGCCCCATCGTCGAATGTGATCGTAGCAACGGCCGCGGCTGGATCGGAGAAGTTGCTCCAAGGGGGATTCCAAGCGTGACAGTGGACGGCGACCGGCTCCTGACCGAGCACGTAGCGCATCAAATCGAAGTGGTGGATTGCCATGTCCATCAGCAGTGGGTGACGAATGTGATAATGGCGGTGCGATGCTTGTGGCTGCAAATTAGCATAGCGGCGGAACTGGATGCTGACGCCGCTCACCGGTCCGAGGGTGCCCTCGCGCACCAAGGCCGCCGCGGCCTGGGCAGCCGGATAGAAACGATAGTTCTGACTGACCATCAGCACCTTGCCGGCATCGGCAGCTGCTTCCACCACCTCCTGTGCCTCGTCCAGAGAGGGCGCAAAGGGTTTCTCGACCAGCACATGCTTGCCGGCCTCCAAGGCAGCGAGTGCTAGCGGCGCGTGACCGCCGATCGGCGTCGTCACCAACACTGCGTCGGCGTCGGTAGCGGCAAGTGCGGCAGCAAGCGATGGAAAGCAAGCGCCCTCATCAACACCTACATCGGAACGCAATTGGAGCAGCATTTCTGGTTGTACGTCGACACAGGCGACGACTTGGACAAGTTCCGCATGCTGCGCCAACACCTTGGCCCAACTGCGCCCCCAGGCACCCATGCCAACTTGAATCAGACGAATAGGTTGCATATGTGTTTCACCAAGAATTATCTAGCAAGTGAGTGATGGTAGTGTACCGCAAGCGAGGCCGATCTTTGGCATCCTATCGCTCACGGATTACACTGTGCCATGATGGCAACGCAACATCAGGATGAAATCCTCTACTGTGCTCGCTGCGGCATTTCCTTTCTTTGGTCGCAAGAAGAGCAGAAATGGGCGCAAGGTTCGCCTGCTCCCAAGCTCTGCGCCGGCTGCCGCCAACTGCTGCCGGCGGACGGGCGTGAGCGCGGGCAAGTAAAGTGGTACGACCCGCGCAAGCAGTACGGATTTATCGTGCGCACTGGTCACCCTGACCTCTACGTGCATCGCAGCGCATTGCGCAGTGGCCGCACTCTCCGTCCCGACGACCTGGTCGAGTTTGGCATCGAACAGACGGAACGTGGGCCGGCAGCGACAGACGTCGCGGTCCTCGTGCATCAAACGCAGCCCAGCGTCGCCAGACCATAGCCGCGCCATACACCTAGCCTCTCCGCTTTTACAGAACTGCAACCGTTCCAAAACGTGTGTCGGTCACGATGTGGGCATCGAACGCTGCCGGTCCGCCGCCAGCGTTGTGACACCCATTTTCGCGATATCTGTTTCCAGTTAGACCGTAATCGATGATAACGGTCTTAGCATGGCAAACCTTCGCGCCTGTAACCGAGGAGACTACCTTCCATGTACGAGCAAACACTCGCCGCCAAGATGAACCAGGAATGGGCCACTTCGCCGCGCTGGGCCGGCGTCGAGCGCCCCTATGACGCCGAACAGGTCCTGCGCCTGCGCGGCAGCTTCGCTGTCGAGTACACGTTGGCGCGTATGGGCGCCGAGCGGCTGTGGGAACTGATGCAAAGCGAGCCCTTTGTACGCTCGCTGGGCGCCATCACCGGAAACCAGGCTGTGCAGATGGTGCAAGCTGGCCTGAAGGCTATCTACATGAGTGGTTGGCAAGTGGCCGGGGACAACAATACCTCGTTGGAAACCTATCCCGACCAAAGCCTCTACCCAGTAGACAGTGTACCCAACGTGATCCGGCGCATCAACAAGGCGCTGCAGCGCGCCGATCAGATCGCACACATGGCCGGCAAACATGACACCTACTGGATGGCCCCAATCGTGGCGGACGCCGAGTCGGGCTTCGGCGGCGCCCTCAATTCGTTTGAGTTGATGAAATTCATGGTCGAAGCCGGCGCTGCCGGCGTGCACTTTGAGGACCAGCTATCCTCGGCCAAGAAATGTGGTCACATGGGCGGCAAGGTGTTGGTGCCGATCCGTGAATTTGAGCAGAAGCTGGTAGCCGCCCGCCTGGCAGCTGACGTTATGGGCGTACCTACCTTCGTTGTAGCGCGCACGGACGCCGACTCGGCGCAGTTGCTGACAAGCGACATCGATCCGCGCGACGTGCCGTTTATTCAGGACCACGATAGGACATTTGAAGGCTTCTACTATATCAATGGCGGCCTTGAATATGCCATCGCACGCGGCCTGGCCTATGCCAAATACGCAGACATGATCTGGTGTGAAACCTCGCGACCTGACATCGGCGAGGCGCGTGAATTTGCGCAGGGCATCCACGCGAAGTATCCCGGCAAGCTCTTAGCCTACAACTGCTCGCCCTCGTTTAATTGGCGGCGCAATCTGGACGAGAAGACGATTGCCAACTTCCAGGAGCAACTAGGCGAGTTGGGCTACAAGTTCCAATTCGTGACCCTAGCCGGCTTCCACTCAGTGAATGCGGGCATGTTCGAACTGGCGCACGGCTATCGCGATTCCGGCATGGCTGCCTATACCAAGCTGCAACAGCACGAATTCGATATGGAGAAAGAGTGGGGTTTCAGCGCGGTCAAGCACCAAAGCTTTGTGGGAGCCGGTTACTTCGACGCAGTGCAGATGACCATCACAGGCGGCACGGCTTCCACGACGGCCCTGCACGGGTCGACCGAGGAGGCGCAGTTCGTCGCCACGCCGTGAGGTCTCAGGCCGTCTGAACCTTGATTCCCATGATTGAAGGATTAACATGATTGACGAATTCAGATATGACCAAGCAATCATGTTAATCCTTCGAATCCGACGAATCGAGGTTCAGACAAGATCGCGCCACTGCTTAACGTTGCCGCAAGGCTGGACTTGTGCTATACTAGAAAGAGAAAGAACTCGGCAATGGCTGCCGAGCGAATGGCAACGTCAAAGGAGATAGTGCCGTGATCAAGCATCGCATTCTGGTACCCAATGATGGGTCCCAATTTTGCCGTCAAATTTATCCCCAGATTACGAAATTCATCCCGCCCGCGGATACCGAACTGATTTTGTTGCGCGTGGGGCACCAACCGGAAGGATTGGTGGGAGCGCCGCCGCGGCCGGCGGCGATCAACGTCTCCGTGCCGATGTATGATACATCGCGCGATGCTGAATATGCCGCGCACCCGATTTTTGCCAGCCAAGAATATGACAGTGCCGAAGCGGAAATCAAGCGCACTATGATCGAAGATGCGCACGAACTCGAAGACGCAGGCTACCAAGTCAAGGTCGAAGTGCGTTTTGGCGACCGCGGGGATGAGATTATCAGGTATGTCGAGCACAACTCGGTGGATATGGTGGCCATGACCACGCACTGGCGCACTGGCATTCAGAAGCTCATCTTTGGCAGCGTGGCGCAGCAGGTGGCCGGGCACGTAAGCGTGCCGGTTATGATGATTCGGCCTGAACACAGCAACAACTGAAGCATTTCACGCAAAGACGGCAACGCAACGTAGGGGCAATTTGTGCCCTACGTTGCGTTGCCGTCTTTGCGGTGAACCTCGCGCCTACCCCGCAAACAGCGTTGTCAAATGGGAGCGCTTGACCAGTTCCGCCATCTGCTCGTCGGAGGGACGCTGCGTAAAGCGCGTGGCAGCGTCAAGCACCGCGGGCAGCAGGTTGATGTCGCCGACCGTGTTAAGAAAGACGCCAGGACGGCCCTGCACCCAGTGCACGGCCAGGTCGATGTCGGCCTGTTGTTCGAGCGGCTCATACCAGGTGCTACGGTTGCGTGCCGTAGTGGCCCACGGCCCCCGCAAGATACCCTTGATGGTTTGCACGGCCACATTGCGCTCGGCGCACGTCTTGATCAATAGCTCGAAGTCATGCTCGTAGACTTCATTTTCCATCATAGTCACATTATACGGCAGCAATATCGAGTCGAAGTCGAATCGCTGCAGGGCACGGCGGTGCATGGCAGCGATCGTGAAGCCATGTCCGGTAACCCCTATAAAGCGGACAAGACCTTGCTCGCGCGCTTCGATACAAGCCTCGAGGGCGCCACCTGGCCCCATCGCTACATCCCACTCGTCGGGGTGAGCCAGCGAATGAAGTTGGATCAGGTCGACCTGCTCTACGCGCATTCGCTCCAGCGAACGATGGATGGACGCCTTAGCAGCTTCGTAGGTGCGGTCACCTGTCTTGGTAGCCAAGAAGAAGTCCTTGCGGTGTTTACCCATCCATGGGCCAATGCGCAGTTCGGCGTCGCCATAGCTGGCGGCAGTGTCGATGTGATTGACTCCGTACTCGAGCAGCACGTCCAGCGTGCGGTCTGCATCGGCCTGCGACACGGACCCCAGTGCGGCTGCACCAAAGATTGTGAAGGTGCTCATGTGACCTGTGCGGCCAAATGGGCGTTTTTCGATCGCAGCATGGGCGCTCATGGTTGGTCCTTTCATGGGATAAGGTGAGTTGCCGTATTCATTATTCTAGAGGATGAATGCGGAAAACAGGAAACGCATGGCCAGTAGGGCGCCGAGAAAAAAGGCACCGGATGTTTGGCGAGCTATGCTCGCTTGAACACCCGGCGCTTCGATTCTAACTATCTCGCACTGAAGCCCTGGGCTTACAACCCCGGCGGCAGCATCGACGAAAGGTCGCCCGTCCGCTGAATCTGGTCGCTGGCGAGCTGGTCACGCAGCCAGGTCTGGAAGGCCTGCGCACGCTCCTGCTGCAGTTGCGCCTCGTCCTTGGCACGAGCCGGATCTTTCTCTAGCACCTCGATGAGGTGGTAGCCAAAGTCAGTCTTGATCGGCTCACTCACCTCGCCTATAGGCAGTGAGAAGACTGCCTCCTCGAAGGGAGCAACCATCCGCCCTTTACCAAACCAACCTAGGTCACCACCGTTTGCCCCGGAACCAGTGTCATCGCTATAGGCACGTGCCAAAGCGGCGAAATCCTCGCCTGCCAGGATACGGCTGCGCAGTTCGTTGGCCAGCACCAGCGCTTCGGCGTCGGGGTAAGGGCCGTGTGTACCGGAAATTGCTTCCGTGGCACTGATATCGGCGGTGCCGCTGATATCGGTTGTGCCTGTCACCGCCGCGGTGTCCGTAACGGCAGGAGTCGTCGTGACACTGCCTGCAGTTGTAACCCCGGTCGAGGCAGTTACGTTCGCAGTACCCGTTACCCCCGCGGAGCCAGTGACATTTGCAGTACTTGTGACGGCCCTTGTCACCGTTACGCTGTTGGTGGTTGTCACTGCGTTGGTTGCGGTAGCAACAGCCGTGCCAGCAACGGTGGCAGTCGCAGCAGTTTCAGATGTCACTTCAGCAGTTGCCGTAACATCGGCGCTGGTCGTGACCGCAGCTGTCTCGGTCAAGTCGCCGGTGGTCGACACGCTCACGCCGCTGTCAACTGCGTCAGTAAGCGTGTCGGTGCCCGTCAGCGGCTCGGCCACAGACAACAAGATATGGCGTGCGTGCACCTGCTCTTCCGTGGCGACAACCTGTTCGGTGCCCATCACCTCGGACAGCTTCTCACGCAGCAGCCGGCTGCGAACGATCTCGCGATACTCGTTCATCGATAAGCCAGACGAAGCAGCCAGGCTCTTTTCGAGCGCCGACATACCCTCCGTCAAGGTTGTCTCGGTGATCACCGCAGCGGGCGGAGGCTCACCGGGGGTCGGTATAGCAGCCGTCTCGGTAATAGCTGCGTTTGGGTCCACTGTGGCGGTCGGCGTCGGCGTCCACTGTGAAGCGGTCGCCGTGGCAGCAATACCGGCGGTTGCCGTAGCAGCGGCCTGTGATTCGGTTACCAAGCCTTGCGCATTGGCCACTTCCTCACGCAATGCTTGATCCACTTCTTCGTCAGTTACCGCAATGCCGCGCGCTGCCGCTTCCTTGGCAATGACGACGTCCTCAATCATGCTGTCGAGGGCCTGGTTTCCAAGCGAGAACGGGCTTGCCAATGTCGCCTGAATTTGGGCGATCTGGGTCTGGAAAAAACCCTGTCCGCCGAACTGCTGCTCAAGCTGCTGCAGACGCGCAAGTTGGTTATTCAGCGAATTCTGTTCGAAACGCGCCCGTTTCTGGAACTGCGCCGTCGTAATGCTGACATCGCCCACCTTCGCAGCCGCGGAGTTAGGCAGCACCAGGAACTGGTAGACGACGCCAATCAGCACAAGCGCCAACGACAAACCAAGCGCAATACCGATAAACGTGTACAGCTTCTTGTGCCGTTCGCGGTCGCGATGGCGCAGCAATTGTTCCTTGCGCGTCAGTTCGCGCTGGGCTTCCTCTGTCTGCACCTTCTCATGTCGCTTGGACATAGGAATTACCTGCGTCTCCGCACCTGGCGGGTCTGGTCGGCGGTATAAGGCAATAGGGCGAGGTGGCGGGCTCGCTTTACCTCGCGTACGATGCGGCGCTGCATCTTGGCGCTAACGCGTGTCTTGCGGCGCGACATGATGCGCCCGCGGCGGTCCAGAAAGCGTGATAGCAGCGGCACATTCTTAAAGTTGATGTCTTCGATCTTGACATCGCTGCCGACGCGGCGACGCTCTCCTTTGTCGCGTTCGACATACTCTTCGGGGGCGGAAAAGACTTCGCCCTCTTCGGCGTCATCGCCATCGTCGCCTGCATCCACGTCGCTTGCATCCACGTCGCTTGCATCCACGTCGCTTGCATCCACGTCGCTTGCATCCACGTCGATGACAGTCTCTGCGTCGACGGCCATTTCTGCATCGACGCCCGTCTCTTCGCCGTCAGGGATAGGATAGGCGTTGACGGAGGGTTCAACTTCTGGTGTGTTATCGATTTGCTCGTTCATTTCGTTGGGTTCCTTTGACACCTGGCGGCTGATCAATACTCGTCTTGACGCATCAACAAATATCGGATCACATCTTCGGCATAGCGAAGGGTGCGGTCCAGTTCGTCGGTGCCGCTGGGAGGCATCGCAAAGCGATGCAGGACGTAGTAGCCTTCGAAGAAACGGTCAATCGGATAGGCCAGGTTACGCCGACCCCATGGCTCGGTCACGATTTCCGTGCCGCCCTGGGAAGCAATCAAGTCCCCCATCCGCTTTTCAAAGCCCTGGATCGCAGTGTCATCCAGTCCAGGTTGAAGGACGTACACCAACTCGTATTCTCTTGTGTCTGCACCGTTCATGCTTGCTAAACTCCTTATACTCTTTCTCTGGAGATGCCCGCAGGCAAACCCTGCGAACAGAAAGAACGAGGGGCCGGGGTGCACCGGTAGTCCCCTCGTTGCAAACCATCGTTTAGTGTACCATCGCCAAGGAAAGCGATCAAATTTCCAGACGTCCGCGGGGCACAAGGTATAATAGCGCCCATGAACGGAACCAATGGCACCTCTCACTATCCAAAGCTGCGGGCCCTCGACGTGCGGCCCGTAGTTCATGAAGGTCAACACTATATCCTGCTGCGCGATCCGCAGCAGTTGAGCGAACACCAATTGCTTGTACCCCAGCCGCTTGCGGCCGTCCTGGCCTTTTGTGACGGTCGCCACGACGTTCCCCAAATGGTGGCGGCGTTTCAGCAGCACTACGGCATCGAATTGCCTGAGGAGAACGTCGACGAGTTACTCGAAGTCCTGGATACAGCAGCTATGTTGGACAACGAGCGCGCGGGTGAGGCGTACGAAGCAGCACGCGCCGCTTTCCGCAGCGAGCCATACCGAATGCCGGCACTGGCGGGCCCGTCTTATCCAGCCGATGACAAGTCACTATGGGGGCTCTTGCAGGACTACCTCGAAGATGTGGGGAATATTGAACCATTGGCGATCGACTGGACTAGACCGGTTGGGCTGCTCAGCCCCCATATCGACTTTGGACGCGGCGGTGAGGTCTATGCGCAAGTTTGGAAGCGGGCAGAGCAGGCGGCGCGTGAAGCAGAACTCGTCATACTGCTCGGCACAGACCACTACGGCAGTGACCTGTTTTCGCTGACGCGGCAGAACTACGCTACGCCCTACGGCGTACTGCCGACCGACACAACCATCGTCGATCAGCTTGCTGCCGTAATCGGCGAGGAAGCAGCCTACGCTGGAGAACTGCGCCACCGGAGCGAGCATTCGCTGGAACTGGTGGCCGTTTGGCTCCACCATATGCGCGCAGGCGAACCGGTGCCAATGGTGCCGATTCTAACAGGATCGTTCCACCCGTTCATGAGTGATGGCGTGGAACCGCAAGACGACGAGACCATTCGCACCGTGCTGGCAACGCTGCGCCAGGCGATGCAAGACAAACGTGTACTCGTGGTGGCATCTGGCGACCTGGCGCACGTGGGACCCGCCTTTGGCGGACGCCCGTTGACGACCATCGGCCGCGAGAAGCTGCGTACGGCCGACGAAGAGTTGATCACGGCAATGAAGGCGGGGGACTCGGCAGGTTTCTTTGCCGCAATCCGCCGCGTGCAAAATCGTAACAACGTGTGTGGAGTAGCGCCGATTTCACTCACCATGCAGTTGGTAGACGCTCGGGCAGGCGAGCAGTGGGGATATGCCACATGCTCGGCTGATGAAAAAGACACCTCTGTGGTAACGGTCACGGGGATGTTGTTTGCTTGAAGCCCGCGGGAACATTCGCTGGTGCGCCACCGTCCTAAGGCTAGCTCATCAAGAGAGCGGCCTGGGACGTCCAGGAAATCGGCAAATGTATACAACTTGCAACCCGGTTTGGCTGGGTTGCCCAACACGGAGGACACGCAAACGTATGAAGCAGACCTTTACTCGCACCCTGCTGGCCGCGGGCCTATCGGCGGCTGTGCTCTTTGGCGCTGCAGCCGTCAGTGCGCCGTCGTGGGCGAACTACAGCATCGTGCGCGCACAAGAGGCCACGGCCACTCCTGTCGCGCCAACCGCAGAGGCCACGGTCACACCTGGCGTCACCCAAAACCTGCCGCGCACCATCACGGTAGTTGGCGACGGCACGGTCAACATTAAGCCGGACGTCGCGCGCGCCAACATTGGCGTCGAAGTGCTCAGGTCATCGGTGGATGAAGCGGCGGCCGAGAACAATAAAGTCACCGAGCAGGTGCTGGCTGCCCTAAAAGAGATGGGCATTGCGGAAGAAGATATCCAGACTTCCGGCTACAGTGTCTTCTCCGAGCGCTACAGCCCGGACGGCTCGCCCAGCACCGAAGTTCAGTACCGCGTGACCAATACGGTCAACGTGTTGATCCGCAATCTGGACGACGTCGGCGCTATTTTGGATGCTTCGATCAAGGCCGGCGCCAACAATATCTACGGCGTCGAGTTCCTGCTTGACGACCCGACGGCCGCTCGCTCAGCTGCGCGCAAGATGGCGGTCGAGAATGCTGCCGCTACGGCTACGGAGTTGGCGGGCCTGACTGGCGTCAATGTCGGACCGATTGTGAGCATCAGCGAAGTGATCGGCCAAAATGGCGGTTTCTACAGTAACCAGTTCACCCAATTCTCGACCGGCATGGGTGGTGGCAGGCTGGATGCTCCCATCGAGCCTGGACAATTGCGCTTGACCATGCAGTTGCAGGTGACGTACGAATTGGTTGATTAGCCCCCAATTTCCGTCCGCATACAAGTAAAGCAAATTGCACGGCCTTGGCTGGCCGTGCAATTTGCTTTGTTAATCTAGTATTAACCACACGCCTAAATTGCCGTTAGCGTAGTTAATCACTCTGTGGTAGAACGTTCTTGCAAGGCGCAAGACCCAGGGAACCCAAGCCCAGGTCTCCAGCATATTGTTCATCAACCGGTTTATCAACGGACAGACAACTCAGGAGGAAACCTATGACGCAGAAGCGGCACAAATTTCTGCACGCAGCGGTTCTTGGTGCGCTGATTTTTGCGATTACGGGCTGTGCGGCCCCGGCGCCAGCGGCTCCGGCAGCGCCTGCGGCCGAAGCAACGGAAGCGACGGCGGAAGCAACGGCAACCGAAGCTGTCGCCGAAGCACCTGCGGCGGAAGCGGCAGCTGCTGCTCCTGCCAACATGGACGAGCTTATTGCCGCCGCCAAGGCGGAAGGCGAACTGACGACTATCGCCCTGCCGCACGACTGGTGCAACTACGGGGAGGTCATCCAGAGCTTCAAGGACAAATACGGTTTGACCGTCAACGAGTTGAATCCGGACGCTGGTTCAGGTGACGAACTGGAGGCGATCAAGGCCAACAAGGATAACATGGGACCGCAAGCGCCTGATGTCATTGACGTCGGCTTTTCCTTTGGTCCACAGTCCCAGGCTGAAGGTCTGATCCAGCCGTACAAGGTAAGCACCTGGGACACGATTCCGGACGAAGTGAAGGATCCCGATGGTTACTGGTACGGCGACTACTACGGTGTGATGGCGTTTATGGTCAACAAGGACGTCATTGCCAATGCGCCGCAGACCTGGGCCGATCTGCTGAAGGATGAGTACGCAGCCGCCGTGGCGCTCTCCGGCGATCCGCGCACGTCCAACCAGGCAATCCTATCAGTGCAGAATGCCAGCCTAGCCAATGGCGGTACACTCGAAGATCCTACCAAGGGCCTGGAATTCTTCGCCGAGTTGAACAGCAAGGGCAATTACGTGCCCGTGATCGCAAATAATGCCCTTGTGGCTCGCGGCGAAACGCCCATTCGCATCACCTGGGACTACAACGGCCTGGCCGGGGCGGATTCGTTTGAAGGCAACCCGCCGGTAGAAGTTGTTGTACCTACCGATGCTCGCATCGCCGGTGTCTATGTGCAGGCCATCAGCGCCTACGCTCCCCATCCCAACGCTGCCAAGCTGTGGATGGAGCATCTCTACTCGGACGAAGGCCAGCTGCTGTGGATGAAGGGCTACTGCCACCCGATTCGCGAGGCCGACCTGCGTGCGCGCGGTGTCGTGCCCGAAGAACTGGCAGCCAAGCTGCCCGATGTCAGTGGCGCAGTCTTCCCGACCGTTGACCAGTTGGTCGAAGGCAAGAACGTCATCACCGGCCAGTGGGACAGCGTGGTAGGCGTGGAAGTGACGGAACAACAGTAACCGATGAGAGGGTGAGAGGTGAGAGGTGAGATATTGCATCGTCACCCTCTCACTCTCTTTCACCTTTCACCCTTGCAACGACTGGAGGTCGCCGCGCATGCCCACCAACGTTACAGCAGCACCGCCACGTCGCCTAAACTGGGCTTGGCTTGGGGTTTTGCCATTTTTCATTTTTGCCATACTTTTTATCTTTATCCCTTCGGCCTCTCTCTTTATTGACAGCTTCCGCAGCCAGGACGGCGGTTTCACGCTGCAGCACATTGCCGGCCTCGCCGAGCCGCCGATACCGCAATCTTATTGGCTGAGTATCCGCATCAGCCTTTTCACTGCCCTGGGCGGCGGCCTTTTAGGCTTTCTTATGGCCTATGCGCTGACCATGGGCAACTTGCCGCGCTGGCTGCGTCCCGTCACGCTGACCTTTGCCGGCGTAGCCTCCAACTTTGCCGGCGTGCCGCTGGCCTTCGCTTTCATTTCCACGTTGGGACGCACCGGCTTCATCTCCGTAATCCTGCGCGATTTTTTTGGGGTCAATATCTACGGCGCGGGATTCAACCTTTACAGTTTTCTCGGCCTGAGCCTTACCTACATGTACTTCCAATTTCCGCTAATGCTGCTCATCATGGTGCCCGCCATTGAAGGCTTAAAGCGCGAATGGCGTGAGGCAGCCGAAAACTTGGGGGCATCGACTACCCAGTACTGGTGGCGAGTAGGACTGCCGATCTTACTGCCGTCGCTGCTGGGTACGATTTTGCTGCTGTTTGGAAACGCGTTTGGAGCGTATGCAACGGCGTATGCTCTTACTGGCGGTCAATTGGACCTGATCACGATCGAGATCGGCGCCCAGATGCGCGGCGACGTGCTGCGCAACCCGAACTTGGGGTATGCCATGGCGTTGGGCATGGTCGTCATCATGGCGATTTGCATCCTCGGCTATACCTGGCTGCAGCGCCTGTCGGAACGTTGGCTGAAATAGAGAGGACGCAAAGATGAAGCGCGGTGTCAGTTGGTTTGCTTGGATCTGGTTCATCATTGGCGCTGTTTATTTCATTATCCCGCTATGGGGTACGTTAGTCTTCTCGCTGCAAAAGCAGCGCGGTACGATTAGCGTTGCCGCCTACCAGTCCGCATTTGCCGACCCCAACTTCTGGGAAACATTTCTCTTTTCCAACATGATGGCAGTCTTCACAATTATCGCCAGCCTGCTGCTGATCGTGCCCACCGCCTACTGGGTGCGGTTGCGGTTGCCACGTCTCCGCCCGGTGGTCGAGTTCATTACATTGCTGCCTTTCGTTATCCCAGCCATCGTGCTGGTATTTGGTTTTCTGAAGACTTACAGTCAGCCGTTAACAATCTTTGGTATTCCACTGTTTCCTTCCCTTACTAGCACAAATTGGTTGACCAACTTCCTGCTGGTAATGGGTTATACCGTGTTGGCCCTACCTTATATGTACCGATCGGTGGATAATGGGTTGCGAGCTATGGACGTAGCGACGTTGACCGAGGCTGCGCAGAGCCTGGGGGCGGGCTGGGGAACCATTCTGTGGCGCGTAATCATGCCCAATCTGCGCTCGGCCTTGTTGAGCGGCTCGCTACTCACCTTTGCCATCGTCGTAGGCGAACTGACGATTGCGACCTTCCTTGCACGTCCTGCGTTCGGCCCCTACCTGGCATTACTGGGCAATCACAGGGCCTATGAGCCGGCGGCGTTGGCAATCGTCAGCTTTGGTCTCACCTGGCTGGCGATGGGATTGATCAACCTGGTAACGCGCGGCCGCGAAGAAGGCGCCGTGACGGCGGCACATTAGCCAGGACATTTCGAATTCCCAGGCGCACGACAGCTGCCAAATCAGATACACATACAGGGATTCTATGGCATTCTTAGAGCTCAGCAACGTACGCAAAGTGTTTCCCAATGCCCAGACGGCCGCAGTGGAAAACTTTGATCTAGCCGTGGATCGCGGCGAGTTCGTTTCGTTTTTGGGGCCCAGCGGTTGCGGCAAAACGACGACGCTGCGTATGGTAGCCGGATTTGAGATCCCCACCTCCGGCAGCATCGTGATGGACGGCAAGGACATCACCGGCATTCGCCCTAACCAACGCAATATTGGCATGGTGTTTCAGTCCTATGCCTTGTTTCCCAACATGAACGTGGCCGACAATATTGGCTTCGGACTCTCCGTGGCGCACATGGCCAAGCCGGACATTCAGCAGCGGGTCAAGGAGATGCTGGCGCTGATCAAGCTGGAACAGCTTGGCGGGCGCTACCCCTACCAACTGTCGGGTGGCCAGCAGCAGCGTGTGGCCCTGGCACGCGCGCTGGCAATGCGGCCACAGCTGCTCCTGCTCGACGAGCCGCTGTCGGCGCTGGACGCCAAAATTCGCGTTTCACTGCGCAACGAGATCCGAGCCATCCAGCGCCAGCTAGGCATTACCACCATATATGTGACGCACGACCAGGAAGAAGCCCTGTCACTCTCCGACCGTGTAGTAGTCATGAACCAAGGCGTGGTCGAACAGGTCGGACCGCCGTTTGAAATTTACAACTTTCCCCAAACGGCCTTTGTTGCCTCGTTCGTCGGCACGCTGAACGTGGTGGATGCCACCGTGCTTGACCCGCAGCCGGGAGCGCTACAGGTGGCAGGACAGACAATTCATGCGCCGGCGGCTCTCAGCGGCTATAGCGCGGGGCAGGCAGTCAAGCTGGCGCTGCGACCGGAACTCTTCTCGCCGGAATCAACTGAGGCACTGGGAGAGAACTGCTTGAACGGCACCGTAGAAAACGTGGTCTTCTTGGGTGCCCTCGTGCGCGTACATGTGCGTGTGGGCGACAGCCTCCTTTTGATGGACGAGTTCAACAATCCCAACTTGGCTGTGCCCGAGATCGGCTCGACGATCCAGCTGTATTTCCGGCGCGAGAACTGCTTGATGCTGGTACAGTAGAGGTAGGAGCACAGGCTCACTTGCGTTATGATGGCATCATGAGCCCCAGGCACAGTGCCCTTACTATCCTCTGCCTATCCATCTGGTTGACGCTACTAGGTGGCTGTGCGCCCGTACAGCGCCCGCTTGATCGCCAATTGCGCAGAATCGTCGGGAACCCCCATGCTCCATTGGCCAGCTTGGCAGTCGTCATCGTGGCTGATGACGGTATTATCTACGAGGGCTACTGGGGTCAGCGCAGCATTGATGAAGCAGATCCTCGGCGCAGCCAGCCAATTACGCCCGCGACCAAGTTTCGCGTGGCTTCAATCTCCAAGCTTGTGACGGCCTTGGGAGCAATGCAGCTGGTCGAACAGGGCAAGCTCGAGCTAGACGCCGACGTCGGCAAGTATCTAGGGTTTGCACTGCGTAACCCGAGTTATCCCAAGCGCCCCATCACGGCGCGCATGCTGCTGAATCACACATCCTCGCTGCGTGACGCGGGCGGTTACAATCTGCCGCCACCCTACATACTACAAGACATGTTTGTGCCTGGCAGCGCGTACTATGCGAGCGGAGCGCACTTTGCGCAGCCGGAACTTGGGGCAGACCGGGGACCTGGCGCCTATTTTGCCTATGCCAATCTGAACTTCGGCGTGCTGGCAACGGTGATGGAGGCCGTCTCCGGCGAACGCTTTGACCAGTACATGGTTCACCACGTCTTCGCCCCACTCAACATCGATGCGGGCTACACATTGGGCAGCCTGTCCGATGCCGGTGTACGCCAGCTTGCCACCCTATATTCGAAACAGAACCAGCAGGGGTTTTGGGATCCAACGGGGCCATGGTACGCACAGGTTGACGACTATCACGGCGTCCGGCCGCGGCCACTTCCGCCCGACTCGGTCGCCAGCGGGCCCAGTCTATCTATACGGCACAGAACAGGTATAGGGGCGCCCAGTCCTTCGCCGGCCTATTTGGTCGGCACGAACGCCACCCAATTCGCGCCGCACTCGGGGCTGCGCATCTCGGCCCGCGACTTAGCCAAGATTATGTTAGTCCTCCTCAGCCAAGGGAATTACGGTACCCGTCAAATTCTAAAGCCTCCTACTGTGAGCCAGATGCTCCACGAGGAATGGCGCTTCGATCCGCAACGGTGGAACGGCGACCCGTTCTACGGACGCTATCGGGCTTGGGGGCTGGGCTTACAACACATTGTGGCGGCACAGGATGATCTGGGTGGGGATCGGCTAGCCACAAATAGCAAAGAACAGTTTTGGGGCCATCGCGGTGAAGCATATGGCCTCTTGGGCGCCATGTGGTTCGATCCCCAGCGCAAAGTTGGCTTTGTCTACCTCATAGGCGGCCTGGGTGCTGACCCCAATCTACATCCCGGGACCTATTCGTCGGCATACCGCTGGGAAGAGTTGATCCAGACAGCTATATTGAGCGAAATCGATGGTCGGGAGGCAACCCAATAGATAAAAAGAATGCTCATCACGTTGTTTCAGCAGCGAGTGGTACACTTCTTGCAACAACATCTGCCATCTAAACCATGATCCAAGAGGACGGTGCTTCAATGCGCGTTATCGTCATCGGTGGCAAGGGCCACGTCGGCACTTACCTTATCCCACGCTTGGTGGAAGCGGGACATACTGTCATCAATGTTTCACGTGGCGAACATTCGCCCTATCAGCCTCATCCAGCCTGGCAGCAGGTACGCCAGGTGACGATCGACCGGGCAGCCGCCGAGGCAGACGGCAACTTTGGCGAGCGCATCTGTGCCTTGGACGGCGACGTCGTGATCGACATGATTTGCTTCACGCTTGACAGCGCTAAGCACCTGGTGGAGGCCCTGCGCGGCCACGTGCAGCACTTCTTACACTGCGGCACCATCTGGATTCACGGCCCCACCGTCGTCGCGCCGACGACCGAAGACCAGCCGCGCAAACCCTTTGGCGAGTACGGCCAACAAAAGGCGGCGATCGAGGCGTACTTGCTGGACGAAGCTCGACGGACCGGGTTTCCAGCCACTGCACTGCATCCCGGGCACATCGTCGGCCCAGGATGGAGTCCGCTCAACCCTGCCGGCCATTTCAACCCCATCGTATTCTCCCAATTAGGGCGCAGTGAGACTGTTGCCATCCCCAACCTCGGGTTGGAAACCGTGCACCACGTCCATGCCGACGACGTGGCCCAGGCGTTTATGCAGGCCCTAAACAATTGGCGAGCTGCTGTAGGCGAGAGTTTTCATGTGGTGTCACCGCAAGCCCTGACGCTGCGCGGCTATGCTGAAATGATGGCGCACTGGTTTGGCCAACCGCCCATGCTCAAGTTCCTGGGTTGGGAGGAGTGGCGCACGACCGTCAGCTCCGAAGAGGCGCAGGCCACCTGGGATCACATCGCTCACAGCCCAAATTGCAGCATTGCCAAGGCGCAACGGCTGCTCGGCTACCATCCGCGGTACACTTCACTACAAGCCGTGCAAGAGTCAGTGACCTGGCTTGTCGAGCAAAACATCGTCCAGTATCGTGGCGGCGTAGGGCAGCTAGCCAAGCCGTAATGGCGCGTAGTGCATGAATTATGACTTGCTGGCCGCCGATTACGCAGCCAGCCGCCGCGTTCATCGTGGAAACGTAGCAAGGTTGGCGCAAGCTATCGCTGCTACCGGTGCGGTCGTACCCGACGATACTCATTGCCGCGGCAGTGCAACGGCGAAAATGCGGCCCAGTATATCAGCCCGCTCCTCGGGCGTAGCCCAGCGAGGCTGGGCAAAATCCTCTAGCACCATCGTCAATAGCTCAGTGTTGATCAACTTACCGCCGTAGATCGTGTGGCGGGCCGCCAATTCCGTACGTGTTTCCCAGCTCCACATCTGGTCAAAGAATAGATTGCCTAGGCCATAGCTGATAAAGCCATTGCCGCCGGCATCCTGCTGGCCGTAAGGCTCCTGGGCCTGCGGTACGTGGCTCATGACGCCGGTGACGATGTCGGCGCCGGCATCGCGCAGTTCGCGGAACTCGGCAACTTGCAGGGGGATCGGGTACGGTTCGTAGGTCTCCTGATGCTGCAATTCGACAGCGACGATGTCCACCTGCGCGGACAGCTGGCGGACCATCTGCAGGATGCGCTCTTTGTTGTCGTAGTAGTAACAGGCACCCGGTTGGTCAGCGGATGCCCATGCCCCCGGCGGATCAAAGGCTAGCGCAGCAATAAAAGCGAAGCGATTGCCATTGTGCTCCCAGATCAAGGGTGCACAGGCTTCATCTACATTCATGCCGCTGCCGTAAACTGGAATCTGGTTGTCACGATACCACTGCAGCGAACGGCGCGCTCCCTCGCGGCCAAAATCGTTGACGTGGTTGCCCGACAACCCGACGATGTCGGTGCCGAGTGCTGCCAGTGCCGCCCAGTAATCGGTGTCACTGCAAAGGATCAAGTTGTTCTCGGTTGGGTCGGCGACGCAATCGTCCAGGAACGGCACCTCGTTGCTGATGTGCGTGATATCCGCAGCGGAGAAGACGTCGGAAATCACCTGGGCCGGATAGTCAAAGCCCTTCTGATCCATGCGCAGCGCAGTCACACGCGACATGGCCGTAACGCCAGTCATGATGAGCTGCGTCAGCTTGGATGCATCACGGTTGGTAGCGGGCTGCACAGCCCCCTGCAACAAGGGCGCCAACAGCGAACTGCCCGCGCCTTCGATAGTCAGGGTGACGGCCAACGGGTACGTGTCCACTCGAAAGTCATTCGACAAGACGCTAATGCCGTCGACGGTCAGCGCCTTCATGCGCGGGTCGAGCTGTTCAAAGGCTACGATACCGAGGCTGCCGGGCGTACCCTCCAGGCGCGCATCCATGTCGGCTGGGCTCACGATTTCAACTGCGGGGGTCTTGGCATCCCAGATGCCGCTAAGCCAGCGAGCAGCTTCGTCGGTCACAAACAAGACTCCGGCGGCAGAATCGCGCCAGCGCTGCTGCAGTTCAGCGGAGGACACGTCGTCGCGAACCGTGGCAAAAGGCGCGACCGCAGCCAGCACGCGGGCGGCGATTGCATGGTTTGCCGCAGGTGCAGGCAGCAGCAGCGCTTGTGCCTGAGCATTGTCGGGCTGGTCGAGCACGGAGAGCGGCTGAGGACCACCCACCGTCTGCAGCTCATTTGTTGCATTGAGAATAGCCAACAAAGGTGCAGTCCACTCTTCCGGTACGGCGGCGGCCACGCCGACCGTAACAGGGCCGGTAATCGTTTCCGGCGTCGGGGTGGGTCGCGGCAAGAGCGGCGACGGCGATGGCGTGGGGGGCTGGGTGGCGATTGGTGCAAATGCCAGCGGATCGTCGGGGAAAGTTACGTCGCCGAGCGGAGGAGCCGGCGGGTTCTCGGCGGTTACCACCGGATGCGGCGTTGGCGTCGGCAAAAGTGCAAAATCCGGCCGGGTGACCGGTTTACAAGCCCCAAGCAAGAGCAAAACCAGCAGCAACGAACCGGCTGTTGCACCACGAACACCCCAAGACGAATGCATGTGTTGTACTTAATCCTTCGTTGATCCAGACAATGAAGCAAGTGCGGCGCCACACCGTCCAGCCGCAGTTCGGCACATAGGCGTGCCAATGCTGCACGTGTGCAGCTTGCTGCGCCGTGCATGCGGGCTGGACGGGTGGGGCCGGGTATAGAGTTACATCATTTGCAGGCGACTTCCTGAACCTCGCAGAGCCCAGTGGTCTGGCACCAAAGGTTGCGGGCTTGCTGCGCGGCGCAGTTGGTGGCAGCGGCTACTTCGGGCGCTGCCGCTGCCGCGCCCAAGGCAGCGCCAACAGCTGCAGATGCGCCAGCACCCACAGCCGAACCGGCGCCCTTGAGCACACTGCCGGCCCCTTGTGCGCCCGCGCTGACGGCAGATCCTGCACCTTCAAGAACCTTACCCGTACCATCTTTTACGGCTGCGCCCGCCCCCTTGATGACCTCACCTGCGCTACCGGCGCCGGCACCGACGGCCGAACCTGCAGCATCGAGCACCTTGCCTGCAGTATCCACTCCAGCGCCCACAACTGAGCCTGCGCCGTCGATTACTTTGCCAGTGCCATCGCGCGTGGTGTTCCAGGCTGTCTTCGTGCCATTCGCAATCGCATCACTGGTGCCGGCTGCGGCATCCTGCAGCGCGCCCAGGATCGAACGTGACCCCCCAGCCACGAGCGCGGCGACGCCGGACATCCAAGGGCCGGTTTTGCTCCACCATGCGTTTGCGGCTTCAGCCGTCGACTCAAGCAGGGCATTGGAACTCGTCAACTCGCTGATCGCGCCGCCACCAATCTGCTGGGCAATTTCGGTTTCGATGCCGACCACAGGCACGCGCAGCTTGCCGCCCAACTGCACGTAGGGCAGTTCACCGCCCGTGAATGGAATGTAGAGCGAGAGTTCACCGCGCGTGTCCAGCACCTGGTCGGGATTGAGCGATGATTTGGCAACTCCGCCCAACAGCAAACCGCCCCCGTCTACGCGCATCATGCCGTCAAAACCGAGTGGTTCACCTTCGATGCGCAACAGCTTGGCCAATGGGCCGCCGTTAATCCCCATTCCCCCTGTTAATTGCAGGAAGTTTTTACTCATGTCGGCTGAAAGCAGCCCACCGACTCCAATCGTCGTACGCGTAGGCAACACAACGCCGCTGAGCAGAGGAATAGTGGCGGGCTGCAGGCCCATGAGGCCAAGGAGCATACCCATGTCAGTAAGCTGTGAAAGGGTCAGACGCCCATCCAGATACAGCAGCGCTGCCTCAGGGTCGATGACAATTGAGAACTCGTCGCCTGCGGGTATCGTAAAACTCAACGGCTGGCTGTCCTTACTGCTGCCAGGCACATTGGCATCGAGTTCCAACCCGCTCCCCAGATTAAAAAACAGGTAGCGCTTGTCAGGGTCCACCACTGTGCTCAACCCGCTCAGGGTTGAGCCATAATCATAGCCGACTTCGGCGCCGAATGGTCCCGCAATTTTTAGATTAGGGCCCAAGTTCAGGCTGGGAACAATTGAGCTCGACTTGCCGTGGAAGCGGTCGAGCTTGCCGTTTTCATCAAGATGCAGGTTGAAGTCGCCATCCTTCATCCTGATCGAGCCAAACGGCAAGGTCAAGGTGATACTGTTGCCGATCTCCAGGTTGGCGCCCTTGGAGAGAAAAGGCACGGCGCCGGCCGGGAGATCAAGCTTTATGGGCGTGTCGGCGGGCACTACGCTTGCCGCCTGCATGCCGCCACCAAGGTCCAGGGCGAGCGAACAAACGCCGTCTTGGCAAGTCACGCCGTAACTTGTAGCGTCAGGGTGGCCCTCTTCCGTTTGTTGAGGCGCAACGGCTGGGACAGCAGCGAGGGCAGGTTGTGCGATCAGGCTGGCGAGCACGGCCAGTGTCAAGGCAGTGGCCGCAAGTTTGCGCAGTCCGTGCCCGGCGTTCGGAATTGACATGATGCTTCCTTTCGAGCTCTAAAGATGGAAGCCCTGGCGGGCGGGATCCATTCTGGGTGGTGCAAGAGCCCAGTTGCGTGCGGCGCGGAACTGGCTGAGTTAATTCCGACTACTACTATACAACACGCTTACGCTGTCTCGGAAGCGGCAAACAAATGAATACACGCTAAGCGTTTTGCGGTACAATGGTATCAGTGTTTTTGCTGCCAATCCAAAGCCAACCCAAGGCAAGGTCATAGAAGGCACCATCCATGCTTGTTCTTTCCCGTCACGACGTAGAAAAACTGCTCACCATGGTCGATGCCATTGCTGCCGTGGAAGAGGGTTACCGGCAACTGGCTTCAGGCAACGTTACCATGCCACAGCGGGTGGCTACCAACGTAGAACCCCACAATGGCATACACCTGGCAATGCCCGCCTTTGTCGGCGGCAGGGGAGATGAACCGGGCACACTGGCGATCAAAATCGTCACCGTGTTTAGCGACAATCCAACGCGCTATGGTGAGCCAACCATCCAGGGCGTGGTGCTGTTGCACGATGCGCGTACCGGCAAACCACTGGCACTGATGGATGCCGAGCAACTGACCGCCATGCGCACGGGAGCTGCCAGTGGTGTCGCCACCAAGCTGCTGGCGCGCGCGGATGCAACAGTGGCGACGATTCTGGGGTCGGGCGCACAGGCCGGTACGCAGCTGTTGGCAGTCTGCAGCGTACGCCCCATTCAACGCGCTTGGGTCTACTCGTTGCGGCCTGATCAAGACCAAGCTTTCTCCCAGCGTATGAGCGAGCTTTTGAACATTCCAGTCGCGCGGGCTCCCGACATGCGCACAGCCGTCGAGAACGCCGATGTGATCTGCACGGCCACGAACAGCAATACGCCGCTGTTTGATGGCGCGTGGCTACGCCCCGGCACACACATCAATGGCATTGGTTCCTACACGCGCACAATGCGCGAGCTGGATACGACAACAATGGTGCGCAGCCGGGTGTACGTCGACGGGCGCACAGCAGCGCAGGCCGAGGCGGGCGACATCGGAATTCCGATTGCCGAAGGCGCCATGACATACGACCACGTCATCGGCGAGATCGGCGCCGTGCTATTGGGTAATGCGCCTGGCCGCAGGTCACCAACAGACATCACGGTCTTCAAGTCGGTTGGTATGGCCGTACAGGACGCCGTGACCGCACCTATCGTTTATCGCCGAGCAATCGAGCAAGGACTGGGCCAGCACGTTGAATTGGCCTAGATTCGAGGTTGATTGGTATGTTTCTAGTCGAAGATCGCAATCGTGAACATGCCGGAGAGCGCAAGACTGAGGAAAACCTAGCTGCAACAGCCGGCATCTATGCCACCAATTCTCACTACTGGCCGCCAATCGGTGTCGATAGGGTTGATCTCTACCTGACTTCGACGGCAAGCCACCGCCTTCTCGACGCCGCTTCGGCCCGTTTCCAGAGCGCCGCTAACGAGATGCTACAGTACTTCACAGTCAGCCATGGTGGTGTGCTGCGTGGCGATAAACCCATCTGTGCCGGTCTCTATACCATCTACGCGCACAACCGTGTCCACTTCTGGGAGGGGCTAACCTTTGGCGGCACCATCAGCACCACGGCGCACTATGCCTACACGCATGTAGCCCTTACGTCACCCGCGCCCATCTTCGTGTTGATGGGCAACGGGGATCCTATCCAACACCTCCTATTTGACGAGTTGATGGCAGCTGTTGCCCGCCATCGGGCAGAGGTGCACGAAAGCGACAGCGAATATGCTCGGCGGCTTGCCAAGGCAGACCCTTATGAGCTATTCCTGGCATCGTTGGGCAAACTCCACACGATGGCACGGCATGGACCACCGTCGATGGCAGGCGACAGGCACCTGGAGGTGCAGCGCGCAGTGCAGCGCATGATCGATGCTGTGCGCAAGCTGGACGGTTGGCCCGCACACGTCCCCCAGCTTGAAGACCTGCTCTAGTATTCAGCCCTACCTTTCGGATAGATCGAACTCTACCCTCTCGGTCAGCCTCTGAGCCTGCCTTGCGATAGGCGTCGCTTTCTCCTGGAACTGCTATAACTAGAGCAGGCAATCTACCCACAAACAGGCGAAACGAACGGAGGATGGCGAACATGACATTCGATCCTCAATACACGATGCCGGCAGCCATGAACGATGCACGGACCGTTGCTGTCGATCTTTATCGCAATCAGGCATTGAAAGCGCGTATGCGCCGGCTATGGGCCTTCATCACGCGCACATCGGGTCATCTGCAAGAACTCTGCATTGGACAACAGGCCGGCCACAGCCGGGAGGGGGCTTACGTGGGTATACGCACAATTGCAATCGATACAATCTGCGGCAGCGAAGAGCGCGCCGGCGACTTTGACAACTTCTTCCGTCCTCTCGCCAGCCACAATCGCGATCGCTGGTTGAGCGTGGCCGAGGCCCGCCTGCGTGGCGTCAATATGCCGCCGGTGCAGTTGATCGAGGTGAGCGGCAGCTACTACGTGCGTGACGGTCACCATCGCATCTCGGTGGCACAGGCGCTAGGCGAATCCTTCGTCGACGCCGAAGTCGTGCGCTGGCAGATGCGTTAAACAATGCAGTAGCTAGCCTGCTCTGGCGGGTGGGCTAGCTATCACGTGCTTGTGCGGCCTTTGGCGCGTACAACTTAGTCCGAAACCCCTCCGTAATTAGCACATTTTGGTTCAGCATTGTGCCTCCTATAAGTGTATAATTCGTGATGGTAAGCAACAGTTGTGTACATCATCATAAAAGGAGAGCGCCATGCGTGTTTCTGTATCGATTGCTGCCGGCGTCGTTCTGACGCTGGCTTTATTACTTGGAGCCTGTGGTGGCGACACGGCGCCGACGCCCACAGCCACCGCCGTGCCGACGATTGCGGCCGAAACCGCGACCGAGGCAGCGACCGAAGCGCCAACGACGGCTCCAACCGAGGCCCCAACTGAAGCAGCAACTGAAGCAGCAACTGAAGCAGCAACTGAAGCAGCAACTGAGGCGACAACTGAAGCCGCGACCGAGGCTGCGGCAGTTGCGCCAGCCGCGGAGGTAACAAGTACAGCAGAGGTAACAGGTACAGCAGAGGTAACAGGTACAGCAGAGGTAACAAGTACGGAGGTCACAACTACATCTACCAGCGAAGCAGCAACTGCCACCGCCACAAGCACCGAAACGGTAGCTTCGCCGGCTAGCGAAGCTGCCATTGCATGGCAGGTAGAGAGCGCCCGCCAGGTAGCGGACGTGGTCGATGAGAAGCAGGCTGTGGGAGCCGCCGTCTCACCAGATGGCAAGTATATGGCCTGGTATCAAGAGACTGGTCGCGCCCGCAAGAAGGAACAGCAGATTTGTGTCTTCACATTCGAATCTGCAGGAAAGCAGTGCTATACGATGGCGGAAAAGGCCTACATGGGCTACCCGTACCAGCTCAAGTGGTCACCGGACAGCAAGCAAATCGCATTCAGCGAGAACCCAATCCAGCTGGGCTATGAAAGTGACATCTGGGTGATGAATGTCGCCGACGGCACATACACCGACTTGACCCAGGACGATCTGACCGGTTCGTGGCAGACGTTCGTCAGCGACGGTACACTGCCAAACGTGGACTACCTGCCAGCATGGAATGAGGAAGATGGGGCGATCTATTTCTGGCGTGTCGCACCGCAAGGCAACCAGCAGTACAAGGTCAGCCTGCAGCGCATCGACGCAACAGGCGGGCAACCCACGCAGGTGGCGGATCTGAGCACAACGCTGCCGAAGCAGATTCCGTATTTCTACTATCAGACAGTTGCCTTGGACGGCTCGTCGGCCGTTGCGCCCGACGGCAGCAAGCTGGCAGTGTTGATGGGGAGTCTGAACGATATGGGTGCCGCTCAGTACAGCCTGTACACGGTCGATCTGGCCCAGCCCGACGCTGCGCCGCAGTTGGTCGTCGAGCCAACTTCATGGGGAGCAGCCGTGCCGGAATGGCAAGGCATGCCGACCAACCCCTTGGGGATTTCCTGGTTGCCCGACAGCAAGGGTCTGGTCGTAGAGGCCTATAGCGAAAACACGTGGACGCCGTTTACGGTCTTCTACTACATCGACGCTGCGACCAACGAGATGACACCGGTAGTCGACTTTAGCGGGCTCGCCGATGCATCGGTCTACGGCGAGAATGCGCCGGGTACAGAGATACCTTGGCGCTATTTCTCACCTTGGGCGGCGTCGCTGGCACCGGTTGGCAGCGACCTGCTGATGCTCAACGATCTTGGCGGCGTCACCGGCATCTTTGTGGCGCCCCTGCCGCCAACAGGCGAACTGCCACCGCTTATTCAAACGTCCGAGGAGTGGGTTACTATGTCTACTTCGACGCAAGCGAGCCGCAGTCGCGATGGCAAGGTGGTCATGTACGACCTTCTGTTGACAATGCGCCCGCAGAAATAGCGGCGAACAGCATCAGCCGGTAGGTAGAGAAGGAGGGTATAGGCCAATGCGTCCTATACCCCCCTTCGTTTGTACTGTGGTGGCTATTGGTTCGTGCTGTGGAGATGCAGTGCGCGCAGAATCGTAGAGGTACTGTCGGCAAGGGCAACCGCGGCCCGGTCCGTCAGGCTAGACGCACCCGTCTCTGCCTCACTTGCCTTTGCCAAGCCGTCCTCGCGCAAGCGTGCCAACATCTCCTGTATATCGGCTTCAGCGATCTCACCGCGCTCGACGGCACGCTGCGATAAGTCTTGCGCCGCCTCGACCGTCAATGCACCCAAGCCAATCCCGGCGAGTAGTGCCTGGCGACCAAAGATGTACAGGTTGGCTGCCTGCACAATGGCTTCGTTGCGGACGTTGATCAGCAGTTCATCCATTTGCTGTTTCAATTGATTTTCGTTTTGTTCTTGCGGTTCCTCGCTCATGGGAATTCCGTGTTCTCCTCGACTAAATAACTTCTGACGTACTGAAAAATGCTCCTCTGCGGTCGACCGTGACAGGTGCACCCGCGATCTGGAGGAGGGCACGCAGCGGCAGATCTTCCGATGAGGTGCCGGCCATGATCTCTAAGCGCCCGGGCTCGATTACCAGATCCATCGCCTCGTTCAGATAGGCGCATTGGTTGACTTTCAGCACAAAGCGCACGCTGCGACGTTCGCCTGTGGCAAGGTGCAGGCGCCGGAAAGCCTTCAATTCCTTCACCGGTCGCGTAACGCTGGCATCAGGCAGGCGCACATAGACCTGCACGACTTCGTCGCCGGCCCGTATGCCCGTATTGGTTACGTCGACAGTCAAGGTAATCTGTTCGCCGGCGCGCACACTGCTGCGGTCCAGACGCAAGTTATCAACTGCAAAGGTGGTGTAGCTAAGACCGTACCCAAATGGATAGAGCGGTTTACTGCTCATTTCAACGTAGGCAGATTTCCACTGGCTGCGGCCGCCCGATGCTTTGTGGCGATAGTAGATTGGCACCTGCCCTACGCCGCGCGGTACAGTGATGGCCAATTTGCCCCCGGGATTGTAGTCTCCCAGCAAGACATCCACCACGGCAGCAGCACCTTCCTCGCTTGGCAGCCACGCTTCGACAATGGCCGGCACATGCTCGTCGATCCAAGGTATGGCCGCCGGCCGCCCGTTAATCAGCACTACTACTACAGGCGTGCCAGTAGCTTGGATAGCCATTACCAGTTCTTCTTGTGCACCTGGCAGCCGCAGTTCGGCGCGATCACGCGCCTCGCCGCTCGTGCAGGGATCGGTTAACCCGGCACGGTCGCCGACGACGACGATGGCGACATCTGATGCACGCGCTACTGTAATGGCAGCGCCAAAATCGGCTTCGGACCGCTCGAGCACGCCGCTCCCCTGGGCATAACGGATCTTGATGGCAGGATCCAGCCGCTCTGTCAACGCCTGCAAGATGGACTTGATCGGTACAAAAGTGTCTGCCAGTTCGAGGCTGTCAGGCGAGGGCATATTAAGCACGTTACCGCCGGCCGCCGTCATCTCACTTAGTGACTCGACGTGGCATGGGTAGGCGTAATCGCCAATCAGATTGCGTACACAGTCGGCATTCGGGCCGATCAGAGCCAGCGATTTGACCGTCTTGGGCAGCGGCAGCAGATTCCCGTCATTCTTGAGCAACACGATCGATTTACACGCAATCTCGCGCGCCAACTGGCGCTGCTCGGCTGTGTCGAACACCTCAACTGCACGACCGTCATCGACGTATGGCCTTTCGAATAGACCCAAGCGCAACTTCATGCGCAAGTGCCGCTCGACGCTGCGGTCGATCAATGTTATGTCGATACGCCCATTTTCTAGTGCAGCCCGCAGCGGCGCACCGTAACAATCGGTGCTCGGTAACTCTACGTCCAGCCCCGCAGCTAACGCCTTCACCGCCGCAGCCTGTTTATCGCCTGCAATCTGATGGAACATGAAAAGCTGATGGACGGCGAAATAATCAGAGACTACAATGCCGTCGAATCCCCAGCGGTTGCGCAGCAGTTCGGTCAACAGGTAGTGCGAACTACCGCAGGGAACGCCATCGAGTTCATGGTAGGCGTTCATAATCGACATCAGCCCTGCTTCTTTGACTGCTGCCTCAAAGGGGACAAGATAGACCTCATCCAGTTCACGCGGGTTGATATGGGGCGGCGCCCAGTTCATGCCGCCTTCCGAAGCCCCGTAACCGACAAAATGTTTGCCCGTGGCCAGAACACCTTGGGTCATGTCGCTGCCCTGCAGGCCACGCACGAACTCGACGCCCATGGCCGCAACCAGGTATGGGTCCTCGCCATACGTTTCCTCGGTGCGACCCCAGCGCGGGTCGCGCGTTACATCAAGCAGTGGCGAAAGACCCTGGTGGGCACCTGCCGCCCGCATTTGTTGGCGCACGACGTCTGCCATGGCATGCACCAATTGGGGCTCCCAGGTGCAGGCCATGCCGATTGTCTGGGGAAAACAGGTGGCGTTGCGTGCCATGTAGCCGCTACAACACTCTTCATGGATCAACGCTGGAATGCCAAGCCGCGTCGATTCGACGACGAATTTCTGGATTTGATTGGCAAGATGGGCAGCATCGTTCGGCCCCAAGTTGCTGGCTCCGGCCAGGCGCGTGATTTGGCCGATGCCGTTACCCATCAACGCTGCTGCCTTGGCCTGATCGAATTTCATACGGGTAAGCAGTTCGAACACCCAGCAACTTCCCAGTTGGGCGATCTTTTCGTCCAGACTCATCTGCCCCAACAGGTCGCCGACACGATCGTCGATCGACGCAGACGCGTCCAGGTAGGTGTTTGCGCGAATCACAGGGCGATTCCTTTCCTGCCAAGGATTAGGAGTGGTTCTGTAATGGAACAGCGAGCGCAGGATGAACCGTGCGCTCGCTGTAATGGACAACTCTCATGTACACCGTCTTGCCCAGAACTGGTGGGCTATGCAGTATCAGGCGTGCACACTGGCCGGAAAACCTAGACAGCGACAGGTGTTCCGCAGTTGGCGCAGAACTTGTGGTGGACCTCCAGCTTTGTGCCGCAGTTGGTACAGAAGCGCACGGCGCTGTCACTGCTCGCATTCGTGTTGCCATTGGCCACGGAAGCGCCCGATGCCACCGCCATAACAGGCGCCTGAGCAGCCATAGGCGCCGCCGCAGATGCGGCCGCCAGCACGGGCACAGGTTTCATCGATACAGGTGCCGCCGCAGGTTCCAGCACGCGCCGGCGCTGCGCGATCTCGGCCTCGAGCTCGGAATCCAGGTTGGCGCTCATGGGCGCGACCTGTTCGATCTGTTGGAGCAAGCCGACGGCCTGGCGGCGCAGCCGCTGGTCGTAGAGTTGGTAGTCCTCTTCGCTCAGCTTCCCGACCTGGTAGTCGAATTCCAGATCCTTGATTGCCTTAAACACGGCATCTTTGCGGCCCAAAAGTTCCGCCAGCCGGTCATCCTCCACCATGATCGGGGCAGGGCCAGGCTTGAGCAGCGGCCAGACCACAAAGGCTAGCGCGGCTAACGACAACACGAGTGCAATCAACACTGTAATCCACGTCATAATGTGACTCTCAATCATCTCCCGCGGCATAGGCCACCGAAGGCACATTGGCCGTCGAGCGCCGTGTGCTGTGCGGCCAGGCAGCAATCAAAGTGCCTAGCACCAGGACAAGACCACCTACCCACATCCAAGCCGTCAACGGGTTGATAAAAATGGTGAACGTAGCCGTCTTGCCGCCCTCTTCCCAGCCGTTAAGCACAACATAGACATCTTCGATGGGACTCATATGCAAGCCGACCTCGCTGGTCGGCATGTCCGGAGTCTTATCGTACACGTTGCGCTTGGGGATCAGGGTGGCGACGACGTTGTCGTTGCGGTCGTAGGCAATCACGCGAGCGCCGAACTCAGTTGCATTGGATTGTCGATCGCTCTCCAATCCTGCGAATTCGAGGGTGTAGCCAGCTACCTGCGCAGTCTCGCCGGGCGCCAACGTAACGTTGGTCGTCTGCTGATAGAACTCATTGCCAATTACAGCTACGCCGATCAGCACGATGCCGAGATGGACAATATAGCCGCCGTAACGGCGTCCGTTGCGGCTCCACAGATGCCCCATGGCGGTGAACACGTTGTCGCCGCTGGTCTTGCGACGAGCATTCACGCCACGCACATACTCCTGCACGATTGTGGCGGTCACGAAGGCACAAATGGACAGTCCGATGATTGGATACATACTGCGCGCCACTACGAAGACGAGCACGGCGACGACCGCGGCGGCAATCAACGGCCAAGTGAACTGCTTGCGGAAGGCCGCGGCACTCGTGTGGCGCCAACCCAATAGAGGACCAACACCCATAAGAATTAGCAGCAGCAAGAAGAGCGGACCATTGACCTTGTTAAAGAAGGGGGCTGCCACACTAATACGGTCGCCGGTCAGGATTTCGCTGAACATGGGGAACACCGTTCCCCAAAGTGTGGCAAAGGCGATGCCGGCAAACAGCCAATTGTTGGCCAAAAAGGCGGCTTCACGGCTGGTGTATGACTCGATCTGCTGTTCGCTGCGCAGCAGTGGCAGGCGATCGAACAGCAGCCACATAAAGCCAAACATTACAATGACAAGGAAGCCCAAGAAATAAGGGCCCACATCGCTGCGGGCGAACGAGTGAACACTTTCCAGCACACCACTGCGTGTAAAGAAGGTGCCAAGGATGACGAGGAAATAGGTCATCCAGATTAGCACGACATTCCATACTTTGAGCACGCCACGCTGTTCCTGAATGATGATGCTGTGGAGGAAAGCCGTACCCGTCAGCCAGGGCAGAAAGGATGCGTTCTCAACCGGATCCCATGCCCAGTAGCCGCCCCAACCAAGTTCCATATAGGCCCATTGGCTGCCCATGATGATGCCAGCAGAGAGGAACATCCAAGGGATCAGTGTCCAGCGCCGCACCGTGCGCACCCACTCATTGTCTACCCGCTTGCTCATTAAGGCGCCGACCGCGAAGGCAAACGGTACAACCATGCCGACATAGCCCAAGTACAACATCACCGGGTGAATGACCATCCAGTAATTCTGCAGCAATGGGTTGAGGCCTTGTCCGTCGGGCGGCACGAAGCCGACACGTTCAAAAGGATTGGCAGCAAAGACAAGTAGGGTGAGGAAAAACAGCGAGGTGGCCAACAGGGTGGCGTTGACATAGGGCATGAGTACCTGTAAACGCTTGCGGTTGGACACAGCGACGATAGCGCTGTAGCCCGAGAGAAGCAGGCACCAAAATAAAAGGCTGCCCGCCTGGCCCCCCCACAATGCCGAAAACTTGTAGAAAGCCGGCAGCGCACGCTCCGAGTGATTCCACACGTAGGTGAGTTCGAAGTGGTCACCCAGTAAACCGTACCACAACAGGCCAGCCGCAACCAGCACCAGGGCAGCGACGGCATAGACGGCATTAAAACTACTCGCCACCAGTTTTGTGTTGCGCTGTTTGCCGCCAAGAAAGCCAGTCACAATGCCAAAGACAGAAATGACCAGCGCGCTGATCAGGATGAGATAGCCAACATCAAATATCATCGTTGTTCCTATTCTCTAAATTCACCACGGACTACACTGTGGGCCTGATTGCGGGCCTCACTGCGGACGGATCTTGGCGAGGTATTCGTCCATCTTACCTTGGCTGACGATAGGGCCAATCACAATATCTGTGATCTTGCCCTGTGGATCAATGAAGAAAGTTTCCGGCACGCCCTTAATGCCGTAACGTCGCGCCGCTGCACTTTGCAGGTCTGGGCCATTGGGATATGTAATCCCGAACTCTGCCAAGTAGGCTTTGGCGGCCGGCTCCTGATCCAAGTAGTCAAGCCCAATGAAAACAATGTCGTTTCCTTGCTCGCGCTGCGATGTTGCTTCCAACAAAGAGGCTTCGTCGCGGCAGGGATCACACCAACTCGCCCAGAAATTGAGAACCACGCCCTTGCCGAGCAGGTCCGCCGACGAGATCTTTTCACCGCCAAACGTAGTGAACGTAAACTCAGGAGCCAGACCACTGGCTCGCTGCTCTGATTGATTTGTCTGAATCAGCCTAGCGGCTAGCAGCAACACAAAAGCTAGCAGGATCAAGACGAAGACACCCTGCCATACGCGCACGGCTTTTTTCTGATTGTGACTCTCACTGCCCGCAGCCTCTGCTGGTTGAGACAGTTCGTCGGGCAGTTGAGGAGTGGCTCTCAACTCAGTCATAGTACTTCAATTCCTCGTCTAATTTATGACCATAGTCATCTTCGCCGGTCGCAGATTGAGACGGCGCACCAGTGGTTTGCGTGATCGGAGCGGCAGGCGCCGAGCGAACCATCTTGCGGGTACGCGAATAAACAAACAATCCTCCGGCGACGATGGCCACGACAGGCAGCACCCAGGCAAGCCAGTTGAAGCCCTCCATGGGCGGTTCACCCAAGACCTGGGGTCCATACTGGGCGACAAAATAGTTCTTGATCGTCTGTACGTCCGTGCCCTGCGCCAGTTTCTGCCCGATCACTTCTTTCATCTGGCTGCAAGCCTTGAGTTCGCAAGCATCCAAGCGGACCCCGGAACACAAGGGGCACCACAGCTGCTTTGCAACATCATTGATTTGGTCAGGACCCACTGTTGCGGCCCCTGCAGCCCCTGTAGCTGCAGCCGGCTCCTCAACGGGTGCGGAGGTTGCAGTCGAGTCCTGTGCGCGTACCAACTGTGTCAACGACAAACATGCCAAGGCGGCGCCGGCCAGTAAGGCGATCAAGAATATGCGAAGAGTAACGCGAGGATAAAACGGAAGTGCTGCAAAAGTATGCTTCATAATCTTAAAGGGAGAACCACCGTATAATTTGCCTGAGCAGATACAGGCTGCAAACGCAGCTAGTATATCACAATTCACAGATTACTGTCTTTTTTGAACTTCCTCGACCATTGTTGAAAACAAGACCGGGTACGTTACCCGCACCCGGTCTGTTGTACGTCAAGGTATGAGTGTCAGCTATACCAGTTACTCGGACTCGGGTCGGGTCATGCCGGACACATCGCCACCAATGCTCTCAATGCTGTCGTACAGGGTCTGGATGATGTACTGACCATTGTGAGCAAAGGCGCCAGGGTCCTTACCCGAATACTGATAGTTGTAGGCCGACCGCAGCAAGCGCGGCGTCCAGGTGTTGAAGGCGTTGTCCGAGTTGATCTCCTCGGGATCCGCCGCGCCGTTAGCATTGGTGTCGAAGAAGAAGTATGGATAGCTGGCGTCGGAGTAGACAATGCCCTTGCCGACGGTATCTGTCGCATACTGCTGCATCGCTGCAATGAGTGTGTCACGCATGCTCTGGATCTCGACGTAGATTCCTTCCGAGTCGTCACCATTCCCGTCATAGTCGACGAGATTGTAACGAATCGACTGGAGATCTTCCTTCGCGGTCACTTCTTCGTGGCACTCCGTGCAGCTTTCCCAATCAACTTCCTGCGTATGTGCGCTGTGGCAGTCCGTGCAGTTGTTCGGGCCGCTGTCACCACCGTGCTGGAAGAAGCCGACGTACGTCTTGTCTGCGTACTCATACGCACCCTTCGCTTCAGTGCCGTAGCGGGTCGCGCCGGCAGCAAAGTAATGGGGGTTGAGGAAGCGCAAGCTCTCGGCTTGTGTGTCGTCCTCGGTGTCGCCGATCAGCTTGTTCATGGAGACGGTCGACTCACGGCCCTGGTGGCAGTTCATGCACAGGTTCGTGTCCGCGTCACCACTGTCGATCACGGCGCCGCTCGGGAACTTCACATCCGTGGTCTCGTAGCGTGTGAATTCCTGCAGGTCGTTGTGGCACGTTGCACACTGGAAGCCATTGGCCGGGTGCTGCGACACGACTGCGCCTTCGTTAATGAACTGGGGCAGACCGCCGGCACTGTGGCACTTGGCGCAACTGCCGGGCACAACACCTTCTGCGTCCCAGTGGCGGAAGGCTTCCGCCGAGCCGGCAAAGTGACCGGAATCGTTGCGGTTCAGGGCCGCCATGTCAACCGGCTCCGCCAGCTTGGTGTTCAAGTCCTCGATCGAGTCGTACAGCAACTGGATGATGTACTTGCCGCCATGTGCAAAGGCGCCGGGGTCCTTGATTGATGTCTGGTAGTTGTACGCAGCCTTCAACAAGCGCGGCGTCCAAGCATCAAAGCTGCCTTCACCCTCGTCAATCGCGCCGTTGGCGTCAGCATCCAGGAAGAAGTACGGGTAGGAAGCCGCATCATAGAGGATGGCCTTCCCCGTCACTTCATTAGCATAAGCCTGAATTGCTTGGAGCAGGACATCCTGCAGTCCAGCCAGTTCAAAGGAGATGCCTTCCTCGATATCGCCATTGCCGTTGTAGTCCACTTCGGAGCCGGCCATGCGGACGTTCTTCAGGTCCTCAACGGTGTTGACATCTTCATGGCAGCCCTTGCACTCCTCAACCTTGACTTCCAAGGTGTGCGAGTTGTGGCATTCGATGCATGTTGTAAAGCCCTCAACATGGGCAAACATGCCATCGTATGCCTTGCCATCGTACTCATATCCACCCTTAGCCAGCGTGCCGTACTTGGTCGCGGCGGCTGCAAAGTAGTGGATATTCTTGAACCCAAGTTCCTCGCTCGGCGTATCGTCGTCCGCTACTGCGGCGTCGGTGATCGCCTGGTCAACGCTTACCTTGGATTCACGGCCTTGGTGGCACTCCATGCAGCGTGATTCATCGCCCAAACCAGAGATGACCAGGCCGCTGGGCATGGTAACACTGTCTTTCACAAGCGTGACGTCGTTGTGACACGCTACACAGTCGACAACCGTGCCAATGGGCGCCGGGGCGTCCACCTTGCCAGCTTCGCTGCCATCCACACCCAAGAAGTCCTGGTATCCGGGACTACTGTGGCACTTTGCGCAGTCGGCAGGCACTTCAGCCGGGTCTTCCTCGTTCCAATGGTTGAAGGCTTCGGCAGTGGTATCTGCGTGGCCGGAACCCATCCATGCGTCCAGGAACGGGACTGTGACAGTGAGCGTACCGGTGGCGTCGCCTTCCTGAGCAGGAGCGGCGAGGAACCCCGATGAGGCATCGGCCGCTTGGGCCGACCCGTACGACACTAGCATAGCAACACATAGCACGACGACCACGCCCGCGAGAAATAGGACACGTTTCACTTGAACCCCCATTTCCTTTGTGACGGTCTTACAAAACAAGATAAGATCGAACGGACTCACGATGCTGTCTGTGTTTTGTCAAGCTGCTCCTTTCCTTGCGCGCATGGCGCTACATGGCTATAGCTAGTCAACCAGACCGCTGACACTCACACGAATACACAATACAGCTTACGGAAGCCGGTTTGGGGGCACTACGCATGGGACGTTATAATTTTACACCACAATGTGCCCCAATACAAGCTTACCTCGAGAGCCCGCCTTCCCGCCTGTTTACGGTTGCATTCAGGGGACCGGATTCGGCGCTGCTGGAACAAATGCCTCAATGTTTTCGGTTGGTATAGTCCGAATCGCCGTCTGCTCATAAGCTACGAACAGATACAAGCCGAGGAGCAGCGCCAGCGACAATGCCACGGCAAACGGGACAAAAACGCGCATTCGCCGACGTTGCGCGGCAGCATCCGGCGCCAGGCTCGTTCTGCCCGCTTCGATCTGTGCCAGTTCCTGTGGGTGTTCTTCTACCATCTCGTGACGCGAAATGTCACCTGTAAACATGCTCTTATTAAAGTGCTTCAGGTGCACGTTATAGAAGTGCCACGTGATGATTGACAACACGGCCAACAGTGCTTCGCCACCGTGTGCAGCTTTTGCGGCCGGTATGAACTCACCGGGCAAAAACGAGGTTGTGGCGATTGGATTCCACAACATAAAGCCGGTGATAGCCATGATGACGGTACCCCAAATGACCGCCCAGTACTCCACCTTTTCACCAAATGTGTAGCGACCCATCTTGGGCGCCAATTTGAACAGACCAATGTTGTGGCCAAGCGTTTGCAGCGCATCTTTCACGTCCTGCCATCCAGGCAGCATCGTCATCGCCACTCGTTTGACGTAGATGCGATAGGCGACGGCGACAAAGTGATAGATGGTGACGGCCAGCAGAATTACAGCCGCATAACGATGGATGAGACGGGTAGTCTCAATGCCGCCCATGGCGCCAATCATGGTTGTCGCCCATGGCTGGGCCGAATACTTCTGCGGCAGGCCCGTGACGCCGAGCACCGTGAAACTTACCAAGAGCAGTATGTGTTCCAGCCGCTGGAAGACGTTAAAACGTTGGTACGCATGAGGCTTGGGGGACACATGCATAGCCGACTGAGCCGATTCGGGCGCTTGCTCCTGTTGCTGTGCTACTTGTTGCTGTATCATAATTCTTTGTGCTTTCCCCCACGGATGCGCTCCCATAAACGCCGGAAGATGTCCGTACCGATAAAGAGGAGGAAACCGCTGACAGTGAGCGGAATCAAAATCATATAAAAGAGGTCGACAAAGTATACGAGCGGATTGTGCTGCAGGGAGGGCTTGAAATGGCTCGTCCAAGCATCAGGAAAATTCGCCGTAGCATCCGGGTGGCATTTTTGACACGTGACCAATAGGTTTTCCTTGACTACCTGAGAGCCTTCATCCTTGGTAGCCTTTATGTTGTGGATACCATGACAGTCATAGCAAACCGCTTTGTTTGTTTCCTGCTCCGGATGCTGTTTTTCGAACAGTTCGACCGTCGTGCCGTGGAAGTCGGCGACATACGTATTAAACACATCCGTCGAGATGTTGTATTTCGCCATCCTGGCGGCGTCAGCATGGCATTTGCCACACATCTCAGGCGAATTTGAACGGAATGCTGACGTGGTGGGATCGGCGATGTTGTGCACGCCGTGACAGTCAGTACACACTGGCACGTCTGGGTTGTCGTCGCCCAGCAGCGCCTCGCCATGCACGCTGTGGGCATATTGGTCGTTAATTGTCGAGTGGCACTTCCCACAGGTTTGAGACACGCGTTCGCGCGGTTTATCAGGGTCCTGGATGGCATGATTTCCATGGCAGTCAAAGCAAGTCGCCGCATCCAGATTGCCGTTGGCGATGGCCTTTTCGTGCACCCCATCTGCCTGGCGGTGTGCGATCTCCTCGTGACATTCAGCGCAAACCTGTTCCATGTTCACCGTCAATTCGCGGCGCGACGTTGCATCGAGGTCTGGGTGCGGGAAGCCGTTAAATGCCTGGCTTTTATGACAGTCTGTGCACTCCAAGGACTGGTATTTTTGTCCGTCGACCACACGCGTGCCGTGCACGGAGGAAATTACGTCAGAGGCATGCACCTCAAGGCTAACGGTTTCACCCGAGGAGAGAGTGAGTTGCCGCGTCATCAGGCTGTGACACGTCTTGCATTTCGCATCTGCCGACTGCGGCTCGCTGGCATGGCAGGTCTGGCAGGTTTGGTTGGGCTGCAAGTTGGCGACGAGCTCGTCATGGACGCTTTGGACCTTTGGATCGTCATAGCTTTGATGACAGCTCTTGCAGGTTCCGATTGGATCAGCACTCATCGCTGCTGCTGGAGCTACAGCATGGCCGCCATGGCAATCTACGCACGAGGGGATATTGGGGTTGTCCTGCGACTGCAAATGGCCGGGATTATGCAGTGAAGCCGGCTCGTGACACTGCTCACAAGTGGTGGCAATGTCAGACTTGAACTCGTCAAGCGTCAATTCCCCAGCGGTCTGGTGGGGATAGAGATAACGGCGGCGATCTTGATGGCAGTCGGTACAATAGACTGGTTGCGCAGCATCGTCGCCGTGGACCGATGCGGCCAGCGTATCAAGGTCTACCGTGGCAGTCACGACTTCCCCCGATGCAAACGCATGCTGGCCGGTGGTATCGACGTGACAAAGCTTACAAGCCGTGTCGGGCGGCAGTGGTGGTTCTGCCTGCGCCTGGGCTGGAGACCACGCGAAGACAATTGCTAGGCCAACGACAAAAGTCGCGACAAATAATGGTATTAGTCTTAAGACTGTGGTTGTGTTTCGGGCGCACCTGCATTGATCCATTGGATAATCCGTTCTAACTCTTCCGGCGGCAAGCTGTTGGGGTGCCCCTTGCGCTGGAGCTGAACCAACAAGCTTTCCTCCGCATTTCCTACTACAATTGCCGGCCCGAGATTGCCGCCAGCCATGACTCCACTATAGGAGTCTAAATAAAGGCCCGCGGTACCCCCATGACACGACGCGCAACGCGCCTTCATGATTGGCCCGACATAGTCGTCCCAGGTCAAAGCCGCCTCTGATCCAGGCAGCGATTCAGACAACAAATTGGTCATTTCAACAATCTTCGATGCGCTAAAGCCCGCGTATTTCCAGTCGACAGCGTGGCAGTTGCTATTGGAACAGAAACTGGCGTCGCTTGTTCCACCTGGGTCGCTAACGGTGTGACATCCTTCGCAGGTGTCGTCAAACTCATAGCGGTGGCGAGCAATCCAGTTTGAATCTACATGCGACGCTGGCTCATATGGTTCGCTGAGCGCCATGTAGGCAGTGCTGCCATCCTGTGGCGCCTTACTTGGGATCGAATGGCATAGATTGCATTCGACGCGGATGCTTTCGCCCTGCTCATTCATATGCTTGCCATCGTGGCAACGGAAGCAGCCTGGCGAGTTCTTGTGACCAACATTATCGGGATGCGTGTTCCAGTTGATCTCCATATCGGGATAGACCATCTTTTTGTACATAGTGTCTATTTCCTCGATGGCCTTATCAACCAAATCTTGATTAGCGCTATAGTAGTCGGGCCAGTTCGTGGTGTAATACTGCTTGAGACCCTTGATGGCATTCGATGCATGGTCCATGGTGGGATACTCGCGTTCCATGATCGCCATGGCATTTTGCTTAAAGTATGGGATCTCGGGCGAAATCACGCCGCGCGCCATAGCATCGTCGATACCCTCGTCAGGTGACTTGAACTCGTGCGAGTTGCGATTGTGGCACGTCATGCAGTCCATCTTAACAGCACGACTAGCGTTTGTCTCGGCGAAGTCGTCTGGCAGGTTGGCTTCGATGTCGGTGAAGATCTCCGTCTCACCGGTGTCCGCACGCGTGGCTTTCACCCACGGGATTTCCTGCTGCAGATGCGGGTCGTCGGTGTAGATATATTCAATGTCGTTTTCGATGTGCCAATGAATGCCTTTACCGAGGCCCTCGCGTTGTGTGCCGCCACCGGTCTTGAAGGACAGATACGTTGTAGAGAGTTCATTGTTCTTGGCAGCGTCGTAGGTCTTAATTTCCTTAACGCTGTTTTCTGAGAACTTCTCGGGGTTGTGGCACTTCTCGCACACTTGAGGTGCCGGTCGCAGGCCCTTGACATAGATAGGCGTCTCATAGTCGGCACCGGCGAATTTGATCACATGGCTGAGGTCATGCGCCTTACGGAAAAACTGAGTCGCAATCGTGGCGCGGCCGATGTGGCATTCAACGCATTTCACTCTGGCATGTGGCGAGCTAGCGAACGACTCGTACTGCGGAGGCATCGTATGGCACACGAGGCCGCAGAACTCATTGCTGTTCGTGATTTCCCACCCTGCGCCGCCAACGGCGAAAGCTACTGCAAGAAAGCCGAGCAGCGAAGCGTAGGGCAGCATTCGACGCCCTACAGACGCACCGGGATCAGGCCAAAAGAAACGGCGGAGACCACGGCCCAAGCGGCGCATTCCAGTATCGATCCACTGCCCAAGGCGTGCGAACCAGTTAAACATTCCTCGCTCCCCGCGTACGGAATCGATAGAAGGCCCAAGCGAACGCAAAGATAATGCCCGCCGAGATTACTGCAATCACTGACCGGCGTATCCAAACGCCGTTTTCAAGCTTGTCAAATTCCGCCGGCGGCCCTACCGAAGAGATCGGCGTCGGCGGAGGGGGAGATGTGGGCGTCGGACCAGGGCCGTAGTAGGCACCGGCTACAGGCGTGACTTTGGCTTGAGCAAAAGAGATGGTCTGTGCGGCCCATTCCGCTGTCTCGCCCGATCCGGTGTGGCATTGGTTGCAGGCGTTGGGCATGTTTTCGACGCCGCTATGATCTACACTGGCTTGCGGATTCGGCTGTAAGAAGGAGTGATTGCGCATGTCAAATGGCGTGGCGTTGGTCGCCAGCTTTGGCATATGGCAATCGGTGCAGTAGAAATCCTGCTTTTGCATTGCGGTCTCATGGAAAGGCGTATGTTGGACCAGGGCGCCCTGCTGCGTATGACAGTCGAGGCAAAGCGTATTCAGCGGTTTGACTATCTGCCCCACCGCCACACCAGCATCATGAACGGCATGGCAGGTCGTGCAGTTCACCTTGCCCGACTGCGCCATCTTGTTGCCAATGTTCCAATCCATGTACTGTTGTTCATGCAGCTTTGCACTGCCATCGGGCCAAACTGCATCGTCCGAAGTCGTAAAAGTAAAGTGATCGGTGAGTGTATCTCCCGGCCGGTAAGTAGCAGGGAATGGATGGCCATCGGATGACTGGCCACGGCTATGGCAGGCGCCGCACACCTGGTCGTCTACCTCCGCAAACGGTTTGACGTTTTCTGGATCAGCAGCATGGGCCGCACCAGGACCATGACAGCCTTCGCAGCCAACACCAAACTCGGTAAAGGTCCGATCCTGCGTCTCCAGCCCTGTAACATGGCAAGAGCCGCATTCCTGGCGCCAATCGCGGGCCGACCAGTCCTCCGGGTGGTACGGTTCCCATTTGCCGGTTGCCACGATCCATTGTGCGGGCAAGATGGTGAAGGTATTGCTGACCGTCTGCGTGAGATAGAGCTGCGACCAGCGACTACCCAAGGTATAAGCCACATCCGTCAAGCCAAACGTAAGCGCAGGATCCGCTTGCGTGAAGTCGCCGACAACCACGCTAGGATCCTTTGCGGGATCCTGTATCAGCCTGGCATGCAACGTATGCTGCCATGTGCCGTAGTTGTCCTCATGACAGCCATTGCAGCGAGCGCTTCCTATATAGCCTTCAGCTCCTGCCCCAAAGCCAGCGCGCGGCGCAATGAATGTGGTGGCCCACTCACGTGTCTGATCTGTATGGCACTTCACACAGTTCGTCGGCATACTGTCGACGATGTTCTCCACGCGGTCTATCCCATGGCTGCCATGACAGTCGACACAAGCCGGCGGCGTGTAGTCGGTCTGTTTCGCATTATGGAAGGGCAAATGCGGGTAGTGACAGTTCTGGCAATTGTTCGATACTGCTAGCGCAAATTCATGCTGTGTCTGGGCTGGATTCTCCAGATGAGGATAGCGATAGCGATTTTCGTTCTGGTGGCAGTCATTACAGGCGACCGCACCGGTCGTAGACCGCGAGGAGTGCGGCGATGCATCCAACGTCGCCAGGTCAACGCCAAGGGTGATGATCTCACCTGAACTCAGGGTCAACATGTCCGTTTTATCGCCGTGGCAGTCACGGCAGGCAAGATCCGCCGGAGGATAAGTAAGATCGGAAGATGTCATGGATGGCGCCCCCGCTGCCGTGGCAGCGGGAGGCGTTTCGGTGGGATCAATTGCGGCAGGAGTTGACTCGGCAGGAGTTGACTCGGCAGGAGTTGACTCGGCAGGAGTTGACTCGGCAGGAGTTGACTCGGCAGGAGCCGTCACGGTAGGTGTTGGCTCTGTTTGATTCGCCGTTGCGCTCTGTGCCCACGTCGTTCCGCTGCCTGCGAAATGTAGACAGAATAGCAATGTGACGCCGAAGAATCCGGCTGAGACTATCCTCCCAGTAAGACTACGCATCGAACAGCACCCTATCGCCGTGTTTTGGTTGCGGTTTACTACTTCTCGTTCTCACTGCCCGTCAGGGCGCGATCGTGAAAGCCGGTCGCCACCTCGATGAGCCGCTCGTCGTCAAATGCAGGCGCCCGCCCACCTTCATAGTGGCATCCTCTGCATGTAAAATCGAGCGCCAGGTAAGGCCCAACCAAATTGCCCTTCTTATCAAACTGCTGGACTTGCGCAGGATTGATGACCATCGTATGCACCCGCATATCGCCGGCAAACCGTTCTGGGTCGGCGACTGCCTGCTGGATTAGCTTGGGCATGTGGCAATCTACGCACTGCGCATGCTTGCGATCGGTGATCTTTTGATTCGAGGCCTCGTTCAGATGGCAGGCCTCGCACTCCACCTTTGCGCCAAAGCCTTTGGCCGCTACGGTGGTCGAATGCGGATTATGACAATCGGTGCAGTTAAAAAGGTGTTTCTTGCCTTCAAAAGGCACGAGGTTCAAATCCGCGTGCGAGATGAAGCCATTCGTTGACGTAATGACCTGAGAGGTGTCGCCGCGGCCATGGCAATCACCACACAGTTCCGCACTGCGCTCGATCGTCATCGGCTGGAGATAAGGATCATTCACGTGGTTGCTGCCCGGCCCATGGCAGGCCTCGCAGCCCACGCTATCTTCGGCCCAAGTGCCTACCAGTCCAGCCAAGCCATGCTGATTGCCTTCAGGGATGTAACCCGTTGTGTGGCAGCTGCCGCACGAAAACGCCACGGTTTCGCCAGGATGGTAGGCGGCCCAATCGTCGCCGAGCTTTAGCTGCTTGTTCGGCAGGTTGTACTGAGTTTTGGCATCTTCGGCGCCCGTAATGACATTTCCCTGCTTATCGACGAAGCGCGCCTTCCAGTTGTAACCACCGATTACATAGAGGATGTCGTCCCAGGTATAACCTTCCGGCGCATCCTTGACCTTCGTAAAGGGAAAGGCCGGTGCCTTACCATCTACTACGGGGCTGAGCGCAGAGGCGTGGCCGCTCTCCTCGTAGGTAGCATAGAGTTCTTCGTGACACTCCCTGCAGGTAGTACTGCCCACAAAGGTGGCGGCTCTATAGTCCAGGCCCGCGGCCCCCTCGGGCCCAGCGGGACCAGAAGGTCCCGCCGGCCCGGCTGGACCTTCTGGTCCCGCTGGGCCAGGAGGGCCAACTTCACCCGGAGGCCCTGGAGGTCCGGCCGGTGCTGCACATGCTGCGATAAGTGCTATTCCAATCAAGACAACGAGTAGGACGATAAGCCTACGCATTGTTTCCTCCTCGCTCGAAACGAAAAATAGATGGGGGATCCCCCCAATAGGATATAGGGTATTGCCCCCAGTGCCATCGTGCTTTGGACCGGTTATTTACCTGGTCAGGTGGCTAGGGGCCGAGACAGCCTGACGCTATGCACTACCCATGACAAGTTGTCACCGCGACTAGTTGCCCTGCTGTTGCATTACATTTATGAGCTGCGACTTCAAATAAGCCCGTCGTGCCGACCAGTCTGCGTCACCTATTTGTCCCAGCGCATGTTGATCATCTAGAAGGGCGATTTGACTCAACAATTGTGCGCGCAGTTCGTCTTGATCAACACGCGTGTTTGCGAGTGAGTTGCTGTTACGCCGCATTGCCAGACCGACTGCAGCCGATAGGCCCGCCCCGACAAGAGCCATCATGACCCACGTCACCCACGAGTCAAGCGGTGGTGGCGCGGCGCCCAACTCTGCAGACGAACTGCTATCGGCTGCTACGGCACGCGGATCGATGCCGCCGTTCTCCAGCAAGCCTTGCATTTTGATATTGATTGACTGCGGCGCAAATGCAGTCTTGCGCCAGATTTGAAAGGCCTGCCCTTGCAGATCTTGGACACCGCCGGACTCTAATTCCGGGGCATCTACCTTGAGTTGCGGAATGTCTGCGATCAGCAGACTCAATTGATCGACGGGATAGGCAAAATCTTGCTTGATATCCAGCGCGGCTCCTTTGTAAGGAATCGCATATCTGACGACGATCTGGCGCGTGTCTGAGCCGGGAATTACCGGCAGCGTGTCGTAGATCGTGTTGCCTATCTGCTGGAAACGGTCACCCAAGGCCCCGTTATCGAAGGCGATCTCGGCGGCCCCCTCAGGCACGTGTAGCTCCAATGTGCCAGGCTCATCCATTCCTTCGACCCGGCGACCAATGAAGGTGCGATCGCCGCTATTGCCAAAGGTGTATATCTCGCCGACCAATAAGGCGCCAGGTTGATGATCGATGATCCAGTGGGCGCGGCTGATATTTATGTTGGATGGATCATCCGTCGTGCCAAATATGGTAACCGGGCTTTGCAGAGTCGGCGTGATCGGTGTGAGGCTGACAAAGTCGGAGCTGTAGCTGATACCGTCATAACCCACCGAAGTCACATATGCAATGCTGGGGTCGGTGGCCAGGTTTTCGAAAGTGTAGACACCGCCGGCGCTGACCGTCGACGTAAATGATGCCACCTGATTAAAACCGACAAATGCCTCCAGGACAACCGGTAACTCCGCAATTGGGGATCCTGCTTGCGTACCTTGCACCACCGTGCCGGTAATCACGCCGCTTCCCGGCTTATACGGTGATTCCCAAGGCGGCAGATAGCTAAAGGTGCGGATATATTCCAGCACATTGTCGCGGTCATCTGCGGACCATTCCTGGCCAAGTTGAGGATGTTCTGCCTGCCAGCCACTTTGCCAGTCAGTCTGGCTCTGAAAGATCGCGTACTGTTGGTTGGAGAAGTCGACGATCGTACCTTCCGTCTCAGGCCCATCGCCTTTACCGGTTTCTCCATGACAACTGGCACAAGTTGCGTTGTAGAGTTCTTGGCCTGCCGCAACTGCCGACTGTTGCGTATGAAGGCTCCAAGCGTAGGCAACAGCATCCCATATTTGGCTGTCATCAAGACGTTGCCCCCATGGTGGCATCATGTTTTGCATACGGCCGTACTTGGTGGTGAAAAACATCTGTGCCGGGCTGAGGCCATTCATCACGGTGGGATCGGCAAATGCGGTGGGTGGTCCCGACAAGTCTTTGGCAGTCGGACCATTGCCCAAACCCTCTGTGCCATGGCAGGGGGCGCAGCTATCCTGATAGATCGAACTACCGGCAAGCGCCATCGGCGAACTCAAGGGAACAGTCACTTGGGCGGGGTCATATGCGGGTGAGGGAGCGCCCATTGGACCGGACGGCTGATCCTGTGCCTCTACAGCAGACGGCAGGGCCAATGGAGCAAAGGACACAAGCAAAGCCGTGGCAATGACGAGAAATGTCACAGTCGCAGCCCGAAAAACCTGTTGTTTGGTTAAAGTCAAGCGCATGGCAAAATTGGGATCGAGTCTATCTTGGGACGGTGAGGACGATCTTGGCACAGTCTTGATGCGCCAGACTATACACTGTCAGCGATGCTAGTTCCGCCTGTATGGTGAGAAAACACGTACTTCGCTACTTTGCGGCCTTGGCAAATACCTCTTCAGGCTCTTCTTCATAGCGACTGGGGCATTTCAACAGCAAAGTCTCGGCCTTAAAGCTACCATCTGCCTGAAGTTCTCCCTCGATGATGGCAGACGCTGCGCGCTGAAAGTTGTCAGGCCTCGGGCCAAAGAAAACGATCGGCAATTGTTGATTGCTCGTCTCGTCACTGATGGCAAAGCGCAACGTAATCTCCTGCGCATTCCAATCTTCGCTGCCCGGCACCACAGCGCCGTTTACGCGCACACGTTGGCCAACAAGATTGGCGGCGCCCGAATGCACTTCATTTACAGTCAAGTAATAAGCGCCGGTCGACATCGTGGCCTGGACAATCAAAGCAACGACGACGGCAATCAGGAGGAAGCCGCCGACGATAAATTTCAAGTTGGTGCGACCGGTACGTTGTGCGGCAAGGTCACTGGGGATAGCTTGTGCCTGATTGGTCAGTTGCGCCATGGTCGATCAAGCTCTCTTTGGCTAGTCAATATCGGTTGCGCGTCTTCCGACTGCGGGAGTCTGGAAAGGCGTGTGGAACAATGAGGTGCTCTTAGTTTAGCAGAAATTTCGGAATCGTCAATACAAACGCAGCGACAGAATCACTATGGCAATCATACCGCAATATGCTGCCGCTATAACAGTGGCGGCTGTCCCGGGCAAGGTAGGACACATGTCCCTTGCCGCAGCGCGTCACAAGAGGCAAAATGAGATTGTTTGACGAATGAGATCGTTGCGGCATGGACTGAAGCTTGTTACGGAATTATTGCCTGGGCGTCAGAGCTGATGCCACACATGCCCAATGCCAATGGAGGAAGAAACGAATGAAGGACCAAGCAACCCTGGAGCTTCCGGTTGATCTGTATAAGCAGTTAAGTACGTTGGCGGAAGCAGAGCACGTGCCGGTTCCCGTATTGATCGAGCGCCTCGCCGCGTCGCATCCGCGTCCGCTGCCGGCTCCCAGTCACGGCACGATCCTCGGTGAAGCCGTACCGCACGAGGAGATTCACGTCTGGGATCGCCCGCACGACGACAGTTACTCGATGTACGTGGGAGATTACGCCGACTGAGGCGCGAAATCCCCTCTACATACCTAGACCATCGAACTCGTACATAGGCGCCAATAGTAACTGGCCCAAGCAAGTGGTTTGCTTGGGCCAGTTACTATTGGCGCGGCTTATCCTTTTTCCAGCGGTACATCCAACTCGTAGGGGTCGGACGCATCTGCCGGAATCTCAAACCCGTCTACCTGCAGTGATTGGTAGTTGTCGTGGACGACGACCACGCTATACGACTCGCCCGGGGCAAGCTTGCCATCTAGCTGAAACTTGCCGCCGCGAGCGCTCTTGCCACTGGCGGCAACCATGACATCGTCAAAATCGGAATCTACCCAATCCTGGATAGTGACGCCGGGGTTGAGAAAGACGATCGTGGCGCCCGCAATGGTCTTGCGGGCGTTGTCGGCATCGTGCACGACACCAGTAACGTTGATGGTGTCAGCGCCACTTTGGCTGCGCCCATTGCCTTTTTCGACCACAAAGCCGCCACTCTGGACCAAATCTCTGCCCACGTACAGTTCAAGGGTGTACTCGCCGGTGGGCAGGCCGTCAGGGTGGCTCAAACTCACCCAGGTCGAGGGGGTGTCGCCGCCTTCCCACGTCTGATCTTCGTTTAGCACTTGTTGGCCTTCCAGCAACCAGCGCGTACGCCACGCTGTCCCTTCGCTCAGCCCAGTGACTGAGAAAAAAGCGTAGACTTCGCCGACTTCCACAAACGCGTTGCCGGTGTCTACTGGCTGGTCATCGTCTGTAACGCCGGCAGCAAAAGTGATCGGTCCAAAAACATCTTCGCTGGGTGTATTCGTTTCCCGGCTCGGGCGCGTCGCCACGCCGCCGACACCAAGCTTGCCACCTGTACTGCGGCCGGTATTATTGTCAGTATTGCTGTCAGTCTCTTGCCCCATCACAGCGCGGTCATAGTAGTCAAGTGCTAAGGTGCCTGGGCGAATCAGGCTAATTTTGCCCGCCACATCCGCACACGAATAGCCAGCCGTGGGTACACCGATAAAGTCGCCTTGCTGATCGATAGCCAATCCACCCGAATTGCCGGGGTTGACTTCCGTGTCGGTCTTGATCCACTCGTATACGCCGTCATCGTTCTCGTCCAAGAAGCCGGACACGACGCCATCTGTGAAGGTCACCGTTGAGCCACCCAGTCCCGGAAATCCAATCACGGCTAATGGGTCGCCAGGCAGCAGGTCTTCGCTGTTGCCCCGGTCCACCGATACCAAACCCAGATTCTTGGGCAACGGTGTATTCTCATCATCGGCCAATCCGGTGACGCGCACAACGGCCAAATCTAGGTCCGGCGTCCCCTGCACCATCTTGGCAACGTATTTGATGACCGGCGCACCGCGCAGGTCAGTTGGATTAACAGCGATGTAGGCGAGGCCATCACGGTTGTACAACTCGCCACTGTCCGTATCCCCTAACACATGATAATTGGTCAGGATGATTCCGCGTTCAGCATCCAATACAGTGCCGCTGCCACTATCGTAAAGGTCGCCGTTATCATCAGGCACCAGTACGAGCACAGTAGCCTGCAAGGCACGCTTCACCGCGCTGCGATTCCATTGTTGGGCAGTGGCAGGGCTTGCCTGCAGGAGCATGACAGCTATCACCAGCACGGCGCTCCATTGCATCCACCGGTGCATACGCATCGTCGAAGTGCGCTGCGGGTTCATCAATTGCCTCCCTCGTCCTGGCTGTTTGTTGAACTGGTTCCGGCGTCGCCTGCTTGTGACCCTCCAAAGCTGTCGCCTTGTTGCGGGGTCACATCCGCTGGGGGCGCGCCTGGCTCTACTCCCCTTGTGTCTCCTGGCGCCGGTACATCCTCGCCTGCCGGCGTAGCAGCTGAGTTGGCCGCAGGCGTCGGCGTTACCATCAGGCTGTCGCTGTCGGCCACTGGTTGTAAACGCAGACTGTTGGTTATGATGGAGAACTCGTTCTGTTCGTCTTCCCAGTCGTTGGCGTCGGCAGCCAGCGTTACGACTACCAACTGGCCGTCTTGGAGGAACATGATGTCTTGTGCCTCCACCACGACCGGCAGTCCCATTGCTCCCATATCGAGCGTGGGATCGGCGACAAAGGCGTATGTGGTGACCAGTGCAGGTTGGCCGCCTTGCACTGCCATACGGTCTGCCGACAGTTCCCGATACCCGTTCAAGCTCGTAGCCTGTTTGATTCCCTGGTCGGCACGTGCGTCTTCGAGCGTCTCATCACTGCGCAGCAACCGGCTCGTGACCAGCATTTGCGTGTCAAAGGTGCTAGGGCTGCCGGCGTTAATCGCGTGCAGCAGAGCCCCGTCGGTGTTTTGCACGCGCCAGCGATCAGGATAGGAGATGCGCGGCAGGTTTTCCCCGAGTCGCACCGATTTGCTGGCGTTGAGCACCTGATTACGAATGCCAAAAGCTAAGAACAAGGCAAACAGAACGACACCTGCCACCAGCAAATCGTTGCGCCGCAGTTCGCTTGCACTTGGCTCCTCGTTGGTTGGGCTGGGTTTGGTTAAGCGTTCAAGCAACATCGACATGGCTATTTCTCCTCGCCGGCAGTCCCTGCCGTTTTGCTTGCATCGACATAGGAACCACTCACTTGTTCCGCGTCGCTAGATGGGTCGGCAGCTGCACTGGCATCGACATAGGTAACGCTGCCGGGGGCGTCGCCTGCCGCGTACGAAGCGTCGCTGCCACTCGCTCCCTCAGCTCCGGTTGTCGTCAGGCGTTTGCCCGCACCGGTAGCTTCCATTACACCGGTAACCGTGGCAACCGGTGCAATAGGAATCCAGGCATCGCCGGCAGGGGTCAAGCCGGCCACGCGATCAGTCTCTTCATTCGTGCGGTTGATCAGGAAATTTAGCAACAGCACAGCTAACAAGGCCAGGAAAGCAGCCAGCAACAGGTCACGCCCACCGTTATTACCAAACGCGTCGCCGGCAGTGCGGTCGAGTAAGAAGAAGTATAGCCCAGTCAGCAATGCCGCCAGGCTTAGGCCCGCCGGGAGATAATAGGCGGGAGTCTTCTCGAAACGCGCCTGGCCCATGAAATAGCCGAGAACGCCACCAAAGCTGGCATAACCCATCGCATTGACGACCATGCGGATCGAGCCGATATCCAGGTCTACACCTTCATGGCGAAGAACGTAAAGGAAATTGACCACGGTAGCGACGCCAAGGGCTGCCGCCATGCCATAAATGATTCCATCCAGGCGCTCGTCAAATTCAGGGCTGAAGTAGACGACGCCGCGCACGGCCGCGTAGACGATGCCCATGCTCAGGGCGCCGACCAACAGCACCTCGCCGAACAATTGGCCCCACCAGGTTGTGTACAGCCAGTTGTCGACCTGATAGAGCCCTTGTGCGATTGCCGGATAGATGGCCGCGGCCAATAGAAGCCCTACTAGATAGACGGCGAGCACTACCTGCTTCGGTTCGGGCTCACGCTCGTCCAAGCGGTAGAAGACGACGAGCCAAAGCAGCGCCGGAATGAGGCTGAAGATCAGCCCTAGCGCGATGAGTCCGCCCTCGTCCAGGTTGTCGCCAATGTTGGGCAGCAAGAAGTTGAAAATAATGATGAACGCCACCAGGCCAAGAAAAGCCCATAGCGCCGAGCGGAGAAGACTGGGCCACGCGCCAACCCTGCGTGCGCGCACGGCAGGGCTACTTTCTGTGGTAATGTCAGGCGAATCGGTTGTTTGCACAAACCCCCCTTATCTCTTGTATTGTTTGTTTCGTGAAAGACCGGCCCGATTTGTTTGACACTGGTAGGTACTCGGAGTAACATCTGGCAGCGAAGGCAACAACATGTGAACAAGCGTGCCCTTACGCACGCGATCTAGAAAGTCAGCGGATGGCCGCACAGCCCGACAGCAGCCCTGTCCTTGTCTACTCGCCCAAGTCCTACGCCCAGATGCTCACCCATCTGCGCCAGCACCAGCTTGTGGCGCTCGACACGGAGAGTGACAGTCTCTATAGATATTATCCAAAGATCTGCCTGATTCAACTATCGGTAGGTGCGCGCGACGACAATAGCGATCCTATCGGCGTTGTCGATTATCTCGTGGACCCGCTGCGGCTCACCGACCTGTCGGCATTGGGCGAGTTACTAGCCACGCCGGGTGTCGAAGTGATCATGCATGCGGCCGAGAACGATATGCTGCTCTTGTATCGTAACTTCGGCTTCACCTTCCCCAAAATCTTTGACACGCAACTGGCGGCGCGCATTCTCGGGTGGAAACAGGTGGGGTTGGCCGCTATTCTCGAAGCACAGTTCGGCATTGTCAGCGACAAGCGCATGCAGCGCACCAATTGGGGCAAACGCCCGCTTACCGCTGAACAGATCGCATATGCCCAGATGGACACCCACTATTTACCGGTTTTGCGCGAACGACTGATTGCGGAACTCAAGCAGCGCAAACGCTGGGAGGAGGCGTTGAACGCCTTTGCCCACCTCAGTCGCATCGATTACAGCGCCCGCCCGGTCGAAGAGCGCACCTTCTGGAGCATGAAGTCGGTGCGAGATGTGCCCAGTGAGCGTCTTAATGTGCTTGAAGCACTTTGGCAGTGGCGTGAAGCTGAGGCTCGCCATCAAAACCGTCCGCCGTTTAAGATCGTGGGCGACACTGCCCTGATCGAGTTGGCAAAGCAACTGCCGACTGACCAAAATGCCTTGCGCCACATTGCCGACATGGGAGCTAGCCAGATCGACCGCTATGGCGCCGTACTGCTGCGCACGCTGCAAGAGGGACAACGTCATCCACTGCCCAAGCCACCCGAATATGAAGCGCGTCCCGAACTGATGCTCGACAAGGCGGCCATGGCCCGCTTCGATGCACTGCGCAAATGGCGCAGCGAAGCCACGCGTGAGCGAGATGTACAACCCGATATCGTCTTGCCCAACAGCACATTACTCACAATTGCGCAACGCAATCCCGCGAACGAAGCGGAGCTGGCGAAGATCTCTGAACTCGGCGACTGGAAGGTACAGAATTACGGACCGTACATCCTAGCCACGTTAAGTGCCCGATCCTCTCGCCGGGGGCGATAAGACGCTCGCACTGCGCCCAGTTCCAGCAGGTTCGATCGTCCATTCTAATCAATCTTGCCGTTTGTGCCAACCCAGCAGACGACGCATGGGAACCCTTCGACCCATCTTTGTGGTTTACTATAGGTGAGACCACTTCAGCGGAAGTTGTTACAGAGGAGGTTGTCCATGTCACAACTCCAAACAGATCGCACGCCCCATATCTTTCGAACAGTCGTCGCAACGCTGTTCTTTTTGAGCTTGGCTGCCGGCTGCAGCAATACACAAGAGACTCCTGACCCTGGGGCGCAAGCTACAATCAACGCCTTGGCGACCTCGAATGCAGAACTGTCCACACAGGTAGCGGAATTATCGGCTACAATCGGCGTTGCAACGCCGACGCCAATGCCTACTGCCGAGCCTGTTTCGACGCCGATTTCTCAATCTGTCCCGCTGCCGGAAGCTGATACGTCCGGCGCGACGGCCGCCGGCGTCGTTGCGCTACAATCGGCAGGTGAAGGTCCGCTGCCTCAACTGCTGATTACTCTGAACTTGGCTCCAGAAGGGGAGACGCTGTATGACATGCGTCTTGACCGCGCCACCAACCAAATATTTGTTACTGATAGTAATGACCAGCTGCATGTGGTCGATGCCACAACCTACATGCCGTTCAAGACGTTGCCGTACGGCGGCTGGCTGCAGCTAGACAGTGACCACCAGCGACTTTATGTCTACAAGCCAAACGTGAATGAAGGCGAGGAAAGCCTGATCCACGTGCTCGATACGACCACACTGGAAGAGATGGGCACAATTGCAGGGCGGGCGCTCGCCATCGATTCTCAACATAACAGATTGTTTGTCGGTGAACCGTACGGCATCAGCACCACCGAGGATGCGCCGGGCGTCCGCATTGTCGACGGAGCCACACTGCAGCAGACGGCCAGCTTTACGCAGACTGGCGCACCGATCTATAACCCGCTGCGCGACGAGCTGTTGATCGTTGCCTATACGGTGTACAGCGCCGACCCCGAGACGCGTCAGGTCACCGCCGATCTCTTTCCCGAACTTACGGACGGGAGCCAGAACGGCTTGGCGTGGTGCAATGGCTGCCCTTGGGTGGACGAGGTCCAGTATTATCCCACCGACCAGGTAGTGATGGTGGATATCAGCGAACATTGCACAGGCAAAGGGTGCGGCACAGTCCAGCCGCCCCGATTCTATGATGCCGCGACGATGAAACAGATCGACCCAGCCATCGCACCTCAGGTACAGGCCGACTGTGGCACACAAAGCAGCTTGGTGGGCGCCATCGGCGAGCGTCGTTATGTCAATGCCGTATTTGACCGCTATGTCGTTTACTCAAACCTGCGCGTAACAGATCAAGAGGGCAAACCTATCACTTTCCGCGATGGGCTGCGCATCGACTACGCTAATCCCCATACAGGTCAAGGCTACCTTTATGACGGCACAGTGCTCGACCTGGCGACGTTGGTGCCGATCGGCCGCTGGCCGGCCTCTTGCTTGTTCGCTGCCGGAGCCGATGGTGAACTACTCTTTGGCCGGCGTGCGGGCAGCCTCTATGTGCTCGCCGAGCAAGGCGCACAGCTCCAGGTTCCTGATCCCGCTTTGCCGGAACTGCTGCCACAGCAGTGGCCTATCGAACAGGTTGTTGTGTCGCCCGATTTCGCCAATGACAACACACTGCTTGCCGTCAGCGGGGCCGGCATCTACCGCTCGACCGATGCCGGCCAAAGTTGGATGCGGCTGCAGGGCGGCCTGCCACAAGGCCAGGGCAGCACCTGGACCGTGGCCTTCTCGCCCAATTACGCTGCCGACCGGACGTTCTTTGCCGGCGGCAGCCGTAGCGACTACTGGGGCGAAGGCGTATGGCGCTCCCAAGATGGCGGCGATACCTGGCAGGCACAGTGGGCCGACCTGGAACACCGGCGTATCACCGACTTCTACTTTGCGCCGGAATTTGCGTCCAACCAAACCATGGTGGTGAAGGCCAAGTTCTACGATGTCGAATCTGGACTCTCCGGCGACTCATACCAGCAATCACTCGACGGGGGCGTTACTTGGACCATGGTCGTCACCGGCAATGTGTCCACTGCCGCGGGTCAAACACCGATGCCACCTGTGAGCGAACTGCTGCCGGGATTTACGGCGCAGTCCAGCCAACCAGCCAACATCTCCACCAGCGGGGACAGCGTACAAGTAATGCTCGATGGGAGCAACTGGGTCACAGCGTCAATCGACCTGCCGGAAGGCGACATGCTGTACGACTTGCTGACCGCGCCTGGCTACCCGTCTGTTCCCACTCTGTTCGTTTTTGGCAACCAGAGCCTGTGGCGCAGTGACGACGGCGCAACCTGGTCAAGCTGGGAGGATTCCCGCCTGGATGGGTTGAACTACACCAATCACTTGACTGCGGCTGCCGTCTCACCGTCGCTTGGCGATGGCACCTATCGCCTGATTGTTGGCACGGCCAACGGCCAGATCTGGGTGCTGGACCCTGGCGAAATGAAGTGGAATCATAAACAGGAAGCTGCGCCTGCGTCGACAGCAGCAGTCCGGGCCGCGTCGCCGCTTGCCACACCGCCGGCAGTTCAAGCAACCACGCCGGCAGCAGGCTTACCGACGGCAACACCAACTGTACCGGCACCTAGTCTCACGGAATTGACGACCAGTACGGAGACAAGCGCAACCCCTGTCCCAACTGCAACTATTCCCGCCGAAGCACTGGCAGGTGAGCCGCCGGCCGGATACTTCCGTCCGGAAGGTTCCACCGCGCTGGTATGGCAAAATAACCTGCGTGCGCAACAAGATTTGGGCTGGGCCCGCCAATCCAATCCAAGCACCATCGGCGGAGCATACCAACGATTTGAAAACGGCACGATGGTGTGGCGGGAGGATACAAGCCAGATTTATGTGTTCTTCAACGACGGCACATGGCGTTCGTTTGCCGATACATTTAAAGAGGGTGACCGCGAGAGCGACCCAGCCTTTGCAGCGCCTGGCGGCAAGATGCAGCCCATTCGCGGCTTTGGCAAGGTGTGGCGCGACAATCAAGAAGTCCGCGAGAAACTAGGTTGGGCAGTGGCCAAAGAAGCAGCGCAGCCCGCCGAGGTGCAGACTTTTGAGCGCGGCGTCATCCTGCGCGGCGGTCCACTGCTGTTCGTCGTGCTGGGTATTGACACGGACCGTGGCACATGGTATTGATCTACTCCACTTCGTTCTGTGCCGATTGCTGGCGCGTCAAGAAAGCGCTTGAGACGTTGCAGGTGCCTTATCGCGAGGTGGACATCAACCGTGACGAAGAGGGCTACGATGACCTTGTGCGTCTGTCCCCGGGCAGGCCGCGCGTACCGACGGTCGTGCTGCTTGACAGCACGGTGCTGGTCGAGCCGGACATTGTGACGATTGCCGAGCGTTTAGGCGCGTAGACAGTGCCGGCGGCAGGGCTACAGGCTAGAGCGCCAGTTCAGAGCGCTGCCATGCTACTTGGGCTCGCAGCCCATCCAGCACGCCGGTGCGTGCTGTGTAGCCAAGCAAGTTGCGCGCCTTAGTCGTGTCGGCTACCGTGCGCCGTTGGTCGCCCGGGCGCTGCGGCCCATGTCGCACATGCGCCGTTTCGCCGGTCAGCTCCTCGAGCATTGCCAACACCTGGTTGACATCTACCTCTTCACCGCCGCCGATGTTAAAAATTTGGCCCGCGCTCTTCTGCGGCTGGTCGGCGGCCAACATCAGGCCGCGCACGCAGTCCATCACATAGGTATTGCTGCGGCTGTCCGTGCCGTCGCCGTCGATCACAATTTCCTCACCGGTCAACAGCTTACGAATAAAAATGTTGTAACCCATGTCGGGACGCTGGCGCGGGCCATAGACTGAATAGAGACGCAGGATAGTCCAATTCAAGCCATCCTTCTGACCATAGGCTTGCACTAGTTGCTCCGCAGCCAACTTGGTGATTCCATAGGGCGACACAGGAGCCAGCGCCGACGTCTCATCTCCTGTTGCATAACGGCCGTAGACGGATGAGGTCGAGCAGTGCAGGTAGTGGCGTACCCCTGCTTCTACCGCGCTGTCAAGCAAGCGCTGTGTCGCCTGGATATTACAGGTCATATAGTCGTCAAATTGCAGCCAGCTCTTGAGCAAGCCCGCCATTGCGGCGACATGAAAGACTATGTCGACGCCATCTAATACGGCAGCCAGATCGGCGCTGCGCAGATCAAGCTCGTGAAAGCTGAATTGTGACGTTTGGCGCAGCGTTGCGAGGTTCCGCTCCTTGATCGGCCGCGGGTAGTAAGGAATAAAGGCATCCACCCCGACAACGGAGTGGCCAACCGCCAGCAGTTGCTCGCTTAGGTGCGAGCCGACAAAGCCGGCGGCGCCGGTTACGAGAATACGAGACATGCCGTACCTTTCTCCTTATGCTTGGGGACCCGAATCCGTGAATGCTTACACTGCGCTGCGCAGTGCGCCAAAGACCTCGGCCAGCCCCTCTAGCGTGTAATGTGCGTTTAGCCCGCTCGGATTTGGTAACACCCAGACTTGTGCCGTGCCGATACTCTCCGCCTGCAGCCCTATAGCCGTGCGCGGTTTGCCAAAGGCGCTGCGATAGGCGCCTACGCCCAGCACCGCCAGCACCTGCGGGGTGTAGGCTTCGACCTTTGCCATTAGCCGCTCACCCCCTGCAGCCAACTCTTCTTTTGTGAGTTCGTCAGCCGTAGCCGATGCACGCTGGACTAGATTCGTGATGCCATAGCCCAACGGCAGTAATTCCTGCTCGTCGGCGGGACTAAGCAACCGCGGCGTGAAACCAGCCAAATGCAAGGTAGGCCAAAAGCGATTGCCCGGGCGGGCAAAATGGTGGCCGGTGTAGGCAGAGTAGAGCCCCGGATTGATGCCGCAAAACAGGATGCGCAGGTTCGGAGCAATCACGTCGGGCACAATTTTGTGCGCTGCTGCCAGTAGATCGGCGCGTGTCGGGTTAGGCATTGTGTGTCCCCGGTCTAACGAGCCGTGAAGCCGCCATCAACTGTCACGAGTGCTCCCGTCATGTAGGACGCCTCGTCCGAAGCTAAGAAGACGACCACACGGCCGATCTCTTCCGGCTGCGCCAGCCGGCCAACCGGTATCGTGCGGTCGGCAAGGTCATCAAGAAAGGCACGCGTGGGGGGCGGCGCGCTCCGAAGAGAGCATTGGTGTGTCAACTTCACCAGGGCAGACGGCCAGAATACGAATGCCGTCACGCGCATGATCCAGCGCCATGGCGCGCGTCAGGTTATGCACGGCCCCTTTCGTAGCGCAGTAGGCTGCCACGCCGGCGGAACCAATGTCGCCCCAGATCGAGCCAAAGTTAACAATAACGCCGCTGTGTTGCTCGATCATATGTGGTAATACCGCGCGGCACATGAAGAAAATGCCGTCCACATTAACGCCGAAGATCTGGCGCCAGGCCTCGTCGCTGGTGTGAATGGCGTCGGTGCGCTTGATAATGCCGGCCGCATTAACAAGCACATCCAGCCGACCATATTGCTTAACCACGCAAGTGACAGCTTCATTGCAGAAGGCTGACTGGCTCACATCGCCGGCAAGTGCTAGACCGCCTACGGCTTCTGCAAGTGCCTGGGCGCCGGCAGCGTTGCGATCAACGATCACAACCTGGGCTCCCTTTCCGGCGAAAGAGCGAGCGCTGGCGGCTCCCATGCCCGAGGCCCCTCCCGTGATTACAATTACTTTCCCCTCAAAGCTCATTTATGCCTCTACCTCATAAAGTTTGCGCAGCGTGGATCGAATTCGGCTGTGCGAAACCAAATCCACATTGTCACTAAACAGGTCGACGCTGCCGATGCGCCGATCACTCGCCAGCGCACGCACCTGTGGGTCTTGAATATGTTCGCACAATGCATCAACATGGCCATGCAAGGCAATAACTTGAAAAGGGCGGCCAAAGAACCGGCGAGTGTGCTCTGGCAGAGGCCGCGTCAAGTTGAGACCGTTGTGCATGCGGGCAATATGCTCATAGGCGATGCAGAGATGTTGTTCGCGCTCCTGCCAGGTTGCGGCCGCCAGCACTCTCTGCAAGACAGGGTATAGCTCGACGCTGCTGCGCAGTCGCCGAAACGCCGTCCCAAACCACTTGGGGTACGGTGCATAGCTGCGCTCCATTAGGAAACACAACCGCATCACATCACGCACGAGGCGAGCGCCGATCAGCGCCGAGCCAAGCTCATCGCCAACTTGCCCTGCTCGGCCCATCAAATGTTCTTCTTGGCCGAGGCGAGCCCACCCTGAGGCAAGCAGATAGAGCCAGATATCGTGTGGATAATACGCAAACAGGCTGCGAACCTGCGCCAGTCCAATAGCGTCGTGAAAGACAGCGCCCGCCGTAATAGACAAGATCTTTTGCTCGGGAAACGTAAGCCGATCGATCGGCTGCAGCGCCTGCGCTATGTCAAAGTTGACCTGGCGCCGAACGAATTGTGCCGGTGTTTGCACATCCACGCGATGGTTGACGGGTCCATCTTCTACTTCCTGCAACAATTGGACGCCGTGATCCAAGGGGTCTGGTGGTGTGAAGCTGGTCGCGAAGCCACCGAACCGGCGTGGCAGGCGATCAGCCAGCAACTGGCGCAGCGAAGATGCAACACGGTCATAATCCTCCGGTTGCACAAACAGCAGCACGCGTGGGCCCCAATGATGGTCGGTGGAAATATTGTCGTCGTAGCCAAGCACTTCCGAACCGTCACCAATCAACGCGGCCGAGTGCGCCAAGTCTGGATAGTGCTGATCGAGCAAAGGGCGCACAGCTTCCCAATAGAAGCGCTTACTCAATTGAATGCCGGTACCCGTCGCAGATGCAGTCATTGCAGTCGTCAGGCAAAGATGGCCCGCCCCCAAATGAACATAATGTGTCTCACACTGGTCTAGTAAAATAGATGACGAGGCCATGATCTACCATGATTTGCTCGCCCTGCCGAATTGACTGTCCGTTCTGCATCATCCCTCTACCATCGGGTATATAGCCGCGTTTGACGTAGAGGACCTGCGCTGCGCCATAGTCGGCAGTCAGTCCAACCCCAATCCCAGCGATGGGCGAACGGACAGCAATGCACCGTTCCGCCTCAGTCATCAAAACGGTACCTACGCCTTGGCGTTGGTGCCTGATCAACACATTAAAGTCTACAATTTCTGGGATTCTCGCGTTCCGGAAGGGCGCATAGTCGGATTCCCAGACAATCGTCACATAGCCGGCAAACTCACCTTGATGCTCGGCAAGTAGCACCTGCCGCAATCCCTGCCGGCTTTCCTCCAAGTAATGCCTATACTGTCGCTCGGGCTTGTCCCACCCCTGTTCGGCGAACGCACGCACAATGGGTTTTACGTCCTCTTCTTCCATCACTCGAACGATAACGACAGGCGGGTTCTGTTCACTCATTGTAGAAGCGGCAACTCCAAATAGTTCCCGGCCACAAACAAGCTGCCTTCGGTCGTACCTTGTGGGGCGATGCGCTGCAGCCGCCGTGCCAACTCCGCTGCGGATAGGCGTCCAGCCAACGCCTGGCTGAAGGCTTCCACGACCTGGCGCAGCTCGGCGCCATTCTCGTGTACGAACTCCAGCCGGAAGTGGCGAATACCGGTCTGCCGCCAAAGGTCGAGATGGCGGCTGGCTTCCTGTGCTTGTGCCCCAAAGACCGTATTGCGGCAGCCAACGTCGGCCATGACCGGATGAATGCGGCCTTGGTCGTCGCGCAAAGCCACGCGGTGGCTCTCGCAGGGGTGGCCGCAATCCTTGTAGCTTGTGCCTGTGGATAGGAAGCGACAAAACACACAGTGCTCGGTGTGAAAGACCGGTAGATGCTGGTAGGCGATCACCTCGATCTTTTGCGGTCCGATTTCGCGTGCAAGGTCCGCCACCTGCGCAGCGTTGAGGTCGTGTGTCGGTGTCAGCCGCTCGATACCCAGCCGCAGATAGCTGGCGGCGCTCAATATGTTGGCAGCGTTGAGGCTGAAGTCGCCGATCAATGTTGGGCGCTCACCATCCTGGAAGGCTTCCAGCAACCCACCAGATCGCACCAGCACCTGGCAATCGAGACGGCGCAGAAAGTTGACGATGCGCTGCTCGTTTGGTTTGAGAACACGCGGGCTTGCCACACGTACAGTGATGCCCGCGGTCTGAACAAGTTCCACTGCGGGACGCAAGCCATACAGGTCGAGGTAATCCAGTGTTATGCTGCCCAAAGGCGTGTTCGCCGCCAACCCTAGCGCTGCCTCCAACTGCTCCGGCGTACGGACGAGCAAGTGGAGTTGGAGCTCGGGGGCCACCACCGCAGTAGACGGCAGGTGGCTTTGAGACGTGGACCGTCTGTCTGCCTGCAGGCGGGCAGTGTCCGCCAATACATCGGCCAGCACTGCGCCAGGCTCATGCACTGCTGTCGGCTTGCCCTTTACCTGCTGCTCGGCCAGTGAGTCAACTGCTTGACGTCGCAGCTGATTGAGCAACGAGGCGGGAACAAATGGCCGCCCCTGCACTTCAAATTCCAGTTGCTGCAATACGTAGGCAGTATTGCCAAGACGGCCCAACTGTTCACGCAGGCTATCGGCGTCTGCCCCTCTATTCGCAGCTTGCGCCAGCGAAGTGTCGGATTGGACAATCGCGCGCACATGCGGCTGCTCCAACAGCGACCACTCCAACAGCAACGGTTTGCCCTCATGGGCCACGGCACGCACCTGCACGGGCTGCTTATGCACAGGGGCGGGGGCATCGACGTACGCGCGCACAACCTTGTCCAGTGCCGGATCGTGTGTGCGCCAGACGATGTCGCCTGGGCGGACGCGGGCAAAGTTGATTGCCCCATTGCCAAACTGTACCTCCAATTGGCCGTTGCGGGCCGGCGTCACCTGGTATACGCGGCCGCCTTCCTCACGCTCCTCTGGGCTGCGCCAGTCAGCTGCATCAAAGACGATGCCATCGCCCGGCTTCAGCGGGGCCAGGGCATGCGCCTCGGAAGGCGCCACCAACACTCGGTCGGCCAGTACGCGCACGACACGTGCGATATGCACGCCGCGATGGCGGGGGGTGCGGCCTTTGACCACCTCTTGGTGGTTCGTGCCGCTGACGAAGTAGGGCCCAAGCCCGCGAAAACACCTGTTCCAAGACCACATCGTCTACGGCGGTTGCGCTGATCGGCAGTCCGGCGTAGGCTTCGTCAACAGCCTTGCGATAGGCAGCCGTGGTCAGCGCCACATAATCTACGTCCTTATAACGCCCCTCGATTTTAAGCGCCGAGATGCCGATCTGTACGATTTCCGGAATTTGGTGGAGTGCGAATAGGTCACCAGGCGATAGCAGGTAGCGAGCATCTGCCAACGGCTTCATCTGCCCGTCCACCATCAGCTCGTAAGGAAGCCGGCAAGCCTGGGCGCATTGGCCGCGATTGGCGCTGCGCCCGCCCCATGCCTCAGAAGAGAAGCATTGACCGGAATAGGAGACGCACAATGCGCCATGCACGAACATCTCAAGTTCGCAGGCGGTCTGGCTACGGATGGAGCGTACCTCATCGAGCGACAACTCACGGGCGAGGACCACCCGCGAGACCCCAAACTCCTGCGCCAACCGCACGCCCTCGGCGCTGGTGATACTCATCTGCGTCGAAGCATGTACCTCCAGATCGGGTGCAATGCGCTTGGCTAACTGGGCAATGCCCACATCCTGAACGATGATTGCGTCAACTCCAGTGGCCGCAATCTCCGCCACCGACTTAGCCGCTTCTCCCAACTCATGGTCAAAAACGAGCGTATTAAAGGTAACGTAGCCGCGCACACCTCTTTTGTGCAAGGTCGTCACCACATCCGGCAGTTCGTTGAGCGAGAAGCCAACCTTAGCGCGCGCTGTAAAATGTTTGAGGCCAAAGTACACTGCGTCCGCCCCCGCTTCGACGGCAGCATGCAGTTGCGGCCAGTAACCGGCCGGGCTCATTACCTCGGGCTTCGCGATCTTGTGAGTATCTTGTAATGTCATGCTGCCGGCAGATCTTCGAACCGATAAAATACGTGCTTGCCATGCCGCTGGGCCAAGCTCACCATTTCGTCTGCGCCGCTTGAGGGGCCACCAATTCGCAGAACCGCATCGCAACGCTCTACCAGCTGCCGCGAGATCGGGTGAAATATTTCGTTAAAAATCTCGTCGCCAATGCGCTGCGAACCCGCCAGTTCGATGAGCGGCAGGGCAAACCATTCCCCCATGACAGGCAGATGACCGGCGCGAAACACGCGCAGCGCCATCTCCGTCATGCCGTGCACGTTCGCCGCAATGAGCTCCGGATCGTCAGTGGTGCCAGAACGATATGGACCTGCAATGAGGATCATCATGGCCAGGTTACCTGTGGTGAACGATAGTAATTCAATTCCAGTGCTTGCCAATACACAGCCCGGGCAGCCAGCCGCGTGCGGTATTCCTCCCAGCTGCGCCCTTCACGTGGCGACCAACCGATTTCGGCGATGCCGGGCAAGCGCGGCAAGACCATATACTCAATCTCGTCAAGCGTGCGGAGGGTCTCTGACCACAACGGCGCTTCCACACCCACAATCTGCGCCTCACCGACGCCATCCATATAGCTGGTTGGCTCCCAGTCATAGGCGTCGCGCACCTCGACCAACCCGGCCCATTGCAGGCCTAAGGGCGTGTTGGCAGTGTACTTCATGTCCAGGTAGGTGCGCGAGGCGGGGGAAACGATCACCTTTGCACCCTGTGCGACAGCCTGCAACGTATGGACGGTGCGTGAGGGATCGGTGTTCCACTGCTGCACCAGTGTGCCTGGCTGCAACGGCGCCTGGCCAAGTTCCTCCCAGCCGACCGCCTGCTTGCCATACTTCTGCACGATAGGCTGGACACGCTGCATAAAGCGCAGATATGCGTCGGCCGGGGTGGCCATCGCCTCGTCGCCGCCAATGTGGATGTAGGATCCCGGCGTCATCTCCGCTAACTCGCGTAGCACATCGTCCAAGAAGTCGTACGTAATCTCCTTGTCGATGCAGAGCGAGCTAAAACCGACGTTTGTGCCGGTGTAAAGCGGTTGGGCCACGCCGTCGCAGTTAAGCTCGGCATAGGAAGCCAAGGCAGCGTTGGTGTGGCCGGGCAAGTCGATTTCAGGGACAATGGTGATGAAACGCTCTGCCGCATAGGCGACAAGCTCTGTGTACTGCGCCTGCGTATAGTATCCTCCTCCCTCGCCGTTTACCGCGGTGCTGCCACCAACCAGCGCCAATTGGGGCCAGGACTTAATCTCAATACGCCAGCCTTGGTCATCCGCTAAGTGCAGATGAAGCACATTCAGCTTGTACATCGCAAGCAGGTCGATATAGCGTTTGACATCCTCCACACCAAAGAAGTGGCGCGCCACGTCGAGCATAGCTCCACGCCAAGCGAAACGGGGGTAATCCACGATTTCGCCGCCCGGCAGCGTGCTCACTGGGCCTGCGTGTCCCGGCGGAGGCAACAACTGGCGCAGTGTCTGCACCGCATAGAATAAGCCGGCAGGCTGCAGGGCTTCCGCCAGCACGCCGTCAGGCGTAATCTGCAGGCGATAGCCCTCGCGGCCGAGTTGCGATGGTTCACCTGGTGTCGCCTGCAGCAGTCGCAGCGTTATCTGCCCGTGGCTGCCGCCGGCGCCCTCCTGAATCGCAATCTTGCTGCCTGCCGTGGCCTGCATCAGTGAGGCCAACTGGTCAGCCACACTACGCACGGCCGGCGTAGCAGGAAAAATCACGATCGTCGTTGCGGGCATAATCGTAAAGACGCCTTCAGTCTTAACGACTGAGACAGGCTTAGGGATCAAAAGGTCCATATCTACACTCGAATCTATGGCGCCGTCATCCCTTCAGGGTTTTTCATCCTCGGGATAGCTGGCAAATATGCTGGTTTGGCCCTGCTTGTCAAAGGTAACTACGTCGTACTGTTCCGGCTCCATGCCTTGAACATTCATGCCGGGAGCGCCAACAGGCATTCCGGGTACGGCAAGGCCGGCAATCTGGGGGTGCTCGGCCAGCAGACGATCGATGTCGGCGGCCGGAACGTGTCCTTCAATAATATAGCCATCCACGATGGCGGTATGGCACGACTGGAGTTCGGCCGGCACCTGGTAGTTCGCTTTGACTTGTGACAGGTCCTGCAGTTGCTCTTCCTGCACGGCAAAGCCATTGTCTTTCAGGTGGGTAATCCAGTCGCCACAACAGCCTCAGGTAGGCGACTTGTACACGGTAACTATGGGCTTACCACTCTCACTGGCCTGCGGCTGGGCGGGTGTAGGTGAGCTACAGGCCGCCAACAGCAGGAGAGCAAGCAGAAGGCCCACGATAGCTCGCTGCATAATCAACTCCTCTTCAAGATTGTATATATGCCTCCTATGGGCATAGACCACTACATCCGCTCTAGCGGCGGGCACTCTATCATACCACGACAATGGCTGCATATCCTCGTTCGTACCTTGATGCTGTACATGCGTCCAGTGACGGAATTCTGGACTACGTGTATCTTACCACTGCAATTGAAGTGCATTGGCAAAGGAGAAAGATGATGACGATGCAGTCTGAACAGTTCGGCGCGGCAGCCGACAAAGTGGCACAAATTGCCGGCTCCGAATTTGATGTACAGCCGATGAACGTAGGCAACATCGAGCGCCTGATATCCATTCTGGCGGGCGCAGTCGGTCTTCTCTTGCTGTCACGCCGACTGTTCGTTTACACGACACTTGCTTTGTTGAGCGCCTACTTGCTCTTTCGTGGCATTACAGGTCGTTGTGCCCTATATACGCGCGCCAACATCAATACGCGCGGGCAAGAGGACTTGTCGAGTGGCATAGATAATGCGATGGACGGCTCACGTGGCGTGGCTCCGGCCGATCGCATTGGCGCCGCCGAGGCGGAGGATGGCGAGATTAAGCGCTGGATGGAACGCGAGCGGGCTATGGATCCGGTTGAGCAAGCCTCATGGGAGTCTTTCCCGGCCAGTGATCCGCCCGGGAAGGCCTGACGTGTGCAAGTTAAGAGCTGAAGGAGAACAAAAATGTCGAATCCAGTAACTAAGAGCATCGTTGTCGGCGGTGCTCCGTCGGACATCTACGCCGTCTGGTCAAACTTTGCGATGTTTCCACAGTTCATGAAGTACATCGAAGAGGTCACCATAACAGGGACGAATCGCAGCCACTGGGTGATGAAAGGGCCAATGGGCTATAAGGCAGAGTGGGACGCGGAAACGACGCGCATGGAAACCGACAAGCGAATCGCCTGGCGCAGCATCGACACAGACGACACCAATGTCAAGACGAGTGGCCAGGTAACATTCAACGAACTGCCCGATAACCAAACCGAGGTGACGGTAACCGTGCACTACGTGCCGCCGGCAGGCATAGCGGGAGAAGTGGTGGCTGCACTATTCGCCAACCCCGAAAGCCGGCTGGAACATGATTTGGAGAACTTTAAGCGTTTCGTCGAAGGCACGATGCGCAACGCTGTGACACACACTGAAGCGTCAAAGATGGGGAACGTATGAGATTGCATACCGTAATGCCGCCGGCGGGCTATCGCGTGCTCGCCGATACAGGACGATCGCAGGCGGCCACGATGGTGTTGGAGCCGGGCAAATCAGTTGCCAAGAACGAAGTCACCAACGAAGCCAGTGACCAGTGGGTTTACGTCACGCGCGGCGAAGGGCGCGCCTATATTGGCGGCTGCTGGCTGGACATCAAGGCGGGGTCACTGCTGTTGATCGAGGCGGGGGAACCGCATGAAATTCGGGCGACCGGTCGTATTCCGCTCGAGACCCTCAGCATCTGTGCTACGCCGCACAAACAATGACGGGTGATAAATACAAGAATGGTACGTCCCTGGTTTGAACGAACCAGGGACGTATTTTTGCTGAGGGCGACAGTATTTAGTGGGGTGCAAGAGCCATGTACTTGGTGCAGATGTCACGGGTGAAGACGCCATAAAGAAACCGAGTTTTTCAAAAAACCCGGTTTCTTGTGCAAGCGAGCCAGTGGCCTATGGTTACTTAGGTTGTCGCCACCAGTTGCCGAGCCTGGGCAATCCAGAAGCCGTAGTCAGGCCGATGGAAAGCAGGCGCCTTGCAGATTTCGGCGAGCTGCTCGGGCGTGGCATTGGCCAAAGTCGTATACGAGCAGATACCGGCAGAATAGAGTCGGCGCTCGTAGATGTTACCGATGCCTTCCAGTATCTCGAAGTCGTCGGGCGGCGTACCGTCCCACACACGGCCGGCACTATTTGTCTCGTTGGCCAGACGTATGGCATCGGCCTTGATGGCGGCCAGGTCTACACCCTGGAAGCGCTTGAGGTCGAGAATCTCAATCAGCTCCTCGTCTGGCATGCCCGCCAATTCCCAAAAGCTGCCGACTCCGGCATTGAACAGCTTTTCCTCGAAAACCGTCCCGATCCCGTCTACCATCGCCAAGTCCTGCGGGCAGGAGACCTCAACAATTTTGACACCCTGTCCGGTGCGAACAGTGCGCTGGCGCTGGACACGCTTGCCTTTGGCGCGCTGGCGCGCTTCGGCGATCCAGGCTGCGGCGTTGCCGGTGCGCAAGCCAGCTTTGGTTAAGATGGCGTTGACCTGCTCTGGTGTGGCTGCAGCAAGGGCAGCAAAACCGTCGATACCGCCGGCTCGCAAAGCGGCAGCGGCCGTATCACCAATGCCCTGGATCAACACGAGGTCGCCTTCCTGGCGCTGGTTGAGCTGTGCCTGCAGGGTGTCGAACGCGGTCCAGTTCCCGGCTGCAGCAAGGGCAGCCTGCTCTTTCCACTCTGCATAGTTTACCTTCTGCCACGCCTTGGCCTTGATAATGTCTGCCAAGACCGCCTCGTCGGTCGCCGCAAGCTGGGCGAAGGTGGTGATGCCTGAAGCTCGCAGCAGCGAATTGTAGCGCGGGCCGATGCCCTCAATCCGAATGAGATCGTCGCCGGCGACCTTCAAACGCGGCTGCTCTTCGAGGCGTGCCGCATCAAGAACCCATGTGGGCGTGTCGATAACCTGCCAGGACTTGGCTCCCACCATATCGCGCAGTTCGGCCGGATCAGTCTGTGCCAACTGCTTATAGGTAGTGATACCAGCCGAAGCCAAGATAGCCGCATAGCGTGGTCCGATGCCATTGATACGGGTCAGATCGTCGATGTCGGTGGCTGCCGGCGCACCAATATCCACAAAGGCAGTGCGCTGCTCCTTTTCGCCGTCGCTCACAGCCTGGACAACCGCTGCCGCTGCGACAACTTCACCGGCCAGCGTGGCGTCGGTGTCGTAAATGCCTACCTTCACCGTATCGGCCGTGACCATGGTTCCAGCTGCCAGTTCAGCGGTCAGGTTATCCACCTTTGCTTGCAGCTCGACGCTACGTTGGCGCTCGTAGTCGAGTTCCACGAGGCGTGCTTGGAGGTTCTCTTCCGAGGTCTGGAGCTTAACGCCATACTCGGCTTCCAGGTCACGCGTGCGTGCTCGCTCGCCATCCAACGCTACCTGCAGCTCGTTGACGCGAGATTCGTAGTCGCCAACCGTGTTCGCAATACGGCTGCGTTCGCTGTCAATATCTGCACTGCGCTTGGAGATATCGACCTGTACTGTCTTGAGCTTGGCTTCGTAGTCATCATGCTGGAGCTGCAACTCAGTCCGCGCGGCATCATACTGCTTTTGTGTATCGCGCAGTTCAGCTTCCAGTTGCAGCACTCGGTCCTGCAAGCTCTTCTTTCCCGAGCGAGCAAACCACCAGCCGATCAGGACGCCAAATAGCAGCGCCACAAGCAATGAAAAAACGAGTGACAATGTGTCCATGCGGCCTCCATCAGGATTACGTCATCATGTAGAAATATCGCGATTATACTTTATCAGACTGCCTTTGTGGCGGAATGATACAGGATGTGTCAGTTTGTAGCATTGCCGTTATATCTTTTCATGTTAGCCCAACGACCTCCATCAGCTTTAATGCGTTAGTTGAGGTGGCTACTCCCGGGCGCAATTTGTAGTCGAAATGCATTGCCGGCCCCTCTGGTCCACGGCTGAAGGACTCGGTGAAATGCATCGCTACCGCCGCAGAGGAGAGATCAGGCGCAGCAGCTAATGTAAGGTCGTGCGTGGACACCGCCCCGATAGCTCCGGCATCCACCAGACGGCGGATGATGTGGCGGGCAGCGATTTGCCGCTCAGCCGTGTTTGTTCCCTGCAATATTTCGTCAAGCAAATACAGCACCGGTGTGGCAGCAGTTCGTTGAGCAAGATCAGCGAGATCTACAACGGCTTTAAGCCCGCGTAGCTCAGCCATAAAGAAGGAAACGCCCTGCGACAACGAATCCTGTACGCGCATGCTCGACGCCACCGTAAGTGGCGGAAGGCGCAGCCGTGCGCCACAAATCGGCGCACCCATTTGGGCAAGGACGCAATTGACGCCGATGGCTCGCAGCAGCGTACTCTTGCCGCTCATGTTGGAGCCAGTGACAAGCAGGAACGAACCAGGCGGCCCGACGACGACATCGTTGCCCACAGCTCGGGTGGGGGGCAGTAGGGGGTGGGCAAGGTTGTCTGCTAAGACTTGTGACGTAGAGGCAGCCTGTGGGTCGGCGCGCAGCTCAGGGAAAGCCCAAGCAGGATGGTCATAATGCAGCGTCCCCAGAGCTAGCAGTGCCTCCATTTCGCCCAGTGCTGCCAACCAGCAACGGACGTGCGATCCGGCGCGAACCTGCCAGCGCTCCAGCAGCCAGAGCAAGTGGAAGTTCCACAGAGTGACGACTTCTATAGGAAAGAAGAGCATCCAACGTCGAATAGCGGCCATTGGCATCAAGCGCTGTAGTTGCCGCGTCTGCTGCCCCGCACGCAGACGCCTGGGAGTGGCCTCCTTATCAGTTGCGGGGCCGGATGAGTCTACGGTCAAGGCAGCCTGCAGGCGGCGAAGCTCGGGCGCAGAGAACGATTGCTCCGCCAGGAGATCGAAAATCTCGGCGTACGCGGCAAAGACGTCCTGTTGTGCCTCTACTTGGGAGATCGTCGCTGCGGCACGGCGCCCAACGGTCAGCGAAAGAAGGAGGCTGACACTTAACACCGCTGCCAACGCCAAGTAAAGAGCCTGGTAGGTATCTCCCCAATACCATGCAGCAATTCCCAAGCTCAAGCTAAGCAGCGGCAAGAGGCGCGCCAACCAGAGCAACAGCGGCTGCCGTACCAGCCAAGGCGTACTCTCCGCCCAGGCGACGAAACTCTCATAGTGAGGCTGCGCCTGCCCCATTTGTCGTCCATGAGCGCCCAGGTCATCACGAAAGTCAATCAGAGGCGCCAATTCACGCACTGCTCCCTGGCGTGTGGTCACTACGGATGGTGGAGCAGGCTGCAGCAGCCAGGCGCAGAGCGTAGCCCGACCTATCGGAGTCGCAGAGGTATTTAGCAAGTGTTGCACGCTGGCAACGCCCAGCAGATCGAGATCTGCCGCCGTTGCTGGATCGATGGATGCGCCTGTCGGCAGTGGAATCCCACCGGGTGGGCCAACGCGCGCAGGTGGGGGTAACGCACTCCAATTGCGTTCGAGCCTGTGCAGGCCCTCTTGATTGATTGCGACCAATGTGGCAGCACGGGAGACCTGGCGTTTCAGCCGCTGGAAGTAGATCACGGCGACAACAAACGAGATGGCGAGCACCCCTGCCCAAGCGTACCAAGCTTCTTCCTTGCGTACACTCCCGATAACGACTGCAACGAACGCCGCAAAGAAGAGGGCTAAGTTCAGGTTACCATTCTGTTTGGCGCGGCGGTCGAGGCGGGCGTGCAGCGCGCCAAAATCGGTGGTGCGCTGCCGATAGGCAGCTGCCGGATCGGGCAGGTAGACGTGGGGTTGGGTCATGGGCGCCGCGCCGGTCCAGTGTTGCAAGTCATTGCATAATCTCTACTCACGTGAGGTTCTCTGCACCATTGTATCAAATGACAGCGCTAAAGGGCATTGGTCGCTATAGATCGGCCGGTAACCGTACCAGCCTCATTCTCGGAATAGTCTGCGACGCGATCATTTCGAGACTACCTGCTGCCGGGGCTTATAGGTTTGTTGTCTTGGGCCTTAGTGCGATTTTTTGTGCTGGGTAGCCTGTGGTTCCTGTCAACTGAGCCTAGGCAGAGCGTCCGAATCCAAATTTAAGCCAGCGCGGGGCGTGGGCTGCATCTGCAGCGTTTGGAATTGCACCTATGATCTCTGACTAGATGAGTCTTTCTGAGGCTTCCAGAAAGCGACTTGCGGAACGCGCCGGTTCCTGTGATCGCTTTCTGGAAGCTTTTCGTTGCTCTACTGCGCCAGGAACGCTGCTGTTTCGGCCAGGCGCGTGGCATAGCCCATCTCGTTATCATACCAGGCAGCGACGGACAACATCCCTTCCTGCACCGCAGTCAGGGGCAGATCGACGATCGAGGAGAGTGCATCACCGACGATGCGCGAGGAAGCCCATTCGCCTTCAAGCACGCCCATCACACCCTTGAGAGGGCCGGAGTTGGCAGCCTGGCGGAAACAGTTGTTGACTTCATCTAGGGTTGTCGGGCGCTCGGTCACCAAGTTCAATTCTGCGATGCTGCCGGTGCGCACTGGTACACGATAAGCCTTGCCGGTAATCTTTAAGTCGCGCCAGATAAACTGCAACGCACGTGCGGCGCCTGATGAGGATGGAATAATGTTTTCGGCCGCGGCCCACGAGTCACGGCGGTCCTTCATCGGCTGGTCCGTCAGGGACTGCGTATTAGTGTAGGCGTGCACGGTCGAGAAAAGGCCATACTGTATGCCAAAATTCTCGATTACGACCTTGACGACAGGCGCCAACGCATTGGTCGTACAGCTCGCCATGCTGATGATCTTGTGCTTTTCCGGATCGAACTGGTCGAGGTTGATGCCCGGCAGTAACACTGCATCGCAATCGTTGAGTGTCTTGCTCGGTGCGCTCACCAGCACGCGCTTGGCCCCGGCATCGAGATGCGCCTGGGCGCCGGGCCGCGTCGTGGCACGTCCGGTGCAGTCGATCACCAGGTCCACACCTAACTCCCGCCAATCTGGCAGTGCCTTCATCGAATCGAAATAGGGGATTTGGCGTCCGCCAATCACGAAACCAGCATCGTTACTGCCGACCTCCTCATGCCAGCGTCCATAATTTGTGTCTACCTCAAACAAGGCCGCCAGTGTGGGCACGTCCTTGATGTCGGAGATAGAAACCGGCGTAAACAGGTCGTTTTTGAGCCCCACTTTCATCAACGACCGCCCGATACGACCAAAACCGTGGATTGCGATCCGCGCCATTTTGCTCTCCTTGTCGAATATAATGGATACTATATGTGGCTAGACGCCTTCCGGCGTCTGTCTTCCTGCTCAGCCAAGATCTCTGCCAAGAACTCGTGCACGTAGCGGATGGCCATGGCTCCTTCACCGACTGCAGACGATACCCGCTTGGTGGAGCCAGAGCGCACGTCGCCAGCGGCGAAAACGCCTTGATGGCTACTTTCCATCGGAAACGGGGCCCGGTCGAGCGCCCACTGCGCAGTGCGGGTCATGTCGCGCCCGGTACAGATAAAGCCGTTGCCATCAGTCTCTATCTGCGGTGGCAACCACTTGGTGCAAGGCACAGCGCCGATAAAGGAAAATAGGGCAGGCGTTTTTAGCATTTCACACTTGCCAGTCTCCGTGTCCTCGATTTCCACCGCCTCCAACCGCTCTCCGCCGAAAAGACGTCGCACATGTGTATGATAGCGCACTTCTACATTTTCCGCTGCTTCAATTCGCCTAGCCAGGTAGCTGGACATGCTTGCGTACAGGTCGCCGCCCCGGAGCAGCACTGTTACACGCCGCGTATGCTGAGCTAGGAACATGATGGCTTGGCCTGCCGAGTTGCCGCCCCCGACTACAATGACCTCTGTATCGCTACATGCTACTAATTCCGTTTGCGTGGCAGCATAGTAAACACCTAGTCCGTCAAAGCGCTCGCGTTCTGGGAGGTCGAGTTTCCGATAGGCTGCTCCCGTAGCGATCAGGACACAACGGGCTATAACGCTCCCCTCGCCCTCAATGTGGATTATGGGCAGTTCACCCTCTAGAACCAGCGATTCTACCATAGAAGGTGTCGAAAACTGGGCTCCGAATTTTTGGGCTTGCAGCACCGCGCGGCTCATGAGCTCGGCGCCGGTAATGCCGGTAGGGAAACCAAGATAGTTCTCGATCTTGGTCGACGTGCCTGCTTGACCACCAGGACCAGTACTGTCGAGCACCAAGATGCGCAAACCCTCGGAAGCTCCGTATACGGCTGCGGCGAGGCCCGCGGGTCCTGCGCCAATGACGACCAAGTCGTATATGCTTTTGTCAAGCGCGCTCTTAAGGCCTACCTGTTCAGCCAATTGGTGCAGCGATGGGTTACGCAGGAGCGGCCGGTCGCCATACGCCACCACAGGGAGATCCTCTTCCGCAACGTCAAGTTCTGCCAGCAGTTGACCGGCTTCGGGCTCCGTCTCTACCTTGAGCCAGGTGTAGGGAACTTGGTTGCGAGCCAGAAATTCGCAGAGCTGAAAAGCTCGGCGCGAGTCCTGGGATCCGATAACGCGTAAGCCTTGAAAGCCTGAATCGACCAACAATTCGCGCCGCTCGATAAATGCGTTGAGAATCGTTTCACCTAAGGCAGGCTGTTCGCTCAGGATGTGGTTGAGATCGTCCGTGGAAATATGTAACACTTCCGTGTCACCTTGCGCTACCGTACTGACCATCGCGCGCCGCTCACCCAATACGTCTACATCCCCTGTAAACTCCCTTGGCTTGTGAATACTGACGATCTGCACCTCGTCACCGGAACCATCCACCACTTTGATAGCGCCGGCAAGCACCACAAAAAAGCCACAACGCTCTTCGCCTGCCTCAAATAGCACGTCACCATCTCGAAGGCGCTGCCGCGTGCCTATTTTGTCCAATTCCGCAATTTCCGCCTCACTTAGCCGTGGGAAAGCGGTATTCTCCTCGGCCTTGATTCCCGTCATCAATGTATTCCTCTTGTCCACTTACACTATAGTCATCGCGCAAGTATCGTGCAGCGGGCTCAATCGTTACATATATCGAGAACGGCCAATTGGTATGGACTTGCGCTCATAGTCCAGGCAATCTCACCACCACCTATCTCCGAACCCAGTTGCCCGCCGGGGCAATCCGGTATAAACTGCACTGAATGGGATTGACCGGTCGATCTGGCAGGTGAAACGAAAGGTAAGCAGCTTGGCATATGAACCTACGAAACGCGGTGAGTCCCTCACACGTTGGGCTTCATGGGGCGTAAGCATCGTCAATGGCTTCTGGGGTGACTATCTTCAGGAGCACGGCAACGGGTTGGCACTCGACATGGCCTTCTACCATCATGACCGGCCAATGGCATTGACAGGCCAATCTATCATACGGGCTCACCCCCAACCGTCGTCAAGGCTGTGCATTCTAGTACACGGCTTAAGCTGCAACGAACACATCTGGTCGTTTGACGTGCCAATGGAGGCGGGTAAACCGAGCGGGGTCCAAGATAACTACGGAACTCTGCTGCAAACAAAGTTTGGCTACACACCCTTTTATCTCCGCTACAATACGGGGTTATCGATTGCGCAAAACGGCCGGACACTGGCCAACTTGCTGCAATCCTTATTTGACTGCTATCCCACACGCGTGCAAGAGATTCTCCTGATCGGCCACAGCATGGGCGGCCTGGTGTTGCGCAGTGCGTGCCACTACGCGGGCCAGCATCAGGAATCCTGGGTAAAGCAGGTCAGGCACATTCTCTACTTGGGCACACCGCACGATGGGGCTGACCTCGAGCGGGTGACCTACAATACAGTTGGGATTCTGCAGGCAGTTCCGAATCGAATCACACGGCTGATCAGCGATGCCCTCAATTCACGCAGCCGCGGCATCAAAGATCTACGCTACGGCACTCTGCTAGAGCCGGACGTAATGGATGAGGGGTGGGATGACTTGGAGCATCATCATCGCCGTGCAGTACCTTGGCTTCCGCATGCCCAACACTACCTGATTGGCGGCACATGGCATGCGGACCCAGAACATGTAGTCTCAGTTTTGTTGGGAGATGGCCTGGTTGGCGCACCAGGCCATCACAGCGGAGCCATTTCGGAAGAGCATATACGACTATTCCCAGGCATCCGCCACTTGCAACTCGCCCGCAACTGGGAAGTCTACCAGCAGATCGCAGCCTGGTTACAGGCTCAAGAAAAGAAATAGGCCGTGGAAGAACAATCGGTTCGACAGATGCAGGGAGCGGTGGACTTACTGTGTGATGCCACGGTCGCAACGTCTGATGCGATCGGTGAGGCGCACGCGCAAACCGCCAACGTTCCTTATGCCGTTCTGAAAAGCATACCGCTGGTCAGAGGCCCGGCCAGGAAAATCGAAAGCATCCAGTCACGCATCACAATTGTCGTCTATGAGTCAATTCGTACGTTCAGCGTGCTTAGCGCATTCGTTGCCACGCAAGCGCTCGGCGCCATTAAACACAAGACTGCCGAGAAGTGACCTGCCAATCCGTCACTTCTCGGCAGTACAACGTTGCTTGCCTTACAGCTCTACAATCTTCCCCGTCCGCGCCGACTCATAGATGGCCAAAACGCTACGGGCAAAGTCCCGGCTGAGTGACAACGGCACAACGGGTGCGGCTCCATCCAGCACGCACGCTTCCATGGCTTCCACTTCGCACGAATAGGGATCGATCGCCGGCGTAATAATCGTCTCAGTTTTGCCGTCGAGCGTCGTGAAGATCATCGTGCTATCGGTTCCGTTGACTCCGGGCTTCCAAGGCTCCACGATATTGAGAATGCCCTGGTCACCCACGAGGTACACTCCTTCACGGAAGGGGGTGCGAAATCCGGTCGAGATTTGGGCGACGGTCCCATTGTTAAAGTGCAATTGGGCACGCATAGCCACGTCTACCCCACTCTCTCCGACTTCTTGTTGCGCCAATACGCCCTTTGGTGCGCCACTACCTGCCATGACAATCGAGACGCTGTTCGGATAAACGCCCACATCCCACATGGCCCCTCCCGTCAACCCCGCTTGGAGACGAACATTTTGCGCCTGTACGGGCGGCAGATAGAAATTGAACCAGCTGTTGATCGTTTGCAGCTGGCCCAGTTTACCACTGCGTACCATCTCCAGCGCCTGGCGCGTCTGCGGATGATGGAGGTACATAAAGGCTTCAAAGACCGTAACGCTGGCCTTGGCTGCTGCCACTTCGACGAGTTCCAGTTCCGCCAACGACACGACCAGCGGCTTCTCACACAGCACGTGCTTACCCGCCTGCGCCGCCTTGATCGTCCACTCAGCGTGCATCGAATTGGGCAGTGAGATATAGACAGCGTCGACATCCGGATCAGCCAACAAATCTTCATAGCTTCCGTATGCCTTAGGGATGTGGTACTCGACCGCATAGGCGGCCGCCTTGCCGTGGTCGCGGCTGGCAACGGCAGTGAGTTGACTGCGCGCCGCTTGCTGCAGTGGTCCAATCAGGGCGGCATTGATCCTGGCGGTAGATAACAAGCCCCAGCGTACGGTCTGATTCATTGCAACGAGCTCCTAGCTAGTTTGGGAATGCAGATGCGGGTACCTGCTTCTGCACTCGTAGTCGTGTTTACTGTCTGCTTAGCTGCCAAGGACGCCTTATCAAAGGCATAGTGAGCAAATTTCTAGCCACCACAACTTGCACGCGCGTCTGCGTATCAACGCCGGGCGCCTGCAATCGTGCGTAGACGTACTGCCCATTTGCTGAGGCTGGCACATCGGTCCATGTGAATTCAGTCGTGCCCGTACTACCACATCCTGCCATTTGTACGTTGATGCTGCCCAACTCCAGGCCCCCGGCAGCCGGGTCGCCAAGATAGAAACGGACAGCCGCTGCCGCCGGCAACTCGTTATTTCCGGCGTTGGCAACTGTCGCCTTGAAAGTCAGCGTAATGCCTTGGCTTCCCGCCAGGCTGGCGCCAGCCTTCTGTATCACACCCAGCAGCTTGAAGTCACTGGTAACCGTAATGGCCTCAGCGTAGGTGCGGAAGTTGTTGCCTATGGCAGTTAGTTCAAACGGTGGCGCAAACGTATCGTTCGTCGTGCTTTGGTACAAGCTTCCATTGAACGAGGGATCGATGGTGCTGTACCATGCAAGGCGCTGCACAAGCCGGTTATTATCTGCCGTGTAACCCAGCTTCTCGTCCGTGCTGTTTAGCAGGAAGTCAAACGTCTGCGTCATGAAGTTGTTGACTAGCGAGGGCGGAAATCCATAGCTTTCTGGCATGAGGATGCCATATTCTGAGACGTAGAGTGGGCGATTGCGATAACCACGATCTGCCATCCACTGGCGGAACCGGACAACCTGCTCTTTGAAGAAGGCTAGATCAGCCGTTTTCTGCAGTTCGTTTGTGGTAATAACGAGACCGTCGGTCGCCTCAATCCCTGGAGGGATGTCGGCACCCCAGCAGATTGCCGGGTCCGTGTAGTAAGCACAGCTACGCTCATTCAGTATAAAGTTATGAATGGCCCAACCGTCTGCCGGCAAGTCTTCCCCATATCGCTCTCCATAGTGCAGCAGCACTTTGTCCAGATACTGGAGGCGCAGAGGTGTCGGCTGCACGATGGCGCCGGCAAAAATGCGCGCCGTCGAATCCTTTGACTTGATGTAGTAGTACAGATCGTGATAGGCATGAGCATAGGCGGCCGGCGCCATGTCGTTCTGATAGTAACGGCGGTCTGGCTCGTTGCCAATGATCCAATCAGCCCCCGGATTATCGGCGATTGCAGTATCCAGGGCACTTTTGCTCGGAGAGCTAATGTAATCACTATCGCCGACTTGCTCCAAGTTGATGACCGGCGCATAGGCGGCGCCATTAGGATGCGGCGCCATCACGTGGGCCTTATAGTCGATATACCAGCCGATGCGCAGCTGAGACAAGTTAAACTCTGATACTGGCACCTTTGCCACGTTGAGACCTATGCGGCATATCGGCTGTTGCCCGATCATACTGGACAACAAGGGCAAGTGAAGCTGCTTGGGAAGATGCTCAGCCGGAGCACCCTGACCATCTTGTGCTCTTGCCTCATGCACAGTTGCCAGACACAACGCGCTGGCGGCACACAGCGTCGCCAGCACCACAATCCACGAAGGTAATTTCACAGAATGGTTCACAGCTCGAGAGACAATGAGGGACACGGGTAGTTATCCTCCAATTACAACATATTTGGGGTCGCCATTGATCGTAACTCTGAGCTTGCCATCGCGCTTGCCATCATCGCCATCTGATACTTTTGTGACCTGCTCCCAGGCGGCATCGTAGACAGTAGCTGATCCGCCATTTAGTATGACTGTCGTAGTACGGGTCGTATCCTGGTAAGGAGTAGTCGGCGTACCCCAGAGTGTATCGATACTAGTTGGATTGGTCCATGCTACGTAAATAGTCCGGTTCTTGGCATTATCGACGAACTGATACAGCTTTACATCCACATCGCCGCGCACCTCGGTCACGAAACGCGCTCCGCCCAGTTCGCGGACTAGCACCTGGTAAGCGCCATAAGCAGGCTTACGAGTTACCGGACCTGACTCGCTATTGGTGACCAGCCCAGAGTCGAGCTGATACGAACCGCCTGGATCCGCGAGAGGCCACCAGGACACCATGGAAATACCTGCCGCCATGGCCTGCGTATATAGCTGCTGCACCAGGCGAATCTGCAACGTATTGCTGCCGTAAATGCCCGCGTCTTTATTGCTGTGCCAGGACAGTTCAGTAACGATGATGGGCTTGTCGACACTATATTTTTGCATAATGCCACGTATGGCTTCGAACTTCTCTATCAAGCCTGGGCCGTCCTTGGGAAACTGCTTGGTCCAGTTCCAGCCGAAGAGTGGATAGAAATGAAAGTTCATGATGTCAAAATAAGCACCGCCGCCATCCTTTAGCACGTCCTCAAAGAACGACCGGACGAACACTCCCGGAACAGCCGAATCAGTGAAGGAGTCATAAGCAATGCCGCCAAACACAACCTGCGCCTTTGGGTTGCCGTTCTTAATTGCCGGGTAAACCGCCTTGAGCATCTCTGCGTACTCATCACCGTGCATACCCCAACGCTCAACTGCTCCGGAGGCGCGAGCATCCGGCTCATTGTACATCTCGAAGTAGACCACCTTGGGCGAGCCGGGCGCATCGCTGACACCATCACCGTCATAGCGTTCTGCCAGCGCACCCATGAACTGCGCAAGTTCGTCCACCGACGCCTTGTCAAGCGGGCCTTGTGACCTCGTTGATGCCCATTCAGGGTTATACTCCATCAGCAATACGATCGGCCAACACTGCTCCGCAGCAAGTTTCACTATGTTATCTGTATGTGCCCATTGGTAGTTCGCCGGCGTCGTATTCTCGGGCTCCACGAGTGACCAATCAAATGCCAAGCGCACCCAACTGGCGCCGCTTTCCATCAAATCGTTGTAGTACGGACTGCCAAAGCTAGCACCACCATACACCTGAAAGCCGCCGATTCCAGCGCTCTTCAGCGTAGTGCACGCCTCTTTTTGCGCCACTGGCACGAAGATGCTAGCTCCAACGCCAGGGACATCAGGGTCAGCTTTCGCCACCTGTGGCGACGATAAGACAGCCCCGATGGGCGCGCTGAAACACTAGAAGTACCATGAGCCAGTGTTGCGCGGTCTTCTGTAATGAACCTATTTTCATATTCTTATCTCACTGAACACAGACTCCGGAATTACACATCAGCGACGGAACACGCAAAAAGGACGAATAGTACGGCTTGTTCCATGACACACTCTTCGCCGCACTAGAAGTCGCAACCCAGGCGCTGCCGTTGCTGTCGACCACAATGCCCCACGGTACAGCATTGGCCGTCGGCAGCGGGGTCTCCCAATCATCTACTGTCGTACCATTCATACGCGTGGTAAGGCGACCAATGCGGTTCGCCTCCGGGCGCGTATACCACAGCTCCCGTACGCCGTTGGCTTCGCGGATGTAGAGTCCCACGGGACCACCTGTGCCTTGCGGAAGATTGTACAAGTCCCAGTTGCCCAGTGTGTTAAGCGCCGACCGTCCGATCCGATTAAGACCAGAGAAGGTGACCCAGACGTTGCTCAAGCTATCGACCGCAATTTGCATCGGCGCAGCGCGAGTACCGGCTGTTGCCGCTATCCAGCGGCCATTGCTGAGGCGATAGAGAGCTACAGAAGACTTGAACCTGGGGCCGGTAAACCACACGTCACCACCCAAGTATACTACATCTTCCAGCTCAGCGCCTTGCATATTGACCAAGTTGCCGGCGTCATCCTGAATATCCTGGTACTCTGTAATGGCGCCAGTCGCTGGGGCCAAGCGCCCCAACTTGTCGCCTTTGCGCTCGACAAACCAGATATACCCGCCTCCAAACGTAATGCCGGTGGGCTGGCTATCCGGCGTGGGAACACCATAGCTGGTCACGTTGCCGGATGCAATGTCTAGTTTGCCGATCTTGTTGGTTCCAAGCATGGTGAACCAGACATACCCGGCGTTTACTACCAAGTCATACGGCTCGCTGTCGTTGACGGCGTCCGCATCCACTGGGTAATAGGTGACGCTGTCGCCGGTGACCAAAGCCAGCTTATCTACGGCCGGCAGTGTGTACCAGATACGGTTTGCGCTTTCGAGAAACACGTTGTGGGGATTGGCTTCCAGTGAGACCTCTTCAAAGATCGAGGCAGCTGGGGCTGCTTTCTCGGCGTGAGCCGTCTGGGCTGCGCCCAAGCAGATGAACCCGACGAGACAAGCAGCAGCCATCACTCCAAACTGTCGCCGGTTGACCGGGCATCCTATCCTCAGCCCCAAGCGCATTTGGTCAAAATACTGTTGTTCAAGCAAGTTATTGTCCTTTCACTTGCTACCGTCCTATTCTGCGGTTCAATCTGGCGGTATGGGCATCCTCGGTGGCACCGCAGACGACTTACTGCTTACTGACGCTCGACAAGCGCACTATAGGCGTCGATGATCAGCAGTGCATCAATGTTGATCTTGTACAGAAACAGCCAAAGTGTCCGCTTCATTATCACGCTACTGACGGGTCCAATACAACACGTGCGAGCCGGCGCTCATCAAGGAGGTGGCACAATTATCCGTGTTGTTGCCGGGCAGCTGCTCGACGTCACGGTCAGTCGCCAATCGCCGGGCGCCGTCGCTACAGGCAGGGGCATAACGGCCTCTGAGAAGAAAAGCTGTTCTGGGTGCAACAACGGATTGGGCAAGGCAACATGAATCGGCTGGCAGGCAATTATAGTACCACCAGCGTCTACCAAAGACAAAGCAACCTGCCAGCTTGTAGGCGCCGCACCTGGAGCCTCGCCTGCGTACTGCCAAAACAGGTCTATGTGCTCGAGCCCGCCCGCGGCATGCGTTTGTGAACCAACAAAGATCAAGCCCTGCTCCATTTTAACGGAAGCCATATGCTCGGACGGCGCCTGCAGCTTGAGAAACCAGCCTTGTGGAGAGATTGGAATGCTCAGTTCCGCATCAGCGCTGGTACTGGCAGCAAAGGGCAGATAGACCTGTTGAGAAGAGGTCGGTGTGGGTGACACAGCCGTCAGCAGAGGACCGCTGGACGATGACGCCTCCACAGCTGTGACGTTGCTCCCTTGCTGTGGGTGGTGCCACAGGTCTATGAACTGCCCATAGGGAGACCAAGAGGGGCCGCTATTGGCAGGGTCGACAAAGGTAGGTGCGTACGGCAGAGCAAACAGCACCAGAACGAGCACCACAACAGGTCTGCCCAGGCGCTCGCCGCAACGGACATACAACTCGTCAAGCAGCATGCCAAGCAGCACAAAAAGCGACGCGCTGGCAAGAAAGAAATAGCGGCGGTGAGATAATGTTAGCGGAAAGTCATCGTTCAAGAAAGGCAGATGAAAGTTGGATGAACGAAGCAAATAGAAGCTAAGTGAGGCGATGGCAACATATAGAAGTGCGATTACCGCACACGTACGTCCCCGCGGATGCAAGGCGACTAGGACGACCAATAACATCAACGTGACTACACCTGCAAACCAGTGGAGGAATGACCATCCCCATTGTACGTGCACAGCCTCCGTCAGGGCAACGCCGAGGATATTCGCCCCCGTCACACGATATGCATAGGCACGCAAAAGATCGGTAATGCTGGCAGCCAAATCGATAGGGAGAGAAACGTCGCGAGGAGCCTGCATAGTCACTGCGATACAGCTAAAGTACCCAAATGCAAAAACGCCTATCATGATGGCGTCACCGCGCGATCGCGTGTACCACAGACGCAACACCCAGATGGGAATCAACAGTACCAAGATGGGCGCCGTCCAAATTACGCAAAGATAGACGATGGAAATGAGTACGCGCAGCCACACGTTATTCAGGGGCATCAGGGTGACCAGCACCGCCCACCAGGCAAGCGCCCACTGCAGATAAGTGATTGTCGTAACCGCTTCCATGTTGGGGGAAAACGCGATCAGAGCTACGACGCCCAGCCGCAACCAATCGTTGCGAATGAGCCACCGGTAATGGGGAAGTTGTAGCCAACTGATGGCGGTGGCGTTAACCGCCACCGCCATCAAGGCGTAAGTCCAGGGTGTGTAGGCATAAGGCAGCAGTGTAGCCGCCTCCGCCGCCAAACGCGGCAGCAGATGGTAATAGCCCGCATAAGGGGTGGCTATTGCCGTAAACAGGTCGCTGTTCCAAGCTGACGCAAGAAAAATGGAACCGTCTTCTGCGAAAAGCTGAAACTGTTGCAGAACCAGCCACGATCGTGCCACCAGGAGGGCGAAACACAGCAGCCAAGCAAGGCCGAATGCAGAATAGCCCCGCCGCATTTTATGGCGCCGTGGTGTGCAAGGCGTCAAAGTTCTTCGTTACAAAGTCAGCAAAGAGCAGACCAGCCTTCATTGGTTGGCGTGTTGTCGTGTTGTACAGGCTCGTGTAGGTATTGAGCGCCGATACCAGCGTACCATCCGCCTTCTGCGAGGTTGAGTCCAAGGCGAACCAAGCCCAGCGCTGCACAAGCGCACAATCATCAGCAACATAACCCAGCGTACAATCGCGTGTGTTCAAAAAGTAATCAAACGTCCATAGCATGTAATCATTGACCACTGCCTCATTGTCCAAATTGTCGTGACGGTAGAGAACACCGTATTCGGTAACGATCAATGGCAAATTCTGTTGATTGCGATCCTTCATCCACTGGCGCATGGCTCGAATCTGCCGATCGAAGATCGTGCGATTCATGTGCGTCGTGCCATCCGACTCCGTATACGAGCCTGACTTATCAGTAAAACCGGGCGGAATGTCGGCGCCATATTCGCCGCGCACCTCGCGCAAAATAAAGGCATGCACGTTCCAGGCGTCCACGGGCATTATAGTCCCATACTGCGCCTGGTAGGAGTCCCAAATCCTGGTGAGGTAGGCCAAGCGTAAAGGGGTGGCCTGAATGACGCCGGCAATGGCGACCTTGGCGGTTGGGTCGTTATTCTTAATGATCGTGTACAGATCATGATAGGCGCGGGCATAAGTCTCTGGTAGAATCTCATCCTGTCCGACATGCACGATCTTGTCGGGCTTACATGTAACACCGTCGCTCTCAAACTCACGGCAGTCTGACCAATCTACACGATCGATCTCGTTACCAATGATCCACAAGCTGCCGGGATCGGCGCGGATAGCCGCTTCGATCGTTGCCTGATCGGGCTGATAGACGTAGTCCAGAGGTTGGGCATACGGGCAAGCTGCGCGATCGCCATGATGCCATGCGCCGCAAGCAAGTCGCTGGTGCACGCGGATCGTCTGGGCATATTCGATGCCGTTAGGCCGACTCGGCTTTTCATTTACAAACCAATTGGAATACCATCCGGCACCGAGTTGGCTATTCCATGAATAGTTATCGATCCCGAACACTGCATTCACACCCATCCGGGTAGCGAGCAGCCGGTAATCGCGGCCGGCGAACGGAATGTAAAGGGCTTTGTCAGCAAGGTCGGAGTCCGGCTCCACGGCGTCCTGCTGCGGAGCACTATATCCAATCGAGGAGGCTTTGACGCTTGCGGGTAGAGCAAGCGACACGGTTGCGGCCAATAACAGGGCCGCTATCCATGCTATCCCTGCAAACGGAATTCGGTGCTGCAAACTCATAATTTCTCCCAACATAATACTAGGCCAGGACAATGGACAGACAATTCCGACCGTTACCGTCCTGGACGCTTAATCTTGCGGTACCGGCACTTTTGGCAGTAGTTCGGCTGATTTCCCGCGCTCGACGAGCACACGGTAGGCGTCGATAATCTGCAGGCCCGCGTGTTGCCACTCAAACTGGTCGATCGCACGTTGGCGAAGACGCTCACCCATGGCACGGGCTGCAACAGGCTGATCTAGGAGGAAGAGCAGGTGCTCCAACAGGCTATCAACACTGCCGCGCTCGGCAAGTCTGGCTGACGGACCTAAATACTCACGCGCCACTGGTGTATCATAGGCCACCGTGGGTAGAGCTGCAGCCATGTAATTCAACAGCTTCCCTGCGCTCTCTGTCAGACTCAATTTGGGGGCAACTGCAACTTCGCCTAAAGCAATATGTTTAGGCGCTTGCTCATATGGGACGCGTCCGGTAAAGATCACTCGATCACGCACACCCAGTTCAGCTGCCTTGGCTTGATAGGTGTCAACGCCAGGGAAGCCCATTAACAGTAGATAGACATCCGGGCGCACGTCACGCAAGCGCTGCATTACCTGAAGAAGGTGCGTCGTACCCTGGTACTCGGCGAGCAGCCCCAGATAAACTATCAACCGGGCATGCTCCGGAATACTCCACCGCTGCCGAATTGCTGCCAGTTCCGCCGGATCAAACGTGCTGGCAGGGCGAAATTCGCGCGTGTTTACGCAGTCCGGCAAGGGTCGAATCTGCTCGGGTGAACAGCCGAATTCATCGGTCAGCACTTGCTGTGCATTGCTGGAACTTGTAAAGATGATTGGTGAAGAGCTGTCGATCCGGCGTTCCAGCCTGCGCAACGGAGGATAGAATCTGCTGTCGCGACTCAAGAACTTGTGGTCTATCATCTCTTCGGTCAAACTGCCCTGGAAATCGAACAGAACAGGTATTCGAAACAGCCCGCCCAGCACCTGTCCGATCAAAGCGCCTTCGTGCAGGTGCGCATGGATTATATCGAAGTGGTTGCGGGATAGCAGGGTCAACGTCTTCACACCCAACAGTGCGTCAAAACCGATCTTATGCCGGCTTGAGCCAACTTCATAGTGTTGGCGCCAGGGAATGGGAAGCGTTCGACGAATGTCCAGATCAGGCAGGTCGCGACCATTGGCATAGGTGACGATGGTCACGCGCTGCCCAAGCTGTTGCAGAATACGAGCTTCTTCTACTATACGAACATGACAACCATAATCCGCAAAGAAGCTGGTCGGGGCTATCATCAAAATGCGATAGTTGCGTGCCGGCTTACCTAACTGTAACGGTTCAGGCATATGTCGATTGTAGCCCATACCGCGCGACGTTAACAAATCGCGGCTACTTCTTCACCACGAGTGTAGAACGCAGCGTGGACAAGTCGGATGGCGACAGTACACCTGTCACCCAACAAACGGCCAAGTAAACTAACGCGCCTGCTATTGTTTGCAGCGGCCACGCCACGGGCAACAGTATTGCCACAGCGCCAGCAGCCAACGCGCCTCCTAACATGCTCCACATGCCGCGTACCTGCAGCGGCAGGTGCAGACGATGCAGCTGCCACAGCCCATAGGCCGTCCCAAGTGCACCGGCCAGCACTACCGCCCAAGCCGTACCATCTGCCCCTAGCCAACGCGTGAGAGGGGGCAGGATTAGAACAGTCGCCGCAAGGTGCAAACTTAGGATCAGCAAACTCTGCCGCAAGTGCCGCTCGACCATCAACAAAGTGATAGCGTAGTTTTCCAGCAAGAAGAGGGGTGCCGCCCACAACAGGATCTGAAACACTTGCGCCGACTCAGCGTAGTCGCCGCCATAGATAAAGCCAAGCGCACCGACCGCAACGGCCACACCGATGGTCGCCGTGGGCAGCAGCAACAGCAATCCATACCGTAAGCCTAGGCGCGCCAGGCGCTCGTACTGCACCTGTGACTGTTGATGCAGCCGACTGAACGTCGGATAAAGGGCCTTCCAGAAGCTCTGCACGAGTTTCATCAATACGCGCACAACGTTGTATGCAGCGCTGTAAATACCGGTTATGGCCGGTCCCGCCACTACTGACAGCAGCAGAATGTCGATACGCTGCAAAAGAACGTCGCCTAACGAAAGACCGAAGAATGGCATCGCCTGGCGCAACAACTCCAGCAAATGGATACGAACAGACTCCTGAACTCCGCCTAAAAGCCGGCTGAGGGCAACCAGTAGCAGGCAGAGCAGGACCGACACAGCTTGGGTGACGATAATGACGGCGATCAATGCCACTTCGCCGCCGCCATTCAGCATTACCGCTATGCTCAACCCGAGGATCAAGGTGTTGATGAATACCTCAACACCCATCACCAGTTCCATGCGCTCGCCGGCTTGAAACAGCGTCTGTGAGGCCGAAGAGACCGCAAACAAAGGCAATGAGGCGCCAACCAGCAATAGCGAGATACGCGTCGTGTCCCCATAGGGCAAAAACAATGACAGCAGGGCCAGACCGCCCCACGTCAGAAAGCCCATAACGACCTGGATCACGAGTAAAGCACGAAAAGTACTGCGCCGGCGCCACGGTGCCTGTGCAAGATCGCGTACCGATAGTGCCGGCAGACCCAACTCACTGATAACCTGACTCACATTGAGATAGGCCATGGCGATCGTATAGTGGCCCAACCCTTCGATGCCGAGATTACGAGCGATCAGGAGTTGAAGTACGAAGCTGGTGCCAATGCGATAGAGGCTCGCACTGGTGAGAGCCCCTGTGTTGACAAGAACACGGCGACCCGTTTGCCGAGGAGGACCCTCTCCGGCCGCGGGAAAGTCCACAGGTGGCTCAGACTGTGAAGGCGGCGCTACCGGTTGCATCCGCCGATTGTATCATGTCCGGCGAGAAGTGCTCGCATTATTACAGCGCCCCGTGAGCAAAAACTCCAACAAATTATCGCGGCGATATAGACGCCGTCGCCAGACAAAGATCGCCAAAGCCAGGAGGCCACCTAATTCCCAACCCCATAGTTCCTTGCGCCGTGTGAATGCATACCAGTAGGCTCTACCGATTTCGTCTTGCTCCGATCCCTGCTTGCCCCACGCATGGAATCGCCAACCGCGCAGGGGCCAATAGAATGTATTCGGGAACAGCCACAGTCGATCGAGCAAAGCATGGCCCAGCCAGGCTGTGGAATAAACCCAGATGCGCGGGATACGCACGACCGTTACCCAGAGTACCAACAGGTTAACCAACAACGTATGTGCGAAGAGGACGGCTGATTTATATTTGCGATAGAAGTATACCGTGGCAAGGGGCTTGTCGACCAAGTCTGGTCCCATGGCGGCCAAGGCAATCATGCGGTAGTCGGCTTCGGGCGCGACACCAAAAGCATCTTGGGCAACGCTAAGCGCTAGCCATGTGTAAGCTATATGTGATGGTGGCAACATGAATTCACGCGTATTCAATTATACGCCGCGCTCTTCGCGTACGTAGGCCTGTCCAAGGGCGGCTGGAGCACCGATTCGGCGCCGCATGTTGCCACGTGCACTGATGAGCATCAGGATAATAACAAACAAGTAGGGCAACATATTCATAAAGTAGCCCAACTGCGGCGCCGCCAGGAATAGCGGCAGATTCTGCGCATCCAAAGGCAAGCGGCGAATTGCTCCAAACAGGTAGGAGCCAAACGCAGCGCGTAGCGGGTCCCAGCCAGAAAAGATGACCAAGCCCAATGCGATCCAGCCCTGGCCTGCCGTCATATCTTCAATCCACAAGGGTGTGATAGCCAAGCTAAGAGCGGCGCCGCCCATGCCGGCCAGCATGCCTCCAAGGATGACGTACAGGTAACGCTGGCGTATCACATTGATGCCCAGAACGTCGGCAGCTGCCGGATACTCACCGATGGAGCGCAGTTCCATACCGAGTCGCGTGCGGTAGATGTACCACCAGGCGAGCGGAGCCGCCAGCAGGCCGGCATACACAATTATGTTTTGGTCAAAGAAGATCGGCCCCAGCACGGGAATACTGGACAGACCAGGGATTGGGAGGTACGGCAAGCGGGGAGCGGTACGCACTTCCACAAGCGGCGCGCCGATCACGGCGCTCATACCCGAGCCGAGCAGCGCAAGCGCCAAACCACTCACCACTTGATCGGCGCGCAGTGTAATTGTCATGAAGGCGTGCAGCAAGGCCATCAGACCGCCCACGCCGATTGCCGCCAGCAGACCCAGCCAGGCGTTGCCCGTACTATAGGCCGTGAGGTAACCGGTAACGGCACCCATCAACATCATACCTTCCAAGCCCACATTGAGCACGCCGGCGCGTTCGGCGAAAATCTCGCCGATGGTGGCGAACAAGATGCCCGTGCCGTAGGTAATGCCGGCTGCCGCTAAGCCAATCAGAAGTCCAACCCAGAAGCTCATTTGCATAGGTGCTACGCTCGTTCGACTCGAATACGATATTGCAGTAGCAATTCGCCGCCGACTACCACGAAAAGAATCACGCCTTGCAACATGCGAGCGATGCCTGCCGGCTGAATAACGTCGTCGCCCACCAGCAAGCCGCCAAAAAGGTACGCCACCGGAACGATTGCCAGTGGGTTCAGTTTGGCCAGCCAGGCGATAATGATTGCCGTATAGCCGTAGCCAGGTGAAAAGCGCTCTTGCAGACGGTGCACCACGCCTGCCACTTCGACCATACCAGCCAAGCCCGCCATGCCACCGCTGATCATCATGATCAGAATGATATTGCGCGTCAAATTGATGCCGGCATAGCGCGCTGCGCGAGGATTATCGCCAATGACTTTGATCTCAAATCCCCATTTGGAACGCTTCCAAATAAACCAGAACAATACAGCAAGCACCAGGGCCAGAAAAATGCCTGTATGTGCGGTGACACCGCGGAAGGCCGGAAAGGCATCAGCAAAGTCGGTAAAGCGTGGCAACCACGCCGACTTAGGAAACTGCGGCGTCAAGCCAAAGCCACGTTCGCTCCACGGCCCGTAGACGAAATAGTTGTTCCACTGAAAGGCGATATAGGTCAACATCAGCGTGGTGATGATTTCGTTGATGTTAAGCTTGGCCTTGAGCAGACCGGGTATAAAGCCCCAAAACGCACCACCGGCAAATCCCGCCGCCGCCATAACAACAAACACCACCCACTGTGCTGTCTCGGCAGGTAGCCAATGCAGGGCGACACCCGTCGCAAAGAATGCGCCCATTAAGAGTTGGCCTTCGGCGCCGATGTTCCACAGCCGCATGCGAAATGCCGCCGCCACGCCCAACCCCGCCAGGATCAGCGGCGTCGCCTTGACCGTGGTGTCGGACCAGCCATATACATTCCCAAAGGCGATCGTGGCCATCTGGGTGTAGACATACCAAGGACTAGCCCCCACCAACCAGAGCAGGAACCCACCGACGACGAGTGCTGCCAGAATCAGGATAAACGGCGTGGCATAACGCAACCAGCGCGGCTGCTCCAGCCTCCGCTCAAAGCGTACTCTTGTAGTCCGCCTCACGGGCACAGTTGTGGTCTGCGTCGCCATATCAGGCCGCTTCCTTCTCACTCGACTGGCGCGAGCCACCGGCCATCAACAAGCCAATCGTCGCCAAATCCGCCTCTTCGCATGCAAAGATGCCCATAATCTGACCCTCGTAAATCACGGCGATACGGTCGCTGATGGCGAAAATCTCGTCCAGATCTTCAGAAATCAACAAAATGGCAGCTCCTTGCGAGCGCTCCTGCAGCAACACGCGACGCACATTTTCAGTCGCACCAATGTCGAGACCGCGTGTGGGCGAGGCAGCAACCAGCACGTTGGGCTGGCTCGCAATTTCGCGTGCCAAAATCACTTTCTGTAGATTGCCTCCACTGAGCTTGCGCGCCGGTGTGGCAGCGCTTGGCGTAGAAATCGAGTATTCACTGATCAGTTTCTTTGCCCTCTGCTCCATAAATTTGCCATCGATCAGTGCACCGCGGCCATGGGTGGGTGTACGGTATGCTTTCAATGCCAAGTTGTCGGCAATACTCAGGTTGGGAGAAGATCCCGTACCATTGCGGTCCTCAGGCACGTACGCCACGCCAGCTTGTATCATGGCCATCGGCGAAGCAGAGTGCACGTCGCGACCTGCGATCTTGATTTCCCCACGGGTGGTCACGCGCAACCCGCAGACTACCTCGGCCAGTTCGCGCTGACCGTTGCCTGCTACTCCTGCAATGCCCAAAATTTCACCGCTGCGCACTTCGAACGTGATCCTGCGCAGCGCCGGTAGAAACTTGTCATCCAGCGCCTCGACGTCTTTGACGGCTAGCCGGGTTTCGCCCACCGTAGTCGGCGGCTTTTCTAATTGGAAAAGGACTTGACGGCCCACCATCAAGCTAGCTAGTTCGGCCTTGGTCTTTCCGCGCGCTTCTGTTGTGGATACAAGTCGTCCACCGCGCAATACTGACACGTGGTTGGCGATCGCGAGCACCTCTTCCAACTTGTGCGAGATGAAAATGATAGTTTTGCCTTCAGCCGTCATCTTGCGCAGCGTACGGAACAACGTTTCGCATTCCTGCGGTGTCAGGACCGCGGTGGGCTCATCCAACACGAGGATCTGTGCACCTCGATAAAGTGTCTTGATGATTTCGACACGCTGCTGCTCGCCCACCGACAGCTGCCAGATCTTAGCATTTGGGTCTACCGGCAACCCATATTGTTCGCTGATGCGCTGCACTGCTGCGACCATGCGATTGCGGTTGACGACAAATCCCGCCTCACGCAAGCCCAAAAACACGTTTTCAGCCACGGTCTGCGAGGGAACCAGCATAAAGTGTTGATGAACCATGCCTACCCCGGCCTTGATGGCATCGCGAGGAGAATGAAAGCCGACGGCCTTGGCCTTGATGGCGATCGAACCCTCATCGGGCCGATACAAGCCGCTCAGGATGTTCATCAAAGTCGATTTTCCGGCGCCGTTCTCGCCTAGCAGGGCATGCACCTCTCCTTCCCAAGCGCTAAACGACACATCGTCGTTCGCCAATACACCAGGAAAGCGTTTGGTGATATTGCGCATTTCGACAGCATTTGCGGGTGTGGTCATGGTCGGAATCGTGAAGAATCAAGAGAAGAGGCGGCAGAGATCAGGAAAGGCATGGGGCTATTCGCCCCATGCCTCCTTCAAGCGTTACTGCGGAATTTCGGCGTCGGGTACGACGCCTTCGACCAGCCAATTCATACAGTATGTGCAGTCCTCGCGTCCTTCGATACCCTGAAGACCTTCGAGATCTGACTGCGTCAGCGAAGAGCCGGCAGGCACGATCTCCTTGCCCTTGTTATCGTTGATCGGGCCGGTGTAGACCGAGAAGCGGTTCATCTCACCACTCTGCAACTTGGCCAACGTTTCTTTAATCTGCGGAACCACATCCTCAGGTACGCCAGGCGCTACAGTTTCGCCTTCCATAAAGCCTAACAAGCCCAAGCTGCCGGAATCCACGTCGAAGTACACATCTTCGCCCGTGAAGCTGCCGTCTATCATCGAATTGATCAGGCGGACATATTCGGGACCCCAATTCCAGTATGGGACAGTCAAGCAGTGCTCGGTATCCACTTCGCAAGCATTGCGGGAGTCGTAACCGATGCCCCACTTACCCTTCTCGCCGGCCAGCTGCACTGGCCCCGTGGTGTCTGCGCCGGTGATCACAACGTCGGCGCCCGCTTCGATCAGCGACTCGGCAGCCTGGCGTTCCTTGTCTGGATCAAACCAGGTAAAGATCCAGCGAATATCCATCTGGCATTCGGGGCACGTTTGGCGCATGCCCATCGTAGCGGCATTGAGATGGCGAATCACCTCGGGAATGGGGAAGGGAGCGATATAACCGACGCGGTTGCCACCGTCCGCAGCCACGCGTGCGCCTGCGATCATGCCGGCCAAGTACTTCATGCTCTCCATGGCGCCAAACAGATTGGAGAAGTTTTCAGCCTTTTTGAAGCCAGAGACATGCACGAAATCCACATCTGGGAATTCTTCGGCAACGGTTGCGGTCGGGTCCATGAAGCCAAAAGAGGTAGTAATAATGGCGTCGAAACCGGCACGGGCGAGATTACGGATAACACGCTCGGCATCGGCGCCTTCGGGCACGCTCTCGATATAGGCAGTGTGCACCTTAGCGCCTAGCTGCTCGTCCACGTAGACGCGGCCTTCGTTGTGGGCATAGGTGTAGCCATTGTCCCCAATCGGGCCAACGTAGACAAACGCAACATTATACTTGCCGTCTTCAATTTGCGGAATCTGAATGCCGCCAGCACTTGCGTCGGCGGCCGGAGCCTCTGTCGTCGCCTCCGTCCCTGCAGCCTGATCGCCGGTTGTGGCGGTAGGCGCAGCTACCGGCGCAGCACACGCGCTAACTATCAACGCGACAATCGCCAGCACACTGAACATTGTCCAGAGTCGTCTGCTTACCATTTGGGTGTTCTCCCTTCTAAGCAATGCGTTTGTTGATTTTGGCTCACCAACACGGTCGCGGCGAGAGTGCCGTGTTGTCAAGCGTTACGCCGAAAGCACTGGGAAGCGGGCGTCGCCCATACGATCGTACACACAAGTGTAGCGGGCTATGATGGTGGTAACCGGCGACGGCGCCGACATTGGGCTCACCAGGGGACGAAGATATGTTACGTCGCTTACTGTACAGCAAAGCACCAAACCTGTCAACGAAGGCAGACGCTCTACGCCAGAAACACACGAGTAAACGGCAGGCTGGGAAAAAGGCACCGAGTGGCCCGACAAGCAAGGCTCGTCAAGGCACTCGGTGTTTGAAACTCTATAGGATATGTGGCGGATAGTGCGGCAACCCGCGTTACCCGAGCCACCCGACGCTAGACTAGGCGCCGGCGGGTTACAAAAGCGCCACCCATTAACATGGCCAGCACACCTGCTACCACGATCAAGGTTAGGCTGCCACCGCTCAGTTCACCGCCCGAGGTCGGCATCTCCTCCGGCGTCTCGGTGGCCGTGGCCTCCGGCGTAGCTTCAGAGGTCAATTCAGCAGTTGCTTCAACCGTTACCTCAGCAACTGCCTCGGCGGTCACTACCGCAACAGCTTCGGTCGTAGCTTCAGCGGTCATCACCTCGGTAGCTTCCAGCGTTGCAGCTTCGGTCGCGGTTTCGGTTGGAGTCATTTCGACTGCAGCCGCTACCGCTTCCGTTGGAGCCTCAGTGGGCGCTTCGGTGACTGCTTCCGTAGATGTAGCCGTTGGCACAGGCGTGCTCGTCGGCGGCAACGACGTAGCGGTGTTTGTCGCTGTGGGCGCAACCGTGTTGGTTGATGTAGCAGTCGGCGCCGGGGTGTTGGTCGGCTTTGGCGTAGCGGTGTTCGTGGCGGGGGGCGCAACGGTGTCGGTCGCCGTGGCAGTCGGCACCGGAGTGTTGGTCGGCTTTGGCGTAGCAGTATTCGTGGCGGTGGGCGCAACGGTGTCGGTCGCCGTGGCAGTCGGCACCGGAGTGTTGGTCGGCTTTGGCGTAGCAGAATTCGTGGCGGTGGGCGCAACCGTGTCGGTCGCAGTTGCAGTCGGCGCCGGGGTGTTGGTCGGCTTTGGCGTAGCGGTGTTTGTCGCTGTGGGCGCAACGGTGTCGGTCGCCGTGGCAGTCGGCACCGGAGTGTTGGTCGGCTTTGGCGTAGCAGTATTCGTGGCGGTGGGCGCAACCGTGTCGGTCGCCGTGGCAGCCTTGGTCGGTGTCGCAGTTGGCACTGCCGTGGCAGTCGGTGCGCTGGTCGCCGTTGGCGTGTCTGCCACTGCAGCGACTACCGCTGTTGCAGCTTCTGTAGCAGCATTCGCAGTGTCTTCCGCAGCGGGCGCGTTCTTCTGGGGGGGCAGGAGCACGCTGTCGATCACGTGAATAAGGCCATTACTCGCCTCTACGTCGGCCTGCACAATCGGCGTGCTGTTTACGTTTACCTGGTCTCCGTGGGTAGCAAAGACCAGGAGACTACCCTGCGCCGATGCTTCGACGCCGGCTGCAGCCAGCTGCTCGGCCGTCAGCTCGTCCAGCACAACGTGGTATAGAAGCACATTCTTCAATGCCTCCGGGTCGGCCAGTAATGCGTCGAGCGCACCGGCCGGCAGTGCAGCAAAGGCATCATCCGTGGGGGCAAAAACAGTGAACGGACCTGCACCAGCCAGTTCTTTGTCAAGCCCAGCTGCCTTGATAGCGGACAAAAGTGTCGTGAAGTTGCCTGCCTGTTCGGCGACTGCCACAACCGTGTCACCGCTTGCCGGCACCGGTGTGGATTCGACAACAGACGTAGTTTTGCTGGTAACTGCCGTTGCAGTGGTTGTTGCAATGATTGTTGCACTGACAGTTTCAGTGGCAGACGCTTCTGTCGCCGGCAGCAGGACGCTGTCGATGATATGCACCACGCCATTGCCGGTAACAACATCCGGCGCCACAACCTTTGCGTCGTCGACGTAAACGCCGTCGGCCTTGACAGAGAAGGTCAGCGGATTTCCATCCAAGGCTGTGGCGTTCATACCATCTGTTATGTCGCCGGAAGGTAGAGCAATCGGCAGCACGTGGTATTGCAGAAGAGCCGACAACTTCTGTGGGTCCGCCAACAATGCATCAAGGTCAGCCTTGGGCAGAGCAGCAAAAGCTTCGTTGTTTGGGGCAAATACGGTGAATGGGCCTTCGCCTGCCAACGCGTCGCCAAGCCCGGCGGCGGTAATGGCGTCGACCAGAGTGGAAAGATCAGTATCGGCAACGGCAGCGTCGACCACCGTCGCCGGGGTCTCCGCCGGTGCGGCAGCGGCAGGCGCCGCTTCTGCGCTGGCTGCATCGACTGCCGGCGGAATAAGAACCTGGTCGATTGCATGCACCACGCCGTTATAGGCAGTCAAGTCTGCCTCGGTTACATTGGCATTGTCGACCGTGACGACGCCGGCGTCGTTTACCGCCAGCGTTACCGGCGCCCCCTGCAGCGTTTCGACGTCGCCAGGTGTGATATCAGCCGAAGTTACGACGCCGGGAACGAAATGATACAGCAAAATCTGGCTGAGCCCGGCCGGATCAGCCAGCAAAGTATCCAGCACATCCTTATCAAGTGCAGCGAACGCCTCGTTGGTCGGCGCAAATATCGTGACTTCCTTTTCGCTGCGCAGGGTGTCCGCTAAGCCGGCCGCTTCGATCGCAGCCACCAGTGTCGAAAACCGTTCGTCACCGGCAAGCATGTTGACCACCGTCGACTCTTGGCCCGACACAGAGAACGACTTTGTGACTGGTTCCCCGTTACGGTCGACTGGAACGTCGGCGCCATCCGGGAAGTCAAATACGCCCGCCTCACCTTTGTCCACGTGCAACATGGCATACAGCACGCCAGTGACGCCTTCAGGGTCGACCGCCACTTTCACATTGGCGTTGATTCCTGCCGGCAGCGCGCTATAGCCGATGACAGGGCCGGGAGCGCCGTCTTCATCTGCATGGATGACCACCCAGCCTGGCTCGCCAACAGTTGCACGCGTGACGTTTACGGTGTTGTCGACGGTGGGCTGGTCGATCACAAACACTTCGGGCGAGAAGGCGCCGAATACGGTGGGCGCCACCGTCAGCACCAGAATGGCAATCAGCACGACGCCAATTACCCGATATCGATTCAGCATACGCGTCTCCCTGATTTCGGATGAGTAAAATAAGTCATTGGCGACCGTACAAACGCCGGTACGCTTTCAAACTGCAATAGACCAGGTGTAGAACGCCGGGAAGGATGAGCGCTGTGTCCGGCGTAGACGAGGCGTACAAAAGTGGACCTCGGCCGTCACTTATTGTAGATCATAATGTGCCCAACTGCAATGTCAAGTCATAAGCCTCGTTTGTGAGGAGTTTCCGCTTATTTCCTTCCTTGCGCTCGCAAGCACCAGGTCAATTGCCTGTTCGACATCAATGGACTGTTTGGTCGGAGAAGGCTTTGCAGTAGAGGAACCGGCTTCCGCTGTGACCAGCTTGTGCAACCAGATTAGAAACTCAATGTTGCCGGCAGGACCCGGCGCCGGCGATACGGTGAGGCCGGCGACTACAAGCCCCAGCGCCTGTGCCATGGTGGCCGTCTCGTGCAATACGCGCCGGTGAATCCGTTGGTCACGTACTACGCCACCTTTGCCGACATCATCCTTGCCAGCCTCAAACTGGGGCTTGATGAGGGCTACTACCTGGCTTTCAGGGCGCAGGAGGCGCAAGGTCGCCGGCAACACAAGGGCTAAGCTGATGAAACTGGCATCGATGACGGCAACATCCGCCAGTTCACCGCCGGGCAATTGCGCAAGGTAGCGCACATTAGTGCGATCGAGAACGACAACGCGCTCATCGGTCTGCAGTTTCCATGCCAGTTGCCCATAACCTACGTCGATGGCATAGACACGCACAGCGCCGCGCTGGAGAAGACAATCGGTAAAGCCGCCGGTACTGGCGCCAACATCGACCGCTACCATTCCGGTCACGTCGAGGGCAAATGCGTCCAGCGCCGCAGCAAGTTTGAGGCCGCCACGGCTTACATAGGGCAACGGCGTACGTACGGCCAAGTTAGCGGTCACCGACGCCGCAAACCCCGGCTTGTCTTGCATCTGGCCGTCGACAGTCACCTCGCCCGCCATGATCAGGCGCCGAGCCTGCTCGCGCGTGGCGACCAAACCGCGTTGCACCAGCAGCAGGTCCAGCCTTTGTTTCTCAGCCTTGTGGCGTCGCACCTCGTCTGTCATGCGCACTATTGTCCACGTAGTGACGACCACGCACAAAATCGCAACAGCAGTCGTCGGCCCGGCGCAACCTCTGCTGTTTCTCTGACAAACCTCTAGGTGAGCCAGGCGGCTATTGCAGTGGGGGGCCGCCGCGTGAAACAATGGCGCTATGGACTGCTCAATGGCACCGCTGAGGCGGATACCGGGCAAAGGAGCCCCATATGCTTCGCATTGTCTATTTGATCGCATTCACCATGCTGGCACTGGTGCCTGCCAGCCTGCACGCTGCACCGGCAAATAAGGATTGTGTCTCAGCCGGCAGCGGAGCATGGAGCGATCCTGCCACTTGGACGGGCTGTGCTGGCGAGATACCCCAGGCAACTGACAGCGCATACTTGCAGGCAGGCCACATCATCGAGTTGACTTCGGACGCTGCGGTCGCCAACTTGCATCTCAGCGTCGGGACAAACCCTTCCGCTCCTGCAAACGGCGGCAAGCTGGCGCTTGGCAATCATGTTCTCGACCTCTACGGCAAGCTGCGCGGCTACACTGCCGCGCTTGGCGAAACGCCTGGTGTGAATGCGTCCAAGATCAGGCCGGACGCGATCACTATTACGGCCGGCAGCAGCGGCCGCCTGCGCGTGGTGGGCGGGTCCCGCACCATTGCCGCGTTGGGTGAGTGGAGTACGGACGGCACTGACGCTTCCCCACAAACGTTCGCCGTAGAAATTGCCGCCGATCCGGAAGCCGTGATTACAGTAGATGCACTGATATGTGCATCCACTTGGTCAATCACATCAGGTACGGTGCATGCCACGCAGAGCCTGATAGCCGACCAGGGTGTTACGGACATGGGAAATCTGACAGTGGGTCCCGCAGGAACTCTCATCTCTGATGCTACTCTGTCTAATATGATAGTCACACGACAGAGGGCAGGGCGCGGCGGCGTTTTCACTGTCAATGGCAAGTTGATTCTCACTCGAGCCACTCCCCGCATCAATATGCTCGTGACTGCCCTTAACAATGTGGTGGAATATAGCGCATTGGGCAATCAGAGCTTGCTAAAGTCGGCAAGCGGCAGCGGTGCAAATCTGTACAACCACCTGGTCTTGTCAGGCAGTGGCGCGAAAACCTTGGCGGACGACACAACTGTCTCCGGAACACTCACGCGCAGTGGCACGGCAACCCTTAGCCTTGGAACCACCGCCAAGAAGCTGACATACGGCACGAACGCCGAAATTGTCTATGCGGGCACCGAGTTGCAGACTACTGGCGCAGAACTTCCCGCCATTGCAGTTGGTATTGCAGGTCTGCGTGTCGACAACGCGGCTGGTGTGAAACTGAACATGAGTATGCGGGTCAATCGCAGGCTGACACTTGGCGGCGACCTCGATACAGGTACATACTCTCTCAGGCTCGCACCACAAGCGCTGTGTGCCGGGGCCGGCGATGTAATCGGCACCGTACTGCGGCCGGATGCACTGCCGCCCGGAAGCTATTGTTTTGGCAATCCCAACCTTCAGATCACGTTATCGCCGACAGCTACGTCGCCTATTTCCATTAGCGTGAAGTTAACGAGGGGAACGGCGCCATTTAGCGGCGCTGTTTTGCGGCGCTATAGTATCGACGCACCTGGCTTCGCCGGCATCGCTCGTTTGCGTCTCCCCTACAATGCCGAAGACTTGAATGGCAATGATGCTGCCAAGCTGCATCTTTGGCACTATTCCGACGGCAACTGGGTTTTGCAGGCTGCGTCTGCCCGTGGCGTCGACGAAGCAGGTAAACACTACGTCGAGAAAGACAGTATCGGCGGTTTTTCAGATTGGGCACTGGCAGATGGCGGCGCCCCCACGGCGGTGACGGTGCTGGGATTGTCAGCCGCAATGGTGGAAGGTCGTGTATGGCTGCACTGGCAGACGGCAAGCGAACTCGACTGCATTGGCTTTATCATCTACCGTAGCCTCTCGCCACAAGAACGCGGTGAACGGCTCATGGAGATATCGGCGCAAGCTCCCGGCAGTCCCGCGGGGGCTACGTATACATGGCAGGACCCAGAGCCACTAACCGTCGTCAATCCGCAAGCCGTTTCCTATTACTACTGGTTAGACGTTATTGACCAAATGGCCGGTGTCGTTCCGGAGCCCATACCGGCAGTAGTTCGGCTTCCGGTAGTGTATCTGCCCGCCCTACGAAAATAGGAGGAGAGAATCCCTGGTTGGCGAGGATGGGTGCAAAGATCGCCCGTCGGCGCCGAAGGCCATTCGAAGCGAGCGAGCGCAATGCCCCACAGCCCCCTAGTGACACACGTGGCGCTGAAGCTAAACGTTCGCAATCCGCAGCTGGAGTACCGTCATAAAGCGAGACGAACACATCTGTCGCTTCAAGCAGATTGCCCCCGTTAGCCACGGTAATAGTCAACGTAGCGATGAATTCCTCCATCACCGAAGCTTGAATCGGGTCGGCGAGCAGGAAAAGCGATGCCAGTGAAGTATCTACAATTGCGATATCGACAGTGGGAGTGAGGTTGCGCGTATGTGCGGCGTACGCTGTTCGCGCTTCCAAACAGACCGCCGTCAAAATGTGGCTCGACTACATGCCGTGAATGCGTCGACCATGTCCACGCGTACGACGTACTCGTATGGGCGCCGGTGCACATGCTTCGACGTCATCAAGCGCTACTGAGACTTGTTGGTCGCGACCCAAAAAGTGCAGCAGAACTTGCACGCGCGCCGATGGCGTGAGGGGGCCTAAAAACACCGCGCTCAGACCATGCATTGGGCCGGCCATGATTTGGACGCTATCCCCGGGATGCAGATTGTGTGCAGCCAGCCCACCTGCTTCATTTAAGTCCAGGACTTTGTGTTGCAGCTGTATGACCACATGTTCAGCGACACGAATCGGTTCGGCCACCCGTACGTTTTGGCTACCAATACGCACCAATCGACCGCAGCCGGGCGTCATGTCTACTTCAGCCAGCTTACCTGTTTCGGAGCTATCGCTAACAAATATATAGCCTGGAAACAATGGTCCCATTTGCATCTTGCCATGCCAACGCTGTACTACCTCTGGCAGATAAACGTTGAGATTTAGATCGCGCCGCAACAGATCCGCAGTCGCCAACTCTCGACCTACTCGTACGTGAACAACATACCAACACATAACTTTCTCCCACATGCTCAACTCTGCCAGGCATTCGGCATGAACGGCTTTCTTCTTGCACCAGAGTACTTCCAACCCTGATTCAGGGTGAATTGGCAATAATCCTTACGGTATATTTATCTTCTACACCATTATAGTGCCAACTTCCGACCAAAACAAGCCAAAGATTGGCGCAATGGTTGCAAGCAAATTTGTCTATTTAGCTGGAATGTAATGTAAGAAACTAGTGGCGTAGACGATGTTCCAGACCTGGCATAATCATGCGGTCATCGTCGTCCCAATCCGGCGCAGGTGCAGGGCCATCCTGGCCGTGCTCTATGAAGAGCCGATTTAGCACTAGCACAATGCTTGAAACATAAAGCATACTACCTACAACCCACAAGGTAGCCCCAGCCAGAGCCTGGTCACCGACGACATCCAGAGAACGTCCCGGTGCGACAGCAGCAACCGCATAGTGCGAGTAGATAGGCTGAGTGGAAAACGCGATGCTCACTCCAGTGACCATGTTGAGAATCTCGGTTATAACGAGCAAGATAGCTACCAGCCATGGTGCTATCGGATCGTGCAGCCGCGGACCAGTTCCCACAACGTGCCACCAGAACAGAAGCGCTAACAACGCCAATAAAACTAGAAACGTTGTGTGCAACATCGGGTGAGGCAGAAGCCAGTTCACGATTCCCGGTTCGTGCCACGTGAGAAAGACCGAGACAAATGCCAGCCAGACGACTCCAACGGGAGTCAATTTACGCAGCCACTCGCCGGCTGGTGCGCCGGGCCGCACTGTGCGTCGCAGCCATCGCCTTCCCGGGTCCGGCAAGCCCCAGAGCAAGACGTCGTAGCCACAGGCGAGATGAAAAGCAGGAGCGGCCAGCAAGCACAGAACCACTGTCTGCATACTGCGCAAGAACAAATACTGCGAATTGAGCCAGCTAACCGGTGACAACAGCACAACCCCTACCAACAACGTCGCCACTAAAAAGACAGTGAGACGATAGACAGATGCTAGTCGCGATGCGCCACGCCGCCGTAAGCGCAACCACCCGCACGCGTACAGTACCAGCCACACCAGCATTATCACAGAAAGCAAGATTGCAACAGGGTCAGGCATGATTCACCCTTTCACCTGCTCCCAGTATCTACGTACGGTACAAAAATCGGATAACCGATTTCTACAAACACCGCAGTGGCAGGCCCTGTGTTGCCGCCACCATCCGTAGCCTGGACAAAGATCGAGTGACGTCCCAAAGACCATCCAGTCGTATCGATGGCGGCGGTGGTTGACTCGCCGCGGTGTCAAACGTACCAACCGCTTGCATGCTAGTACTAGATCCGGCGCTAGCGATCCAGTTCGGTGCATCCACAGTATAGGTAGCAGCAGCAATCGCTTGAATTGGCTCCGTACCAAAATATGAATCGCGCAACGTTTGCGAGTCGTCCAACTCGGCGCGGAGAATTATCTGCTTGCCGGGTGCAACTAACACAGGTGCCACAGTCGCACTGACCACATCGGGCCCAGCGGGCATCTGATATGGCTTGACTGCAACCTTGACCGCGTACGTCAACGCAGCCAGTGTCTGCGAGAGAATGCTGGTTTCAAAGTAACTGCAACTCTCAAAAAAGTTGGTTCCTAATTCAAAGGTGTAGGCGGGCACGCCCAATTCACCATAGGCGAAATCGTCGGTGCTGCCGTCTGTCATGTAGATGCAACCATCTTCCCCTGCTTGACATGCCTCATAGCCGGTGAAGTACCCAAATTTGCGCCCCAAGGTGCGTAGACCAGCATCGTTGGGAGCAGGCGAAGCGCGCCAACCCCAGGGGAAGAGAACCAGCTGGCTATAGGAGTGCAACGAAATCATGATCCCTTGTGCCTCAGTCGGCGCGGCGGCGTCATCACCTGGGCCACGCAGATCGGGGAAGAGTTCGCGTATATAAGCTTCTACAGCTTGTGTCTCAGGCTCAGATGCCGGACCGAGACCACGGTAGGTCAACTCACAGGCATTGTCGCTCGAACATGCAAATCCCTCGCATCCACCCCAACGAAAGCTCCCGTTGCGGTTAAGGTCTACACCATAGCGGCGCTCGTCAGTGCAAAGACTGTTGTTCACGTTCTTGCGCCAAAGCGAGTTCGGATTGCTGATGGCCCCACCTGCGTCCGCTTCCGCACGCTTGCGCCCGTCAGGGTTCGACTGTGCCAAAATGTGGATTTCGTTGTAATCCAACAGCCAGGTGATATCAGGATCGATACCATAACCTTCGACCAACTGTTCGGCAAAATGGGTGGCAACTTCGGCCGTGGTTAACTCGCGTGCATGGATGGCCGCCATCAAGAAGACGCGAGGTTTGGGACCGGGCATCGACCGATTCGTGAGCACGAGCACACGCAAGTCGTAGCCTTCAGCCCCGGATGTCTGCACCTTCAACCAAGAATCGCCGATATCAACCCACTGTGCGAGGTTTGGTGCGGCTTGTGCGAGCTGCGCAAGGTCCGCATAGGTTTCCTCAACCGACCGATAGCAGGCGAGGTTGGGAATGGATGCCGCCTGCGCCTTCCCTGCCGCGTGCATGGCATAGCCAGCCTTAACCAATTTGGCTTGCTGGTCCGGCGTGACGTAGGCGACCAACGTGCGAGCCTGGTGATCTACCTCCCAAACGTCCAGCCAACCGGCAAGTTGATTGGCATCCGCTTGGTCGGCAAACACAATCTCGACCACTAACCCTGCCGGCTCTTGCTGCTGCACAGGATCATGCGCAATCTGCTGTGCACGAGCTGTCAGGGCACCCGCGAGGACCAGTACGAATGACAACAAGACTGCACCCATTGCTTGCGCGAGCAGACGCGCCATCGCCTTACCTCCCAAAACCCAAATCCATCGCGCTAAAGAACAAGGGCACGGCAGCAATGGCCCCAGCTAGAATTACGAAGATTTCCCAATAGACCCAGCCCTGCGCCGCCCTCAGCCACAACCGCTTCCAGTGAGTCGGTGCACGGTGGCGCCGATGAGGGACATAACGAACCAGATACTGCTCACGTTCCGTTACCGGTTCCAGGGGTTGAACATCCCAGCCGGCATTCTGAAATAATCCTGGCGCCGCCGTGACAATGGCATGCGCTAACACCCCAAGCGGCAGCACAACCACCAAAGCAAACAAAGGAAGTGCCAACAGCACATCGGACCAGTACCACGGCAGGGGGCTATAATTAGCGAAGAGATCGACCCACAACCATGCTAAGAAGATGAGTAACGGTGAAGCTAGCAGCCACTGGCCGAGAGCGCCTGAACCTGGCGTCGCCTCCACCAAGTCGGCGGCTACTTCACGTAGAGCTACTTTTGAGGTCATGAAGTTCGCAGCTTGCCTTTCAGACCGGATACTTGCCCTTGTTCTTGATGCGCCACCAAATGCCGACTGGATAGCCAATCATCTTAGCCACATCGCCCACCGAGCGAATCAAGGGCACCAGGGCGGCGGCAGCCAACCGCTGCCTTGGACCCAGGTCACGTCCCAATGCAGCCAGCCGCTGCCAAGGCCGTCGGCAATACAACACGATCCCCGCCGCCAGGCCAAGCCAGCCAAGCCAGCGGCCGAAGCAGCCAAACAGCGCATGTCCCATTAGCGCCGGCAATACGAAAAAATAGGTAGCATAGCGGATCGCATGGCGTTTCCGCCACAGATCCGCCTTGCCGTCGCCGCGTGCATAGTGATAGTACTGCCACCAAAACTGGCCGAAACTTGTGCGAGGGCGGAAGTGTACGATGGCTTCCGGCGCCCAAGTGAAGGCTGTCGGCTGATCCGGACGTTGTTCGTTGATAGCAAAATCGAACAGCAGATCTTCGCAATAGTCAAGCCACTCCGGGTAGCCACCTGCGCGCGCCCAAGCATCCTTGGTAAATGCTACCGACCGACTGGAAGGCAAAAAACCATCGGGATTGATCTCATCAACTAGCGGCAGCACCGTGGCGGCCATAGCCGTTTGGAAAACGCCCTCGGCATCCGGCACAAAAAAACCGGCGGCGGCAATGGGCATCTCTGTCCCGGCACTTGCCGCGGTATCCCAGGGAGTTGTCAGCTTGGCCAGCCAGACCGGTTCCAAACGCACTCCGGCGTCGGTGGCCGCGATCAGGGGACCGGCAGCAGCCTCGATCGCCAAGTTGCGGCCGCGGCTGATATTAGCGCCGGGAGCCACGATCAGGCGCAGGTTGGGAAGCATGTGTGCCTGTCGCCGGGCGTACTCCTCGATGACCTGCCCAGTGCCGTCCGTGCTGCCACCATCGCAGATGACCACCTCGTCAGGCTGCCGCACCTGAGCCGCCAATGAATCAAGCAGGCGCTTTATGGAATCGCATTCATTGTAGACCGTGGCAATGACGGATACTCTCATGGTGACCACTTTACCACAGGCAGATGTAGCACTGCACGTTTGTTCTTTCCAATTTGACACTGGTGTGTGCTACAATATCGAAAATCCTCACCAGCGAATTCTGCCTCTTTACTCTAGAAGGGATGACCCCACGCTTTGGCAGAGCGCAACCGACGACGTGTGTGGAATCGAGAACCGGCGCCCTCTTCCGCTCGGGGCATCGCCGCGGCTGAACGCATATTTGTTTCCATTGACCTGGAAACAACAGGTCTGGACGCAAACAACGATCACATCATCGAAATTGGAGCAGTGCGCTTTCAAGGTGATCGCGAGTTGGAGCGGTTTAATACACTGGTAAAGCCCCCTAAATCCGTCCCAGCACGCATCACTCAGATCACTGGTATCCGTAACAGCGATGTAGCAGATGCACCGACAATCAACACCGTGGGTCCGGAGTTGTTGGCATTTGTCCGTGGCGATGTAGCGGCCGTTATCGCGCACAGTGCCACCTTTGATATTGGCTTCTTGCGTGTGGTGGGAATTGACTTTCATCGTCCCGTGTATGACACACTCGAACTGGCACAGATGCTCCTGCCCGGACTGGCAAGCTATAGCTTAATAGAACTCTGCCAGGCGCTAGACATTGAGGAGACGCCATCTCACCGCGCATTACGTGATTCACTGGCGACGGCCGAATTGTTTCGACGACTTTGGCAGCAGGCGGCAAGCCTACCCACCCCCCTGCATGATCTATTGCAGGAAAGTGCGCAAGCAGGCGACGCCTGGGCATATACACAATTCTTCGCCGATACTCGCAGCAGCACCGAACGATCCATATTACCGTTTCAGGGCACAGAACACACGAACTTCGCAGCGCAGAATGAGACTGACGACATCCTGCCAATTACCGAAGGTAGTGGCCCAGTGTACGCAGTCCCTGAAGAAGAGTTGCTCAGCTACTTCGCCGATGACGGGCCGCTTGCCAGCCTGCTCGGCGGCAATTTCGAGCGGCGCTCCGGCCAGGTTGCGATGGCAGCGCAGGTCATGCATGCTTTTAATACTGGCGACTACCTGCTGCTCGAGGCTGGGACTGGGACCGGCAAGAGCCTAGCCTACCTGCTGCCGGCCAGCCTGTTTGCCTTAACCAACCACTCCCGCGTCATAGTTGCCACCAACACAATTGCGCTGCAGGACCAATTGGTGGAGAAGGATATCCCCCAGATCCAAGCGCTGCTGGCAGTGCGCCCGCCAACCAATCCCCACGCCGATGAGGATGGCGAACCGCCTATCCTGCAGGCCGCCGTACTCAAGGGTCGACAGAATTATCTCTGCACGCGCCGCCTGCGCGAATGGCGCGCCAACCACGCTCTCTCCAGCGTCGAGTTGACCGTGCTTGCCAAAGTCCTCATCTGGCTTGCCTTGATCGGTGAGGGCGACGCTAGCGATATCATCCTCAACTCGCCGGCCGAACGCGCCATCTGGGCGCGTATCTGTTCGGACGCAGCAACCTGTTCGCAGGAACGCTGCGGCAGTGAGCGGGCAAGCCGCTCCCTCAACGGCGCCAGCGAATACGTCCCCACGCTGGGCACGCGCGACTTCTACTGGGAAGCGCGGCAGCAGGCGGAGGTAGCACACATTGTAGTTGTCAACCACGCTCTGTTGCTGGCTGACTTAGTGGCGGCTGGTCGCGTGCTGCCACCCTACCGCAACCTCATTGTCGATGAAACGCATCGCCTGGAAGAAGCAGCCACCGATCAGTTGACCTACCGCATCGAATGGCCGGCCGTGCAGATGTTGCTGCGCCGCATTGCGCCCGAAGGTGATCTCGCGGGACAGATCGCGCGCATGGCTGAACGTATGCGCCACGAGGAGGCCAGGGAACTGATGCCGGTGCTTGCCAAGCAAGCGGAACGTACGACTCGCCAGCTTGCACGCTTTGCCGAGCAACTGACAACCTTTGCACGTAGCCAGGAGCCCGCAGGTCGCGGCGAAAGTGGCTATGCTCAGCGCCTGGCACTGGACGGCGCCGTGCGCAGCCAACCCGACTGGAGCCGTATCGAAGTCGAATGGGGTGCAGTACGCTCCAACATGGCGCAACTACTCAAGAGCATCGAACAGTTGGTTCACGAGTTGGATGTGGCTCGTTGGTGGGAGACGGAAGTGACTGCCACACTGTTTGCCGAATTGCGCGATCTTCACACCAACTGCACTGAGTTGGCCCACCAGTTGGACGATATTCTCTTAGCCCCGGGCGGCAATCGACGCGCACGCGTGGCGTGGATGGAAGGGGTCGACAATTCGGCTAGCGTCACCCTTGCCATCGCCCCGCTAACAGTCAACGAAGTGCTGGAGCATGACCTTTTGCAGCGCCAACGCTGTGCCATTTTTACGGGCGCTACGCTGCGCACAGGCTCCAGCTTCCGCTACATTCGTGATCGCTTAGGCTTATGGGATGTCAAGATGGCAAGCGTCGACAGCCCGTTCGACTACAAACGGAGTACGATGCTGTACCTGCCAAGCGATGTGCCGCTGCCCAATCACCCTCACTATCAACAAATGGTGGAGCAGGCGATCGTGGAAGCAGCTACGGCGGCAGATGGCCGCACGCTAGTGCTCTTCACATCCTACCAACAATTGCGCGCTACCGCCGATGCTATCCGCACTCCACTCGAACGGCAAGGAGTCAGCCTTTTTCAGCATGGGCAAAGCAGCCGTTTCCGACTGTTGCGCGAATACCGGCAGGCAGAGCAGGCCGTGCTGCTCGGTACGCGTAGCTTTTGGGAAGGCATCGATTTGCCGGGTGAGGAGCTGACTTGCCTGTTGATCGCCCGCCTGCCATTTGCTGTGCCCAATGACCCACTAGTGGCGGCGCGCAGCGCCGAATTCGATGACCCATTCCAGGAATATACCGTCCCCGACGCTGTACTGCGTTTCCGCCAGGGATTTGGTCGCCTGATTCGGCGTGCAGCGGACCGCGGCGTGGTCGTCCTCTTGGATAGTCGCGCCTGGCGCAAGGATTATGGCAGCGCGTTTCTGGACTCCTTACCTGAATGCACGGTGCGGCGCGCCCCACTGCAAAATCTCGGACGCGAGGTGCGCAGTTGGCTTGGCCGCCCAAAATAGACGATGATAGAAGGCGTGGAAACGTACGGCGAGAACCCAAGCGCAAACGACGGCGAGCCGCCTGCAGGTCTTGAAAAGCCCGTGCGCACAAATGGCGCGCAGGCTTGGCAGCGCGCCGTGCGCAGCCTTTGGAGTATTGCCAGTTCTCCGTGGCTTGTGCTGGTGCTCAGCACACTGCTAGTCCTACTGCTTGCGCTAACCTGGATATTGCCACAGGTGCCAGGACAACTCAGCAGCGAGGCGGGCGCTGCCGAACGTTGGTTGACAAGTGCCGCTGCCTCCTGGGGGGGGCTGGGCAGCCTGTTCCGCAGCCTCGGCCTGTTCCAGATCATGCACAGTTCCTTGCTGCAGTTGCTCGTAGCCCTGCTAATGTTTGCCCTTATGGTACAACTTGCGCGGTTGCTGTGGACGGCATACGTTCTACGCAAGGCGCCGGAGGTGCTCGACATCACAAGCGGCATCAATGGCGAACCGTTGCCGATCTCGACGGCAGGGACACTGCTGCGCTGGCGACTATCCCATCCCGCACCGCCGCTGGCCCTGGCCGGCGAATTGCAGCGTCTGCTCGACGCACGTCTGCGCCATGTCGATCGACGTACTGTGCGCGTCGCTGCCGCGCTGGCACCTGCCGACGAGCCTCCCCTGGACATACATGAGCCGGCCGACGGTCCTACGCTGGAGGAAAGGATGCTGGCCCTACGCGGACTTAACGCGTCCATGCTGCGCCCATTGCTGGTACTGGGGATGTTGACCGCGCTTTCGCTGATATGGATCAACGCCATCTTCGGCTGGGAGTTTACTGCACAGCAACTAGCTCCCGGCGAGCGTATGGCCGATGCTGTTCACGATTTGCGCTTTGAATATCACCTGGAACGTCCGTCGCCTGATTTCTTGCAGCCTAGCCTGATTGCCACAGTCGGCAATGACACCGCCAGCATGCCAGTTACCCAAGAAATGCAGGAGCAAGTCGGTAATGCTGTTGTACGTGCCCAGCCTGGCGCTCCCGGGCTGCTGGTGCAGACGGTGGACGATGCCTTGTTGCTGGCCAGGCCGGGGCAAGCCGTGCCCGTGTCAGCCATCGGCTTTGGCTTTCCAAGCGTGGGAAGTGAAGAGACGCTACTGCTGCCGCAACAAGCCATCGGGCTGCGCATCGTGCGCATAGAGCAGGGCAAACCCGGCGGCGCCGAGGACGGGTTCCTGGTCGAGGTTTTTCAAGGCGGCAATGAGCGGGCCATCTCGCGCATCACGGTTGACCACAGCCAAATCGTCTCGATTCCCACCTTCACCGGCGAGGTCCTGCTGGCCATGACGCCGCTGCCCAACCTAAACATCCAGGTGCGCCATGGCCCTGGATATTGGTTACTATGGCCGGCGCTGGCACTACTAGCTTTGGGGGCGATTGGCTTTGCACAGCAGTCTGGGTTCGTGTTAGCCCAGATCGGACCTTGGCCACCGGAACGCGCCGTGATCACTTTGCAGAGCGATCTGCCAGGCGAAATGGCGTCACTGCGCCGTTTGTATAGCGAACAGCAGGGCGGCGTGCGGCCGGCCGGCGAACGGCACAGTGAACGAATCGGTGAACGGCATAATGAACGGAGCCGCGAGCCAGCACCTTTTCGCGGCCAGAAGAGCATCGACAGCACAGACTCTGAGGGATAGGATTATGAGTGCGGGAAAGGCACCGTTTGTGATTGGTGTGGCGGGCGGCACGGGCAGTGGCAAGACCACCGTCAGCCGACGGATTCAGGAAGCAGTCAATATCAATCACATCGCCTATATTCAGCACGACAACTACTACCGAGATCAAAGTAACCTGTCTTTAGACCAGCGATCGCGCACCAATTACGACCATCCTGACAGCCTGGAGACTGAGTTGCTGGTGCGGCATCTGCTCAATTTGCGGGCTGGGCAGGCGATCGACATGCCGCTCTATGACTTCTCATTTCATACCCGCAGCACGCAAACGCAGCACGTCGAACCTGCGCCTGTGATCCTGGTTGAAGGTATCTTGATCTTCGTAGAGAAAGAGCTGCGTGAGCTAATGGATGTCCGCATTTTTGTGGATACCGACGCCGACATTCGTTTCATTCGCCGTCTGCGTCGCGATATGAACGAACGTGGCCGATCGCTTGACTCAGTCGTGCAACAGTATATGGGCACAGTACGCCCAATGCACATGGAATTTGTGGAGCCAAGCAAGCGCTATGCCGATATCATCGTGCCACGCGGCGGCGACAACCGTGTCGCAATGGAGATGATCGTCAGTCGCGTTGACGCGCTGCTGAGGGACTAGGGTGTGCTCGACGTTCTTTATGACCTCTCGCCGGCGGTGCACCAAGGTGCAGGGCTGGCGCGTTATGCAGAGCGGCTTGCAACCCATTTGCTCGCGGAGCAAACAGACCAGGTGCGGTTGCGCTTTTTTTACAACGCGCATAATGGACACCTTCCGCCAGTCTCGCTACGTGCGACGCCAAGCTTGACGCTCGATCTGAGCCAGATCGCATGGCGCCTTAGCGTGCTGGCCAGCCAGCTTGCTCGACGGACCTATGTCCCAATTCAGCGCCACCTGTGCAGCCGGCCGGCGACCATCTATCATGCCACCGAGCACTTACTGCCGCGATTGGACAACCCGACTGTGCTTACGGTGCACGACCTTATCTTTGAACGCTACCCACAGCATCACACGCAACGCAATCGACTCTTTCTACACGTAGGTATGCCGCTCTTTGTGCAGGCAGCCAGTGCCATCATCGCAGTCAGCCAACATACACGACGTGACCTTGTCGAACTGTATGGGGCAGACGCGGCCAAAATCCACGTAGTCTATGAAGGAGTGGACATGCGCTTTCAGCCGGCCGCGATCGATGATATCCAGCGCGTGGCACAGCACTACAGCCCAGGTCGACCCTATCTGCTCATGGTGGGCACGCTCGAACCGCGTAAGAACCATGCCGCCGCTTTGCGAGCCTTGGCACGGCTCAAAGCGTGGGGGTGGCCGCATCGCCTGCTCCTAGTTGGCGGCCAAGGCTGGCTATTTAAGCCAATCCGCCGCGAGATCGAGTCATCCGGCCTCGAGAACGACGTGCACTTTGCCGGCTTTGTCCCTGATGCTGACCTCCCGCCGCTGTATAGCGGGGCAGCCGCTGTACTCGTCCCCAGCCTCTACGAAGGATTTGGCTTCCCGGTGCTTGAAGCGCAAGCATGTGGTGCACCGGTCGTGTGCAGTGATGCAAGCAGTTTGCCCGAGGTAGCGGGTAACGCCGCCCTGCTTGTCAAACCAGAAGATGACGAGGCACTCGCCCACGCCGTGCACCTGCTGCTCAGCCAACCGGCCGCTGGACACGTTTTGCGCGAGATGGGTCGTAAGCAAGCTAGCCGGTTTCGGTGGGATACGTGTGCGAGGGAGACGGTAGAGGTATACAAGCAGTGTTTGTGGTAAAATATACGAGTTATGTTGCCACCAAACTTCACCCTCACACAGTCTAGCCTGCAAGCATACAAAGACTGCGCACGCCGTTTTTGGCTGGCCTACATTGAGCAGCTGCCATGGCCGGCGGTCGAAGCGTCACCCGTACATGAACATGAGGAGTTGATGCGACGGGGGCAGCGATTTCATATCCTGGTCGAGCGGACTGAGATCGGAATGGATCCTGCGCAAGTGGCAGCCCAGGTAGACGATGCCGCCGACCCCAATATGGCGGCCCAATATGCTGCCTATCTGGAGCACCGGCCTCGCGACCTTCCCCAGCAGGTTCGCGAGGTCGAGGTCTTGTTGAGCACCACGCTGCGCGTTGGTCGCGGCGAGGGCGAAGCTGAGACTGTGCGGCTGGCGGCTCAGTATGACCTGATTGCGGCCGAACAAGACGGCCCAGTCATCATCATCGACTGGAAGACAGGTAAACGGGCCCCAACGCGCGCCGTGCTGCAAGAACACATGCAGAGCATTGTCTATCCTTTCGTATTGGTGGAAGCCAGCGCCGGACTACCGTGGGGGCCGGTGCGCCCCGAGCAGATAGAGATGCGGTACTGGTTTACGGCCGCACCAGCGCGCCCGATTACATTCCGCTATGACGGAGCGCAGCACGACCGCGTGCGTGCACGGCTGCACAGTCTAGTCGACGCCATTCTCGCCGGCAAGGGCGAGGACGACTTCCCCAAGGTGGAGGATACACCTGCCAACCGCAAGCGCTTCTGCAACTTCTGCGTCTATCGCAGCCGCTGCGATCGTGGCGCGGTAGCGGGCGACGTCGGCGAATTGGTGGACCCAGCCGACTATTTCAGTGGAGACGTGGCGGGCTCCCTGGAATTCACCATGGACGAGGTGGAAGAGCTCGCCTTTTAGAAAGCATCTGCCGCATGCCGCCTTGGTTTGTTGTTCCCCCCGTCACACCGTCACCCGAATTGTTGTCTGTAGTCGGCGGGAATCCGCTGGTAGCACGGCTGCTGTCACAGCGCGGCATCGACACGCCCGCCAAGGCTGTCCCGTTCCTGGATCCGCAGCAGTACCAGCCTGCGCCGCCGGATGCTCTGCTTGGGGTTACAGAGGCGGCAGAACAGCTGCACGCTGCTATCGGCGTCAACGCGCGCTTCCTGGTGTGGGGTGACTTTGACGTCGACGGCCAGACGAGCACCTCGCTCTTGGTGACGGCACTGCGAGCGCTGGCGGGTGACGACGCCGTACGGTTTCATGTGCCCAACCGCTTTGAAGAGAGCCACGGCATCAAGGTCGACAAGCTGCGGGCCGAACTGGATGTGGCAGAGGCAAATGATACGCCCGTGCAGGTGCTCCTCAGTTGCGACACGGGCATCGCCGAAGGGCCGGCAATTGGTTATGCTAAGGACCGCGGGCTGACCGTTGTCATCACCGATCACCACGATCTGGCGGCCGAGTTCCTGGGGCTGGCTGTGGGCGTGGACCCGTTGTGGGGGCTGTCAGCCGGCCAAGCTGGTGCGCACAGCGTGCGCCGTGCCGATGCCATTGTCAACCCCAAATTCTTGCCTCCCGGAGATCCGCTGCGGACATTACCGGGTGTAGGCGTAGCCTTTAAGCTGGTGCAGCAGCTTTACATGCTCGCCGGCCGCAGCGGTGAGGAAGAAGATTTGCTCGACCTGGTAGCGCTGGGTATCGTGGCGGACGTAGCCGAGCAAGTGCACGATGCGCGCTACCTGCTGCAGCGTGGCCTGGCTAAGCTGCGCGCCACTCGCCGTGCCGGCCTGCTGGCGTTGATGAACATCGCGCGCGTGGACCCGGCAGCACTGACTGCCGACTCGATCGGATTTCAGCTTGGCCCGCGTATGAATGCCCTTGGGCGTTTGGAAGATGCCACCGTGTCGGTCGAACTGTTGACGACGCGCGACGCTATTCGCGCCGGGCAGCTTGCCGCCAAGTTGGAGCGGCTCAACCAGGAGCGCCGGCTGCTGACCAGCCAGACTACACGCGCCGCCAACGAGATGATCGAGCGCGATCCAAGCTTGCTGAACCACAACGCTTTGGTTTTGGCCCATCCCAACTGGCACGCCGGCGTAGTCGGGATCGTGGCATCCAAGATGGTCGAACAATTCGGTAAGCCCACCGTGCTACTGCTCAATCCTACCGGCCAAGCGGCGCGCGGGAGCGCCCGCAGTGTGCCCGGCGTCGATATTGGAGCGGCAATTGCCGGCTGTGAGCGCTTGCTTCTCAGCCATGGCGGTCATCCCGGCGCTGCGGGTGTGAGTCTGCTGCCTGAGAACATCGACGCTTTTCGACGCGAATTGAGCCGGCAGGTGGAGGTCCATCGCGACGAGTCAGTACGGGTCGGTTTGCAGATCGATGCCGAGGTGCGACTTGACGAAGTAAGCCTGACTCTCGCAACAGAGCTGGCACAGCTGGCCCCCTTCGGGTCGGGCAATCCCACGCCGCAATTCGCAACGTATGGGCTGACCGTAGCCGACGACCGCCGGATCGGCCGCGAGGGTACCCATCGCAAGCTGACCGTGCGCTCTGAAGGCGAGGGCGAAGCACTGCCCGTTGTCTGGTTTGGGGGGGCTGATGCCGAGTTGCCGGCCGGCCCGATCGATCTGGTCTACACGCTCAACGTCAATGAGTACAAGGGCGATCGCACCTTGCAGCTCATGTACGTGGACAGCCGCCCCGCGCACGTGGGCGATGCTGTGCATATCTCGACGCCACGGCCGGCCTTGCAGGTGTTCGATATGCGCAGAGCGGAACCCTCTACAATGGCTGCAACATTGCCCCCGCCAGACCGAGCCGCATGGTATGCCGAAGGTGTACGGCTCGACGACTTGCCGGCGGGCGCTACCTACGCCCCACGCTGGCATCTCGCCGAGAATCCCACGGCCGAAGGCAACAAGACGCTCGTCCTGTGGAGCATTCCACCTTCGCCTGATATGCTGCGCTGGTTGCTAAACGCTGCACGACCACAGGAAGTCTATCTTTGCGGCCAGTATACGGCCGACGACATGTTGAGTTCCGTGCTGCGCGCGGTGGCCGGCATGTGCAAATACGCACTCAATCACCCGCACCAGGTGACACCGCCAATTGCCAATGCGCCCATTCAGCCATTAACGCCCCAGCCGGCCGCGCCAGCTGCGCAGCCGGCCGCGCAGCCGACTTCGCTGCTCGACATTAACCGCATGGCATCGCGCCTGGGCGTCACGGAAGCAGTCATGCGCCAGGCCTTATTGTGGCTAGAAGCGCGCGGCGAAATCTATCTCATCGAATGGCAGGCGGGCGACACCGTGCGCATTGCCGCGGGTGATGGGCGACCCCGACGTGACCAGCTAAAGCAGATTGAGGAAGATATTGAAGAGTTGTTGGCGGAAGTGCGTGCGTTCCGCCGTTTCTTCCAGCGCGCGCGGCTGTCTGATCTCAACCTTCATCTTGCCGACGCCGGCTGATGCCGAAAGATGCCGATAGACACCGGTAGACGCTGGTCGGCGCATCCAGGACTCACTATTTTGCTTGCTCGCACTCGCATTCCGGAATTGCTCATCCTGCTGGTCGCGCTGGCGGCGCGGCTGTGGGGGCTAGACTACCACAGCCTCTGGTTCGACGAATCCGTGAGCATGACCTGGGCGCGTTCGACTCCCGATTATGCGTGGGAGAGCACCTTTCACCTCGTCAAAGATAAGCACCCACCGGCCTATTACTTATTGTTGCATTTATGGCGCGAACTGCTGAAGCCGGTGGGACTGGAAAACAATGACACTGCGCTACGCCTGCTGGGCAGCCTGCTCGGCGTGCTGACGGTGCTGGGCGTCTTTCTGCTGGTACGAAGGTTGAGCGGCCGGCGCACGGCGCTACTGGCAGGCGGCCTGGTAGCTCTTGCTCCGGCTCTGGTGTGGTACAGCCAGGAACTGCGCATGTTTCAGGCGGCTACGACGGCGCTGGTTTGGGCGGCTTGTTTCCTTTGGTTGGCGTCCGCTACCATGGAGAGACGTACGCGCATGGGCTGGTGGCTGGCAATGGTGGTTGCCTTTAGCCTGGCGCTGTACAGCTACCTGTTTGCGGCGTTTGCCCTGCCTGCGGCTGGGATTGTCTTGCTTGGACCATTGGTTCATTGGCTGCGTGCACGTCGTACGCCAGGAGGCGGTGGCCCTTCGGGATTGGTAATCTTCATTGAAGGCTCTATGGCGTTAGCCCTTACCGGGCTGATCTTTTTGCCGCTTGCGCGCAATGCCTGGTTGGCCAACGCCAGTGATGGCACGCCCGGAACTGCATTTATGAACGCAGGCGCTAATCTGGTGCGCCAACTCGAGGTAGGGACGATCTGGCGCGCGGATTGGGCAGCGCCGTGGCCGGCAGTGGCGTTGGGGTTGTTTGCGGTGCTGTTGGTGACGGGCATGCTAGTGCCTCGGGCACGTGGGCGTGCCGAGCCGCACGAAGGCGTGCGGACTACACAACAGGGCGACGGGGGTGGAGACAGGCTGTACCTGTGGGCCTGGTTGGGGGCGCCGCTGTTGATTGGTAACTTGCTGCTGTCACGAAACGATACGATCTTTGCCGAGGACCGCTACTTTCTGTTTTTGGCCCCCTTTGCCTTGTGGGCTGTTGCACGCGGCGTCGTGGCGCTGGGCGAACGTTGGCGGCCGGTGGGGTGGTTGGCTGGGGGGGCGGCGGTCATCCTGTTGGCGGCAGCGCTCCCGCGGTTATGGAGTCCGGCCATGCTGCGGGAGGACTGGCGCGCCGCAGCCAACTATGTTGCCGACTACCAGGATGCCAGCCCGGGGCTGCCTGCCGCCGTCGTTGCGCACGTGGATTACACTCGCACGCCGCTCAACTGGTATCTGCGCAAGCGCCTCAACCGCGACAAACTTCCGGTCTTTTTTCCCTTTGGCGGCCGCATTGCGCCAGAAGATGTGGAAACGGTTGTCGCGCCGCCGCTGCTTGGCATTGAGCAGTCGGGCGCAGCGACGCTTTGGCTGACCCAGAGCCACCTGGATGGCATCGACGACCGACGATTGGTCGAAAGCTGGCTCAACCAAGCTTACCCGTTAGTCACCGAGCAATACCCGACGGGGGTCAAGCTTAGCGGCTATGCCCTGCAACACCGTTTTGCCACTCTGCCCGAGCTGGCAGCGAATGCCGTGCGACCTGATGCAGAACTGGCGCCGGGCCTCGTGTTGGCGGCCTGTGAGGTCATTACTCCGGAAGTCGCCGCGCGCGACGAGCGCATGCACCCGCCCAGCGGCTGGGTACATGTACGGCTGTGGTGGCAAGCAAGCGGCGCCATTGGCGACGACTATATTGCGACTGTGCGTATGGTTGGCCCAGAAGGTGTATGGGGCGAACGGCTCTATCGCGACAACGAGACGCTGCGCCGCTGGCCAACTTCCACGTGGGATCACGCCGACTTTATGCGTGACGAGGTGGACGTCAATCTTAATCCCATTACGCCGCCAGGTGCATACCCAATCGTGGTGGGCGTGATCGACGGGCAGGGTCAAGAGACGGGCAAGGCTGTGGAGTGTGGCAACGTACAGATTCGCTAAGGTTTCGCCCAATATACGTTCCAAAACATAGACAATTGTGGTGGGGTGCAGCTCTCGTTCGGGGTGGGGGCGGGCACAAGGTCCGGCGAATGAACCATTGGCGCGACGGCAGGTGTTTTTCCGCCGGACCTGGTGCCCCTACGGGTCGTTGCGTGCCCCGAACGAGAGATGCACCCATCGTGGTGGGTGGATTGACGGGCAGGGTCAGGAGACGGGCGGACCGTGGGGCGAGGGCGGGCACAAGGTCCGGCGAATGAACCATTGGCGCGACGACGGGTGTTTTTCCGCCGGACCTTGTGCCCCTACGGGTCGTTGCGTGCCCCAGACGAGAGATGCACCCATCGTGGTGGGTGTGATTGACGGGCAGGGTCAGGAGACGGGCAGGACCGTGGGGCGAGGGCGGGCACAAGGTCCGGCGAATGAACCATTGGCGCGACGACGGGTGTTTTTCCGCCGGACCTTGTGCCCCTACGGGTCGTTGCGTGCCCCGGACGAGAGATGCACCCATCGTGGTGGGTGGATTGACGGGCAGGGTCAGGAGACTGGGCAGGACTGTGGAGTGTGGCAACGTACAGATTCGCTGAAAGGCGGCTACTCGTCTCGCCCTAATTTGCGTTCCAGAACGGCGATGCGCTCGCCCTGGTTGACGATCAGTTCGGCAAGGAAACCGACCAAGAAAAGCAGGACGCTGATAATGGCAAGCACACCCACGGCAGTGAATATGGGGCGCTGCTGGGTTTGGGAGAAAAGGTATAAGGCCACCAGGTAGATAAAGATGAGGGTGCTCACGATGAGCCCCAGCATACCAAGGCCGCCGAAGAAGCGCATTGGTGCTTCGCTAAATGTCAGCAGAAACTTGAGCACAAGTACGTCCAAGAAGCTTTTAGGGATACGCTCCCAACCGAACTTGCTGCTGCCTGCCTGGCGAGGTTGGTAATAGGTAGACGTCTCGCCGATGCGATAACCGTTATGGGCGGCAATCATCAACAGGAAGCGGTGCCAATCGCTGCGCAAGGGAGGAAAGCTGTCCACCACTTCTCGGCGCATCGCCTTTATCCAGTTGCCGTCGTGCACTTGGACCCCGCCGACAGCTTTCATAACTGAGTTATAGACGCGGCTGGCCAGCACCTTGCTATCCCTGCGCTCCTGGCGCCAACCGGCAGCTACGTCCAAATCCTGAGACTCCAGGTAATTCACCAAAGCCGGTACGTCCACCAACGGATCGGACTCCATGTCAGCAGGAATTAGAATTACGATATCGCCGGCGCTGGCGCTGAACATCGTCTGCAAGCCTGCCGTCATACCGCGGCTGCGGCGGTGCGTGAAGACATGCAATTGGGGGTAGCGAGCTGATAATTCCTGCAAAATTGCTGCCGTGCCATCGGTACTGCCATCGTCGACGACCAACACTTCACCGCTGCGGTCCAGCGCAGCAAAGGCAGCGAAGCTACGCTCGACAACAGATGCAATGGTCGCCTCCTCGTTGCGAGCAGGTACTACGACACTGATCATGTCGCAGGCGTGTGCCCCGGCCTTAGCTTGCATGCGCGCCAACAAATTCCTGAACCTTGGCGACAACACGGTCCTGTTGGGCGTTGCTCATTTCGGGATAGAGGGGCAGGCTGAGACAAGTGCCGGCCACTTCCTCACTGACAGGCAAGGCGCCGCGCTGATAGCCCAGATCGGCATAGGCGGGCTGCAGATGCAAGGGCACAGGATAATGAACGCCGGCCCCGATGCCGTTGTGCTGCAAGTGCTCGAGCAGGGCGTCCCGCTGCGGCGTACGCACTACATAGAGGTGCCAGGCAGGATCGGCCTGTGGTGCTACGTATGGCAATACTAAGTCGCTATCTTTGAGCAGCTCAGAATACCGCGCGGCCAACCTGCGGCGCGCAGCCGTCCACTCATCCAAAAAGTTGAGCTTCGCGGTCAGAATGGCGGCTTGCAGCGTGTCGAGCCTCTCGCCATAGCCCTTGACCTCGTGCAGGTACTTTGAGCGCCGGCCATGATTGCGCAGCAAACGCACCTGCGCGGCAAGTGCGGCATTGGCCGTGGTGACCGCGCCCGCGTCGCCATACGCACCCAAGTTCTTGCCGGGGTAGAAGCTGAAACAGGCAGCGTCGCCCAGTCCTCCTGCCCGCACACCATGCCAGGTGGCGGCGTGTGCCTGCGCGGCATCTTCGACGACAGGGATGCCGTGACGCTGCCCAACAGCCATAATGCCGTCCATATCGGCAGGCTGGCCATAGATGTGTACAGGCACGATGGCACGCGTCGACGAGGTAATGGCAGCCGCCAGCGCCTGGGGATCCATGGTGTAGGTCTGCGGGTCGATGTCGACGAAGACGGGACGGGCGCCGACGGCGCTGATGGCCTCGGCCGTCGCAATAAAGGTATGAGCTACGGTGACTACTTCGTCACCCCCGCCGACATTGAGCGAACGCAGCACCAGATCCAGGGCGGCGGTGCCACTGGCCACGCCGGCACATTGTTCTACAGCACAAAAGGCGGCGAACGCCTGTTCGAAGGCCTTGACTTCCGGCCCCATGATAAAGTTGGTCGAGTCCAACACCGACTGCACGGCACGATCGATGGCCGGGCGTATGGCAGCATATTGCGCCTTGAGGTCAACAAGTGGTATCGATTCATTAGTCATGGTGTTAATCCCAACCTGGAATTATACGCCACGCCGTGTAGGAGTACGAAAAAGCGGCACGTCGGACTGGACAGCTGACTGCGTGCGGTGCAGGTCACGGCGCGCGGCAGTCAGGTAGCGCTGCAAGCGGTCGATTTCCTGTTCGAGGTCCCCACCCCTGCGTTCCCCTCGATGCTGCATTTCCATCAACCTGGCAAAGTCACTTTCCAAGCTTTGAACCTCGCTTTGAAAGGCCTCGGTCTCTTTGGTGTGGCCAAGCTGCAGCAGCTGTTCGAAGCTGCTCTCATCGAGTGCGGCAGCCTGGACCTGATGCAACGACTCCCACTCCTGCCGCAGCCAACGGCGCAGGTATTCGTTACCGACTGTCCACTGGCCCATTACCGGACGTACATGGCCCAGTTTCTCCAGGCCCCAGAGAAACGTGCGCACACGTTCAGGTGATTGGTCGCTCAAGTTGCGCAATAACTCGGGTTCGCTGATGACCGTGTTTTCCGCCACCTCCAACAAGATACGACGCTCAAGCTCTGTAAGATGTTGAAAGTCGATTAAGAAAAAGCCGGCCAGCAGATGATCCGGCTCCAGGTCCTCCTTAGCGACGGAGCGCAGCCCCACACGCCCGTCGCTTTGCTCGACACATAGACGCTGACACAGATACTGCAGCAAATACGGATGGCGGTTGGTCTGTCCCAAGATCTCTTCAAGCAAGGCAGGATCGAGCTGGATCGGATGATCGGATTGGCGCTGTTCCACCAGCGCAACAGCCGCATCGTCGTCCAGGCTCCACAGGTTCACCATGCTGAAGCCAAACAGAAAAGGGCTTGTGTCCCAGTCGGCCGTGATCTCGTTCAATTGGGCCAACAGCTTGGTTGACGTCAGAATCGTACGGTGGTGTCCATCCTGCAAGACCTTGCGCAGCCGAGCAAGCCAACCCGGTTCGCCGCGCGCCAGGTTGATCAGCACCTCGGCCTCGTCGATCAAGAGCAGCAGGGTTTTGCCGGCGGCAGCCACGGAGCGGCCTACCCGGCGCAGGATAACCAACGCATCTTGACCTTCCAATTCAGCAACAATCACGCCAAGCGCCGCAAAACGTTCAGCCTCATCCTCAATGGCCATAAACAGCTCGAACGACAGGTCACCGCTGTTGGCGCAGCCCTGCATGTCCCAAAACAAGGGTACAAGATCGCTGCCGGGGCTGTCGGTCAGAAATTCGAGCTGGCGCAGCAGACTGGTCTTGCCGATGCGCCGCGAGCCGACGACCCAGACGGCGGAATCAGATGTATTGAGCAGGTAGGTGAAGAGGCGCTGGCGACCATAATGATTCTGATTGCGCACCCAACGCCCAACAATATACGGAACTCGCATCACTTATCAGCAGCTGCTGCCTCAAAATTGGCTTCCATTGCGCTCAATATTGCATCCTAGATGGACGTCGTCGCAGACGTAAGGACGACGGTCTGCGTACCGGACTCACGCACTGGTTCAAATGGAACGCTAAGACCGGCTCCCATTTCCACATTGGCTGCCTGTACACCATTCGTAGCCAGGATTTGCTCATGTGCATACTCAACATCACGCTGCTGGATGCGCCGCCGCTTGTGCTTGAGCATATGATTCACCGCCTCCAGCGCATACTGCTGGATGCGATACGGCCTGCCATCGCTGCGTTCGATGATAAACTCGAGTGCCGCCGGTTCGTAGATGTAGTAACCACGCACCGGCTCGATCAAAAGCTCGACCGCTTCTGCGTGTGAGAAAGGAGCCATGGCAATCTCGTTAAAGAGATTGAACCACGGGCTCTCTACCCGATCCCATTCCTTACTGATAGCAATGCCCGCCACGACTGCCCCCAGCGTAGCGGCAAAATCACGCATAAAAATGCGGCGCAACTGTTGTTGATAGATCGGGTTGAAGTTGCTTAACGTGTCTACCTCATCCAGCAGGAGGATCAGGCGCAATTGGCGGTCGTCCTGGTGTTGTTCCGAATACTGCTCCAACAGGCGCACGATGGTGCGCAGATCGCTGTCCAAACTCACGATCCGTGTACTGGCTCGTCATCGTGTCAGCACGATTCGCATCATTCCAGCGATGGCTTGCCAGAACCTGCAGGCTCTGAACTGCGGTGGCCTCCAGGTCGGGGAAGTTCACGACCGTTTGGTAAATGTCTTCGGCCAGTTGCAGGAAGAGCTGGTCCTCGGCTGTGCCCTCGAGATCGATCAGCACCGGTACAAACCAGTACTCTTCATCCTCCACCTGGCGCAGGGCATTGGCCAGTTGATAGAGCAACGTCGTTTTGCCGATACGCCTTTCGCCGTGAATCATTATGCTGTTGTTGTGGAGTGTAGCCACGATTCGCTGCAGCAACTCGTGCCGGCCAAAAAACATTTCTTCCCGCCGTACGGGTTCGCCACTGATATAGGGATTAAAGCCGCGCCGGACAGCTTCGCTGACCCGATGGTTGTGCAAAAAGATCTCATAGGAGACATAGCCGAAACCGATCATGGCCAAGCCGCCGAACACCACCAGCAAGCTAAAAATGCGGCTTTCGATTACCCCCAGCAGTGGCAAAGAAACCGTAGAAGGAGGGGCAACGACTGCCAATCGCCGAATCAGCGGCTGAGAATAGTTGAACGAGGGGTCACGCACCATCAATTCCAGGTCCACGGTGTCGGGCGTCTCCAGGCGTAGCGCCAAGGGGGAAGCACCGGCAAGTCGCCAGGCTTCGGCAACGCCATGGCGGTTGAGACGGTAGAACACGGCCAGTTCTTCAGGGGATGATTGGGTGTCGCCTACCGCAAAGAATGCCTGCACCGTCTGCCCTGCATAGACCTGCCAGCCGTCTGCCAACGTCACCAACCCCGGGCTGTTGATGGCTTTTAGCTGGAGCCAGGGGGGGGTCGCCTCCTGATCATAGTATGACAGCCCTTTCTGCCCACCAAACCAGTAGCCACCCGCCGGATCGGCAATCATGGCGCGCACGGCACCATTTTGCATGCCGTCGTGTGAGTCATAGGTCACAAGACTGAGTGCATCCAGCTGCGACAGACCTATGTCACTGCCGATCCACAGATTGTTGTTGGACGGCGCCAGAGAAAGTGCATAGATGCGGTCGCCGCGCGTCCAGTGGCGTCGATCCACGTTCTCCCAACCATTTCCAGTCCAACGATAGATACCGGCATCGAGAAAGGCCACGTACATGCCGCCGACGACGTTAGGATCGGGCAGTAAGGCCGTAGCGACTGCGCCTGGCGGAGGATCGGCGCCCAGGTGTTGTGCTTCCAGCCAGGTGTTATCCTGATTGCGCAGCCAGAGTCCGCCGTTTTGCGCCGCCACCCAAAGCCGACCTAGGCCGTCGCGCGCCAGGCAAGAGATCGGCTCACCGGCAAAGAGTGGTTCGACGCTCACCTCATCCGTGTGGGGCGTATAGTTGGCCAGCCCGGCCGAGGTCCCGATCCACAGCCCCTTGTCGTCTGCCTTGAGTACTTTGACTGTGCGGGCGGGCAGGCGTGTGCTATCCAGCGGCCGCGACCATTGGTTGCGTGCGTACATCGCCAATCCGTCGGCCGTGGCAGCCCAGATGCTGCCGGTATCGTCCTCTTCCAGGTCGTTAACGAATTCGGAGGGCAAACCGTTTTCGGAGGGGTAGTAGGTGGTTGGTTGCGCGTACAATCCATTGCGCCATTGGACGCCCTCGCCGCCCGTGGCAACCCACAGTCCCCCATTCTGGTCATAAATCATGTCGTTTACGACAAGACCATCCAGCCTGGAGTCTGTTTCCAACCACGCCCACAGCTGGTAACGAAAGACGCCTGCAGGCGAGGCAAACCAAAGAGAATCGTCTTGATCGATTACCAGCGCGCGCACGACATCGGTGTCGAGGCCGCCTTCGGAGGAGCTGCCGAGATTCCTGGCAGCTGAAAGAAGGCCATCCGCAAACATATACTGCGCCACGCCGGCGCCGTCTGACGCGATCCAGACACGTTCGCCTGGTGTGCCGGTGATCGAAGTAATCGAGATGGCGCTTGGATCCTCGCCAAACGGCTCAAAGCTGCGGCCGATCCTCAACTGGGGATCAAACTGGACGACTTTTGCGCCCGATCCCATCCACAGGCTTCCGGCCCCATCACTCCATAACGCCCCGATCGGCCCGCGTAACGGTTCAGCTAGTGCAGGGTCGATGTCTGCCAACCTGGTAATACCCTTTAGATCCATTGCGATGGCATCGATCGCTATGACAGGGACTTTTTCGGGCCTGGACTCCCCAGGGGCGAGCCGCCAAAGGCCGCTATCGCTGCCAATCCAGACCACTGCAGTTGTATTGTCGACGACGATCGCGTGGATCGCCTCGCCGCCAAAATCCGCAACTGTGCGCACAATGCCATTGGCATAGAGGTAGAGCCCGCGCGCGGTGCCCAGCCACAGCGTGCCATCCAGGTCCAGCATCGTTTGCACGCCGGCGTCAAGCGCTGTTACCTGCTGCCACTTGCCGCCATCCCAGCGTGCAACCAAACCGCCGCCAGTGCCCAGCCAGATGCCGTCGCTATGCGCGGCCTGGGCTAACGCCGTGACGGCGCCAGAAGACGCTTCCTGGCGGAGGTGACTGCTGTCGTGCTCAATAAGACTTGTCGGAAAGGATCGCCACTGGCCATCGTAACGATTGACACCCTTATTGGTGCCAAACCAAATCGCGCCGTCGCCGGCTAAGACAGAGTAAACATCGTTGGAGAGGAGACCGTCGGTCTGGCGGAAGACAGCCCATTGGCGTTGGGGGACGAGTTGTGCCAAGGCCGTCAGCGGGAGGAGGCCGCTAAGGAGCAGGCTCCCGATCAGGCCAAAGACCGCGATTGCCACCCACCGGCGGCGAGCTGCCAGACATTGTTGGAGAAGCGGGAGGTTTGACAGACAGCGATGCGACAGCAATGGTGCGTGCATGGGACGCCAGGCATTCCTAGACGTCACCGTGGAGCGCTCTGCAGACACCAGCCACCGGAAATCATCGCCGCCAACAGGTTTGCAGCGATGACATGCACAGCAATCCTGCAGGGCGGAGAGTGTGACCGCACATCTGGCACGGTTACCCTGGCCCCACGGTAACGTGCACTTGCGAACGGCGAGTTAACAACTCCTTTGGACGAGTCCTCAAAAGATGAAGACTTATCTTTTTGTCTTGACATAGTATACGGTTTTTGCTCGTTATTGTCAACGCGCCGAAATTACGAACTTAATTAAGCTGTCAGGCAACATTTGACGTAACTTAGCGGCAAGCTATCTATCTTTTGACGTAGAAAAAGTGCCACGAAAGCTCAACATGTCCTTGGACCATATGTCGTACAATAGTAGGTGCTCGAGCAAATTCGTCGGTTGCCAGGTCCCATGCCTGGCTCCCATCGTTGGTCTGTAGCATTACATCGAGGAGTTGACCAATGAGCCACAATCGTCTCGTTCTTTGTCTGTTGGTGGCCAGCCTATTGGGCGTGTTCTCTCCGGTCTCCCAAGCTGCAGAGGCCGCCACTGCAGCCACTATCTTCGTTGAGGCCAGGCAGAACCCTGCTGCTTGGAGTTGTCGGGGCGTGTATCACGTCGTCGGCCGAGGCGAAACCATCTACAGCATCGCCCGCCGTTATGGCACCACCGCCTACCGGATCGCCGTCTGCAATGGCCTTGCCTCGTACACCGTGTACGTGGGCCAAACACTCCTGGTGCCCACAGCGCGCAGTTGACTCACCGCACCGGGAACAATCGAAGCAGCCCCCCTATGCCGGCTGCACTTCCACCAGTTCGCCACCTAAATCCAGACTCTGCTGTCCTGCCGTCAGTACCCGCAGCACACGCAGTCCATTTTGGCCGTCAGTCAACGGTTGCTCGCCACTGCGCACACAGGCAACAAAATGGGCGCACTCCTCCTGTAATGGCTCTCTCAAGTCAAGCCGCGGGATGAGAATGTCGCCGCTATGCAGCTTGTACTGGAAGTCGCCATAGGTAACGTCGCCTTTGCGGAACGCACCCTTGTCGTAGACGCGCACCTTGCCTTCGGCGCTGACGTCGTCGTAGACGATCATCTTGTGGCTGCCGACGACCGTCATCTCGCGCGTCTTGCTCGGGTCCAGCCAGCTGGCATGCACGTGACACAACATGTTGCCGGCAAAGTTCAACGTGAGAAAGATGACGTCCTCCACCTGCCCGTTGAGACAGCTGGCGCCCTGGCAGCGCACCGCTACCGGCATTTGACCCAGCAAGTACAAAACGATGGAAACATCGTGCGGCGCAATGCTCCACAAGGCGTTGACATCACTCTGCACACGCCCCAGGTTGACGCGCTTGCTATACAAGTAGAACAGGTCACCCAGATCGCCGCTGTCGATTGCCTGCTTGATGTAGCGGACGGCAGGATTAAACTCAAACACGTGTCCTACCATGAGGATCAAGCCGAGGCTGTCCGCCAATGCCGTCAGCGCCTTGCCCTCTGCCAGATCCATTGTCAACGGTTTTTCGACAAAGACATGCTTGCCGGCCAACAAGGCCTGCCGCCCCAAGGCGAAATGCGTACGAGCCGGCGTGGCGATCACGACGGCGTCCACGCTCGCATCTGCCAGCGCGACACCGACATCGGCGGCAGTCACACAGCCGTACAACCGCTGCGCCTTCTCCAAGGCCGCCGGATTGGCGTCTACTACATACGCCAGTTCGGCGCCCTCCAGTTGATGAAAGTTGCGCGCCAGGTTTGGCCCCCAGTACCCATAGCCAACCAACGCCAAACGCACCGGCTTTGCCCGCTCCATACCAACGCTCCTCTACTTGATTTGCTCAATCTCCAGCGCCTGCAACTGCCCAAAAACGCGCGGGCCGTTCACCGGCGGACCAACCGTCACAACTGCCGGCCGCAGCAAACTCGCGTCGTCCAAGGCAGTGCCGGCCGCTGCGCCGGCCACGCCGACAAAGGCGTGACCCCAACGAAACCTGTTGCGCAGGTCAGTCGCCACACCTGTTTGCGCGAGGGCGTCCACAGCATCTTGCCCTAATTGCAGGCTGGCCTCGTCACCCACCGCACCGGCGATGACGGTGCCCGCCGGCCAGCTGCGGAGCCAGGCTGCCATTGCCGCCGACGCATCGGCCGAGGCCAGCGTGTCAAACGTCGCCTGCCCCAGCAGGCGGCCCGCCGTGTCCAGCGCGGCCAAGTTGTAGCCACGTTCCCCATTCACAACATCGATCCCGTTCAACCAGACATGCGCAAAATCGCCGGTTGCCTCCCCGGCGCTGCGCACAAGCAGGCTGACGCCCGCGGCCAGCTCCACACCCGTGTTACCAATGCCCCAACCTTGACCGTCGGGAGGCACAGCAACATCACCAGCGGCCAATCCCGGGCCTTCCAGCTGCAGGACGACGTGGTCTACCGACTGCTCGCCAACACCGGCAGGTACGTCCAATGCCCAGCGCAGGCCAGCGTCGTCAAGCGGTGTGGCCTGCAAACTTGTGCCATTGACGGTCGCGGTTAAGCCTTGGAGCGGGGTCGCCCATTCCAATGCCATCCGTCCCCCAGTTGCCGGCAGATTTGCCAGCAGGACCGGCTGTGACCGTACTGCGTAACGGACCGCGGCGCCGGCCTGCGGCGACCAACCTTCGCCGAGATAAAGGTTGGCCAGTGGCTCACTCATCTCGATACGCTGCGTGCCCGATAACGGCTGTGTCGCTTGGACCCGGTATAAGCGAGTCGTTTGCGTTCCGTCTTCGTCCCTACTGTTGGCCGCCGTAACGCTTTCCTCTGTTATCAACGCCAACGGCAATGCCTCCTGCACAAAGCGCAACAACTGTGGCGGTGACTTCTCGACGTCAACGGTCACATACCTGATTCCCAGGAAGTCCAGCACGGACGGAGCAAGCGCCCGATCGCGCGCAATCATGGTATCCAGTTCACGGTCAATTACAGGCGCGATATGCGGCTGGTCGGCATTGAAGAGCGCGATCAAATCGCCCAGGAGCGGCGCATCGGTGAAATACTGAAACTTGTACTCAGGGTTGCGGCTCGTGTTGCCGCCGAGTCTACGCAGACCGTGCTCAGTCTGATACCACTGCTGCGCCATGATTAACAGGTCTGATTTCCCCAGTACGCGTGCGCCGTTGCGCCAGCCGGTCGGCAGTTCCAGAAGCGCGCCCACGCCCTCGGGGCCGGTGGTGGGCGTCCCACCACTGGTGGGTGTCGTGCCGCCCGCCGGCGTAGCGCTGGCTTCGGCGGCTAATCGGCTGTAAATTGGGGGTATGCGCTGATCACTCAACGGCAGCGGCACAGACAGATGCTCGAATAAGATCAACCCGGCGGCAGTGGCAAAGCCGGCAATCGCCCATCCCCTGTGAATTGTCGCCCAACGCCGCGTCAACAGCCAGTACACCCCAGCGCCGGATAGCACAGCCAGAGCCAACAGCAGCATGACACTGTAACGGCTGGGATAGCGATTGCCGCTAAAGAAAGGCAGCTGGCTGACCAGCGCAAATGGCCCAGGCAAGGGCAGCGGCCGGCCGGCCCAGCGCACCTGTGGCCCTAATGTGAGCAGGAAAAACGTTACGGCTGCCACCCCCCAGAATAGCAGCCAGCGACGGGTGCTCGCTCGATTGCCATCTTGCCCCCGCCACAAGCCCCAACCGCCCGCAATCGCCAGCATGACCACGGAATAGCCGGTATAGATCTGCTGGCCTTTGTCGTTCGGAAATGCCAGCCCTGCCACCCACTCGCCGATCAAAGGGTGCAACCTGGTGGGCACGAGATAGCCTTGGAGGTCGGCGCTAAAGACATCGGCAAATCCGCCGCCTCGGCCAAAGAAGTCACCCTCTGCTGCCAGATCGGGAGCCATCGCTGCCAGAAAGGGGAGGAGGCCGACGACAAAGATAGCGGCGACGAGAACGAACGGTGCGGCGTCGAGCAAGCGCCCGCGCCAGCTCTTGCCAGAGAGCAGCGACCATGCAAACAGCAAGCCAATAAAGAGCAGCAAAAACGAGGCATAGGTCAACTCCGCCCATGCCTGGAACAGCAGGAAGAGGCCAGCCATGGCTCCTGCCCGCAGTTTGCCGCGCAGGGCAGGCGCCGAAACCATGCGCACCAGGTAGAGCACACAGAACGGGATCCACTGGCTGCTGGCAATGTTGAACTGTCCCAGCGCAGCATAGAAGAACTTGGCTGAGGCAAAGGCGTAGATGCCCCCGGCCAGCACAGCAGCAGCTACGCCGGCGCCGTTCCTCCACTGCCATAGGTGCAGCAACTGCCGCACCACCAGGTATGTGCCGAACCCGCCGAGCACAAAGGACGAAAGCAGCAACAGATTGTTGGCGACGGTCAGCCCCAGCACAAGCTGCAACGGAATGCTCAAGAGCCCATTGAGCGGTGTCAGCGTATAGAAAGCCAGGTTGATGTCCAGCGGGTGGAACATCCAGCCGCTATGAAACAGGTCCGGATTGAGCTGCTCGACCAGCCGCAGCTTGACCCACCAGAGGTTCCAGGCGAGCGAGGGATCGTCGATGCCATCGCCGGGGACATGCGTGGCAAAGTGCGCGACGAGCGGCCAAGTCAGCGCCAGCGCCAGCAGCGTGTATAACGCCAGCGCCAGACCGGCGCGCTGCCAACCATGAGCAAACCAGGATCGACGCATTATGGAGCAGGCGTAGTCTCGGGAGTGCCCGCCGGCGTTGCTGCGGGAGGGGTAGTGCCGAACGAATAGTTCATCTGCTGCAGCAACATGCCAAAGCGCATCTTGGCTACGACCGTCAGCTGCGGATTGGTATCTTCAGCCAGGTCGGCGGTCTTCTGATACAAGTCAAGCGCTTCTTGCGGCTGGTTGCGCAACTCGGCAACGTTAGCGAGCAGGAACACAGCTTGTGGCTCATTGGGATTGATGGCCAGGGCAGCCTGCGCCGCGGCTTCGGCGCCATCCACATCACTCGCCTGCAGACGCCGCATGCTCAGGGCTAGTTCATAGCGCAACGGATCCGCCAACACCTGTTGTGCGCGTGCCAAATAGCCGGCTGCCTCGGCAGTGTCACCACGCCGTTCTGCCAACACGCCGGCCCACACCAGCAGGTCTGGGTTGTCGGGCACTTTCTGGAGTGCGTCTTCGGCCAGGGCAGAAGCCTCATCCCATCTCTGTTCGAACGACAGCTGTTCGACGTCGTTGACCGCGCTCACGGCGAGCACGACCTCGGGGCTGGGCGCAAGCCATTGCTGGTAAACAAAGGCGGCAACCGCCAGCACGGCGGCGACAACCAGGGCTGTCACCAACCAGCGGGTCCAATTGCGCTTGCGGTCCGCGGCCATGAGTTCATCCAGCCGCCACCACGAGCCGACAGCCGGTGGGTTGTCCGCCCGCAGCGCCGCAAACCCGCCAAGCGGGCGTGCGATCTTCACCAGTTGTGTCGCCCGCGCCCCGAGGCGCGTCTGCAGATCGAGCCAACGCGTCATCTCGGGTCGCAGATCCACGGAGTCGGAAGTCAGCGATTCCATCAGGTATTCGACGCGATCGAGACTGCGCAGGTATTCGACCAGGTTGCTGCTGTCAAGCACCGGCAACTGCCGCTCGGCGCGGTTCAGCAGGTCCCTCACTTCGGCAGTGGGCGTCGTTAAGAGCGTTTCGACTGTGTGCGCCATGGTGCTTTCTCCCTATCCTACATGCATGCGATATCAGGCATCGTCATCTTCTTCGTCTTCATCCACCACGACGACCACCCGGCCGGAGGCCTCTTCTTCCTCACGCTGAATCTCGCGGAAGACGCGATTCAGGCCCGACTTGATCTGGCTTTCAATCTTGGCCTTGCGCTCGGGCGGCACCGGAAACCACTCTACCATCTCGCTCACCAAGCCGCTCTTGGTTTCATTTTTGTTCTTGCCGGCCCGGTAGTAGTCGCGCACACGGCCGCGCATGAACTCGACATACTCACCCACTCGAATGGTCGATTCGGGACCGACAACCGGCCCGTGCCCGGGGATCAGGTACTCCGCTCCCAACTCACGGATATACTCCAAGGCCCGCAGCCATTCGAGCGTATTGCCCTGCGCCATGTAAGGGTGTTGGTCCACCCATACGATGTCGCCGACAAAACAGACCTTCTCTTCCGGCAGCCAAACGATGCAAGTGGCCGGCGTGTGCCCGCCAACATAGATCAACTCGACGCGGCGATCGCCATACAACAGCGTCGCGCGCTGCGTGAAAGTGATATCCGGCGGCACGATAATAATGTTGTTGAGCTGCAATTGAATCTCAGGCTCGCGCTTGAAGCTGTTGCGCACCCGCTCCTTGAAATTCTCGGTGTAGCCCGACATCTCCTTATACGCCCGCTCGTGGGCCATGACGCGCACCGGCAAAAAATACTGGTTGCCAAGCGCGTGGCCGCGGTGATGATCGGTATTGATCAGGCATAGGAAGGGGGTGTCCGGATACTCCTCCTCAATCTGCGTGCGCCAGTCCATGGCCTGCGCCGGGATCAGAGGCGTATCCACCAACACGATGCCCTCTTCCGTATAAATAAAACCGGGCGTGCAGCCACGGTAAAACGTGTTGATAAACACGCCCGGGGCCAATTCTTCCCGCTGCCCTAATCCTGTCACGCCAATGCGCGCTGCGCTTCGTCTGCGAGCCATGCTCTGCTCCTCCAAAATCCAGCATATCTTCCAAACAGTCTCACTGGCGGAACAGGATACGCTTCCCGCGACAAAATGTCAAAAGCTCAGTTTTTATGTAAAGTCATACCGTTATGAACGGCAAGATACTCCTAGGCTATCGCAGGTCATGGTTCAGACAGCCTTGAGCCAGTCTGGTATAATGATGGAAATTGCTTTTGCAATGCAAAAAGAAAAAAGCTCGAAAGGTTAGTGCCTGTATGAAACGAATTGGCGTATTGACCAGCGGCGGAGATGCGCCGGGGATGAATGCAGCCGTGCGCGCCGTCGTCCGGGCTGCGCTCGACCGCGGCGCCGAGGTGTATGCTGTCTATGAAGGCTATCAGGGACTGGTCGAAGGCGGCAAGTTGATTCGCCCCATGGGGTGGAACGACGTGGGCGGAATTCTGCAACAGGGCGGCACCGTGATCGGCACCGCACGCAGCGCTGATTTCCGTACCCGGGAGGGCCGGCTGCGCGCGGTCAAGCACCTGCTGGAGCGCGAGATCGACGGCCTTGTCGTGATTGGCGGCGACGGCAGCCTTACCGGCGCCGACACCTTGCGCGCCGAGTGGTCGGGGTTGATCACCGAACTCATCGAGCTTGGCGAACTGCCGCCGGAAACCTCCAGCGCCCATCCCCATCTTTCCATCGTAGGCATGGTCGGTTCGATCGACAACGACATGGCCGGCACCGACATCACCATCGGCGCCGACAGCGCCCTGCACCGCATCACCAATGCTGTCGATGCCCTGTCGAGCACGGCGGCGTCGCACCAGCGTGCCTTTGTGGTCGAGGTGATGGGCCGCAACTCGGGCTATCTTGCACTGATGAGCGCGCTGGCTACCGGCGCCGACTGGGCGTTGATTCCCGAAAGCCCGCCCGACGTGGACAACTGGGAAGACAAAATGTGCGAGGTGCTGCACGCCGGGCGCGCCGCCGGGCGGCGCGACAGCATTGTGATCGTGGCGGAAGGCGCCATCGATCGCAACGGCAACAAAATCACGGCGGCGCACGTATGCGATGTGCTGGGGGAACGGCTCAAAGAGGATGTGCGCGTCACCATCCTGGGTCATGTACAGCGCGGCGGCTCACCCAGCGCCTATGACCGCATCATGAGCACCCTGGTGGGCGAGGCGGCCGTCGACGAAGTGTTGAACGCCCAGCCCGACACGCCGGCGCGCATGATCGGCATGAAGGGCAACCGTGTCACGCGCGTTCCGCTCATGGAGTGCGTCGAAAAGAACCATGCCATCAACGACGCCATTCGCGAGCGCAACTTCCCACGCGCCATGGAACTGCGCGGGCGCGGCTACCAGGAGTGCTTTCAAATCCTGCGCACGATGGTGCGTGCGCTGCCACACCCGCCCAAGCACGATCAGCGCCGCTTGCGCTTAGCCGTCATGACGGCCAGCGCCCTAGCTCCCGGCATGAACACGGCCGTGCGCGCCGCAGTTCGCCTCGGTTTGGATCGCGGCCATCATATGCTTGGCGTGCAGAACAGCATCCAGGGACTCATCAACAACGACATGCATGAATTCGAGTGGATGGACGTGGATGGCTGGGCGCAAATGGGCGGCGCCGAACTGGGGACAACACGCAAGGTACCAAGCGGCCGTGACTTCTACACGATTGCGCGGACGATCGAGGAACGCCAGATCGACGGCATCCTCTTTATCGGCGGCTGGGCCGGCTACGAAGCGATGCAGCAGCTGGTCAAGGAGCGCGACAATTTCCCGGCGTTCAATATCCCCATGGTCTGCTTGCCTTCGACGATCAACAACAACCTGCCGGGCACCGAGCTATGCGTCGGCTCGGACACGGCCCTCAACAACATTGTCGACGCCATGAACAAGATCAAGCAGTCGGCCGTGGCGTCACGGCGCTGCTTTGTGGTCGAGGTCATGGGTCGCTACTGTGGCTATCTGGCGCTGATGGGCATGTTGGCAACCGGCGCCGAGCGCGCCTACCTGAATGAGGAAGGCGTCACGCTCGACGACCTGCGCCAGGACGTGCGGCTGCTCAACACAGGCTTCCAGCAGGGCAAACGCCTGGGAGTCATGATCCGCAGCGAACGAGCGCACCCGATCTACACGACGCAGTTCATCTCCGACCTGTTTGAGGCAGAAGGCGGTGACTTGTACGAAGTGCGCATGTCTGTGCTCGGCCATCTACAGCAAGGCGGCGACCCCAGCCCCTTCGACCGCATCCTGGCCACGCGCTTTGCCTTCCGCTGCATCAACTTTCTGGAAGAAAAAGCTCTGTCAGGTTCAGACGAGGCGGCCGTCGTCGGCCTTTCGGGCAGCGGCTACCACTTCACACCCCTGGATGAAGTTCTGCGCACCTATGATGTGGCGCACCAGCGCCCCAAGCAGCAGTGGTGGATGGACCTACGCCCGATTGCACGGCTGTTGGCGCAACCCGGCCCCAAGTTCTACGAAGAGACGACGCACGGTTAGACTCCAGATACGCCGCACGAATGCGTGCGGCTGGACGGCAGTAACGAACGTCTAGCCGCACGCCTTCGCTTACTTCTGCCCCTAAATATATGTGCAAAATAGCGGTGCCGTTTTCGTTTCGGTTCTGCTATGTACCAGGTCAGCGCCCGGCCACTGTTACAATTACCCCCAATGAGATTCGCTCGTTCAGTACACTTACTATATGAGCAGAGAACAGCACCCACATTCTCTGTCTCATGTACTGGAACATGATAGACGGAGAATACACCTCGAACACATCCCTCAAGAGCCTAGACCGTAGCCACAGTGGGTCTGCTGGCGCTATGTTGACAGGGGAGCGGGCAGGAAGCCCGACCAACAGCCGGCAAACCCGCGTAACTTAGCAAATGCCGGCGTTCACTGGGCCAATACCTGGACCACCTTTGATGTGGCATATGCTTCCTACGTGCAACAGGTAAAGCACGGTATCAGGGGTATTGGTTTTGTGTTGACCCCGGAAGATCCGTATGTTGCAGTTGATATTGATAGCTGTGTACAGGAGCAGGAGATTGAAGCCCAAGCAGCTCGGATAATTGAGGAGCTGAAAAGCTACACCGAGATCTCACCCTCAGGACATGGAATCCGGATTCTTATTGCGAACCCTGAGTTCCACGACAATGCGCGAACAGCAGCTATAGAGGCTTGCTCACACAGCCGCTATGTTACGGTAACTATTGCTTCACTCTTGCCACCATCAGAGCAGGCCTCCAAACCACCTCCGCACGCAAAGAGACCAGAGCAATTCCCTGTAGGAGATACTGAACTCTGGGAGCGGATCTTTGCACATGACAAGTACGGGCAGCAGCACCTACAGCGATTCTACGGAGACACAACCCTTGATCAGGGTGATCATTCGTTCACGGTAATTCGGCTTCTCAACTGTCTGGCGCGATGGACGTAGTGCGACCCAGTCAAGATGCGAAGCATGATGCTGATGTCGCCGCTTGCGAATGAGAACTGGTTTAAGAAGCGGGGAGAAGGGGACTGGCTGGATCATCAGATTGCCGATGCCGTTGCGTATGTAAGAGCAAGGGCAGGAACTTGAGAAGAGACAAGCAAGCTCGGTAAAGCCACAATTTCTTGTATCACCACTCAAGAAAAGTGTGGTTGTCCAGATTCTCGCACCGTTCCACAACGTAAAGCAGCAGCATTAGTTTGTGCATCGACGGAATGCTCTCAGTACACTGGTCCTACACTGACACGCAGTTCCTGCCAGATGTAAGCAACGCGCTCAGCGCGTGGTGTGGCAGGCTGCATCAATGCGCTATGGTCGTCTGCCTGGGACGGGCCTAGCAAGCTCCTAGATTTCTTTTCGGAGAACTGGCGCTCAAGGTCATTTACTATGGCTCAGCCCAGGAACTACGACTCACACCGGCGGATTTGGCGGCTGCGAAACAAGGCACCATCCGCAAAAATCTCACCTTTGGCGGTGATGGCGGCAAGTATCGGCTTAGTTTCGATATCGCTGCAGGCCCTTAACTACGGAGAAGATCACTGATGAAGTGCAAGTGGATAGTGTCCGCGTGTGTGCTGGCCATGACGCTGCTGGTGCTGCTGGCGTCGGCTTGCGCCCCGGCAAGGATAGCAGCAACAGGTTGACGGCGGTGTGTTCGCTATAGTATTCTCCCCACCAGATCTCTCTTTGTCGCCTCATGTGGTTCGCACGATCCCGGAGAAACGGCATTCCGAATGGGATACTTTAGCAGAATGCGGCCAACGATGGAGAGCCTCCAGCTCCAGCTTCTGGGCGATTTCCACCTCATTTACCATGATCAGCCTGTGCTGATCCCCCAGGCGCGCTTGCAGTCGTTACTAGGCTACTTGGGCATGCACCGCGACGCGCCTCAGACCCGGCAGCACCTCTCCTTCCTCTTCTGGCCTGATGCGACCGAAGCGCACGCACGCGCCAGTTTGCGCAAGCTTCTATATGATTTGCGTCAGACGGTGCCCCACATTGACGCCGTTCTGGCCGTTGATCATGGCATGATTCACTGGCGAGATCCGACCTCTGTCACGGTGGACGCAGCCACATTTACTAACCTGCTCTTGCACCCGGGGCTAACCGGAGACCCGCGTGCCGTGCAGGCGACGCTGGAGACGGCGATCGCGCTCTTTGGGGGTGAGCTGCTGCCCGCCTGTTATGACGACTGGGTGCTGCGCGAACGCGAGCACCTGCACCAACAGTACCTGGGTGCCTTGCAGCAGTTGACCTACCTGTATGCGGAGCAAGGTGATCTGAGTGCAGCTATCGCCCATGCACAGCGACTTGTGCAGGCCGATCCGCTGCAGGAATCGGCCTATAGGCTCTTAATGCATTTGCACCTACGCAGCGGAGATCGTGCGCGAGCGCTGCGTGTCTATCACACATGTACGACGATGTTGGTGCACGAACTTGGTGTCGAGCCTGACCTAGAGACACAAACGGTTTATCAGCATCTCCTGGATATGGAGAGCATCGGGCCTGTTGCGCCGGCAGCCCAACTTGGCGCGCGGCCTCTCGTGGGGCGCCAATGGGAATGGGAGAAGTTGCTCCATGTCTGGCAACAGGCGACCCAAGCAGAGCCGCGATTCGTAGTCATCGCGGGAGAAGCGGGTACCGGCAAGAGCCGCTTGGCGGAAGAGATGGTTCTCTGGGCGAACAGCCAAAGTATTACGGCCGTCCAGGCGCGCGCCTATGCCGCAGAAGGAAGCCTCGTCTACGCACCTGTGCGCGACTGGCTGCGCAGCGAGACGTTGTGGCCAGTCCTGGCGCGGCTTGACGCCGTCTGGCTCAGCGAAGTTGGGCGACTGCTGCCGGAACTATTCGTCCAGCGTCCTGATCTGCCCCGCCCTGAACCCCTGGCCGAACAGTGGCAGCGACAGCGATTATTCGAAGCACTGGCGCAGGCGTTTGCTGCGGTGAAAGCGCCGCTGCTGCTGGTACTCGACGACTTGCAGTGGTGCGACCGGGAGACGCTGGAGTGGCTGCATTATCTGCTGCGCTTTAATCCCAAAGCATGCCTGTTGGTCGCAGGCACCGTGCGCCCAGAAGAGGTCGATCCGCAACATGCGCTGACCACGCTGCTGCTCAATCTACGCAGCACCGGCCAGTTGGCAGAAATTGAGCTTGGCCCCCTCGATGCCTGCGACACGGCGGTGCTCGCGTCGCAGGTGGCTGAACGGGAATTGGATGCCGAAACTGTCACTCGCCTCTACCATGCCACAGAAGGCAATCCTTTGTTCATTGTGGAAACCGTGCGCGCCAGCTTTGGCGGCAGCGGACCAAAGAGAGAGCAAGACAACTGGTCCTCTCCGAATCATTTCCATGCACTGCCGCCCAAGGTGCAGGCGGTTATCCAGTCACGTCTGGCGCAACTTTCCCTTGCGGCGCGCGATCTTGCCCATCTCGCCGCCACCATCGGCCGCGAATTTACCGTTGACTTGTTGGCGTGTGCCGGCGAACTGAATGAAGACGCGCTCGTGCGCGGGCTGGACGAGTTGTGGCAGCGGCGCCTCGTGCGCGAACAGGGCGCCAACGCCTATGATTTCAGTCATGACAAGATTCGTGAAGCGGCCTACAGCGACGTCAGCCTGGTGCGCCGGCGTCTGCTGCATCGCCGGGTCGCGCAGGCGCTGGAGCATGTGCATGCCGGCGATCTCGATGCCGTGAGCGGGCAGATCGCCATGCATTACGAGTCTGCCGGTCTTCTGGAGAAGGCAGTGGTGTACCACCAACGAGCGGCCGAGGTGGCACAACAGGTCTATGCCCACAGCGAGGCGATTCATCATCTTAACAAGGAACTGGTGCTGCTTCACCAGCTGCCAGTCACGCCGGAACGTCTCCGGCAAAAGCTTCGGCTGCAATTGGCTCTGGGTGTGTCGCTGACGGCCGTGCACGGGATATCGGCTCCTGAAGTGAACGATGCGTATGTACAGGCCCAAGCGCTGGCAGCGCAGGTAGGCGACGATTCAGGGCGCTTTGTGGCACTGGCCGGGCTAAGTGTGAGCGAGGTTTCGCGCGGACAGATACGGGCAGCTTATGAACTGGCAAAGCAGTGTCTCTCCCTCGCCGAGCGGGTAGGCGACCCCTCCGGACTCGTGGAAGCCCGAGGAAGAATGGGTACGGCCTTATGCCTTCTGGGCCAATTGCGAGCCAGTCGTGGCTATTTGGAGCAGGCTCTCGCGTATAAAGAGTATCAATGGGATTCCGCTTCGCTGCTCCTCTGGCCCCATCATCAAGGTGTGATGGTTCGGCGCTATCTTGCGTTTGTGTTGTGGCACCTGGGCTACGCAGATCAGGCACTGGAGCTAATGGGCGAAACTCTGGCGCTGGCTCGAGAGGTGGGTCATCCCTACACGCTAGCCGCCGCCCTGTACTGGTTTGGCTGGATCTACTGCTTCTGCCGCGAGCCAGCGCTGGCACAAGTGCAAGCCGAGCAAGCAATGGCATTCTCTCACCGATACGGCTTTCGCAGCTGGCGGGCCAGCAGCCTCATGATTGAGGGCTGGGCGTTGGCTCAGCAGGGGCAGGTCGAGACGGGGATAGCACACATCTATGAGGGGCTGGCTGCCCAGCAGGCTATGGACGGCCGCCTCCTCCGGCCGGCGTTCCTGTCGCTCCTGGCTGAGACGTACGGACAAGCCGAACAGCCAGAGCAGGGACTGCGCTTGCTGGACGAGGCCCTAGAGCAAGTAGAAGCTACCGGCGAGTGTTCCTCGGAAGCGGAACTGCACCGGCTGAGAGGTGAGTTGCTGCAGATACAGAGAGTGGACGAGCAGGAGGTGGAAGCTTGCTTTCTCCAGGCGCTTGCCGTTGCCCGGCAGCAGGAGGCCAGATCGCTGGAACTACGTACATCCATCAGCCTTAGCCGCCTGTGGCTACTCCAGGGTAAACGCCAGCAAGCCCATGACCTGCTGGCGGGAATTTACGCGTGGTTCACCGAAGGCTTTCACACCCACGATCTAAAAGAGGCTGCGGCGCTACTAGAGTCGCTGTCATGATCAGATTTGTGGATCGTTGAACGTGCTCGGACTTAAGAAGCTAGAGCCAAGCCTCGCCTGAGGCACCCAGAGGGTTCCCGGGCCCGAAGGGTTGGCAACTCAGTCTTACAGCCCCTTGCGTCCAAAAGAGACGGCCAGTGCGAATGGGCGTGAGAGCTTTGTTTTTTTCCTCACCTTAACGCTTTCGGAACGCTTTTCCCCTTCCGAATTGTCTATTTCCCGCTCAAGATAACGCTTTTCGCACGCAGATTCTGCGAAACTAGTACGAGGAATGGCAGAGTTTCCGACCACCGGTTTGGCCACTTTGCCACGTGTCGCTCATTTCAGAAGAACCTGACAAGTGGAACTACGTGACGCAGATCGACTCATCTTGCCACGCTCACACCTGTTCACTCTGCGGTTGTGGGGGGAACCCCTGGGCGACGGCCGGGTCGAGCTGCGAGGTCGGGTGCAACATGTGTTGAGTGGCGAGCGACGCCATTTCCGTGACTGGCCGACCCTCGTGCGCTATTTGGAGCAGAAGTTACAGGAGTTAGATGTAGAGGAAGCGCCCTAACGAGTATGGTATCGCCATTGACCCGTTGCGATAGAAAGGAGAACCTATGAAAATGCCGACCATCGTATTATCTTGCATGATGAGCCTGGTGCTGCTCGCCGGCTGTATGGCCGTCGAGCCCAACTTCCAGCTCCAGGCCAAAACCCATCAGATTGAACCAGATGCTGCCCATTGGCAAACCTGGGTGTTGGCTTCTAGTGACGACGTACGCCCCCCGGCGCCACCCGATCGGACGGCCACCCTGGCGGAGATCGCCGAATTAAAGGCGTTGACCGCCCAGCGCAATGCCGCCGCAGAGGCGCAGGTGGTCTACTGGGATGCCGGCTCCCCTTCCTATCGTTGGATCGAGATTGCGTTGAACCAGATTAAGAACAAACCCATATCAAACCCGCGCGTTGCTCGAGGCCTCTCGCTCATGAATGTCGCCATTTACGATGCCATGGTGGCTGCGTGGGATGCCAAGTACAGTTACAACCGTCTGCGGCCTAGTCAGGTCGATCCCACGCTGGCGACGCTGGTTGCTGTCCCCAACAGCCCGGCCTATCCGGCGGAACATGCTGTAGCTGCCGGTGCGGCGGCGGCCATCCTGAGTTATCTCTACCCAGATGATGCCCAGACCTTTGCGGCGAAAGCCGAAGAAGCGGCGCGCTCGCGTGTGCTGGCCGGCGTCCAGTATCCCAGCGATGTGGAGGCTGGGCTTGCGCTGGGCCGCAGGGTGGCGCAACAAGTCATCGCACGCGCCATGGCCGATGGTTCGGATGCCCAGTGGGATGGCCAGATGCCGTCCGGTGCGGGCTACTGGACCGGCGAAAAGCCCCTGGAGCCGTTAGCCGGAAGCTGGCAGCCATGGGTACTAGCATCGGGTGACGAGCTTCGTCCACCGCCGCCGCCCGCCTACGACTCTGCCGAGGTTGCCGCCGAGATCCAAGAGATCAAAGCGGTCACACATACCTGGCAGCTCGATGGCAGAGTCCTCTATTGGCAGACCTTTGATGCCGTCTTCAACTTCTGGTACGACAACGCCAGCCGCCACATCTTTGAGCACCACCTGGATACCAATCCACCACAGGCGGCCCGCATCTATGCAGCCATGAGTGTGGCCCATTACGACTCTTATATTGCCTGTTGGGATGCTAAGTACACCTACTGGGCGATGCGCCCCTATCAAGTGGACCCGGAGGTGGTGACGTACTTTCCCTATCCTCCCCATCCCAGCTATCCATCGGGGCATGGCTGTGTCATGGGCGCCTTTGCGGCTATCTTAGGACATTTTTTCCCCGAGCAGGCAGCGGATATCAACGGGGTAGCCGAAGAGGCGGGCGAATCGCGCATCTGGGCCGGGATCCACTACCGCCACGACATCGAGGCCGGCCTGGCACTGGGCAAAGCGGTTGGCGAATTGGTGATCAAGCGCGCCGAGGAGATGGTACAACCGTAATCTTGTCTCCTCAACCTTGAAGAGACACCTGCGGGTCGCCCAGTTTTCGCTACGGCAAATCCTTCTCGCGAGGGGGTAGGGAAGGCACCCTACCCCCTCGCTATGGCAGCCACCATCAATCTTGACCGCATCGTGGCTTGGCTTCAAGATATCTCCCGAGCGACAACACGAATTTCCCGCTTTGCAGCGCTTGCTCCAGCCTAAATCAATTCGCCAATAGTAAACGCCCGTCTGCGTGTTTCACAAAGGAATGTTTTGGCTCGGTCACAACAACGCAATAAAGTGCGAGGGGCAAGGCGATTGCTGGCGACGGCTGAGGCAGTGCGTGAACGCGCCAATATCCCACTCGAAACGATCGATCGTTCTGACTACGACAGTTGCATAGCCATCGCACGGTCTGTGCTGGACCGACGCTATACGTGAAGTAGACCTGGAGGAGTTGAAATTCAAAATTGCACTACACGCGGGGAAAATTCGACAAAAGTTGTTGCTATGATCAGCTTAGCAGTTCAGCAGCCTTGTTGCCGGCAGTTTTTTAGCGGATGCGCAGCGCACCACGCCTACGTGCCCCGTTCATGGGAACATCGTCCCCCCTCTCCCGTGACATCCGCAACTAGGCAACCGATCGCGCACGCAGTAAGCTTTAGAACGCAAAGACTTATAAAAAAGGCAGGTAGCTGTAGTTAGTAGCATTTTTACACTTAGTGTTATAATGACCGTACGCGCGGTTGGTGCGCACCGATTTTTTTCCCAGCATTTCGTCGCAAGCGATTGAACGTTTTTGACGAATGCTCCGGCCAGGTTCCGTCTTTTGCGTGAACGCCGGCGCACCCTCCCAACGAACTTAATTTCCAATTGCAGGTCCGAGTCATTTTAAAGGAGCCCAAGGATGAGAATTGGTATTTTGACGGGTGGCGGTGATGTCCCCGGCCTGAATCCCTGCATCAAGGCAGTGGTCGATCGCGCCGTGGACGAAGGTCACGAGGTCGTCGGCATCAGACGTGGTTGGGGCGGCTTGCTGCAGCTGAACCCCGAAGATCCCACGACGTATGAAGAGAACTACCTGAAGCTGGACAAAAATCGCGTGCGCACGATCGACCGCACGGGCGGCACATTCCTTCACACCAGCCGCACCAATCCCGCCAAGGTCAAGGCCAAGGACGTTCCCGGTTTCCTGCGCAATCCGGAGGAGCCCGAGGCCGACGTCGCCGACAAGAGCCTGCGCGACTTTACGCCGCACGTGCTCAAGAACATTGAGTTCCTGGGCATCGACCGCCTGATCCCCATCGGCGGCGATGACACGCTCAGCTTTGGCGAGCGCCTGCACAGCGAAGGCTTCCCGGTCGTTGCCATCCCCAAGACGATGGACAACGACGTATACGGGACGGACTACTGTATTGGGTTTGGCACCGCGGTCACCCGCAGCGTGCAGTTCATTCACCAATTGCGCACCAGCACCGGTTCACACGAGCGCATTGCCGTCGTCGAGCTATTTGGTCGCAACAGCGGTGAGACTAGCTTGATCAGCTCTTATCTGGCCAGCGTCGATCGCGCCCTCATCTCGGAAGTTCCTTTCGACGTCGAGAGACTGGCTGCACTGGTCAAGAAGGACAAAAAGACCAATCCTTCGAATTACGCCATGGTCACGATCAGCGAAGGCGCGCATTTCATGGGCGGCCAGGTCGTAGAGTATGGCGAAGCCGACGCCTATGGGCACAAGAAGCTGGGCGGCATCGGCCAGCTGCTGGGCGAAGCTCTCAAGAAGCTGACCGGCGAGGACATCATCTACCAGCAGGTTTCTTACCTGATGCGCTCCGGCGCACCGGACGCCTTGGACCTGATGGTCGGCGTCAACTATGCCAACCTGGCCGTGTCGCTGATCACAAGCGGCGTGAGCGGGCGCATGGTGGCCTTGCGTGACGGCACGTACACTCACATCCCCATGAGCACCGTTACCAGTGGCCTCAAGCGTGTCGACGTGAGCGAGCTGTACGACGTGAACGAATACCGCCCCAAGGTTCGCCACGTCCTCGGCAAGCCTATGTTCTTGTACTAAAAAAAGGAGTTCACCACGGGGCGCAACACAAAAACAAAAATTGCCCGTGCTCCGTGGTGAACCTTTCTGTGCTGTCTTTCTCCTGATACCAGGAAAGGAAACCAAAAATGATTTTCGAATCAACCTATGAACTGCGCCAAAGCCTCAAGTCTGCCGTCAAGGTCTCCGGCGACAAGGTTGAGGTCCTCGACGTCGCGAAGCTGCAAGACGGCTTGATCGACGAGCTGGCGCGCAGCGCTACGTTTGGCACCGAGCCGGTCAAGGCCTACGCCCGCTGGCTGATCTGGGAGATCGGCCAGGTGCTCGGCGCCCGCCCGGCCAGCATCCACGAGTTCTACACCGGCCGCGCCAAGGGCCTGTGGGAGAACCGCACCGTCCCGGCCATGAACATTCGCTTCACGGCCTACGACACTGTGCGCGCCGCCTTGCGCGCCGCCAAGCGCACGAACGCCGGCGCCCTGATCTTCGAAATCGCGCGCAGCGAGATGAGCTACTGCGATCTGCCACCGGCCGAGTACAGCGCCATGGTGATCGCCGCCGCCATCAAGGAAGGCTACTTCTACCCGCTCTTTATCCAGGGCGACCACTTCCAGGTCAAGGCTGCCAAGTACAAGACCGACCCCGAAGGCGCCATCAAGGAAGTCAAGGACCTGATCAAGGAAGCCGTGCCCGCGGGCTTCTGGAACATCGACATCGATACCTCCACGCTGGTGACGCTCGAACCCGAAACCCTGGCCGAGCAGCAGAAGCACAACTACGAGCGATCTGCCGAGATCACCCAGTACGTGCGCGAAGTTGAGCCCTCCGGCGTCACCGTCAGCCTGGGTGGCGAGATCGGCGAAGTGGGCGAGAAGAACTCGACGCCTGAGGAACTGGATGCCTATATGCAGGGCTACGAAGCGGCGCTCAAGGCACGCGGCAACTATGCCGGCTTGAGCAAGGTTTCCGTCCAGACCGGCACCAGCCACGGCGGCATCGTGCTGCCCGACGGCACCATCGCCAAGGTGGCGGTAGACTTTGATACACTCAAGGTATTGGGCGACCGGGCCCGCGAGTATGGGGCCGGCGGCGCCGTGCAACATGGCGCATCCACCCTGCCCGAGGACTTCTTCAACAAGTTCCCGGAAGTTGAGACCCTGGAAATCCACCTGGCGACCGGCTTTATGAACTTGTTCATGGACCACCCGGCCTTCCCGGCCAAGCTGAGCGAGCAGATCCACAAGTTCCTGGACGTAGCAGCCGCCGACGAGCGCAAGGCCAACATGACCGACGCCCAGTTCTATTACAAGTCGCGCAAGAAGGCGCTTGGACCGTTCAAGCCCGAAATGTGGGGACTGAGCGGCGAGGCTAAGGAAGTGCTCTTCTGCGCCTTGGAAGAGAAGTTTGCCTTTTTCTATGACATGCTGAACATCACCAACACACGCGGCCTCATTGACGACATCGTGACTGTCGTCGAATATCACCAGCCGCGCCCCAAGAGCGCGCGCGTGGCCGGCGACGACCTGGGCCTGTCTGACTAAGCTGGAATTGCTGCCAACTGAAGAGACACCGGGTTTCGCTTTGAAACCCGGTGTCTTTTTTGTTGCCAAGAGAGATTGGTTGGAGCTAATATCCAGCGCATGAATGCAAACCCGGCAATTGAGACTACCGACCTGGTTAAGCACTATGGCGCTGTGACTGCAGTCGATGGCGTTTCACTGCGCGTCAACCGCGGGGAAATCTATGCCTTTCTTGGGCTAAACGGCGCCGGCAAGACGACGACGATCCGCATGCTGCTGGGTATGGTAAGGCCTACAGCCGGGAATGCACGCGTGCTGGGCCAGCCGATTCAGGGCAGCGGCAAGAAACCTTGGCAATCCGTCGGCTACCTGGTCGAGACGCCACATGCGTATCCGGAGTTGAGCGTGCGTGAGAACCTGGAGGCTGTGCGGCGCTTGCGCCCAGGCACGCCGCCGCAAGCGGTCCCCGCGGTGATCGAACGGCTGGGCCTGTCCACCTACGCCGATCGGCTCACCGGCACGCTCTCGCTTGGGAACGCCCAACGGCTGGGTTTGGCCAAGGCAATGCTGCACAATCCCGAATTGCTGATCCTTGACGAGCCCGCCAATGGATTAGACCCGGCCGGAATCGTCGAAATTCGCCATTTTTTGCAAGAACTGGCAAGCGAACGAGGGGTCACCATTTTTCTCTCCAGCCATATTCTTGGCGAGGTCGCGAGGCTGGCGCACCGGGTGGGGATCATCCACCAGGGCCGGCTTATTCAAGAGCTCGACATGGCCGAGCTGGAGCGCAACCGCCGCCGCCGCCTGCTGGTGCAGACGCGCGATGAACAAGCGGGTAAGGCTGTCCTCACCAGTGCAGGCTATAGCGTGGCACAGCGAGACGGCCTGCTGGAGATCGCAGACGAAGCCGCCATCGCGCGTCCCGACGACATCGCTACACGGCTCGTCCAGGTTGGGCATGCACCCATGTTACTGTCCGTCGAGCTGGAAGATCTCGAACACTACTTCTTACGCCTGGTGGGAATGGAGTCAGCATCGTGAGCAACTTGCTGCAGGCTGTGCGGGTGGAACTGCTCAAGGTTCGACGCTCCAAGATGCCACTGTTTACAGCGCTGGCATTGGGCATGGCACCCCTGGCAGGGGGGTTCTTTATGCTCGTCATGAAGGATCCGGAACTTGCGCGGCGCATGGGCATGGTGAGCGCCAAGGCCCAGGTCGTTGCCGGCTCGGCAGATTGGCCCACCTACTTTGGCCTGCTGGCACAGGCAGTGGCGATCGGCGGCTTTATCGTGTTTAGCATGATCGCCGCCTGGGTCTTTGGCCGTGAGTATTCCGACCATACACTCAAGGATCTGCTTGCGCTTCCCACACCGCGCAGGAGCATCGTGCTGGCGAAGTTCGTCGTCATCGTGTTGTGGGGTATCCTGCTGGCGCTGTTCGTCTACCTGCTGGGCCTTCTCGTAGGTTCGCTGGTGGGGCTACCGCCTACAACAGCGCAGGTGGTGACAAGGGGCAGTCTCATCGTGGCAGGCACCGCCGGGCTCACCATCCTGTTGTTTACACCTATCGCTTTTTTTGCAGGCATCGGCCGCGGCTATCTTGCCCCCATGGGGGTGGCCATCTTCCTCGTCGTCCTGGCCCAAATTGTCGCCGCCGCAGGCTGGGGCGAATTCTTTCCCTGGGCCATCCCCGCGCTGCATGCCGGTATGGCCGGCCCGCGCGATGCGCAGATGGGGATAGTAAGCTACCTTCTGGTACTGGCGACATCTCTGGCCGGCATAGTAGCCACGCTTTGGTGGTGGGAAAAAGCGGATCAGACAGACTAAGGGTTGGTCTTTCATTCCACCTGAGACCGTACCCTCCTGTAGCCATCATCCGCTCCAATTCCTGTTCCTCGACATGTTCGTCCCATTGGTAAATTGCTCCACAATGGTTCTGCAAGCTTCACGCGTTGTGCCGCCTGTGGCGTCACGTCAGCGACGGGAGCTGCGTTGGCAGTACCAACTGATGCCGAAAGGAACAGATCCATGGAAAGCCGCGTCAAAATATTGGGACATCCGATTCATCCGATGCTGATCGTGCTGCCACTTGGCTTGTTAATCATGGCCGTCGTGTTCGACATTCTGCAACTCATCACCGGCAATACGGCCTTCTCGGTCGTCGCCTACTGGAACATCGTCGCCGGCGTGATCACCGGCCTCCTGGCGGCGGTCTTTGGTTTTCTTGACTGGCTTGCCATCCCAGCCAACACACGCGCCAAGTCGATCGGAGCGTTCCACGGTGGCGGCAATGTAATCGTCGTCCTGCTATTTGCCATCAGCTGGTGGATGCGGAGTGACAACCCGGACTACACGCCGGATACGTTGGCCTTTATTCTAAGCCTGTTGGGCATCGGCCTCGGCGGCCTCACGGCCTGGCTGGGGGGAGAGTTGGTCTACCGCCTGGGCATGGGCGTGGACGACGGTGCGCATTTGAATGCGCCCAACTCGCTTTCGGGCAGACCGGCGGGTGTAGACGATTCCACCGCCGCCGGCGTAACGACGCGCCGCTAACGTGGCGCCGCGCCTTTATCGGGCACGTTCGCTGCGCCTGCTGCTCGGCATCAGCGTTTTTTGGCTGGCGCTCAGCATTCTGTCCGACGGTATCAACAGCCTTGTGCTGCCCAAACACCTGCTCGGCCTTGCGCCCGCAGCAGGCAGCGCAACGATACTGGGATTGACTACGTTCGCAGGCCTGGCGGCGGGCATGATCGTGCAGCCACTTGCCGGACAGTGGAGCGATCGCCTGCGCCACCGTTATGGGCGGCACGTCTTTGTGGGCGTTGGGCTCGCGCTGCTGCTGCTCGCCCTGCCTGGGCTCGGCTTAGCACACAACCTGGCTGCCTTATTCGTCGCCTACCTAGCGGTTCAGATCGCGGCGGGCATGGCACAAGCGGCACAGCAAGGCTATATCCCCGATCTCGTGGTCCCCAACAACCGGGGATTGGCCGCCGGATTCAAAGGACTGATGGATACGGGCGGAGCAACAATCGGCTTTGTGCTCCTTGGAAGCTTGTTGGCAGGTGAAGGTATTGCGCCTGCGCTGGCAGCGATCGCTGCCAGCCTGGTGGTCACCTACCTGCTCGCTATCTTGCTCGTGCGCGAGCCAAGCAGGCAAAAACGATCCCCCGCCCGCAACAGCCTGCCGGATGCTTTTCACCTGGATATGGGCAGGCATGGCCTCTTTGTGCGCGTCGTAGTCGCCCGTTTTCTCTTTCTGCTCGGAACCTATGCCGTTGGGCGCTTCCTGCTCTACTTCGTAGCCGACCGCCTCGGTCTCGACCCTGGCCGCGCTGCCGAAGAAGCAGGGCTGCTGCTGGCAAGCTTGACACTCGTCACCGCCGTGTCAGCGCCGTTGGGCGGCTGGGCAGCCGACCGTTGGGGACGGCTGCCCCTCATGGCTGCCGGGGCGCTGCTGAGCACGGCAGGGGTGCTGGGTCTCATCACGGCCGACAGTTCACAGCTCATCTTGTTCTACGGTGGGATCATGGCCGTGGGGTCCGCAGCCTTCGCCAGCGCCAATTGGGCGCTGACAACCGAACTGACGCCACCGAACGAGGCCGCACGCTTTATGGGCCTGGCCAACTTCGGCACAGCAGGTGGGGCCGCGGCCGCCGGCCTCTTGGGGCCGCTCGTGGACTGGGGCAACACGCTTGCGGCGGGGCGGGGCTATACATTCCTATTCCTGGCCGCGGCTGCGGCTTTCCTCGCTTCGCTGCTTGTACTGCGGCGCCTGCACGAACCGGGAGTTTACTCCTTCCAAGATGTGGAAGGGGCCTGAGAGAACCCGAAAGGACCGGAAAATGATCGAGCCACGCAAGACGATTGATCTCCCCAGCTGGCTGGGCACGCTGTATGCCCCGTTTGCGCCACTGCTGCAAAAGATCAAGCTCAAGCGCGCAGGTTCGCCGGAGCACAATCCAGCCGACATCCAGCTGCCCACGGGTTACACAGCCGAGCTCCTAGCCAGCGGACTGAACGCGCCGGTGCACTGCTGTTTCGACGACCAGGGCAACTGCTATGTCAGCGAGTGCGGCCACAAGATCGAATCGCGGCCGCGCATCGTCAAAGTGGATCTGCATACGGGCACACAAGAGACAATCTATGAGGAGCCGGACCAGCGCTGGTTCAAAACGGGAGCGCTGACCGGCGCGCTGTGGCATGAGGGTTATCTTTTCTTCACGAACACAGATCGTCTTTCACGTCTAGGTCCCAGCGGCGTTGTCCAAGACGTCGTCGCCGACCTGCCCGGGCGCGGCGACCACCAGACGAACTACCCCCTGTTGGGCCCGGACGGTAAGTTTTACTTTGGGGTTGGCACAGCCACCAATGCCGGCGTCGTGGGGGCCGACAACTTCGCCTACGAGTGGCTGCCCAAGTTCCCCGAATTTCACGACGTCCCGGCCCAGGACATCACGCTGGTCGGGCGCAACTACAAGTATAAGAACGTGCTCGGCAATGTGCTGGAGACCGTCCACTCGGGCGCCTACGTCCCTTTTGGGACAGAGACTGCACCAGGCCAGGTGGTCAAGGGCAGCTCTAAGTGCAGCGGTTCGATTCTGCGCTGCAACCCTGACGGCAGCGACCTGGAGGTGGTCGCCTGGGGTTTGCGCAATCCCTATGGCATCGCCTTTCACCCTGACGGCCGGCTGTTTGCCACCGAGCACGGCATGGACGACCGCGGGGGACGTTACATCGTGGGTGACTACGATGACTTCTACGAAATCAAGCGCGGCGAGTGGTACGGCTGGCCGGACTTTGCTTCAGGCATTCGTCTTGACGATCGCAAGTGGGGAAAGGACGGCCAGGGGCGCGAACCGGTGCTGGCAAAGTTCCCCAATCCCAAGCCGCCCAAGCCCTTGGTGAGTTTCAAGCCGCACACCGCAGCCAACGGCGTGAGCTTCTCGCCCTCCTCCACATTTGGTTTTGAGGGCGACGCATTTGTGGCGCTATTTGGCGACATCGCCCCGATCACCACGCCGCGCCTCTCGGCGCCACGCGGCTTCAAGGTCGTGCGTGTCGACATGCGCAAGGGCAAGATCGTGGATTTCGCCGTCAACAAGATTGCCGGCCCTGCCTCGCAACTGCGGCACGGCGGGTTTGAGCGCCCCTCGCACTGTGCCTTTGGTCCCGACGGCGCACTCTATGTCGTGGACTACGGCAAGATCCAGATTGCACCGGAAGTGGGAGGTGTGCGCATGGTGGCCGGCACGGGTGCACTTTGGCGCATCCGGCCTACCGGCGACAAGCGGGGCACGGAGCCGCCGAAGCCGCGCCGTGTGCCGGTCTATGCGCTGCAGTATGGGCTGGTCGGTCTGCTCTTCGGTGCGGCGCTCCTCTACGTGTTGTTGCGAAGAGCTCGTAGACGTTGAATCTGCGGCGCCTCAAAGTGCAAACACAATCCGCAACGCAGCATCGATCTGTTTCATCTCCGCGGCTGTTAACTCACCGCGGACCTTGAGCAGTCGATGTCGATGATCGATTGGTCGCACCTGCAGGCAATCAGCAATCGACTGCTTGTCCAAGCCGTTTTCCGGCTGCGGCCAAAGCGCAACATTGCTCTTAATCCGGCTTTTCTTTTCAGTCCAGGCAGTGACAGGCACAACCTGAATCACCGGCACGCGTTCATTATAGACATCGTTTGTTACGATGATACATGGGCGGATTTTGCCAGTTTCTGAGCCCTGCACCGGCTCCAGATTTACATCAATCACCAGACCGCGGCGCAGCACTGTCATTCCGGCCATCCACTAACTGCGCTGTCTGTTAACTCCCTCAGTTCAGCGTCTTCTGCGTACACCTCGGCATAGAGCGCAGCGGATTCCCGCAACTGATTCGTCTCATATTCCTGCTGCATTCGTAGTAATGCAGCCTGGACCATGGCGCTCTTGTCCTTATACCCATACTGTCTGTAGTGGCTTAGGAACTCCAACAACGGCTCGGATAAGCTGAACTTTGCCTGCTGCATAGACCCTCCAATAAGGACCAAAATCACGTACCAAGTCCGGTCCTAATTATAAGGCCTTTGCATGCGACAATCAAGCAGGGGCATCATCGCGCAATATTAAATGGCTGTCGCCAAACTCGTGCCAAAGGTAGCCATTTTCTACCGCTTGAACATAGGCATCGCGAATCAACTCCTGCCCCGCAACGGCGTACAGCATGGCCAGGTGGCTGGCCAAGGGATCGTGGAAACCGCTGATCAAGCCGTCTATCGTGAACACACCCCGTTCGGGGTGGATAAAGATGCGCGTAAAGCCGCGCGCCGCCCGCACCTCGCTGCCTGCCCAGGCAGATTCGAGCGCCCGCACGACGGTCGTGCCGACAGCGATCACACGCCGGCCGTCCCTGCGTGCACGGTTGACCGCGTCTGCCGTGGCTGCGGGGACAGCAAACGGCTCGGCGTACATGGGGTGTTCCTCCAGCCGATTCGTCTCCACCTCAAGGCTTGAGACGCCCGTGTGCAGAAGAACGCCTGCCACCTCTACCCCGCGCCGCTTGAGGCTGTGCAGCACGCGCCCTGTAAACGGGCGACCGGCCGATGGCATCTCCGCACTGCCGGGGACGCGGGCGAAGATGGTCTGGTACGCCGCCAAGGGATAGGGGTTGCGCACATAGCCATAGCGAATCGGCTCGCCGCAGCGGTGCAGCAGGCGCTGCGCCTGCTCGCCCAGCTGGATAAAGCGCAGGCGCGGCAGCCCTGGGTGGGCAGCGAGCACCGTGGCAGGAGAGCCGCCAACGGCGATCGTTTCCCCTATTTCCAGCGGCAGTGGCCCGGGACGGTCATAGTCCCAGCGCGGCTCAGCCAGCCACAGGCCACGACCATAGTCAGTGGACAGATTGAGGCGAAAGCTGCCGAGGGCCGCAACCGCGGGCAAGCTGGCGGGCAGCGTCGCAGACCGATTGACGACCAACAGATCGCCGGGCTGCAGGTGCTCGGCCAGGTTCACGAAATGAGTATGAACATGGCCGGCAGGTGTACTCACCATCAGCCGCACCTCGTCACGCGCCAACCCGCGCAGTTCGGCGGGAGCCGTGGCCTGCAATTCAATCGGACGTTCAAAAACAAGTTCTTCGCGTTGCATAAGAATAGTCCTGCTTATCAATCAAGGTTCAGACACCCACACTTCAGCCTGCGCCTGAAATCGCCGCCCATTGATGGCAGCGTGTTGCTGGCCCAACAACCACGCCCAGAACGGCAACGTGGCGTCGGGCAGAGGACGATCGGAGATATCCTCGCCAGGAAAGGCGTCCTGGTGCATCTGCGTGCGCATATCGCCGGGGTCAACGCCGACGACTGCTACGCCGCTCTCGGCCAGCTCATGGGCAAGGGTGAGAGTCGCCAAATCCAGCGCGGCCTTGCTCGCGCCATAGCCGCCCCACCCAGGATAGCCACCCACGGCAGCGTCGCTGGAGACATTGACGACCAAACCGCGGCGGCGCCGCAGCATAGGCAGCGTCGCCTGGATTAAACCCAGGGGGGCCAGAAAGTTGACTTCCAAGACCTGTTCGAGCGCCTCCAATGGATAGTCCGCTAACGTTGGTAACGGGCTTGGCCCCAGGATCGAAGCGTTATTGACCAACAAGTCCAATCCGCCCAGTCCCTCAGCCACTTCCGCCAGTGCGCGGCGATGGCCCGCGTCGGCCACGTCGCCCGCCAAGGCAATTGTGCGACCCCTGAACCCGGTAAGCTCGCGCGCCGTTGCATCCAACACCTCGCTTGTACGTGCAGTCAGGATCAAGTCCGTTCCTTGCGCGGCCAGGAACTGCGCCAATGTTTTGCCAAGTCCCCGGCTCGCGCCTGTAATCAGTGCCACTTGTGCGTGTGCCATGTTTCGCTCCTACTCTCTATCATGGGCTTTCTGCCCTGCACACTCACTGTAGCGCTGACATTGAGCGAGCGCATCGATCCCAAGATCAGAAAGGCTCCTGTACGAACGTACAGGAGCCTTGGCAACGATGGGGGACGTGTATTTGTTACGGTTATTCCGTGCTGACTACCGGCAAGTAAACCTGTGGCTTGACGACCTGGTCAACGAGGGTCGTCAGCCGGGTAAATGCGTTCAAAACCTCGAATGGGCTGAAAGTGCAGTGGCCGTAGCTTTGCGCTTGGTAGGCTTCATACGGAGCGCCCGTACCCGCCGCCTGCACCTTGGCGGTGTAGTCTTGCTGGTGCCAGATCGGCACCACCGGGTCGAGCGTGGTGTGCAAGGTCACGACTGGTATGGTGATGCGGCCCGACGTTTGATACTCTGCCGCAATGGCTGCAAGTGCGGCTGGTGCGGCCTCGAAGCGGGCCACGTCGCGATTCAGCGCGGTATCGTCGCTGGAGCCGGAATACGTGCGCAGCGGCTGCTTGTTGTTGTATGGCTGCCCGCCCAGCTTGGCCGTGGCATCGTCCGTGCCATAGATGTTGTACCAGAGCATACGCTCGACGCTGCTCTCACGGCTGGCAGCATCGCTTGTGCTGTAGGCAACGCCGGCAACTTTGAGCAACTCCTCGACTTTGGCGCTGTTGGCCGGGTCAACGATCACCGGCTTGATCGTGGTCGAGTAGGTGCTGGTCTCCCAAGTCGCCAACAAGTCGTCGGGTACATCTACCGGCGACGGAGGCACCAAGGCGGGGAAGTAATAATCAAACAGAACCCGAAAGTCACCGATGTAGTCGACCTGCCGCTCAAAATTGCCATATGGGCCGCACAGGGCGAGCACGCCATCGAAAACGCTCGGGCGCTGTTCGGCAAGCAATGTGGCGATCAACCCGCCCTCAGAAATACCGGCCAGCAGCACTTTATCGGCCGGCCCCTGCCTGGCGGCAAAGATGCTCACGAGATCCACCAGGTCAGCCTGGGCGGGAATGACGGCGAGGCCATTGCTGCTGTAGCCCGTCGTGGCGAACGCATAGCCCTGGCCGGTAATAAAGGTGTCAATACTGCCGCCACCGGGCAACGCCAACTGGTCCTCGGGAATGCCGACCGGACGATTGGGGGCCACGTAGGCGTGGGCATAGACCACGAGGTCGCCGTTCCAGGTGGCCGGCATGCAGATGCGGTAGGTGGCGCCACTGGCTTGCGGGCCATCTTCACAGCCCACCATAGGTGCAGATTGCGCCTGCACAGCACGCGCCCCGAATGAACCAGCAGCGGCCAGCAGCACGGCTGCCAGCAGAAAGCGCAGATATAAGTGACTATATTTTCTCATAGGAAGATTGCTCCGTGGGCATGATTGGGTGAGAAGTGGTCACGCGGGCTTGATCAAACCTCGCTGGTTGGCAAAGGCCACGGCTTCGGTGCGGTTGCCCGCCCTTAGCTTGGCCAGGATGGAGCTGACGTGAAATTTGACTGTGCGTTCGGTAACGACCAGGCGATCGGCGATCTGGCGGTTGGTCTGGCCTTCGGCCAGCAACTGCAGCACCTCCAGCTCGCGCACAGTCAACGGCTCGATCGGCTGGCGGACGCCAGCCGGCTGCGCGCCGCCTTGCGCCGTGTCCGGCTGCTGGATGTGTTGGATCAGCTTGGAGGCGATCAGCGGCTGGAGCAGCGACCCGCCGTCGTGTACGATGCGGATGGCGGCGAACAGCTCGGCGCGCGGCGCACCCTTGAGCAGGTAACCGCGTGCGCCCGCCCGTATGGCCTCTACGATGCGCTCGTCGGTGTCAAAGGCAGTGAAGACAATCACGGGCAACTTGCTGCCAGCGGCGCGCAGCTGCCGCAGCACGCCTACGCCGTCCACCCCAGGCATTTCGAGGTCAAGCAGCATTACATCGGGATCCAACTCCTGCACACAGCGCAGCGCCTCGGCCCCGTCGCCGGCCTCGCCCACGACCTGCAGATCAGGTTGTGTCCCCAGCACGGCGGCCAGGCCATCACGGACAATGGGGTGGTCGTCGACGACCAAGATGCGAATCATGTCGTCACCCTTCCAGCGGCACGGTGGCTTCGATCCAGGTTCCTGCGCCCGGCGCGCTGCGGATGTGAAGCACGCCGCCCAGCAGGCCGATGCGCTCGTTCATACCGGCCAGGCCGAAACGGTCGGCCGGGGCCTGGTGGGGTTCAAAGCCACGGCCATCGTCTTCAACGACAAGCCGCACCCAGGCGGGCGTTGTCGTGAGCGTCACCTGGACGCGGCGGGCGCCGGCGTGGCGCAAGCTGTTGCCAACCGCCTCCTGTGCCACGCGATAGAGTCCCACCTCAACACTTACGGGCAGCGGCCGGCTGCCGCCTACGGCAGACAGCTCAACCAGGGTTTTGCCAACGGCCTGTGCCGTCGTGTCTGCCGCCAGGCCCGCCAGCGCGGCTGCCAGGCTGCGCCCTTCCAGCGGCGCAGCGCGCAGGTCCAAGACTGATCGCCGCGCCTCGTCCAGGTTGGCGCGTGCCAAATTCAACGCCTGCTGGACGGCGCGGCGCGCGCCGTCAAAAGCGGGGGCAGCCGGCGGCTCGTCTTTGCCGGCGCGGTCGCCGCGCTGGGAGCCGGCGGCCAGCGTGCGATCCAGGAGAGCGCTGTCCAGCAAAGCGTCCGCAGTCTCCAGTTGCAAGGCAATGGCCGAGAGTCCTTGGGCGAGCGTGTCGTGGATCTCGCGCGCCAGGCGATTGCGTTCGCGCACGGCGCCGAGTTCCTGGCTGCGCGCGTACAAGCGGGCGCGCTCGATGGCGATACCCAGCATATCGCCGATCGTATAGAGCAGGCTCAGGTCCTCACTCGAAAGCTCGCACCAGTCGGCCGAAGCTACGTTAAGGATGCCGATCTGCTTGCCATAGGCGTGCAGTGGAATACTGGCATGGTAGCGGAGGCCGTCCGTGCCCTCCACCAAGCCCTTGAGGCGGGTGCAGGTGATGACGTCGATATTTTCGGCCTCGGCCAGCCCGCCTTCCAGGTAGGCCTCGACACAGTGGCACCAGCCTTCCATCTTGCGCGGGTCGGCAGCCAAAACCGGCGGCAGATTCTGTGCCGCTGCTAAATAGTGCTCGCCGTTTTCCTCGTTGAGCAGCCAGATCCAGCCGGCGTGCAGGTTCAACAGTTCCGCCGCCTTGGCCAGGGTAGCGCGTAGGGCAGCCTCCAGTGCGACGGAATGGTTGAGCGTCTGCGCCACGGCATTGAGGATGGTCAATTCGCGCGTGCGTGGGTCGAGGGGAGAAGGTTGTTCGATCATAAATATTATTGTAACGCAAAGAGGCAAGGGGTGGTACGGCCGCAGCGTTGCGTTAGTATAAGGATGCGGTTTTGCCGCTGGTGAGCCTGGCTGCGTTTACTACCCCGCGCAGGAAGATGGACTTGACCGGTTCGATGGCGACGAGCGCTTTGCCGGCGGGGGTGTGCTCGACTGCGTGCACAATGCGTGCCAGGGCCTGCGGTCCCCAGCCTTCGGTGTTGTCGAGCAGCATATCGCCCAACTTGCCACGCTCGATGGCCATGGCGACCATGCGGTCGAAGGTTGTTTCAGGTGTGTAGACGCGCCTTTCCCTGCGCTCCATGTGCAGGGCCCCGTGCTTGCAGGCGGCATAACAGACGCCGCAGCCCAAGCACAGCTCCGGGTCGCGCACGGCCCACTTGCGCTTGCGGCCATTCTTCTCGCCTTCGGCGAGATGGATGGCGTCGACGGGGCAGGCCTTGGCGCAACGCCCGCAGCCCTTGCAGCGCTCGGGGTCGATGGTGGAGAGATAGTTGGAGGTGACGATGGCATTGCGGATATCAAAACGGCGGATGGCATTCATCATGCCACAGCAGCACGAGCAACAGTTGCAGATATAGCCGACGTTCTTTTGCACGTTGTCGCCAGTCTGGGCCAAACCCGCCGCCTTGCACTGTTCCAAGATTTGCAGCGCCTCGCGCTTGGTGATGCGCTCGGCTATCCCGCTATGAGCCAGTATTTCGGCGCCGCCGTTGAGGGTCAGACACGTGCGCTGGGGGCGCGCACAGGCGCGATCCTGGTGCTGCGCATGGTGGCGGCAGGCGCATAGGGAAACGGCGTGACTCTTGGCCGAGTCGACGATCTGCGTGGCGCGCTCCCACTCCAGTATCTCGGTGCAGTCGTCAGGCAGCGCCTCCTCGCGCACCAGTGAGCGGCCGATCTGTGCCTGGCCGGCAAACACGGTGTGGGCAAAGTGTTCGTCTTCAAACATGTACTGCTCGAACAACTGCGACAGCTCACGCGTCGGATAGCTTTCAGGCCGCGTGCGCATAAAGGTGAACTCGAAGAAGCCGATGACTATCGGCGCCAACGCCACGTAGCGCTTATCGTTATGCTCAAGATCGAACACCAGCCCACGCTCGGCCATGCTCGTCACGCGTTCGGCCAGGACGGCCGGTTCAATGCCGGTGTGCCGCGCCAGGCGACGGAGGCTGATAAAATTGGTGGGAATCTGGGCAGCCAGTTCTGCCTCTTCGGGCTGGAAGAGCAGTTCGAGGATTTGACGCAGGACAGGCGAGTCAGGTGCGCCGGTCACGTTGCGGTCCAAGCGCTGCTGCAAGAGACGATAGGCGCGAGGAGAATTGACGATGTGACCCATGGCTGACTCCTTTGGTGGCCGGCTCCTTGAGATTTCGCATGCTTTGCGTGTTATCATCATACACGTGGAGTGTTCGCGCTTTGTTCTGCCAAGCATAGCAAGAATCGGGTCGCTTCCGGCGCGCCGTGGTGCGAGAATAAGGGCTGCGAGGAGAACACCCAGGAGCACACAAGATGCCAATACCCATGACAAACACGCCAACAAGTAAGCTAAGCGTCATGCCACAGAGTGCAGCAGAAAAAGCAACGAAGAAAGCGCCGGTAGCAGTTTCAAGCGACTACCAACTGATTGCTGCGGCTATTGCCTACCTAGAAGCCAACCACCGCAGCCAGCCGTCGTTGGACGACTTAGCCAAGCACCTGGCAATCAGCCCGTTCCATTTGCAGCGGCTGTTCACGCGTTGGGCGGGGATCAGCCCCAAGCGTTTTGTGCAGTTTCTGACGGTCGAGCATGCCAAGCAGCTGCTGGCGGAGTCGCACACGATGCTTGAGGCTGCCTATGAGACCGGTCTATCCGGCCCCGGCCGGCTGCATGACTTGTTTATCAACGTCGAAGCGATGACGCCGGGCGAGTTTAAGCTCCGCGGGCGGGGGCTGACCATCAGCTACGGCTTGCACATGACGCCATTTGGCGAATGCCTGCTGGCGACTACGGAGCGCGGCATCTGCAGCCTGAACTTTGTCAACGACTTAGGCTCCGAGGGCGAGTTGGAGGCGCTGCATATGCGCTGGCCGGCGGCGCATCTGGTCGAGAATGAGCACGCTACTGCGGCGGTGGTGGAGAGCATCTTTGCGCCGTCCCATCGCAACGGCGAATCGCTGCGGCTGCTGCTGGCCGGGACCAATTTTCAGATCAAGGTGTGGGAGGCGCTGCTGCGCATCCCGCCGGGCAGTGTCTGCACGTACGAAAACGTGGCGCAATGGATCGGCCAACCAAGCGCCGCGCGCGCCGTGGGCGGGGCGGTTGGCGCCAATGCCATTGCCTATCTTATTCCCTGCCACCGTGTGATCCGCAAGAGCGGCGCTATCCAAGAGTACCGGTGGGGGACGACGCGCAAGAAGGCGATCCTCGGTTGGGAGGCGGCTCACTCCGTATAAGCCAGGGCCCCGTAGCCGACGACCTCGCGGCGTGAGCCGCAGGTATCGCCGGAATTGGCGTAGGCCAGCAGGTGCGGCTTCCAGCCGAGTCGCTGCGCTATGTGCATCAGGCAAAGAACCGGCAGCAGGCCGCACGCTTCTCCGGCGTTGGCGGCCGCCATGTCGCCTGTAGCCAGTGCCTTCAAAAAGGCATGGTCGAGGATAACGGCCTCCTGGTACCGATGATAATGGCTTAGATCGGTGCTGACGACGATCAAGTCGTCCGGGCATCCCACTAACAGAGAGCACAGATCGCTCGCCACACGCTCGGGATCGGCGGCATCGTCAAAGAGAAGGGGGACGATGCGAGGCGCGGCCAGGACCGTCTGCAAAAAGGGCAGTTGAACCTCGAGGCAGTGCTCGGGTGCATGCGCGGCATCGTCGATATGATACTGGCCGCCAAGCACTGCCAGCTGCTGAAGCCGGTCCACCGCTACCTCGACGGGACCGAGCGGCGTGACGAAACTGGTAGCGCCTGACAGGCCGACACCATGGACCGGCTTCCAATGCGCGGGGCCAAGCAGGTAGACCGACCGTTGTGCTGCGCTCTGCAGACCGGCCAACGTACGGTAGGCGGCCGCGGCGACCTCGCCGCTGCAGGCGTAGCCGGCGTGCGGGGCGACGAGCGCGCGCACGCGGCCAAGCCGGGGCAAGCGATTGGTTTCCAGCATGCGGCGTACCGCGTCCGCCAACGCAGCGGGCTCTGCGGGGTAGAAGCGACCTGCGACGGCGGGCAAGCGCACCACGGTTTCACGACCACATGATCGTTGCGGGGCCGGGGTCAATGGAGCTGCTATCAAAGCCATTATATCCACCTTCCTGCGAGGGTAGCGCCACATGTGTGGCATTGGCCCGCCTCCAGCCAGCGTTGGAGGACGTGGTAACCTGCGCGTTCGATGAGGATGGTTCCGCACTCCGGGCAGCAAGTGTCGCTGCAACCCGCCAGCTGGCGGTTGCCCCAGATATTGCCCGCGTATACGTAATGGAGCCCTGCGGCCCGCCCAATGTCCCAGGCGCGACGCAGGGTCGCAGCCGGTGTGGGCGGGCGGTCGCGCATTTGGTAATGCGGTGTGAAGCCGGACACATGCCAAGGAATATCAGGGCTTACGCCAACCAGGAAATCGGCAATGGCGCGCAGTTCATCGTCGCCGTCGTTGATGCCCGGAATTACCAACGTCGTGACCTCGGTCCAGACGCCTGTTTGCTGCACCAAGTGGCGGATGTTGCGCAGGACCGGTTCAACGCGCGCCCCGCAGTAGCGACGGTAGGTGCCAGGCGAATAGGCCTTGAGGTCGATGTTGGCGGCGCTCAAATAGGGGGAAAGCCGATCGATAGCCTGCAAGGTCTCGAAGCCACTGGAGACAAAGACGCAGTGAATGCCCTGGCTGCAGGCAAGCTCCGCCGTATCGTAGGCATATTCGAAGTAGATGGCCGGCTCGTTGTACGTAAAGGCGATGGAGGGAATGGCGTCGCGGCACGCGGTAGCGACGAGTGCCTCGGGCGGCCAGTCCTCGCCGATAAAGTCAACGGCGGGGTCGAACGTCTTCCACTGCGACATCTCCCAATTTTGGCACCACGCACAGGTCAGGTTACAGCCGACGGTGCCGATCGAGAGGATTTCACTGCCGGGCAGGAAGTGGTGCAGGGGTTTTTTCTCCACAGGATCGACGTGGGCGGCCATGGCAATGCCGTAGACCACGAGCTGCAAGCCGCCGTGCAAGTTACGGCGCACACCGCATTTGCCGGCCTCGCCGGGAGCAATGGCGCACCAGTGCTCACAGGCGGTGCATTGCTGGTAGCCATGATGCAAGGGGCGAGTCAAGAGAGCAGGCTGGAACAAGACGCACCTCCAACTGTTTCTAACATAACTGCCCCTATTGTCGCGCAAAATCGGCGATAATAGTCAGCGAGTTTTCATTTTTGGCACGGGGAGGTGTGGAAGAACCGTGCGAGGCTCGCCCCACCAGGTTGTGGGGTGGGGAGGTGAAGGGGGGCGAGCCAGGCACGGGGCAACTTAGCTTATGGGGGCGAAGCGGGCTTGGAAGAAGCGCAGGTAGGCCGGTTCGTAGACCATTGCGAGGCCCTTGACGGTGTGGCGCTCGTCGTAGACGGCCTTGACCGCCTCGGCCACGACGTCCATGTGCGCCTGGGTGTAGACGCGACGGGGGATGGTGAGGCGCACCAGCTCCAGCTTAGGGTAGCGATGGTCACCGGTCTGCGGGTCGCGGCCGGCGCTGACTACGCCGCGCTCCATCGAGCGGATGCCGGAGTCAAGATAGAGCTGGGCGGCCAGCGTCTGCGCCGGGAAGGCCGACTGAGGAACGTGTTCGTAGATGCGCCGGGCGTCGAGGAAGATGGCGTGGCCTCCTACCGGCTCGACGATGGGGATGTTCCAGTCGCTGAGCAGTTCACCCAGGTAACGCACCTGGCCGATGCGGGCACGCATGTGGTCGTCCTGCACGGCTTCCTCGATGCCGATGGCGACGGCCTCCATGTCGCGGCCGGCCATACCGCCATAGGTGTGCAGGCCTTCGTAGATCACGACAAGGTTGGACGCCTTTTCATACAAGTCTTCATGGTTCATGGCCAGCCAGCCGCCGATGTTGACCAGGTTGTCCTTCTTGGCGCTCATCCAGGCGCCATCCGTGTAGGAGCAGAACTCCTTGAGGATGGCGGCGATGGGCGTATTCTGATAGCCCTCCTCCCGCTCCTGGATGAAGTAAGAATTCTCGGCCATACGCGTGGCGTCGAGGTAAAGGCGAATGCCATAGCGATCGCATAAGGCGCGCAGGTCACGCACATTGGCCATGCTGACCGGCTGACCGCCGGCCATGTTGACCGTACCGGCGAGCGAGACATAGGGGATCTTAGCGGCGCCGACGCGCTTGATCAGATCCTCCAGCTTGCCCAAGTCCACGTTGCCTTTGAAGGGATGCAGACTTTGCGAGTCGTGCGCCTCGTCGATGATGACGTCGACAAAGGTGGCGCCGGCCAGTTCCTGGTGCAGGCGGGTGGTCGTGAAATACATGTTGCCCGGCACCACGTCGCCCGACTTAATCAACGCCTGCGAGATAAGGTGTTCGGCGCCGCGGCCCTGGTGGGTGGGAACCAGGTGCTTATAGCCATAGTACTTCTTCACGGCGTCTTCCAGGTGGTAGAAATTACGGCTGCCGGCGTAGGCCTCGTCGCCCAGCATCATGCCTGCCCACTGGCGGTCGCTCATGGCGTTGGTGCCGCTGTCCGTGAGCAAGTCGATGTAGACGTCCTCCGAGCGCAGGAGGAAGGTATTATAGCCGGCGGCGTCGAGGGCAACCTGGCGGGCGCCGCGGTCGATCATCTTGATGGGTTCGACCATCTTGATCTTCCAGGGTTCGGCCCAGGAGCGGCGGCCAAACTGCTGGCCCATGGTCTGTGGTACGGTCGTTGCTGTAGACATCCGGATCTCCTTAAAGCGGCTAAGATTCGAGCGGCAGCGCCGTGGCTGCCTTGACTTCGTTAAGGACGAGGCTGGTGTGGATGTGCGCCACGCCGGGGATGGGCGTCAGCTCCTCCATCAGCAGGTGTTCCAATTCCTTGCGATTGCGCACGACGACCTTGAGCAGGTAGTCGTACTCGCCGGTAACATGGTGGCATTCGAGGACCTGGGGGATCTGGCGGATACGGTCGCGAAAGACATCGACGTGTTCGCGCGTATGGCGCTGCAGACTGATGTTGACAAAGCAGAGCAGGTCGAAGCCCAGCTTCTCGCGATCGAGCAGGGCCGTATAGCGCTGGATCAGGCCTACTTCTTCCAGCCGGCGCAGGCGAGCATGGATGGCAGGCGGCGACAGGCTGAGACGGCGCGCCAGTTCGGCATTGGGGATACGGCCGTCCTGCTGCAGGGCGTCCAGAATTGCACGATCGTAATCATCAATGGGGTCCATGATGAACAATCATGCAGTAATTACGCCAATCTGTCAAATTTTATTCGGCATATACGCCATTTACGTGACGCTCAAGTCGATATCATCAACGCGGGAAAGCCCGTCCATTTGGCCGGTGCAGCATCCGGTTTTGCATGCTACGATCCTTGCAGCGGGTGCTCCGGTGACAGCGCAGATCTTGGAAATAAATCATAGCAAAGGAGAGGGTCAAAGATGATCTCCAACTTACGTGGCTGGCTGCGCTATGCAGCGATCGTGGCGTTCTCGCTTACTCTGCTATGGCTGCTGCTGCAAGGCGCATCGGCAAGCGGCGAGCACATGAAAACCCACCGATCTGCCGAACCACATACCGTTCTTTCGACGACGCCGGCGACGATCCCGCTTACGCTATCGGCGTATTCGGACTACCACAGCCAGTTCTTCCGCGACGGCGTTGGCTTCTGTTATAAGGTAGGGGGAGGAGGAGGAGGGCGGGGTGTTAACGTCGCCTACCTGGATCCTAATACCGGCACGGTAGTCGACTGCCGAAGTTTTGACACCTGGGGTGACCTCGAACAGTTCAGCCATCTGAGCGACTACTTGAGCACCACCATTCCGGCAGGCGCCATTGTGCTGGTCGCAATTGCCGATGAAGGCGGCTTCATGGCAGCCAACCAAGCCGATCCTACTACATACGCCTGCCTCACAGTGCGGAATGACCCGCGGATCGAGTCGGGCTATGTTGCCCTGGAGGCGATGGGAAGCAAGCAGATTCGCTTCGTCGGCTACTGGGGCAGTTGGGGTATGATCGCCGTCAAGGGCGATGGCGCCCTGGCCGAGGATTATCACAATCCGGTTTACACACCGCCGAGCAGCTATTGGTGCAGAATGTCAGGGCGCGTGGCCACGCAAATCACGGCTACGGTCGCGCTGCCGTCTCCACCGGTTGCCCCGGTGGCCGTGCACATCGCTGGCCCCGCACTCGTCACCGTGGGGCAGGCGGCGCTCCTCACGGCCTCGGTCGAACCGGTGAGTGTGACCCTGCCGCTGACCTATGTTTGGCAGATTGGCACGCAGCCGAGCATCACGCATGTTGGCGGCATCCACGATGTGTTGACCGTCGCACCGCTCGCGACCGGCGCGCAGACGATCACGATCGCCGCCGCCAATGCGCAAGGCAGCGTAGCGGCGCAACATAACATCCTCGTGGTGCCGAAACCCTCGCCAACGCCGACTGATACGCCAACAGGCACGCCAACCTCTACGCCCACGGCGACTGCAACGCCCATGCCGGACGACACATCGGCAGTTACTCCGCCATCGGTGTACTTACCTCTGCTGGCCCGCAAATGGTTCGATCGGGGCCCTCATTTCCCACTGGCTTACGGCCCCTACCGCGCCGGACAGGCACCCGGCAGGGCAACCCCCTCTCCGAGCGAGATCGCCCAGGATCTGGATATTTTGAGGCGAGAGACCAGGCTCATCCGCACCTACGGCAGCTGCAGCGAACTGGCAGCCATTCCCCCATTGGCGGCGGAACGCACGATGCAGCTCTATCAGGGGCTAGCGATCTCCGCGACGCCTGCAAGCAACGTACAAGAGCTGCAGTGTTATGAAGACCTCATGAACGACAAGGGGAATTTGTATGGGGCAATCGTCGGCAACGAAGTCTTGCTGCGAGGCGATCTGACAGAGGAACAACTGGCGGGTTATTTGCTGCAAGCAAAGCAGGTGGGCGACGTCGACGTTTCCACTGGCGATACCTGGGCTGAGTGGTGCAACCTGAAGAGCGCCAAGCCGCGCTGCCCGGGTCTGGAGCGACTGCATGCCAACGCCGATTTCGTCTTCATCCATGTCCATCCGTATTGGGAGGGCGTGCCGATCGAGCACGCGGCCGCGCACGTCGTTGCAGCGCAGATCTTTGTGCGCACAACCTACACAGACAGTGAGGTGATCATTGGCGAAACTGGTTGGCCGACTTGCGGGAATGCCCATGGTGCGGCGGTGCCGGGCGTGGGCAATCAACGGCGATTCATCACCGACCTCTGGAAATGGGCGAACTTGTACGATATTGACGTAGTTTACTTCTCAGCGTTCGATGAGGCGTGGAAGGCGGGCCCCGGCAACGAGGTTGAAGGCTGTTGGGGCATGTACAATGCCGATCGCACGCCCAAGCACGAAAATCTGGACTGGTCGACGCCAACACCACAACCAGCGGCGGCTACACCAAACGCACGTATCGACTACCCACCGAGCAATTGGGTAACGACTACTAAGAGCAATTGCGGCATACCAGTCTTTGGGCAAGTCGAACAGGCGCAGCCTGGATGGCAGGTAAGAGTCGAAGTCTTCACGAACGACTGGTATGTCCAAGACAAGTGGTATTCAAACGGTTTGGCGCCGATCGTCGACGGGAGGTGGGCAGTACCGGAGGTAATCCTGGCAGGACAAGGGCAGTATAATAATCACAAGATTCGGGCCACCGTGGTGAATGCCGCGGGTAGCCCAGTCGACAATCCCACGATTAGCGCTGAGATAGGTGGAATCACTCGCGCCAACTCTTGTTCCCCGTAATTAAGAGCGGTGCACAATGAGGAGAGATGATGCCAAACACTCGACCTTAGTAGTTGGTGACCAGGATCTCGGTAATCTTGCCCCGGCCGCCGGCCAGGGAGTTGATCATGCGGCTGGCCGCCACCCGCCGCACGTTGAAGGCGGCATAGAGGTCGTCAAAGAAGCGATCGTCCGCGTCGTTGTTCTTGGGGTCAGAGTTGCTGAGCATCAGCCGGGCGCCGGTTGTTGCGTTGAGATCGGCAAAGAACGCTGACAGCCGACGCTGATCGCTGTCGTCGAAGCGATCCGCCGCATAGGATGTGAAGCTCGACGTGGTGCTGATGGGGCGATAGGGTGGGTCAAAGTAGACGAAGGTGTTGGCGTCGACAACAGCACAGCAGGTTTCAAAGCCACCGCACCGGATGGTGGTGCGCTGCAAGAGGTGCGAGACGGCGCGAATGTTACCGGCGTCGAAGATTTCCGGCTTGACGTAACGGCCAAACGGCACGTTGAAATGGCCGGAGGAGTTGACGCGGAAGAGGCCGTTGTAGCAGGTCTTGTTGAGAAAGATCAGGTCGGCGGCGCGCTCGACCCAGGCACCCGAGAAGGTGTCGAAATCGATCGTGGCTTTCTGGGCGTTGTAGTGCTCGCGCCGGGCATAGAAGAACTCGGTGCGACCGGTGTCATCCTTCTCCAGATATTGGCGGCGGTAGCCAGTCAGTTGCTCGATCAGCCCCTCTGGGTCGCGCTGTACGGCGGTGTAGGCGACGATCAGCTCGGGATTGATGTCGAACAGATGCGCCTCTGTGACGGCGCTGCGCTGCAGCACATCCAGGAAGACCGCAGCGCCACCCAGAAAAGGCTCTACGTAGCGAGTAATGGCGCCACTTGCGAGTTCCGCCGGATAGTTGGCACGAAACTGCTCTAGCAATTGGGTCTTGCCGCCTGCCCACTTCAGGAACGGCCGGGCTGCGGTTGTAGCGTTGCGTACGGCTGGCTGCATTGCAAGTTGATTTTGCGGTATGGGTGGAGTGATCTCTGCACGAAGGGTACTACAGGAGAACCCTCAGAACAAATATTCACTACCTGGCCCAGAAGTTGTGCAAAGCTGCCGTCGTCGCCATTCTACTCCGTCCGCCTGGAACATGAACACCGTGGTGACGTCTGCAAGTCAGCGCCGGCATATGGGCAGGAACGCATAGCTCAGCAGCTCTGCCGGCGTGGCCTCATAGGCGCCGATGTCGCAGTTGTCGAGCTGCGGGCGGGCGACACTCCGCTGGTCTTCGCCGACTGGGTTCAGGGCGGTGTCGCTGCAGCTGCCGGCATCGATGGCCGGGCTGAATTTGAGGAGAGCGCACGTCCAGGTTGGCCCGCCATAGTCGCCCAAGGGCGCCACATAAGCGGCAATGCCGACGCGATCGCTCGGTGCGTCGGCGCCGCTGCAGGCGGCGGAGATCAGGTTGTACCCTTGCGACGCCAGAGGATCTCCTCCGCAGTCGGAAGGCACAACAGCGGTGGCGGTTCCAGCCAGGTTGTCGGCCACCAGGGTGTTCTTGATGCCTAGCGTGCCGAAGTTGGCCACCCCGCCGCCGGCGCCGTTTTGGCCGGGAGCCCATGCGCCGTAGCCGCCGGCGCCCGTCACGTTGGCGACAATCGTCGTGTTGTTCAACAGCAACGTGCCCGAGTTGTGGAAGCCGCCCCCGTCGCCGCCACTCCCGCCCCAGGTCCCGCTGCCGCCGGCGCCGGTCTGGTTGCGGGTGACAGTGCTGTTGGTGGCCGTCATCGCGCCCGTGTTGTAGACGCCGCCGCCGTCGCCACCCCAGCCGCCAACGGCGTGCGAACCGCCACCCATTGCGCCCAAGCCGTCGGGGGTCAAATTGTCGTAGACCGCGCTCTTGCGTAAATCGAGCGCGCCACCTACGTTGGCGATGCCGCCGCCGCTGCCGCTGCCGGAGCCGGAGCCGAAGATAGACATAGAAATCAGGTGTGTCGTATGGTTGCCGAAGATCGCCGATTCGAAGATGACAGCCTGGCCAGCATTGTGGACGCCGGCCCCCTCCCCGCCCAGGTTGGCGGCAACTTCACACTGCATCATTAGCAGCATGCCGTCGTTGGACACACCACCGCCCGCGCCGTCCGGCTGCACCTCGGGTGACAGCATGTAGTTGTGCTCCTCGACGCCGCCCTTTCCCGTGCGATTGCCGCGCACGGAGGTGGCGGTCATGGTGAGCGTGCCGCTGTTGTGAATGCCGCCGCCGTCGCCCGCATGCGGATCGCACGGTGCAGGCACGTCGATGCAATCCTGCCCTTTGCCGGAACGGCTGGTGTTGATGGCGGCGACGTCGATCGCCAGGACGCCCTGATTGAGAACTGCGCCGCCCGCTTCGCCGATAGCTGCCAGCCCGTCGCGCAAGCCCAGGCCCCTAAGCGTCGCCGTGGCGCCGGGGTGAACGTGAAAGAGGCGGTCGAGCGCGGCGCCAACAAGCTCGGTGCTGCCGGGGCCGGCGCCAACAATCTGCATGTCGCTGGTGATGTCGTAGTCGCCCGTCTGGTTGGCGTTCTCGCCGGCGCCGACGAGGGTGATCGTGTAGACGCCTGCCGGCACGCTGACGGCGTCGTAGCCGCTGCCGGCCGCGCAGCTATCGATGCCCAGGTCGCGGTTGGCAGCCTCGACGGCTTCGCGCAGCGAGCAGTCGCCGTCGGCGTTCAGCTCGTCATCAGTCGTGGTGACAGCGATGGTCGCCTGCGCAGATGCGGGCAGAGAAAACGAAAGGCACAGTATGCCGATCAGGATTGGGAGAGCGGCGAACGCAGCAGATACGGCAGACTGGCGCCAGAACACCTGTGATGGTCTCATCATTCACTCCTTTGGTATGATTCGACGCGGGCGATTTTCCAGCAAGGGTTACTCCCATTATCGCGCCAATCGGCCGAGCAGGATCACGTTTCGCGCGGCATGCGCCATCCTGAATACGGGATGGCGCATGCCGCTGATGAAAATTACCGAGACTCCACGAACTAGAGTGAGATGATGAGCGCTTTGGTTACGGTCGCCCACCACGCCCACTGCGCTGGCCATTCGCTCCGCCGTGCTGGCGGCCGGTGCCATCGCGTGGCGGCACGTTCTGGCCGAGATTGTCGCACGCCCCGTCGCCGTCGGCGTCGACGAATGCCCCATTGCCGCCTTGCCCTGCACCTTGCCCTGCCTGGCGCTGGCCGGCGCCGTACTGATTGCCGGTGCCGTCACGCGGCGCCGCCTGCCGGCCGGCGTTGTCACAGACGCCGTCACCGTTCTCGTCGACGAAATTTACGCACTGCCCAGGTCCATTAGGACGCGTCACCGGCTCATCTGCCGCCAGGGCAACCGTGCCCATCACCATCACGAGCGCCAAAGCTGCGAACACGGGAACCATCAACTTGCGAATCATTGTCTATCTCCTTGGATCAAAGAACACGTTTTGTGTTGATGACCCAAGGATAGCGACGATGTGTGAAGACACTGTGAAGATGGCATAGGGAGATTGTGTCGCCGTGACTTGGCCCGATCTGCCACCATTGGCCACCCGAACACCTTCCACGTGATCGCTTTGTATTCTGGTAATATTGAGATTGTCTGTCTGTGACTTGCTCGTAGAAGACCAGCGTATTTGCCAGAGCCCAACCTGGAGCAGAGCGTGCAAACAAAACCGTCCGATCTTGATACTCTCTTGGCCAAATTGCGGATCGTACCCATGCTGCAGGGACTGGACCCGACGAGCCTGGCGCAGTTGGTGCAAAGCGCCATCCGGCGCGCCTATGAACCCGGGGGCGTAATTTTTTTGGAAGGTGACACGGCACCAGCGCTTTATTACGTGGATACCGGGTGGGTCAAGGTGGTAAAGATGTCGCACGATGGCCGCGAACAAATCCTCTATTTTTTGGGGCCCGGTGAAATCTTTGGCGGAATAGGCGTCTTTGTCAATCGACCAGCGCCGGCCACGGCCATCGCCCTGGAAGCGGCGGAGATATGGGTACTGCCGCGCGACGCCATCCGGCAGGTACTCACGTCCAAGCCAGAGATGGCGCTGGCAGTGATCGAGTTTCTGGCCAGCCGGATCGCGGAACTAACGGAAATGGTGGCCGCCTTGTCACTGCACACAGTTACACAGCGTCTTGCCCGCGTGTTGCTGGAGCAAGCCGAAGGTGACGTGGTATACCGGCGCCGCTGGGCCACGCAATCGGAGATGGCTGCCCATCTTGGTACAGTACCCGAGGTGCTCAATCGCTCCCTGCGCAGCCTGGTCGAGGAAGAACTGATCGAGTTTTCCCGCCATCAGATCCGCATCCTGGATCGTCCGGGCCTAACGGCCAAAACCATACCGATCCGCTAATTCCCCCAAGTTTGACAAAAGTCAAGGACTTCCTGCCGTGCCGACGCTATGCTTACCCTATAGCGTCGGCACGGTTTTCTTTTGAAGGAAGGAGCACAAACATGAAATCACCTACGGTCAAACGTTCGCGTTGGGTTGGCGCACTGGCCATCATCGCGGTCAGCTTTGGTTTGCTCACCATCATCTCTGGTGGGCGTACACTCTTTGATGCTGAGGCCCAGCAACGTGCCGGCAATTACGTGGCATTTGTGCTCTGGTTTAACTTTGTGGCCGGGTTTGCCTATGTCATTGCGGGCGCCGGACTTTGGTTCCAGCAACGCTGGTCCGTATGGTTCTCTTTCGCCATTGCAGCCGCTACGCTCCTTATTTTTGCTGCCTTTGGCCTGCAAATCTGGCGCGGCGGCAGTTATGAGATGCGCACCGTGGCGGCGATGGGTCTGCGTGCGCTCACCTGGCTCGCCATTTCCGCAGCAGCCTATGCAAAGTTAGCCGACACGCAGTATCGAGTAGCCGCGTAAGATAGGGTGCTTATAGAGAAGGCCCAGGACGATGTCTAGCGCACAAACAAAGGATGATTCCGTGACGCTGTTGGAAAGTGGATCACTGGCTGCACACAACCTGGGAGACTCAGACAATAGCTCCGGCATGCAGGCCACAATCCACCGAGGCATGACGGTGCACACCTGCGAAGGACACATGGCGGGTCACGTGGCGGCCGTGTTGCTGGATCAAGGGCAGCAACAAGTGACCCATGTCTTGCTGGTGCAGGAGCGCCAACTGCTGGAGTATCGCCTGATTCCAGTCGAGTTCATCACGCAGGTAAGTGATGAGGAGATCCTGCTACGCATCTTTCAGCCCGCGGTGGACAGTTTCTCGCCATGGCATAGCTCTTGATGCCAACCGGCCTGACCGCAGGCTCCTTTGGCGGGATGGCTTGAGCACAACGTAGTATGAAAAATCGGAGGATAACCTGATGGCAAATCCGTACTTTTTGATGATGCTGCTCTACCTATTTGTTGCGGTGTTGGCGGCGCTGGATGCTTCGCTGATCAGCTTCGAACTGTTGCCCTGGTTTAACGGCGTGCGCTGGCTGCGCATCCACTTTATCACGCTGGGGATGTTGACCCAGGTAATCTTTGGTGCGCTGCCTGTGCTGGTGGCCACCCGTCGCAAATTGCCCCGGCCTGCAACGCGTTGGGATATCTGGCTGACCCTCAACGTTGGGCTGATCATTTTGCTGGCCGGCATTCCCAGCGTCAATCAACAACTGATATTCGCCGGTGGGACACTGATCTTCGTTGCGACAGCATTGCTCGTCAAACAACTGTGGGGCATGCGCAGCGCCGATGCCCAACCGCTGGGTCAGAGTGTAAAGTTCTACGTCACCGGCCTGATCTATCTTCTACTGGGCATCATTGTCGGTACGGGGTTGTGGCTGGGCTGGAGTGGCCCGTTGCGGATTCAGATACCTCTCGAGGTGCATATCCACGCCAACAACTGGGGCTTTCTCTCGTTAGTGTTTGCCGGGTTGATTATCGACATTGTGCCTATGCTGAGTGGCAAACCATTGGCAAGCGTACGCACGCTCAATACCATCTTCTGGAGCATGACGCTGGGCGCCTTGGGCCTGGTCATGGGGCCGTGGCTGGGCGGCGCGCTTTGGGTGACCGTACCGGGATTGGTGCTGCACATTGCGGCTACTGTCTGGCTGCTGGGGCTGCTGGTGCGGGGTCTAGCGCGTGCAGGCGAGTTGCGCCACGCGGGCGCCTGGCATCTTGTGACCGCCTATGTATGGATCCTGCTGCCGGTCTTGATCGCGCCGTTTATCCTGTTGAATGTCCCGGGCTTTGTCGGTGGTGACATTGAGGCCACGGCGCCGCAAGCGCTCATTTACGGTTGGGTGCTGCAATTTGGCTATGCGCTGATCCCCTACCTGGTCCAGCGCTATGTGCATGGAGAAAGCAAGGCCAGGTTGGGCGGCAATTGGTTTAGCCTGCTGACCGTCAACGTAGGCAGTGCGCTGGTGTGGGCAAGCATCTTCGTGCTGTCACTGCGCAGCAGCCTGCACAGCGCGGCCTACCTGTTCTACGTGCTCTCGATGCTGCCCATTGCCTGGCAATTAGGGCGTCTCTTGCATGATTGGTTCAAGACGGTGGAAAAGGGAAACGTGATGCAGGCCGGGGATTGAGAGCCTGCCAATTCAGGCTAGAGAATTTGTTGACATCGGTCTGGAATCCGAAGTGGTCCGGAGCAAAGTAGCCATCCTATATAGTGCAGCAGGCGGCCGTAGCGGCCGCCTGCTGCAGTAATGGGGTTACGAACGAACGGCGGTGAGAACCCGCCGTAGCTGCTCGACTAGTGAATATCGTGGCACAGCTGGTCGACGGCCACCGTGGCGGCGAGGATCAGTACCTCATCCTGGCCCTGCTCGATCTGGACGCCGTAGGTGTCGCGCAGGCGGAACCACTTCTTGGAGACTTCGGCGATCTTGTCGCGGCCGCGGACGAACTCGTATTCGTGGTCGAGGAAGTTGCCGCGAATGTCGATGTCGGGCTCGCCCTGGATGTTGAGGGTGAGGTGGTCGCGCACGATGTTGATCAGGTCTTTCTTGACGTTGGCATCCTTGCCACCGGGGCGCTCCAGGCGGATGGTGCCGCGGACAGTGATGACCTTGCCATGCATGCGGACGAGCTTGCGGCCGGCCATGTCTTCGAAGTCCAGCGTGTCGGCCAGGCGCAGCACCTTGCCGTCCACTTTATAGGCACGGCGGCCCGACTCATCTTCGATAAAGAAGTCGTCGCCGAAGGAGAACATCTTCTCTTTCATTTTGAAGCGGTTGGCGCTGCCACCGCGACCGAATTCCTGGCGGTCTTCCTGCTTCTGCTCGCGCTTTTCTTCGCGACGCCCCCTACCTAACATAGCAAATTCTCCTCTTATGGCCGGGCATGCCGGCTGGAACACCTATACGATGCTCGACGAAATGATTCACTGGTTGTTTGCGGCGCAGTTAGTATATCACAGCGAACCGATGACGAATTTATCGCCCTGACGCAAGCTAACTTGATCATCCTGACCTGTCCTCCAATATATTTAGGTATTGACTTAATTAAGTAGTTGCTTTATAATAGGCCTATGGATACGTTTTTTGCTCTCTCTGACCCGACACGACGTGCCATTGTCGAGCTGCTGGCGCAGCAAGGCCAGCTCTCGGCAAGGGAGATTGCGGGGCATTTCCCCATGAGTGCGCCGGCGATCTCGCAGCATCTCAAGGTGCTGCGCGAGGCAAACGTGGTGACGATGGAAAAGCGGGCGCAGCAGCGCATCTACCGCATCAACCCGCAGGCGATGCACGAAGTGGAGAGTTGGGCCTTGCGCATGACACGGCTATGGCAGCAGCGCTTTGATGCGCTCGACGATCTGCTGCGGGCGGAGCTGGCGAAACAAGCAGGCGAGGTACAGCAAGTGGACACAGAGGAGAAAGGATTGAACCATGGAGACCCAAGTGAGCAGCAAGCCGATGGTTATCACACGCACATTTGACGCCCCGCGCGAACTGGTGTGGAAGGCATGGACCGACCCCCAACTGTTCATGCGCTGGTGGGGGCCGAGCGTCTTTACCTGCCCCGTCTGCCGCATGGACGTGCGCGTGGGCGGCAAGTACCTGTGGTGCATGCGTTCGCCCGAGGGGCAGAACTTCTGGACGTCAGGCGTGTTTCGCGAGGTCCTGGCGCCCGAGCGGCTGGTCTACACCGACAACTTTGCCGACGAGAACGGCAATCCCGTGCCCGCATCGTATTACGGCATGAGCGAGGAGTTCCCGATGGAGACGGTGGTGACGGTGACGCTGGTCGAGCAAGGCAACAAGACGGTGATGACACTGGCGCACGCAGGCATGCCGCAGGGCCCGGAGAGCGAGGGCGCCAGCGCCGGTTGGAACGAGTCGTTTGACAAGATGGCGGCGGCGTTGGCCGAGGCTAAGGCAGGTCGTTAACTAGAGCAGGACAAGGAGAGAACCCCATGCAGAAGATTACCACATTTTTGACATACCAGGAGCGAGGCGAGGAGGCGGTGAACTTCTACGTTGCGCTGTTTAAGAACTCGAAGATCACCAGCATCGTGCGTTATGAAGACGGCGGACCGTTCCCGCCCGGCTCGCTGCTGAATGCCTCGTTCGAGCTGGACGGCCAGGAGTTCATGGCCATGGATGCCGGCCCCTACTTCAGCTTTGCCAATGGCATTTCGCTGCTGGTGGACTGCAAGACACAGGAAGAAGTCGACAGGCTGTATGACGGGCTGGCCGAGGGGGGAGAGAAGCAGCCGTGCGGCTGGGTCAAGGACAAGTGGGGCGTGTCGTGGCAGATCGTGCCGAGCGTGCTGGGCAAGCTGATGGGAGATCCGGACCGGGCGAAGGCGCAGCGGGTGATGGAGGCGATGATGACGATGCACAAGATGGATATTGCGACCTTGCAGCGGGCGTACGATCAGGGGTAGTCTGAACCTTGATTTGCTTGATTTTTGGGATTCGCAGGATTTAGGACCTGCGAATCCCTTTTTTGTGGCGCGTCAGGGGGTGGGGCGGGCACAAGGTCCGGCGAAGCGGCGATCGGTGCTATTGGTGTGGTTGTTGCGCCGGGTGCATGGCGCGTCTGGGGTGGGGCGGGCACAAGGTCCGGCGAACTGGCGATCGGTGCTATTGGTGTGGTTGTTGCGCCGGACCTTGTGCCCCTACGTTTAGGGTATGCTGAATATTTTGGAGGGAGATCGCTGGATATTGGCGGTCGGTTGTGCTATGATCAGGTTATCGTCAGTTATAGAAAAAATTTTATGTTGGCCCTGGAGGGGGCGGGTGATGGCAGCGGGACGGGACGAGGATGAATGCGGCGAGCGCAAGGCGTGGGAGCGGATGGCGGGGGAGCCGATTGCGTGGTATGGGCGGTTCAAGCTGTTCTTGTCGTTGGGACATACGCGATCGGTGCGGCAGGCGTACTTGAGACACCTGCATACGCAAACGCGCACCTCGGGGACCTCGCCCAGTTGGCTTGACGCGGCCAATCGCTGGCAGTGGCGCGAGCGGGCGGATGCTTGGGATTTGGAGCAACGAACCTTGCTGGCACTGGCCGATCACAACGTGCTGCGGGCCGCGCGCAACCGGCGCGTGGCTTACCTGGAAGCGCAACTGGAAGAGGTGCGGGAGGCGCTGCGGGTAGCAAACATCGCCAACTTGGATCAAGCGCAGGCGCGCAAATCTCTCGGGGTCCTGAACAGCTCGTTTGAACACCTGGTGGAAGCGATTCGCAAGGAGTACGAGAAGCCGCTGGAGGAGGCGCACGATGGCGGGGTGCGCATTACAGCAGATGACCTGCGTGCGGCGCAGCGAGAATTGGAGCGGCAGGAGGCAGAGCGGGCCAAGGCAGCCGGCGACGTGCAAAGGTACGAGCAAGGCAGCGACAGCCCCGAAGAGAGCAAGGCAGGAGCCGGCTGGCGAGGGCAACAGAGCGCCTGGTCGCCGGCCAACTCGAGCGGCGGCGGCGCTCATGTCCGGCAGCAGCGGCGGACGGGTCCTTTGCTGCTTGTGTGCCTGGGGCAAGGCGCGGGCGATCCGTTTGACTTGAGTGTGCTGAGGGCAGCAGGGCTGGAGTCGATGCGCGTGCGGGAGGTCGTATCCGCCAAGTTTTCGTCGACGCTGCGACGCGAGCGCGGGTTGGGCCGCACCGTCGAGTTGCTGCATGTGGAACAGCCGACTTCCGCCGCGGGCATTGTCTTTCCCAACATCCAGCGCGACGGCACCTGGCTGCGGCGGCAGTTACGGGGTGTGCGTATCCTGCTCCTGGCACAGCATATGGGGGCGGAGGCAGCGGAGTGGTTCGATGCCATCCCTTATGTTGTGACGATTGGCGAAGGGATCGACGCCGGGGCGGCGCGCGTTTTTCTGGCACAGTTTTGGCAAGCTATCGCGCAAGGTCGTACGGCGAGCACGGCGCTGGAGCAGGTATTGGCGCAGTGTCCGGAGGGGACGGAGACGTTTGTGCGCGGGTATGTGGGGGAGGCGGTAAAGGAATAGGGGCTGGCGGCAGATATTTTCAGCGGCAAAGGATTCGGCAGGGATTATTTTCTGCCGGATCTTTTGCCCTTGCACATGACAAAGACTACACAAAAGGTCCGAGTGCGTGCCTGTGCGCTCGAAAGTGATTTCGTCCTCTGTGCTTAGGTAAATAAGCAACCAATCCGGTTCGATGTGACACTCTCTCCGACCGCGATAAGTGCCAATTAGGGCGTGATCGCGGTAGCGCGCAGGCAGTGGTTCATCGTTGATCAGTGCAGCCAGTACAGTCTTCAACTTAGCGATCATCTTTGCCGCGACGCTGCATCAGACGCAGATCTCGTTCAAACTGCCTGGTATACCTGGCTGCACGCATCAGATTCCCAAACGCGCAAACATGTCCTCAGCAGTGTCGCACTCAACGATATTCTCTCCGGCGTCGGTTTCCTCAAAGGTGCGCCGTGTCACCTCATTGGGAATGCGTACGGGGAACGGCAGCCCCTGGTTCAGCTTGACCTGCTGGTAGAACAGAGTAATCGCTTGGGTCGTCGTCAAGCCGAGTTCTTCAAACAGGTGCTCTACTTCTTCTTTCAGGACCGGATCCATCCGTGCCCGAATCATTGCGGACTTAAGCATGATTCACCTCCATTGCGACATATTGTATCACAAGTGGGATACAACCCTCAATAGTCTTGGCTTGGGCACCGAATTGCACGATGGGGATCATTGCGGGTTCGCGAGCGATTGCCCAGATCGCGCAACCATCAAGCAATGGCTGCCACAAGCCATGTCAGCGCTGCCCGACATCGCTGCGCTGCCGGGTCCGCAACAACGACCGCCAGGCGGCGCATTTCAATCTTCGTTCGCCAGACGCCATCAGCACAGCAGTGAGCATGGCCGTGTACTTGCAGCAAGAGGGGAGAAAACAGCCGGTCCCACAGCCATTTCACACTTGTCATTGAGGAAGGCAAAAGCGGCGCAGACCCCACCAGCGGCAATCCGGCTATGCCCGAATCGTTCGCAAATTCCTCTGTGACGGAGCTTGAACGTCGATTACGCACTCTCCACTTCTGGCAGGCGATTGTCCGAGGGCAGGCGGGGGATGTGGCGCTGGCGGAGGTGTTGGCGCGGTGCCCCAGAGGAAGCAGAGGCGTTTGTGCGCAGACATGTAAGCGAAGCCGTAGGCGAGTAAAAAACGGCGTGCGGTAGGAACGCAAGCAGACCTCGTGCTCGCGCACATGACACGGCCATGTGCCATATGGCTAGGGCAAGCGAGTGCTACTCCTGACTTCGAGCCCAAGCCACAGCATCCTGGGCATCTTGCTCGCCTATGCCAAGTTGGCTCAGCTTCTTATGCGCCGTATCAATACGACGCGACTTGTTCTCACGGGCGCTAGCGGCCCCTTGCATTGGGCGGCCCACGGCGCGCGCAAGCTCAGTGCCAATGTAGTGATTGAGACTCACCTCTTCCGCGCGGCAGCCTCAACCAGGTCCCGATGCAACGACTTAGGTACACGGACTACGAACTTGCCGCTATACTCCTCGGAGGGCCTTGGCTCCGGAATAGATTCACCATCCTCCAAGGCAACTTCTATCCAGCCCGCCATGGCGTCATAAATCATCTCGATCACATCTTGCGGACTATCACCCTCTGTTATGCATCCGGGCAGTTCCACCACCCGCGCAAACCAGGTGGATTCGTCTTCTCGGATCAGTTCAATCGTATAAGGCAAGGATAGATAGTAGTTGAGATCTTTGCTGCTAGTCATAACAAACCACTCCAGTGACGCCTCTTGATGGCTAGAACAGCCGGCAACAGGTTGAAGTCAGTCCAAAGCTTCGTCGCGCGTGATTTCATCGATATACTGTAGTGCCTGCTTCACGTAAACTTCCTTCACATGCGGACGCTTATATGGCACAGTCAGGCGAAACGAACCGTAAGTGTAAACATGGTGTGATGAGCCACTCCTAGGTTCGCGACACACAAAACCCAGTTGACGCAGCACCTTATCCAGATCTCCGAAAGAAACCGCCTTCGGGTTGTTGCGGATCTTTTCTAGGAGCTTCTCTGCCTTTCCCATTTCGCCTCATCAATAGTACTATATACAGTACCACATGTCAACACCTTTTACCGCTACAACACGGGTTGTTGTGTGCGGAAGTAGATCCACCAGATGCTGTCAAACAGTTGAATGCGCGTTCGATTGGGTTCCAGAGCAAGAAGGATATCCCAGGCCGCGGCGTTTTCTGCTCGAACGAGGTCGTAGGCGATCCAGTCTAGCGCTATGCATATCTTATTTTCGTCCTTGATCGTATCGGCGGCAGCCAAACGCTGCGGCCAGAAAGGGTTCATATAGGCGCCGAAGATTGCCTGGTTGTCCAGTATCGGAATCAAAGCAGGCCGTTTTTTGTGCAGCACCTTCGTAGCCATCGATGCTCCAAATCCAGGCCATTGCGCCATGCGTGCGATCAGTTTTGCAAGCTCTCGCCGTTCTGGCGACGTCGTGTTTTCAAGCGGCTTATCGGGCAAGCTCACAAGGTCGAACAGAGGGTCCATACATATGCAAGCTGCGCACGGCACGCCAATCGGCGCGAGAGTTGACCAGCAGCGTGACAGCCGCATCTTCAGGGAACAGGCAATCCCTGCTCGTGGCGGGTTGGTAATCCAGGTAGTCGGCGCTGGTATCTTTGCGGTAGCACACCAAAAGCGATTTTGCGTCGGCAAGTACACGATCGATATGGCCGGCTCCGACTGTCAGCGTGATAGGTGATGCGACAATCATAATCTACCCCTTCATAGTCTACCCCTTATGCTTGCGTTGCGCGAGATAACACGGATTCGACGGCGCCCCGCTGCGCTGCGGCGGACTGGCCAAGTTTGCGTTCCAGTGCGTCGCACATACCAAGGAGTTCGTCCACCTTAGCGACGATGCGTTGCTGTTCGGTGAGGGGAGGAAGATGAATGACAAGGTTCGCCAGGCGATCGGCACCCAGATGGTTAATTCCTATTCCTTGAGAGTTTCGCCCAAAACGTCCAGTGCGGGCGTCATGGACGAAGTGCAATTTCACAAAATCGGTCCAAAGCCCACCGTATAAGCGTACACGAATGATTGTGTTTTGAATACAGCATCCGGAGATCTCATTCCTCCAGATAACGGCCTTACCAACCTCGCCGGCACTGCCCGATGCTTCATTAAGTAAGATATCGTTGTATTTGAGTTCGTATGCTTCAAACACCCCTGGTGGGAAATTCATTTGCATTACATCGGAAAGATCCAACCCATTCCAAGTAATATTGGCAACGCGCATGTACGGTCTCATGTAAGGGCCGTGATGATGTTCCGGGGAACACTGTCGTCCCAAGCGCACTTCACCAATATCGGACACCTTGACAGCAATCCAGCCTAAAGGAAGCGTCGCAGTTTGTTCGGAACCTGAGCTTGAGCTACCGGCGCGGCTGCGCCTGCTGCTCAACGAATCCGACAGCGTTGCGCCCCTCCTGAATTCGTTTTACCAACTTCTCCGCCGGCTCATCACTCGCGTTCTGCCGCACCAGCTTCCCACGCACAGCCAACTGCAAAATCATCTTTCGCAGTGCCGCCAACGGGCGCGGATCATCGTAGAGCAGGTCAAAGGCGTCGGCCACGGTGCGCCAGGCGGCGTGCAGGTTCTCGCCATCTTCGGCCGTCTCCAGTCGGTGCAGGGCGGCCTCGTTGACGACCACGATCTTCTCCTGCGCCCGCCGCAAGTTGGCCTCCAGGGCACGGGTTTGCGCCAGGAGTTCGTCGACTTTGGCGACGATGCGGTGCTGTTCGGCAAGGGGAGGGAGAGGGAACAGGAACTGTTGAATTGACCGGATACCAACATTAGGCTGCGTCGTTTTGTTAATGTAACGACTAATATTACAGCGCAAGGTTGGTAGTAGTTGAGATGGCAAGGCGGGCGAGTCTGGATTTGCGGTGAGACAGGTAAGCGGCGTGATTGCGTTTTTGATAGTATCGGACCATGCGCAGAGCGGCAGCGGCATTGAAGACCGGTTTGGGCAGGACGCTGGTGAGCAACAGGCGGACCTGATAGATGGTCAATGCCGGAGCCTTGCGGTTAAGGCGGACTCTGAGACGTACCAGGAAGTGATGAGCCAAGGCAACCAGCAGCATATGATGATGCCAGCCCAACCAACTGCGTGTTTCACAGTGGTCAAGACCGATTTCGCCCTTGCTTTCTTCGAAGATAATCTCGATCGGCCAGCGCATGCCGCTGAGGCGTACGAGGTCTTGCCAGGGGATGGTCGCTGGGGCGTTGCTGAAATAGAACTTGATTTCGTCCGGTTGCTCGAGATTGCGGCGGATTACGAGCCATACTGGTGTAGCAACAGGCATCCCGCCACGGCTTTCGCTAAGGCGCAGGAAGGCAAAGTCGCAGATGATGGGGCCTTTGCTGCCTTCCTTAATGGTGGCACGTTTCCATGCCTGGTTGGGGAGCTGCCCAGCCAATTCGTTCACGGTCGTTGCTTTCTGCGTCGGATTGCGCAAGCGCAGTCGAGTAGGATGACGGCCATGGCCGCGCCAATCGGGCACATAGACTGCGGGCCGCTCCGGCCAGATCTGGGTGGTGCACTTGATCTCGGTGAAATACCACTTGTTCAAGAGGGCGACACCATCGCGGAAGGCCGGCGCATCGCCATACAATTCGTCGGCCGCCACCCATTGAAACGGCAAACTGCCCCGTGCCACAGCAACCTGCAACAATTTCAGCCCAATTTCGGGCTTGGTTTGGAAGGACACTTCTCTTGGTATGCCGCACGCCTTTCTGCGTTCGGCGTGCGTTTCTTCGAACCATGCATCCGGCACGAACATCTGGCTGTCGACCAGGCTGTACCCCAGGCGGCTGACGTACCCCAGATGAACGCCCATTTGCGCGTTGGCCACCTTGCCCACCGACCCACAGTATTGCGGGGCGACACCCACCGAGTGCTGACCTTGTTTGACCACACCAGATTCATCGATCAGCATCACGCCATCCACTTCGCCCAGTGTCTCGCCCATCAATCGCTGGTGAATGACCAGGACCGGCTCCTTCTGCCATGGGCTTTGGCCAATGAAATGCTGCAAATCGCGCACATTTGCGTTCAAGTCCAGTGCCATCCCCTCACTGGTCTTCCGCGGCGTATCGCCCAGCAATCCGTTCAGATAGATCCCTCCCCACTCAAACTGATCGCGGCGACGAAAGCCAGACGCCAACAGAGCCACATAAATCTCCAATTCTTCCACAAATTGCTCTACGTCGCTCTCGCTAAGGTTGCACTCAGGTGCCGGGCAAGTTTCGCAAATCCGAAACTGGGGTACAATTCTCTTTGGCATGGCATTGTCTCCTTTTCATTGGTAGTGATGGGAGAACAATACCATGCTTTCTTTTTGCGGCCATCCACCCTATTGAAGCGCAACCTTGCGCTGTAATACTAATCTCACTCTTCACAAGGCTCGAGAGCGAATAGTAGTAGACGTACCGCGGATCAATATAGCCCCGCATGTATTTGACGATCGCACATGAGTAAGATGCCAGAAAGTCGAGGTCTGTCTCAACTAGCCTGTTCACGCCGATCGTGCCATAACGCGGAAAAATGAGGTCACCGCGTTCTGGTTTGACCCTTTCAGCAAGAACAAGAAAGTCCTCATAGGTGATCTTTTTTGCGTTGGCAAAGTCAATCTTGCCATCGGAAGTGAAGTCTTTCGGTGATATATATGGGATACCACTTGGTTGCTCCACAGGCATCTTGTGATCCACATCTGTAATCGTCACCGACACATCCATCCATCGACACCACTGCCAGCTACATGGAACGGCAAAAGGCACATCGGAAGCTTGGACAGTCGATGTCGTGTCACCCGTCTGCGCTTTAGTGACCTGTATCCTCCGAAGAAGTTCCTTCGCCGACTCATCCCTCTCTTCCTGCCGCACCAGCTTCCCGCGCACCGCCAAGTCGAGAATGGCGATGTTTAGGCGTGCCACGTTCTCAGGCGCACAGATGAAGTCGTCAATTTGTTCAAATAGTTGGCGCAGTGACATGGCGCGGTCCGTTTCTATACAGGTAAAAACATTCCAGGCCCAGCGCAATCCGTTGCGCATGGGTGTAAGTGTGCGTGCGGCGCCTGGAGCGAAGTTAGTCTACCAGTGCTTCTTCCAGGGCTTGGCGAAGGGCGGCGCGCTGGGTGGCGATTTCAGCTTGCAAGTGACGGTAACGCTCGATCAGCATGGCCGGGTCGTCGTGGATGGCGTCGAGGCGGTTGGGATTCTTGATGTCGAGGTTGTAGTTGCGTGCCTTGATCTGCTCGACGGGGACGCACCAGGCGTTGTCGCTCTCGTGGCGGTCGTGCCACCAGGCTTTTTCGGGGGCGAATTCTTCGATGCGGATGGGACGCGTTTTGGTGTATTTTTTGTAGCCTTCGGGCAGCTGGTGCTCGTAGTACCAGACGGTCTGCGTCGGCTGACCCTTGGTGAAAAAGAGCAGGTTGGTGTTGATGTCGGTGTAGGGCGCAAAGACGCCGTTGGGCAGGCGCACGATGGTGTGCAGGTTGCAGCGCTCGAGCAGCAGCTCTTTGAGCCGCGTCTTGACGCCTTCACCAAAGAGCGAGCCGTCGGGCAGCACGATCGTCCCCTGGCCGCCGTCGCGCAGCATCTGGACGATCAGGACCAGAAAGAGGTCGGCGGTCTCCTTGGTCTGATACTGCGCCGGGAAGTTGCTTTCGACGCCCGGCTCTTCCATGCCGCCGAAGGGCGGGTTGGTGAGGATGATAGTCGACCCGCTCCGCCTCGCCATAGTCGCGGTAGGGGCGCCGCGTGAGGGCGTTGTCGCGCACGATCTGCGGGGCCTCGACACCGTGCAGGATCAGGTTGGTGATGGCCAGCAGATGGGGCAGCGGCTTCTTTTCTACCCCACACACGCCGGCGTTGAGGACGGCCAGGTCGCCGGGTGCGGTTACCTGGGCACGCATGTGTTCGAGCGCACAGGCAAGAAAACCGCCTGTACCGCAGGCCGGATCCGAACGGACCTTGCCAAGCTGCGGATCGGTGACGTCCACCATGAACTGCGTGACGGCGCGCGGGGTGTAGTATTCGCCAGCGTTGCCCGCACTCTGGAGGTCGCGCAAGATCTTCTCATAGATGTCGTTGAAGAGGTGGCGGTCCTGAAGCGAGTTGAAGTCGATCTGGTTGATCTTGTTGACCACCTGGCGCAGCAGCGTGCCCGACTTCATGTAGTTGTAAGCGTCGACAAAGACGTCGCGCACGATGTAGCCGCGGGCGTCGTCGTCCGGCCCCAACTTGAGATCCTTGAGCTGCGGGAAGAGCTTGTTGTTGACGAAGTCGAGCAAGGCGTCGCCGGTCATGCCCTCGTCGTCGGCCGCCCAGCTGCGCCAACGCAGCGGCGCGGGGATGGGCGAAACGTAGGCGGGGTCGAGCTCGTACTCCAGCTCCTTGTCGTCGAAGATCTTGAGAAAGAGCATCCAGACGATCTGGGCAATGCGCTGGGCGTCGCCGTCGACGCCGGCATCCTGGCGCATGATGTCCTGGACGGATTTGACTAGGGTTGTGATGGACATTGGTAAGGCTTTCTAGTGCGGGCACAAGGTCCGGCGGCGGAGCGTTCGCCGCGACAGCGGGAGATCACCCGCCGGACCTTATGCCCCTACGATTTGTCACGCTCGCGGTAAATCTCCTGCTCGACCGCGGCCACGGCGTCCATAAATTTGTCGCGGTCGCCAAAGAGCCTGACGATCTGGACCGGGCTGCCGAGGTCGCGGAAGGGTTGTAATTGTAACACCTGGGCTAGGTGAGCGGGGTCGCGCAGATCGTCGAGAGGAGAGATGCCTTCGTCGGCGTACTTGTCGAGCAGGGCTTCAAGCACCTGGCGCGCCTGGCGGCTGTAGCGGTCGAGCAGCGCGCTCTGGCGGGCGCGGTGGGCGCGCTCGCTGCGGGTCATGGCCGGGCGGTCGTAGGCTATGAAACAGATCAGGTCAAAGGGATCGAGAATGCGGTCCTTGACCTGGGCCTGCAATTCTTCGAGCAGAAAACCGGACTGCGCCAACTCGGCCAGCAGCGCGCTTTTGCGTTCGGCGGCGTTCCAGCGCGTGAGAAAGGCCTCGAGCGAGCCGTAGCCTTTGAGGACGCTTTCGCGGCTGAACTCGACGTAGGTAAGCGTGCGCAAGTTGCCGTATTGGTCCTGCACCTGGACGCGCTCGGCGAGGATGCGCACCTCGACGCCGTCGACGTAGAACTTGGTGCGGTGGGCGGGGGTGGCAGGCGCCGACATTCCGTCGGAGATGCCTGCGCTCCCAGTGGGTTTGCCGGCGGTGGCAGCGCCTTCGGTACCATCGGTGTCGGTGGCAGGCGGGACGCCTGCGGTCCAGTCGTCGGCGGGTGGGTCGCTGTCTACGTAGATTTGGACGGGGTCGCCGTCGAAGTCGGGGTCGGCAAAGAGGCGGGTGACGTTGCGGAAGTCCATGATGGTGAAGAAGCGCTTGCCGAAGTCTTCCCGGATGCGCGTGCCGCGGCCGATGATCTGCTTGAACTCGGTCATCGAGTTGATGGTGCGGTCAAGGACGATCAGATGGCAGGTCTGGGCATCGACGCCGGTGGACATGAGCTTGGAGGTGACGGCCACGACCGGGAAGGGCTCGGCGGGGTCGATAAAGTTGTCCAGCTCGGCCTTGCCTACCTCGTTATCGCCGGTGATGCGCACGACGTAGCGCCAGTTCTTGGTCACCAGGTCGGCATTCTCGTTGACCATAGCCTGGCGCATGCGCTCGGCGTGGTCGATATCTTCGCAGAAGACGATTGTCTTCTGCATGCGGCCGTGCTGCTTGAGATAGTCACTGACACGGCGGGCAACCAGGCGCGTGCGGTCGTCCAGCACGAGTGTGCGGTCAAAGTCGGCGCGGGTGTAGAGGTCGTCGGGCACCACGTTGCCGAAGCGGTCCTCCTGGCCCGGCGCGGGACGCCAGCCGTCGACGTCCGTGTCGAAGTCGATGCGGATGACGCGGTAGGGGGCAAGGAAGCCGTCGTCGATTCCCTGGCGCAGCGAGTAGGTGTAGACGGGCGCGCCAAAGTAGTCGATATTGGAGATTTCGGCCGTCTCCTTGGGCGTGGCGGTAAGGCCGACCTGGGCGGCGCCGGTGAAGTATTCCAGCACCTCGCGCCAGGCCGAGTCCTCGGCGGCGCTGCCGCGATGGCATTCGTCCACCACGACCAGATCAAAGAAGCCAGGAGAGAACTGGCGATAGACGTCCTGCCACTCCGCCGTGCCCGAAATACCCTGGTAAAGGGCCAGGTAAATCTCATAGGACTTGTCGATCTGGCGGCCGGTGATCTTGGTCATCTTGTCGCCGAAGTGCTTGAAATCGTTGGTCATCGTCTGGTCGATGAGGATATTGCGGTCGGCCAGGAAGAGCACGCGCGCACGCGGCCGGCCGTCCACAGGCGCCAGATGATCTGGAAGGCGGTGTAGGTCTTGCCGGTGCCGGTGGCCATGACCAGCAGCAGGCGGCGGTGGCCGGCCCCGACGGCGGCGACGGCGCGGTTGATGGCGACCGTCTGGTAGTAACGCGGCGCGCGGCCGCTGCGGTCGCTGTGGGCAGGTTGGAGGAGAGCAGCGGCGGCAGCGGGCGTCATGCCCTGGGCACGGCTGTAGCGCGCCCACAGATCGGCGGGCGAGGGGAAAGTGTCGAGGGCGACGGTGCGTTCGACGATGCCCTCGGCGGCGGTGCGGTCGTGCTCGACAAAGCAATCGCCGTTGGAGGTGTAGACGAAGGGCACATCGAGCAGGGCGGCGTAGTCGAGCGCCTGCTGCATACCGTCCGAGGGCGTGTGGTTGTTGTCTTTGGCCTCGACCACGGCCAGCGGCAGGTCGGGCGTGTAGTGGAGGAGGTAGTCCACACGCTTGCGGTCGGGGCTGCGGCGAGCGTGGTTGCCCACCACCTCGATGCGGCCGGCGGTAAAGGTGAACTCTTCGCGCACCTGGGTGAGCTGCCAGCCGGCGGCGTGGATGGCGGGCGTGATGTAGCGAGTACGGATTTCTTGTTCGGAGAGCTGTTGTTTGTCCATGCGGGAGATAGGATTGAATCCACAATTTACGGTTGAGTAAGCATAGCACAAGTGGGGTTTTGGTTGAAACGAAGGCAAGTCAAGGTAACCAGAGTCAATCAGAGTAAGTTGAGCTCCCCAAATATGCTGGTCACAAAAATCCCGTGACAAATGTCACTAGAAGACTGCAGATTATTGTGCCATTTTTCTTGATGGGCACACTGTGTTCATTTAGTCGGCCTTTGCTGTTCCCAACTAAGAACCCTATAGTCAGTGTTTCATCAAGCTTCTGACACTCACCAAAGATGGTTGCGCAGTCTTCTTGGGCCGCGATCGGCGTTGCTGTGTCGGCGAGCTACAAATCCATTGTTTGGCACACGCCAAAGGGGTACAAGTATGGCAGAAGTAATTAGCATACGAATTATCGAAGACCCAGACGATGAAAGCCACACGACTTTGGGCAATTGTTCGAACCCGAAATGCAATGGTCTACTCATCGAAGACCCCGACTTTGGCTTCCCTGCGTGTTGTCCGCACTGCAAGCAACCATTAGTCAACGGCATCGACAAACGGGAATGTCTTGAGCAGCGCTATTACCATGGCTCGGGGACCAGCGCCTGACACACCTGCATTGCATCGCCGATAACCTATAAACCCGATGACGGCTGGTCAGCGGGAGTGCCAAAGTGACGGAAGCGCAGGTCTGCATGCGAGGAACCCATCATGAATCCATTGTTCGCGCAAAACGTTCTCTTGATAGCAACGGAAACAGCGCCGGCACCCCGCTTTCCAAAAACCGGCGTGCTGGGCGACGTCGTCTTTGGTCTGGCCAAGCAGCTCTGCAAGCAAGGACATGATGCGCGCATCGCGGTGCCGTACTACCGAGGTACACTCGACCGCAGCCACATGCATCCTGTGGTTACGGATCTCACGATTCCACTGGGAGCGTACGACCGACAGGCGACCATATGGAGGGCACGCGGGGAACCGACGGTCTATTTGATCGACGATGCGCACAGCTTCTACTTCGGCCGCGATGACCTATATGGGTATCTGGATGATTATGAGCGGTTTGTATTCTTCACGCGCACGGCAGTGGAAATGCTGATACATGCCCGCTTCCAGGAACAAGAGAATTGGTTCCCGGACATCATTCAGGGCTATGACTGGGCGTGCGGGCTAATTCCAGGCTGGCTGGGACAATATGCGGAACAATTCAGCGAGACTCGCTTTGTCTTGGCGATCCACAATATTGGGCGGCTTGGCATCTTCGGCAGCCGGGCGCTCCGCGTCGCAGGGTTCAACGACTCAGGCGCCCTACCGATCCTTGGCGAGGATGCCGAACGGATCAATTTCCTAGGTCGGGGCATCCTGGGGGCAGATAAAGTCGTCACCACTAATCCAGCGTACGGGCCGGGCAACCCCCTGCCGGAAGCGGCGGCCCGCCTGCGTCCAGCCTTGGAGTTGCGAGCACAAGGCGGCGACCTAGTGGGGATTCGCGCGGGCATTGACTATGACGAATACAGCCCTACCGCCGATCCCCTGCTTGATCCCCCGTTGGTAGACGCCTACAACAGTCGGACGGAGAACAAGCTGCAGTTGCAGACCGAGTTCAATTTTGAAGTAGATGCCGGCATCCCGCTTTTGGGCATGGTGACGCGCCTCATCCACGCAAAAGGTCTCGATCTACTGCCGGGCATCGAGAAGCTGCTGCAGACAGAGCATGCGCAGCTAATTGTGCTAGCCGACGCTGGGGACGCCCAATACCAGGCACTGCTTGAAGAATGGGAATCGCGGCTGGAGTCGAGTCAAGGTAAGCGACGCACGTGCGTCAAAATCGTCTATGGTTATGAGGAGAAGCTGGCGCGGCGAATCTATGCGGCGGCTGATCTATTCCTAATCCCATCGCGCGAAGATCCGTCCAGTATCCAGCCATACATCGTAATGCACTATGGGGCCGTGCCCTTGGTACATGCGACCGGGACGCTGGCCACGTCCGTCGTACCGTTCAAGGCGGGGAGCGAGATCAGGCGCTACGTCGCGCAGGGTGCCGGTGTGGGCTTTACGTTTGGAGATCTAGCCCACAAGGAGCCAACGCGTGCGCCATTTTGGGATGCTATTTCAGATGCGCTCAATGTTTACCGCACCAATGGAAAGGAATGGAGAGCGATCCAGTCCTTTAACATGCGGTGTGATTTCTCCTGGCAGCAGCCGGCTGGAAAATATCTGACGGTATACGCAGCAGCACAGGCGCGTATGCCTGAATACGCGCCCAAGACCAGCGTGAGTACGCGTCCCGACCCAAACACACAGTTGATACAGGCAGTGCTTGAGATCGACAGCCTGCCGGGAGCGAAGCTGCGGGACAGTGAAGTATTGATGAAGCAGGCCACGCGTCTGGTGCGTGAGGTAATCGGCTGCGATGCAGTGTTTGTATGGGCGCACGAAAGCGAGTCATTGGCGTTGCGGTCGGCATCGCACGCCCGGGGGCTCCAGTTGGTGTCACACAGCCGGGAACACGCAGGCACTGCGGCCCCGTCGGAAATCGATCAGGAGCAATATCAGCCGTTGTACACCCTGCTCAACCGGGAGTCGAGCGGCGCGTGGAAACAGTATAGCGAGGTAGGCATCACGGCTATGCCCAGCCCGATCATGGGGCTGCGACGATTGGCGGTGGCGAAAACAAACGGCTGGCTCGAGGGGCGATCGGTGCCGATCACCGCGCACAGCCGACTACTGGGGCGAATCGACGTCCTGTTTCGCAAGAACGTCGGACACAAACAGGAACAATGGTTGGCGAACTCGCTCACCACGCTGGCGAACTCGCTAGGCTTTCGGTTGGAGACACTACGGCTGATGCGTGAAGAGGACCTGGTGCTACGCATGGGCAACGAGCTATTGCGGGCCAGGTCGCCGCATGAGTTGAGAGACACCATCCTACAACAAGCACGCATGGTGACCGGCGCGAACGCTGCTTGGCTCTTCGATCTAGAAGGACTGGAGAGTGGTGTAACAGACACGAACGACACCGTGATCGACGCAGCGCGCCAAGCGGCGAAGACCTGCGAAGTAGTATATGTTCGTGACGTGAGAGCACTGCCAGGGGCAAACGGACGGCAAGCTGGCATTCGGTCGCTGCTAGCCGTACCACTCAAACTGCTGCAGGAAGACAGGGTGATTGGTGTAATTGCGACTGCCAAGGATCATCCGGCAGCCTTCACGCGCGACCAGGAGCGAATGCTGGCACATCGTATGGCGGGGCAGGCGGCGGCGGCGCTGTGCACTACACGGTGGCATGAACGCCGCTATCGCGGTCTGGTCGAGCAACTTGGTGGGTTGACGACGCGACTGGCAGGTGGGGCGGATTTTGGGCAGTTACTGCAGCGCGTAGTGGAGACGATAGCGGGCTTGCTCGAAGCGCAAAACGCGTCACTATACTTACTCGATGAGAGCCGCGACTTGCTTGTGATCAAGGCGGCGATAGGTAAGCACAAAGAACTTTTGAGCAAAGATGCCGCGTACAAAATAGGGGAAGGGGTGACGGGCTACATCGCGCAGGAAGGCAAAGTCGTGCGTGCCAGTAGCCGCGCGGAACTGCAGCAGATTTCGGGTTATAAGGCTAAGTATGTGGCGGCAATCGGCGGTCACGAGCCCAATGCATTTCTCGGTATTCCTCTGGTAATCTATCCCGGCAGCCCCGAACAGAAGATCATCGGCGTCCTCAAATTGGAGGATCGCCCGTTGTCACCACATCGTGTGACAGATCAGTTCAGCGAAGACGACGCGCACTTTGCTGAGATGGCGGCGCGTGTGATAGCTACGGTCGTTTACAACGCGCAAGTTGGCGATGCACAGATCCAGAATATTGGCGTCAATATCGGCGAACTATCGAAAGCACTGGGCGGCGGCAAAGAAATGGAGGCGCTGGTCAAGGACGTAGTGAAGACGATCGCAGGTATCCTGGGTGCAGAAGCGGCGTCGCTTTACTTGATCGATGAGAGCGATCACATGCTGAAGATCAAGGCTGCGACCGGGTACCAGGAGCAGTTGGAGGCCAAGAAGGCTTCCTATGCGCTGGGCGAAGGCATCACCGGCTGGATTGCGGTGAGGGGCGAGGTTGTGCGGGCGCGCAGCCGTGAAGATTTGATGCAGCATCCAAACTGGAAGGGCAAGCAGGACCCCAAACAAGGCGGGCGGCAGCCGAACTCCTTCCTGGGCCTGCCACTCAAGGTCGTCAACCGCTTCACGCGGGAAGGTAAAATCATCGGCGTCCTCAAGGTCGAGGACATCCAACGATCAGTCAAACACCCCGAGCCCTACTTCACCGAGCAGGATGTCAAGCTTATTGATATGATGGCCAACGTCATCGCTACGGTCGTTTACAACACCCAGGTCGGGGACGCACAGATCCAGAATATTGGCGTCAATATCGGCGAACTGTCGCAAGCACTGGGCGGCGGCAAAGAGATGAAGGCGCTGGTCAAGGACGTAGTGAAGACGATCGCAGGTATCCTGGGTGCAGAAGCGGCGTCGCTTTACTTGATCGATGAGAGCGATCACATGCTGAAGATCAAGGCTGCGACCGGGTACCAGGAGCAGTTGGAGGCCAAGAAGGCTTCCTATGCGCTGGGCGAAGGCATCACCGGCTGGATTGCGGTGAGGGGCGAGGTTGTGCGGGCGCGCAGCCGTGAAGATTTGATGCAGCATCCAAACTGGAAGGGCAAGCAGGACCCTGCACAGGACGGGCGGCAGCCGAACTCCTTCCTGGGCCTGCCACTCAAGGTCGTCGACCGCTTCACGCGGGAAGGTAAAATCATCGGCGTCCTCAAGGTCGAGGACATCCAACGATCAGTCAAACACCCCGAGCCCTACTTCACCGAGCAGGATGTCAAGCTTATTGATATGATGGCCAACGTCATCGCTACGGTCGTTTACAACACCCAGGTCGGGGACGCACAGTTGGAAAATCTGAACAGCAGCATCCGCGAGCTCTCCAGCGCCCTTGCCGCGGGCAGGAGATGAAGGCGCTGATGCAGAACGTAGTGGACACCATAGCACGCGTGCTGCACGCTAAAGCATCCTCGCTTTACTTATTGGATGAGGCTACCGATCGCATCATGATCCAGGCGGCGACCGGCTATCAGAAGGTCCTTGTCGATAAACTGGCCTCCTACGAATTGGGCGAGGGCATCACCGGCACAATTGCCAAGAAGGGAGTGGTCGTACGGGCGAACAGCTTGGATGAACTGCACCACACTCCTGGATGGGCCGGCAAGCAGAACATCGAACAAGGCCGTGAGCCAAACTCCTTCTTGGGTGTACCACTCAAAGTTGTAGACAGCATAACAGAAAGAGAGAACGTAATTGGGGTGCTCAAGGTCGAGGACATCCGTGCGTCGCAGGATCATCCTGAGGAAAGATTCACAGACCAGGATCTCGTTCTGGTTACAATGATGGCAAATGTGATTGCAACTGTCATTCAAAGCACCCGGGCGGGCGAACAGCGTGTGGGGGCAATCTTGAAGCAACTTGGTACGCTTTCGGACCCCCAAAATGACGTGGTGCCGCAGTTGCTAGGCGACGCAGCGCGCAACAAGGACTTGGGCGTTTTGGATCAGCTTGCCGTGGCAATCGCCACCAAATTGAACAGCGATGCGGGACGGACAGAAGCAGAAGAGCACGCCCTATTTGACGCCAAGGCCAATTCGGCGATCTATGCTCGCATTGCCAGTTGGACCAAAAACAACACGGTTAGATGGGAGTTCATGCTACTGCAGGCGATCCTTGCGTCGGCGACCGAGTTGAATCGGTCTTGGCCACAGATTGACCAGCTTGCAGAACCATGGCGAGCCTTGAAGCGAAACGCCGCCGATCCTGCGCAGTTTGCCGAAGCCAGCCAACGACTGATCCGGGACCTAGCGACGGCCGTACAGGCGGAGACCATGGCGCCGGTGCACGATGCTAATGACGTGTGGTACGGGGCGGTCATCAACACACAACACATATTCGGCGAGTCGCAGCAGATACGCCAACTGCCGCTGCTGTTTCAGCGGCAAGGAGACCTTAACAGGGACAATATAGAGCGCCTGCTCAACCTAGTGCGGCAAGGCTACAAAGGGACATACTCGATTGCGGTCATCATCACCTGGAATTTTGACGTCACCAAGCAGCATATCGAAGAGATGCGCAAGCAGGCACGTTCGCAAGCAGTCGATATCGTAGTCACGAGCCCACAGGAATTCATGGCCATCCTTGCCTCGGCACACGCCACCGACGACTTCCGTGCCCTGGTGTTGCGCCAAGCAACATACGTACCGCCGTTTGTTATTGTGGGAGCGGTACCGGATGCCATGTTCTTCGGCCGTGACCGGGAACTGAGTCAAATCATCAAGTACGTTGGCGCCGGACATTCGTGTGCAATCATCGGCGGTCGGCGTATCGGCAAGAGTTCGATTCTGCGGCGCCTCCACCGGGTACTTCTACCGGAAGCAGGATTTCTGACCGTCTATCACGACTGTGCTACGACCCAGTCGCTGGAGCAGTTCATGGCAGCCGAGTTGCTAGAGTGGCGCCCCAAACCACCGCCAAACGCGCCGCACACACTCAGCGAGTTGCTAGACCATTTTCAATCAGACAAAGCCATCGTACTGTTGTTTGACGAGGCAGACAAGCTGATTGAGCCGGACAGAAATGCAAAGTGGCGCCTTTTCAACAAGCTACGCGCTTTTGCCGGCTCAGGACGTGGACAAGTGGTCGTTGTTGGCGAACGAACACTGCGCGGCGCGCTGAGCGGTCACCGCGGTCCATTGTTCAATTTCGTGAACAGATTGGTGTTGGGACCACTCGATGCGCCCGACGTGGAGGCTCTGGTCACTGTGCCAATGAAGCAGCTAGATATTGAATTAGTGGACGAGAGGGCCATAGTCAGGCAGATCTATGGGTACACAGCGGGCCATCCCAATATAGTGCAGCGCCTATGCTTTCGTTTGATTGGACTGCTCAACCGCACTAAGAAGCGGCAGCTTACTGTGCAAGACGTCGGTACTGTCATTGCCGATCCCGATTTTATTCGCACCGACTTTCTAGAAACCTACTTTGAGTCAAGCACCTTATTAGAGCAACTGTGCGCTCTGCTGATGGCGCACGACCAGGCATTATACACGCTGCAGGATGTCCACGCTGCACTAACAAAGAAGAAGGTGGAAGTAAGGCTCAACCAAGTGAGCGGGGCGCTAGAGCGGCTTGTTGAACTACGCAGCATTTTGCGCCGGACCCCAGATGGCTACGAGTTTGCCGTGGAGGCCTTCCCATCGGTGATTGCACACAGCAAACAGGTAGAAGATTGGATTGCGCTGCGTCGCGAACTATACAACCTGCTTGGAGATACGAGCCAAGACGACATTCCAGATAACTTGCGAGCCGATCCATGGTAAACAAATCCCTTTTCCATGTAGCCGGCAGCCTACCCCCGGGCTATGAACACTACGTATACCGCGACGCAGACGACAGGGCCTACGAGTATATGAGCGCTGGTACGCCGGTGTCCATTTTTGAGTCGCGCCAGACGGGTAAGTCGTCTCTGCTGCGGCGTCTCCAGCGAAGATTGAACGGAGAAGGTTGGGCTTGCGCCTACATCGATCTTACGATCCTTCACAATGAAACCTGCGACCAGTGGATCCGGCACATTGTCGAAGAGATCGAGACAGCCGGCAACCTTGCACGATCGACGACCTTCCCGCGTGATCCCTGGCAGTTCGATCAATACTTGCGCGTTCGGTTCGGCGAGCCTAGCAGCGATCTCAAACTAGCCCTACTGCTGGATGAAGTCGAAGTATTTGCTGACGTGGACTTTGCAGTAGAGTTGTTCATCAACATTCGTACGCTCTACCAGACGTTCAAGCAAGAAGGTCCACCGCGGCTATGTCTTGCGTTAAGCGGCCAACATGCACCGGCGTCCTTGACACGCCACCGGGACATATCGCCGCTCAACATCGTGATCGGCCTTGCACTTGAAGACTATACGGATACACAATGCCGCGCGCTTACGGCAATTCTGGATCGGAACGGTGACCCACTGGCACCGGAAGTGCATGAACAGATTTATTTCTGGACCGGCGGCCATCCATACCTGGTACAACGGTTATGCACCGAATTGGAGAGAAAACTGCACACCGGCAGCGGTGCGACGCTGAACAGGGATGCTGTCGCTGCCACCGTAGAAAGCGTATTTCTCACGCAACCTGACTTGGATGCAAACATGACGCATGTGCGCAAGGCGATAGGCCGCCTGACAGGTCCGGCCGCCGCGTTGTGGGAAAAGCTCTTGTTAACTGGAACAATCAAGGCGACAGACGTTGGCTCGATTGCGCTGCAGGATACTGGCGTATTGCCAAGGATCCGACTACCCGATGCAGCACTTGGCGCAACCCAATTTACGAGTGGGTGATGCGTGAGTGCGGCCCAATTCCGCCTGACGACGATGCCGTCCCGAGGATGAGCCTAGACCAGATCAAAGAATTGCAGGCGTATCTCGTCGGCGCGTTCGGCCAGGGCGAACTGGAACAGCTAGCCTATTATGGCTTGGGGGTGCGTCTGGGGTCAATTGCTGTGGGGAATCTGAATGAAGTCGCGTTTGGCCTTATCACATGGGCGCAGGAGAGAGGGCAGTTGGCGAAATTGATCCAATGCGCACGAGAAGCAAGGCCATTCAAACTTCCCCCCTTCTAAACGCAACGACCGCGATCAGCATGTGGGAAGCAGCTTACCAGTTGCATCCCCCATACTGTTGAACGAAGGAACGTGCAGCGATGGTTGATAAGACTATGGCATGGCCAACGGATGGCGTAGCTTACGTTGGGGGCGGCGGCGCACCGTACGACCGTCAGCAACCTGACAACCGAACTCTGGGCGCGGGGGGCAGAGGTAGCGGCTTATGAGATCGCCCGCGAGAGTGACCTGGGCTCTAATCCCCCAGAAATGTTACATTTGCTGCCCATCTGAGTTGACTAGCCGATAGGGAGATGGGCGTATGCTACTCTGTATGGCTATCGGTATTGCAATTCTGACCCTGTCAATTGGGCTATATACTGCCCTGGCGGATCGCCTGGGGCACTGGTCAATCACCATGCCCATTGTGTTTTTTGTGGTAGGACTCGTGCTTAGTCCCAAGTCCACGAACTTCTTGCCGATCGCGCCGAGTTCGGAGGTAGTGAAGACACTAACGGAGGTCACGTTGGCGCTCCTCTTGTTTGCCAATGCCTCGGCGCTTGAGCTCAGCCAGGCGCTTAAGGATATCAGCCTGCCTGCGCCTGCTCACAATGGGGTTGCCGCTAATGCTTGTACACATGACGCCGGTGGCACTGGCGAAGGTAGGTACGGGTTTGGGGCGCGATACCTTTACGCAGATGGGCTGGTTTGGTCCGCGCCGGCTGGCATCAGTTGTATTCACGCTGCTCGCCATCCCGCAATTTGAAACAGTCGATCGTCCGCTCGATATCCTGTTGGCAGCAGCCACCTGGACGATCCTCTTCAGCGTGCTTGCCCACGGTCTGTCGGCAGCACCGCTGTCCGTCTGGTATTCGCGACGGTTGGCGCAAGCTCCCTTCACAGAGCTAGCTGAACTGCTTAAATTGTACTAAAGGCGGCGAGTGCTGGAAGGCAGAATTGCAGAATAGCACGACCACTGATCAGGCACCCTTCCGCTCGACCGGTTCACCGCCTTTCCCGACAGCATCTAGCCCTCGCCATTACGGTTGTCGTCCTCGAACTCGCTGTCCTCTCCCCTGCCGCCGGCCTCCTTCCGGCACGGGAGGAGCTCTGGCCGGACTTGCTCGGCTACTGCGTGAGCTTCTTTTGCGTCCACGTTCAATGTTCGAAGGGCAGGAATCATCGTTGATTCATGTGCAAACTCGCTGGACATTCACCTTGCGCCGTACTATGGTAGATGTGCAGCATGTTTGTGCGCGGGTGAATGTTATAAAAAGTTAAGATCAAATTTGCTGGACTTCGCGTTGGTGTTGGAATAAGCTGTTCACAGTGGTCCTGCTTTTCGCAGCAGGACGTAGAAGATACATGTACTAGACGCAACTGAGTGGCTGCCGGGTCGGCAGCTTAGACAGGTGTTCGTCCCCAGCGGGGCAGCGAACGTCTCTTCGACGCGCCCTGGAGTGGGTGCTGGATTTTGTAAACAGGGATGGGCATGGCCGCCGCCGCCAAGCAGGAGGGACAACCGCATACCACGTCTGTGCCCGCACTGCTGGACTATGCGCGTGCCTATGCGAAGGTGGGACTACACATTTTCCCCTGCCACACGGCGCTGCTCGAGCACCCAAAGGGCTACCTGTGCACGTGCGAGGAGTACCGGCACAGCGCTAAATGCCGGGTGCAGCATCCGCACCTATTTCTGGAGACGGGCGAGCACTGCGCCAACCCGGGCAAGCACCCGCGTGGGGTGCCTAATGGGTTGAAGGCGGCTACGTGCGATCAGGCACAGGTCGAGGCGTGGTGGCGCAAGTTTCCGCATGCCAATATCGGCTGTGTGCCGGGCCGCAGCGGGTATGTGGTGCTGGATGCCGACCTGTATAAGGTGCATTTTGCGGGGGCGGAGCTGCTGAGCAAGGAGGAGCAGGAGACGCCGACGACGGTCACGGGTGGGGGAGGGAGGCACCTGTGGTTCCGCAAGCCAGAGTGGGTGTGTTACAGCAATGCGCCGGGCAGTTTGCCCGCGGGGATCGATGTGCGTGCGGACAATGGGTATGTGCTGCTGGCGCCGTCCCTGCACGCGTCGGGGCGGCGATACGCGTGGATGGAAGGGCGCGGGCTGCGGCAGGTAACGGCGCGGGAGTTGCCGGAGAGGATCCACGCGGTATTGGCGGCAGGAGAGCGGGAACACGGGCACGAGGGCGTGGTGCGCCGCCTGCGGCGCCAAGCTACGCGCGAGGTGGGGCAGGCGCCCGATTTGCAGCGTTGGCAACTCACAGCATCGATTGTCGATTTGATCTGGCGGCCGGTGGGGAAGGGGCAGCGCAGCGAGGCGGATATGAAGGTGTGCGTGGCGCTGCTGCTGGCAGGGGCGGAGGAAGACGATGTGTGGGCCGTCTTCAGCCACTACCCGATTGGGACGGCTGGCAAGTTGGCCGAGGAAGGGCCGGGATACCTGGAGCGCACGCTGGCACGGGCCCACGCGTATTTGGCCAAGCAGAACACGGAACCGATCACCGGCAGGCAGGCAGGCCAGATGAACGGCCCGATGTTCCGCCAAATGCTCGACGAGCTGCAGCGTTGGGTGCATGCGGTGGACCTCGCCGAGTATGTGCCGGCGGAGAAGCAGTGTGTGATCGGCTACCGCACGCGCGAGATCGACATGGCGGTGGCGTCGGCCGTGCTCGACACGCTGGCGAGCTATGGCAAATGCGAGGGGCCGATCAGCCTGCGGCAGCTGCGGCGCAAGGTCAACGCGGGCGGGCTGGACACGGTAACGCGCCCTGCACCGCCTCGCGCCCTGGTTTTTGGAGCGTATCGTCGAGGACGAGAAAGATGACAACCCGGACTGCCCGGCGGGGGTCAAGGCTAGGGTGTACCGACTCAATCCGGAGCTACTGGCGATGGCCGCGGGGGTGGTGCGTAAACGGGACACCCAACACACTACCGAACCAGTGATGGGTGTCCCATCTACGCACGCTACCTATCGCGCTTACCGGGGACACGACGCCTTTAACGCGACGACCACGCCGATCACGGCTGAGTCGATCGCGGAGCGGGAAGCACAGGGGCGGCCCTACTCGCCCCGCTACTGCAGGACGGGCGTGTTCCAACGCCGGCTGAAGGCCTTGCTACCTGCGGCTGGGCGCACAGGCTTGTTTGTGATCGATGCGCTGGTCGAGACCGGCGGCCGGGTCGCGCAGGGGTCGCTCGCCGGCCGAGGCGGACGGTCACGCTACACTGTGCGGCGTGCTGTGGCGCGGTTGGAAGAATTGGAATTGGTGACAGTGGAAAAGGGCGCCATCACGCTGGATCCTGATTGGCAGGCGGACTTGGAGCGCTATGCGCCCCCGTCTATCCTGCACGCGCAGGGCTGCTGCTCGCTCAGCGCACATCGGTCAATACCGTGTGCAGCTGATCAGGCGTGACAATCCGAACAGAACCAGGTGGGAGAACAGTAGCAAGCACAAGGAGGTCACCATCGCCCGTGACTAGATACGCAACTCTCGTGGCCAGCGCCAACTGCAAGAACACTTTATCGGCGGCGTCCCGCACATGAGGCACAGGGACACTGTTAAGAGCGGCTGCGACCTCGCAGAAGGGCAGATACTCGGCGAGAACATCCTCTTGTTCTGATTGGCTGAGATAAAATTTCGAGTAGGTCAGCACACGCAGCAGTTCCAGCGTAGTGAGCCGACTTACTACGGGAACGACCTCGCCTCGTTGCCATGACTGGCGCAGCCACTGCAAGCGACCTCTGCCAAACAGCAGGGTCGAAACGACAACGTTAGTATCAAGAACGGCGCGAATCTGCTCTACGCTTGCTTGCGGGCCCACTGCACTGCATCCTCGACGTCTTGTTCAGTAATGCCTAATTGTGTCAGCTTCTCGCGTACCGCATCAATACGGCTGATCCGGACAGGTGTCAGCACAATGCGCCCGCCTTCGGCTTCCACCTCAAAATAGGTAGCATCAGGCATTTTGTCCAGGATTGCTTTGGGCAGCGTCAGTTGATTTTTGCCTGTAAGTTTAGCTAGCATAGCACCTCCTCGAACCATCTCCTTACTTTCCGAGAACAAGGATACCATACTATCGCACTTCGTGACTAAGTTGCCACGTTTGGGGCAGGCTATAGGCACCACAGTGCCCTGGCGGCATTGTCCGCTGTGCTCGGCAACAATGTATAATTGATCCCATAAGCCGCAGCGTACACAGCACTTGTCCTGAAGCTGTGAAATGACATTTCCCAATGCAAACCAGGCTGCATCCACCGCAATTGCCGGCGGAGGTAGTGCTGCGGCTCGATGCGCTCACTTCTGTCGCTTATGCCACACTTGTCAATGAACTTGTGAGCTGTACACAAGTGCATGTTCGATATCAACGTATTTGCATCTTTTCACAAGGAGCTCCGTCCATGCCAAATGCTAAACCGAACATCCTGATCATCTGGGGCGACGACATCGGCATCACCAACCTGAGCTGCTACAGCGACGGGCTGATGGGCTATCGCACCCCCAACATCGATCGCATTGCGAATGAGGGCATGCGTTTCACCGATTCGTACGGCCAGCAGAGCTGCACGGCGGGGCGGGCGACGTTTATCACGGGGCAGAACCCCTACCGCCTCGGGCTCACCAAGGTGGGTATGCCGGGTGCGGACATCGGGCTGCAGGCGGAAGATGCCACGATTGCCGAATTGCTCAAACCGCTAGGTTACACCACCGGCCAGTTTGGCAAGAACCACCTGGGCGACATGAACAAGTACCTGCCCACGGTCCACGGCTTTGACGAGTTCTTTGGCAACCTCTACCACCTCAATGCCGAGGAGGAGCCGGAGAATGTGGACTATCCGGCGGAGGCAGACTTCCCCAACTTCAAAAAGATCTTTGGCCCACGCGGCGTTATGCACACCTGGGCGACTGAAGAGGACGATCCCACCGAGCAGCCGCGTTGGGGCCGCGTGGGTAAGCAAAAGATCGAAGACACCGGACCACTGACCAGGAAGCGCATGGAGACGTGCGACAGCGAGTTTGTGGCGGCGGCCCAAGACTTTATCAAGCGTGCGCATGCGGAAGACAAGCCGTTCTTTGTCTCGCTCAACACCACCTGGATGCACTTCCGCGTCCACCCGCCGGAGCATGTGCTTGGCCAGGCCGGGCGCTGGCAGTCCTACTACCACGACGTCATGGTCGAACACGACAAGCACGTGGGGCAGATGCTGGACCTGTTGGATGAGCTGGGCCTGGCTGAGGACACCATCGTGATGTACTCGACGGACAACGGCCCGCACATGAACACCTGGCCGGACGGCGCCATGACGCCTTTCCGCAACGAGAAGAACTCCAACTGGGAAGGCGCCTTCCGCGTGCCGGAGCTCTTGCGCTGGCCGGGCAAGATCAAGGCGGGTGTCGTCTCCAACGAGATCATCAGCCACACCGACTGGCTGCCCACCCTGCTGGCGGCGGCCGGCGAGCCCGACATCGCCGCCAAGCTGAAAGAGGGCTACCAGGCAGGCGACAAGTTCTTCAAGGTGCATCTCGACGGCTACAACTTCCTGCCCTATCTCACCGGCACAGCGGAGAAAGGGCCGCGCTTGGGACTTATCTACTTCTCGGATGACGGCGACCTGGTGGCACTGCGCTACGACAACTGGAAGTTTGTCTTTGCCGAGCAGCGCCAGCAGGGCAGCCTTGCCATCTGGTTTGAGCCCTTCGTCTTCCTGCGCGTCCCCAAGATCTTCAACCTGCGCACCGACCCCTTCGAACGGGCGGACATTACCTCCAACACCTACTGGGATTGGCTGATCGACCGCGCCTACCTGACTTATGGCGCCCAGTTCATCGTGCGCGAGTTCCTGGAGACCTTCAAGGAGTTCCCACCGCGCATGAAGCCGGCCAGCTTCAGCATCGACCAGGTGCTAGCCAAGATGGAACAGGCGATGAACATTGACTAGTATGAGCACGCGGATGCAGGCGCTGCGGCCTGAACGCGCGGATCTGAAAGCCGATGCCGTCGCCGGCCTCACCTTCGCCGTGGTCAATGTGCCCCAGGCCATGGCGCAGGCGCTGCTGGCGACGGTCAACCCGGTGCTCGGCATCTACACGCTGATGGTGGCCGTGCCCATCGGCGCCCTGTTCACCAGCTCGGTGTTTATGAACGTTTCGCCGACCAGTGCGCTCTCTGTCGCCGCGGGGGCCGGTTTGGTTGACGTCCCGGACGCACAGAGAGCGGCGGCGCTGGCGGCGCTGGTGCTGATGGTGGGGGCAATGCAACTGCTGGCGGGGCTGCTGCGGCTGGGGTTCATCGTCCGTTTTGTTTCCAACGCGGTAATGACCGGTTTTCTCAACGGCGTGGCCGTGTTGATCATCCTGGGGCAGCTTGGTGACCTGACGGGCTATCGAAGTCCGTTCTCCAACAACGTGGCGCGCGCCCTGGATCTGATGCTGCGGGCAGACCAAGCCGATCTCCCCACTACCCTCATTGGCGGCCTGACGCTGGCGTTGATCGTGCTGCTGCTGCGGACACGGTGGCGGAAGTTTGCCTTCATCATCGCCATCGGCGTTGCGACCGTGCTGCTGGCTGTGCTCTCGCTGCCGTTCTTTGGCGCCGCACTGAACTGGCAGTCGGTCAAGATCGTGCGCGATGTTGCCAACATTCCACGCACCCTGCCCCAATTCGCGCTGCCCACGCCGGCCCTGCTGATCACGATGCTGCTGCCGGCCTTTTCCGTTGCCATCATCGGCTTGATCCAGGGCGCCGGCGTCAGCCAAGGCTACCCCAATCCTGACGGCAAGTATCCGAATGTATCGCGTGATTTCGTTGGCCAGGGTGCAGCCAACCTGGCTACCAGCCTTGTGGGCGGCGTTCCAGCGGGCGGGTCCATCTCCGGCACCGTGCTGATCATGGGGGCCGGCGCCCGCTCACGCTGGGCCAACATCTTTGCCGGTCTCTTTGTGACTTTGATCGTGCTGGTGGCGGCGCCGCTGGTCGAGCTGGTGCCGATGCCGGCGCTGGCCGCGCTCTTGATCGTGGCGGGCTACCAGGGACTGCGCATCGAAGCAGCTAGAACGATTTGGCAAACGAGCAGGGTTTCGGCGGCGGTGATGGGGCTGACGTTTCTCGCGACGTTGTTCATCCCCTTGCAGTACGCCGTGTTGATCGGCGTGGTCTTGAGCATCGTGCTGTACGTGGCGCGCCAGTCCAACAAGGTAGTGGTTACACAGTGGGTGCTGATCCCGGGCGGATTGCCGGAAGAACAGCCCGCGCCCAAGGAGCTGCCCAGCCGGCAGCTGACCATGCTTCAGATTTACGGCAGCCTGTTTTTTGCGGCCGCCAAAAACCTGGAAACGATGCTGCCCGCCGTAGACAATACCGATCGTGCCGTCGTGGCGCTAGGGTTGCGCGGCAGGGTGGAGATCGGCAGCACCTTTGTCGCGGTCTTGCGGCGCTATGCCGAGGCACTCCAAGCCCACAACAGCAAGCTGATGTTGGTGGGCGTTGACGAGGCTGTGCTCGGGCAGCTCGCCAGGACCGGGCTGCTGCAGGTTATCGGCGAAGAGAATGTCTTTCTCGCCAAGCCGCAGCTGGGCGCGGCGATGAACCAGGCAGCGGCGGCGGCCTATGTGTGGCTAGGCGAACATGACTAGGCCCCAGAAATAGAAAGGCGTCAGCGATTATGGCGATCGGCATTGCGATTCTGGCCCTGTCCATTGTGCTCTATGCGGCGCTGGCGGATCGCCTTGGGCGATGGTCAGTCACCATGCCGATGGTGTTTGTGGTGGTGGGATTCGTGCTGGGCCCTGGGGGCACGAACCTCCTGCCGATCTCGCCGAGTTCGGAGGTAGTGAAGACGCTGACGGAGATTACGCTGGCGATCCTTTTGTTTGCCGATGCCTCGACGCTGGAACTCAGCCAGGTGCGCAAGGACATCGGCCTGCCGGCCCGCCTGCTCACACTAGGGCTGCCGCTCACGATTGTCTTTGGCGCCGGGCTGGCGCTGCTCTTGCAGCCGCAGGAAGGGCTGGCGTTTGCCTGTCTGTTGGGCACAATCCTTGCCCCCACCGATGCCGCGCTGGGGCTCCCGATCTTCAACAACCCGCGCGTGCCGGTGCGGATACGCCGTGCGCCCAATGTCGAAAGCGGGTTAAACGACGGTATCGCTACGCCGTTCGTGCTGCTGTTGCTGGCCCTGGCAGCAGCCACCGGCCTGCAAGAGCAGGAACACTTTGTCGCGGGGGCGATCAGTGAAATCCTGCTCGCAGGCGTGGCGGGAGCCGGCATTGGGCTCGTGGGTGGCTACTGAGGGTTCCAGACGATCTCCCAAAGATGCCCGTCCGGATCCTGGAAATAGCCGGAGTAGCCACCCCAGAACGTGTCTTGCGCGGGTTTCACGATCACGGCACCAGCAACTCGTGCCTGCTGCATGACCGCGTCGACCTCGGCCTTGGAAGCGACGTTGTGGCCGAGTGTGAATTCCGTTGCGCTCTGTGCCTGGCGTGCAATTCGGGTATCGTGTGCAATGCTCTTGCGCGGCCAAAGTGCCAACTTCAGTCCACTTTGCAGGTCAAAGAAGGCGACGGCGCCATGCTCAAATTCTTGGCCGATGATCCCCGCAGTCTTCAGGCCAAGACCCTCACGATAAAAGCGGACGGCGGCTTCCAAGTCGTCAGTTCCCAGAGTGATTACAGTGATGCGTGGCTTCACAGCAGCATACCTCCTTGCGGCATAGGCAGATGCGAGCGGCGGGGGAGTGGGAGCAGCGCAACCGGGCGCGCGCCGCTACAGCGTGGCCCCTAACTGCCAGGGTGCGAACTCTTCCTCGCCATAGCCCAAGAGCTCACTCTTGGTTTTCTGGCCCGATGCGGTGGCGAGGAGCAGGCGGTAGATGGCCGCCCCGACCTCGGCGATGCTCTGTTGGCCCTCGGCAATCGTGCCGCAGTTGAGGTCCATGTCGTCCTGCATGCGGTTGTACATGGGCGTGTTGGTGGCGAGCTTGAGGCTGGGCGCGGGCTTGCAGCCGAAACAGGAGCCGCGGCCGGTGGTGAAGCAGATGAGGTTGGCGCCGCCGGCGACCTGGCCGGTCACCGAGACTGGGTCGTAGCCGGGGGTGTCCATGTAGACAAAGCCTTGCGCGGTCACGGGCTCGGCGTAGCGGTAGACGGCACGCAGCTCGCTTAAGCCGCCCTTGGCCGTGGCGCCCAATGACTTCTCCAGAATCGTGGTGAGCCCTCCTGCCTTGTTACCGGGGGAAGGGTTGCTGTCCATCGACTCGCCATTTTTGGCCAGATAGTCTTCCCACCACTCCAGCAGCGCCACCAGGTCGTGGGCTACGGCGGGAGTGGCTGCCCGGCGCAGGAGCACATCCTCGGCGCCGTAGATCTCGGGTGTCTCGCTGAGGATCGACGTGCCGCCATGCTGTACGAGGATGTCCGAGGCGACGCCGAGCGCCGGGTTGGCGGTCAGGGCAGAGAAACCGTCGGAGCCGCCGCACTGCAGGCCGAGCTTTAGGTGTGAGACCGAAATCGGCCGGCGTTTGACGTCATTCACATGCGGCAGCAGTTGGCAAATGCGCTCGACGCCGGCACGCACGGCGGCGTTTGTCCCCCCGACTTCCTGGATCGTATAGGCGTGCACCCGCTCGCCCGGCGCCAGCGCCTCGTGCTCCAGCAGCCGCTTGACTTGATTATCTTCGCAGCCCAGTCCCACCAGAATTACGGCGGCGAAGTTCGGGTGGCGTGCATAGCCGCCGAGCGTGCGCCGCAACAGGTCGACGGCGTCGCCGTCGGGGGAGGCGCCACAGCCGCTCTTGTGCGTGAGCGCGACGACGCCGTCGACGTTGGGGAAGCCGGCCAAAGCATGGGGGCCGCGAAATTGATCGGCAATCACGCGCGCCACGGTGTTCGAGCAGTTCACGGTAGTCATCACGGCGATGTAGTTGCGCGTGGCGACGCTGCCGTCGGCACGCACGATGCCGAGAAACGTGTCTTCGTCTACGGCTGGGATGTCAGGGGTTGGCCGCGACCCGCCGGTGGGCGAACGGTTAGCGGCGCTGGGTGTATAGGCGAGATTGTGCGTGTGTACGTGCTCGCCCGGCGCGATCGGCGCGGAAGCGACGCCGATCACCTGGCCGAGCTTGTGCACGGCCATCCCAGGCGCCAGCGACGCGATGGCAAGCTTGTGGCCCTGCGCAACTCCCTGTGCGGCGCACAGGCCTGGCAGGCCGATCTCCGCACCAAATGGTTCGCCGGCGCCGATGTCGCGCAGCGCCACGACAACGGAATCGGATGGGTGCAGCCGAATGACGGCCTTGGACGCAGACGCCGAGCCGGCGTGGTTTTCAGTCATGGTATTCCTTATGCGGGCCCTAACCCGGCAGCGGCTGAGGCACTGGATCGTGGTGATGTGTCAGTTCGTGATGCCCCTCCGGTTCGGGCGACCAGGGATCCACGTGCACCGTGACTTCGGCCAGATAAGGTACATGGTGGAAGAGATCATGGCGCAGATGCTCGGCGATATGGTGGCTCTCGACGGTCGTCAGGTGCGGGTCGACGGCAATGCAGACATCGGCGCCAAGGCGGTGGCCCATCCAGCGCATGCGCAGGCGGCGAAGTTCCTTGACGTTTGGCTGCTCGGCAATGACCTGCTCGGCCTGGACCAAATACTCAGGCTCGATGGCGTCCATCAAACGATACCACATGGTGACCACAGCATCTTTTGTGATGAAGAGAATGGCCACGCCGATCATGAGACCAATGATGGGGTCCACGATGGGGAAGCCCAACCAGGAACCCGCGGCGGCCACCAACACGGCCAGCGAGGTCAGGCCGTCGGTGCGCGCATGCAAACCGTCCGCCACCAGCGCAGCCGAGCCAATCTCCCGCCCTTTGCGAATCTGCAGCCAGGCGACAGCTTCGTTGCCCAGGAAGCCAATGATGGCGGCGGCGGCCACCCAGCCGAGGCTCTGCAGCGGCTGGGGATCGAGCAATTTCTGGAAAGATTCCCAGAAGACCACACCGGCGCTGACGGCGATGGAAAGGACGATGAAGATGCCGGCGACATCTTCGGCACGTGCAAAACCGTAGGTATAGCGCCGCGTCGCCGTGCGCCGTGCCAGGTAGAAGGCGATCAGCAGCGGGATGGAGTTGAGGGCGTCGCCGATATTGTGCACGGTATCGGCAAACAAGGCTACGCTGCCGCTGGCAAAAACGATAAAGAGTTGGAGCACCGAAGTGACAGTCAGTGCGGCCAACGCCAGCCAGACGGTACGAATCCCCTCTTCGTTGGCCATAAAGCCCTGGTCGGTGGCCAGAGCAGCACGTTGATGACTGTGGCCGTGCAAATGAAAGACCGTACTAATCCAGCCCCATACACCGCTGCCGTGGTCATGGTCGTGGTCATGGTCGTGATCGTGGTCATGGTCGTGATCGTGGCCATGGTCGTGATCGTGGTCATGATCATGGTTGTGGTCATGGTCATGGTCGGGATCGTGGTCGTTCATATGCTTCCCTTCTGCTCCTTGTGTCCTGGGATCTATTGAGAGTTAACCCGCCGGCGTGGCCGACGGCTCAGATCGATATGGCTGGTCCGGCAGATTCCGGCGCACATGGTCCAGGTGGTACAGCGCCTCGCGAAACAAAGCGGCGACGTGAGCATCGTCAATCGAATAGATAATCTGGTTGCCGTCGCGCCGGGTGTGCACCAGACGCATGGCGCGCAACTTGCTCAGGTGGTGGGACACGGCCGAAGACGTGACGTCGACATACCGGCTTAGTTCGTTGACGCTGTATTCGCGATTTGTCAGCAAATAGACGAGCTGGGCGCGCGTTGGATCGCCGAGTGCTTTGAAGATTTCGACGACATCGGTTAGCAAGTCGGCCGGCAGGGTCTGTACACCAATCAGGGCAGGGTGTTGCTGGGGCATCGATCATTCCTCGACAACTGAGTATCTGAGCAGCTATTCAGCTAAATCAGTGTACTACCGTGCTTGAATTCAGCGCAAATCGAATACAGATCCTGTATGAAAGCAACCGTCTGGCTGCCATCTTGCCGCAGGTTGGCGCGCACGCCAATGGGCAGCGATAGGGATTGGAGGTGGGAATAGGAGAGATCGTGCCGGGCGCCGGCCGCAAGGTTTGAGGGAGGAAAGGTGGCGGGGCCGGCGCCGGGCACGATGCAGCTGTTTATTCGGGGAGGACGGCGATGCAGTCTACTTCGATGAGCATTGTGCCGCTGAGGACGGCCTGGACGGTGGTGCGCGCCGGGTAGGGTTCGACGATGAATTGGCGGTAGACTTCGTTCATGGCGGCGAAGTCGAGGATGTTGGCCAGGTAGACGTTGACCTTGACGACATCTTGCCAGCCGGCGCCGGCGGCGGCGAGGATGGCCTCGACGTTGCGGAAGGTGCGTTCGGCCTGCTGGCGGAAGTCACCGGGTTCGAAATGGCCGGTCTCGGGGCTGAAGGAACCTTGGCCCGAGACATAGACGCTGCGCCCCTTGGCTACGATGCCCTGGGAGTAGGGGGCGGCGGGCTGGACGCCCTGGTCGGTTTGAATTGGTTCGCGCATGTTGTACCTGTGCCTTTCTTGAATGGGTTGCGGGCCGGGGGGATGCAGGCTCCGACGCAAGCGTCGGCGGACGCCTGCGCTCCGGTTGTTTATAAGACAAGTGATTTGTCGTGTGCGGTCAGTTGCACGGCGCCGTCCTCCGTAATCAGAAAGCCGTCTTCGACGCGTACGCCGGTTTCGCCGGGGAAGTAGATGCCGGGTTCGAGCATGATAACCATGCCCCGCTGCAGCCGCTCGTCGCTGTAGGGGACGATGCGCGGGTGCTCATGGCCGCTGACGCCGACGCCGTGGCCGCTGTGGTGCGGGTAGACTGGGTAGCCGGCCGTCTCGATGGCATGGCGCATGGCGCGGTCGATCTCCTTGCATACGGCGCCGGGCCGCAGCAGCGACGCACCCAGCGCCAACGTTGCGCCGGCGACGCGGTGCATCTCCCGCTGGCGCGGCGAGGGGTGGCCCGCCACGTAGGTGGCGCAGCTGTCGCTCCAGTAACCGTGCTGCACCACGCTGATGTCGACGATCAGCGAGTCGCCCAAGCCCAGACGGTGGTCCTCAGGCCAGCCGCCGATATTGTCGGCGCGTGTGCCCACTACGCAGTCGTTACCGATCGGCACGCGGCAGCCGGCGGCGGTCTGGATGGCAGTCTCGACCGCCACCCATACCTCGATTTCGCTGGCCCCGGCAATGGCCGCGGAACGGGCGGCAGCGTGGCCGATGTCGCCCAGGGCGAAGTTTGCCTGCAGCTTGCCCAATTCCTCCTCATTCTTGACCAGTCGCAGCGGCAAGAGCCAGCCGTCGATCGCAACCAACTCCTGAGCCAATGCCCAGCCGCCGGCCAACAGCCTGGCAGCGGCCAGCGGCGTCTCGACTGCCTCGGCGCCCATGCGCCCACCCAGAAGGGAACTGGCGCTGCACAAGGCGCCCAGCACACGGCGCAGCTTGCCGGTGCTGTCCAGCTCCTGATCCACGCGATAGCCCTGGTAGGCAAGAACGGAACCGTCAGGCTCGGCGGCAAAGGGCGCGGCCAGGTCAGCCCACGCATCTACCACGACGAGGGTAAAGCGATCCCCAGCGTAGTGCACAAGTGCTGGGCCTGCGGCGAACAGGTTGCGCCCGACCTGCACGGGTGGCGCAAAGCCAGTCAGCCAAGTCACGCTGTGCGGGTGGGCAAAGATGGCACTGTCGATACCCCGCTCCTGCAACAATTGGCGGGTGCGCTGGCGTTGTTCGGCGTGCATAGCGGCCTTTCTCGGAAGGCTTCCAGGAAGCGTTCTAGTAAACTATGTAGTGTTGTGGTGTGGGCGAGGGCTGTCCGCTTACATTATACAGCAGTGGACTGGGCTTTGGTGTACAATGAATTCATGCTCGACCTCATCATCCGGAACGGCACCATCATCGACGGTCAGAAGACCCCACGCTACCAGGCCGACGTCGGCGTGCGCGGGGATCGTATTGCTGCGGTAGGCAACCTCAGCGGCACTGATGCCATCACGGTCATCGACGCTACCGACATGGTGGTGGCGCCGGGCTTTATCGACGTGCACACGCATTCGGATGCCGTGCTGCTCTCGACGCCACACCTGGTATCGAAGACGATGCAGGGGTTTACGACCGAGTTTCTGATGCTGGACGGCATTTCGTACGCGCCGGTGTCGCGCCATACGGCCGCCAGTTGGATCCAGTATCTGCGCCCGCTGGATGGGCTGCGCTTTGAGCAGTACAGCGGTTGGGAGACAATCGGCCAGTACATGGCGCTGCTGCACGAGCGCACGGCGCAGAACGTGGCGACGTTTGTGCCCTACGGCAACGTACGCTCGCTTGCGATGGGCTTTGGCGAACGCACGCCTAACGATTACCAACTGGTCGATATCCAGGGATTGGTCGCCCAAGGCATGGCGGAGGGGGCGGCCGGGCTGTCCACCGGCTTGGATTATGTCGACCAATGTTTTGCCTCCACCGACGAGCTGGTGGCCGCGGCGCGCGGGATGCGGGCGCAGCAAGGGATTTATGTGACGCACGTGCGCTATGCGCGGGGCACGCTGGACGGCGTGCGTGAAGCGGTTGAGATCGGCCGCCGTGCCGGGGTGCCGGTGCATATCTCACACCTCAGGGGCAACAGCGAGGCCGAGGCCGAGGCAATCATCGATTATATCGACCTGGTGGCGATCAACGAGGTAGACTTCTCGTTTGACGTCTACCCATACATGTCGTCGTCGACGATGCTGCAGTACCTGCTGCCGCTCGAGTTCTGGACGGACGGGGTGATGGCAGCCTACAGCAAGCTGGCGGACCCGGTGCTGCGCGACCGGTTCCAGCGCAAGCTGGAGCGCGAGAACCTGGAGAACGTGACGATCGCCTGGGTGGCCAGCCGGCACAACAGCGTCTATCATGGCGAGAGCCTGGCCGACTATGTGGCGGCGACCGGGCGGCGGGCGGCGGATGCGCTGTGCGACCTGCTGCTGGAGGAAGGCATGGCAGTGCTGCTGGTCTTTCACCGCCAAGAGGATGGGCTGGAGGCGGCCTTTCTGGAGCATCCGTGCTACATGATGGGCAGCGACGGCATCTACTTCCCCGATGGGGCGATCCACCCGCGCCAGTTTGGTTCGGGTGCACGGCTGCTGGGCCATTATGCGCGGCGCAAGCGGCTGTTCTCGCAGGAAGATGCGGTCTACAAAATGACGGGGTTCCCGGCGGCGCGTTTCAAGCTGCACGGGCGCGGCGTGATTCGCACAAACAACTACGCCGACCTCGTCGTCTTCAACCCCGATACGGTCAACGACCGCGCCACCTTCGATCATCCGCTGCGTATGGCGCAAGGCGTCGAGCACGTCTTGGTCAACGGGAAGCCGATCATCTTTGACGGCGATGTAGTCACAGGCGCGACGCCGGGGCGGTATCTTCAATTCGGCCGCGAATAAATCTCTTCAAGATTACCCCTGTCCAGCAGGCACGCCCTTCAAGCCCAACGGGCGTACCCTCCACCGTCGCCGCACACCATCATACAGGACGGCAGCCGCGACGGCGCAACCCATGCTCAAGCCCCGCAACGGTCAACGTCGCTAAAGTGACAAGAAGCGGTTCTCGATGTAGCATGTACTTGTACCCCGGACGACTTAATAATTCATTAGCCAGAGGAAGAAACAATGAAAAAAGCTTTGATGGTTTGGGGCGGCTGGGAAGGACACGAGCCGTTCCAGTGCGTGCAATTGTTTGCACCGATCTTGCGGGATGCTGGGTTTGATGTGACGGTGTGCGACACGTTGGATGCCTACCTGGACAAGGAGGCTATGGGCAGCTATGACCTGATTTCGCAGGTCTACACGATGAGCACGATCACGCCCGAGCAGGAGAAGGGGCTGCTGGACGCAATCGAGGGCGGCGTGGGATTTGCCGGCTGGCACGGCGGCATGGCCGATGCCTTCCGCAATAATTGTAACTACCAGTTCATGGTGGGCGGGCAGTGGGTGGCGCATCCCGGCAACATCATCGATTACCGCGTCAACATCACCGACCGCAACGACCCGATCATGGAGGGGCTGAACGACTTCGACATGCATTCAGAGCAGTATTACATGCATGTGGACCCGATCAACCAGGTGCTGGCGACGACGACCTTTAGCGGCCAGTACTGCCCGTGGGTCGACGGCGTGGTGATGCCGGTGGTGTGGAAGAAGCAATGGGGCCAGGGGCGCGTCTTTTACTCGTCGCTGGGTCATGTGGCCGCGGATTTCAACGTGCCGGAGGCGAAGGAGATCTCGCGCCGCGGCTTCTTGTGGGCATCACGCTAGGGGAGCCCACAACCATGAGCAAAAAGAACCCGGTTGCCGTCGGCCTGATCGGCTGCGGCAACATCAGTTCGATCTATCTCCAGAATGCTCAAATTCTCGACCCGATCGAGATCGTGGCCTGTGCCGACCTGCGACGTGAGGCGGCAGACGCACAAGCCGCAAAGTTTGGCGTGAGCCGGGTGTGCAGCGTGGAAGAACTGCTGGCAGACCCGAAGGTCGAGTTCGTGCTCAACCTAACCACGCCCGAGTCGCACGGCACGATTGCGCTGGCGGCGTTGGAGGCGGGCAAGTCGGTCTACAACGAGAAGCCGCTGGCCATGAGCCGCGCGGAAGGGCAGCGGGTGCTGGAGCTGGCGCGCGCCAAGGGGCTGCTGGTGGGCGGCGCGCCGGACACATTCTTGGGCGCCGGCTTGCAGACGGTGCGCGAGCTGATCGACGCCGGGGCGATTGGTGCGCCGGTGGGGGCCAACGCCTTTATGATGAGCCGCGGGCACGAGCACTGGCACCCCAACCCTGTGTTCTATTACAAGGCGGGGGGCGGACCAATGTTTGACATGGGGCCCTACTACCTGACGGCACTGGTATCGCTGCTGGGGCCGGTGCGCCGCGTCACGGGGACGACCCGCATCACACGGACGCAGCGCACGATCAGCAGCCAGCCGCGTGCTGGCGAGGTCATCGACGTCGAGGTGCCCACGCATGTGGCGGGGCTGCTCGACTTCGCCGACGGGCCGATCGGGATGATCATGACCACCTTTGACGTGCAGGCGTCGGGGCTGCCGTGGATCGAGATCTACGGCACGGAGGGCACGATCAATGCACCGGACCCCAACACGTTTGGCGGGCCGGTCAAGCTGCGGCGGACGGACGATACGGAATGGCAGGAGATCCCGGTCACGCGGCCGTATGCGACAAACTCGCGCGGCATCGGGTTGGCGGGAATGGCCGAGGCGCTGCGGACGGGTGCACCGCACCGGGCGAGCGGCGAGCTGGCCTACCACGTGCTGGACCTGATGTTTGCGATTCACGAGGCGTCAGATCGCGGCTGCCATGTGGACGTGGAGAGCACGTGCGTGCGGCCCCAGCCGATGGTCTGAACCTTGATTCGTAGGATTTTGGGGATTAGCTTGATTTAGGCAACCCCTGAGTCACCACCGCCATGTTGCGGGGTGACTCAGGGGTTGCCTTTTTTCGTCAGCGTTGGCAACAGTGGGAACGCAAGCTCGCCACAACCAATGAGCGTGCTGCCCTCTTGTCAAGATTGCCAAATGCGATTATTCTGCGCCGTTAGTTTCACCGGTCGTTTTGTTTCGAAACTGAAGTCTGCCACTGCGCAACACCGACGATAACGAACGACTATGCTGGCGCATCACTACACTTTAGCGGACAAATTGAAGAGCCCGCGCCTGAGTGTCAAGCTATTGACGCGGGCGCGTCTTTATGCGCAGCTCGACCAAAGCCTGGCGAGTGATGTGACGATTGTCGTGGCGCCGGCAGGCTTTGGCAAAACGGTGCTGCTTTCCGGCTGGGCGGCACAACGCGACCAACCCACCGCCTGGCTCTCCCTCGACGCACACGATAATGACTTGCCGACTCTCGTGCGCGACCTGGCGCTGGCGATTGAAACTCTGTATCCCGCCGGATGCCGGGCGACGTTGAGTCTTGCCAATGCGCTGCATACGCCTACTCTGGCACAACTTGCGGACAGCCTGCTGGCAGAGATTGGCGATCTGCCCGGGACCCTTGCCCTTGTCCTCGACGATTATCATGTTGTCCGGAACCCACAAGCCGACGCCCTGATCACGAACCTGGTCGACCACCTGCCGCAACACCTGCACCTGGTCATCGGTACGCGCAGCGAGCCGGTGCTGCCCCTGTCTCGTTGGCGGCTCGCCGGGCACCTCGGCGAAGTGCGCGCCACTGACTTGCGCTTCGACCCGGTCGAAGCGTGTGAACTGCTCAGCCTGTTCTTGAACGTTGAAATTCCCCCCAGCGTGGGTGCAGCCATCACAGCGCGCACAGAGGGTTGGGCCGCCGGGCTGCGCCTGGCAGCGCTTTCGCTCGAGGGCCGGCTGGACTTTAGCGAACTCCCATCAGATTGGCTGGACCGCAATCGCCACATCGTCGATTACTTGATGGACGAAGTCTTTTCATCCCAAACGCCTGCCCTGCAAGAGCTTCTGCTCAAATCCTCGATCCTCGATTGGATGTCGGAACCTTTGATCGCAACCCTGGTCAGCGCCGGCTCCAGCGACGGACAGGTAGCCACGCTATCGCAGTTGCTTACAGCCGGATTGTTTGTCAACCTGGTCAATGAGAATAAGGGCATCTATCGTTATCACGAACTCTTTCGCGATCTCTTGCGCCAGCGACTAGCTGCGCGGTATGCAGCGCAGGAAATCGCCACATTGAACCGCGCGGCCAGCAGTTGGTTCGCAGGCAATGGTCTGATCGAGGAAGCGATGCACCATGCATTGGCAGCCGGCGATCCGATGGCCGCGGCGCGCGTGGTCGAAGAACAGATTCACACGCTGATGGACAGCGAAGAAAAAGTACGCTTGGAATTCTTGCTGGACTTGCTGCCCCCCGATCTCGTGGCGGAACGCGCGCCGCTCCTGATTGCCAGATCCTGGAGCGTACACTTTGAGAGCCGTTACGCTGCTTACTCGCCTTTGCTGATTAAGGCCGAGGAGCTGTTGCAACAGCCAGGCGCATTCCCGCCGGACGAAGAACGCGCCTGGCGTGGACACATCGCGGCTTTGCGCGGAGAACTGCTGTTTTGGCAAGGCAAAGGTTTGGAGGCGCTTGAGCAGGAGACCGAAGCAGTCGCTGCAATTCCTGCTACGCATTATTTAGCGCGTGGGAATGCCCTCCTTTTTGCCGGACTAAGCCAGCATGTGACCGGTCATACCGCCGCAGCGACTCAATACTTCCGCGAGAGCCTGGCGCCGGCGTACAGTCAATCTAAAGCGACGAATATGCGTCTGTTCCTGGGGCTATGCACTATCTATTTGGATTCGTTGAATGTTGAGCAGCTGCGGCTGACCGCAGAGATGATGCTACGCCAGGCGAACGCCGGCGAATTATCTATCAGCCGGGCGTGGGGGCACCTTTTTCTAGGGCGAGCGAGCTATGAATGGAACGATTTGGAAACCGCCCAGTTTCACTTCTTAGCAGGAGCATCTCTGCGCCAGGCCGCAAACGCAGTCAGCTCTCACGATTGTCTGACCGGCTTAGCATTGATCTATGCGGCGCAAGGTCTGTGGCAGCGTGCTGATGAGACTGCAGACACTCTTGTCAGTTTCGATTCGGACCCGCCGGCATTTGAGCTGCTCATGCAGGCCCATTCGCTTAGGGCACGCCTCGCGCTCGCGTCCGGAAATCTCGACAGCGCGAGGCGTTGGCTGCTCGGTTCTGAGTTGGCACTGCACCTTGCGCCTACGCCATTGGGTGAGACAGCTGTCGTAACGCGCGGCCGCGTTTTGCTGGCATTGAAAACGCGCGAGGGTGCGCAGCAAGCGCTTGACCTGGCCCAAAAACTGCGACAAGATGCCACGTCAATCTCCAGCACATTACGCGTCGTTAAGGCGCTGGCGCTAGAGGCGTTGGCGCTGGACGCACTGGACGATGAGCAGCGTGCCCTTGACACATTACAGAGCACGATTGAGCTGGCGCAACCCGGCGACTTGCTGCGCACCTTTGTCGATTTCGGCCCCGCGCTTGGCGAACTGCTGTCGCAACTGTCGAAGTCCGACATAGTCACCCGGCAAGGAACGGCGGATTATCTGGTCCGCCTGCTTGCAGCATTTCCGGTTGCTCCCGGTGTGTCGCCTAGAGGACGATCGTCAAGCGTGCGCAGCGACTTACCTGAACCGCTGACAAGGCGTGAACTGGAAGTTTTGGAATTGCTCGCGCTGCGCCTGACCAATCAAGAGATTGCCGACACCTTGGTAATTTCGCCGTTTACCGTGCGCCGGCATCTCGAGAATATCAGCGACAAATTTGGGGTACACGGGCGCCGTGCCGTAGTGGAGCGCGCGCGCCGCCTTGAGCTTATCGCGTCTCCTTCTGCCTGATTCTCTCTAGCGACCTCCCTCGTTTTCCCTGCTTCGTTACACGTCTCGGATAGAAAACGCCTCCGGCTCCACGGCAGCTACCTCTTATGCATCCTAGTTGTCATTGAGTGCCGCATCCGGCGCGTCGCACGGCTGGCCGCACGCCGGCGCCTGAAAAGATGGTGCCTTATTGACCATGTATTGGCGCGCGCTTGGGCATAACCTGTGAGTGTCCTTGCGAGTAGTTGCGACGTATACCCATGTGGACGAGAAAATGTGCCTTCCCTCAGATACCAAACGCCCCTACTGCAAGATCGTCCTTGTTGGCCCGCTGATTGAGCACTGGGCGGACTACCTGGGCGATGTGCTTCTGGAAGTGGAAGTTAGGGATGGAGAAGTGCAAACCAGCACTTTAACCGGTCAGCCGGCCGATTTGCTCGCCTTCATCGGCATGCTCAGCGCCATCGCCAATTGGGGTTTTACCGTGAGCGACATGGAATACCGGCGAACCGCCCCGCCGGCGGCAGCAGGGTATGGGGCAGAGGCCAAGAAAACGGCTTAAGCGTTCTCCAGTCGATTTTGCACTCTGGGCCCGCTGCGCAGCGGGCCCAGAGTGGTTTGCCAGAAGCGCAGCAGGAACAGTTGAACGTGCAAGCAAGAGGAAGCTAATTCCAGGTGACATTTATGGACCCGTTACTCGTTGTAATCATAACCTTTGGGTTGCTTTTCGTCGTCACGGCCTCGTTGGGAAACGGTCTTGGCATCACCGTACAGTCGGTGATGGGGCCGCTAAAGTCGCATACGCAGCTGAACGTGATGCTGTTGCTAAGCAACTTCATCGTTCTACCAGCGCTGCTCATTGGGCTGGCGGCCATCCTTCCATTCGAGCCGCAAGTTAAAATGGCGATTGCGGCCCTTGCCTTGAGCGCGGGCGCGCCGTTCATTCCGTGGCTTGTCGGCCTGGCCAAGGGCAACCTTGGCTACAGCGTCAGCGCTGTCATTCTATTGACCTTGGGAACGTTTATCGTTCTGCCCCTGGCGTTACCCGTTGTGCTGAACCTGCTCGGGACTGGGGCAACCCCCTCGATGTGGCTCGTCCTCTGGCCCATGCTCCTCTTTATGCTGCTGCCACTCGTGGTCGGCATGTTCATCCGGGCGCGTTACGTGAACTTGGCGATGCAGATAGGCGCTTACCTTGGGCCGATTTCGATCACATTCCTGTTTGTGCATATCTGCCTGTTTCTTGGCTACACCTGGAAAGACGTCGTTTCGCTGGCAGGTGGTGGGGTGCTTGCCTTCGCACTCGTATTTCCACTTGCCGGCATGCTGATCGGTTACCTGCTCAGCCCTCCATATGTCCTCAGCCCTGTTCCCGCCGCCAATCCACATCGAGGCTCTAAGATTGTCTCGGCAGTTGCCGTTGCCCAGCAGAATACGGGCGCCGCTATATGCTGTGCGATCTTTGCGCTTGGCCCGTACACGGTTGCGGGCGACATGATCCTGGTTGGGGCAATCACCACGATCATCGTGGTGATGCTGGCGATGTCGGAACTGGGTGCAAGGTATGAAAAGAAGCTGGGAGCTGTGGCAAAGCCCGCGCAGAGCGGCGCGGCAGCGCAGGCAGCAACGAAGTCGGCGTAAGTGTCAACACATCCAGAAAGAGAAGGCAGCGAAAATATGAGCCAAGCAGCAAAGCAGCGCGCCAAACCAAAGTATACGGGTTTTATGGCCGGATGGCTGGTGTTTGTCGGTCTGTATCAGATCTTCTTGGCCGCACAGCATGGTGGGCTTTTTTTGGGCCAGAACAACCTGCTGCGGCAAGACCTTAGCGCGACCGCGCTCGCCGTGTTCTATGTGGTAGCCGGCGTTCTATTCCTGATCGTTGGATACGGGATTGGGACCCTGCGATGGTGGGCGTTCCCCGTTGGGCTTGTCGTGCAAGGGATGGTGATCGCGCTGGCGCTGGTAGGCGTTGTGCGTTGGCTGGCGCTTGGTCAGCAAGCGCCCATTATCTGGGATGCGATGGACCTTGTGTTCGCCGCCATCAACCTGGCTTGGGCGTTATCCCGCGATGTCCGCGCTGCGTTCAACCAACCAAAAAATCAACTCCGAGCTGAATCAATAACATAGGGAGTAAGCAGTATGAGTAACTCAAAACCCAACATCATCTTCTTCTTTTGGGATAATTTCGCATGGGGTGAACTTGGCTGTTACGGGGGCGGGGTTCTGCGTGGAGCACCTACCCCGCGCATCGACAAACTCGCCACAGAAGGGTTGCGGTTGTTGAACTTTAACGTCGAGGCACAGTGTACGCCCAGCCGCTCGGCAGTGTTGACGGGGCGCCATCCTATTCGTTCCGGCACGCAGACGGTGCCGATCACAGGCGGCGCGGATGGGCTGACCCGTTGGGAGGTTACGATGGCCCAGGCACTGTCGGACGCGGGGTATGCGACGGGGATGTGGGGCAAGTGGCATCTGGGCAGCGACCCAGAGAAGCGCAGCCCAGTCGAATTTGGGTTTGACGAGGCTGTCTGGTGCCCGCGCACGGCCGACGAAGTGCTGTGGACCATGCAGTCGTACTTCCCGAATGGGCCGGTAACCTCCGCGCCCTACGCCGGGGCCATGCAGATTCCGCTCGAGCCGGAACCGATTTTCGCCAAGAAGAAGGGCGCCAAGGCCGATGTGATCGCCACCTACGATGCCAAGTTCCGCGCCGAGTTTGATCGCAAGATCACCGGCTGGGCCATCGACTTCATGGGCCGCGCTAAGGACAGCGGCAAGCCATTTTACATGTATCTGCCGTTCACACAGGTACACATTCCGCCCATCCCCGACCCTGAATACGCAGGCAAGACCAACCGCGGCAACATGGCCGACCTCCTGACGCAAATGGACGACTTCACCGGAATGATCCTGGACAAGCTCGACGAATTGGGGCTTGCAGAGGATACGATCGTGGTGTGGACGTCCGACAACGGCAGCGATCCTAACTATCGCATGCCGGCGATGGATCCTGATCCCGCAGGTGGTCAATGGAATGGATTCTCGGGACCGTGGCGCGGCGGGTACTTTACCTCGCTCGAAGGCTCCAACCGGACGCCGTGCATCATCCGTTGGCCGAACAGAGTGCCCGCCGGCAAGGTGAGCAATGAACTCGTACATGAGGTAGACTGGTTTACAACGCTGCTGCTTGCGGCAGGGGCAAACGTGCCTGCCGACCGGCAGATTGACGGCATGGACATGCGCGCCTTCCTGTTAGGGGATGCGAGCGAATCCGGCCGCGACACGGTTCTGTGCCTGCAAGGCAACCGTTTGCAAGCGATCAAGTGGCGGCAGTGGAAGGCAAGCCTTTTCCAGCAAGACGGGTTCATGTCAACGTGGTCGCCGTACAACATGCCGCGCCTCTACAACCTCGAGTGGGACCCGCGCGAGGAACACGAAGTGGACTTTCCGCACGGCTGGGTTGTTCACCCCATGGCTGCGGCGGCCGGTGCGTTCTTAAAGACGCTGGTCATGGAGCCGCCAATTAAGCCTGGTACGCCTGATCCGTATCTGCCGCCCAAGGCAGGTGAAATGCGACCGGAGGAACACCTCCAGATTGGCATCATTACGCAATACGTGACCTCACTCACGAGGGCACACGACGAACTGCCAGACCCACAGCATGGGATCGGTCACCAGGCGGGATGAAAACGCGTTCTGCCTGCCCGCAATCGAGCGGGCAGGCAGAACTGGAAAGCGGTTTGGAAACCTGCTGGGCTTCAACTTCGCACTGAAAAGGGGCTGCTCGATACTGAGACAATCAACCGAGTGTCAGTCCCCCACAGCTTCCCGCAGTCCGCGGCGAGTGAGGACCCGATCCGTGAGAATCGTTGTGTGGACTTTGTGTCTGGTGCTTCTGCTCGGCGTGTTGGGTATTCCAGCCTCTGTCCGGGGTGATGGCGCCTCCGCAGGTGCAGCGGTCTTGAATTCCGCCGCAAGCCCTGAGTCAAACCAAGATCAGATCGTTGCGCCACAAGACAAAAGCGAACGCTTTCGCTTCGATCACATCTCTGCGGACCAAGGACTCTCCAGTCCTGAAGTCTGGAGTGTCCTGCGCGACCACCGCGGCTTTATGTGGTTTGGCACGCTTGACGGGCTGAATCGCTACGACGGGTATACGATGAAGGTCTTCACGCACGACCTGACCGACCCCGCCAGCCTGAGTGACAATAAGATCAGAACACTCTATGAAGATCGGGCCGGAGCCCTCTGGATCGGCACCTGGACCGGTGGCCTCGATCGCTTTGAGCGCGAATCTGCTACTTTTACCCACTTCACACACGACCCCGAGGATCCTGCCAGTCTCAGCAGCGACGCGGTCTATGCCATCCTAGAGGATCACGCCGGAGCGCTGTGGTTGGGTACCCGTGATGGCGGGCTGAATCGCTTGGACCACGCAACAGGCACCTTCAGCCATTACCGGCACGACCCTGCGCAACCCGCCAGTCTTAGCGACGACAATGTGTTTGCGCTGTGGGAAGATGGCGACGGCGCGCTCTGGGTGGGGACGGACGGCGGCCTCGACCGCTATGACCCCAGCACTGGGGATTTCACGCATTACCGCCACGATCCGAGTGACCCCGCCAGCTTAAGCAATGATGCAATCCGTGCCCTATTTGTAGACAGCAGCGGCACCATGTGGGTGGGCACATGGGGAGGCGGTCTCGACCGCTTCGACCGTACGACGGCAACTTTTGATCACTTTCGCAACGACCCTGATGATCCAGAGAGCTTGAGCAGTGACGGCGTTTTTTCCATCCACCAGGATGCTGCGGGCGCACTGTGGATCGGCACAATTGACGGCGGTCTCAACCGGTTCGATCGCCAGACTGGGACTTTCCAACGCTTCGCAGTTGACGACAAGAATCTCAAAGGATTTGGTGCCAGCCAGGTCGTGGACATGGCGGAGGACGCCGATTCGCTGTGGTTTGCCACCGGCACGGGCGTATTTGTGCTCGATCTTCAACCCAAGCCGTTCCACGTTTATCGGCATCACCCAGACGATGTCAACAGCCTTGCCGCCGATGAAATCAACGCGATCTACGAAGACCCACAGCGCATCCTATGGGTTGCAACGACCAGCACCGGATTAAACCGGATCGACCGCGCTACAGGCCAGGTCAGCCACATTCAGCATGACCCGGCTGACTCTGCCAGCATAAGTGGCAACGAAATTTGGAGTATCGCCCCGAGCCGCGCTGGCCAGCTGTGGTTGGCCGTTTTTGACGGCGGCCTGGATCAATTCGATCCCAAGACAGAGCGGTCTGTCCACTACCGGCACGATCCGAAAGATCCTGCGAGTTTGGGCTCGAACCGTGTCACCTCAGTCCTAGAGGACAAATCCGGTATCGTTTGGGCCGGCACCTGGGATGCGGGACTGGATCGCTTTGACCCGGCGACGGGGACGTTCACACATTTCGTACATGATCCAGGCGACCCGGCGAGCTTGAGCGACAACGCAATCTATCAACTGATAGAAGATCGCGCCGGCGAATTGTGGATCGGCACCGTCGACGGCGGTCTCAACCGCTTTGACCGGGCCACGGCAACTTTCACTCGCTATCAAGGCTCGCCTGGCAATCCCAGTGGTCTGCCTTCCAACTCGGTGACTTCGGTGCTGCGCGACCGCGCTGGCACACTGTGGGTGGCCACATGGGGCGGCGGCCTGGCGCGGCTGAATCCCGAGACGGGTGAGGTAGTGCATTACGACCACGCCAGTGGCTTGCCCAGCGGCGCCGTCTTCGACATCTTGGAGGATGATCATGGTCGTCTGTGGCTCAGCACGAGCAACGGCCTGTCTCGCTTCGATCCCGTCACCGAGACCTTCCACAACTACGACGAGCAGGACGGGCTGCCCGGCAACGCCTTTGAGTCGGCAGTAGCGTTTCAAAGCCCGAGCGGCGAGATGTTTTTTGGCGCGACGAACGGCCTGCTTGCCTTCGATCCGGACCAGATTCACGACAATGCCATCGTTCCTCCTGTAGTTATCACTGACCTGCTATTGGCCAATAAACCTGTACCGATTGGCGACGGTTCCGTGCTGCGGCAGCCGATCGACGAAACAGCCGCGCTAACACTGTCCTATCTCGATCGGGTGATCTCGTTTGAGTTTGCGGCGCTGGACTTCACTGCGCCGCAAAAGAATCGCTATCGCTACAAATTGGAGGGATTTGACCAGGCGTGGACGGAAGTGGGCAGCGACCACCGCCTGGTTACGTACACCAACTTGGATCCCGGCGATTACGTGCTCCGCGTGTTGGGTTCGAACGCCGATGGGACCTGGAATGAAGAGGGGGCGTCACTGGCGCTCACGATTACGCCGCCCTGGTGGGAAACCATCTGGTTTCGCCTTCTGCTCGTGTTACTTGGTGCAGGCGTGCTTGGGGCAGTCTCTGCAGGGCAGCGGCGTCATGCGATGATGCAGCAGCGCAAGCTGGAGGCAATGGTCGCACAGCGCACGCATGAGCTCCAAGATGCCAGGATTCAGATCAAGACGCTGTTCGACAGCTCGCCGCTGGGTATCTGCGCGGCCACAGTTGACGGCAGAATCCTGGGCGTCAACCGAGCGCTGCAGCACATGACCGGCTATACGGAAGACGAGCTGCTCCACTCGGATGTCCGGGTGCTCTATGCCTATCCCGAGCAGCGAGCGCAGCTGCTGGAGCAGCTAATATCAGAAGGCAGCTTGAACAATTTTGGCATCCAATTTCGGCGCCGGGATGACAGCCACTATTATGCCAGCTTGAGCCTGAGCCAGCTGGAAATGGCCGGCGAGGCAGTGATACTGGGCATTACGGAAGACGTCACCGAGCAGGTGGAGGCGCGACAAGCTCTGACCACTTTGCACCAGATGTCCTACGATATGGCTTCGATCACGGATCTGCCAGCTCTGATTAGCCATGCTGTGCCGCGTCTGCACCAGATCGTGGATTTCCAACGGGCCGCCTTGATGTTGGTGGAAGCCGGCGCAGAATCGCTGACGATTTACGGTTTCCTTTCTCCTGCTGCGCCGCCTGCGTTTACAATCCAGCAGATCCCTATTAACGGTTGGCGTTCCCTGCACGCCGCATTGCAGGCGGGCAGGGCAACCTACATAGCGGATATGCACGCCAACGTCGAGCTTCAGGCCGAGTTCGACGGTATGCAAATGAAGCAATGGGCGAGCGCGCTGAAGGCGAGCGCGAGCTGGCTGGGGCTGCCCTTGCAGGTGGGGGAGCGCACGGTCGGCCTGCTCAACGTCCTGCATAACACAGTCGAACATTTTTCGGCACGTGACATCGAACTGGCGCAAACCTTTGCCAATCAGTTGGCTGTGGCCATCAACAATATCCAGCTTAATGAGCATGGCCGGCAGATAGCCACCGCGGACGAACGGTCGCGCATCGCCCGCGAGCTGCACGACTCTGTGACGCAGACGCTCTTCACTGCCAGTGTGCTCGCCGAAGTGACCCCGCGC
>CAWIVN010000020.1:0-364050 GCA_963839515.1 uncultured Chloroflexia bacterium
GCAAGCCCGTTTTGCGGCTGAACTCGCGTACGGGAGTGTGGACGTCGGCCATTGCCACGGCCATGCCTTTGCCCTGCAATTCTTTTACCAGGCTCTTGAGCACATCCGAACTGGTCAGGTCGAGCTCATCCTGGGCACTGACGTCGAAGATGATTGTCTTGGGTGGCGGCTGCGTCGCCGCGACCATGGCCTTCACGCGGTCGCGCACGGTGAGCGCATTGGCGTAGTAGAGCGCACCGTCGAGGCGCACAATCAACACACGGGGCACGGGCATATTCTCAGGATGGCGCGAGAGATCCGAGTAGGCGCCGGCAGCGCCGGGCACATGCCCCAGCGAGGACACGTGCGGCCGGCTGGAGCGGTAGATTACGTACACCAACGAGGCGACAACGCCGATGATCATGCCTTCCAGCACGTCGATCAGCAGCACGCCGGCCAACGCGGTGGCGCCCAGCCAAAACTCGGTGCGCGTGACCAGGCGTATACGCCACAGCTTGAGCGCGGCGATGATATGCCAGACGGCGTGGATGATCAGGGCAGCCAGCACCGCTTCGGGCAGCGGGGCAAACAGAGGGGTGAGGAAGAGTAAGGTGATAATGGTTACTACCCAGGTGACCAGATTCGTCACCTGCGAGCGTGCGCCCGCGCCTTCCTTGACGGCGGAGGCCGACATGCTGCCCGCCGCGATCATTCCGCCAAACAGAGCGCTCAACAGGTTCGCCACCGCGTGGGCGTTCAGCTCCTGGTTGGCGTCCACCTCATAGCCATGTTTTTCGGCGAACTCGTGGGCCACCCCCAGCGCCTCGCTGTAGGCTACCAGCAGCACGCCCATGGCCGGCAGCACCATTGCCAGGTAGGTCGTCAACGGCACCTGTGGCAAGGCCAGCGAGGGCAGCCCTTGCGGCAGCGCCCCGACTACTTCGATGCCGTACTTACCTTCCATATCAAGGACCATGCTGAGGATGATCGCCCCGAAGAGCACCACCAGGCCGGCGGGGATCTTCTTGCTGATGCGGGGCAGTAAGAAGAGCAGCGCCAGCGCCGCGGCGCCGACGACGAAGGTCGCCCAGTTGGCCTGGGGCAGCTCCTTGACGATGCCGATCAGCTTCTCTATGGTGTTGCCATCAGGCTTGGGCACGCCGAACAGCTTGTTGAGCTGGCCCACCGCCACAAAGATGGCGAGGCCCATGACAAAGCCGTCCATCACCGGCTTGGAGAGGAACTGGGTAATGAAGCCCAGCTTGGCCAGGCCTGCTACCAGAAACACGAGGCCGACGACCAAAACGAAAGCGGAGGCATAGGCCTGGTAGGTCGCCGGATCGGAGGCGGTCGCCACCAATGCCGCCGCCACCGACGAAGCGAGCAGCGCCGCCGTCGCCGAGGTGGCCTGCACAACCAGGTGGCGCGAGGTGCCCAGGAGCGCGTATACAAGCAGGGCAGCCAGCAAGGTATAGAGACCGGCTTGCGGCGGCAGGCCGGCGATGCCCGCATAGGCCATCGCTTCCGGCACGACCAGGCCCCACAGCGTCAGCCCGGCGATCACGTCCACCGACAACCAGGAGCGGTCGTAATGCGGCAGCCACGACAGGATGGGTATGAAGCGTGCTAACCTGGCCTGCGGTCTGGTAGTCTGAGTGCTCGCCGCCACAAGAGGCTCCTTCTTTATCTGGGCTGTTAGGTGACGCAAAGCGTCACCTAACAGCTGGTAAGCGCCGTGATCAGTGCGCCAGGTTGCTACTGCCGCGCCATGGCTACGGCCAGGCGTTCTTCCGGCGAGATGAGGTGGTCGTAATCGTCGGCACCTTGCTCGAGCTGAATCCAGTTGATGACGCCGGTAAACTTGCTGGTCTCGACGGTATAGTCGTCACTGACAGGCGAGCCGGTTTCGTTGCCGACATCGCAGGTCTCATCTCCGGAAAATATCATCGGCTGCGTGGCAGGCAGTTGCCCTTCGCCTGCTTTTTGCCCGTCCACGTAGAGCGTGACGCTGCCGCCCTTGGCGAGACCGCCGCCCGCGTACGCAAACTCCATGCGCACCTGATGGGTGCCCGCCGGCAGGGGTGAAGCGGACTCGGTTGCGAACTGGTGCAGGCCGAACAGGTTGTAGCAGAACTTGAGCCGCCCGTCCATGGTATAAAACGACCAGCCGCCGAACGCGCCGCCCTGCACGATGATGACACCCCGGGCGTTGTCGTCGGGCAGGCTCACTTCTGCGGTCACGGCCCACGATTTGTTCTTGAGATTAAGAATGACGTTTTCGGTGAGCCGCCCCATACCGCTGAAGAGCATCTGCGATTTGCCCTTGATCAGCGTCGGCCGGCCGGCGAGGTCGGCATTGAAGCGCTCGACGCGGCGGTCGTCAAGCGGGAATACGTTGTACTTGACCCCTTCGATGAGGAACAGGCGCTGAAGCTCCTTGAGCATGGTGGGGTTGTCGGCCGCGACGTTGTGCGCTTGGGTCCAGTCCGCCGGCGCGTACAGCTCCCACACATCGTCATCGTAGGCCGGCAGCCGTTCGGCTGCGAGCCAGGGCGTGCTGTGGCGTGTCACCGCCGTCCAGCCTTTGTGGTAGATGCCGCGATTGACGAACATCTCGAAGTACTGCGTCTCGTGGCGCTCTGCTGCTCCGGCTTCGTCGAAGCTGTACGCCATGCTGACACCTTCGAAGGGCTTTTGCTGCATGCCATGCACAAAGCTTGGCTCAGGAATGCCCGCCGCTTCCAGCACGGTCGGAGCCACGTCGATCACGTGGTGGAATTGTGAACGCAGCTCCCCCTTAGCTTTGAACCCTTTGGGCCAGTGGACGATGGTGCCGTTGCGCGTGCCGCCCCAGTGCGAGGCGACTTGCTTGGTCCACTGATACGGCGTGTCTAGGGCGTGCGCCCAACCCACCGCATAGTGGTTGTAGGAGCGAGGGCCGCCAAACTCGTCCATTTTCGAGGCCAAAAACTCGACCGTTTCCAGTGCGGAGGCGCCGTTCAACATCAGCAACTCGTTGAAGGTGCCGTTAGGCGTGCCTTCGGCGCTGGCGCCGTTGTCGCCGATGATGACATAGACCAGCGTATCGTCTAGGATGTCGAGGCTTGCCAGTGAATCCAACAGCCGCCCGACGTGATGGTCGGTGTGCTCCATGAACCCGGCATACACCTCCATCTGGCGCGCCAGCACTGGCTTAAGTGCAGGGTCGACGTCATCCCACGCCTGAATCTCTGGCGGACGTGCAGTCAATTCCGCGTTTTCGGGAATCACGCCCAATGCCTTCTGCCGCGCAAAAGTCTCCTCGCGCAGCTTGTCCCAGCCTTCATCAAACTTGCCCTTGTACTTATCAGCCCATTCCTTCGGCACGTGATGTGGTGCATGCGTCGCACCGGGCGCGTAGTAGACAAAGAAGGGCTTGTCGGGCATCAAGGCCTTTTGTTGGCGCACCCAGTTAATGGCCTTGTCTGTCATATCTTTGGTGAAGTGATAGCCCTCTTCAGGAGTCTTGGCCGGTTCCAGCGCGGTAGTGCCTTCGTAGATCGCAGGGTAATACTGGTTGGTCTCGCCGCCGATAAAGCCATAAAAGTACTCAAAACCACCGCCGCCAGTAGGCCACGCGTTGAATGGTCCCATCGGGCTGGTCTCCCACACCGGGACCTCGTGGCACTTGCCGAACTGTGCCGTGCTGTAGCCGTTGAGTTTGAGTGTTTCCGCCAGCGGCGCGCAGGTATCGGGACGGATCGAGTTGTAGCCCGGCGCAGCAGTAGCGAGTTCGGTGACGGTACCCATGCCGACGGTGTGATGGTTGCGGCCGGTCAGCAGTGCCGCGCGGGTAGGTGCGCAGAGTGCGGTCGTGTGGAAACGGTTGTAGCGGAGACCGTTCGCCGCGAGTCGCTCAAAGTTAGGCGTATGACATGGTCCGCCAAATGCGCTCGCCGAGCCGAAGCCCGCATCGTCGATCAGGATGACGAGGACGTTGGGTGCGCCATCAGGTGGGCGCAACGGCTCGATGGACGGGAACTTTACTTCGGGATCCTTGGCGTCATACTTGATCAACCCCGTGTAGGCGCGCGCGGGAATGGGCAAGACGGAACGCTGATGCTTGTCGAGTTGGTTTGCCATAGTGCAGATCCTTTCTGAGTTGGTTGTCTAGTTCAGCCCGTCTGCTTCCATCTTAGGGCGCCGACGCCGCGCCGCCGTTTGCGAACAACATGCGCTGCTCGCCGCCCGCCGTCTCCAGCGCCAGGTTGCCGGTGCCGTCGGGTCCTCCCGCCGCGACTGCGCCCAACAGCTGAAGGTACTGCTGGTCCAGTGAGCTGGCGCCGCAGGCGGCCGTGGTCACGGCGCCGAGAGTGATGGAGAAGCCGGCCGCCTGGGAATACGTCCCGGTGAAGGTGTTGCAGTCGGCCTGCCCGTTCAGCGTGCCATCGTCCCGGAAGGTGATGGTGTAGTCCTGCGGATCGGGCACCGTGGTCGTTGCGCCGGTGGGCCGATTGCTGACGCTCGTCCATTGCCAGAGGATGTTGGTGATTGTGTTGGCCGGCGTCGCGGTGGCCGGAACCGGTGTGGCGAGCGGCACGCACGCCGCAGCCACGCAGAACACGATGCCGAGGCATGCCAGCAGCAGGGTCGAACGGGAAAGGTTGTTCATGTGATCTGCGCCTTACGCAGTTTGGCTACAGCGTGAAGACAGATGTGACGGGATGAGATAATTCACCCATGCTGGTTCGCCATCGCTCCACTCAGTAGTAACTAAATTTTAGCTTGACGATGACCTGGCTGTCCCTCCCCCACACGGGGCATCTCTGGGGCATTTCCTGGGGGAGATTCTGGGTAGCGGACCTACTCCGTTTCCACGATGGGCTGTGGCTGTTCTACCGCGCGACGGCGGCGCGCAATGCGATCAATAGCGACTTGGCAATACCCCAGCATTGGTCGTCGCCTTCAAAACTTGATCGCGTGCCCCACTCCCGTCCAGAAGGAGTGGGGCACGGTTGCGACTCTATTCAACTCTCTGCGCGGTTGGAACCTCTGTCAGGGCTGCGTGTTCTGCGTGTCTTGCGGCTTCGACTCCGGCGGCACGGCCGGTGCGGCTGGGGCGGGCGGCGTCACTGCAGCTGCCTGGGGCGGCGGTGGCGCCGCGATCTGGCCTTGGGACGAGCCCGGCACGCCGGCAGGGATGCGCTCGCGATTGGCGACACCGGCGCCGGCGATGCTGGCGATGTCCAGCAATGCAGCGATGCCCAGCCACAGCCAGTCCAAGCCCTGAATGGTGCCGACACCCTGAACGAGTATGACGTACATCAGGGTCGTAAACGGCAGAAACAGGAAGCCGAGGCACGGGATGATGAAGGTGCTGAAGGCGGCGTTCATCATCGCCGGGCGGGCGAACCAGGCGCACAGCAGCACGATGCGCGAGAACATGGCGACGAGGCCAGTCAAGCATCCTGAACGGTTGGATCTCATATTGATAACCTTTCCTTTCCAAGATAACGATAGAGTGGAACAACCTGTGTTGGAAATCAGCCGGGGAAGTCGGCCCGTGCTTCTGCTGTCGAACGGCTTCCCTGTCTGCGCAACACAGGACAGGGAAGCCGATCCATACGGCTTACTTGCAGGACAGCGTGGTCTGGGTTTCTTGGATTGCGGTCTCGACACCCTGCGCGGCAGTCTTAATCGATGCTGATGCTTCGCCTAGCGTATCGGTTGACTCGACTGCCTTCACGGTACTCTGAAGATTGTCGACGGCTGCCGTCACACTATCAATCTTGGCCTCCGGTATTGCCGCGACAGCCGACTTGACGCCTTCGACGGCGGCGTCAATGTCCTTCTGCATCGTCTGCACTTCCTCGATCGTCGTGTCGGCGGTGACTGTTCCCAATTGGGCAATGGCGGTCTTGAGGGTGGCAAGTGCAGTACAGACGGCTGCTTGCGCATCCGGCACCGATGCCGGTGTCGGTGCAACGGCAGTGCAGCCGGCCACGATGAGCATGATGACGGTCAGGACGGCGAAAGTGGTCAGTAACTTACGCATAGCTGTTCTCTCCCTTTTTTGATGAACAAGTTGAACTTACATGCCGAGCAGCTTGGCCTTCTGGGCGGCGAACTCCTCTTCGGTCAGCAGCCGTTGCGCCTTGAGCGCGCCCAGGCGCTCGATCTGCGTGATCACATCTTCATCGGGGGCCGGTGGCGCAGGCGGGGCCGGCACGCACAGCCGAGCCGGGCACCATGCCTTCCATCAGCGTATCTCCTTCACATCAGGCAGGTGTTGGGACGTCATCGAGTGGGATGAGCGCCTCTGCCCACCAGGCGGGAGGCGCCGGCAGAACGGGCGTGTAGGCCACGCGCGGTGCACCTGGGATCGGCGGCAACTGCTCCAACACCTTTGCCTGGCGCGCGACCACGGCTTCCTTCGTCACGTTGAACACTGTCAGATCCTGGGTCTGGACAACGGGTCCGCCATACACGGCGCCGAGCTCTGCGAAGATCATGGGGATGATCTGGGGCGCGAGGAGCGTGTGCCAGAGGCCGGCCATGCGCGGCTTCACGAGCCCGAACACCTTGCCGGCGGCCGCCGGCGTCGTGTGCGCAGCATTCAGCGCCATCGTTGCCCGCTCGATCGAGAGACCCGAGGCGGCGGCGAGCGCCGCCGCAGGCGGGAAGCACTCGTGGACGAGCAGGTCGACGCCGCCTTGGCTGGCATGCACGAGCGGCCAGCCTGCACGCGTGTCGCCCGAGTGGACGAATGTCAGACCGGCGAAGTCGATCCGGTAGCCGACGGCGCCGCTCAGCGCATGGATGACGGGAAACGACGTGATCCTGACGCCGTTCGCCTCATAGACGACCTGGGTGTGGCTGAAGTCGAATTCGGTCACCAGGATTTTCATGCTGTCGGGGTTGATGGGGCCGCGCCCGGCTGCCGTATCCCAGGCAAGCGCTTCCTCGATCGCGGCGACGAAGTGTTGCGTGCCCAGGCGCGGTTCGGTCCCGCTGGGTCCCCACACGCTGACCGGCCCATCCGCGCGGCCTACCTTCGCGTAGCTGCCGGCGAGCGTGATCAGGTCGGCCGTGTGGTCGGCGTGCAGGTGGGTCAGGAACAGCTTGTCCAGCTTGTTGACCGGCAGCTTCAGGCTTGCGTAGTTGGCAAGGGAGCCGCTCCCGGCGTCGAAAAGGAGCAGGTCGCGCTGCGGGTTGCCGACTTCGACGAGGATACTGCCCGAGGCCTGCCCGCGCGTCACCCACGGGTTACCGCTGCCCAGCACCGTCACGCGCAGCTCGCCGTCCTCGAGCTCCTCTTCGCCCGGGATGAACATCTCGGCGTACTCCCGTCGCGGCGTACCGACGACAGGTGTCAAGGTGATTGCCTGCGTGCCGCCGGCATACGCTGGTAGCGGCAGGGGCAAGGGATCGCTGTTTGTCATCTCGTCCTTCTCCTGGTTTGATGCTTATCGGGTTGGTCTGCCCCAGTGCACAACATGTCCGCATTGATTTTCCAGTTCCGCCCGCCTGCTTCCCTCTTAAGGCGCCGCCGCACCGCCGTTTGCGAACAACATGCGCTGCTCGCCACCCGCCGAAGGTGCGGAGTGACACGATGGGAAAATTTACCCACGCCGGTTCGCCATCGCGCCACGAAGTAGTAACCCAATATTAGCTTGACGATTACACGGCTGTCACTCCCCCACGTGGGGCATCTCTGGGGCATTTCTGGGGGAGATTTTGGGCGATGCAGTGGAGCACGCCAAGGAAGTTGCTGAGCTTGCGGAACAGGTTTACCGAATGCTGGCGTACCGTCTCCCGTGAGATGCCGAGCCTGCCGGCGATTTCCTTGTTCGTCAGTCCCTGGCTGAGCAGCAGGGCGCCCGCTGCTGCTCAGCCAGCGTGCCGATTTCGGCCGCCACTGTCTCTAACCTGGGCCGATGACCGTCCGTCCGTCGGGAGTGAGCCCGAAAGCGTTCGGGATGAGCGGCAGCTCTTGTTCCGTTGCGACAGAACCTGAGAGGTCCACAGTCTTGATCCGCTTGTCGTGGATGTCGAGGAACTACGCCTCTCGTTCAGTCCGCACGCCGCGTGCGAAGCGGCCGCCAGGCCGCCTGTGCGGGCAGAACACGGGCACGTAGGCGTGGTGCGTCGCCTGCGACGCCAGCAGACCCGCACGCCATCGTGCGGACTGAACGTGTCCAAAATCCTGAACCGCACCCCATCTGAAGTTGGTGACTGCAGGGGTGATTCTGCAGGACATGTCTTGTCACGTTGGGCGTATAAACCTCAAGTTCAACGCGCGGCCGGCAAGCTTATGCTTGCCGGCCGCGCATGCTTCCTACTTACCGTACATATGTTATCAGCGGACTAAGATGACGGCGAGTGCGCCGTCGGCTCGGCGCAGCTCCAGCCGGTTGCCATCCAGTTGGTAGGTTGCGGCGGACTGCAGCGCGGCCAGGAACTGCTGCTCCTGATCCATGACAGCCGCTTCCCCACACATCATCTGGTTGGCCGCCAACGGACCGATGGCGATATTGGCGCCACTGACCCAATAGGGGCCGCTGTACGCGTTGCAGCCGCCGCTGCCGCTGACCTGGGATTGATCGAACGCAGCCGTCAAAGTGGTGCCGCCCAGGACGCTGACGACGGCACCCGTGCCGTTGTTGTAGCCGCTGACCTGCCAGGACGTGCCGGCCAGCGGATTCTGTGGCGCCGCCGGGATGACGGTGATTGTGACCTGCAGGGTGGCCGTCGTCCCGTCCCGCTGCAGCACCAGCATCTCATACGTGGTGGTAGTGGGCGGGCAGACTTGCTGGCTGCCCTGGCCCGTCTGCGGGTACTGCTGATAAGGTTGGCCTTGCGGGTAGACCCATACCGCCTGCACGTTCTCGACTGACCAGTGCAAGGTCGTACACTCTCCCTGATTGATCGTGGTCTGGTCGGCCCAGAACGCCAGCTGCGCGCTCGGCGTGGCGGTCGGCGGCGGCGCTGGGGTCGGCGTCGGCGCGGGGGCGGGAGCCGGCGGCACGTAGACAGGCGGGGGAACGGCAATCACGGGGACATCCTCGGCGCCGGTCACGGCCACATAGTCGTCCGACACCCAGCCGATGCCGCCGGGAGCGGATGGCACGGACACAGCCCACCACTGGCTGTCAGCCGTGCGCCCGACAATCGCGCCTTCAGCGCCAAACGGCGCCACGCCGATTACCGGATAGTTGGTGCCGGGCCCAGAGCGGACGTTCACGCCGCTGGGTGCGGTCACGCGCCCGGTGGGTGTACTGGGGGCAGGCGTGGCCACCGCAACCTCAATGCTGCGGGCCATCTGTACGGCGATGGCGCCTGTTGCGTCGCGCATCTCCAGCCGGTCCGCTTCGATGGTATAGGTGGCCGCACTTTGCAGGGCTGCCAGATAGGCGCTCTCTTGTTCCATCACGCCGGCAGGCGACGCACAGCTCTTGCGCGTGGCGCCGACTGCACCGATGCTGACCGTGCCGCCGGAGGCCTGGTAGGGGGCGAAGTAATCGTTGCAGCCCGCATTGCCGGTGACCTGGCCGGTTGCATCGAATGCTGCCGTTATCTCGCTGCCAAGACTGACGCTGACCACCGCCTCGCGGCCGTTGTTGTAGGCCGTGACCTGCCATTGCGTCCCTGCAAGGTCTTGTGTGGCGGCGACAAAGGTGGCGAGCACCTGGCGGCCGTCGAGCAGGGAAAAACGGTTGCCCTGCAAGGTGTACGAACTAGCCTGCCCAAGCGCCTGCAGATAGGTGCTTGCCTGCTCCATGACAGGCTGCGGGCAGGCCATCATGGTCGCCGCTGCCGGCTCGCCAAAGTGGATGCTGGTTCCCGCCACGGCGTAGGACATGCTGAAGCGATTGCAGCCATCCGAACCGGTGGCCATGCCGTCGACGCCCAGGTCGAGCGTGATACTGGTGCCGGGCAGTGGCAGCAGCCCTTGCAGCGAGCTTAGCCCCCAACTTGTGCCGGGCAAAGATTGCGCCGGGGATTGCCCCGGCGTTTGTACCGGCCGGCACGCTACCAACAGGGCCAGGCTGAGCATCAGCAGCAGCCAGCGGCCGGATGTGCCGACGGCGTTGAGAATAGGCGGAGTTTTTATCTTTTGCACGTTGTGGTCCTTATGGTTGTGAATTTTGCGGCGTGACAAACACTGCCGGTGACAAGCGCACGGCTACATCTCTGCTTTGGGAAGCCGGTCTTGACCACGGCTTCCCAAAGCAGGGTGATTCGCCATCAGTGCTGCTCTGGCCAGGCTAGAATTCGACGGGGACGTCTTTTGCCTGCGCGACTTGGTAGATGGCGTCGAAGGTGGCTGGCTGATCCCACAGCGCATCAGGCGGTTCGTTGCGGAACTCACGATATGCCCGTTCGACGTTCATGTAGAGCCGCGCCGGGGCGCGCCACTCGCTGTAGGGGCCAAACTCGATGCGCTTGGCAGCATCCAGCGAAGTGACCCCCGCATCGAAGCACTTCTTCGCCTCGTCACGCACATATTGGAGGTACGCTTTCATCTCCGTTGCCCCTTCGAGCCCGCAGAGCGGGCCGTGGCCGATGACTTCCGGGTTGATTCGGACGAGCAGGTCGATGCAATGGAACCACTTGTCGTAGGAGCCCGTCCAACCCATCGGCGTGCATTGGCGGAACAGCACGTCGCCGGCGAACACCACGCGCTCCTTGGGTACATGGATGACGGTGTCCCCGACGCGTCGAGGATGATGCACTTCAGACCTGCGCCGGCGTTGGCAATGAGCGCCTCCAAACGCTCGGTGAAGAACGCCGCGTTCGCAAACACGAGCGGCGCATCGAAACGATAGACAATCAAGCCCGGCTCGGTCAGCACCGTCTCTTTGTCGGCGCCGCCATACACCGTGCCGCCGGCCGCCGCCGCTGCCTCGTCGTAGTCGGGGATGCAGAGGATGCCGGTACGTACGACCATGAGGAATATTGACCTCCATGAGTAACTTCTCACTCCACCCTGCTATGCCATCACCCACATCGTACACGCAGGTCGCCGGCAAGGGGTCTGAACCTCCGCACCGATGGCTCTTCAAGATTCGGAATCTCAACGATATCGCTCACCATAGTCAGGGACTGCTGGCGGGTTCCAAGGCAGCGGATGGTCGCCTTCAACCCCACCCCACGAAATTCGCTCGTTGATCCAGGATCGTTGTCCTATACCCCACGGCGTTTCCGACGGCAGGTCGAATAGGAGGGATGCTTCTCCCCCTGCGGTGGGCACTACCCAGACTGCCCATGAGCCGCTGCGATCCGATACAAACGCGACCCATTGACCATCGGGAGATAGCGTGGGGATGCCGTCGTTGGAGGCAGGGCTTTGCGACAGATTGCGCAACTGCCCACCGTTCAGGTCCATCACATAGGCTTCCCAGTCACCGTCACGCAGCGAACTAAACGCAATCCAATTGCCTTCACTGTCCGAGGGCAGATCATTGGCGTTTTCGGTGAGCCTGGCTGGCGTGAAGCCTTCGCTGAAAGCGCGTGTCGAAGCCGACGGAACAGTGATAACGCCGCACACCTTTGAACCCGCCCACGTATTGCAGCCGTTGTATACGATGTGATCGCTCGCCGTCCACACAGGAAACCGACCCTGGATCTCGCCAATGGCATCTGGGATCAGTTTACCCTGTCCTTCCAGATCCCGGCAACGCTCCTCGGCTTCCTTGTGCGGCTGCAGCAGGCTGCACTGCACGTAGAAAAACGGGCGGCGCGGATAGGCGCGCACGGGCAGGGGCACTTCGAGCGTCAATGTGATCTCGCGCGAGCCGGGCAGGTCGGGTAGATCTGCAATCGGGGGATCGGGGATGGGCAGGTCGGGTGGACCGACAATCGGGGGATCGGGGATGGGCTGGCCGGGTCTCCCTATGATTGGAGGGGGGACGGGCAGGTCGGGTAGATCGTCAATCGGCAGGTCGGGCAACTCGGGTAGATGGACAATCGGGGGGTCGAGGATGGGCAGTTCGATCACCGCGGTGAAACCCTCATTCTTGAACTCCAGATTGAAGTTCGCATCGCGTGCCCATTCCGGCATACCCAAGGTAAGTCCGGTATTGCCATACGCCACGCGGCCGCCTGGTTTGTCATAGACAGGATACTCGCTGTTGTGCGCGTCCGAAATCCGCGTCTCGCCGCCGCCGGATAGGTCGGCTTCGTAGATGAAGTCTGCGCCGTCCGCCTCGCGATCAAACAGCACGCGTTCGCCATCGTAGCGAAAGTCGGGCTGGTGCGCATCATGAATGCGCGCCAGCTCTTGGCCAGTGGGTACAGCGAAAATGCGCAGATCATAGATGCCCGTGCCGTCGTCTATGGGAATGGCCAGCTTCCCACGCAGATCGGCTGGTGCGACGGGCTGCACCGCGGGAGGCCCTACTGTGACGGCTGTGGCTGACGCCTGCCCCGAACCTTTCACCGGTTCCGCTGCGCCTGGAACTTCCAGGTTGAGGCTGCTAGGCGTGACGGGCGCGCCCAGCGCATCGATGCTCATCCAGTCCAGGTATCTATACTTGGCGTTGGGATCCAGGTCTGACGGCCCGACACCCGTGAAAAGCTGGGAATTGCTTCCGGGAGGTTGCGCAGTGGCCGAGAAGTCCGGGAGGTCTTGCCAGAGCAGGCCGAACACCTCGTAGGGCCCAACTTTCGACTCCTCGAGCTCGTCCATGACACGCAACATCATCAGCAGCTGGGGATCGGAGCGGTTCGGCACGGCTTCAATCTCGAGCGGTTCGCTGAAGTTGTGCGCCGCGTTGACGACCCGGCCCACGGCGCAATAATCGGCGCCCTGTGCCAGCGCGGGCAGTACGGGTGCGTGTACGACCACCATGCGCGGCCCGGCGAGGGCGCCGTCCACAGGGATGCCTGCCTCCCATGCCCCGCCGGCGCCATCCCACTGCTGCAGCACCGCGCGACCGTTCATGTGGCTGTAGACAATACGGTACTGCTTGCCGTTGGCGCAGTCCGTGCTGAGATAGGCGACAAAGAAGAGCGGCTGACCTGCGGGCCCAATCTCGTCTCGCGTGTAGAAGATCACGTCGAGCGCACCAGGGCCGACCCTCTCCACCGCCAGCGTCGTCACATCGTAGTTGCCGAACGGAACGTCGCCGAAAGCATCGGCAGTCACCCAACCGTCTACATGTGGATCGACCACAATGTCGCCCGTTCGCACATCCCCTTTCGCCGCTATCCTGGTCCCCACGTTATCGCCCTGATTGCGCCAAGAAGCCCAGGCATGGGTCACCAACAGTGGCGGACCCGTTTCTTCGCTGGCCACCTTGACCCGGAGAGTGGTCCGGATCTTCTCCGGCAGCTCCAGGGCCTTGAAAGAGACCTCGCGCCCGTCGAAGGACGACGTGAACAGCGGAGGAGCCTCAGTCGACACCAGCGTGGCGCCGGCCGGGAGCGGCAAGTTCACCACTACATCGAAAGTCCGCCCACCCAGATTCGTGGCATAGATGTCGAATGTGGTGATGCCGTCCACGACTGCTGCATCGGCTTCCAACAACAGGCGATCCTGGAGCGGCTTGCTCCATGTTAGTTCCTGCTTGGTGATGTCGATCTCGACCTCGCGCGCCAGGTAATCGCCGGCCGGGTCGCCCTTCCAGCTCAGCCAGGGCTGGGCGACAAAGACCGTCTGTGACGGGTCGATGGCTTCCACCGTGAACGACGCCACGGGGATCGCATTGCCATCCAGCGCGGGCGTGAAAAACTTCACTTCCCGACCATCGAACGTTACTTCGGTGGAGGGCTGTGCGCCTCCGCTCACGTACCGTGTTCCTTCCGGGAGAGGGACGATGATGGTCAGATCGGTCATGTCCCCTGGATCCAGCAGGCTCACAAAGAACAAGTCGTAGGTGATTCTGCCGTCGCCATAGGTCGGTTCCACCTCGAAAATCAATGGCGGCCAACCGCTTTGGGCCTGGGCTCCACGGCCTCCCAGGAGCGCCATGAAGAGCAAGTTCAGAAAAGTGATCAACAGAGTGTGCTTAACCATGTCTACGGTTCCTTTTTGCTACGTTCGACTGAAAGCGAACCTTTTTTTCCTTGTGTACTTCACCCTTAATGCCGGATGTTATTTCGTCCACCTACTGCCCAGCGCGTGCAGCCAGCGCCTCACCCACGGCGGCCGCCGCCTCGCCCGCGCCAATCGCCTCGGCGCCCTGGGCGATCTTGCTCACGCCGGCTTTTTCGGCCGCTAGCGCCACCTCGCCCGCCGCCGCCGCCGTGGACAATTCGTCGACTCCCCTGGCGGCCAACAGGTCACTCGCCATGGATAACTCCGCGCTGCGCTCGGCGGCTGCTTCTGACACGGCCACGCGTACCGCACCCTCGGCGATTTCTTCCTCGCCCATGGCTTCGATCTCTTTGCCCGTCTGCTTTATCGCGCCGGCCAGCGCGCGCGTGCCGGTGAAGCGCAGCAGTTGATCGACTGCAACCTCTTGCAAGCGCATGCCGCGCTCTGCGAGGAAGTCCGACAGCACCGGCATGTCCAGCAAACCGACCACATCGCCGATGGTCCGCAGTTCGCCGGCCAGACGCGCCAGCTCCAGGCCGCGGTCCAACTCTTCCCTGCTCATCAGACTGACAATGGCGCCCATCGCGCGCACATCGCCACCCTTCAGCAGCATATCCACACCCTCTGCCACATCCACCACGCCGGCCAACCCCACGATGTCGCTGAGCTGCTGCGCGCGCTCGGCGGCCACCGCAGCATCGGTGGCGCGGGTCAGGTCGCTCGCGCCGGCTGCAACTTCCACCACACCGATCGCAGTGGCTGCTCTTGCCACTGCCAAATCCTCCACACCTTCTGCCACCGTGACCGCGCCCTCCACGGCGCTCACGGCTCCGGCGACTTCCAACTCTTCGCCGGTCTCGGCCAACTTCGCCTTGCTTACTGGTACGCGCTTCGACCTTGCCATTGGTCTTTTCTCCTACTGCTTGAAATGGGATTAATAAGTGGGCCTTAAGGGCGCCCAGACGCTCGATCTACGTGATCACATCTTCTTCCGGGCCAGGCCGCTCATACTCCTGCGGCGGCGGAGCCTGCTGGGCATAAGCTGCGTTCGTCGCATTCGCGTACGCCTGCGCGTTCTTGTCCGCCTGCCGGCGGTTCACAGCATTGCGCGTCGCGATAGCGGTGCCGACCACGGCTGCCCTTCCTCATCCTTCAGCAAGACCGCCGCGTCCAGCACCCGGATCGTTCCGGCCGCGGTCTGCAGTTTAAGTTCGGCAAAGACAGGACCTTCGAATCACGGCGCGCCGGCCGCCGCCACAACCACATCCACTGGTCCTCGGTTGATCATTGACATTTTCTCCTTCATGCTAGCGGCTGTCACTCCCCGGCGCGGGGCATGTCTGGGGCATTTCTTGGGGGAGATTCCGGGTGATGCACCGTGGAGAACGGGAAAACAGGATGTATTGGGCAACTAGCGTGCCGAAGGTGCCTGCGCCGGCGGCCGTATCGACGATGTCGTCAGTCTGGCGCAAGGTTAGCTTTAACGGTGGATTGCCGGATTATCTTGCTCGCTGCCGGCAGAGCGGGCTGCGGCACGTTGGCCGATCTGGTCAATCAGACCGCTAAAGATGAGTTGGTGCAAGGGATAAAGCGCATACCAGTAGAGCCAGCCCAGCAAGCCCTTGGGTGCAAAGAAAGCCGTTTGCGAGAGGAGGGTTTGTCGCTGTTCACCTGGTGTCACTTGGAATTGCAGCCAGGCCTTGCCGGGTACTTTCATCTCGGCGCGCAGGCGCAGCAGTTGGTCCGGCTCGACTGCCTCGACGCGCCAGAAATCGAGTGCATCGCCGACACGCAAGTGATCGGGATCGCGGCGACCGCGACGCAGGCCGACGCCGCCAATGATGCGGTCGAGCAAGCCACGGAGCTCCCATGTCCAATTCATATAGAACCAACCGCGCTCGCCACCAAGACCGGTGAACGTGGCATAGATGTCCGCCGGCGATGCTGCAACCAGACGCTGGCGGTGCTCCAAAATCATACCTTCTTGTGTCTTCAGGATGACGGGTGGCAGGGCACCCTGGCTGGTGCTGAGCGCATCGCTCCAGGCGGTTTCGATGTTACTCGCCTGCAGGCGGGCCAGCGCGCGTTCTACCGCGGTGCGATAGTTTACCGGCTGGATGGATGGGAAGAGCTGGCGAGCGACGGGATCCTGGACAATGTTTTCGTTGCGCAGACCTTCGATCAGGGGACGAGCGATGGCAGCAGGGATCGGGGTAACCAGGTTGACCCAGTACGATGACAGGCGCGGCGTGAGAAATGGGACTGAGACCATCCAGCGCTTCAGGCCGCGCACCTCGGCATAGATTGTCATCATTTCGCCATACGTGTTGATTTCTGCCCCGCCGATCTCGATGATGCGCCCCGTGCTCTCGGGAACGTCGAGCGCGGCGGTCAGATATTCCAGCACCTCGCGGATGCCGATCGGCTGGGTGCGGGTGTAGACCCAGCGTGGGCAGATCATGACTGGGACGCGTTCGGTCAGGTAACGAATCAACTCGAAGGAAAGACTGCCTGAGCCGACAATCACGCCGGCGCGGAATTCAGTGACCGGAACGGCGGCGGCGCGCAGTACGTCGCCCGTTTGCTGGCGCGAGCGCAAGTGTTCGGAGAGCTCGGGCGAGGCTTCACCCAGGCCGCCGAGGTAAATGATGCGTTCGATCCCCCCAGTGCAGGCGGCCGTCGCGAAGTTGCTGGCCGCGCTCACATCGCGCTGGGGAAAGTCAGCACCACTGCCCAGGCTGTGCACCAGGTAATAGGCAACTTTCACCCCCTGCATCGCAGGGACCAGCGTAGCGGGATACAGCATATCGCCCGTTGCGATCTCGACCTCGCTCTGCCAGGCGCGCCCTTGCAAACGCGCTGCGTCGCGCACCAGGCAGCGGACGCGATAGCCCAATTCGAGCAAGCGGGGAACAAGCCGCCCACCTATGTAGCCGGTAGCGCCGGTGACTAATATCAGAGGACGTTCTTGCTCGCTTGTTGGCATCTCATTTTGGTGCAGGGTATGTCTTGTCACGCTGGGCGTGTAATCCCCGAGTTCAGATGCGCGGCCGGCAAGTGCGCCGTCGGCTCGGCGCAGTTCCAGCCGGCTGCCATCCAGCCGGTAGGTTGCGGCGGACTGCAGCTCGCCAAGGAATTTCGGTTGCAGCTTGTCACGCAGCCAGGCGCTTACGCAACTCTTCCTCGACTTCCGGCGCCAATGTCGTCGATACGACTTGAGGATCAAAGGTGCGCAGGCTGGCCATATAGGCTTCCCGATCACGTACATGACCAAGCGCCAGCAGCGCCGAGCTATTCGGCTGTAATCGCGCTTGGATCGCAGCTAGACTCTCATCGTCGATGCCGAAGTCTTTGATGGCCGCGGTAACGGCGCCCAAACCCGCGCCGACGGCAGCCGCGCCAATCGGTCCGCCCAGCAAAAAGCCGGCCAGCAGGCCGATACCACCACCGCCGGCAGCATACTTGCCTTTCTTGCCATGCGTCTGTATGACGCGAACTTGCTCCTCGAGCGGGCTGGTTGCTGGGGCTATGCCTTGACCGGAACCCGGCTCGACAAGGGGCGTGCTGCCGGGCGATGCGCCAGCATCACGTTCGATGATGATGGCGTCCACAATGCTCACACCATGCTTCTTTTCGAGTTGCTGGAGCTGTGTGTAGACGGCAGCCGCCGTCTTCGTTCCCTGAAACGTTAACACAACGAGATAATTGTCATCAGCCATCGTCGCACCTCCCTTTGATGCTTATCAAGTTGGTTTGCCACAGTGTAGATTGGCTAGCAACTAAATCTTAGCTTGACGACAACCTGGCCGTCCCGCCCCCGCACGGGGCATGTCTGGGGCATTTCTTGGGGGAGAAGCTGGGTGATGCAGTGGAGAACGGAGAAACAGAGGGTAGATTGCTACACGGGCGGCAGCAGCCCCAACGCAACTGCCTTGGCGACTGCCGCACGGCGGTCGCCAACTGCCAGTTTACCAAGGAGATTGCTGATATGCTCCTTTACCGTGTCGGCGGAGATGCCCAGCGTACGTGCGATTTCTTTGTTGGTCAGCCGCTGCGCCAGCAGAGCCAGGATCTCCTGCTCCCTTGGCGTCAGCGCCTCGATCAGGCCGCGACGATCAGCCGGCAATACGGCGCCGGACTGAGCCGCTGAGGCGGGATGTTCGCGCAGCAGCGCAGCGACGATCTGAGCAATGAAGGCAGGTGTGACGTTGCGCCCCGCCAGCAGTTCCAACGGCCGGAGCAGCCGCGGGCCGATGTCCACAAAGACGCGCACCAAACCACCCGGCGCGGCCAGCCGCAGCGCCTCTGTCAGCACACCCAGTGCCTCTGTGTCGCGCTCGCCCCACCATGCCAGCGCCAATAGCGCCAGCGTCTCGATCAGGAAGCGGGTGTTGTGGATCGCGGCAAAATAGTCATGCGCCGCCAGCAGCAGTTGGACCGCTTCCTGGCGGGCTGCCGCTGAAGTTTGGGCCAGGAGAATCTTGGGCCGCACTAACTGGGGCGCAACGAAATCCAAGACCGGCCCCAGTGGGCTGGGAGCGGGGTGCCGCGCCGCCCACTGCGTCGCCGCGCCTAGCTTACCTTGGCGCAGCGCCAGCTCTACCTGGAAGATCTCAAGCATGTTGAGGCCAATGTTGTTCGTAGCACGCAAGTAGTCGACGGCAGCGGCCGTGACCGCGCGCGCCTCTGCGCTGTGCCCTTGCGCCTGATAGGCCAAAGCCAAAGCGCAGCTGGCGCTGGCAAACGTGATCCCATTGACGCTATCAGGCTGCCGGACAATGGGCTCCAATCGCGCGACGGCGTGGTCAAGTTCGTTCCAATGATAGAAAATGCTGCCAATGAAGTAGTTGGCCCAGGCTTGGGCTTCAGGGAGGTTAGGTTCCTTGGCCAGGGATAGGGCGCGCCTGGCGGTGCGCAGCAGAGCCGGCAGGTCCGCTGCAACCCACTGGATGAGGCACAGATTCACACCCATTTGCACCTGGTAAGCGGCGAGGTCAGGAAGGGGCTGCTGCGGGCTATCCTCCAAGATCGAATAGGCCTTGGCCAACTCACCGCGCATCTGGCAGGCAGCAGCCAGAATGAGCAAAGCATGGCTGCGCGCCATTTGCCAGGCGGGCGGCAGCAGCGCAAGGGCGTCGCCCGCCAGCGTGACGATCGCCTCTGGCGCTGCGCTGAAGTAGAGCCACGCGCAGCGGAGCACGGCGACCTCAGCCCCCAGCCGCGCCAGGGTAACCTCCGTTTCTACTGTCTGCGCCGACGCCCGTTCTCGCGCCAGCAAGGCATCGAGCTTTTGCAGCAGCACTAAGATGACCGCTCCCCAATTGACTGGCAATCCAACCCCGGAATGAACTGTCTCCGCTGCAAACGCAGCCTCGCCTTTCGTACCTTGCCTCTGACTGAGCATGAGCCAGGCTTCTGTGAGCAACAAATCAAGATGCTGATCGATGGTGGCGCGATCAAAAAGACAGAGCCAACGGTAGAGCGTGCGCCACTCCTCACGGTTCATCAACTCGTGCCGTTGTTGCGCAATCAAGTGCACTGCAGCCTGCATATCGCCTGCCGCAATGGCGTGCGTCAATGCCTCTTCTGCGTACCCCGCACCTGCCAGCCAGGCACTGGCCCTGGCATGCAGCGCGGCAATTTCCACCGGCGTCAGCACCTGGACCAGATGCTGCTGCAGCAACCGCTGAAACAGTGGATGATAGCGATACCAGCGCGCCTCAGCGTCCAACGCAAACAGGAAGAGATTGTTCTTCTCCAGCAAATGCAAGTGCTCGCTTGCACTCACAATTGCACTATCCTCGGCACCCTCGCCAGTGCCCAGTACAGCCGCGCAGAGCGAGGCGCACAGTCGATCCAGAATCGATGTTTTGACCAGAAACGCCTGCAATGCAGGCTGCTGCTGCTGCAACAACTCGCCGGCAAGGTAGTCTGTGACCTGGCGATCATCGGCGTCGACGCGGGACGCAGCAGCGGCCGGGTCTTGCTGGCCGCGCAGGTAAATGGCCGCCAGGTGGAGACCAGCGATCCATCCTTCGGTTTTTGCTGCCAAAACTGCGGCCGTTGCATCGCTAACGGGAACGTCCAAGACGCGGCGCAGAAATTCCGCCGTCTCCACAGTTATAAAGCGCAAAGCCTCTGCACCCACCTCTGTCGCCAGCCCGCGCGCACGCAAGGCGGCGATGGGCAGCGGCGGTTCCTTGCGCGCCGCCAACACCAGGTGGAGCGCAAGGGGCGGATGGAGCAACAACTCGCGCACGATGGCGTGGACGGCCTCCCCTTGCAGCAGGTGATAGTCGTCAAGTACCATCACAAACGGCTGCTCGATGCCATCCAGATCATTGATCAACGCGCGGGCCAGCAGATTGGGCGGTATTGGGGCGCGGGCGTTGACCATGGCCAGGATTTCTCTGCCGGCACCCGGGGCCGGCACCTGCAGTGCAGCCAGCAAGTAGGTGAGAAAAACGGCCGGGTCGCTGTCGCCCTCGTCCAGCGTCAGCCAGCCATAGGGCACGGTCGTGGCCTCCAGCCAGGAGCTTACCAGGGTAGTCTTGCCGAAACCGGCGGGAGCAACGACCAGCGTCAGCGGGTGCTGCTCCGCTAACAGGGTAAACAGGCGAGGTCGGGCGATAGTCCCTGCTGCCGGATGCGGCCGCTGCAGTTTGGTCCGGATTACGGTTATCTTGCCCAATTCAGGCGCCATGGCAAGTCAGGTGGCGTGTGAGCCTCACAGTTCGCTTTTGTCGGCATGCGCGCCGTTGAGCCGCCCTGCGACGGCCGAGGCTTCGCGCCGGTTGGTGATTTGTAGCTTGCGAAAGATGTTGGCCGTATGGCGTTTCACCGTTTGCGGTGAGATGCTCAGCGCGGCGGCAATCTCTTGATTGGTCTGGCGCCGCCCGAGCAAGCGCAGCACGTCTTGTTCTCGGAACGTGAGCAAGGTTGCGAAACCGGCCTCACTGTAGCCCCCCGCGCCTGACGCCGTTGTAGCGGCGGGTGCGTCAGGCCCCGCGGGGTGCGGTGAGAATAGCGGTTGTGATGTGGCAGGATCGATAGCAGCACGAATGGCGGCGACCAACAGCGGCGCTACACCCTGTGCTGCCACTTGCGCCAGCAGGCCGTCGAGCTGCCCGCCCAAATCGGCGAAGATGCGAATGTAGCCACCCGGCGCGGCCAGCCGGATCGCCTGCGCCAACGTCGCAACCGCCGCGGCTTGCTCGCCGCGTGCCTGCCAGGCCAAGGCTTTGAGGGCGAGCGCCTCCATCAGAAAGCGGACATTGTGGGTGGATGCCAAAAACTGCTCGAGCCGGTCGAGCAGGTCAAACGCCATCTGCAAGCCTGCGGCCGTATACTGGCACAAGTACAACTTGACCAGCGTCATGTACGGTGAGTAGAAGAAAGGCGTTGGGAGCAGGGGCGTGTTCGCCAGTTCCAAGGCCAGAAAGCTGGCGTCATCCGGGCGGCCCTGGCGCAAGGCAAGTTCCGCCTCAAATGCCCGCACCAACGCCGCCAGCTGGGCCTGGCCCGTTTCGTTGCAGTGGGCTAGCGCGAGGGTCACCACCGTGTTGGCATCGGCGGCGCGTTGTTGCGCCTGATAGGTGGCTGCCAGGAGAAAGGCGCTTTGAACAAAGATATGTGGGGTAGCGTGATAGCGCCGGGGCAGCACCTCTGCCAGTGCCTGTTCCGCGCCGGCCAGGTTGTCTTGGTAGTAATGGATGGTGGCAAGGTAGTAATAAGCTCCGACTGTGTGCGCGTCCCAGGGCAGGTTCCGGACCAGAGCAAGCGAACGATTGATATTGTCGGCCAGCGCCGGCAGGTCACCTGCAATCGCCTGCACAGGCGCCCTGGCGAGCCAAAACGACCGCAGGCAGATGGGCCCCTGGGTAGATGCCGCTGCGAGGTGGTCTTCATGCAGCGCATACGCTCCAGGCAGATCGCCGTTCGCCTGGTAGGCGCCGCAGAGGTACATGAGTGCCACGTTGCGGATGGCGCATAGTTCAACCGGCGTCAACGCCAGCCCGCGCACGCCGTGGCGCACGACCGCGGCCATATCTCCTTGCCAATAGCTGAGGAAGGTGCACAAGAGCTCGACTTCGCCTTCCAACTGCTGCACTGTATCTGGCGCGCGGCCAGTAAGGACAGAATCGTCTCGCTGCGCCGCCAAGACTGCTGCCGCCTGCATCGTAAGGGCCTGCGCCCGCGGGAGTTGATGCTGGCTGCGGGCCGCCCACGCCTGTGTGACCAGCAGTTCAGGCTCGCGTACAACGATCTCTTTGGGGAAGAGGCGTGCCCAGCGTTCCAGCCGCCACCATTCTTCTTGATTCATCACCGCAGGCCGCGCCCGTGCGACGATCTGCACAGCGCCGGCCGTATCACCCGCAGCCAGCGCATGGCGAATGGCCTCTTCCGTCAGGCCCTGTTCGGCGTACCACAAGCTGGCCCGGCGATGCAGCGCGTCGATCTCTGTCGGCGCAAACTCCTGGTGCAGCTGGCGATTCAACAGCTGCTGGAAAATAGGGTGATATTGATACCACTCCTGCTGCTGGTCGAGGGCAACGGTAAACACGCCATTTGCCGCGAGCCAGCGCAAGGTCGCCTGTGCTTCGCGCAACGCGATGCCGGCGTCGCTGATGGCCACACACGCCGCGCCGGAGACACGTTCAAGCACAGAGGTTTGCAGCAAGAAAGCCTGTATCGTCGTGGGCAGCTGGGCGACAACTTCTGTCGCCAGGTAATCCATGGCGTAATGCGTGCCGCCCTTCAGCGCAGCCGGCAAGGAGGCAAGACCCTGCTGCTGGCGAAGATAGAGCCGCGCCAGGTGGAGGCCGGCGACCCAACCCTGGGTACCCTGGACGAGCATGCCGATCGTCTCATCCGCAATCGGTTGCGGCGACACCCCGGCCATCATCTGCTGCGTTTCCGGTGCGGTAAAGCTCAAGTCGTTGGTTCGGATCTCGACCAGGCTGCCGCGCGCACGGGCAGCGACCAGGGGCAGCGGCGGATCACGGCGGGTGGAGATCACCAAGTGTAGCTGCCAGGGGGGGCGCCGCAGCAATTCGGCGACCAAGGCGTGGATCGCAGGCTCGTCGATCACCTGGTAGTCATCTAGGACAAGAATAAACTCCTGTTCCACCGCGGCGCAGGCGTTGGCGAACAGCTGTGCTATATATGTCACAGGAGGCAGCGAAGGGGCGGTGAGCTGTTCCAACACTTCAGCGCCAAAACTCGGAAAAAGCCGGCGCACGGACGCCACGAGATAGGCAAGGAACTGGTGCAAAGTGCTGTCTTCTACGTCCAGGGTCAACCACGTGTTGGGTATCGGGCAGCTTTGCAGCCAGGTACAGAGCAGGGTGGTTTTGCCATACCCAGTCGGGGCAATGACCAGTGTCAAGGGCGCCAGCTGGTCCAGCCGCTTGAACAAGCGCGGCCGTACAACCGCGTCCGCCGTGATTGGTGGACGGTGCAGCTTGGTGAGGACAAACGAATGGAACGTGGTGTTAGCTGGCATGCTCACTCCTCCCCGGCGGCATGGAAAGGTCGTATATCTATGCGATGTGCCCGGCAAGAATTGTACCATACCTACAACTTCTTGGGGGGAGTCTTTATACCACAAGGCCAATATGCTTATGGTAGCGTATTTGGCCTGACGCAGCTTACGGATGCCATCGCACAAGCCGGCCCGTTGGCTTGTACAAGCAGGCGCCTGCAGTTGATTAGGGAGAACCCAGCGTGGGGGAAAAACTCGAACTACTTCGCGGCCGGCCTGCCTACTACCGAATCTATCTCCAAGGGATCCTCAATCCCGATTGGGCACGGGACTTTATTGATCTGAAGCTGGAGTGTGTACACTCACCCGCAACGCAGGACGTCACCATCCTCAAAGGCGAAGTGGTCGACCAGGCAGCCTTGATGGGGATCCTGAATATGCTGTATGATTTGGGCCTACCCTTGCTGGGCGTGGATTGCTTTCCCTATATAGAGGAATGATACGTGAACACAGACGTTTTGCTCTTTGCCGCGTAGCAGATCTGGGCAGGCTCTTTCCCTCCAAGGTCCCACCGTGCAGGCGCTCAATCCCGTACCCATAAGGCCAAGCCCACTCCAAACTAAGAATTGGCGCCGACTTAGGCTCCTGTGCCATGGGCGACTGTTGCTTTTCATGGTCTTTCCTTCTCTGCAATAGGATACGCGCAAGTTACTGCGGCGCATCCATCATTGTTCTCTAGTCTTCCCTGTCATTTGTCGCTATATAAGCATAATTGCCTACTCATGGCTACGCATTTGCACCCGTCGCTGAACGCGACGAATGGCCGATGTATGGGCATCAGATCAACATGTATAGTTTACGTAACCTGTGGCCTGGTGAACACGGCAAGCCTCTTCGCAACGCCGGCATGATTCGGTACAGATGTGGCAGTGTTCGTGCATCGTCAGGTTATCTGCAAAGGAAAATTTGAATGAACAATAAGCAGAAACGCCCGACAAAAAGCGTGCGGCCGGGTGAGGAGCAACGCCGAGTGCCGGCCTGGCCATTCTTTCTAGGGGCAGCCGCCCTCGTCGCCGTAGTGACGATCTTCTTGCTGGTTCAGAGCCGGCAAGCTGCCACCTCCTACACGCCTGAGGTGACCGGCCGCCCCAGTATTTCCATCGACCAGGCCATGTTTGATTATGGCGACGTGAAGCTGGGTAAGACGATCAAGACCCAGTTCCACGTCAAGAATGTGGGCGATACGCAGCTAGTCTTTGCCGGTGAGCCGCGGGTCGAAGTTCTGGAAGGTTGCTGACCACCCCGCGCTGTCGTCGGTCGGACGGCACTCAACCCGGGCGAAGAAACGGCTGTCGAATTGCAGTTCATGATGCACGCGGGAATGGACGGTCAACATGACTTCCGCGTGCATGTCGTAACCAACGATCCGGAGAATCCGGAGCAGGAAGTCGTGATACGGTCGAACTGGGTGCCATAATCGCACGCCCGCCGCCATCAATGGCGAGACCGGCACCCAAAAAGGAGAAGTATGAGTACCGACGAAGAAACCGAAGTGGTGCCGGAAGGCGAAGATTTTGAAAGCCAAGATGGGCCTGATGTGACGGGCGCCATCGAAATCGGTGGTGACCTGCCGGTTGAAGAACATTTCGTTGCTTCCAAACGGGGCAGCGGCTGGGGTCCAACCATTGCCGCACTGGTCATTGCTCTCCTTGCGCTGGGCAGCGGCCTGAGCGTTGGATATTTGCTGTGGGGTGACGCCATTCACGTTGGCGGTGTGATGCCTGTCGTTCAAGCGAAACCGCTGGACCCGATTGCCGCACAATCGGATCCAGCGGACTCGCCGGCAGAAGCAGTGCCAGGGGCCAAGCCCACGCAGGGCCCGGCGCTTCCCCCTGCGCAGTATGTGGCCCATCTGCCGGAGTCGTATACGCTACCCGTGAGCTATGGTAACCTTGGCCCCGAGCTTGTCGAGGCCGGCGCCATTGATTTGCCCGCTTTTCTTGCCATCTACACCGACGGCGGCAAACCCCTTCCCGCCGAAGAGCAGGCAATTCTTACGCAAGGCAGCGATGCTCCCATCGTGATCGATCGCACCAACGCCCACTTCCTGCTCAACTTCTTTTGGGCTGTTGGCCTGGCCAATCGCAACGCAATCTTGTTGGCAGGCTCGATTCAGGACAAGGGGGCGGACACGGTCGACCAGTACGCCTCGACCGGCGGTTGGACCTTGGCCTCCAAGCCGATCATGGAGATCTTTGCCAGCCTGCCACTGATCAAACTAAACGCAGATCAACAGGAGCGACTGCAAACGGTCGCCGAGGCTGTCTATCGACCCTGCTGCGGCAACAGCACGGCATTCCCTGACTGCAATCACGGCATGGCCATGCTGGGGATCCTGGAACTCATGGCAGCCGGTGACGCCAGCGAAGACCAGATGTTTGAGGCGGCCAAGTACATCAGCGCGTTCTGGTTTCCAAAGGAGATGACCCAGGCTGCCGCCTACTTCAAGTTGACCCAAGGGCAGGACTTTGCCGCGATCGATCCGCGGCGCATGGTCAGCCGCGAGATCTTCTCGATGTCCGGAGCCCAGTCCGTGCAGCAGTGGCTGGCCAATGGTGGCCGCTTGGGCCAGCCGGTGGAGGGCGGAGGTTCTTGTGGCGTTTAGCCGCCTGGGCGGGGCAGATCGCCTGAGACAGGCGCGCAAGTTCGCCCTGCTTTTGCTTGTCCCCATCCCCGCCATTTTGATCGGCCTGCAGCAGCCGCCCCCGCTAGCGCGCGGCGTGCGTATCGTGGACGTGGTGGCTGCAGCGCCCGAAGCGGGCGGTTTCCAGCCTGACAGCATTACCGTGTATTCTGGGCAGCGTCTGCGCCTGCGCTTTCATTCTGCTGATACTACTCATGGCGTCGCCATCGGGCCTGGCCTTGGCATCGACCTGGGCGACCTGCCCCCGGCTGAGGTCAAGGTAGTCGATGTGACGTTTGACGAGGGGGGCACGTTTACCTTTTACTGCAACAAGTGGTGCAGCCCGAATCATTGGCGCATGCGCGGCGTGATCGCCGTGGAGGACCGCAATGCAGGCGAGCCGGTGCCACAACATGACCCAGTCATCGAAAACCTTGTTGCCGAAGGTATTGACATCGACGCCTATCTTGCCGATGAGAAACCGGGTGTGGGCCACGCCACCGGCACGCACGAATCACCCGCTGCAGCGTTGCAGGAGCCGGCACTGCAGCCGTCAGCTGTGGCGGGAGCCATTCAAAGTGCAGCTTTGACTATTCCCGCAGAACTCGAGGATGTGGACTGGCGACGCCGGCATACGCCACTGGAAGGCGAAGCCCTCTTGCAGGCAGCAAATCCGGGCAAGGATCGGCCGACGCTCGCCAATGTGATTGCCTATTTATGGGTAGGAGAAGCGCAGCCCGCCGATCCTGGCTCGCTGCAGGCCGCTGCCGGATTGTACGCCAAGAATTGCGCGGCCTGTCATGGCGATGCCGGCGACGGTCAGGGATTTGATGCTGGCTCTGCGCCCGTGGCGCCTCCTGCTTTCGCCGATGCCCAACGCATGGCTGCGCGGCGCGGGGACGTTCTTTACGCTAAGATCCGGCGCGGGGGTATGGGAACAGGGATGCCGAATTTTGGCACGTTGTTTACGCCGGAGGAGACGTGGGGGCTTGTGGCGTATTTGTGGCGATTGGGGTTTGATCGCTAGCCTGGCCCCAGCCGTACCCAGGCACATTCAACGCAGGCACGTGGGCGTGCCCACAGACCCGCACGAGGGCGTGGCGGGCGGCCCGCATAAAAGCATGCGGGCTACGCGCGAATGCGGGCGGGTTCCGACGGGCGAAGGGAGCGTTACTTCAATATCTGCTGCAGGAAGAGCTTGGTGCGGTCGTGTTGGGGGTTGGTGTAGAAGGTGTCGGGTGTGCCAATCTCGACAATTTCGCCGCTGTCCATGAAGACGATGCGGTCGGCCACGCCACGGGCGAAGCCCATTTCGTGCGTGACGACGAGCATGGTCATCCCTTCTTCCGCCAGGTCCTCCATAACTTCCAGCACTTCGCGGATCATTTCAGGGTCAAGCGCAGAGGTAGGTTCGTCAAATAGCATGATCTGCGGCTTCATGGCCAAGGCGCGGGCGATGGCCACGCGCTGCTGCTGGCCGCCCGAAAGCTGGCCCGGAAATTTCTTGGCCTGCTCGGGTATTTTTACGCGTTGGAGCAGCTCCATGGCGTGCGCCTCCGCGTCGGGCTTCTTGCGCTTGCGCACGTGGATGGGAGCCAGGGTGATGTTTTCGAGCACGGTCAGGTGTGGGAACAGGTTGAACTGCTGAAAGACCATCCCTGTCTCCATGCGAATGGCTTCGATGTTGCGCACGTCACGCGTCAAGGGGATGCCGTCCACGATAATTTCGCCGCTTTGGTGTTCCTCGAGGCGATTGATCGTGCGAATAAAGGTGGACTTGCCCGAACCCGAAGGCCCGATGACGACCACCACTTCCTGCCGCTTCACCGACAGGCTGACATTCTTTAGCGCGTGGAACTCTCCATACCACTTGTTGACGTCGCGGCAAACGATGATGTCTTCCTGTAACGCGTGCCCAGCCATCGTTAAATCCTTTACAGTTTGTGTGTAGATTTCCGCTTTACCGGTTGCCCACGCCCAGCTTGGTCTCCAGCCGGCGGCTGGCAGTGCTCATGCCAAAGCTAAATATAAAGAAGACCAGGGCGACAAACAAGTAGACCTCGCGGGCTACGCCGCCGGGCGTGCCTAGCCACTGCGGCTGCTGGATCACGGCCTTAGCGACGCCGACGAGTTCCAGCAGGCCCACCAACGACGCCAGCGACGTGTCCATGAACAGGCCGATAGATTGCCCGACGATGGCGGGAATGACCTTGGCCAACGCCTGCGGCAGGATGATGAAGCGCAGCTTGCTGACCCCGCTCAGCCCCAACGCATCCGCCGCCTCATACTGCCCCTTGGGAATCGCCTGCAGTCCACCGCGCACGTTTTCGGCCAGGTACGCCGCACTAAACAGCGTAATTGCCACTGTGACACGGCTCAGCAGCGATGGATTGCCCCAACCGTCGGGCAGGAAGAGAGGCAGCATGGCTGTGCCCATGAACAAAAGGGTGATCAACGGCACGCCACGCACGAACTCGATGTAGCCGACACTAAACCCCCTGATCACCGGCAATGTGCTGCGGCGTCCCAAAGCCAGCAGCACTCCTAGCGGGAAGCTCAAGGTAATGCCCACCACCGCCAACAACATTGTCAACATCAGTCCGCCCCAAAGCGCAGGGTCCACAAACGGGGCAAACGACCATTCCAGCCCGATGGCAGGCATATCGATCCCGCCCTGGAGCATGATAAAGGTGAACGGCAGGCTCAGGAGCCATGCCCACGCCAGCCACTTGCTTGGGAAATGCACCGTGAGGCCGACCAAATAGCCGACGACTACCGTAGCTGCCGCGATTGCCATGACCATCTGCGCCTGCGCACCCAGGGGGATGAGCGCCAGCACGGCCAGCAGCGCTGTCAGCCCAATTGCCAGGCTGCGCAAGATACTGCCCCAGCGCCCGGCGCTCAAGCCGAACAGCAGGCATGTTACCAGCAAGACTATCGCGGGCTGCCACAACTGGTCTGCCGGATAGGGTCCGACGGCAAAAAGCTTGCGGTTCGCCCATACCGGCTCCCAATAGGCATTGAGCACCCAACGCACGAACCCGGTGACGACGAAGATGGTGAACGCCAGCGTCAACACGGTCAAAATGCCGTTGAGTACGCTGCTGAAGAGATTGGCGTGCAGCCAGCCAAGCACCCCTGCTTCGGAGCGTGGCGGCTTCTGCGCCGGCGCCGGCGGGTTCGGATTCGTCCAGTTTCCCGATTGTACATCTGTCGTCATAATCTGTAGACCTATCGTTCCACGATCGCCATGCGCTTGTTATACCAGTTCATCAGGGCCGATACCAGCAGGCTTATCGACAAATATGTCGCCATCACCACCAGGATCATCTGCACCTCTGCCCCCGACTGGTTGACGATGATGCGCGTTACGTAAAACATATCGGGATAGCCGATAGCGATCGCCAGGCTTGAGTTTTTGATTAAGTTCAGATACTGGCTGGTCAGCGGGGGAATGATCACGCGCAGCGCTTGCGGTAGGACGATCAGGCGCAGGGTCTTAGCCGCCGGCAGCCCGACGGCCCGGCTGGCCTCCCACTGTCCCTTGGGCACGGCGTTGAGACCGGCGCGCACGATTTCGGCAATAAAGGCGCCGGTGTACATGACCAGGCCGAGCAGCAGCGCCGCATACTCGGGCGTCAGGCTCAAGCCGCCGCGGAAGTTAAAACCCTGGCGCAGCGGTTCGCTCACGACGACCGGCGGCGGCGTCTCCCACGTCAAGCTCGCCCCTGCGGCCGGCAGGTCAAAAAAGCGGAAGTCGCCGTTGCCATCGGTATGCTCCTGGGCCAGCGGCTGTCCGTCGGCGTCGAGCAGTGTGATCGGCACATAGGCCAACGTGGCGTCGACCCCTGCGTCATACTGCTGGTTGTCGTTGCTATCCACGTACAATGTGCCGCGGTCGCCGCGTCGCAGCTCATAGGCGATCGTATCCGGCAGCCGAGCCGCGTTCTGCACAAACAGAAAGCCGAAAACTACCACAAGAAGGAAGACGAGCAGCCCCAGCAGAAAACCGCTGCCCGGTCGCCCATTGCGTTCGAGCATCCGCCGGCGCAGCCACGCGGCCACCACCCCGGCGGCCAAACCTGCCAGCAGCCACCACAGCCATGGTGCGCCCGTCTGGCTCAAGTAGGGCCAACTCAAAAAGATGCCACGGTTGGACAGGAAGCCAAGTCCCCCGAGATCGGATGCCTCCTTAATGTCAGGCAGCGCGGCCACAACGCCAAAGTACCAGAACAGCAACTGCACCAGCAACGGCGTCGAGCGGAAGATATCGGTGTAGACATGAGCAATTTTGCTTAACAGCCAGTTGTTGGAGACGCGTGCGATGCCTACCAACACTCCCAGCAGCGTGGCCAGGACGATGCCCACAAGACTTACGCGCAGCGTATTGACAAAGCCAACTAAGAAGGCGCGAAAATAGCTCTCTTCGGCCCGAAACACCGGTCCTTCGGAAATTTCGAAGCCTGCGGTCTGCCCCAGGAAATTCCAAGTCAACGGCGACCCTGCCGAATTATTGATGCGCGAAAGCTCGGCGATCATGTTGGAGTACAGCAACCAGCCGAACAGCAGCACCGCCAGAGCAAATACAGCCTGCAATATTATGCCAATGACCTTGGTGTCGCGGTAAAAGGGCGGCTTGGCGCTGGGCAGAGTTGTCGTGGTCATAGGTGTTTCCGCATCACACGATCAGTGGGAGGGTAAAGGGGTGATAAAGTGATGGCAGACACTGAGTCTCTCAAAGAAACTCAGTGCCTTACGCCCCTCTCACCCCATCAGATTTCTACCTGAAGGGCATGCTGTACAGCATGCCACCGTCGTTCCACTGTGCATTCAGGCCGCGCGGTAGGTTGAACGGCGTGTCGGGGCCAAGATTGCGGTCCCAGATCTCGCCGTAATTGCCGACCTGCTCGATTACCTTGACCATATAGTCATTGGGCAGGCCCAGCTTGGAACCCAGTTCGCCCTCGACGCCAAGCAGGCGCCTGATCGTCGGATCCTCGCTGGCCAGCATCTCCTGGACGTTGGCGCTTGTCACGCCGCTTTCTTCCGCCTGGATCAAGCCAAAGACCACCCAGCGCACGGCGTCGGCCCAGGCCGGGTCGCCCTGCGCCACGGCACCGGCCAACGGCTCCTTGGACATGGTGTCTTCCAGGATCATGTGATCCGCCGGCACCTGCATCTTGGTCTGGCTGGCCACCAGGCCCGACTTATCCGTGGTGAAACCATCGCAGCGGCCTTCGTCGTAGGCGGCCAGGGTCTTGTCATTGTCCTCAAACACCACGGGTTCGAATTCTAAACCCCGTGCGCGGAAGTAGTCGGCGAGGTTCAGCTCGGTGGTGGTGCCGCTCTGCACGCAGACGGTCGCCCCGTCCATGTCCTCGAGCGAGGCAATACCGCTGTCCTTGCGCACGATCATACCCTGGCCGTCATAGAAGTTGACCGGCATCCATTCCATGCCGACCTCGGCGCTGTCGCGCGTGGTGGTCCAGGTCGAGTTGCGGAATAGCACGTCGATCTCGCCCGTCTTGACCAACGTGAAACGGTCATTGGAACTGGCGTACTTGTACTCGACGGCAGTGGCGTCGCCAAGCACAGCGGCGGCTACAGCCTTGCAAAAGTCGATGTCGAAGCCGGCATAGCTGCCGTTCTGATCGACCACGCCAAAGCCCGGTAATTGGTTGTTCACGCCGCAGATTACGCTGCCGCGTGACTTGACGGCGTCAAGCAAGCTGCCGCCCTGACTGGCCGGGGCTGCTGCTTCCGCTGCCGGCGCTGCCTCGGTCGCTGCAACTGCGGTTGCTTCGGTAGTGGCTGCCGTTGCCTCCGCCGGGGCCGGTGTCGCTGCCGGGGCGGCTGCCGGCGCGGCGCAGGCTGAATAGATGATGGCAATTACCAACAGGGCAACCCCCATCATGGAAAGACGCTTGTTCATCGGGTCTCCTTTTGACGTTGAACCTTGATAGTTGAAACTTGGTAGCGCAAAGGTTAGCGCAGATTTGGTTGGTCTAGAAAGACGACTGCCGGTCTGGCTGTCGGCTTGACGAGGATGGAGCAGCAGGTGATGGCTTCCTGCAGCGCAACTCTGTTGGGCCGCGACTATAGCATGCTGTAACTGATCTGTCAAACGTCTCCGGCGTAACCTTACGGATACCCCACTTTGGTCAACCACTGCCGATGCGCTATAATCGACGTAATTTTGCGCAGGAGCAGCGCCCGGATGGGTTGCACAATCCCGCTTTACGGAGCATCTGATGTCACCTGAGTTGATTAATACAATAGGCACCATTGCCGGCGTGGTCGTTGCCGCCCTCGGCGCCTTTCTCTTTGCGTTCTGGATCGCCATGGGCATCTGGACGTTTCACGATATTCGCCAGCGTACGCGTGATTGGCTCGTTATCATCCTAGCCGTATCCCTGGTTCTTATCTTTCCCCTGATTGGCCTCATCCTTTACATGATGATTCGCCCCAAGGCTACCCTGGCCGAGGTCTACGACCGTGCCCTGGAAGAGGAAGCCCTGTTGCGCGAACTGGAGCAGACGGCCGCTTGTCACAACTGCGGCGTGCCGGTCAAGGAGCCGTGGGTCTATTGTCCCAACTGCCACAACCAACTGCAGCATAGCTGCCCGACTTGCGGCAACCTCGTACGCAACGAATGGGAAATCTGTGTTTACTGCGGCTCTGCCCAGCAGCGCGTTGCCCCACAGCTTACGGCGGCACCGGCTTTTGTTGCGGGCCAAGCTACACTGCAAAGCACCTCAAAACCCCAACTGTCCAGCACCAACATGCCCACCCAGACCATGGCTGCACAATCGCTGCCTGACCAGGCAGGACAAGATCAGCCGGGCGCGGCTACGAGCGGGCGGTCGTATCGCAGCCCATTCCGCCGCGACACAGGCGCACCGCCGCCGGTCACAACCCCCAATCAGCCTACTACACCGGCGGCGTCCCCACTCCCACCGCCGACATCGCCCGACATCGACGACGCTCCGTTCCGCCCGGCTCGCCTGCCGGAATAGAACTTGTCTGAACCTCGATTTGTCGGATTACGGGATTACCATGATTGTGAAATCCTACGAATCAAGGTTCAGGCGATATACTTCTCCGCCCGTCACGCGCAGCAATTCGTCCACGGTGAGTCTCATCATCGTACGGTCGTCGCCGCCGCCGGCATAGATCACGCCTCCATTGCGCGTGCGCAGGTTGAGAACGCCGGCGTCGACAATTACCGGCAGCGCAGTTCGATGGCCAAATGGCGGCACGCCGCCTGCGGCGAAGCCCAGCAGCTCCAGCACCACGTCCGCTGGAGCCAGGTTCACCCGTTTTTTGCCTACACCCCAGCGCTCCGCCAGCAGCCCCTTATCGACACGCCGTTCGCCAAAGCTGATCACTACGACCGGTCGGCGCGCTTCGCCTTGTTGTTCGACCAGGAACAGCAGTGTTTTCACGATTTGGTCCGACTCCACACCCAGGGCAGCGGCGGCGGCCGGCACCGTGGGGGTATCCCCCAAGCCGTCGATCAATTTGGCCGCAATGCCTTCTTCATCTATAAACGCCTGCAAATCTTGTGGCCCGTGTTGTGTTGGCATCACTCTACAATCCGATCCAGGTAGGTTATGTTTCCCTATTCTATGTGCCTGCCATAGTCCTTAACAAGTTGGTTTTCGTCTTGCGTTGTGCTATCATCCACCGGTTATGATTGAAGCCGTGACCTTCGATTTTTGGGATACGATCGCCGTCGACGATTCGGACGAACCCAAACGCCGGCGTCTCGGTCTACCGTCGAAGGCCGATGCCCGCATCCAGCTTTTTGTCGATCATATTGGCCGCTGCTATCCGCGGATTGCGCCGCAGCGTGCTGCTGAGGCCTATCGCCAGGCGAACGACCGTTTTCGCCATGATTGGCACAATCATCACCGCACACCCAGCGTGCGCCAGCGCGTCAATTTTGCCTACGAGTGTCTCGGAATTCAAGCCGAGCCGGGACGTTACGCTCACCTTTTGCGCGAGATCGACACGCTCAGCCGCGAAATTGAGACAATGGAAGTACGGATCGCTCCCGACTTTGCGCCGCACGTGCACTGGGCCCTGCAGACGCTGGCGCAAGAGTATCCACTCGGGATCATCTCGGATGCCATTCACACGACGGGGCACGGCATTCGCCACCTGCTTTATCAGCAGGGACTGGGACACTTCTTTCAATTCATGATTTTCTCGGACGAAGTGGGAGCTTCCAAGCCCTCGCCCAAAGTCTTTCGCTATGCCTCGCAGGCCTTGGGTCTGCCGCCTGAGAAGTTTGTTCATGTCGGCGACCGCGAGAGCAATGACGTGGCCGGCCCGCTTGCCATTGGCATGCGCAGCATCCTCTACACGGGTGTAGTCGATCGGGGCAGCGAAAGAACCAGGGCCGGTGCTGTCTGCCGTCACTTCTCCGAATTACCCTATCTTGTGCGCCGGTTGCGCTAACTTCGGGTGCAGTAACTTCAAGGTGAATCCTGCTATACTGGGTAGACCATGAACCCACCTGCCCAGAGCACCCCTGCGACCGAGCAAGAACTTGACGTTGTGCTGGAGCCTATTTACCGGCGGCTTGCCACGCGCTTTGCAGCTTCGTTCCCGCAAGAGCTGTCGGGGGCGCGCACAGTGGGGCGCGAGGCGGAATTCCCAATCGTCGGCCAGCGGGGAGAAGCTGTGGATGTGCGCCGCCTGTGGAATGTTCTGCTTGAAGCAGATGATTTGACGCCAGAGTACGGCGCCGGTACCGCCGGACATCCGCCCTTTATCGTGGGTCTTGTGGGACCAGACTATAGCTATGCGCTCGAAGTAGGCTTGGGGACGATCGAGATCAGCACACGACCCTGTCGCACGCTGCTGGAGATCGAGACACTGATGCAGACGGCCGTTGCCCGGCTGGTGCGTGCTGCCGGCCGCTTTGGCTGGCGTGTGCTCGGCTATGGCATACAGCCCGCCAGCCCTCCCACAATTGGTCTCATGTCGCCCAAGCAGCGCTATCTAAGCCTCTATCGTGCCATGGGCAGTCCTTGGCTGTGGTACACGGTAACCGCCTCCGACCAGCTCCAGTTCTCGATCCGCCGCGACGAGATGTTGCACATGCTCAACTATGGCAACATGATAGCCCCGATCATCATTGCCCTCTGCGCCAACTCGCCGGTCTATGGCGGCAAAGACAGCCACTTCTGCAGCGCCCGCGAGGGGGTAATGGCCGAGATTCGCGCTGGTGAGCACCGTCACGGCATGCCGCCTGCACCCTATGCGACGCTCTACGACTTCGTGCGCATGATCTCGCAACCCACCTACCTGATCGTGCGCGATGGTGGGGAAATTGTGCCGAGTTCACGACCGTTTTCCGCCTACCTGGCCGAGAACGGTCCCGACTTCCAGGCTTTTCTGTTTCATGAGCACTATATCTGGAACAGCGCGCGGCTGCGCGCCGCCTATGGCACGCTCGAAGTGCGCCCAGCTTGCCAACAGCCCTGGCCGGAGAGCATGGCTGCTGCGGCCCTGACTCTTGGGCTGGCGGAGGCATCTTACCCGATTATGGCCTATATCGAGGAAACAATGGGCGAAAATTACTGGCAGCGGATGCGCATCTACCATCAGCAGGCCATTCGCCATGGGCTGCGGGCGCCACAGCCGGCGCCGCACTTTTTGGAGCACGTAGCGGCACTAGCGGCAGCCGGCCTGCATGCGCGCGGCTTTGGCGAAGAGAGGTTGCTTAGCCCCATTCTTAGCCGGTTGGAACGCCATCTGAATCCCGCACAGCGGGCGGTGACCGTTTTCCGTTCGGACGGAATGGCAGCCATGATCGAGGGCGTGGCGATACGGTTGTAGACTGAACCATGTCCCCGGGACAGGCAAACGCATGCGTTCGCCTGTCCCGGGGACAAAGATGATATACCTAATTCAGCAGGCCGTCTACGATCTTGGCCGACGACAAGACGCCGGGCAGTCCTGCGCCGGGATGTGTGCCTGCACCTACGAAGTAGAGGTTGTCAAAGTCCTCTGAGCGGTTATGTGGGCGGAACCATGCCGACTGCAACAGAGTGGGCTGCACGCTGAAGGCCGAACCCAGGTAGCTGTTGAGATCGTTCTGGAAGTGCAGCGGGTCGATGTAGTGCTCGGCCACGATGTTTGCTTGCAGGTCTGGCAGATAGTTCTCTTCCAGGAACTGCATGATGGCATTGCGGTAAGGTACAGCCGCCTTAGTCCAGTCGATGTTGGCCTGCAGGTGCGGTACGGGCGACAAGACATAGAATGCCTCGCCGCCGGGAGGCGCCATGCTTGGGTCGGTGATGCTTGGCATATGCAGGTAGAGCGAGAAGTCCTGCGGCAGGTCCACGTTGGCGAAGATCTCGCGCAGCAGCCCCTTATAGCGCTCGCTCAGGATAATGTTGTGGTGTGCTAACTTGCCTTCGTCGGAGTACTTGCGTTTGGTGCCAAAATAGATCACAAACAGCGACATGCTGTACTTCTTGCTCTTGACCCAGAAGTCGCTGTTGGTACGCCGCTGCTGCTTAGGGATCAGGTTGAGGTAAGTCCAGGCTACATCGGCATTGGAGATTACGGCGTCGGCCTTGATCAGCGTGCCGTCGGGCAGGCGCACGCCCGTGGCGCGCTTGTTCTCGATCTCGATCTGCTTAACCTCGGTGTTGGTACACACCTTGACGCCCAATTCATCGAGCAGCCGCGCAAACGACTGCACGATGGCCCCGGTGCCACCCATGGCGTAGTGGATGCCCCACTCGCGCTCGAGGTAATGGATCAAGACATAGAGCGAAGCGGCGTCCAGGGGGTTGCCGCCGATCAGAAGTGGGTGGAAGGTGAAGCAGCGGCGCAGAAATTCATTGTCGATGTACTTGCTGACATAGCCGTACACGCTGCGATAAGACTGCAGGCGAATCAAGTCGGGTGCAACCTTGAGCATGTCGCCGGCATGCAGAAACGGCTGGTCGATCAGCCCCATGCCCTTGTCGAAGATCTCCTTAGTGGAGGCCATGAAGCGCGTGTAGCCCTCCTTGTCGGCCGGGTTCCACTTGTCGATCTGGCTGAGGATGAACTCGTGGTCGCCGTTATAATCCAGGTGGCGACCGGTGTGGTCGAAGATGCGGTAGAAAGGGTCGAGCTGTACGAGCTTAAAATAATCTTCGCGCTTGCGTCCCACCAGTTCCCAAAGCTCGTCGAACAGCCAGGGCGCAGTAACCACAGTCGGCCCCCCGTCAAACTTAAAACCGTTCTTCTCGTACACGTAGGCGCGGCCGCCCAGCTTATCGCGCTTTTCCAGCACCGTCACATCGTCTCCGCGAGCCACCAGCCGTACCGCTGCTGCCAACCCGCCGAACCCCGAACCGATCACCACTACCTTCTTGCTCATCCTTTGTTGCCCCTGCTAATTCGCGAAAACAGATTCTGTTTGTACGACATGATTCACCCTCTCACGGTTTTTCGTCCTTTGACCAAGGCCGCCACGGCCAGGACTGCCAGGACGCCCGCCAGTGCTGCGGCTGTCCAGGAAACCAGGGTGACTTCACTGTGGTTGACGGCGATACCGATGAAAGCCCACACCAGCACGGCGACGTAGGCTGCATCACGCCAGCGCGCAAGAAAGAGCAGGCCAATGCCCGTTGCCACCAGCAGCAGAATTACCGTCCACACTGCGGGCGAGAGGAAGCCGCCATCCCAGCCGACTGAGACCAGGTAAGTGGCCACATTGGCGACGGTCGCCACTGTCACCCAGGCGGTGTAAATGCTGAAGGTCAGGTGCGTGGTCCACCACTCGCCGCGCGAGACCAGACCCGGCACCTGCCGCGCAGGGGCCAAACGCAAGTAGGCCATGACCAGCGAGACCAAAAGGATCACGATCAGCCCGACCGTAACCAACATTTGTTCGTAGTGCCAGAAAAAGATCCAGATGGTGTTGGCCAGATTGCCAAAGACATACCACCAGCCGATCGCGCGCAGGCGCGGGTTGGTGCGTTGGCTGGGCAGCGCCTGGTAAACCATATAGGCCAGCATGCCGAGATAGATGACGCCCCAGATCGCAAACACATAACCCGCGGGCGTAAACAGGGTAAAGTACTTATCAGAGATTTGACCAGTCTGGATGCCGTTGATGGGCAGGGCGTTGGCTAAACCGTTAACGGAAATGGTCAACAGCGTCACAAAGATAACGGCGAACTGTCGCAAGTAGTCGCCGCCCGTGGCTTTTTCGACACTGCTGCCGGAAGGTACTGTATGGTCGAGTGTTGTTGTAGTCACCGCATCCTCCTAGATTGTAATGGTTTTGTACAGGTTTTATAACACTGTACAGCTATTATGGCAAAAGAAAGGTGAGGACGCTCCAATTGGGTGCCGTTGAGAAGAAATGGACAAAGAAAAACCGAGTGTTTTGACGAGCGAACTCGTCAAGACACTCGGTGTGGCCGGGTTGTTGGCTAACGCGTTGGCGCTAGATCTTCTCCAGGAAGCGTACGTCATTGGAGTAGAAGAGCCGGATGTCGTCCACGCCGTACTTGTTCATGGCCTGGCGTTCGATGCCCATGCCGAAGGCGAAACCACTGAATACGGCTGGGTCGTAGCCGCCATTTTGCAGCACAACCGGGTGCACCATGCCCGCACCCAGGATTTCGAGCCAGCCAGTGTACTTGCACAGCCGGCAGCCTTTGCCCCCACATAGCACGCAATCGACGTCCACTTCCACACTCGGCTCGGTGAAAGGGAAGTATGACTTGCGGAAGCGGATCTGGCGTCCCTGCCCATACATCTGGTTGGCGAAGTTGAGCAACGTGCCCTTCAAGTCGCTGAAAGTGATATTGCGTCCTACGGCCAGACCTTCGACCTGGTAGAACATCATCTCGGAACGGGCAGTGACGTCTTCCTTGCGGTAAACCTTGCCCGGCAGGATGACGCGAATCGGCTCCGGGGCAAACTCGCGCATGGCATGGATCTGCCCGGGGCTTGTGTGTGTACGCAAGATCACATCCTTCTGTGTTGTGAAGAAGGTGTCCTGCATATCGCGCGCCGGGTGGTCGAGGGGGAAATTGAGCAGGCCGAAGTTGTAATCGTCGGTCTCCACCTCGGGCGAGTCATACACTTGGAAGCCCATCTGCACCAGGATGCCCACGATTTCACGCATGGCCTGGTTGGTTGGATGCAGCTTACCCAGCAGCGGCCGCCGCCCGGGCATAGTGACGTCGATACCTTCCGACGCCAGCGCCGCATCCATATCGGCCTGCGCCAAGATCGCCTGTCGCTCTTGCAGGGCAGACTCCAGGGCGGTCTTCACGTCGTTGGCAGTCCTGCCCACCAGCGGTCTTTCTTCGCGCGATAACTGACCCAGTTCGCGCAGCAGCGTGGTCATCCTGCCTTTGCGGCCTAGAAACTCGGCGTACCACGCCTCGGTTTCGGGCGTAGTCTGTGCCTCAGCCAGCGCTGCCGTCGCCTCGTCGCGCAACTGCAAAAGTTGTTCCACCAAGTTTGCCATAAGCCGTTTCCTTCGTTCAGGTAATTGCCGGGCCGTTAAATAGAACGAGAGGACATTTTAACACCGGGCCGCTCGAGCGCGCGAAAACAAGCGCTAGGTGATCCACGAAGGAGTACAAAGGACAAGAAACGCTAGGGCACAAGGTCCGGCGGGGCAGAAACCGAGTTTCTGCCCCGCCGGACCTTGTGCCCCTACTTGCCGCCGTACCAGAAGCCGCGCATCCAGGCGTGGTTGCGCAGGCGGGTGAGCAGCTCTTCGCTTAGCGGTTCCATGTCAGCGGCGGCGGCATTGGCTTCGGCCTGGGCTACGTTGCGGATACCGGGAATGACGGTGCTGACGGCTGGGTGCGCCAGGGCAAAGCCGAGTGCGGCCTGCGCGGTGCTCATACCTGTGCCTGCCAGATCCGCTTTGATCTTGTCGACGCGCGCCACGGCACGCGCCAGGCGGTCGCCGGCAAAGTAGCTGCGACGGAAGTCATCTTCGGCAAAGGTTGTGGCGGCCGTGTACTTGCCTGCCAGCACGCCCTCGTCAAAGACCACGCGCACGAGAATGCCGACGCCAAGCGCCCCGGCTTCGGGCAGCAGCTCGGCGGCGGGTTCCTGTTCGAAAATGTTGTAAATCACCTGCACACTGTCTATGTACCCCTTGCGCATGAGGTCGATGACGCTGTTCTGGTCCTGCTCGGGCGTGGAGACGCCGATGGCGCGGATTTTGCCCTCGGCCTGCAGTTGGCGCAGCACGTCGAACGGTCTTGGGTTCTTGTTCCAGGCGCGCGTCCAGGTGTGCAGCTGCAGAAGGTCGAGGCAGTCGGTCTGCAGGTTGCGCAGTCGTTCTTCCACGTTTTGGCGGAGATAGGCCTCAGGGTAGCGTTCCTCAGCCACGTCATAGGGGCTGGGCGGCCAGTTGCCGGGCAGCGGCGGCGTCTTGGTCGCCACGTACACCCGTTCGCTGCGTCCCTTGAGAACCTGGGCAATCAGCCGCTCGCTCTTGCCGTTGCCGTAGCCCGCCGCCGTGTCGATGAAGTTGACACCCAGATCGATTGCCCGGTTGAGGGCTGCCAGCGAATCGTTCTCATCCTGCGGTCCCCACGATCCGCCAATGGCCCAGGCCCCGAAGCCAATGGCCGAGACCTCCATCCCCGTCCGTCCCAACGCTCTATACTGCATGGTTCGCTCCTTGATTGTTTTGACTGTTACTGGGCCCTATACTACCATCATCCTGCACCTGTATCCATTCTCGTTCTCGCTCCAAGGAGATCCATAGATGCGCCGCATCCTTTGTTTTGGCGATTCCAACACCTGGGGCTATAACCCCGCCACGGAAGACCGTATCGATGCAGAGTCGCGCTGGACCGGCGTGTTGCAGGCTGCGCTCGGTTCCGACTTTACCGTGATCGAGGAAGGGCTTAACGGCCGCACGACGGTGTGGAACGATCCGATCGAAGGTTACAAGAACGGACATGATTATCTAGTGCCCTGCCTGGAGACGCACCGCCCGCTCGACCTGGTGGTGCTGATGTTGGGCACGAACGATCTCAAGCGGCGCTTCTCGCTGTCGGCCTACGATATTGCCCAAGGCGTAGCCGTGCTACTGCGCGCCATCTCCTACAGCAAGGCTGGAGGTGATGGGCAGCCCCCGCGTGTGCTGCTGCTGGCACCGCCGCCGGTGGCCAAGCTCTCCAACTTTGCCGAGATGTTTGAGGGATCTGAAGCGAAGTCTTTGTTGCTGGGCCAGCATTACCGCACCGTTGCCGGCGAGTACAACGTTGCCTTTCTGGACACGGCAAGCGTGATTCGGTCCAGCGATATCGACGGCATTCACTTTGAGCTTGAGGAACACGCCAAACTGGGCCGCGCCGTGGCGCACGAAGTGCTTGCCTTGATTGGTGACTGGTGAGGTCAGGTTCTAGCCGGCATGTCAGGCCGCCACGCCTGAATGTAGAGAATCGAGAAAACTATGGCCGTACACGTGCGCCCCATCGCCGTTGCCGATGCCCAAGCCTATGTCGATCTGCTGGCGTGGCTGGATAACGAGTCGTTCTACCCTGTGGTCAACCTGATCGAGCGCAGCATGGACGCGGCCGACTGGCGCACCACGATCGCCGATCTGCTCGAGCGCCACGAACGCATTATCATGGTGGCTGAGGAGACCGACGACGGCACGGGCATATCGCGTGGGCTGGTGGGGTTCCTGAGCACTACGCCTGACTGGTTTGGCGACGACCATGGCCTGCGCATCGTGATCGGCATTCGCGAGGCGTGTACTGGGCAGGGAATCGGCACACAGCTGTTCACGGCGCTCGAGGCGTGGGCGCAGCTGGCAGGGGTTCGCCGGCTTCACCTCACGGTTGAGACCGACAACGCGCGCGCGCTTGCCCTCTACCACAAGATGGGCTTTCAGATTGAGGGCCAGATTCGCAATGCCCTGCAGATTCAGGGTCGCTGGTTTGACGACTATGTAATGGCGAAGGCGGTAAAGGGCTAGGTCCGCCACTAACAAAATGATGGTGGGCGCGGCCACTGAGTTAGTAAGTAGGGGGCTGTGGTAGACCGCTGGTAAGCTGACTGCAAGAGATGGCGGAACTGCACCGCCATCTTCCTGTTTTTCTTGCTCAAATTGCCTACTTCACAGATACATAATCGTGCTATAATAATTATGGTGTGTCCCACGTCGCACTACCACGTGATGAACAACTGAATATCTTATCAACACCGAAGCGCATTCAGACCTCAAAAGGAGGCCCCCTATGAGTGGAAGAATCGTCGTTCGGATCGTTTGTGTGTTCGCCATCGTTGCCGTGCTTGCTGCCGGTATGTTGCCAGGCTCCGTCCTGGCGAAAGACTCTCCTCGACCTGTTCCACCGCCCCAACCTGCAAAGTACAGTGAGCTTTCCGCCGCATGGTGGAAGTGGGCGCTTGCCCAGAAAACAAGTGAGAACCCGTTGCTCGATGTCACGGGTGAAAACTGTGGCGTCGGCCAGTCTGATCAGGTGTGGTTCCTGGCAGGTTCATTCGTTGGTATGGGACCAATTGACCGCACCTGCACCGTACCAGCTGGGCGGCGTCTATTCTTCCCAGTGCTCAACAACGTCTATGTTGGCTTCCAAAACTGGGGCGATACCATTGAGGCTGCGCGCCCAGGAGCGGCCGATTGGATAGACGAGGTGTTGGCCATGCCAGGGGTGGAACTGACTGTGCAGATCGATGATTTTGTGTTGTCAGACAAGGATTTGCGCGCCGGTTATCGGGTCTACGGCAACGACTCGACGCAGGCGATGTATTCTCCTATCTTTGACGTTGCCCTTCCTGTCAATCCTGCCGATAATCTCCTTGGCATCGATCCGACGGTCGAGTGTTCGCCCGAAGGCGTATGTTGGCCTTGTGCAAACGACGGCATCTATGTTCTTACTCACCCGCTCTCTGTGGGCAAACATACTATCAAGTTCACCGTTACAGACAGGATCGACGTCACCGTGCATCTTGTTGTAGCTCCAGATAAGGCTGGTCAGACGTCATCTGTTGGCACTGCCATGTCTGACGGTACACAGCCGATGCTCTACCTGCCTGTTGTGAAGCCATAAATATATCGGTTAACGCTTTCGCTCCCGGGACATAGTCTGTCCCGGGAGCGTTTTGTAGTCGGGTACACAGATCGCTTCGCAAGGGCCCGGTGAGCATGGCCGCGTGCGGGTGTGCCTATTACGGCAGACCAGCATGGTACGTACCTTTGACGGTGCTTCCAAGTGTTATACTGTCGGCATCCCATCCTAAACTCATACAATTGCCAAGGCACACAACCAATCTATGAAGATCACCAATATCAAAACCTATCCCATCTGGGTTGGCACGCGCAACCAACTGGTCGTCAAGGTCGAGACTGACGAGGGCATCCTTGGTTGGGGCGAGTCGGGGCTCTCCGGCCGCGAACATGCCGTGGTCGGGGCGATTCGCCACTATCGCGAGTGGTTGATTGGGCGCGACCCGATGCGGATGGGGGCTCTGTGGCAGGAGATGTATCGCAGCCAGTATTTTGAGGGAGGACGGGTGTTGACGGCGGCGCAGGCGGCGCTCGACCTGGCCTTCTATGATATTGCCGGCAAGGCGCTGGGTGTGCCGGTCTACCAACTGTTGGGCGGCAAGCAGCGTGAATGGATCCCCTGCTTTGCCTCGACTACCGCCCCGATGGGGCCACAACTGGTCGAGCAGGTGCAGCTGCTGGCCGAGCGCGGCTGGCCGGCCATTCGCACCGGGATCCATCCCGGACACGGCGCGGGCGAAGACGAGGCCATCTTTGAGCCGCGCATCTCCATCGCCGAGACTGCCACCTGGTTGGCGGCCACACGCGCAGCGGTCGGGCCTGGGCCTGTGCTGGGCGTGGACTATCATCACCGGCTGTCGGTGGCCGAGGCGGCTTCGTTTTGCCAGCGCATGCCGCCGGGTACGATCGACTTTTTGGAAGAACCGATCCGCGCCGAGACGCCCGAGGCCTACGAGGCGCTGCGCAAGCTGACGGACGTGCCTTTTGCCATCGGCGAGGAGGCTGCAAGCAAGTGGGCATTCCTGCCTTACCTGGAACGGGGCATCACGCAGTTTGCGCGCATCGACGTGTGCAACGTGGGCGGGCTGACCGAGGCGATGAAAGTAGCAGCGCTGGCCGAGGCGCACTACATCGACCTCATGCCGCACAATCCGCTCGGACCCATTTGTACGGCGGCGACGGCGCACTTCTCTGCCGCCGTGCCCAATTTTGCCTGGCTGGAGACGCGGGTGTCTCCGACCGAGCAACTCGGCTTTCACGATCCCGACTGGTTCCCCACGCAGCTCCGCCAGGAGGAGCACCAGCTGATTGTCTCGGATGCGCCCGGCCTGGGCGTCGAGTTCAACGAAGAACGGGCGCTGCGCGCTGACTTCCAGTACTGGGAGGCCCCTCACCTGCGCCGCCGTGACGGCTCGGTGACGAACTGGTAGGCCGGCGCTTTGCCTCACTGGCATAGAAGTAGTGCTTCGTGATCTCCAGCGCCACGACATAGGCTGCCGCAATCACTAAGATTGCCACCAGCCAGAGCCCGCTCAGCGGCACAAATTCCATTGCTTGCGCCAGGGGCGAGTAGGGGAGCCACAACGCTACACCGGCTGTGACCAGGGTGCCGGCTGTCAGCCACGTCCCCGGCCGGCTGCGATAAAAGGGCCGTCGAGTGCGCACGACTAGCATGGACACCAATTCAGTCAGCAGCGATTCCACGAACCACGCCGTGCGAAACTGCACTGGCGTCGCGTGCGCTCCCCACAATAGGATGGCAAAGGTCACGTAATCGAACAGCGAACTCACCAGCCCAAAGACGATTGTAGCGGTCCTGCAGGGGCAACGTCCGGTAAGCTATGCCCAATACACGCAACCCTTGGTCGCTCCATTGCGCATAGCGATCCAGAATGGCTGCTCGGGCGTGGTCGTCCAGCGCCTTCTGTTCACCTGGATGCTCTGCCTGGGCTGCAGCTTCAACCGCATACTCTGTGCACAAGGCAAGCAGCGGCTCCAACGCCCCCTTGCTGATAAGCAGCGCCTCTCCTTGCGTCGGCGCCCGAACGATCACACTCAGGCGCTTGCGCACAAAGTCATAGGGGATCTCGTTTAGCTTTTCCACTTCCTCAGCGACTACTCTTGAGGGATCGCCTGGTGCTTCTTGCTGCTTGCTAACGATCGCTTCGTCGAGCGCGTTGGCCAGGCCTGTCTGCAAGGCGGCATTGAGATAGGCATAGCGATACACCGCCGCTGACGGCTTGCCAGACGGGTCCACTGCTTGATCCAGCCGCACAACGCCTTCCGTCAACGTCCCCGTTTTGTCGGTACACAAGATATCCATGCTGCCGAAGTTCTCGATGGCGTTGAGGCGGCGCACGATCACCCCGTGCTTCGCCATGGTCTGTGCGCCCTTGGATAGGTTGATCGTAATGATGGCGGGCAGCAGTTCAGGCGAGATGCCGACGGCCAGCGCAACGGCAAAGAGCAATGCGTCTACGGGCGGCTTAGCGGAAATAATGTTCATGCCAAAGACGACGAGGACCAGGATGACCATCACCTGGCTCAACATCAGGCCAAAGTGGCGGATGCCGCGCTCGAATTCGGTCTCGGGTGGGCGCAAGTTGAGTTGCCCCGCAATCTGGCCGAATGCCGTCCTTGGGCCGGACGCCGCCACCAGCATGTGCCCTGTGCCCGAGCGCACGGTCGTACCCATGTAGACGCAGTTGGAGCGCTCGGCGAGACCGGAACCAGGCGCCGCCGTGCCGACCTCCTTCTCCACGGGGAATGTCTCGCCGGTCAAGACCGCCTGATTGACGAATAGGTCCTTGGCTTCGAGCAGTACACCATCGGCGGGGATGAGGCTGCCGGCCGACAGCAGGATTACGTCGCCGCGCACCACGTCTGCGGCGGGAATACGCTGTGTCCGCCCGTCGCGCAACGCATCTACTTCATGGCGAATGCGTTGACGCAACTTCTCCACCGCTTTTGACGCCATGTTTTCCTGTGTGAAGGTGATGATGGCGCTTGCCAGTACGATAGTGAGGATCACGGCAGCGTCGGTCCAGTCTTGCAGGAATGCCGAAACGAGGGCCGCAAAGATCAAGATGAGCACGAGGGGGCTTTCAAATTGGCGTAAGAACAGCCGCCACGCAGGCGCGCGCCCGACGGTGCCCAGCGTGTTCGGGCCCTCCTGCAACAACCTGCGCTGTGCTTCCTGCGGCGATAAGCCGTTCGGCGAAGACTCCAGTGCTCGAATCAGTTCCTCAGGGCTAACGCTCCAGTAATCGGGACTCTGTGTGTCCTTGTACATCATATAGAGATTATCGCGCCACTCTCCCGCTCATTCCATAGATTGCGGCAAGTTCTAACCCACTCCTTAAGTTCGGCTTAGAAGGCTGCACCTTACTGCCGTTCTTCAGCTAATTGACGTATTTTTTGACTGCTTTATCGACTCTATTTGAATAGATACGGCCTCTGTCGCCAATCACTCGATACGTTCTTACGTGCGTACACCGCCATGGCGCCGTTGAAACATACCGCCCATCGGAGAATTATTGTGTCCAGCTTGTCCCATCTGCTCGATTTTTATCCTGCTCCTGTACGCACCCTTGTGGCTGACCTGGCGACGCTGATCAAGTCTGCCGCGCCTGGCGCGCGCGAGGCGGTGCGCCCGGAGACGCGTTGTCTGCGCTACAGCCATGCGCGTTGCGGCTATTTCTGCGGCCTCTATCCGCAAGTTTCCAGCGCGCAACTACTATTTGAATTTGGCGTGCTGCTGCCGGATCCCGAGGGTTTGTTGGAGGGCGACGGCTCGCACGTGCGTTTCGTGACAGTTTGGGCCAACCAACCACTGCGTGCACAGGCGTTGCGACGCTTAGTGACCGCGGCGTACGATCTGCCGCGTAAGCGGTTGGACAAGTTGGCGCTGGTAGATGCAATGGCGATGCAGCGCCAATACGACGAATTGCTGGAACGGGCGGTTCTGCACGGAACCTTGGAGGATGTGCGCCAGGCGTTGGCGGGAGGAGCCAGCCCGGATGGACAACCGTATGAATTGCCGCCGCTTTTCCGTGCCTGCATCAATCGCGGCGACGACTACCAGCGTCATGAGATCGTGCACCTGCTCTTGGCGGCCGGGGCTGATGTCAACTGCGAATACAATGGTCGCTCGTTGCTGGCCAATGTTGAGCGCTTGGGGCGCCAGGACCTGGTAAATTTGCTGCTCGGCTATGGAGCAACCCAAGAGCTCGTCAGTGCCGCGCGCGTGGAAACGGCCCCATCTCCCATAAAGGCAGAGGCGGCTTCCCGGAACTGGCCGCAACGTGTCTTTGAGGCGTGAGAGATAGCCTCACTACATTTCGATCGTCGTCCCAATTTCAAACACACGCGCCGGCGGCAGGCAGAAGAAGTCCGCCGCACTGGCCGCATTACGGCGCATCAAGGTGTACAGATGTTCTCGCCACGGGGCCATACCCGGCTGTTCGGATGCCGTTACCTTTGTGCGGTTGACAAAGAACGGAACGTTTTCCGGCTCAAACGTCTTGCCCGGCAGGGTAACGCGCTGCAGCGTGCGCGGTACGTTGGCCTCTTCCATAAAGCCATAGCGGAATGTGGCACGGTAGATTTGGTGCCCTAGGTGTTCTACCTCGATGCGCTGGTCGCGATCAATATAGGGAACCTCCTCATACTGCACGTTGAGCAGCAGCACCCTTTCATGCAGCACATGGTTGTATTTCAGGTTCGCCAGCAATGCGGCCGGCGCACCCTCGCGATCGGCGCTCAAGAATACCGCATCGCCTGACGCACGCACCGGCTGCTCCTCTACCACACGTTCCAGCAAGCGGGGTAGCGCCAACTCCAGGTTGCGTTCGCGCGTGACCACCAACCAGCTCCCGCGTTTCCATGTCGTCATGACGGTGAAGATAAGCAGCGCAGCCACGATGGGGAACCAACCACCCTGTGGGATCTTCACGATGTTCGCGCCAAAGAAGGCCAGGTCGATAACGAGGAAGAAGGCGACGATCACCGCCACCCACGGCGCGCTCCAGCGCCAGCGGTTGCGCGCTACCACGGAAAAAATAATGGTGGTGATCACCATCGTCGAGGTCACGGCGATGCCGTAGGCCGCCGCGAGGTGGCTGGATGTCTGGAAATAGAGCACGACGCCGATGCAAGTGAACATCAGCGCCCAGTTGACGATCGGAATGTAGATCTGGCCAAAGGCGGTCTCAGATGTATGGTCGATTTGCAAGCGGGGCAGAAAGCCGAGGTTTTCGGCCTGCATGGTGAGGGAGAAGGCACCTGAAATCAGCGCCTGCGAAGCGATGATGGTGGCGGCCGTTGCCAGCACCACGAGCGGCAGCAGCGCCCAGGAGGGGGCCAGCATGTAGAACGAGTTCACCGCCGCTTCGGGATGGCGCAATACAAGCGCTCCCTGGCCGAAGTAGTTGAGCAGCAGCGCCGGCAGCACGTAGATGAACCAGGCCAGGCGGATAGGCTTGGGCCCAAAGTGGCCCATGTCGGCATAAAGGGCCTCGCCGCCGGTTACGACCAGGAAGACCGTGCCCAGGACGAGGAAACCGTGCCAACCGTTGTTGATGAAAAAGAAGGCAGCGTAATGCGGGCTGACGGCAGTCAGCACATAGGGCGCCTGGACGATGTGCGTGATACCAAGAATGGCCAGCACGGCAAACCACACTACCATGATCGGCCCGAACATGCCGCCGATGAGCGCAGTGCCGCGGCGCTGGATCATGAACAGTGCTATCAGGATAACGATAGTGATTGGCAGCACGTATGGATGGAACAAAGGTGTTACGATGTTCAAGCCCTCGACTGCGCTCAGAACTGAAATGGCCGGCGTGATCACGCCGTCGCCGTAAAGCAGGGCGGCCCCAAACACGCCCAGAAGCACCAACCAGCGCTGGCGGCTCATGGCGATGCGCCGCAGCGGCGTGGCCAGCGCTGTGAGCGCCAGGATGCCCCCTTCGCCGTGGTTGTCGGCGCGTAGAATGAAGACGATGTACTTGAGGGTGATCACGATGATCAGCGCCCAGAAGATGAGTGACAGCACACCCAGCACATTGTCAGGGGTGGGCGCGATGCTGTAGTGTCCGGAGAAACACTCACGCAAAGCGTACAGCGGGGACGTGCCGATGTCGCCATAGACAACCCCGAGGGCCGTGACGGCGAGCAAAGCCAGTGCTTTGCCTGTGACGGGACCAGGCCCATGGCCATGACCTTCTTGAGCGGCGGCCCCGATACTTTTGCGCCCTGGCCGGCGGCTGGCACCAGGCGTTGTTGTCGAGGAACTGTCAGCCGTGTCTGCGCCGTTGCTCGTCTTGAATTCAGGTTCGGTTGGCTGCACGGCCGGGCGGCTGTCAGGCGCTGTGTCTTGCTTGCTTGTCATAACTGCTCTCCAGTTTGTTTGAACAAACCGCCATTCTTGAATAGGACGCACGGTCGCGTAAGTGGATGCACGAGAGAGGTGGTATTACCTGGATCTCGTGACCGTGAGCAGCATTCCGGGCGCAGGCATGTCAACCTTGGACAGTGCACCGTCGGGCCAGCGAATCTCCAAGCGCTGCGGCGTCATGGTGGCGGCAAGGCCAAAATGCAGCCGCGGGGGGTCACCACTGAGATAGCCGCTGCCGGCGCGCACGTCGCGCAGCAAATTGCCCTTATCCGTAACCAGCGTCACCTGGGCGCCCAGGGCGTAGGTATTTCTGCTTGCCGGCCAGCGCAGGTCCAACTCTATGCTGGAGCCACCGCTGCACAGGCGGTTCTCAAAGAGTTGGGCTGGGCCGCGCAGGTTATTGACCGCTATATCCAGGTCGCCGTCGCCGTCAAGGTCGGCCATGAGCATGCCGCGCCCGCTGAACTGCGAATCCAGCTGCCAACCGGGCATATTGCGAAAGCGCAGGCCGCCTTCATTGCGAAAGGCTTGATTCTTCTCTACGAGTTCGTGATTGGGCATATGGCCAAAGAGCGTCTCTTCGATCATGCCGTTGACGGTGTAGAGGTCGAGGAAGCTGTCGTTGTCCAAGTCGCCAAACTTGGACGACCAGGTCCAGCCTGTGCCGTCGACGCCCCAGTCAGGGGCGAGGTTTAGATATTCGTCGGGGGCAAGCGGGAACTGGAGCATATTCTCCATGGCCTGGCGGTCCTCGGTCACGCTCTGGCGGGTCATGCCCTCCATCATATCGTCCATTACGGGCATCATGTCCACCATATCAGCCTCAGAGTAGGGCTTCATATCGGCTGCGAAAATTTCCGGGTGGCCGTCGTTGTCGACATCGCCTTGGTCGAGGCTCATCGTGCTGTGCGTGGTCGTTGCAAACGGTTCGGCGGGCGCCCAGCCACCGTTTTTATCCTGCAGCCAGATCCTATCCGGCACGAGGAAATCGTTGCCTACCATGATGTCAAGGCGACCGTCGGCATTGAGGTCGGGCAGCAAGAGGGCCAGCGCCTGCGCGTCGCGTGCCAACGGGGTGCCAGTGAATTTGCCGCCTTCATTACGGTACACGTAAACGCCTTTATTTGAGCCGTTGACGATGTAGGATGACCCCCGGGCGGCGAGCAGCCCGGCGTCGTAGGTGCCTGTCACAAGATCAAGGTCGCCGTCCCCTTCCAGGTCGGCCCAGTTGGTGGAGTAAGCAGGAGCGGCCACACCCGGCAGTGTCTGCCGTATGAACTTTACTGCGCCGTCCTGTTCACCCTCGTTGTGGAAGTAGTTGAGTGCGCCTGTATTGCGGGTCAGCACAGCGTCGAGGCGACCATCGCCGTCTACATCCACCAGCTTTACATCGCGTGTCTTGCCGGTCGAGAACTCTTGGGCGCGAAAGCGGAGTTGGCCCAGGTTCCACAGCAATGTATCGGGGCCATCATGGTTGCCGAACAACAGGTCGAGATCGCCGTCGCTATCCAAGTCGCCTGCTGCTACGCCCGCACCATTGGCATCGAACATGCGCACGGTGTCATTCTTCACGGCCGTAAAGTGGGGAAGGGCATTGGTCACAAAGGCTGGCAGGCAAGGCTGCACTTCTGCGGCGAGCGGTTGCGCATCGGCCGTCGCGGGGACCTCCGTAGCATCCTGGCCGTGAGCGGTAAACGGTAGGAGCAAGGCGGCGAACAAGGTGAGCAAAACGACGTGTGTACCTCTGGACATAATGGAAGTGTAGCAGGGAATGGGCGGACGGTGAAACAAGCTGGTTAATCGGCAAACTTTGGCTATGAGGGCGACCTGGCTGCCTGCAAATAAGCAACGATCAATGGGTGCGGCTGCTCGGCAACAGAACGGACTTGGGGCAAAAAGAGTGTTGCCACGTAGAAAGGATGCGTAGGCAGTTCGATCATGCGCACCTCTCCATCGGCGCCGACGCCGACGATGCGGAGTTCGCTATGGGCATACAATTCCTGATAGTTGGGATTGAGCCCATAGTTGCAGGCAAACTCCTCCCTTATGGTTGCCTGCCCGTAGACTCGCTGCGCCAATGTACCCGGCAGCACCGTCACGTCCTGCGCCGTACCCACCAGCGAACAAGTGAGTCGGCTAATGACCAGGTCGGCCGCGTCGGGAGCAGATTCCTCATGCTCGGCCTGATCGAGTCCCAATACATTGCGTGCATACTCTACCAGAGCATGTTGGAATCCCCCTCAGGTGCCGACAAACGGCCTTCCTTGTTCGCGTGCAAACCGGATGGCCTGGAGTGCCCCCTCCATGCTCCGATATGGGCTGCCTGGCGCGCACCACAGTGCGTCAAACTTGCGAAGGATGCTCTCCCGTCGCTCCTCTTCCAAAGAGGGCGTCGGCAGCCACACTATATTCAAGTCCAGGGATAGTGCGCCGGCGGCATGTTGCAAAGCTACATTGGTCGCAGCATGAAAGCGAGAAGCGGGCTCATAATCGCCAATAATTCCTACGCTAAGTGATTCGGACATGAGTGCCGGCTCCTAAAACATGTGTTGTCGTTACGTGCTATTCTCCTATTGTAAACGAAACGTCGCCTCAGGGTGGGTTCAGAACTCGATCGCCGTATATGAGGGAGCATAAGAAGTTCGAGGACCGGCGTCGATATATCTCGATGGAGGCGCGCGCAATGTCTCGGGGGGACTCGTGCTCACGGCTTCTTGAACCGCAGCGGATACCATAGATAGCCAACTTATAGTCCATTTGGTGCATTGCGCTGGGCTGTGTGCTCGATTAGGATTATAGGGTAGCCCATAATCCCACCCCCTTAGACAAGGAGTGACGTATGACACAATCATCAAATGCTGGGGCGCTGTACGATCAGAATCTCACACAGTGGTTGCAGCTAAGCGGCGAATACATCGGTCGTGTGCGACCTGGCGACGAGCGGGTCGCCTGGATGCAGTTTCTGCTGGACGAGATTCGCCAGTTTGTTCCCCCGGCCGAGTACGACAGGTTTTTGAACGAGCTGCAGCTGGCGATCGCCGAGCGTCAGGTCCAAGGTTAAGAGCGGTTCTCAGTCCTGGTTTTGCGGACTAGACATACAGGCGGAATGCGCGTAGGATTAGACTGTAATACTCCTGGTATGGTTCACCGGCAAATTGCATAACAATAGGAGATACTTATGAGCGATTTGATCGTCATCTCGTTTGACAGCGTGGCAACGGCCGAAGAGGTGCGTGGCAAGGTGCGCGGCTTGCAGAAGCAGGGATTGATTTCGCTGACCGATGCGGCCGTGATCAGCAAAGATGCGGACGGCAAAATCAACGTCCACAATGAGGTTTCGCACGAGACGAAGGTGGGAGCAGGTGTAGGCCTCTTGATGGGTGCGCTTCTCACGGTTGTCTTTCCAGCCGCCCTCTTGATCGGCGCTGCTGGCGGCGCTGCCGTCGGTGCAATGGTGGGCAACGGGGTGGACAAGAAATTTGTCGAGGATGTACAGAACTCGCTCGCCCCTGGCAGTTCGGCGTTGTTCATCGTCTTGAAGGGCGGAGACGCCTCTGCCATCCGCGGGGTTCTCGAGCCGTATGAAGGCACGCTGATCCAGACTACGTTTGACACCGACCTCGAAGAACAGCTGCGCGACGCACTCAAGTAAATCGCCGGTATAGTTCCCGCCAGGACAATATCTGTAGCGACCTGTGCCTGGCTCCCACCACAAGCGTTCGCCCAACGCGAGCCCTTGTGGTGGGAGCCAGGCACATTTTGTTTCCGAAAAATTCCCCTTGACAACCATTCACTGTAGTGCTATTTTGTGAGTGTCCCCTGATTGTTTGTGAGCGAATCTGCTCGAATCCTAGTAGAACGATGTCGAGAGGCATGGTAGAGTCCAACACGGAGCGCCAGGGCCGGCTGCTGGTATGGATCGAAGAGCGGCGTCGCGCCAGCGTGCCCGAGATCTGCGAGCAGTTCTCCGTCAGCCTCGCCACGGCGCGGCGCGATCTGGAGACACTGGCCGAGCAGGGTAAGGTGCAGCGCGTTCACGGCGGCGCCGTGGCCGTGCGCCGTGCCCCACCCGAGCCGCCGGTCGTACAGCGTTGGGGCGAGCAGGCAGAGGAGAAACGGCGCATTGCAGCCGCGGCAGCTGCGATGGTGCATGATGGCGAGACGATCTTTTTAGGCAGCGGGACGACGGCAATGGAGGTAGCTGCCTGTCTGCACGACCGCCGTCACTTGACGGTCTTTACCAACTCGCTGGCCGTGGTCAATGTGCTGGGCAATGCCGCAGGTGTGACCGTTAACCTGCTTGGCGGTACGGTGCGTATGAGTGAAGGCTCGATGATTGGGCCGCTCACGATGCAGGCGCTGGCGGCCTTGCGCTCGGTACGCGTCATCATGGGCATCCGCGCCATCGATCTCGATGAGGGACTGACCAACAACTATCTTGAAGAGAGCCTGGTCGACCGTGAGATTCTGCGCATTGCCAGCGAGACGATCCTGGTCGCCGACCACAGCAAGTGCGGCCGCGTTTCCACCGTCTTTGTCGCCGCGCTTGAAGAAGTCGATATGCTGATCACCGACGACAAGGCGCCTGAACCTTTTGTCGCCGCGCTGCGTGCGCGCGGCATTGCCGTGAAAGTGGTGTAACGATGTTGCTGACTGATTTTCAGCCTCGCCCTGCCCTTGTTACGAAGACTACCGTGATTACCACGCCACGTTTCCCCGTAATTGACGCCCACAACCATCTGGGCGAAGCCTTTGGCGGGGGGTGGGAACGGCGCCCCGTGAGCGAACTGCTGGACCAGCTTGATGCAGCCGGCGTGCGCCAGTATGTCGATCTTGATGGCGGCTGGGGTGAAGACATCCTGCGCAATCACCTGGATTTGTTCAAGTTCAAGGCGCCGGAGCGTTTTCGCGTTTTTGGCGGGGTGGACTGGGCACAGTGGCCGCAGCAGGGATCACGGTTTGGCGAGTGGGCGGCCAGGCGGTTGGAGCAGCAGGCAGCCTGGGGAGCCGAGGGACTCAAAATCTGGAAGCCATTTGGCCTGCAAGTAACCGACGACCAAGGTCAGCGTGCCGCACTGGACGACCCGCGGCTTGATCCGATCTGGGAAACCGCCGCTGCGCTGCGCTGGCCGGTGCTTATCCATGTCGCCGATCCTGTCGCCTTTTTTGACCCTCTGGACAACCACAATGAGCGCTGGGAAGAATTGCACGGGCACCTGGACTGGCACTTTCCCAGCCCACCCTTTCCCCCGTTTCTGCAGATTATGGACGAGTTTGCCAACCTGATTGCCCGGCACCCCCGCACGCTCTTTATCGGCGCACATGTGGGCTGCTATGCCGAGAACCTGGGCTGGGTGGCGGCGCTGCTGGATCGCTGTCCAAACTTCTATATCGACTTTAGCGCTCGCATTGGCGAGCTAGGGCGTCAGCCCTACAGCGCCCGCCGCTTCTTGATTGACTATGCCGACCGGATTCTCTTCGGTACCGATGCCGGGCCGGACCCAGACACCTACCGTCTGTACTACCGGTTCTTGGAGAGCGAGGACGAGTACTTTAGCTATGACGGTCAGGTTGTACCGGGACAAGGACGCTGGTACATCTATGGCCTGCACCTGCCGGACGATGTGCTGCAGAAGGTCTACTATGCCAATGCAGAACGTGTGTTAACCGGCGCGGCCTAGCGAGCGAGGGGACATGAAGCGAATAACACCAATTTATCTATTGGCAGTGCTCATCTTGCTCGGAGCCACCACCCTAGCCCTGGTTGCGACCCCACTGCCACGCGTCGTTGATGCTGCTGCAACCCCCTTGCCGGTGGCAACTTTTCATTACTCCACGGTAGGCTCGTGCGGGTGCGAGGTGCAACCTGCTGCTACGTTAACGCCTACGCTCACCACTAGTGGCGACTGATAATGTTCGTAAATCTGATCCTGCAATAGAGATAAGTGGAGTCCAAAGATGTCAACATCCTATCCAGCCGGTTATCACACACGACGCGAGTTGCTGTCGCAGCCCGAGGTATGGGCGGCGGCAGTCGAGCAAATTGAAGGGCGCTACGACGAGGTGTCCCGTTTCCTGGCGCAAGGGCGGTACACGCATGTCATATTTACGGGGTGCGGTTCACCGTACTACGCTTCCATGTCGGCTGCCGTCGTGTGGCAGAGCATAACCGCGATTCCGGCGTTTGCCCGCCCGGCTTCGGAGGTCTGGCTGTCGCCGGACGACCTGCCTCAGTTGCCTGGGCGGGGGCTGTTGGTGGTGTCCAGCCGCTCGGGCGAGACGAGCGAGTCAGTGCGGGCATGCGACACCTTTCGCAAAACCGGGCGGGGGGACGTGCTGTATATCGGCTGTTTTCCTGGCCGCAGCCTGGAGGCGTACAGCGACTACACGCTGATTCTGCCAGAAGCGCAAGAGGAGAGCACGGCGCAGACGCGTGCCTTGTCCACCATGTACCTGGCGACGACAGGATTGGCGTTGGTCGCAGCGCAGCGGCGGCAGGAGCTGGGCGAACTGCGCAAATTGGGGCCGGCGGCACGGCGCATGCTCGAGGAGTACGGCGACCTGGCGCTGTCGATTGGAGCCGACCTCGACATCGACCGCTTCTACTTTCTCGGCTCGCGCGCCGTGTATGGGTTGGCGTCGGAACTGAGCCTCAAGATGAAGGAGATGACACTGAGCCACAGCGAGCCCTTCCATGCGCTCGAGTTCCGCCACGGCCCACGCTCCATGGCCACGGAAGGCGCGTGCGTCGTGGGTCTGCTTTCGGACGGGCGGCGTGTGTTGGAGCAGGCGGTGCTGGCCGAGATGGTGGATCAGGGGGCGCAACTCTTGACGATGGACGAGCATGACGCCGACGTGGCGTTCCGGTCGGGTTTGCCTGCTCCTTTGCGCGACGTGTTGTATCTACCCATCGGCCAGTTGGTTGCGCTCGAGCGATCACTGGCCAAGGGTCTTAATCCGGACGCTCCCGAAAACCTGGTGGCGTACGTGACGCTGGACGAAGAGTCTTTAGGGCAAAAGCGGCAGTGAATCTCATTCATCAACTGGAGGCAACTCTCATGCGTAAATGGTTTTTGACAGTCATTTCCATCGCGCTGGTGGTGGCGCTGCTAGCCGCCTGCGGCGGCTCGGCTGCCCCGAGCGGCAGCACTGACGGCGCAGCGAGCAGCGCCGCAACCAGCGACACAGCCGCGAGCGGTGAGAAGATCAAGCTGCGCGTTTGGTCGCATCAGAACGTGGCGTTTATTAAGGCGAACGAGGAAATCATCGCCAAGTTCATGGAGCAGAACCCCGACATCGAAGTGACGTACGAGCAGTTTCAGTATGACCAGTTCCTGCAAAACCTGCAGACCTCGATGCAGGCCGGCACCGAAGCGGATGTGATCGAGATGTTCGGCTCGTGGGTCTGCTCGTATGCCAACGGCGGACGCCTGGCCGAGGTGCCGCCGGAAGTGATGGGCTACAGCCAGGCGCAGGAGATATTCTATGCCGCACCGCTGGATGGCTATTACTGTGACGGCAAGCTCTATGGCCTGCCTAACGAGTTCAATCTTGAAGTCGGCGGCGCGCTGGTGAATCCAGCCCTCTTCGAGGCTGCGGGCGTGACGTATCCACCTAAGTGGGAGAACTGGCAGCAGATCGGAGCCGACGGTTCGAAGCTTGCCCAGTACGACGGCGACACCATGACGCGTGCCGGCTTCCACTTTGTCGGCGGCGATGGCCTGCCCTTCCTGCTGCTCGAAGGCATCCTGGAGCAGGGCGGCAATTACTTTGCCGAGGACGGGCGCCACTTCAACTTCGACACGCCCGAGGCCGTCAGCACCATTCAACTGCTGATGGATATGGCGCAGAAGGACAAGACAGTTGACCCCGTGCTGTTTAACAACGAAGCCAATCAACCCTATGACAGCTTCTTTGCCGGCAACTCGGCAGCCAGCTTTATCGGCTCCTGGGCAGCAGGCCAGGGCATCATCAACTTCCCGGACCTCAAGTTTGACTATGTCAACGTGCCGCCGTTGTTTGGTACGGAGCGCAAGTACGCTGCTGACGCCGGCTGGGGCAAGGTTGTTTCGGCCAACAGCCCAAACCAGGCCGCAGCGTGGAAGCTGGTCCAGTTCATGACCGCGGAACGTGACAATGCGGCCATCTTCAACGGCATCACCGGCACGATTCCCGCGATGAAGGAACTGGTGGCCAATCCGCAGGATGTGCTTGCGCAGGCCCCTTGGGTCGAACCGACCTTTAGCGTCCTACCAGCCGGCCAATTTGTAGGCAACATGACGGACCGTGACCGTTTCTTCTACCTGATTGCTTATCCGGCGATGCTCCAGGCACTGCAGGGGAGCATCAGCGCCGAAGAAGCGGCGCAGTTGATCCATAAGCAGGCGAACGAGATGGTGGACGAGGTCGCACCACAGTAAGTATCGGAAGGTCCGGCGGTGCCTACCGCCGGACCTCCTATCCGCACATCCCTTGTTCTTGTGAGGCTCTTCTATGGCCCGAATGGCTCTCCCTAGCGTCAACCGTTCCACCGGCAAACGATCTGGCTTGCGCTCAAGCGAGCGACGATTTGTGGCAGCGGTACTGATTCCGGTATTGCTCTACATGTTGGTGTTCTCGCTCTTTCCCATGGTGTGGGTCGTCGTGATGAGCTTTTTTAGCTATTCGCCGGCGCGCGCGGGCAGCGGCCTATTGGGCCTAGGCGGGCGCAATCCGTTTGTCGGGTTGGGCAACTTCCAGGCTATGTTCGCCGATACCCAGGCTGCCGACCTGTTCCGCACCTCCGTGCTTAATACGATCATCTTTGCCGTGCTGGTGATGATTCTTAACCTCTTGATCACGCTGCCGCTGGCAGTCATGGTCGAGAGTGTGGCTGACCGGATGAAGGGTGTGTTTCGCTTTATCTATTTCCTGCCCACTGTCAGCGCGGCTGTGGCGGTAGCCATTATGTGGGCCTATGTCTTTCACCCGCAGCAGGGGCTGCTCAACAGCGTGATTCGCGCCGTGGGGCTGACGCCGCCGCGCTCGTGGCTCACCGACCCACAGGCGTTCGTGTTTGGCGTACCGCTGGCCCTGATTGCCGTGATCATCGCCTATGTCTGGCAGGACTTCGGTTACAACCTGGTGATCTTTATCGCCGCGCTGCAGGGCATCCCGCGCGAGATACGGGACGTGGTGCGCATCGACGGTGCCAATGCCTGGCAGGAGTTTTGGAATGTGACCCTGCCGCTGCTGCGACCAACCCTGCTGCTGGTGGTCACCTTGACCATGATCTCCTCCTTTCAGACATTCGTCATCTTCTATGTCATGACGAATGGGGGCCCGCAGAACCAGACCAGGTCGCTGACGCTCAATATCTATGAAAACGCCTTTCGATTCCAGAACATGGGTTGGGCGGCGGCCATGTCGCTCATTCTATTTGCAATGATCCTGGTCGTCACCTTGGTCCAGTTCCGCCTGCTGCGCACGGACTGGGAATACTAGGGAGGATTGTAATGACGGAAGCAGCAACACCCACCCAACCGGTCGCCGTACAGCCCGGCGGCGTACAGCAAAGCAGTACTCAGTCCAACAGTTCACGCAGGCGAGGAAGCCATCCCATCACGCGCACATTGGTGTATGCGGTGTTAATTTTCGGCACGTTGGTGACCCTCGTGCCGTTTATCTGGATTGTGGCGACCTCGTTTAAACCTGCCTCTGAGATCGTGCGCATCCCGCCCACGTTTTTCCCGGAAAACCCGACGCTCAACAGTTATCAGACCATCTTTAATGACCCGAAGATTCCGTTGGGGCGCTTCTATCTTAACAGCGCGCTCGTGGCATTCGGCCGGGTGATCATCACCCTATTTGTGAGTTCATTGGTCGGCTACGTGTTTGCCAAGTACAACTTCCGTGGCAAGAACCTGCTGTTCGGGTTCATCCTAATCCAATTGATGGTACCGTTTACGGTGATCATGATCCCTGCCTACCTAATCTTGGTGCAGATGAGGCTGATCGACACGCTGTGGGGATTGGTGATCCCTTCGATGGTAGATGCCTTTGGTATTTTTCTAATGCGCCAGTTTATTGAGACGTTCCCCAATGACCTGATCGACGCTGCACGGATCGACGGGTCGAGTGAGTTTGGCATCTACCGCAAGATCGTACTGCCCAACCTGGGGGCAGCGCTCGCTACACTGGGCATTTTTACCTTTATGACCACGTGGAATGACTATCTATGGCCGCTGATCGTGATCACAACGCACGAGAAGCGCACGCTGCCGCTGCTGCTGACGTGGTACAACTCGCAGCACGGGCAGCGCTACGACCTGACCATGGCGGCGTCGATCCTGGTGCTGATCCCTGTGTTGGTGGTGTATGTGATCTTCCAGCGGTGGATCGTGCGCGGTGTGGCGTTGAGTGGAATGAAATAGGGAGACGGGATAAGAAGCATGCAAGAACGGATTGTTTTGATCGGCGCGGGCAGCGCCGTCTTTACGAGTGGGTTGATTGCCGACCTGATCCGGCTGGACTGGACGGCGGATGTGGCGCTGGTCGATATCGACCCGGGCGCCCTGGATGTGGCCTATCGGCTGGCATCGAAGATGGTGGCGGCGACGAACGCGCCAATTACCGTGCGAGCGACGACTGACCGGCGCGAGGTGCTGCCGGGGGCGACGGCCGTGATCTGCACCGTGGGCGTGGGCGGCCGGCGGGCATGGGAGCAGGACGTGTTTGTGCCGCGCAAGTACGGCATCTATGCGCCCGTGGGCGATACGGTTGGGCCGGGCGGCTCGTCGCGGGCACTGCGCATGATTCCGGTGATGGTGGACGTGGCGCGTGACGTCGTTGATTTGGCGCCGAACGCGCTGTTTTTTAACTACGGCAATCCCATGGCGCCTATCTGCCGCGGAATTCGCAAGGCGACGGGGGCGAACGTTACCGGGCTTTGCCATGGCGTCGTGCACGTCGCACGTCACCTGGCCGAGAAGCTTGGCGTGCGTCCGAACCAACTGCAGTACACGGCAGTGGGCATCAACCACCTGACCTGGTTTACCAGTGTGCGCAGCGATGGGCAAGATGCCATGGGCCAACTGCGCACCATCGCCGCCGAAAAGGCCGCCAACCCACTGCGTCAGGCGACGCCTAACGACGATCCATTTGGCACACCGGACGATGACCCGTTCAGCTGGTGGCTGATGCATCTGTTTGGGGCGTTCCCGGCCGTACTCGACCGGCATGTGACGGAGTTCTTCCCCCAGTTCTTCCGTGACGGCAGCTACTGGGGCTGTAAGCTGGGCGTCGACACGTTCCATTTTGAAGGCACGATCGCCGAGGGCGACAGCACGTTTGCCGAGATGCGCGCCGTGGCCTACGACCCGCAGCCGATGGACCCGGCCAGCATCGAGCGCGGCGAAGGCGAACACGAGCAGGTAATGGATATCATCGACTCGATTCGCCGCGACCGCAGCCTGATCTTCTCGGCCAACCTGCCCAACATGGGGCAGGTGTCCAACCTGCCGGCGCTGGCGATCGTCGAAAGCCCATGCGTGGCCAACGCCGAAGGGCTGCGGCCGATCACGCTGGGTGCGCTGCCCAGCGGCATTGCCGGTACGCTGGCGACGCGCTACCAGTGGGTGGAGACCATCGTCGAGGCGGCGCTCGAACGCAGCCGCGACAAGTTTGTCCAGGCGCTGATCCTGGACGGCGCGGTCAGCTCGGTGGACCAGGCGGTGGCGCTGGCCGACGACCTGCTGGCGGTGCAGGCGGCGTATCTGCCGGGCTGGGAGGCTAAGGTGCGGCATGGCCAAGCCGTTTGACCTGGTCGTGGTCGGTGACGTCAACGCCGACCTGGTGTTGAGTGGCGACGTGACGCCGGTCTTTGGCCAGGTGGAGAAGCTGCTAGACGACGCCAGCCTCGTGATTGGCGGTTCGGCGACGATCTTTGCCTGCGGTGCGGCGCGACTGGGGCTGCGCGTGGCATTTGTGGGCAAGGTGGGCGACGACGTCTTCGGGCGTTTCATGTTGGACGCGCTCGAACAGCGTGGGATTGACACGGCGGGCGTCGTGCGTGATCCGGTGGTCAAGACGGGGCTGACAGTCATCTTGTCGCGCGTGCACGATCGGGCCATACTGACGTATGCAGGCACGATCGGTGCGCTGCGCTACGACGAGATCGACCTGGCGATCTTTGAACTGGCGCGGCACGTGCATATGGGCAGCTATTTCCTGCTGGAGAACCTGCTGCCGGACGTGCCGCGTCTCTTTGCCGAGGCGCAGCGGCGTGGGCTGACCATCTCGCTCGACACCAATTATGACCCGTCCGAGCGTTGGGACAGCGGCATTGAGGAGACGCTGCGGCATGTGGACATCTTCTTGCCCAACGAGACGGAACTGACCCGCATCACGCGTACGGCTGACTGGCGGGCGGGGCTGGCCAAGGTCGCAAAGACTGTGCCCACCGTGGTGGCAAAACTGGGGAGCGAGGGCGCGGCCGTGCAGCAGGGGAGCGTATTTTTGCACCAGCCAGTGCTGCCGGTGTCCGTGGTGGATACGACAGGCGCGGGCGATTCATTCGATGCCGGGTTTGTGTATGGGTATCTGGCGGGGTGGCCGCTCGAACGTACGCTTGGCATGGCGATGGCGTGCGGCGCGTCGTCCACGCAAGCAGCGGGCGGTACGGCATCGCAGCCGAGCTTGGAGGAGGCGCTGGCGCTGGCGGGGTAGCCTGTCTGAACCATGATTCGTGGGTTTTGGAGGATTGCCACGATTCATGCGGCCGAGGACTGTGATAGTCTAGGGGCATGAATCACGGCGACCACGTCAACTTATTGCGCAAGGGTGTGCCTAATGCTGGTGGTGTCTGGGCCGATCTGGGCGCGGGCAGTGGGGCGTTTACCTTGGCGCTGGCGGAGTTGGTGGGGCCTGGGGCGATCATCTACGCAGTAGACAAGGATCGCGGCGCGCTGCGCCAACTGACACAGGCCATGGGATCTCAGTTCCCCGGCATAGCGCTGCACACGGTGGCGGCGGATTTCACGCGGCCAATCGACCTGCCGTCACTGGATGGGGTGGTGATGGCGAACTCCCTGCATTTTGAGCAGCGCAAAGAGGGGGTGCTCCATCTCGTGCGCGGCTATCTCAAGCGCGACGGCCGGCTGCTCCTGGTTGAGTACAACACCGACAAGGGCAACATGTGGGTGCCGCATCCGCTGTCGTTTGGGGTGTGGGAGAAGCTGGCGGCGCGCAGTGGGTTTGTGCGGACCGAATTGCTGGCAACGCGCCCGAGCCGGTTCTTGGGCGAGTTTTATGCGGCAGCAAGTTACAGGTAGGTGACGCATTACTCCCCTCGTCCGCACTTCTGCTATAATGAATCGACCGCAATAGAACATCGGTTCATATTATGCAAAGTTGCGGGCCGCGCGTCGTTTCTGATTTTTCTGCCGGTTCACCGCCATGGCTGATGATTTTGTGCATCTGCACGTCCACTCTGAGTACTCCCTGCTCGACGGGCTTGGACGGATCAAGAACCTAGTCAAGGAAGCCAAGCGCCTCGGCCAACCCGCCCTGGCGCTGACCGATCATGGCGTGATGCACGGCGCGATCGAGTTCTTTCGCGCCTGCAAAGAACAGGGCGTGCGCCCGCTGATCGGTGTCGAGGCTTACCAGACGACGTTCGGCCGCGCCATGGGCGGGCGCGACCCGCAGCTCGACAAGGAAAATTACCACCTGCTGCTGCTGGCCAGGAACATGACCGGCTATCACAACCTGCTCAAGGTCGCTTCGCACGCGCAACTGAACGGTTACTATTACAAGCCGCGGGTCGACCATGACTTTCTGGCCAAGCACGCCGAAGGGCTGTTTTGCACGACGGGCTGCCTGGGTGCGGAGGTGCCGCAGCTGCTCTACCAGGGCAAGGAAAAGGAAGCGTACGACCGTCTGGGCTGGTACGTGGAGGTCTTCGGCCGCGAGAATTTTGCCATCGAGTTGCAAGAACACTCGATTCCAGAGCTGATCACAGTCAACAAGACGCTGGTGCCGTGGGCTGATAAGTTCGGACTGCAGCTGGTGGCCACCAATGACGTACACTACGTGCGCGAAGAAGATGGCGGCCCGCACGACGTGCTGCTGTGTGTGCAGACGGGCGTGCAAATTTCGCAGCAGAACCGCATGCGCATGAGCGACGGCTCCTACTTCCTCAAGAGCCGCACGCAGATGGAAGACACCTTTCGCCCCTACATCGATCTGCCGCCGAGCGCCTTCGAGCACACGCTGCGCATCGCCGAGATGTGTGAAGTGGACCTGGAAGACCCTACCTACCACCTGCCCGACCTGCCGATTCCGGAGGGGTTCAACTACGAGACCTATCTGCGCCACCTGACCGAAGAGGGTGTGCAGCGGCTCTACGGCGAGCGCGTCCATGATCCCGAGGTGCAAGAGCGTAAGGAACGCGAACTCAAGACCATCCATGAGATGGGCTTTGACATCTACTACCTGATCGTGGCGGACCTGTGCAACTTCGCCCGCCGCCGCAACATATGGTGGAATGTGCGCGGTTCGGGCGCCGGCTCGCTGGTCGCCTACGCAGTTGGCATCACCGGCATCGACCCCCTCAAGAACAACCTCATTTTCGAGCGCTTCCTCAACCCCGGCCGTGTCACTATGCCGGACTTTGACCTGGACTTTCCCGACGACCAGCGTGAAGAGATGATCCGCTACACGGTCGAGAAGTTCGGCGAGAGCCAGGTGGCGCAGATCGCCACCTTTAACCGCATGAAGGCCAAGGCGGCCGTGCGCGATGTCGGCCGCGCCCAGGGCATCGACCTGCCGCTGGTGGACCGCATCGCCAAGCTGATCCCCGGCATCCCGGGTAAGCCGGTTACGATCCAGGACTGCCTGACTGAGGGACACGAGTTCCACAGCCAGGAACTGGTCGAGCTCTACAAGAAGGAGCAGTGGGTCAAGGAACTGCTGGAAACAGCCATGAAGCTGGAGGGCGTGGCGCGCAACCCGGGGATTCACGCTGCTGCCGTCATCGTGGCCGACCGCGAGCTGGAGCACTACACCCCGCTAATGCGCGGCAGCAAGTCGACCGTTACCAGCACCATTGCGCAGTATGAGTTTCCCATTCTGGAGTCGATCGGCTTGCTCAAGGTGGACTTCCTCGGCTTGAGCACGCTGTCAGTCATGCGCGAGGCGGCGCGGCTGATCAAGGAGCGGCACGGGATCGAGTACCGGCTGGACAATATTCCCTACGAGGGGGAAGAGGCGAAAGAGGCGTTTACGCTGCTATCCAGCGGGGAGGTAAGCGGCGTATTCCAAGTTGAAAGTGCGGGCATGCGTCGTACGTTGATCGAGATGAAGCCAACGACGTTTGAGCATATTGTTGCCATGATCTCGCTCTATCGGCCAGGTCCGATGGAGTATATCCCCACTTTTATTCAGCGCCTGCACGGTAGAGAACAGGTCGAGTTCAAACATCCAAAACTTGAGCCGATATTGAATGAGACTTACGGCATCTGCGTGAGCGGCGATTCGCTTGTTACCGATGCACGCACAGGACGTCGCTACCGGCTCGATGAAGTCGGTAGTCTTGACGAAATCCTGATCCAAGGCGTGGATGACGAATGGCGGCCTGCGGTTGGCTGCGTGACACATTGGATTGACAGTGGACTTAAGCCAGTCTTTCGACTGCAACTCCGCAACGGTAGTCACATCAAAGTGACGGCCGATCATCGGCTGCTGACGGAAGATGGTTGGGTTGCATTGCAGGATCTTCAGCCAGGCGATTTCGTGGCAGTACCACACAAGCTGTTTGGCAGGCAGAGTATGCCTGCGCCTGAGGTGGACTGGCGCAAGCTGCGCCTGCTTGCCTATCTAATTGCAGACGGTAGTCTGGCCAGTATGGCTTCAGTCGATTTCACCTCGAAAGACCCAAGTTTGCTGACTGAGTACGAACGCTGCTTGGCTGCCTTCCCCGATGTACGTGCAGTCTACACCGAACAGGTGCGTGGTGTCTTGCGCGTTGGCGCTGCTAAACGGGAAGGCCTGAACGCACACTATCATGCGGCGACGTCCCTGCTGGCTTGGATGCGTGAATTGGGGCTAAAGCATCCTGCAGGGAGCCGTCCGGGAGGGCTACGCAGCCAAGAGAAGTTTGTCCCGCCCTTCGTGTTTGAGTTGAGCAATGAAGAGATAGGATACTTCTTAGCTTCCTTGTGGGACTGCGACGGCTACATGGGACACAAGCTGTGTCACTACAAAACCATCTCTTCTCGTCTAGCTGAAGACGTACAGACTCTCTTACTGCGACTGGGTATACGCTCAGTTATTCACATCGCCGACTATGTGACTGCACGTGCCGGCGAGCAGGGCGCCAGTAGTGTGCGGCACAGCTATCAGGTTACCGTGTATGACACTGCGCGGCTGGCCGATTTGCTGCAACCACACATGGTTACCTTTAAGCGTGAAGTTACATGCTCGTCGGCCAGCGCCAGCACCATACGTCGTAGCCCATTTATAGATGAAGCACTCAGTATAACCGGCGTGTCCGCGCTGCAATTGATGAATACCTATGGCATTGACCGCCAGCACTTCTATAAAGTGCGACAGTCGTCGCCTCGAATATCATCTGCAATTGCTGGGGGACTTGCAACACAGGTATATCTACCGAAGACTGAACGAGCGCTGCATGTGGCGTGGGAAGAAATATCGTCGATTGAACTCGTAGGTGCAGAGCGCGTGTATGATCTCACTGTTGAGGGATTGCACAGCTTCGTAGCGAACAACATTGTCGTTCACAACTGCGTCTACCAGGAACAGATCATTCAAATTCTTAGCTCGCTCGCCGGCTATACTCCGGGCGAGGCAGATCTAGTTCGCCGCGCCATCAGCAAAAAGAAGGCTTCGGAGATCGAAAAGCATAAAAAGATCTTCATTGCTGGCTGCGAGAAGAACGGCATCAATGGCAATCTGGCCGCAGAAATTTATGCGGATATAGAATTTTTTGCAAGATATGGTTTTAACAAATCACACGCCGCCGACTATGCGGTCATCACCGTGCAGACTGCCTATCTCAAGGCGCACTATCCGGTAGAGTATATGGCGGCGCAGCTGCTGGTGGAGCGCGACAAGACGGAGAAGGTGATAAACTTCGTCTCTGAGTGCCGCCGCATGGGGGTGGACGTGCTGCCCCCCGACGTCAACTACAGCGGGTTGGACTTTGATATCCAGCTGCGGCCCGCCGAAACGGTAACGATGGCGCACCGCGACCCTGGCCTGGGCTACCCTTTCCCGGTACGCGAGGGCAGCGCCATCCGCTTTGGCATGGCCGCCATCAAGAATGTGGGCGAGGGGCCGGTCGAGGCAATCCTGGCCGCGCGCGACGAGGGCGGCCCCTTCACCAACCTCGAGGATTTCTGCGACCGGGTGGACCTACGCAGAGTCGGCAAGCGCCCGCTCGAATTCCTGATCAAGGCGGGCGCGCTCGATCGTTTTGGCTACCGCTCGCAACTGCTGGCCGTACTCGACCAGATGGTGGCACAGTCCACCTCCGTGCACGATGCACGCGACGCCGGGCAGCTATCGATCTTTGATCTGATGGGCGGTTCGGGCGACGCGCATGTGACCCCGATCAAGCTGCCCAGCATTGAAGAAGTGAAAGGCAAGGAAAAGCTGACCTGGGAAAAGGAACTGCTCGGCGTCTACTCGATCAGCCACCCGCTGATGCACCTTGACGTTGATCTCAAGAAGGTGACGAGCTGCTCGTGCGCCGAACTGGATGAGCGCTACGATGGCAAAGGTGTGACCCTGGCCGGGCTGATCGCAGGCATACGCACGATCAACACGAAGAAGGGTGACCAGATGGCCTTTGTCCAACTCGAGGACTTGCAGGGCAGTTGCGAGGTCGTCTTCTTTCCCAAGACCTACGCCGAGTACAAGGATAAGTTGGTGGCCGATTCCGTTATTCTCGTTAAGGGCAAGGCGCAGGCGCGCGAGGGGCAGACCAGCCTCCTGGCCGAGATCGTGCAGACCCACTTTGACAAAGTAGTCACGATTGGCGAGGACCCAGACCGCTACCAACCTGCGTTGACATTGGCTGCCCCGACTCTCAACGGCATGGCGCTAGAGAACGACGGCGGGCATGATAACGGCCATGAAATTGGGCACATGAATGGCAGCAGCCTTGATATTGTGGGGGGCTGGGACGACACTGGTTCGGGCAATGGCTTCGATCCTTTTTATAGCGGCGGAGAAGAAAGCCCGTTCAGGAACGACATACCTGATTGGCTCAACGACGGTGCGCCGCCGACACCGGTGTTAGTCGGGGCGCCACTCATGAAGGACGGGGTGGCAGCCAGCTTGGAAGTTGACGACATCGAAGCGGAAGAGGAAGAAGCAGCTGCTTCGGCCGCTGCTTTGCCGGTGGCATTGCCCGCAGCGGTGACCCCAGTGCTGGAGCATCAGGGAGACAGCGGCGCGGCCGAAACGCCCGTGCCCTTTGACCCCGATCAAGATATCCCACTGGCGATTGAGTCACCAGCCGATTTACCGGTCGACTCGCCCGTCGAGCAAGCAGCCGCCCGACCAGGCGAAGAAACGAAGCCGGCCGAAAAGACACGGGTTCCTCGCTCTGCGCAGCCTGCCTCGACAACACCCTCCCCTGCGAGTTCTACGGCACGCCGCCGCCTGGTGATTACCTTCCGGCGCACCGGCGACGTGGAACGAGATAAGTATCGCCTACGTGAGATTTACGAAATGGTCCGCGACCCGCGTGGACGCGACACCTTCGTCATCAAGATCGAAAGCAACGGCCATGCCGCCGAGCTGGCCTTCCCCAATGATGGCTGCACGATTTCCAAGCGGCTTGAAAGCGATCTGAAGCGGTTGAAGTTGGAAGTGGAAGTTCAAGGTGGCTGCATAGCTGCCCGGCTGCATAGCTGCCCGGCTGCATAGCTGCCCGGCTACTTGGCCAGCATCAGGCTCGCCATGTTCTGAATCAATTGCTGGCTGACATCTGACGGCAGCCACCCCATCGATACCCCGAACAACATCAGCAGTGCCCCCTTAGGGTCCTCAAACCCCTCGTCGCTCAAGAGAAGGAGCACGGGAGCACCGGCATCGGCGCTGGCAGGACCGCGTGACAACGCTGTGCGTGCACCTGCCGACGGATCAGGATTTTCTTCCAGCGGGGTGAGCACGGGAGAATCGCCGCTCAAGACGATAGGCGTCGTGGGCAGCCCTTTTGTCAACTCCGGAATCTCGTCCGCCACGATAATATCCTTGATTACCGAGGCTGATTTAGCACTCATGCCAAAGAACGGCATACGGCTGCTGATCGTCAGGCGGCCGCCCTGGTTGATGTACTCGCCAATTGAGCGCAAGCTATCGCCGTCAACCCCACTCGACGCATACCCGGCGTCGCTCCAGACTACCCATTGGTACGGGATGAGGTCATTTCCTACAGGCAAGCCTTTGTCGCTTGTCACCCAGTTGTCCAACTGGTAGCCGGCCTCCGCCAGCACCACCAGGTAGATAGCCGCCTCACTCGGTTCGCCGGGGGCAGCCTTGGCGTTATCGTCTACCACCAGTATGTTAGCGTGCGTGTCGCCAGGCGCTAGGGGCGCTGCGGGTGAGTCAGGTGTGGATTCGGCGTTGTCCGGGTTGGGGATTGCCGCCGGAGTAGCTGCTGCATCGGCGGCAGCTGACGGCGCAATCACCGCTGCCCCTGTTCCTGGGCTGTAGGGGCAGATCACGAGATCGGTTTGTACGAGGCAGCTGCTGAAGTCCCGATTGAGCAGCCTTGTCATGGCGGCGTTGATTGCCGGTTCGCTGTTCGCCAACACCGCCAAGGTAAGCGAACCACTAGGGTGCGTGCGGCGGACAAACAGCAACGTTTCGTCCGCCAAAAGCCGCAGGCCATCGCCGCGGTCGAGCAACAGCCTGACTTGCGGTTCGGGTTCGGGCGTCGCAGCTAGCGTCGGCGTTGCGGCCTCGGCTGTGCCGGCGGCAGGTGCAGTACCTGGTGTAGGAAAGGTCAGAGAGGGGTCCACGGTATCGGTGATCGGCGCCTGCTGCATACCGAACAAGGATAAAGTGTCGGGGGTAACAACGGCGGTCAGGAACGGCGTTACTGCTGGGGTCGGCTCCTTCGTAGATTGCAGCGTGGGCGCAGGCGATGCTTGCGGCGTGGTTAGCGGTGTAGTCAGCGGCGGTGGCAGCTCGGGCGGGGCCTCTGGTGTGACGACTGGCTCTGCGGGCCGCGGCAGGTCTGGTGCAGAGGGTGTCGACTTGGGGTTAGGCTGATCGCCTTGGTCCGCACCACCCATTCCCTGACCTGACCCTGGCGTTGCCAGTGGTACATTTGCTGGAGAAGTCGCTGCCGGCGCACTCAGTGTGGGCGTGATAACTTCTTCGACCAACGTAATGCCAAGCTCACTCAGCAAATCCGATTGGCTGTCGGCCGTGCGATACCCCGCCACATAGATCAGATCTGGACCAGTCCCAGCAGCAGTCTGCGAGTAGGCAGCGGCCGCGCCTAGGAGCAACTGGCGGCCGCTGGCTTCCAACACACGCTGCAGCTCGGCCGCCGTGGCAAGCGACAGGGCTCCCACCGGCTCAGTACTGTCGATGGTCAGTGCCACGTCCTTGCCTAGAAAACCGGGGAAATCGGCGATGTCGTTGTCGCGTTCGGCCCCAGCCAAGAAGTCGGCGACAAATTGCAGCATGCGGCGGTTGTCGTGGCGAGCGACATAGGGATCGGTGAGCACGTCGAAATCACTCATGGCCAACACGTGCCCGCTGGAGCTGTTGGCCGGTGTGCCGCCCAACACGACGGTGTTGAAGCTTGTCAGCCCGTTACGCAGGCTGCTCAGCGTGGTGTCGGCGCTGCGCACCAGCGTTTCCACGGCCCCGCCGATGCTGCGCCCGCCGTAAAAGGCGATGCGGCTGCCCGCCAAGTCTAGGGCCTGGTCGAGAAACTCACCCTGGAAAAAGTAGGTGAAGTTTTCGTCGTTGGCGTTGGTGTCGTACAGGTAGTCCTGGTTGAAGATGACGTTGAACGAGGCCGCCAACTGATTGGTGTCGCTGGCCGAATCACTCTCCACATCCGGGTCGCTGATCATGAGCAAGCGCCCACCATCAGCCACAAAGCGCTCGACCACTGCAATCTCGGCCGGCGTATAGAGGAACAAGGGGCTGATCACGACAAGCCCGCTGGCATCGCCAAGCTGCCGGGCCAGGTCGGCCGACATGTCGGGGAAGTCGGTGATTTCCTTGATATTGGATGTGTCGACAGTGGGCAGCCAGAAGCGCAGGTCCAGCCCGTGCTGCGCCAGGGTGGCGGCCAGTGGCTGGAACTTGGCGCGATCGATCAGCGAGTAGTGCGCCAGATCCACCACGACTGGCCCACGGCGTAACTGCCCCGTCGGCAGTGCGGCAACGGCCTCGCTGCGCACCGGCGTGGTTGTGGGAATGGGTGTCACGGCAAGTTGTGGCGTGGCGACGGCTGGCGGTGCGTAGGGCTGCAAGGTAATGGCAGGCGCCGGCAAGGCATTGGGGCGGCGCAGCTCGCGCACGACGGTCGGCAACAGCAGCAGCGCGATTCCGGCGATTGCGATGAGGACCCAACGGGTGGCAGGTTTCATGGCGTGAGTCCGGTCGGCGTGGCGCGCAGCAGGGAGCCGGCAAAAGACGACGGCGACAGCGACTGCGGCCCTGCGAGCACGGGGTCACCCCGCTTGGAGGGCAGGTTGCCAAGTGATGCTGAGCGGCTGTTGCTCGGCAGGCGAACACGGCTGTCGAGCATATAGATTGCCCCCGGCGGCGCCTGGTCAACCATCGCTTGCAGCGCTCGCTGTGGGTCTTGGGGTGGCTGTGGCTGCGGCATCAAGTTGAGGAACTGGGGCAGTTCCACGACATCGAAGTCGGTCACCCCCCCTAGCTCGGCCGCGGCCTGGATGCCGTCGGCGCGCCCGCCCTCGGCATCGATGAGTCCCAGCGCCAGGGCCTCGCTGCCCAAGTAGATGCGCGCCTCGCCCAATTCTTCGGCAGTAAGCTTGAGCGGGTTGACGGGTGAGGCCGCACGCTGGCTCACCACGTTCTTGACGAACGCCTGGGCTACCGACTCCAGTTGGTGAATCTGGTCGAAGCGGCTGCCGCCTTCCAGCTTGTAGGGACCACTGCTCAGCTCGTCAGGTGCGATGGCGGGGTCGGAAGGGCGGCCACCGCGTGTACCGACGTTGCCGACATTGGCGCTGGCGGAGGCTAAAATCCGGTTGCCGGCGGCGGCCATATAGTAACCGCCGCTTACCGCCAGCCCGTCGATCACCACAACCAAGGGCTTTACCTCGCGCAGTTTTAGCATCGTGTAGAAGATGCTTTCGCTGCTGGTGGCGTAGCCCCCGGGGCTGAGCAGCTCCAGGACGACGCCACGTACGCGTTCGTCGCGGCGGGCAGCCTCGAGCAACGTGATCAATCTGTTGGCGGACTCAAAGTCGATCTCGCCTTCGAAGCGCACCCAGCCGATAGCAGGTTTGCCGCTGTAGGGCATGCCAATGGTGGGCACGCCGATCGGAAAGCCATCGTATGCAGATGAGCGAGCAAGAAAAAGGCCAGCGACGAGGCAGAGGGCTAACAAGAGGGCTGCTAGTGCAATTTCCCAAGCGCGCATGGGAGTCCTTTACAGCAGAAGAATCCTGCCTGGCTCGCTCCACGTGACCCAAGACACCGAGTTTCTGGCAAGCTTCGCTTGGTACAAGCGACGCTTGCTTGGAAACTCGGTGTCTGCGAGCCAGCGGTTTAGCGAGCCAGGCACAGGTGCACACGCCAATGCGCAGCACCGGGATGGCTCACGTCATGTCTGTACGCTACCCGGCCAGGTAGGCGTCGACGGCTTCCTTGGAGATGCGCACCTGGGCGCCGATCTTCTTGGCCTTAAGTTCGCCGGCATCGATGGCCGCTTGGATGTCGGCGGGCGTCACCTTGAGGTAGGCGGCGGCTTCTTCCAGTGTCATCACGCCGCCGGGCGCCGGCGAGGCGGGGGCGGATGGAGCCTGTGGGGCGTTCGTGCTGGCGCTGTTCATAGCATTGGCAATCATGCCGGCCATGCCCGCTCCCATCCCCATCCCGGCACCGAGTCCCACACCTGCCGCGGCGCCGCCACCGGAAGGATTCTTGGCCGCCTCGCTCATCGCCTTGGCTGCCTGGTACTTCATGTAGGCGTCCATGTTACCGATTGCACCCATGCTGGCACGTTCGTCGATGGCCTTGGCCGTCTCGTCGGTGGGTGTGATCGAGACAATCATGAACTGCTTGAGAGCAATGCCCATGGCTGCAAAGGAATCCTGCACCTTGGCCTTGATGGCCGCACCCATCTCGTCGATCAGCTTGGGCAAGTCAAAGATGCTGGTCATATTCTCGCCCAGGATGTCGGTCATGCGGCTAATGATCGAGTTGCGCAGATAATCCTCGATCTGCGAAGTCTGGTACAGCCCCTGCGTGCCCACGATCTGGTCGACAAAGCGCTTGGGATCTGAAACCTGCATCGTGTACTGGCCAAAGCCACGCACGCGGGCATAGCCCAGCTCGCTGTCGCGCAGGCTGATCGGTTGTGGCGTGCCCCACTTGAGATCGGTGAACTCGCGCATGTTTACGAAGTAGACTTCGGCGGTAAACACGTTATTACCGCCGGTGAGGAAGTTCAACATTCCTGATAAGATCGGCAGATTGGCGGTGGTAATCGTGTGGCGGCCCGGTCCAAACGTGTCCAGCGACTTGCCGTCGCGATAGAACACCGCTACCTGGCTTTCGCGTACGATCACCTGGCTGCCCAGGCGAAAGTCGCCCGAGCCAACTTCGGGTATACGTGCAACCATTTCATTGGGGCCCTGGTTGGGCGCTTCAATTACGTCGATAATGCGTGGCATGCGTTTTGTCTCCTTAGGCGTACGAGAAAGCCGTTCGCTACATTCTATGTCTGGTAAGTCTAGCCAACGGCATTGGGGTCGTTGGCGACGTCGGCAGCAGACGTGCCGCTTGCCGTATCCGTAGATGGGGGCGTAGATGCTGCTGTGTCTGGGCTCGCGACGGGGCTCGCGACGGGCGGCGCATAGTCGGCCTGGCTCAGCAGGTCGGGCGACATGACGGCGTCCTTGCGCTTGTCGTAGAGCCGGTTGAGGTCGGCCACTACCTTGGTGACACGGCTGGCAGTCGGCGCTATGTTGTTGTTGTCGGCCACGGCATTGGACAAGGCCGTGATCGCCTCGTTGAGCTGGCCGACTTCGGTCACCATCGCTACGTCAAAGCGATTGAGGGCGTCGAGCTGCTCCTCTTTGATGCGCACGGCGTCAAACAGGCCGGCGTAGCCATAAGCGGCAGTCTTGATGCGGTCGATCAGCGTCTGCAGCTTGACGACCGCCTGGTCGACGTCGTCCATGTAGAGCAGGCCGCCGCCGCTCAAAAGGCGATTCTGAATGTCCATCAATTCCGACTTGCTCTGCTCCAACGTCTGGACAAGTCCTTCACGCACGCGTTTGTCGGCATCGCGGCGCAGTTCCTTGTCGATGTAGCCACTGATGCCGGGCAGCCCCTTTAACAGCCGTTCGATCGCACCCATCTGCGACTTAGCAAAATCCACAAATTGATCGCTCATGCTAGTCTCCTGTATCCTCTTCTGTGAGAATTCCTACGAGAGCTACTACGTAGCGCCCGCCCATTCGTTGCGTGCCCTTCTTGGCCCGCGTTATACAGCGGGCGGCACGACTTCAGGCGCAGGGGTCAGCGCCGGATTCGCCGTCGCCTCGGCCGCGCGCTTGGTCAGGAAAACCTGGCTGCCGCAGTAGGGGCAGACGATCAGCCCCTTGCCGGCGAAGACCAGATCGCCGCCGCAGTTCGGGCACTTGCTGTCGCCCGTCAGCTTTTGACTCTCCACGCTGTACAAAATGCCCTTATCCCAGTTGACTGCGCCGCTGAACAACTGCTTGCCGACAAGGTCCTGGACCATGCGTTGGATATCCTCGCGCGGGAGTTGCATGTCGGCCACCAGTTCGTTGATGGTTACCTGTCCACGTGTGAGCACGGCGTTGAGGATTTGCTTTTCCTTCTGCACCTGCGCCATCTCACGCTGCTCCTGGCCGCCCTTGCGGAAGAGATAAGCGCCGATACCAAAGACAGGTGCAATCACGAGCAGTGCAAGCAGTATGCCGAGCACAGCCCCGCCCGAGGTGGTTTCGCTTGACAGCAGCGCCGTCGTCGCCCAGGCGCCGAAGGCGATCAGCAGCAGGCCGGCGCCGATCATTAAGATGATACCGAGTGTCTTGCCCGAACCAACCATCGTCTACTCCTTTGTATCCCAAGCGGAAGGTCGATCTGCCATGATTCTATGCCAGCTGCAAGTGCCGGCGCCAGGTGGCGGCCGATGGGGATCAACCGAAACCGCCGCCCCCGCCGCCGCCCCCGCCGCCGCCGAACGAGCCGCCGCCACTCCAGCCGCCGCCGCCACTCCAGCCTCCACCGCCGCTGCTGCCTGAGCTGGACGGCCGGCTGGCAAATGTCGAACTGGCACTGGTGAGCAGGGCGCCCAAACCCACGCTCATGCTAGACAGGCTGGCGCCCATGCCGCGGCTGGCGTCACTCAGACCACCGCCCAGGCTGCCACCTCCGCCCGCAGATCCTCCTTCGCCAATGTCGCCCATCGGCCAGCCGCCGACGACAACGGGACCGCTGCCCGGCCCGTAGTAGCGCCGGTGATAGGGTCCATATAGGGTGGGCGAAGGAATGTACCAGCCGGGAGCCGGTGCGTCCACGCTCTCGAACTTGCGGATAAACTCCTTGTCAAAGCCAAAGGCGATGGCGTAGGGCAGCCAGCGGTCCCAGATCTCCTTTTGCGCCTCCACGTCGGTGTATTTGTCGATGTTGCGCAGGTATTCGCTGAATGCCTTCCAGCGTGCCGCCGCCTCAGAGCCGGTGTCGCTCTTGCGCGGCATGGCATTGGCGATAGTGATCAGGGCGATCGCCGTCACAAACAGGCCGAGGCCGGGGCATACACCAGCGATGGAAAAGTCAGAGAAGAAGACCAGGCCGACAAAGCCTACGGCCACGGCCACGGCAATCAGCGCCCCACCCAGGCAGCCAAACTGCGTGCGCACGCGCTCCGGGTTTTCGCGATAGTAGCCAAGCTGAATCAGCTCGTCATACATCGCCGTCTTAATGCCGGGCAGATACTGATAGAATTTGTTCTTGAGGTCTGTCAGCCGCACTTCGTCGCGCGAGCCAAACATGCCATCGATCAGCTTCAGCTCGAAGGGAGACATCTGCACGCTCTTGTCCTCGCGGCGATAGATGAAGTCCGTGCTCATGCGGAAGAAGCCTTCTTCCTTGTCTTCCGTGATACTGATGGCTTTGCGCCGCGCCAGGTCGACGATTGTGGCCATGATGTCCTGCATGTCGGCCTTATCATCGATCAAGGTGCCTGCCAAGCCGGGTGCGAGGCTGTCGGGCGGCTCGGGCAAGTAGTCGGCCACACGTGCCACGGGCTTGTCGCGGCCCTTGCGATACCATAGGAGGTAGACCAAGGCCGGCCCGCCAAACAGGAGCAGCAGGCCGATGGTACCAAATGACACATTGGCCAATGGAGCCCATTGGTCGCGCATTGCCTGGTCGGCTTCCTGCTGTGCGGCTGCGGCGTCGGCTTGCGCCTGCCAACTGGCGGGCGCGCCGGCTACGACGCCAGGCGTGAACTCCACGCGCGCCTCCAACTCCTCGCCTGGATCAAGCGTGTCCAGCGTGTCGAAAATGACGGCCCGGCCTTCGTCGAGCACCTCGGCGTTGACGCGGTCACGTGCATCGCTGCCGTTGATATAGGCGGCATACTGCTGCGCCATGGCAGGCGCCGGCAAGATCACGCGCACGCGGCTGGCCAGGACCGGAAACTGGCGGTCGCTGTAGACTGCCTTCCACCATAGCTGGTCGCCGCCTGTGTAATAGCGCAGACCGTCGTGAACCTTGTAGCTCAGCGTGTAGGTCTCAGGCTGGTCGGTCGTGGGAAAGTACCATTTGATCACGTACTGGTCGCCCTGGTCGTCCACCGAGAATGTGTACGGTTCTTCGCCCCAGCCGGCCATGGTATACGTATTGCCGGAAGCGTCGGTGATGGCCCAGTCGCTGATATGGGATAAATTCTGTTTTGGGATGCTGCGGTAGCCAAAGCTAAAGGTGCCGTCGACGAAGCGGATTGCCTGTTGTTCGGCCACGTCGAATGTCCCGTCCGTATTGACGGTGATATCGGCGTCGAAACGATCCCAGACAATGCTCTTCTCGGCGGCCAGGATAGGTAGTGCGGATGCGACGAACAGGCCGGCGATCAACATACCGGCCAGCAACGTCCACATCCAGCGTCGCCGGAACTCCATAAAGCCTCCAATCGCGGATTGCTGACGGCCAGCGCCACGATGGACTGACCAACGTTCGCTGCCCGTGACACAAGTGTAATGCACCACTGCAATCATGCCACGTTGCCTGTCAGACTACATGACATTTTACCAACAAACAGGCTGACATCCAACTACTTTGCGAATTCTGCGGGAGCTTTGCCAAGGTCACCCGCACGTAGGCGTGCTCACTGGACGATTATGACCGCAGGTGGGCGTGCTTACTGGACGTTGGAGTGGCTTTGGGCGTTATAACTGTTGGTCAATGGCCTCTTCGATGCGCGCCAGCTCGGTGCTTTCGAGGGGTGGAAGTTCATGCAAGGCGGTGAGGCCAAAGTGGTGCATGAACAGATCTGTCACACCATAGAGGACCGGACGGCCCGGCGCATCGAGGCGACCTACTTCCTCGAGCAGGCCGCGCTGGAGCAGCGAACGCAGCACGCCTGAGCAGTCTACGCCGCGCACGGCCTCGATCTGCGCACGCGTCACCGGCTGGCGGTAGGCGGCGACGGCCAGCGTTTCGAGCGCAGGCGCGCTCAGCTTGGTGCTGGTATCCAAGTTGAGAAACGTTTCGATCAGATTCGCCGCCTCAGGTGCGGTGACCAGTTGGTAGCGGCCATTGCGCGTTTGCAGGCGCAGCCCACGACCGCCCTCGCGGTAGGCGGCGTCCAGCGCCTGCAACCCTGCCTCGGCTTCGGCGGGAGCGATCCCCAGGGCACGGGCCAACTGGACCGGCTCGACGGCCTCGTCCGATACAAACAAAAGGCTCTCCAAGGCTGCCGCCAGCGGAAAATCTACGGTGAACCCGTCTGCCTGATCGGTCGGCTCATCTGCCTGTCCAGTCTCGTCATCCTCATGTGCAACGCCCTCGTGCGGGTCCGCCGGCACGCCCTCGTGCCCGTGTTTCAGCTGCGCGGAAGGATCATCCACCTCAGCTTCCACCTCAGCTTCCACCACGCCGCCCACTGACGGTGCCGGTTGCGCTTCAGCGCTGTCAGTATCCAGGGTGTCGCCGCCAAATGTGTCAGTTTCCATGCTTATCGGCTCCGCAGGCTGAGGCTGGCTGTCTTTGGTTGCTGCGCCGTTCGTTTTCGGTGGCGTCATCAAGGTCGGCATCGGCAGGCTGGTGGTCGGCGTGGCGATGGTTTGGATCAACTGGCGGAAGTTGTCGAAAGTGACGCTTACGAAGCGGCGCAGCGTCATCTTCTGGGTTGGACCGGCGGGTGAAACGTTCATGCGCGCTGTCTCTTCCGCACCCGTCAGTTGTTCCATTCCGGCTCAAATGGCGCACAGCGAATGCGCACATCCAGCTTGCCCAACCTCAAGCCCATATCGCGTTCGATCACCTCGCGTGTGACGCCGACGACTTCATCCGTCTTCATGGGAATATCGATGTCGGGTGCAGTTTCAATTTCGAGACGGATGTCCACGGCGCCGCCGCGTGACTTGACGGCGGGAATGACGGTGATGACCTCGGCCAACTGGTCAAGATGCCACTGCAGTCTTCGCCCTACGCTGTTGGGGTCAAGCTCGGCCGAGCCGCCTTCCGTGGTGTGTATGCGCACGCCGCGCGGGCGTCCGCTCAGCACTTCGAAGAACAGCAGCGTGCCAAACAAGAGCAGCGCACCGATGCCGATTGTAGCCTGCCAGATCAGGAAGTTCGTGGGGTTCGCTTGCTGCCACTGTGCCAACTGACCTGCAAGCGCGTCTGCCTGCGTTTGCAGCCATGCTGCGCTCGCCATCGGCGCTACGGCCAGCGTAAAGGCGGCAACAAGCAAGGCCAGCCACAGCAGGATGGCTACGATGCGGTTAAATACATTCATGCAGAGGCTCCTTCATGGCGTCTAAGCCAACCGGCTTGAGCCGGGTAGCGCGCATTATACCGCATGGTCGCGCCGCCGCCGAAAGCCCCGCCACGCCAGGAGCCCTAGAACTGCCATCAGCAATATGCCAATCCCAGCTACACCCAGACCCAGCCGCCAGCCGCTCGGTTCAAACGTGAAGACGACAGTGTGCTCGCCTGCCGGCAACGGCACGGCGCGAAACAACACGTTGGCCGGGTAAATCGCCGCTGCTTTCCCATCGACGCTGGCACGCCAGCCCGGATAGAGTGCGTCGGCTAACACGAGTACGCCGGGGGTTGCGCTGCTGGTGTGCACCTCTACACGTTCCGGGGCGTAGGCGACGATCTGCGCTGACGAAATGCCCCCGCCGTTGCTGCCCTGCAACGCAGCCAACCCCTCGACTACCGTCAAGGGGGACACGCGGGCACTGCCGGCCAACTGCTCACGGAGCAAGGCGGTGGCTTGTTCAGGTCCGTCCGCTGCCGCTGTTTGCGTGGCAATATAGGCGCGCGGCCACAGATCTTGGTTTGCATAGATCTTGACGTCGCCGCTGTGCACGCGGCCAAAATGGCCGCGATCGCTCGGCAACAGAGCCGTAAACATGCCGGTCCGTTCATCGTAGAGCGTGGCTGCTTGCACCGCAACGGCAAAGCGGTCATCGAGCAAACGAACCTCGACTGTTTCGGGTGTAAACGGTGCGTCGAAGGGCAAGCGTACGCGATACTCCTGGCGGCCTGCATCCACGTCGCGGGCGGCGACCGTGGCGCCACTTGCCTGCGCCAGGGGGCTGTCGAGCGAACCGTCCGCCAACTGCGCGCCCGTGGCGCCGCCTGCGGTTACGGTAAACGTTTGGGAGATGCCGTCACTGCTGCGCACGTTTACACTCGCAACCGGGGTTGCCGTGCCCGCCAGTGCAGCCCACACGTCGTCGCCGGCTTCGGCAAAGGCGATCAGGTCCAGGTGCGTTGCCTCGAGGACGTCTGCGCGCTCTACTGCGACCTGTGTTGCCGGCTGCGCCTGGGAAAGACGTGCGCCAATCTGCCTGTCATAGTACACATCTTCAAACCAAAGGTCGCGTACCTTGTCGGTTATCAGAAACTGGACGTTCATCAGGTTGAGCAAGCTCGCAGCCGGGATCGCCTGTAACTGCTCGCGCAGGCGGCCGTCGGGTACAAGTTCGTCGGGTGGGATTAGAAGTTGGGCGAACTGGTTGTAGCGCTGGAGGGGCAGCACGCCGCCGTCAAAGCCATCGAACGATGGGATGCGCCACAGCAGCGCCAGGTTGGGTACCAGCAGCTCCTGCACCTTCTGCGCGATCACCAGATCGTCAAAGGTGGCCTGGTCCAGCTGTGGTGGGTTGCCTTCGAGCATGATGCGCTGGTAGTCAGCCATGTCGCCCGGGTCAAAGGTGATCGTGCTCAAGCCCAAGAAGCGGCCGCCCGCCGCTGGACCATTGACTTCCCGGTTGGGGTCAGTCAGCAGGTGGGCCGGGGCCGAACGCACGCCGTCGACGGCCTCAGGAGCGGTGGGGTGGGTGTGCGGCAGGCTGCGCGCTGCCAGCAGCAGTTCTACCGCCAGCAGCAACAGCAGCAGTGGAGGCGCCCAGCGCACCGCGGTCTTGCCCCTCTGCCCATCCTGTCTTTGTGCCAGCCACCGCAGCAGCCACTGTGCCCCCAGCCCCGCCAGCACACCGGCGCCGTAGGTGTAGAGAAGCATCCAGCGGGCGGGCACACGAAAGAGGTCAAAGCCGGGCACGAGTGCGTGCAGCACAAAGTAGAGTGGGTTCCAGCGACCCAGCCCCAGCGTCAGCCCAAATACGACAAACAGCAGGCCAAAGGCACGCGCGCGCCCACGCCCTTTCCAAGCGCCAAGCAGCGCCAGCGCCAGCCCGATAACCCCCACATAGGCGACAAATTCGGTGTAAGCGGGGGTGTCGAAGACTGCCTCCAAGCTTAGCAGCCCGTACGCAGGCAGCAACGTCCAGGGTAGTTGCAGCGGCTTCAAGCTGAAACTTGTGGCATCAAGGTAGCTCAGGCCCCCTGTGCGCAGCCCGAGGCCGCTAAGCTCCCAGGTGGGCAACAGCTGGGGTGCACTGACCAGCACTCCCAAGAATACGCCCACAGCATAGACGGTCAAACGTGCCAGCGTTTCACGCCACTGCCGCTCCACGAGGGGCCACAAGCACCAGATACCCAGCCCAAACAGCACGATGTAGACCGTCTGCGTGTGACCAGCCAGGAGCATAAGCGCCACCACGATCCCCAGCGCCACGCTGCGCGCCAGCACCCCAGGCACTGCGCCCCAACGCTCCTTAACGTTGCGGCTCGTCCCCTCTACGCACAACACAGCCCACAACCCCCATGCCGCCACGTTGAGTTGGTTGAGGTGACCCATCAGCCCGCCTACGATCCCGGCGCCGCTCAGCACCAGGGCCGTGACCAGGCTTGCCCACACGCCGCTTCCCCAGCGCTGCAGCAGCCAATAGCCGCCCGCGCCCAGGAGCCAGGTGTGGATTGCTGCGCTCCAGTAGACCTGCCTGGTGACAGGCAGCCAGATGAGCGGCCAGTGCAGCGGGTAGAGAACCGCTGCCTGCGGGTTGGCCAGCAGCGGCGTGCCGCCAAACAGGTACGGGTTCCAGAAGGGGATGCGCCCCTCGCGCAGTGCATTCGCCACGAAGTCGCGATAGGGGTAGAAATACAGCAGGATGTCGCCAGTGGCCAGCACCCGGTTTGTAAACAGCAACGGATAATAGAGTGCAGCCACAAACGCGGCCAGGACCAGTCCGGCAGCCAGGTGCACCCACCAAGATGGACGCGCGTGCTTGTGCATTCGCACCTAGTTCTCGACAATCTCCCGTTCGCGAATGCCAATCAGGTACAGCAAGCCATCCAACCCCACGTCTGTGATCGTGCGTTCTGCCTGTCGCTTCACGATAGGCTTGGCATGAAAGGCCACGCCCAGCCCGGCCACACCAAGCATGGGCAGGTCGTTGGCCCCATCGCCCACGGCAATCGTCTGTTCGAGCGACAAGCCTTCCTGTGCCGCCAGCATGGCCAGCAGCTCGGCTTTGCGTGTGCCGTCCACAATGTCGCCTTCCAACTGGCCGGTCAACTTGCCGTCCACGATCTCCAGCTTGTTGGCAAAGACGTAGTCAAAACCAAGCCGCTTTTGCACACGTCGTCCAAAGTAGTCAAAGCCGCCGGAGAGAATGGCCAGCTTGTAGCCCAGGCGCTTAAGCGTACCGGCCATGCGTTCCGCTCCCTCGGAGAGGGGCAGAGTCTCGGCCACCTCGGCTAACACCGCCTCGTCCAACCCCGCCAGCAGTTCGACGCGCCGCGTGAGGCTCTGGCTGAAGTCGAGTTCGCCGCGCATGGCGGCCTCGGTGATAACCGCGACTTGCGGCCCCACACCGGCGCGGCGCGCCAGCTCGTCGATCACCTCGCATTGGATCAGGGTGGAGTCCATGTCGAAAGCCACCAGGCGGCGGTTGCGGCGGTAGATGTCGTCGGCATGGTAGGCGATGTCGATCCCCGTTTCGCTTGAAACCTGCCACAACTGTTCGCGCATGGCCTTGTCATCGCCGACTGGGCCGCGCACGGTCATTTCCACGCACGCCTTGGGATGGCGCGCCGGGTTGCGCAGTGAGGGCCGGCCGGAAAGACGGGTGATCACGTCGATGTTGAGGTTGTTGGCGGCGCAGACAGCCGCCACGCGCGCGATGTGTTCGGCTGACAAGCGACGTCCCAGCAGGGTGATCACGCGGCGCTCCTTGCCGCCTGCGGCTGCCCATGTCTCGTAGTCGTCAAGCGAGGTGGGGCGGAAGCGCACGTCCAGCCCCAGGTCGTGCCCGGCAAACAGCAGGTCCTTGAGCACCGACGACTGGTGTTCGTCGGGCAGCTCCACCAGGATTCCCAGTGAGATGTAGTCGTGAATCACGGCCTGGCCGATGTCAAGCACGTTGACGGCGTGGTCGGCCAGGATACCGTTGAAGCGTGCGACCAGTCCGGTGCGGTCTTTGCCGGTGACATTGATTAGATAAATTTCGGACATAAAGAGTTTTTCATCCTATCCAGCCCACACTAGCGCGGGTACCCGGTAATTTCGCGGATTTCCTTGTACAACGGTTTCAGCCGCTCGTACAACTTTAAGTAGACCCTGCGATACAGCGCATCGTAAAGGGCGTGTGTCTGTGGATCAGGATCGAATACGCGGCCCACACGTGTCATTTCGCGCACGGCCGTGTCAAAATCGGGATGCAGCTTCAGACCGACAGCGGCGTCGATCGCGGCTCCCAGCCCCGAAGTTTCATACACATGAGGGCGAATGGCCGGCAGGCCAAAGACGTCGGCACTCAACTGCATTACCGCATCGCTCTGCGACCCGCCGCCTGACACCCGCAGCTCAGTGATCGGCGTGCCGGTGCGCCGCTCCAGGCGCTCCTTGCCCTCGCGCAGCCCGTAAGCCAGCCCTTCGATCATGGAGCGGTAGAGGTGTGCCCGGGTGTGCACGTCGCCAAAGCCAATCACCGCTCCCTTGGCTTCTGGCCCCGGCAACTTGAGGCCAGGCGACCAGTATGGCTGCAGGACCAGTCCCATCGACCCCGCCGGCGCTTCGGCCAATAATTGGTCGAGCAGCACCTCGGCCGCGATGCCTTGTTCCTGGGCCAGCTGCAGCTCGACCTGGCCAAATTCTTTTTTGAACCAGCTCACCATCCAGAAGCCGCGGAAGATCTGCACCTCCAGGCTGTAGGCATTGGGCACGGCCGCAGGGTAGGGCGGAATCAGTGGAATCGGTTCGACATAACGAGTTTGGGTGTTGGTGATGGTCGCCGTCGTGCCGTAGGAGATGCAGCCCGTGTGCGCGGCCAGGCTGCCTGCGCCGATGACTTCACACGCCTTGTCGGCGGCGGCGGCGATCAATGGCAGGCCCGCCGGGATGCCCGTCGCTTCGGCCGCTTCGGCGCTGATCGCGCCCAGCTGCCCTGCTGGCGGCACCAGATCCACCAGGAGGTCGCGCGCCATCGGCACCGCCTGCCACTTCCAATCCCAACCTGCCGCCCAGCGCAGGCGCTTGTAATCGAATGGCATGAAGCCCACCTGGCAGCCGACCGAATCGGCAAACCGCCCGCACAGGCGGTACGTCAGGTAGCCGGAGAGATAGACAAATTTGTATGTCTCAGCCCAGATCTCAGGCTCATGCGTGCGAATCCAGTTTGCCTCCGCCTCCGCCTGAATGTACGAGATCGTCTCGCTCATGCGTGAGAGCTTGAACGCCAGCCCCCACGGGCCGCCGAGCGGGCGCTGCCCTTCCGTGCGCCGCTGGTCGAGCCACAGGATGGCTGGGCGCAGTGGGCGCCCCTTGCGGTCCACATTGATGACCGTGGCGCGCTGTGTCGTCAGGCTCACCCCGGCAATGGTTTGTTTTAGCTCAGGCGCCTTCTCCCACAACTGCCGGCAAGCGGCGCACAGAGAGCTCCAATAATAGTCTGGGTTCTGTTCGGCCCACCCCGGCTGGCGTGAGAAGTAGGGTTCGATCGTGACCTGTGCCTTGGCGACCAGGTTGCCGGCCAGGTCAAAAACCAGGGCCCGCACGCTTTGCGTTCCATTGTCGATCGCCAACAGGTGATCGCGCATTAACGTGGCCTCGTCTTGCGCGGGCGCAGGAACATCGCCATCACAACGAACACGAGTCCTGCCGCCGCCATGATCAACCCCCACGTCCAACTCGCGGGCCAATAACGCAGACTGACCTTTGCCCCTCCTGCCGGCACCGGCACCGCCCGCAGCGCGCCGTTAACCTGCTCGACGGGTGCAGCCTGCCCGTTGACCGTCGCCGACCAGCCGGGATACGAAGTCTCGCTCAGCACCAGGTAACCGGCGTCCGGCGCATCCACCTGCACGTCGATCGCTGTCGGCGCATAGTGCGTCACCTGCGCTGCGCGCGGCTGATCCGGCAGGTGTAGATTCCCTAAATCGGCGTTACCTGGCGTCCACCAGGCCCGCGGCGCAAAATCGTTATTGCGATAAACCTCCAACTCGCCCACCGGCCCCAGCACCCGCTCGAACTTTCCCTCAGGCAGCGGCGTGCCCGACCGCACCAGCACATACTTGACGTTGAGCAGGTCGTAGCGGCGCGTCTCACGCCCCCCGGTCGATTGCCAGAAGTCACGTGCGCTGCGCAGCAGGAGCGGGTTGGCTACGCCGTGGACGTCCTGCAGCTCCGCCAGCGCCGCCGTATCCGGCTGCCACAAGTCCGCAATGTCCGTATCGGTGTCGATGCGGAACAGGTCGGGGTCAGCGCGCAGGAATTCGACGATCTCGGGATGCTGGAAGCCGCGTGTGGGGTCGCTGGGGCTGATGTCCGTGTACGCTCCCGCCGCGGCCAGTTCAAAGAACAGCAGGGCGATCAGCAGCGTCCCGCCCGGCAGCATGCCGATTTTGCCACGCCGCACTGCTGCCAGGATGATCCATGTCGCCAGCCACGCCACCAGTGCCAGCACTAATGCCAGCGACGCCAGCGATGCCCGCAGAAATGCCGTCTTGTCGGCTTGCGTCAAGAACAATGCCAGGAAGCTCAGCGGCACGGCCACGATCCCCAGGAGCAGTGCACCCCAGCGTACAAAGGCATTGAAAGCGCGTGTGCCCGATGTCCTCAAGACGTCGGAACGCCCCGGGGACATATTGTCCAGCGTACGTTCCAACGCCAAATCGAACCCCACTGCCGCCAGCACGCACATGCCGAGCGCCCACAGGATCAGGGCGCGAGCCGGGGCGCGGAACTGGTCAAAGAACGGCAGCAGCCACGTCAACAGCCCGTGCACGATGCCATAGACGCCGAGGCTCAGCAGCAGGCCAAAGATGGCCATGCCCAACCAGACCCACAGCCAACGCCGCCGCTCGCGTCCCGCCAGCAGCAGGCCGGCCACGGCCAGGATCAGTGTCGGCACGCCTAGGTAGGGCAACTCCACCCGCTCCCACAGGCTCCAATGCAGTGCCGGTCCGCGGCCAAAAAAGCCCGGCGTCACCAAGCCCACCAGCGCCTGCACCGGGGCCAGCGAATAGGCTACCGCATCCTGATACGTAAATTCCGCCCGCACCGTGTAACGCGTCATCTCCATTGCCGGCAGCAGGATTGGCCCCATCAGAAGCGTGGCAGTTACGACCACCGCGACGCCCAACGCCAGCGCATGCAACACGGTGCGGCGGCGTTCTGGTCCAGTCACCATGCCCGCTTGTTCGGCCCGCACGTCGCCTTGTTCAGTCCGCAGGCCCACCTGCGGGCCTGGCGCCAGCCATGTCTGCACGAGCCATCCCAATGTATACAGCGCCAGCGCCAGCCCCACATAGAGTGTGCTCTGCGCATGCCCGGCATAGCTGCTTACCGCCAGCAGCACCCCGGCCAATGCAGCCCACCCCCATCCATATCGCCAACTCGTTCCCCAACGCGCTGACTCGAGCGCTCGAACATACACTGCCAGGATCCACGGCAACCAGCTCAACACGGCGATCAGGTTCAGGTTGCCCAGGTGGATGAACAGCGGGTCGCACAGCGCAAACGCCAGCGCCCCAAACAAAGCTGCCGTCCGTGAGATGTGCGCTCGCTCGGCCGGCGACACGCCCGAATCCGTTTGCTCTATCGTCTCCAAGCGCAGCGTGCGCAGCAGCACATATAAGCCCAGGCCCGCCCAGAACAGGTGCAGAATCGCCAGCCACTGCAAGCTCGTATAGGGAAATGCAGGGTTGATGAGAAACAACGCCAGGTTGGGCAGGTACAGGAACCCTGCTTGGATGTCGCCTACGAAGGGGGCGCCGCCGTACAAGGTTGGATTCCACAGCGGCAGGCGTCCGGCCGCCAGTTCGCCTGCTGCGAAGCGATAGGTGGGGAACAGAAAGGAGACCAGGTCGCCGCCGTCCGCCGGCTGGTAGACATCGCCGCTCAATGTGCGCCAGAAAAATGCCCCGACGAGCACAAACAAGGCGCCGCCGGCCAGCACGTCGCGCCAGGCGGACTGCCCCGAGCGGCTATGGGAATGGCGCCCCCACGTGCGCATTGCTATCACGGTGGCCAACCAGATTAGTCCAACGAGGAACAGAATGAGATGCATGATCCAAGCCAGTCGGCCCTGCTGCCGGTGTGTATTGTGCTGTGTATCCGCGCTGAGTATACAATAGTGGCACGAGAGAGGAGCAACGGCAATGATCGAACGCGAGTTCACCGACCAGCAGTTACGTGCGTATAATGGCGAGCGCGGCTACCGCAAGTATGTCGGCTATGCCGGCGTAGTCTACGACGTGACGGACTGCCCCAAATGGCGGCGCGCCTTGCATGAGAATCAGCACTGGCCCGGGCAAGACCTCACGAGCGAATTGGTCGACGCGCCGCACACAGCTTCCGTCTTCGACCATCCTTGCTGCAAGCGAGTCGGCATATTGCGCTAAATTTCCACCTGTCTGTACACTTGTGCTAAGATAACTCAAGATTGATCGTCCGTTTCGTATCGTACAAACTGGAGCAAGCAAATGAAGAGACTATTCCAGATCCTGTTTGTCGTCGCCATACTTGCCGGCATCGCCTACGCCTTGAAGCGCTTCCTGGCCCCCGCCAACAGCAGCTCTGCCGCTCGCAGTGGCGTCCTGCCGTCGCAGCCTATCAAGTCGTTGGACGAAGCACCGCTCGGCGGCAAGATCAGCGATGAACTGCTCAAGATCCTGGTCTGCCCCGAAGACAAAGGCCCGCTGACCTTGGTGGACGACGGCAAGTTCCTGCTCAACCCGCGCAATGGGTACAAGTACCCCATCCGCAATGGCATCCCGGTCATGTTGATCGAGGAAGGCAAGAAGTACCGCGATCCGAACTTCGCAGCGGCGGCCTAGCGCACGCAACCGAATCCCCCGCTACGAGACGGCGAACAAACCTGGAATGGCCACAAGGTCATTCCAGGTTTTTGTATTGGACCCGTGGAGACTACTCATGACAGAAGATGAAATCCTCAAGCGTTATGGTCGCAAGGGCGTTCTCACCCACTTGCCCACCAAGCACGAGGCGCGTATGGAAGTGCTGGCTTGGGTTGCCAGCCCGATTCGAGCCGATGCCACCTATCGCGAGTCCGAGATCAACGACCTGTTGCGCGGGCATGAGATTGACCATGTAACGCTGCGCCGGTATTTGGTCGATTATGGTTTTTTGACACGGCAGGGGGGAATATATCAGGTTGGGCCGAATCCACCGTGGCCGCCGGCTGATGAACACGTGCACGAGGGCGTGCCCGCAGACCCGCACGAGGGCGTGGCGGGCGGCCCGCATAAAAGCATGCGGGCTACGCAAGGGTCGGGTGATGTGCAGGCGAGCAAGGCCGAAGAGGGGCGCAGGACGAATCGTTTCCGCGGCTGCCTGATCGGCCTGGCCGTCGGCGACGCCGTGGGCACGTCGGTCGAGTTCAAGCCGCGCGGATCGTTTGCTCCTGTCAAGGATATGACTGGCGGCGGGCCCTTCTCTCTCCCGACAGGCGCCTGGACGGACGACACTTCGATGGCGCTTTGCCTCGCTACCAGCCTGGTGGAGAAGCACGGGTTTGACGCGCTCGACCAGATGGAACGCTACCTGCGCTGGTATCGTGAAGGGTATCTCTCGAGCATTGGGCGCTGCTTTGACATCGGCAATGCCACCAGTTCTGCCCTGGCGCGCTTCGAGCGCAGCGGCGATCCTTTCAGCGGCTCGGACGACCCACACAGCGCCGGCAACGGCTCGATCATGCGGCTGGCTCCTGTCCCCATGTTTTTCGCTCGTGACCCGCAGGCCGCTATCGCCTACGCCGTCGAGAGCTCACGCACCACCCATGCCGCGCAGGAGTGCCTCGACGCCTGCCGCCTCTTCGCCGCTATCTTGCTTGCCGCCCTGGACGGAGCCGACAAGCCCACCATCCTACTTGGTCCACACGCCGTCCTGGCGGGTGGACCAAGCCTGGGCCCTAAGCTGCAACCGATCGCCGCCGGCGCCTATCGCGCCAAGAGCGCCGACCAGATCCGCGGTTCGGGCTACGTGGTGGACAGCCTCGAGGCCGCCTTGTGGTCCTTCTGGCACACAGACAGCTTCCGTGACGCGATCCTTACTGCCGTCAACCTGGGCGACGATGCCGACACGACCGCTGCCGTCTGCGGCCAGGTGGCAGGCGCCTTCTACGGCGAGTCTGCCATCCCCGGTCACTGGCGCAAGCAGCTCGTCATGCAGCAGGAGATTCGTTCCTTGGCCGATCAGCTTCAAAATTCACAAAACTGATGCTTGACATTCATGACGCAATGCGTTATACTGCACTTGTAACGCACTGCGTTATGAAATTTGTGAAACGGATTTGCGTCAAGAACCTGTTTTCTAGGTGTCGACACTAAAGAGTGTTCACCAATGAGGAGTGACGGATTATGAGCGAAAAGTCAGCCATGAATGTCGACCTGCGCGACGTGCAGGAAAAGGTCGAGGATGGCATGCAGTCGGCAAAGAATATGGGCCGCAAGGTCGTATTGGCCAGCGTCGGCGTCTGGGGTCTCGCATATGACAAGGCGCAGGACTTCTGGGGCAGCGGAATGAGCTTCGTCGACAAGGCCGAGAAGCGCGGCGAAGAGCTTGAGCAGGATTTCGGCAAGCGCTTCAACAAGATGCAGGAGCAGGTGCAGGAGCAGCCGCAGGTCAAGAAGGTCGTTGACGTGGTCGAGGACGGCTATGACGTCGTCTCCAAGAACGCCAAGTCCGTCGTGGCCGAGGTCGAGAAGTTCCTGGGCCAGTTCCAGCCCAAGGCCGAGGAAGTCATGAAGGACGTGGCGATCGAGGTCGAGAAAGTCATGGAAGCCGTGATTCCTGGCTACGACGAGATGGCCGCCAAGGACATCGTCGCCAAGCTGCCCGGCATGCCCAAGGAAAGCTTGATCGAGATTCGTGAGTACGAGGTCAAGGGCAAGAACCGCGTGACGGTTCTGCGTGAGATCGATGTGTTGCTGGAAACCCCGGACGTGGTTGCTGCCTGATCTGGGTTCTCCTTTCTCCTTCGTGGTGTGGGTTGAATAGGTTGTGAGACGGCATAGCCCGGGGCGCCAAACCCCGGGCTATGTCGTTCCCGGTACATGCATCTCTGTAGCGACTCGCCGTAATGTTTGTACCGCCAAATACAATTTGACATGCCTTCCCCCGCTGGCTATACTGCCTTTAATCATGAACCTGTTTGTTGCCTGCGCCCACCCAAACATCGCAGTCGCAGTTGCTGCCGCCGTTGCAGCGGCAGCCGCAGCTAGACGCGTGTCCCGGTGATGGCCGATAGGTCGCCAGCGCCGTGGACACGTGCCACGGCGTTTTTGTTTGTTCCTGCAATCGCAGACCGAGCAGCACAAACGACGTCGTGGGCATAACAGCCACGACGTTTTTGTTGGGGGAGATCAGACCCAATGCATTTGACAATTGACGAGGTGCGCCACGTCGCTGAACTGGCCAAGCTGCGGCTGACGGAGGAGGAAATCCACCAATACACAGAGCAGCTTTCGGCTATCCTCGACTACGCCGAAATTCTGCAGCAGGTGGATACGAGCCACGTGCCCCCCACGCCCTACGTACTGCCGCTTGCGAACGTGATGGCCGGGGATACGCCTCACCCGTCTCTGTCCAATGACGCCGCCTTGGCCAACGCCCCCGACGCCGCCAACGGTTTCTTCCGCGTTGCCGCTGTCTTTGAGGAATAGCAGGCGTACTCCCATGACGCAAAAGCTCAATCCGCAGTTCAAACAGCAAACTAAGCAACTACACGAGTTGACGCTCGCCGAAGCTTGCGCCGGCCTGCGCTCCGGTCAGTTTTCATCTGTCGAACTCACCCAGGCGCTGCTCGATCGCATCGCCGCCGTTGACCCCAGCGTGAAAGCGTATTTGACGGTCACGCCCGAACGGGCACTGGCCCAGGCCAAGCTCGCCGACGACCGCCGTCGCCGCGGCGAGGATGGCCCCCCTGTTGGGTCTGCCATTGGCGATTAAGGATGTGCTCTCCACCGCCGGCGTACGCACGACCGCCGGCAGCCGCATCCTCGAGAACTACGCACCGCCTTTTACGGCCACGGCCGTCGAGCGGCTGGAAGCGGCCGGCATGGTAATGCTGGGCAAGACCAACACCGACGAATTTGCCATGGGTTCCAGCACGGAAAACAGTGGCTACTTCACCACGCACAACCCGTGGGACCTGGATCGGGTGCCGGGCGGCAGCTCGGGCGGTTCGGGCGCTGCCGTCTCGGCGCAGTTGGCGCTGGCCGCCCTGGGCACCGACACGGGCGGCAGCGTGCGACTGCCCGCCTCCTACTGCGGCGTGGTCGGGCCTCAAGCCCTCCTACGGCCGCGTCAGCCGCTACGGGTTGATTGCTTATGGCTCCAGCCTCGACCAAATCGGCGTACTGGCGAAGGATGTAGCCGACGCCGCCCTCGTGCTGGAGGTAATCGCCGGGCACGATCCTTGTGACAGCACCAGCCTCGATGTGCCGGTGCCCGACTACTCGGCGGCGCTGACGGGCGAGATACGCGGCCTGCGCGTTGGGCTGCCCAAGGAATATTTTATCGAGGGACTGCAGCCCGAGGTCAAGACTGCGGTCGAAGCAGCGGTGGTGCAGCTTCAGAGCCTTGGAGCCCAGATCGTGCCGATCAGCCTGCCCAATACGGACAAGGCGCTGCCAGTCTACTACCTGGTGGCGACGGCCGAGGCCAGCGCAAACCTGGCGCGCTTCGACGGCGTACGCTTTGGCTACAGCGCCCACGCGGACAGCATGTTTGAGAATTTCCGCCAGTCGCGTGGCGAAGGCTTTGGTCCCGAAGTAAAGCGCCGCATCATGCTGGGCACATACGCCCTCAGCGCCGGCTATTATGACGCTTATTATCTTAAGGCGCAGCAGGTCCGTACACTGATCAAGCAGGACTTCGAGCGTGCCTTTGAGACGGTGGACGTGATCGCCTGCCCCGTGGCCCCGAGCACGGCTTTCCGCATCGGCGAGAAAACCGACAATCCGCTCGAGATGTACCTGATGGATGTGTTTACGATCACGCTCAACCTGGCCGGCATGTGCGGGATCAGCGTGCCATGCGGCTTCGACAACGCCGGCCTGCCGATTGGCTTGCAGTTGATTGGCCCACATCTAGGCGAAGAACGCATCTTGCGTACTGCCCACGCCTACGAACAATCAACCGACTGGCACACGTACTGGGCAAATCTCACGTAATGGGCGTAGGGGCACAAGGTCTGGCGGGAACAACGCTCGCCGCTACGGCGAGGCCCTCACCGCCAGACCTTGTGCCCCTACATAGAACTACCACGAGACTATTGTATGCGAAATTTCGGTGGATTTGGAGTCGGTGGATTGGCCACAGCTAGCCGCCGGCAGCTTGCGGGGGGAACCGGTCCGCAAGTTGCAAGCGGCTTTTGCCGGCTGGCGTGAACAAACGGCGCTCATAGAAGCTTAGGCTCTATGAGCCAATCCAACAAGCATGAAGAATTGACTCCAAGCGAGGACCGAACGTATGAATCACATCATCACCCCCAGCCAGGGATTGACCCAGGGATTGACCATGAACAGCACCTACAGCAGCCGCCACAGCCGTGTTTTGCGCCCGATGAGCAGCCGCCTGAGCAAGCGCGTGCAGACCGTGCCGCCTTCCGGCATCCGCAAGTATTTTGACATTGCTGCCACCATGGACGACGTCATCTCTCTGGGCATCGGTGAGCCCGACTTTGTGTCGCCGCCGCCGATCTTGCAAGCGGGTATTACCAGCCTGCAGCGCGGCCACACATCCTACACGTCGAACTCGGGCATCTGGGAACTGCGCGAGGCGGTGGCCAACAACCTGCGCGATCGTTACGGCGCCCGTCCCTACGATATCGAAACCGAGGTGTTGATCACAGTCGGTGTCAGCGAGGCCATGTACCTGGCCATGCAGGCCATTCTCGACCCGGGCGACGAGGTAATCGTGCCGCAGCCGTGCTTTGTGTCCTACACCGCCAGCGTCATCCTCGCCGGCGGCAGCGTGGTCGATGTGCCGACCTACGCCAAGGACAACTTCTTTGTCAGCCCGGAGGCGATCGAGGCGGCCATCACGCCCAATACCAAGGCGCTGCTGATCGGCTTCCCCAGCAATCCTACGGGGGCCGTGATGGATATGGCCGGCATGCTCGAAATTGCCCGTATCGCCGAGAAACATGACCTGATCGTCATCTCCGACGAGATTTACGACCGGCTGGTTTACGGCGACCATGACCACATCATGTTTGCGGCGCTGCCCGGTATGGCCGAGCGCACGATTCACCTGGGCGGCATGAGCAAGGATTACGCCATGACCGGCTGGCGCATCGGTTATGCACTGGGGCCGGAAGACCTCCTAGGCGCCATGCGCAAGATTCATCAGTACCTGATCATGTCGGCACCCACGACTGGTCAAGAGGCGGCGTTGGCGGCCTTCACCGACCCTGCCAGCGAGGAATATGTCCAGCAGATGGTGGCGAGCTATGACATGCGCCGCCGTCTCATCGTGGATGGGCTGAACGCAATTGGCCTCGCCTGCTTTGAGCCCAAGGGCGCCTTCTACGCCTTCCCCAGCGTCCGCAGCACCGGTATGAACGAGCACGAGTTCTGCGAGCGGCTGCTGGTCGAAGAGCATGTGGCCGTCATTCCCGGCAGCGCCTTTGGCTGCGGCGGCGAAGGTCACGTCCGCTGCGCCTACGCTGCCAGCGTCGACCATATCGAAAAAGCGCTTGAGCGCATGGACCGCTTCATCCGCCGCCACGCGTAAGAACGCCGCGCGCGCACACACACACACAACTGTAGGGGCACAAGGTCCGCCGGAACAACGATCACCACTGCGGTGATCGTTGTTCCGGCGGACCTTGTGCCCCTACACTGTTACACCACCTTCTTCAGTTCATCGTCCAGCCGCAGTGGAAAGATTTCCAGAAACGTCACCGGCTGCTTGAGATTCTGCGTCAAAATCCGCTTATTGAGCTCTACCACTTCTGCGCGCCAGCTTGTGACGTAGGCCTGCCACATTTCGTCAAGCTGTTGGCCGCGCTGCGGGGTGGTGGCTTCGGCGCGGGCTTTGGCAAAGTCGGCGGCCACCGTGCGTAATTTCTCGCGGAAGCGTTCGATGGCCGCCAGCGTGACGGAACGGTCGCTGATCCAGGCGGGGGCGAGGTCATTGTTTTTGAGCAGTGAATTGGCCATCTGCATGTCGGGCGGTACATGCGGGTCGGGCGAGGTGTCCAGCGGCTTGCCCTTGTTGCGCAGGTTGTCGAAGGCGCCGTTGCGCATGGCCTCCTCGATGCGCTGGTTGATCAAGTTGTCCCAGTCCTGGGGCGTACGCTTAGGCGCGGGCTTCTTGGCCTGCTCTTCCTGTTCCGGGGTCTCTTGCGGTGCCTGCTCCGGTGCTTGCTGTGACCGGTACTCCTCGCTGTGTCTTTTGGGGTTCTGTTTCGCTTCACTCATTTCGGCTGAATCCGTATCAAAATTCCTCTCACTGTGCCTTGGAAGACGAGAATATTCTACAACAAGCCCGTATTGTCTTCCGTAAGCTTAGGTTTACCAATTGCGGCGTAATGCGCCTCCATGAAGGCATGGGGATGTAAGCCGCCCGCACTATTGTGCGGAGGATGTTACGCAATTCGTTAACTGCGTAATAATGTGGTACAATGCCGGTATGTTGACGTTCAAGTACCGACTGTTCCCGACCAGGGCCCAGAGAACATCTCTGGGAAATGCGCTTGAGCAATGCCGATGGGTCTACAATGAGACGCTGGCAACCCGTAAGCGCGCCTGGGAAGAAGAAAAGAAAACAATTTCCCTGTACGACACAAACAAGCTGCTCACCCAATGGAAGGTTGCCAAGCCGGAACTTTCCGGAGCACATTCGCAAGTCTTGCAGAACGCACAAGAGCGTGTTGATCTGGCGTTTCAAGCCTTCTTTCGCCGTGTCAAAGCGGGAGAGAAGGAGGCTGGCTACCCCAGGTTTAGAGGGCGTGATCGGTACGACAGTTTCACCTTCAAGCAGTCTGGTTTTAAGCTAGATGGTCAACGCCTTTTCTTGTCCAAGATCGGCAGCGTTCCGATTAAGTTGCACCGGCCCATAGTTGGAACAATCAGTACGCTGACTGTCCAGCGCGACACGCTTGGCAACTGGTACGCCTGCTTTTCTTGCGATGCTGAGCAGAACGTTCTTCCACCAACCGACAGGGTTGTTGGTGTAGACCTCGGATTGACTACCTTTGCCTATCTGAGTAACGGCGAGAAGATTGACCGTCAACGCTGGATGAAGCAGGACGAAAAGGACATTGCTCGCCTGCAACGTAAGAAGGAACGGTTTGCGAAGGGCAGCCCTGAACGGCGCAAGGTTGTGCGCGCTCTTTGTCATGCCTACGAACGCGCTGCCGATCGCCGGCGCAACTTCGCGCACCAAGAGTCGCGTAAGCTGGTCAACGAATATCAGTTCATTGCGTTCGAGGACCTGGATATTCAGGAAATGCAGGTCAATGGCAACAGGACGATCAGCCGGGGCATTGCCGATGTAGCCTGGGATCAATTCGTACAGTTCACCACGTACAAAGCGGTAGATGCTGGTCGTGGTGTTGTGCGAGTCAACCCCAGAGGTACGACGCAAATGTGTTCTGGTTGTAATGCTATCGTTCCCAAAGACTTGCATGTACGTGTCCATGATTGCCCTAATTGCGGTTTGAAACTGAACCGTGATCACAACGCTGCTTTGAACATACTTGCCCGCGGACTAGCGAGCATGGGTAGTCAATCCCTAGAATCCCCCGCCTTTAGGCGTGGGGAGTAGTCACTTTCTATCATTGGGTAAAATAGCAATTGATCCACAAAGGACACGAAGCGCGCGAAGGACAACACACCAAAAGCAACAGCAAAAAGTACACCCACGAGAAGACAGCGAGGATACGGGGTTGCGCAGTATGCGCGCATTGCTGCGCTGGGTAGGCGCACTATTCTGGAACGAAGCGGAAGGGCGGCTGCGCGCAGGTGTACGCGTCTGCATCTTTTTTGGCCTGTGGGGCTTTGGCCCGGCGGTCCTGCACCTGATGCTGGGCGAATGGGTTCGCCTGCTGGCGGGGGACCGTGGCCAGTGGCTGGCTAGCATCTACCTGGATCTGCTGCGCCTTTTCGCCGTGCTGCTGGCGGCCCTCTTCACCGCCCATTTTGTCGACTTTCGTCCACTTGCCGACTGGGGATTTCACTTCAACCGCCGCTGGTGGCTGGACCTGCTTTTCGGCATGGCATTGGGCGCCGTGCTGATGGGCGCTATCTTCACTGTCGAGTGGCTGTTGGGCTGGGTCGACGTGACCGGCTTCTGGTCAGCGCCGCCGGGTGTTCCCTTCATCGTCGCCATCCTGGCTCCCTTGGTGCTGGCGATCGTCGTGTCGGTGTCCGAGGAATTGCTTGCGCGGGGCAACCAGCTGCTCAACTTCGCCGAGGGCTTCCGCTTCTTTGGACTGCGCTGGTCCATCCTGGTAGCCTGGGCGATCTCCTCGCTTATCTTTGGCCTGCTGCACGTCTCTAATCCCAACAGTTCGTGGCTCAGCACGGGTTATCTGGTCTTCTATGGCGCCTTCCTGGGCATTGGCTACGTGCTCACGGGTGAGCTGGCACTGCCAATAGGGCTGCACTTTACGTGGAACTTCGTACAGGGCAGTGTGCTTGGCTTCCCGGTCAGTGGTCGCCCTCTATATATGGTCAGTGTGCTCGATACACAGCAGGCCGGCCCTGACCTGTGGACAGGCGGCGCGTTTGGACCGGAGGCGGGTCTGCTTGGCCTTATCGCCGGTTTTATCGGAATCGTGGTCATCGTTCTGTGGGTGCGTTTCCAGGAGCGTGTGATAAGCTTTGACCGTCTGGCGGCCAACATGGCGCCCAAGGACAAGATTGCCGTCGAACCATAGGGGCACAAGGGAGTAACTCGTTGAGCAAGAAATTGTGGGGTGGGCGTTTTACGGGCAAAACCGACCCGCTGATGGAGCAATTCAACGCCTCGATCGGCTTTGACCGCCAGCTGTGGCAGGCCGACATTCGCGGCAGCCAGGCATATGCCCGAGCCCTGGCACGGGCGGGGCTGCTGACCGAGGCGGAGGCCGAGCAGCTTGTCACTGGGCTGGAGCAGGTGGCCGAAGAATGGGCGCAGGGTACGTTTAGCCTGGTCGAGGGCGACGAGGATATCCACACCGCCAACGAGCGGCGGCTGACCGAACTGGTCGGCGCGGTGGGCGGCAAGCTGCACACGGGGCGCAGCCGCAACGACCAGATCGCTACCGACGTGCGCCTCTGGCTGCGCGATGCCATTATCGGTTTGCGCGGCTATTTGCAGCAGTTGATCGCCGTGGCTGTCGACCGCGCTGACGCCGAGATCGATCTGCTCATGCCCGGCTACACTCACCTGCAGCCGGCACAGCCAGTGCGCTGGAGCCATTGGCTGCTCTCGCACACCTGGGCCTGGCAGCGTGACGCCCAGCGCCTCGCCGAACTGTCCGCCCGCGTCAATATCATGCCGCTGGGTTCGGGTGCACTTGCAGGCAACCCCTTCCCCATTGACCGCCACGCCCTGGCCGCAGACCTGGGCTTTGCCGACATCACCTACAACAGCCTGGACGGCGTGGCCGATCGCGATTTTATTGCCGAGTTTCTCTTCTGGGCCACGCTGACCATGCTTCACCTCAGCCGCTTTGCCGAGGACCTGATCATCTACAGCAGCCGCGAGTTTGGCTTTGTCGCCCTGGCCGACGCCTACAGTACGGGCAGCAGCTTGATGCCGCAGAAGAAAAATCCCGACGCGCTCGAACTGCTGCGCGGCAAATCAGGCCGCGTCCTGGGCCAGATGACGGGGCTGATGACAGTGCTCAAGGGGCTGCCGACGTCCTATAACAAGGATTTGCAGGAGGACAAGGAGCCGCTGTTCGATGCCTTTGCCAGCCTCAGCGCCTCGCTGCAGATCGCCTGCGGCGTGCTCTCGACGCTGACCGTTAACCCGCTGCCCATGCGCGCCGCGCTCAGCCCCGAGATGCTGGCTACCGACCTGGCCGAGTACCTTGTGCGCAAAGGCGTGCCTTTCCGCGAATCGCACCACGTGGCCGGCGCGGCCGTGCGCATGGCCGAGGTGCAGGGCGTTGCGCTGCCCGACTTGACGCTGGAGGACCTGCAGACCCTGCATAAAGCCTTTGACGAGGATGTGGTCGCGGTCTGGAGCTTTGAGGCCAGCGTCGACCGCCGCGACGTAACCGGCGGCACCAGCCGCCGTGCGGTGCAGGAGCAGATCGAGCGGCTGCGCGCCTGGTTGCACCAACCGATCAACAATTCAACAATTACCGACAAGCGGGAGTAGGAATTTTCGCCATGTCTGACCATTCATCACAAGCTGCAGCCAACGCTGCATCAGATTTCTCCCTCGACGCGACGCCCGGCGCCTACGCCGTGACGGGCTTTGACGCCGCCGGGCTGGCCGCAGGCATCAAGAAGAGCGGCGCGCCGGACATGGCGTTGGTCGCTTCGCGCATCCCGTGCCGCGCTGCCGGCGTTTTTACCCAGAACGCTTTTCCGGCTGCACCCGTCAACTACGACCGGCGGCTGCTCAACTTCAACCCCGAGGCGGTATACGCCATTGTGATCAACGCCGGCTGTGCGAATGCCTGCACCGGCGTCGAGGGCGAAGCCAATGCCCGCCGCACCGCCGAACTGGTGGCGCTGCACCTGGGCGCGTACGAGCACTCGGTATTCGTCATGAGCACCGGCGTGATCGGCGTGCAACTGCCGATGGCCAAGATCGAGGCCGGTGTGCCCAAGCTGGTGGACGAACTCTCGCCTGACGGATGGCCTGCGGCAGCCACGGCCATCATGACCACGGATACGCGGCCCAAGCTGGTGACGCGCACGGCGCAGGTGGGTGACCGCCGGGTGCGCTGCACGGGCATCGCCAAGGGTGCGGGCATGATCCATCCCAACATGGCGACCATGCTCAGCGCTATCGTGACCGATGCCTTTGTCGCGCAGCCAGCGCTACAGGCGGCGCTGGTGGCGGCAGCCAACATCAGCTTTAACCGCATCTCAATCGACGGCGACACCAGTACGAACGACACCGTGCTGCTGCTGGCCAACGGGCTGGCCGACAACGAGGAGATCGTCGAGACGAGTGGTGAGCTGTACGAAGCCTTCTTGGGCATCCTGGGCGAAGTGTGCACCGAACTAGCGCAGGCCGTCGTGCGCGATGGCGAGGGTGTCACGCGTTTTGTCGCCATCCACGTGCGCGGGGCGGCTAGCGACGAGGCGGCGCACACTGCCGCCAACACCGTGGCCACCAGTCCGCTCGTCAAGACTGCCTTTTTCGGCGGCGACGCGAACTGGGGGCGTATCCTAGCCGCGGTTGGGCGCTCGGGCATAGAGGTCGATCCTGGGCGGGCGGCCCTCTACATCGACGGCGGTCCGGACGCAAGCACGCGCCTGGGTGAACTGCAGTTGGTGGCGGGCGGCACGCCGCTCCCTTACAGTGAAGATCAGGCTACCGCTATCTTTGCCCAGCCCGAGATCGACGTGCGCGTCGAGCTGGACCTGGGCGATGGACGGGCCACGGTGTGGACGTCCGACCTCAGCTATGACTACGTCCGCATCAACGGCGACTACCGCACCTAGGCCAAGACTGTCCCTGGGACATATTTCGCGTCGCGAAGAGGCCATCCATGAAGCGTATTCCTTGGCCGCGTGTACTCGACGAGCTGCGACGGCTGATCCTGCTGCTCCTAGGCGCCGGCCTCTCGGCCGTGGGCTATGCGGTGTTCCAGGTACCCTACAACATCGCAGCCGGCGGCGTCAGCGGCATTGCCATCTTGGTGAACCACTTTACCGGCTGGCCCGTCTCAACCTTCTACCTCGTAGCCAACATCCCGCTCTTTATCCTAGGCTACATCTACCTGGGGCGTTGGCGCTTTCTGTGGAGCACCGCCCTGGTCGTGCTCATTTTTTCAGGAGCGACGCAGTGGCTGGAGGTTAATTTGCCGCAGTACCTGGCCAGCTATCCGATCACCGACAACGTCCTGTTGAGCGCCATCTGGGCGGGCCTGGTGGGCGGCATCGGCGGCGGCCTGGTGTACTGGGCAGGCTCCACTTCGGGTGGCACGGCCATCGTTGGCCGCGTGATCCAGATTAAGACCGGTCTGTCGCTGAGCCAGATCTACCTCTTTGTGGATGGCACGATTGTAGTGGCGGCAGGCATTGTCTTCGGTTGGGAGACGGCATTGTATTCGATGTTGACGCTGCTGCTGAGCGGTATTGCCACCGATTATGTCCTGGAAGGGCCAAGCCGCACGCGCACCGCTACCATTATCACCAGCAACCCGCAGCCCATTATAGACGCTCTCATGGCCGAGCTGAGCCGCGGCGTCAGCTACTGGGATGCCGTCGGCGGCTACACCGGCGAGAAGCGCACCATTATCGTCTGCACCATCTATCGCCCGCAGCTCAACGACCTCAAGCGCATCGTTGCCCGCCTCGATCCCAAGGCTTTTATCACCATTGGCGTCACCCAGGAAGCCCTTGGCCAAGGCTTCGGCGACCTCTCCTTGCGCGAGTAGCCCGTACGCCCTCGTACGGGTTTATGGGCACGCCTCCGTGCGCGTGTCCCTTGCGAAAGCTAGCGCTTGACAGCTACCAGCAGACCAGTCGACCAATCGAGTTGCGTGATCCAGAGATCCGGGCGAGTCTGCAGCTCATTTAGCAGCTGTACGACACCCGCCCCGTGGTTGGGCGGCCAATTGGGCTGTGGCAGCAGGTCGTCCACGACGTAGAATCCGCCCGGCTTCAACAGTCCGAGCGTCAGATCCAACAGGCGATACTTGCCCGGCCAGGTGTCGGCAAAGATCAGGTCGTAACGCTCGCCCGCGGCGTGCAGGCGCGCCAGGGCAGCATCGCCGTCCTCTGTTACGAGGGTCAGGCGCTGATCGTCGCCGCAGTGCGCTGCTGCAACCGACTGCACCACAGCATCGTTGTCGAGCGACAGCAGCCGTGCCGCCGCGTCCATACCATGCAGCAGCCAGGACGTCGCCAATCCGGTGCCCGTGCCAAGTTCGAGCAGGTTCCCGCCGGGCTTGGATGCCGCCAGCGTGCGCAGCAGCATGCCCGTCTGCCGGTCCGACGCCATGGCAAAGCCGAGCGCGCTGGTGGCGGCTTCGAGCGCAGACAACTGCGGCGGCAGCTCGGCGGCCGGCGCAAACACCTACTTTCCCCCGCGCAACGCCGTCATCACCTTGTCCACCCGCCGCTGCCGAGTCTCCGGCGTCTTGGCATCCTCCACCGACAGCACGTGCAGCCGCTTGTTGCTGTATGACAACTTCTCAAAGGCCTGCTTCGCCGCCGGATCCACCTCCAGCGCTGCCGCCAGTTCGGCCGGCACCGTCACCTCGCGCGGCTCCGTATCGACCTCGATCGCCACGTCGAACTCGTCGCCGGCGTTGATGTCTGCTCCGGCACGGATCTCGGCGCTCACCGGAATCCAGAACTGCCCGCCCATCGGCGCTACAGTCGTGCGATAAGTATAGCTGCCAATGGTCACGCGCACCGGCGGCCGCTTGCCGGCGCTGAGTTGCTCGACTACCTCATCCGGCACTTGGATGCCGGTGGCCGTCTTGCCGTTAAGAATCAGGGTTGCGTGGAAGTGCATATGTGGTCCTTTTCGTCGCCGGCTGCAATCGTCGTGCCAGTAAGTTCTCGAATCATGCCTGAATCCACGTCCAGTTGTCGAATCGGCGGCGTCCAAGAGCCTAGTCCATCTGGTACACCCTCGCGGGCAGTATTGTAATAGAAATAGCGGCTGTCCGGCGACCAGCAGAGCCCTTGGAAGCCGTAGGCGCCCAGGCCGCCGCAGTTGATCAATTGGCTATCCACCTGCGCCGACGCCCCTGCGCCTGCGCGAGCCAGGCGCAGAGCCTCATAGGCGTACTCGCTCCCGTCGTCAGTCGCCACACACCCATACATGGCGATTTCAACCTGCCATTGTCCGTCCGGCGACGCATACGTTACGGTGACTGGCTGCGTGCCTGTGACGACGGCAGCGATCGTGTCCAACGTGGCTGCATCCGGCGTGGGGGTGGGGGTCACCGCAGGAGGCACTGCCTGTGCACCGGCAGCCACTGATGCGCCGGTACTCAACCGATCGTAGACGGCGTGGGCAATCGTATCCAATTCCTCGATTTCAGCCTCACTCATCGCCTGGTCGCCGGTCCCGGCCAGGTAGCTGTCACCATACTGGGTCGGTGCGTGGTTGGACAGCCAGCCGTCGATGCGTTCCCATTCGGCTGTCTCCAGCCAGCCGCTACCAACGCTGTTTGCCGCCCCGCCTGTGCAATGCACCGTTTCAGCAGTGGCATAGCCATGGTTCAGCACAGTCAAATGTTTGCAGACTCCCGGCTGGCCCCCGATCTCGCCCAAGAACCAGCTCAGCGCCGTGCGGCAGGCAGCGCACACATGGCCCGAGATGGATTCGCCGGCCGTCCACTGGGCCCACGCCAAGATCGCCCGCTGCCAGGCAGGGGAAGCAACGTTGCCATAGCCGCGGAACACCAGCTCGTCACTGTCGGTGCTGTACGCAAAAGGCGCAAAGCGCGCCGCCATCTCGGCGAACTCGAAGCCAGTGGGCGCTGCCCTCTCACGGCCTTCGCCGCAGTACCCTGCCGCCATCGCACTACCGAAGTAGACTTTGAGTTGCTTGCAAGTATCGGCGTTGCCGTCGCCCCAAGGGCCATAGCCCTGCCACTCCAGCAGGGGAAGATGCGGCGCAAGCATGACACCAGTCGAAGCCGGCTGGCGGTCCGCCGACACCGCCGCGCAGCCGGACGCTAATGTGAGCCCAATTAGGAGCACAACAATGCGAACTATGTAGGATTGGTGCATAACATTCTCCGGCTACAGACTCGGATCTTTTGCTGCTGACATAGTGAACACAACTGAACGTTGCATATGGTACAATATGTCTGACGGAACCGCATTGGTTATATGTTCCTGCAGGACACTCTTATGACGGTAATGGTATTGTCACCTGGCGCCACCGGCAATCTGCCCGAGACTGATTATGCAGACATCGTAGTGCATGTTAGTGCGCGGATACTAAGCGCTGTCCGTGCTCGACGTAAGGCGAACGGTTGGCTGGCCATGGAGGCCGGTGATCGCTTGTTGGCCGGTGACCCCGAACTGGTGATCGACGAACATCTACGCTGGCGTGTGCCAGTGCACTGGACATCGCCGACAAAGGGCATACTGGCAGAGCGGGTCTACGACCTGATGATGGATGCCGTCACAGGTGAAGTACCTGACGAGCAAGCTCAGATAAAAAAGATTCAAAGGCGCGTTAAAAATGCTGCCCGTTCCCTACGCAGCACAGATCAATGACAGTGCCTGCCTCCCCGCTTGTGCCCAGATGGTACTGGCGTACTATGGACGCAAAGTCAGCCAAACGCAGTTGATCCGCCTGCTTGGCACAACAGACGCCGGAACACCATTTTCCCGTCTGCCTCTGTTGTCGCAGCTAGGCGCAACAGTAGCCCTTGGCACGAATGGCACGCTGGCTGAGTTGCAGGCGACGTTACCCGTCATTGTAGGTTTACACGCTGGTTGGCTTCCCGGCCATATCGTCGAAAGTCAACACGCCGTGGTTGTCATAGGAATTGATCCTGAGGGCATCCTGATCTTGGATCCTCCTCAAGGTGCAGACCCCATCCTACTGTCGCAAAATGAGTTTCTGACCGCTTGGATCGAGATGGATTCCGTCTTCGGTGTTGTAAGTAGTTAGCGTTACACGCCTTATATCACCCCAATCCTCTGGCCATTCCCAAGGACTTCGGGATAAATGCTTATCTGGTCCCAGATATCGCGATCATAGCGGACGACGATCACCCGATAGCCCTGGCTGATCAGTGCAGGCCGGACGCGGTTGTCGATCGCTATCTGATCCGGTTCATCGTGTACAGCTCCGTCACAGAAGACGCAGATGTTAGGTTCGTAGAAAAAGTCGGGAATACAGCGCGGTGTAGCAATTGAGCGCTGCGCTTCGTCGGGCAAACGGCAGTTTCGTTCAGCCAATGTGTCCAAGAACCTGCGCTCAATCTCCGAGCGGCTGTCGGTAAACGAGCGTAACCATGCAAGTTGCGCCGCATAGTCACGACCGCTACTACGCAAGAGTGTACGACCCTCGGCTAGCGCAAGCAGGATTTCGCGAATGCGTTTGCGATCCAGTTGCAGAGCATCTTGCTGATTGCCAAAACTCATCAAGCATTCATAGCACGCGGCTTCGCAGTCCTCTTTGGTGTCTTCGCCAGCTTCGTCGAAGTGGCAGCGTTCCAGAGCCTCACGTGCCACGCGCGCCATCGCACCCGAATCTTCGACTAATTGGCGCAAGACGCCTGCCCCCCCTTCGGTAGCCTCATAGAAGAGAATGGCACGCTGGGCGCCTGCACCGATGCGTTCGCTACTTAGTTCTGACTCCTCCAACTGGAAAGCTTGCTCGAAGCCGCGCTGCAGTGCATACTGCAGCGTTGTCTCAAGGATCGACTGCTCATTTCCGGAACCTGCTTGTGCGAAACGTACAAGCAGCACGTTTTGAGTACCCTGCACGGCCAGGCGTACTCGTTCCAATCGCCGTGGACGTTGCGACCTGTCATTGGCTGGTGGCGAGGAAGCGAACACGTCACCATTCTCAAAATCGATGTAGAAACCATCTTCGCTGCTGGACTTCCACCCATGATTGATACGCAGGAGCGTGGTGGCCGGAGCATAAGTAAGGCGGAGCACTGACGTGCCGTTGACTGTGACATCTGCCTCCTGTACGCGCGCTACACTGCCATCCTGCGCGAATTGGAAACACGTCTCAAGCCTATAGCCGCGCCGGCGGCGTTCTTCCTCGTCGCACGTAATGCGTGAACGCCGCCGCACGCGAACGTTTGGCATATCGATGATCGTGCCAACGAAGCTGTTTGAGCCATCAAAGCGCGTACCGCAGTTGGCACAGAGATCAAGATCGGGGGCGCCATAGGCACCGCAAGTGCGGCAAAGGCGCACCCTGCGGCGGCGTGAATCCAACCCGCCTGGCGGCGCCTGGAAGCTGACGACCTCCCATTTGGATCCTTCGTGATATAGGATGTTGCCGGGTGCGAACTCGCGCAAGGCAAGGAAGCGCGGTCTGCTGATAAACTCACCCTCGTCGCGTGGCACCCAAGCACGTACAGGCAGGGCAGGAAAATTGTAGCCTGGAAGGAAGGCCTCGCTGGCAAGATAGCGATAGGGATAGAAATCGCCTTCCTCGCGTGTCGTGTCGATCTGAAGCAGCAAGTTTCGCTGGCGCAGACCTTCCTGTTGACGAGCCATTGCTGCTGCTTGTTCATCGGGGCGCCGCGCACGCATTTAATCATTCTGTGCCTCTTGGAACTGGCGCGTCGCGGCCCGGAATAGGTCGCGCCAGCGATCGAAGGCACCATCAAAGCGCTCCGGCGCCGCGACAAGCACCTGTTCGAGCCAACGTTCGGAGAACCAGTCGGAAACAGCCAACACGTTGTCGTCAGCGGCCAACATGCGCTGCACGCGTTGGCGCACACGGCCGAGTGCAGCACCGTCAAGAACTTCGCGAACCTTGGCTGCTGGCGACTGCGCTTGACGACCCGCAGCAGGCTATGGCCCTCTATCGCAGTCGCATGAAGATCGAAATGGTCTTTACGCAAATGACAAAAGGGCGTGTGTTCACCGTGGGGCCCCGTTGGGATCACGTAGCGAATCTCGACCTTGTCGTTGTCAACGATGACGCAGTCGATCAGCAGTTCTACCAGTTGTCTGCATTGGGCAAAACTCAGTTGGTCCAGGGTTGGCGCCAGGCGTTGGCAAAAATCATCGATGTGGGTCGCCAACTTGGCCACATCCAATTGCTTTTGGGCTTGAAGTTCCAGTTGTCGCAGTTGTTGTGTCAGCCCGTTCTGCGTCTGGGCTAACTCATGTTGCTTGCGTTCGAATTCATCCCGGCCAATCACTTCCGCCAAATAGACCTCGAGCAGGCGGGCCTGTTGGCGTTCCAGTTGCGCCAGAGAAGCGCGCAGCGTGCGTTGGCGATCTTGCAGTGCTTGCGGGAGCCATTCGCCAGCTTGGGCCCGGGCCAATTCATGGGTTACAAGCTCCGGATCGGTCAGAATGCGGCAAAGATCCTGCCAGACCAACAGGTCCAGCGCCGTGGCTGGCGCATAGCGCGCCGTAGAGCGTTCGCCCTTCGCCGCGCGCAGAGCATCCCTGCGCCCGCAACAGCTATAGTAGGCATAGCCAGCGCCGGCCAGGCGTCCGGTACAGGCCAAGCGACATTGGCCGCAACTGACGAGGCCACGCAGCAAGTAGTCCTGCATCTGATTATTGCGCCGCGCCCACTGCTTGTTCTGCTCCAGACGCTGTTGGGCCATATCGAAAGTCTCCTGGCTAACGATAGCCGGCACTGGGATGGCGATCCATTCCTCTTCTGGCGTCGTTTGCTGGCTATAGCCCGCGCCCACTGGTTGCACGGCCGACTTGCGCCGGCGAGCTGGTATGGGGCGCGACCGACCACTATACGCAGTCCCGGTATACGCAGGCGAACGGAGGATGCCACGCACCGTGGCTACATTCCAGCGCACACCACCCCTTGGGGGTGGGATCTGCCGGTCATTCAGCGTTTTAGCTACCCAATACAGCGAAGCCGGTGTGGCTGGATCAGTATACCAAGCGAAAATCTGCTTGACCACCTCAGCCTTGATCAAATCCACGCCGACGCGGGTCGCATCCCGCGGCCGTTCCGGGTCCAGGATGTAGCCATAGGGCGCAAAGGTCCAGGGCAACAACAGACCGCTCCGCATCTTGGTCTGTCGCCCGCGGCGCATCCGGTCCGCAATCAGGCTGCGCTCATACTCGGCCACCGCACCACGAATCTGCAACAGCAGCTGGTCGTGGGGATCGTCACTCATGGGCCGATCCAAGAACTCGATCTGACAGCCATACCCGTGCAATTCTTCGACCAACAACACCTGGTGCACGTACTTCCGTGCCAGCCGATCCGGTGCAGTCACCAGCACCAACTCAATACTGCCCAGGGCAACCTGATCGCGCAGCCGATCCAGCCCCGGACGATTCAACCGTGCCCCGCTGTAGCCATCGTCGCGATAGATGTGCTCGTCGGCCAAGTGCCACTCCTGCTGGCCAACAACATGTGCACGCAGCCGCTCCAGTTGTTGCTCAATCGTCTGCGCCTGCTGTTGGCGACTCGTCGAAACGCGGACATACAATGCAACTTCCATTTTGTTCCCCCTCTTGATGTGATGATGCAGGCGCAGAGCCTGTGGTACCCTCCATCATCCAACTCAGAAGAAACTGGTAGACATAATCCCAGCGGCGCTGCCCGTCTTGCTGTGCGACCAGGGTGCGACTCACTTCCCATTGCCGTTTCATGGTTCCTCCCAAGCAGTGATGGCTTTGCTTGGGAGGATACTCCAGCAGGGTCAATCAAGCGTTTGTCGCAGCCGCAATGGCCGTCGCCACCACGACAGTTGCAGCTCACCCCAGCGCGTCACACAGAATTTGTCATTTGTGATCATACCATTGAGCATGGCTTTCGTGACTGGAAGACCCACCTGCGCCTCAAGGGCACCTTGCGTGCCCTGAACATCGCCTACGTCTGCGGCCTCATGCTTGTGCTGGCACTCCTTTATTGGTTCGTCTGTCTCTGTGGCTTGCGCTGGAACCATCCCCGCTTCCGTTCTCGGATTGCCTGCTGGGGTACCCCGAGCTTCTTCAAGACCGCACTCGATCTCCTTATCACTCACGACCCGCTCGCGCTGGCTGCCTGGCCGCATATCCTGGCTTGGATTCACGGCAAACTCAAATTCTTCCAACCCTGCCAAGGCCCTATGCTCTTCGTTATCGCCGCAACCGTCCCTGGTACCTACAAACTGGGTAACTGAAAGGCAAAGAGCTGCTGTTAGCCGACGCTAACTCGGTCCGCGTATTACCGTCATTCTATCCTCACGCGTAGAATAAGGTCATTGTCACACGCCGAATCTTCTGGCGAGGCTCTCAGTGTATCCTTAATGCAGTTAGCACACAAAGAGCCATCACTTGGTAGCCTAGATCGCGCTGTCTCGGACAACCGATTAGCCAACACGGAGAGTACAATGACCGCACTGCCGCAGATTCCGCCGGGTGAATACCCAGCCCGTTGGCACCGTGTCCAGGAATTGATGGATCGAAACGACCTCGATCTTCTGCTCGCCTACGCCGACGACCGCGCTACCTTTGGCCCGGCCCACGCCCGCTGGCTGGCCAACTTTCCCGTGCACTTCGAGCCGGCCTGCATCGTGCTGGCGCGTACGGGCCAGCCTGTCCTGCTCTGTGGCCCCGAGAGCGACCAATATGCGCTGCTGGCGGGCCGCATCCCGGACGTACGCGTGCTGCGCGAATTCACCCACCCCGACGAAGACTACCCCTACTCGCGCATCCAGGGACTGGCTGAAGTAGTCGTTGAATTGACAGGATCGGCAGGCGCAGTACGCCGCATAGGTCTCGCCGGCCGCGGGCTAATGAGCTATGATTTTCTGAGTGCTCTTCAGCATGCCCTGCCGGGCGTGGCGTGGCAGGACGTGGAGTCCGCCATGTGCGACCTGCGCGCCGTCAAGACTCCGGCCGAGCAGGCTGTCATCCGCCACGCCTATCGCATCGCCGAACTGGGATTGGCGGCTGCCGTTGCTGCGACTGCACCGGGCGTGAGCGAGCGCGCCATCGCCGCCGAGGCTGAGGCAGCTATGCGCCGGGCAGGAGCAGAAGGTACAGGCATCGATACCATCGTGGCAGCCGGCCCGCGGGCACGGCCTATCCTCGCCCGCTCCACTTTCGCTTCCGTCGCCGAGAACGACCTGGTGCTGCTCACGGTGGCGCCCCGCTATGAGGGCTACCACGCTGCCATCGGCAGGCCGGTGCTTGTCGGCAGTCCCAATTCCGAGGCGCTGCATGCCCTGGAGGTGGCGATCTGCGCACAAGAGGCCTGCTTTGCCGCGCTGCGCCCTGGTGTCGAGGGCCGCGCCGTGGAGGCAATCGGCCGTCACATTGTCGAGGAAGCGGGGTTAGGCAATTTCTTCCTCTACTCGGGCGTGCACAGCGTCGGCGTGATCGAGTTCGAGCCGCCCATCTTCGGTCCCAGCAGCAGTGCCCGCCTCGCTGCCGGCATGGTCATCTCGGTGGATATTCCCATGTTTAACGCACCTTGGGGTGGGCTGCGCGTCGAGGATGGCTACCTGGTCACTGAGACTGGCGCCAAGAAACTGCACGATACACCGTTCTGGCTGCGTAAATAGGCGCTACACTTGGCTGTATCTGTAGATGCAATTGGCGCCAGCTACGCCCGCTGCTGTACAAGCTGTGCACCACACGAGTGACGTACGACCAATCCGCACGCCAGTTTTACCTGCTGCACCGGCCGGCTGGGATTGCGCATACGCGCAAAAAGCAGCTCCGCCGCAACTGCGCCGATGTGGTAAGCATGCTGGTCCACTACCGTTAACGGCGGATTGTAGGCATCCGTCCAGGGCATTTCGTCAAAACCGACAAAGGCAACATCGTCCGGGATGCGCCACTGCCGCTCGCGGATGGCCTTGAGGGCGGCCGTCGTAGCGTCATTGTTGACCGCCAACAGGGCGAACGGCGGCTGAATCCGCGCCAATAGCTGCTGCGCCGCCACATAGAAGCCGCCTAACTGCCATTCCCCATTTTCGATGACGTAGTCCTCTGGCCCAACCCCAGCCTCCTTTAATGCCGCTACAAACCCACGCTGGCGCTCTATTGCCGTGTCATGATCGAGAGGGCCGCCGACCAGGGCAAAACGACGATGGCCTAGCGCCAGGAGATGGCGAGTTGCCTGCGCCATTGCTTCGCAATTGTTGGTTACAACGCTATCCAACGGCATCCCCGGTGGCACGTGATCAACGCAGACTACCGGCACGCCGCTATGGGAGAGGGAAAGATAGTTCTTCGGCCGGTTGGAGGCGAACTGTACGATTAACCCGCTTACCTGCTCTTCCAGCATGATCTCCAGGTTGAGCTGCTCGTATGCAAGATCGTTATTGGAGTTGCCGACGAGTACCGCCACCTGATTGGGGATCAGCGTCTGTTCTACGCCCTTGAGAATATCCGTAAAAAACGAGTTTTGAATATTGGAGACAAGAAATCCCACGCGCTTGACCGAACGGCCTGTGCGCAGGTCGCGCGCGGCGCGGTTTGGCCGATAGCCGAGCTGCTGCACTGCGGACTGGACGCGCGCCGCCAATTCGGGGCTAACACGATTCGGGTTGTTGAGCACGCGCGAGACAGTGGCGTCAGAAACGTTGGCCGCCGCTGCTACCTGCCGAATGGTTACGCGCAAGGCAAGGTCCTGGCCGGCAGGGGCGGGGGGTGAGTTGTCACTCATTCATTCTCCTAGTCGGCACGGATTGCTGTCGTTTGTTGCCCCTAACGGTGCCATTCCCATCATAAAATTGCGTGGCGAATGTGGGTTGACAGCAGGAATTAGCCGTGCTATTCTGTAATTCGATTGTAATCGTTTTCTGATAACTTTCAAGCCCCAGTTTTTCCAAAGGAGACATCGTATGCGCAAACAGAGTCTGCGCTTGCTGGCCACCGTGCTGTTGGGCGCCATTTTGGCTGCCTGTGCGGCACCGCCGGCGACCACCAGTGGCCCGGCGGCTGATGCAGCCCAACCGACGGGCGAGGCTACATCCGCAACCGCACCGGCCACGGGCGAGAAGCAAACGCTCGATCTGTGGTTCAACAGCGACGAGACTTTTAATCAGTTTAACGAGAAGGTGGTTGCCGACTTTGAAGCTGCCAATCCGGATATCGACATTGTGTACAGCCCCTACGCCAATGAAGCCTACAAGACCACGCTGCAAGTAGCTATCGGCTCAGGCGATCCGCCGGATATCCTCTTTAACTGGGCCGGGGACGATACAGGCCGCTTTGCGCGCGAAGGCAATCTACTGGATCTGACCCCTTATGCAGAGCAGTATAAGTGGGCAGAGCAGCTATCGCCGGCCATGCTTGACGCTTTCACGGTCGACGGCAAGCTGTACGGCGCTCCCTACAGTCAGGAAGCCAAGTACTTCTACTATCATTTGGACCTTTTTGATCAGTTGGGTCTCAAGGTGCCGACTACTTTTGACGAACTGCTGGGCATGTGCCGCACGATTCGTGAGGCAGGCATGGTCCCCTTGGCGTTTGGCAACCAGGAGCGCTGGGAAGGCGTGCACTATCTGACCATCTTCAACCAGAAAATGGCGGGGGAGGACACGATTGCCGCTGATTATTCGCTGTCCAGCACGCCCGATGCTTTGTTTACCGACCCCGGCTATGTCGAAGCGTTCAACCAACTGCTGGCCATGCAGGATGCCGGCTGCTTTGGCGACGCGGTCAACTCGACGACGCCTGACGCGGCTGCCGTTCTATTCTCCAATCAGCAGACGGTGATGTATTACCAGGGAACTTGGCTGATGGGTACCTTGAAGGAGAACGGGCTGGAGGGCAAGTACGGCATGTTCCGCATGCCGCCGATCACCAGCGATGCGGCCAAGGGTAACCAGAACTATGTGTTGGCCGGACCAGTGGGCTTGGAAATTTCCGCCAAGACTCCCTATCCCGATGCCGCCGCCAAGTTCCTTGACTTCTACGTGTCACAACCGGTTCAAGCTTCCCTGCTGCTGGACACCAATCGCATCCCTGTGCGTGAGGACGCGGTAGACAAGGCGAAGGCCCCGGCCGGCGTAGTCGCCGTGACCGAGGACCTGGCAAAAGCTGAGGGCACGGCGTTGTGGCTCGACGTGGTACTGGAAAACAGCATCTCGGAAGTATACCTGAACTCGATCCAAGAAGTGTTGGCGGGCACCAAGACGCCCGAACAGGCTGTCCAGGCCGTACGCGAACAGGCGCTCAAGGTACAGGAGTCGCGCAAGCAGTAGCAGCCAGTAGCAATCTCCAAAGTTAGCGAGTGTTTTCTGGAACGGTGCACACCGTTCCCAGAGAACACTCGCTAACACCACCGCTGTCTTTTTCTGTTTCCACCAGCATTATGACGACTCGGAACTTTGCAGGCAACTCGCCTGCACCACAAGCGAGCAAGCGCCACAACCGCGCGTATATAAGGCGACAGTGGTTCGACGCCTATCTGCTCGTTGCGCCTGCGCTTGTCATGTTCTTTGTCTTTGTCATTTATCCCCTCTTCAGCACTATCTATCTCTCGCTCTTTGACTACGGCCTGACAGATGCCCGGCTGCGCTTTGTCGGCGTCGGCAACTTCGTCGAGCTGGGCAGCGATCCGGTTTTCTGGCGGTCCTTAGGCAATAATCTCACAATTTTGGTGGTCTCGGTTATTGTTCAAGTTGGGTTAGGGCTCATCCTGGCGGCGCTGATCGACCGCGGCGCACGTTGGGGGCGCTCGATCTTTCGTACGCTGAACTTTGCGCCGGTGGTCATGTCGGCAGTGGCTGTCGGCATTCTGTGGCAGTTGATCTATGACCCCACGGTTGGTCTCGCCAATCGTTTTGTGGCGCTGTTTGGCATAAGGCCACCTTCACAAGGTTGGCTGGGCGATCCCAATCTCGCCATTTTTTCAATTCTGGTCGTTGCCTGTTGGCAGTACACAGGCTATGTCATGGTAATCGTCCTGGCCGGAATGCAGTCGGTCTCGCCGGAGTTATACGAGGCGGCCGCGCTCGACGGCGCCGGTGAGGTGCGGAAGTTCATTTCCGTGACAATTCCCTCGATCCGTAACGTCATCATCGCCGTCATCCTGATTACCATGATTGGGGCGATCAAGGTCTTTGACCTGGTGTACATTCTGACGCGTGGCGGACCGGCCAATGCGAGCCAGGTAATGAGCACCTATATATACTATAACGCCTTCACCGTCAATCGCGCCGGCTATGCTAGCGCCATCAGCGTTGTACTGCTCGTTATCGCCCTCATTCTGGGCGTGTTACAGTTGCGCCTTAGTTCTCGCCCAAGGGAGGGCGCATGAAAGCGCCAAAACTAAGAGTGCGGCCACTGCAGTTCCTGGCCTATGCCCTGCTGACCATATACTCTATCTTAGTGGCGCTGCCGCTCGTGTGGATGGTGCTCTCCTCCACCAAGACCATGCGCGAGTTGTTTACCTTTCCTTTTGCGCTGCCGGCCGATCCCCAATGGTCGAACTTCGCCAAGGCATGGCAAAGCGGTATTTCGCAGTATCTGGTTAACTCACTGATCGTGACTTCTGTCTCCGTCACCCTCATCGTATTGTTCAGCGCTCTGGCAGCGTACGCGCTGAGCGCGGCTCAACTTCCCCGGGCGCGTGCCGATCTTTTTGCTGCTGATCGCCGGCTTTGCCATCCCAGTACATACGGTGCTTGTGCCGCTATACCGTAGCCTAAACAGCATGAATCTGCTCAATACGCACGCCGGGCTGATTGCACCTTATGTGGCATTCGGCATTCCTTTTTCGGTGCTGCTGCTCTATGCCTTTTTCCTGGAGTTTCCACCCGAGATTGAGGATGCCGCTCGCATCGATGGCTGCAGCACCCTACAGACAGTTTTTCAGGTCGTCATGCCATTGTCGATGCCTGCGCTCGTCAGCGTGACGATCTTTCAGACCGTGTTTCTTTGGAATGAATTCTCGCTGGCGTTGATTATCATTCGCGACGACGCTCTGCGAACCATTCCTCTCGGGCTGACCAAGTTTCAGGGGCAGTGGTCTACCAACTGGACACTAATGCTGGCATCTTTATCGATGGCGACGCTGCCAGTGCTGTTAATGTTTATCTTGCTGCAAAAGCAGTTTATCCGCAGCCTGGTCGGCTTCTCCAAGTAGCATTGGCCGCTGCATCCCAATTGACTCCATCGCCATCCAATGAGGGTATTATGAACGCTTTGCCTCTTCGCTACCGGCAGATCCATCTTGACTTTCACACGTCACCCGATTGTACTGATGTAGGTGTGGACTTCGACGGCGACGCGTTTGCGCGCACGCTGCAAGAAGCGCGCGTGAATGCGATCAATATATTTGCCAAGTGCCACCACGGGTACTCGTACTATCCCACCAAGGTCGGCACAGTGCACCCCGGGCTCCAAATTGACCTGCTGGGCCAACAGATCGAGTCACTGCACCGGGCGAACATTGTCTGCCCAATCTATGTCAGCATTATGTGGGACGAACTGGCGGGTGCGCAGCATCCGGAGTGGGTGATCGTCAACAAGGATGGCCGCGTGGCCTCGCGCCCGCCGCTTTCCAATGAATGGGGCTGGACCACGCTCGACGTATCTTCCGGCTATGCCGACTACGTTATGGCGCAGGTTACGGAGTTGACCGAACTGTATGAGGTGGACGGCTTCTGGTTTGACATCTGCTTCCCACGTCCCAACTATTCGCCCTGGGGGCAGGCGCAGATGCGTGACGCCGGCGTGTCGCTGGACGACGACGAGGCGGTGTGGGAGTTTGCCCGCCGCAAGCAGGAACGCTTCTTTGCGCGCATGACTGACCACGTCAACCAACTGGCGCCCGGAGCCACGATCTTCTACAACGGCACTATCAGCCGTGACATGCGGCGCGTCGCCCCCTATGAGACTCATTTTGAGGTCGAGAGCCTGCCCACCTCAGGCACTTGGGGCTATCTTCACTACCCGGTGATGGCGCGCCAGGCGCGCAGCTATGGCAAGCCGATGATTGGCATGACCGGCCGTTTCCATACTTCCTGGGGTGACTTTGGTGGATTGAAGACAGTGGACCAGATGCGCTATGAATGTGCCACGACGGTGGCGGCGGGTGGGCGAATCTGTGTGGGCGACCAGCTGCACCCGCGCGGGGTACTCGATCCCGCAGTTTACCGCATGGTAGGAGCAGCCTACGCCGAGGTCGAGGCGCTGGAACCGTGGCTGGTCGGCGCGGCTCCTACCGCCGAGGCGGCCGTGCTGGCGATTGGGCCGCTCGAGGAGACTCTGGATGGCATCGGCACCCAGAGTCCTGATGCCGAGGGCGCAATCCAAATGTTGATCGAGTTGGGCGTACAATGCGACCTGGTCGATGCCGAAGCGGTATTTGATCCCTATCGGCTGGTGGTATTGCCCGACGGCGCAGTAGTAGATGGGACGTTGCGCGCCAGGCTCGATGCGTTTGTCGCAGCCGGCGGCGCCTTGATCTTCAGCGGAACGGCCGCTTTGGATGCGGCAACGGGTCAGTTCCAATTGGCAGGTGCGCCCGTGCGCTACCTAGGGCCTGCACCAACGCAACCAAGCTACTTGCGACCTACCGGCATCGAATCCTCTGAAACCGAGTTGGCGGCTGACTACGATTATGCCTACTACGAGCAGGCACATTGTGTCGAGGCGCTTGATGGTGCGACGGCCTATGGTGATGTGCGCCGTGCCTACTTCTCGCGCACCTGGCAGCACTTCATGGGACATCAGCACGCAGCGGTGGATCGGTCGCTGGCGACCCCATTGGCCGTGCGCAAGGGGCGGGTGCTCTATCTGGCCGCACCCTTGTTCCGCGGCTACAAGAAGTTCGACTACTGGGCCTATCGGGCTATGGTGCAAGGTTTGCTGCTCGAACTCCTCCCCAATCGACTGCTTTACCCCATGGGACCTGGGTGGATAGAGTACACGTTGCAGCGCCAGCCTGCCACACAGGAGCACGGTTCCCGGCAGCTTGTGCACATCATCAGTTATCAACCGCGGCGCAGCCTCCAGCCTATCGCTCATGTTGACCAAGCGTGGCCAGTAGCTGGCTTGGGCTTCAAAGTACGAGTCGAGAGCACCCCGAAAAGCGTCTATCTCGCACCCGAAGGCACGCCTGTTGCCTACACCATAGAAGATGGTTATGTGCGGGCTACATTGCCCTTGGTACGCACGAGTGCACTGGTGGCGATAGAGTCCTGAACCTCTTTGGCAGGTTTCATCGGAGCAGCAGAACAAAATACGAGAGGCTACAGCCCTGTTACTGTGCTAGAAGCAAAAGCTTTTGCACAGCAACAGGGCTTGATCGCTCCAAAACAACATTCCACTTCCTTCTTGATAGAGTGAACCTGATGTCTCGCCTTCCTCGCTCTCGCTTGCCCCCCTCCGCCCGGCGCCGTATAATGTCAACGACTGCTTGTTCACTTACCAATGCCGTGCCCTGCCTATGCCACTCGTCAAGAGCACAACGGATAGACCTTCGGCTGCTGCCGACTCGCTTGCCACGCCGCTCGCCGCAAGCCTGGGAAGGCGAGGGATGGCCACACCCGCCCTGCTGTATGTAACCGCTCACCGGCCGTTGGCCTTCGCCGCCGGTCACCTGCTGGCCGTGGCGGCCCCTGTAGCCGCCGTGTTGGGCGTGCCGCACGTCATGGAATGGTCACAGCTGCTGGCATCGCCGGAAGGCGTAGATCGCCTGGTGGCAGCGCTCACCTTGGCCGAGGGACAACCGACCACCGGCCTTGGGGACCCGCGCCGATGAACACCAACCGCTCGCTCGAGGCGATCGTAGCCCAGTGGCAGGCCGAGCTGGATGCCGGGTTGGAGATCGGTGAGACGCCCGTCTTCTACCTCGGTCAAGGGCCTGCTATGCTGGGCGAACTAGTGGGGCCGTTGGCGTTGCAGTGGCTCGACGAGGAACGCCGCGATACGCGTATGCCACTGACCGCAGGCGGAGGGCTGGCGCCCTTCTGGCTGGCCGCATTGCTCCATCAACGCTCGCCGGATGCGCCCCTGCTCTCGCCCGCCACGGTCTTTTCTTATACGGCACCCGATCCGGCGACGCACGCTGCTGCGCTCAACCTGCTCGATACGCGCCGGTCGCAGTTCCGCCGCCGCCCAGCTGACCTGCCGCCCGGCTTCCAACCGACCTTTGTTGCCAATGTACAGGCAGGCCCCTTTGCCGCCGAGACCCTGCCGCTGCAACTCGCCTCCCTGTCATCGCAGGCGGCAAATATGGATTCTGTCACCCCACATTTGGACCACACATCTGCCTTGCTAGTTGGTGGGCGCGATGGTTGGGTCGCCTGGACAGCCGTGGTCGTCGCCGTTGCCCTGCTTTTGATCGCCCTGGTGGCTTAAATCCACATGTCCGCATCGCCCAACTCTCCACGCCAGCGTTCCAGCGCCAACCTCCTGCTGACGTTGCTGATCCTGGCTGGTCTGGCCCTGCTGATCGTCGACCGCATCGGCATAACCCCACTCCTCGGCGCGGCGCTGACTGTCGGTTACCAGTGGCTGATGCTGCTGGCAGGCGTAGCGCTGCTGGTCGGCGTGGTCAACGTGCTGGCGCTGCATCTGTGGCGCGTGCAGGCAGGGCAGCGCGACTGGGTGCTTAGCTTGATACTCGTGGCTGTGCTCGTGGCTGTCTTTGTGGCGGGCGTAATCAGCCCAGCCGGAGCCAACGGGCCACTGATGGGTTGGATCTTCGACGCGCTGGTGTCTCCCTCCCAATCGGCATTGTTTAGCCTCCTGGTCTTTTTTATGGCTGCCGCTGCCTTCCGCTACCTGCGCGCGAATCGGCCAGGCGGCGCGTGGATGCTGGTAGGAGCGCTGATCGTGCTGCTGGCGCAGTGGCCGCTGGCGACGCAATGGCTGCCGCCTGCCTACGCCCAGGCAACATTTTGGCTGGTGGATGCGCCCGTCATGGCGGCCCTGCGCGGCGTGCTGCTCGGCAGCGGGATCGCCTTGCTTGTCGTCGGCCTGCGGCTTTTGGTGGGAAAGGCGTAGCAAGGCACACCCATGTCGCCCATCCTCTGCCCCCACTGCGGCACTGCCAATCGCGCGGGTTCCAGCTTCTGCAACCGTTGCGGCGCCAGCTTGCGCAGCGAGCTAGGCGCCCCGCCTGCCGGCAAAACGCCGAGTTCGCCGTCCGCGTCCCCACGCCCAACAGAAGGCGGCGAGCAGCCGGTACAGCCGGGATCTGTGGGCACACCTGGTGCAAGCGACAAAAGCACGCAGCAACCGAGCAGCGGACAGACCTCTAGCTCCGGGGGCGACCAGCCGTGGTTGGAGCCCGGCTTTGCGGGCGAGGACGACGTACCGCCCGAGCCTCTCGAACCGGCCGAGGATGTCGATGCCGGGGTGGCCGACACCACCGAGATCCCCGTGGCGGCAGGGCGCCTGGTTAGCGGCATCCAAGGGCTGATCGAGCCGATCCGTGTGGCCACGGTGCCGGGTGAGAGCGACGGCGAACCGCCCTCGGGCGAGATTGCAGGCGAAGCGTTGGATGCCGACCGCCTGCGTCGCGTGCGTGCCTTGATGGCCGAAGAGCCGCTGCTGGCGTCCGGTTCGTTGTTGATCTCCCTCACCGGCGCGCCGCAAGCGGGTTCCTTGCCGCCCCGCCGCCAGGCATCGCTGTGGATTCCCTGGGTGTTTCTGTTGATCGGCATGGCTGTGGCGATCCCGGTCTTTTTCCAGTTGTTCCGCCCCACGGGTACTGCGCTTGCGTGGCCCGGAGTGATTGCGGCGCACGCCGCCATCGACGGCTTGCCGCCGCAGGCGACAGTCCAAGTTTTCTGGGCTTACGACCCGGCCACGGCCGGCGAACTGGACCTGCTCGCTGCTCCCATCGTGCGTCACCTGCTCGATAAGGGTGCAAACCTGCAGGTGGTCAGCCTCCTGCCCAATGGCCCTGCTACGGCCCGGCGGCTGCTGACCGCCGTGCACGATGAGCGGAGCCAGATGCGCCGCGGCGTAGGCGAGGCGGCTATGGACCCACCCCGTTTCCTCCCCGGTGGTGTGATGGTGCTGCCCGTGCTCGGCCAACAGAGCGCCAACCTGGCCGTGGTCTTTGCGGCGCAGGCTGAGGACGTGCAGGCGTGGCTGGAACAGGTGGCGGTGCGCAACCGAGTGCCCGTCGTGGCTGCCACCGGGGCCGGGGCCGACCCGATGCTGCGTCCCTACCTGGCCTCAGGCCAGCTGATCGGCCTGGTCAGCGGTTACGACGGCGCGGCCTCGTATACGGCTCTGCTCGACGAACTGCCCACGCGCTCGCGCGAGCGGCAGTTGCAGTTGCAGCTTGTCGGCCAGAATCTCGCCACCGTCGTCTTCCTGCTGCTGATCCTGGCCGGCAATGTTGCCATCCTGGTGACGGGGAGGCGTGGCGATGCCTGAGCCGGTAACACAACTCAGCCAATATATGCAGCCGGACTGGGTGGCCTCGGCAGGGGTGTGGGTAGGGCTGGCGGTCGCCCTGCTTGTCTTCAGCGCCATTCTGGGCGATCACTGGTTGGCGCGGCTTGGCCAGGCGATCTTGGTTGGGGCTGGCCTTGGTTACGCTGCAGCTGTGACCTGGCATGCGGTAATCGGGCTGACGGTCGTACAAGGATTGTTGGCCAACCCAATCGCAGAACCGTGGAACTGGATCCCAGTGGTGCTGGCGGCGCTGCTAGTGCTGGCGGCGGGCGAGCGCATCCTCTTGCAGGGCGAAGGTGGACCGCCAGCCGGCGGCTTCCGCCGTGTCCTGCGCTGGGGCGGCGTCGTGCCTGCTGCGTTGCTGCTGGCGGCGGGTATCGCCGTGGTGGCAGTGGGCGCAGTGCAAGGGACGCTGCTGCCACAGTTCCTGGCCGCCGCGCGCACCGGCATCCGCTGGGACGCCGCACTCGACGTTTTTTTTACCGGCCTCTTGACGCTGGTCGTCACGGCGAGTGCGCTGGTCTTTTGGGGGTTGGACCCGCAGCGTCACATGGATGGGCAGCCAAGCTGGGTGCAGCGCCTGATGCGGGCCTGGGTCTGGTTTGGCCAACGGGCGGTGTGGTTGGCAGCGGGTGTGCTTTTTGCGCGGCTGGCGGCTTCGCGCACGTCGCTGCTGATCGCCCAGCTGGAGTTTATGCGCGCTGCCTTTGCGTCCACGGAGCTGTGGCAAATAATCCAGGGTTGGTGGCCAGGATGACAGGTTCCTTAACGCGTGGACAATCGATTCCACAAGCACTTGACGACCCGCCGTCGATCATGGCCTTGGGTTTTGACGTTGCGTCCGTGCGCGCCTGCCTGTTGGAGATGATAAGTGGGCGCTGTCGCCTGGCAGGGTGGTCGAGCACGCCACGGCGGCCGGACGCATCGCTGGATGCACAGGCGGGTGAACTGTTGCAGCGGTTGGGCGGGCGACTGCATCGTACATTGTGGAATGGGGACGAGGGCGCGCCGTTCGTGTTGAGCGATGAGCCGACAAGCTATCCGCCATTGGGCCAGGTGGCCGTGGCGGCCAGCCCGCGCGGCACGTGCGCGTGTGGGTGGCCGGGTTGACGGCCACCCAAAGCCTGGTTGCGGCTGAGGAGGCGTTAGCCGGCAGCCCCGCCCAGATTGTGGGCCAGACACTGCACAGTGCAGACCTGCAAGTGGGGCGGCTGTCCGCCGTCTTGGCCAGGGTTGAGATCGACTTGATCCTCCTCGTGGGCGGGTATGACTATCCGGGCGCCGAGGCGCAGGAGCCATTATACGAACTGAGCCGTGTCTTTGCGACCGTGCTGGCGCGCACGCCCCCGCCGCAGCGGCCCCATGTGCTTTTCGCCGGCAACCGTTGGGCCGCGGCCGGCGCGGCCGAGATCTTCCATTCCATGGGCGCAGGCGCAGTTGAGGCGGTGGAAAACGTATGTCCTGCTCCTGGCGTACTGCACCGCGTAGGGCTGGTGCAGGCTGTCAACTTTGCCTACTGGCGGCTGTGCCGCCGCAGTGAAGGCATGCGCGAGATCAGCCGCTGGATGACAGCCCCCGGCCACATCAGCAGTATTGAAAGCAGCTTCGCCCAGCTTGTCCAAGTATGGATGGAACACAACGGTCTGCCTGACCTGCATGCGCTCTACTGCGGCCCCGCCTGGTGGCTGCACGTTGTAGCGCAGCAGGACCAGCAAGGGTTGGAAATACGCTACGTCGTCCCGGACAGCAGGCCGGACAACTGGGAAGGCTGGCCCCCGCTGAGGCTGGTCAGCGGCGAATGGCCGAGCAATTTATGGCCGCGGCCCGCCGGCTCCTGGTGGGATCGCGGCGCACTGGCTCCGTTGGTGGCGGCGGTGGGGCAACTTGCACCGCAGGCCATGCTGCAAGCGCTGCGCGCCGACGTGCTGGAACCGCGCGGCTGATTCCAATCGGAAGCGGGCAGACGGAAAAGCCCGGCAAATTTGTTTAATATTAAACTAATTTGCGAATCATCACTGATTGGAGAGCGGCAATATGGACCAAGTAACGTTGTCTTCGCACGAGATCAAGCAGGCGACTGTCGATTATCCGATTCACCCGCTGTTGCAGCAACGGTGGAGCCCGCGCGCGTTTGACTCTCGTCCGGTCGAGGCGGCCAAGCTGCGCAGTATCTTGGAGGCGGCACGTTGGGCGCCTTCGGGCGGCAATGCTCAACCTTGGTACTTTATCGTGGCGACAAAGGAAAACGAAGAGGAATATGCGAGGCTGGCATCCTGCCTCGCCCCAAGCAACGCCGAATGGGCGGCACAGGCGCCGGTCTTGCTCATGACTGTAGCCCAGATGGTGACTAGCAGCGGCCGCAAAAATGGGCACGCTTTTCACGACATAGGACTGGCTACGCAGAACCTGGCGATCCAGACGACGGCGTTGGACTTACATGTGCACCCCATGGCCGGCTTTTCGGCCGACACGGCGCGCACATTGTACGGCATCCCCGAGAATTTTGAGCCGGTGACGATGCTGGCAATCGGCTACCTGGGCGACCCCCAAACGCTTGCCGAACAGCGCCGGCAGCAAGAGCTTACCCCGCGCACGCGCAGACCCCTCAACGAGTTCGTCTTTGGCGAAGCTTGGGGCCGACCCTCGCCGATCGTCGAGTAAGCCACTTCCCTCTTTCAGACTATCAGAATGCCATGGCGCAAACTCACTGCGCACCTGGTCGTGTTACAATTCTGCATAGCCCAAAGGCCTTTGGGCTATGCAGGCACACCATGGCGCAACTCACTGCGCATGTGCCTGATGGATCTTGATACGCGAGGGTAAACGCTTTGACCATATCCTTTGAAGATCTCTACTCAGCGGCAAAATCTGTCCTGAACCCGCGTCGCCTTTCTGCATCCGCTGAAGCCGGCGGTGTCGGCGCAGCACTGCTCACGTCCAGCGGCGCCGTGTATACGGGTGTATGCATCGACACCGCCTGCTCAATGGGTTTTTGCGCCGAACACGCGGCAGCGGCGGCCATGATCACCGCGGGTGAAAGCCACGTGCTGCGGATGGTGGCCGTCAACTGGAACGGTGGCATTTTGCCACCCTGCGGCCGCTGCCGCGAGTTTATCAGCCAGCTTAACGACGAGAACTTGAACGCCGAGGTGCTGGTTGGCGAAAGCGTGGTTGTGGCGTTGCGCGATCTGTTGCCCTATGACTGGCGGGTGGCGGCAGGCGCATAGCACCGGCGGTGCGAACCGGACTCCCACAAGAAGTGAACATGATGCGCCGATTGCGGCTCGATCCTTACCTGTTTTTGCTGTTTGCCCTCACGCTGCCGGCATTGGCGCCGCTGCTGTCACCGGGCTATTTCTATGACGCCCACGACGGGCGGCACAGCGTCTTCTATCTTATCCAGTTTGATGCCAGCATTCACGACGGGGCCTGGTGGCCGCGCTGGGCAATGCACCACATCCAGGGCTATGGCTATCCAACCTTCTTGATCCAGGCCCCTCTGGGGCTTTACTTGGGTGAAGTTTTCGTGTTGTTAGGGGCAGGGTTTACCATGGCCGCCAAGCTGAGTTGGGTGGTAGGGACCCTTGCCGGCGCGTGGGGGATGTACGCCCTGGTACGCCACTGGCTGAACCTTCCACCCTTCCTATGGGCCAATCCCCAGGGGCGGCAGGCCTCGGCACAGCTGGCTGCGCCTATGCCGCCTCAGCATAGAGAGGAAACTACTCAGTTCGGTTATGAAGGATGGGTCGCGCTGGCGGCGCTCGTTGCCGCCGTCCTCTATGTGTACTTCCCCTATCACCTGGTAGATATGTATGTGCGCGGGGCGCTCAACGATACGCTGTTGCTCGCCTGGCTGCCTTGGTTGTTCTTGGTCTTCGACCGCCTGCTGATGCTTGGCACGGCCAAGGGCTGGCAGCGACGGTTGGGCCTGGCGATGTTGGTGCTCGCCGGCACCCTGCTGACGCATACCTTCGCCCTGCTGTCGATCGTACCGCTGCTGATCAGCCTGGTGGTATTTCGCCTGGTCCAGGCGTGGTTGCGCAGCGGGTTGCCCTGGCGGCGCACGCTGCTGGCGCTGGCAGGCGGTTTGGGCGGGCTGCTGCTTTGTGCCATCTTTATTCTGCCCCTGCTGGCAGAGGGGCGTTACTTGCAGCAGCAGGTTTATGTCACCGATACATACGACTTCCGCAACCACTTCGTGCAAATCGGGCAGTACTTCAGCCCGTTTTGGGGCTTCGGCTTTTCCGACGACCCGCGGGGCGCCAACGATGGCATGAGCTTCCAGGTGGGCGTTCTGCTGCTGGTACTGGCAGTCGGCGCCGTCTTTGGCTGGCGTAAAGCCAAGGTGGCCCGCGCCATACAAAGCTATCTGCTGGTGATGGGCGCGCTGCTGCTGGTCGTGATGACCCCGCTGGCGCAGCCTTTCTGGGAGGCGCTGCCGCCGCTAACGGTGATCCAGTTCCCATGGCGCTTGCTGGCGCTGACCGGCTTCCTCTTCAGCGCGCTCGGCGGGCTGCTGTTGGCCAACCTGGCGCTTGACGATCTGGCCGACGAGGTGCAGGCGCTGCTTGCCACGGCCACGGGGGCGAGCAGGAGCCCCGCCGGGGGAGTGTTGGTCTTTGCCCTGCTGGGCGTCTTTGCCAGTTGGCCCTATCTCCAGGCCAATCTCTCCCCGGTGGAGGACTGGCGTGAGGATGGGCGGGCCATCTTTCGTTTCGAGCAAGAACATCCTGATATGATCGCCTACACGGAGTGGGTGACGCAGCCGTTCTCGACGACGGTCATGAGCGCCGGCTATGCTGCGCCAGACTATGCCGAGGACCACGGCTACACGACTAGCCTCGACCGTTTGCAGATCGTCGCAGGCGACGGTACGGTAGCCAGCCGCCACAGCCGCGGCTCGAGCGGCGGCGGCGTGGTAGAAATGGCTACGCCGGGCGTCGTCCAGGTTAACTTCTTCTACTTCCCCGGTTGGGAGGTAACCGTGGATGGGCTGCCCGCCCAAACTCGCCCCTCGCCCACTGGGGCAATCCTGGTGGATGTCGGCGTTGGCCGGCACGCCATCGACGCCCGCTTTGGCGATACGCCCCCGCGTACGCTCGGCGCCCTTATCTCCGGTGTGATGCTGATCATCGCAGCTGGACTGCTCTTATGGCGCAGCAAGCCGCATGAAGGGTAAAGCTAATGCGAATCCTAGCCATTGAAACAAGCTGCGATGAAACCGCGGCAGCAGTGATCGAGGATGGCCGGCATGTGCTGAGCAATGTTGTGGCGACCCAGATCGAACTGCACCGGCGCTTCGGTGGTGTGTTTCCTGAGGTGGCGAGCCGCCAGCACGTACTGGCGATCGAGCCTGTAATTGCCCAGGCGCTGGCCGAAGCCGGCGTCAACCACCCATCCGAGCTGGATGCTATTGCCGTGACACACGGACCAGGGCTTGCGGGCAGCCTGCTGGTCGGGGTGAACGCAGCCAAGGGGCTGGCGTTTGCCGGCGGCTTGCCGCTGCTGGCGATCAATCATCTCGAAGGGCACGTCTATTCCAACTGGCTGGATACGGGCGCAGCGGGACCGACGGCACGCGCCGGTGAAGGCTTTCCTATCTTGGTTTTGATCGTCTCCGGCGGCCACACCGAGCTGGTGTTGATGCCGCAGCACGGGCGCTACGAGCGGCTGGGCGGCACGCTTGACGACGCCGCCGGCGAGGCCTTCGACAAGGTGGCGCGCCTGCTCGACCTAGGCTTCCCCGGCGGCCCTGCCGTCGAGCGTATTGCGCAGGGGGAAGGAACGGCGCCCCGTGGCAACCCGGCACGCTATCCGCTGCCGCGCGGCCTGCGTCACGCCGCCGACCACCGCTACGACTTTAGCTTCTCCGGTCTCAAGACGGCCGTGCTCCACCTCACACAAGACCTGGCCGCCGAGGGCGTCGATCTGAAAGACCCACAGGTGCGGGCGGACCTCGCAGCTTCTTTTCAACAGGCCGTCGTGGACGTACTCGTGGACAAGACCGCCGCCGCGGCCGCGGCCTACGGCGTACAGCAAGTCTGCATCTGTGGCGGCGTCAGCGCCAATGCCTGCCTGCGCACCACGGCCGCGCAGCGTTTCGCCGCCATGAGCATCCCCTTCTCCATTCCCCCCTTTGCCTTCTGCACCGATAACGCCGCTATGATCGGCGCGGCCGCCTACTACCGCTGGCGCGCCGAACCCAGCCTGGGACGCGATCTGCGCGTCGACGTACACGCCACGCTCCCGCTGCCGGGAACTGAGTAAGCTGGCACGCCCTTTTTCACTGGCAGGCATATTTGTAGGGCACCGCTCAACGCTCGTTACGCGCACTCAGAATGCTGGCCAACTGGTCTGCCTGGTCGGATGCCACCACGGCCAGCACCTCATCCGCCGGCTGCAGCACTGTGTCGCCTTTGGGCAGCAGCAGCCGTCCGCCGCGCAGCACGGCCGTGAGAACGCACTCCTCCGGCAGCGCTAACTCGGACACCCGTTTACCTGCGGCCGATGCCTGCGGGTGCACTTTCTCCTCGACCAGTGAGTAGGCGCCGCGGCGCAGCTTCAGTAGTGTCATCATGTCGCCCAGCGACATCTCTTCGAGAATCAGGTGTGCCATCAGGTCGGCCTGGTTGAGCGCCACGTCCACACCCATTTCGCCATTGTATAGCCAGGCATTGGCCGGGTTGTTGACGCGTGCGATCGTACGCGGGGTTCGAAACTCAAAGCGCGCCAGGCTCGTTGCCACCAGGTTGATCTCGTCGCTGCCCGTCACTGCCGCCAGCACCTGCGCCTGGCGGATGCCCGCTCGCTCCAGCAGATCCGGGTCGGCCCCGCTGCCCGCGATCACGTGCACACCGGGGACCAGCCGCTCCACTTCCGCCACGTGATCGGCGCGCAGCTCGATGACCGTGACCTGGTGCTGGGCCGCTTGCAGCAGCGCGGCGAGGCGCATGCCAACCTTGCCGCCGCCAATGATAATGGCGTTCATCGTGCGCCTCCTACCAGTTCTTCCAGCCGGCCAACCGCCCGCGCCTGCACCGCCACATACAGCAGGTCGCCGGCATGCACCACCGTGTCGGGGCTGGGCAGCACGGCATGGCCATTGTGCCGCAGCGCCGTTACCTGGATCTCATGCGGCAGGTTGATGGCTTGTACTGTGCGCCCTTCCAGCAGCAGTGGCGCTTCGAGTACGACGACGTTGACTTCGCCGCTGCCGATGCTCAGCACCGGCGCCAACTCGGCATGCACCAACGCCTCGGCCATGCGGTCCACGCCCCAGGCCAGCGGCGAGATCGTCGTGATGCCCAGCCGCCGGTAGACCTCAGCTTTGCGAGGCTCATACACCCGCGCTACCACACGCGGCACGTGAAAGATGCGCCGTGCCAGCCGCGCGACTACGACGTTGACCTCGTCCACTCCCGTCACCGCTGCCAACCCATCTGCCTGCTCGATGCCCGCCTCGACCAGCGTCTTGCGGTCAAAGCCAAAGCCACGCACAGTGCGCACCGGATTGGTACCAGCGATCGTCCCTGCGGCAGCCTCGACGCGGGCGAGCGCCTGCGCGTCCTCGTCCACCACCGCAACCCGATGTCCTTGGGTACTGAGCACCTGGGCCAGCCGCGAGCCGGCGCGGCCACAGCCGACAATTACGCAACGCATGGATCACCTCAGGTTTCGCGGTTTGTAACGCTCTGCGCTACCATAATCTTCCATTTTCCATTCACAAGCGGACCAGATACTGGTTTATTTTCCGTCATTTCTATTGTAGCAGAGGAAACACCCGTGGATCACGCTCAATTTCAACGCGTTACCGTGCTGGGAGCCGGACTGGTCGGCAGCGCCATCGTCGCCGACCTGGCCAGGGACCCCAACCTGGCCGTCACCGCCGTCGATGCAAACCCGGCCGCCCTCGAACAGCTTGCCCGCCGCGCCGGCGTGCGCACGGAGGTTGCCGACCTGCGCGCGCCCGGCGCCATCGCCGATCTCGTGGCCGCAGCCGACCTGGTGGTGCTGGCCGTGCCGGGCTTTATGGGGTTCGATTCGCTGCGCCAGGTGATTGAGGCAGGCAAGTCAGTCGTAGACATCTCCTTCTTTCCCGAGGACGCCTTCCTGCTCGACGATTTGGCCAGGGCCAAGGGCGTGACGGCCGTGGTGGACTGCGGCGTCGCCCCCGGGATGTCGAATATTGTGGCCGGCTACGTCGAGAGCCAGCTCGATCAACTCGACTCCTACCTCTGTTATGTGGGGGGGTTGCCCAAGGTACGGCATTGGCCGTTTGAGTACAAGGCCGTCTTTTCGCCCATCGACGTGATTGAGGAGTACACCCGCCCGGCACGCTATGTGGAGCACGGCCGCGAGGTAGTGCGCCCGGCGCTCTCGGGCTTGGAACTGGTCAACCTGCCCGGCGTTGGGACCCTGGAATCCTTTAACACCGACGGGCTGCGCTCGCTCATGCGCACCTTCTCTGCCCCCTTTATGAAAGAGATGACGCTGCGCTATCCTGGGCATGCCAGCTTGATGGCCGCCCTGCGCGAAAGCGGCTTCTTTAGCACGGAGCCACTGCAGGTCGAAGGCCAGACCGTGCGCCCGCTGGCGGTAACGGCCAAGCTGCTCTTCGACCAGTGGAAGCTGCACCCCGGCGAGGAGGACTTCACCGTCATGCGCGTGGTGCTCGAAGGGCGGAAGGACGGCCGCCGGCTGCGCTACACCTACGACTTGCTCGATTCCTATGACTGCGCCACCAATACCACGTCGATGGCGCGCACCACCGGTTACACGTGCGCCCTGACTGCCCGCCAAGTGCTATCCGGCCAGTTCCGGCAGATTGGAATTTGTCCGCCCGAGTACGTTGGCCGCACGCCCGGCTGCTATCAGCCATTCATAGAAGGCCTGGCCGCTCGCAACATCGTGCTCAATGAAACGATCGAGTAGGTCACGTCATCGACGTGACCTACGTAAGTAGCTTCCGCACTTCGTCGACCAAAAGGACGACGGGTGCCCAGGTGAAGAGGAAGAACCAGTAGGGCCAGGCGAAAGGAGCCATACCGAAGATTGGCTGCAGGAAAGGCAGGTAGATCATCGCTAGTAGTAACAGTAGTTCCACACCAATGCCGATCCAGATCAGACGGTTGTTAAAGAATGGGATGCGGAAGGCCGAAACTGTCTGTGAGCGGTGGGCGAAAAGATTGCCGATCTGCCCGCAGACGACAGCCCCCAGTGCCATGGCCGCCGCGGACAGATAGATAGGGCCGCTGCCGGGAAGGTCCAGCCACTGCCCCCAGTAGCCGTTCGTCCAGAAGTAGAAGTAGAAGGCAGCCATCGTCGCGATGCCCTCGACTGTGCCCTGGATGGCATAGGCGCGTACCAGCAGCGCTCGATCGATGACGTGGTCGCTCTGCCTGCGTGGCAGTCGCGCCATTACTCCCGGCTCAGGCGGCTCCACCCCCAGCGCCAGTGCTGGGACGATATCGGTGCCCACATCAATGCTCAGGATCTGCATCACGTTGAGCGCCAGCGGAATGCGCCCGCCGCTAAGCGCAAAGGCTACGAAAGGTACGGCCTCGGGCGCGTTGCTGGTTAGGACGTAACTAGTGAACTTGCGGATGTTGGCGTACACGGCCCTCCCCTCCTCAACCGCCGCCACGATCGAGGCAAAGTTGTCGTCGGTCAGGATCAGGTCGGCCGCTTCCTTGGCGACGTCGGTACCGGTCAATCCCATCGCTACGCCGATGTCGGCCTGTTTTAGGGCTGGGGCATCGTTCACGCCGTCACCCGTTACTGCCACGACGTGCCCCTGTGCCTGCAGCGCGCTGACGATGCGCAACTTGTGTTCAGGCGACACGCGCGCAAAGATCACTTCGCTCTGTAGCACTGGCGCCAGCGCTGCTTCGTCCATGCCATCTAGTTCGGCCCCAGTCACGATACGCGGCAGCGGCCCAGTGATGATGCCGATGCGGCGGGCGATGCTTTCGGCCGTCAGCCCATAGTCGCCGGTGATCATGATCGTACGAATGCCGGCCGCACGGCACGTAGCCACCGCTTGCGCCACTTCTGGCCGCGGTGGGTCCAGCATGCCCGCAAGCCCCAACAGAATCAGTTCGCATTCGACTGCTTCAGCTCGGAAGTCATCAAAGCCCGGCGGCAGCCGTCGCTGCGCTACGGCCAGCACGCGCATCCCGGCGCGCGCCATGCGATCGTTGGCTTCGAGCACGGCCTGCCGTTGCGCCGCATCGAGCGCCGCGTCCTGGCCATCCAGGCGCACGCCGGTGCAGAGTGCTAAGATCTCCTTCGGTGCGCCCTTAACAAACGCCACGTGACCGTCTGCGAGTCCCTCGGGACGCCGTTCCGCCGCACTGTCGCCGGTCGCGCGAGCCTGGTGAATTGTGCTCATGCGCTTGCGCTGCGACTCAAACGGCAGCTCGCGCACCAAGGGCCAGTCCATGGCCGCCTGCGCCAGATCCACCTTGGCCTTTACTGCCACCACCAGCAATGCCGCCTCGGTTGGGTCGCCCAAAATCCGCCATCCATGCTGGCCCGCCTTATCCTCTTCGGGCGCCAGCAACCGCGCATTGTTACACCGAACCGCCGCCACCAAGAACTGCCGCAGATCCTCACCCGGCGCGCTCCCCAACGCAGACTGCGCGCCTTTTTCCTCGCGCACTTCCCCTTCCGGTACATATCCCGTGCCCGTGACCGCAAATGTTGTTCCTCCGACCCACAACTCGCGCACAGTCATCTCGTTCTGCGTCAGCGTGCCGGTTTTGTCGGTGCAAATCACACTGGTGCAGCCGAGTGTTTCCACCGAAGAGAGCCGCTTGACGATGGCGTTACGCTTGACCATCCGCTGCACACCCATGGCCAAGGAAAGCGTCACCGTCGGCAGCAGCCCTTCCGGTACGAACGCCACGATCATGCCGATCGCAAAGATGAAGGCTTCGAGCATCTTCATCCCCGCAACCAACGTGGAAACTGCAAAAAAGATCAGCCCTGCCACCACGGCAAACACGGAGACGATGCGTGTGAGGACCGCGATCTCCTTTTGTAGGGGGCTGAGCTGGTCGCCCATGGCCTGCGTCAGCGCGGCGATCTTACCGAACTCGGTCGCCATGCCGGTGGCAAACACGACCGCCCGTCCCGTCCCCGCGACTACGTGCGTCCCCGCAAAAACCAGGTTGGGCAGCTCGGCGCGCGCCAGGTCTGCCCCAGTCACGGCATCGGAGCCCTTGCGCACGGGCCGCGACTCGCCACTGAGAGTAGATTGGTCGACGCGCAGCTCAAACGCCTGCACCAGGCGGCCGTCGGCTGAGATGGCGTCGCCCTCGCTCAGGAGCATGACGTCACCCAGGACCAGTTCTTCGGCCGCAATGCGCTGTTCCTGGCCCGCGCGCAGCACACGGGCATAGACGGGAAGCAGCTTGCGCAGCGCCTCGGTAGCGCGTTCGGCCTTGTACTCCTGCCAGAAGCTGAAGACACCGTTGAGCACGACCACCAGCCACACGGCCACGCCCAGCTGCGGCATCCCGGCCACAAAGGCCAGCCCGCCCGCTATCCAAAGCAGCATCGCCATCAAGTGTGTGAAGTTCGCCAGCAGCTTGCGATAGAGAGGAACGCGCCTGGCCTCGTGCAGCTCATTGCGGCCGTATTGCGCCAGGCGCGCTGACGCGACATCAGCTGTCAAGCCGCCCGCCGTGGTTGCGAGCGCTGCCGGTACTTGTCCCGGCTCAAGCGTGTAGATTGGCGATGTGGAGATCATAGGCCCACCTGGCGCTAGCCAGGCATTTCCTGGCGGTTGCCGGCGGTCGGCCCTGGCAGCAGACTGCCCTAGCAACTGGTCTGCCCAGAACCGGCCTATGTCCCCCATTGTACGCCTGCCGGGCATAGATGTAAATGCACGTCTTGCTCTTGTGTTGGGAGCTATTTACAAAGCGCATACAAAGCAATACATTCCTTGCGGAGGGGGTGGGTTACAATATAGGCACTTGAATCGTCAAGATTCTATCATGGTTGTTGCCAACAAAGGAGACATTTATTTGCTAGCAAAGTATCCCCAACCGGCGATTCTGGCGCTGGGCACGGCGTTGCCCAGATACAGCATAAGTCAGGCAGAGATCGGCCGCTGGATTGCTGAATCGTTTGGCGACCGGCGGCGCATGCAACGGCTCGTGCGTATGGTCCACAGCCAGTCCGGCATCGAAACCCGCTATTCGTGTCTCCCTGCCCACCTGGAATCACCACTAAGCCTCGCGCTTTGCGCCTGGGGCCGCCCCTGAGAATAGCGCCTCGACGGGGGAGCGCATGCAGATTTACGAGCGTGAGGCGACGCCGCTGGGGACTGCCGCGGCCCGCCAGGCCCTAGAACAATATGCCCGCCAGCGCGGCCAGGACCTCGAACAGGTAGCTGCTACGGTGACACACCTGTTGGCGGTCAGCTGTACCGGCCTGTTTGCCCCAGGGCTGGATTTTACCCTCGCCAAGGAACTGCAATTACCCGCTACAGTGCGGCGCACACTGATCGGCTTTATGGGGTGCGCTGCGGCCTTTAACGGGTTGCGGCTGGCGTCGGAGATCGTCCGCGGCCAGCCGGAGGCGCGCGTGCTGGTCGTCAGCGTCGAGTTGAGCTCGCTGCACAGCCAGCCCATCGACAACAATGACCTGCTCGTGGGTGCATCTATCTTCTCCGACGGGGCGTCGGCCTGCCTCGTGGGTCGCCCTTCGCCCGGCGACAGCGATTACTTTCGCCTGGAGGATTTTTACACCGCCATCCACCCCGATACGGAGCAGGAGATGGCGTGGAACATCCGTGACCATGGCTTTGCCCTGCGCCTCTCGCCACGCGTGCCGAGCACCTGGGCGTAGCGGCCCCAGCCGCCCTGCAGGCAGTCTTTGGCAGCAAGCAGCCGCGCTTCTGGGCTATCCACCCCGGCGGGCGCGCCATCGTAGACAAGCTGGCCGAGATCTTTCATCTTGGGGCTGAGGAACTGGTATCCACGCGTGAAGTGCTGCGCCAATATGGCAACATGTCGTCGGCCACTATCTTGTTTGTGCTAACCACTTGCGCCAACAACTTCGCGACGCCAACCTCGAGAACAGTTCCTTGAACGGTTCCTTGCAAGGGCCGCTAAGCGGTGTGGCCATGGCGTTCGGTCCAGGGCTGGTGGTGGAGATGAGCCGCCTCACGTATGTGCCGCCGCTGCCCCCGATCGCAGCGGCTGAGCAGATGGCGCATAGTCACGTGTTGGAGCCGGCGCGTAATGGCGCAGCCTGAGTTTGAGCAGCAGGCCGTCCAAGAAAACGGCGTACGCCGTGACGTAGTCGTCATCGGGGCGGGCCTGGCCGGCAGCGGCATTGCCGCCGCCCTGGCGCAGCGTGGCTGGGACGTGCTGCTGGTCGAGCGTGACCGCTTCCCACGCCACAAGGTGTGCGGCGAGTTCCTCTCCCCCGAGGCGCAGCACAGCCTGCAAACGTTGGGTGTGCTCCACGATGTGGCGGGGCTTGCGCCCGTGCCCTTGCACGCTGCTGCCATTACCACCCTCGGTGGGAAGACGATCGAGATGGGGCTGCCGGCGGATGCTTGGGGCCTCAGCCGCTACGCGCTTGGATGCGCGCATGGCGGCCGCGGTGGAGCGCTGCGGGGGTGAGGTGTGGCAGGGCGCAGCGGTCACACATATCACGCCTGCGCATGGGGCACATCTCGTGCAGGTACGCCGCAGCAGAGAGCACGGCCGCATGCAGGAACTCAGCGTGCAGGCGCGGGCGGTCATTATCGCATGCGGCCGCCATAGCAGTGCGGACCTGCCCCCGCGCAATACGGCCCAGGGGGCAGACAAGCGCGGCTGGCGCAACTGCCTCGGGACTGAAGATTCATTACCAGAATGTCCGCATGGACGCCGCGTGTCGAGCTTTACCTGTTCCCCGGCGGCTACGTCGGGATCAACCCGGTTGAGGATGGGCGGGCCAACGTCTGCTTGCTGATCACCTATGCTGCTTTCCAGGCTGCGGGTAAGTCGCTGTCCTGCGTGCTCGAGTTGGCAGCTACTCGCCACCCGCCTTTGCCGATCGCGCTGCATGGGGCATGCGCCGTGGCTGAGAGCGAGTGCGCGGTCGCGCCCGTGGACACGCAGCGCCGGCCTCTGCCTTGGGATGCTGCAGCGGCGGTCGCCTGCCTGGGCGACACGGTCGCTATGATTCCGCCACTGGCAGGCGATGGCATGGCCATGGCCCTGCGCTCGGCCGAACTGTGCCTGGACCCTGCCGACGCCTATCTGCACGGCAGCTTTGCGCTGAAGGGTTGGGAGGAGGAGTACGGCCGTGCCTGGCGTCGGGAGTTTGCTGGGCGGCTGCGCCTGGGACAATCCTTGCAGGCGGCGCTCACAACGCGTGGGCTGGGTGATGCCATGGCCGGGATCGGCCGGCAACTGCCCTGGGCGGCGCGTTGGATGCTGGAAGGGACCCGCGGGCGCATCGAATGAAACGGCTGCACCTTATGGAGATTCACGAGCAGCCGTGGTGCCCGGCGTAGATTCGCGACGGGGCGACCGACTGCCTGCGCGCCATTGCCGGCATACTGCAGCAGTATCGTGCCGCAGTCCCGCTGCTGCAGCGGGCGCTCGATGCCACCGGCAGCCAACAAATCATCGACCTTTGTTCCGGTGGGGCAGGCCCGTGGCTGCGCATGGGTCCGCAGTTGCAGCGCCGGCTGCGCCGCCGCGTGCCGGTCGTGCTCACCGATCTCTACCCAAGCTGGCAGAGCACCGTTCGTGACAGGGCTAGCGGCGACTCGTCCCATCAGCCGGCCGGCCAACAGATCATCTTTGTGCCCTTCCCGGTCGACGCTACCCGCGTCTCAGCCCGCGCTGCCCGGCCTGCGCACCCTCTTCACGGCCTTTCACCACTTTGACCCGCCCACGGCGCAGGCAATTCTTCAGAGCGCGGTGGACCAGGGGCAGGGCATCGGCATCTTCGAGCAGACACGGCGCAGCCCCTTGGCACTGCTGGTCATGCTTGTACTGCCGCTGCTCGCATGGCTGTTCACACCTTTCCTACGCCCTTTCACTGGTCGCGTCTCTTTTGGACTTATGTGATCCCAGCCATTCCCACGGTGCTGCTGCTGGACGGCCTCGTTTCCTGCCTACGCACCTATGAACCGGACGAACTGCGCGCCATGGTCGAGCAATTGCACGGCCCACCCTACACTTGGGAAATCGGCCGCGTCCGCAGCCCCCTCTCCCCGATTGGTGTCACCTACGCGATCGGTTGGCCCACGCCGTAGCCATCCTCTCTTGCCCCAGCGCTGCCGTTCTCCGGCGTAGCTCCACCTGGAACTGCCATTCTTTCATCCGCGTCAAAACTGGCGCAATGGCTTTTTGCCGCTATAATGCCCCCATTGCCATATCCATTTTTCCCACTCTGCAAAAGCAATTGGGGCAATTGCATCCAGCAAGGAGCACGAAATCATGGCCATGCGGGCTGACCATATTTGGATGAACGGGAAGCTCATTCCCTGGGACCAGGCGCAGGTGCACGTGTTTACACACGCGCTTCATTACGGCAGCAGCGTCTTTGAGGGCATCCGCGTCTACGAGACGACCAAGGGGCCGGCACTCTTCCGCGGGCGCGAGCATTACGAGCGCCTGCTCTTCAGCTGCAAGGTAGCGCATATCCCCTCGCCCTACACGGTCGACGAGTACCTCCAGGCTACCAAGGAAGTGGTGCAGGCCAACAACCAGCGCAGCGCCTATATCCGCCCGCTGGTCTTCCGCGGTTACAACACGCTGGGCGTAGACGGCCGCGGCTGCCCGGTGGAGGTCATCGTGGCCTCGGTGCCGTGGGGTGCCTATTTGGGTAAGGAAGGGCTGGAACAAGGGGTGGACGTGCAGGTGAGCAGCTGGCGGCGCATGGCGCCGGACACGCTCAATGCCCTGGCCAAGATCGGCGGCCAATACGTAAACAGCCAGAACATCGTCATGGAAGCCAAGGACAACGGCTTTACCGAGGGTATCGCCCTCGACGTCAACGGCTATGTAAGCGAGGGATCGGGAGAGAACATCTTCGTCATCCTCAAGGGGCAGATCTACACGCCACCCCTGAGCAACAGTATCCTTGGCGGCATCACCCGCGACTGCGCCACCGTAATCGCACAAGACCTGGGCTACACCGTCAAGGAATCAGTCATCCCGCGCGAAATGCTTTACATGGCCGACGAAATCTTCTTTACCGGCACGGCTGCCGAGATTACGCCCGTGCGCTCAGTTGACCGCATGCCGGTCGGCGCCGGCAAACGCGGCCCCATCACCGAAAAGATCCAGTCCCGCTTCTTTGGCATCGTCGAAGGCGAACTGGAAGACAGCCACGGCTGGCTTATGCCAGTCGCATAGACCGCCTGTTCAGGTGCAGCTCGCCTCGCTCCTGGGGCTTGCAGGGACGCTCTCTGGCATGTGTAAGGGCCTACAGTGAAAAAACACCGAGGGTTTCAGCGAGCTTGCTCGCTGAAACCCTCGGTGTTTTTTTCACCCTTTCAACCCGTCACTATCTCCGGCATGTAAACCCGCATCTCCAAAAACTCAAACACGCCATCCCCGTTCCCGTCCACCGGCACCTCAGGGTCGTCGCCGGCTTCGATGCTGTCGGGAATGCCATTGTTGTTGGAGTCGAGGTCCTTGTAATTGGGCACACCGTCGCCGTCAGGGTCGCCGTCGCCCTCGATGGAGTCGGGGATGCCGTCGCCATCTGTATCGACCGCCTGCGTCGGTGTAGGCGTGATGGTCGCAGTGGGCGGCGTCGGCGTGTTGGTGACAGTACCCGTTGGAGTGCTTGTTGGGGTAAGTGTAGCCGTCACCGTGGCGGTCACCGTGGCCGTTGGTATGGGTGTGCCGGTGACGGTCGCCGTGCCTGTAGTTGTTGCAGTAGATGTCGCGGTGGGGGTCGGCGTCTGTGACGGAGTCGGGGTGGTAGTCCCCACACCCGGACGCTCGATCTTGACTGATCCAGCCGAACTGACTCCCGCCACGCTTTGTCCCGCCGGGTTGCCAAAGCTGACCGGTGGATAGGCGGAGAAGGTGATGTCGCTGATGCGGCTGTTGTCGGCGATGTCCGGCTGGCAGATAACGTCGAAGCGTAGAGCGAGCAGCGGGCCGTTAGGCAGTGAGGCCAGCGGCGGGCTGTAATCGGTGATGACCACATCGATCTCTCCGTCAGGGTCGTCCGCCTGGTAGCTCAACGAGGGCGAGAACTGCAGCGGCAGCACAAACTGGGCGGCTTCCGGGATGCCGTCGCCGTTGGCGTCGCTCGTATTGAATGCCAGGCAGGTCGGGTCGATGTCCAGCGAGAAGATGATGCCCGATATGTCTTCGCCGTCGCTATCCAGGTTGACGGTGACGACGGCGCTTTCGCCCACAATGGCCGGAATGCGGTCAGGAATATCGAGCAGGGGCTGCCCGCCCGATGCCAGGGCGCTGGTAGCGGTAGGTACGAACAGTGCAAGCAGGAGAATGGCCGTCAGCGTGAGTCTGGCATTTCGTTTCATGGCTGCACCTGGAGAAGAGGGCCGGGCAGCGGGTGCAAAGCAATTGCACCCGCTGCCCGCATGTTCAGGATCTGGTTGGCCGGCTAGTTGGAGACTGCCGGGAGATAGAGCAAAGGTTTGGACGCGGCGCCGTTGACTTCGACCTCGACCGGCGTGTTGCTGCCGGCGTCGTTGCCGAGAGCGGCGTCGACTACGCTGAGACCGTTCAGCGGCCGGTCACCCTGCGCCTGCAGGCGGACGGTGGCCACGAGGCCGTCGGCGACGGTGGGCAGCGGCAGGCTGAGGCCGTAGACCGCAATCTTGATGCGGCCGCTGGCGGCGTCCACGCTCACCGAGCGCTTGAGGCTGCTGCCGGTGGCGAAGACCACGGCATCGGGCAGGCCGTCGCCGTCGGCATCATTCGTGTCGAAGGTAGCCTGCTGCGGGTCGTAGGTGAGCGTGAAGGCTGCGCCTGCGACCGTGGCGCCCTTGCCGTTCAACGTCACCGGCACCTCGACCGCCTGGTCGTTGACCGCCGGCTCGACGGCCAAGATGGCCGGCTCGGTGGCGGCGGATGCCGTGAACGTACCGCCCGTGCACGAGCTGTTGCCAAAGACCACGAGCACCGTGCAGACCACGTCGGCCACGTCGATATAGGTGCTGGCGTTGGCGTCGCAGCCTACCGGGCTGCCCGGGAACGTGCTTTGCGGCGCATTGAGCCACCAGGGCTGGTCGGCGTCAAAGGTTTCGAGCACGATGGCCGAGAAGTCACCGGCGTTGACGAAGCCGTCGCTGTTGCAGTCGCCGCGGGCGCTGTTGGATATCACCAGGACCTTGCCGTCGTCCGTGTTGACCGGCAGGGCGCCGCCGTTGAGGCTGGCGGCAGTGAAGGCCAACGGCACACTCGTGCCGGACGGGCAGGACAGATTGGCGGAGAAGTTGATCGTCGCCAGCGTGCCATTATTGAAGGGGCCAGCCGGGACGACTGTGACGATGCCGCCGGCAGCGCTGCCTGTGCCACCACTCGTGCCGACATAGGTCAAGCAGGCAGCATTATAGGAGACGCTGAAGGATGCGGAAGTTGGCGCATTGCCGTTGGCCGTGAAGACGACAGGGATACCGATCGCCTGGCCGTGGCGCACGACGAAGTCATCGCCGATGCTCAGCAGCGAGTGGTCAAGTACGTTGATCACAAACTGCTTTTCGACGTACTGGAAAGGCGTACCGTTGTCTTGACTGCGCACGCGGATGTAGTAGACCGATTGCGTGGCGAAGTCCACTGCGACGGCGGTCTTGAGTTGGTCGCCGGCAATTGCAAACTTGCTGTTGTCAGCGCTGCCGTCGCCGCTTATCAAGCTATACGTGTGCGTCTGGCCCGCATCTGGGTCGCCGTTGGTGCTCAAGGTGCCCACCAGCGTGCCGCTCGCAACACCTTCCCATACCGTGTTGCCAGTCAACGCAATTCCGGTCGGTGGTTCATTGACGTCGGTGACGGTCACTAGGAGCGACTTCGGGAAGGCGCCGCCCTGGCCATCATCGGCCTTGACACAAACCTTTTTGTTGTTGCTGCCTGCCTCAAAGTTGAAGCTGGCTGCGGTCACGAGCTTGCCACCTGCAATTGCGAACGCAGCGTTGTCTATGTCGCCGCCGCTGGGGCAACCAGGGACAATGCTGTACACAGGCGCATCGCCGTCTGGATCCACAATGGTGAGCGTACCGACCTCAGTGCCGGCGGGTGCATTTTCGGCCACGGTGCCAGGACTGAGGGTGATGTCCGTTGGCGCCTGGTTGTAGTCCAGCAGCAGCGGGTCGGCGCTCTGCGTGGCGCGATAGATGGCGTAACCGTTGGCATTACTGAAGGTTGCCGTCGGGGCCGACGAGAACTTGACGTAGGTGGTCTTGTCTGCCGGACCCTGACAGGCAGGCAGAATGTCAAACTTGATCTTGACGATGGTGCCGGCAGGCAGTGAGGCCAACGGCGGCGTCACGTCCCACATAGCGACGTCCAATTCGCCGTCGCTGTCGTTCGTGTCGAGCATCACGCTGTTGACGAAACCGCCCGGCAGGCCACTGATGGCATCGGGGATGCCGTCGCCGTTGCCGTCGATTGCGTTGATGCTCAGACAGGTCGTGTCATAGTCCAGCGAGAAGGCTGTGCTGCTGAAGTTGCCCGCGGCTGGGTTGACTTCCACCGGCAAGGTGAAGCTGGTCGCTCCAGTGGGCAGGTCAATCGGCGCGCCTGGGACGATCAGCGCTGCCGTGGGGGCCGAGGCGAGGAACGGATTGAAAAGGACGACGGCAGAGGCGTGGCGAACGGCGTCGCCCGTGCCGGTGCCATCGCCGCTGGGGCCACTGATGGCGCCCCACCAGTTGTTAATGGCATCGACGATCGATTGGCTCTGGTTCACCACACCGCCATATAAGGAGCCGTCAGCGCCCGCATAGGTCTTGTTATTCCCGTAGATAGCTGCGTTGTGGATCTGCACGTTGAGCGGGCCCAGGTTACTCTTGCCTGGTTCGCCGAGACGAATGCCACGTTCATTGCCGGTGAAGATACCGCCTTCAATGGTGACATTAGTCAAGCTCGCGGGATAGGTATTGTAGCTCGCTGCATCATCGCGGGCCTTGATCATCAAGGCGGCGCCTTCCTTGAAGCCCAGACCGTTTCCGGCCATGTAGAGGTTCTGGAAGGTAAGGTTTTTGTATGCCTCAGCGCCCTTGAGATTGATGTCAATGCCGCCGTTCCAGGTGTCATTCCAGTTGGGTTGGCTGCCGTTGCCGGTGACGGAGCAATCAACAAAGGTGGCATCGGATAGCTTTTCAGCGTAAATGCCCTTGAAGCCATTGTTGGCAAAGCTGGTATTTGCGACGTAGACGTTGCGGACATTGCTACCACCAGTTGCTTCAGGGTCCTTTGCAAAGTACCAGCCGTGGTCGCAGTTGCTAAAGCCACTGTTGAGGACGGTGAGGTCAGATACGTTAGCCGCCGTAGCAACCTTAAGACAAACTTCGCTTTCGACATTAGTGCCTGGCGAGCCGGCGACCTGGACGTTTTCCAGGCGTACATACTGGGCATTGCCAAGGTTGATGCCGTACTGGCCCATCGGTTCGATGCGCAAGTCTTTCAGCAGTATGGGGTTGCTGTTGGAAGCGCCATTGCCGGAGAGGGCCAGGGCAGAGCCGCCGGTTGAACGGCGCAGCACCGTGTTTGTGACGGCATCGCTGCTGGAGCCCGCGCCGACCAGCTTGATGTGCTTGTTGACCGTGAGGTCTTCAACATACAAACCATCGTCGATCAAGATCGTATCGCCAGGAGCGGCATTGACGATCTCAGGCTGGACCAGGGCGCCAATACGGCGAACGTTGTTGAACACGCCGTAGCTGTTCGGATACGAGTAGGTGCGTACGTCGAAGCTGGGTAGAGATGCCCCGACCAGTGTTACCGCTGCACGGTCGAACGTGTTGTCATTCCAGTAGGACTCCCAGTTGAACTGTGAGTTGTCGTAAGTACCGCGAGCACGAATAAGCTGCTGTCCACCGACGAACTCATTGCCCGTGACGATGGCGCCGCCTACCGACTTGACAAACCATGGCACACCGGTATCGGAGCCGGTGAAGCTGATTACGGCCCAGTCTACGCCCGGGCCGACCACGAACTTGTTGTTATTGATCTGGCGTCCACTCACAGGACCGGTCAAACCTGCGCCATTGTTGATGTCTATGCTTGTGCCAAATTCCAGCAGATTGCCTTCGATCGTATAGGCTTTGAGGTAGGACTGGTTGTTGACCGTGTCATAGCGCCAGTCATTCAAGTAGACAGAGCCACCTCCTGGCACTGCAAGACGCGAATTCCTGAGCGTGAAATTGTCACCGATAATCTCGATCGTCTTGTTTTCGCCACTAGCATTGGGCCCGACCTTGATACCGGCGACGGTGACATTGTCGCCCTCAACCCAAATACCGCTGGGCCCAAAAGTGTTGGTAGCGTTAGTCGTCACGTAGGCGAGCGTAGCGGCTGGATCAATGATCGGTGCACCATTAGCATCGACGCCTTGGATCAACAGGCCTTCCTTATTGATGAAGATACCGAATTGGTAAGGGCCTGTATTGCTGTAAATCGTCCTATTTGCAGCGGTCTCGCTATAATTGCCAGGATAGACCTTTATCGTCTCCCCTGGTGCTGCCGCGTCGATGGCCGTTTGAATATGACAGTATGAGGGCGAACCGGTGCTGTCATTACAGCCCGCATCGTCGTTGACAATATAGTCAACGGCAAACGCCGGTACGGAAAACACGAAAACAAACAGCAGCGCTAACGAAACGGAAAGGACTAGCGCGCGCGGAAGAAACCTTGGGGTATTGGCCCAGGTAGACATGGGGCTGTCTCCTTATGATCGACGAAAACGGAAATGAAAGGCAAATAGGGAAGAGTGGATGAGATTATGCGTTTTGGGTATTGGAGTCGGGGGGTGCCTCCTTACTGGCCGGGTTGTCAAGGAAAGGAAATAAACTTACAGGGTACGTTAAGATCATAGCACGCTGCGGTTCGTTCGGCGGGAGTGCTAAGCTGACAAAAAGATTACAGGGAGGACCTGTCACTTGTCATGCAAATCTCAGGACAAAACGGTAGCAGCATCTGATCTGCCCTGCTTTTTGGCCTTTCTCGAGGGTATGGCCTCCGACGACATAAAGTTAATTCGGCGTAGACCCACAAGCTGACAACTGCCGCGTGTGCTACAATGCCAAGTCTAGACAAGTCTCGGTGACTATCTGCCGTGCGCAGGATGCTATCACGATGAATAAGGTGCGTTTGTTTTCCTCGGCCTATGGCCACCTCTCGATCGACGTCCTCAACTCGTCGGTCGCCATGATCCTGACTCTGGCCGCCAGCCAGTATGGCCTCACTATCGCCCAAATTGGCTTTGGCGCCATGCTCTACCAGATCATGGCAGCCATGAGCCAGCCACTTTTCGGCGGCGTAACTGATAAGCTGCGCGGACGCTGGGTCGGACCATCGGGTGTACTGTGGACGGCCGTTTTCTTTGCCGCTGCTGCTTTTATGCCCAGCTACCCTGCTTTTATCACCTGCTTGATGATCGGCGGCCTTGGCAGCGGTGCCTTCCACGCCGCCGGCATGGTGCATGCCGCTACGTCGGGTGGCAGCAAGCCGACGACCTCCACGTCGATCTTTTTCCTGGGGGGCCAAACTGGATTGGCCCTTGGCCCCATCATCGCCGGCCTCATTGTCGCTCCCCTCGGTCTGATCGGCATGCCCATCATGGCTTCATTTACTCTGCCGGCCGTGATCCTCATGCTCATCTTCATGAACGACGAGTTGCCCATCGCCCACAAGCGCCCGCCGGCAGCCGAAACCACGCGCCAGGAGCGCCGCCACGGCGCCGCCGCACTCCTTGTCACCGCCTTTATCCTCTTTATCATGTTGCGCTCCGGCACCTCGCAAGGCTTTGCTACGCTGCTGCCCTCCTATTTCGAGTCGTTGGGCTATCCGCCCGCCCAATACGGCCTGATGCTTGGCATATTCAGCTTCGCCGGCGCACTGGGCACCTTTATCGGCGGCTACTTGGGCGACCGCTACGATCGCCGCCAAATCATGGTTTTCTCCTCGCTGGTGGCTGCGCCCTTTGCCTTCCTCATGCTCTACACCAGTGGCTGGGCCTACATTGTCGTCGCCGTGTTGGCCGGCATGCTGCTCTCCATGCCGCACAGCATCTTGCTGGTCATGACCCAAGAGTTGGCGCCCAATCGGCGCGGGTTGGTCGGCGGCATGGTGTTAGGTTTTATCTTTGCCAGTGGCTCCACCCTGGCCTGGCTGCAATCGATCGCCGCGACCAACCGTGGATTGCAGCCGGTGCTGACGGTCGTAGCCTTCTTTCCACTGATTGCCGGGCTGGTAGCCATTCTTTTGCCTTCGGGGCCGCGCGTCGCACCGCCAATTCCAGTGGCACCTCAAACTACTGCGGCTCCTGCTTCCGCCGCTGACTGAATACGACGAGGTAGGCTGATATGAGCAACGCACCAACCACTGTCGCATTACCCGAAACGAGTGCTATCGTCAAGACCAGGCGCCGGCCTTTTGGTCTCAATGCAATCATTGCGATCCAACTGCTAACCATGCTGGGAAGCGCTACGGTTTTAGCGTTGGTGACGTTTGCACTCGTAATGGCCCAGAGGATGGCCGAACTTGAACAGCTGGACCTGAAATTGACTCCCGTCGACATCGCGACGCTCGTGCTAACCCTTGTAGTCAACGCCGTGTGTGCCGTCGGCTTGTGGCGGCGGCAGCGCTGGGCCTGGTTTTTGACCATGCTGCAACTAGGCGCCTTCATGGTGAGCGACCTGTATAGCTATTTCACCAATAGCCCCCCTGCAACCTATGCCTGGTCCATGCTGCTGAACGTCTTTATGGTTTTTTACCTCAACCAGCGCGAGGTGCAGGCTATCTTCTTGAGCAAGGACGAGCGATTACAGCGGCTATGAACGACTTGCAGCTCCTGCGCATATACGAACCGGTGGTCAAGTACACTGAAGGTGAGCTGTTTTTCCCCATGGCCATCGAACCCTATATCGCCGCCTCTAGCTTATGGCAAATGGACCCCAATAAGCAGCGGCGCGAGCTCGTGCCGGCCGGCGAACTGACTGCCGAACGCCTGGCAATGCAGCCGGAACCGCCGGCCGGTCACACCCTCTACCTGCGATTTCAAAAAGAGCCGCTGGGTGCCCGTGAGTATCAACATTGGCGATCGCGGTCGGACCGCCCGATCCTGCATGCTGCCGGCCGCCTGACGCGCGTCGGAATCGTATCGCGCGTACTCAGCTCGCTGTTTAACTTTTCGTTGCTGGTGCGTGGCTCCATCCCAGGCGGAACTGCGGCCGCCGCCGACATTGCCGTGCGCCAGATACGTTCCGGTGACCCACGCTATGTCTACTATGGCCGTGTGCTGCGCCAGGGTGGCTACGTCGTCCTGCACTATGTCTTTTTCTTTGCCATGAACGACTGGCGTTCCAGCTTTTACGGTATCAACGACCACGAAGCAGACTGGGAACAATGTTTCGTCTATCTTGTGGAAGGGGCCAACAAACAGTTGGAACCGCGTTGGGTGGCGTTTGCCTCGCACGACTACAGCGGTGACGACCTCCGCCGTCGCTGGGATGACCCCGAGCTGACGCTGGTAGATGGCTGCCATCCCGTAATCTATGCGGGGGCTGGCTCGCACGCCTCCTACTGTTTATGTGGTGAGTACATCACAGGCGTGGAGCCCAAGATTTTGCGTCCGCTGCGCAATTTCAGTGTAGCGCTGCGTAAGCTGTGGGTCGAGAAGCTGGCGCAGGGGAACAGCGCCAATGTGCAGGAGGAAGTGAGTGGATACTTCCGTATCGCCTTTGTAGATTACGCTCGTGGCGACGGCGTGGCGGTCGGCCCTAAGCAGCCCAAGGCCTGGACGCCGCTCCTGCTCGACGACCAACCCTGGGTGGAAGCCTACCGTGGGTTGTGGGGTGTCGATACCGAAGACCCTTTTGGTGGCGAGCGAGCGCCGGCGGGTCCCAAGTATAACCGCGACGGCAGCGTGCGCTTGTCCTGGTACGACCCGCTCGCTTGGGCCGGGCTTGACAAGGTGCCGCCGCCCCAGGAAGCCCCGCTTGTGCTGGCGCAGCGGCTGGAGCAGTTGTCTGCGGAACAAGCGGCGGCGGAAACTGCTCTGGCGGAGAAGCGTACTCAGGTGCGCGAACTGGAGCTGCAGACGAATGCGCTGCTCGGCAACGAGTATTGGCAGCCGGTTTTCAAGCAGCAATCCAACGAACTGGGCAAGGCCCAGTCCGAATTGCAGGCGCAGTCGGCACGCGTCCTGGCGCTATCGGAGACACAGCAGGCATGTCGCCAGCTGCTCCGCCAGATTGAACAGGGCGACTGGGGCGATCCACAAGCGCACCTGCGCCACCAGCATCGTCCCGAGTTGACCTTGCCCACGCAATCACGCCTGCTCGATTTGTGGGGCGCGGTGAGCGGGGCCCTGCTCATGGCGGTCCTGCTCCTGCTCTTGATCTATGCGCCGGCCAACTGGTACGTATGGATCGTGGTCGCCGTGCTAATTTCACTGGGCGTCGAATCCTGGCTGCGCCGGCGGCTGGCCAGATACCTGCTCAACGTGACTATCTTTTTGGCTATTGTCACGACCATCGTCCTGCTCGTGGCCTTCTGGCGTATCGCCTTGGTGCTGGCCGTCCTCTTACTCGCAATCATGATGACACGCGACAATCTGCGCGAGCTGCGGCATAGTTAAGGGCTATCGGCACACTTTTGCGTAGTTTTGCTCCATTTTGAATGCTTGCCTAGCGACCCTCTTGCTTCACAATAGCACTAGCGAACTCATTACGTTGACTACTGACGACTACTAAATTCCATATTGTATTTTGGCAGTGGATAACCTCAAAAGCGAGTTGAGCAGCATGTATTCGCAACCTTTTCATGTTCCCCTCGATCAACCGGCCGAGTACCGGATCGCGATTCTCGGTCTGCTCGAAGACCAACTGGTGGAACGGCTCGGGGACTTGCGAGTCAGCCGCGAACGCAGCCAGGCAGGGGACGAGATATCCGTGTTGAGTGGGGAACTTGCCGATCAAGCAGCATTAATTGGCATTTTGGTCCAACTCTACAACCGAGGCCACTGCCTGTTGTCGCTCGAACGAGCAGCAGGCAACACGTTGGATAGCAACGGATCTTAAACGCGGTTCATCTACGTAATACATGCTCCTTGAATAGTCAACAGGCAGACGGCTGTGCCTGCCTATTGAACGCGCTATTTGTCATGAAGAATAAGAGGATATTATGGCGAACCCAGAGATAGAGCGGTTACACGAGGCGAAAACGCAAGACGTCGCATGGCGCAAGTGGGGACCCTACTTGAGCGAACGGCAATGGGGCACCGTACGCGAAGATTACAGTGAAAATGGCGATGCTTGGTCATACTTCAGTCACGACCAGTCTCGATCGCGCGCTTATCGCTGGGGCGAAGATGGTCTGGCCGGAATTTCGGACGACAAGCAGGCTCTGTGCTTTGCCCTAGCGCTGTGGAACGGCCGCGATCCCATCCTCAAGGAACGCATGTTTGGCTTGACCAATGCCGAGGGCAACCATGGCGAGGATGTGAAGGAGTATTACTATTATCTCGATAGCACGCCCACGCACTCCTATATGAGGTGCTTGTACAAATACCCTCAGGCAGCATTCCCCTACGCTGACCTGGTAAACAGCAATCGCAGTCGTACGCGTGGTGAGATGGAATACGAGCTGATCGACACGGGTATCTTTGCCGAAGATCGCTACTTTGACGTTTTTGTAGAGTATGCCAAGGGCGCACCCGAAGACATCCTTGTCAAGATCACCGTTGCCAACCGTGGTCCCGCGGCCGCAACGCTGCACCTGCTGCCCACATTATGGTTCCGCAATGACTGGACATCGACCGAGGAAACGGTGCGTCCCTCGCTCAGAACCGGAGCCGGCAGCGGCATCCTCGTCGCCGACCACGTGCAGCTTGGCAAACGCTACATGTACTGCGACACTGGGCAGCAGGGAGCGCCTCCACTGCTGTTTACTGAGAACGAGACCAACACGCAGCGCCTTTGGAATCAGCCCAATGCCACACCCTATGTTAAGGACGGTATCAACAATTATGTCGTCCACGGCCAAACCGATGCCGTCAACCCGGCGCAGGAAGGGACCAAAGCGTCAGCCCACTACCAGCTTGCCGTCGGGGCCGGACAGACCGTCGAGGTGCGCGTACGGTTGACGGACCAGGCGCCGGCCAAGGGCCGCAAGACTTTCCGTCCGTTTGCCGACTTCGATGCCATCTTCACGATACGCAAGCAGGAGGCAGATATATTCTACGGCTCGATTACTCCGCCCGGCATTGAAGGCAAGGACTCTGCCATGGTCATGCGCCAGGCGCTGGCCGGCATGCTGTGGTCCAAGCAATTTTATTATTTTGACCTTGATCGCTGGCTCGCCGAACACAAGGCGCACCCGCTGCTTCATCCCAATGCGCCCGCTGGCCTGCGCAACCGGCAGTGGTTCCACATGGTGAACAGCGATGTCATCTCGATGCCGGATAAATGGGAGTATCCCTGGTACGCTGCCTGGGACCTCGCCTTCCACTGCGTGGCGCTGGCCATGGTGGACATCGATTTTGCCAAGCACCAACTCGACCTCATGGTGCGCGACGTGTACCTGCATCCTAATGGGCAGATCCCAGCCTACGAGTGGAACTTCAGCGACGTCAATCCACCTGTGCACGCCTGGGCTACGCTCTTTGTCTACTCGATCGAGAAGGATCTGAACGGCAAAGGCGACCTTCGCTGGCTCGAACGTTCATTCCAGAAACTGCTGCTAAACTTCACTTGGTGGGTGAATCGAAAGGATCCTAGTGGGCGCAACGTGTTCGAGGGCGGCTTCCTAGGCCTGGACAATATCGGTGTCTTTGACCGTAGTTCGCCGCTGCCTACCGGTGGCTCGCTGGAACAAGCCGACGGAACGGCGTGGATGGCGTTCTTTAGCCAAAACATGCTGCAAATCGCCATCGAACTAGCGCAAGTAGACAAGGTCTATGAGGAGCAGGCATCACGGTTTGTCGAACATTTCCTGCGCATTGCCGGCGCCATGGACCGCATCGGCAACTGCGAAGATGAGATGTGGGATGAGGCCGACGGCTTCTTCTACGATCTGCTGCGCTATGCCAATGGCGATGCCGTACGTCTCAAGGTTCGCTCGATGGTGGGCCTCCTTCCGCTGTGCGCCACCACAGTCGTCGAGAGTGATACGCTTAAGAACCTGCCGCTGCTGCGAAACCGCGCGGCGGCGTTCATGAAGCGCAACCCCGAACTGTGCGCCAATATTGCGCCGCTTGACCAGCTGAACTCCGATGGCAAGATGCTGTTGTCAATCCTCAACGAGGAGAAGTTGCGCCGCGTCCTGTCCAAGTTGTTGGATGAGAACGAGTTTTTTAGCCGCTACGGCATCCGCGCCCTGTCGCGCTACCATGAGCAGAATCCATATGTATTCGACGTTCATGGTCTGCGCTACGACGTGCGCTACCTCCCGGCAGAATCCGACAACGGCATGTTCGGTGGAAACTCCAACTGGCGCGGCCCGATCTGGATGCCAGTGAACATGTTGATCGTGCGCTCGCTCTTGCACATGTATGCCTACTACGGCGACGACTTTCGTGTCGAGTGCCCGACAGGGTCTGGCCAGATGATGACCCTGTTCGAGATCAGTCGCGAAATTGCCAAGCGTTTGGCTAGTATTTTTGTGCGCGATGCGTCTGGCAAGCGCGCCGTGTTTGGCGGCGACGCCAAGTTCCAGCAAGACCCTCTGTGGTGCGATTACATCCTCTTCTATGAGTACTTCCACGGCGATAACGGCGCTGGGCTGGGGGCAAGCCACCAAACCGGCTGGACCGGGCTGGTGGCACGGCTGATCCAATTTTTCAGCAGCACGACCGCCGAGAGCGTAGCCGACGGTGGGCTGCTGGCCACTAGCTCCTATCTGGAACCCGTGTAGGAACTCCAGGTCCGCCGGACACCAAGTCCGGCGGACTTCCAATCTCTATCCAACTATTGTACAAGACTTGTAAGAAAACTGCCATAGGTATATACTGATTCATGCTAAGCTCCACACCGGGAATCTACCGGAGGTAGCCTGCATGGCCGCGGTAAACAGCGCACCAATTCTACTCAAGACCAAGCTGCACAAGCCGCAACTGCAGTTCGACCTTGTCTTACGTACCCATCTTCTGCAAAAGTTGCATCAGGGGCTCGGGCTGTCTCACGAGTCCGAGCTTGCGACAGTATTCGCGGCCGGGCCCGTGCGCAAGTTGACGTTGGTCGCTGCCCCCGCCGGCTTTGGTAAATCCACCCTTGTTGCCTCTTGGCTGTCCTTGTTGGAACAGGAAACGGCAGCGGGCGCCCATGCTTGGGGCAATAACTGCTGGCTCTCGCTTGATACGCACGATAACAACCTGGCACGTTTCTTGACCTATGTCGTTGCCGCCGTGCGCAGCGTCTATCCTGATGCGTGCACCAACTTCAGTTGCCTGCTGCAAGCACTGCCACTGCCCAGCGTCGACTCCTTGTCCGAAATGCTGCTGAGCGATTTAGGTGATCTGCCGGGCAACTTGTTGATTGTGCTGGACGACTATCAGCAGGTGCAGAATCTGGATGTACAGCAGGTCGTGGAATCGCTCGTTCTCCACGCACCTGCCAATCTGCATATGGTAATCTCCTCGCGCCTGGACCCACCGCTGCCGCTGTCTCGGCTGCGTGTCCAGAAACAGATTACCGAAGTGCGGGCTGCTGAACTGCGCTTCTCGGTGGCAGAAGCCGATGTCTTTTTCGAACGCGCGCTGGGTGTGCCCTTAGCCGACGACACCGTTCAGATGCTCGACGAGCGTGCAGAAGGCTGGATCGCCGGCCTGCGGCTGGCCGCTTTGTCGCTGCAAGACGGCACAGACCCTGCGGCGTTGGCATCGGCATTTCGAGGAACTCAGCATCATATCTTGGATTTTCTGCTCGAACAGGTGATGGCGCAGCAGCCACGCCATGTTGCAGAATTCCTCGCCTGCACGGCTCCGCTCGAAATGCTGTGCGCACCCCTTTGCAACGAAGTGCTCGAAGCTGTCATTTTGCCGCACGACAATGTCGACAGCCGATTCGTCATGCCGGGCCGTACAAGTGGCGATCCGTTGCGCATCGACAGCCGGGCCGTCCTCGAATACCTGGATCGCTCGCATCTCTTTATCGTCCCTCTGGACAACACCCGTCACTGGTATCGCTATCATCACTTGTTTGGGGAGATGTTGTTTTATTGGCTGCAGACGCGCTACACCGCCGACCAGATTGCCGCCATCAATCGTCAGGCGGCGGCATGGTACGCACGCAACGGACATGTCGATGCCGCCGTACGCCAACTGTTGGCTGCCGGCGCAGCGCAAGAGGCTGCCGACTTGATCCAGACCAGCATTCCTACCATGTTGGGACGAGCAGCGTGGCCGACAGTACAGCAGCTGCTGGAGAGCGTACCGGATGAGATTCTGGCGCAGCGCCCAATCTTGATCCTGGCCAAGGCATGGCTGATGTGGGTGCTACTGCGCCATGATCTGCTGCCCAATATGCTGCACAAGGCGGAACTCCTGCTAAACAAGGCAGAGCTTGAATTTGGGCAGCAGCGCCCTGTTTGGCTGCAAGGTTGGATCGACGCGCTGTGGGCCCTTGTCCATATGCTGAATTGGGAGTTTGACGCGTCTCTGGCGCGCAGCGAAGATGCGCTTGCGAAAATGCCAGCCGCCTACGGGTACGGGCGCGGGGTGACTATTGTCTATTACCTCGTCACGTTGCAATTTTTGGGACGGCGTGACGAGGCCCTCGCCTATTGTGCGCGCACACTGGCCAACGAATTGGATGATTCTGCACAACGCGTTGCTATTGCTCCAGGGCTGCTCTCCATCTACTACGGTGACCTGGGAGGCCTGACGGCAACGGGTGAGAACTGTCTGCGCACGGCGCCACAGCGGTCAGTCGCCAAGCTGCAAAACTGGGGCCACCTCTGTTTGGGGATCGTTGCCTATGAGCAGAATAACCTGGTTGTTGCCCAACAGCATTTTGCTGCCGTTTATGAGGATCGTTTCGGCAGCGCCACGATGCTTGTGTTTGACGCACTGTACGGGCTGGCGTTGACTCACCATGCGCTAGGCGATACCGTCGGCGCAGTGTCTTGGGCTGCCGCCTTGCTAAACATGGCCGGCGATCTGCAGTCAGCCTATTCTGTTGCCGTGGCCCACTGGTTGCAGTGCCGGCTGGAACTGCAACGCGGCACTACCCCAACTCCTCTAAGCAGCCATCAATGGTGTATCGGCACTGCACCTTCGCTGTATTACCGCTGGACCGAACTGCCGGAAGTGACGTACGCACGTTTGCTCGTGGTGCGTGCCACGCGTGCCAGCCTTGCCGAAGCAGTCGAGCTGCTGCGCCCGCTGGTGGAGCGCTGCGAACGCTATCACTTGCGTTGGCGGCAGATCGAGGCTGCTGCCATCCTGGCCCTCGCCTACCAGGCGCAAGGGCAGGAAGCGCTGGCGCACGAGGTGCTACTAGTTGCTCTCAAGTTAGCCCAGCGGCAGTCGTTTGTGCGTACGTTTGTAGACCTAGGACCACAAATGGCCAACCTGCTCTACTCGCTGGCGCGCAAAGGTGTGGCTGCGGACTACATTGGCCGCCTGCTCACAGCCTTCCCGTTGGATTCACGCAACGCCGTTGCCGTTGCCGCCGCCGACAAGCTGGACGACGAGATCATCGAGCCGCTCAGTGAGCGCGAAATCGAGGTGCTCAGCTTGCTGGCCGAACGGCTGTCAGACAAAGAGATCGCCGAGCGGCTGCGCATTTCACCGCTCACCGTGCGCCGGCACAGCGTCAACCTCTATCAAAAGCTGCATGTCAACAGCCGGCGCCAGGCAGTTATCCGCGCTCAGTCCCTTGGCCTCCTGCGCCCGACAGTGTGATCCGGCCGGCGAACTGCACGTCTGCGCTAGTTGATTGAGCCAAACCACTTGGTGTACAGGGCGTCATAGGTCCCGTCTTGCTGGATGGCAAGCAGGGCCTCGTTGATCGGTTCGCGCAGCACGCTGCCCGTGGGCAAGGCGATGCCGTACGATTCCTGCTGGAAGGTGCGGCCGACAACTTGCGTCTTGCCCTTGCCGGTGGTGAGTGCGTGATAGAGCAGCACCGGCGCGTCGTAGACGACGGCATCTACCTTATCTTGATCCAGCAGGCGGTACGCATCTTCGATTTTATCGACCCCAACGAAAGGGAGTCCGTTGTCTGTCAAGTAGCGCGCGGCAGTGGTGTTCGGCACCGTGGCAATGGTCTTGCCGGGCAAGTCGGACACACCATTGATCGTGCCCTGAAGTTGCTGTACGGTGAGCAGTGATGTCACCGAGGCGGTGAACTGAGCGATCAGGATAATACTGAGCAAGATCCAGAACATGGCGAGCAGGCGACGCCAGACCACGCGGGTGGTTGTGCCGGCATAATCGGCATTGGCTATCGTGCCCATCGACCACCAAATGGCTTCCCAAATGCCGGGCAGATATTCCATTGGCATATCGGGATGAAATTTGCGTTCCACCAGCCAGATGATGTGCGCCATGATCAGCATGATCACCAGGCCGACGAACAGGATCTGTAGGAGAGCTGGATTCAGGATCAACCCCACCACTGAATGAAACGAGACATCCGCCCCGGCCTTGGTCATGATCTGCAGCCCGGCATTAAAAAACGGGTGGGTGAAATCGATCTTTGCTTCGCGCTCGGGCGTCATGCTGATGCCGGCAATTGCTACGTCACCCTGACCCATCTCCACTGCATCCAGGATTTCGCTAACCTTCTTCATCTCGATCCAACGGAAGGGCACGTTGAGCCGCCGCGCCACTTCCGACCAAAGCTCGACGCTAAACCCCTTCAACTGGTCGCCGGTTCCCATCACAAACGGTTCCAGTGGCTTGGTATAGACGCGCAGAGGCCCGGCGACAGCCGGTGAACTTGCCGGTGTGTTTGCCTGCGCATCTGCTTGTGCAACCGTGTCCTGGGCGAAGGCCGACGTGGCGGCTGCCCCAAGAACCAACAGCAGCGCCAAAACGGTCGGGACCAAGCGAGAGGTGCAGTACAACAATACGCTCAACATGTTGAATGGTAATGGTCTGTTCTATTCGTGGTGCGCGCAATGCCGCGCACGCGTTTACATGTTCAATATACAGAAGAAAGATCGCGTATTCATGTCCCAAAAAGGCGCAAGGTGGTGTATACTCGCTGCGTTCCGTAGATTCATACCCGCTCAAACCCGGTGATGGAGGTCGACTGTGCTCTATTTCATCGTGCGCGTCTTCGTCTATGTGCTCGCTATCCTCTTGACGCTGTGGCTGCTGCCTGGCGTCCATGTCAACATGCGCCAGTTCACTGATGTTCCAATGGCCGAGGTGCGGGCTGAGCTTGCCGCTGATCCCGATATTACGCCCGAACAGGAGCAGTTGGTCCTCACCGTGGTGGGTGCCGTGCAAGTGGTCGGCCCGCTGCTCCTGATTCTGGGCCTGGCCTTTGCCTTCTGGTTTTGGAACTGGCTGCTGTGGCCGGTTGTGCTCTTCTTTACCGGGCGTGTCGTGTTGTGGTCGTTTGGGCTGCTCCTCATCGCCGGCAATGCTCTCCTCTTCTATGTCGCTGTCGTCAACGGCAGTGACGGCATTGTGGTCGACAGCCCTGCATTGCTCTGGTGTGCTCTGGGCGGTATGTCGATGGCGTTCTGGTTGTTCTTCCTCGAAGGTGTGACCGGACTGGACAGCCCCTTGCACTCGCGTTCACAGTCCCGCCGCCGCTACTGGCAGACACTCAACAAGCTCACCTTTGGCGGCCGCAACTACTTTGCCGAAAATCTGCGCATTGCCCAGTCGCTCGACATCATCACGATGTATCTCAAGGACATCGCCTTCGACAACTCCCCTTTCGGCCCGATCCGCCGCTTCTTCCAGCATATCATCTACTGGTTCAAGAAGCCGCTGATCGGCGAATCGATGCCCGAAACCGTGCGTTACATGCTCCAGGAACTGGGCCCTACCTACGTCAAGCTCGGCCAGATAGTGTCCAGTCGCGCCGAGCAACTGCCGCCCAGAATGGCGCGAGCAGATGGCTAAGTTGCAGAGTAACGTCGCGCCGTTTCCCTTAAAGATCGCCGAAAAGATTATCACGCGCGAGCTTGGGGCGCCGTTGGATCAGCTCTATGCCACGTTTGAGAAGGAACCGCTGGCAGCAGCTTCGACTGCGCAAGTTCATCGCGCCACGCTGCCCGACGGCCAGCTGGTCGTGGTCAAGGTGCAGCGGCCCGACATCGATGTCACCGTGCGCGCCGACCTCAATGTGGTGCGCGACCTGACCCTCGACCTCGAGAAGCGTTTCAGTTGGGCGCGCAACGCGGATATCCACGCCATTACAAACGAATACGCCGACAATATCCTGCTGGAGATCGACTATGCCAACGAAGCCTTTAATGGGCGCATGCTGGCGAAAAATATGGAAGTTTTCCCCGAGGTACATGTGCCGGCGATCTACCCGGAGCTGTCCACAGCCCGTGTCATGACGCAGGAGTTTATCCGCGGCGTCAAAATCACCAATGTGGAGGCGCTCGACGCCGCCGGCGTGGATCGCACCCTGTTGGCCATCGTCTTTATGCGCGCCATTGTCAAGCAGGTGCTCTACGACGGCTTTTTCCACGGGGACCCGCATCCCGGCAACGTGCTCGTAGACACGGACACGTCGCAGCTCATCTTTCTTGACCTCGGCATGGTGGGTACGCTCACCCCCGACCAGCGCATGGCCATGGTCGACCTGCTGTGGGCGCTTTCCAGCGGCGACCGCCGCGAGATCGCCAAGACGGTACTCGGGCTGACAACCAGCTACAAGGAAGTGGACGAAGAGGCATTTGTTGCCGACGTAGACCGCTTGCTTACCCGCTACACCACCTTTAGCGACAGCAGCATGTCTATCTCGGGGGCAATGAAGGCACTGCTCGATGCCATGTATAGTGCCGGCCTGCGCATGGACCCGCAGTTCACGCTGGCACTCAAGGCGATGATGCAGGCCGAAGAGACGGTGCGCACGCTTGACCCGTCGCTGCCGCTGGTCGACACCGCCTTTGCCGCCACTAAGGATCTGCTCGTCGATACGTTTGACAGCGAGCGGGTGATCAGTGCCTTGCGCCTGCAGATGCTGCGCACTGCCAAGGAGGCGATTCGCAATATCCCGTCCATCGAAGAGATGTTGACGAGTTGGCTTGCCCAGTTGCGCAAGGGTCGCTTGACGGTCTATGTGGATACCAGCGATGTCAGCAAGCAGATCGGTGAGTTGGATGACGCCCTGACCATGAACGTGCGTCGCCTCAGCCTGGCCCTGCTGCTGGTGGGGCTGCTGATTGGGGCAAGCATTGCGAGCAATACGCCGGCCGACCTCCTACCGGGTATGGCAGAGCTAGCCTATTTCATCTTTATCGTAGCAGCAGGCCTGGCAGCCGTCGTGCTTGTCAAGGCAATTCTAGATCGGTTGAACGGGAAAGGGCTTTAGGGACTTTTAAGCCCTCTTCTTCTGCTTTATACTTGCGCCGATCGTGTGTGTTGCTTCTGCCGCGGAGGACAACCATGCTGCTTTACCCTCTTGTACGTATCTTTGTGTATATGCTTGCCCTGTGGCTGACTTTCATTCTGCTGCCTGGCATTCACATGGATCTGGCGCGGGCAATTCCGCCCGAAGAACTGGCCAAAGCCACGCCCGACGAGCTTGCCATTTTGGAAACCATACGTCCCTGGCTGTACCTGGGCCTCTATTTCTTCCTCGCCCTTGGCTTCTGGTTCTGGAATTGGCTTTTTTGGCCCGTCATTTTGTTTTTTACTGGCCGCGTCGTGCTGTGGTCTTTTGGGCTGCTGCTGATCAGCGCCAATGCCCTGCTGTTCTATTTCGTAGCAATTGGCGCCAATCTTCCTGGCGTTTGGGCTGATCCTCCCGTCAATGTCTGGTGTGTCTTGGGCGGTTTATCAATGGCCTTCTGGTTGGTGCTGTTTGAGGGGATCACGGGTCTCGACAGTCCGCTCAAAACACGCTCGCAGTCACGCCGGCGCTACTGGCGCACCTTGCGCAGGCTCTCACTCGGTGGGCGCAACTATTTCGCCGAAAACCTGCGCATTGCCCAGTCACTCGACATTATCACCATGTATTTAAAGGATATTATTGTCGATATATCTCCGTTTGGGCCGATCCGCCGCTTCTTCCAGCGCATCATTTACTGGCGCAAGAAGCCCCTCATTGACGAGTCTGCTGCAGTAACGGTGCGCTACATGCTCCAGGAGCTTGGCCCTACCTACGTCAAGCTCGGCCAGATCGTTTCCAGCCGCGCCGAACAGCTGCCGGATGACTGGCGTACGCAGCTAGCCAAGCTGCAGAGCAACGTCGAGCCTTTCCCTTCTGCCTTGGCCGAACAAATCATCGAGCGCGAACTGGGGGCACCGGTATGCAAGCTTTATGCCACATTTGAGCCTGAGCCGCTGGCAGCAGCATCCACTGCCCAGGTGCACCGGGCGACCCTGTTGGATGGGCAGCAGGTTGTGGTCAAGGTGCAGCGGCCTGACATCGACGTCACCGTGCGCGCCGACCTCAACGTCATGCGTGATCTCACCCTCTACCTGGAGCGGCGGATGGCCTGGGCGCGCAATTCGAATATCAACGGCATCGTCAACGAATACGCCGACAGCATCCTGCTCGAACTCGACTATACCAATGAGGCCTTTAATGGCCGCATGCTGGCTCAGAACATGGAGGTCTTCCCCAACGTGCACGTGCCGATCATCTATGGCGACCTGTCGACCGGCAGGGTGATGACGCAGGAATTTATTCGCGGCGTCAAGATTACTAATATTGACAAGCTCGATTCTGCCGGCGTGAACCGCACCGAGTTGGCCGTCGCCTTTATGCACGCCATCGTCAAACAGGTGCTCTATGATGGTTTTTTCCACGGTGACCCGCACCCCGGCAACGTGTTGGTCGATCCAGAAACATCGCGGATCATTTTTCTGGACTTGGGCATGGTCGGCACCCTCACCTCGGAAAAGCGCATGGCCCTGGTCAATTTGCTGTGGTCGTTGTCCAGCGGTGACCGGCGTGAGATCGCCAAGACCGTGCTGGGGTTGACGACGAGCTACAAGGAGGTGGATGAGGACCAGTTTATTGCCGATGTCGATCGCCTGCTTACCCGCTACACCACCTTTAGCGACGTAACAATGTCCATTACATCCGCCATGAAGGCGCTGCTGGACGCCATGTACAGCGCCGGTCTGCGCATGGATCCACAACTCACGCTTGCGCTAAAAGCCATGATGCAGGCGGAGGAGACGGTGCACACACTCGACCCCAATCTGCCGTTGGTCGACACTGCCTTTGCCGCCGTCAAGGACTTGATGGTACAGACCTTTGACGCCGACAGCGTGCTCAAAGCGTTGCGTATGCAGGCGCTGCGCGGGGCTAAGGAGGCCATTCGCAATATCCCCTCGATCGAGGAGATGCTGACAAGCTGGCTGACTCAGCTGCGCCAGGGGCGTTTCACGGTCTCCGTCGATACGAGCGACCTCAGCAAGCAGATTGGTGAAGTCGACGAGGTGCTGAGTCTCAACATGCGCCGTTTAAGCCTGGCGCTGTTGTTGGTCGGGCTGTTGGTAGGTGCCAGCATCGCCAGCAATACGCCGGCTCATCTGCTGCCAGGAATGTCAGGGCTGGCGTACCTGATATTTGTTGCTGCTGCAGCACTGGCGGGCATCGTGTTAGTCAAGGCGATTTTGAATTGGCTGAACGGTGACCGTCTTTAGGCGCTTGCAGGCGTTTTTTACTTTACGCATTAAAAACATATTCATTTGACAAAATTATTTTGTCATGGTATTGTACAGCCATGACGATAAGCCAAATCAGCAAGCGTGAGTCACCGCTGTGGCAAATAGTTGAATATCTGCAACGCAACGGCTCCGCCACGATTAAAGAGTTGGAGGACCTGTTGGGGGTGACCACGACTGCGGTGCGCCAACATCTGACGACTCTACAGGTCGAAGGGTATATAGAGCGCCGCGTGGTACACTCGGGAGTTGGTCGCCCTCATCATGCCTATTTCACGACGGCCAAGGTGCAGGAACTGTTTGCCTGCCAATGTGACGACCTGGCGCTCACGCTGCTGCAAGAGGTTTTTCGTCTTGAGGGCCAGGAGCGGGCGCTGCAGCTGCTCGATCGCGTGGGCACGCGCCTGGCGCACAAGTATACGCCCAGCATCCGCTCCGCGCTGCTGCAGGAGCGCGTCAGCGAATTGGCCGGCACGCTCAACGGCAACGGCGTCATGGCAGACGCCCGCCCGCAGGAAGACGATACGATCTTGCTGCGCACCTACAACTGCCCCTTTCATGAGTTGGCGCACGAACACCGGGAAATCTGCGAGATGGACACCAACATGATGCGCAAGGTGCTTGGCTCGGACGTGAGCCTGAGCAGTTGCATGCTCGACGGACATGCCGGCTGCACGTTTGTGGTGAAACCAAGTGACGCATTAAGCAGCGGAGCGAATGGAGAACTGCTAAGTGGGTGAAAGCACCCCGACACGGCAGCCCCGGTTGGTGTATAGAGGTATAGTACTGGTTACACAGCGTATTTTAAATGTCGACAGGAGTATGACACATGAGCGTTCTGGAAATCCGTGATCTGCGGGCTACAGTCGAAGACAAAGAAATCTTGAAGGGCGTCAACCTGACCCTGCGCAGCGGTGAGATTCATGCCCTCATGGGGCCCAATGGCTCTGGCAAATCCACCCTGGCTTATGTGGTCGCCGGCCACCCGCATTATGCAGTCACGGGCGGCGATATTCTGCTCGACGGCGTGAGCATGCTGGAGATGGAGCCCGACGAGCGCTGCAAGGCCGGTGTCTTCCTGGCCTTCCAATATCCGGTGTCAGTGCCCGGCGTCAGCGTAGCCAACTTTCTGCGTACCGCTGTCAGCAACGTGCGCGGTTATACCGCCCAGACCGCCGAAGCCGAAGGCCGGGGCGGCGTGATCGGCAGCCACCTGATGCCGATGCGCGAGTTCCGCAAGGAGCTCAACGACAAGATGAAGGAGTACAACGTCGATGCCTCCTTCGCCCGCCGCTATCTCAACGACGGCTTCTCCGGCGGCGAGAAGAAGCGCACCGAGGTGCTGCAGATGGCGATGTTGGAGCCCAAGTTCGCCCTGATGGACGAGTCTGACTCTGGCCTCGACATCGATGCCCTGCGCGTGGTGGCGGACGGCATCAACAAGCTGGCGACGCCCGAGCGCGGCTTTCTGTTGATCACGCACTATCAGCGCCTGCTCAACTACGTCAAGCCCCACTACGTCAGTATTTTCTTTGACGGCCGCGTAGTGATGACGGGTGGCCCTGAAGTGGCGCACATGCTCGAGGAGCGCGGCTACGGCTGGGTCGAGCGCGAATTCGGTGCTCAAGTTGTACCGGCGTAACCTACTAGAGGAACCGAGGAGATACTCATGGCAACACATGCCGACATGACCGCCCTCCAGGGCGTTAAAGAAGAATACGAATACGGCTTTCATGACGAAGAGAAGTCGTTCTTCCGCACTGCGCGTGGCCTCAACCACGAGGTGATCGACCAGATTTCCGATCATAAGAATGAGCCGGACTGGATGCGCAAGTTCCGCCACGAGGCCCTGGATATTTTCTTTGCCAAGCCGATGCCGACGTGGGGCGCCGACCTCAGCGGCATTGATTTTGACGAGATCACCTACTTTCTCCGCCCCATGGAAGGCGGCGCGGCGGGCAAGAGCTGGGACGATGTCCCCGAAGACATCAAGCGCACCTTTGACCGCCTGGGCATTCCCGAGGCCGAACGCAAGTTCCTGGCCGGCGTGGGCGCCCAGTACGACTCCGAGGTGATCTACCACAGCCTGCGCGCCGAGTGGGAAAAGCTTGGCGTTATCTTCCTGGATATGGACGCCGGCTTGCGCGAGCACGAGGACCTCGTGCGCGAGTACTTCGCCACCATCATCCCGGCGGCCGACAACAAGTTCGCCGCGCTCAACAGTGCGGTATGGAGCGGCGGCAGCTTTGTCTACATCCCCAAGGGCGTGCATGTCGACATCCCGCTGCAGGCCTACTTCCGCATCAACGCCCAGAACATGGGCCAATTTGAGCGCACGCTGATTATCGTCGAAGAAGGCGCCAGCATGCACTATGTCGAAGGCTGTACGGCTCCCATCTATTCGAGCAACAGCCTGCACAGCGCCGTAGTCGAGATCATCGTCAAGAAGAATGCGCGCTGCCGCTACACCACGATCCAGAACTGGAGCACCGACGTCTACAACCTGGTGACCAAGCGCTCCGTTGCCTACGAAGGGGCGACCATGGAGTGGATCGACGGCAACCTGGGCAGCAAGGTGACGATGAAGTACCCGGCCGTATACATGCTCGGCCCGCGAGCGCATGGCGAGATCCTGTCGATTGCCTTTGCCGGCAAGGGCCAGCACCAGGATGCCGGCGGCAAGGTCGTGCACGGCGCACCCTACACCAGCTCGAAGATCGTGTCTAAGTCGATCAGCAAGGATGGCGGGCGCGCCAGCTATCGTGGTCTGCTGCGGGTGGCCAAGGGCGCGCACCACTCTAAGAGCAACGTCGTCTGCGATGCGCTGCTGCTCGACGAGCACAGCCGCTCGGACACCTATCCCTACATCGAGATCGAAGAGGATAACGTCAGCGTCGGCCACGAAGCATCGGTCAGCAAGATCGGCGAGGAGCAGCTCTTCTACCTGTCGAGCCGCGGCATTGGCGAGGATGAGGCGGCAGCCATGATCGTGGGCGGTTTTATCGAGCCGCTGGTCAAGGAACTGCCGATGGAATATGCGGTAGAAATGAACCGTCTGATTCAATTGCAGATGGAAGGTTCGATTGGCTAAAGCCAGTGCAAGCCTAAACGGGAGATAGAAACGTGAGTGTTCTCGTGAAACAACCAGACGCAATTGTAGGCGCCGCCGGTCAGATCGGGTCCGCCGGCTACAGCGAGGCAACAGTGCGTGCACTGTCTGGCGCGCGCAATGAACCGGAATGGATGCTGGCGTTCCGCCTGGAGTCGTGGCGTCAGTTTGAAAGCCTGCCGTGGCCCAAGCCGACGGACGAACCTTGGCGCCGCACGCGCCTGACGGGCTTCAGCCTCAAGAACTTCCAACCGCATGCCGCGTCGAGCGGCCGCGTCGAACGCAGCCAGTTGGATGCGGTGATCCAGACCGAGCTGACCGAGATGGACAGCTCGGCCAGCATGGTCTTTGAAGACGGCGCCGTACGCTTCAGCCAGGCCAACATCGATCTGGGGGCTTCTGGCATCATCTTCACCGACCTGCAGACGGCGCTGCAGCAGCATCCGGACCTTGTACGCCAGTACTTTATGACCAAGGCTGTCAAGCCGGACCATAACAAGTTCACGGCCCTGCACGCAGCCATGTGGGACTCGGGTTCGTTTGTTTACGTGCCGGCCAACGTCCGTGCCATCCTGCCCTTGCAGGTGATCCTCAACCAGGCCAGCAGGGGCGTAGGCAACTACCACCACACGTTGCTGGTGACCGAGACCGGCTCCGAAGTCACGCTCGTGGACGATCTGCTGGGGGCAAAGGACGGCCTGCAGGTAGGTGTGGTCGAGTTGGTAGTCGGCGACAGCTCGGTCGTGCGCTACTTGAACCTGCAGGACTTCGATCACAGCGCCTGGAATTTTCTGACCGGCCGCGCCGTGCTCGGTCGCGATGCGGACCTGCGCTGGATCCAGGTCAGCTGGGGCAGCCGCCTGACAAAAGCCTTCCTCGACCTGGACATGATGGACACGGGTACGCATGCCGAGTTGTTGGGCATCTACTTCCCGACCGGCAGCCAACACATCGACCACCAGACGCTACAGATCCACCGTGCGCCGCACTGTTTCAGTGACTTGCTGTTTAACGGCGCCCTCAAGGACAAGGCCCGCAGCGTGTACATGGGCGTTATCCAAGTCCATAAGAAAGCGCAGAAGACCGACGCCTACCAGCGCAACGGCAACCTGATCCTCGACCCGCACGCACGCGCAGACAGTATCCCGGGCCTGGAGATCGAGGCCGACGACGTGCGCTGCACCCATGGCGCTACAGCTGCCCAGGTCGAAGAAGAATACGTCTTCTATCTCATGGCGCGCGGCCTCAGCCGGCCGCAGGCCGAACGCATGATTGTCCAGGGATTCTTCCAGGCCGTGCTCGACCGCGTGCCTGTGGAAAGTGTCGTCCATAAGCTTGAACGCGTGATCGAACGTAAAATCGGCGGCTAACGCTGCCGGGGCCAAGGAGAAACAAACGATGAGCGCACCTGCTGTTACTGCTACGATTGAAGAAAAGGGCTACGCCCACCCCGATGTGCTGGTCAGCACCGAATGGGTCGCCGCCCACCTGAACGACCCGTCGCTTCGCCTGGTCGAGAGCAACGAGGACATCCTGCTCTACGATACCGGCCACATCCCCGGCGCCGTTAAGGTCGACTGGCACGCCGATCTCAACGACTCACTCGTGCGCGACTACATCAGCCGCGAGCAGTTCGAGGCGCTGATGCGCCGGCTGGGCATTGCCAACGATACTACCGTCGTCTTCTATGGCGACAAGAACAACTGGTGGGCGACCTACGCCTACTGGGTCTTCCAGCTCTTTGGCCACAGTAATGCCAAGGTCATGGATGGCGGCCGCGCCAAGTGGATCGCCGAGAAGCGCGAGGTTACGCGCGAAGTGCCCTCCTATCCCGCCAGCAGCTATGTGGCCCAGGAGCGCAACGACAAGCCGATCCGCGCCCTGCGCGACGACGTGCTCGTACACGTCGCTGCCGGCAAGCCGCTGGTGGATGTGCGCAGCCCGGCTGAGTACAAGGGCGAACTGCTGCACATGGCGGATTACCCCCAGGAAGGCGCGCTGCGCGGCGGCCATATACCCGGCGCCAAGTCCGTGCCGTGGGCCCGTGCCGCCAACCCCGATGGCACCTTCAAAAGCGCCACAGAACTGCGCGCTATCTACGAGCAGGAACAGGGCCTCAAGCCTGGCGACGACATCGTCGCCTACTGCCGTATCGGCGAACGCAGCAGCCACAGTTGGTTCGTGCTGACCCACCTCCTTGGCTACGAACGCGTCCGCAACTACGACGGCTCCTGGACCGAGTGGGGCAACGGCGTCCGGCTGCCAGTAGAGAAGTAGTGATTAACAACAACACGTAGGGGCACAAGGTCCGGCGGGAATAACGATCGCCACGACGGCGGTGAGAGCCCCGCCGGACCTTGTGCCCTTATAATGTGCGTACCTGATGGCCCTGCGCCGCGCGAACGTATACTTGCAGAACCGAGATGCATCATGACGGCAATACAATCCGCCACGCTCACCCGCACCGAAACTATTCGACAGGACTTTCCGATCCTGAATCGCACGGTGGCAAGCGGCGCACCGTTGGTTTACCTCGACAATGGGGCCACCAGCCAGAAGCCGGAGAGCGTGCTGCAGGCGATGGACGAATATTATCGGCGTTACAACGCCAATGTTCATCGTGGCGTCCATACGCTAAGCGAAGAGGCGACCACCCTCTATGAGGACGCTCGTGCAAAGGTGGCGCGCTTTATCAATGCCCGCAGCGTTAACAATGTGATCTTTACGCGCGGCACAACCGAGAGTATTAACCTGGTAGCCTACGCCTGGGGCCGCGCCAATCTGAAACCGGGCGACGAAGTGCTGATCACCGAGATGGAGCACCACGCCAATATCGTTCCCTGGCAGATCGTGCAGGAGCAGCTGGGCTTCACCTTGCGCTACGTGCCGATCACCGATCAGGGCCTGCTCGATCTTGACGCGCTTGACGGCCTCCTAACTGAAAAGACGAAGCTGTTTGCCTTTGTCCACGCCTCTAATGTGGTGGGGACGATCAACCCTGTGCCGGAGCTGGTGGCTCGGGCACGCGCCGTTGGAGCCAAGGTGCTGATTGATGGGGCGCAGAGTGTGCCGCACATGCCTGTCGACATGCAGGCGCTCGACGCCGACTTCTATGCTTTTAGCAGCCACAAGATGTGTGGGCCGACCGGTATCGGCGTGCTCTACGGCAAGCGTGAGCTCCTGGAGGCAATGCCTCCCTTTATGGGCGGCGGCGACATGATCCGCGAGGTGACGCTGACCGGCAGCAAGTGGAATACCGTGCCCTACAAATTTGAAGCAGGTACGCCTTCGATCGCCGAAGGCATCGGCCTGGGCGCGGCCGTGGACTACTTGCAGGCAGTCGGCATGGACTGGGTGCGCGCCCATGAGCGTGAGCTGGTAGCCTATGCTTATGACCGCATGAGCGAGGTGGAAGGGTTGCGCATTCTTGGCCCCGGCCCCGGCCAGCGCGGCGGCTTGATTTCTTTTACGCTTGAAGGGATCCACCCGCACGACATCGCCGCCATTCTTGATAGCCGGGGTGTGGCGGTGCGCGCCGGCCATCACTGCGCCGCACCGCTGCACGCGCGCTACGGCATTCCCGCCAGCGCCCGCGCCAGCTTTTACCTGTATAATACTGTGCAGGAAGTCGACGTCTTGACGAACGCCCTGCACAAGGCACAGGAATTATTCCTCTAAGTAAGGAGGGCTCTTATGAGCACCGACGCGCTGTACCGGGAAGCAATTATCGATCATTACAAACACCCGCGGCAGAAGGGACACCTGGTAGATCCGGATATCCACTTTCATGACCATAACCCATTCTGCGGCGACGAGATCACAATTGACTTGAAGGTGGAGGACGGCATAGTGGTCGATGCCGCCTTCGATGGCCACGGCTGCGCCATCAGCCAGGCTGCGGCCAGCATGTTGATGGAAGAAATCGTCGGCAAGTCGCTCGACGAGATTAAGACCTGGGACAAGGAGTACATCCTCGAATTGTTGGGCATCGAGATCGGGCCTGTGCGCCTCAAATGCGCCTTGCTGCCGCTCAAGGTGCTCAAGGCGGGGGTCTGGGGCCTGGAAGAATGGCCGGAATGACGTACCCGGCCAGCATGGAGGCACGCCAGTGGGATATGCCGATCACCATCCGGTGCACGAATCAGCACATGATATCGGGCGCCAATCACGGATAAAGAGCACGATGAGCGACTTTGTAAAGGTAGCGACTCTAGACGAGATCCCGCCTGGCAGCAGCAAGCTGGTCGAGGTGGATATGGTGCGCGTGGCGCTGTTTAACCTGAACGGTGACGTCTACGCCATCGAAGATGTATGTACGCACGACGGCGGTCCGCTCGTCGAGGGCCGCGTTGTCGACGGCTGTGAGGTTCAGTGCCCGCGCCACGGCGCCCGCTTCGATATTCGCACCGGTGCAGCCGTGCGTTTTCCTGCCTTTGAGCCGACCAAGACCTACACCGTGCGCGTCGATGGTCGGGACGTCTGGATCGAACAGCCTGAGTAGAAGGAGAAGTTTACTATGAACATGCCAACACCGGAGCAGGTCCGGGAAGTACTGCGTGAGCGGGTCAAAGACCCCGAACTGATGATGAATATCGTCGATCTCGGCCTTATCTACGGCGTCGACATCACGCCACAGCATACCGCCGAAATTGTCATGACGCTGACCAGTCCTGGCTGCCCTGCCGGCCCCGAGATCATCACCAACGTCCAGCGAGAAACTCACACTGCTTTTCCCGACCTCGAAGAGGTGAATATCCACCTCACCTGGTCTCCCTTCTGGAACCCCGACATGATGTCGGACGATGCCAAGGAAGAGTTGGGGATATACTGAACCGACTCGTTTGTCGGTCAGCTGTGCCCGTTGTTCTGTAACAAGAATGTCCCCGGGACCTTATGCGAACCCTATCGTTCGCCGGTCCCGGGGACATTCTTGTTGTGTCTTGTAGGTTGCATTCCGCTGCTGCTAGGAAGGCAGCGTGACTGTCACGTCGAGCTTGGCGGCCTGCAGGACGGGCATGAGTTTGAAGACCGTCTTGAGTGTGTCCAGCGTACCCTCGTCGAGGTTGGCAAGCACCTTGAGGCCGCCGGCGGCGACGCCGACTTCGTTCATCGTCTTCATTTCGTTGCGGTCCCAGTGCAGTGACGGCAGCGCTTTGTCATTAATGGCGATGTCCAGGCCCTCGGGCGAGTTCTTAATCTGCAGCTTCTGGATGCCCAGGTCCTGCAGCTGCTTGAGCGTATCCGCCGGCAGGGTGATAGCGCCTGCTGGAATCTGGCTGAGAATAAACGGAGCCAGACCCGTAAGCGTGCCGGCGCCGTTGGCGTCGAACGCTACCGTCAGCGGAGGCAGACCAGCCAGTAAACCCCCCAGCAGACCGCCCATGCCCTTCATATTATCGGGCAGCACTTCCTGCAGCGCGGCCGGAGCCGCCTTGGTCGCTGCCGCCAGGATGCCCTTGGAATCAGGCTCGACGTCGGCCACCAGCGGCAGCGTATCGCCCTCATGCGGGAAGGTCATCACGATGCCAAGGCTCATATTAGCGAGCACCGGCACCAGGTCCTGCACCTGCTGCATGGTCGGGTCCGGCATGGCGCCAAGCAAGTCGCCCAGGTTGGCAAGCGTTTCCGGCGTCCATGCTAACGACAGCATGGGGTTGCCGTTGGCGTACAGGCTGAGACCTGACGGCGTAAGATTGACAAACATGTGTTGGATGCCGGCATCGGTAATCGCCTGGATGGCTTCCGGCGACCGGTCCAGGGACGACAGATCCTGGCCAAGAAGGGCGCCGAGCTGCGAGATCGCGGCACCGCTGATCGAGGCCTGGCCTTGTGCGTCGTAATCAATATAGACGGCGGGCAGGTCCACCACCAGTGTATCGTCGGTAGCGCTCTGTGCCAGTTCACCCTGCTGGGGTCGCGGTCCGCAAGCGGAGAGAACCAGGGTAAAGATCAAGAGGGCGGTCAACAGCAAGGCCAGCCTTCTGTGCTGCATAAGAAATCCTCCGTGTCTGGTTCATGAATGGAGTTATACCGGGGCATTGTAGCACAGCCCGGTGGAATGTCCAACGGGAGTTTAGTGCAGCAATGGCAGGCGTTAGTTTGTGGCGATGAGGCGGAGTGCAGGAACTAGCTGCGGGTCCAGCAGGGCTGCACAGCCAATGGCAAAGGCGCCAATAGCAAAAGCAGAGGTCGCAGCCTCTGCCTTTGCTTACTCTATCTCGGGGATGTGCGCGTCGTGCGCGCTTACCAGCCTTGGCGTACGAAGTAATCGTTCACCTCGCGCTCGGCGCGGGCGCGTTCCCAGCCATAGCGTTCCTGCAGGACACCCACGAACTTGTCGTAGTTCCCCTCTGCCCGGGCGATGTCGTTATCGGTCAGGTCGCCCCATGCGCGCTTGGCGTCGCCCTTGAACTGGTTCCATTTACCCTTGAAAATATCCTCGTTCATCAGATTCTCCTTTCGTCCGACAAAGCTTCATCGGAACAATGAGCATCACTGCTTGTTCGAGAATGCGAACTCGCCTACGAGGATAGCACCTCAAGCCGCCGGCAGCTATGTAACCGCGCACTGTGACAAGATAGCTCGCGAGGTACAACCTCCAGGGGGACAGCCTTATATAGCTTCCGGTGCGCCGACACGTGCACGGCGTCGCCGTCTTCCCCCAATTACCGTCCAGTCCCAGCCCAATTTTGACACGGCCTCCCTGACCTGCTATAGTCGCCAGTTAATTGAACAAAGTAGCTCTTATCCAGAGAGGTGGAGGGACCGGCCCTGTGAAACCTCGGCAACCTGGCTGTCAGTGCGAAACTGGCAGACCGCGGTGCCAATTCCGGCAGATTGTTCTGGAAGATGAGAGGCCCGGAGTGCAATGATGCATGATCCCTCTCGCCTGCCCGACGAGGGGGATTTTTTTATCAGCTCTTTTTCAGGAGTAGCACCATGATCGTCATGAAATTTGGCGGTACGTCGGTTGGCAGCGCCGATGCCTTCGCCCAGGTAGCCAAAATTGTCGCCCAAAAGGTGGCCGAACAGGCCTCCCCAGGATCCGCCACTGCACGCCCCGGCGTGGTCGTGGTGACCAGCGCCATGTCCGGCGTGACTAATATGCTGATCGAAGCTGCCCAAAAAGCCGCGCGTGGCGACGAAAGCTTTCACCAGGTCCAGCAGGACAGCTTGCTGCTCAAACACCAGGTGGTCGCCGGCCGCCTGATCGAGGATGGGGCCGAACGGGCTGCGCTCACACGCGTTTTCGAGCAGCGGCTCAACGAGTTCGACCGCCTCTGCACCAGCATTGCCGTGCTCGGCGAATTGACCAACCGCGGCCTCGACGTAGTCAGCGGCTTGGGCGAACGCATGGCCGCCCCCCTACTGGCTGCCGTGCTGCGCGCCAATGGGATTAAGGCCGAATCCATCGACGCCACCGAAATTATAGTCACCGACAACGTCTTCGGTTCGGCTGCCCCCATTGCCGACTTGACTGAACGTAAGTGCCGCGAGCGCTTGCTGCCACTGTTGGACGAGGGCATCGTGCCCGTAGTCACTGGATTTATTGGGGCGACGGTGGAAGGTGTGGCCACCACGCTCGGCCGCGGCGGCTCCGACTATTCAGGAGCGATTGTCGGTGCGGCCATCGAAGCAGACGAGATCCAGATCTGGACCGACGTCAACGGTGTGATGACGGCCGACCCGCGCGCGGTGCCCAACGCCCGCAGCTTGCGCCATTTAAGCTATGAGGAAGTGGCCGAGCTAGCCTACTACGGAGCCAAGGTGCTGCATCCGAAGACGGTGACGCCTGCCATTGAGAAGAAGATCCCGGTGCGCGTGTTGAACACCTTTGAACCCGACCATCCCGGCACCTGGATCGTGGAAAAGACCGAGGTCGAGGCCAGGGGCACGGTTAAGGCCATCACCGCCATCCGCCAGATGAACCTGATCACTGTCGGCGGCCGCGGCATGATGGGTGTGCCCGGCATTGCCGCCCGCACCTTTGGGGCCGTGGCGCGCACCGGTGCCAATGTGCTGATGATCAGCCAGAGCAGCAGCGAGCAAAGCATCTGCTTTGTCGTGCCCGAATCCTCGGCCGAGGCGGTGCAGAGGGAACTGCGCGAGGAGTTTGCGCGCGAATTGGAGCGGCGTTACATCGACGATATCCATGGCCTGCCGCATATTAACATCGTGGCTGTTGTCGGCAGTGGTATGCGTGGCACACCGGGTCTGGCTGCGCGCGTCTTTACGGCTGTGGCGACGCATGGGATCAACGTGATCGCCATTGCACAGGGGTCGAGCGAAGCCAACATCAGCCTGGTCGTGGTCGACAGCGACTCCACCGAGGTGGTGCGCGCCATTCATGACATCTTTGAACTGCACCTGCCCACTGAGCAGAGAGCGCACAGTTGGCAGGAGGCGTGATCTCTTGTGCCGGGTTCGTGCCACCAGGATGCAGGTTGTTGAAGCGGCCGTGCTAACGAGGTAAGGGCGTAGATAAGGTTAGACGAATGCAAGATTTGCCGATCATTGTACTGGGTGCGGGCGGCGTAGGCCGTGCCTTCGTCCGTCAAATCGTCGAGAACCGTGGGCTGCATGCCGAGCAGTACGGCCTCTGGCTGTCGGTGTTGGCCGTGTGCGACCGCGATGGGGCCGTGCTCGGCCTCGACAGCCGCCGCGAACAGCATGGACTTGACGACCCCAACCTGCTCGACCTGGTCCGCTACAAGGCGGAAGGTGGGCGCCTGGCTGAGCACCGGCTGGGCGGGCCGCAAAATGACCTGGCGGCTGTGATCGATATCGCCGGCAGGCCTGGAGCCGTGGTGGTGGACTGCACTGCCAGCGAAGAGACGGCCTGGGCCCTGTTGTTTGCCCTCGAACGAAAATACAAGGTGGTGCTGGCCAACAAGAAGCCGCTCACCATTGACCAGGAGGTTTACGACCGGCTCACCAGAGCCGGTGGCACCGGGGACAGCGCGGCAGACGACGGCCGGGCCCTGCGTCACCTGGGCCGCTGCCGCTGGGAGACTACCTGCGGGGCAGCGCTGCCCGTGGTCAGCACGCTCAACCGCCTGGTAGCTGCCGGCGACGCCGTGCACAAGATCGCCGGCGCCTTGAGCGGTACGCTGGGCTTCGTGATGACCGGTCTGCAAGCCGGGCAGCCGTTTAGTGAGGTGGTGCGCGAGGCGCACCGGCTGGGCTATACCGAGCCGGACCCGCGCGACGACCTGGGCGGCCTCGACGTGGCGCGCAAGGCGCTGATCCTGGCGCGTGGGTTGGGGTGGCGGCTGGACATGCGCGACGTCCAGGTGCGCGGCCTCTACCCAGCTGAGATGAGCAGCCTGTCCGTGCCCGAGTTCCTGGCGGCGCTGCCGCAACTGGACGCCGACTTCCGCGACCGTGTGGATCTGGCTGCGGCCGAAGGGAAGGTCTTGCGCTATGCAGCCACCATCGAGGAAGGCCGCTGCCGCGTGGGGTTGACGGCCGTCGACGCTGCCGGCCCGCTGGGTCGCCTGAGCGGAACCGACAACCTGGTCGAATTCAGCACGCGCTGGTACAGCCCCAACCCGTTGGTGGTTCAAGGACGGGGCGCCGGGGCCGACGTAACAGCCTCGGGCGTGCTGGCCGACGTGATCGAATTGACCTATACGACTTAAACGGGTGACGCCAGGCCGCGTGCGTCGCCGCTTGCCCTACCTGGGGCACTATCGGGGCTCCGGTGCGGAGCACCATCTACAGGAGAACAAACAATGAACAAGATCAAGGTAGGCGTGCTGGGCGCGACGGGAGCCGTCGGCCAGCGCTTTGTCCAGATGCTGCAAGGTCACCCGTGGTTCGAGATCACGGCCTTGTGCGCTTCCGACCGCAACGCCGGCAAGCGCTACTATGATGCCTGCCGCTGGAATCTGCGCGGCGACATGCCTGAGTCCGTGCGTGATATCGTGCTGCAGGAGTGCGAACCCGGCCCCGACTGCAAGATCGTCTTCAGTGCATTGCCGTCGGAGATTGCGGGCGAGGTGGAAGAGGAGTTCGCCGCTGCCGGCTACATCGTGTGCAGCAACTCGCGCAACCACCGCTACGACCCCGACGTGCCGCTGCTGATCCCCGAGGTCAACCCTGAGCACCTTGCGCTGATCGACATTCAACGCCGCAACCGGGGGTGGGACGGCTACATCACGACCAACCCCAACTGCAGCACGACGCACCTGGTCAGCGCGCTGCACCCGCTGCACCAACGTTTTGGCGTCAAGAAGGTCTTTGTCGTCACCATGCAGGCAGTGAGCGGCGCGGGCTACCCGGGCGTGAGCAGCATGGATATTCTCGACAACGTCGTGCCCTACATCAACGGCGAGGAAGAGAAGATGGAAGAGAAAGAGCCGCATAAGCTGCTGGGCATCTTCGATGGGGCGGGCATTCGCAATGCCGAGATGGTGATCAGCGCCCACTGCAATCGCGTGCCCACGCGCAACGGCCACCTCGAAGCCATTAGCGTCGAGTTCGAAGTCAAGCCGACCGATGCGGAAATCATCGATGCCTGGCAGTCGTACAAGCCGTTGGCGCAGCAGCTCAACCTGCCCAGTGCGCCACAGCCGGCTATCCTTTACGACGACCGGCCCGACCGCCCACAGCCGCGCCTGGATCGCCTGGCCGGCAGCGTGCCGGGAATGGCCACTGTCGTGGGCCGGCTGCGCCCGGATCCGCTCTTCCACTACAAGTTCATCGTGCTGGGGCACAACACCATTCGCGGTGCGGCCGGCGGCAGCCTGCTCAACGCCGAATTACTGGTAGCGCAGGGCTATGTCGGCCAACCAAATGAAGTCTTGGCACATTTGGCCCAGTTAGCATAAAATAGCCCGTAATGTGTTTGTTATAGTTGAAGACCGCCGATCTGCCCGAGATCGGCGGTCTTTCCGACGACGTACACGTTACGGACTTCGTTTTTTTAGTGACAGGAGGAACCGCCGTGCCTTCAGCATCGACCGCAAGCGCGCCGCTAGCTGCGCAGAAATCCCCTGCTTATGCTAGTTTTGGCCGGGCTCGGTTGGCCGACTTTTGCGAGGACTGGGTCGTCTATCGCAATCTGGAACCGCTGGACAAGCGCCTCCATGGGCTGAAAACAGCCTATATGGATATGGAACTGCGCACGGACTTGATTCCGCGCAAGCAGGAACCGGCCTATGCCAAGGCTGCAACCTATTTCCTCAACGAGATTCAGCGCCTGCGCGGCGTGAAGACACCGCTGGGCGAAGTTCTGTTTCTAGGCGATACGCAGTTTAACGACAGCCAGGCGTTTAAGAACATCCGCCAGTTTAGCCGCTGGCAGGGCTCGTGCTTTATCTGCACCGAGCGGGTGGAGCAGGATCCGTCGCTCACGATGGACGAAGAGAACGTTTTCACGGCCAACCGCTGGAGCCTGCTGGCCGAGTGGGTACGCCAGCTGCGCGAGCAAGGCCTGCACCTTGACAAGCGTACCGCGGTGATCGTCGACATCGACAAGACCGCCTTGGGGGCCAAGGGGCGCAATGACAAGACGATCGACCGGGCGCGCCTGGCCGGCATCTTCCGCACCATGGACTCGGTGCTGGGAGATGACTTCAACCGGACCATGTTCGAGCACGCCTACGCCGAGCTAAACCGAGCCAGGTATCACCCGGTGACGGCCGATAACCAGGACTACCTGGCGTATATCTGCATGGTGCTTAACACCAACCTGATCAGCCTGGACGAAGTGAAACGCGAGGTGGACACCGACAGCCTCGACAACTTCGAGCAGTTCATTCGCTGGGTAGACAGCCGCATGATGATCAACCCGGCGGCGGGCGAGGCCTTACGCGAGGTGCACGAAGCCGTCAATGCCAGCGTGCGCAACGGCGACCCGACGCCCTTCAAGCGTTTCCGTCGCCAGGAGTTCATAAGTACGATGGAGAATATGGGCCAGATGCCCGACACGGCCTCGGTGGCGGAACTGCTGCAGGAAGAGATCACGCTGACCGAAGAGGTGTTCGAGCTGGCCGGCTGGCTGCGCGAGCGCGGCTGCATCATCCTGTGCCTGAGCGACAAGCCGGACGAGGCATCGATGCCCCACACACGCGTGTCGCCCGACCTGGTGCCGCTCCACAAGGCAGAGACGCACCGGGTGGGTGTGAGCATTACAGCGGAACTCGCGGAGATCGCGTAAACGTTAGCTCTGGTAACTGCACTTACGGATGTTGGATTGGACTTTCTGTAAACTCAAGACATGGCAGACAAAAAACCTACTCGCAACGATTCAGGCAATCAAGGTGGACAGCGCGGACCCAGCGGACCTGGTGGTCCCGGCGGACCAGCAGGCGGCAACTGGTTGAGCCGCGGCTGGTTCTGGATCGTGCTGGTAATTCTGTTGGTTGTCGGTTCGCGTTATCTTTTCAACGGCACGGCCGACTCCGCCGACCAGGTGGGCCTTAACGTGCTGGCCGACCAAATCCAGGAAGGCAAGGTCAAGTCGCTGGTCGTGCAGGGCGAAACGGTTACGATTGTCCCTACCGAGGGCAGCCGTTCGTACACGCGCAAAGAGGAAGACGAGAGCCTGTTCGACACGTTGCGTGCACTTGGCGTCAGCCAGGAGCAGCTGGAAAAACTGCCGTTGCAGGTCGAGAGTACGCCCAACACCGGCGCACTGTTTAGCTGGCTGATGATGCTCTTGCCGATGCTGCTGATTTTCGGTTTTTTCATCTTCATCATGCGCCAGGCGGGGGGCGGCGGGCAGAACCGCGCCATGCAGTTTGGCCGCAGCCGGGCACGCAAGATGGAAGGGGCAGACAGGCCCACGGTGACGTTTAACGACGTTGCGGGGGCGGAAGAATCCAAGCAGGAGCTGCAGGAAGTCGTCGAGTTCCTCAAGGAACCGCAGAAGTTTGCGGCCTTGGGTGCTCGCATTCCCAAGGGGGTGCTGATGGTTGGCGCCCCGGGCACGGGTAAGACGCTGCTGGCCAAGGCCGTGGCGGGCGAAGCCGGCGTGCCGTTCTTTGCCAGCTCGGGCTCTGAGTTTGTCGAAATGTTCGTGGGCGTCGGCGCCAGCCGCGTGCGTGACCTTTTCGAGCAAGCCAAGAAAAATTCCCCTTGCATCATCTTTGTCGACGAAATCGATGCCGTCGGCCGCCATCGTGGCGCCGGCTTGGGTGGCGGCAACGACGAGCGCGAGCAGACACTCAACCAGATCCTGGTCGAGATGGACGGCTTTGACACCGACACAAACATCGTGATTATTGCCGCCACTAACCGGCCCGACATCCTGGACCCGGCGCTGCTGCGTCCCGGACGTTTTGACCGCAAGGTGGTCGTGGACCGGCCCGATCGCCGTGGTCGCGAGGCGATCCTCAAGGTGCACGCGCGTGGTAAGCCGTTGGCCCCCGACGTAGATTTGGAGATAGTGGCCTCGCAGACCGTGGGCATGGTCGGTGCGGACCTGGAGAACCTGATCAACGAGGCTGCCATCCTGGCGGCACGACGCAACAAGCGTTCGATCTCCATGTCCGAGATGGTCGAATCGATCGAGCGGGTGATGGCAGGTCCGGCGCGGCGCAGCCGTGTGTTGGACGAAAAGGACCGGCGGGTCGTGGCCTATCACGAAGCGGGCCGGGCACTGGTGATGGAAGAACTGCTGCACAGCGAATCGGTCGGTAAGATTACGATCGTCAGCCGTGGCCAGTCACTGGGTTACGTAATGCCGCTGCCGGATGAGGACAAGAACCTGCGCAGCCGATCCGAGTATGAGGATTCAATTGCCGCTCTGTTGGCCGGGAGAGCAGCGGAGGAGCTGATCTTCCATGAGCCGTCGACGCGTGCCGCCACTGACCTGGAGCGTGTGACGAAGGTGGCCAAGGCGATGGTGACCCGTTTTGGCATGAGCGACGTGATTGGTCCGCTGCAGTTGCAGCACGGCGACGCCAACCCATTTATGGGCATGGATTTCGGCGAACAGCGTTCCTACAGTGAAGATGTGGCGCGCAAGATCGACCGCGAGGTACGGCGGATTGTGGATCAGGCGTACAAGCGGGCGATCGATATTCTGACGCGGCATAACGACCAGCTGGTGCTGATTGCCGAGACCCTCCTGGAGCGTGAGGTGATGGAGCGGCAGGAGTTCCTACAGTTGATCGGAAAAGGTGGGGCTGCGCCGGCGCCGGTCGTGGTAGCGGCTGCGGATTAGGCATTCACGTAAACACGCGAGACATAATGTGGCGCCGGGGACAAACCCCGGCGCTTTTTTATGGAGAACCCTACGAAAAGGTCTCACGTTCGGGGACTTCGTCCAGTTCGGATTGGCGCAGCGCGACGGCAATTTGTGCGGCGACGCGAGCATTGTTTTTGAGTAGCGCCAGATTGGCGCGCAGGCTGCGCTCGCCGCTGAGCTGGGCGATGCGGGTGAGCAGGAACGGGGTCACTTCGGCGGAGCGAAGACCCTGCGCCTCGGCTTCGGCCACGGCCTGCAGGATGGCAGGTTCGATCTCGGCGGCAGGAATTTCCTCGTCGACGGGCACGGGCACGGTCACCAACAGCCCTCCGGGAAGGCCCAGCTTCTGCCTGGCGTGCCAGATGGCAACGATCTCCTCCGGGCTGTCGCAACGCACGTCCACGGGCAGGCCACTGCTGCGACTGTAAAAGGCCGGAAACTCATCCGTGCCATAGCCGGCGACGGTAACGCCAAAAGTCTCCAGATATTCCAGTGTGCCGGGCAGGTCAAGAATGGCCTTGGCGCCGGCGCACACGACGATCACCGGCGTCTGCGCCAGTTCCTGCAGATCGGCGCTGATGTCGCTGCCGCCGCCACTGTTGGCGCCACTGCTGCTGCCGCGATGGACGCCGCCGATGCCGCCGGTGGCAAAGACCTGGATGCCAAAGCGATGGGCCACCCACATGGTGGTCGCCACGGTGGTGGCGCCGTCTAGTTGGCGCGCCACGACGATCGGCAGGTCGCGGCGGCTCACCTTGCGTATGCCCTGGGCGGTGGCTAGATGGTGCAGTTGCGCATAGCTGAGGCCCGCCACCAATTCGCCGCCCAAGATGGCGACAGTGCGCGGCTCGGCCCCGCCCTCCCGCACGATCGCTTCCATCTCCTGCGCCAGGGCTAGGTTGTGCGGATAAGGAAGGCCGTGCGAGATCACGGTTGATTCGAGCGCTACGGCGGGCAGGTGGTGCGTCGTCATAGGTCTTGCTCCTTAGTTCTATGTGTGGTTGGCGAGGTCGCGGGCATAGGCGAGCATGGCCACAGCCTGGGTGGGATCGACGCCGCCGCCCTGCGCCACCTCGGGCCGTCCGCCGCCGTTGCCCCCAAAGGCCTTGAGCGTATCTCGTAACAGGTTGCCTGCATGCAGAGAGACATCGTCGCTACGGCCAAACAGCAAGGTGAGCTTACCGCCCACCTGTGTGCCAAGCAGCGCCAGCGTCTTGGGCTGGCTGCGCAAAAGGGTAGCTGTTTGCTTGAGGGCATCGACGCTGCGATCGGCATATACTTTTTGCACCACGCGCAGGTCGCCGGCAACGGCGGCGCTAGAGAGCAGCTCATTCACTTCGTAGGCGACGAGCTGTTCGGTCAAGGCGTCCACCTGGCGCTGCAACTCGCGAGCCTGGTCGAGCGAACGCTGGACAAGGGCCGGCACGGCCGCAAGGTCGTTGGAGAAGATGCCGGCGGCCTCGACCAGCAGGCGGTGCTTTTCGGCATAATCACGACAGGCGCGCAGCCCGCATAGAAAGGTGAGCCGTGTCTGCCCGCGCCTCCGTTCCTGGCGCACAATTTTGACTGGGGCGATTTCGGCAGTCGTGTGCACGTGCGTACCGCCGCAGGCCGAATAGTCATAGGCTGCAATCTCTACGATCCGTACGGTGCCTGTTACCTTGGGCGGGCGGCGCAAAGGGATGGCGGCCAGCGCCTCTTGCTCGACGCTGTAGGCGCTAATCGGCAGCGCCGCGTAGGCCAGGCGGTTGGTTTCCTGCTCGGCGGCCGCTAGTTGGTCTGGGTCCACGGCGGGGACGTCTAAGTCCAGGGTAGATTCGGCGGCGCCGAAGTGCACGGACACGGTTTCAAAGCCAAAGAGGCGATAGAATACCTGCGAAAGAAGGTGCTGGCCCGAGTGCTGCTGCATATGATCGTAACGGCGCTGCCAATCGATGCCGCCGGTCACGCCTTGGCCCACACTCAGGCTGGTGCTCGCATCCAGCACATGCCACAGCGCGTCGCCCTGCACCAGGACGTCGCTAACGCGCTCGCTCCCCAACGTGCCGGTATCATTGGGTTGGCCGCCGGAGGTCGGATAAAAGTAAGTGCGGTCGAGTTGAACTGCCGGGCGGCCGTCGATTTCGCCAATGGCAGTCACGGTGGCATCGAATGTCGTGCAATAGGAATCGTCGTAGTAGAGGCGAATGGTCATGCAGATACGCTATTCGTTTGGCGTGCTTTTGTCAACCTTGACGGCATTCGTTGCGGCGCGTGATATCATACGATTTTGCAATCAACGGAGCAATTGGAGGGAAGGACGTTAGGACCTTATGCATCTTTATCTTGTGCGCCATGGGCAAAGCTATGTGAATTTGCCTGATTGGGCGAAGGGCAACACCGACGAGCCGCTCACCGAGCTGGGCCAAAAGCAAGCGGCAGCATTGGCAGCATTTCTGCCCACGCGGCTGCCCCAGGTCGATATCATTTACGCCAGCACCATGCAACGCGCCCGTGAGACCGCGGAAGTGCTGGCCCGCGCCTATGATATGCCGATCTGCTTCGACGACCGCATCCGCGAACTCGGCAATAACCAGATCGACCATACTGCCTTCACCAGCGAGACACTGCCCAACCAGTATGTGGACTTTTGGGCGAGTGCACGCCCCTTTGCCCCCAGCATGCTGGACGGCGATAACGTCGAATCCTGGATGCACTTCCGCACGCGTGTGGGCAGCTTTATTGAGAGCCTGCCGGCCAAGCACCACGACCAGACAATCATCGCCGTCTGCCATGGCGGCGTGATTGAGGCCGCCTTCCAGCACCTTTTCAACGTCGGACCGTGGCAGCGCTGCGAGACCTGGACCAGCAACACCGCCGTCACGCATTTCCAGTTGGTGGAGCATCCTGACCGCGAGGGGTGGCGGCTGCACAGCCACAACCGGACGGATCATTTGACTGCGGAGGCAATCAGTTGAGGGGGTGAATCATGTCCCCGGGACGTACGACGTCCTGGGGACGTTCACCCCCAACCTCTTATGTCCTTACGCTCGCTTGCCGGCCTTCAACTTGGCGACGAGTTCGTTGAATGCGGCCCAGTCGCCGCGGGCGGCGAGGGCGGCTTGCTCGGGCCAGGTGGTGGGGTCGGTGATGCGATAGCGGTTGCCGGCAGCGTTAAGGATCTCGCGCAGGCGGGCGACAGGCGTAGTGGCCAGCGCGGCAAACGTGGTGATGCCGGCATCGGCGAGAACCTGGACGATCTTGGGACCGATGCCTTCGATCTTGATCAGGTCGTCTACCTGCGATGTTGCGCCCAGGTCTACGCTGCCCGTGCGTGTGCCCGCCACCATACTGGCCGAATCGACTTCGATCGGTGCAGAGTCAGGAATGCCGACGAGTTCAGGCGTTGTGGCGTCCACAGGACCAGACTGGGGAATGCCGACCAGGTCGGGCGCCGCCGGCGTTACCGGGCCTGAATCTGGAATCGCCACCAGATCGGGTGCCGGCGGGGTGACCGGAGCCGACTCGGGAATGGCAACCAACTCGCTGGCTGGTGCAGTCTTCTTGCGGCTCTTGGCAGCAGGTTTGGCGGCAGGCGTATCTGCCGCGACTGGGGCGGCCGGTACCGGCTGGGTCTTTGCTGCCCTGGCAGGCGCTACCTTGGCAGACGCTGCGTTGGCCGGGATGGCCGCGACTGGTGCTGATTCTACGAGGGGTTTGGCCGCCTTAGTGCTCTTGGTCGTCTTGGGCGCAGACGCTGTGCCGGACTGAGCCGCAGTGGCTGCACTGGCCACCGCCACGCGGTCGCGCACGATCACGCCCAGTTGATCGATATACCAATCGGCGCGCCCGAAGAAGCCGGCGACTTCGCCGTTGGCGGCCGCTTCGTAGTGATACTCGTTCTCCCCGCCGCGGCCGCCAATGCTGTCGGTGGTGCGCTTGTTGGTGTGAAAACGAATGCTGTCGATATAACGTCCGCTGCGACCACTGATGCCGGTGAGGTATTCGTCGGCATCGAGCGTGATGGTGTGGTGAAAACCACTCTTGCCGCCCAGGTGTGGCAGTTCCGTCACTGCACCGGCGGCATCGACACACTTGAGCTGAAGTCCATCGACATAAAAGCCGGCATTGATACGAATTTCGTGGACCTTTGCACCGGCTGGAATCGTATAGCCATCAAACTCATGGCCACCGTTACCGCCTGAAGGTCCTAGGACTAGGTTTGCCATTACTTGCTCCTTGGGGTGATGGTCTGCTACTGGATCTGAATGACACGCGCGCCGTCGCTGGCACGCGTTGTATACACTTCGGGCCAGATGTTGGTCGCCTTGGGATATTGTTCAAAAATGGCATCGGCCATCGCCTGCTCGGCACCCGGCTCCACCAATGCCACTGCACAGCCCCCAAAGCCGGCGCCGGTCAGGCGGGCGCCATAGCAGCCGGGGACGCTGAGCATGGCTTCGACCATCGCATCGAGGGCGGCGCTGCTGACGGCGTAGTCGTCGCGCAGGCTCTCGTGGCTGGCATTCATCAACTGGCCCACTGTCACGAGATCATTACGACGAAATGCTTCCACCGTCTGTAACACGCGTTCATTTTCCGACACGACGTGCCGGCACCGGCGGTAGATGTTGACTGGCAGCACCGCCTTGTGCTCCTCCAACTGGGCGCTGGTAACGTCGCGCAGGGCGCGGATGCCGGGCACCATTGGTTCGAGCAGGGCGACGCCTGTTTCGCACTCCTGGCGGCGCTCGTTGTAGGCGCTGGAAGCCAACGAGCGGCTGGCGCGCGTGTTGCCGATAACCAGGGCCGCCTCGGCGGGCATGGGGATCAACTCGTACGTGAGCGAACGACAGTCGATGAGCAGGGCATGGTTCTCACGGCCAAGCACGCTGATAAACTGGTCCATGATGCCGCAGTTGACGCCCACGTACTCGTTCTCGGCGCGCTGGGCCGCACGTGCGATTTGCGGGCCGTTCAGGTGGGAAAGTTGGCCGGCGGCAGCCAGAAAGGCGTGCGCCGCCCCTACCTCGACGGCCGCAGAGCTGCTCAACCCGCTGCCGCGCGGTACGTTGCCGCTGATGACGGCGTCCATGCCCGTGAGGGGCACGCCCGATTGTTCCAGGCTCCAGGCCATGCCCTGCACGTAGTTGGCCCACAACATTGCGTCGTTGAAAGCGAAATTGTCGAGGTCAAACTCGTAGGCTTCACCATATTCGAGGGAAAAGAGGCGCACATGCCGGTCAGGGCGCGGGCGAAAGGCAAAGCGCACGTCACGTTTGAGTGCAACCGGGAGTACGAAGCCTTCGTTGTAGTCAGTGTGTTCGCCAATCAGGTTGACGCGGCCGGGACCGCTGCTCAAGTGCGTCGGCTCCGAGCCAAAACGCTCCCTGTAGGCGACAATCAGATCGTCGGTGCGCTGGTCGGCGAGTATTGATGACATAAGTCTCTTTCATCTCCAGGACGGGTCGGGACGCGGACGCCCTTTTTGGTCACCATATCACACCCCCAAGTCAGACACCAAACCTATGGCCGCAACAATGCATACAGGTTCAGGTTGCCCTCCTTCCCTTCGGCACGGAAGATGTCGATCAGGCGCAAGCCGGCGCCAAGCGCCAGCGCCTGCACCTCTTCCAGGTCCAGCTGGTGGACATAGCGTAGGGCATGCGCGCCTTGGTTCCAGGGCAGCAGTGCATCGCCCGCTTCCAGGTCGGCCGGATCGACGCCAATTTGCGCCCAGTCGACCTGCTTGTCGGCCAGCCGCTTGCTGGAAAGAAACTGCCATGTGGACAAGGCGAGGACGCCGCCGGGGGCAAGAAGCCGGGCAAGATCGGACACGATGCGTTGGCGCAAGGCCAGGCCAGGAAAGTGGTGTAAGACCGCCAGGCAGACGACGGCATCAAATGGCCCTTGTGCCGCCAGCGGAATCCGTCCAGCCCGGCCGGGCGATATCGACTTGAAGGAGGTGAGTGGTAACCTTGGGCAGATCGGCGATTTGTTCGCTGGCGGCCGACAGCAGCTGGGTGTCGGCGTCGACCCCAAGATAGGTGGCGGCAAGCCCGGCTTGCGCCAGGGCGCGGGCGAAACGGCCGTTGCCGCAGCCGACGTCGATCACGCGCAGCGGCTGCAGACCGGCAGCCGCTGCTTGTGCCGCGAGCCGCCCAGCCAAATCGTTCATTCCCATGGATAGGCTTTGACGCGTGCGATCAAACTCGCCTGCCACTGTAGCGTAGAACTGGCGGTTGAGATCTAGCAGTCGGGCCTGGACTGTAGGGTTCATTCCGTGTCCGCCTCGGTTCGGCTGTGGTATACTGGAGCTGGAATCCTGGCTACTCATGCGGTGATTATATCGCCTTTCGTGGTTGAGAGCACTCAAGCCGGGTAGGTAGGTTTTATTTTGGCATGAAGCGAACCCTCGCATTGGAAGATATTCCGACCGACGTCCTGGAAAAAAGCGCTGCCTGGCAGGCCAAGCGGCGTGACTTTGATGCGGCAGAGCACAGCGCGGTTTTAAACGCCATTTTCCGCGAGGTGCTGTCCGTGTCCGAAGCCGAGTGGCACGAACGCCATTCGTTGCAATCGGCGCTGCTGCGCCATCCCAAGTATGGCAGTGGCTTGTACTCCAAGGCTAACCTGGTGGCAGGCTATCGCCACCTGGTGGCGGAGGGGGACATCGAGGCCGACCCGTTGCTGGAGAAGCGCATTCGCATGAAGCCGATGCGCACGCAGAGTGGGGTGGCCCCCGTGACCGTGCTGACGGCGCCGGCCGGCTGTCCGGGAAAGTGCATTTTCTGTCCCGACGATTGGCGCATGCCTAAGAGCTATATTTACGATGAGCCAGGCTGCCAGCGCGCCGAGCGCGATGGGTTTGACCCCTACAAACAGGCCCTCGGTCGCATCCAGGCATTTGAGGGTATCGGTCACGATGCCGGCAAGGTGGAACTGCTGATTCTAGGCGGCACGTGGAGCGCGTACAGCCGCGACTACCGCGAGTGGTTTGTGCAGCGCTGTTTTGATGCCATGAACGCAGCGGGCGACCCCGCGTACGTAGCCTCCCGTTCGTTGGAAGAAGCACAGGCCGCCAATGTGCAGGCGGCGCACCGTAACGTGGGATTGGTAATCGAGACGCGGCCGGATTGGATCACGCCCGAGGAAATCCGTCACTTGCGCCGGCTAGGAGTGACCAAGGTACAGATCGGCGTGCAGAGCTTGGACGACGAAATTCTGAACCTGAATCAGCGCGGTCATAACGTAGATTCAGTGCGGCAGGCTTTAGGGCTGCTGCGCACTGCCGGCTTCAAACTGCACCTGCACTGGATGCCAAACCTGTATGGTGCGACTCCCGAAAGCGATCGGGCCGACTTCGCCCGCTTCTTCTCCGACCCATCCATTCGCCCCGACGAGTTGAAGATTTACCCATGCTCGTTGATTGCCAATACATTGCTGTACGACCATTACCAAGAGGGCCGCTACCAGCCCTATACGGAAGACGAATTGGTACAGTTGCTGGCGGATGTGAAACCGACTATCCCGCCCTATACCCGCATCAACCGGCTGTTCCGTGACATTCCGGCGCGTCACATAGAGGCAGGCGTCAGGCTAAGCAATCTGCGCCAGGTGGTGCAGGTTGAGCTGGCGCGCCGCGGCCAGCGCTGCGGCTGCATCCGCTGCCGGGAGATCCGCCGCCGTGACGTGCAGCCGGAACAGTTGACGCTGCAGGTGGAACGCTATGCCACCGACTTGACCGACGAGTACTTCCTGCACTTTGTGACCAACGAGCGCTACAGCGAACCGGGACTGATTGCCGGATTCTTGCGCTTGAGCCTGCCCCTCAGCTCGCCGGCGGGACCCAAGGTGGGCAGCCGGGCGTTCTTGGAAGAGATAGCAGACAGCGCGTTAATTCGTGAAGTTCACGTGTATGGGCCGGCGCTCTCGATCGGCGACGAAAAGCCCGGCGCCGCCCAGCACGTAGGGCTTGGCACGCAGTTGATCGATGCCGCGCAGCGCATCAGCCGTGAGGCCGGTTATCGGCGTCTCAGCGTCATCGCCGCCACAGGCACTCGTGCGTATTACGCCGGGCGCGGCTTTAGTATGGGTGAGTTGTACATGCACAAAGACAGCTAGTCCTTGCGTTTCAAAACCTTCATTGCGGGAGGCATATTTATGTTGACGGAACAGGGTGTTCAACGTGCAGTTGAGTTCGAAAGCTATGATGCGCCTGTCCTCAGCGTTTATCTCAACGTCGACCCCCGGCGGCGGACCGGTGACTCGCACAAAGTGACCCTGCGCAAGCTGCTTGCGGGCGTTGAGGGCGCAGACCCCGAAGACATCAAGCGTGTCCAAAACTATGTCGAGATGGGCTACAACCGCCAGGGGTTGAGCGTCATCTTGTTTAGCTGCGCCAAGAAGGATTTTTGGTGGGCCTTCAGCGTTGCAGTGCCGGTGGAAGACTTTGCATTTGTCAGCTTCCGCCCCTATGTACGCCAACTGGCGCGTATGCTGGATATCTACGAGCGCTGTGGCGTCGTGCATGTGGACCAGGAAGGCGTCCGCCTTTACCTGTTCAATATGGGTGTTCTAGAAGATGCCGATGGCTATATGGGCCAAGAGGTCAAACTGCACCGTGGCGGAGGTTGGGCAAGCCCACGCATCCAGCGGCATGAGACCGGACAGGCGCGGCAGAACCTGCAGGAAGGCGCCGAACTGGCCGAGGAGTTTTACCGCAACACAGGCACGCGCCGCCTGATTTTGGCCGGCACGGACAAAAACGTCGCCAAGTTCAAGGAGTTGTTGAGCAACCGGCTGCGCTCGATCATCGTGGGGCAGATAGCGGCCGACGCCAATGCCACGCCTAACGACCTGCGCGACCGAGCGCTCGAACTGGCTGCCAAGGAAGAGGTGCGTGAGGCGAACGCCATCGCCGACCGCGTGATTGCGACGGCCTGGCAGGGAGGTAACGCCGTCCTGGGCTTGGAGGAGACGCTGACGGCCGTGCAGCAGGGACGGGCATCGCATATTATCACGCTTAACAATTATACCCAGCCCGCCTACCGTTTTGTCGACAGCGGCCACGTGTTGCTTGAGTTGGACGAAGAGGCGGACCTCCAGAGCGGTCGCGTGCAGAGCTTGCCCGATGCCGTGGAGAGCTGTCTGCGCCGCGCGCTGGCGCAGAACATCGGCGTGACGGTGATCGAGCAGCACGAGGGATTGGAGAAGGCGGGGAAGATCGGGGCGTTGACGCGGTATTGAAATAAGAGGGGGGAAGAAACCGAGTTTCTGGCAAGCTGCGCTTGGTACAAGCGGCGCTTGCTTGGAAACTCGGTTTCTGGTCCCGCATTCTCACCCGCTCATGTTGCTACGGGTGTTTCTGCAATCTCGGGCTGCTTGCCTTGCATGTAGGTCATGGCGTCGGCAGGATGCGTGCGCCAGTTCCAGTTGCGGTGGCGCAGGATCAGGATCACGACGCTGACGACGATGCAGCCGATGGCGATCCACTGTGCTGTAGCCAGATTTCCGGTCATCCAAGCGTCGGGGCGGAACATCTCGACCCAGAAGCGGCCCAAGGGGTAGGCAATAAAGTAGAGCAGCACGCCGTCGCCCTTGCGGAACCGTTCGCCGTAGCGCCTGAACAGGAATGTGAGCAGCGCAAACATGGCCAGGTTCCACAATGCTTCGTAAAAGAAGGTGGGGTGGAAGCCATTGTTGGCATACCAATCCAATGTCGGCTGTGTCAGCACATCCTGCACGCCACAAGGCTGCACGTTTAGCGGCACGTTGCCCGGCAGCTGGCAAGGAAACTTTGGATTGATGTGAAAAGCCCACGGCACGTTGGTGGGTGGGCCGTAAAGCTCCTGGTTGACAAAGTTGCCCATGCGGCCGATGGCCTGCGCCAGCAGTACGTTAGGGGCCAGAAAGTCCAGGAACTTGACGAAGTCCAGCTTGTTGATCACGCTGTACACGCCGATTGCCAGGATACCGCCGACCAACCCGCCGTAGATGCCAAGACCGCGGAAGCCGCCGTTCATAAAGTTGAAGATTTCGCCGGGGTTTTGGCGGTAATAATCCCAGCCGATGCCGTTAGCCGGCGTGCTAAACACGTGATAGAGACGGGCGCCGATAATGCCGCAGATGAGCGCCCAGGCCAACATGTTCCAGATATGATCCGGGTTTTCTCCCGCCTTGGCGGCTGTGCGCGAGGCGAGGTAGGCGGCTACTGCGGCGCCGCCGACAATGAAGACACCGTACCAGTGGAGCGAGAAGGGTCCGAGTTGAAAGATTACTGGGTTCATAGCCAGTGAGTATAGAACGGTTTTTGACAAATGCCAAAGCGTTACCAAATGCGGCGTAATGCCCCTGCCTTCAGGCATGGGGATGTAAGCCGCATAGCGCTAATGCGCTATAGCCTGTTACGCAATTGACGACACTGCGTAAATCTGCTACAATATCGGTGTGCGAATGACCTACAAGTACCGACTTTTTCCAACATCTGCGCAGAGAACAAGCCTTGAAAAAGCGCTTGAGCTTTGCCGTTGGGTCTACAACGATACACTGGCAATTCGCAAGGATACCCACGAACAAATGGGGAAATCCATCTCCTTGTATGACACCAACAAACTTTTGACGGAATGGAAAGCAGCGAAACCAGTCTTGAGCAACGTGCATTCTCAGGTTTTGCAGAATGTACAGGAGCGGGTCGATCTGGCTTATCAGGCTTTCTTTCGCCGCGTCAAGGCGGGTGACAAGGAAGTTGGGTTCCCGCGCTTCAAGGGCAAAGGCAGGTACGACAGTTTCACCTTTAAGCAGTCCGGTTTCAAGCTTGACGGTGACAGACTGACGCTCTCCAAAATTGGCGAAATCCGCATCAAATTGCACCGCCCTATCTGCGCTGCCGTCAAAACGCTGACCATTCAGCGCGATGCAGTGGGCAACTGGTACGCCTGCTTTTCTTGCGAATGCGAACCGGCTCCGCTTGAACCGACTTTCAAGGTTGTTGGTGTTGACCTGGGGTTGACCACGTTTGCCTACATGAGCGACGGCACGAAGATCGCTCGCCAACGCTGGATGAAGCAGGACGCCGCTGATATTGCTCGCCTGCAACGCAAGAAAGAACGATTCGTCAAAGGGTCGCCTGAGCGCCGCAAGGTTGTTCACGCCCTTTGTCACGCCTACGAACGTGCGGCCAATCGCCGCCGCAACTTTGCGCACCAAGAGTCGCGCAAGTTGGTCAACGAATACCAGTTTATCGCCTTTGAGAAGTTGGACATTCAGGATATGCAGTCTAATGGGAACAAGGTTATCAGCCGCGGCATAGCGGATGTGGCTTGGGGTCAATTTGTGCAGTTCACTGCGTACAAGGCGGAAGGTGCCGGTCGTGGTGTTGCACTGGTCAACCCCAGAGGCACTACGCAGATGTGCTCTGGCTGTCATGCGCTTGTTCCCAAAGACTTGTCTGTGCGTATCCACGATTGCCCCCATTGCGGCCTAAGACTGAACCGCGACCATAACGCCGCTTTGAACATACTTGCTAGAGGGCTATCTAGCATGGGCACTCAATCCCTAGAAGCCCCCGGCTTTAGCCGTGGGGAGTAGTCACTTGAGTTTCCTGGTGCTTTTCCTGTTGGCTGGCTGTACACGCAGCCCCATGCGTATACCGCCCACGCCGGCTCCGATCGTGCCTGCCCCCGCCTTTGTCACCGCGCCTGCAGAGGATGCAATTCCGCAGTTCATTGCTGCGGAGCGTGATGCATCGCGCAGCGGGGACCTGGCGCTGTTAGCCCAGTTGTGGGCGCCGGATGGCCGCATCGTCGACACGCGTGGCACCGATAACCCGGCCGATGATTTTGTCTGGCCAAACCGTGACGCAATCTTGGATCGCTATGTAGTGGCTGTATTTCCCGCGCCGCCACCGGCCCTGGACGGGCTGCCAGAGCCTGCAATATCCGCGCAAGGGAATGCGGCACAAGCGGTCAATGGGGGTGATCAGTGGCGCTTTGCCAACAGCGGGAATAGATGGTGGATTGCGGAATTACGCTATTGACGTGCGCAGCCATGCGCGGCTCGCAATATGGCTACGGCTGGGTCTCTAGCCATGTCTCCAATGTCATGCCGACACGCTGGAAGGTGTCGGCGTTAAGCTTGTCTAGGGTGTCTTGCATGGTATTGCGCGCCGGATAGTCACTGCCGATCATGGCGGCCGTCGGCATCTCGGCAGCAGCAAAGGCCGATTGGACGCCGTCGACCCCCGGCTGCGAGGCGCGCGGGAACCATTCGTCGTAATCCAGGTTGGCGGCGGTCTGCCACAAGGCGTTTTCCAAGGTCCGGTCGCCATCATCGCTCTGATAGAACCGTTGGTCGGCCGCTCCGACCGTTTCGACCCCTACCACGTAACGCGGTGAGGCGCAGCGCGGGACACTGATCGGCAGGCTGCGTACGTAGATCTGGCTGCCAAGGTGTGGATCCCAACCGGGAAGCCCGCCATTTTGTTCGGCGTCAAAAAAACCGAGGCAGATGGTATGCCCGGACTGTTCGACGTCCAGCGTACGCGCCAGTTCGAGCAGCGTGGCGACGCCGGAGGCACTGGCATTGGCCCCGGGTGTCGCTCGCTGTTGGTTGTCGGGGTTGGTATCGGCGTCGGCAGCAAGACGGCTGTCGTAGGGCGTCGCCAACATGATGACCGGCGAACCCGGCTCGCTATGACTGCGCACGGCGATGATGTTGCGGCCCGAGACTTCCTCGCTGACCGAGAAAGGCTGAATCACTACGTCCCATCCTAGGAGGCGCAGTTGCTCGATCAGCCAGTCGCCCGCTTGGACGTTGGCGCCCGTACCGGTAATCCGTGGGCCGAAGTCCAGCAGCTTACCGGCCGACGTGAGCGCTCGCTCCCCGGAAAAGGGTTCGTTGATTACTTCCGGCCGCAGCAAACCATAACCCAGGTAGCCAAAAAAGAATACGGCGGCAATCAGTGCTGTGGTCAGCAGGATTTCAATACTGTAAGAGCGAACACGTTGCATCAGGGGTTGCGTCCTAGGCCGTTGCGATACGGTCGAGCAGGATAGGCAGCGTTTGCGCCGGCTCCGGTTGCAGCGTGTACGCCTCGAGCAGGCGGTCGACTACCCAGCGCGCCGAGGTCTCGTCTGCTGCGTGGATTGTGCAGAGCGCATCTCCCGTCGCCACAGGGTCGCCAACCTTGGCCTGGACCGTCACGCCCACGCGCGGGTCGATCGCTGCGCCTTTCTTTTGTCGCCCGCCGCCCAATGCGACGACGGCAAGGCCGACGGCACGGGCGTCGATGGCATGGATATAGCCGCTGCAGGGCGCGGTGACTGGCACGTGCACGGGGGCAGCCGGCAACAGCGTGCGGTCCTCCACAACACGGGCGTCGCCGCCTTGGGCGGCCACGAAGGCGGCGAACTTGGCGAGCGCCGCACCGCTAGCGATGGCGGCGCGTACGCGGGCGGCGGCCTCTTCAGGGCTGTGCGCGGCGTTGGCGATCAGCAGCATCTCGCCGGAGATCATCTCGACCAACTGCTGGAAATCCGCCGGCCCCTCGCCGCGCAGCGTGTCGATGGCTTCCTGCACCTCCATGGCGTTGCCGACGGCGCGGCCGAGCGGCTGTTCCATCTGGGTGATCAACGCCGTCGTCTTGCGTCCGGCCAGGTCGCCGATGGCGACCATAATCCGGGAAAGGGTGCGGGCGTCGTCCAGCGTCTCCATAAAGGCGCCGTGACCACACTTGACGTCGAGCACGATGGCGTCGGCGCCGGCGGCCAGCTTTTTGCTCATGATGCTGGCGGCAATCAGCGGCAGGCTGGGAACCGTACCGGTCACATCGCGCAGCGCATAGAGCGTCTTGTCGGCAGGGGCGAGGTTGGCCGTCTGCGCCGCCACGACCAGGCCAACGTCCGCCAACTGGCGGCGGAACTGGGTTTCGGACAATTCTGCCGACCAGCCGGGAATGCTCTCCAGCTTGTCGATTGTGCCACCGGTAAAGGAAAGGCCACGCCCGCTCATCTTGCCCACGGGCAGACCGCAGGCCGCCACGATCGGGCCTGCGGCAAGCGTGGTCTTGTCGCCGACGCCGCCGCTGGAATGCTTGTCGACGATGATGGTGCCGGGGGGCAGCGAGTCGTGCAGATCCAACTGATCGCCGCTGGCCGCCATGGCGAGCGTGAGGTCGGTCGTTTCACGATCGCTCATGCCGCGGAAGTAGACAGCCATGGCCCAGGCCGCTACCTGGTAGTCGGGGATGCGGCCGGCGGTTAGCCCCTGGATAAAGAATTCTATCTCCTGGCGTGACAGCTCGTGGCCGTCGCGTTTCTTGACAATGATATCAACCGGATTCATGCATGTGCTCCTGTACACCATGATTGGTGTGAAGATGCAAGCTAGCATGATCGACGTTCCTGTGCAAAAAGCCGTTCCGGTGGTGTGGAATGCGGGTGTGTTACAATAGCGCGCTACATTGTGTGGTGGGGGAGGAGTATGCGGATGTCGACTTCTATTTCCGCGAGAGTGCAGCCTTTTCTAGGGGCATGGCGGTTGGACCCCGGCGAGTCACGCTATGAGCTTGGACAGCCACCGCCGGATGGAGCGTACACGCTTAGCGCTAACGGTGCGCACCTGCATTTCGACATTGAGTGGACGGGCGCGGATGGTAATACGCTGCGGCAGGAGATCGACGCCATTCCTGACGGCCAAGAGTACCCTTACCCTGGTCCAGGCGTCGATTCGGTTTGTTACACCTTGGTCGACGAGGCAACACTGGATTCCACTGCTTCCAAGGACGGCCGCGTCATCGCCTATGCGCGTCGCGTCTTGCTGGGTGACGGCCAGAGTATGGAAATCGTGCAGTCGGGGCAGCGGCCGGATGGGAGTGCCTTTGCCAACCGGTCTCTATACCGGCGTGCGGACGGCGGCGAACAGGCGGTGCTGCTGCTGTTGGAGCGCTTTAACCGTGCGCTCAATGCACACGATGTGGCGGCCATGATGGCACTGCTGCGCGAGCACTGTGTATTTGAAACCACCTATCCACCGCCCGATGGCGAACGGCTGGTCGGGCAGGCGGCGGTGGCTGCGTTTTGGCGCAAGTTCTTTGCCGATGCACCGGCCGCCCATATAGGGATAGAGGAACTTTTTGCTGCCGGAGATCGTGCGGTCCAACGGTGGTTCTATGCTTGGGGCGAGCAGGGTCATGTGCGCGGGGTGGATATTTTCCGTATAGAAGGCGGCCAGATCGCCGAAAAACTGTCGTATGTCAAAGGATAACGCAAAGAGTAACGGAGTCCCGCATCACACCGCTGTCGTACACGATACGGACGACGGGGCGCTCAGCCAACCGGGAAAGCCATTCCACTTGGAGGCCAAGGGGCAGCCCCTGTTGTCGCCGGCCGCGTTTGTGCGGCGTTTCACACGCTTTGCGCTGCTCGCTTCGGGGATCATCGTGGTCTCCCTGGCGCTCGGGGTGGTGGGGTACCATTTCCTCGAGCACCTCGGCTGGGCGGACTCGCTGCTCAACGCATCGATGATCCTGGGTGGCATGGGACCGGTCGACCGCCCGCTGACCTTGGGCGGCAAGCTGTTTGCCTCGTTTTATGCACTCTTTGCCGGGATCGTGTTTTTGATTTCCGTGGGCGTGCTGCTGGCGCCGATTCTGCACCGCTTCATGCATCGCTTCCACCTTGAACTCGACGGGGACGATAGCGGCTGATGCCGGTGGAAAGTAGACTGAGAAACAAGCAATGACGCAAAAGATGATCACGATTATCGGGGGCGGCCTGGCCGGCACGGAAGCTGCCTGGCAGGCCGCGAGCCGTGGTATGCACGTGGAGCTCTACGAGATGCGCCCGGTGCGCGGTACCGAGGCACATGTCACCGATCGGCTTGCCGAGCTGGTGTGCAGCAACTCGATGGGCAGCACCTTACCCGACCGCGCCCTTGGCCTGCTCAAAAATGAGATGCTGCGGCTCGGCTCGATGGTGATCAGGACGGCCTTCAAACATTCGCTGCCGGCCGGTGCAGCGCTCGCCGTGAGCCGCGAGGATTTTGCCGAAGAGATCACCGAACTGATCTGCAACCACCCTAACATTACGCTGCACCGCGCGGAAGTAGCGGAAATACCCGCGGGGCCGGCCATCATTGCCACGGGACCATTAACCAGTTCGGCCTTGACGGCGCAGATCCAGGCGCTGACCGGCCAACAGTACCTGTACTTTTATGACGCCATGGCCCCGATCGTGGTGGCGGACTCGATCGATATGAGCATAGCCTTTCGCCAGAGCCGCTACGACAAGGACAGCGGTCAGGGGCAGGAAGAAGGCGACTACATCAACTGCCCGCTCAACCGGGAAGAGTACGAGCGTTTTGTGCAGGCACTGCTGGACGCACCCAAGATTGAATTAAAGGGTGCGGACAAGGAGCTGGAGCGCTATTTTGAGGGCTGCATGCCGATCGAGGCGCTGGCGGCACGCGGCGGCAAGTCACTGTCCTTTGGCCCAATGCGTCCCGTCGGCCTGCGCGACCCGCGCACCGGCCGGCGACCATTTGCCGCAGTGCAACTGCGCCAGGACAACGTGGCCGGTACGCTCTACAACATGGTAGGGTTCCAGACCAACGTAAAGTGGGGCGCGCAGGAAGAGGTGCTGCGGCTCCTCCCGGGGCTGGCCAACGCCGAGTTCGTCCGCCTGGGCCAGATGCACCGCAACACCTTTATCAACAGCCCCACGCTGCTGCAGCCGACGCTGCAGTCCCGCAAGCGTGACGACCTGTTCTTTGCCGGGCAGATCACGGGCACCGAAGGCTATGTAGGCAGCACGATGGGCGGGCTCATCGCAGGGCAGAATATCGTGCGCTTGCTGGAAGGCCAGCCACTGCTGCAACTGCCGCGTACGACCATGATTGGGGCGTTGCTCTATTATATCACCCATGCCGAGCCGACCAACTTTCAGCCGATGAAGGCGGCCATGGGGCTGCTGCCCGAGTTGGAGAGCGAAGTGCGCGGCAAACGTGCCCGCTACGGCACATACACCGAGCGGGCAATCGCCGATCTGGACGCGTACCTGGCGACCAACCCCGTCACAAGTCTTGACTCTGTGGCAGCATGACCAGGTCGCGAATGGTGACGTGCGGCGGCTGTGAGAGCATGAAGACCACGGCCTCGGCCACGTCCTCCGACCGGATGGCACCGCGTTCGGCAATGATCTGGTCGATCTTGGCCTGATCGTAGAAGCCCCATAGCTCATTGGCTACCATGCCGGGGGCGACGGCCATCACGCGGATGCCGTCTTTGAGCACCTGGCGGCGCAACGTGTGCACGAACCCCTGGATGGCGTGCTTGGAGGCACTGTAGACAGGCTCCCAGTGGATGTCGATAAACCCGGAGATGGAGCTGGTGACGAGGATGTCGCCGGACTTCTGCGCCGCCATGTGGGGGAGCACGGCATGCACTGAGCGCAGCACGCCGTCGACGTTGACGTTCATCAGGTTGGCCCAGGCGTCCGGATCGCCTTCTGCCACTTTGCCCGGGATGTAGATGCCTGCGTTGGCAAAGAGCACGTCCACACGGCCAAAGCGGGCGATCGTCTTGTCCACCATGCTAGTGATATCGGCGGGCAAGGTGATGTCTGTGGGCAGCGCCAAAGCATTGGGACCTAATTCGGCGGCGAGGGCTTGCAATTTGTCCGCCGAGCGGGCTGCTAGTGTCAGCTTGCAGCCGAGTTTGGCCAGCGAGCGAGCCGTCGCGGCGCCAATGCCTGTGCTGGCGCCGGTGATGATGACGACCTTGCCATCGAGAACGTGTGCCATATTGGTGAACTCCGAATGTGCGTGTATTAGTGATGTGGGAGTGTGCCATATTTTACCACGTTACCGAATTCATCCTAATAGCACCTCCAGTACTCCCAACGTCAAGCGCTTAGTGTCAAGCTGCACCGATTGATCGTCAAGGACAGGCCCGACGCAGGCGGGGCAGCCTTGTTGGCAATTGCAGGCGCTAATCTGCTGGTGGGCGGAGGCGAGCAGGGTGTCGTGCAGGTCAAAGAGGGCCGCACTGAAGCCCAAACCAGCCGGGATCTGCTCGTATAGGTAGATGGTGGCAAGCTGTGCCTGTGTGTGGAGGCTGGCGGCACTAACGATACTAGTGGCAATAGGCGCGTCGCGCATAAAGTCTACATCAGCAATGGTGGGATCAGGCGGCTTGGCAGCTGCAATATTACGCTCGGCAACGAGTCGTCCCTTGCCCGCAAAGTGTCCCTCGCTGCGGGCGACGTGCAGGTTGATGTCGGAGCGGTCGCACATCAGGTGCAATGGCGCCAGGTTCGCCAATATGTAGGCGAGTCCATCCATCCCCGTGCGCAACCGGCCGGCCGTCTCGATGCGCTGGTGGCAAGATCGGCAGACAAGCACCAGGTTCTCTAGGCGATTGGCCAGCAGGTAGTTGTCGTTGATGCCGGGGATAAAGCCAAAGGCGCGGAAGGGCGTCAGGTGGTGGACATCGTGTTCCTGCCCGCGTGGTTCGGGCGAACCACACTGGGTGCAGCGGTAGCGGTCGCGCGCACGCACGGCCTGGCGCTGTTGCTCCCAATTTGGACCATAGTTGTTGATGGAATCGTGCCACAGGCCCGCCCGCTCCAGTGCTGCCTGCGCCTCGGGCTGCAATTCCAACCAGTAGGCGTTGGTTGCCATCGTCTGTGGCGGATAGTCCAGCGCCTGCACGCCCAAGGTCGTGTGCGTATGGCGCATGATGCGACGATAGCCGATCACTTGCGAAGTCACCTCGACGTCGCCCCAGGCCACAATGGTCTTGTCATCCTGGCGCCGGTCATGCTCGGCCAACACAGTCACCTCGGTTTCGGCGGCGGCCTCCGTGTAATAGTCTACGTTGACTGGGTGCACGTCGGCCTGCAGGTTCTCCAGGTCCAGTTTGCGCACTTGGTAGGTCTGGCCCTCGTGCATGTAGATGGCGCCTTGGTGGACGAAACGGGGTGCGCTGGCGTGGTCGACTTCGCCGATGACGGTATAGGTGGGTGGGCCGGCCGCGCCGCCCTGTTCGGTCTGAATGACGACAGCATCGCTTCCGGTGCTGCGCAGGCTGATCCGGCGGGCGGGGTAGCTTTCGCCGCTCCAGAACCACTGGCCGTTGTGGGCGTGCAAGTCCCCCTGTTCCGCCAGTAATTGAAGGGCGTCGGCGACAAAGGTGCAGCCGCCAAAGGCTTCGCCCTCGGCAAAAGGCAGCTCAAAGGCAGCGCAGCGTATGTGATCGAGCAGCAGCATCAGGTTGTCGGGGTTGATCAGCGCATGTTCGGGCGAACGCTCGAAGATGAACTCCGGGTGCTGAATAACGTACTGGTCCAACGGTCCGGCTGTGGCCACCATGAGAGCAAGCGCCGTTTCGCTGGTGCGACCGGCCCGGCCCATCTGCTGCCAGGTTGAGGCAATGCTGCCCGGATAGCCGCAGATCACGCACGCCTGCAGCTGGCCGATATCGATACCCAACTCCAGGGCATTGGTCGCCACGACCGCACGCACCTCGCCGTTGCGCAGACCTGCCTCGATTGCCCGCCGTTCATGCGGCAGATAGCCCCCACGGTAGCCGCGCACGTTCTGGGGCGTTTTCTCGCGTAGATACGTGAGCAGCAGTTCAGTCGTGAGCCGTGAACGGCCAAAGACGATCGTCTGCAGCCCAGAGTCAAGGCAGTCGGCAGAGCGGTCGGTAGATTCAAGTGTCGCGCTGCGGCGAATGCCTTTTTCTGGGTCAAGCAGGGGCGGGTTGAGCAGGATCACGTGCTTCTCGCCGCGTGGGGCGCCGTTGCCGTCGATTAACGTGACCGGCTGCTCGATCAGCTTCTCTGCCAGCGCGGCTGGATTGGCGATCGTGGCGCTGGTGCAAACAAACTGCGGGCTGCTGCCATATTGCGCGCAAAGACGGCGCAGGCGGCGCAGCACATTGGCCACATGGCTGCCAAAGACGCCGCGGTAGGTATGCATCTCGTCGAGCACGACCCAACGCAGGCCGGCCAGAAAGTTCGCCCATTGTGTGTGGAAGGGTAGGATGCCTACGTGCAACATGTCAGGGTTGGTGAGCAGCAGGCGCGCCGTCTTGCGGATGCGCGGCCGATCGGATGAGGGCGTGTCGCCATCATACGTCGCCGGTGCGAGACCGGGGCGGTGCGCCGCGCCGGCCAAGGTCGCTTGCCACTGGCCAAGTTCGCTGAGTTGATCTTGGGCCAGCGCCTTGGTCGGAAAAAGATACAGCGCACGGCCGTCAGGGTCGTTGAGGAGCGTATGTAGAATCGGCAGGTTGTAGCACAGTGTCTTTCCGCTAGCTGTGGGTGTTACGACTGCCAGATTCTGCCCGGCAAGGGCTGCATCTACCGCCTCGGCTTGGTGCGTGTAGAGCGCGTCGATGCCACGTTCGGACAATGCGAAAGCCAATCGGCTGTCGAGCCGCGCCGGAAATGAGCGTGTGCGCGGCGGCTGGGACGGCAGCGTGCGCCATGCGGCCACGTTTGACATAAAGCGCGTGTCGCCGCGCCAGTCGAGTAATAGTTGATCGAGGCTCAATTCGGTTCCTCAGTCGTTGCGCCAAGGGAATGCGATGCTCGCAAATGCAACACACACCAAAGTGGGCTGGAGGTATGCCGGCGTGCTTGCGCATGTAGCCTGCTCGGGCTAAACTACGGATTAGTTTAGCACGTCTGTTCGCCCACATCAATTGAGTAACGATGCCTATGTCTGCGCCAATTTCTGTTTCAATTGACCAAGTGCGTCGCTTTCGCCTTATCCGTTCGGGCCTGCTTGCTCCCTTTGCCTCTCCCGAGGCAGCCGCCGGCGCGTTAGTCGGCATCCAGGCGCAGATCCTGCCTGCCGCCGGGGTTGCGTTGTGGAACCGCACGACCGGACTGACGCATGATCGCTTTGAGCAGATATTGTACGATGAGCGGACGCTGGTCAAGCTGTGGGGACAGCGAGGCACGCTCCACCTGTACCCCAGCAGTGAGTGGCCGCTGGTCTGCGCCATGATTTCGGGGGCGAAGAGCTGGTGGGGGCGCACGGCGGAGAAAGAGAACCGTTACGACGACTATGACGTGCTGGTCGAAAATGTAGCGACAGAGCTGCGCCGGCGCGCGACGATGGGGCGATCCGACCTGCGCGTGGGAGATTTTGGTCTGGACGAGGAACATCTTTCGCCGTGGGGTGGCGTCTTTGCCGACCTGGTGCGCCGCGGCTATGCCTGCCACGCCGGCCGCGAGGGAGAAGGCCGCTTTGTCGCGCGCGAAAACTGGCTGCCAAATCTGCCCTGGGAACCGCCGGACTATGACACGGCCAATCTCACCGTGCTGCGCCGTTATATTCACAGCTATGGTCCCACGACCGTGGAGGACTTTCGCTACTGGCGGCTGGCCTATGCTGAGCCGGCGCGGCGTTGGTGGAAGATGCTGGAAAGCGAGCTGGCGCCGGTCGCTGTGGAGGGGACGACGCAGTATGTCTTTGCACAGGATGTGGAAGAACTGACGGCGTCAATCGACGACGCTGCCTGGCCGCTGCACATGCTCTACCGCTTTGATCCGATCCTGCTCGGGCACCGTGAAAAGAACTGGATCGTGCCGGAGGCGCACTACAAGCAGGTATGGCGGCCGGCCGGTCACATCGAGGGGATCGTGCTCGTGCGCGGGCAGGCGACCGCCACCTGGCGCTATGAGCGCAAGGGTGCGACCATGCTGATCATTGTGAATCCGTTTCGCAAACTCAGAGAGCCGGTGCGGCGCCAGGTTGAGCAGATGGCGGCGCGTATTGTGGAGTTCTTTGGACAGAAGAAGGGAGAAGTGCGCTGGCCGATCGGCTAATTCCTCTCCTGCCATAAGTTGTGGCATACTACCTCGATTTTTGCGTTTGCCCCCTTCGCGCTTGGCGTTCCGCGTCGCCGACGTGATGGTTTCAACTGTAGGGAGAATTGAATTTTGAGTAATGGATTGCCTGCCATCGGAACGTGGTGGAACACGACAGGAAAGGCTTACTTTGCCGCCGACGAGTTGCCTGGCGCGATTTCCCAGTTTCGAACACCCGCCTTTGTCGTCCGCGAAGGTGTTGCGGGCCGTGTCGGCGTCGCATTTGGCGGCGAACTGCACCTGCCGGTCACCAATGGCGTTGTCAGTCATGTGGGCAGCTACCCCTGCCTGGGCGTGCTGCCTGCCCTTTACCCCGAATGGCTGGGCGATCGTGGTTTCTTGGAGGCGCATGGCGTACGCTTCCCCTATGCCACGGGCGCCATGGCGCGCGGCATCGCCTCCGAGGAACTCGTAATCGCCGTCGCCCGCGCCGGCATGTTGGGGTTCTTTGGCGCCGGCGGCTTGAGCCTGCCGCGCGTCGAGAAGGCCATTGCTACGCTGCAAGAAGCACTTGGTGACGCACTGCCGTGGGGCGTGAACCTGATTCACTCGCCGCAGGATCCGGAATTGGAGACGCGGTTGGCAGCCATGCTGCTGGCGCACGGCGTGCGCCGGGTAGAAGCATCGGCATTTATGTCGTTGACGCCTGCGGTCGTGCGCTATGCTTGCAGCGGCATCTGGCGCGATGCAGCAGGCCACATCCAGCGAACAAACCACGTGTTTGCCAAGATTTCGCGACCCGAAGTGGCCCTCCATTTCCTTTCGCCGGCGCCGCAGGCCATGCTCGACGCGCTGGTAAATGGCGGCGAATTGACACCTGCCGAAGCCGCCTTGGCGCGCGAACTGCCGGTGGCCGAAGACATCACTGTCGAGTCCGATTCCGGCGGCCACACGGACAACCGGCCGCTAGGGTCGCTCTTTCCCACGATTGCCCAACTGCGTGACGAAGTGGCGGCCGGGCATGGCTATCGCCGCTCCATTCGCGTCGGCGCTGCGGGCGGCCTGGGTACGCCCAGCGCCGTTGCCGCCGCCTTCGCGCTTGGCGCCGCCTATGTACTGACTGGGTCTGTCAATCAAAGCTGTATCGAGGCCGGCGTGTCCGCTGACGCCAAGGCGCTGTTGGCAAAGGCTGAACTGGCCGATATGACGATGGCGCCTTCGGCTGACATGTTTGAACTGGGCGTGAAGGTGCAGGTGCTCAAGCGCGGCACGATGTTTGCTGCACGTGCTGCCACACTCTACCACCTTTACACGCGCTACCCGTCGCTTGAGGCCATTCCTGACGACGAGATCAAGCGTGTCGAGCAGCAATTGTTACGCCGGCCGGTAGAAGAAGAATGGGCGCAGACGCGCCAGTTCTTCACGGTGCGCGGCCCGCATGAGATAGAACGCGCCGAGCGCGATCCGAAACATAAGATGGCGCTCGTCTTCCGTTCGTACCTCGGCCAATCCAGCCGCTGGCCGATTGACGGCACGACCGATCGCCGCCTGGATTACCAGATTTGGTGCGGCCCGGCCATGGGGGCCTTTAATGCCTGGGTTGCCGGTTCATTTCTGGCGGAGCCGCAGAACCGCACAGTGGTGCAAGTAGCCCTCAACCTGCTGGAAGGGGCGGCCCACGTCACACGCGCGGCCCAACTGCGGTCCTATGGGGCAGACGTTCCAGCCCACGCGTTTGCGTTTGCACCGCGACCATTGGCGTAGTGGCGGGTTTTGTACATGGCACCGTTCTATGCGCGGGTTCATATCCGCGCAGTGCCTAGAGCTAGCCGCGAGCCAATGCTTGCCGCTTTTTTGCCATTCTCCGTGGCCAGTTGATAAAGGATTCCAAAAATACAAATGAGTACCACCAAAGAGAATAGCGAGTCTGTTGCACCGGCAGTCGCAGTCGTAGGCATCAGCGCGCTGTTCCCCGGTTCGAAGGACGTACGCGGCTTCTGGCAGGACATCATGCAGGGCCGCGATCAGATTCGTGAGATTCCGCCTGAGTACTGGCTCATCGAGGACTATTACGATCCCGACCCGTCTGCCCCCGACAAGACGTATGGCAAACGCGGCGCCTTTCTCGACGCTACGCCGTTTGACGCCATGGCCTTTGGTGTGCCGCCCAACGTGGTGCAGCAGACAGACACCAGCCAGCTGCTGGGTCTGATCGTGGCACAGCAGGTGCTGGAGGATGCAGCGGGCGGCGATTTTGCCCACATCGACAAGAGCCGGATCAGCGTGATTTTGGGAGCCACGGGCACGACCGAGCTTGTCGTCCATCTCGGTTCACGCCTGCAGCGTCCGATCTGGCTCAACGCTTTGCGCCAAAACGGCATCGCCGAGGACGAGGCGCAAGCCATCTGCAATCGCATCGCCGATTCCTATGTGCCGTGGACCGAGGCCTCATTTCCCGGCCTGCTCGGCAACGTGATTGCCGGGCGCATCGCCAACAAGTTTGACCTGGGCGGCACCAACTGCGTCGTCGATGCGGCCTGTGCCAGCTCACTGTCGGCGCTGTCCATGGGGCTGAGCGAACTGTACTTGCGCCAGTCCGAGATGGTGATCGTAGGCGGCGTGGACACGCTTAACGATATTCTCATGTACATGTGCTTTAGCAAGACGCCGGCGCTTTCGCCCAGCGGCGACTGCCGCCCCTTCTCTGATCGCGCCGACGGCACCATCCTGGGTGAGGGGCTGGGCATGTTGGCGTTGCGCCGCCTGGAAGACGCCGAGCGTGACGGCGATCGCATCTACGCCGTAATTCGCGGGGTGGGATCCAGCTCCGACGGCAAGGGAACGGCGGTCTATGCGCCCAAGGCCAGCGGCCAGGCGCATGCGCTGCGCCGCGCGTATGCCGTCGCCGGCTATTCGCCGCGTACGGTGGAACTGCTGGAGGCGCACGGCACGGCGACCAAGGCGGGCGACGTGGCCGAATTTGAAGGGGCAAGCAGCGTGTTTGGCGAGGCCGATGGCGAGTCGAAACAGTGGTGCGCCATCGGGTCGGTCAAGTCGCAGATCGGTCATACCAAGGGCGCGGCGGGCGCCGCCTCGTTGATCAAGGCGGTGCTGGCCCTGCATCACAAGGTGCTGCCGCCGACAATCAAGGTGGATCGCCCGAATCCGAACCTTGCCGTCGAGGACAGCCCATTTTACATCAATACCCAGGCGCGGCCATGGGTGCGCGACAGTACGCATCCACGGCGAGCAGGGGTTTCCTCGTTTGGGTTTGGCGGCAGCAACTTCCACGTGACGCTGGAAGAATATACAGGCAAGCGCGGGCGCAAGGACACATTCCGCCCCTCGCCGAGCGAACTGTTTGTGTTGGGCGCGGACAGCATGGCAGCACTGGTAACCGCAGCCGGCGCGTTGACGGCTGGTTACGACGCTGCGGGCGATTTTCAGTTCCTGGCGCGTGAGACGCAGCGCCAGTTCTCCGCTGCACAGCCGCTGCGTCTGGCCGTCGTGGCCAAAGACATTACGGATCTGCGCACCAAGTTGGATACAGCCATTGCGGCCATTCAGCGCGAGCCCGCCGCGCCGCAACGCTCGCCCGCCGGCTGGTACTTCTCCGGCAGCGCATCAGGTGCCACCACAGGCAAAATCGCCTTTCTTTTTCCCGGGCAGGGCAGCCAGTACGTGGGTATGGGGGGAGACCTGGCGTCGGCTTTTGCCGAGAGCCAGGCCATCTGGGATCACGCGGCCGATCTGGAGTTTGAACAGGGCGGCCGCCTGCAGGATGTCGTCTTCCCGCGCCCTGTCTTTAGCGACGATGAACGCAAGGTGCTGGAAGAGCAGCTGCGAGCGACGGATTGGGCGCAGCCGGCGATCGGCGTCGCCAGCCTCAGCCAGCTGGCTGTTCTGGCCCGGCTCGGGTTGCATCCCGACGTGACAGGTGGCCACAGCTTTGGCGAGGTGACGGCCCTCTATGCTGCGGGCGCGCTCGATCAGAAGGCATTTCTGCACGTGGCGCGCAAGCGCGGCGAGCTGATGGCCGAGGCTGCAGCCATGTTCCCCGGCGCCATGACGGCCATCTCCCATCCGGCCGCTGAAGTTGCGGAACTGCTGGCAAGCTGGAACACAGGTGTAGTAATCGCCAACCACAATGCTCCCGACCAGGTGGTGATCTCGGGTATCGAGTCGGCGATCGAGGCGAGTGAAGAGCGGCTGCGCAAGGCCGGGATACGCTATCAGCGCCTGCCTGTTGCCACAGCGTTTCATTCGACGGTTGTGCGTCCCGCCACGGCGCCGTTTCACGCGTACTTGAACCATGTGCCGGTCCACGCGCCGGGTTTGCCGGTATACGCCAACAGCACGGCCTCTGTATACTCAAGCGTTCCCGATGCCGTACGCGAGACACTGGCCGACCAGATCGCCTTGCCGGTTCTTTTTGCCGAACAGTTGGAGGCAATGTATGCGGCGGGTGTGCGTGTCTTTGTCGAGGTAGGTCCCGGCACGGTGTTGACAAATCTGGTCAAGAACTGCCTGGGCGGCAGGCCGCACGATGCCGTCGCCATCGACCGCAAGGGCGAGCATGGGCTGACCAGCTTGTGGCAGGCGTTAGCACAGCTGGTCGTAGCCGGCGTGCCGCTAAATCTTGCAGCACTGTGGGAGGACGTCAGTGTCGGCGCCGACCCGCGCACGCGGCGCACACCAAAGCTGGCAGTGCCCCTCAGCGGCGTCAATTATGCCAAACCGTATCCGCCTGCCAATGGCGCAGCCGGCCTGGCCGCGCCGAACCCCGTTCGACGCGAAAGTCACGACGCAGTCACCAACGGCAGTGCGGTCAAGCAGCAGAATGTAAGCCCATCCGTGAATAAGCAATTGAACGACACAAGCAATCGCCCAAGCGAGCATATTGTTGCAGCAGGCAACGGCCACGCTGCACCACAGGCACCGGCACCGCCACCGCCACCGGCGCCGCCGGCCACATCCTGGTCGACGCCCACGCCGGCACCTGTCGCGCCGTCTGCACCGGTTTCACCGGCCGTGCCCCCGCCTCCAGCTATCCCTGTTATGCAAGTTGCGCCCGTCATGCCAGTACAGTCCGCGCCTGTCGTCGCAGCTCAGCCGCAGCCGGCAGCCTCACCGCAGCCTGCGACAGCAGCGCACCCTGCGAGTGTATTGACAAATAACGAGGCGTTGGCCTGGGCGGGCGTATTCCAGGAGTTGCAGCGCCAGACTGCAGACGCACACATGTCATTCCTGCAGGTGGCTGAACAGTCCATGCGCAGTCTTGAGTCGATGTTGACACTCGGAGTGGGAGGCAGCCAGCCTGTTGTTGCGCCTGCTGTGAGTACGCCTGTGCCTGCACCCGCACGCACCGTGGCTCTGCCGCAAGTGCCGCCGCCCACGCCCGCACCGGCGCAGCCAACCCAGCCCCCGCCGATTCCCGCACCGCAACAGATGCTTGCACCCCAGCCACTGCCTGCACAGATGTATCAGCCCCCGGCACCGCCCACGGCAGCACCGGCCCCTGCGCAGCGGGCTGTCTTGGTTCCCACTGCCCCGCCTCCTGCCGTTTCGGCGTGCTGTACCGGCTGTTGCTGCTCCTGCAGTTGCGCCGGTAGTGGCTGCGGCTGCGGGTGAGGACTTGCACGGCATCATGATGGAAGTGGTGACGGAGAAGACGGGTTATCCGACGGAAATGCTCGAGTTGGGGATGGCACTGGATACGGACCTGGGTATCGACTCGATCAAACGTGTCGAGATCCTGGCCGCCATGCGCGAGCGTGTGCCTGCCCTGCCTGAGTTCGACACATCGGTCATGGCCGGGCTGCGCACCCTGGGCGAGATCGTCGCCTATATGGACGGCCAGCTGGGCGGCCAGTCCGCACCAAGCAACAAGCCTGCCGCTGCTCCGCCTCCTGCTGCCCCGGCTGCAGTTGCGCCGGTTGCTGCTGCACCTGCGGGTGAGGACTTGCACGGCATCATGATGGAAGTGGTGACGGAGAAGACGGGTTATCCGACGGAGATGCTTGAGCCGGGGATGGCACTGGATACGGACCTGGGCATCGACTCGATCAAACGTGTCGAGATCCTGGCCGCCATGCGCGAGCGTGTGCCTGCCCTGCCCGAGTTCGACACGTCGGTCATGGCCGGGCTGCGCACCCTGGGCGAGATCGTCGCCTATATGGACGGCCAGCTGGGCGGCCAGCCCGCACCGGCACCGAGCAACAAGCCTGCTTCTGCTCCTGCTGCAGTTGCGCCGGTTTTGGCTGCGCCTGCGGGTGAGGACTTGCACGGCATCATGATGGAAGTGGTGACGGAGAAGACGGGCTATCCGACGGAGATGCTCGAGCCGGGAATGGCGCTGGACACGGACCTGGGTATCGACTCGATCAAGCGCGTCGAGATCCTGGCCGCCATGCGCGAGCGCGTGCCTGCCCTGCCCGAGTTCGACACATCGGTGATGGCCGGGCTGCGCACCCTCGGCGAGATCGTCGCCTATATGGACGGCCAGCTGTCCCCACGATCGGGCAACGGTGCGGCGCCAGCGGCGGTTACTGTGGCGTCCGCAGCGACGGATCCTCCGTATGCGGGCAGCTCATTTCCCACCTTAGATCCCATTCGCCGTTACACGCTGCAAGCCGTCGAACGTCCGTTGCCCGGCTTGACGCCGCCTTTTCTGATCGACGGCACGACGGTCTACATCACAGACGACGGGCGTGGCATCGCCCCGGCGCTGGCCGAGCGGCTGCGCGCCGCGGGCGCCACTGCGGTCGTCTGCAGCAGCGTTCCGGCCGAAGCACGATCGGTTATTTGCCTGGCTGGGTTGGCGGCTGCAGAAGGAGAAGAAGTGGCATCGGCTGTAAACGGCTCCGCCTTTGCCGCCGCAGCGGCCGTGGCCGCCGGCATGGAGGCGCAGGGTGGACTGTTTGTAACAGTGCAGGATACCGGCGGCGACTTTGGCCTGGTCTCAAATACGGGCGAACGCGCGTGGTTGGGCGGGTTGTCAGGGCTGGCCAAAACCGCTGCACAAGAATGGCCGCAGGCGGTGGTGCGCGCGCTTGATTTGGCGAGCGACCAGCCGCCAGATTTCGCAGCCGAGCGCCTGGCCGGCGAACTTCTTAACGGCGGCGCCGACCTGGAAATTGGGCTGCCGGCCGACGGCCGTCGCCTGGCGTTTCGCTCGGTTGACACGCCGGCTGCCGGTGGTTCCGCCGTGGTGGATGAGCACGCAGTGCTGGTCGTATCAGGTGGCGGGCGCGGGGTAACTGCGGCTGCCTTAATCGCCCTGGCGGAGGCCGCGCGGCCGCACATCGCCCTGCTGGGGCGCACTGTATTGGAGCGGGAACCGGAAGCCTTGTCGGGCATCTATGACGATGCCGGACTAAAAAAGGCGCTGCTTGCCGCAGCCCAGGCCCAGGGCAAGCGCTTGTCGCCCAAGGAACTTGGCGCGGCAGCCGACCGCATCCAGGCCGTACGTGAGATTCGCAGCACGCTCTTGGCATTGACTGCGGCGGGCGCACAGGCCATGTACCTGTCGTGCGACGTGGGCGACGCCGCTGCGACGGCGCGCGCGCTGGAGACTGTGCGGGCGCAATGGGGACCGATCACGGGCATCGTGCATGGGGCCGGCGTGCTGGCCGACAAGCGGCTGGCCGAAAAGACGCCCGAGGATTTTCGCCGCGTATTTGGGGCAAAGGTGGACGGCCTGCGTTCGCTGCTGGCAGCTGCACAGGGTGATCCATTGGGCGTCATCTGCCTGTTCTCGTCTGTGGCAGCGCGCACGGGCAATGCCGGCCAAGCCGACTATGCCATGGCCAACGAGGTGCTCAACCGCGTGGCCCAGGTCGAGGCCAAGCGCCGTCCGAACTGCGTGGTCAAGAGCATCGGCTGGGGGCCATGGGCGGGCGGCATGGTAACGCCAAACCTCAAGGCCAAGTTCGACGAACTGGGCGTACCGCTGATCCCGCTCGCCACCGGCGCAGCCGCGTTTGTGGCCGAACTGCAAACCGCCGCACGCGACGAAATCGAAGTTGTGGTCGGAGGTATGCCGCAGGCGGCCCCACTGCTCGACGTGGGGGTGGCGCCGGCCGCCCGCCCTTTCGTATGTGACGTGGCGGTAAGCGCCGCCACGTATCCGTATCTTGCCAGCCACCAGTTTAACGGCGTCGTCGTGCTGCCGCTGGTGCTGGTGCAAGAGTGGTTCCTGCGCGCCGCCTCGGCAGCCGGTATCGCCGGTCCTGGCGTGTCGCTGCAGAAGGTGCGCGTGCGCAAGGGCCTGCCGCTGCCCGATTTTGCGGAGAGGTCCACGCGGCTGCGGGTGTGCTGCGAACCGGGCGCTAAACCGAACACGTGCAAGCTGGCGCTGTATGATGCCGAAGGGACAGTGCGCTTTGTCGCCGAGGCGGCTGCGCCTGGCCCTCTGCAACCCTCTTTGCCTCCTGAGGTCGACTGGCCGGCAAGCGGGCGAACGGGCAGCTCGCTGTATGGCAGCGAATTGTTCCACGGCCCCGATTTTGCTGCGCTGCAGTCGGTCGAGCAACTGGGTGACACAGGGGCAGCTGCCACGCTGGTGGGCAGCCGCATGCTCGGTTGGTGCGGCGATAGCTGGCGTTCGGACCCGGCGCTGATCGACGGTGCGCTGCAACTGGCACGCGTGTGGGGGTATGCCAACCTCCACCAGTTGACCTTGCCCACGGCCTGCGAACGTGTGATCGTGTGGCATCCCGGTCTCCTGGCGTCTGCGCCGCTGCGCTGCATCGTACAAGGCAAGCTCATTGGCCAGTCCGGTACACGCAGCAACCTTTGGCTGGTTGACACCGCCAGCGGTGCAGTGGCCGTCGAAATTCAGGGCCTGGAAATGTACGTGTCCAGCGAGGCTCCACTGCGGGGAAGCGAGCGTTAGATGTTGTTTGAACCGATTGCTATCGTCGGCCAGTCTTGCATTCTGCCCGGCGCGCTCGACCCTGAGGAGTTGTGGAAACTGGTGCTGGCTGGGCAGGACAGGGTTTCGTCCGCGCCCGCAGGGTATTGGCGGCTGGACAGGGATGCCATTCTCACGTCCGCTGACGGCAAGACCAAGGACCGGACCTGGTCAGATCGCGGCGGCTATGTCAAGGGGTTCGCCGAACGCTTTGATGCGAGTGGCTTCTTGCTGCCGGTGGACGAAGTTAAGCAGCTCGATGTCGGCATGCAGTGGGTGCTGCACGGTGTGCGCGAGGCGTTGGCCGGCGCAGGGTTGGCCGTGCCGCTCCCGGCCGCTGGACCCAGGACCGGCTTAGTATTGGGCAACCTTTCCTACCCGACGCCTGGAATGGTCGAATTTGCCGAGGCGACCTGGTTTGGCGCGCAACCGGCGGGCGTGCCGCGACCGCCACACGACGCTGATGCGCCTGGCGCATCAGCCGTCAACCGGTTTTCCTCAGGGATGCCGGCGCACCTGGCGGCGCTTGCGCTCAACCTGCGCGGCGGCGCCTTTGCGTTGGATGCCGCCTGTGCCTCTTCGCTGTATGCCATCAAGCTCGCCTGCGACCGGCTGCAAGATGGCCGCTGCGATGTCATGGTGGCAGGTGCGGTCAATCGCACCGACGACCTATTTATTCACATAGGCTTTTGCGCACTGCAGGCCATGAGCCGCCGCGGCGAGAGCCGGCCCTTTGCGGCCGATGCCGATGGGTTGGTGCCGGCCGAGGGCGCGGCCTTCGTCGTCCTCAAACGCCTGGCGGATGCTGTAGCCGACGGCGACGACATACTTGGAGTGATCCGCGGTATCGGCCTATCCAATGACGGCAATGCAGGAGGTTTCCTCTCGCCCTCGGCGGAAGGCCAGGTGCGCGCCATGCGCGCTGCCTACGCTGTGGCCGGGCTGTCGCCGGCCGACATTTCCCTGCTCGAATGCCATGCTACCGGTACCCCTGTCGGCGATGCCACCGAACTGCTTTCGGCAGGTCAACTGTTTGGCGAATGCGCTGGCTTGCCGATCGGGTCGCTCAAGGCCAACCTGGGACACCTGATCACCGCCGCGGGGGCCGCCGGACTCATCAAGCTGCTGGCGGCGCTGCGCACAGGGATTCGACCACCATCGCGTCCTGTGGCCGTACCTATAGCAGCACTGGCGGATTCGCCATTTCGCCTGCTGCAGGCGCCCGAGGCCTGGCCCCGCCAACCGGGCGTCCCGCGCCGTGCTGCGTTAAGTGCGTTCGGTTTCGGCGGCAACAACGCCCACCTGATTGTGGAGGAGTGGGTTTCGGGAACAGCGCCTGCAGTCCCGCAGCCGTCCCGGAGTAGCGACGAGTACGCAGTGCGAAACGACGCCATTGCCGTTGTCGACATCGAGGTGACGGCCGGACCATACACCGGTGTACAGGCTTTCATACAGGCGCTGCTTACGGGCAGCAGCGGCAGCCACACCGGGACGATCGATTTGGCCGTAACCGGCCTGCGCTTCCCGCCCAAGGACCTGCAGCAGACACTGCCCCAGCAACTTCTGGTGCTGGACGTGGCACGACGGCTAGCGGCCCGCCATCCTGGCCTGCCGGCCGAGGCCACGACGGTGCTGGTGGGTATGGGCTGCGATCCGGAGATTGCCCGCTATTCGCTGCGCTGGCGGCTGGACGAATGGGCCAGGCATTGGGCGGCAGCAGGGGAGCCGGTGACGGCGGAGTGGGTCGAGGCGGCGCGTGCGGCGCTGATTCCGGGCTTGGAAGCTGCTGGCGTCGTGGGCACTATGCCCAACATCCCGGCCAACCGCATCAATGCGCAGTTGAACTACAGCGGTCCCAGCTACACGGTCGCAAGCGAAGAGCTTTCGGGGCTGCGGGCGCTTGAAATTGCCGTCGATGCGCTGCGGCGTGGCGAGATCGATGCCGCCTTGGTGGGGGCCGTCGACTTGTCGGTAGAGCCGGTGCATGGTGCGGCGGCTGCCGAGTTACTGGCCGTTGGGCGCCAACAGCCGGGAGACGCGGCCGTCATGCTGCTGCTCAAGCGTGCGGCAGATGTCGCACGCGATGGGGAACGCATCGTGGCGTTGATCGAGACGGCACCGGGCCAGGACACTCGCCCCGACGCGCAGCGGCTTGGATTGGGCCTGGCGCCGGAGTATACGGCGCTGACGGCGCAGTTTGGTCACGCGCATGCTGCGTCGGGATTGCTGCATGTGGCGGCGGCGGCGCTGTGCGTCGAACATGGCCTGCGCCCCTCCTCGAGCGGGCCGGCCGTACCCTGGTTGGCGGCCAGCCCGCGCACCGCGCGCGTGCAGGTCGATGCCTTAGGCGGACAGTCGGCCGGTGTGACGCTTACGAGCGCAAGAACCGCCACGCCAGCGGCCGCGGTCGCGCCTGCTGCCCAGGTGTACGTGTTTTCGGGTGAAGATACTGCCGCTGTCGTCGCTGCCCTGGCGCGCAGCGAGCAATCCCACCAAGGGCCGGCGCGGCTGGCGTTTGTGGCTACGGCGGACACCTTTGGGGGCCAGGTGCAGGCTGCCGGCGAGTTACTGGCACGTAGGCAGTTAACCGGTACCAGTGTGCAGGTGCTGGGTAAAGGCATTTATTGGTCGTCTGCCCCGATGGCAGGGGAGCTCGGTTTTGTGTTTACCCCGGCGGCGGCGGCGTATGGTGGCATGGGACGCGAGTTGTTGCTGGCCTTCCCGGCCTTGGCCGACGCGGTCGTGCAGAAGTTTCCCTGCCTGGCCCGTACGCAAGCCTGGCTGGACCCGGCATGCGCGCCCAGCGATCCGTTTGCCGTACTGCAGGGGTGTGCGCTCCTGTCGCAGGCGCACGCTATCCTGACGCAAGAGGTGTTGGGGCTGCGCCCGGCGGCGCTGCTCGGCGTTTCGTCGGGTGAGACCAACAGCCTGTTTGCCTCGGGAGCGTGGCATGACATGGACGCCATGTTTGCCGAGATCGACCGGTCCGGCATGTACAGCCGCGAGATTGCCGGCGAGTATCGCGCGGCGGCGCGCGCCTGGCGGGACCAGGCAGTGGGCCCAATCGAGTGGGCGGGCTGGCGCGTGCTGGCGCCTGTGGCCGAGGTGCAGGCAGCGCTGCAGGGCGAGCCCTTTGCCAGCCTGACGATGATCAACGCCCCTGCCGACTGTCTCGTGGCCGGGCAAGCCGATGCCTGCCGCCGGGTTGTGGACAAAATCGGCCGCAGCCGCTGCGTGCAGAATGAGGGCGAGATCATCGCCCATCACCCGGTGTTGCGGAGTTGGGAAGACGAGTGGCGGGCAATACACAGCCGGGAAACGCACCCTGTGCCTGGCGTGCGTTTCTATGCAAACGCGCGGGGCGGAGCGTATACGCCCACGCGGGAAAGCGCTGCCACCGCCCTCACCGACCAGGCAACGGCCGGCGTGGACTTCCGCCGTGTCGTGGAGGCCGCCTACGCTGACGGTGTGCGCATCTTTGTCGAGCACGGGCCGCGCAATGTGTGCAGCGGCTGGATCCGCAGCATCCTGGGCGAACGCGAGCACCTGGTGGTGGCGTTGGACCGGCCGCAGAACGGCGTCGACCAATTGTTGGACGGTGTGGCCCAGCTTGCCGCTGCCGGCGTAGCCATGGATTGCGCTGCGCTCAACCGCGAGTTAGGGGCCGCGGTCGTACAACCCTCCCTTCTCGGCGCATCACAGCGCACTTTGTCTTTCCCGGCGCACTATCCGCCGGTGACTTTGCCGCCGCTGCCGGCGGCCAGAAAGCCAACCACGATGTCTGTTACCTACCAACACATGGCGCCACCGCCAGCTTTACCCCCTGTCGTGGCTCTGCCACAAGCGACAGAAGTTGCCATGCCGCCCAAGAACGGGTCAAGCATAACTTCTGCGGGCCGCGTCGAGCTTGCAGTGGCTAGAGTTGAGAGAGAGACAGATGTTATTGTTGGAAATGCGCCTGAAATTACTGTAGAAGTTGCCGACGAGATTGCCGAAAAATATTCCATGGCTGTCGAGGCCGGAGCTGCCGAACCTTTTGCACTGGAAGCAATACAGGACCCTGTACCCACGGCCGCAGTGCAGCTACTGGGCGAGCAGTTGCTGGCTTTTCATGCCACTGTAGCAGCCGCGCACCAGAAGTTTTTAGCACAGCAGGCGCGGGCCATGAATCGACTGGTGGAACTGCGCAGCTTGGTCGGCCAACCCGCAGCGCCGACCATGGCTGCGGCAGCCTTGCCGCCGGCGCCCGTGGCAAAACCCGCGCAGCTAACCCCACCTGCTGCTGCGCTGCCTGCCACTGCGCCTGCACCGCTCGTCCCGCTGGCGCCCGTTGCCCCGCCCGCATCCACGGCAACCAGTGTGCCTGCGCCACAGGCTGCTGCGCCGCGGCCTGCGCCTATGCCGGCGTCTATGCCGGCCGCCATGCCGTTGGCCAAGGGGCCTGCAGTTCTGGCGCCACAGATGCCTGCGCCCGTGCGCCGCGCGCCGCGTGCGTTGGTTGACTATCCTGGTCCAAAGCTGGATCGCCGCCAACTCGAACATGTTGCCTCTGGCAAGATTTCAGAGGTGCTGGGGCCGATCTTTGCACGCCAGGATGAGTTTGTGCGCCAGGTGCGCATGCCCATGCCGCCGCTGCTGCTGGCCGACCGGGTGCTGGGCATCGACGCCGAGGCAGGAGCGGTCGGTCAGAAGGGCGTGATCTGGACCGAAACTGATGTGCTGCCGGATGCTTGGTACTTGCATGCCGGACGTATGCCGGCAGGCGTTCTGATCGAGGCTGGGCAGGCCGACCTGCTGCTGGTGTCATACCTGGGGGCAGACTTTGTCAACAAGGGTGAGCGCGTTTACCGCCTGCTGGGGTGCGAGGCAACCTTTCACGCCCCGCTGCCCTCGGTAGGCGACACGCTGCACTACGAGATCCATCTGGACGGTTATGCCCAGCAGGGGCCCGTACGCCTGTTCTTCTTCCACTATGACTGCTACCGCGGCGACGAACGCATTTTTTCTGTACGACACGGCCAGGCAGGTTTCTTTACCGACCAGGAACTGGCCAACTCAAACGGTGTAATCTGGGACCCGCACACGGCCGACCATGCCGGCGATGCCCGCGTCGACCCGCCCGCGGTGGCGTGCGAACGCAGCAGTTTTAGCGCCGCACAGGTCACTGCCTTCTCAGAAGGCCGTGTGGTGGAGTGTTTTGGTGACGCTTTTGCGGCCGCACAGGTACATGTGCGCACGCCGACCATCGCGCGCGGGCGCATGCTGTTGTTTGACGATGTGGTGGAGTTTGCATCTAGAGGCGGACCGTGGGGGCGTGGCTATCTGCGCGCCGAGGACCACATTCACCCCGACGAGTGGTTCTTTGCCGGGCACTTCAAGAATGACCCGTGCATGCCGGGTACGATGATGCTGGAGGGCTGCCTGCAGACGATGGCCTTCTACATGGCGGGCCTTGGCTACACGTTGAACCGCGACGGCTGGCGGTTTGAGCCGGCGCAAGAGGAAATGTACAAGCTGATCTGCCGCGGCCAGGTCACGCCCGCCGCTAAGACCGTGGTCTACGAGGTGTTTGTCGAAGAAGTGATCGACGGCCCGGTCCCCACGCTGTACGCCGACCTGCTGTGCACGGTGGATGGGCTGGCAGCCTTCTACTGCCGGCGCATGGGGCTGCGCCTGGTGCCCGCCTTCCCGCTGGAAAGCCGTACGGCGCTGCTGGCTGGGCCGGAACTGGCAGACCCGGATCCGGGCCGGGCGGCGCAGACATTAGGCCACACCTATAATGCCCGCTCGATTGCCGCCTGCGCCTGGGGCGCGCCGTCGGCGGCATTTGGGGAGCGTTTCGCGCGCTTTGATGGCCCGCAGCGCTGCCCACGCCTGCCGGGGCCGCCGTACCTGTTTATGACGCGCGTCACGCAGGTGGACCCACCCGCCACTGCGCCGGCTGGGGCGCCCGTCGCGGGCGGGTCGATCGTGGCGGAGTACCAGGTTCCTGCCGATGCCTGGTACTTTGGCGAAAACGGCTGCCGCACGATGCCCTACGCCGTGCTGCTGGAGGCGGCGCTGCAGCCGTGCGGCTGGTTTGCCTCCTACAAGGGCTCGGTGCTCGCCTCGGCTGAGGAGCTGTACTTCCGCAACCTGGACGGCACGGCGACACAGTATGGCGAGGTGGTGCCTGAAGCCGGCGTGCTGCGTACGCATGTAACCAATACCAGCCTGGCGCGGCTTGGCGCCATGACGATCGTCGGTTTCGACGTGAGCTGTTTTGTGGGCGACGAGCGCGTCTTTGGCATGACCACCACCTTTGGCTTTTTCCCCAAGGCGGCGCTGGCCTCGCAGGCTGGCCTGCCTGTCGACGACGAGCGGCGGCTGCGCCTGCAAGAGGCAAGCGACTTCCGCCGCGAGCTGGGGCCGCGCCCGCCGCGCTACTGCGCTGGGAGCTTGGCGCTGCCTGGGCCGATGCTGCTGCTGCTCGACCGTATCAGCGGCTTCTGGCCGGCAGGGGGCGAGGCCGGTCGCGGGCGTGTGCGCGCCGAGATTGACGTGGACGCGCAGGATTGGTTCTTCCAGTCGCACTTTATGGGCGATTCGGTGCAGCCTGGTTCGCTGGGCCTCGAAGCCATGCTCCAGACGCTCCAGTTCTACATGATCGAGACGGATATGGGCGCAGGGATCGAAGGGGCGCGCTTTGAGCCGATCCGGCTCGACGCCGCCATGACCTGGAAGTATCGCGGCCAGGTCATGCCTACGGCCAAACGCGTGACGGTCGAGTTGGAGATTACGGATAAAGGCAGTGACGGCAGCCAGGTTGCTTATGCCGTAGCAACGGCTTCGCTGTGGGTCGATGGGCTGCGCATCTATGAGGCAACGAAGGTGGGAATGCGGATTGTCGCCGACCCGGCGGGCGAGCATGCTGCCGGCGACGAACGGCTCGACCCCGCCGTGGACACGTGGCTCAACGACCACTGTCCGACATGGACGGTCCCGGCGCTGGCCATGATGTCGATGGCGGATCGCCTGGCCGCTGGCGCGGCGCTGCGGGCGCCGGGGCGCAAGGTGATCGGTCTGCGCAACCTGCGCGTACAGCGTTGGCTGAATTTCGCCAAGGGCGACAAATCCAGTGGCAAGCCCAGCGCACAGAGGTTGCGGTGCGTGGGCACGCCATACGGCAGCGATACAGTGGCCATGCAGCTGTTGACCTGGGATGCTGGTCGCAGCGTCTACAGCCCGGTGGCGGTCGGTGACGTAATCGTGGGCGAGCACTGGCAGCTCCCGCCCGGCGCCTGGGTTCCAGTGACCGCTGACAAGCCCGAGCCGAATCCCTATGCGGCGGGCGTGCTGTTTCATGGGCCCGCCTACCAGTTGTTGACCGAACTGCGATTGGACGGCGCCGGGGCTTCCTACTGGCTCGACCTGGACGCAAGCGGAGTGCCGGTGGGCATGCTAAACCAGGGGTTACTGGATGCGGCCACGCATGGCATTCCGCACGATGCGCTGTGGCGCTGGAGCGATGAGATCGCCCGTGACGTGGCGGCATATCCGGTTGCCATCACGACCGCCTCCATCTATGGGCCGACGCCGGCACACGGTCGCGTGCGCTGCGAGGCGCGTTTTGGTGGATTCCGCGGCGGCGACCGCCAGTTCCCCGTCATCCACATGCAGATCATTCGGGACGACGTGGTGTGGGCACAATTGGAACTGGTCGAGATGTTGCTGCCCAAGGGCCCCTTGGGCCAGGCCGCCCCGCAAGATCGCCGTGCTTTCCTGGCCGAGCGCCGCTTTGTGCCGGGTCTCTCACTCTCGCAGTGGGATGGCGCCACCACCAGCCTGGCGGTGGCGCAGGTCAGGGCGAGCGATTGGCTGCCGGGTACGGTGGCCGCCATTTATGACGTGGAGGCCGGCGAACCCGAGCAGCTGGCAAAGCTGGTGGCGATTCGGGAGCATGCTGCGCGGCGTTTTGCGGTGCATCCTAGCGAGATTATTGCACGGGACGCACAAGAGCCTGCCGGCGGTACAGAGAGTATCGAGCGAGTGCGGGCGGCGACGGCGGCGCGCCCGCTAAATTCCTGTCTGCTGCAGGTAGAGCGCAGCGGAACTGCCTGGCGGGTGAGCGATGCGCCTACTCCAACTGAGGGGAGCCTGGATGTGTCGGGCGTGCAGGCATTCTGGCGCGCGCGCGCCGGCTCACAGGATACGCTGGTCGAAGACTTGACGCTGGCGCTCATGCGGCGCTTCGTGCGCACAGTGGAAATCGCCGACCCCGCCGGGTTCGCCGCGCTGCACGGGCGCGGGGTGCTTTACCTGGCCAATCACCAACTCGACCTCGAGTCAGCGCTGTTTGTGTCGGCAGTTGCCAGCTTGCAGGGCACGGTTACCACGGCGATTGCACGCCAGGAACTGGGCGAGTCGTGGATCGGACCGTTTTTTGACACCTGTTTTCAGCATCCGCAGCTCAGTGACCCGCATATGCTGCTGCTGATCGACCGCGCCAGCCCCGAGGCGGTGTGGCAAGCACTGGCGGCAGCAGTGGAGAGTGCGGCGGCGCACGCCAACTCGCTGCTGGTGCACGTAGAAGGCAAACACGCCTTGCAGGCAGGCGAGCCGGTCGAGGTGGTCAGCACGTCGCTGATCGATCTGGCCGTGGCCAACAGCATGCCGATCGTGCCCCTGCGCTTTGCGGGCGGCTTGCCCGGCGAGCGCGTGGCCGAACCACTGGCGTTTCCAGTAGGGTATGGCCGGCAGGACTTTTGGATCGGCGCGCCGCTCCTGCCGGAAACGCTGGTGGGGCTGCCGTCGGCCGCACGCAAAGCGGCCGTGTTGGCTGCGCTCAACGGCTTCGACGATCGCTGGCGCAGCGAGACACCCAACCCGGGCGACGCGGACTTTGCGGCTGCGGTGGCGGCGTGGCGGCAGGCACACGGCGTGAGCGAAGTGCAGGCCGTGCTGTGGCGCACGCTGGCAGAAGTGGCAAATCCGAGCCTGGAGACGCAGGTGCTGCGGTCGCTTGCAGAGGGTAAGCCTGCAAGTATGGGCGAGTTTGACCTACCACGCCGGCGGTGGTTGACACAGGCAGCAGCGGGGCTGTTTGGGTTGAACCTAAATCATGATCCAGATTCTGCGTTGGGCTGAACTTTGCCTTGCTGAAGCAATTCCCTGCGGATAGTAACGCAACCAACACAAAAGGCACCGGGTCCCTCGCAGAAACCCGGTGCCTTCTTGTCATTTCAGCCTGCGTGCTATGGCTGAACGTTTACCGCATCACTCCCGGAAGGAACAGGCGGTTCGTGACCTCCGGTTCTTCGCCGGCATCACTCTTGCCGACCTTGGCATCGTGGACGACGATGCTGCCGCCGCCCAGAACCGTGGAGGGTTCTGCACCGTCGCTAACGTTCCGCATGTTGTCATAGATCGCGTTATCGGGCGCGCTCTTGTCCCAGATCTTGATCCGGAAGCGGTCGCTGGTGCCGTTGCGCTCGCCGTCGACGGCCGTCAGCATGAAGCCATAGTCGCCCGCACCGTTGATGGTGCCTGAGCCCTTGTACTGGGCCTTGGCGCCCGCTATGACCAGCCACTCGTAGCTCGTGCTTTGGAAGTTAAATCCAGCCGCCTGGAACTGGAACTGCGTGGTGCCCGTGGGCACGCTGGTACCCTTCTGGTACTTGGAGACAAAGCCGAAGCTGGCCTTGCCCGCGAGCGCCGGGTCGGCGAGATAGGCGCCGGCCGGCGAGTCGATCCAGCCGCCGCCGGTGACGAAGCCGCCGTTGGGATCGTAGACGACGACATATTGGAAGACGGGCGATTGGCCGCTGCCACCATTATTGTCGTTCACCGTCAGCACCACAGTGTAGACTCCGGGGGTAGCGTAGCTGTGGCTGCCACTCACTGTGCCGGATCCCTTGTTTTCGCTCACGATGCCAGGCGAGGTGGGCGTGCCGTCACCCCAGTTCCACACTGCCGTGTGCGTATCGACAATACCAGGATCGGTGAAGGAAGCCTGGAACTGAACAGTCGTGTTCACCGCCACGGGCGCAGTTGGTCCGGTGATTGGGCCCACCGTCGGCGGCACGTTGGCCGGGTTGAGGCCTACCAGCACGGGATCATGATCGGAGATGCGGAATTGGTCAGCCGCATAGAGCGTAGTCTGCAGGTTAGCCGTCTTGAAGTCGGTGTTGTAGTCAAGCACCGACGGCTCATCGGCATTGATGTGCCATTCGCCAACGCCACTAACCTGCGATAGCAGCGTGGCGCTGCCGAGCGCGTGGTCGAGATAGCCCCACTGACCGTCAAAAACGTAGGAGTAGGCATCCGGCCCGAGGAAGGATTCGATCAGGTTGGTGTAGCCCCCACTGATCAGAGTGGAGATCGGCTCTTCCTTGGCGTAGGAGTTGAGGTCGCCGACGATCAGCACGTCCGGGTCGCCGGTGCCGGTCGGGTCGGTGGCGAACCAACTCACTAGTGCGGCGGCCGCGTTGACGCGCACGGCGTTGCAGTTGCCTTGGCCGTCGCCTGCGTCGGGTGCGTCGCAGGCGCTACCCTTGCTTTTGAAATGGTTGACACTGACGATGAAGCGGCTGCCGGAGGAGTTCTCCTGGAAAGCCTGTGCCAGCGCAGGGCGGCTGCGTGGCGCATTGTCGCCGCCGTTGACAAAGTCGGCACTGTTCAGCGCTGCCGTCTGGCCGACCGGTGCCACCATAGCGGGTTTGTAGATCAGCCCGACCTTAATGGCGTCTGTGCCGAGTGCGTTGAGCTGACCGGTGGCGGCATCGACGTCGATCAAGGCATAGGCACCCGGCGCCGTAGCCGCATTGAGTTGGTTGACCAGAAACTGCAGGGCACTGTCGGGGCCATAGCCATCGTTTTCGACCTCGATCACGCCGATGATGTCGGCGCCGGTGCCGACAATGGCCGCCACTGTCTTTGGCCACTGACGGGCAAACTCGCCAGCTGTGCCGGCGCCACGACAGTCGGTGAGTGCGCCACCGACACCGTTGTTGCAGGCGAAGGGTGGATTGCTGCTATCACCATCAAACGTGTTGAAGAAGTTGAGTAAATTCATGCCAGCTACGCGAATGCGCCCACCTACTGCCGGAGCAGTGGCTGGCCGCTGGTTGGCTGCTACGAAGTTGACAGAGCCTCCGAGCGCGTTAACTGTACGTACGCGATAGGCGTTGGGGCTGGCGGCGTTGCCAGCCCACGTATAGTTCAAGACGCCGACGATACCGGTGGCGGTGTCGCCGCCACGCAGCGTGTTGCTGGCGGAGAGCGGCTGGCCTCCGCGGGCGAAGATGATTGGGTCCGGGTTTTGGACTTGAGATGCATCGTCCAGAATGATGCTGTTGAGGTCGTTCTGGGCCTGCAGCGCCAGCGCAGGAACGCCGGGCACTACGACGTTGGTCGGCTGCTTCAGCCGTCCCCCGGCGGAGAGCACCACCTGGCCAAAGCGGCCAAGTTGGAAGTGCTCTGTGACATAGAGCGTCTGCGGGAAGCCTACCAGCATGCCTTCATACTGTTCGAGGAAGTCGGGCGATGCCACCGGGAGTGTTACGGCCGTTGGGTTCACCGTGCTCGTTCCACACTTGACAATAGTGCCAACTGACACTTGCGTCTGGCCTTGATTTTCCCCGGCTGTGCCCGTAACGCGTACCAGGTCGCCGACGCTGACGCTGTTGGCATTACTGCCTTCAAAGACGAAGATTCCATCGGACGTGGCAGGACTGCCGTCGCCATTTGGATCTTGAATAAAGAAACCGCGTAGCGCTGGTGATTGCCCTTCGTAGTCACCTACGACGACACCCTCAGTAGTGACCGCACCGGTGATTGCCGCTGCAAGCCCCGATCCCTGGATGGCGGGGATAGGCGTAACTGCTGCCGTACAAGGATCGACTACCGTGAAGCTGATACTAAATACTTCAGCCATCGTGTCTGGCGGATCATTTGTGTCCTGATCCGAAACGCTGGCTGTGGGAATGGTAAGTGTGCACACGTCGCCGGGAGCAAAATCTGCTGTCGGGTCAATGCTGAAGTCAGTTGGCCCGCCAGATACAGCAAAAGTTTTGGCGCCGCTAGGGCCGCAGTCCAAAACAACCAGAGACGGTTCAAGGGTGACCGCTTCTGAAAACTTGATAGTGAGAACGGCATTAGCAGCCACGTCAATAGCATCATCAAGGGGCACAGAGCTTACGACGCCTGGAGCAGCGGTGTCCGGGATCGGGTCGCTCACGCCTTGTGCCGTCAACGCGAAGTCGTCCACCGACAGCCCATCGTCAGCGCCGGGGATCAGATCGGTGTCTGCCCAGCGCAGCCAGAACGATGCACCGTTAGGGACGCTCAACCCGGTGATTGTGAAAGATAGGGCCGTGCGATTGGGGGCAATGTTGCCATTGAGAGCGCCAAGCGTACCGGCTACTACAGGGCTCGAGAAGTCCAGGCTGTCATAGTCCGTCCACGTTCCGGTCGTTATGCTTGTCGCATTCGTGCTCAGCTGAAAATCAAGTTTGTCGGCAGAACGGCCTGTCGTATTCTGGCCCAGGCGCCACTGCTCACCAGTGTAGGAAACTACAATTGAGCTAATCGTGCCACCAGTGTTGTTGGCGAATTGGGCGCCGATCAGTGGCACCAGCGAACCGCTGCGCAGACCACCAAAGGCGCGTTCACTGTCGCTGGTTGTGCCAAAGCTGTAGGTGTCGCCTGCGTTGTCAGAGCCAGTGCCAGCACGGTAGGTCGTGTTAGCGTTAGTGCCGGATTCGCTAAATTCCCAACCGGTGGGAACTGCCGTATTGGCAGTGCCCGAGCTGGCAAGCGTATTGAAGTCTTGCGTGTAAGTGCTGCCAAAAGTGGTCAAGTTGACCGCACCGGCAGCCTGCACCGGTAGTGTTCCCAGCCCGGAAGGCAGGAAGGTGGCGCAGAGGGCAACTATCAATGCGAGGGCAATGCCTCCACTTCTTCGTTCAGTTGTCATGCATTACTCCTGGAGTGTTTGCAAAAGGATAAAAGTTGCCGTACCGAGGAGGGGCTACATTATCGCATAGTCCGGCAAGCATGCAATACCAATACCCTTGCGATTCTCGCCTTTTCCTGACAATTGCGCATACGATCCTTTGGCATCTTCTTGACAACTTCTCAAGAATCATCCGCGAAGATTAAGGAGAGCGGACGCGAGCCTGGCAGAAGTCTTTGTCACCACCCATTTACCTGGCTTTGCCCGCAGCAAAGGAGTGCTACGATAATGTTGGCTATGACAAAACCTGCGGCTAGAGCCCACGTGTTGGTCGTCGACGACGACAAATCAATCGTCAAGGTTGTGCGCAGCTATCTGGAACAGGCAGGGTACGAGGTATCCACGGCGCTGGACGGCGAACATGCCCTGCACTTGTTGCGCAGTGAGCGGCCCGATCTGCTGGTGCTCGACTTGATGCTGCCGGATCGCGACGGCTGGGAGATCACACGCATCATCCGCAATGACCAGTCGCTCGGCGCCATGCCCATTATCATGCTTACGGCGCGTGTCGAGGACACCGATAAGATCATAGGCCTTGAGCTTGGGGCCGACGATTATATGACCAAGCCCTTCAACGCACGTGAGATCGTGGCACGTGTGCGTGCCATGCTGCGGCGTGTCCAGTTCGGCAGAATTGCGCCGCCACAACAGTTGCGCGTAGGCCATCTCGTACTCGACCCCGACCAGCACAGCCTCACCCTGGACGACAAGTTGATCGAACTGACGCGCACCGAGTTTACGCTGCTGCATGTGTTGATGATGTCTGTGGGACATACGTTTACACGCGACGAACTGCTCGAGAAGACGATGGGCTATGCCTACGAAGGCATGGGCCGTACGCTTGACACACACATCAGCAACCTGCGCAAAAAGATCGAACCGGATCCGGGTAACCCAACCTATATCCAAACTGTCTATGGCGTCGGCTATCGCATGAGCAAGGTGGATGCATGAACCGCCTCTGGGTGCGCCTGAGCCTTATCTTCAGCAGCCTGATCCTGGTCTTCTCTCTGCTGCCACTGGCTGCCTTCACGATCTTTGTGCTCACGCATGAGCCACCTGCAACTGGTGCAGCCGGTGCAGTTGTGTCGCCGCTCGCCACGCCAGCCGCTGGTGTGGCCGTCAGTGCACCTGGTGCGGAGCCTGTCAGCGTGCCTGTGCCCGGCAATCGGCTGCCACCGCCGCGGATACGCAACCCTTGGCAGGAGATACCGCTCGATCTTTTGCGCTCGTTTTTGTTCGCCGGCATCCTAGGTATCGTCGGCGGCATTGCGGCGAGCAGGATTGTAGCGGCCCCCATCACCCGCCTGGCGAATGCTGCCCAGGCGATCGGGGCCGGCGATCTTAGCACGCGCGTACCGCCCAACCACAGCAGCACCGAGATGGACGAACTCACGACGGCCTTTAACACGATGGCCGCCGACCTGGAGCACGCCTCGGAACTTCGCACATCGCTGATGGCCGACGTTTCGCATGAACTGCGCACGCCCTTGACTGTCCTCGAAGGCAACCTGCGCGCGGCGCTTGACCACGTGTATGAACTGGACGAGGAACAGATCGCCAACCTCTACGAGCAGACGCGCCATTTGATTCGGCTGGTTAACGACCTGCGTGAGCTGGCTTTAGCGGAATCAGCACAGTTGCCCCTGGATCTGCAAGCGCTGGATATCGCGCCGATCGTCCAAGAGACAGCTGCCGCGTTCGATCTATTGGGGGAAGAAAAAGGGATTCTGCTGCAAACGCAGCTTGCACCCGGCCTTCCGCCGATCTACTCCGATCGCGTCCGGGTGCGCCAGGTGCTCCATAACCTGCTGGCGAACGCCCTGCGCCATACGCCCAGTGGCGGCACCATCATAATTGCTGCGCAGCCCGAGCCTGCCGGTGTCGCCCTTTCAGTCGTCGACAATGGCGAAGGCATCGATCCGCAAGCGATAACACACGTCTTTGACCGTTTCTACCGCACTGATCCCTCGCGTAGCCGTGATACTGGCGGCAGCGGCCTGGGCCTCGCCATCGTCAAGGCATTAGTCGAGGCCCAAGGCGGACATGTCGAAGCCGCCAGCCCTGGGTTCGGCCAAGGAAGCGTCTTCACTTTACATTTTCCCCATGCGCAACCGCACACCCTCATCGCTTCATAAACACAGCAATATGCTGTACGCCCCCCCACTTATTTCGCTCACAACGTCTTCCCAATCTCTTGACAATTGCTTGAGATTTGCCTGCCACAATTGAGCTATCGACATCAAGCATTGGCAAGAAAGTGTCCCTGTGAACAGCACAGATTCAAACAGCAAATCAGCGATAATCGACATTAGCGACCTTTCCAAGGTGTACGTGATGGGCGCCACCGAGGTGCACGCCTTGCGCAACGTGTCGCTCACGATCTGTGAAGGCGAGTACGTGGCCATCATCGGGGCATCCGGTTCGGGCAAGAGCACGCTGATGAACATGATCGGCCTGCTCGACCGGCCCACCAGCGGCTCCTACCGCATCAGCGGCGTCGAAGTCTCTCAGCTGAGCAAGGATCGCATGGCCGATCTGCGCAACCGGGAGATCGGCTTTGTCTTTCAGCGTTTCAACCTGCTGGCACGTACACCCGCACGCCGCCAGGTCGAGTTGCCGCTCTTCTATGCCGGGGTGCCCGCCCGCCAATCCGCTGCCATGGCAACGGAGGCACTCGAGCGCGTGGGATTGGGCGACCGCTTGCACCACCGGCCGGATGAACTCTCCGGCGGACAGCAGCAGCGCGTGGCCATTGCACGCGCCCTCGTCAACAAGCCGGGCATCGTGTTGGCCGACGAGCCGACCGGTGCGCTCGATTCGAAGACCGGTCAGGAACTGCTGGCGCTGTTCGACGAACTGCACCAGCAAGGCATCACACTGGTCGTCGTCACCCACGATATGGGCGTCGCCAGCCGCGCCGAGCGTGTGGTCACGCTGCGCGACGGGGTTATTGTCGAAGACCGCCAGGTCACCAGCAGGGAGAGCACCGCCGAGGAGAACAGGGCACATGAGAGTCATTAAATATTTTGGTGTGGCATGGGAAAGCATCCAGGCGCACCGCATGCGCGCCATCCTGACCATGCTGGGTATCATCATCGGCATTGCCGCCGTCTTGGTCACCGTGGGCATCGGCAGCGGGGCAGCAGCGTCGATCACCGAGCGCATCGAGAGCAGCGGCACCAACTTGCTGACCGTCAGCAGCGGCACGCGCGGCAGTTCCAGTTCGACGCTGACCATGGCCGACGCCGAGGTGCTGGGCAACAGCGAACGCTTCCCAACCATAGGGGGCGTCGCTCCACAATACAGCAGCCAGACGACGGTCGCCAACGGATCCAGCGAAGGCACCTACCAGGTGGTCGGCACGACCCACGCCTACGGCGACATTCGTAGCCTGGATATTGCCGGCGGCTCTTTTCTGCAGGATGGTGAGTCTGCCGGCAACACTGTTGCCAACAGCTATACGGCCGTGTTGGGTGATACCGTTGCCACTGACCTGTTTGGCGGGGTAGACCCCGTCGGCCAGACCGTGCGCATCGGTGACGCCCTGTTCCAAGTGATCGGCGTGCTGAAATCGACAGGATCGTCCGGTTTCGGCAGCAGCGACAGCCAGGTTTATGTCCCTATTAATGTCGCCCTTGGCCGCCTGTTTAATGCCGACCGCTATCGCGGTTCCTACATGGTTTCCAGCATCAGTATCCAGGCGGTCAGCCAGGAAGCGCTCGACGATACGGAGACACAGGTCGAACAAGTGCTGCGCCTGCGCCACGGACTTGGCGCAGATGACGATAACGATTTCTCGATCAGTAACCAGGCCGACTTGCTCGATATGGCATCGTCCGTTTCCGGCACATTGTCTAGCCTGTTGGGCGGTATTGGGGCCGTCAGCCTGGTTGTCGGCGGCATCGGCATCATGAACATCATGTTGGTTTCGGTGACTGAGCGCACACGTGAAATCGGGTTGCGCAAGGCGGTTGGGGCGCATGATCGGGATATATTGCTCCAGTTCCTGGTCGAAGCGCTCGTCCTTTGCACGCTTGGCGGTCTCATCGGCATAGGGATCGGGTATGGAATACAAGTGCTGGTGGGGCTCATTCCCGGAGCGCCATTGAAAGTGATCATCCAGCCGTGGGCTGTCGCCCTCGCCCTCGCCGTCAGCAGCGCCAGCGGCTTTGTCTTTGGTCTATACCCGGCCCTGCGCGCCACGCAACTCGACCCGATCGAAGCGCTGCGCTACGAATAGTGAACAACAAAGAGGAATCCGTCATGAGCGTAAAACCCAAGTCACGAAAGCGCCGCTGGTTAACGGTACTGGTGGTACTGGCGGTAGTCGCCGCCGGCGGTTACTTTGCAGCAACACGCCTGGGCCTCCTGTCGCAGACGCCTGCAAACGCGGCCGGTCCGCAGGCTGCCGATCTGCCGACGGTCCAGATCGAGTCCGTGGACGTATTGCAGACGGATGTCAGCGCCTCTGGTAACTTGGAACTGATCGACGAACGCAACGTGGCACTGGACGTCGACGGCATTGTTGCCGAGATCGACGTGTCTGTCGGCGCCAGGGTAAAGGCTGGGGATGTGCTGTTGCGTCTCGACACCACCGACCTGGAGCGGGCGTTGGCCGTGGCGGAACTAAACGTCGAAACTGCCAAGATCAATCTCGAGGACGTACAGAAGCCGGCTTCGGCGGCAGATATGGCCAAGGCGCAAGCATCGCTGCAGGAGGCGCAGGCCAACCTTGCCGACGTCAAGGCCGGCTCCAGCGCCGAGGAGATTGCTGCTGCTCGCAGCAACCTTGCGGCTGCCCAGTCGAAGTACGGTGAACTGACCGCCGGGCCGAGCGATGCTGAGTTGACGCAGTTGAGCGCTGATCTTAAGAAGAAAGAGATCGCGCTGGCCGAGGCCCAAAGTGCCTACGACAAGGTCGCCTGGCAGGGCAATGCCTCCCAACAGTCGGCAGACCTGCAGTCGGCCACCATCGACTACGAAGCAGCCAAGGCTGCCTATGAGGAGTCGACGGCCGCCGCCTCGAATTCCGATCTGCAGTCCGCCGCCGCTACCATCAAGTCTGCGCAGGTAACGCTCAACGACCTGCTCAATTCACCCACCGCCGCGGGTATTGCTTCAGCACAGGCCCAGGTGGTCGATGCGGAATCCACCCTGGCCGACCTGCAGGAAGGCGCAACGGCCAATGACGTGCGCGCGTCTGAAATATCGCTAGAGCAGTCGCTCATCGACCTGGAGACTGCACAGAGCAACCTGGCTGCAGCTACGGTCACGGCCCCTGTCGACGGGGTCGTGACGAGCCTGGATGCAGAAGTGGGCGTGCGCAAGGCGGCCGATTCGATCGTTGCGACGCTGACCGATCCCTCGCAGCTCGAGCTCCTCATTACTGTGGCCGAGAGCGACATCCCCAACGTAGCGATCGACCAGGACGCCACCGTCGAGATCGACGCCTTCCCGGGCAAGAGCTTTGCGGGCGTCGTGTCCGCCATTTCGCCCGTGAAGAGCAGCGACTCCACCTCGGTCAGCTATCCGGTCACGGTTCGGCTGACGGGTGACAATCTGACAGGCGTGTTGCCGGGCATGAATGCGGTGGCCACAATCGCCAATCAGCAGGCAGTGGCCCCCAACAGCTGGCTGGTACCGACGAATGCGGTGCGTACGCAGGGTGGCCAAAGCACCGTGATGGTTGTGCGTGACACGGTGCCTGCTCCGATCAGCGTCACTCCGGGCACCGTCCAGGGCGAATGGACGGCGGTCGTGTCGCCAGACCTTAAAGAGGGGGATAAAGTGGTTGGCAGCCTGACATCGTCTAGTAACGAGAATAACTTTATGTTTGGTGGTCCCCCGCCGGGCGCCGGTGGTGGCTTCCCTGTGGGCGGTGGCGGCGTGCGCACAGGCAATAGCGGTGGTACCAGACAGCAGCCATAACGGACTCTGTCACAGGGGCAATATCATGACAAAGCGAACGATCTATTTCATTTTCATCCCCTTGTTCGCCCTGGCGCTGGTTGCCGGCGGCGGCTGGTGGGCCAATCAGGAGGGACTGCTGAGCCAGTGGCTGGCACCAGTTGCCCAGACAGCTTCGTCCGTCTCCACCGGCGTACAGGCACAGCCTGGCCAGGGGGGGCAGACAGGTATGATGACCTCTACCCTGACCTCGGGCAACGATAGGCCAGACGGCCGTCCTGCTCAGCCCGACGGCCAGGCTCCGCCGGATGGTTTCCCTGCTCCACCTGACGGACAGGCTCTTGCCGTCGACGCGGTTAGCGGCGCCAGCGATACTAGCAATGGCACCGGCGTTGCTGCCACTGCCGAGGCCGTTACCGCAACGGCGACCTCGGCAGCGGCGACAACTGCTGCGAGCAGGATGGTAACCATTCCGGCCGTGGCGGGCGTGAAGGGGAGTCAACTCTTCGACGACGGCGGTACGTTGGTTACCACGCTTGAGAGCGGCGCCAGCGTCCTGGTTAGGGGCCGTTCCGCCGATAGCTCCTGGCTGTCCGTCACAAGCGACGGCGGCGACGGTTGGGTGCAGGCCAGGCAGCTGATCATCTACGGCCTCGCGCGCCTGTCCGTTGCAGAGACACCTGCCGCAGTTGTGGCGGCAGCAGGCAACCTGGCGACCGCAGCGGCTTCTGCCGGCGATTCTTCGCCAATAACGGCGACTGGCACCCTTACAGCTGTCACAGCCTCGACAGATGCTGCGAGTGAGACGACACTTTTCGCCAAAGTCAGTACGGATCAAGGACGTCTTAATATCCGCTCGGGTCCTGGCACAGATTATGCGGTGGTTGCCACGGGCAAAGATGGGGCCACGTACACCGTGTTGGGACGTAACGACGCCGGCGACTGGTTGGAGTTACAATTAGATGGTATTGAGCCCGGTTGGGCTTCGTCCGCTTACTTGAAAGTTGACGGCGATGTGAGCCAATTGCCGGTACGCCTGGCGCCGGCGGTGCAAGCGCATGAAACGGAGCCGGCGGCCACAACCGCCGCTGACTCCACAGCGGCCGCCATCATAACGGTTGCCAACAGCACTACCAATGCTGCGGCGGATTTGCAAGGCACCATCGTCTTTCAGCAAAGCCCGGGTGGCATGATCTACGCCTACAGCCTGGCGTCGGGCAAGCTCTGGCAGCTGACTAACGGTTTTGACCCCGCCATCAGCCCCGATGGCAGCACGGTGGCCTTTGTGCGCGACGGCGGCGAGACGGGGCTGTACTTGATCGACATCGACGGCAGCAACGAACGGCGCATTTTTGAACGCTCCGTCTTGAGTTCGCCCAAGTGGAGTCCAGACGGGCAGTGGATTGTCTTCTCGCGCAATGACGAAGGCGTCGACTGTTACCAGATGATGCCCAACTACTGCATGCTGCCGGAGGAGGCCAAGCACCGTTTCCCAATTGGGATACCTGACAGCATTCCGTTAGTGACAGAGTACCAGCACAAGCTTTCGGTGGTGGACAGCAACGGCGACAATTTCCATGACGTAGCGGCACTCAACTCGGCGCGCGCCGTCGATTGGAGCGACGCCGGCATTGTGTACCAGTCGACGGCAGGGATCCAGATCACGGCTGATGGCGAGGATGCCGTCAACAAGGAAGTGATTTTTGATAACCTCAATCCATACTACTTTGACCCCGATCTGCAGCCCAATGGTGGTCAGATCGTCTTCCAGATCAAGGGTGCGGCGCAGACGGACCTGTGGGTGGTTAATGCCGACGGTACGGGCAAGACGTCGCTGACTAGGCCCAAGACGACGCTGGTCGACATGCTGCCCAGCAACGTCGCCGCCGCCTACAGCCCCGACGGCCAGCACATCGTCTTTCTGAGCAACCGCGCTGCAGACAACAACGCCGGCGACTGGCACCTGTGGGTGATGAACGCCGACGGCTCCAATCAGCGCCAGTTGCCCATTGATCTGGCAATTGACTACACCTATGGCCTGGACCAGGTCGTCAGTTGGGGAGCCTAGTTTCCTCTAATCTATGAAGAAGCCCCACCGCCGCAAGCGGTGGGCGTTTTCTTGACAACTTATTCTACAAATGCAAGACTGCACACATGACCGCCCCTACACAGGTGAAACGATTCCGTCACGCGTGGCCTCTGTTTACATACCTGCTGCTTTCACTTGTGATGACGTGGCCCCTGGCCGCAGAGTTGGGGAGGAAGTTCCCGTCCGATACCGGCAGCGATATGCTGGTGCACGAATGGACGCTGCATTGGCTCAAGCAAGCGCTGCTCAACCTGCAAAATCCGTTTTTCACCAGCCTGCTGGCCCACCCAACCGGCGTAGCGCTTACCTCGCATAATATCGCCTGGGTAAACTTCGGCCTGTGGCTGCCGCTGACCTACGCCTGGGGGCAGGCAGCCGCTACCAGCCTCACCTATCTTCTGATCTTCACATTCAATGCGTATGCGATGTACTTGTTTGCTTACGACCAGACTCGCTCACAGGCCGGCGCTTGGATAGCCGGCCTTATTTTTGGCTTTTTTCCCACAACCTTGTCTGATGGCGGCCATATAAATATGCTGCCCGTCGGCTGGCTGCCCCTGGCGCTGCTGTATCTTGACCGCGTGATTAGGGCTGGTGGATGGCGCAACGCGTTCATGGCCGGCCTGTTTTTGGCCCTGCTTGGCATAACGCGCTGGCAGTTGTTGGCCATCGGCGCTATCCCGGCCGTCGTATTTGTTCTATTCCGGCTGTTCACGGTTCGCCGCCGGCTAAATTTTCGTTCTCTCGGCTATTTGGCTGCCAGCGGCGCCTTGTCGCTGTTTATGATGGCGCCGTTTCTGGCACCTGTGGTGGTCGCCCAACTAACGCGATCAAACGCGGATGATCTGTTGACCTACGAGCCTGCCTTTTCATCCGACCTGCTGGGTTATGTCATTCCGCACTTTCGCCTGCCATTATGGCAGTGGTTCACGCAGCAGCTGCCGGCCAATCTGCAGTTTCCACAGCAGGAGATTGCATTCCTCGGCTATGCGGCACTGGCGCTGGCAGCCTGTGCGATCCTGCTGCGCTGGAAAGCGAGCCTGCCTTGGCTCATAGTGGCGGTAGTGCTGATTATCCTGGCGGTGGGACCTGTCGTCACAGCGGGGCAGATGAAGTTCGAGTGGATTTACACGCCGTACCGGCTGATCGAGGACACGTTCTACAACCAGTTTATCCGCAAGCCGTGGCGCTATAACGCCTACATGGGGCTACCGTTGGCGATGCTCGGCGCCATCGGCGTGGCAGCCTTGCGTACGTACGGCAGGCGTCTTTGGACAGGCGTGCTGGTTGCCATCGTGTCGGTGCTGATCCTGGCGGAGTACTCCATGGCGCCTTATCCGCTGATGGCCGTCGACATCACGCCAGCGTGGTATCAGCAGCTTGCGGACGACCCCGAACAGTATGCGATTCTGGGAATGCCGATCAGCTCACGCTTTGCCGACAAGTTCTTCATGTACTACCAGATGGAGCACGGCAAGCCCATCGTGGGCGGCCACGTTTCACGCCAGCCGCGTGAATCAATCGCCTATATGGTCAACTCGCCCTTCCTCAACGAAATGTTCTACCAGCGCGAGATGGACCCGGCGCTGGTGGATGTAACGCATCAGCTTCGCTACCTGGCAGACGCCAACGTGCGCTATCTCATCCTGCATAAGAACTTCGTGTCGGCGGAGAAGATCGAGGCGTGGAAGGACTGGCTGACGATTACGCCTGCCTATGAAGATGGCTATACTGTCGTCTATCGCACGGCGCCGGCTGCCGGCGTAGATTTCGTGATTGAGGACTTGCTGACACCTGAGCTGGGTGTCATTCGCGCCGGCTATGAGACGGAAGATGTGCAGCAGGGGCAATTGGTGCCGGTCGATATCCGTTGGGGCGCAAAGGGGGCAGTGAGTGCCGACTATGACTATTGCATCAACTTGATATCCGAGGCCGGCGAGCTGGCGCAGCAGGAATGTGCGCCCATCAGCCCGGACTGGCCGACCGGCCGCTGGCAGGCCAACGAAGTCGCCCGCAGCGCGCACACGTTGCGCGTCGATCCCCTCCTGCCCACGGGTGAATACCGCTTTGTCGTGACGCTGCGTGACACGCTGACCGGCGTGGCAGCCGGCAGTGAAATGGAACTTGACTCGTTGCAGGTGAATGCTTTGCCGCGTGTGTACACACCACCGGCGCCGCAGCATGCGACCACGGTGCGGTTCGGTCCTGACATTCAGCTATATGGGTACGATCTCAATATGGACGGCGAGACGGCGAAGCTGACGCTTTATTGGGGGGCCGAACGCCGCATGGACCGCTCCTACAAGGTTTTTGTTCACGCCGTCGACAGCGCGACTGGAGAAATGCTGGCCCAGTACGATGCTGCCCCGCGCAACTGGACCTACCCTACCACCTGGTGGGATGCAGGTGAGGTTATCGCCGATAACGCCGAGTTGTCACTGCCAAACGCCGATACCCCGAATGTTCAATTACAGGTAGGAATGTATGACGAGCAAACGGGCGAGCGGTTGCGGGTCACGGCGCCGCCGGGCATGGCGGACAGTGGCGACGCCTTCACGATAGCGCTGCGCTAATCATTGCTAAACCCGACTACCGGCACCAACAGCAGCGGCCGATGGCTCTTGCTCGACACGCGCGGCGACACGCTGCCCGACCAGAACGCATCGGTGTGGGACTTGCCGTGGGTGGCCATGACGATCAGGTCGGCGTGTACGTCCTGGGCTGCCTGCGCAATAGCGGCAGCCGGCTCGCCGCGCTGTACCTCGCTGGTGACGGCGATGCCCGCTTCGGCTGCGAGCGCCGCCTGGCGCCGCAGATACTCGGCAGTTGCCTGCTGGCTCATGTCCAGCAGCGCCGCGGTCGTGGCTGGCAGCAGGATGGCGCTGGCAGAGCCCTCGCCCGAAAGTGTGCCGCGTGTCGGCACGACTGCTACCAGGTGCAGCTCGGCTGCACACGCTTGGGCTAATCCCATCGCTACTGCCAGGCCCGCCTCGTGATCTGGGTCACCATCCAGCGGCGTAAGAATCTGCCGGCACTGGAAGCCTTGCCCTTGCGGAATACTGCTGGGATAAATCAGCAGCACGGGAGTATCGCCCTGGGCCAGCATCTGCTGGGCAATGCTGCCAAAGAGCCAGCGTCGCAAATTGCTGCGCCCGTGCGTGCAGATCAAGATAAGGTCGACCCCAAACTCCTGGGCATGCTCGACGATCGAGCGGGCTATGTTGTGTTCCTGGTTAGGGTGGACGTGCGTATCCACGTGCAGGCCGGGTGGCAGCTTCTGCGCCGTCTCCGCTAAGTAATGCAACCCTTCCTCCGTGTTCGTAATGTGGCGCTGGCCGTGTACCTCGCCGGGTGCATTATGTTCGAGCACATGGAGCAGCGTGAGACGCGCCTCAAGCACGCGCGCCAGGTGCACGGCGGCCGGCAACACCGACTCGGACATCTCTGAGCCATCCAGGGGCACCAAAAGGTGTGTAAACATGGCTCAACCTCCTGTGGTGAAGATTTGGAACAACAGATAGCCGTTGAGCGCCACGATCAACGCTGCCACGATCGAGGCAATCATCGTGGTCGAGCGGCGATTGACCAGGTCGCCCATAAGATCGCGGCGGCGCGTGAACATGACCAGCGGGATGATGGCGAAAGGCAACCCGAAGCTCAGTACGACCTGGCTCAACACGAGAGTCGTCGTCGGGTCCCAGCCCAGGGCAATCACGAGTAGGGCCGGAGCCATTGTAATCAGCCGGCGCAGCCACGGTGCAATATGCCAATGCAGAAAACCCTGCATGATGATCTGCCCTGCCATCGTACCCACAGAGGAAGAAGACAGTCCCGACGCCAGCAGCGAGATGGCGAAGATGACGGAAGCTGCCGGCCCCAGCAGTGGCTCGAGCGTGCGATACGCTTCTTCGATGCTGGCGACCTGGGTCATGCCCGTGTTGTAGAAGGTGGCGGCGGCCATGATCAGCATCGACATGTTAATCAGGCTGGCCGATCCCATTGCCACCAGCACATCGATCAGTTCGAAGCGATACAGCCGCCGCATCTTCTGCGGGTCGGTAGTGACGATGCGATTCTGCGTCAAGGCGGAATGCAAAAAGATGGCGTGCGGCATGACCGTTGCGCCCAAGATGCCTGTCGCTATTAATACGCTTGCCGGCCCGGCGAATTGCGGCACGACTGAGTGATAGAGTACCTGCCTCCAGTCCGGCTGGTCGAGGATGGTTTCGAGCACGTACGAGATGGCCACGACGCCGATCAGCAGGCCAATCACGATCTCAAGGGGGCGAAAGCCATAGCGATCCAGGCCCAGAATGAGAAAGGTAACGATAGCGGTCAGAATTCCGGCGATCCACAGCGGCATGCCGAAGAGCAGTTGAAAACCCAGCGCTGCGCCAAGGAATTCGGCCAGGTCCGTGGCCATCACCACCAATTCCATGATCACCCACATCCCGAGTACGACACGACGCGGGAACTGATTGCGGCAGTGCTCGGCCAGGTTGGTGCCGGTGGCGATGCCAAGCTTGGCCGACAGCGACTGCACGAGCATGGCCATCAGGTTGGACGCGACGATGACCCACAACAAAGTGTAGCCAAACTGGGCGCCGCCTTGGATATTGGTAGCAAAATTGCCTGGGTCCATGTAGGCAACGCTGGCAATAAAGGCGGGGCCCATAAATGGCAAGATGCGGCCAAACCAATTTTTTTTGCTGTCGCCGGCCAGCACCTCCGCAGCCGCGGCCACGGTGGCTACATCGCCTGATTTATGCAATTGCCCGTCTCTCTGCTCTTTCATGTGCAATTCAGTCGCTACCACTTCCTTGCCGATTGCAAGCAAAGGATCAGCTACGCAGCGCCGGCTTACTGTTAAAGTAAACAAATAAAGAGAATAAACGAGCACGCGCGCGCTCATTGTAGACCGGCGCCCGCTGCAAACCAAGTCGAGACATGCTATGAGCCGCCACTCCATTCAGCGCCGCACGATTCCCCTGTGGCATGTTGTTCCACTGATCCTGATTCCGCCGGCCGTTGTGGCGGCAGTCAGCCTTTACCTGGATCTAACACTCACACCGTTTTTGTACACGTGTGCGCTAAGCGCCGCCGTGTTGCTGTTGCTTCTTTCACCGCACTCGCGGCTGTGCTGGGCATTGGCTGGCGCCATTGTTGCGCTAGGCCTCGTATGGACCTTCACCGGCGTCAACGCAGCCGATTGGGTAGCCGCTGCGCTCACCTGGGCCACGTTCAGCTTGCGCAGCGGCATCTAACAGCTCAAACCAGCGACTAACGCGTTCTGCCGGTTTCGACATACGGCAGCCATACTTGGCGTTTGAGGGTAGGAATCCCAGTCGGCATTACAGTCGGTGTCGGCTGCGTCGGGCTGACCGTTTGTAGTCGGAGGACGTCGAAGTATTGGACAGCCGTCGCTCCAATGCCGTCGTTGTAGGTGCCGAACTGCAGGCGTACTGTCTTGCCCAGGTAGTCCTTGAGGTCGAAGGTTTCCTCCTCCCAAGCTTTCTGATTGTCCAGCCTCGCGTACAGGTAATGAATCTTGTTGCCGGGCTGTTCGATCACCAGCGCATACTGCAGGTCGCCTGCCGTTGCGTCCAACGCACGGTAGAATTCTTCCAGTGTCGTGGCTTGCGCCGCTGCCTGCGCCGCTGCCTGTGCCCCCGTGCTGATTTCTGCCCCGCTGCCTGCCTCTGCCCAGCGGTGAAGCTGCAGTGTGACGGTGCCCGTCACCGGCAGAGTAACGTCCTGGCTGAAATCGCTGTACGAACGCATGTTGTTGCCCGGGTCGGTGATTCCCGTGCGCATCGACCAGTAACCTTCATAATGCTGATCCTGGCTGTAGGCGGCGTCGTAGGCGGTATCGGGGATGCGCCATACTCCCGTGTACTCAAAGCTGCGGTTGCTCAACAACTCCTTGACTGGATTCGGCGTCGCCGTAGGCGCCTGCCCGGCTGTCAGCAGCCATACACCTTGGCTGCCTGCCCAGACCTGGTCGGGAACGTCGTTTGAAGCCTCCAACCTGGCTGTTCCGCCTGGGATGGCGCCCAGGTTCAGCCAGGTCGCGCCGTTGTCGCTGCTGCGGTAGAGGTCGGGCGGGATAACACGGTCGTCTGACTCGTTGCTGTCATAGGTGCTGATGTAGAGTGCCTCGCCGCTACCCCCTGCACTGGGACCGGTTGCCATGGCATTGAGCGGCAGGTCGGGCGCAACAGTGAGCTGCGTCCAGGTCTGCCCCTTGTCGGTGCTGGTCCAGAGTTGGTCGTGGCGCAGGTAGGGCGCGGTTGCTTCCGACGCCGCGACTGCCAGGTACAGGCGCCCGCTCTTGGCCCAGACCAGGCCGGTTGGGGACCAAGCCTGTGGGTCGTTGGGATTCAGCATCGGTGGCCCGGCGACCACCTGCCACGAATTGCCCGCATCGGTGGAACGATAGATGCCGTTGCCGATGGCGACCAGCACATTGTCCTGGGCAAGCGTTGGCGAAGCAGCCAGCATGCGCACCTGATGCGTAAAGTCCCAGTATGGCTGCTTCGCCCACGTGTCACCACCATCGGTAGATGCCCAGATTTGCTGGACAGCCACCAGGTAGATGCGGCGGTCCTGCGCAAAGTCGGGTGAGATGACAACCTGGTTGATGTATTCAAGGCCGACGAGGGGTGTGCTCCATGTGTCGCCCCCATCTTGAGATCGGTAGAGCGAGGCGCCGAGACCATTGGCGACGCCGTGGACGGTAAACAGCGTGTGGTCTTGGGCGTAGGCGGGGCTGATCGCCAGGTCCGTGTTAACGGTCGCGGCGCTGCCCAGCATCTGGCGATTGAGCGACTGCCAACTGCCGCCGCGCAGTTGCCAGACGCCCTCTGCGCCGGCAGCAAAGAGGTCGCTATCGGGCGCGCCGCCGGCGGAGCGAACGCTGCGGAGTTCGAAAGGTGCAAAGCCAGGGGCGTGTACAAATGTAGCGCCGGCGTCATGGCTGATCCAGACGCCATCGGGTGCGCCTATCCAGAGCGTCTGATCTTGGCCGAAATGGGGCGAGACGGCGATCTGCTCGATGTCGCCAATCGGCAGGCTCGTGGTTGCCGTCAGGAGGCTGTTGGAGGCGACGTCATAGCGATACAGATTTGGCCCGGCAGCCATAAACAGGCCCAATCCGTCGGCGCTGACGCCGAGCGTGTCGAGAAACTGGAGGGCGGAGTTGTCGATGGGGTGCCATCGGCCGCCGTCGGCGCTGTACCAGGCGCGGCCGTCAAAAATGGAGAAGACCCGTCGATTAGGTCCAAGCGCGACGTCATAGGCTGTGGTGGCAGTCGTCACGCGTGTCCACTGCAGCCCGCCGTCAGTAGAACGCCAGAGACCCTGGCCGGCCGCTGCCCATGCGATGGTGGGCGCAAACGGATCAAACAGGATCCGGGTTACACCGCCGGGGTCAAACAAGGTGCTCCAGGTTACGCCTTGATCGACGGAGCGGTAGAGTCCACCCCAGGCGCCGCCGGCCAACATTGTGTATTCGCCCGGAGCGGGCGAACTGATGGCGACGGCTCCTACCCAACCCGGCGCGCCGATATCGTCGCCGGACAACTGCTGCCAGGTGGCGCCGCGGTCATGGGTAATCCAAAAGCCCTGCCACAGCCCTGCTACGGCCATGCCGTCGTTGTGCCAGCGAGGTGAGAACGCTACGTCCAGCAGCGCACCATCTGTGGGGCCGCCCGGCGGGCTCCAACTAGCGCCACCGTCGAGCGAGCGGAAGATGCCATATCCCTTCCAACTGGCGTAAAGCAAGTCGTGCCCGCCACCGGCGAGGACAGTCAGGTCGCCTGGATAATCAGGGTTGATCGCGATGGCCTGCGCCGGCCCCCCGTTGGGACCTTGCAGATCAGTCCAGGCGCTGCCGCTGGCCCAGCCTGGCGTGGGCGAACTGCCCCAAAACATAAGAAACGTTGTGAGCAGGAGAAATAGACCCGAGAATAGCAGAGGATAAATAGTTCGTGCACGCATCGATCATCTCCCAGGCAGAAGATGGGTGATAGCGGCTGTGCAGGCGGCGATGCCCCATGAGGTTGAGTTGCCGCCTTCCATTATGCGCCTGGATTCAGCGCGATTCAAGATCAACAGCAAAAGCAACCCGCGCGCAGCAGGTAGAAGATCAATTGACAACTTGCCGCCCGTGTAAGACAATTCGCAATATTCAAAGAAGCATCGCCGCACTAGCTGCCGGCGACAGAACAAGATTAGGCAAAAGGACTCTTCTATGACTTCACAAACTGCTGTTCCCAGCTTTGATGTTGCGCTGCCGGCCGACTTTGAAAAGAAGGCCGCTAACACGATCCGCATGCTGGCCGCAGACGGCGTACAGGCTGCCAATTCGGGTCACCCCGGCCTGCCGATGGGCATGGCGCTGCCTGCCCTGACGCTGTGGACGCGCTTGATGCACTACAACCCGGCCAATCCGGACTGGGCCAACCGCGACCGCTTCGTGCTCAGCGCCGGGCATGGCTCGATGCTGCTATACAGCATGCTGCACCTGACCGGCTATGATCTGCCGCTCGACGAGCTGCGCCGCTTCCGCCAATGGGGTTCCAAGACACCGGGTCACCCCGAGGTCCATCACACCAAGGGCGTCGAGACCACGACCGGCCCGCTGGGCGCTGGCTTCTCCAATGGTGTAGGTATGGCCATCGCCGAGCAGTGGCTGGCGCAGCGCTACAATCGCCCGGGCTTTAACGTGGTCGACCACTTTATCTACGCCATCGTGTCGGATGGTGACCTGATGGAAGGTGTGGCCAGTGAGGCCGCCAGCCTGGCAGGTCACCTGCAGTTAGGTAAGATCATTTATCTGTATGACGACAATGGCATCACCATCGACGGGAAGACCAGCGCCTCGTACAGCGAAGATTGGGCCATGCGCTTTGAGGCTTACGGCTGGCACGTGCAGCGCGGCATCGATGCGCTTGACAGCGCTGCGATTGCCGCCGCCGTCGAGGCTGCCCAGGCCGACCCTCGCCCCAGCATCATCGGCTGCAAAAGCGTGATCGGTTATGGCAGCCCTAGCCGCGCCGGCACTTCAAAGGCACATGGCGAGCCACTCGGCGCCGATGAGCTCAAGGCGACGAAAGAAAATTTGGGCTGGCCACTGGAGCCGGCATTCTACGTACCTGACGACGTACGCGCCTACTTTGATCAGGCCAAGCGCCGCGGCGCTGCCCTTGAGGCGGCATACAACGAGCTGATTGCCGCCTACGCCAAGGCCTACCCAGCCGAAGCGGCCGAACTGCAGCGCATACTGGCAAGTGAACTGCCGGACGGCTGGGAAGAGGCGCTCCCAGTCTTCCCGCCGTCACCCAAGGGCGACGCCACGCGCAATACCAGCGGCAAGACGCTTAATGCCCTGTCCAAGGTACTGCCCAACCTAATTGGCGGTAGCGCCGACCTGGCGGGCAGCAACAAGACGACGATCGAGGGCCAGCCGTTTATCAAGGCAGGCGACTTTGCTGGCCCCAACATTCATTTTGGCGTGCGCGAGCACGGCATGGCGGGCATCCTCAATGGCATGGCGCTGCACGGCGGCGTGCTGCCCTATGGCGGCACCTTCCTCGTCTTCAGCGACTATATGCGTGGCGCCATGCGCCTTGCGGCAGTGAGCGGGCTACGCGTGATCTACGTGCTGACCCACGACAGCATCGGCCTGGGCGAGGACGGCCCAACGCACCAACCCATCGAGCATCTGGCAGCCCTGCGCGCCATCCCCAACATGACGGTCATCCGTCCCGGCGACGCGAACGAGACAGCGCAGGCCTGGCGTGCCGCCCTGCTCAATACCCACAGCCCGACTGTGCTGGCTCTCACCCGCCAGAACCTGCCAACCTACGACCGCGCGGCCGATGGCTTAGGCGCCGCTGAGGACCTGCTCAAGGGCGGCTATGTCTTCTACGAGAACGCGCCCAACGGCCTGCAGCTTGTGCTGATCGCCACGGGCAGCGAGCTGGACATCGCCTACAACGCCGCCAAGCAGCTCGTCGCCGAAGGTGTGGGTGTGCGTGTGGTGTCGCTCCCGTGCTGGGAACTGTTCGAAAAGCAGGACGAAGCGTACCGCCAGTCCGTGCTGCCCGCCGGTGTGGCTAAGCTCTCAGTTGAAGCTGCCACCACCTTTGGCTGGGAACGCTGGACCGGCAACGACCCGGCCAAGAGCGCCCGTATCGGCCTCGACCATTTCGGCGCCAGCGCACCGTTCCAGACGCTCTACAAGGAATTTGGCTTGACGGCAGAGAACGTCGTGGCCAAGGCCAAGGCGCTGCTGTAAACTTGGCGTCCTGACGAGAATGGCAGACACCGAGTTTCTCAAGCGAGCGTCGCTTGCGACAAGCGACGCTCGCCAGAAACTCGGTGTCTTCTCATTTTCATGGTAAAATGGCTCCATGCTTACCACCGTAAAAGACGCCGTCCGGCGCACCCGCCAGCATCACGCCATCGAACATGCCACGCTGCACCTGCTAACTTCGCGCCTGCCGGGGCGCCGCATGGCAGGCTACAGTGACGCGGGTGGCTTTACCATTTTTGGCGACGTACCGCTCGACCAGGTGCGTCGCGCCGTCTCCGATGCCCTGCTGCACCTGCAGGCGGGCGAGAGCAGCCTGGCTATCCACCCCAATTGCGGTACGAACCTGGCTGTCACCGGCATCATGGCTACTGCAGCGGCGCTGATGGGCAGCCGATTGACAGGCAAGGGCACAGCCCGCGTGCCCGGCGAACGTTTTGCCGCTGCGCTGCTCCTGGTCGTGCCTGCACTCATCGTAGCGCAGCCGCTTGGCCTGCGGCTGCAAAACTACACGACGTTGGCCAGCGTCGGCGATCGTTGGATCAAGTCGATCCGGCCCGTCGAATTGGCGGGCGTGCACGCCTATCGCGTTTCCTTCGACTGATCGGCAGCAGTCTGCCGCCACGGTATATCGCAGTGGTCTATCTCTTTCTCAACGCCGACGAATACCTGGTCGGACACCGGCTGGCCGAGCTAAAGGCGGCACTGGGCGATCCGGAGTTGGCCAGCCTGAACATTGCCGAGCTAGGACCAGGCCAGGTTGACCCCGTACGCCTATTGGCCGAGGCTGCCCTCATGCCGTTCTTGACCGAGAAACGGCTGCTGATCGTGCGCGGCTACTTGGACGCGCTGGACAAGCGCATGGCCGCCGCCAAAGCGCCGGGCAGTGCCGCCTTTGTTGAAGCCGCTGGCTTGCTCACCCGCCTGCCGGCTGCACCTGAAACCTGTGACCTGGTGTTTGTCGACGGTGCGGTGGACAAGCGCCGCAGCCTGTATAAGGGCTTTACCCTGCCTGCCGCCGGCGGCCAACCCGAGCGCAAAATCCCCGGCCTGGAGGCACTGGCCAAGGCCCAAACGGTGCAGCTCGTAGATCTGCCAACACCGGACCCAAAGGCGCTGCCGGCCTGGATCCAGCAGCATGTCCGAGAACGCAAGATTGCCATCCAGCCTGACGCGGTAGCCTTGTTGGCGAACTTTGTCGGGCGCAACCTGCGCCAGCTCGACAATGAGCTGGAGAAGCTGTCGCTCTACGCCTACGGCCGCCCCATCACTGCCCAGGACGTGCGTGCCATGGTGGCCGATGCCTCGGAAGAGATGATCTGGAACCTGACCGACGGCCTCTGCCAGCGCAACCCCAGCAAGGCCATGCACGCCTTGCGCGAACTGCGCCGCAATGACCAGCACCCGTTGGCCATGCTCAGCTCGATCTCCCGCCAGTATCGCCTGCTCATCCAGGTCAAGGCGATGATGCACCGTGGAGTGATGGCAGCCGACAAGATTGCCGCCGAGCTGGGTGAGAAGAGTTTTCCCGTCGAGAAGGCACAAAAGCTGGTGGGCCTTTACAGCTTTCAAGAACTGGATGCTATTATGGACCGGCTGCTTGAAACCGATATGGCCATGAAGACGGGTGGCGACGAAGACACGCTGCTCGACGTCCTGGTCGCCGACCTGACTAGTAAAAGAGCGCAGCCTGCCCATGCACCTGTCGCACCTGTCGCTAACCCATTTTCGTAACTACCAGCGGCTCGAGCTGGACTTAACGGGCCGGCTCACGTTGTTACAGGGGCAGAACGCACAGGGCAAGACCAACTTGCTCGAGGCGATCTTTTATCTCGCCACCAGCAAGCCGGTCCATGCCCAAACCGAGCGCGAGATCGTCGATTGGCTGGCGCAGGCCGAGCCGATTCCCTACTGTCGCGTGGCGGGTCACGTGCAGACGGATGCGCGTGCGATCGACCTGGAGATTCTACTCACCCCGCGCAACGACGGCACCAACTTCGCCAAGCAGATCAAGATCAACGGCGCACCACGCAGGGGGCTTGACCTGGTCGGCCTCATGCGCGCCGTGTTGTTTCTGCCCGAGGATATCCGGCTGGTGGATGGTGCGCCGGGCGAGCGCCGCCGCTATCTGGATATTGCTCTCTGCCAGATCGACCGCAGCTACTGCCGATCGCTGGCAGCATTTCAACAGGTCGTGACGCAGCGCAACAGCCTGTTGCGCAGCCTGCGCGACCAAGGCGTCAATCCTGGTTCTGCTGCTGTCGAGGCGCAGCTTGCTTTTTGGGATGAGCGACTCGTGCTGCACGGGGCGCTCGTGGTCGCCCGCCGCCATGCCTTTGTGCTCGAGTTGGAGCAGACGGCCCAGGCGCGTCATGCCGAGCTAAGTGGTGGGAGCGAAGCATTGACGCTGCAATACCTTTCCAGCTTCAACCCCGGCAACCTGGCTGACCATGAATACGAGCAGCTGCGCGAGGGGTTGTCGAGCGAGGTCAAGCGCGAGCCGCTGGTTGTGGAGGAGGTGGCGAGTGCCTATCAGCGCAAGTTGGCCGGCCGGCGAGCGCGGGAGATTTTATCCGCCACAACCATGTATGGACCCCATCGTGACGACCTGCGCTTTCTCGTCAACGGGCGCGACCTGCGGCTGTTTGGCAGCCGCGGCCAGCAACGCAGTGCTGCCCTGGCTCTAAAACTTGCCGAAGTGCGCGCCATGACGGAAGCGACGGGATCGGCGCCGCTGCTCCTACTAGATGACGTCATGAGCGAACTGGATGCTCAGCGCCGCTCGCTGCTGCTGCAAGTGCTGGGCGACGCGGACCAGGCGGTTCTGACTACAACCGACTGGGATGACTTTGCGCCGGATTTTCGCGCCGGGGCACAGCTGTTAACGGTAGCTGGTGGGATGGTGCAGCCGGCGACTGCACTGAGTTGAAGATTGTTGCCTCGCTCCCTCCATGAAACCTCTCCAACCTGGAGGCTAGTGGACGGAGCGAGGCAACAATCACTACCAGGCGTAGGCCTTGGGGGCTTCGCCGCCGGGGCCGGGGAAGATCTCGTCCAGCTTGGCCATGAACTCGTCGTCAAAGGTTAGCTCGGTGGCCCGAATCGCGTCGTCGAGCTGCTCGATCGTGCGCGGGCCGATGATGGGCGCCGTGACGATCGGGTTGTGCAGCATCCAGGCGAGCGCCACATTGGCCGGGTTCTCGCCGATCTCCTTGCAAAGAGCCTCATATTTCTCCAGCTTTGGCCGATGCGTCTCGACTTCTTTCTGGAAGTCCTCGCTGCCGCGGCGGCCGGCCGCAGCCTTGGCCAAGGCGCCGCCCAGCAGGCCGCCCCCCAACGGGCTCCACGGGATCAGCCCCAGCCCATAGTGGCGGCAGGCGGGGATGACCTCCAGCTCGATCATGCGGTTGTTGAGGTGGTAGATGCTTTGCTCGCTTACCAACCCCATCATGCCGCGCTTGGAAGCCTCCTGGCAGGCCGTCGCAATATCCCAGCCGGCGAAGTTGCTGGAGCCGACATAGACAACCTTGCCCTGATCGACCAGCGAGTCAAACGCCTGCCATGTCTCATCCCACGGGCACTCGCGGTCCACGTGATGCATCTGGTAGATGTCGATCCAGTCGGTCTGCAGGCGTTTGAGGCTGCCGTCGCAGTGCTTCTTGATCTTCACCGCCGATAGGCTGCGGCCATCGGTGTTGGGCTCGGCGCGGTTCTCCTTGCGCTTCACCGGGTTAAAGACCTTGGTGGCGAGGATGACGGCATCTCGCCGTCCGCCGCCCTGGGCGAACCAGCGGCCGATGATCAGCTCGGTGTCGCCCTGTTCGCCGCCCCAGCCATAGACGTCGGCCGTGTCGAAGAAGTTGATGCCCAGTTCCAAGGCACGGTCCATGATGCGGAAGCTGTCGGCCTCGTCGGTGACCCAGCCGAAGTTCATCGTACCGAGACACAGATTGCTGACCAGGGCTCCATGCTTGCCCAGGCGCTTGTATTGTACTGCCATGATGCTGCTCCTTCTTGGCGGTTTGATTTTGGAATGGTAAAGGGTGCAGACCACCTTGAGAGCGGCTGCACCCTTTATTGTGCCATAGGAGTCGCCGTTAGGCGATTCGGAGGCGAACAGCGCCGGCTATGGTTGTCCGGTGCTTACTCGGCCAAATACTGCACCAGGCTGTAGCGCATCTGCCGCGCCACCAGCCGGTGCTCCAGGTCACTCTGCAAATCCATCGAGCAGACGACCAGGCGACCGTCGCCTACCTGTGCCTCGTACAGCAGCCCCAGCCGGCGCGCTTCGAACCAGGTGTCGATCACCTGCACCAGCGGGCGCAGGTCGGGGGGCAGGTGATCCATGTGCATAGCCGCGGCACCGTGAACCAGCTCCCACCACTGCCAGTTGCTGTGGCTCTCGGTCGGGAAATGGGCAAAGACCGGGTGAGCCGGGTCGCACAGAATACCCAGCGTGTGCGGGGCCTGGTTGCGCGTCCAGGCCGTGTTCCAGAAAACGCTGGAGAAGCCCAACACGGCGGGAGCGTCGACTTCGTCTGCCGGCGGCAACATCAGTACGGTGCGTCCCGCTTCCAGCGCCGCGTGCGCCTCGGCATCCAACCGTGCACACACGTGCACCGACTCCGGCCATGCCGCATCCAGCTCGTCGGCAAAGACCCACAGGTCCCAGTCGTTTTCGAAGCGCAAGCGATCGCCTGCGCCGCCGGCATCGCCTGCCGTCACCGCTATCACCAGGCGCAGCTTCTGCGCCGATCGCACGTCGCCCAGCGGCTGGCGAATCGCACCGTGAATAACGCCCGTGCCGATCTCCACCGTGCCTACCTCGAGTGTGCCGCCTGCCGCCACACCGCCATCGGAGTCGATCAACTGCCAGTCGACGCGTGCATCGTGCAGCGGCCGCGGTCCATAGTGGGCGATGGTGATGTCTGCTGTTAGCGTCTCACCCACGCACCAGTAGCGCTTGTCGAGCAGCGCCAGGGGCACGGTGCTGTTGCAGAAACGGCGGAACTCGGAGGCCGTGATGTAGCCCTTCTCGTCCCAGAACGGGTCGAGCACGCCTACGAGCGCTGTGCCCTGGCCTGGGAAGTCGTGCAGATCGAGCAGCTGCAGCCCTGCCATGCCCGGCGTGCGCAGCGCAGACTCGATCTCCTCCTTGTAGCACAGCGCCTGCAGCTTCCCCGAGGCGATCAAAAAGTCGTGCGCCTGGTCGCCCATGTGGTTGGCTGCGAGAAAATCGCGAAAGATTTCGAAGTTTTTAGCCTTGAGCACGCCCGTGTACTTGTCGATCTCGGCAAAGTTGGGATAGACGCACCACTGCCCAATCTCGTGGCTGATCACCGGCATACCCGCAGCCGGCATGTACTCACGGTAGTCGGTGCGCGTCTCCGGCGGCATTGCGTTGATGCGCGACTTGAGCTCGGCGCCCCACAACTGGATGCGCGGCTCGAAGGTGTTGTGATACTGGTTCTCGGGAATCTTGGGCCAGCCTGCGCCGCCCGTGTACACGCGCCGCCCGTCGCGCTTGCGCCAGTAGGTGTTCCACAGCGCCAGGAATTCTGCGTCACGCCCGGCCGGCTCGTTGCCGTAGGCCATCAGCACAAATGACGGGTGATTGCCATAAGCATTCACGATGCGGTCGGCTTCGGCATAAAGCCATTGGTCGAGCGGCCGGCCCTCGCCGATAGCTGCACCCTGGTTGGCCCACGATGCAATCTCGATCTGGTAGTAGAAGCCCAGCTCGTCGGCGGCCACAAAGGCAGCCTCCGGCGGGCACCACGAATGGAAGCGGATGTGGTTGAGGCCGTGGGCCTGGCAGACGCGTACGACGCGCTTCCAGGACTCCACGTCGGTGGGCGGGTAGCCGGTGAGTGGAAAGATACAGCATTCGAGCGTGCCGCGCAGAAAGATCGGCCGCCCGTTGATTGCCAACTGCGTACCCTGCGGCGTGATCTCGCGCAAGCCAAAGGTGACCATATGAGTGGCCAGATGCTGCTGCCCCCCACTTTCGACGTCGAGCTGTACGGAGAGGTCGTACAATGCAGGCTGAAACTCGTCCCACAGCAGCGCCCCGTCGCCCAGGGGATATTCGATATCCACGTGCCCACCGCGCGTCGAGAGGTCGGGGTCTGCCAGCCCATCCAGGGCAGAGAATTGCAGCGCGGCTACCAGGGGCTCTGGCCTGTGCTCGATTGGTGTGTTGCGCGCCACGGCGGCGACCATCACCGTACCGCGGCCGGGCGTGCCCAGGGCGCTGGCAAAGTCGATCTTGACGCGGGCCGATTTCTCAGCCACGTTGGGAAACACCTGCACGTTGCGCACCCAGATTGCAGGCCCGGCCTCCAGCCCGATGCGCCCCACGATGCCATTCCAATTGGTCTGCGTGTGGTCGGTGACGCTGTGCGCGTTGGGACCTACGTCGACAAGGATGCGGTTGTCGACGCGGATCGTCAGCCGGTGTAACCCTGGCCGCACTCCCGTGCCGAGGTCGTAGACGTGTGCCGTGGAGAGGCTGTCCTGCGTGCCAAGGCAGCGTTCTTCCAGCCATACGGTTGTTCCCCAATGGGGGCGTTCCAGCGTCAGCGTGACGCGCCGTCCCTGCCAATCGGTCGGAATCTCGACCGAGCGCTGGTACCAGGCCGCACCGTTGTAATGCTTGTCGGGCTGCAGCCAGAAGGGAACCTTGAAGTTGCCGGATTCGCGATAGGGCGCGTACCGCGGATCCTCAAACAGCGAGCGGTCGATGATCGTGCCTACCCAGGCAGTATCCAGGCCTGGATCTTCACCGTAGCCTTGTTCTTGCAATGACCCGGGCAGCCGAATTTGCTGCGCCAGGCCCTGCTTCCACCACTGCTGGTCGAGGCCTATGTCGTCCGGATCAATCGCAAACTGCCAAACGCCGGAAAGATCGATCATTTATGCCATCCCCTTGTGGATGTAGGCCCCCAGGTGGTCCGCCCGCAACGTTAAGACTTCGTCGAACTCCTGCAATGCTCGCTGTCTGTCCTGCATCCCCAATTGGCCCAGTCCTGTCACGTAGTGGCAGTGGATGCGATTGCGCGTACCCAGGTCGTCGTCAAAGACGAGGAAGTCGGGCAGCGAGACGGCGAAATAATCCATCTGCACGTCGTCGTACAGGTGCGCCTGTCCATATTCGACCAGCCTGCGGAAGATACTTTCCGCCTCCTGCTCGCGCCGGAGCTTGCGCCGCGCCAGCCCCTGGTAGAAGATCATGTCCGGCGGCTGGTCGTTGTAATACATAGCCGAGGTGGGTTCACTCAGACCGGCAGATGCCCGCTCGAAGGCAGCTGTGGCCCCTGTGCCGTCGCCCAGCATTTCATAGGCACAGCCTAGATAGTAGAAGATGTGATTTTCCTGTGCGCCGTGCAGCTTGCCTTCGCCCAGGTTATGCGGATAGACCTGCGCTACCTCCAGGCGATCGATCGCCGCCTGCGCCTCTCCCCTCGCCAGGTGCGCCTTGGCCTTGGCGACCAGGCTCGCCACATATTGCGCCGTGGCCTTGCCTTCGCCGCCCTCCCAAGGATGGAAATTACGGGCCATCAGCAACTCGTAGGCTTCGTCGTGCCGTTCCAGCAAGTTGAGCAAGCTGATACGCTCGATCGACAGGTCGTCGCGCTGTTCCACCAATTCGGCGTAGTGCTCTAGACGCGCCAGTCGCTGTGCCGGGTCGTGGTTGAGCCGCTTGTACAACTGGTCTAACTCGAAGAACACGCGTCCATCGGCCGGATCAAGCGCAAACGCCCGTTCGTAGGCCGCCAACGCCGCTGTTGGGTCATGCCGCTTGTTGAAATAGGCCAGCCCCAGGTTGCGGTGGACGCTGGGAAAGCTGTCGTCCAACGTGCGCGACCGCTCCCAATACTCGAGTGCTTCCTCATAGCGGCGGTGGCCATACCAGAAGACGCCTAGGAGATACAGGACGTGCGCATCCTGCGGGTTAAAGCGTATTGCCGTCTGCAATGCCCGCACATCGTCGAGCCGGTTTGGAAAACAGAGGGCGGCTGGCTGGGCTGCGGCCGCCACAAAGGCTGCCTGTGCTGCCTCGCGCTGGCCACTCTGGGCGTAAATCCAGCCTCGATAGTAGTCGCGCAGCGGGGATGCCGTCACGATCGCGTCGAGCAGTGCCAATGCCTCGGCCCACATTCCGGCGTGTATGTAATCCAGGGCAATTGCCATCAAGATCTCTGCGTTGCCGCCCGCCAACTGCTCGAACTGCGGGTCGCCATCGAGGATATTGCTTTCCCACAGGGCGCCGAACTCCATACGGTCCAGCGAGAGCGCCAATTGAACCTCCGCTGCCGCCTGGCTCACGCGTCGGAGCCTGCGCAGGATAGCAATCTTGAGGTGACGGGCCTGGTGCCGCCGCCAGTTACGTTCGAGCGAACGCGTTGCCAGGTCCAGCGCCTCCTCCCAACGCCCGCTGCGTGCCGCCATCTGCGCCAGTTCGAAGTACGCCGCATCCTGCCAGGCTGCATTCCACACTGCTTTGTAGAAGGCGTCGAACGCTTCGTCATAGCGGTCCTGGAACTTGAGCGCCAACCCCAGATTGTAGTACGGCTCGCCGTCATAGGGGTTGGGATTGCGCCGCGTCAGGCTGCGGATGGCGGTGCGGAAATAGCGTTCCGCCGCCACAAACTTGCCGCGCCGCAACAGCAGCAGGCCCAGCGCGTTGTTACAGCGGCTGTCCAACGGGTCGCGACGTAACGCCTCTTCGTAGTAAGGTTCCGGCGCATAGGTGGCGTGCCGGTATTGTTCGAGGTGCAGGCCGTTGAGAAACAACTCCTCGTTTGACATGATCTCGGCCGGTGGCCTGGCCGGCGTGGCAGGGGAAGGAATATCGGGCTTGGAATCGGGCAACGGCCTGTACTCGATCAGCCGTTCCTCCAGCTCTCCATCTACGCCCCACACCCGCAGCGCCAGGTCTTGCTCCACCAGGATATTGTGTGCAGACTGCCCGCCGCTGCGCAGCAGGGCGTTGCTTTGCAGCGCTATGACAGTCTCCACCAGCGCTGTCTCCGGCGTCAGTTCTAGCGTACGTATATAGATCGGCTCTGACCGCAGCAGCAGTTCGACGCGTACGGTGCGAGGGCGTGAGATGTACACGCCGATTACGGCCTCGGTTCCCTTGACCTCCAGGTTGACCACTACCTCGCGGCTGGCGTTCTTGGCCCCTCCGATGCGCTTGTACGGCATGAAGACCTGGGTGAAGCGTTTCTCCTCGCCCGGCATAATCCACGCGAAGTCGGGCTGGTTGTCGGTATAGGCGCCGCACATCAGCTCGATGTAGGGCCCGTCTTCGTCGGTCAGCTGCCGGTCCCACGCCTGGCCAAAGTCGCTCGTGCCCCACGTCCACTGCTTCTTGCCGGGCACGACGTGGTGGTTGGCCACGTGCATCATGCCCGCCTGCGGCCCGTGATCGTAGCAGCCCATAAAGTCGAAGTCGGAGTGATAGGCCATATACGACGTCGGCACAGGGATGTTCTTGTAGCGCGAGATATCGGTCCCCGGCGCATAGTTCACCTTGTAATAGGTACCGGTGGCGATGGGGAAGTCCGATACGTCGCGCTTGCCGTGATCCATGACTGCATGCACGTCGGGTGGGAAGACCGACTGGTAGTTGTCGTTGACGTGCACTGCCGGGTTGGCCCACCACAGGAACGTCTGTGGCTCGGCCGTGCGGTTGTAGAGCTGCACGTCGATCTCCAGATAGGCACGATCGGGGTACAGCCGAAAGCCGTGCATGCCCTTGGTGTTGAACATGATCTCGTACTCGGCGCACCAGACGGTGCGGCTGCCGTCCGCACCCTCGTCGATGCGCCACTGCATGGGCTGATAGGTGGAAGGGCGGTGATGCTGCGGCCAGTTAAACTCGATGCCGCCCGATAACCACGGACCGGCCAGGCCTACCAGGGCCGGCTTGATCACACGGTTGTAATAGATAAAGTGGTAGCCGTTGGTCTTGTCCAGCGCCATCTGCACACGCCCGCCCAGCTGTGGCAGGATCATGATTTTGAGATAGCGGTTCTCGAGGAACACGGCCGTCCAGGCCTGCTGCACCGGTTCGTCATAGACGCGTTCGATGACAGGGTGGGGATAGACGACGCCGCTCGAACCCTGGTAGACACGCTTCTCGAGGAATATGGGGTTTTTCTCCGGCCGGCCGACCGGGTAGGTGGGAATGATCACCTCTTCCGCCCAGGCATGTACGGTGTCGGTAGCGGATTCTCTGGTCACAGGTAATTCCATTCTATTGATTGGGCGTTATGCCCCCCATTGGCGAATGTGGGCACGAGGGCATGCGGGCTACACAGTGATGCCATAATAGCGTTCAATGCTCAAGCAGAACATGCTTTAGCTTGTTGAACCGATGGACTTTGTTGCTAGGTTTGATTTGCGGCCTGGGTCACCAGCCGGTTACTTCCACTTGGCGATCTTCTGCAGAACAGCGTCCGCTTCCTCGACCGAGGACGCCTCCATCTGCAGCATGACGCCTTCGGGACGCAGGTTCTCCATGAACGCGTCCATCTCCCATGGCTCCATGGTGATGTGCAGGTTCTTGCCACCATCCTGAATGCGCTTGAACACGTGCATCCAACGTGAGGCGGGCTTGGCGCCGTCGCCATAGACGAATTGAATAGCATCCAGTTGGCCGATGTCAAGCAGCGTATCCAGGTGGCGCAGCGCACCCGGCCCGTCGAGGTGGTAGATCGTGCGGTCCAGCCATGCGATTTCGGCCAGCAGTTCGGGCAGGAAGAACTCGCGGTACATGTCGGTCGAAACCATGATCGAGAAGTCGCAGGAAGGAATATAGTAGCGGCCGTCCGTGCAGTAGAGCGGCAGCCAGGCCGAGGTGACGGTCTGGCCGGCCGCCAGCATCAGGTCGCGCTGCATGTTGTAGAAGTCGAAAAACGCCCAGAAGATCTGCCGCATCAGCGCATGCACCTCTTCCGGAGCGTCCATCAGGTCGACGCAAAACTGCTGTGGATCGCGAAATGAGGCGGCCAGGTCCGCGCCGGGGTGAATGTCGGTGAGCCCGGTGATCCACTTATCCTGGCCCATTTCCAGCGACAGCCGCTGCATCGCCAGGATGGTCTGCAGATAGGGGCTTTTCTCGTCGATGACGAGTTTGGGGATGTCGTTCCAGTCATGCAGGATAGGCTTGGACCACGAGGTGGATTCGCCAAAGGTGAGCGACGCGCCCATGCAGGCCGTCAGAATCTCCGGTCCCAGGTTAGGCCAGACCATCGGCAGCCCGTCGCCCGCCCAATAGGTATTGGCGGCGGCAATGGCGCCCGACTCGACGACATATTCCACGTCCATCCAGCGCTCAGCCAGCGAGGCGTGCTGCTTCTGCGGCAGCGGCTGGGGATTAGGCTTGGGCGCCGTCAGCAGCACCGGCGGCCGATCCAGAATCGCCTTGTTCCAGTACGCCTCCATACGCGCACAGGCCTGACTTGCGTCAGGCTTGTACAATAGATTCAGTTCCTTCATTTTTTTGCCTTGCTTCCTTTTATTTGATCGAGCCGACTCAGCTAGATGGTTTACCAAACGGCGGCATTTTGCGCAGAAATACGTGTGCTCCTACCAGGATCACTGCCATTTCAATGGCGTTCCACCAGAAATGTACGTCCAAACGCACGGCGGTGGTGATGCCCGGCAGCCCGCAAATCCACGTATTGCGCGTCCATTCGCTGCGCGCCAGCCAGCCGTCCCGGCCGACGATTCCCGGCAGCCCCTGCGCTGGAATATTCTCGATGCCCAGCCCGCGCAGGTCGGCCAATACCATCTGGTAGCGCACAAAGGTGTAGGTGTGTTCGACGGCGTGAAAGCCGGTTACGGCCAACAGAAGCCAAACCCATACATTGCGTACGCCGCCGCGCAGCAGCAAGACCACGGCGAGAAGAACCGACCAGTTCCAGACAAAATGCACCCATTCGGCGTTGGCCGGCGACAGCAAGCCGCTCGACTGGCGCATGGTCCAATAAAGAGCATGATACTGTGTCCACTGTGCCAGGTGTTCGAGCGTGTGCAGCCCCTGGGCGCTGACCAAGATGCTCAGAATCATGATCGTCGTGCCGTAGGCGCGCTTGTCGTCGCGCCACTTGAGCACGCCCGCCGGCAGCATCACCACCAGCACCAACGCCGTTGCCATCCACAGGGGCAGCCAGCGGTTGTAGACGGCCATCGTGCTGACGCTCAGCGCCAACACAAACGAGCCCACGACCAAGCCTGTGTAGCGACCAGGATCGAGCAGGCGCAGGAGGGGGAATGCCTCACGCAGGCGCACGGGCTGCTGCTCAGCGCGCAGTGTCTGCTGCATATGCCTAACCCTTGGTTGCACCAAGCGTCAATCCTTGGATAAAGTAGCGCTGGAGAAACAGGAAGACGAGCACGGTGGGCATTGTAGCAATGAGTGAACCGGCGATGATAACCGTCCAATCCTGGATGTATTGGCCTTGCAGGGCAGCGAGACCCGTAGTGACTGGTTTGAGGGCATCATTCTGAATCAGTATCAATGCCCACAGGAAGTCGTTGAAGATCCAGGTGAACTCCAGCGTGGCGATAGCAGCGATAGCGGGCAGTGATAGCGGCAACATAATTCGCCCGTATATACGGAACTCACCGCAGCCATCCATGCGCGCCGCCTCCAGAATTTCGCCGGGGATCGTGCGCATATAGTTACGCAGAATGAAGGTGCAGAAGCCAAGTTGAAAAGCGCTGTGAATCATGATTACGGCCAAGTAGCTGTCGTAGATGCCAAGCCAGTCACTGAGGCGGAAGACAGGCAGCAGCAGGATCTGGAAAGGAAGCATCATGCCGGCGACAAATACAAATAGGATCAGCCGCTCGCCGGGAAACTTGAAGCGCGCCAATGCAAAGCCAGCCAGCGAGGAAAAGAACAGCGTGATGACCAAGGAAGGCAAGGTAATGATGAAGCTGTTCGGCAGATAATGCGACAGGCCGCCGCGATTCCAAGCCTCGATAAAGCTGTCGAATGAGATCTTGCTGGGTAACGACCAGATGCCTTGAGCAATAATCTCGCTGTTCGAGCGTAAGGAGGTGATCAACGCAACCAGCACGGGCACCAGCCACAACGCGGTGAGCAGGTAGACGACTATGTACAGGACCACGCGCAGGCTCGGTCCGGACCGTTTGGCAGGCGTCACAGGTGTAGTCGTGGCAGTCGTTGTAGTCATGATAGCCTCGCTAGTATTCCAACTCCGTGCTGAGTGTGCGCCAAAGATAGATAAAGATAAATACCGCGCTGATTAAGAAGAGCATCACCGCAATCGCGGCGCCGTAGCCCATCTTGTAATTATTGAACGCTTCGATATACATGAAGTTGGCGAGCACGGTAGAGGCGTTGCCTGGTCCTCCACGCGTCATAATATAGACCAGGTCAAAGGAACGCAGTGAGTCGATCACGCTGATGACTACTACCACGACGGTCACCGGGTTGAGCAACGGTAGAATGACATTGCGAAAGGTTTGCCAACCAGTGCAGCCGTCGACGCGGGAGGCGTCGATCAGCGACGGGTCCACACCTTGCAGCCCGGCCAGGTAGAGCGTCATTACGTATCCTACCTGGCGCCAGATCGCAGCGGCAATGATGCACCACGTAGCGAGCCAGGGCACACTCAGCCAGCCGCTCGCCAGGGCGCCAAGTCCGACAAACTCCAGCGTAGTATTTAGCAGGCCGCCGGCCGGGAGGTAGATCCAGCCAAAGATCAACCCGACGACGACCGGAGCCAAAATATACGGTGAGTAAAAGGCAGCTTTGATCCCGCGCCCCCCAGGGATGGTACCGTTAAGCACCATAGCAAGGGCAAGACCGCCGATGACCGGCACCGTGATAAACGAAATCAACCACTTCAAATTGTTAAAGAGAGCCGTGTAGAAGATCGGGTCGTCAAACAGCCTGGTATAGTTGCGAAATCCAATAAACTGCGGGGCTGAGATCCCGTCCCAGTTGGTTAGGCTAAGATAGAAGGACGAGATCATGGGGCCGATCACCCATGTCAAGAACAGAAGCAGGGGGATAGCCAAAAAGACATAAGGGGTCCAATTGACGGGACGGCGCCTGCGGCGCGAAGGCGTTGTCATGCGATACTCCCTGCGAGTGACGCGACGGCAGAATGGTCAGTGGTCGATGAAAACGGAGGCGGAGTGGGCGTGTGGGCAACCCAAAGGTTGTTCTTCATGTTGTCCACACGCCACGCGATAGTATTGCTGCAGTTCTATTGCTGTTCTTGCGAGAAGATCAGCTCGCGATCTTTCTCCAACTGGGCAAGAATGTTGTCAATATCACCCGGGTTGGACCAGAACTGCTGGAAGGCTGCCATGCCCTTTTCGGCCATTTCCGGAGTGGTATCACGGTCGTAGAACTGGGCCACATAGTCGGCTCCCTTGAGCAGTTCAATACCCTTGAGCGTCTCGGGCGGGAAGATGCTCTGGTCGACACTAGTGGACACCGGCACGCGCTTCAATTCCTTGGCTACATACTCCTGTGCTTCCTTGGAGCCGAGGAAGGCCAGGAATGCCTTGGCCGCTTCGGGGTCGGGTGCCTTGGCGGCCGCAAAGAAGCCGTCAGTCGGCGCATCCTCACCGATGGGCACATTGGGGTCGATGATCGGGAAACGCACAAAGTCGAAGTTCGCCCGTTGATCCTCCGGAATCGAGTCCATGATAAACTGACCCATCAGATACATGCCAGCCTCGCCCTTGACCAGCGGCGTCACGGCGTCTTGCCAGGCATAGGAGGCGGCATCTTTCGTGAAGCAGCCGTTGTTGAGCAACTGGGCCCAGTATTCGAATACCTTCTTAACGCGCGGGTCGTCGTACTTTTCCTTGCCCAACATCAGGTTGATATGGAACTCGGGGCCGTTGACGCGCATGTTCAGATAGTCGAACCATGCGGCTGCAGTCCATGGTGCCTTCGTGCCGATCGAGATGGGAGTAACGCCATTCTCATTGAGGACAGAACAGACGTTGAGCAGCTCATCCCAGGTTGTCGGCGGCTGCAAGTTGTGCTTTTCAAGCACGGCCTTGTTGAAGTAGAGCGCCCACCAATAATAGCTGGTAGGCACAAAATACTGCTTGCCATCCACCGAGGAAAGCGCCATGAAACCTTTCGGGAAGTCTTTGTCCCAACCTTCCTTCTGCCACACGTCGCTGATATCCATGATCAGCCCTTTGTCGATGAAGAAGCGAGCGCGGTTGCCTGCAAACCAGGTCATGACATCGGGCGGGGTGGACGACGTCAGATAGGTGCGAATGGCCTGCTTGAAATCTTCATGGGCGACTGTGCTCTGAGTCACCTTAAGGCCAGGATTGGCATCCTGGAACTGCTTGACCAGAGCGGCATCAACTTCTTTTGGCGCAGGGTCGCTCTGGTAAGAATTGTAGACGAGATTGCCCGTCAGCCCTGCAGCCGCGCCGGCAGCTGCTTCGGTTGTAGCAGTCTCAGCAGCTGGGGCAGCACTGGGTGCAGCAACTGGGGCAGCACAGCCGGCTATCAGGCTGGCCAATGCAAGCAAGACCAGCACGGAAAATAGCTTGATCCATTGCATAAACTATTGCTCCTTACGTATCGACTATGATTTGTACAAGGGACGACAATTGTGCCAAATGCTTTGGTACTGCACTCTGTTCTGATGCGGCTACACCTCCTTATGCTAGATCAGGGGTGAACGACGCACTGCCGTCGTGCGAGCCCAGGACCATTATCTTTTTGTAATCGGTTAGGCATGTGAGATGACAGGCGGTCAATGACGTAACCCCATATAGCCGCACTGGGAGCACCCTGTCCCGTTTTCAGTGTAGCATTAGTTTGTACAAAGTCAATACGGCAAGCTTGATCTTGTGGAATCTTTTCCTGCAATACATTGAAAGGAGGCATGAGAAAATGTGAGGTTGTGCAGCTATAATACTCCTCGCTGTACTTCGTGCCAATCGATGATCGTTCATGAGCTAGTGAAGCAATGCATACTCCTACAAACTCTCCTCCCGCCTTGCACCGCTTGCGCATCGGCGTCGAGATCGGCGGCACCAAACTGCAGGCCGCGCTTGGCGACGCCGATTGCCGCGTGCTGCGTATCGAGCGCCGCAGCGTGCAGCCGCAGCATGGCGCCAGCGGCATTGTTGCCGCACTGCCGTCGATGCTCGGCGCCTTGCTGGTGGGCGCCGGCGCAAACTGGCGCGACGTGGCCGCGATCGGGATTGGCTTTGGCGGACCGGTAGATGCACAGGCGGGCGTGGTGCTGAGGTCGTTCCAGGTGGCAGGTTGGGATGGATTTCGCCTGGCGGATTGGGCGCAGCACACCTGGGGCCGGCCGGCGGTCGTTGCCAACGATGCCGCCACCGCTGGATTGGCTGAGGCAGTGTTGGGCGCCGGCCGTGGGGCGCGCCGCGTCTTCTACATGACTATCGGCAGCGGCATAGGCGGCGGCTGGATTGTCGATGGGCGCATCGATCACGGGCAAGGCGTCGGCATGGCCGAAGTGGGGCACACCTATGTGCCAGATCCGCAGTCCGGTGCCGCGGTGGAATTGGAGAGCGTTTGCTCCGGCTGGGCAATCGGCCGCCGCGGCGTGCTGCCGTGGAGCAGGAGTCGTCACGTATGGTGCAGATCGCAGAGTCTGTCGCTGCCATCGACGCCCGCACCGTCTATGCTGCGGCCGAGGACGGCGACGCCGTCGCCCTGCGCGTTTTGCGCGAGACCACTGCCACATTGGCGACGGCGCTGGCCAACGTGGTGGCCCTCTTCCATCCGCAAGTCATCGTCATCGGTGGCGGCGTTTCCCTGATGGGTCCACTCTTCTGGGACGCCCTGCGTTCGCAGGCCATGCGGCGTTCCCTGCCGGCCTACATCAGCTCCGTCCGCATCGAACGCGCCGCGCTGGGCGAGGAAGTTGTTCCGGTTGGGGCGCTGTGCTTGGCCAGCCTATCAGCAAGAGATTAAGGCTCAAGAAAGAGTAGTATGCCGTACTTACGCTTGTGTACAATTGTGCTAGCTTGATGCTACCGCACCATTGCCAGTCTCATCTGCAAACTATTTCATGCAACGAGGTGTGCAATGGCAAAACCGACTCCTACATGGAAGCCCCACAACGTCGAGGGCAAGCTCGACACGCAGGAACGCAACGATTTGCCCGACAGCGTCTATGCCTTTCCCAAGCAGCGCAAGGAACCGCTGACGAGCGCCGGCCACGTGCGCAACGCCGTGGCGCGCTTTGACCAGGTCGAAGACGTCAGCGATGCCGACCGCGATCTCGCCTGGGCCAATATCCGCAAGGCGGCCGAATATTATAAGGTCGAATTGCATGAGCAGAATTGGCGCGAGCTGACCAAGTAAGAGGGTGGGGGCGCCTTCACCCTCCTAGTCGACTCTCACGCTCTTCTTCGGGAAGGTCACCACCGCCTGCGTGCCTTGGGGCTCGGCCTGGCACATGGTGAGGTTACCCTTGAGGTCGTCGGTGACCAGCGTGTGGACGATGTGGAGGCCAAGGCTGCTCGTCTGCTGCGCGGGATCAAAGGACGGGGGCAGGCCGTTGCCGTTGTCTTCCACCACGATGCGCACGGCATCGCCCAAGTCGTCAAGCTGGATCAGAATGCGTCCGCTGCTGCGGCCTTCCAGGCCGTGTTCGACGGCGTTGAGCAGCAGCTCGTTGACTACCATGGCCACCGGTGTGGCCTGGCTGGCGGGCAGGCGTATGTTGGAGCCGCTGACTTGCACACTGATCTCCTGGTCCGGCGCTCCTGATACCTGCGCCACCTGCGCCGCCACGCGCTGGCACACATCCTTGATGTTGATCGGCCGGTGCTCGTCAGTGCTCAGAAACTCGTGAATCACCGCCATGCTCAATACGCGGTTGACGGCCTCGGTTAGGTGCGTGCGCGCTTCGTCGCTCTGCACGCGTCGCGCCTGAATACGCAAAATGGCGGCAATGTTTTGCAGGTTGTTCTTGACGCGATGGTGCACTTCCTGGATGATAGCCGACTTAACGTTAAGCTCGCGCTGCTTCTGCACGGCCTCTGTAGCATTGTGCAGCATGACCATGACGCCATCCAGGTCCGAATCCTCACCGCCGCCGGAAGCCCATTCCCATGGCAGCGAGCGCCAGGCCGCGCGCCAACGCACGGGCGGCATGCGCAGCGGTACGGCAATTCGCACCCATATGCGACCGTCGTCACTTTCGTAGCGGCGCTCAAGACAGTGGTGAGAGGCAAACACCTCCTCCACCAGCTTCGCGTCGCGGTCTTCAAGCGACGCCAGCGGCTGCTCGTGCACCTCTGTGGCAATGCCTGCACTGCGAAACAGGTTGGCGGCGATGCCGCTCATATAAATAATCGTGCGGTGACGGTCTACAAGATAGATACCGTCATAGAGGCTAAAGGGCCCCAGGTTGCGGGCGCTATCCAGCTCGCCGCGCACGCACATCTCCTGCATCCAAACCACGGCCTGGCGGAAATGGCGATTGCGCCGCCGCTGGCGTTCGTGGGCGATCATGTTGGTCTCGACCAGCATCGCCCCAATTACGCGCCCCTCACGGCCGTGGATGGGGAATACGTCCTGGATGACCGGCGCGCCGTTGCTCAATACTTCGCGCTGGCGCCGCCCGCCCGCACCGCTGCGCAGCGCCTGGAACAGCAGTGGCTGCTCGTCGATCGTCATCTGACGGCCGACGGCATCCTTACGATAGAGCGATGAAATCGAATTGGGAATGGCGTGGAAGACCACCACTGCTGTCTGGGGGTCGACCAGCGTGCAGAGTAGAATATCGGCGCGGCTCACGTCTGCCGTGATCGACAGGCCTGCTTCCACTTTGCGGAGTAATTCCAGATCTTCCGGTGCTAGACCTGGCAGTTGTTGCACGTGACTATCCATAATCAATGCGGCCCGGCGTTGGGCAAGCATACGTGCCGGAATCAAAAAGCTCCCGCAGACTCAAAGAGACGGGAGCTTTTTTCGGTCGTAAATCCGATTCTATCCTTTGTGGTCGGGGCGAGAGGATTTGAACCTCCGACCTCTTGAACCCCATTCAAGTGCGCTACCAATCTGCGCTACGCCCCGAAGCGAAGAGGAGTATAGCACAAGGGGGCAGGACGGCAAAATCGTTCATGACGGGTTATAATGTACATATGGCAGCCTCGACTGGCGTTTCCGCCATCATCCCCCAATTCAAGTTCGACCCAGCCGCGGCCGAGTTGGTAGCCAGTGCGGCAGCGCAACCGGCGACCAGCTTGCGCGCCTACCAGATCCAATTGATGGCGCACCGCCTCAGTTTGGTTGCAGGCTTTGATGACCTATTGGCGCTCGACGCCATCGATTTTACGCCATTCGACTATCAAGTGCGTGCCGCACGTATAACCCTACGCCGCTTTGCCGGTCGCGCTCTGCTGAGTGATGAGGTAGGGCTGGGCAAGACGATCGAGGCTGGGCTGGTGCTCAAGGAGTACCTCCTGCGCCAGATGGTGAGCAGCGTGCTGATCCTGACACCTCCCGGGTTGGTCGAGCAGTGGCGTGAAGAGTTGACAGGCAAGTTTGGCATTACCGACTTTGTCACCAACAACGACGACGCCTTCCGCAGCCGTGGGCCGGAGGCGTGGACGCACTTCCCGCGTGTGATTGCCTCGCTGCATGCTGCGCGCCGCCCCGAACATCGCCAGACGATTACCGCATTCCACTACGATATGGTCATCGTCGACGAGGCGCACCACCTCAAGAACCGTGCCTCGGTATCTTGGAAGCTGGTCAACGACCTGCAGAAACGCTACATTCTGCTGCTGACAGCAACGCCGGTGCAAAACAGCCTGAGCGAACTGTACAACTTGGTGACTGTGCTCAAGCCCGGACAGCTCAAAAGCCCTAAAGAGTTTCAGCGCGAGTTTGTCGTGCGCGGTGACCCGCGCCTGCCCAACAATCGCGGTCGTTTGCGCGAACTGCTTAGCGAGGTGATGGTACGCCACACGCGCGGGCAGATCAGCCTCAAGTTGCCGCCGCGGCGCGCCCACACTGTGCACCTGCACCTGCACGATGACGAGCAGCAGCATTACGACGCCGTCGCCGAGCTTAGCCGGCGCATGCTCGACGATACGGAACTGACGAGCGCACACCGCTTTGGCACACGCACGCTCCTGCGCGAGGCGGGGTCGAGCACGGCTGCCACGCGTGCTACGCTGCGTTCGCTGGCCGAGGTGCCTGGTCTGGCCGCCTACCGCTCCGATCTGTTGCGGCTGGCGAAACAGGCCGACGAAGTACACAGTTCGGGCAAGGCCACAGCCCTGCGCAAGCTGCTGGAAGCACAGGCTAAGTCCGGAAGCCAGGCGGGCAAGGTGATCGTATTCACGCAGTTTCGCGCTACGCTCGACCTTCTCGCCGCATTGCTGGCAGAGTGGAAGATCGATTGCGCCGTCTACCACGGAGGGTTGACCTCACATCAAAAGGACCAAGCCATTCGTGATTTTCAGAGCCACCTGCCTGTGCTGCTTTCGACAGAGGCGGCCGGCGAGGGGCGCAACCTGCAGTTTTGCCGTGTATTGGTCAACTTTGACCTGCCTTGGAATCCAATGCGCATCGAGCAGCGCGTGGGCCGCATCCACCGTATCGGCCAGGACCAGCCAGTGGACATCTTCACGCTGGCTGCCCAGGGAACGGTCGAGGAGTATGTGTTGGATATCCTTGACCGCAAGCTCAATATGTTTGAACTGGTGATTGGCGAGATGGATATGATCCTCGGCCAGCTTGCCGACGAGCGCGATTTCGAAGAGATCGTCATCGATATTTGGGCCCAGGCGCGGAGCACCGAGGAGTTGGCAGCCGGCATGGCGGCGCTCGGCAACGCGCTTGTGCAGGCGCGCACGGCTTATCAGCAAGTGAAAGAGTATGACGAGGCGCTGTTTGGTGAGGATTTCAGCACTGGGTGAGAATCCAAAGTGAGCGGACAACCCCACGACCATTTTGACTTGACGCAGTTCGTGCTTGGATACCTGGAAGAGCAAGGTAGCATCGTCGCGCCGGCGGACTTTGGCATCTTCGACGTCCTCCTGCCGGACGAACTAGCGGCGCAGCTTGCACTGGATGGCTATCAACGCATCTCTTTCAGTGCACCTGGCGCTCCCGACGCGACTAGCCAGCCGGCGCTGCCGGCCGATGTGCTGCAGTTGGGGGTCAATCATCCGCTGGTCGAGACGATGGCCGCAGCCGCTGCAGCCAAGCCTGCTCATGCTTGCGCCTACATCAACGCCGTGCGGATCGACAAGCAGGGGTTACCGGACCTGGCCCGCAAGCAGTTCGTACTCCGCAACGCACGCGTAGACACAGCGCCCAAAGCTTTTCCACAGGCGGAGCTGCACCACTATCTGCTCTTTAACTTCAAGGTCGCCCTTGTGGGCGAGGAAAAGCAGGAAGAACTAGCCACGGTGGTAATGAATGTCCAAGCAGGCTGCGCCGTGCGCGACCCTGCCCTCTTGACGCGGTTGGAAGTGTTGGACACCGAGCCTGGGCATGAAGGGCTGGATGCCGCTGCACCGCGTTGGGGAGAATCCGGCCTTCCTCTGGGTGCTGAAACCTTTGCGGCGTTGCTTCCGCACGCCGAGGCAGCCTTGCGTCAGGACTTGCTGCCACAGCTTGCGAAATTGGCAGCACGCGCCGAGCGCCATTTGGCATTGGATCAAGCCCGTATTGAGGCATACTACGACGAACTCGCGACTGACTTGGCGCGCCGCCGCACACGAGCAGGTGTCGACGAGGCGCAGTTGCAGAGCCTGGGGCAAAAGCTGGCTGCGCTCGATGCCGAGCGTGCCGCAAAGCTTGCCGACATGCGCGCTCGTTATGGCGTGCGGGCGGAAGCTGCGCTGGCTAATCTGCTGTTGGTGGCACAGCCCAAGATTACCCTCCCCATCATTATCAGCAATCGTACCACAACGATCTCGCGTACAGCCATATGGGACCCTCTGCTGCACCGACTCGAACCGCTAGTGTGCGACGCCTGTGGCCAGCCGGGCGAGGGATTGCACTTGTGTCACGGCGGCCACCTGGCGCACGCCGGATGCCTGTCGCCCCAGTGTGTTGACTGCAAGCGCGTCTTCTGCCACCTCTGCGCCGATCAAGTCACCACCTGTGCAGTGTGCCGGCGCCCCGTCTGCCGGCCAAGTCTTATCCGCTGCCCTACCTGCGGTCGTGGAACTTGCCGGGCAGACCAGGGCTTATGCCATGCCGCTGACGGGCAGCCTGTCGAACTACCTAAACCCGTCGCCGCCGTACCTGTGCCCGCACCGGCCGGCAAGCAGCCACCGGCACAACCACCTCCCGCTGCACAGATAACGCCGCCCAGTAAGGCGCCGCGCCCTCTTGCTGCGGGGAAAGCAAAGGCCAAACCGGCTGCCCCGGCCACTTCAGAGCCGTTGACCAAGGGCGTGCGCATAGATGTCGAGATCCATGAGCTTGAGCCGCGCATCACTGCTTTCGTCATGCGTTCGACCAAAGGCGTTTTGGCCACGCGCAGCTATGTGCTAACGCCCCATGGCATTGCCTGCAACTGCCAATGCGAGAAAAAGAATTGCCCGGCCGACGGGTACTATCATCGACCGCTGCCAGCGGCTGGCATCATGACGCAGATTTCCAAGCTTCTGCTGCGCCTGCAGCAAGAATACCTGGTGCCGGCCAAGAAGGTGCATTACTACTACATCTACGGCCAAAGCGTTACTGAGAAAGACGCTCTGATCTTGCCCGCTGCATGGTTCGACCCTGTGCGCCTGGCGGAAGCTTATAACGGCTTCGACAAGCTTTTTGACGTCGACAGACCCGCAAACCTGCCACACAAGCCAAAGGGAAAGCAGTGATGGGGCAACAGTTCGACGCTTGCTTCATTCCCCGAGCTTTCCGCCGACAAAACCCGCCGCTCCGTTGGCAAAAGCAGCCGCTGGCATGGCGCGCTTGCCAGCCGCCTGTACGCTTTTGAGCAGCAGCAGACCTTCGCCTGTGCCCACCACTGGGCCGACCGGCGTGGCGACTATATGGCCTGCTTCGGCATGTCCTGCCGCCACGGCCGCCTCAAGCACCTTGAAGATCTCGCCGCGCCACATGCTGTAGGCTGTAGGCCACGGCGTATAGGCGCGCACCATGCGTTCGATGACTGCCGCCGGCTGCCGCCAATCAATTAAGCCGTGTTCCTTCTTGATCAACCGGCACATGCTTACCTCGCCTGCCAGCTCTGACTGCGGGGTGGGCGCAATCTTGCCTGCCAGCCGATCCGTGAGTGTCTCCACCAGCAGCGTCGCGCCTGCTTCAGCCAAACGTTCGGAGAGGCTGGCCGTCGTGTCACCTGAATGGATCGGTTCGATCGCCTGGCGCAGCGCCGGCCCGGTATCCATCCCTTCGTCCATCAGCATGATCGTGACGCCCGTTTCGGTGCGGCCGTCGAGAATTGCAGCCGTGATTGGCGATGCACCGCGGTAAGCCGGCAGCAGGCTGGCATGCACGTTGATGCAGCCATAGGTGGGCAGCGCCAGCACGCTAGCTGGCAAAATCAGGCCATAGGCTGCTACGACGATCAGGTCGGGCGCATATTCCGCCAGCTCGGCTACCGCCGTTAGGTCCTTGCGCAGGCTGGCGGGCTGCAGCACCGGCAGCCCCTGCTCGACCGCATACTGCTTGACGGGCGAACTGGATACCTGCTTGCCGCGTCCGGCGGGCCGATCCGGCTGGGTGCCTGCCCCTACCACCTGCCAACCATGGACCGGGGATTGTTCATGCAGTGCGCGCAGGGACGGGACGGCAAATACCGGTGTGCCTAGAAAAAGGATGCGAATCGGCGAAGCTTGAGTCGTTGCGGTCATGCACGAATTGTAGCGCATCTGCGCCATCATCTGCGAAACTTTCCCGGCGGGCCTGCGTATTGTTGTCAGATAGCAAAACGATTCTGTTGAAGGAGATTCAGATGTCCACCGAAAATATCACGGGAGCCGGCCAGCCCGAGGCGCAGGTCCCGTCCAACAATGTTAGTGCCAACGGCGAGCCTGTTTCGTCAACTGCCCAGGTCAACCAGCCTGCTGCAAGCGTTCCGGTCGGGCAGACGCCGGTCGAGCGCATGGCGAGTGACGCTTACCAGCACAGCAGCGAAGCGGCCGACGCACTGCGGCGCGGCGAGCTGATGCAGAACAGCGAGATCGACCCTCTGGCCGATAGCGACGACCGCTTGATTGCGCTGCTTTCGTATGCCACGCAGATCATTATCCCGGTCATTATGCCGGCGATCGTACTGCTGAGCGAGAGCTCGAAGAAACGGCCGTTTCAGCGCTACCATGCTGTGCAGAGTCTGGCCTTCAGTGTGGTCTTCTGGGGCTTGCTCGTTCTAACAGGTATCGGCACCGCTGTAATCCAGGTCGTTCCGTTGATCGGCTTCCTGATTGGCCTGATGATGGCCTGTATTGTGCCGCTGGCCTGGTTCGCCCAGGCTATCATGCTGCTCTACTACGGCTTCCAGGCCTATAAGGGCCGCCGCTTCGCCATCCCTGGTCTCACCAGCTTCCTGCGTGACCAGAACTGGTTCTGACCTGTAGCACCACGTCCCGGGGACCTCATGCGAACGCCAGCGTTCGCCGGTTCCCGGGTCATTCCGTTTACTTCTACCTAAAAAGGCGAGCATCCACCTGCGGATGTTCGCCTTTTTTGTTGCTTCCAATCAATATACCTTCTCTATTCTAATACAATTTGCAGGAAGATTTAGAAAATTTGAAATCTAGTTAAGAAAAACAAAAGTAACCTCTTGACAAACCTTCAGAATGTGGTATCCTCAGCGCTAGAGAGTAAATAGTGCGTTCGCTGCTCACCCCGCAGCGGTTCGGTTGAGAGGAGACGCCCTATGTTGTTTTATTCAGACGATCAAGTGCTGGCACACGTTAAACAGCGCCGCCAGCAGTTGCTGGACGAGGCCCACGCCCACCGCCAGGCGCGCTGCGCGCAAGCCGCTCTGCCCGCGGGGCTCCGCCGCAGAGATCACCTGCTCCAGGCCACCGGCGCTTTGCTGGTGCGTTGGGGCATGTATCTCCAGCAGCGCGGCCGTATCTCGTCCACTGCGTACGTCGACACTCGCCCGGTCTAAAGCGCCGGACATTATCAACATTCAGGAGGTTTCGCATGTTGCCCTTGCCAAGAGGCTGCCCACTGACGGGTGGGCCGATCGTAGTCACCCGCTTCTATTGTCCCGATGCCGATGTGTCCATCGAAGGACGCTTTGCCGTCGAGACGCCCCCTTTCGCCCAGCTTTCGCCCGATCAAATCAAGTTCGTCGAGATTTTCGTGCGTAACGAGGGCAAGCTGAACCGCATGGAAGATGAGTTGGGTCTGTCCTACCCCACGATTCGCAGCCGCCTGCACGAGATTATCCGCACGCTTGGCTATGAGCCGGGCAAGGATGAGCCGAGCGCACCGCCGGCGCCGCCTCCTCCCCCTGCCCCACCCTCGCCGGAACGCAAGGCCGTGCTGGCAGACCTTGATGCGGGCAAGATCTCGTTTGAAGACGCCATGAAACTGCTGCAAGGAGGAGACTGATATGGCAGCCGTCCAGGTGATCCCCGTGGGGCCAACCCCCACGGTCGTGATCGATGAAATTGAGGGCGATTTCCAGGTAACCGGCTGGGATCGACCCGAACTGCAGGTACGCGGCCCAAAAGCTGACGAGATTGAACATTTGACTGAGACAGACGAGATCCATCTGAGCGCGCGCCGCAATTGCAACATGCAGGCGCCACTGCAGACGAGACTGCGCGTTGGGCGATTGGAAGGCAATGCCGCCATCAACTTGTTGCTTGGCGCGGTGGCGGTCGAAACGGTGGAAGGTAACTTCGCCGCTAACAGCACCGGTCCACTCACGCTTGGCAATGTAGATGGCAACACAAGTGTGCGCTCTGTGGCCGGCGGCTTGACGGTACAGTCCATCGACGGCAACGCGCGCATTGCCCAAGTCGCCGGCGACCTGCATCTGGGCAACGTGGACGGTAACCTCGTTGTCAGTGAAGTGGTCGGCAACGTGCAGGCTACCACGGACGGCAATGCTGAGTTGAGCCTCAACCTGGCTGCGGGCCAACGTGTGCAGGTCACTGCCGACGGCAATATCAACTGCCGTATTCAGCCCGATGCCGGCGTCGTCGTACGCCTGGAGGCCGATGGCGGCATCCGTGTCAAGAACCTGGGTGAACCGCGCCGTGCCGAGGATACGTGCCTCGAATTCGTCCTTGGCGACGGTGGCGCCATACTCGACCTGCGTGCCGATGGCGATATCGTGCTGATCGGAACCGATATGCCCAGCTTTGGCGCGGGCTTCGGCACAGGTTTCGGCTTTGACGCCGGCGTCAGCCAGGAAATGAGTGAGGAAATGGGGCGCCGCGCCGCCGAGCTTGGCCAACAAATCGCCCAACAGGTCGAATCCCAGGTTGCCGTGCTCACGCGTGAGCTGGAGGAAAAGCTTTCGAAAATGGGTGATAACGAAGAAGTGGCGAACAAGATCCAGGACCGTGTCAGCACTGCCCTGCGTCGCGCCGAGGAAAAGCTGGCCGAAGCGATGCGCAAGATGGAAGTGCGTAACGAAGGCGATCGGCGCCGCAAGGGGTATGGCTGGCAGACGCCGCCCGTTCCTCCTGTCCCGCCGGCCCCGCCCATGCCGCAGGCCCCACCCAAGCGTCCCCAGGCCAGCGACGAGGAGCGCATGACCATCCTGCGCATGGTCGAGCAAGGCAAGATTTCGGTCGAGCAGGCCGAGAAGCTGATGGCGGCGCTTAACGGCTGAGCGGCTGCCGCCCTGTAAAGGGAGAGAGAAGGATCGATGACCACAACGCCTGCGATTGCCATCGCTCACCTGGGCAAGACGTACTACCGGCGCAAGGCCGAGCCGGTGGTGGCCGTGGACGACCTCAACCTGGAGGTGCCGCGCGGCCAGGTCTTGGGCTTCCTTGGCGCCAATGGGGCGGGCAAGACGACGACGATCAAGATGATGTGCGGGTTGATCGTTCCCGACCGCGGCCAGGTCCATCTCAACGGTTACGACGTGGGCCGCAAGCGGGGGCAGGCGATGCGCCAGATCGGGGCCGTGCTGGAAGGCACCCGCAACATCTACTGGCGGCTGTCGGCCTGGCACAACTTGATCTACTACGCTCGCCTCAAGGGCGTGGGCGGTAGGGCGGTCGACGAACGCGCCCGCCGCCTGCTGACCGAGTTGGAGCTGTGGGAGCGCAAGGACCAACCGGTAGGAGAGTTCTCGCGCGGCATGCAGCAGAAGGTAGCGATTGCCTGTGCCCTGATCGCCGACCCGCCCATCGTGCTGCTCGACGAGCCAACCCTGGGTCTCGACGTACAGGCAGCACGCACGGTCAAGCAGTGGATTCGCCGCCTCTCCGGCGAAGAAGGTAAGACAGTGGTGCTGACGACGCACCAACTCGACATGGCGGAAGAACTATGCGACCGGGTGGCCATCATGCGCACCGGCAAGCTGATAGCCGACGAGCCGACCGCAACGCTGCTCCAGCTCTTCCAGGTTGACCACTACCAGATTCAGCTTGACGGCGCGCTGGACGGCCAACGGTTGGATAGGTTGGGCCCCCGCCTGGCTGGGTTGCGCCTGGTGCATGTCAATGGCCACACGATGCTCTCCGGCCCGATCGCCAGCCAGGACGAGCTTATGGTGGTGATTGGCGCGCTGCACGAGTCGGGTGCGCCCCTGCTGCGGGTCGAGAAGGCCGAGCCGACGCTGGAGGAAGTCTTTGTGCGCTTGATGGAGAAGGAGGACGCCCGATGAACGGGGCGATGCTGGCAACCTGGAACGAGCTGGAAAAGGAGCTGCGCATCCGCTGGACCTATAAGTTCAGCATCGTCGTCGAGGCGGTGATGATGGGAGCCATCTTTCTTGGCATCACCTTCTTCATGACCGAAGGCGACCTGCAATCAGCGCGCCTGGCTCCGGCCCTCGTAGGCTACATCATCTGGTTCTATGCGCTGATCGCAATCGGCAAGATGAGCTGGGGCCTGCGTGAGGAGACGCAAACCGGCACGCTCGAACAGATGTATATGAGCAGTATGCCGATGGGTCTGCTGCTAATCGGGCGTACGTTGGCCACCGTTGTCATCACCACGTGTGAAGTTGCCGTGGCCTTCGTGCCGCTGGCGCTGTTGCTCAATATCCGCCTGCCTTGGACCTGGGAAGTCCTGCCGCTGGGAGCCCTCACCCTGGCGGGGCTGTACGGATTTGGGTATATCGTCGGCGGGGCGACGCTGCTTTTCAAGCAGGTAGAGTCGTTGGCCAACTTGCTGCAGAACGTGCTGCTGTTTCTCAACGGCGCGCTGCTGCCGGTTGCCCTGCTGCCGCCCGCGGTCGAAAGGTTTGCCTTGCTGCTGCCCAGCACCTGGGGAATCATCGCCCTGCGCCAGGCGATGTTTGAAGGGGCAACCCTGGCGACGCTCTGGCAGGATGGCACACTGCAGCATCTGCTGGTCAACACCTTGGTCTACTTTGTAGGCGGGCTGTTCATCTATCAACTCTGCGAGAATCACGCCCGGCGCAAGGGGCTGCTGGGGCAATACTAGCCAGTAACACGATGCAAGACGAGACGAACACCGATACAAGAACGTTAGCGGTTCATACTCTGAAGGAGACACATAATGGCATCTAGTGAAGAGCGCATGATGATCCTGCGCATGGTTGAAGAAGGTAAGATCACGCCGGAGGAAGGCGCACGATTGCTGTCGGCAATGGGTGAGCGCGAGGCGGCTGCTGAGAGGGTGGGAGCCACAGCTAGCGGTGCCACCGGGGCTGCGGCCGACGCTGCGGCAGGCCAGGCGTGGGCCGGCGCCGCGTACGGTGACGGTCCTGGCAACAGCGGCGGCTCCGCCTACAGCGGGGATTTCGCCGGCGTCAACGCACCGAGCAGCTTGAGCGGACGGTTTCTGCACGTCCGCGTGACCAACGGTATGTCCGGCAAGCAAAAAGTGGACGTCAACATCCCCCTTAGCCTGGTGGATTTTGGCTTGCGCTTCGTCCCGCAGAACTCCAAGATGGACGTGCAAACCATTCGCGACGCGATCGCCAGCGGCGTGCGCGGCCGTATCGTCGACGTGATGGACAGCGAAAAAGGCGACCACGTCGAGGTATTTGTCGAATAGCGTCGAATTCCGCTCCTCGCTCGCCGCCCGTTACCGACCCGACCTCGAATCTGGTGCGGCGAGCGTGGAGCAGTTCTGCCCCGTGCAGTTCTCTAGCGCACCTGCCGAAACGTGCCCTGCGCAAACTTCTTCCGCTCTTCATCCAACCTGAGTTCCGCCTCCACGGCCGCCTTGGTCCCCTCGATGCGCAAGCGCACCCATCCTTCCCCGTCCCCTGCCAGAATCTCTCCCAGCTTGCAAGAACCGCACGATGCGGCCACGATGCGGATCTTGTCGCAGAAGGTGTGTTGGTCCGGCGCCAAATCGGCGCGTTGCGCAAACAACCTGTCAGTCGCACGCTGCGAAGGGCGGTTTAGCAGCTTGATGAGCTCGTCCAGCCCTTGTTGCAGTGCCGGCTGCGGCGGCAGCACCGACTCAAGACTCAGCTCCTGCACTCGCGGCGGCACAGTCGGCGTCAACGTAACAAAGGCCTTTACCCAGCCTCGCTCACCCGCCAGCCTCCATGTGCCACGCAGGGCGTTCGCAGCTTCAATGGGGCCGCCGTCTTCCAGTGCCCCATGCACTGCGACAAGGCGGGCCATCTCCGCTTGCCACCAGGCGCGGCTGTCGTCCAGAAAAAAGTTGTCTGCAAACAGCCGATCGGCTAGTTCGTCATTCCAACCGTCCAGGAGCCGTTGCACGTCGGCCCGTGCTGCCTCCAATGCCGCTGCCGGCTGCGTCGCGCAGCGCAAGCGTGTATACCCTTGCCGTATGATCTCGTGCAATGCCTTTGCCGCCGCCATACGCATAGTGGCATAGCGCACGTTGCCTAGGGCCACCACACCCAGATCGTGATCAGGCACCCAGCACATGTGCGAGCCGAAGCCGGGCAGCCCTCCCGCGTGCGACACAACGCCCAAGCTACCCTCATATGAGATGGATAAGCCACACCCATAGCCACCTGCCGACCAGACGACGGGTCGGCCGATTTCGGGTGGTTCTGTTGCCGGCGTATACAGCCGCTGCGGCTGCTGCATCTCGCGCAGCGTCGCCCGCCGCACGAAGCCGTCGTCGGATTCGTCGCGTGGCGGCCAGGCCGAAAGCTGGAATGCCACCCAGCGTGAGAGGTCGGCGACGGTGCTGTAGAGGCCGCCAAAGATGGCAGCGTCTCCGCCTGACGGCAGCATGGGCTCTTCAACCCAGGCACCGTCCAGCCAGTGATAGCCCCTGGCCAGCCGGTGAGGCTCCACGTCTTCCGCATTCCACACGGTGTTGTGCATTCCCAGCGGCTGCAAGATGCGTTGCGTGATAAAGTCTAGCGAACTCTCGCCGGCCACATGGGCAATAATTCGGCCCAGTACCATGTAGCCCAAGTTGGAGTACTCGAAGGTCACGCCTGGCGCGTTGGCGAACGAAATGCCCGGCAGCAGAATGTCCGCCAACTGTTCATTGCGACGCCACAACTGGCGGTCGCCCCATGGATTGTCCTCTGGCCACCCCACCGACATCGTCAGCAGTTGGCGCACCGTCAGCGGTGCACTGTCGCGCGTGGGGTAGACAAGGTTGCGCAGATCCGCTGCGTAGTCGACGGCAGGTGCATCCAGCGCCAGCTTGCCCGCGTCACGCAACATCAGGATTGCCAACGCCCCAAAGCTTTTGGTCATCGAGGCAATGCGGTAGACGGTGTCTGCGTTCGGTGCGGCTTCCGCACCGGGATTGACGACGCCGACGCTCCCGCTGCCGGCGAGTTGGCCGCCTGCCACGATACCGTAGGCGCACCCAGGTAGGTGGCGCTCGACGCAATGAGCTTGGAAGATCGGGGTCAGCATTGGCAGCGCGGAAGTCCAAATAGGATCACTCATCAGATATTCTCTCAATGTGGGCAGATAAATCGGGGACAGCAACCGCCAGTATACATGCTCGTATGGTATGCTTACCAGTACCCTCGGCATCATCCACCAAGTATCAACCGTTTCATCGTCGAAATAGAGGAGTACAGACATGAATTATCGTCGTTTAGGCAGCGCTGGGCTCAAGGTGAGCGAGCTGTCATTCGGGGCTTGGGTGTCCTTCAAGACGCAGCTTGGGGGCGACACAGCCTACGACTGCATGGCGGCCGCCTACGATGCCGGTGTAAACTTTTTTGACAACGCCGAATCCTATGCCGCGGGCGAGGCCGAGGTGCTGATGGGCGATGCCCTGCGCCGCGCCGGCTGGCGCCGCGCCAGCTATATCGTCTCTACCAAGTTCTACTGGGGTCTCAACGACGGCCCCAATGAGAAGAACACGCTTAACCGCAAGTATCTCATGCAGGCCATCGACGGCTCGCTCAAGCGGCTGGGGATGGACTATGTGGACCTGATCTTCTGCCATCGCCCCGACCCCAATACGCCGGTGGAGGAGACGGTGCGGGCCATGCATGATATCGTTTCGTCGGGTAAGGCGCTCTACTGGGGCACCTCGGAATGGAGCGCGGCTGAGATTATGGCTGCCTGGCAGATCGCCGACCGCCATCACCTGCACAAGCCGCAGATGGAACAGCCGCAGTACAACATGCTGTGGCGCAACCGCGTCGAGAAGGAATACGCCCGTCTCTATGACGACATCGGCCTGGGTCTCACCATCTGGAGCCCGTTGGCTTCCGGCCTGCTGACCGGCAAGTATGCCGCCGGCCTGCCTGCCGACAGCCGCGCGGCTCTGCCCGGCTACGAGTGGCTGCGCTCGTCGGTGACGGACGAGGGCCGCAATGCCATCGTCAAGGCACTGGAGCCAGTTGCCAACGACCTTGGCTGCACGCTGGCGCAAATGGCGATCGCCTGGTGCGTCAAGAACCCAAATGTCAGCACGGTTATCACCGGCGCCAGCCGCGTCAGCCAGGTGCATGAGAACATGCAGGCGCTAAATGTCGTCGACAAGCTCACGCCTGACGTCATGGCCCGCATCGAGAGCATTTTGAACAATAAGCCTGAGTAAGGTTCCGGTATGAGGCAAGGGGCAGGGCGGCGCCGCCGCCTTGCCCCTTGCCAGTGCAAACAATGCAAATAGCCGCAACCAGGGATTGTTGATGACCGAACGCAAAGCCGACATGGGCGACAAAGGTGAAGAAGTTGCTATCGGTTGGGAGATGAGCCTGCTTTTCGTCGCCTTGCTGCTGGTGTTTGTCTACTTGCCCATCGACGTCGAACTGCCGGCCTCCCTGTTTGCGTTTATGTTTTCGGGCGTACTGCTCGCCATCACCTACTCTATGCGCACGCGCCGGCATTGGCGCTTTGTGAGCATCAGCCTTGCCGTCATTTCGATTGTCCTCGCATGGGCCGTGACGCTGTTGGCCGTTCCGCCGACCTGGCTGGAGCTTTCGGCGTTTAGCGTATCCGCTATCTTTGTCGTCTTTACGATGATTGTTATCGTGCCGCGCATCATGCGGTCGCAGGTTGTTTCGGTCCATACCATCACGGCTGCCCTCTCCTTGTACCTGCTGATAAGTATCTTTGGCGGTTTGGTATATGCTGTGCTCGAGACGGCCGTGCCCGGTTCGCTGGCCGCTTCGGCGGGTACTTTGCGCCATATCGAACGCACTGTGGATCTGTTTCCGCCTCTGCTATACTTCAGTTTTACCACCATCACAACACTTGGCCTTGGCGACGTCTATCCTGTCTCGGCTACGGCGCGGGCCATGGCGATTGTCGAAGCCGTGGCAGGACAAATCTACCTGGTCGCAATGGTAGCTGTGCTGGTGGGCATGTTTGCGTCAGAACGGGCGAGCCGGAGGCTATGAGCAGTTTGATACCAAGGCGGTTACTGCGGCGGCAGAACGGCGTGGGACCCGGACAGAGCGCACCGATCGGGGCGACAGTCTTCGGCGACGGTGTGAATTTCAGTATCTACTCGCGCACGGCCACAGGCATTGACCTGCTGTTATTCGACGACGTAGATGACGCTCGTCCGGCGCGCGTCATCTCGCTGGACCGGCGGCGCAACCGTACGCATCACTACTGGCATGCCTTTGTCGCCGGGGTGCAGCCGGGACAAGTTTATGCCTATCGCTCCCAAGGCGCCTACGACCCACCCAATGGCCGCCGTTTTGACGCGGCCAAGCTGCTGCTCGACCCCTACGGCCGCGGCGTTGCTACCCCGCACAACTACAGCCGCGAGGCGGCTAAGCAACCCGGCGACAACTCGGCCCGTGCCATGAAGAGCGTGGTCGTCGATCTCTCCCGTTATGACTGGGAAGGCGATGCCCCGTTGCAGCGCAGCTTTAATCGCACCGTTATCTATGAGATGCATGTGGGCGGCTTTACCAGAAATGCAAACTCCGGCCTGCCCCCGCACTTGCGCGGCACCTATGCCGGACTGGTTGAAAAAATTCCCTACCTGGTCGAACTTGGCGTCTCGGCCGTCGAGTTGCTGCCTGTCTTTGCCTTCGATGCCCAGGACGCACCAGCCGGGTTGGTAAACTATTGGGGTTACAGTCCAGTCTCGTTCTTCGCCCCGCACACGGCCTACAGCTCTCAGCCAGGCGTGCAGGCAGCCATCGACGAGTTTCGTGACATGGTCAAGGCATTGCACCGCGTCGGCATCGAAGTGATTCTCGACGTGGTCTACAACCATACGTCCGAGGGTGATCACACGGGGCCGACCTTCTGTTTCCGTGGGCTGGATAACGAAATCTACTATATTCTCGATCCCGACAACGATGGCGACCGTTCGCGCTATGCCAACTACAGCGGCACAGGCAACACGCTGAACGCCAATCAATCCACGGTGCGGCGCATGATCATCGACAGCCTGCACTACTGGGTGCAGGAGATGCACGTCGACGGCTTTCGCTTTGACCTGGCTTCGATCTTATCGCGCGACGAGAAAGGTCATCCGCTCGCCAATCCACCTGTACTCTGGGATATCGAAAATGATCCCATCCTGGCCGGCACCAAGTTGATCGCCGAGGCATGGGATGCGGCCGGGCTGTACCAGGTAGGCAATTTCATCGGCGACCGTTGGAAGGAATGGAACGGCCATTTCCGCGACGACGTGCGCTCGTTCGTCAAGAGCGACCCCAACATGGTGCAGGCTATTGCCCCGCGCTTGTTTGGCAGTCCAGACCTGTATGGCCTGAGCGAGCAGGAAGCCGACCAAAGTATCAATTTTGTTACCTGCCACGACGGGTTTACGCTCAACGACCTGGTCTCTTACGACGAGAAACACAACTGGGCCAACGGCGAGCAGAACCGAGACGGCAACAACGACAACCGCAGTTGGAATTGTGGCGCCGAAGGCCCGACTGATGATCCCGCCGTCGAGCAACTGCGTCGCCGCCAGATCAAGAATTTTCTCGCATTTACGCTGCTTTCGCTTGGCGTGCCCATGCTGCTGATGGGCGATGAAGTGCGCCGCACGCAAGGCGGCAACAACAACGCATACTGCCAGGACAACGAGGTAAGCTGGTTTGATTGGTCGCAGCTGGAAAAGCACGCCGGCATCCATCTCTTTGTGCGGCGGCTGATTCGTTTTCGTCTTGAACTGTACATCTTCAAAGAGATTCACGGCCTCAGCCTGACCGAGCTGCTGCGCCTGGCGCGCATCGAGTGGCACGGCACGCGCCTCAACACACCTGACAACGGCGGCGACTCGCGTACACTGGCCCTACTGGTGGCCGGCACGCGCGAGGCCATCTATGTGATCTGCAATGCCTTCTGGGAGCCGCTCGATTTTGAACTGCCCCATGCCCCTTTTGCGGTCGCCGGTTGGCGCCGCATCCTCGATACCTCGCTCGAGTCACCCGACGACTTCCAAGAGTTGGCCACCGCCCCCCTCGTCATAGGGCCCACTTACCGCGCCGCGCCGCGCTCGTGCGTCCTGCTGGCGGCAGAGATACCGTACGTGGCAAGAGTGTGATCTGTCGCCATTGCGTCCTTGCGCCGTCAGCCTCAAGTCAGCCGTTTCTTTCCACCTGGATTACAATGAAATTACTTGCACATGTGACAGGCGCCTGGAGGTGTATGTGAACAATCTATTCGTATGGATTTGGGCGGCGCTGGCGCTGATCTTTTTCATAGCCGAAATTTTCACTGCCGGTTTCTTCTTGGTGTGTTTTGGCATCGGAGCCCTGGCAGCGGTAATCCTGGCGGTGCTTAATTTCCACGTGATTTGGCAGCTTGTCGCCTTTATCGTCGTGTCGCTGGTGGCGTTGGCCTTTCTGCGTCCCATGGCTATGCGGATGGCGACACATGTCGCCAATCCAGGCGGTATCGACCGCGTGATTGGCAAGCAAGCTGTTGTTCTGGAAGAGATTAATCCGCTGGCTGCCACCGGCCGTGTGCGCATTGAACGCGAGGAATGGCGCGCTGACTCCTACGGGCCCGTCATTCCTAAGGACGCCGTAGTCGTAGTCCTTGAAGTGGCCGGCACACGTGTCATGGTAGAGGAAGTTCACACTCTTGAGGAGGATTTACATGTCTGAGACAATCGGGCTCATCGGCGCAATGGCCGTTCTTCTTCTATTCGTTGTTCTGATTTTTATCATTGCGGCGACCAGCATTCGTATCGTGTCGCCTTATCAAAAAGGCGTGGTCGAACGCTTGGGACGCTATCACCACACCGCACAGCCGGGCATGAACTTCGTGATCCCGTTTGTCGACACCATGCGCAAGGTGGACATGCGCGAGCAGGTGGTGGACGTCCAGCCGCAGGAAGTGATCACCAAGGACAATGTGGTGGTGACGGTGGATGCCGTCGTCTATTATGAGGCGACAGACCCGGTGAAGCTGTCCTACAATGTGGCCGACTTTTACAGCGCCGCCACCAAGCTGGCGCAGACCAACCTGCGTAATGTGATCGGCGAGACGGAGCTGGACGAGGCGTTGACTTCACGTGAAATGATCAATCTCAAGCTGCGCACCGTGCTCGACGACGCTACCGATAAGTGGGGCGTACGCGTGGTGCGTGTCGAAATCAAGCGCATCGATCCGCCCGCCGACGTCACGGCCGCCATGCACCGCCAGATGAAGGCTGAGCGCGAAGCGCGCCAACATTCTGGAGGCGGAAGGTTTTCGCCAGTCGCGCATTCTCAACGCCGAGGGTGAAGCCGAGGCCGTCAAGCGGGTGGCCGACGCCCAGCGCTACAAGGTTGAGGTGGAGGCAGCGGGCCAGGCCAATGCCATCAGCATCGTGTACTCGTCGATCCTCAACTCCAACCCTGACAACCGGGTGATCGCCTTGCAGTACCTGGATGCGCTCAAGCAAATGTCCAACGGCCAGGCATCCAAGGTCTTTATCCCCTACGAAGCCACCGCCATCCTGGGAGCGTTGGGTGGTATCCAGGAAGTGCTTGCGGGCGGCACCGGCCCGGGGGTGGGGAGCGATGGCAGCGGCGGCAAACCCGCCGCCCCACGGCCGGCCACGAGCTCGCCCAGTCTCTCAGTCAGCCCGAGCATGCCCAACATCAACCCGCCGCCCCCCGTTCTGCCACACGGAACGGCGGGGATGTAGCGAATCGATCAAACCAATAGCCAATGTTCCCGGGACCGGCGAACGCAGGCGTTCGCTTGAGGTCCCGGGGACATTTACTAATCTATCCACGCGCAGCCTGCAATCAGGGCCTTAGCGCACCAACTGCAGCCCCAGTGCCTCCGCCAGTTCCTGAGCTCTTACCACCTCATCCATGGTCAACTCATCCGCCAATTCCCCTCTTGCCTGCGGTGGGGCGACATACTGCGTGAGCAGGCTCACTTCTACGCCGGGCAGCGTCGCCAGCCATTCCAGCGCCGGACGCGTGCAGCAGTCGAAGTGACCCGGCATCAGCAGGTGGCGTACGACCAGCTGCTTGCCTTTCTTGTGCACCTGTTCGATGCAGCCGGTAACGACGCGCCAGTAGTCCGGCATGCCGCCGATGCGCTCGCCGCAGCTATGCGCGCCTGCGGCGGGGCCAAACTTGAGGTCGGGCAGGTAGATGTCGATGGCGCCGTCCAGCAGGTCCAGCGCCACGTCAGTTAGGTAGAAATTGCTGTTGAAGACGGCCGGGATACGCCGCCGCTTGCCCAACATGGATAGCGTTTCGACGATCAAAGGGATGTGAGGAGACGGGTCGCCGCCGATAAAGCAGACTGAGCGCGCTCCCTCTGCCTGACGCTGCTCGATGCGCGCCGCCAACTGCTGTGCCGTGACAGGCACGCCATAGGTAGGGCGAAAGGCAAAGCGGGCGGCCGTGCAGAACGAGCACGTCGCCGTGCAGCCGCTAAAGAAGATGGCGTGCGCCGGGCGCAGCAGCTCCTCTTCGGCCATGTGCAGCATCTCCGAGGCGACATAACTCTGCACGCCTACACGGCAGACACCGCGTCCTTCCGCACGTGCGGTGCCGCACGAAAACGGGCAGAGATTGCAGTCCCTTAAGTGCGCGGCAGCCTGGGCTGCTTGCGCTGCTTGCAGGACAATAGTAGATGTGGTCACGTGGGGCTAGAACAGCACAAACTTATCCAGCGGCCAGTAGCGCAGCCAGACGCGTCCGACAATCTCATCGCGCGTGATGGGGCCAAAGCTCCGGCTGTCGTTGCTGTTGCCCCGGTTGTCGCCCATCACGAAGTAGGCTAATGGCCCTAGCGTCAGTGGGGCCATGTCATACGGGGTGAGATCATGAGCATAGGGCTCAGCGATGGGGGCGCCATTAACGTAGACGGTGCCGCCGCGCACTTCGACCCTCTCGCCGGGCAAGGCGATGATGCGCTTGACCAACATTTCATCCATGTCTGGCAGGTCCACGACGACGATATCGTCGCGCTGTGGCGGGCGCAGCCGATAGCTCAGCTTGTCTACAATCAGGCGCTGGTTCGGGTGCAGGTTGGGTTCCATGCTCTGGCCATAGACGATCGTCGCCTGGGCCAGGAACAAGTGAACGATCAGGGCCAGGACCAACGCCGGGGCCATGACCTGCACCATCTCGACAAAAAAGTGACGCAAGGCTGCCAGGGCGCCCGGGTCGCGTTCGCTTGTCTCGCTATCCTGCGCTGGTTCAGCCGGCAGTCTGGTTTCCGATTCATTCATCGTAAATGATTGCTCCTCGTATCCTGATTTGGCAGTATATCCACCGCAGGGCAAATTGTCCAGAAATGCCGTGAAACATGGCCCTACTTCGTGTTTTGCCAAAGCCCGTGCTAAGATGATGATAAGCGGCCCAAACCATCTCTGCCGCTGCCGGACGCGTGTGTCGCAACGATTTGCTGGTTTCCACCTACTACAACGCAGTTTACTCTGCTGTCTTTTGTTGGCTCTGCTGCTTGCTCCATTGCAGGGGCCGCTGCTTGCGCGCGGCCAAACCCCGCAACCGAATGATCCCGCACTGGCAGAGCCTACGCCTGCCGGACCTGCGACACCGGTGTCACCGGTGGCTGCGCCAGCGCCCACCAGCGCCCCGGCCACTGCCCCAGCTGCCGACGATCCGCTTTCAATGGAAGTGGAAGCCATGCTGGCGCGCATGGCGCCGGAGGACCGCGTTGGGCAGCTCTTCATCGTGGACTTTGAAGGCAACGAAGTCACGTCTGAAAGCGATATCACATTGCTGATCCTCTCGCTGCGCGTAGGCGGCGTGGTGATTAGCCCGCGCAATCTGAACTTCTCCAACGAGAAGGGGGTAGACACGCCACGGCAGGTTGCGACGCTCGCCAACCAACTGCAGGGCGTAGCGTACGGCATTCTGCTGCCTCAGGAGAGTGCGCTGGATCCCGTGCCTATTGCGCCCTGGCCGCCGGCCGACTACCAAAACCTGGCCGCCGAATACGGTTTCCAGCCTGGCAACGTACCGTTGCTGATTGCGGTTCAACAGCAGGGGGATGGCTTGCCGGGATCGGTGCTGCGGCGCGGTTTTACGCCACTGCCTTCGCAAATGGCGATCGGCGCCACCTGGAATCCGGAACTGGCACGCGGCGTGGGCGATGTGGCCGGGCGCGAACTGCGTGCCGTCGGTGCTAACTTGCTGCTTGGACCTTCGCTCGACGTGTTTGCTATGTCCAGATCCTGCCGCAACTGGTAGCCTTGGCATATACTCGTTCGGCGGCAGCCCCTACTGGGTGAGCGAATTGAGCCGCGCCTACATTGCTGGCGTACATGACGGTGGCGGTAATCGAGTTGCTACCGTGGCACGCCACTTTCCGGGCCAGGGCAGCACCGATCGGCCTCCTGATGAGGAAGTGGCCACTATCCAGACAAGCCTGGACGAAATGCGCCAGACGGCCCTGGCGCCGTTCGTAGCGACAACTCGCTCCCCTTCGAGCGTGGTAGCAGCCGGCGGTGACGCCAGTTCTACCGACGTGATCATGACGAGCCACATGCGCTTCAGCGCCTTCCAAGGGGGCGCAGCGGGCCGCATCACACCGATCAGCCTGGCGCCTGAGTTGCGCACGGCATTCTCCCAGGAAGGTTTTGACACGTGGCGTGATGCCGGCGGCGTCGTTATGTCGGATGCGTTGGGCGTGCCGGCCATACGTCGTTTCTACGGGTCGGACGCACAGAATCTCTTTAATCGCCGGGTGGCGCTGGATGCGTTTCTGGCCGGCCATGACTTGCTTTATCTCTCCGACTTCAGTCTGGACGACACCTGGGAGAGCGAGCGCGCCAACATTATCGAGACGATTGGCTTTTTCCAAGACCGCTACCGCACTGACGCCGACTTTGCCTCGCGTGTCGACCAGTCTGTGCGGCGCATCTTGCGCCTCAAGCTTGGCCTCTATCGCGATGTGCTTATTCCATCCACTAGCGAAACACCCCCAATTATTCCCCTGCCCACGATCATGGCCGGCGAAGGCAGTCTGAATGCGCTGGGTGGAGAATCGCGCACCGCGGCCGAGGCCGTCATGAACGATGTGGCACGCGAAGCTCTTACCATTCTCTATCCTGACCCGGACACGCAAACGGAGCCGCTGCCGCCGACATTTCGCACAGACGACAACATCCTGATTTTCTCTGACAGCCGGCTGCTGCGTGAATGCAGCACCTGCACTGCCGAGGCGGCCATCGGCCCCGACGAGTTGGCCGACATTATCACGCGTTTCTACGGTTCCGAAGCCACAGGTCAAATTGATCCGGCGCGTATCACCAGCTTGACCTTCGCCGAACTCACCATGTTCTTAGATAACCGCGCCCAGGCGCCCGCTGCGCTTGATGCGGCGGCTGTCGTGTCTCCTTCCCTGACGCTTACGCCGCAAGTTGCCGTTGGCTCTGTCATCAGCCCAGCTGTGTCGCAACCTTTAACATCGCCGCTGACACCGCCTCCAGTCACCGCACCGGATTTGGAGGAACAGCCTGCTACCGACGGCGATGCATTGTTGCAGGAGCGTGTTGCCAACACCGAAAACCTGATCGAGAACGCCGACTGGATTCTGTTTGCCATGCTGGATGTGGACACGCAGCGTTACCCGGCAAGCGGCGCCGTCACGCGTTTCCTGCGCGAATATGGTGACGAACTTGCCGAGCAACGCCTCGTCGTGTTTGCCTTAAACGCGCCCTACTTCCTCGACGCCACGGAAATGAGCCGATTAACAACCTATTTTGGAGCCTATAGCAAGACGCAACCCCTTCTGGAAAGCGCCGTTCGCGGCTTGTTTCGCGCCTTTACTACTACCGGCGCGCCACCCGTGCCTGTGCCCGGCACTCGCTTTGCCAGTCTGAGCGAACGCCTCGCGCCTAACCCCGCCGTCGTGATGCCATTGAGTGTCACATCGGGCGACGGCCTGCTTCTAGCGTCAAATACCGAAGCAGATGGCGAGGCAGGTGCAGAGGCTGGCGGCGACTCCGGTGATACGCCGCCGATTGACGTCGGCGACACGCTAAACCTGGTTGTTGGGCCGATCATCGACCGCAATGGCCACCCAGTGCCTGATGGAACTTTGGTGGAGTTTGACCTGAAGTATGACGGCGAGGAATTGGCGATGGCCGTGGACCCGGCATTAACGCGCGGTGGTATAGCAACGCGTGACGTCGGCGTAGAACGCTCGGGAACGTTGCGCATAGCGGCTACCTCCGATTCAGCCAACAGTGGCTCGCCGCTGTTGGTCGTCATCCTGCCGCCGCCCACCCCGGTGCCGGAGCCGGCAGCAGAGGCGGGGGCAGATGGTACGATAGCGGGCGGCCAACCTGCATTGCCGGAACGCGTTAACTTGATGACGCTCGTGATTGCCTTATTCACGATTGTAGTCACGCTCAGCTTGTTCCTCATCGTCCAGGTGCGAGTGCTCCCGCGCTCTGCGCTTGTCCACAACATGTTGTGGGCCGCCATTTTTGGCTTGCTCGGCTACCTGATGTATGGACTGGGCTTGTTCCCGGGGGCTAACTGGCTGCGCTCAAACATCAGCGTGTGGGGTACAACTGTCGTAGTGTTTGTGCCCATGCTGCTGCCCCTTCTCTGGCTGCAGCTGCGTGGAGAGGAGTAAGCGAGCCTATGACGACATTGCCGCCGGAAGTGCCTTCACTGTCACCCGGCCTCGTGCAGCGTCTACGCGAGGCGGGATACAAGATCACGCCCCCGCGTTTGGCCGTGTTGGATATTATCCTGCGCGAGGGCGAACACCTCAACCCCGGCGAGATCCTGCGCCGGGCGCAGGCTATCCATCCTCACACTGGCCGAGCCACCGTTTACCGTACGCTCGAGTTGTTGACCCAGTTGGGGATCGTGCGTCCGATCTATGTGGGCGAAAATGGCCCTACCTATATTCCTGCCGAGGGCGGTCATCATCACCTGGTTTGCTCGCAGTGTGGCAAGATCGTGGATTTTGATCAGTGCGTTGCCGACAGCATGGAACGGGAATTGGAGGCGCGCTTCGGCTTTCACATTCGCAGCCACCTCCTGGAATTCTACGGCGTCTGCGCCGAATGTACGGACCGTGCATAGGTTTTGGACTTTCCGCCAAACGAGCATATACTTGCATTCAAGTAGGAACGTGAGAACACAGGCACTCATGGCCCCGGATGGCATGAGTGGCAACGGCGAAGCCGGTGTGAGTCCGGCACTGTCGCGCAACTGTATCCAAGCTTAACAGCTTGGGAGTCAGGTCGACCGCCTGTGCTAGCACAGACAACCCTCGCGGGCTGGGGTGTTTGCATAGCAGTCGATCATGCAAACCTCTTCGCCGATGCGGAGAGGTTTTTTGTTGTACAGCCACGCATGGATGGAGGAAGATGAAATGAGCACCGAACGAACAAACAACCAGGGAAGCCGGCGTTTCGCTGCAGCTTCCCTATTGGCGGCAACCGTTGCGAGCGCATGGATGCTGGCCGCATTCGCCTTGCTGGCGCCTGCTTCGGCGCAGGCAGCCGAGCCTGCGAGGCCGGTCGCACAGAACGATACTGTTGTGACAAGCACCACGTCTCTCACCGGCTCGTCTGCCCATGTCGTCGTACAACTCGACGGCCCCGCCAGCCTCGTGCGGCCGCTCACGTTTAGCGAGCCTATCAGCGGTCTGGAGGCGTTGCTGCGCACCGGCCTAAGCGTTACCGTGGCCGATACCAGTTTCGGACCGGCAGTCTGCGCCATCGAGGGCGTCGGCTGCCCGGCCGACAACTGCTTCTGTGATACCAGCCGTTTCTGGAGCTACTCCAATTGGGATGGGACGCAGTGGCAGGCCTATCAGGTAGGGGCCAGCCAATCGGTCATAACTACGACAGGTGCGATTGAAGGCTGGCGCTGGGGTGATGGCGACAATCCCGCCCTACCGGGGCGTCAGGCCGCGGCCGCCGCCAACGCCTTGGCTTGGCTGCGCAGCCAACAAGATGCGACAACCGCCGGCTATGGTGATGGTTTGGCGGGCGCAGTCGAGGTGATGCTGGCCGCAGGCGCCAACGACGAGCAAATTGCTGCCTGGCAGCCAATGACCGCCAGCCGTACATTGGCCGACTTTGTGCGCCTGCGCGCAACCAGGTACTCACGCCAGGGCGTGGCCGAGGCCGGCAAGTTGGCTTTGGCGGCGGTTGCAGCGGGCGGCTGCCGCACTGTGCACAGCTTGCAGCCCTCAGTCTATTTCAGCGACACCCTTGGCGCCTATGCACCGGATAGCGGCTTTAATGCCTGGGGTATTCTGGGCACGATCTCCCTGAGCCAGACCGCGCCGTCGAGCGCAGTGGCGGCGCTGGTGGCGCAACAACAGGCCAACGGCGGCTGGGAATGGCAACCGGGTTTTGGCACCGATACCAATACCACGGCCCTGGCACTGCAGACCCTTGTGGCAGCCGGCTACCCTGTTACGGCCACCGAAGTGATCAGTGGACTGGCCTTTCTCAAGAGCGGCCAGGTTGCGGGTGGCGGCTTCGTGTATGACCCGGCAGTGCCCGAAAATGGCCCCGACGCTAACTCGACGGCCTATGCGCTGATGGCGCTTTCAGCCACAGGGGAAGATGCTGCCGGCGAGGCATGGTCTGTGGACGGCAGTACGGCGATCGATTTCCTGCTCAGCGTGCAGCGGCCGGATGGCAGCCTGGAATGGCAGGCCGGCACCGGGCCGAACTTGCTCGCCACGGCACAAGCGGTGACGGCGTTAATGGGCAGGTCATATCCGCTGGCGATCGGCACATTGCCGGGCTGCCGGCGCTGAGCGAACGGCGAAGCGAGATGCATAGGGGCAGGCATGCCCGTTGCCCGCACGTGGACAATGAATCGTGCGGCGGCGCGCAGACAGGACAAGTAAACAGATGGTGGCAGCCGGCGCTGCTAGTCGCCGTGCTGGTGCTGCTGCCACGGGTAGCCTATGCGCAAGAAGAGAACCGCGCCGGCCTGGTGGTGGTTTTTGGTGATGGTCGCGTCGAGCAGCAATGTGTGGCCTTCGCCGAGGATGGCATCAGTGGTTATGACTTGTTGCAGCGTTCGGGCTTGCCGCTCAATGTCGAGGCGGGCGCAATTGGCCCGACAGTGTGCAGCATCGGCAAGGAAGGCTGCAGCTACCCGCAGGAGTCCTGTTTCTGTCGCTGCCAAGGCAGCCCATGCGTCTATTGGTCCTATTGGCGGCTGCAAGGAGACGGCACCTGGCGCTACCAATCGTTGGGTGCAGGCAACACCGAGGTGCGTGCCGGCGATGTAGAAGGCTGGCACTGGGCCGGGGGCACGACGAATAATGCTGAGGATCCGCCGGCTGTGACTTTTGCGGACGTCTGCGGCGTAACAGTGCAACAGGCGGCCGCCGCCACGCCGTCCATGCCTGCCGAGAATGCAGCCCCAGAAGCTGGGACAGCGCTTGCAGTTACAGTGGATGCAGTTACAGCTACCGTGACTTCGGTCCCCCCAGCTGCACCTGTGGAGAATACGACGGCGGCGAGTATGGATGCTGCAAAGGGTGCAGATGCCGCACAGGCAGGAATACAGCCTCTTTGGCTTCTTTTGGCCGGCGTAATTGTCGTTCCGGCGGTGGTGTTGGTGGTATGGGCGCTTGTGCGCAAGGGCAGATAAACGGGTGAACGGTCAGCGCCTGTTGAGCAGCATAACTTACCTGTTGACAACCGGAGTGGGGGTGGTGGCCTTTCTCTACCCCTTCTGGCTGCCAGCGCTGCAGCAATCCCCTTACCAGCAGCAGGCTCATGCCGGCGACAGCGCCCTCATGCTCACGCTGCTGGTCGGCCTCTGCCTGGCAGTGCTCTTGCTTGAGGCTCAGAGCCAGGGCGTCAGTACGAAGACTGTGGCGCTGCTAGGCGTGCTGGTGGCCGTCAATGCCACACTACGTTTTGTCGAAGTGGCGATCCCAGGGCCGGGCGGGTTCAGCCCCATATTCCCGTTGATCGTGCTGGCCGGCTATGTGTTTGGGGCACGCTTCGGTTTCTTGCTCGGCGTGTTGACGCTGCTGGTCTCGGCGATCCTGACTGGCGGCGTCGGTCCCTGGCTGCCTTATCAGATGTTCGCCGCCGGCTGGGTTGGCCTGTCTGCTCCCCTGTGCCGGCCGCTGGTGCGCCTGCTAGGCGGGCAGGGCAGCAAGGGGGAAGTGGCTGTACTGGCCGTGTTCGGCGGCTATTGGGGCTTGCTCTACGGCGCAATCATGAACATCTGGTTCTGGCCCTATGCCATCGGCCCATCGCAGATGTACTGGCAGCCCGGTATCGGTGCCTGGGAGACGCTGCAGCGGTACCTCCTCTTCTACGCTGTTACCTCGCTGGTATGGGATCTGGCGCGCATGCTGGGCAACATGCTGTTGATCGCCATCGGCGCGGCTGCCGTGCTGCGCGTGCTGCGCCGTTTCCAACTGCGCTTTGCCTTCACCTACGAGCCGGCTGCTGCTTCCATGGCGCTGCCTCAAAGAGCCGAGGTGGCCCAATGAGCGCGTTACCGGCGACCCAGTATCCGACGCTTCACCCAGCAGCCTGGGTGTTCTGGGTAGGAGGCGTGGCGGTGGCGTTGACGACAACGCGCAACCCCTGGTACGTTGCTGCTGTTCTGCTATTGATCGGCCTGGTGCTCGTACAGCAGCGCCATATCGCTGCTGAGCGCACTGACATGCCCGTGCCTGCCGTGGAGATCGGCGTCTTCCGCTTTGGCTTGGTAGTCGTGGCCACGTCGGCGATTTTTAACATGCTGATGGTGCATGTGGGTGAGCATGTTTTGTTCACGCTGCCGCCTGCACTTCCACTGGTAGGTGGCCCCATCACGTTGGAGGCGCTGATCTTCGGTGTACTCAACGGTTTGGTGCTGGCGGGCCTGTTTGCCGCCTTTAGCGTGCTCAACCGCGTCTTGCCGGTGCGCTCGCTGCTGCGGATGGTGCCGCGTGCCTACTATCCGGCGGCCGTAGTGATGTCGATCGCCGTCACTTTTGCGCCGTCCGCCTTGCAGCAGATCCAGCAAGTGCGTGAGGCGCAGGCAGTGCGCGGCCACCGCATGTCGGGCGTGCGCAGTTGGCTGCCGCTGCTCGTGCCGCTGCTTGAAGGCAGCCTGGAACGGTCGATGCAATTGGCCGAGGCCATGATGGCGCGTGGCTTTGCCGCAGGCGAAGCCATGGCGGACCGCCGGCCGCAACTGCTCATGTTGGCGGGAATGGCGGCCTGGTTGGCCGGCTGGCTGTTGCGCCTGGCGTGGCAGCAGGAGGGCACCGGGTGGGCGCTGCTCGCGGGCGGGACCATCCTATTGCTGGCCGGTCTGTGGCTGGCTGGACGGCAGCATCCGCACACTGTCTATCGCCCCGATACCTGGCACTGGCGCGACGGCGTCGTGGTCGCGGCTGCGCTCGTGGCAGCCTCAGCCTATATCGTGCCCTGGCCAGGCTTGGATCGCTCGTCACTGTTCTATTATCCCTATCCGGCGTTGGTCTGGCCGGAGGTAAGTGGGGTGATACTGTTCGCCACCTTCGGCTTGGGCGCACCGCTGCTGACAGGAGTACAATGATCTACTTTGAGCACCTGACCTATACGTATCCTGGATCCGCCGAGCCTGCGCTTAGAGACGTGAGCCTCGAACTGCCCGAGGGCGAGCTCATCCTCGTGATCGGCCCCTCTGGCTCCGGCAAGTCTACGCTCCTGCGCTGCATCAACGGCTTGGTGCCGCATTTTAGCGGCGGCGCGCTGGCCGGCAACGTGCGTGTGCAGGGGTTGGACCCCGTGGCGGCGACGCCCAAGGTGCTCAGCCGCCTTGTGGGCTTTGTCTTTCAAGACCCCGAGGCGCAGTTCGTGATGGACCGCGTCGAGGACGAGATTGCTTTCGCCCTGGAGAATGCCGCCATGTCGCCCCAGGAGATGCGCATGCGCGTCGAAGAGACGCTCGACCTGCTCGATCTGGAACCGTTGCGCGACCGCCCGCTGAAGACGCTATCCGGCGGTGAGCGTCAGCGCGTTGCTATCGGCGCCGCCCTGGCACTGCGCCCACACATCCTGGTTCTGGACGAACCCACGTCGCAGCTCGACCCCAAGTCTGCCGAAGATGTACTCAACGCATTGGTGCGCCTCAACACCGACTTAGGATTGACCATTTTGCTGGCCGAGCACCGGCTTGAGCGCGTGCTGCCCTACGTGGACCGCGTTGTCTATTTGCCCGACGACGGCGGGCCCATCCTGATCGATGAGCCGCGCCAGGTTTTGGCACAGATCGAACTCGGGCCGCCACTCGTGCGGCTGGGCAAGGCGCTAGGTTGGAATCCAATGCCGCTGACGATCAAGGATGGCCTGCGTTTTAGCCGCGCATACCTGGCGCAGCGCAGCACGCCTGCCCTGGCCGCTCCGCGCCAGGTCGTATCCCGGCGCAGTATTCCCTACATCCAGGCGTCGAAGATTAACGTCCAATACGGCGGGCGCACCGTCGTACGCGGGGTGGATTTTGCCGCCTGGCCGGGTGAGATCGTGGCCTTGATGGGTCGCAATGGCGCCGGCAAAACCACGTTGATCAAAACGCTCGTCGGCCTGCTTGCGCCGCAATCCGGCGAAGTGCGCATCGAAGGTGCATCTACTGCCAGGCGTTCTGTGGCGGAGATCTGCCGCAAGGTAGGCTATTTGCCGCAGGACCCCAATACGCTGCTCTTTGCCGAGACGGTGCAGGAGGAAATGATGGTCACCCTGCGCAATCATGGTCTGGCGCATCGTGTGGATGGCGAGTGGCGTGTGTTGGCAGGCGCCAAAGTGGCTGACCCCATGGACTTGTTGCGCCGCCTGCGGTTGGGCGCTAAGGCCCAATCCTATCCGCGCGATCTTAGCGTGGGCGAGCGACAGCGCGTCGCCCTGGCGGCCGTCACCGTGACGCTGCCAGGCGCACTTCTACTCGACGAGCCGACGCGCGGGCTGGACTACCTGGCCAAGCAAGAACTGGTAGCATTGCTCAAACAATGGCGTGAGGACGGTATGGCCATTGTTCTAGTCACGCACGATGTCGAGTTGGTGGCGGCGCTGGCCGATCGCGTGGTATTGATGAGCCAGGGTGAAGTCATTGCCGATGGTGCGCCCTCCGAAGTGCTCGGCTCGTCGCCGCTTTTTGCGCCGCAGGTGGCGCGCCTTTTTCCCAACACTGGTTGGCTGACGGCCGAGGACGTGCTCGCGGTGGGTACTTAGTTGCCGTCCGTAACAATCTCGTTCAGTTCGCACGCCGCGTGCGTACTGAAAAAGATCTGCTTACGTACAGCCCGCACGCCGCGTGGCTGGGCACCCTCCACCGTGCCGACGAACAGACACAGGGTAAAAAGTTGCTGCAAATGCTATCCCGCGCATAATGAACGATGATAAGGAGACCAAAACACGATGCCACGACTGACTAAAATCTACACCAAGAAAGGTGATGCCGGCGACACTTCCCTCGGCGGCGGGCAGCGCGTATCCAAGGACCACCTGCGCGTCCAAGCCTATGGTACGGTGGACGAACTCAACTCGCAGCTTGGCGTTGCATTGGCCGTCGGCCTCTGCGATCGCCTGGCGCAGGTGTTGCCCGAAATCCAGAACGAACTGTTCGACCTCGGGTCCGACCTGTGCTTCCTGGAAGACGACAAGCAACTCTATAAGCTGCCGCAAATCGAAGACCGTCACATCGAGCGCCTGGAGGCGTTGATCGATGAGATGACTGCCGTCGTCGGTCCACTGGAGAACTTTATCCTCCCCGGAGGCTCGCTTGGTTCGGCGCAACTGCATGTGGCGCGCACCGTCTGCCGCCGCGGCGAGCGTGAAGTGACGACGTTGGCGCACGAGGAAGCGGTTGGCCCCAAGGTGCTGCCTTACCTCAATCGCCTGTCCGACGCCTTGTTCGTAATGGCGCGTTACGAGAACTATGTGCGCCATGTGCCCGAGCCACTGTGGAAACCGGGTGCGTGAGTGGTTTCTGGCTCGCACTTAGCTTTTTAACCACGCTGCCTGCCCGCCAGGTGCCCTATGAAGCGGGTGGCCTTGGCCGGGCCGCTGCCTGGTTTCCAGTGATTGGCCTGCTGATGGGTTTGCTGCTGCTGGGTGCGCAATGGGCCGCCGCTCGCCTGGTCGGACCTGCCCTGGCAGCAGTGTTGGTGGTCGCCCTATGGGCCATATTGACGGGCGGCCTGCATCTCGACGGCCTGGCAGATTGCTGTGACGGCCTGCTGGTGAGCGCCCCGCACGAACGTCGCCTGGAAATCATGCGCGATCCGCGCGTCGGCTCTTTTGCGGTGACCGGCCTCGTGCTGGCGCTGCTGCTCAAAACGGCTGCCGTCTTCACACTGCCTATGGCCGGGCCCGGGCTGCTGCTGGCGCCTGTCTGGGCGCGTTGGTGGATCCTGGTGGCTGCCCGCCAACCGGCAGCGCGACCAAGTGGACTCGGCAGTAGTTTTGCTGCTGGCCTGTCCTTACGTATATTGGGCGCGGCGGTGGTGCTCCCGCTCCTTGTGCTAGGAGTCATGACATGGTGGGACTGGCGCAGCCTGGTGGCATTAGCCGTCTCGGCCCTCGTCTGCCTGGGCGTGCTGCATCTGGCAAAGGCGCGCATCGGCGGCGTGACCGGGGATGTATTTGGGGCCGTGGTCGAGTTAACTGAGATCGCCTTGTTGGTGGGATTGGCACGCACGTGATCGACGTACGCACTTGGAACCTGCCCTTTCGTATCGGCACAACCTCCTATATCGTTCCCGACGACCTGCTGCCCAACGCCGTATTTCTGGCGGATTACGTCCAGGATATGCAGCTCGTGCTATTTGAAGTCCCCGGCGGCCCTACCAATCTGCCTTCCCCGGCGGCTGTCGAAGTGCTGGCGGCGCTGGGGAGTGCCCGTGACCTTACCTATTCTGTCCACTTGCTGCACGACTTGCGCCAGCAGGACGAGGACAGTGCCACCGCAGCAGCGCTCGCCAAGGCGCAGGAGGTGATCGACTTGACGCGGCCGCTCGCCCCCCAAGCGTGGGTATGCCACTTGGACGGCCGCAGCGTGCGGGATGAAGACGCTTCGTCGCCACTCTGGGCAACTTGGCAGGTACAAGCGGTCGCCGCATTGCAGCAGGTCTGCGATTGGGCCGGCGACGCCGGCTGTGTGGCAGTCGAAAACCTGGAAGGCTACCCGCCCGACTTCGTGGTCCCTATCGTGGCGCGCACAGCTGCCGGCCGTTGTCTCGATATTGGCCACCTGTGGCTGGATGGCATCGACCCATTGCCGCACCTGGAGGAAGCGCTGCCGCGGCTGCGCATGCTCCATCTCCACGGCGTGCAGCCGGCCCCAGACACGAAAACAGAAACGGGCACAGGCCCACTGGCAAGCAAACCGGCTCGCGGCACAGATCACAGTTCGCTGGCGTATGCTGAGCCACGGCAGTTGGATGCCGTGTTAGGCAGGCTGCTGTCCGCACAGTTTGACGGCGTGCTGTGCCTGGAAATATTTGGCGAGGACGACTTTTGTTCCTCGCTTTCAACCCTGGACGCCGCCATGCAACGTGTGCGTCGGGAAAGCGAAACAGCAAAATGACCAAGCGTTTGACGCTTGTACTCGGCGGTGCGCGCAGCGGCAAGAGCAGCTATGCCGAGGCATCGGCAGCCCAACGGGATGGACATGTCTTGTACGTGGCCACCGCCGAGGCCTGGGACGAGGAGATGCGTCTGCGTATCGAGGCACACAAGGCGCAGCGCCCGGCTCATTGGCACACCGTGGAGGCTCCGCGCCATCCAGGTCAAGCCGTCAAGGCTGCACTCGCTGACCAAGACCTCACACCCTGCGTCGTTCTGGTGGACTGCCTGACCCTGCTGGCCAACAATGTGTTAATCACGCTCCCCGAATCCGCGGGGGAAGCCGAGGCCACGGCCGCGCTGATGGCAGAAGTGGACGAACTGCTCGCCGTGTGGCTGGCCTCTGCCGCCGAATGGGTCATCGTGTCCAACGAGGTCGGTTTGGGCATCGTCCCCGCGTACCCCCTTGGCCGCCTCTACCGCGATGCCTTGGGCCGTGCTAACCAGCACATTGCCGCCTTGGCAGACACGGTCGTGTTCATGGTGGCCGGTATACCCATGCAGGTAAAAGGCTGACGCGCATCCCGTACGCCCTCGTGCCTGCTCCGGAATGATGTTGCTCTCGGTTGTACTGTGACTTGCGACTGTGACTTGCGACTGTGACTTGCGACTGTGATTGTCGACTTTTGTCAGTTATGGTAGATTCAAGTTACACAGCGTCGTTGCCAAACTCAGTCACCCACTCGCCTACTCACCCTCTCACTCGTCCGGAGGTTTCCCATGTCTATCAAGCCTGATTACTGGATTCGCCGGATGGCGGTCGAGCACCATATGATTGAGCCGTTTGTCGAAAACCAGGTGCGCGAAGGCGTCGTCTCCTACGGCTTGAGCAGCTATGGTTACGATATTCGCGTTGCCGACGAGTTCCGCATCTTTACGCCTGCCACCGGCCAACTCACCGTCGTGGACCCCAAACAGATCGACAGCCGAGCCATGGCTCCCTACCAGGGCGAGGTCTGCATCATTCCTCCGAATAGCTTTGCTCTAGCCCGTACGGTAGAGTACTTCCGCATCCCACGCAACGTGCTTACGATTTGTCTAGGCAAGAGTACATATGCTCGCTGTTTTAGCGGTGAAACGCGAGTCGCGCTGGTCGATGGCAGTTCACCGACGCTGGAAGAGATGTGCGAGCGCAGCGGGCAAGGCGAATCCTTTTGGGGCTACAGCCTGGGCCAGTTCGGTCAGGTTATGGTGACTCTCCTTGACGCACCCCGCTGGATCGGTCGTGACACATTAGTAGAGATTGAACTCGACAACGGCGAGATAATCTCCTGCACGCCCGACCATAAATTCATACTTCGTGACGGCCGCATGGTTCAGGCCAATGATCTGCGGCCCAATGATTCGCTCATGCCACTCTATCGACAGGTTGCGCGCGGATATGAAATGGTCTATCAACCATCAAACGGCCATATGTTGCCAACCCACCGCTTAGCAGATGAGTGGAACCTGCGACAAGGCCTTTACGACGACTCACCCGGCACTCACCGTCACCACATCGACTTCGACCGCCGCAATAACGCTCCCTGGAATATCACCCGTATGGCCGCCAAGGAGCACATTGAGATGCATAATCGGATCAGCTTTGGTAACGATTTTGACCCAGACGAGCACAGTGCAGCCATACGCGAAGCATTTGAAAGACTGCGGCAGGATCCAGACTGGCAGGCCGCATTTAATGAACGTCAGCGAAAACGCGCACTTGAATTTTGGCACGATGCTCAGTACAGCGGAGCAAGGCTACAACTGCAACAGCGCCATCTGGACAACTGGACTGAAGAACGGCGGCGAGCACAAAGCGCCGCTATGCATAGCTATTATGCTAACCCCGAACGACGTCGTGAACAATCCGAACGCTCGACAGACATGTGGCTGCGCGCAAGCGAGGAGCGGAGACATGCACAAGCGGACTTCGCTCGCCAACTACGGTTGCGCAACGAAATCACTGCCGAAGTTGTGCGTGCGGCACTAGATGAGACTGGCTCAATCCGCGGTGCAGCAAGGTTGTTGGAATGTGACCGCTCCGTGTTCCGTCGCTTTCCCGAAGTGGTTGCCAGCTTCCAGGGGCGTAGTAAGCAACGTAACCATAGAATTGCTGCGATTCGACCCCTGTCCGGCTTGCATGACGTCTTTTGTCTGACTGTACCCGAAGCGGGCAATTTCGCCTTATCTGCCGGCGTCTTCGCCTCCAATTGCGGAATTATAGTAAATGTTACTCCCTTCGAACCCGAGTGGGAGGGCCACGTCACGATCGAAATCTCTAACACAACGCCGCTACCCGCCAAGATCTATGCTAACGAGGGCATCGCACAGGTGCTCTTCTTTGAAGGTGACCCGCCAGAGGTGTCGTATGCCGACCGCAAGGGAAAATACCAGGCGCAGCGGGGGATCACGCTACCAAAGCTGTAGACTGTACGTGGACCGTACTACGCGAGGTGAGCGCGCACAGTGCCAGGGGAACACTGAAAAACTACATCGTCGTCGGTCCGCACTAACGGCTTTTCCAGTCGCTCGTGTGCTGACCAGGAAATGGCGTCGCGCAAAAGCAGTTCTTCACCCTCGATCTCAAGCCTGTAGGGGTATCCCCATACTGCCGTTCCACGCATAAAGTTGTAGACGCGTCGTGCCGGCCAAGTAGGCGACACCGAGAAGTCCGGCTCACGCGGATAGGGCAGATACTCCCCGCCGGATGGCTGCTTGCGATATGGAATCTCACCTGCCGCCACGTGGTCCAACACCTCCACCAACAAGCGTGCGCTCACGCGCGCCATCAAGCCCGTGGCGTCAGTTTCGGTAATGCCGTCAGCCAGCGGCACCAGGCGCTGGTCGGCCAAGGGGCCGGTATCAAACTCCGCATCCATCCAGTGCACCGAAACACCAGTGCGACTTTCTCCTGCGCGCATTTGCCAGAAGAGGGGTGAAGGCCCCCGATATTCCGGCAGCATCGAGGGATGCACATTCAAAAAACCACGCCGCGGCACATGCAGCAGGTTGCGGGGTATGCGCCGCGGAAAGCAGGCGACGCAGGCGACGTCGGCTCGCACCATGCTAAGCGTCCCAGCTGTTTCTATGTGCGCCAGGTCGCGGACCGCAAACAACGAAATCCCCTTCTCCCAAGCGGTATGCAGGATACTGTGCTGGACAAAGGGCGAGATCACCGGCAGGGCATGTGCATCATATTCCAACACCTTGGCACTTTCGGGCAGCAACGCCTGGATCGGCCGGTTGGCGTGCCCACCGGGCAGTCCCGCGGCAGGTAGAATGACAGCGGCAACCTTGTGTGGTGAATGCAGCAGCGTCTGCAGCACGGTTTCCGAAAAGAGGCAGTCGGAACCAAAGAACGCGAGGCGTAGGGTCACGGTGCTTGTTTCATGGTAAACTAGACGACAACGTATAGAGCAAGGTATGGTCAGTATAGCACGAAGGAGCCGATCATGGCACGCATGGTTCAGTGCGTCAAATTAGGTCGTGAACTGCCGGGACTTGAACGCAAGCCTTACCCCGGCGAGTTAGGCGACCGCATTTATGAGTCCATCTCACAGCAAGCCTGGGATATGTGGCTCGAGCAGGCGACGATCTTGATCAACCACTATGGGTTGACCTTGGCCGACCCGCAAGCCACCGAGTTTCTGCGCCAACAGATGGAGGAGTTCTTCTTTGGCGAAGAAGCTGCGATGCCCGAAGGCTGGACTCCCGAACTACAGCCGACCAAGGGTGGCAGCCGCAAGAAATGAGCTGGGACGGCCCGTCCTAGCGACGGTGCGAGGCCGGCAGCGGCCGCCACATGCGCATCGTGCATTGGCTGCGGTAGTCGACCCACCAGTCTTTGCACGCGCGTGGGTCCAAAAAGGTGCCGGTATCACGTACGGCAACCTTTACACTGCCGGTGGCGGCCGTTCCCCACGCCTCGCCGTTCCTTAGCACCGGCAGTTCCTTGCGCCCGGCAGCATCGAGTTGGCGGTACAAACCCACTAGCTCTGGGGCCACGGCCACATCCTCGAAATGCAGCATATAACCGATGACAGGGCTATCGTCACGTGTGTATGTGATCGTCAGCCGTCCTTCCTCTGCATACAATACCATCGCTACAAAGCCACTGCCGATCCCTTGCTGGCGGCTGGCGATTGAGAGTGGCTCGCCCGGTGTGGTGCCGATTTCCAGCAATGTGACTGCATACGGATAGGTCAGTGGATTGCCGCGGCAACCTTGCGGCGCATTGCAGTTCCAATCCCAATCGTAGACTTGGTATGTGGCGACAAAACCAGGTAGGCGAGCAGGATTGAACATGGCCGCCATCTGTGGGGCTCCTGCGTCTGAGTCGCCATTATAGTTGACAAGACCCAAGTACGCATTTGTGGCAGTATAGCTGCGCAGCGACAGATTCACGTCTGGGCTGCTTGCAGCCGGCCACCCCAATGAGCCGCCTTGCACCGTCAACTTGGAATACTCCTTGGGCGGCAAAGTGGGAACAGGCGTCGGATTGGCCGCAACGAGCGGCAAGTACATCGGCGTACCCTCCGGCGGAGGAACGGTTTCCCCCGGACTGGCACTGGTCACAGCGGGTGCATCCTGTGCCGCCGCCGGCAGCCCACCTTCCCAGAACACAAGCGCGCCCAGCAGCGTAATGCCAAGCACGATCGCCGGCCGAATCAGGCCGACCTTCAGCCACGTGGAAAAGAATTGTCCGAACATTTGCCTCGCTATACCTTCCTCATAATGCTCGCGGATTCAGCGCAGGTAGTCCATCGGCTGCTCCACCTCAAGCGTCGGCACGTTGAGCACCGAACCGCCTAACTCGATCAGTGCCGCCCCAATCTGGCGCAAACAGCCGGATAAATCCTGTTCGATCTGTTCTGTCGCCAGGTTGAGCAGCGACCAGCGGTGCGGCTGCAATGGCAGGCGATGCTCCTGCGTGGTTGCGTCCTCCACGCAGTTAATCCCCAAGTAGCCTCCGCGCGCTCGCAGCGTAATATCGATCATGCAGTCGCCTACCAGCCGGTTTTTGAGCGGCCGCAGGTTGTGCTCGCGCAGCGCTCCCCACAACTGCTCGAACGGATCGCTGAGGCGGAACAGGTCAAGCACATCCTCGGCTGTCAGCAGCCGCTCCAGTGTCGTGTGAATAAACGTTACGCGATGGTAGCTGTGCGCAGGTACCGGATGCTCCAGCTGCTGTAATGGTCCAATCTCGACACGGTAATAATAGTCATGCGCCCGCGGATGGGTGCATTCTTCGGGCAGCAACTCCGCACGCGTCAACAACTGGTAGCGTCGAGTCGGCGCAAAATAAGGCACTTTATGCGCCAGATCGGTGTCGCCGCAGCCGGCTGTCAAGTAGAAAGCTAGAAAGTCGGCCCCTATCCGTCGCGGCGCACGCCTCTGTGGAATTCGATACCAGCCCTCGTCGGCGGCGCGTCGCAGATCTGCAGCATTGTTGATCACTGCCACCAGCACCGTGCGCCGGCGCTCCTCTGCATCGGGATAATGCGCTGTCATTTCCGTATCTCATTTCTCAGCCTCCAGGGCTGCCCACGGGCAGATTATACCATGCTTTGCCACCTAGGGATATGGCGTAAGGAAAATCGTAGAGTTTTGCTGTAGACACTCCATGCCTTCTACACCTGCAATTAGCCGGATTTCGGGTGCGGGCGTACAATCGAAAACGCGCCGGCAAAGCGCCCGGCAATTCTTGATCATCGATAGGTATTTGGATATGCAACAATTTCGCATCGAGTCTCTACTCTCCGCCCGCCAGTTTGTGCAGCCCCAGATTGTCGGCGATCGCCTCTACTTTATCAGCAACCTGTCTGGCCGTCTTAGCCTCTACGTGATGGACGTGGACGGCAGCATACCCGAACCCTTGGTTCCACCCGACCTTGCATTGCCGAATCCGCATCACCTGGACCATACCGTCGCCTATCGCGTGCTGCCCAAGCTCGGTCAGATCCTGCTCATGCTCGACCACAACGGCGACGAAAACTACCAACCTGTCTTCATTCCGATCGACGGCGGCATGCCTGAACCGATCTTTGGCGATCGCTTTGCCAAGCAGCAGGTGATGTGCGCCGCCTGCGACCCCGAACGCAACCTGGCGCTGCTGGCAGTGGACCCCCGCAAGGATCCGATGCAGACCAGCTACCTTGCTAACCTGGCAACGGGAGAACTCACCGAGCTTGCCCACAGCCTCTACGGGGCGATGCCCCTGGCGCACAGCCCTGACTTCACCACCGTAGTTCTGATGGACCAGTACACGTTCGGCGACTCAGTCTACTATCTATTGCGCGCCGGTAAAGGCGAGCGCCAGCTGCTCTTCGGCACCCCAATCGAGCAGCGCAAGCCAGGCGACGGCATAGCGCCAAATGGTATTGCATGGGCGCACCTGTCAGGCGCCGGCCTCATCTTCATCTCGGCGCTGTATGATGACGGCTATGGCCTGACCTATTTCCCGCTGGACAATCCATCAGCCGTGCAGGCGGTGCCGATCCACGGGCTGGCTCATGCTGGAAACGGCGAGTTGACAGACGTCAAGCATCGTCGCGCCAACATCTATACAGTTACCTACAATATCGACGGCGCCAGTTGGGTCTACGAAGGTGCTTTCGACGAGCAGGCCTGCCGTTTCGACGTCCAGCGTGTGCTCGTCGGCCAAGGGGAACTGTCTGGCGGTGTCCTCGAATCACTCGCCTATGACTCTGTTGGCGACCGCTACGCGCTGTCGTTCTCGACCGCCACGTCGCCATCTCAACTGTACATCATTGACCGGCAGGGCGATGTCTGCCGCCAGACCAACGAACGCATCCTTGGTATTGCTCCCCACCTGCTCGCTGCTGGTGAAGACGCTTCCTATTCCTCGCCCGATGGTCTGCGTATTTCGGCACGACTGTATATGCCGGCGCCTGAGTTGGGCTACGAGGGCAAGCGCCCGGTCATCTTCTACATTCACGGTGGACCTCAAAGCCAGGAACGTCCTGATTTTACCTGGTTTTCCATGCCGCTGATCCAGTTCTTCACGCTGAACGGCTTTGCCGTCTGGGTGCCAAACGTGCGCGGCAGCAGCGGCTATGGCATTTCCTATATGAAACGCGTGGACCTGGACTGGGGTGGATTAGACCGCCTTGACCACGTGGCCGCCGTCGACCTGCTGCGCTCCGACCCGCGCCTCGACGTCGATCGCGCTGGAGTGATGGGCCGCTCCTACGGTGGCTATATGACCTTGACGCTCGCCGGCCGCCATCCGCAGCTATGGAAGGCCGCCGTCGACATGTTTGGCCCCTACAACCTGGTCACCTTTATCGATCGGCTGCCCGAGGCTTGGAAGACCTACTTCTACCAGGTCGTCGGCCATCCCGACAAGGACCACGACATCCTGGTCGAACGCTCACCCAGCACCTACTTGGGCAACATGACCTGCCCCATGCTGGTGATCCAAGGTGCTAACGACCCACGTGTGATCGAGCGCGAGTCACGTGACGTCGTCGAAACGCTGCAGTCACAGGGCAAGAGTGTCGAATACGTCGTCTATGCCGACGAGGGGCACGATGTGATCACCTTCCCGAACAAGGTGGACTGCTACTCGCGCATCACCGAATTTTTCAAACAGCATTTGCGCCCATAACCAATCGTCACTGCACCTGGAGCTGATCCAATGCCATTCACGACCTTGATCTCGACTGGGGAACTTGCCCAGCATCTCGACGACCCGCTCTGGGCTGTTGTCGATGCTCGCTTTTCACTGGCGGACCACGACTTGGGCGAGCGCAACTATCTGGCTGCCCACATTCCTGGCGCCGTCTACGCTCACCTCGAACGCGACCTCTCCAGCCCCCAGGTTGCGGGCAAGACCGGCCGCCATCCGCTGCCGCCTGTGGAAGCTATTGCACACACACTCTCGCAGTGGGGTGTGGACGCGGACACGCAAGTTGTCGTTTATGACGATGCCAGCGGCGTCTATGCCGGCAGGCTGTGGTGGATGCTGCGCTGGCTGGGCCATGACGCCGTGGCCGTCTTGGACGGCGACTTGCGGCAGTGGCAGCAGGAAGGCCGTCCTGCCTGCGCCGGGGTTGAAACTCGTCTGCCGCGCACCTTCGTCGCCCAAGTGCGCCCCGAGTTGGTAGTAACGGCCTCGGAGATCGAGGCGCGCCTTGGCGACCCGTCGCTGCGCCTGTACGACGCCCGCGCCGCCGACCGTTTCCGCGGCGAGAACGAGACGATCGACCCGATCGGCGGCCACATTCCCGGCGCCCGTTCCGCTCCCTATGCCGGCAACCTCGACGACAACGGCCAAATGCTGCCGCCGGACGCCCTGCGCGCCCGCTTCGAGGAGTTGCTCGGCAACACGCCGGCGGAGGAAGCCATATTTTATTGTGGCTCCGGCGTCAGCGTCGCCCACGACGTGATTGCCGTGCAGCATGCCGGGCTGGGAATGCCGCGCGTGTATGTAGGCTCATGGAGCGATTGGATCAGTAACGCACAAAGACCTGTGGAGCGATAACGATGGAACGCACCTTCTTCGTAATAGCCAGTCTTCTCGGCAGCCTTTCCGTAGCCCTGGGCGCCTTTGGCGCTCACGCCTTGCGCGACCGCGTCGAGGCCGGTCTGCTCGCCAATTACCAAACTGGCGTCACGTACATGTTCTACCATGCGCTGGCGCTGTTCGTAGTTGTTTTGGCGCTCAGCCGCTGGCCAACCAGCAGTCAGCCTGTCTGGGCCGGCTGGTTGTTTGTAATCGGCATCCTCTTCTTCTCGGGCAGCTTATTCCTCATGGCCTTTACCGGGATGCGCTGGCTGGGAGCCATCACGCCTATCGGCGGCGTGGCCTTTATTGCCGGCTGGCTGCTGCTGGCTTGGACCGCCTGGCAGGCCAAATAACGACCATCCCGCGTGCGTGGCTCGCCCCCATCCCAACTGGCCTTCCCTACATCCCAGTGGGGCGAGCCTCGTACGGATTTCCTGTTGGACCTTTGCCTCACTACCTTTTCGCGCCCAATTCCCCCGCCACAATACCCGGCAGCACCGCCGGTCCATATTGGCGCACCCAGGCGCCGTGGCGCAGGCCAATCAGCCCACTGCGTACGTCCCGCGGAGCCCATTTGAACCCATAGCGCAAAAATCCGGCCACTTCCCAGGCATACAGCACCGGCAGCGCCAACAGCCGCGGCAGCCAGAAGCCGACAAAGACGAAGGCAATGTAGTGGCGCGCCGGGTTCTGGTCGTCCACCAGGTCAGGTGAAAATCCTGTCACATCAAAGCGCATGGGTGGGTTGCCGGCCATTTGACGCAGAAAACGGAGCGGCTGCCAGATATCCTGCAGGCGGATATAGGCGCAGTCTTCGCCGGTGCGCAGGACAAACCAGGCTGCCCCGGCAAATCCGGCGGGAGCGGCCTGTGCTTGACTGCTCAGATATGCGAGAAATTCATCCAGTCCGCTTTGGGCCGCCATATTGTACCTGATTGCGGGTAACAAAAACGCGCAGCGCGATTGTACCCTGCGCTGCGCGTAGATGAAAGCGAATTCGTAACGGCTGTTCTTTACGCCCCGTGCTGCTCGCCGTGCTGAGCGGGTATCTTGCCCAACGCGCGCCAGCGGTCGGCCGCACCATGGCGGAACAGGCCGGGGTCGAAGGCGGCCAGGAATTCCCACCCCTCAAGCGAGAGGCCTTCCTGCAGCTCGTCCGTCAAGTCAAATTCAAGCGTGCGACCGTCGGTGCGCACCACAAAGTGCAGCAGGTCGTCATTGCCGTCGTCAACGATGTCGACAATGCAGGGCCGATCGGTGCCCATGGGCTTGCGAAAGAAGGCTGCCGAACAGCGCGAACAGAAGTTCAAGGTCGCATCGCAGTAGCCCCGGTCCATGACGATTTTCATGGCAAACCTCCCTTGAGGTATTTCAACAAACAAGCAGATACGTCGGGACGGTGGATTCCGATGTGCTCAGTATGCGCCTACACCCCGCCAGGTGCAAAGGACATTTGTCACATAAAGCACGGGACAGCATATACCCTACATGCTTAATGTTTGAAGTGCCGCGTCCCCGTGAAGCACATTACCAATCCTAGCCGATCCACCGCCTCGATCACCTCGGCGTCGCGCATCGAGCCGCCCGGCTGCACGACGGCTGTGATGCCGTACTTGGCCGCTTCCTCGATGCCGTCGGCAAAGGGGAAGAAGGCGTCGGAGGCCATGACCGCCCCACGTGAACGATCGCCCGCCTTGTGCCCTGCCATCATGACAGAATCGACCCGGCTCATCTGGCCTGCACCCACGCCAACTGTCGCGCGGTCCTTGACATACACGATGGCGTTGCTCTTGACATGGCGGGCCGTCCGCCAGGCAAACGCCAGGTCCGCCAATTGCTCCGGGCTGGGCTGGCGCTGGCTCACGATCTGCCATGTCGCCGGGTCCATGTCCTCCTGGCTGCGGTCTATCTCCTGCACCAGTACACCACCGACGATGCTGCGCAGACTCAACGGGCGCAGCGGCGCACCACTGTGGACCAACACGCGCAGGTTCTTCTTGCGCTGCAAGGTCGCCAATGCCTCGTTCTCATACGCCGGCGCAACAATTACTTCCAAGAACAGGTTGCCAATGTGATTTACCATGTCGACGTCGAGAGTGCGGTTGACGGCGATGATACCGCCATAGGCACTCACCGGATCACAGGCCAACGCCTTCTCGTATGCCTCCGCCAGCGTAGCCCCACTCGCCAGGCCACACGGATTGCCATGTTTGATGATTGCGACGGTCGGATCGGCAAAGTCCTGTGCTGCCGTCCATGCGCCATCCAGGTCCAGCCAGTTGTTGTAACTCATCTCCTTGCCATGCAGCACTTCAAACGCCGCCTCGTCGCCCACATAGCCGTAAATGCCGCCCTTTTGGTGCGGATTCTCGCCATAACGGTTAAGTTGGATCTGGTGTAGGTCGAGATGCAGATGCGTGGCCAACGGCGCCGGGCTTTCCTCGACTGCTTCGTCTGCCGCGCCGTCGTCCCCGCCGATCTGCTCCACCAGATATTCTGCAATGGCGCCGTCGTAGTCCGCTGTGTGGCGAAATGCCTTGACCGCCAGATGTTTGCGCTGCTGCAGGCTCGTTCCTCCGGACGCAAAGGCATTGGCCACGTCACCATAATCATCTGGGCTGCACACAACCGTTACCGACTCATGGTTTTTGGCTGCTGCCCGCAACAGGGCGACGCCGCCGATGTCGATCTCCTCTACGGCTGTCGACAAAGTCACGTTTGGCTGGACAACCGTCTCCTCGAATGGATAGAGGTTCACCACGACCAGGTCGATCGGCGTAATACTGTGCGCCACCAGTTCGTCGAGATGCTGCGGCGTGCGCCGTGCCAGGATGCCGCCGTGGATCGCTGGGTGCAGCGTCTTGACGCGCCCACCGAGGATCTCGGGAAAGCCGGTCGCATCTTCCACCTGCAGCACGGGAATACCGGCCGCCGCAATGGCGCGGGCCGTGCCGCCGCTGGCGACCAATTCTACGCCGGCTTCGTGCAGACGACCGGCAAAGTCGACGAGACCCGTCTTGTCTGATACGGATAGCAAAGCACGCAAGGAAGGCATAAATGGGCTCCTGTTCGCTGGCAATAGCAGGCAAGGAATGGAGGACGCATCAAGAGTATAACATTGTGCATCCTTTAGGCGCTGCGTTCGAGCACAAACATTGTGATATCGTCCTCCTGCTGCAGCCCTTCGCCAGTAAACTGCCAGACCTCGTTACAAACTGCGTCAGGCAGGTCCTGTCGTGCCGGCAAGGTGGCGATAAAGGCAGAGAGGCGGCGGTCGCCAAACAACTCGCGGCGCTGGTTGCGCGCCTCGACGATGCCATCGCTGTACAGCATCAGCAGTTCGCCGGCGGCAATGACGTCTTCGTGCTCCTCGTACTCCATACGGGGCATCAGCCCCAACGGCATGCCGCGTGCGTGCAGCGTGCGTACGCCGCCTGCTCCGCGCACCAATGGCAGATTGTGGCCGGCGTTGGCAAAACGCACCCGGCCGGTCGCCGGCTCCAATATCGCAATCAGGCAGGTGACAAACATTTTCTCCGGAATGTCGGCCGCAACGCGATCGTTGATGCGCGCCAGCATGGCGCCCGGGGTCTGCAACTGTTCCCCTACGAAGCGCACCAGGCTGCACGTCGTGGCCATGACCAGGGCAGCGGGGATGCCCTTGCCCGTCACATCGCCGATGATGAGCGCGATGTGGTCGTCGTCCACCGCAAAGCAATCGTAGAAGTCGCCGCCGACGGTGCGCGCCGGGTGCCAGCAGGTGGTGAGCGTCCAACCTTCGACTGGGGGCAGCGCCTTGGGCAGCATGCGTTCCTGGACCCGACGCGCGGTTTGCAGCTCGTATTCTATGCGTTCCTGCTCGATCAACTGTGCCTGGGCCGCCTGCAGCTCGCGATAGGCCGCCACCAACTCGCGGTTGCTGGCGCGCAGTTCGTCGATGACGGCGTTTTCGGTGATGCGCAGCCGCTCTACCACGTTGCGCAGAATTTCGACGGCGAGCCCGGGGTGGCGGTGCAGCAGTGTGTCGAAATGGCGCCGTTCCATCTCCAGCAGCTGTACCTCTGTGCGCGCCCGCCCGCTGGCGGAGCGCCTGCTATCTTCAAACAGCAGGCTCATCTCGCCAAAGTACTCGCCCGGCCCGAGCGTCTGCAGCACGCGTTCCGTGGTGTCGTCCACCAGCCGCGTGATTTCGATTTCCCCGTGCGTGACGATGGAGAAGCGGTCGTTCAGTTCACCCTCTTGGAAGATGCGAATGCCGGGCGGATGGGTAACTGTCTGCAATCCCTGGCTGAGCAAGCGTAGTTCCTCGTCAGGGAGGGCCGAAAACAAGGGGATGCTGCGCAGCAATCCCTGGTACATGCGAACTCCTTGCTGACCGGCTGGACCACCTGGGAGTAGGGTCGATCCGGCTTGATTGCCTGTTACACTGTTGATAGCCGTCTCTCCTGCCAAGCGCGCATCAGCGCGGCATGCGTCGGGATATTCTCGATAAACACACGGCGGTGCGCGTCGTCGTCGAAGCGGGCCATATGTTCTTGGAGCCACGCATGCGCCTTCTCCAGGATTTCGTCGGCTCGGGGGTCGCCTGCCTGCAGGAGCACGCGGCTGCAGGCCAGGTAAATGTCGGCCGGTGCGTAGATCGTGCTGTTTTCGAGTTGGTGCAGGGCTGCCAGCACAAGTTCTACCCGTGCGCGGGCGGCAGGGAGATCGCCCAGCGCTAAAAGGGCATTCGCCTGCCGTGCAATGGCCCCGGCCGCATAATCGGGCAGGCCCGTCTCATTTGCCAGCACCTCTTCCCGCCGGTGCAGTGCCAGGGCCTCGGCCGCTTGCCCGATTGCCAGGAGGGCGCTGCCCCAGGCATTGAGGGCGTTGACCATGTCGCGCGGTGCTTCCAACTCACGTGCCACTTCGTAGGCCGCCTGCGCATACGCCTGCGCTGCGTTTGGATCGCCTCTTTGCAGGCAGACGAGCGCCAGGTGCATGTTTACGGTGCTCTCAATGCTGCGGTTGCCGTCGGCCTGCACGAGTTCCAACGCCTGTAAGAGATAGCTGTAGGCCGCCGCCGTTTCGCCCATGTCGGCGGCGACGATGCCCAGATTGCCCAGGATGTTGGTTTCCGTCTGGCGGTCGCCGATGCGCCGTGCGATCGCCAGCGCCTCCACTTTGTACTTCAGCGCCTTGACATAATAGCCGCTGCCCCATGCGCCGTTGCCGAGATTGTCGAGCACTGCACCCTCGCCCCCTGGGTCTCCCAGTTGGCGATACAGCTCGAGCGCCTGCAGCGAATAGGCGTCGCCGCGCTCAAAGTCAGCCAGTTGGATGTAGGCATTGCCCAAGTTCGTGAGCGCATTGGCTTCAGTCATACGGTCGCCGATCTCGCGGCTGAGCGCCAACGACTGCTCGGCATAGCGGGCTGCCAGCATAAAGTCATTACGGCTGACGGGCACCCACGACAGCCGGTTGAGCAAAATGCATTCCAGCCGCCGGTTGCCCACGGCGATCGCCTCCGCCAACGCTGCCTCAAAGGAAGGTTGCGCTGCGTCCAACTCGCCCAGGAACACCTGCGCCATCGCCTGCCCGTGGAGGCTGTCGGCCTGCAAAGAACGGTCGCCGGCCTCGTTAGCCAGGGCCCATGCCTTTTGCATCTGCCGCAGCGCCTGCGCATATTCGCCCTGGCGCATGGACACCTGGCCTAACTGGAGCAGCGCCGCCGCTTCGACGGTGACGTTTGCCATGGCTTGCCCCAGTTCGGCGGCACGGTGGGAAGCAGCTGCCGACTCGGCGTACTCGCCTTGCGCAAGCGCAAACTGGCTGCGCCGTAATTGCGTGTCGGCCACGGCGGCATTGTTGCCAAGCTGCGTGACCAGAACTTCCATCGCGGCGAGGTCGGCCCCCTGTTCGGTGCGCCGGCCCAGCAGATCGTACACCCGCTCGCGTTCTGCCAGCACGGCATAGCGCTGGGCCGGTGAGCCGGCTTGCAGCAGATCGAGCGCGCGGTCAAAGGCGCGCAGGGCCTCGGTGTTGGCAAACGTGCGCGCCGCCTGCCGGCCGGCTTGCATGTACCACTGCGCAGCCTGTTCGGCCTCGTCCGCCATGTCGTAGTGCCCGGCGATCAAAGCGGCGAACTCCGCACTGCGCCGGCTGCGCAGCGTCACTTCTTCGAGCCACTGCGCGGCCGAACGGTGATAGTTGCGGCGTGCGCGCTTGAGCACGCTGCCGTAGGCCACGTCACGCATCAGGGCATGCTTGAAGAGGAACTCCTGTGCCCGCTCAAAGCTGGAAACGCTGCGCGTGAACACGAGATCGCGTTCGTTCAGGCTGCTCAATACCTGCTGCACGCTGGCGCGTTGTGTGGCGGCCTGTTTTGCGTTGGCGGGCGGCTCGCCGGCGGCCGGCATATTGCCAGCGGCCGGCAACATGCCGGCTTGGTTCTGCAAATAGGCAAGCGCCTGATCCCAGAAGACACGGCCGATCACGGCTGCCTGCTGCAGGGTCGTGCGCGCCTCACTCTGCAGGCCGTCGATGCGTGCCTGCAGCACGCCCGTCAGCGTTTGGGGGAGCCGCACCTGGGCCAGCCGTTCTTCGTCGACAACCCAGGGCTGCACCGTGGCGTCGATTACCCCATCCTCGATCAGCACTTTGACCAGCTCTTCGACAAAGTACGGGTTGCCGTCGGCGGCCGTCGTGATCAGCTCCACCAACTGTGGCGGTACGACGTTCATCGGCTGCAGCAACTCCAGCAGGAGCCGGCTGCTGTCCGCCGTCGACAGCTGCGCCAGCTCGATCCAGGTGATGCCTTCGGCTCCTGTGCGCCACTGAGGGCGGCGTTCGAGGAGTTCGGGCCTTGCCGTGGCGATCACCAGGATGCGCTTGCGATCCAACGCGGCGTTCAGCCGGTCGAGCAGATCGAGCGAGCTGTCGTCCACCCAGTGCAGGTCTTCGATCAAGACAACAACCGGGCGGTCGGCGGCCAACGCCGTGTAGTACTCGTCCAAGCGGGCCAATGCCTGGTTCTGCAGCACTTCCGGGTCTTCGACCTGGCCGCGACTTGCGGCCGGATCGGCGCCGGCAAACCCCAGCAGCCGCCCGATCAGTGCAGCCGCATCCGGCTGATTTGGCAGCATGGGCTGGATGGCGGCCTGCAGCTTGCGCTCGACGACTTCGGGCGCATCGCTGTCCTGGATGCCAAACTGCTGGGCAAACAAGTCGCGCAGCAGGCCATAGGGCACGCCGCGCAAGGAGGGCAGGCTGCGGCCGACCAGCAGGTGGATGGGCATGTCCTGGCTGCGCAGCTGCCGTTCAAATTCGAGCATCAGCCGGCTCTTGCCTAGACCAGGCTCGCTGACGATGGCGATCATGTGCCCGCCGGTCTGTTCGCTTATCTGCTGCCAGGCTGCTTGCAGAGACGCAAACACCTCTTCACGGCCGATGAGCGGCGCCAGCGCGCTGGCACTGTCGGGAGCGAGCGCTACATGGGAACGTTCCCGAATCACGCTGTAATATGCAATCGGCTGCTCGAAGCCCTTGACGTGCGCCGGTGGAAAAGCCTGCAGCTCGAACTGGCGGTTGACATGCTGGTAGGTGTCGTGCGAGACGACGACGCCATTGGTGGGGGCGAGTGCCTGCAAGCGGCTGGCCAGGTTGACGCTGTCGCCGACGATGACGAAATCTTGGCCGCGGCGCTCGCGCAGGGTGCTCACGATGGCGTGCCCAGTATGGATGCCGGTGCGCATCTGCAGCCGCACGCCGTACTGCGGCTCCAGCCGCGCGTTCAGCAGTTCCAGTTCGCGCCCCATGGTCAAGGCGGCCCGCACAGCCTGGACCGGGTCCAGGTCGGTCGACTGCAGCAGCCCAAACACGGCCATTACGGCGTCGCCGGCAAACTTCTCCACCACGCCGTTGTGGCGCTCGATGGCGGATGTCCAACGGGTGAAATAGTCGTTGACCAGCTCGCGCACGTCCTCGGCATCCAGGCGCCGCGTCAGCACCGTAAAGTCGACCAGGTCGGCGAACAGGATTGTAACCAACCTGCGTTGTTCGGTTGCAGTCTGGGCCTGCAGGTCGCGCAGCCGGTCGCGCATGGGCGCCAGGGCGGCGTTTACGACAGCGTCGCCCAACAGGGCGCGCTGTGCCTCCAGAATCTCAATCGCGTGCTGGAGCTCGCTGATTTCTTGCATAGCAGGTATGGCTAAAGTGGGGCATATGCGCCGCTGCGTCCTCGATGTATGTTAAGGACGTATGATTGACTCCGGTTGCATGGTTGGGGTCACGTAGCGGCGAGCACCCGGTTCTCTTGGCCGCTAGTCTAGCAGACAACGACGGATCTGTCGATTGATCCACGTGCGCGCAGGCGAGAATGTCCCACTTCCAGGAGGTGGGGCACGAAGGCGTGCCGGTTCCGCACGCGGCGTGCGGACTGGACGAGGACGGCGGAGGTGGGGGCTTCCGTATGGGGGCTTGGCTGGACAAGAAACTGCGGGCCGCATAGTATTACGGGCAATGCACCATATTGAACGCATGACGCTTGTGCAACTGATCGTTCGCACTGCTGTTCTCTGGCTTATCAATGTCGTCGGGCTGTGGTTGACCAGCCTCCTCCTTCCCCGCGTCACCGTCACGCAGTGGACATCGGCTTTCCTGTTCATGGCCGTCATTGCGCTGTTCAATGTGCTGCTGTGGCCGGTGGTTACGCGCTTGACGCTGCGTTTTGTCGTCTTTTCGCTTGGGTTTTTCACCTTCTTGCTTAACGGTCTCTTCTTCTGGGCGGCGAGCTTTTTTGTCACGGGCGTGACGTTTGGCAACCTGTTCAATGCCATCCTGGCCGCCGTGCTGGTGGGCGTGTTCAATACACTGGTGGCAGGGCTGCTGTCGATCGACGACGACGCTGCCTTTTATCGCAGCACCGTCGAGCGCACCATGCGGCGGCTGCGGGCAAGCAAGCCCCCGCAGACGTACCCAGGGGTTCTCTTCCTTGAGATCGACGGCTGCTCCGAGGCCGTATTCCGCCGTGCAATCGCGGAGGGCGTGATGCCGACCATGGCGCGCTGGCTGCACAGCGGCTCGCATCGCATCGTCGGGTGGGAAACAGACCTCTCGTGCCAGACGGGGGCGGCGCAGGCGGGCATCCTGCACGGCAACAACCACAACATCCCGGCCTTTCGCTGGGTGGAAAAGGCGGACAACAACCGGGTGATCAGCTCGAACGGGCCGAAGGACTCGCCGGTGATCGAGCAGCGGATCTCCGACGGCAACGGGCTGCTGGCACGGGCGGGGGCGGGACGGGCCAACCTGTTTAGCGGCAACGCCGAGGACGACCTGATGGTGTACAGCACGCTGACGTCGCTGTCCAGGTTTTACCGGCCGTCGTACTACGTGTTCTTTGCCAACCCGTACAATTTTCTGCGTACAATGACGCTGGTCGTAGGCGAGGTCTTCCACGAGCTGTGGGAGTGCCGGCGCCAGATCCGGCACAATATCCAGCCGCGCATACCCGAACACCGGCGCGGCGTCTACCCGTGGGTGCGGGCGATCGCCACGATCCTGCTGCGCGACATGTCGGTCTACACACTGGTGGACGACATCTTCCAGGGCAAGGCCGACGCCATCTATGCCACCTTCTACGCCTACGATGAGGTGGCGCACCACTCGGGAATCGAGGATCAGGACTCGTTCTCGGTGCTGCACCAGCTGGACCGGGCCTTTGCCCGCATCGAACGGGCGACGCACGAGGCCGAGCGGGCCTACCAGATCGTGGTGCTGGCGGACCACGGCCAGAGCAAGGGGGCGACCTTCAAGCAGCGCTACGGCAGCACGCTCAAGGACCTCGTCGTCTCGCTGCTGCCGGCCGCCATCAAGACGCACCACGAGCTGGACACGCACGAGGGCTGGGGGCATTTTGGCGCGCTGGTCACCGAGGTGGCGCACAGCCAGGGCGACAGCAAGGTCATGAGCCGGGCCGTAGAGCGAGTTACGCGCAAGCGGACGCTCGACGGCGAGGTGCTGGTGGGGCCGGAGTACCAGCTGGAGCGCGACGAGCGGGCGGGCAAGCGCGTGGCGCCCGAGGACGCCGAACTGATCGTGCTCGCCTCGGGCAACCTGGGGCTGATCTACTTTACGGAGTGGCAGGAGCGGATGACGCTGGAGGAGATCGACGCCGCCTTTCCCAACCTGATCCCGGGGCTCATCACGCATCCGGGCATCGGCTTTATCATGGTGCGGTCAGAGGAGTACGGACCGCTGGCATTGGGGCGAGAAGGGGTCTATCACCTGAACAGCGGGTACGTAGAGGGTGAAAATCCGCTGGCGGTGTTCAGCCCGCACCTGCCGCAGCACCTGTGCCGCACCGACAGCTTTGAGCACGTGCCGGACATCCTTGTCAACAGCTTTTACGATCCGGAGAAGGATGAGGGCGCGGCCTTTGAGGAGCTGATCGGGTTTCATGGCGGTGCAGGCGGCAACCAGTCGCGGCCTTTCCTGTTTGTGCCCGGCCACTGGGCCATCGACGCCGAGGGGCCGATCGTAGGGGCAGAGGAAGTACACCAGCGGCTGAAGCGGCAGCTGGCGGCGCTGCGGGACGGCAGTGTAGATCTGTAGGGCAGATGTGGCAGGGCAGCTAATCGGCAGCCAGACCGCGGGTTTGCAGCGCGGCTGCACGCAGCTGTTCCATGTCGCGCATGGGCGGTGAGCCAAAGAGCCGTTTGTACTCGCGGTTGAAGTGCGCGGCGTCCTCATAGCCCACGCGGTACGCCGTCGTCGCCGCGTCGAGGTGCTCGCCCAGCATGAGGCGCCGCGCCTCCTGGAGCCGCTGCCGCTTGTGGTACTGCAGGGGGCTCATCCCCGTCACGGCCTTGAAATGGTGGTGGAAGCCAGAGACGCTCATCCCGCTCTCGTGGGCGAGTGCGTCGATGCGCAGCGGCTGGTCATACTCGTCACGCAGCCGTTCGATGGCCTTGACGATCAGCTGGGTGTGACCACCCTCGACGGCGATCCGGCGGAGCAGGTCACCCTGGTCGCCCAGCAAGAGCCGGTACAGAATTTCGCGCGTGATCAGAGGTGCGAGGAAACCCGCCTCGGCGGGACTGTCTACGAGCCTGACGAGCCGCACCACCGCATCCAGCAGCCCGGCGTCCAGGGTGCTTACGGCGATGGCCCGTTCGCCGCTATGGCGGCGCGGCGCGGCGTCACCCGCCTCGACCATGACTGAGCCGACCAGGGAAAGATCGAGGTCGAGGCGCAGGCTGAGGTACGGCCAATCCGGCGATGCCTCGACGACCTGGCCCGCGATGGGCAGCCCGACCGTCACAAGCAGGTAATGGGCGGGGTCATACTGATAGCGGGTAGCGCCCAAATAGATATCCTTGCGGCCCTGGGCAATCACGCACAAGGCGGGATTCAATACGCCCTGAATCGGCCCTGTGGGCGATGCGCGGCGGATGAGGTGCAAACCTGGCAGCGGCTCAACCGATCCATCCTGGCGGACGCAGCGTGCGATGCGCTGGACCAACTCGTCGCGGCCGGCCTGCGCCAGGTAAGCCTCGCGTTCCACTTGTCGAATCGATACCGCGTCCATCGCAAACCTCCACCTCGAACTCAATGCTATCCTGCAGCTTTGCAGGATCGTACAATGATTTTCGAGAATTGTCATACCCATCCGGGGGCGAAGCATGCTAGGATCCATCCTAGACTACTTATTCGGAAGGAATGTCAGCATGCAATCCACAGTTTTGAACAATGGGGTAGAAATGCCCCTGTTAGGGTTTGGTGTATTTCAGGTCACCGATGAGGAGGAATGCGAGAGAAGCGTGTACGAGGCGCTGCAGGCCGGCTACCGGCTGATCGATACAGCGGCGGCCTATGGCAACGAGGAAGCGGTCGGCAGGGCCATCAAGCGCGGCGGCGTGGCCAGAGAAGAGCTGTTTGTCACCACCAAGCTCTGGGTGCAGGATACTGGATACGAAAACACCAAGCGGGCGTTTGAGCGGTCACTCAAGCGACTGCAGCTGGATTACCTCGATCTGTATCTGATTCACCAGCCCTATGGGGATGTCTATGGCGCCTGGCGGGCGATGGAAGAGCTGAACAGCGCCGGCGCAACCAGGGCCATCGGCGTAAGCAACTTCCATCCGGACAGGGTGATGGACCTGATCGTGCACAACCAGGTCGTGCCGGCGGTAAACCAGATTGAAACGCATCCGTTCTGCCAGCAGGTGGAAACCCAGAAGTTCCTCGAGGAGAACAAGGTCCAGATCGAATCCTGGGGGCCCTTTGCCGAAGGCAGAAACAACATCTTCAGCAACGATGTGCTGGTTTCGCTCGCGGCCAAACACGACAAGAGCGTAGCCCAGGTAATCCTGCGCTGGCTGCTGCAGAGAGGCGTCGTGGCCATTCCCAAGTCGGTACGCAAGGAGAGAATCGTCGAGAACTTCAACATCTTCGATTTCGCACTTAGCGCCGAAGATATGGCCGCAATCGCCACGCTGGATACGAAAACCAGCAGCTTCTTCGACCACCGCGACCCGGCAATAGTGAAGATGCTCGGGCAGGCAAAGCGCAATACCTAGCCTTGAGGGCGCAGCCGCAGGCGATCACTTGTTCCAAAGGAGGAATTCGGCAATGGACATCAAGAGGGTTGGCTCACAGCCTTCCGGCAAGGGGCCGGCCGAGTGGTTTACCGGCACGGTGCGCATGGATCCGCTGTTCGAGCCGCCTGCGCCGGCACGCGCGTATGGGGCCAGCGTCACGTTTGAGCCTGGCGCGCGCACGGCGTGGCACACGCATCCGCTGGGCCAGACGCTGATCGTCACGGCCGGCTGCGGCTGGGCGCAGCGTGAAGGCGGCCCGGTCGAAGAGATCCATCCCGGCGACGTGGTCTGGTTTGCGCCCGGGGAAAAGCATTGGCATGGCGCCGCGCCGGACACGGCGATGACGCACATCGCCATTCAGGAAAAGCTCGACGGCAAAGCAGTCGACTGGCTGGAGAAGGTCAGCGACGAGCAGTACCGCAGATAATAGGGAGCGCAACGATGGAATATGTACGGCTCGGTTCAACCGGGATGAAGGTCTCGCGCATCTGCCTCGGCTGCATGGGGTTTGGCGACGCCGAGCGCTGGATTCACAAGTGGGTGCTGGACGAAGACAACAGCCGGCCGATCATCAAGCACGCACTCGAACTGGGGATCAATTTCTTTGACACGGCCAACGTCTATTCGATTGGGCGCAGCGAGGAGATCCTCGGCCGCGCGTTGCAGGACTTTGCGCGGCGGGACGAGGTCGTCATCGCCACCAAGGTACACGGCAAGATGCGTGAGGGGCCGAATGGCTCCGGGCTATCGCGCAAGGCGATCCTGAGCGAGATCGACCACAGTCTGCGGCGGCTGGGGGTAGAGTACGTGGACCTCTACCAAATCCACCGCTGGGATTACGAGACGCCCATCGAAGAGACGATGGAAGCACTGCATGACGTGGTGAAGGCCGGCAAGGCCCGCTACATCGGCGCCTCCGCCATGTGGGCCTGGCAGTTTCAGAAGGCGCTACATGTGGCCGAGCAGCATGGATGGACCCGTTTCGTCTCGATGCAGGATCATCTGAACCTCATCTACCGGGAGGAGGAGCGGGAGATGCTGCCGCTCTGCCGCGCGGAGAAGATCGGGGTGATCCCTTACAGCCCGCTGGCAGCCGGAAGACTGACGCGCGACTGGTCGGCGGACAGCTCGCTGCGGGCCGAAACCGACCAAGTCGCCAAAATGAAATACGACACGACGGCCGACACCGATCGCCAGGTCGTGGAACGGGTGGCCGAACTCGCGGCCAGGTATGGCGTCGCGCGCGTGCATATCGCGCTGGCCTGGCTGCTGCAAAAGGAGCCGGTGACAGCCCCCATCATCGGCGCGACGAAGATTTCGCACCTGGAAGACGCTGCCGGCGCCCTGGCCGTCAAGCTAAGCCCCGAAGATGTCGCCTACCTCGAAGAGCCGTACGTGCCGCACCGCATCGTCGGCCACCAATAGCCGCTTCCGGGAAGGTCCGACTGAGTAACCTCTTCCCGGAAGACCCCCTCTTCCCGGAAGGGTCAGTTGGGGCTGAGCACGTAGATGTAGGCTTCGACTGAGCCGCCCTCGAGCAGGGCTGCTTCGACCGGGACGCGTGCGTATTGATCGCCTTCAAATTTATCCAACACAGCCCAGTAACGTTCAAGCTTCTCGGAAGAGAAGACCAATCCCTTGACCGCTTGTCCCCCTGGGTCGAGCACGAGCCCCGGGAAACCCATGGTAGCGCCCCACCCCTCGAGCTTCAGGTGCCCCTTCACGGTGGCGGGCTGCCACGTACCGCCCAGGGGAGCGAGAATATGCTCGTTTGGTTGTCCCGGCGCCAAAGTGCCGTAGACAAATAGTCTGTGTATCATGTCAACTTCACTTGGAGAGTTCAGATCAGGTGATCGTCGATCAATTTGTCATGAGAGCCAATGGGTGTGTCAAATTACGATTATCCTACCGATCAGCTACAGGAGAAAACCATGACCGACCTCACCCGTACCCAACTGCTTGACACCCTGAACGACGGCTGGGCCACCTATGTCGCCCGCTACCATGCGCTGCCAGCCGGCGACCGGGAGCAGTGGCTGGCCGCCCAGGGCTACACGCGCTTTGCCGACCTCCTGGCCCACGTCGTCGCCTGGTGGGTGGACAGTCAGCAGGCCATCGAACGCGTGGCCACCGACCCCGACTACCCACTGCGTGACTACGACGTGGACGTGTTCAACGCCGAGGCCGTGGCGCAGTATGCGGCGCTGGACGAAACTGCCATGATCGCCGCCTACGAGCAAGCGCGGGCCGGCTGGACTCCGCTTATCAACGGGCTTTCGGATGCGGCGCTGCAGAATCCGAAGATCGCCGACCGGTTACGGCCCGAGATCCTCGGGCACCTGGAGGAGCATGCGCTGCCGAACCAGTAAAGGTCCGGCAGCGTTGACTTGACTATTCTACTCTACCCGCTGGATGGCAGGCAACACGTAACTGCCGTCCAGAACGGGCTGCTTGGGCTGATACATGCGCATCAGCGGGCGGAATCGGCCGGTCTGCGGCGCCGGCAGCCAGTTCGACTCCTTGTCCGCGCCCGGCGAGTCTTTTTGCAGATAGATCGTCAGCGAACCATCCGCGGCATATTTTAACCCAGGCGTGCGGTCGCCAATCGAGTAGCGATCAATGGCATTGGCGACGAGATAAAAATCATGCGCGTCGTACATCGTCAACGACCAAAACGCGTCGACGGGCGGCAGTTCGGTCAAATGCAGCTCGTAGCGGGATGCGCTGTCGAGCGGCTGGTTGCCGGCGTCCACATAGATCATCTCGTAGATGGCTTCATAGCCGTGATTACCCCAGAGACCTGCACGCGCCGCCAAGGCGCGCGTGATGTATGCGATCTTGCGGTCGGCAATTTTCCACTCGGGCTCATTTTCGGTGCCAAGCTCGAAATAGTCCAGGTTATAGTCGAAGAGGTGGAGCGAGTTCTGCCAACCGTTTACGGGCTTGCCAACACTCTTCAGCAGCTCTTCCATCTTAGCCTCGGCTGCCTTTTGTCCCGCCACCAGCATCTCTGCCAGTTCTCCAGCGGGTTCGACGTAGGGAGACGTGGGGGCCGTCAGCCCGCATTGTTCGCAGACGGCAAGAAACGGCGCATCGGCGGCGGGCGGCGGGAATGCTGCCAGCGCCACCCGGAAGCGCTCCCACCACTCAAGTTCAGGTCGCACGCGTCCATCGGGCTGGGGCACGCCGCCGGTCAGCGCATCGGCGCCTGCTTCATATACGCTTAACGGCGTGAGCGTGAACTGGTCTTGGAGGGCATGAACTGCCGGCAGGTCCGCGACGCCGTCGACGGCGAGGCGCCCCACGATGACAAAAATGCTTGACGGCGCCCGCACGACGCGCATGTCTGCGGGCACGTCGCCTTGATAGTCGTGCGCCGCCAGCAGGTAGTGCGCCTCGGCTGTTCCCGTCGCGCGGCGGCCGATGTAGGCAAAATTGTTGGTCCAGGCGTCGACGAACTGGAGCACGTAGTAACGGTCGTGCGTATCAGGTACATGCAGCACCAGTGGACCACTGCGCACATCGCATACCGCGAGCGAGTAACAGGTATCGTTATTCGGCGATACAAACTTCATCCCCGGTCCGGCAAGCTCACGTGCATGTCCGAACTCGTTGTAGTCCGCCTTTACGGGGAAGCGCGGGCTGCCTGCCACAAACGCCGCCATTTCATGCAGGTTGTAAACCAGCGGGTAGCCGTAGAGAAACGCTTCTGCCGCAAGTTTTACTTTTTCGGCAGCATCGGTCGCAGACTGCGATGCCATAGGGTTGTCATTCTCCATTTCCACAGTTGATGATGAATTTACTACCCAGGTGATTCTATCATCTGCTTAAGTGAGCAGGAACAAGAACCCCCAAAGCGGACTAGATTCAGTGGATAACCTATGTGTTCAGCGCAGCGCTGCAACACAAAGGGTTTATACTGATTCCAAACAAAAATCCTGGCAAAGAAAGGTGTAGAGGGATATCATGGCAAGTGCAACGCCGTTGCGGCGGAGCAGCCCGGAGGCCGAGGGAATTGCCTCGGCGGCGGTGCTGGCGTTTGTCCAGGCACTCGAGGAGCACAGGCATCCGTTGGACGCGGTGCAGGGATTTATGCTGCTGCGGCATGGGAGAGTGGCGGCCGAGGGGTGGTGGAGGCCGTATGGGCCGCAATCGCCGCACTCGATGTACTCGCTGAGCAAGAGCTTCACCTCCACCGGCATCGGGCTGGCGGTGGCCGAGGGGCTGCTCACGGTGGACGATCCCGTGCTGAAATTCTTTCCCGACGACGCGCCGGCGGACCCCAGCGCCAACCTCAAGGCGATGCAGGTGCGGCACCTGCTGGCGATGAACACCGGACACCAGGCAGACACGACGGACCGCGTGTTCGGCAGCGAGAGCGACAACTGGCCGCGAGCGTTCCTGGGGCTGCTGGTCGAGCATGCGCCCGGCACGTGGTTTGTCTACAACACCGCAGCCACCTACATGCTCTCGGCCATCATCACCAGGCTGACGGGCGAGTGTCTGCTGGGCTACCTGCGCCCGCGCCTGTTTGAGCCGCTGGGGATCGAGCACCCCAGCTGGGAGACCGACCCGCGCGGGGTCAGCCTTGGCGGGACCGGCCTGCACATCAAACTGGAGGACATTGCCCGCTTTGGCCAGATGTACCTGCAGCAGGGCTTGTGGGAGGGCAAGCGCATCGTGTCCGAGGCGTGGGCCGGCGAGGCGACGAGCACGCACTCGGACAACAGCAACACCCAGAGCAACCCGGACTGGTCGGTCGGGTACGGCTACCAGTTCTGGCGCTGCCGGCACGGCGCCTACCGCGGCGACGGCGCCTTTGGGCAGTACTGCATCGTCATGCCCGAGCAGGAGGCGGTGCTGGTCATGATCAGCGGTGTGCGGGACATGCAGGTTGTACTGGACAAGGTGTGGGAGCATCTGCTGCCGGCGATGCAGCCCCAACCGCTTGACAAGCGGCCGCTGCCGGCAGACCCGCAAGCCTATGGCGAGCTGTGCGACAAGCTGGCGACCCTGGTGCTGCCGCCGGTGAAGGGGCAGGCCGTGTCGCCCGTGGCCCAGCAATGGTCGGGGAAGGCGTACATGCTCGAGCCCCGCGATCTGAAGCTTCTGCGCCGCGATGTGAAGCTGCAAAGCGTGGCGTTCGTATTTGGCGACGAGTGCGGCACGCTGATCCTAGGCGATGAGCGCGGCGAGCACCGACTGCAAGTGGGGTATGGGACGTGGCTGAAGGGAACCAGTGCCGTGCGCGGGTTTGGCGATGAACCTGTTGCGGCGTGCAGTGCGTGGACGGCGGAAGAGACCTGCGAGGTACGGGTCTGCTATTACGAGAGTGAGCTGTGCCTGGTTTTGCGTTTTCACTATGCGGGCGACGAACTGCAGCTGGAAGTTGAGCCGAACGTGGCGTGGGAGACGCCGACCGTCACGACGATTGCCGGCCGCGCGGCCGGTTTGACAGCGTGATTGAGCCTGGGCGGTAGGGAGGCTTCCGGGAAGGGGCGGGCTTCCCGGAAGGGGTCTGTGACTCCGTATTCATTGTCAGGGCGGGGTGCAGCGTATACAGCTGCATAAAAAATAGCCGGCGTCGCACAGATCGTGGGCGTCGTCGAAAAGGGAGATTGCGGGCACAGGAATGGCCGGATTCTGCCGGACCAGGCGCATGGCCGCGACCTCGGTCGCCATGAGATTCTTTTCATACAGCATGACTTGCGCGCCTGGGGGCGGCGCGATCTTGAGGATGACCTCCCTGCCGTCGGCCAGCCTGACGTTGTAGGCCGCGTTAAACCAGCCCTCTTTCAACTCAAGCACGGCCTCTTCGCCGGCGGCGAGCCCCAGGCCCTCAAAAGCCCGGGCCGCCATGCGTTCGATCTGTTCGCGTGTCTTCTTGTTTTTGGTTTTGCTTTCCATATCCTTGCCCATTTCGCTCACGCTGGTTTTTGTTTGTAATTTTGGCAAGCGCCGATGGCACCGACCCGTAAGTGAACAGCATCAGTGAAGTATAAATCATCAGGTGCGGACGGCTCCCACCACCTTGGGTGCGGCTGCCATCTGCGGGCATAATACAAAGAAATCCTTCCACACCACACCAGGGCGAAGATTAGGCACAGCTATGGCGCAACGACCACTTATCTTGATTACGAACGACGACGGGATTCACTCGCGGGGGCTACAGGCGGCGGTGGCGGCGTGTGCACCGTTTGGCGACTTGCTGGTGGTGGCGCCGGCGCACCAACAGACGGCGGCAGGGCGATCCAAGCCGCATACCAGCACCGGCCGCATCGAGCAGGTGGTGTTTGAGGTGGATGGGGCGGCTATCGTGGGGCTGGGCGTGGATGGGTCGCCGGCGCAGGCCGTGGAGCATGGCGTGTTCGAGTTCGCCACGCGGCCGGTGGACCTGGCGGTGGCGGGCATCAATTTTGGCGAGAACCTGGGCGAGAACGTGACAATGTCCGGCACAATCTCGGCTGCGCTGGAGGCGGCTTCGTTTGGGGTGCCGGCGATCGCAGCGTCACGCCAGACGGACCCCGTGCACTACCTTGACCACACGGCCAACCTGGATTTTGCCGTGGCAGCCCATTTTCTGCGCCAGGTGGTGGCAAATGTGCTGGCGAAGGGAATGCCGCCCGGGGTGGACGTGCTCAAGCTGGATGTGCCGGAGAACGCTACCCCGGCGACGCCGTGGCGGTGGACGCGGTTGAGCCGGCACCGGTATTCCTATCCAGTGGCGCCCAAGCGGCCTTCGCTGGAGCATGCGCTGCCGATGGGGTTTGTGATCCGCGTCGATCCGGCTACGGTCGAGCCTGACAGCGATATTTGCGCACTGGCGATCGATGGGGTGGTGTCGTTGTGCCCGTTGAGCACAGATTTGGCGGCGCGGACGACGGCGGCGGAGTTGCGGGCGTGGGGGTGAGGGCATAGGGAGCAGGTGCAGCCATGTTGGGCGCGGGGAGGGCACAAGGTCCGGCGAAGGGATGATTGGCGCGACGAGCGGTGTTGTCGGGGAGGGCACAAGGTCCGGCGAAGGGATGATCGCCGCGATTGGAGGCGTTATTGCGCCGGACCTTGTGCCCCTACGTTCCTCACGCGGCGCGCTCTTTTGTAGCCAGCCCACTGGCTTGCCAGAGTTGATCCATGGCCTGCGACACTTCCTGCGCCGCCGCCTGTGGATCTTCAGCCGCAATTGCATTGATTCGCTGGTTAAAGGGTTCGGTTGTGACGGGCCCGTTATAGCCCAGCGCGGCCAACTTGCGCATGAAGCCAACAAGATCGATAACGCCAGTCTCAAGCGGCAGGCAGCGCACCGTGTCAGCCAGTTCGTCGATGGGAATCCCGGCCGGCGCGTCATTGATGTGGACCGTGACGATATCGGAGGCTGTGATCTTGTCGAGGTCGGCGAGGCTGCCGCCAGAGGTATACAAGTGCCAGGCGTCCAGCAGCAGGCCAACATTGCCGGTGCCAATAGCGGCGGCCAACTGCATCATTTCGTCGAGCGTATAGATAAATCCATACTTGTGTCCCGTACGAAGAGATTTCGGCCCCAGGAATTCGATGCCGAAGCTGCAACCCTGCTGGCGCAAGACCTCGGCAATGGGACGGAAGCGTTCAATGTGCCACTGGTAGTTCGCCGCATAGTCGCGGCTGTCCGACCACGAGGGACACCATGTTGCCGTGCGGCTACAGCCCAACTCGACGCCGAGAGCGGCAAGCTTTGGCAGATCGGCAAGATCCGCCTGCCACTGGTCCTGGTTCCATGCCACGGGCAGCCCCCAAAGGCCGGGCAGCACGTTGTTCTCGACAAACAGGCTGCGCACGTAGTCGACACCGTGTTCGTCGGCAATTGTCGCCGCCTCCCGGATGTTGAAGTCGATCCCTGCAAAGCCGGTCTTTTTGGCCAGCTCGATGGTTTCGGCCAGCGACTTGTTGCTGATACCGATGGCTCCTGCACTAAGGTTTTTGAACATAACGTTGCCTCTCACTTTACATTGTGTACGCTAGCATGGAGCCCTCAGGCCCAGGGGTTCAGGATGATCTTGGCCGACTCGCGCGAAATAGAGCACTCAAACGCCTCTTGGACGCAGCTCATGGGAAATGTGTGGCTGATCAGCAGGTCGATCAGCGGGGAGTGTTGGATCACCTGCATGACGTTGGGGAACTCATTCAGGTTGTAGTGCCAGGCTCCCAGCAGCGTCAATCCTTTGCGGATCATGTCAGGGCTGATACGGATCGCGAGTTCGTCCATACATTCGCCAATGAAAGCCACTTTGCCCTTGCGCCGGGTGGCGTCGATACAGAGGCGCTGGGCTTGGGGAATGCCCGAGCACTCCAGCGCACAGTCGACGCCGCGGCCATCCGTCAATTGACGAATTTGGGCGACGATCGTCTTGTCGCGTGGGTCGAGCACGGCCTCGGCGCCCATCTGCATGGCACGCTCGGCGCGATAGGGAACCGACTCGACTACGATCACACGTGCCCCGCGAAAGCGGGCGTTGACCACGGCCCCCAGCCCCACCGGCCCGGCACCGGTGATCAGGATTGTGGTGAAGGCATCGACGCCCATCAGCTTCATGGCGCCGTACGAGGGCCCTAGTCCGCAGCAGGCCAAGGAAGCACGCTCATACGAGACACCATCAGGGATTTTGGGCAGCAGCCAGTCCTGTTTGAGCAAATACTGGGCGTAGGTCGCACGCCCTTGATTGTAGGTTACGGAGTCGCCAATCGACTGCACATTCTCACAGTGAATGTAGTCGCCCGAGACACAAAGCGGGCAGACGCCGCAGCCATACAGCGGCATGGCGACGACACGGTCACCAACCTTGACGCGCCCCGGCTGCGCTACGGCCACTACCTCGCCGGCGGCCTCGTGGCCAAGCGCGTCGGTTGGCTCACCGCTCAAAAAGCGCTTGTACTCGGTGCACATGGGCGCGGCGTGCACCTTCACTACCACCCAGTTGTCGACGGGCTGCAGTTCGGGCCTATCCACCAATACGGCCTGTCTCTCACCGGTAATCGCGACCTGCTTCATGTTCAGTTCTCCAGATTGAGCCAGCTCATTTCGGCCGGCGATAGTTGAATGTCCAGCGCCGGCAGCACCTCGCGCAGTTCGTCGATCGACTGCGGGCCGACGAGGGCAAAGACCGGGAACGGTTGGCAGAGCACATAGGCGAGTGCGATCTCCGCCGCAGTTACACTCTTCTGCGCCGCCAGTTGGCGTGCACGTTCCAAGCGCTGCCAGTTATCTTCATTAAACCAGGTGTGCACGATCGGTGCCAGAGACGGGATCACGCGGTCCTCTGGGCGATAGCGCCCTGTGAAGAAGCCTGTTGCCTGGCTGCTCCAGGCAAAGAGCGGCAGCTGGCGTCCGGCGTACCAGGCTTTCGAAAGCGGGTCATTCGCGCTCAAACAGCGCGGCCACATCGGTTCGTTCCATTGTGCGAGCGACAGATTGGGGCTGCTGGCTGCAAACCCTACCAGGTTGTGCTCGCGCGCATAGGCATTGGCGGCGTCGATGCGTGCGGGGCTCCAGTTGGACCCGCCAAATGCGCGGATGCGCCCCGCGCGAGGTGCTCGTTCAGACAGTCAATGAGCTCCCCGACCGGCGTCGCCGGGCGATCGCTGTGCATCATGTAAATGTCCAGATAATCGACCTGCATCGTCTCCAACGTTTCCAGCAGCTGAGCCGTCAGGCCTTCTGGTGTGCCGGCCTCGTCGCGCGCACCTTTGCCGAGGATGACCATCTCCTCGCGCACGCCGCGCAGCTTGAGCCACTGCCCCAGCGCCTTTTCGCTGCGATAGGCGTGCGCCGTGTCGAGGCAGTTGCCTCCCTGTTCGTAAAAATAGTCCAGCAGGGCACAGGTCAGGGGCAGGCGATCCTCCTTGAAGATCATCGTTCCCATGACGATACGCGAGATTGGCTTATCTACTCCTGCCACCCGGCCAAACTGCATATTGTGGTTTGGCCGGCGTGTCAGGGGTGCGCCCGAAGTTGGCAGCGCGAGCGACTCATAGCGCTCGTTGCCGAAGACAAGCCCCAGCTGGCGCCGCCAGGCGTCCAGCGTGAGCATGTTGCCCAGGCTGTCGGCCCACGACATGACTGGCGCCTGGCGTGCGTCAAGATACTCTGCCACGGTGTCGGCCTCGATGGCATACAGCGGTTGCTCGCTGCGCACCGCCATCTCCACGGGCTCGGACCCATCGTCGCGGTGGAGCACGATGCCGACACCGGCGTTGCCCTGGAAGCGGTCGGTGTCGGGCAGCCACGGGTTGCGCAGCACGATATGCCCCTGCGAGCCCCAGACGGTGACCTCGTTGTCTGGTCCGCAGCTGCAGGCCGCAGGCCACGTCCGCCAGGATGTCGGCGGGGAACTTGAGGGTGGCGGTCGCCCACTCATCCACCCGGCTCTCGTCCCCGATGTGGCCATAGGCCTTGAGCGCCATCTCGCTGCGATACCCATCGGTTTCGACGATAGGGTTGGCAAACGGCCGGCCGCACGCGGCCCCGGCAATCAAGCGCACGATCGATATGGGATAGCAGCCCACGTCCATGATCCCGCCGCCGGCAAAGTCGTTTTGCAGGCGGATGTCGTCGTTGTGCCCGCCCATGTTGTAGCTGAAGCAGGCCTGGATCAGGCGCACCTCGCCGATGACGCCGGCGCGGATCGCCTCCTGCAGCTGGGCGATCTGGGGATGGCAGCGATACATAAACGCTTCCATCAGGAATACGTCGTTGGCGCGCGCCGCCTCGATCACAGTCATCGCCTCGGGATGGTTGGTGGTCAGCGGCTTCTCGCACAGGATGTGCTTCCCCGCCTCGGCGCAGCGAATTGCCCACTGGGCATGCAGGTGGTTGGGGAGCGAGATATAGATTGCGTCCACCTCAGGGTCGGCCAGAAGCGCGTCGTAGCTGCCGTAGGCGCCGGGGATCTGAAACTCAGCGGCAAACGCGCCGGCGGCGGCCTGCGTGCGGCTGCCGACGGCAACCAACCTGCCCCATTGCGCATGGGGCAGCTCGACGGCAAAACGGCGGGCGATGCGTCCCGTTCCTAATATTCCCCACGCCAGTGTATCATGCATGATCAGCTACACTTTCCTGGATGCGCCAGCGAATTGGCAGAGGGCATTTCTGCGCTGCGGATTCGACGATAGTGGCCAGGACCTCGTCGACCTTGTAGCCGTCGACCACGTCAGGATGCTGCTGCTGCCTTGTCTGCAAGCTCTCCACAAAGGCACGGAACTCCAACGCCCACTGACTGTCGGTCGGGGGATAGATCGTCCGTGTCTGGCTCTCCTCGCCAAGCTGCACGGTGACAATGCAGGGCAGCGTACCCTCCCAGTTGGGTGACGATAACACGATGCGACCTTGCGTGCCAACTACCTCCACCGTCTCGTTCCAGCCCTGCTGGCTGTGCCCGATCTTGGGGATAGACGTCAGGATGGTCGAGAAGTAAGCGGGGAACCCTGCTTGCATGTCGAGCAGGGCCATGGTGGAAAGGTCGCGGCGCGGCTGATGTGGGTCGGGAATGATGCGTGCGTCGACCGAAACGGGGTCACCGAACAGCATGCGGGTTACATCCATCAGGTGGCTGCCGCTGTGGTAGAGGACGCCGCCGCCGCTGCGCACGGGGTCAGCATGCCAGGTGGCAGGCGGGCGCGGCTTCGGATCGCGCGAGCCGACGATGACGCGAATGTGTGCGCTTAACAAGTCGCCGAGCTTCGGCAGCATCTCCTTGACGAGGCGAAAGCCCGGATTGTAGCGCTTCATGTAGCCGACCTGGAAGATCTGCTGGGGGCGTTGTCGCATGGCCTGAACCAACTCGGCGGACTCCTGCGGCGAGGTCGTCATCGGCTTTTCGCAGAAGACGTCCTTGCCGGCCTCGATCGCTGCCTTGGCCAGCTCGTAATGGGTGTCGTTTGGGGTTGCGATCACGATTGCCTGCACGTCCGGATCGCCAAGAACCGCCGCGTACTCTTGTGCGTAGGCTGCCCCGATTCTGCCGGCGAGCGCATGGCCGGCTGCCGGATCAGTGTCGCAGACAGTGACGATTTTCCCCTCAGAACCCTGTAATGCATCGACGTGAAAACGGGCGATGATACCCGTACCGATTAGCGCTAAGTCGCTTGTCATGCAGCACACTCCTTCATGATCTGGATGTATCTATGTGTAGTGATGGAATAAAGTCTGGTTTTAGCCCTTAAGCCCTGTCATCGTGAGCGCATCGACAAACTGCCGCTGAATCACAAGGTAAAGCAGAAGAATCGGCAGGGCGACCAGCGTGGCCGCTGCCATGATGGAATCCCACCGTTGGTTGGAAAAGGCGTGATAGCGCGCGAGCGCGATCGGTAAGGTGGTCATCTCATCGCTGCGGATCACCAGAAACGGCCATAGAAAGGCATTCCACGACCAGTAGAAGTTAATGACCACGGCTGTTAACAATAGGGGCTTGATGATGGGATAAGCGATACGGAATAGAATCTGAAACTGATTGGCGCCGTCAATGACAGCAGCATCCACGTAGTCATCGGGGAAGGTGATAAATGCCTGGCGCAGTAAGAAGATGGTGAACGGCGTGATTGCATACGGCAGGATCACGCCAGCGTAGGTGTCGATCATGCCCAGGCGACCTACCTGTAAGAAGAGCGGAATCATCAAGATTTGCTGTGGCAGGATCATCAAACCCATCACAAGTAAGAAAAGCAGGTTCTTGAATGGAAACTCCAACTTGGCCAAGGCGTATCCGACCCATGAAGAGAAAAAGACATTCAATGCCACCCCAACTACCGCGACGATAACGCTATTCAGGAGCGAACGCGGAAAATCCATCGTCTGCCATACATAAGTATACGCGTCAAGCGAGGCGTGCACCGGCCACATGGTCGGCGGATAGGTAAAGATCATATACGGCGGCTTGAGCGAGGTGTTCACCATCCAGTAGAGCGGGAAAAGCGAGATTACCGCGCCCACGATAAGAATGATGTAGAGCGCGCTGCGCTGGAGAATACGCCGAGTTCGATCTTGGCGCTTTGGCGTCTGGGGGGGCAATGTTTGGGTCAAGGTTGATTCAGCCATCGCATTTTCTCCTTCTGCTAGAAAGTGCTCCGCTCAAGCAACCTGCGCTGAACGAATGTCAAAACCAGGATGAGAACCGTGGACGCAACGCCAATGGCGTTGGCGTACCCCAACCTGCTCCATACAAACCCTTCGTAATAAAGATAGAGCAGCGTGGTCAAGCTGCTCCCGCGCGGGCCACCCGCGGTCATGAGCAGCGGCTCGGTAAATATGTTGAGACCCCAAAGCGTCCCCATTACCACTGAAAAGACGACGACGGGGTTGAGCAACGGCAGTTTGACCCGCCAGGTCATCTGCCACTCGTTGGCGCCATCGACCTTGGCGGCGTCCAAGACGTCCTTGGAAAGACCTTGCAGCCCCGCCAAGAAGAGGACGGCATAAAAGCCGACGTCATTCCAGATTTTCATCAGCGCGATCGATGGCATGGAGTAGAGTTCGCTAGTAAGCCACGGAACGGGGCCAATGCCGAGAAAGCTGAGCAGATAGTTGATTACGCCGCTTTGCGTCGCGTACATCCACTGCCACACGATCGACATGACCACGACCGGCACGATCACCGGCAAGAAATAGATGCCGCGGAAGAGCGCACGGCCGCGAATCATGGAACTATTCAACAGCAGAGCGACTAGAAAACCACCAATGATGGAGAGTGGCACCTGGATGATGATATAGACAAACGAGTTGCGAATTGCCGCGAAGAAATCAGGGTCACTAAGCAACTTGACATAATTCTCGAAGCCGACGTAGGTCATGGTGTCGGTGAGGATATCCCATTTAGCGACACTGCCATAGAGCGCAATGTAGAGCGGGTAAAGCGTGAAGACGGCCAATTGAATCAGCCAAGGGGCCACAAACAAGATGGCGATCTTGTCCCATCTGCTCTTGCGCCGCGCATGGCGCGCCGACTGCCAGAGGCCGCGCAGCCCGCCAATCTGCCTTATCTCCGCCTGCGTTGGCTGTATCATCGTCTCCCCTTCCTCGCCCGGTCCACGCCTGACCATGCCGGCACAACAGGCAAACGCAAGATGGCCCGTATTGCAAAGGTCAATCTTGCGTTTGCCACTGCTGTCACATGTCGAACGAACTCATCTGTTGCTACTGCTGCTTGGCCAGCATGTCGTTTACTTCCTTCTCGGCGTCGGCCAGGGCTTGCTCTGGCGTCTTTGCGTCAAAGATCACGTCCACGTACGCCTTGGTAAGAACGCCCATGATCTCGCTGCCGAGCGTGGTGTTCATGTCGTAGATGTAGGAATTCTCGGCGAAGCTTGCATACTTCTCGCCAGCGGGCAAGCCCTTGAGGATGTCACTATAGAGCGGGTTGGTCGTCAGATCCTTGACGGGCGGCAGGTCGCCGGTCACCGAAAAGTCGGCGGCAAGCTGTTCGTCTGACAGGAGGTACTTCATAAATTCCCAAGCCGCCAGGTTTGTTTTGACGGCTTCGTCGCCTTGAAGCGCCTGTTCACGCAGGATAGCGAAATTGCGGACAAAGTTATAGGTTGGGAAGCCTTCGACCTTGGAGCCGTCTGGTTTCGGAACTGGGCCAACGATCAACTCGAAGTCCGGCGGAGCGTCACGCTTGACGGTCCCCATCATGTCAGCGCCGCCCAGCGTGGCTGCCACCTGCCCTGACAAGAAGGGATTGCCTTCGATCGTTTCGGTCAGGTTGTAGCCCTTGGCGAAGAGTTCGTCGATCAACTGGAAGGACTGCAGCGCCTCTGGTGTGTTGAAGACAGCCTTAGTGCCATCTTCACTGACCAGTTGATTGCTGCCCATGGCGGCTATGTAGAAAGGATAGCCCATGAACTGCCAGCGCCACCAATCCTCTTGCGTCCACAGGTTCGTAAACCAATGCGTATCGTCCGTGAGCGCCTCGGCCCAGGTCAGGAATTCGCTGTATGTCTCAGGCGGATTCGCCGGATCCAGCCCCGCCTCACGCACACGCTGGCCGTTGTAGAACATGACGCGCGGCCCGGAGTACCAGGAAATGCTGTAGACGTTCCCATCCTTCCAGGTGTAATTCAGCTGCGGGTTCATCTTGCCCATCACTTCGTCGAACCCAGGCAACTCCTGCAATGGCAGCAGCAGATCGCGGCTGAAATACCAGGTGTCTTCCATGTTCACGGACTGATGAACATGGGAATTGGTGCCCGCCTTGATAAACGCTACCAACATTTCGTTGTCCACGGAACTCGGCGCCGTGCTGCCCTCAATTTGAATGTCGGGGTGGGTCGTCTCAAAATCCGCTTCCTGCTGCTTGCCTAACTCAATCCGCTCTGGCGATTCGTAATACCAATAGCGAATCGTGGTTGGAGCCTGGTCGGCTGTGCTGGCTCCGGCAGTTGCTGCCTCGCCCGCCGCCGGTTGTGCAGCAGGCGCAGCAGGCGCACAACCGGCCAAGAGCACAGCGACCACAATTAGCGTTGCTGCCCCTAGCCAAAGTTTGCGACTCAAACGATTCCGACTAGCTTGGGTGAATGACATAGGATCTCCTCTGGATTGATTACTGACACAGTTGTTGCTGCAGAACGGACTCACAAACACCAGACACACAGCGAAACTCGGCACAGCAATACAGACGCTTGCAGAGACGAGCAGCGGAAGATATTGAAACCATCAACGCAAGGGCTTGCGTAGATGTTACTACGTCTTTCGACCCTCGTCAATAGCCAATTGCGTCATGTCAGCCGATTAAGTATGGAAATGGAGCTGAGATAGCAAAAAGTTGCGCAAGCTGTTGACATGATTGCGAAGATGATGTAATATTCTTGCGATCAATTACGCACAGTGATTACTTTGCAACATTTGAGCATGCAATGCGCACACAGGAAGAAATCGCCAAAGTTCTGGACGTATCGACGGCCACGGTCTCCCGGGCGCTCAACGGCAAGCCGGGAGTTTCCGCCGCCACGCGGCAACGCGTGTTCGAGTTGGCGAACGAATTTTTGTACAAACCCAATCCCCTCGCGCAGCAGCTTGCCACATCAAAATCGTTTGCCGTGGCGTTTGTCGTAAAGCGCAATCTGATTTGGGCGGGGAATTCATTCTACGACCGCATCATGATGGGAGCGGAACAAGAGCTGGAGCGCCATGGCTATCATCTTATTGCTATTACAATCGACGAAGAACTGCATTTAGACAATACGCTGCCGCCGGGGATCCAGCCCCGGCGTCTGGATGGCATGCTCATTGCCGGCCCAGAGCTGTCTGGGCGCATGATGGCGCGGCTGTTGTCGCTGCCGACGCCAAGCGTACTGGTTGGCAACTTTCTCCTCAACTCTGCGGTCGATACAGTCTCGTCCGACAACTATGCGGGCGCCTATCAAGCGGCCAAGCACCTGATCGAACACGGGCATCGCCAAATCGCCTACCTAAGCGGCCCTCCCGATTGGGCACCTGTGCGCGAACGGCGCGAAGGCTACCTACAGGCCCTGCACGAAGCAGATCTTGCGCCCATGATTGTCGTCCAGCTGGGCCTGGGCTCAGCCGATGGCCAGCAGGGCTTCCAGGAACTGATGGCACGCTTTCCAATGACGACGGCGGTTCTGGCTGCCAACGACCCGGTTGCGATTGGCGTCATGCAGGCCGCCAAAGAAGCGGGCCGCAGTATTCCCCACGATTTGGCCTTGATCGGCTACGACAACGTGCTATGGACGGAGACCACCGATCCGCCGTTGACCACGGTTTATATCCACAAGCAGCAGTTGGGCAAAATGGCTGCGCGGCGCCTGTTGGACATCATGAAAGAGGACCGTGAGCCGGTCGCCAAAATCCTGGTGGAAAACGAGCTGGTAATACGTCGATCCTGTGGGTGCAAGTAAAAATCAGTACTTCATCAGCCCAATAATGCCCGCTCCTTGGGAGATACCAGTATGCGCATGGAACTGAATCTCGATTTCAAGCAGCACATTGCGGCAGACAAATTCTTCTTTGGCGTTGCGAATGCACCCTATCTCTGTGAAGGTGGCTACAACTATCCAGATGGCATGAAGAACAGCTATGGGGTGCTCGAGCTAAGCGGCAAGATCGAAAAGTCCGGTGAGGCGATCCGCTTCTGGACCGACTATGCTGAGCAGATCAAGCTGGCAGCATCACTGGGGCTAAACGCCTTCCGCATGGGCATCGATTGGTCCCGCTGCCAACCATCCACCTCCACTGAGCCGACCGATCCACCGCCCTGGGATGAAGCTGCACTCGACCATTACGCGGACATCATCGAGATGGTGATCGACCATGGCATGCAGCCGATTATCACGCTGCATCATTTCACCCATCCCTTGTGGCTGGGGTTGGACATCTGGCTGGATGATCGCGGCCCCGACATGCTGATTGACTACGAAATAAAGGTAATAGATCAGATCAACACACGCCTCATGGCACGCGGCGGGAAGAAGATGGCGCACTTCCTAGTCTACAACGAGCCGAACCTGATACCGTTGATATATCACAACTCAGATCTGTTCCCGATCGAACGGCAGGGCGTCGATTACCTGCTGCCCGCCTATGACACGATGCTGTCCCACTATATCAAGGCCTATGATGGGATTTATGACCTGTTCGAGAGGAAGGGCTGGGGAACACCGCATGTGGGTTTTACGATCGCAAATTTATGTGCCTATGAGTTTGATAAGCAGTTGGATGACCTCGTGCGGCTACGCAGTTGGGGTGTGGCGCGCGCTGACGCTGCCGCCAAAATTGCTGACTGTAGGGCAGCCTGGCGGACCCGGCTCGACGATCTGGCAAAATCGCAGCTGACTGACGAGCAGTACGATCGGTACGTCGAGATGATCACAATGACCGCTGACAAGCTGCGTCCGGAGCTGTTTGTCAAGACGTTAGACGCCCTATATGCGTCCCCACGCGTAAAGAAGCTCGACTATCTGTCAGTTAACGTTTATGAACCTTTTGGCACCCCGCACGCCGATCCCAAGGAGCCAGCGCATACCACGAAGTGGGATGAATTTACGATGGATGGCGAGATCTATCGGACGTTTATCCTGGCGACGAACGACTTCAACGACGGCCTTCCGATGTATATGGGGGAGAATTCAACGGCCAATCTTCAACCTGTTGGACAGGCGGCCAAACCGCGGCCTGACGGCTGGACGCGAGAGCGTTATTTGAAGACCTACATCATGGAAATGATACGGTGCATGAAAGAGGGCGTGCCGATACGGGGCTATTTATACTGGTCGCTGGTCGACGATTTTGAGTGGCAGGCCGGGTATCTGCCGCGCCTGGGCTTATACAACTACGATTACATCAACCACCGCATCCGTGACACCGACGGCTTTGGCGAACCATCTGGGAGAATCTATGCCCATTTGATTGCCGCGCTTCGCAGCGGTGAGAAAAGGGATATTCAGAAGGCATTCACATTCAAGTATAAGGCGGATTGAGGCCTGCCCCGGTGGCGGCGTACCGTGCCCACGGAGCCCGCTTTCCGTTACGAGTTAGGGGCAGGGCGGGCACAAGGTCCGGCGAAGCGGCGTTTGTCGCGATTGGCGACGTTATGGCGCCGGACCTTGTGCCCCTACGGTGTGCGTGGTTAGCACATAAAGCTGGCCATGGCTTGGAAGAGTTCCAGGTCCTGGCGGTAGTCGGCCAACGACGTCTTGGGGGTGCGCTTTTTGGCGATGTTGGTGTAGAGCGCTTCCCATTCGCACACGAAGGCGTCGCCCCAGGCGGGATGGACAGTCTGCTCGACCAGGCCGTGCTTGCCGTTGGGCTCGCCGACGAAGAGGCGGATCGGCAGGTTGAGGACGTAGGGCGTGTCGTACTGGACGCGCACGTATTTTTTGTTGCCAAAGACTTCGAGGTTGGCGTCGAAGCGGGGCAGGTTGTCGACGCCGGTGTCGAACTGGCAGATGTAGTCGCCGTAGTCGAAGGTGGCGGTCAAGTAGAGGCCGCCGCGCTGGGTGGCGTGCAGGACGCGCTTGGGCATGCCCAGCAGCTCGCGCATGGCGGAGAGGTCATGGGAACTCAACCCAAGCATCAAGGAATAGGCCTTTTGGATTTCCTTAGGGACGTCGCCGATCGCCATGGCGACGGCAGCTTCGGTCAGCTTTTTGGCCGTGGCGATTGTTTCCTTTGAGATGTCCTTGCCCTTGATGACGCGCGAGGTAGGCTCGATGATCTGGGCGTTGTGGCCGATGACGTCGTGGACGCGCGCCAGGCGAATGTCGCCCTTGGCCTGCATCTTGGCGACGATCTGGCAGGCCTGCTCAAAGGCGGGGGCATAGCGGCGCATGTAGGCCACCTGCACGACGACGCCGGCGCGTTCCTGTGCGGCCTGCATGGCGTCGGCCTCGGCAAAGTTGATGGCGGCCGGCTTCTCGACCAGGACGTGCTTGCCGTTGGCGGCGGCGGCGATCGTTACCTCTGCATGGTAGACATTGGGATTGGCCACCAGCACGACGTCCACCTCGGGGTCGGCAACCAGGTCTTGATAGTGCAGATAGCGCTTCTGCACGTTCCACAGCGTGCCGACGCCATCGAGCACGGTCTGGCTTGCGTCGCACAAGGCAGTCACACGAAACTTGTCCGGCAGCCGGTTGAGGCTCGGCAGGTGAATAATCTGCGCCACTTCGCCACAGCCGACGATACCCACACGAAGTTGATCCATAGGATTCCTCATATCTGAAAAAATGATTTAGCCCTTCACTGCGCCGCCAACGGCCGTGTAGAGCATGTACTTTTGGACGAATAAGAACATGATAAAGGTTGGGATCATGGCGAGCGTGGCCGCAGCCATGAGGTTGCCGATATCGGTGCCGTACTGCTGCATAAACATCTGCATGCCGACGGGGACGGTCATGGTGCCCTCGTTGCGCAGGAAGATGTTGGCAATCAGGTACTCGTTGTAGTTGAACAGGAAGGCAAAGATCGTCACGGCGGCAAAGGCCGCTGAGCAGAGCGGCAGCACGACATGGCGAAAAGCTTGCAGGCGCGAGCAGCCGTCGATCTGCGCCGCCTCCTCAAGGTCGATCGGGATCGAATCAAAAAAGGAGCTGAACATCCAGGTGGCAAAGGGCAGCTGGGCGACCGTGTAGATGATGATGACTGAGAAGTAGGTGTTGATCAGCCCCATGTTTTTGAACAGGATAAAGAGCGGGATCAAGGCCAGGATGATGGGGAACATCTGGATCATCAGCAGCAGGCGCGAGTAGAGCGACGTCACCCGGATACGGAAGCGGGAGAGGGCGTAGCCGGCCAGCGAGGCGGCCACCATGCAGATGGCGGTGCCGGAGAAGGCGACGATCACGCTATTGCGGAAAAAGGTCCAGAACTGCGTGCGGTAGCTCACATATTGGTAGTTGACGAGTGACGGGTGCTGGGGGATCAGGCTGCGCTCGGAGAGGATCTCCGGCGTAGTGCGCAGTGAGTTGAGCGCCATCGTGATAATCGGCAGGTTGACGAAGATCACGATCGCCAGCGTCACGAAGAAGAGGCCCCAGCGGGTGAGGCGCTTGCGCGCCTGTTTGCTCAGCGCTTTATTCTGCGTTTGCTGCAGCGCTGTATCTTGTGGTGTACGCAACGTGTTATTCATCTCCCCCTCCGCTTGCCTCCTGCTCCTTGGACTGCCGACGCAGCAGCAGGATCGCTAAGATCATCAATAGAATCAGCGTAACAAAGGCGACGGCCGTGCCGCTGCCCACCTCATTGCTGCGGAAGGTGTAGCGATAGGCCAGCACGATCAGGTTCTCGGTGGCGTTGGAGGGGCCGCCGCCGGTGAGCAGGAAGGGCGTCTCAAAGTCGTTGACGCTCCAAATCGTCATGAGGATCCAGAGCACGATCGACAGGTCACGCAGGTGCGGGAATGTAATAAAGCGGAACGATTGCCAGCGGCCGGCGCCGTCGATCTGGCCGGCTTCGTACAGCGTCTGGTCGATGGTCTGCAGCGCGGCCAGGATCGACAGCATCATAAAGGGGAAGCTGCGCCAGATCTTGACGACGATGACGGCGAACATGGCCTGGCGTTCGGTACTGAGCAGGTAGACAGGGTCGAAGCCAAAGGTGGTCAAGGTCAGGTTGAGCAGGCCGGAATCGGCATTGATCATCCAGCGCCAGCTGATGATCGACACGATGGACGGGATGATCCACGGGATGAGCAGCGCCACGCGCAAAAAGCCGCGCATGGGCATGTCCTTGTTGAGGAGCAAGGCCAGGGCGAGACCGATCAGGTAGCTGCCAAACACGCCGCCTAGGGCAAAGATGACGCTAAAGAAGAGCGAATGGTGAAAATTGCTGTCTGTCAGCAGCGCCGTATAGTTGGCGAGACCGACAAAGTCGCCTTCCTTGAGCATAGTGCCATCGCGCAGGCTGTACATAAAGCCGGTGGCAAAGGGATAGAGGTTGATGACCAGGATCAGCAGCAGGGAGGGCACCACCAGCCAATAGGGCAGCCACTCCCGGCGCCGCTTGCGGGGCGACGCTGCTGCTTGTTCCTGCGGTTGTTGTTTTGTTTCTACCGTCGATACGCCCATAGTGGTTCCTGCCCCGAATATCGCTAGGGGCATGAGGTCCGGCGGGAATTGGAGCGCAGGCGTCGTCGCCTGCAACCCGCCGGGACCTTATGCCGCTACGAAATGACCGTTACTGCTTCATGATGCCTTTGAGGGCGGTGTCGACCTTGGCCAACGACTCGTTGACGTCCTTGCCCTGGAGCAGGTCGGTCAGGAGGGTGAACATGAAGGTGTCGCCTTCGACCGTCTGCAACTCGGGGAAGATGGTCGGGTAGCGGTAGCCCGAGGGCTTGCCGATCGGGATCCACTGGTCGAGCACCTGCTTGACATGCGGGCGGTCGGTGAAGTAGGGATCCTGGTAGAACGACGTGCGGGTGGGGAAGCTGTCGCAGTGGCCTTCGGTGAAGAGGGTCAGCTCGTTGTCGAACATCCACTTCATGAAGTCCTTGGCGCCGTCCTTCTGCTTGGACTGCTCGTAGATCATGCGGTTGTTGATCCACGAGATCGTGTTGGTGTCGCCGTGCGGGCCAACCAGCGGGACGCCTACGGCGCCCTGCTCATCCGGCACGCGCGAAGAGACGTTGGGCCCGGCTACGTAGTAGGCGGCGCCGCCTTCGCTAAAGACCTTGAGGGCGTCATCGCCGGTGAAGCCAGCGCTGCCCGGGTGGATGGCGCCGCTCTTGACGATGTCGGAGAAGTACTGCATCGCCTCGACATTGCGCTCGTAGTAGGTATCTACCATGCGGTCGGGGGTGAACCAGCCGCCCTCATTGTTGAACATCAGCATAAAGAGAATGTGGGTGCCCCCGGTCTCGTTGCCCTGGACGACCCAGCCGTACTGGTCGCCGGTCGTGAGCGTCTTGACCTGGTCGGCAAACTCGGCCCAGGTGGCGGCCGGGGCGCCGATGCCGGCGTCCGCCAGCTTGTCCTTGCGATAGATGACGGTGCGGATGTCGGTGTTCCAGGGGATCGAGACGTAGTGGCCGTCCCACTGGAGGGTCTCGACCGAGCCGGGAATGCTGTCGTCGATCTTGCCGGCGGCCTTCAACTCCTCGATCACATCGTCGATAGGGGCGATGGCGCCCTGGTCGTAGAAGAAGACCGACTGGTAGCCGGCGCCGGTGCTGATATCGGGGGCCGTGCCGGAGCCGATAGCGGTTAGGAAGGTCTGGTACCAGTTGGACCAGGGGGTAGATTGGTAAGTGACCTTGTACTTGCCCTGCGAGGCGTTGTACTGCTCAGCTAGCTTCTTGCCGGTGTCGACGTATTCAGGCGGGCCCCAGACCATATCCCAGTACATCACGTCGGCGACGGCCGTGCTGGGGGCGGCGGCTTCGCCGGCGGGTGCGGCGCTGGGGGCGGCGGGCACGGCGGTGCAGGCAGCCAGAATTGGCGTCGCAATGCCTATGGCGGCCGTGGCCTTGAGAAATTGGCGGCGAGAAATCGTCGAGGGAACGCGCTTGGTTTCTTCCTGCTGAGACATTTTCAATTTCCTCCGTAAAGCGTCCAGACCCAAATAAAAACCTGCGCCTCTGCGGCCTGGGAGGTGAAGGGCAGGCATTGCGTGGTGCGGCTGCTAAGACCGTATAGGGAGCGAAGTTGGCGTAGCTGCCCTCCTTTGCTGCGCCGCCGGCGCAGGCGTTAGCCTAGTCGATGGTTGCGCCGGAGGGGGCGCAGTGGATGTACGAACCTTGAGTTCACCGTAGACAAAAATCTGTTGGCGTGCGGCCGGCAACCCGTCGATGCGCTGGGAGACAACCGCCAGGCGCGCGACATCGTAGATATTGGCCATGATGGGGCACTATAGCACGTTTGGGAGACTTTGGGGAAATGCACGCAAGCGCTTACGCAAGCGCTTGCGTGCACAAGCCGAGATGAGAGATGCCCAGCGGATGGGAGGCGGGATCACCTAGCTCAACACATCAGGGCGGCCATGGCCGCAAAGAGCTCGAGGTCCTGGCGGTAGTCGGCGATGGAGGTCTTGGGCGTGCGCTGGAGGGTGATGTTGGCGTAGAGCGCCACCCATTCGTTGACAAAGGCATCGCCCCAGGTGGGATGGAGCATGTGCTCGTTGTAGCCATGATTGCCGTTGGGCTCGCCGACGAAGAGGCGGATCGGCATGTTGAGGACATAAGGCGTGTCATACTGGACACGCACGTATTTTTTGGCGCCAAAGACCTCAAGGTTGGCATCGAAGCGGGGCAGATAGTCGACGCCGGTGTCGAACTGGCAGACGAAGGTCCCGTAGTCGAAGGTGGCGGTCAGGTAGAGGCCGTTGTGCTGGGTGGCGTGCAGCACGCGGCGGGGCATACCCAGCAGCTCGCGCATGGCCGAGATATCGTGCGAGCTAAGCCCCAGCATCAGCTTGTAGGCGCCCTGGATTTCCTGGGGGGCGTCGCCGATGGCCCTGCGCACGGCCTCGGCCTCGCGCTGCCAGCCCTCGGCCACAACCGCTTCGGGAATGTCGCGCCCGCGCACGACGCGCGAGGTAGGCTCGATGATCTGGGCGTTGTGGCCGATCACGTCGTGGACGCGGGCGAGGCGGATATCGCCTTCGGCCAGCATATCGCCGACGACCGTGCAGGCTTGTTCGAAGGCATTAGCATAGCGGCGCATGTAGGCAACCTGCACCGTGACGCCGGCGCGCTGCTGGGCGGCCGCTACGGCGTCGCACTCGGCGAGGTTCATGGTGGCCGGTTTTTCCACCAGCACATGCTTGCCGGCGGCGATGGCGGCGAGGGTCACCTCGGCATGGTAGGCATTGGGATTGGCGACCAGGACGACATCCACCGTGGGGTCGGCGACCAGGCCGGCGTAGTGCAGATAGCGGTGCGGCACATTCCACTGAGCGCCGACGGCATCGAGCACGTTCTGGCTGGCGTCGCAGAGCGCGGTGACACGAAATTTTTCGGCCAGGCGATAGAGGCAGGGCAGGTGAATAATCTGCACCACCTCACCACAGCCGACGATACCCACACGAAGCTGATCCATAAGATTCCTCTAAATTCTACATTTGGCCCGTTTTGCGTGCTGCACGGTTTAGGGCGGGGTGCGCGCCGAGGGACGGTCGCAGCTCTAGCCTATCACCTGATAACCTTACGCGTATGTAAGCTAGACTACACTCAGCGTAGATTGTTTTGTGTACGCGCTACTGCCGCAACTAGCCGTTAGCAGCTGCCGCGGAAGTGGCGGCTTTTCGCCCTGCAAGAATTTCGCGCTGGAGGCGATCGGCCAGCCGAGGAAAATGGCGTGCTGTGTCACGCGGGTAATGGCCGTCGTGTGTTGCTTGGTACTTATGCATCCAGCCATCATAGAACTGGTCGTACTGAGAGGGATCGGGTTCTGCACTCATCTTGTTTTTGAGCCATACCGCGTCGGATTCGAAATCCATCAAATAGGGAAATGCCGCGGCGGCGCCAGTGGCGACTTCGGCGGCGAGGGTGGCGGCCGGCTCCGCCGCGCGTGAGCAGAAGGGGCTCCAAATGTCCGGCACCTCGGCCAAAGTACAGCAGTCCAGCTGCAGATCGTCGGCAATTTGCGTCCATACGTCAAAGGGCAGCATCGGGAAGCGGGGAGACAGGCAGACTTCCACGGCCAGCACGCCGGAACAGTGGCCGGTGCAGCTTGCTTTGCAAGCCGGGCTGGGGGTGATGTTGGCCCACAGCAGCGGCAGTGTGTCGGGGTCGATCAGATGCTGCGGGCGATTGTAGATGGCGAGGAAGATCTCCCGCTTGTGGCGCACGCAAATCGGCAGCATGTGGTCGGCCGGTTCGAGCAGAATCAGGTGGCCAACCTGGGGCCGTGTCGGGTTGGCTTGTTCCTGCCGGGCGAGTTCCAGAATATGTTCGAGACAGCGGCGAAAATCGCAGGCGCGAACGTCGTGGAGCAGCAATCGATGATAGTTGCGATGCATGAGAGATTGAAACCCTTTCGGAAACTGTTGATGCTGTGCGGCGGCGAGGCTGCATGCCCAGCCAACAGGCGCACAAGATCAATCCCACTTGTCGTGGGCAACACAAAAACAACCTGCCGGTGAAGCCATGGGCAGACACGCAATTCTATCGTCGTCTCAAGCTGAGTGCGCTGTGTTACCGCAATTCACTATAGAACAGCACTGCCAGAGGCCGAAATATGGCCGGCGGGCGGTTCAGGTGTAGTGACCTGACGGCTAGCTATGATTTATGACGTATTTTTTTAATTAAGCAGGTTTTATTTGGGGGCAAGCGATTGAGAATTGTGAACATTTGTGCTATAATGCTTACGAGAGAGAAAGGTTTTGCCGGCTTGGTTAACAAAGGCAGGAGCACAAGTGAGTTCTAAAATGTCACAACCCCAAGACGCAAGTGGCGCGCCAACCCCTGGGATCAACAGCCGGGTGAGCCGGACATGTGGTATGGCCGTTTCAAAGTGTATCTCAGCCTGGGGCCGACGCGTACATTGCGAGACGCGGCCCGGAGGTCAGGCGAAGCAAAGCAACGCAGTGCCTATGGCTACAGCAGCCACTGGACAGATAGTGCCCGCCAATGGCGCTGGGCGGAGCGGGCAGATGGTTGGGATCTACACCAGCGCGAGCTGCTGACCCTCAGCGAGCGCAACCGGAGACTTGCGCTGCACGGCCGCCGTGTCGACGTCATCGAAAACTACCTGGAGACAGTGCGCGAGGTGCTTGACAACGCCAACCTGGCCGAAGCCGACCAGCAGCAGGCGCGGCAGTGGCTGCCGCAGATGCGCCACTTTCTGCTGGAGCTGCTGATCGCCGAGCGCCAGGAGTTTGAGCGTATTGACTACGAGAGAAACGATGCGGACAACAGCCTGGTGATTACCGCCGACGACCTGCGCGCGGCGCAGCGGGCGTTAGAAGCGCAAGCGCGTGCGTGTGACAGCGGGGAGACGGCACAGCCAGCGCCACGCGCTGGATCAGATGGCGCCGGTGCGCACCTTGTGCGTGTGTGTCGGCCCGGATCACATGCCCGGCAGCGCGCTCATGCTGGACCTGGCTGCCTTGCGCGCCGTGCGCTCGGCGACCGGTCTCAAGTTTATCCGCCTGCTCAACGCCACGCGGTACAAGTTTGCCGACACGTTACGGCGTGAGCGCAGTCTTGGGCGGCCGGTCGAGCTGCTGCACCTGGCGCTGCACGCCTCGCCGGACGGCGTCGAGTTTGCCGACGGGGTGGCGGATGGCAACTGGTTGAGCGAGTGGCTGTTTGGCGTGCGGATCATGCTGCTGGCGAGCTGCGAGGGGGATGGCGTGGGGGAGTGGCTGGGGGTGGTGCCGCACGTGGTGACGTTGAGTGAGGAGATCAGCCATGAAGATGCGGCGGTGCTGACGCAGCATTTCTGGCACAACATCGGGTTGAACATGGAGCCGGGGGCGGCGTTGGATGGGGCGCTGGGGCATTGCCCGCCGGCGGTGGGGGAGTATGTGGTGAGGCATTGGTAGGCTGAACCTTGATTTGCTTGATTTTTGGGATTTTCTTGATTAGGAGGTTGCACATGTTAGGGGGGTTGCGGGAGTTGTTTGGGGGGTTGTCGGAGAGGGGGAGGTTTTGGTTGACGGTGGTGATGGTGGTGGCGGTAGTGGTGGTTGCGATGATGGGGACTGACGTGGACCTGGCGCCGCTGTGGGGATTGTTGTCTGAACCTTGATTTGCTTGATTTTTGGGATTTTCAAGATTTGTGGGCGGACTCCGTTGCGAATCATGGGAATCCTTTAATCGGGGGAATCGTGGTTCAGACAATTTAGGATTAGCATGATGCGAGCGAACAACCACCCGCACGAATCAAAAAAATCCCATAAATCAGGCGAATCAAGGTTCAGACAGCGAAAAGTCCAGTGGCTCGCCTACAGCCTGGATTCCGCCTCCTTCGTCCGCGACTGCGTCTACATTTACGACGCGACGGGCCAGGACTGGGTCAAGTTCGACCTCTGGCCGGCGCAGGCCGAGACGCTGGCGGCCATGGCATCCAGCCGCAAGCTGGTGATCTTGAAGGCGCGGCAGCTGGGGATTTCTTGGCTGTGCCTGAGCTATGCCTTGTGGTTGATGTTGTTTCAGGCGCCGGCGTTTTCGGCGCGGTCGGGGCGGTCGTATACGGGGACGTTGGCGATCATGGACGAGGCAGATTTTGTGCCGGAGCTGAGCCAGTTTCTGAATGCGGTGAAGCCGACGATCGATGCGGGTGGGCAGCTGTTTTTGGTGTCGACGGCGGACAAGAAGCGGCCGGTGTCGACGTTTAAGAATTTGTTTCGAGCGGCGGTGGAAGGCGCCGACGGCTCAACCGTCGGTGGGGATTATCGCCATGTGTTCTCGCCGTGGTGGGCGCGGCCAGAGCGCGACGCAACCTGGCGGGCGGCGGTGCAGGCGGAGATGTTTGCGCAGCGGGGGACGAATGACGACTTATATGCGGAGTATCCGGCGAGCGCGGAAGAGGCGTTGGCGGCGGAGCAGTTGGACCGGAGATTGCCGTGGGAGTGGGTGAAGCGGTGTGTGGACACCTCCTGGAAGTGGGGGACTTCCTGGAGGTACCCCCACCTCCTGGAGGTGTACCGGCAAATCGTGTAAATCCTGCAAATCATGTGAATCGTGGTTCAGACTATGCGCGGCCTGACTGACGCCCTGCTGGCCGCGCAATCCCGCCCTGATGACTTGGCGACTGTGACTGTGCGCTGCAAGCGGCGGTCTACGTTTGCGGGCGATCCGCTGGTGTGGCGTCCCATTTTCATGCACACGGCGGCCAACCTGCCGTATGGCGATGTCAACGTCACGGCAGCCGCCTGCGCCTGTGCCGAGGCCGGGGCAATGGTGCGCGTCCTGCGCTCTGCGGCGGCCAAGAAGGTAGGGGTACAGCGCTTCAATGTGCTCAACTGGGCGGGGAACGGGACGAGCTGGCCCAGTGCGGCCCGCACGGAGCTGACGCGCACGCCCATCCAGGTGGCGACATTGACCTCGACGAGTGCCGAGGAATCGTCGCCAGGCATCGGCCGCAGTGGCAGCGAGATTCGCATCGTTTATGGCGACGGCCCCAAGCTCTACCTGGTCAAGTCCCTGGATGACGGCAAGACCTGCTGCAGCGCGACGTGGAGGGTTTCAACGCCTTCGTCGAGCGCGCAGCGTTGGAAGGGCAGCGATCTTGTCTCGTTGCGCCTTTGCGTTACTGCCGTTGTGTCTATAAGGACGCCGCGCCGGATGCTACAGGGCGAGGGCGATGGTCTGCCTCACCTGGACGACGTTTGCTACGGGCGCTGCGCCGGATCCGCCGGCGCCATCGGTCAAGGTGGCGTCGTCCGTGATGTAGAGATCAGCAATCTTGGCCCGGTCGAACAGGATGCAGCAGGTCGACCCGCCGAACGCAAAGTGGCCGATCTCGTCCCCGCGCTCCACCGCGTCGCCTGCCCGCACTGTCGCCTTGCAGGAGGACACCTCTGTCAGCCCCACGAAAACCAGCGCCACCTGCCCAATCTCCGGATTTTCAGGTTCGATAAAGACGATCGTCCTGCTGTTAATATGGCTCAGGAACGAGAACGATGCAGCGTAGTCCTGATCTGGGGCCGGTGGCGCAAAGAAATAGCCGGGGACCGTTCGCACCTGCTTGATCTTGCCCGTCACCGGCGAGTGCCAGCGGTGGTAGTTGAAGGGCATCAGGACGATCTGCACCGCCAGCCCATCGACAAATGGCTGCAGCAGGGGGCTGTCGGCCCCCTCGGCGAGCAGATCCGTGAGGTAATACTGTTCGCCCTTAATATCAAACGCTGCCTCGAGCTGCACCTGCTGGGTGATCTTCCAGACCTGCCCATCCACAGGGCTGATCACATGCTTCCCCGTGGGATCCGGCGCACAGGGGCGGCTGGCGGCAAAGTCCTTGAACTTGCGGATAAAGAACTTGTTCCAGGACTTGAATCCCCCGTGCGGCTGGGCAGGGTCGTAGATGTACGCGTCCATGTTCAGATACCGGCAGGCATCGGCGCTGAGCCAGTTGCCGTAGGCATCATTCAGATAGACAAGCGAGGCCGGCGTCTCCAGGTTGGCATGGTAGGCCTTCAGAATGGCGGCGAAGTAAGGCCGGACCGCCTCGTTGGTGAAGAGGTAATAGCCGTAGCTGTTCTCCATGAAGGGCTGCAGGATCGTGTAGAACGGCAGCGCAGCCATGAAGTTCGCGTCATACTTGGGATAGCTGTGGAGCGCGTTGTCGAGCTGCTGGAAGAAGTCCGCCGGCGTCTTGATCTGAATTGCGTGCTGCCGATTCGCTTCGTCCAGCATGCTCCCGATGTAGATGCGGAGGAACGCATTTTCCGGGCGTCGCACAAACTCGACCAACGCCCGCACGGAAGGGGCGAGGTCGCGATGAAGCTTGCGCGGGCTTGTCGTGAACAGTCGATTTGACTCTGCCGCCCGCAACGCCGACTGGGCAGGAGAAACCCTGGATAAGAGATCGAAATAGGACATTGGTTGCATGAGCAAAGCCACCTTGCCGGGAAGATCCGGCGCGGGATCGGTGAATTAGTTGGATGGATCCGCCGGGGCGAGGACGACGCCCCACATAAAGCTGAACTTCTGCGACCCCTCGAGCACGCCGGGGATCGGCGGGCCCATCGGGTTGTACGGCAGCATCGCCGTGGCGCTCGGCCGGGGCTTGCCGTCTGCGCCGAACGAGGCGTAGGCGTGGCAGGCGATGCAGGACGACGCGGCGACGGTGCCGTTGCCGACGATGCGCTCGATGACGGAGTTGCCCAGCGCGTAGGGGGTGCCGTCCGGGGCCAGGTAGTCGACCTGCGTCCCCTTCAAGCAGAAGTTCTGCCAGACCGCAGACAGCTTCGCCTGCTGCATGAGCGTCTGCAGGGCTGGGCTCTTTTCGCAGGCCCCGTACTGCGTGTTGACCGCATTGCGCGCCGGCAGCACGGCGGGATTCACGGCGCCAAAGCTGTCGTAGCAGCCGATATCGTCACAGCGCCCCGGGTTCATCTGGTGTTCGAAGGTGCCCCACACCCAGTTTTCGTTCTGCCGGCTGGCCACGTGCAGCGAGACGAGGGCATACTCCGTCCCCGCAGAGGTGTTGGTGTAATACAGCTCCCGGATGCGCTCGGCGCTGCCAAGGTCGGGGAGCCACTGGAGCAGGATCGGGAGGGGAACCCAGTCGCCCTTCACTGCGATCGAGGGCACCGGCATGTCGATGGGGGCGCCCTTGGCGAACGCCGCCTTCAGGCCCGCCTGGGTGTTGAGGGAGTTGTCGACGATGTAGTCGAACATGGCGCGGTTGCGCTTGACCTCCTCGGCGATGCACGGCGCCGGCGTACCGGTGGTAGGAAAGCCGCCCACGGCGGCATTGCCCGGCGGGGCGCAGCCCACGTCAATCACGTTTGGCAGGTCGGGGGAGCGAGCCGCCAGCAGGACGCTGGTCTGGAACTGCTTGGGGGCGTCTGGGTCGGGCCAGGCGGGTGTGAGCGAGAAGGTGTCGTGGTCTGAGGCCCAGGTCTCGAAGACGACGGGCGACGGGCCGGCCGCCGATGCCGGCGCTGCGAACTTGGCAAACAGGCGCCAGATAAACTCGTCGGAATTCTGAGTCGTGCCCGTCACGGCGCCTGCGCGCGCAGGCACGGCCACCGCGACCGGTTGGGCGGCAACGGTGGCGCCGGCGGTGGGGGGCGGCTGGGTGGGCACGGGGTCGGCGGTCGACTGGCAGGCGGCGATGAGCGCGCCGCAGCACAGGATCAGAAAAAGCCGGTCAAGTCTATTCAAGGGTGGGACCTCGCTTATGTAGATGGTGTGCCGCAGGTGGTGGTGCTGCCGCATTGTACCTCAAGTGCAGCGCCGGTCAAGCGGCCAAAAACAGACCGGCCGGCGTCTTGGCTTGGGCAATGAGGGGGGCTGGGCAGCGTGTCCCCTTTCTTGCACAAAGATCGCGGGACAAATGTCACTACCGCGCCGGTAAGGTGCATTGTAAACTGGGCGCGGCCTCGGGATAGCGCGAAGCAAGGTCCCCCTCGGCAGACAGACCCTAAAGATAGGAATTGGAAAGACAGGAAAAGATGTATCTACGCGAGAAGTTTTATGACCAGCTGCCGCCCATGCCGGATGCGGTTTCGTTTGACGTGACACAGGCCGCGCAATGGTTCATGCGTGACGACGAGCGGATCGAGTATCCGTGGGAGGAGTACGGCGGGCTGACGCCGCCCTATCCCGAGCTGTGGATGGAGCTGGTGTTTCCCACGCAGCTGCGCACGGGCCAGGGCATGATCGACACGCCGCCCTTTCTGCACAGCGCCGGCCTGCTGCTGAAGACGCGGGAGATCGACGAGCAGCAGGCGGAGTCGATCCGCGGCAAGCACTACCCATTTTTGCACGCGACGCTGAACGAGTATGCGCCCGGCCCCGCGCGGAAGTTTGTGAACGTGGACGGCAACCCGGACTGCGACACGCCGCCGCGGTGGGTGGTGGTGGGAGAGACCTTTGGGGCCGGCAAGCGGCAGGTGGCGGTGTTCAACCGCTGGGCGATGACGCTGGACGAGCGGGGTAAGTACCTGCGGCACCTGGCGCAAACGGTGCCGTGGGGGCTGCTGGCGTTGGCCGGGCGGTGCAGCCTGGCGGAGGCCGAGAGGGGCTTCTGGCGGATGGGGGCGGCGCAGCGGTGGGAGCTGCAGGAGGCGATGCGCGACGAGTTCGAACTGCCGTTCCTGTTCTGCCTGGCACTGATGCACTGCGAGAACGTCAACGAGGTGGAGCAGCCGCCGCAACCACCGCCTGTACGCAAGCGGCAGCCGCGCCAGCGTGTGCCGGAGATCCGGTACAAGGTCCTGTCGGTCACGCCGGCCGCGGTGAAGCACAGGGGACCCGCCAGCGAAGGCGGCGGGGAAGTCGAGCCCAAGGCGCTGCACTTTGTGCGCGGGCACTTCAAGGACTACAGCGTCAAGGGGCTGTTTGGCAGGTACAAGGGGGTGTACTGGTGGGACAGCCAGGTGCGCGGGGAGGTGAATGGGGGCGTGGTGGATAAGGATTATCGGGTGAGGAGGGAGTAGTGGTAGAGCGCATAACGAATCTTCTTGTCCACCAGACTTGGCCTCGCCAGACGTGCCGTTTGCAGCTAGTGCAGTCGTTGTGGATTAGCGCGACTTCAGAATTTCCGGGATGTTGCGCATGAAGAACGCTCTGTCTGTCCCTACCAGATAGGCAAAACCTAGCGACCAACCGAGCTGCTCCGACACACTTTCTGTTTCGGCTGCATTCAGGCTGTTTGCTGCGACGACACGGCGAAGGGCAGCAGCGCGCTGTACTGCCCGAAGCGCGTCTCCAGCGCGTCGAGCGTGATGCTGCGGCAGCTGGTAGTTGCAGCTAACCGACACGGAGGCACCTAGCCTGGCGACCAGGGCGATACCGGGGCCATAGGCCTGCTGGTCGTAGCTGGGCGGATCTGGTTGTGTCATGGGCTGCCTAAACCTCAGACCTCGGCGGGTGCGAATCTGGTAGGGCTTGTGCGTATGATAGCAGGTTTTTTGCGGCAGCATCACTGGTGGAAAAGGTGTGTGCAAGGCCGGCCCGTTTTGCGGTCTATATCTCATCGGTTTACTGGCTCAGGTAAACAGCTGCCCCTGTTCCGGCGGCAGCGTAATCTCTTCAATCCCAATCACCCGGATGTGCTCCGCCGCGAATCGGCGCAGACCATTGTCATTGCTGTAGATGACTTCACGCCATTAGCCACGGCGATTGCCGCAATCATGTAGTCGGCCTTCGTTTCATCGCGCGTGTGGGCCATGTCCCGTGCCCGGCCCTGCCACATGCACGCAAACTGGACAGCGGCGACGGAGTCGTACGGCGCAACGATAAAGTGTTGCTGCATCATGGCGACAAACGGCGGCTGTAGGGCAGGCGGTAAAGAGGCAAGCACCTCGCCCAATACAATGCTGGGGACGACAATTTGCTTGTCCTGGCCTTCCAGTTGTTCCAGGAGAAGCACCGCCTTGTCGATTTTGTTTTCCTGCCCTGGCGTCGCTTCCCGCTTGGCGCCCCACACCACAAAGTTAGAATCGAAGCACACGAGGGACACGTCGAAATACCCACTCCGTTCGTTGTGGTCAGCCGTGACGGTTGTCAGAGGCCCACTTGTTGGGATCGTCGATCTGGTCAAAGTAGGCGCCAAAGCGCTCCCGGATGGCAGCAAAGGCAGCGGCCGGCGCCACACGCTTGTATGGCAGCACGGCGTTGATCTCAAAGTCCGTGATGGACAGGTTTTCAAAATCCCATTGGGCGGCGCCGCTGACCCGTACCTGTTCATATAGATGGTTGCCCAACAGCTTGGCAATTTCCGCCGTGGTTTCGCAATAGAGCGTATCGCCCTGCAGCGTTTCCAGCATGGCCCGTGGATCCTTGCCGCCCACGCGCTTGACCTCGGCAACGATCTCGGTTTGGCCGTAGAGAGTCACTGCCGGTGGAATATCGGTCGTCTTAGTAACGACCGCAGCGGCGGTTTCGGCGCCATACACCGTATGAAAGTGGACGGCAAGGTCTTTTTTCCGCAGGAATTGCACCAGTTTGCGCAAAGGCTTGACGGCGCGCAGGGGCAGATCAGCCCAGCTTGCCGTGGCGATGGCCCTGGTGATATCCAGCGCAGCGGGATAGACATATTCGGGCAGCGCCGCGTCAAAGGTAAGGGCCACGCTGCCGGCGCCGACCTGCACCAGGCCGACGGCAATGCTCTCTGGCTTGATGCCGGGATGCCGGCGCGCAACGACGGCCGCAATGGCGTCTTCATAGACGGTGATGATTTCGCTCAGGTCGTGCGAGCGCAATCGCTGCGGTTGGATGTCGCCTGTCACATGGAGCTGCAGGACGTTGGCTTCAGTCTGCGTGATGCACCTGGCCTTTGGGTACGGGCCCTCCCCGAAGAGCTAGATTCAGTATATCATGTTTGTCAATTGGTAGAACGTTTGTTTTGTGGGGCGAGTTCACTTGGTGCAGTTGGGGGAAGGGCGGGCACAAGGTCCGGCGGTGAGAGCCTCGCTGTCGCGGCGATCCTTGCTTCGCCGGACCTTGTGCCCCTACCGCAGGAAAGGCTGACCTCTATAGCGAGCTAGCTGTCTTATGGCGACAAACTGTCAGGTAAGCAGTAAGCTCTTTTTGTGAATTCCTCCACGCGATGTGATATTCTACCTACATCGTTCGACAAAGCGCAGCCATATCGGGCCAACCTGTTTGACGGCGCGGGCACGGGAAGGTGCCGGAGCGCTGCGCATTTCCTCGCGCGTAGAATAGAACACCATTGAATCACCATGGCGATTAAGAAAAGCGAACTGTACAGCTCCCTGTGGAAAAGCTGCGACGAGCTGCGCGGGGCGATGGATGCCTCGCAGTATAAGGACTATGTGCTGGTCCTGCTGTTTGTGAAGTATGTGTCGGATAAGCACGGCGGGCGGGCGGATGCGACGATCGAGGTGCCCGCCGGCGGCAGCTTTGCCGATATGGCGGCGCTGAAGGGCGATAAGGAGATCGGCGACAAGATCAATAAGATCATCGCCAAGCTGGCGGCGGCTAACGGGCTGACGGGCGTGATCGACCTGGCCGACTTTAACGACGGGGACAAGCTGGGGCGCGGGCAGGAGATGGTGGACCGGCTCTCCAACTTGGTGGCGATCTTTGAGAACCCGGCGCTCGACTTCAGCAAGAACAAGGCGGAGGGCGACGACCTGCTGGGCGACGCCTACGAGTACCTGATGCGCAACTTCGCCACCGAGTCGGGCAAGAGCAAGGGGCAGTTCTATACGCCGGCCGAGGTCTCGCGCGTGATGGCCAAGATCATCGGGCTGGCGCGGGCGACCAGGGCGAGCCAGACCATCTATGATCCGACTTGCGGGTCGAGTTCGCTGCTCTTGAAGGCGGACGACGAGGCCCCCGTCGAGCTGACGCTGTACGGCCAGGAGATGGACAACGCCACGGCCGCGCTTGGCAAGATGAACATGATCCTGCACGGCAACGAGACGGCCGACATCCGGCAGGGCAACACGCTGGCGAGCCCGCTGTTCCTGAACAAGGAGGGCGGGCTCAAGACCTTTGACTTCATCGTGGCCAACTTCCCGTTTTCGGCCAAGGCGTGGAGCAGCGGCTTTTACCCCGCCGAGGATGTGTACGGGCGCTTCGAACTCGGCGTGCCGCCGCAGAAGAACGGCGACTATGCGTTCCTGCTGCACACGATCGCGTCGCTCAAGTCTACCGGCAAGGCGGCGGTGATTCTCCCGCACGGCGTGCTGTTTCGGGGCAATGCCGAGGGGGCAATCCGGCGCAAGATCGTCGAGCGGGGGTACATCCAGGGGATCATCGGGCTGCCGCCCAACCTGTTTTACGGCACGGGCATCCCGGCGTGCATCATCGTGCTCGACAAGGAGCAGGCGCAGGATCGCCGCGGCATCTTCCTGATCGACGCCAGCAAAGGCTTTGTGAAGGACGGCAACAAGAACCGGCTGCGGCACCAAGACATCCACAAGATCGTCGACGTCTTCAACCGGCGGCTGGAGATCCCGAAGTACTCGCGCTTTGTGCCGATCGAGGAGATCGCGGCCAACGACTACAACCTCAACATCCCGCGCTACATCGACAGCAGCGCCGAGGAGGACCTGCAGGACATTGCGGCGCACCTGCTGGGCGGCATCCCGGACCGGGACATCGCGGCGCTGGGGGCCTATTGGGAGGTGCTGCCGGGGGTGCGGGGCGTGCTGTTTGGCGGGCATTTGCGACCGGGCTACAGCGAGCTGAAGGTGGCGAGCGGGGAGATCAAGGCGGCGATCCTCGGCCACCCCGAGTTTGCGGCGTATGGGGCGCGCGTGCAGGCGGCGCTGGCGGCGTGGCAGGAGGCCAACGAGGGAAGGCTCAAGTCCATCGCCATGGGCGACCACCCCAAGCAGCTGATCGAGCTGTTGGGGGAGACGCTGTTGCATGCGTTTGCGGGCGTGCCGCTGATCGACCAGTACGACATCTACCAGCAGCTGATGACCTACTGGACCGACGCCATGCAGGACGACGTGTACCTGATCACGGTGGCGGGCTGGTGCGAGGCGGCGCGGCTGCGGCCGCTGCAAGGGGCCAAGAGCAAGGAGAAACCCGACTTCGTGGTGGGCAAGTTCAAGTACAAGGCCGACCTGATCCCGCCGGCGCTGATCGTGCAGCGCTACTTTGCGGCAGAGCAGGCAGCAGTCGATGCCTTGCGCGCCGAACTCGAGGCCGTTGACCAGGAGTTCGAGGCGCTGGTCGAGGAGCACGGCGGCGAAGAGGGAATCCTGGAAGCGGCCAGGAACGATAAGGGCATACTCAACCTTAAGAGTGTGCAGGCGCGCATCAAGGAGTTGGAGCGCAGCGGCGACAAGAGCGAGGAGACCGCCGAAGAACTTGCCGTGCTCAGGCGGTATCGAGAACTGACAGAGAAATCGACTGCACTAAGAATCGAGTTGCAGGACGCCCAAGGAAAGATAGAAACCGCGGTCTTTGCGAAGTACGACCAACTGGTTGAAGAAGAGATCAAGGGTATTGTCGTGGACGACAAATGGATGGCTGCACTTGCCAGCGCTGTTGAGGAGGAACTGGACCGTGTTTCACGGTCACTGACTGGTCGGACTAAGGTAGTGGCAGAGCGCTACGCCACGCCATACCAAGACTGGCAGAAGAATGACGACAGGCGCAGGTGGACGGTCAGTCTAAGCAGACAACGCGTAGCATGACGCATCATAGAATAAGATGGGTTTCGCTGATGCGAAGCTGTAACTTGTTACAGGCGATTATGACAGGCAGTGTACTCGACAGCTGGGCAGCAACGAAGCCCTTGTGTGATCGGACGAGGACGACTGACTGGCGACAATGTTGGACGGCCAGAGCGGCATAGCACCGTCGACGAGAGGAGCCGTTTCGGCGCCAGCGGAGAGCAGGACCGTCCGGTCTACAAGGCGATGACCGCCAACAGCAATCCATGGGTCAACCAGGCATTCGTTGACTGGCTAACTAATGCCCGGATATAGCGAGCGTCTGATCATCGAAGAACCGGCGGGCGCATGCTTGTGCGCCGGCAGGCTTCCGCACCTTCCCGCATCAATTGATCCGGCCAGATGACCATGTCAGGCCATTGAAGTGGTGGAAGGACATGCCATGTCTGGTTGGCTGCTCCGCACTGGATGCCATGCAGTCATCGTACAGCATGACGTTGATTCTCGATTCATGCAAGGCTACGGGCTATGTCCTAGAGCCATCTGCCGGTATCTGAGAATGCCGCTGTCAGTCAACGATGAACAGCCTGGATAGATCTGTACCTGGCTACAATTGAGACTTCAGCTGCCTTCACTGATCCCACCTTTGCCCGAACAACGCGCCATTGCCGCTGCGCTGAGTGACACAGACGACCTGATTGCCGGCCTGGAGCGGCTGATCGCAAAGAAGCGTGCCGTCAAGCAGGCGGCCATGCAGCAGCTTCTCACCGGCAAGACGCGCTTGCCGGGATTTGATGGCGAGTGGGAGACATACCTCCGTGAGTGACATAGTCACTGTTCGAATGGAACGAGTTGGTCCACGTCGGCGCGAACTGCACGATTTCTGCATCGAACTCGAAAATATAGATCAAGGAACAGGCAAGCTCTTGGGCCACTCTACAACCACTGAGCAGTCGTCCCTCAAGTCAGTCTTCTATGAAGGAGATGTGCTGTTTGGAAAATTACGTGCTTACCTACGAAAGTACTGGCTTGCAAGCCGAAGTGGTGTCTGTTCGACTGAGTTGTGGGTACTTGTAGCCAAGCCCGGCTGTATTGAACCTGAATACTTGTATCAGCTAGTAAGGGAGGATCGTTTTGTCGATGCAGCGAGTACTGCGTACGGAACACACATGCCACGCTCGGATTGGAATGTTGTAAAGGCTCTACCAACCTTAGTGCCTCCTGTTGCTGAACAGACTGCCATCGCCGCCGTCCTCTCCGACATGGACGCCGAAATCGCCGCCATGGAGCAAAAGCGCGACAAGACCCGTGCGCTCAAGCAAGGCATGATGCAGGAACTGCTGACAGGAAGGATTCGCCTCGTATGAGCATGATCAAGCCCGACTATCGTACGATCCAGCAACTGCTGCAGAGCCAGTCGTTCTCGATCGACGAGTATCAGCGTGAATACAAATGGGACAAAGATAACGTCGACGAACTGCTGGGTGACCTGCTGGACAAGTTCAGCGGTTGCTATAGGGAAGGGGATGACACTTCGGCAGTTCCCCGTTACGACGACTATTTCCTCGGCTCGATCATCGTCAGTAAGCGCAATGGCAAGAGTTACTTGATCGATGGACAACAGCGCGTGACAACACTGACGCTGCTGCTGATCTACCTGTACCATGCCGCCAAGTGCCGAAACCTGAGCGTCGCCAGTGGGTTGGAGCCGCTGATCTACTCGGACAACTATGGCAATCCCAGCTTCAATCTCGACATTCCCGAACGCCTGCCGGTGATCAAGGCACTCTTCCAAGACCAGCCATATGCGCCCGACGGTAAGGAAGAGTCGATCCAGATAATGTACGCCCGTTACCAGAATATTGAGGAGCGCGACCTGGCCGGCGAACTCGGCAGCGCACTCCCCCACTTTATCTACTGGCTGATGGGCAAAGTGGGCCTGATCGAAATCGCGACCGACAACGACAAGTATGCCTACGCCATCTTTGAGACGATGAACGATCGCGGCAAGCCCTTAAGTGGCGTGGACATGCTCAAGGCCTACTTGCTGGCTCCAGTTGAGGACAGCGAACAACGGCGCACGGCCAACCAGGTCTGGAAGCAGAACGTGCTCAATCTGATTACGGCCATGGGCGCACCGGACGAGGAGCGCGACGACAACTGCATCAAGGCCTGGCTGCGCGCCCAGTACGCGAACTCCATCCGCGAACGTAAGGCTAATTCGACGGATATGGACTGGGAGTTGATCGGTTCGGAGTTCCATCGCTGGACGCGTGACAACGAGAAACGGTTGGGCCTGGGTAAGGCGCCTGCTAACCTTGCGTTTATCTCCAATGATTTCCCCTTCTTTGCACGTGCCTACCAGCTCATCCTCAGCGCCGGCCGGCAATATACGAGGGGCTTGGAGGCTGTCTTCTATAACGCCCATAACGAGTTCACCTGGCAGAACACTGTGCTGCTGGCGCCATTGCTCGTGGGCGACGACGACGAAACGGTGCGGCGGAAGCTGTTGGCTACGGCTACGTACCTGGACATATGGCTGATGCGGCGCACGGTCAATTATGTGCGCGTCGGCTACTCGAGCACCAGCTATGCTATGTACAACCTGTGCAACGAGATCAGGCGCAAGCCATTGTACGAGTTGGTTGAAATCCTAAGTAACAAGCTGGCCGGTGACGAGGTGACCTTTGACGGTTACCCCAGCCGAGATCGCGATGGCATCAAGGATCTCTATCTCAACCAGTTCACAGGGCGCTACATCTATCATTTGTTGGCGCGCCTGAATGCCTTCGTCGAGTTCCATTCGGGTGGGGCAGATTTGTTTGCCGAATATGTGAACCGCAACGTCAAGAACCCCTATGATATGGAACATATCTGCGCCAACCATTACAGCCGTTATACAGACGAGTTTGCCAGTGCCGGCGACTTCCAGCACTGGCGCAACCATGTGGCCGGCCTGTTGTTGGTCCGTGCCGATGTGAACCGCAGCCTCAGCGACAAACCGTTTGCGGAGAAGCTGCCGGTCTACGCCAAGCAAGACCTATATACTGCCAGCCTATCGCCCGACGCCGCCCAGAACCGGCCGCAATTTCGCGCCTTTCAGGAGCGCCATGGATTGCCGTTCAAGCCGTTCAACACGCTCTTCGGCAAGCAGGAACAAGAGGAGCGCCGCCAGCTTGTCTACGCGCTGGTCAATCTCGTCTGGTCACCTAATCGCCTGCAGGAGGTGCTTGGTTGATCAAGGTTGGCCAACCCGAAGTCGTCACCCAGCAGCGCATCAAGAGCCTGTTCCGTGATCTCCTCGGCTATACGGACCTCAAAAGCTGGGAGTTGCGCGAGAACAACAGCAACGTGGAGGAGGCGTACCTGCGCAAATACCTCCTGCGCTGCGGGGTCGAGAAACGGCTGGTCGACGGCGCGATCGCCACGCTCAAGAAGGCGGCGGGGGACCAGGCGCACGGCCTCTATGACGCCAACAAGGAGGTCTACGGGCTGCTGCGCTACGGGGTGCCGGTCAAGCCCGACGTGGGTGAGAATGTGCAGACGGTGCCGGTGATCGACTGGGAACACCCGCTGGATAACGACTTCTACTTGGTCGAGGAGGTGACGGTGCAGGGCAAGCACACGAAGCGCCCCGACCTCGTGCTCTACGTCAACGGCATCGCCCTGGCCGTGATCGAGCTCAAGCGCTCGACGGTGGCGGTGGCCGAGGGGATCCGCCAGAACCTCGACAACCAGCAGGAAGCCTTTATCCGTCCCTTCTTCAACACTGTGCAGATCGTGATGGCGGGCAACGACACGGAAGGGTTGCGCTACGGCACGATCGAGACGACGGAGAAGTATTACCTGGCGTGGCAGGAAGAGGGCGAGACCGTCCCCGCGGAAGGGCCGCTCGCCAACACACTGGACCGGCAGGTGCTGCAGCTGTGCGGCAAGGCGCGGCTGCTGGAGATCGTCCACGATTTCGTAGCCTACGACGGCGGGATCAAGAAGCTGTGCCGGCACAACCAGTACTTCGGCGCTCGCGCCGCCCAGGAGTACGTCAAGCGGCGCGAGGGCGGGATTATCTGGCACACGCAGGGGAGCGGTAAGAGCCTGACCATGGTGTGGCTGGCCAAGTGGATCCGCGAGCACGTGCCGTACGCCCGCGTGCTGATCCTCACCGACCGCACCGAGCTGGACCAGCAGATCGAAGGCGTCTTCCAGGGGGTCAAGGAGGACATCCGCCGTACGTCCAGCGGGCAGGAGCTGATCGACTACCTCAACGCCGCCGCGCCGTGGCTGATGTGCGCGCTGATCCACAAGTTTGGCGGCAAGGACGGGGCGAGGGACAGAGACCGGGGCGGGGCGTACGTCCAGCGCTATATCGAGGAGCTGCAGCGCAGCCTGCCGAGCGGCTTTAGCCCCAAGGGCGAGTTCTTTGTGTTTGTGGACGAGTGCCACCGCACGCAGTCGGGCGATCTGCACAAGGCAATGAAGCGCATCCTGCCCAACGCCACCTTGATCGGCTTTACCGGCACTCCCCTGCTCAAGACCGACAAGCAGACCAGTCTCGAGGTCTTTGGTCCCTACATCCACACCTATCGTTACGACCAGGCGGTGCGCGACGCGGTGGTGCTCGATCTGCGCTACGAGGCGCGCGACATCCAGGTGGCGCTGACGTCGCCGCACAAGGTGGACCAGTGGTTTGCGGCCAAGACCAAGGGGCTGAGCGACGCGGCGCGGGCGCAGATCAAGGAGCGCTGGGGCACGATGCAAAAGGTGCTGAGCGCCAAAGGCGTGCTCGAGCAGGTCGTGCGCGATATCATGCTCGACATGGCGACCAAGGACCGCCTGGCCAGCGGCCGCGGCAACGCGCTGCTGGTGGCGGACAGCATCTACAACGCCTGCAAGTATTACGAGCTGTTCCGCAGCGTGGGGCTGGACAAGTGCGCCATCGTTACCTCGTACACGCCATCGATCGCCGACATCAAGGGCGAGACCACCGGCGAGGGGCAGACCGAGAGCATCGCCCAGCACGAAACCTACCGCAAGATGCTGGGGGACTATTTTCACCAAGACCCCGACGCGGCCGTCAACCGCGCCGAGGAGTTCGAGCGCGACGTCAAGCGCAAGTTTGTCAAGGAACCGGGGCAGATGAAGCTGCTGATCGTGGTGGACAAGCTGCTGACCGGGTTTGACGCGCCCTCGGCGACCTATCTCTACATCGACAAGCCGATGCAGGACCACGGGCTGTTCCAGGCTATCTGCCGGGTCAACCGGCTCGACGGCGAGGACAAGGAGTACGGCTACATCGTCGATTACCGCGACCTGTTCAAGAGCCTGCAGAATGCGATCGCCGACTACACGTCGGCGGCGTTTGCGGGCTACGACAAGGAAGATGTGCTGGGGCTGCTGAGCAGCCGGCTGCAGAAGGGGCGGGAGCGGCTGGAGGAGGTGCGCGAGCAGCTGGCGCAGCTGTGCGACCCGGTGGCACTGCCCAAGGACACGCTCGCCTACCTGCACTACTTCTGCGCGGCGGACACGGCCGACAAGGAGGCGCTGCGCGCCAACGAGCCCAAGCGGGTGGCGCTGTACAAGCTGGTGGGGTCGCTGGTGCGGGCGTATGCCGACCTGGCGAACGAGCTGGAGGAGGCGGGCTACAGCAGCGAGGCGGCCGAGGCCATGCGCCAGGAGGTCGAGCACTACGCCCAGGTGCGGCGGGAGGTGCAGCTGGCCAGCGGCGACCGGGTGGACCTCAAGCTGTACGAGCCGGCCATGCGCCAGCTGCTGGACATGTACATCAAGGCCGACGACAGCCAGGTGCTGAAGGCGTTTGACGACCTGAGCCTGATCGAGCTGGTGGTCAGGCAGGGAGCGGGGGCGATCGACACGCTGCCGGAGCCCCTGCGTAAGGACAAGACGGCGGTGGCCGAGACGATCGAGAACAACCTGCGCAAGGTGATCACCGACGAGGCGCCGGTGAACCCGCACTACTACGCCGAGATGTCGGAGCTGCTGGACGCGCTGATCCGGCAGCGCAAGGTAGAGGCGCTGGAATACCAGGCGTACCTGGAGCAGATCGTGGCGTTGACCAGGATGGTGGCGCAGCCGGGCGAGGGCGGGCGCTATGCACCGGAACTGGACACGGGGGCCAGGCGTGCGCTGTACGACAACCTGGGGCACAATCAGGAGCTGGCGCTGATGCTGGACGCGGCCATCCGCGAGCAGAAGAAGGATGGCTGGCTGGGGCATCCGATCAAGGAGAGGGCGCTATACAACGTCATCAAGGCGTACATTGCCGACCCGGTAGAACGGGACAGGGTGTTTGAGCTGGTAAAGCAGCAGGCTGAGTATTTGTAATGCAGGCGAGCACGCATCAGATCGTCGTCGACGACGTCGTCGTGGACGTCGTGCGCAAGGACATCAAGAACCTGCACCTGGCGGTCTATCCGCCGGACGGCCGCGTGCGGGTAGCGGCGCCGCTGCGCGTCGACGACGAGGCCGTGCGGCTGGCGGTGATCCTGCGGCTGGGATGGATTCGCAAGCAGCGGGCCAAGTTTGCGGGGCAGGCGCGGCAGTCCCCGCGCGAGTACGTTTCCGGCGAGAGCCACTATTTCCTGGGGGAGCGGTACCGCTTGCGGGTCGTCGAGGTCGATGCGCCCGGGCATGTGCGGGTCATCGGCAAGCGCAGCATCGAACTTGCGGTGCGGCCTGGCAGCACGGAGGAGCAGCGGCGGCGGGTCTATGAAGCCTGGCAGCGGCAGCAGCTGCGCGTGCTGGCCGCGCCCCTGTTCGCCAAGTGGGAGCCCGTGATGGGCGTGCAGGTGGCGGCGTGGGGCATCAAGCAGATGAAGACGCGCTGGGGGACGTGCAATCCTGACGCGGGGCGGATCTGGTTGAACTTGGAGTTGATCAAGCGGCCGCCGGCGTGCATTGAGTATGTGGTGGTGCATGAGATGGTGCATCTGCTGGAGCGGGGGCATACGGAGCGGTTTCGGGAGTATATGAGCCGGTTTTTGCCGCAGTGGCGGGTGGTGCGGGAGGAACTGGGGCGGGGGGTGTTGGGGAGCGAGGGCAGGATGTCCCTGTAGTAGACGGATTGCCGTGAAATGACGGGACATATGCCCCTTGCGGGCTTGGTCCCGAACCGTTAATGTGCATATGAGTTTAACGGAAATGCAGCGCAGCTATATTCTTGACTCCTTCTACGCTATACCGACTAGATGGCGGGCCATGGCATATGGAAGCCCCACGAGGCGTATTGCTGATTAATGCCCCCAGAACAGCAACACCGGCAGATCATCTAGGTGTGCCCGACTATCGCATGCCGCTGGGAATCCTGTATATCGCCGCTTACCTCCGCCAGCGAGGCATTCCAGTCAGCGTCTTGGATGCAGAGGCCCTCGGTTATGGGATCGGTGAGATTGTCAGATATGCGCTGGATCTCAGGCCCAAGCTGGTCGGAATAAATTGCCACACACTCAATCGTAAAGTCGTCTATACTCTGGTCGATGTGATCAAAGCTGTGATGCAGGATGCCGTGGTCGTAATGGGCGGCGCGCATCCTTCGTTGGCGCCCGTCGAGACGCTGCGCGAGTGTGGAACGTGTGATGCGGTCGTCATCGGTGAAGGCGAACATGTCATGGACTGCATATGGCGGAACCTTGGGGATTGGCGCGGTATCCCGGGGATTGCATACGTGGCTCACGGCGAGTGTGTGGTGAATGAGGCTATGCCGCAGCTGGTCGATTTGGACTCGCTGCCCTTTCCTGATCCTGCGGATGTTCCCTTTGCTCGCTATGCAGCATTTGAAGACCAGGCGTTGCCCGGTATGTGGCATAGAGCGTACCTGTCCGTCAGCCGCGGCTGCAGGTATCGCTGCTCATTCTGTGTCGAACCGGCCATCTGGAGAGGAACTACCCGGTTCCGGTCGAGCGCCAATGTGCAGGCAGAAATCAGCCAATACTCGCGCAATTTCGGGATCGAGCGGTTCTATTTCTATGATGATACGTTTACCGACTGGCCCGAGCTTGCGGAGTTCTGCTTGTTTGGCGAGGAAATGAAAATTGAATGGAGCTGTTCGACCCGGATCGACCAGATGAATGACAATCTTGTCGAACTGATGGGCAGAGGGGGGTGCAGAGAGATTGCCTTTGGTCTTGAGTCAGGTTCCGAGCGAATTCTGAAGAGGATCCACAAAGGTTGGCAGCAGCGGGTCGCCAAGAGTGAGATCGGCGCCACGATCAGGAATTGTCTCCAACACGGCATTGTGCCCCGAGCGCACTTCATCATTGGTTTTCCATGGGAGGCAGAGCGCGATATAACCGAATCGGTTATGTTTGCGGTGCAACTCAAGGAATATGGGCTGGCGGACGTCAACTTTTTTGCGGCCAAGGTGTATCCGGGCAGCGAACACTATGGGGCTGAGATGCGTGCGCGACGAGACGCAGCGGATATCCAAGGAATCAAGTTGTACGACATGTGGAGCATTCCCGACTGGCAGCGAAGCAGCCAGCCGAAAGTGGCGGCGAAACTGCGCCGGTTCAACGATCTGCCGTATATATCCCTGCACCCGCGGTTCGATTGTCTGAGCATTCGGCAGATTATCACCAACGCGTACGAGGTGTTCTTCGGGCCGTACGGGCCCGAGGAAGTGAGTGAGCGTCTTTGGCAAGGTATACGCAGCGAGCGCAATCATGAAAGCAAGGATCAATGAATATGCAAGCCACTGAAGTCAAGCCAAACTTGACTGAACTCATGCGAGAAGTTCAGCGCTTGATAGATGCGAAGGGTTTCTCATCGAGTGAGTCGCGCTTTTGGGAACTGCTGATATTGATACATTCCGAGCTCTCAGAGGCTGCCGACAAGTATCGCAAGGGGGCCAACCACGATGAGGTCGGTGAAGAACTCGTCGATGCCGTGGTGCGCATCCTACATTTGCTGTCGGTGCTCGGTCAGGATCCCGACGCGCTATTTCTGAAGATAATGAAACACAACTGGGAACGCCCGAACCGATGGAACACAGTGCGCGGGGGCTGATCGGCTCGCGCAGGGTGGCGACACTGTTCTAAACGAATCGCCAGGCATGGACTGTTAGGCGGAACTATGCGAACCAAAAAGGTATCCGGAGGCGGCTCTGCAGGGCCGATTGGCTCCAGTCCACACGTTCATGAAATACCACGGGCCATTCCTGCGCTGGAAAGTCTCCTGCCGCGAATAGGGCTACCGCCGTCCAACCTCCCCCCACGCCAAGGTCAGTTTGTCGGCCGGCAGACGGAACTGGCCAAGTTGGAAGATGCCCTGGTTGCCGGCAATCACATCGTTGCGATTGAGGGCATAGGGGGAGTAGGGAAGACGGCGCTGGCGCTTGAGGTAGCCTACAAATTGTACACCCAAACCGGCCGGCACAGCCATGACGAACGAGATCGCGCAGACGAGGTGCAGCGGAACGCCGCTTTTGATGCTTTTGTCTGGTTGAGTGCAAAAGATCGGGCGCTCAGCGACGACTTGATTGCAGACACCATCGGGCGGACGATGGCCGTGGCGTTTGTGAGCCGCATCCCGACCGAGCAAAAGGTAGCGGCGGTGAACGACCTGCTTAGGGCAGGCAAGTGCCTGGTGGTGGTGGATAATTTCGACACCCTGGATCCAGTGCGTGATGCACAGGCCATCGGTTTTGTTCTCAACCTGCCGGAACCCACGAAAGTTTTGATCACCAGCCGCAAAAAGCTTGACATTGATGCATTGAGCCTGGATCTGCGCAGTATGAGGGTCACGGACTCCCTCGAGATGATCCGTTCTGTTGCGCGTCAAAAGGGGCTGGACCAGATTGCCACAGCAGAGCCAAAGATCTTGATGAATATCCACTCTGCAACCGGCGGATTGCCGATGGCGATCAAGTGGGTGCTTGGGCAGATGAAGCAGAAAGGCCAGTCGTTGGAGATTGTGCTGGGATATATCGGTGTCGCCAGGGGCGACATCTTTGACGAAATCTTTAAGCATTCGTGGGGATTGCTGGAGAAAGACGCCACCAGTGTCTTGAAAACGATGCCGCTTGTCGTCGACTTGGTTTCACGCGAGTGTATTGCGGCGATAACGCTAGTTGATGGCTACCGGCTGGACGCCGCGCTGGGCCAGCTTGTCGAGATGTCATTGATCGATGCTGTCGACGGCAGGAAACCAGGCGAGCGCCGCTATGGTATCCATGCACTCACCAAGACATTCGCATTACAGCATCTTGGCAAGGATCCGCAGCACGAGGGCGAGTGCCGCGAAAGAGTTGCTCGTTATTTTCTCGATCACGTTACGCGCCACAGCAATTGGAGCGATTTGGCGGGCCTGGAGCAGATCAACGAGGAACTGGCAAATATCTTAAAGCAGATGGACTGGTGCGCCGGCTGCAAGCGCGACGCGATGCTGGTGGCATTCCACAGGGGTATGTACAACTACTTCTGGACAAAGGGCTATTGGAACGATGATTTGCAGTATGGAACGCTTGCTGCCGGCAGCGCAGTACGGATAGGGGACTTGCAGTCACAGGCTTGGATCCTGCTCGAAAGTCTGGGCTGGATCTGCTTCTGTCAAGGTAACCTCCTACACGCATTGGAATACTACCGAGAAAGCGAACGAATATTCGGGCAGACCAACGACAGGCGGGGACAGGCACGAGCGTGCAACTATATCGGAAGGCTGCATGCAGCGAGCGGGAAGCTTGATGAGGCCAGGACCGTATTGGAGCGCGGCCTGGCCTTGGCTGAGGATGACATGACGATCAGTTTCTGCCAAAGTGCGCTGGGGGATGTGGCTTTTGAGCGCGGGGATATGGAGGCGGCACGCGCACATTATCTCCAGGTGAAGGTAATCCGCGAAAAGAGTGGCGATGAAGTCCGGTTGGCTTCTGTGCTATGTGATCTTGGCGAGATTGCGACAAAACTCGAAAATATGGTCGAGGCAAACACCAACTTTAGCGCAGGACTGGCGCTCGCGGAGCATGTGGGGCGGCTGGACGTGGCAGCTCGCTGCATGCGGGGACTTGCCCGGATTGCGTTTTTCCGCGGCGACGTCGCGGCGGCAAGAGACAAGGCGATCGATGCATCAGACAAGTTCCTGCGGCTGGGGGCGAAACGCGAGTATGATGCCACGCAGCAACTGCTGTTGAGCTTTGATCCTGCACCCACTGCTGGCGGTGCTTCCGGGGGCATCTGGAGGATTCTCGTACTGGCCTGCAATCCAAAGGGGACGGAGCACCTGGACATCAATGAGGAATACCACACGATTAGCGAGGTATTGAGCGGTGGGTTTGATCTGAGGATCGAATTCGCCGTACGTGTTGACGACCTTCAGAAGTATCTTTTGCGCCACCAGCCGCAGCTTGTCCATTTCAGTGGACATGGCACGCAGACGAATGAGCTAGTGTTACAGGACAAAGAGGGGAGCGTCAGGACCGTTACCGGCGCGGCTTTAGGGGAACTTTTCGCCCAATTTACTAATCACGTCAGCTGTGTGGTACTGAATCTCTGTTATTCCGATGTGCAGGCCGAAGCTATTGCGCAACGCGTTCCGTATGTGATCTGCATGCCCGGGAATGTCGCGGACGAAGCGGCTATCTGTTTTGCCAGTGCATTTTATCAGGCCATTGGTTCTGGTAGAGACATCAAAGGTGCTTTTGAGTTGGGGCGCGTGCAATTACAGACTGAGAAATTTTCGGAACAAGACTATCCGAAGCTGCTCAGCAGGCGTGCGTAAATATGCTGTGCTATGCCAACAAAGAGCGCGCCGACCTCCAGCCCGCTGAAAACAGTCTGCGCCACCTTCTCTTGTATGCCCCTACTGCCTAGCAGGGGCGGAGGAAGACTGGGTCGCGCTGCTATGAATGGGCATGGTTGGTCTCGATGTGGAACTGTTCGGTGAGTTGGCCGTTGACCATCTCGACAATCTGGCGTACGGAGTTGTGGAGCCGTGTTAGCGCCGGGGGTAGCTGCTGTTGATTGCATTTGGATAGGGTGTGCAGGCGAATGCGATTGTACTGCCAGAGGTCGGCGGCTTTGGCGGCACTGATGTAGGCTTTGTCGGCAATGACAGCGAGGTCGCTGTGGCCGGTCAGGAGTTCGCAACCGGCATTGAGGTCGGCAACGCTGGCCGGCGCCAGTTCAAAGTCCAGGATCAGACCGCCCAGGGTGATGAGCAGGTGCAGCTTGTAGCCAAAGATAGTCAGCTTCTTGGTCGAGACCTTGCCGAAATCAGCCCCATGCGCCGGCCAATCGCCGGTCGAGGTGGGTACAAGATGAAACTGCACCACCGGCACCGGCAAGCTGTCAATCAAACACTGCCGGTCTTGCGCCAGATCCAACTGCGCCAACAGCACACGCCGCAGCAGATTCATCGCCTGCATCAGATTGCGCCGCCGCCGATTGAAGCGACTCTGCCCAGGCAGCTGCGGAAACAGCTCACGATGCGCCGCCATATTGCTCAACAACTCCGTTTCCTTGTCCCACCCTTTGCACTCGCCTACCAGACACACGCCAGCAACTCGCTCTCGCTGCACACCGGCTCCGGCCCAGGTCGGCTCAACAGCGGCCGCAGCGCCCGATAGATATCATCCACTATCACGTACACATACAAGCAGAAATCATCGAAGTCTTGTATCATTGTCTTGTCCTCTGTTGTGTGTGGGTTGGGTTTTGTCACCTTCCCTTTACACAGCAGAGGTCTTTTTGTCAATCATCTAGCATAACGCCCTAATCAGATCCAGCATGGGCGAGGGCAGACATAGCTCCTCCACCTATCAAAACACCAAATGCAGCGGCTACCGGTAGAGCCATAGGGGCAACGGGCGCAAATGCACCAGCAATTGTGACTGCAGCAGCCCCTCCTTCGAATGCCCCCATCACATCTTTCAAGACGTATTTGCCCCAGAATTGTTTTAGTGACCTATTCTTTGCATCAGCTCGCTTTCGCTCCTGGTTGAACTGCGCAGCGGCGTGAGTAGCGCTTTGCTGTGCGGTGTCGGCGATAGCTTTTGCGGCAGGGCTCCTCTCTCCGTCTGAACGGATTCTGGCTGCAACCTCGTGTGTCGAGCTCATAAGCTCCAGCATCTGGCCGGCTGCATCCCCTGTAGCATCGCCAAGAAGGACTTCTGTTGGAGAGAATACGACATCGATGAGCTGTGAAAGTACCGTGGTGTCGCCAGGGTAGAGCGCCTGGGATTCGGCCATTTCACTCATTGCGCTATACATTCGCTGTTTGTCATTGGAACCGGCGCTTTCATAGTGGGCAGTGAGCTTGGTTACTATCTGCGCATGGAGTTGTCCGTAGGGCAAGCTATCGTACTTCTGTGGGGTGACAGCAACTATGTACTCCCTGGAGACGTTTTCTCCAGCAGTGGCAGACTGTTTAAGCTCTTGAATCAGGAGGCCTCGAATGTGCTCATATGCTTCGGTGTCAAGGACCCCCTTTTCTTTCAACTCTGCAATCTGCTCCAAGCGTTGGCAAGCGAGGACGAACGAGTCATTACTGGCGGCAGTAGCGTCCATACGTTATCTCCTTATGGCAGGACAGAAATGCGCAATGGGCGTGATCGCGAATGATACGGGACCGTTCTACGCAATCTCGACAATTCGAATGGCGGTTCGGCACGGGCTGAAGTCTGCAAGTATAGTCTATTGTCTCGACGTCCACAAGTTGCTACAAACCGCTGATTCCGATGTTGCGCAGTGGGCACGAATTGGAGCTGCAGAATAGGACTCTACATCGGTTTTCTCGGCGCCGTCGATGGGGATCGACGGCGCGCTCTGCGAATCATCTACTAGCGGGCTTTGGTGATCCCTGGCTGAAAGACCACCGTCATCTGATGTTGGCAGCCACCGTGGCAGTCGTAGAGCCGACAATGGCACCGGCAAATATCTTCGCAATGTCAAATGCACCACTGGACAGCTGATCAGCCGGGCCCACTGTGTGCGTGCCTACCCAGAAGCCGATCACGCCAAAGACGATGGCGAGCAAGGCTGAGACGATCGTCACACCCGTGATCGACACCGACACCTTGTCCATAAAATCAATAACCGATCTCCGAAAAGGCGGAGCGAGCCGTTCTCCCGGCGCATATTTGCCAGTTGCGTCGACAACATCGCGTGGCTCAACATTCCGGTTTGCCGTGCCTGCCGTTTCGTTCGCCTCTCTTATGATCTTACTTCTAATTACGTTGAGATGCTCGTCAAGCCACCTGAGGGCGCCGTCAGGCGGATCTCGGTCAGGCGGACTACCGCCCCCGCCACCAGTACTCGCCGGCGGCTGATATTCGCCGCTCGAGGCTGCAAGCCCAGCACCGGTGATATTCTCTACGACACTACCAACAACACTGCCATTCAAGCTATTTTCTCCTGACATGTTGCCCTCCTTGTGGGCCGATACAAAATCTCACTACTAATCAACGAACCTCTCCGCTACAATGTGTCGTATCGGAATCCACACCCAGATTGAGCGCCTCCTTCCGTAACTCTTCCACTGTGATCCTGTATTCAGCTCGCAGTGCTCCGTACGCTTCGGGGTTGTCAGCGTTGGGCCCGAATTTCACGATCCACAGCTCCGCACGTTTGGCATCCTGCGCAGATTTGATGCGTCCAGCGAGGCTTTGAAGGTCACGCGATCGTTTGCGCGCCTTTTCCGGATCCAGGTACTTGTCCATGAACGCCACGCCTATGCCGACAAACACATTGGCCAGGGCCAGGTATTGGACAATTTGCACCCGCAACCCTTGCGGAATGATTTCTGCGGCCGGCATCGCGGCAATCAAGGCGCCGAGGAGTATTACCAACAAACCCAGCCAACGGTTGGCCTGTAACCACGTGCGCTTTCTTTCTCGATAGCGGCAGGCATCGGCGATACACGCACCGTGTAGATCCTGCAGTTCCTGACGATAGCCATCAATCAAGCCCACGATAGCGGCAATTGCGGCCTTGGGTGCCTTGGCGGCCTTGGCATCCCCTGCAACTGCCTGGTGCACTTGAGGCGGTGAGCCATTGACGGCGGACGACCGCGTGTTCGTGCTTACCATAGTGTGATCTCCTTTCTTGCCAAGCAATCCAAACTCGCGACGGTGTAAAGCAATTGCTATTTACCAGTTGACATCTGCGTGCCAATCCAGCATAGTAGCAGCGTTACGAGTTCGCAGTTTAGCGGTCTCCTGCGCCCAAATCGCTCCTAGATCGTTCGCAAAGCGTTTCCATATTGAGGAGGTAACGCTGTGAGCCCAGATCTGCGCATGACCTTGCTCGGCAACGTTGAGATACTCTGGGGCAAGACCCAGGTAAAAGGATTCAATTCCGGCAAAACACAGGCATTGCTGATCTATCTGGCCGCTACGCGCCGCCCCTATTCCCGCGCTTTCCTCGCGGGTCTGTTTTGGGCAGATCTGCCCGAAGTCGATGCGCAACGGAATCTGCGCAAATCACTAACCAATTTGCGACAGTTGGTGGGACCCCATCTGGTGATTTCGCGCCAGGCAGTGAGCTTTGCGTTATCCAGCTCATACTGGCTGGACGTCGCAGAACTTGAGGCAAACCTGGATGATGGCGCGACCTATGGGAGCATCGAGGCACTGCAGCAGGCCATTGACCTGTATCGAGGGGAGTTTCTCGAGGGATTCTATGTACGCGATGCACCGGAATTCGAAGACTGGGTGCGGTTGCAGCAGGTGCGTCTAAAAGCATTGGTTATCACGGCCCTGCATAAACTACTGGAGTTGTACGCTCGACAAGCAGATGGAGGCGGTATACGTAGCTTGGAGTATGCGTCGCGTCTCTTGGCGCTGGATATGTGGCGCGAAGAAGCGCACCAGCAGATGATGTTGCTCTTGGCCCTGAACAACCAGCGCAGTGCCGCATTGGCACAGTATGACATTTGCTGCCAGGCGCTCATGGAAGAGTTTGGTGTTGAACCGGGAGCCGAAACGAAGAGACTGTTTGAGCGCATCCGCGACGGAGATTTCAGCACGACTGCAACTGCAGCGGCTGAACCACCAGGCGCAAGGTCGCAAGGCAGCCAACCAGCAGCGCTGCCCGAATTGCGCACCATGTATCCTGTTCCGCCTTTTCTCGACGACGATAGAGACATAAGACCCGCTGCTGACCCGGCGGTGTTTGTCGCCCGCGAGAGTGAATTGAGCCAGCTCTTTCGGTTCTTGGACTTGATGCTGGCGGCACAAGGTCGGGCCGCCTTCGTCACCGGCGGTGCCGGCCGCGGCAAGTCTGCGCTTTTGGAGGCATTCGCACAACGAGCCCAGGAGAAGTGCCCTGAACTGGTTGTTGCGATCGGCCATTGCAACACGTTCGGCGGTGTTGGAGACCCGTACTTGCCTTTTCGTGAAATTCTTGAGTTGTTGACTGGTGACATTGAGGCAAGATTTGCCTCGGGCTCTCTTAGCCGTGAGCATGCGCGGCGTCTTTGGTCCGTGATGTCCGACACGGTTAGAGCGCTCATTGATGCCGGGTCTGATTTGATTGATATTTTCGTCAACGGTATTAGTTTGATGGCCCATCTCGACGTGGTGAAGCCCCATCTATCGAGCCTGGCCAACGAATTGGCAGCGCTGCTGGCCACCAAACGATCGGAACGCGAGTCCGGCCAGCTTACACAGCGCGACTTATTTGCCCAGTACATCAAAGTAATGGAATTAGTAGCGCGCACGCGGCCCATACTGTTGATGCTGGACGATCTGCAGTGGGCCGATTCCGGCTCTATCAGTCTACTCTTTGATCTTGGACGGCAACTTCGCAGCCATAAAATTCTGCTCGTGGGTGCTTACCGTCCAGATGAACTGGCCCAGGGCCAGCCTGATGAGGGGCACCCGCTAGACCACGTCGTGAACGAGTTCCGGCGTTTGTTTGGCAATATCGTGATCGATTTGAACCAGACTGAGGATCAGCGATTTGTCGATGCAATACTGGACAGCGAACCAAATCTCTTCAGTCCGGAGTTTCGCGCTGCATTCTATCGGCACACCAAGGGCCATGCGTTATTTACGGTTGAAATGCTGCGCAGTATGCAAGAGCGCGGCGAAATCATGCGCGACGCGCAAAGCGTGTGGGTCGAGACCCACATGCGATCTTGGGATACGCTGCCGGCTCGAGTCGAAGGAGTCATCGAAGAACGCATGCTGCAACTGCCACCGGGGCAGCAAGAGGTGCTGCGCGTCGCCAGCGTTGAAGGCGAACAATTTACGGCCGAGGTGATTGCCCAGCTGCAGCACATAGAAGCACGTGTACTTGTAAGACAACTGAGTGGCTCTCTAGATCAGCACCACCGACTGATCAAGAGCCAGGGCACCCAGCGACTCGGAATTCAACTGATCTCTCATTTTCAGTTTCGGCACATCCTATTCCAAAAGTATTTATACAACACTATCGACGAAGTTGAGCGCGTTTATCTCCACGAAGCGGTCGGCAATATGCTTGAGCAACTATATGGCCCTCGCACAGACGCAATTGCCGGTGATTTGGCTCGACATTTCAACTTAGCCAGCATGGACGACAAGGCTGTCATTTATTTTCAGATGGCAGCGGACAAGGCGGTGCGCAGCTATGCACTGCAAGAGGCCATCGCCTACTACAACGAGGCGATTGAGTTGCTCCAACGGCTGCCCACAACGGCTCAACACAGGCAGCAGGAGGTGGCCTTGCAAGTATCCCTGGGCAACCTGTTGATCGCCCAACGAGGTTTTGCCGCTGCGGAAGTCGAACGCGCTTTCCAGCGTGCGCGCGACCTGTGTCGCTATCTTGATGCTACCCTTGAACTCATTCTGGTGCTCCACGGTCTATTCCGGTACAACCTGGTGCGCGCTAATTTTGCGTTGGCCGACGACCTGGCTGAACAGATCATGTTCTTGACGCGAGACCAACCTGAAGCGATGATGTTGTGCCCGGCCGAGCTTTCCTACGGTCTGAGCATGGTATTCAGAGGCGAATTTGCGGCAGGCTCCAATCATCTTAATCAAGCAATTGCGGCGTATGACTCTGGGCAGCATGCGACGTACTTCCAGCGTTTTGGTCAGAGCCCTTTAACCGTCAGCCTTTCGCAGCAGGCCCTTGCACTTTGGTACCTAGGTTTTGCTGACAAGGCGCTGCAAAAGAGCCGCGAGGCGGTGGCAGTGGCGCAGGGGCTCGCACACCCATTTAGCCTTGCGGCTGCGTTGGTCTGGGCCGCATGGGTTCATCAACTTCGTCGTGAGCCAGAACTTGTCCAGGACTACATTAAGTCCTTGGGCGAGCTTACCTCTTCTCTAAAGTTCCCCTACTTTGAGGCAATGGGAGCAGCACTGGGTGGATGGGCGACGATTGAGAGTGGAGACGCAATGCGAGGATGCATCGAAATCAACCAGGGGTTTACGTCTTACCAGGCAACGGGGGCCAAGCTACAAGCGCCCTATCAGCAATCGTTGTTGGCCGAAGGATATGGCAAAATCGGGCAGACTCAGGAAGGCCTTGCGGTCGCGGCAGAGGCGTTAGCAACTGCGGAGGGTACCGGTGAGAGGCACTATGATGCCGAGACGTTGCGAATCTGCGGGGACCTATTCAATGCCCAAGGTGATAGCATTCAGGCAGAACAATCCTATATCAAGGCAATTGAGATCGCGAAAAGCCAGCAAGCAAGAACGTTGGAGCTAAGGGCGCGCGTTAGCCTATGCCGGCTGTGGCAAGGGCACGAAAGAGAGTCGGACGCTTACCGCGACTTGGCTATGCTCTTTAGCCGTTTCACGGAGGGATTTGAGACTCTCGATTTAAGGGAAGCCAAAGAACTCCTCGAGAACCGCGCAAACTCATTGCCAATGTAGTGGAAGGCCATAATCCCTGTGTGCGCCGCATTGTAAGATAGTCACCCAGTCTTCCCCGCATCAAACATTGCCCGTGCCTG
>CAWIVN010000021.1:0-190434 GCA_963839515.1 uncultured Chloroflexia bacterium
CCGGTAGGCGGCGTCGAGCGGGATCTTGGTGTCGAACTCCGGCTTGACAAGCTTGAACCCCACATACTGCAAACACAGCAGCTGCAGCCCGCTGAACTGCTCGCCGGGCAGGGTCTTGAGCGTGTACTGCGGGTCGCCGGCAACGTAGTTGATGCCGTCCAACCCAAGAACGGCGGTCTCGAATGCCACCGCCTGGATCTTGCCGGCGTCCATGCCGCTGAAGCGCTCGAGGGCGCCGAGCATGTACAGGGTGGCGGTCATCTGCACCAGGGGGTCGGCCAGGTAGTCGGGGTTGGTGGGGCCGCCGTCGTGCATGGCGATGGTCTGCTGCGCGTGCGGTGGCCGGCGCGGCGGCGTCTCCTCCGCAATGGTGGCGCCTGGCTGCCGCTGGCGCTGCGGTGTCTCATCCGGCAGCCATTGTACCAGTCACGCAGGCGCAGCTCGTCCGCCCAGGCATCGACGAGCTCGTACTCGACGCCGGGCCGGTAGTGCCAAGTCCTCAAACAGGGAATAGAGCTTGCGGCCGGTGGGGAGCATGCCGGAGGGCCGAGGCGTAGCCGGTACGGCCGCCATAGAGGTCATCCACAAACAGGGCAAAGGCGGCTGTCATGGCCACGTTGGCCTGCCACACGCGCTGGGGGATGTAGTCGCGGCCCTCGGCATCGGTGATGAGCCTGGCGTTCTCGGCCATCTGGCGCGCCAGCTCCACGAACTGGGCGTCGCGCAAGGCGCCATATACGGCGGCGATGCGCTGCTCGATAAACAGGTCAAGCGGCATGTTGAGGAGCTGGTGGCAGAGCCCGCGCACCAGGCGCAGCGCATACTGCTCGGCCTTGTCGAGCGGATGCGCCGCTCCGGATCTGCGCAGCTCCTTGTCGACGGCGCCCACGCCCGCCCTCGGTTTCGGGCGACGTGGCGTACAGCGATTGGCGCCGGCCGCACGCAGCGCTTCGTCAAGCAGGATGTGCTCGAACTCGTGGCAACTACGTGTGATTCTGCCCCCCCGTGCATGTAGATTACATGATAGGGCGGGATAGCGCCAGGCCAGCTCGGTCTTGGCGATCGTCGCCAGCGCTGCATCCTCGCGTACCTGCACCTCGATGCCGCTGTCGCGGTAGGCGTCCATGGCGGCACGCAACTGCGCCTTTGCCGCTTCGGCGTGGCGTTCGGCGCGGCGGCTGCGCAGGCCGGCATAGATGCGGCGGGCCTGGGCATAGACGGGCTCTCTGCGGGCGTCGGGATCGGCCGGCTGGTCAAACATGCGCTCCAGGGCTGCCAGGGCCCCTTCGTCGTCGCCTTGCTTGACGGCGGCCATGGCCAGGCAAAAGCAGGGAGTGGCATGCTCGGGTCTGGCGGCGATGGCGCGTTCAAACAGATCCTTGGCTTCGTCATAGCGGCTGCGTTCGAGCAGCAGGCTGCCGTAGGAGTTGAGCACATAGGTGTCGCCGGGCGCGATGCCGGCGGCGGTGGCGTAGTAGCGTTCGGCCGAACCAAGGTCGCGCTCGTTTTTGAAGTAGAGGTTGCCCAGGATCAGGTAGGCCCAGGCGTCTTTGGGGTCGAGCTGGAGCACGCGGATCAGGTTCTGCTTGGCGGCCGCGGTTTTGCCCAGCTCCATCTGCACCATGGCCAGCTCGCGGCGGGCCTCGGTGTGCTGGGGGAGCACCTTGAGCGCATCTTCGTAGAGCGTCACGGCCTGCTGGTAGCGGCCGCTGCGGGAGGCGCGGGCGGCCTGCTGGATCTTGTCCAGCGCGGCGCCGGCCTTGTGGGAGCGTTCGTCGGGCAGGTCGATGATGGCCACGCCGTCCTCGATGCGCACGTCGAGGAGAGGACCCCAGTAGCCATAGGTCTGCTTGATGCGGGCGATGGCTTCGGCTGCAGGCAGGGCAGTGAAGTGGTGCGTGCTGGATTATAGCAGAGGATGGCGCCAGGTGGTCTTTGGCACTTGCCTGCTACGAGGGAAGTAGCCAATCCCTGCATATATACAATGTACTATGGGTACAACGGTATGGGTGTGTTTGGGTAAGAGACGTTCGATCAGGTAGCTTTTGGGAAAGCTGGAAGTGTACCACGCCTAACGCCAGCAGCTGAGGGCTGGCGTTAGGCTCCCGGTCCAACGATTCGTTCGGGGCCGATCACGATATACACCGGCAACTTCCACGAATCGGAGGCGAGTCAGTTCACGATAATGAAGTTGAACAGGATGCGAAGATTCGAGTCCCAGTTCACATTGTATCGGACTGTGATCGTGCCATCCTGGAGAGGTACGACATTGAATATTTGCATACTCGCAGCGCCGAGGAACGGTGTCCCGTTATTGTCGACTTCGGTCATCGTCACGGACACCTGGCTGTTCGCGAACACTTGCACCGGGTTCGGAAAGCCGAAGTTCCAGGCGTTGGTGCCGTGCGTAAGCAAGGTGTGCATGCCCCAAAAAATCGACGATACGTTCGTGCTGCTAATCGCGTCAAGGGCAGGTGCGTCGGCGGCATTCGCACCGACCTTTGCCGTCTGGTGGTTCTTGTGGAACAGCGCAGCATCCGGTTCCGCATGCTGCACAGCCGACGTTCCCGTGAAAGCGTCCGCTGCTGTTTTCTTTTCTGTGTATGTACTCATAATCACTGGCTCCTTCGTATGGTCTTGTGCGCAGATCGTCACACTTCTGCTTGATGTACTCTATTGCATTGCTGTCCACAAAAAGTCCACAAGAATTAAGCGCATCTTAATTGAAGGAGGCAAGCCTCATATTGACACCCTCACTTCGCCTGCCCTGATCCCTCTGCACAGAGCCGGGGACGCCTCGCTAGATGCCTTTGACGACTATGCCGGCCGCTATGCCGAGATCGGCATCGACGAGATCATCTTCTACTCGCCGCCGCTCGCCAACTTCCTGGAAGGCCGGCCGATCTCGGCGGAGCAGCAAGCAGTCTTTGAGCGCATCGCCCGCGAGCGTTTCCCTGCCTGGCAGGCACGCCTGCCATCCACAGGGTAATATCGCCACTACTACTCTATGTAAGCACTGTGCGAGCAAAGGTGAACGGGCGCCGCTGCCGGCGTCTAGATGGCGTTCGCTTCCACGATTTTGCGCAGGTCGGGCATGACGCCGATGTGGGTGGATGTGCCGACATCGGGCAGCGTGCCGAAGTTTGGATCCGCCAGCAGAGCACGCAACGCTTGCGCAGCCAACGGCGGACTGTGCCTGGCGATGGCAAGGCTCTGGACGGCCAGCGCCGCACCGGCAATGATGGCGCTGGCGCCGGATGTACCGTCAAAGTTTGTGGTGTAGCGATTCGTTGCCCGTTGGGATGTCGAACAGCACGTGGGGATGTTTTGGCCCCAGGCGTAGCAGTCGATACGCTCGCCGTGTGGCGCATAGGTCAGCCGCCTGTGGGGAGCCGCGCTGGAGACCGCGCTGACGATGATGGCGCCGGAGTCACGGAAGGTGCGGTTCAAGATCGGGTTACCGTCCTTGCCGGTATAGGCATCGAAGTCGAGCGCAAACTGTGTACCGCTGCCGTTGCCGCCGGCCTCCACTACCACGACGTCATTCGACGTCGCCGTGCTGATGACATTGTAGTCCTCCGGCCAGACTTCGATCGGAGCCAGGTAAGCGCGGCCGTTCCAGGGGACATGGTCCTCCGCCTCGAGCAGCACCACGCTGCCGGTCGGGAGGCCTACAGCGACAGCGGCAATCGCCGACGATCTGGCCAGGCAGGTAGCGTAGGACACGACGATAAGCCCGTTGACGTTAGGTACGATGCCAACACCGGCCAGCTGGTTGTCCCGCGCACAGATAATTCCGAGCACAGAGGTGCCATGGGTGCGCGCCAGGTCGTCGATGGCTACGGGCAGCGCAATCTGATGGCCGGCCAGATCCTCATGCTCCAAGGTCCAGCCGCGCTCCAGATCGATCAAGAGCACGCCGGGGCTACTGCCGTCGCCGCCTGGCTTCTGCCAGGCGAACTCAGCATCGATGCCGACCGGCGCGGGGCCGAGAAACGCCTGTGCGGGGCGTACTCGATCGACGATGTTCTCGGCGCAAAACGCAGGGTCGGGCCCCGGAAGCTTGATGTGGGCGGTCTCTACGAACTCGGACCCACTCACCGCTTCCACCAGATCCTCGGGATTGTCCCAAGGCGGGTTGACCATCACAAAGAAAGTCCTGTGATCGCACCGCTTGAATTCGGGGTTGTTCGCGGCGGCACGATTAATCCAGTCAGCAAGCCTGTCGCTGTCGGCGGGGTCGAAGAGGGGCGTGAGCAACAGGCCTTGTTCAAGCAGGGGCCCCCACAGGCCAGGTTCAAGCTCGCGGAGGACGTACAGCACATCTTCCGAGTAGGGTAGATCCGCATTGTCGTGGAATTTGACGACAAAGCGCGGAAGGTAGCTCCATTGGCGGGGGTCGTACTCGTCGGGCTGCCAGTAGTCTATGTCGCCAGGCGGCTGTTCCATCACTGTTTCTCCTTGCATAGCAGAGAGCTGTCACGTATGAACCATAGGTTGCACCAGGCGGCGTGTGCCGGCGCACAGGCTGGGCTAATTCAACATGACGATGACCTCCTTGGCGCCGCCGGCGGAAACGACGTAGCAGGCACGCCTGCCGCCGGTGAAGGGGACCACAAGATGGCCCCAGTCAAATGTGCCGGTGGTTTGATCGACGGTCACCTGCAGGTCCTCCAACTTTTCGGGAATTATCCCGTAACACTCGGCAGCGGTTGAGGTGCCGCTCAGACCGGATCGCAGCCGGCCAGGCGGGAAGTTGATGTAGTAAAAATCGAACTGCGTGCCAGGTGGGCCAGCGGGCGGCACTACGAGAATCCATGGCAAGTGCGGAGGCAACAGGGTGAAGTGCAGCGGTTCAGTCGCAGTGCCTTGCGCATCTTGCATGACAATCTGGTAGTCGCCAGGGGTTGCAGTGGGCAGCGCCTGCCACATTGCATCGGGGTAGGGGTTTACAGCCGCCACATCGGGAATCGGCGACCGCCACTGGACGAGGAGACTTTGTGGATTCGTGCCAGCGAGGGTGACAGTGGCTGTGATGCGATCGCCCACAGCGTCGCAGGCGTAGAAAGAATGGGTCTGCCCGATTTCCAGTGTATCCACGCCCTCTTCCGATACGATGCGGAAACCGCTGCCACCTTCTGCCTCGCACTGGTCGCTAAGTCCCGCACCTGGGTCAGGAAAGGACACCGGGTCGCCAGGCAGTCCAGTCATGCGGGCAAAGGGGGAGGTCGCGTTCGCAGGCGGTTGTGGGGCGGCCCCTGGCGGTTGTGGGGCGGCCCCTGGCGGTTGTGGCGCGGCCCTAGGCGGTTGGGCAGGGGGTGGAGCCGCAAGCGCAGCAGGGGGCTGGGGCTGGCCCGGGACGGCCAACTGTTGTGGGGCGGCAGGTGGTATGGACGGGGGATAAACTTGGGGTAAGGACCGGGGAAGATAGAGCGGCCGGCCGGCGACGAGGCTGTCGCCATCCATACAGTTGCCAAGCTGGATCTCGGCGACAGAATTGCCGGTCTGGGCAGCCAAGACGGAGAGAGTGCCGCAGTGGCAGAAGGGGCAGGGGCCGGCGTATTCGCCGCCGTTGGTGGAGGCGACGCGGCGGAGTTGGGTGTCGCGGCCGATCAGGGCCAGGAGATTGGTGTGCATGTGGACCTCGTCGTGTATTGGTAGGTTTTGGGGCGCGGAAAGGCAGGGCACAAGGTCCGGCGGTGGGGGTGGATCGCCGCGACAGTTATGTTGTTCCCGCCGGACCTTGTGCCGCTACGGTTTGCGTTGGTTCGCGTGTGTGTGTCTTTAGCGTTTTTTGCGCTTGGGCTTGGGGCGGGTGGGGGGAGAGGAGCGGGTGTGCATGGTAGGCATGGTAGGCGTGGTATTCACTGCGGGCACGGTTGTTGCTGCGGGGGCTGGGCTGTCGTCGAGCAGTGCGGGTTGGCTGGGGGAGGTGGGTTGGGCGACGAGCGAGTAGGTGATGGTGCCGGCGCCGGTGCTGCGGCGGATGAGGCCCGCTTCGACCAGGGCGATGAGGAGGTCGAGGAGGTTGCTCTTGTCGATTTTGACGATCGTGGCGAGGCGGGCGAGGGTGCATTGGCCGAGGGCGTCGAGGGCTTCCAGGATCTCGTTTACGTGCCGGCGGTCATAGATGGACGTCGTGCGGGTTTCCTTGGCAGGAGTCTTGGCGTCTTCTTTGCGCTGCCAGGTGAAGTGGTCGGGGTCCCAGGTGAGGGCGTATTCAGCGTCGCCGAAGTCGCGGCCGACGAGCTTGAGGACGGCGTCGTTGCTGTTGTGTTTGCGGTAGAGGCCGATGGCGCAGTCGAGGACGCAGTCGAGGACGCTGGCCTTGGCGGTGCTGCCGAAGATGTCGTCGATGGGGTCGCCGTCCACGGCCTGGCGGGCGGCCTTGCGGTGGTGGTCGACGACGACGATGGCGATGTTGTGCTTCAGGGCCATCTGCTGGAGCGCGGCGAAGATGGCCGTCATCTCGTTGGGGTCCATCTGGTCGGCGCGGCCGCTGGCGCGGCTGAAGGTGTCGACGATGACGACCTGGTGGCGGCCCTCGACCACTTCCGTCTCCAGGTCCTGCATGCCGCCGTCGCAGAAGGACTTCCAGCCAAAGGCGATGCGCAGGTTGCGGTTGGGCTGGGCGCAGAGCTTGACGAAGCGGTTTTGCAGGCGGCGGGGCGAGTCTTCGAGGGCAAGGTAAAGCACGCGCACCGCCCGGGCCCGGAAGCCGAGCACCTTGCCGCCCGTGCTGAGGGCGAGCGCCATATCCTCGACCAGCCACGACTTGCCGACCTTGGGCTTCCCGGAGATGCCGGTGACGCCGACGTGCAGCAGGTGTTCGACGAAGTACTCGGCCACCGGCAGCTCGGCGGCCAGCAGGTCTTCGAGCGTCTGTCTAAGAGATGGTGCTGCGCTTACAGTGGATGCGGACAGTCGTCTGCTAATAGGAGCTGCGAAGTGCGGACAGTTGTCTGAATAACAGTGCCACTGTATGCGCACCAGCTGCTGCCCAGGCGATTTCTGCAAACGGGTTCCGGCGCGCGATGGGTTTGTGGTTGCCGGTTGTGTTTCTGTCCTTCTCCTCACGAAGTGCATGAATCATGGTACACTGAATGTAGACCTAGCGAACTTCAGACTGACAATGGTTTTGCTACTCCAGATACTACTATGCGAGCAAACATTGGGTACATCCTACTTTGCAGCCTTTTGACACTGGTCTTGAGCGGCTGCCGGCCGATCCAGGCGCGGCCCGAGGCGCCGGCGATCAGCCCCACCGCGACAGCTTTGCCTACGGAGGAGGAACAGCCTATGCCAGCGCCACAAGCGCCGATCACACCCGATGCCAAGTTGGCGGTGGAAGACCTGGCGCAGCGGCTGGGGATTGATGGCAACACGATTGCGGTGGTGCGGGTGGAAGAGGTGGACTGGCCTGACGGGAGTGTGGGCTGCCCGCAGCCGGATATGCGCTATAAGCAGGCGCTGGTCAACGGGGTCTTTATCCAGCTGGCGGTGGACGGGCAGCTGTACAACTACCACGGGGGCGGCGGACGCCGGCCGTTTCTCTGCAGCTCCAAGGATGAGGTGCTGCCGGAAGATCTGCCCACGGAACTGCGCGGGGATCCGGACATCTGACCCGCAACAGGAACAGAGATCAAAGAACGGTCGCTTTGCCCAGCCATGCGCGGGGTAAAGCGACCGTTCTTGTTGGTACTAGCGCCGACCGCTAGCGAGGGCCGCGGCGGTCGGCGGGTGCGAGGCAGGCACTAGCGATTGTCGACCTCGACCAGCGTCAAGCCCATCAGGCCACTGTCGCCCGTGTGCGAGACGGCGCCGAGGTGCCACTGGCCAAGTGTCGCACCTGCCCAGCTGAGATTGACCGCCTGGGTGGTGCCAATCGCGGCGCTGGTCGGGGCAGACGTGATCGCCAGGTTGCCGCCCGGCGTGGCGGACACGATCCACGAATAGAGGCTGTAGGGCGAATCGCCGCCCGGCGCCGACCAGCCATGGACATAGAGGCTCCAGGTGCCGTCGGCGGGCGAGACGACGTCGATCAGCTCATCGGTGCCGCCCTTGGTGCTCGAGGCGACCAGAGCGCCACTGGGATCAAACAGGTAGAGGTCGAGGTCGGCGTTGGCCTCGGTGGCTGCGGGCGGAATCGCAAAGCGCAAGAAGGCGGCGCCGGCGGCGTTGAACTGGTGCAGGTCGCTGTAGCCGTCATTAGGATCGAAATTCTGATCGGGATCCTGGGCGACGTTGTCGGCGGTCACCGTGGCCGGAACGAGGCCGTGGGCGGCCGCCTGGTAGGCGCCGGTGTAGCCGAACTTTACATTGAAGCTGGTGGAGCCGGCTTCGCCGTGGGCGGAGATGGCAGCAGGTGCGCTGAAGAGCGCGCCCTTGACGGCGATCGGGCTGTACACGTCGTAGTTGCCCGTCCTGTCCTGCCAGGTCAGCGAACCAAAGCGCCATTCGCCCACCGGTGCGCTCACGTTGGTGATCGTCACGGCATAGGTTGCTTTCTGGCCCGACTTCAGGCGCAGGGACGACGGCTGGACGGTGACGTTGTAGCCCGGAGGCGCCTGCACGCTCACGGTGTACTCGCGCCAGCCGTTTTCCTTGGCGACGCTGGTAACCGTGCGCTGGACCGTCTCGCTGCCGGCCAGCCTGGCTACGCCGATGGAGGGCAGGTTGAGGTTGCGCGCCGTGGTCGGTATGCCGGCCGCGGCCAGGCTGGCGCAGGTGGCGGCTGGATTGGCGAATACTTCGGGCCCGGCCTCGCACAGGAAGCCGAGATAGTCGAGGAAGCCGGCATCGTAGGCGAGGCCCGGTTCGATGACCGAACCCTTGCCCGCCTTGCCGCCCGGATCGACGTGACCGGCGCCCATGGCAAACGGGTTGGCCGGGGTGACGCGATTGTTGTCGCGCACGTCTTGGTAGGCGGTCGTCATCAGTGCCGACTTGGCCGTGGCCGCGCTCCAGTCGGGGCGCGCCTGTTTGATCAAGGCGAAGATACCGGCCACATGTGGGCTCGACATCGAGGTGCCGGCGATGGCCTGGAACAGCTCACCCCCATAGATGCCCGGGTCGGGGGTGGGCGAGTTGCCGGCCAGGATCTGGATACCAGGGGCCGTAACATCAGGCTTGATGATATCTTCGGCGACCGGATTGGGCCCACGCGAGGAGAAGAGGGTCATCGAGGGGGCGGAGGGCCACTGGCTGAGCTCGCCGGCATTGATCTGCGCGGTGGCCGCCGCAGGATTGGCGGCAATGTAGGCCTTGATGGCCAGGCCGGGCGTGTTGTCGACGTGCACCGAGGGAACCCAGTGGTTATCGGTGAAGAGATTGTTGTCGTCGGTGTTCTCATACATGATCATAGCGGCGCCGCCGGCCTGCATAACGGCCAGGCTCTTCTCCGCACGGCCAACTTGACCGCGGCGGCAGAGAACCATCTTGCCCGTCACAACTGCCGGATCCAAGGTGCCGGGAATACAGAGATCGCCGCCGGCGGACGCAGCATCCACCAAGGGCAATATGCCCGTGCCTGCCGTGATCGAGGCGCCGGGATAGCCGGCGCCGTTGCCCAGGACAACCGTCGCCTGGAAAAAGCGGCTCTGGGTGCTGGCGCCAACCGCGGTGATCCACGGGACGGAGGCCGGGCCGCCGATGGTACCTGCCCCGGAACCCGAGTTGCCGGCCGACGTGGCGACGAAAACGCCCGCGTCGGCGGCGAACAGATACGCGATATCGTCGGCGCCCGTCAGGCTGGCGCCGCCGCCCACCGAGTAGTTGATCACGTCGACGCCGTCGGCCACGGCCTGGTCGATGGCCGCGGCCAGGTCGGAGGAAAAGCCGCCCTGGTTGCCCAGGCCCTTGTAGGCGACGATGCGGGCGCGGGGAGCGATACCGGAGACCGTGCCGCGCGATATGCCGTAGATGCTGGCAGGGACGTTGGCGTTGCCGGCGGCAGTCGAGGCCGTGTGCGTGCCATGGCCGTCGTCATCACGCGCCGAATCATACTCGTCCGAATCAGCGCCGAGAATCGCCCGATAGGTATCGAGCATCTGGCGGGCGCCGATGAGCTTGTTGTTGCAGGTGAACGGGGCATCGTTGGGATTTTGCGCAGTATTGCCGAATTCGCAGGCGGGGCGCTCGCTGCCGTCCAGCGTGATCGGCGGGGGGCCATAGGCGCCGCCGTCGGCAAAGCTGGGGTGCTCCGGCCAGATGCCGCTGTCGATGACGCCGACGACGACATTTTCACCGGTGTAGCCCCTGGCCCAGAGGCCGCCGGGGCCGGTCAGGCCGAGGAAGGTGGGGGAGCTGTCCGTCTGCTTGTAGCGCATCTGGTCCGGAATGACCAGCACGACGCCAGGCTGGCGGGCCATGTCCTCGGCCTGCACGGGGGTCAGCAGGGCAGAAAAACCATTGAGGGCGTAGGTGTACTCGTTGATTTTGCTGTCGGGGCTGGCGCCCACCGCCTGCAGGGCGGCGTCATGGCTAGTTTGCAGAAACTTTTCGTACTTTTTGACGTGGGCGCTGTTGGGGTTGAGCTTGCCGCCCTTGCCGGGCTTGGTGGGCGCATAGCCTTGGACGCTGCCGTCGTAGGTGGCGACGGGGGCAAGGCCCATGACGACGATGAAGCTGCTCTTGTCGCCTTTCTTGGCCTGTGCCGGAACAGCGGTTTCGTCGGGCCCTTGGGCAGCGACGGGCGCCACCATGGCAATAATCAGGAGCAATGCGAGTACGGAGGATAACAGCCTTTTCATTGTGTCTCCTTCTGACAATGTGCGAGATTTGTGGACACTGCAGCGAATGCATGCTACAGGCAAAGAGAAACTACCTGGGGACAACCCATATTACAGGAGGATAGGGGTAAGTAGAAGATGATGAACCTCACAGTTTGCTTGCAATCTGGAAGGAACTGGTAAACTGCTCGCTACCATAGATAAGCCAAGGGACGACACAGAAAGTGCTGCAGCCGACGCGTGCCAATACCATCCTTTACTGCCGCAGCTGGGAGGCGACGGTTGGCTTTTACCGCGGCGTCTTGGGGCTGCCGGTCAGCTTTGAGAATGAGTGGTTTGTAGAGTTTCATCTCGGCGACAGTGCGTATCTGAGCATTGCGGATGCGAGCCGCGCGTCCATTGGTGCGGTCGAGGGACAGGGGATCACGTTGGCCTGGCAGGTGGGCAACCTGGAGGATGTGTACAGCCAGCTGCAAGGCGCGGGGGTGGATGTTACGCCGCGCAAGCGGCGCTGGGGGGCGTGGGTGTTCTACTGCCACGACCCGGAGGGTCACCGGCTGGAGTTCTGGTCGGAGGCAGGGCCGGGGCAGGAGGCAAATTAGCGGGGCAATGGATAGCACGGGCTGGGGAAGGGTGTGTGCGTGGCAACCGTGCGAGGCTCGCCCCTCCGAGCTGGGGGCAGGCAAGGTGGCGTGGGGCGAGCCAGGCACGCGGGGCCGAACGGCGTGGGGTGCCAGGAGGTGCCCACCTCCTGGAAGTACCACCTCCTGGAGGTGTCCACCTCCTGGAAGCACGACCTGTACGTATGTGTACTCTGTGTGCTCGGCGGGGGTGCAGTTTAGTAGGTTCGAACAAACACCAGGCTCCAGCTCAAGTTGCCGCTGCAGGCGCTGCTCTGCACCAGGGCAGTGCAGCCGGCATCGTCGCCGCAGTAGAGGCTCTTCTGCAGCTGCGGATAGTCGACGGCGCCCGGGTAGGCGCTGACGGACGCCGGCCGGCTGCCGGCCACGAGGCCGCCGCTCTCCGCCACCAGGGTGATCTCCGCCCAACCGTGCAAGGCAAAGCTGACCTGTCCCGGCTGCCCGCCGGCGCCGGTGACCAGCGTCTCTTCTTCGACCTGGCCGTCCGTGTACTGGACCACGTGTACGGCGATGCCGTCCAGGCGCGATCCGGGACCCGTATCGCCGCCGGCTTTGAAGACATGGACCTGCACGCGACCGTCCTGGCCACACTGCACCGGCGTCCCGGGCTCCCCGCCGTTTTCATAGATATCCCAGAGGCGTGTGCTGGCCAGGGCAAAGTCGACCACCGTGCCGGCGGCAAGCTGCGGCGTGTGGCCATTGGCGATCGCGGGCAAATAGAGATCGGCGCCGGCTGCGGCAGTGGGGCAGAGAACCAGCAGCAGCATCAGGGCGATTAAGGTGGCGATTGGCGTTTTCATCGTAGGTCCCTCCTCGGGTAAGAGTCTCTTCGCTGCGTTCCTACATCCTATTCTGAGGCGATCACTGCACACTTCAAGCGCCAGATGTGCACCATATGGCTGTACCATCAAGTGTTACAGCGGGATATCGGCGACGCTGCCGTACTCACTCTAGCCCAGGCGCCGCGCCCAATCGACGGCACTGTCTGTCAAACCGGCGCCAGTTTCCACCAGTTGGCGTGGCGTTGGACAGATTCGCCTTTTCCCGTGCGCGCGCCGGCAGCCGTGCGCCGGCCAGGCTGAGCCACGGGGGCAAGATGGCGAGCGCGCCGCACCGGCTCGTCCTCTTTCTACGCAACGAATCGTTTGCCGACCGCTCTACTTGTTTGTTGTACAAAGAGGGGCAGCCGTTTCAACTTGAGTGGCGCAAGCGCATCTCTGCCCTAAGCACTATTTTTCACAATGTTGACACGGCCCTTGGACAGGAGTACTATCGGCTCCTTCGACATCTTGGCGTCTACCGCTGCGGCGACCGCAGTTGGCGGGCCGGCGGCAGCGGGTCTGAAACCGTTGGGCGCCATCAATGCGCGGGGTTGGGTGGGAGTGAAAGCAGGGGGTGGAGAAAATGCGCCATACACGGTATCAAGGCGCCATCGTCCAAGGCGACAAGCTGCTGCTGATCCGGTACGCCGACCATATAGAGGGGAGAACTTTCTGGATGATTCCCGGCGGCGGGCGTGAGGCTGATGAATCGGAGTTCGAGTGTGTCGTGCGCGAAATGGGAGAGGAAACCAATCTCCACGTAGGCGTCGAGCGCTTGCTGTTCGAAGTTCCCTCGCCGAATGGCCATACGTACAAAGTGCGCAAGACCTATCTTTGCACGGTGATTGGCGGGCAGGCTTCCCCGGGCCATGAACCGGAGGCTGACCCCGCGCACGGCACGATCATCGAGGTGGGCTGGTTCGACCTGCGTTCCGAGCAGGGCTGGGAAGCTTCGCTCTTAGGCGATCCCATTACGTATCCCTGGGTGCAGGAAATTCGCCGGGCGCTGGGCTATGTGGCGCCGTGAGCGGCTCAGCCGGCTCGGCAATACGCCTTCTCGGGAGTATAGAGATAGCGCACATACTATTACCCACGCGCGGCGCATCACGACAAGTGCGCCGCGCGGTGTGCGGCATCCCCCCCGGAACGGGCATGGTCGCCGGCCCTGGGGCCGTCCACATAGCGCAGCACATAGTCGTTCCAGGCAGCTTTGGCATCTTCCAGCGGGCAGTCGAAACAGTGCTGCAGGATGTAGACTGCGTGGCGGGGCGGTGCAGCCAGAACTTGCATGAGTTCGCGCTCGGAGAGACCAGGGAAACACGTTCGCAGGTCCGCTGCCTGCCGGGTGCGCAGGCGGGTCAGCAGCACGTCATCCGTCATGTTCTCCTCCTCTAGTATTGGCCTATGAACATCCCCCCAAACTGGGCGAACACCGCCGATGGCAAAGGGAAAAGCTTGCGCCATGAAGCGTCTCGGTTGACTCATCCGCCTTGTAGCAGGAGCGGAGGGCCGCACGAACAGAAGATTTGCAGCCGGCACCTGTCGCGGGTAGGTCCGTAGCTGCGGAAGTAGGCTTACAATACATTGTTTTCTAGATTATGTCAACATTGTGAAGAGAAGCACAGACGATCTTGCACCCCTCCGGGCGGACGGCCGGCGCCCGGTTGAGTATGACCCACTGCTGCGCTACAATACCGGTCACATTCAGAGGTGGTCCGCCGTCAGTCTGCGAGGTATGCACGATGCGCACTGTATGAAGGTGCTTCGCTCTTTTAATCCGTCTGCCGTCTTGGTCGGCCTGGGGCTGTTGATGGCCGCCTTCTACGCCGGCATTGCCTACCTGTTCCCGTTGGGGCTCGCCGGTACCACTACCCGGGGCTATGACTTGGAGCAGCTGTCGCGCGGGCGCGAGTGGGCGGCGGGCTTTTATGTGGCCGGGCTCCTGCTGGTGTTTGGCGCCTTTGCCGTCGCCTTTTTTGTTGTCCCGCGTGTGCGCCGGCCGCTGCCGCTGGTGGTGGGCTTCGGGCTCCTCTTTGCGCTGATCCTGGTTTTTCTCTATCCGATCACGGCCATCGACGTCTTCTACTATGTGCTGGAGGGGCGCATGCAGGTCTTCCATGGGCTCAACCCCCTGGCTGTGCCTGCCAGCCAGGCGCCGCTCGACCCCTTGATCCCGTTTGTCGGCGAGTGGACAAGTGTGCCCACAGCCTACGGCCCGCTTTGGAACGTGATTGCCGCCACCGTGGTGCGGCTGGGCTTTGCCGGGCCCGTCGATGGGCTGCTCGCCCACAAGTTCCTGGCGCTGGCCGTGTATGCCGCCTGCATCTTGGTGCTGATATGGGGCACGGGCCGCAACGTGGAGGCGATCCTGCTGTTTGCCTGGAACCCACTGGTGCTCCTGCAAGGAACAGGCAATGCCCACAACGACCTGTTGATGATGACCGTGGCCATGCTCGCGCTGGTGGTGTGGGACAAGCGGCGCTGGTGGGCTGCCGCCATGGTCCTGCTGGCGCTGGCGGCGTCGATCAAGCTGCCGGTGCTGCTGCTGGCGCCGCTGCTGCTGGCCGCGATCCTGTGCCGTGAACATTCCTGGGGGAGCCGGGTGTGGATCGTCTTTGCGTCGGCGCTGCTTGGCGCCGTGACGATGCTCGCCGCCTATATTCCCTACTGGCCGCCGTGGCAAAGCCTGACCGGTCTGCTTGCGATGTTTGCCACGCAGCGCACCTATACGATCTTGTCGCTGGTGCGCCTGAGCCTGACCAGGCTCCAGGTGCCGCCGCCGTATGACTTTGAGATCCCGCGCACGATCGGCCTGGCGATCTATATCGCTTGTTACCTTGTCCTGCTGCGGCGCGTGTGGACCGGCCGGATGGGGCTTTACACGGCCGGCTTCTGGGCTTTGTTTCTCTATCTGCTCACCTCGACCAGCTACCGCATCTGGTATCCGCTCTGGGCGATCCCGCTGGCCGTCCTGGCGCACATCGAGCTGCTGGACGGCATTCAGCTGGCACGCATGCGCTGGCGCACCTACCTGCTCAGCCTTACCTCCGAGCTCTCGATCTTGATGTTCACGCTGGTGTGGCGCTGGGTCCTCAACGGGGCGGTGCTGCCCAAAGCCGACTGGTTCCTGATGCACCTGCTGACCGTTCCCTGGCAGTTTGGCGTGCCGCTGCTGGCGCCACTGCTGATCCGCCGCCCACCGCCTGACCTCTTCCGGGAAGACCCACCCTTCCCGGAAGGCTCGCGCCTTACTCCACCCAGTCCAACGCCTGATCCAGCCAATTCGTGAGCGCGCCCAGGTCCCCCACCACCGACTGCGCCCGCCCGCTTTCGATCGCCACGCGCCAGATGCCCCACTGGTTGCCCCGGTTGGAGACAAACACGATCTCGCTGCCGTCGGGGCTGATGGCCGGCAGGCCGTCGCTGGCGGCGTTAAAGGTAATGCGCGTGACGTCGCCGCCGCTGTAGTCGGGGTTGACGGCGACACTGTAGACATCCCAGTTGCCGTCGCGCTGGTCGCTCATAAAGACGACCCGGCTGCCGTCGGGCGCCCAGCGCGGGCGGCTGTCGCCGGCATTATCGGTCAGCTGGCGCCGGTCGCTGCTGCCCGCATCGCCGGGCACCATGGTCCATAACCCGCAGTTGGCGCCCGTCTCGTCGCAGCCCTTGTAGACCAGCCGTGTGCCGTCGGGGCTCCAGTCGGGGTCGCTGCCCTCGCCCAGGTCGACGGCCTCGCCGGCGCCAAAGCCGGCGACCTCGGGCCAGGCGGTGTAGACACGGCTGCGACCGTCGCCATAGCGCGTGCTGCTAAAGGCCAGCCGGCTGCCGTCCGGGTTCCAGCGCGGCAGGCTGTCCTCCAGGTTGGTGGTGAAGTTGAAGCGCTCGACGCCGCCGTCCAGGTCGTAGCCGCCCAGCCCCAGCATGTCCTGGCGCGTGCTCTGGTAGGCCAGCCGCACACCGCCGGGCTGTAGGGCCGGCTGCCGCGCCTGCCCCAGGAGCTCCGCCACGGTGGCGTTGGCGGCGCCAAAGGTCAGCAGGTAGACGCGGTCCTCCCCATCCTGCACGGTCGAGTAGAACAGCCGCCCCTGCCCGCCGGCGCCAGCCCCGACGGTGCCGGTGACCGTACCGGTAACCGTGCCGCTGACGGCTGCGCCGGCGCCTGCCTCGCCCGTGCCCGCGACCGGGCTTGTGCCGGTGATGGACTGCGTGCCGCTAATCGTGCCACCGTCGCCCACGCTGCCGGTCGAACCGCCCCCGGCCGTGCTGGGCGCCGCTACCTCTTCGCCCGTCAGCAGCGCGAGCGCTGCCGCGTAGTAGGCCGCCTGATCCAGGTCGGGCGACAGCTCCAACGCCCGCCGGATGTCGGTCACGGCTGCGTCCAAGGTGGCCGTGTCGATCGCCACCGCACCCGGGGTCGCCGGCACGGGCACGGCGTCGGCCGGGATGTCGCCGGTGTTGGCTGCGGCGACGCCGCCCAGCCACGTGCCAAAGCCGCGCACAAAGTAGGCCGCGGCCAGGCGGTCGTTGACCCCGATCGCCGCCGAGGTGGTGGTGGTCAGCCAGCTTGCCAGCGACGCATCCCAGCCCGCGGCCACGGTGCCCGAGACCAGCAGCGACGGCTGCGCAAAGACCTCGCTCACGGTGTACACGCGCATCACGTCCACCGCCGCCGGGTAGTCGCCGTAGAAGACCTGCGCCAGCAGCGGGTAGGGATGGCTCCCTGCCTGCGCATCGACCCGCCGCGGCTCGCCCACCAGCCGAACCAGGGCGACGTTCCAGTTGTAAACGCCGCTGGGATCGCCCGTGATGCTGCTTGTGCCCGTCAGCGGCTGCGTGCCGGAGAGGGTGAGGGTGCCGGTGATGGCACCGGCATCGCCTGTGCCGGTGATGGCGGTGGTGGGGGTCACGGCGCTGCCCGCGGCCACGGCCGATCTACCGGTGGATCCGGCGGTGAGGGGCGCGTCCACCAGGTCGAGCGCCGCCTTCCACAGCCCGCCCTGCGCCAGCCGCAGCAGCTCGCCGTTGCGGCTCACCAGATCGTCGGGCGCGGCCGCGGGCAGTGGCTGGAGGGTGACGGGCGCAAAGGCCGGGTCAGTCGCCTGCCCGTTCCAGTTCTGCACGACGTAGTCGATATAGCGCACGCCGCAGGCGTAGCAGAAGACATAATAGTCGGTGGCGTCGAGCACGACCTCGTTGGCCCCGTCCCCATTCACATCCTGCACCGTGCACGCACCGGGGCCGGCGCTAAAGCTGTCCAGCTCCTCGCGCAACACGTCGCCCGCCAGCCGCACGATCTGGCATACCCCGCCATGCGCGCCCGCGCCGCCTTGCACCTGCAGCCAGAGCTGCGTCCCGGCGTCCCCAGTGCTTTCAGTTTCGCTGCCCTGTCCCCCAGCCGTGCCGCCCGCGCCGCCTGGGCCGATCTCTACCGGCAGCACGCCCCCTTCGGGGAGAAAGTCGGGGCCTGCCGTCATACCCTCCTGCGTGCCCACCAGGTCGACGAGGCTCACCTCCTGCCACTGCCCGTCTGCCTGCGTGTAGACGCCGATGGCGTGCGGCTTGTCCGGGCTAAACGAGCGCGTGCCCGTGGTGTGCGCTACCCAGTAGGTCGTCCCGTTCACGTCCACCGGGAAGGCGGCCGAGGGGCCAAACGGCGCGGGGTCCTGCCCCGCCTGCGCGCCGGCCAGGTCGATGGCCTGGTCAAACAGCGCCACCACTTCCTGCTCCTGCGCCGGCGCATTGCCGAAGTCGTTCGACCCCCAGCGCGGCGCGCGGCCGTAGGCGATGTAGACAAGGCCATTGTTGCCGCCCTCCCCGCCGACGGGCGCCCACTGCACCGACCCGACCGGGCCGCGGCCCATCCCGGGATTCTGGACGTCGGTCAGGAGCAGCGCGCCGCTGTCGTCGCGGCCCCAGAGCACCGTTTCCGGCGCGGGATAGCTCGCTGCGTTTAGCGGCGTGCGCGCGCCTGCGGCCGGATCGATCTCCTCCAGGCTGTAGGGCGCGGGCACGTCGACCGCCGCCTGCTGCGAGACATACGCCTGCAGCGCGCCTCCGCCCGTCCAGTGCGGCCCGCGCACCGCCAGCAGCGGCGCTTCCTCTGTCACCTGCTCACCCGGCGAGGTCAGGATCCCCGTCGCCACCCCGCTGCCCGCATCCACCAGTGCCAGGCCCGGGGCGCCGTAGTAGATCATGGCGCTCGCGACAAAAAAGCTTGTGCTGTCCGGCTTCCACGCCACGTCGCCAAAGAGCGGGATGGCGTTGGGATCCGCCGCGTTGGAGTCGGGCGTCAGCTCGACCAGTATGTTTGCGTCCGGTGCCAGGATGGCCAGCCCGCCGCCCTCGAGAGGGTACGTGTAATCCACCAGCAGGTGCACCCCGTCCGGTGACCAGCTGTTCGGGCGAAAGATGCGTGGCGCGGCGCCGTCCGGCGCGTCGGCGGCTGAGCCATCGGCTGCGCCGGGAGGCAAGGGGTCGTCGGCGAGCACCAGCGTTACCGCCTCTTCGCCTACCGCCTCCGGCCCCGCGGCGATCAGGTTGATGCCGCCCAGCGCAAAGGCAATGCGGGCGCCGTCGGGCGCGTAGACCGGCGCGTCGATATTGCCCGCGGGGGCGGTTCCCCCGCCGCCGCCCTCCAGCTTAACCACGCGGTTGAGGCCATCCGCCCCCGCCTCGACCAGCTGGTTGCCCGTCACATAGGCCAGCATCGACCCGTCGGGTGAGACGTCAAACGCCGTCACCGGCGAGAGCTCGTGCGTCACCGTGCGCCGCGTCACGCCGTCGGCGGCTACGCGCACGATCTGCCCGCTGGCGCCGTCGATCAGGTAGACGGGCGCCGGCAGGGTGACCGGCGTCTGCGCCAGGGCCGGCGTGGCCGTCACGGCCGCCGCAAGCGCCCACAGCACGAGGGCCCCCAGCAGCCGGGGCCATGTACTCCTTGGCCCTGCAAGCGCGCACCGTGCTGTCACAGATCCGGGGACCACATAGCCCTCAACCACAGAGCGGGCGGCGCGTGCGAAGTTGGGTCGGACAGGCATAGCGGCATCTCCTTTGCTGTATCTTTGGGCGCTGTGACATGTGACCCGGACTACGCGCGGGGCACAAACAGGTTCAGTACTCTGGCATTTTGCCTCTTTTTGCACAAACGCACGAAACAGCCATCCGTGTTCCCTCGTTCCACGAGTGCACAGCCCCAAGATGGGCAGGCAACCCAAGGCGGCCAGGAGGCGCCCACTTCCTGGAGGTGGGTACTTTCTGGCCGCCGGGTGCCCACGCGATCCTATACAAGGAGAATAGATGATGAATAAAAAGCGATATCTGTTGGCAGTGGCGCTGCTGTTGGCGGTGATGGGTCTGGCGGCGTGCGGCGGTGCCGGCGAGTCGGACGCGGCTCCCAATGCGCCGGCCGTGGAGGCGACCGCGACTGAAGCGACGGCGGGCACCGATGCTGGTACAGCCAGTGAAGGGGCCAATACCGGCAACGAGGCCAGCGGCGCCGGGGATACCTCGGGCGGCAATGCCGGCGGCGAGGCGGGCTCGGCCACCGACGTGGGCTCGGGCAGTGACGGCGCACAGGGGAGCGGCGGCAGCGACGAAGCCGGCGGCACGACCTCACCCGAGAGCGACACCGGCGCCCCGACGCAAGGCGACGATACTGGCAATGCCGAGAGCGGCACCGGCGACACCAGCACCGTCACTGACACGGGCACCGTCACCGGCACGAGCACTGTCACCGGCACGGGCGCCGTCACCAGTACGGGCACCGCCACGGATACGAATGCAGGCGGCGCACAGGGCAGCGCGGGCGCCTACACCGCCGTCTCCGAGACCGAGTGCACCGAGATCCAGAACCAGTTGACCCAGGCTCTTGGTGTGGACGTCAGCCGCGCAACCGGACCGGCCTCGTTCCAGGATCTGAACGGCGTCGCGGGCGAGAGCTGCCAGCTGAGCATCGTCGCGACCGGCGTGGAGTTCCCCAACCCGGTGGAGGCCGGCCAGCGCATCGCCAAGGCCTTGAGCGATAACGGCTGGACAGCCGACCCGCAGTATGCGGCCGACTCGCCCACCGGCACGATCGCCGGCATGCGGCGTGAAAATCAGCTGGCGGTCTATCACGTCGAATGGTTTCCCGGCGCCGCCGTCACCTGCCCGGCCGACCAGCCCATTGCCACCTGCATCGAGTCGCTAACGCCCGACCAATTGGGCTACAACATCACCGTCGACCTGGCACAGCAGTAATTACCCCTTCCGGGAAGTCGCAGGCTTCCCGGAAGCCTCCGGATGAGGAGCCCCGGCCTTTTGCGTGTTCCCCCTACCGCCAGCTGCCTTAACCGCCAAAGATGCGTCCGCACGCGTGGCGAGTCGTGATACAATGAACGGCAGACGGCCCTGCCCGATTTTCACTCACGGCGGAAATTGTCACAGGATGCACAGGCTCCATAGGACTTATAGGATCTGGCCAAAGGAGGTTGCATGCGACCCGATCTCACCGATATCGCGTTTGTACTGGATCGTTCGGGTTCGATGAACTCGATCGCCGGCGACGCGATTGGCGGTTTTAACACCTTTCTTGCCCAGCAGCAGGCACAGCCCGGCGCGGCGCACCTCACGCTGGTGCTGTTTGACCACGAATACCTGGTCCCCCACGACAACGTCGACATCCACAGTGTGCCGCCGCTCGACGCGCGCAGCTATATCCCGCGCGGCATGACCGCCCTGCTCGACGCCATTGGCCGCACGATCGACGCCGTCGGCGTGCGCCTGGCCGCCACGCCTGAGAGCGACCGCCCGGGTAAGGTGATCGTCGCCATCCTCACCGACGGCTTGGAGAACGCCAGCCGCGACTACACCAACGCCCGCGTGGCCGAGATGATCAGTCACCAGCAGCAGACGTACAACTGGGAGTTCATCTTCCTCGCCGCCAACCAGGACGCTATCGCCACGGCCAACTCTCTCTCCATTCAGCCCAAGGACGCCATCGCCTTCGATGCCACAGGGCAGGGGGTGCGGTTGGCCATGGCGCGCGTAAGTGAGGAGACAAGCAGGCGGCGCAGCGCGCGGTAGGGTGCTGATCTGTGTTCAAGCGCCCATAGCGCCGCTCACGGGCCGAAATTGGTTGGCCCAAACTCAGGCGGCGGCGTAAAAGTCACGGCCTCGATCTGCCGCGTTACTGCCCTGGGCAGCTCGTTCAAGGGCAGTTCGTAACTGCTCGAACCATCTTTTTGCATGGCTTGCACACCCGTCTTGTCCTCATAGCGCAGTTGCGCGTCGAAGACTTTGCGAAACGTGTCCGCCGGGGCAGTGATGGAGAAACTATTTCCCACGACCGGCCCCACTTCAAAGCCGGCCGCGCGAAAAGTAGCTGTTGTCTGGGCAACCGCCTCAGCAGACGGGGTGTAATCCGCAATGTTGCTCGACGTAATGGCGGTCATACTGTCCAGCGTCTTGCCGCCGGCCGGCTTAAGCACGACCTGGGCGGAAATTGTCTCTTGATCGGCGAGAGGCATACCATCCTCCATTGGAACAGGTGGGTCCGGTGTGCGTATCATGACGCATCCGGCCAGGCATGTGGCGGCAAGAGCCAAGCCAACACACTTGACTAACTGAAGTATCGGATGGGCGAGCGAGGGCGCAAGGAATCTTGGCGACGACATCACAGTCATGACTGTACTAAGTCGAACTCCGGCAGCAGGTAGCTGCTGGCAGGTGGTGCAGGCATTGTAGCGCTGAGCGCCGCTGGATGCAAGTGGGCTTGCTCGACCGGCGTTTTCACTGGCTCCGTTGCCACTGCCAGGCTCAAATAATGCACCCCGTCAGTCACCATCAGCTGGTTGGCCACGAATGTGTCGAGCAAAGCGAGCACCGCCTGCTGCGTAAAATCTTGTTCAGGAAATTTGGCGCGGAGATACTGCAAGACTGCTGCCGCCGTGTGATACTCATCGCAAAACGTATAGGCAGCTTGCTCCGGTCCTGCAAACCTCCAATTTGCCTGCACTGCATTGCCGCGCGTGTCGACCACAACCAACGCGCCGTCTTGCCCCACCACCGAGAGCAGCATGCCCCGTTCCGGGTTCTCCTTCCAGGCATGGACAAAGGCAATCACCTCGGCTGCGTATCCTGTCGGGTCAATGCCAGGCGCATAGTCGTATTCGAAGTAGTAGGCAATCCGTTGCAGCACCGCTTGCCCAAATGGGTAGAGATGTGGGTAGGGGGCCAGTGGCCGCACGTTGACAAAGCCGTAGGCTGCTGGGGAGTCAAAGTACGGGCTAAAGCGGTCGAGCCGGATCGGCCCGCAACCGGTGGGCGGCCTGAGAAAGCGGATCGCGCGCAGAAGTTTCAGCATGGCGTCGTAGTCTGTACATGTCTCGCCGGGGAAACCATATAGGATGTTCCACTCGGCGCAGATATTGTACTCGTGCGCCCATTTCATCAGCTGGATGTTTTGGAGCGCGGTCGTGCCCTTGCGCATGAGTTGCAGGATGTGGTCACTCAGGCTTTCAATCCCCGGCTGTATGCGCCGCACGCCGGCCGCCCGCAGTGCCCGGAGATGCTTGCGGGCGAGATCGGCCTTGACTTCATAGAAGAGGCTCAGCGGTCGCTGCGCACGCGCCAGCGCGGGCAGCACGGTCTGGAAATACTTCATGTCGAGAATGTTGTCCACCACCTCAACATAGTCGATCTGCCAACGATCAGCCAGGTGTTCCAGCTCGTCGAGCGCACGTTGGGGGCTTTTGCTGCGAAAGGTCAGCGCGCTGCCGTTGAGCCCACAAAACGTACAGTGCGACTTCGCCCCCCACCAGCAGCCCCGCGCCGTCTCCAAGAGCAGAATCGGTGCGACGGATGCTGCCACCGTGCTCTCTTCCAGGTCGCGGAAGTAGTCGCTGTAGTCAGGGACGGGCAGATCGTCCATGCGGCGGAGCAGCTCGGCCTGGCCCGTAGCGACTGACTCGCCCTGCGCACGATAGATAACGCCGGGGATCGGATGGTCACCGCCGTCTGCTTCGCCGGCCAGCACACACCGGACCAGCATTGGGAAGCTCTCGTCGGCTTCGCCCGAGCAGGCATAGTCCACAAATGGGAACTGCCGGTGTAACTCCAGCCCCATCTCACCTTCCCAGTTCGCTCCCCCAAAGACGATGGCGATGTTTGGGTTTGCCACCTTGACTTGCCTGGCCAGCGCCAGTGAGGCAATATTCTGCTCAAACGTGGAGGTAAAGCCTACCATCGCATATTCGTGCCATGGCACAGCCGCCAGGCAGTAAGCAAGAAAATGCGGGACGAGTGCACGCACCCGGCGAATCTGGTTGATCACGGTTTCGTCCAGGCGCCACGTGTCGCGCAGTATCTCCTGGATGTAGCGCTCTGCAGCTTCCGGGCGTTCGCCATACAGGGCGCCGGTAAACACCCAATCGCCGACGAACGCGGTATAGGGCAGTTCAAAGGACATCCAGCGGTATTCGTCGAAGCCAATATATTCCGCAAATGGGAATGTCAGGTAGCGGATGTCGCAGAGTATGTCCTGTTCGGTTAAGCGGGCCTTGAGTAAGCTGATCCCCAGGGCTTGGCGTTCCAGCGCCCCGAACGGCATGCTGATCAGCAGAACTTTTTTCATCACTGCCTCCTTCACGGCGCTTGCTTGGCCTGGCTACCGATGCGCTGCAGAGGCAGTACCCGCATGTGCACCGCCGAGTGAACGGAGGTACTGCCTCTGCTTGCGAGCCGGTATTACAGGCCTTCGCTCTCGATTCCAGTGTTCATGATCAGGTCTTCCAGCGCTTGAATATCTTCACGCGTGAGCCCGTACGCTGTCTTCCCCGCGGCTGGTGCGGCTGGCTGCCCGCCTAAGGGTGGCGGCGGCCCAACCGGTGGCGGCGGCCCAACCGGTGGCGGCGGTCCAACTACCGGTGGCGGCCCAACCGGTGGCCCGACTACCGGTGGCCCGACTACCGGTGGCCCGACTACCGGTGGCCCGACTACCGGTGGCCCGACTACTGGCGGCGTAATGGGTCCTGGTCCTACGATGATCGGTAAGCACCTGATCTTGGCCATGAGCACGGCCCTGTGAGCGTCGACCAGGCCATAGCCGGTGGCTGTGTCCGGCCCAACTACTGCCGCATTGCCGCCGGTGTTAGGGTGGCAATTGCCCTGTGTGACGTCACGGGCGGACTTCATCAACACATCGCGCACTTCCGTTGGGGTCAGTTTGGAGCATGCCTGTTTGACCAGCGCCGCCGCCCCTGCCAACTGCGGCGCCGCCGCCGAGGTGCCGCTAAAGGCGCCCCAGCCGTCGTTGTTCGCCGTCTCGTCGCCATCGGGATGCACGCCGCCTTGGAGCCCACCGGCGTTCCAGGGCGTCGCATCAATATCATCGTTTGGCTCCACCGGTAGCATAATGTAGGCGGCCTTTGGCCGCAGGCCGACAAGCCCGCTCAGGTCTGGCACGCGCCGCCCAGGGTAGATGTTGCTCATGAACCCGCTGGCGTAGTCCGAAGCGCGCAGCGTTTCATCTGGGTTCATATACACGCCGCCGGCGGAGATGACGTCTGGGTGCTGGCCGGGAAAGCCCCAGTGCCCGTTGCCGGCAGAAAAGACGACGACGATGCCCGCCGCCACTGCGGCGGCAATTGCGGCTGCCAGCGCCTGATCGGCTGCACTGAGCGGCCCAAACTGCTTGCTGCTGCCCCAACTGCAGGTGATGATGTCAGGACCGAGACCGACGGCAGCATTGAATGCGCCAATGCTGTTGACGAAGCTCATCTTGACCGGCATGAAGTCGACGTCCGGCGCCACGGCGAAAATATTGGCCGACTCACCCGTTCCGTGCCCGCTTTCGTCGTTCAGTGGGTTGGCTGCGCCGGGGCCGAGCACCACGGGCGCAGCCTTGTAGCCGCGCCCGACAAAGTACGGATGCTTGAACCAGCCGGAGTCGCACATGGCCACTTTGACGCCTTTGCCGGTGATGCCGCTGCGATGCGCCCGGTCGGCGTTGCAGGCTAGCGAGATATCGCCCGGCATGCGCAGGTGCCAGTAGGACTTAAGCGGTGCAAACTTTGAGGTCGCCATAAAGTAGCGCGGCTCTTCAATCGCCACCCCCTCCAGAATGTCATCAAACTGTGTCCCGGCCGTTTGGATGAGACCGGGCATGGTCGTACTGGGGGAGTCAAGAAAAGTGGCCACAGTCTCTTCGCCCAACTCCTTGATGACTGGGCGTTCCTCCGCAACGATCTCCGTCCTGAATGCCCGCGCATAGGTCTCGGCCGAGCCGGCAATATTGATGGTGATGGCCGACACCTGGAGGACCTCGAAGCCGGCTTCTTGCAGCCGTACGACCGCGCTGTTTATGACATCGCGCTCCGAGTAGAAGTTTGGCAGCGTGGCTGCATTAATCTGTCCTTGCGCTTCAAACAGCGACACATTCCCAATCGAGCGCGGCGATGCCTGGGCAAAAATCCGAGTTGGAACGACCAATTCGCCCGCGTTAGTCTCTTCTCCTGTCTCAGCATTACGCCCCTTGCGTCTACGAGTTGTCACGGTGAATCTCTCCTTTGCGAATTAGATCAACAGTTGTGCATACGAGGTTATGGAACATAGACCAAATGCGCCGGTGGGATCCGCATTGCGAATCCACATCAATTTATGCACTAAGCCGTCCACAAATTGTCCACAAACCCATTGAGCTGCGTCGCTCGTCTGCAGTATCGTCTAGATTGCCTCTTGTAATTGACGTTACGTCATGCCTTATACTCACCCCGAAAGGAGGTGGTATGTGAGGCAAGAGACGTACTATATCGGCGAGTTCGCGGCGCTGGCCGCCGTGACGACGCGCACGCTGCGCTATTACGACCGCATCGGCCTGTTGTCGCCGGCCCAAGTGTCGGAGGCAGGCCAGCGGCTGTACACGGAGGCGGAGCTGGTCAAGCTGCAGCAAATCCTCGCGCTCAAGCTGCTGGGCTTCTCGCTGGCGGAGATCCGCGCCTGTCTGGAGGCGGGGCCGCAGGACTTTGTGCGTTCGCTGGCGGCGCAGAAGGCGATGCTGGCCGAGAAGCGCCGGCAGTTAAACGCTATCATTGCGGCTATCGGCGAGCTGGAACAGGCGCAGCTTGCGCAGCGGAACGGCGAAAGTTGGGATTGGGAATTGGCCACAAGTCTTGTGGCAAAACTAGTGGAGGCGATGCAAGTGGAACAGAAAAACGAGTGGGTCAACCAGTATTTCACGCCCGAGCAGCAGGCCGCCATGGCCGAGCTGAGCCGGACGTCGTATTCCGACAAGGCGCAGGCCAAGGTCGCGGCCTGGGGCGCCAACTGGAGCGAAGAGGACCAGCGCCGCGTCGACGAGCAGTACGTGCAGCTAGCTGCCGGCCTCCAGCAAGCCGTGGCGCAAGGTAAGCCCGCCAAGAGCCCCGAGGTGCAAGCCCTGGCCGCCGCCTTCTTAGGGCTGATCGCCCAGTTCACGCGGGGTGACGCCGAGGTTGAGGCCGGCCTGGCGAACTACTGGCAGCAGCACGCCAACCTGCCCGCAGCGCAGCAAATCTCCATGCCCTGGGGCGCAGCGGAGCAGGCACTCCTGGAAGCAGCCGTGACACTGCAGCAGAAGAAGTGATGTTGACATGAGTACCCCTGAAGTTTAGGGGTACTCACGCCCTCCGCACTTGTGCGACAAACGCCCGAAACAGCGGCAGCCCCAACCGATCCCCCCGGCGCAGCGGGTTCTGGATGGGGACGACGTGGTCTTCCGGGTGGGGCATGAGGCCGAGGACGTTGCCGGCGTCATTGCAGATACCGGCGATGTCGCCCGCCGAGCCGTTGGGGTTGAGCGGATAGCGGCCCTGTGCCCCGCGGCCGCAGTCGTCCACATAGCGAAAGGCGACGAGGCTGCGCGCATCGAGGTCAGCCAGCGTCTGGGACCCATCGACCTGGAAATTGCCCTCGCCGTGCGCCACCGGGCAGAAGATCAGCTCGTCAAGCTCCGCCAGCAGGGGTGACCTGGCGTTGCGATTCGGCTGCAGGTGCACCCAGCGGCATTCAAAATGGCCCGCCGCGTTCTCCGTCAGCGTCACCCGCCGCCGCGCCATCTCGTCCATCGCCGACGGCGTGCCGGAAGACCTCCAGGAGGTGGGACTTCCAGGAGGTGGGACTTCCTGGAGGTGGGACTTCCTGGAGGTGGTGCCGGGGAGGATGCCGGCTTTGACCAGGGTTTGGAAGCCGTTGCAGATGCCGAGGACGGGGCGGCCGCTGTCGACGAAGGCGTGCAGTTGGTCGTGGAAGTAGACCTGCAGGTCAAGCGCCAGGCGGGCGCCGGCCCCAAGGGCGTCGCCGTAGGAGAAGCCGCCCGGCAGCAGCAGGCCGGCATAGTCGTCCAGCCGCCGTTCGCCGCCGCGCAGCTGGTTGATATGCACGATTTCGGGGGCGGCGCCGGCCAGTTCCAGGGCGCGGGCGGCCTCGCCGTCCCGGTTGGCGCCTGATGCGTGCAGGATCAGGATTGTGGGCATGGTTTGCCTTCCCCGCGCTGGTTTGCGCCAACTGTCTGTGACTGGTGCCGAGCCATTATGCGGCCCCCCTTTTCCACGCCTGTACGAGTTGGTCTACCGGCAAATCCATCACCGCCGTGCCACCGGCCGTGATGGACAGGACAGCCTCGGCACTCACCGTGCCAATTGGTGCAACCCACGTTCCGGCCATGGCTTCTTCAAACGCCTGGGCGTCGGCTTCGGCTACCTCGACCAGCAGCCGGCCGTTGCTTTCGGCAAACAACGCCTCGGCAACAGGCAGCCCGGTGCCGTGCTCGCCCAACAGCGCGTCGAGCGCCACCTGTGTACCAAGGCGGCCGGCGATGCACATCTCGGCCAGCGCTACGGCCAGGCCGCCTTCGCTGAGGTCGTGCGCCGATTGGACGAGGCCCCCAAGAATGGCGCCATGCAGTGAACGGTAGCGGGTGAGCGGGTCGGGCGGCATCGTGGGTGCGATGCCAATGCTGTGTTCGGCCAGGTGGTGGAGCAGCGAACCTCCCAATTCGGCGCGTGTCTCGCCGACCAGGTAGATACGGTTGCCCGCTGTCTTCAAATCCGACGTGACGGTGTGCTCGATGTCGGGCACGATGCCGATGGCGGAGATGAGGAGTGTGCCGGGGATGGGGCTGCCGTTAAACTCGTTGAAGAGGCTGTCCTTGCCCGAAATAAACGGTGTGCGGTAGGCGAGGGCGGCGTCGTAGCAGCCCTGGCAGGTGCGCACGAGGCTGCCCAGGCGGTCGGGGAAGGTCGGGTTGCCCCAGCAGAAGTTGTCCAAAATGGCCAGCCGGTCGGGGTCGGCGCCCACGGCGACGGCGTTGCGCACGGCCTCGTCGACGCCGCTGACGGCCATAGCGTACGGGTCGGCGCGGCCGAGCAGCGGGTTAACACCGGCTGAGAGCACAAAGCCGCGTCCGTGATCCCAGGTGCCGAGCGGTTTGAGCACGGCGGCGTCGGCGGGCCCATCCATCTGCGGGCCGACAAACGGGCGCACGATAGAACCGCCGCGCACCTCGTGGTCGTAGCGGCGAACGATCGGCTCCTTGGAAGCGAGGGTCGGGTGCGCAAGCATGGCAAGGAGCGTGGCATCGAGTGAGAGACCTCCTGGAGGTGGGGGGACTTCCTGGAGGTGGGGGGACTTCCTGGAGGTGGGGGGACTTCCTGGAGGTGGGGGGTCCTGGTAGACGGCCTGCATGCGGCGGCGGGGGAGGCCGTCGTGGAGGAACGCCATGGGCAGTTCGGCGACGGTGCGCTGGTTGAAACGGACGCGCAGTGTGCAGTCGCCGGTGAAGGCACCGAGGACGCTGAGTTCGACGTCCCAGAGGTCGGCCAGCGACTGCAGCTCGGGCAGGTGGGCGGGGGGGACGGCCAGCACCATGCGCTCCTGGGCCTCGGAAATCCAGAATCTCCCAGGGGGCGAGGCCGGGATACTTGAGCGGGGCGTTGGCCAAATCCACCTCCACGCCCAGCTTTTCGCCCATCTCGCCCACGGCGGAGGAGAAGCCACCGGCGCCGCAGTCGGTGATGGCGGTGTAGAGGCCCCTGTCGCGCGCCAGCTCAATCAGTTCAATGAGCCCCTTCTCCGTAATGGGGTCGCCGATCTGGACGGCACTGCCGGTGGTCTCGGCCGTCTCGTGCGTCAGCTCGGCCGACGAGAAGGTGGCGCCGTGGATGCCGTCGCGGCCGGTGCGCCCGCCAAGCGCGACCACCAGGTCGCCGACTTGGGCGGCACGCGGGTGCTTGCCGATGGGCAGCAGGCCGGCGCAGCCGCAGAAGACGAGCGGGTTGCCCAGGTAGCCCTCGTCGTAGACCACGGCGCCGTTGACCGTGGGGATGCCCAGCTTGTTGCCGTAGTCGCCGATGCCCGCCACCACGCCATCCGCAATGCGCTGCGGATGGAGGACGCCATCGGGCAGGCGGTCGTAGGGGTAGTCATGCGGGCCAAAGCAGAGCACGTTGGTGTTGGCGATAGGGCGGGCCGAGACGCCGATGAGGTCGCGCACCACGCCGCCCACGCCCGTGTTGGCGCCGCCAAAGGGTTCCAGGGCCGAAGGGTGGTTGTGCGTCTCGACCTTGAAGGCGAGGTCATAGTTGTCGTCAAAGGCGATGATACCGGCATTATCCACAAAAGCCGATTTCAGCCAGCCGGGATGCAGCTGGTTCGTTGCTGCGGCCAAATACTGGTAAATGAGGCCGTCAATCATCTCCTGCTGGCGAACGTTGCCGGCGGTATCCAGCCAAGTAAAGTCTATTTGTGCCTTAAAGGTCTTGTGGACACAGTGCTCTGACCAACTCTGGGCGAGCGTCTCCAACTCCACGTCGGTTGGGTCGCGGCCCAACTCAGCGTAGTAGTGCTGGATCGTCCGCATCTCGGTCAGGTCGAGCGAGAGCAGGCGGCGCTTGGAGAGGGCGAGCAGTTCATCAGAGGCCAGGTTGGCCAGGGGTACGGTCTCCACGCGGTCGGCGGCGGCGGCATCCTGGTCGAAGTGAACGGCGATGGGGCCAAGGCTGAAGTGCTGGACGGTCGTGTTGCAGAGCAGGCCGCGGGCAAGGCGGCGCAGGTCGTCCTCGGAGAGATCGCCGGAAAGCTCGTAGCGGGTACCGGTGGCGACCTCGCAGGCGGGCAGGCCGATCTCGACCATACCGCGGGCGAGTTCACGGGCGGCCACGTCGGTCACGCCAGGGCGATAAGCAACTTCGATTACGGGAGAAGATGATCGCGCAGGGGCTTGATCGATGGCGCCCCATTTCGCCTGTTCGAGGACAGGATCGGCCAGCAGGAAAGCGCAGAGGTGTTGGAGGGCATCCTCACCTGGGTCGTGCGCAAGGAAATATAGACGGACAATATGGCAGTCCCGGAGGGTGGAGATACCAAGGGCGGGGGCGCTGCGGACAATGGCCTCGCCGGGAGAGGATTGGCTTGCTGCGTGGGCACTGCGAATTTCGATGCGAACGGACATGGGCGGGTCCTTTCTGGCAGGAACGCGCGATGGTGATGGGGGAACGATACCATTGGGAGAGGGTAATGCAGGAATTCCGATAGCGAAACTGACGATGGATTGAGCGGAAGTGGGGTGGAAAGGATGGGAGTGGAGCGCAAGACCCTCCTGGAAGTAAATACCTCCAGGAGGTGGACGTTGCTAGCCGTGGTTGACGTGGAACGGGGCGTAGCGGCGCTCGAGACGCTGCCCCGTGATTTCCAACAGGTGGCCCAGATGCCAAAGCAGGTCGCAGACCTCGCAGGTGATCCATGGGCGCTGCGCAGGAGTGATCGCGATCTCGGCGATGTCGCGAGAACGCTCAGCCTTGGCGAGGACGGCTGGTTCCCGGTTGCGATGATAGTTCAACAGCAGGGTGTGTTCGTTTAGCTGTAACATGGTCGGCTCCTTATTTCTGCGCGTGCATATACATTATCGCGCGCTGCAACGCGGCCGTCCACTACCCTTTGGTATGTCCGACTGGACAGTTGGGCCCGTGTGATAGCCGGGTCAGGCGACCATGGCGTACGTGAGCAGGCGCGCAGGGCGAGAGCCGAAGGAGACGAAGTCGTGTGGGCCGCGGCGCCAGAGGCCGCTGGATTCGGTCAGGAGATAGGTGGGCAGGCGGGTGCGGAGGACGAAGGCCTGGCACAGGGGATAATCGGACGCCTCGAAATGGCACCACACGGCGTGGCCGTCGAGCAGATTGAGACCATGGGTGTCAGTGATGCCTACCTCGTTACGATCCATGTGGGCGCAGGTGCTGATGTTCGCTCCCAGTAAGATGGCGCCAGCGCTGCCGCCGTAGACGACGCCGCCCTGCTGCGCAAACTGGCGGATCGGGTCGACGAAACCCTCGCTGCGCACCTGGTGGAGGAGCCAATAGGTGTTGCCGCCGCCGATGAAGATACCGGCATAAGTGGCAAGTTCGGCCGCCTGGTGACCGGCGAGGCTGGTCCACATGTCGACATGGTGGACACCTAGGGGTGTGAGGATGGAAACTACCCAAGCCAGGTGCGTCGAGCCGGGCTGGTCGGCGGCGATCGGCAGGTAGAGCACGCGGCCGTCACCAATCCAAGCGGCGAAGCGTTCAAAAATCGGGTGCTCGTCGTCGGCGGAACCGCCGCCGCCGAGGAGGATACGGGTTTGCGGTTGTGCGGTGGCGGCGCCGGGATTCTGTGGATCTGGGGGCATCGGTTTATCTCCTAGGGCAGGCCGTAGCGTCTACTTCTTTTTGAGACGCTGCGTGGACAAGGAAATACACGACATAATTACTTTACCACAATTTATGCTGTATAGCTGGTCTCCTTTTGCCGTTATGCCGACTTTGGTCACATGACCTCTGCACGATCTACAATAAGTCATACTCAGTACCCCCTCGAATGTCCTTTAGCGAATTCAAAACGCCTAGGTAAATGCAAAGAAGGAGCCTAGTATGGGTAGCCACACGGCAATGCCAATGGTAACGTCGGACGCTTTTGGCGCGCTAGAAACGGGCGATAGTCTCAACCCTGACCAGATCGATGCCACGGCGCGGGCACTGCTGGCGCAGCTGACGCTGGACGAGAAGGTTGATTTAATGTCTGCCGACCCGCCTTTCTGGTCTGGTCTGGCCGACATGTTTCGCGGCGGCTATAACGCCCATGTCTGGCCGGCCGGCGCTACCTCGCGGCTGGGGATTCCCGGCATCCGCTTTAGCGACGGGCCGCGCGGCATCGTGATGCGCGGGGCGACGACGTTCCCGGTTTCGATGGCGCGCGGGGCGGCGTGGGATGTGGAGTTGGAAGAGCGTATCGGCGACGTGATCGGCCGTGAGCTGCGGGCGCTGGGCGGCAATTTCTTCGGCGGCGTGTGCATCAACCTGCTGCGCCACCCGGCGTGGGGACGCGCGCAGGAGACGTATGGCGAAGATACGCACCTCCTGGGCGCGATGGGGGAGGCGCTGGTGCGCGGGGTGCAGCGGCACGTGATGGCCTGCGCCAAGCACTATGCGCTCAACTCGATGGAGAACGCCCGCTTCAAGGTGGATGTGACAATCGACGCGCGGGCGCTGCACGAGGTCTACCTGCCGCACTTCAAGCGGACGGTGGAGGCGGGCGTAGCGTCGATCATGAGTGCGTACAACAGCGTCAACGGCGAGTGGTGCGGCCAGAACGCAGCGCTACTGACCGACATTCTCAAGCGCGAATGGAGCTTTGAAGGTTTTGTGATGACTGACTTTATCTTTGGCATGCGCGATGCCAAGAAGGCTGCACTGGCCGGGCAGGATTTGGAAATGCCGTTCCAACTGCACTTTCAGCGCGACCTCAAGGGATTGGTCGAGCGCGGCGAAGTGCCGGTCGAACGCGTTGACGACGCCTGTCTGCGCCTGCTGCGGCAGCAGGTGCGCTTTGGCCAGGGACGCAATCGGGACGACTATGGCCCCGAGGCGGTTGGCAGCGAGCAGAGTCGTATGCTGGCGCGCGAGGCCGCGCAGAAGGGTATTGTGCTGCTCAAGAACGAGGGCAACTTGCTGCCGCTGCACAACCTCAAGCGTATTGCCATCGTCGGTCCACTGGCGGACGTGCCCAATACAGGCGACGCCGGCTCGAGCAATACCACGCCGGCGTACGTGATCACGCCATTGCACGGCCTGCGTGCGGCGTTAGGCGAGGATGTGGAGATCGTCTATGACGACGGCAGCGATCGGGCGCGGGCAGCGGCGGCGGTGAAGGGTGCGGATGCTGTGTTGTGTGTAGTGGGCTACACGCACAAGGACGAGGGCGAGTTTGTGGCGCCCGATACGATGGCGATCTTTGGGGCGTACTTCCCGCAGCCCACGCCGGAGGAACAGCCGCTCGTGGCGGCGCTGATGCAAGGCATGGCGGCGGCCCCGCAGACGCAGGATGTGCAAAATGGCGCCTTTGGCGTGGGTGGCGACCGTACGCTGCTGACGCTGCATCCGGAGGACGAAGCGCTGATCCAGGCGGTAGCGGCGGCCAACCCGAAAACGGTGGTGGCCATCATGGCAGGCAGTGCGGTGATCACGGAGGCTTGGCGGCAGCAGGTCCCGGCGATCCTGATGTTATGGTACCCGGGCATGGAGGGAGGCAATGCATTGGCCGACGTGCTGCTGGGTAAAGTCAGCCCGTCCGGCAAGCTGCCGTGTACGTTTGTCAAGCACGAAGAGGACCTGCCGTTTTTTGACAAGGACGCCACAGCCATCACCTATGACTTGTGGCACGGGTATCGCAAGCTCGAGCGCGAGGGCATCGAGCCGGCGTTCTCGTTTGGTCATGGCCTGAGCTATACAACGTTTGTCTACTCGAATATGCGATTGGACCAGGCAGAACTGAGCAGCGGGGATTCGTTGGTGGCGACGGTGGACGTGACCAACACAGGCAGCATGGCGGGCGACGAGGTCGTGCAGCTGTATGTGGCGGCGCGCGGGTCGGCGGTCGAGCGGGCGGCCAAGGAACTAAAGGCGTTTGGCCGCGTCTCGTTGGCACCAGGCGAAACGAAGACAGTGCGATTGAGCGTGCCGGTGGTAGACCTCGCGTACTACGAGGTGAGGGCCGGATGGGTGGTCGAGGCGATCGAGTACGAGGTGATCGTGGGACGGCATGCATTGGATGCGGAGGCGTTGCGTGGGGTGGTGAAGGTGATGTGAGTGGCACTTCCTTGAAGGGAAGGGGTTGAACTGTGCCACGCTCGCACCACCCGGTCCGGGGTGGGTAATTGTGAAGGGGTGCGAGCGAGGCACGCGCCGCAGTTGTTGAGTTTAATGGATGCGAGCCAGGTGCGAGTTCACTGCATGCTGCGCTCGATGAGGGTTACGGCTCGGCCGACGCCGTCCTCGGCCCGAATGCGGGCGCCGAGGGCGGCGGCGCGCTGGCGCATGGGCTGGTCTGTAACCGCGGTCTGGATGGCGGCGGCCAGGCTGCCGGCGGTGAGATGGCGGCGGGCAACGGGCTTGGGACCGACGCCCAGGTCGTAAATGCGCTGCGCCCAGAAGGGTTGGTCGGCGAAGAAGGGCGTGACGACGGAAGGGACACCGGCTGCGAGGCCGGCGGCGGTGGTGCCGGCGCCGCCGTGATGGACGACGGCGGCCATGCGTGGGAAGAGCCAACTGTGCGGGGTGGAGCCGACCATAAAGACGTCGTCGGGCAGATCTTCCTTGTGCAGGCCACCCCACCCTGCATAGAGCACGCCGCGTTGACCGGTGCGGCGCAGGGCGTCGAGCGCCATGTCGGCGGTTTCGCGGGGCTTGTTGCTGGCCATGCTGCCAAAGCCGATGTAGACGGGCGGCGGTCCGGCCGCCAGGAAATCGAGGAAGTCCTCCGGTGGCTGCCAGCCTGCGGCCGCGTCGAGGAACCAGTAACCGGTGACGTGGCTGTGCGCGTCCCAGTCCTGTGGCGCGGGCAGTACGGCCGGGCTGTAGCCATAGAGCACGAGCTTGCTGTGTTGATCCAGCCAGGCGAACGGGCCGGTCAGCGGTGCGGGTTTCATGTCCAGAACCTGCGTACGCGCCTTGTTGTCGGCGCTGCGGAAGCTCTGCCACATCATCTGGCGGGCAAGGCGATGCGTGAGGCCGTTGGCCCAGGTGGTGAGCGGCGTCTGCGGCAGAGGGGTGAGGACGCTGGGGAACTCGCGCGTGGGCGCAAACGGGTAGAGATAGGCCTGGACGAAGGGAATGTCAAGCTTTTCGGCCAGGGCGGAACCGGTGAACACGCCGCCCAGGCCACCAACGATCAGGTTTGCTCCCTGGCAGGCGGCGAGGCCGGCAGTGGCTGCCCGAACTGACAACTGTTGTGCAGCCTGCGCCTGGACGGAGAGGATCTTGAGCATGTTGCCGCCTTCGAGCTGCAGCTTCTGGGCGAAGGCCTCGACGTTTTCGCTGATGGGTACAAAATCCAGGTTATGGCCCGTGACCAGGCCCTGGAAGTCAGATGAGGCAAGGACTGTGACGGCATGGCCGGCAGCCTGCAGGCCTTGGCCGAGGGCGACGTACGGCTGGACGTCGCCGCGGCTGCCGGATGCGAAAATCTTGATGTTCATGAGGGTAAGTATGCCCTTGACTCAATTCTTTGCCAACAAAGAAGCTGTGTTCCAAGTGCTGGGCGAACGCTACCTGATGGACATGCGGCGCAAGAATGAAGCCATGTTTTCACGTAAGATCATGCCATGATTATCAACCAGCAGAAACTCATGCGCTATAATCGAGGGTGTATCGCCTTGGAAAGTTATCAAACAATCGGTTCACATCGGAGGCTGTAAGCACGATGAGCACACAAACCCGGCAGTTGGAGCTACGCGGAACACTGACGTCGGCGGATATGCACCGGATGAGACCCACCTTCGTCGATGTTCCCGAGGGTGTGACGGACATTCATTTTACGTTTCGCCACAGCCCCCACTTCGGACCGGATCAGAAGCTGCCGCACCAGATCAGCATCATGATCTTTGACAGCCATGGCCCGCGCTTTGAAATCTCGCAGCCGGACGACGAAGGGATATCGATCAACACGGTGCGGACCTCGCCCGGCGGAATTAACGGGCCCATTCCTGCAGGGCGCTGGATGGTGTTTATCCAAGTGTTCCGCCTGCTGTCGGAAGAGCCGGTGGAGTATGTGCTTACCGTCGATATGGCGTTTGAGCCCTTAGCGGGAAAAGCAGTTACCTGGCCTGCCCCGGTGACCGGCGGCCGCGGTCCAGGTTGGTACCGCGGCGACCTGCACGCGCACACGTTTCACTCGGATGGTTCGTGGGATATCCCGGACCTGGTGGCATTCTGGAAACGCCAGGGCGTCGACTTCATGACATTGAGCGACCACAACACCATTTCGGGCCTGGCGCAGGCAAGAAGCATGGCCGACAAGCAGTTTTTGGTCATGGGCGGCATTGAACTCTCCACCTTCTTTGGCCATGCAGTGGCAGTGGGCGCCCGGCAGTGGCTTGACTGGCGCAGAATGGATGGCAGCGAGATCACGATGCCGGAGCTGGCGCAGCGCGTGATCGACGCTGGCTGCCTCTTTGTCATTGCGCATGTCATGCACCCGGGCGATCCAGGGTGCTGCGGCTGCCGCTGGGAACACTATGACATGATGCCCGGCAATGCTACGGCCGTCGAAGTCTGGAACGGGCCGTGGGAATACTTCAACCAGGAATCGCTGCTGCTGTTCTACCGCTGGCTCAACGCGGGCCATCGCTTGACGGCCACGACGGGCACGGATCTGCATGGCCCGCCCCCACCGGATGTGCGCGGCGCCGTGAATGTCGTCTACGCCGAGGACCTGACAGAGGATGCGATTGTTGCCGCGCTCAAGGCGGGACGGTCGTACATCAGCGCAGGGCCGACCCTGCTGCTGAATATCAAGACAGAATCCGGTACGGAAGGCATGATTGGCGACACCGTGCCGGCGGAAGCTGCGACGGCGATCGTGCGCTGGAGTGGGGCACATGCGGGCGATTATGTGCGCTTTGTGGTCAACGGCAGAGCCTACCACGACAAGATCGTGAGCGAATCGGGTGAAGTGCAGTGGCCGTTGGCAGCCGGCCAGGCAAAGTGGTGCAATGTCGAGCTGCGCGACGGCGACGACGGCCTGTGGGCAGTTACCAACCCGGTTTTCTTCGCCGGCAGCAGGTGACGTCAGCGGATCATATGATGCGCAGCCTGGGGTTGCTCACTTCGTCCAGGCCAATGTGAATCAGGTAAAGCGCCAGGAAAAGGACGATGAGCGTTACGACCGGGGCCATCCACCACCACCAGAGGTTCTGGAAAATGGCGCTGTAGCTCAGCGCCCAGTAAATCATCATGCCCAGCGTCATCTGGCGTTGAGGGCCAAGTCCTATGATTGACAGGCCCGATTCGGCCAGTACGGCGGCAATAAAGGCGTTGACGAAGTTGGCGCCCAACCACTGCGCCATGTGAGGGATCAGCTCGCGCACGACGATCTCCATGCCGCCCATACCCGAGAGCAGCGCCAGCTGCACAAAGCCGCGTTCCTTGAGACTGAGAACCTGGGCGCGCACCTGGCGCGCGGGCGATGGCCAGGCGAAGGCGCCGATGATGATGGCCAAGGTGACCACGTTGACACTGCGCATCAAGGCTGAGATCAGGATGAGGAAGAGCAGTGACGGCACGGAGAGAAAAACGTCGATCAGCATGCGCAGCACGGCGTCAACCCAGCCGCCGAAGTAACCGGCCGTGAAACCGATCAGTGCACCAAGCACGGTGCCCACGGTAGCGGCAATCAGGCCGATCAGGATCGAATTGGGAATCGCCTCCGTCAACTGAATGGCGACGCTCTGGCCCAAGGCAGTGGTGCCGAGCAGCGTATCTTGCAGCGGCGGCTGCCGCGGCGGGAAGCTGCCGGCCATCTTTAGTTCAGGTGGGATGAACCGCCCGGCGATCAAAGAAACCAGCAGCATGGTCAGAAAGATGGTGGCGCCGGTCGTGAAGCTGCGGTTGCGCAGCAGATCCCACACGAGCCCGTGGCGGCCTTCCGTCATCTGTTCTTGCAGCGGCACAACGGCCATAAGCTATTTGCCTCCTGACCCAGCATAGCGGATGCGGGGATCGATCAGTGGGTAGGCAATATCGATCGCGAAGTTCGCCAGCGCGACCGAGAGGATGATCATGAGGACGCCGCCCTGGATCAGCGGGTAGTCAAGGCTCTTGATGCCGTTGTAGACCTGGTAGCCCACGCCTGGATAGGCAAAGATGACCTCAGTAATGAGCGCGCCGCCGACGATGTGGCCCATGGCAATGGCGAAGCCCGTGGCCTGCGGCAGGAGCGCATTACGGAAGGCATAGCCCCACATGACGCGCTTCTCACGCAACCCCATTGCTTCTGCATTCAGGATGTAATCCTCCCCTTTGAGCGCAATGATCAGGCTGCGCATGCTGAGAAACCACCAGCCGAGTGAGACCAGCAGGATACTCAGCGCAGGCAGCATGGCATGGTGCAGTACGTCTAGTATAAAGTCCAGGGTAAACCCGGGCCGGCTGCCCACTGAGTACGCACCGGAGAGCGGGAAGATGGGCCAGATGAAGGCGAAGAGAAAGATCAGGATCAGGGCGAGGATGTAATAGGGCGTCGTATACAGCAGCAGGGCGATCGGCACGATAAAACGAAAAGCCCCGGCTTTGCGCCCGCGCCAGCCGATGGCGGCGCCCACGACCGAGCCGAGCAGCCAACTCAATATGGTTGTTACCGTCAGCAAGCCGATGGTCCAGGGCAGTGCGCGCAAGAGCAACTGCGACACCGGCGCAGGGAAATTGCTGATCGAGATGCCCATGTTACCGCGCAGGAGCTCGCGCCAGAAGCTGATGTACTGTATCCACAGCGGCTCGTCCAGTCCAAAGCGCGCGCGATATTCTGCAATCATGGCTTGCGCATTCACACTGCCACCCACCGAGGCCATATTGGCGAAGATTGCCGTCATCGGCTCGCCCGGCACCAGGCGCGGCACAAAGAAGACCACGGTCATCGAAATGAAAACCGTTATAAGCAGGAGCAGGAAGCGCCTGCCGATGTAGCGAGAATAGGCGGTCATGGGCATGCTCTCGATCCGTAGGGGCACGAGGTCCGGCGGTAATAGCCTCGCCGTGGCGGCGATCGATATATCGCCGGACCTCGTGCCCCTACCTACAAATATCAGGCTATTGACCGGCCGGGTGGATTCCGGGCACCCAATCTCCGGTCTCGGGTGATTTGTAGCCGGTGAGCAGCAGGTTCATGGTTGCCCACCAGTTGACCGGCATCATCCACGGATTCTCGGCATTGGGCCAGCCTTGCCAGTATGTGGTGTTGAAGGGAACGAGCGCCGGCGCCTGCGTCAGCGGCGTGACGGGCAAGTCCTCATACCAGATTTCCATACCGCGCTTGAAGATGTCAACCAGGGTTGCCTCGTCGGCATTTTTGCCCAACGCAGAGAGCATCTCGTCTACCACCGCATCGTACGCGGGATTCTTGTAGCGGAACGAGTTGCGCTCGTACCAGGGCGCCGGTTGACCCACCGGTACATAGAACTTGCTGTGGAAAAGCTCCATGTCCTCGTAGATCGTGCCGGGGCAAAATGCCTGCGGGGCCGCGATGTCCCAACTGCCGGCGAGCCGGGCCGATTCCTGAACGGCTCCGGACAACGGCTGCAGCTGCACGGCGACGCCGCCGGTCGTCAGCTGATCGGCCACCACCTGGGCCACCTTCATGGCCTCGGCATCGCCGGAGTCGGTCAGCATCACTGGGGCCAGGGGCTGTCCATCCTTGGCCCAGACTCCGTCGCCATTTTTGGCGTAACCGGCAGCGGTGAAGAATTCTTCCGCCTTGGCGGGATCATAGGTCACTGCGCTGTTGGCGACAATGTCCTTGATCGCATCCATGTATGGTTTCAGACCGGAATACGCCGGATAGATCGTATTGGCCGTAGCCGTGGAGCCTTCGTAGGCGAGGGTGACGATCTGGTCGCGGTCGATCAGACTGGAGACCGCCTTACGCAAGTTCGGATCGTTAAACGGCGCGTGATCGTTTTGGAACAGCAGCGCGCGCGGGCACGGATCGTACCAGGCATAGGGTGCATCTTTCAGCCAGGCCTCGACATTGGGGTTGCGTTCTTTGACGGACACAAACGCGCCCGGTGAGAGAATGCCGATGGCGGGAGTATCGATCTCATTCGCCGTCATAGCAATCGCCACACTGGTTTCTGGCCCGACGTGGATGAAGTTCACCTTTTCGGGCGCAGGCGTGACGCCAAACACCTCGGTGCCCCACCAATCGTCGCGCCGCACATAGGAAAAGGCCGATTCCGTGGCACTTTCCAGCTTGTAGGGGCCGGTGCCGACCGGCGGATCGTTGGCGAAGGTAACCGGGTCTTCGACGCCGTTCCAGATGTGCTCGGGTTGGATGGTGATACCGCTCCAGACGGGAACGGCCGGGAACGCTTCGCGCACGAGATGGAGGCGGGGGTTCGGTTCGGTAAGGATGAACTTGACCGTCAGGTCGTCGACCTTCTCCACATTGGCGACGGCCTTGTTGGCCTCGTTGGCCCACGTCATGCCGGGATTGTCGCGCAGCATGGCGTAGGTGAAGACTACGTCGTCGGCGGTGAAGTCTTCGCCGTCGCTCCACTTGACGCCCGGGCGCAGCTTGACGGTAATCTCGGTAAAGTCGTCATTATATTCGTAGCTTTCCGCCAGCCACGGAATATAGTCGCCGGTCTCCATGTTCAGGTAAAACAAGTATTCATACACCATGGCGCCCAGCCCGGTGCGCGAGCGGTCGAATCCGGGGGCATAGATGTTGAAGTTGTTCGTGCTCGCAAACGGCTTGGACACTGCAATATTGAGCGTTTTCGCGCGTTCCATGTCGACGGGAGCAGCGGCGGGGCCAGCGCCCGGGGCGCCGGCGGGGACGGCGGCCGTACAGGCAGTCATGAGTAGAATTGCGGCCAGCAGGAACAGGGAAATACTTGTTCGGTTTAGCAGCTTAGTCATAATGTACCTCTCCTCGATGATAGATAGGAAAGACAGGACACGATGAGCCGATCTGAGTACGTTGGTAATCCCAACTTGGTTGGTGGCGTCTCCTTTCGCAACGCGCCTACGTGAGCGCAGCTCCTTCCTGAATGCTTGAAGTGTGAACGAGCAGTTCATTCATCCGGTCAAACGCCAATGTCGGCGCGTCCTGATGCAAGTAACAGGTGGCCGCCCGCCGCGGGTCAGTTTGAAAGAACGGCGGAGCATCCTGCAGACAACGATCAAAAGTATGCGGGCAGCGGGCAGCAAAAGGGCAGCCGCGGCCACTGTGGGCCGCAGCTGCCAGGGGCGAAGGTTCTTGTTCCGCCGCCCACAACCGGTCCGGATCGGGCCAGGGGATTGAGCTGACCAGCAGTTGGGTGTACGGGTGTTGCGGATCCTTGACGACGAGCGCCGCGTCGCCGGCCTCGGCGACGTAGCCGCGATAGAGCACGATGATACCGTCGCATATCTGGTAAGCGGTCGTGAGATCGTGCGTGATGTAGACCAGCGAAATGCCGTACTCGTCACGCAGCTGGCGCAAGCTGGCCAAGACGCCGGCACGCAGCGAGGCGTCGATCATCGATACCGGTTCGTCGGCAATGATCAGCTTGGGATTGAGCATCAGCGCCCGGGCAACCATAATGCGCTGGCGCTGACCGCCACTCAGCTGGTGCGGGTAGCGTCCCAATGTCTCTTCCGGGCGCAATCCCACGGCGAGCAGGGCATCGACCATCAGCCGGCGAACTTCCTGGTTGGTGTGCGCCAGTCCGAACTTCTTGAGCGGCACCTCCAGCACGTGGTCGACCTTGTACAGCGAATTGAATGACTCGAACGGGTCTTGAAAGATGGCCTGCACGTTCTGCCGGTACCTGCGGTGGTCGGCGCCGCGCAGCCGCCGGAGATCCTGGCCTTGGTAGAGGACGCTGCCCTCTGTAGGCGTTTCCAGGCCCAACAACAGGCGTGCCATCGTGCTTTTGCCGCTGCCGCTCTCCCCGACAACCCCGGTGATGGAAGGGCGGGTTGCGTCGATGCCGAAGGTGAAATGGCGCAGGGCAACCGTTTCGGTACGTTCGCCCACGCCACTGCTGAAAACCTTGGTGACATTCCTGGCTTCGAGTAGCGCGGTCACGTCACAATCTCCGCGGTTTGGGCCGGCGAGCCGGTTTTGAGTTCGTGCAGATGGCAGGCGGCCCACTGCTCGTGGGCAACCAGGCGGTACACCGGCGGTGTCGTAACACACTGCGACATAACGTAAGGACAGCGGGGGTGAAAAACGCAGCCACTGGGGCGTTCCGCCGCCGAAGGAGGGACACCGGCCGTGGTATCGGCCGGCGCCTGCCGCTCCACCAACGAGGGAAGGCTGTCCATCAGGAGCTGCGTATATGGATGGGCCGGCCGGCTGAAGATAGAGCGCACCGGACCTTCTTCGACCAGCTTGCCCGCATACATGACCCCGATCCGCCCGGCAAACTGCGCCATCAGCCCCATGTCGTGCCCGATGAGAATGACCGCTGCGTTCAAATCGGCTTGCGCCTGGCCCAACGTCTGCATGACCTGGCGCTGCACGACCACATCCAATGCACTGGTCGGTTCATCGGCGATAATGAGGCTGGGCTCGAGGCTCATGGCAAGAGCAATGCACACGCGCTGCTTCATACCACCGCTGAGTTGGTGAGGGTACATGCTGGCAACACCGGGCTGCAGCCCGACGCGACGCAACAGTTCATCCAGCCGTGCGCCGACCTGGTCCTTGGCTACCGGCACATCATGACTCGTGAGGCCGTCGGCAAATTGTTGGCGAATGCGAATCACCGGATTCAGGGAATTCATGGCGCCTTGCGTGACCAGGGCCACGCGCGCGAGCCGGCGCTGGCGCATCTCTTCGTCGTCGAGTTGCAGAAGATTTTCGCCATCCAGGCATATCTCGCCGGACTCGACGACACCTGGCGGGCGGATGAGGCGCATGATGGCGAGGGCAATCGTCGACTTACCGGAGCCGGATTCGCCGATCAGGCCAAAGCGTTCGCCGGCCGCGACATCGAACGAGACATCGTCTACCGCTTTGATCGTGCCGCGTGCCGTATGGTAATAAACGCGCAGGTTTTCGACGTGCAGGATCGGTGGCATGAGATATCCAGAACAGCCTTGAGTGGAAGTGGGCTCTCGTGACAGTTGGAATCCGCAGAACAAGCGCGGACGGAATCCGGTGCCGATATTGAGTAATCTATGGGATGGGCGCGGTTGTTACAACCACAAGTATACACGTGTCTCAATCGTTTGCCAATAGGATTCCGAGACGACGGGTGCGTATCAGGATTTTAGACTTCGGGAAACGGATCTCTCGTCCGGCCCGCACGCCTTCGTGCGGAAACTCGGGCACGTAGGCGTGGTGCGCCGCAAGCGGACGGCTCGCAAGCAAGGGATGGAGTGGAATGGAATAGTGGGCGATCGGGAGGAGTCTAGGCTTGGCGGCGCCGTTTTTGGACAGCGTGATTTATTAGAACGCTTCCTGGAAGCGTTCTAATAAATCACGCTGTTGTGCTTATCCTCTCGGTTACTCAGCGCGGCAATAGTTGCGGTGACGAAGGGGCCTTTGAGGTCGGTGTAGTGGGCCCTGCCTTCCGGCGCCTGTTGGATGGCTTGCTGCTTGACGGCTTCATATTGCGCGGCCAGGGCGGGATCGGCGCGCAGCGCGTCGCGAAAGGCGAGGCTGTCGCGCCAGGTCTCGCTCTCGAATTCGACCACGTGGACCAAATGGGTGCGCTCGCTACGGTCGCGGCCGCGGCCAAAGATGAAGTGGTCGGGAACGCCGGCGTGCTCGGCATAGTCGTAGCCGATCGACTCCAGCGGCGCCTTGCACTTGATCCAGTCGGCTTGCGTGCGAACGCCGACTAGAATGTCGATGATAGGCTTGGCGCGCAGGCCGGGGATGGAAGTGGAGCCGTAGTGCTCGATGGCAAGGACGAGGTCGCCCAAGACAGATAGCACGCGCTGCTTTTCGGCGGCGTAGGCGGCGGGCCAGCGCGGATCGTAGTCGACCAGCCTATTGACGCCGTGTTGAAGGCCGAGCGTCGCGTGAACTGATTGGTGAGCCGCTGTGTACGCTCCGTCGAGCAGGATCGGTGCGCAGTCGCTGACGTCCAATTGCGCGGCCAGGTCGACATCGGCGGCAAAACCGCGTTCGATCAGCTCCTTGCCCGAGCTGCACTGGCGCATGTGGGCGGCCAGGCTCGGTGCCGCGGCCTCGAAGGCGGCGACGGCGGTCATGGCTTCGGGAGAGTGTGCGCCCGGTAGATGGCGGATGATCGCGCCGGCGCCGACCAGGTCTTCAAAGGACGGGCGCAGGCTCATGTCGGTCCACCAGCGTTCGCCGGCGGCAATGACGGCGACCTTGGAGCCGTAACGGAGCGCTGCCGAGGCGACAGCACCGGCATTGCGCAGGCAGCCGGCGAGGACTACGGGCCTGTTGGCGGTTGTGCTTGCCGCCAGCGTGAGCGTGGAGCCGTTGGGTGAGGGCAGGACTAAGCGGGCGCCAGCCGTAACGTGCATCAGCGATGCAGGTGACAGAGAAAGGGTGGTCTGCGAGCGCTGCGCGCTGACAAGCTTGGCGCCGACGCCCGCAGCAAAAGCGGCGGCGCGCTCGTCCTTCCAATGACAAGGGTAGACGGCGGCGCCGCGGCTGGCGGCGATCTCCACACAAGTCGAAAAGGACAAGACGTCGACGATGATCACGACGTCGCTGACAGGCGCCAGCACAGCAACCCCGCGTTCTCCCCACTCGCAGCGAATAGCAAACTCTTGTTGATCAGCGTACATTTTGGTTCCTCCAGGACGTGGGCACAAAGCCGCCGTTGCACCCGGATTATACACGCAACAGATGACATACGTGGAAATTTTCACAATGTTGACAACAGGAAATATATGATGTAATTTTGTAGTTTCCCAACGCACTCCTGTTACGTGTGCTCCCGATTCCGATGGAGGGCAATGATGTCTGAGTACTTGCAGACCCTACGTTCGTTCAGTCCGAGTTTGCGGCGCTTTCTTTTATCCATCGTGCTGATAGCTGCGGTTCCGTTCGGGATTATGGCCGTGTTGTTCAATCTTTACCTGCTGCGGCTGGGGTTTGACGCGCGTTATATTGGGCTCGTTGCAGGGATGGGGCAGTTGGTGTGGGCAGCGGCGGCACTGCCAGCCGGGCTGCTCAGCAATCGCATCGGGCTGCGCAACAGCTTGCAGATCGGCATTGGGTTATTTGGCCTGGCACTGGCGCTGATGCTACAGGTGGAGGCGCTGCCGCGGTCGCTGTGGGAAGCCTGGTTGCTTGGCGGACAGGTGCTGCTCAACATCGGCGTCGCCATCATTACAGTCAATATGCCTCCGTACATCATGGCGGTAACCGGCGAGCGCGAGCGAAAACACGCCTTCGCCATCTTGGCGGCGGTGATCCCGACCGCCGCTTTCCTGGGCAGCCTGATCGCCGGTGTGCTGCCGGGTCTCTTGGCTGGAAGACTGGACATGTCGTTGGAGCAGGCGGACCCATACCGGCTGGCGCTGTGGGTAGGGCCGATCTTATGTTGGATCGGGCTGCTGCCGCTGTTAGGCGCCGATCCGGGACGGGTGGCTTTGCAGGCAGGTGGGCTGGCGATCAAGGCGCGTGCGCCACTGGGGCTGCTGGCGTTTTGGGCCGTGACGGTCTTTATGGCCTCGATCGGCGAAGGCGCTATCCGCACCTTCTACAACGTCTACCTGGACTCACATTTGAACGTGGCGCCGGCGACCATCGGCCTGGTGATGGGCATGGCCCAACTCCTACCGATCGCCGTGGCGCTGGCGCTGCCGCTGTTGATGGTGCGCTGGGGCACCGGCTATACGATGCTGGCTGCAATCTTGGCTTCAGCGATCTGCCTGGTCCCGATCGCCCTCACGCTGCAGTTGTGGGTAGCGGCCGTGGCCTACATGGTCGCCATTGCCACCTTTACCATGATTGGGACTACACGCGACCTCTTTGGACAGGAATTGGTGATCCCGCGCTGGCGTACGAGCAGCCAGGGTGTGGCCATGATCGGCATGGCGTTGGGCTGGGCGGCGGCAGGCGTGGTGGGCGGGGCTCTGATCGATGCAGTGGGCTTCGGAGCACTATTTTTTGCCGGTTCGCTGGCGTCACTTCTGGCAGCAGGTTTGTTGTTTGGCTATCTGCGTCGTGCTGCGAGACGGAAGGACGCGAATGTATCTGCAACGACAGATGCTATTGCTGCAGTTGAAACCGCTGGTACGGATGCGACGGTAACGCCACTTGCAGCAGTGGAGAACAGAGCGCTGTTGCCCGAGTCTTGAGGTGATGAGAGTTGAACAACGACTAGCGCCATGCGGCGAGTGTCGTTGCGCGCGATTGGCGGCTCACTTGAGATCGCCTCCGGTACAACCAAGAATAGGTAACGGAATAGGTAACTCAACGGATGATCGGGAGAGCAAAACTGAGTAGACTTGTGCAACCGATGTGATGGGACGAATTTAGGGCTTCCTGAAAGTACCCCTGGACTTGGAGGTCTACAATGCGATTGACAACGAAGCAGGTGCAGAACCGGCTGGACTGGAGCGTCCTGGATGTCGAGCAGGAGGAGTGGGATCGGCGGATGGCCGATCTGGGCGTGGCCGCAGCGGCGAACGGTTTTCCGTTCCATCCTCCGGCAGGGCACCCAGGACACATGGCCAAGCGAGTGCGCCGACAAGCGGCGACTTGCGACAGTTGCGGATCGGCCGGCACGTTGTGCTTGTTGCTGTGGCTGTGGTCGTTCTGGCTGCGCTGATTGGTTATGCCGTGTGGCGCACGGCGCAGGAGGGCATCGTGCGCATACAGGGTGACGTCGCCAACGTCGTCATGCTCGAGACGGTCAGAGACCGTACCGAGCGACCGGCGCTGCAGCTGCGCGAGTCTGTCCGGGCCGTCGAATTTGTGAGCGATGCGGCGATGGCGGAGGTAGTGGTGACCCGCACATTACCCACGGGCAAGGTGGACGTGCAGCCGGAGACGCGCTTCTACAAGCTGACGCCGACGGGATGGCAGCGCACTGCGCCGATAGCGGCCTTCTGGGGACCAACTGCGACGCTGGACACTCGCAGCCTGCACTTTGTATTCGGCAGCAAGGACCGCGCTGCGGCCGAGCAGCTGGCGCCCAGTGCCGAAGCTCTCTACACCGTCCTGCGCCGTGTGACGGGGCAGGACCTGGCGGAGGATGGCTTGCTGACGGTCGAGATCGTGCCAGACCAAGTAATGCGGAATGGGCTGCATGAGGCTGGGCGTGTACGGCTGACCTCACCGTTGTTATACCGCACGGCTTCTCCCTCCCGACAGGAAATTCTTGGCCGGCTGCTGCGCCACTCGCTCGCCGAGCAGATGCTGGATGCCGCACTGCAGGGGACGGCCCCCAAGGTACAATGGCTACGGATGGTAGAAGCGTTCGGTTCCTGGATGAGGTTCAGTGATGCCGTACAACCAATGCCGGCTGGAGGACTCGCTGCGCTGCAGCGACTGCAATCCAGCACGGATGATCGTGTACCCCTGGCCAGCCTTCTAGCAGGTGTGATGGATCATGGACCCAAGCCCCCACCCATGTCGGAAGGGTATAGCCCCGGCGCCCTTTTTCAGCAGGACCAGCGCTGGGCGGCAGCAGAGCAGTTGATCGATTTCATCGCCGCCACTTATGGGATTGACGTCCTGCCCAAGCTGCTGCAGGGGTTTGGCCAACACGATGACTGGGAGACGCTGGCGCCGGCCGTCCTCGGCGTCAGCGCAGCGGAACTGGAGGCTGCCTGGCACGCCAGCTCGCCATCACCCTAGGTCCAGATTCCCTGGCATAGGATTGCTACGGCAACTCGCTTGGACTGCGTCCGCTGGACCAGGTGTTCGTGGCCAGGTCCAGCCAGTAGGTCTTGCGGTTCTCACGGCGTCTGCGCTTGCCCTCGAAGCGCAGCAGCACAGTGCCGCCGGTGATGCGGATGGCGTTGCGTTCGGCGACGTAGGTGGCCCGGTGCTTGTAGATCCAGCCGGGCGCTTCGCCATTCGTTGCCAACAATTCCATCTGAAACGTCTTGCAGTTCAGGCGGTAGACGGGAGTCTCGCCCAGCGGCTGCGTGCCCCAGTAACCCAGGCAACCAATAATGTAGATCGCCTTATAGTCGACCAGCGTAGCGGTATGGAAATCGGTGGGCCGGAAAACCTGGCGTGGATAGCCGTAAATCTCTATTTCGAGATTGGGGCGAATCACGACGACGTCGTTGTAGATGTGGAAGTCGGGGTCGTACCAGATCCTCGTGTTCTCCGCCGATCAGCACCTGGCTGCCGTCGGGCAGAAAGGTTTGCGACTGGCCAAAGCGGGTAAAGCACCAGACGGCGCCGCCGTATTTGTAGCGTGGGAGGTTGGCAGCCATGGCTGCCTGCTCCTCGGCACTCATCTTCTGCAAGTCATCGTACGCCGGCGGCGGGTTGGCGTCCAACTGCCGCATATACTCCTGGCAGGCGCGGTCATATTGCATGCGCGCCGACCAGGCCGTCCAGCGACGGCGCACCATAAAGTGCCAGAAGGCGAGGTCCATGCGTTCGGGGTTGCTCTCGCCAAAGCGCGGTTCTTTCTGGGCCGCGTAGGTTTCCGTGTTAATCGACTGGTTGATGGCAGCGTCGTCGAGACGATTAGCCATCTCGGCCAGCTGCTGGAGCCAGGCGCGCTGCTTGTCGTCCAGCCACAGGGCCAGGTTCTGGGGCGCCTGATCGGCGGCCGCAGACTGCAACGAGTCCAGGATCGCCAAAAAGCGCACGAACTCCCGCGGCACGCCCATCCAATCAAGCGTTTCCAGCGGTTCCCCACGCAGGTGAGCGAGCAGGGTTTCCTCGTCAAGTCGTTCCATCGTCACAACCTCCGGTGGCGGGGATCCTATGCCCACTAGCGCCAAATCACACGCCGCGCGATGTCAGGGGCAAATAGGCTGGACGCAGGCTTGACGAGCTGGTTGACGTCGTTAAAGGCCATACGCACACGCTCGTCCTGGCCTAGCTTGTCGAGCAGCCGGTCGAGATACCAGCGCGCCAGGCGGTCGGTAAGGCCGTTGCCACCTGCTGCGCCCATGGTCTCGGGCCATTGGAAGTCGGCCCCGCTAGCCAGGAGCCAGGCGCCGGCCGTGACCTTGGCGATGGCCTGCTCGGCGCGCTGGGCGACGCCGTCGAGTTGGCCGCCGGCACGGGCGATCTCGTCCCCGAGCGCCACGGCGGAGAGGGCTGCCACGGTCATACCTTGACCATACACGGGATTAAACCCGCAAAAGGCGTCGCCTAATACGACATAACGTTCCGGCCAGCGGGTGAGCTTCTCATAGTGACGCCAACGGCTGTCCGTACCGCGGTAGCCAAGCGGCTTGCCAAGTGGTTCGGCCGCCTGCACGGCAGCGTAATACTCCGGCCCTAGACTGCGCGCGAAGGCGTCGAAGCCCTCTTCGTCCGTGGGCGGATAATCCTTGTTGGCGCCGGTCATCATGACCACCAAGACGTTGTCCTCCTCCGGAAAGATCAGGCCGCCGCGCGGGTCGTGAGGTGGTGTGGCCGTGATCAGCATCATGCGGCACCCGGGCTGGAAGTCGACGGGTTGGCGGTAACGGCGTGTGACATAGCCAAGGAACGAATCCACCACAGTCTCCTCTGGCCGCGGGTAGCCCAAGGCCGCAAACCAGTCGGGCGTCGGCGAGCGGCGGCCCAGCGCATCGACAATCAGATCGCCGGAGATCAGTTCGCCCTCCTGCGCAGCATCTGCGTCGTGCGGTACAGACGCACCAGGGGAGCGCCGTTGGAGGCGAACGCCCGTCACCTTCGCAGCGGAAGGGTCGGTGACAAGGCCCGTAACTTCAACGCCTTCCACAAAGCGGACGCGCGGGTCTTGGCGCAGGCGGCGGCGCAATGTGGCTTCGAGCAGGACGCGGCTGCAGCTGAGAAGGCACTGGCCGGAGGGGAACTGGCGCAGCCACCGGCCGCGCGAGCGGAGCTTAACGTCACCGGTCACGTCGAACGGAACGGCGCCGGCCGCGATCAGTTCTTCCTCCGCACCGGGGAAAAGCTGGCGCAGAATCTGCAAGCCGCGCAGCAGCAGGATGTGATACTGGCGCGCTTGCGGAACACCCGGGCGCGGGTCAGGACCTTCGGGCAAGTAGTCGCGGTCGAGCACCACCACCTGGTCGAAGTAGTCGGCAAGCACGCGGGCGGCCCACAGGCCGGCGATGCTGGCGCCGAGAACGATGGCCGTGCGCGAGTTGGATTGAGTAGTCAAGGGTGCCTCCTTTGTCGGTGGTATAGTGTAGGCCGCAGGGCAAGGCTTGTCAATAGCAGAATCTACAGTGACTTGCAAAGACACTTGACAAGACAATGCTGCCGTTGTACGCTGAATACGCAATATGATCGATCATATGACCGATCATACTGCGCTTCCCACCCCGTTCCAGTACTAATCTAGGCGGCTATCATGCAAGTGCCCTCTCGCCCGCCAAGGCGGCGGCGTGGCGCAACCATGCAGGACGTGGCTGATCTGAGCAACGTGTCCAAGCAAACGGTGTCGGCCGTGATCAACGGCAAACCCGGGATTACCGAGGAGACGCGTGTGCGCGTGCTGGCTGCTATCGAGCAAACCAATTACCGCATGGACCTGACCGCACGCAGCCTGCGCACCGGGCGCACGCACACGGTAGCCCTGCTCGTGACCGATATCTCCAGCCCCGTGCTTGCCACCATGGCCAGCGCCGCCGAGGAGCGGCTGTACGCCCAGAATTACAACCTGGTGCTCTACAACACCCACGACGACCCCGAACGCGAACGCTTCTATGTCGATTCGATCCTCCAGCGTTCAGTCGACGGCGTGATGTTTGTGTCGACGTGGGACGAAAGCACGGCACTGGATAAGCTGCAGGCGGCCGGCATCCCTACCGTGGTCGTGGACCGCGTCCCCCAGAATTATGCAGGCCCGGCCGTCGTGCTTGACAACATCTGTGCCGGCCGGCTGGCCGGTTCTCATCTGCTGGCACTGGGCCATACCCGCCTGGCGCATATCAGCGGCCCCACGCAAGTACACATCGCACGCGAGCGCCTCAACGGCTTTCGCAACGTGCTGGCCGAGCACGGCGTCACGGACCTGGAGGTGGAGCAGGCCAACGACTGGCACGTCGAGTCCGGCTACGCTGCCATGCAGCGCCTGCTGGCCCGCGCCGGCGGTTTTACCGCCATTCTGTGCTCCGGCGACCTGCTGGCCATCGGCGCCATGCACGCGCTGCACCAGGCGAACTGCCGTGTCCCGCAGGATGTTTCGCTCATGGGCATCGACAATATCGAACTGGCTGAATACCTGTCGCCGCCGTTGACGACCATCAGCCAATCCATCGCCCAGATGGCTGTGTCAGGCGTGGAACTGCTCTTGGCCCAGCTTGACGGCACCATGCCCGATCCGGCGCGGCTGCAGATTACACCGGTATTGATGGTGCGCGAGTCTACAGCCGCGCCCAAGAAGGAATAGACGATGGCGACACTGCTGGCAATGGAGGGCATTGCCAAGTCTTTCTATGGTGTGAGCGTCTTGAAAGGCGTCGACTTCGAGCTTGTTCACGGCGAGGTGCATGTGCTCCTGGGCGAGAACGGCGCCGGCAAGTCCACGTTGATGAAGATTCTGTCCGGCGCCTACCGGCTCGACAGCGGTTCGATCGCGCTCGAAGGCGAACGACTCGACCTCACAGGCTATGACCCCAAAAAGGCTGAAGACCTGGGCATCGTCACCGTCTACCAAAACTTTCACCTGATTCCCCACCTGAGCGTGGCCGAAAACCTCGCCATGACCCGCTTTACGCGCGAGCGCGGCTTTATCCGCTGGAAGGACGTCTACGCCCACGCCGGCGCCGTGCTCAAGAAGATCGATTTCGCCATCGACCTCAAGGCCAAGGTGCGTACCCTGCCGGTGTCGCAGAAGCAGATGCTGGAGATTGCCATTGCGCTCTCCAAAAACGCCAAGATCCTCATCATGGATGAGCCTACGGCGGCGCTCAGCCGCAATGAGACGGAGATCTTGTTTAAGATCCTGGCCGACATCAAGGCTCAGGGTATCGGGATCATCTATATCTCGCACAAGCTGGAGGAGGTCAAGCAGATCGGGGACCGCATCACCGTCTTGCGCGACGGCCTCACGGTGGCGACGATGCCGGCGCGCGCGGCGGACTTGCAGCAGGTCATCGGGTTGATGATCGGCAAAGACCTGGTACAGAGCCGGCAGCAGCGCGCTCCGCTATCCGGCGATGCCTTCCTGAGCGTGGAGGGTCTAAGCAGCCGGCGTTTTCCGGCCGCGCTGAGCCTGGCCGTACGCAAGGGCGAAATCCTGGGCATTACCGGCCTGGTTGGGGCCGGCAAGACCGAACTGGCGCGTGCGATTTTTGGCGTCGATCGGGTGCGCGAGGGGACGCTGCAGTTGCAAGGACGCAGCGTAAAGATCGACTCGCCGCGCCAGGCAATCGGGCTTGGCATCGGCTATCTGCCGGAAGATCGCGATGCCGATGGGCTTTGCCTCAACCTGGGCGTCAAGGAAAACGTCTCGATGGTCACACTGGCCAAGCTGAAAGGGCTGATGTTCAGCACTGCCAATGAGAAACGTACCGTGTCCGGCCTGGTGAAATCGATTGGGATCAAGACCGCGGGTCTTGCGCAGCAGGTGAAGTATCTGAGCGGTGGCAACAAGCAGAAGGTTGTCTTCGGCAAATGGCTCAACGCCAAGTGCGATCTGCTGATCCTCGACGAGCCTACCATCGGCATCGACGTGGGCGCACGCGGCGAAATCTACGAACTGATCCGGCGATTTGTCGCCGAAGGCGATCGGGGGGTGATCTTCATTTCCGGTGATGTCGACGAAATCATGGAGGTGGCCGATCGCATCCTGGTGATGGCCGGCGGCAACATTGTCGCCGATTTGGACCCGAAGTACACGACGAAGCAGGAGATCATGCAGTATAGTCTGCGGGCAAATTCAGCGGTGGAAGAACAAATATGAGTCAGCTTGAAGTCGGCCAGGCGCCGGAAGCAACCAGCGGAATGGGAGCGGTTCGCACCCTGTTGCGCAACCAAGGCATCACGATGCTAGTGATTCTTGGCATCATGTGGGTGGTACTTGCATTTCTCTCCCCCTACTTCTTTACTGTCGGCAATCTCTTTGAAATCACCCTGCAGACCGCCGTCATCGCCATCATTGCCGCGGGCGAGACATTTGTCATTATCTCGGGGGGCATCGACCTTTCCGTGGGCTCGGTCTTCGCCTGCGCTGCGGTCGTCGGCGGCCTGGTTTTTACATCGACGGGCAACCTCTTCCTGTCGCTGACGACCACGCTGGGCGTCGGCGCGCTCTTGGGCCTGACCAACGGCTTGCTGATTACGATGGTGCGCGTCCCGCCGTTTATCGCCACGCTGGGCATGATGGGGATTGCCCGCGGGCTGGCGCTCATCATCTCGGGCGGCATCCCTATCTACGGGCTTGACGACAGCTACAAGTTTATCGGCCAAGGCAAACTCTTTGATGTAATTCCGGTGCCGACGATCATCGTGCTGGTGGTCTACGCCATCAGCTACGTCGTGATGAACCACACGCGCTTTGGCCGTTTTACCTACGCCCTTGGCAGCAATACCGAGGCGGCGCGCCTCTCAGGTATCAATGTGCCTGCCGTTACCATCGGCATCTACACGATCTCGGGGTTGTTAGCAGGCCTTGCCTCGATCATTGAAGCGGGGCGACTGGCCACGGTGCAGCCGGCGGGCGGCAACGGCTATGAGTTGCTGGCCATCGGCGCCGTGTTGATCGGCGGCGCCAGCACCTTTGGCGGCGAGGGCAGCATCTTCGCCACGTTGATCGGCGCGCTGTTGGTTACGACAATCCGTAACGGGCTCAACATCCTCGGGGTGAACGCATTCTGGCAGTATGTGGTAAACGGCATGGTGATCATCGGCGCCGTGGCCGTCGACCAGTATCGCAGGCGGCGGTAAAAGGAGGTGGTTCAGAAGAAGAGGGCGATTGTAGCGGGATACGACGAGCATTTCAACTAACGTTCCAAGCAAAGTTACCGTGGGAGGAAAGAAATGTCGAAGAAGCTTACTCAGATACTTGGCGTTCTGCTTGTGATAGGAATGCTGGCCGGATGTACGGCGCCAGCGCCGGCAGCACAGCCTGCCGCTGGACAACCGGCAGCCGAAGGTACCGCGACCGAGCAGCCGGCCGCAGAAGGCGCCAGCAAGGGCGAGATCGTGTTTATTCCCAAGTCCACGTCGGCCACCTTCTATCTCTTCCTCGTGAAGGGTGCGCAGGACAAGGCCAAGGAACTTGGCTATACGATCGACTACCAGGGGCCTGCAACGGAAGCTGACATCGCAGCCCAGGTTGACCTTGTTCGCAACATCACCGCCAAGAAGCCGGCCGGCATCCTGCTGGCGGCGCTGGATTCACAGGCGCTGATTCCGCCGGTGGAAGAGGCGATGGCGGCCGGCGTGCCGGTGGCCATGGCCGATTCCGGCATCGAAGGCGACGCCCCCGTGGCGAGCATCATTACAGACCAGTACAAGGGTGGCTTTATGGCCGGCGAGGAGATGGCCAGGCTGCTCGACAAGAAGGGGCTGGTAGCCAACCTTGGCATTCAGGCCGGCTCCGTGAGCGCCGGACGCAGCAAGGGCTTCGCCGAGGCCATCGCCCAGTATCCGGACATGCAGGTGCTGGAGACCCAGTGGACCGACGCCGATGCGGCCAAGTCGTTGAATATTGCGACCGATCAGATCACGGCCAACCCGGAGATCGCAGGCTTCTTCTCGGCGGCGGCCCCGATTGCGGTCGGTATTGCCCAGGCGGCCAAGGCCAAGGGGATCGACAAGAAGGTTAAGATTATTACCTTCGATCCCAGCCCGGAAATACTACCACTCTTTGAGGATGGCACCATCCAGGCCATCATTGCCCAGGACCCCTACCAGATGGGCTACCAGGGCGTGGCGGCGATCGATGCGTTTATCAACGGCCAGACCATCGAGAACAAGCAGATCGAATTGGCGCCAGTGTTGATCACACCGGAGAACGTGGATTCGCCTGAGGTCCAGGCGCTGTTGCAGACGCCGGATAAGTTCGAGAAGTAGATCGGGCATTAAGAACGATTGATCTGATCGTGGAGAGATAGAGATCGTAGTTGGGGGTAGGGGCACGAGGTCCGGCGGTGAAACCCTCGCTGTAGTGGCGAGCGTTGTTCCGCCGGACCTCGTGCCCCTACAACTTGTGCATGCCCTCTTTCACTCCGTGATGTGAACGCAGGTACAGGAGCCAGCCATGCAGACGCTCAATGTAGGCCTGATCGGCACTGGGTTTATGGGACGGACCCATTCGAACGCCTACAGCCAGGTGGGTAAATTCTTTGCGCACGAGATCCTGCCCGTGCGCAAGGCGGTCTGTGCGCGGAACCCGCAGACAACGGCGGCGTTTGCGGCGCAGTGGGGATGGGAGGAGGTCGTCGCCGATTGGCAGACGTTGGTCGAACGCGACGACATCGACATAGTCGACATTGCCACGCCCAACAATACACACTATGCGATTGCGCTGGCCGCTGCGAAGGCGGGCAAGATGATCGTGTGCGAGAAGCCGCTGGCCATGAACGCCGCCGAGGCGCGTGCCATGGTGGAAGCGGTCGAGCGCAGTGGCAAGCCGTCGATGGTCTTTTTTAACTACCGGCGCATCCCGGCCGTCACCTTAGCCAGGCAGCTGGTGGACGAGGGACAGCTCGGGCGCATTTTTCACTACCGGGCCAAATACCTGCAGGACTGGACCATCAACCCCAAGCTGCCGCAGGGCGGCAATACGCTCTGGCGGCTGGACGCAGACGTCGCCGGCAGTGGGGTAACGGGCGATCTGCTGGCCCACTCGATCGACCTGGCCCTATGGTTGGCTGGACCGATCATGCAGGTCACGGCCATGACCGAGACCTTTATCAAGGAGCGGCAGCTGCAGGACGACCCGGCCACGGTTAAGCCAGTGGCGATCGACGATGCCTGCGCGTTTCTGGCGCGCTTTGCCAACGGTGCGCTGGGCACGTTTGAGTCGACGCGTTATGCGTGCGGGCGCAAGAATCAGAATACCTTTGAAATCAATGGGGAGAAGGGCTCGATTGCATTTGACCTCGAGGACGCGCACCAGCTCGAGTACTACAGTCACGGCGACAATGCCTTGACGCGCGGCTTTCGCACCATCCAGGTCTGGGATGGCGACCACCCCTACATGAAGAACTGGTGGGTGCCCGGCTGTGCCATCGGCTACGAGCACACCTTCATCCACGCCGTGTCGGATTTCTTATATGGGCTGGAACGAGGTGAGAAGCTTGCGCCGGACTTCCGCGACGGCTATGCAACGCAATTGGTGTGCGATGCAGTGCTGGCCTCGGCGCGGACGGGGGAGTGGAAGGAAGTGGAGCCTGCGTAAAATGTTCGGATTGGGTGAAGTGCGCGGGCGTGGGGTAAGGGCACAAGGTCCGGCGGGGAGTAAGTTCGCCGTTGCAGCGATCGTTATTCCGCCGGACCTTGTGCCCTTACGATAATCTACACTCTAGCGGTAGACTTCGGCCGTGCCGCGGACCATTTCGGCGTAGCTTTCGACCTTGAGGGCGGCGCCGCCGATGAGGGCACCGTCTATGTCGGGCTGGGCCATGATCTCGCGGATGTTCTTTTCGTTGGTGCTGCCGCCGTACAGGATGCGGGTGATAGCGGCAACCTTGGGGCCGTAAAGCTCGGCGACAGTGGCGCGCACGACGCCGCCGCAGATATCGTTGGCCTGCTGCGCCGTGGCGGCGCGGCCCGTGCCGATAGCCCAGATCGGTTCGTAGGCGATGACCAGGCTTTCGACCTGTGCGGTATCAAGGCCGGCCAGCGCACCGCGCACCTGGCCGCTGACAAAGGACTGCGTTTCGCCCGCCTCGTTTTGTTCGAGCGACTCGCCGCAGCAGACGATCGGGGTCAGGCCGGCTTCGAGTGCGGCCTTGATTTTCTTGTTGACGCCCTCGTCGGTTTCGGCAAAGTACTGGCGGCGCTCGCTGTGGCCCAAGATTACGTATTGGGCCAGACCTACCAGCATGCCGGCACTCACCTCGCCCGTGTAGGCGCCGCTGGGAGCCCAGTGCATGTTCTGAGCGCCGACCTCGATATTGCTGTCCGCCAGGACATTGGCCACGGCGGGCAGGTCGACAAACGGTGGGCAGAGCACGCGGTCCACACCATCTTCGTCATTGACGGCCTCGCGGATCGCCTTGGCCAATGCCACCGCCTCGGCGACGTTCTTGTTCATCTTCCAGTTGCCCGCCATCATCGGCTTGCGCATAAAGGTTCACTCCTTACATCAAGAGACGCCTTGCAGCTTACCGGCCATCTCGTCGAGTATATTCGTCACGTGCGCAATCGATAGTGTGCGCACAAATCAAGCAAATCCCAAGTGTTAGCCAATCCCACAAATCAAGGTTCAGACGATTGCTCATCTGCCGCCTGCTCGCGCTCCTCGCGTTCGCGCGCCTCAGCCGCAACCACCTCGTCGTCATACTCGTCCACCGACAGCCAGCGGCCGCCGTGCACTTCCTGGCGCACCAACCGCTTCTTGCTGTCGAGCCAGATTTCGAATTCGACCTCGCCAAAGCAGCGGCCCTTGCCGGAGGTGTGCACCACCTTGCGCACGTAATAGCCACCCTGGTTTTCGTCGTCGAGGCTGACCTCGTTCATCAAGTCGACCTGCCCGGCCACGGCCTCGCGGCAGCGGTTGCTGAGCGCGTAGATGGCCATGTACCGGTCCGAACTGGACGGCGCTTTGCCTAAGAAGGGGGCGAAGAGTTTGGAAAGGAAGCTCATGGGCAGTGCCTTTTGTTACGAGTCGTGACGGAAGCCGTGCCAGGCTCGCACCACCAGATTGCTTGTAGGCCAGGTAGCTTGGTGCGAGCGAGGCACGAGAGTGTTACTTATCGTTCAACGCCGCCACGCCGGGGAGCTCGATGCCTTCCAGGAATTCCAGGGAGGCGCCGCCGCCGGTCGAGACATGTGACATCTTCTCTTCGAGGCCGGCATCGCGGATGGCCGCCGCGCTGTCGCCGCCGCCGATAATGGTGGTGGCGTCCTTGAGGCCGCCGAGGATCTCGGCGATGGCCACAGTGCCGCGGGCGAAAGCCGGGAACTCAAACACGCCCATGGGTCCGTTCCACACCACGGTGTGGGCGCCGGCCAGATTGTTGGAGTAGTGGGCGATGGTGGCGGGGCCGATGTCCAGGGCCCGCCACTCGGCCGGCACTTCGTTGACGGCCACCACCTTGCTCTCGGCATCGGCAGCGAAGTTGTCGGCCACGCGCAGGTCCACCGGCAGCTCGATCTTGTCGGCGCCGGACGCCATCAGCTCCTTGGCCTTTTCCAAAGCTTCGGCCTCGACCAGGCTCTTGCCCATGTCATAGCCCTGGGCGGCGAGGAAGGTGTTGGCCATGCCGCCGCCGATCAGGATGCGGTCGACCTTGGTGAGCAGGTTTGAGATCACGCCGATCTTGTCGGAGATCTTGGCGCCGCCGAGGATGGCAACGAACGGCCGGCGCGGGTTTTCGAGGGCGCCGCCCAGGTACTCCAGCTCCTTCTCCATCAGGAAGCCGGCGACGGCGGGCAGGTAGTGAGCTACGCCTTCGGTCGAGGCATGGGCGCGGTGAGCGCTGCCAAAAGCATCCATGACGTAAACGTCGCCCAGCTTGGCAAACTCCTTGGCCATGGCTTCGTCGTTCTTGGTCTCGCGCTTGTCGAAGCGGGTATTTTCCAGCACCAGGATCGCGCCGGGCTTGAGCGCCTTGGCAGCGGCTTCGGCCTCGGGACCAGTGGTGGCGCCGACAAAGTTGACCTTGACGCCCGGCAGCAGGCCGGCCAGGTGGTCGGCCGTCACCTTCATGCTGTACTTTGGGTCGGGGCCATCCTTGGGGCGGCCGAGGTGGCTCATCAGCACTACGGCAGCACCGTGCTCGAGCAAGTATTGGATGGTGGGCAGTGCGGCGCGGATGCGGGCGTCGTCGGTGATGGCGCCGGTGGTCTTATCCTGCGGCACGTTGAAATCGACACGGACCAGGGCGCGCTTACCCTGCCAGTCGATGTCTTTAATTGTTTTCTTGTTCATGGTGATCTCCAATGCCGGTCATTGAATACCATTGTACGGGTGCATTATCTAGCAGGACGTGACGGGTTGGGGCGGGCACAAGGTCCGGCGGGATAGCCTCGCTGCTCTGGCGAACCATCTTGCGCCGGACCTTGTGCCCCTACGATCTTGCGTCCTGCAGACCCTACTCCAAAACGAGCGTGGCACGCACTGCGCACCACGCTCGTAAAAAGACTCTGGGGAGGCAGGGGCTCCTTAGATGCCCTTCTTTTCCATGTAGGCAATCAGGTCACCCACGCGGCTGCTGTAGCCCCACTCGTTGTCGTACCAGGTCACGATCTTGACCATGGTGCCGTAGACGTTGGTGAACTCGTAGTCCACCGAGCTGCTCAGCGGGCTGCCCTTGAAGTCGATGCTCACCAGCGGGTCGCGCACGACCTGGAGAATGCCTTTCATGCGGCCGGCGGCAGCTTCGTCATAGGCGGCGAACAGCTCGTCCTTGGTGATGGGGCGTTCGACAATCGCCGTCAGGTCCACCACGGAAACCGTGGAGGTGGGGACGCGCATGGCGTAGCCGTCAAACTTGCCCTTGAGCTCGGGGATGACCAGCGAGACGGCCTTGGCGGCGCCGGTGGTCGTCGGGATGATGCTCATGGCGGCGGCACGGGCGCGGCGCAGGTCGCTGTGGACGAGGTCCAGGATGCGCTGGTCGTTGGTGTAGGCGTGGACGGTCGTCATCAGCGCTTGCTTGATGCCGGCGAGGTCGTTGAGGACCTTGGCTGCCGGGGCCAGGCAGTTGGTGGTGCAGGACGCATTGCTGAGGATGACATGCTTGGCCGGGTCGTACTTGTCTTCGTTGACGCCCATGACCACGGTCAGGTCCTCACCCTTGGCGGGGGCGGAGATGATCACCTTCTTGGCGCCGGCGGCAATGTGCAGTTCAGCCTTGGCGCGGTCGGTGAAGATACCGGTGCTCTCGACCACGATATCGACGCCCAGGTCGCCCCAGGGCAGCTTGCTCGGGTCCTTTTCGGCCAGCACCTTGATGCGGTCGCCGTCGATGCAAAGGTCGCCGTCGGAGACTTCGACCGTGCCGGGGAAGACGCCGTAGTTGCTGTCGTACTTGAAGAGATGGGCATTGGTGGCGGTGTTGCTCAGGTCGTTCACGGCGACCAGGTCAAACTGCCCGCGGTAATTCTCGAACATGGACTTGGTCACCTGGCGGCCGATGCGGCCAAATCCATTGATACCAATCCTCAACTTTGCCATTTTGCTCTCCTTAAATATGTGAATAACAAAGAATTGTTTTCCGTGTCCATATTACACCAAGTCCCCGGCAAATGCCATATTGAGGGGTAGGGCATTTTTTGCGGGGATGAGACGTTACGTGATCGAAAACGGAATATGATGTCTCAATCGCTGGCCAAACGGGCGGATATCACATCAAGGGACAGCTGTTTCCCTGCTGTGAAGGCTGTGGCGAATTCCAGGGGTTCAAGGGCTTGGCGCACGGCCGCCAGCGCTATCTCCGCCAGTGCTTGCTGCGGCCCCACCCGCACATGATGGACGCGACCGTGTGCCTGTTCAGCCAGCCCAAATAGCTCTGCGGCGCGCCGGTACTGTCCCTTTGCCGTTGCCAGGCGTGCAGCGACAAAGATGCGCTCGACATCGTAGATGAAGATACCGTGGGGTTCGGCGTACCACTCTAGACTTTGCCTCAGCCACTGCTCCGCCTCGTCATGCTTGCAGTCTAGCAGAGCGGCGTCGGCAAGGTAAGCACAGATGCAGGCAGCCGGCAGGTTAGGTTTGAGAGCAGCATACAGGGCCAAGCTGTCGGCCAAGAGTGTGCGTGCTCCGCTTGCGTCACCGAGATACAAGGTGACGAGTCCTAGCAGTGGCTGCCAATTGAGCCGCCAACTCAGTCTTTCGAACTCAGTTATTATCGTCTTCGACTGGCATAACAACGTGTAGGCAGCGTCAAGGTCGCCCCGCATCAGCGCTAACTGGCCCAAGATAGCAAAGGTATCGCTGATGCCGTTGTGATCGCCGCGCCGCCGGAACAGCTCCAAGCTTTCTGCCGCAAGCGGCGCAGCTCGCTCTACTTCACCTTGATCAACCAGTTGTTTTGCATAGTCAGTAATGCCTGCGGCCAGAATAAAGTCACGGTCGCCCAGCAGCCCCCACGCCGTGCCCAACCCACCAAGCTCGTAGGCAGCGCGGGCGAGGGCGACGGCGCGCTCAGAGGCTTCGTTGGCTGCTGCCGCGTTAGGCATCACCAAGGCCAGCCAGTGCCAAGCCGCCGCGCGCAGGAGCATATCCCGGCAGCTCTCCAGCAGTGACATGACCTCGCCCGCATACTGATCCCTCTGCGCAAACGGCTCGTCACCCACGCCAAAGGCATAGCCCCACAGCAGGATCGCCAGGCGCAAATCATCTTCCAGGGCGCGCCGGTGCGGCAGCAACCGAGCCAACCAGTCCGCGCCTTCGGCTCGCAACCCACAGCTGAGCCAGTACCAGCTGGCAACGAGCACCAGCCACGCGGCATCGGTATGAAGCCCCCTGTCGAGAGCCCCTTGCATAGCAGCGCGTAGATTGTCCTGCTCCGCGTCGAAGCGTGCTAACCAGCTAGGGGCCTCTGGTCCGCGCAACTGGAGATCGGCCGTTTGCGCAAACTGCAAATACGTAGCGAAATGGCGTCTGCAAAGCGTTTCTTCCTCACCTTGAGCCCGCAACTGCTCCCTGGCAAATTCACGAATGGTTTCTAGCAGCACAAAGCGCCGCGCACCATTGGCTGTCGCCTCAGCCTGTACCAGATTCTTGGCAACCAAAGCATGGAGCGTGGCGAGCAGCGGGCGTGCAGCAGGCTCTTGAGCCCAATTGCTTACTGCTGTGATTGCTGTCAGGTCACCACCACCGGCGAGCACACTGATGCTACGCAGAAGCCGGCGTTCGTCTTCGTCCAGCAGCTCGTAGCTATAACGAATGGCAGCACGCAACGTTCGCTGCCGCGCCGGCAAATCTTTTGCGCCATCTACGAGGACATTTAGCGGCCCCTCTTGCAGATGTGCCAATAATTGCTCGAGTGTGAGGAGCTCGGCTTGTGCTGCGCAAAGCTCGATCGCCAGCGGCAGGCGGTCCAGCCTGGCGCAGATGGCGTCAAGGGTGCGGCGATTCGACGGCGTCAGGGCAAAGCCGGGCTCGACGGCTACTGCACGTGCGCAGAACAAGTCTACGGCCGCCTCCAACGTCAGTGGTTGTACAAGCTGCCGCTGTTCGGCGCGTAAGTGCAGCCGTTCGCGGCTGGTGACAACAATGTGCAGATCGCCGCATTCCGCAAGCAACTCCGCCACCAACGGCGCCGCAGCAACTATCTGTTCAAAATTGTCGAGAATGAGCAGCATCTCCTTGTGTCGAAGGTACTCGATGACACGGGTTGCGGGTGGCTTGGATGAACCCTCCTGTAGCTTCAGCGTGGTCATCAACGTGCTGGCCAGCAAGTCCGGCTGGTTCACCGCCGCCAGGGGCACAAAACAGGCGCCGTGCCGGTAGATCCACTGTAGTTTTGTGCCCACCGCCTGCGCCAGACGCGTCTTCCCGACGCCAGGCGGTCCGACCAAGGTCAGCAAGCGCCCCTTGTGTCCCAGCAGACGCCGGCACAACTGCTCAACCTCGTCGTCACGTCCAATCAACTCTGTGGGCGGCAGTGGCAGGCGCGGTTCTCCTGCAGCCTCCGTCGTTATGGTTTTTGAACCATGGTAGCTGGGAGGGCGAAAAGCGGGCGACAGCCGCTCGCCGCGTGCCGCAGCCGCAGCCGCCACTAGCTGGGTGGCTAGAATTGGTTCTTCCAGTAAGCCCAGGGCAGGCACATAGGTGTGGGCCACGATTTCGACGTCAGGTAGGCGTTGGTTCTGTTCCAGGGCGCCAACCAGCGAGCGGCTGTAGCCGGTAGCGGCGGCCAGATCGCTCTGGCTCATACCTGCGCGTTTGCGCAATTGCTTCAGGAGATCGCCAAAGGTCGGCGACACGTCGGAAGAGTACATGTGATCTGTGGCAAATCTGTGGCAAAAGTGCTTCCATGTGGCCCGGCGGCCTGGTACTGTGGTCGCACGCATAACAGCGTGTACTGAACCGTCTTAACCAGACATCAACGCAAGGGGCAAGAGATGCAACCACTTTCTTCAGGCCGGCGCGTCATTCTGTTGTCACCGCTGTGGTTAGCGCTGCTAGCGGCATGCCGACCACTTCAACCTTATGTTGCGGGCGAACAAGGCACAGGCGCTGCGGTGGGCGCCACGAACGAACTATCCGGAGCGAATACTATGACAAACACTCTCAATCTACAAACGCAGTTGCAGTCAGTCTTGGTGCAGCCCGGCAGTGTGCCTGAACTGCACGCCTTTGGCGACGTGCTGTCCGTTCTGGTGGCGGGAGAGCACACCGGCAATGCGCTGACAGTGATGTACGATGTAACGCCACCGGGCGGTGGTCCGCCGCTGCACAGGCACAGCCGTGAGGACGAGTTTTTCCTGGTGGTGGAAGGGCGCATCAGTTACTTTGTAGACGATGTATGGACGGAGATTGGGCCGGGTGGGGCCGTCTACTTCCCACGCGGCACTGCCCACCACTACAAGAACGTGGGCGACACGCCCAGTGCGCACTGGATTCTAACCAGCCCGTCGGGGTTCGAGCACTTTTTCGCCGAATGTGCTGAGGAGTTTGCAAAGCCAGGTGGCCCGGACATGCAGCGTATCGTAGAGATTAACCAGAAGTATGGGATCGAAATGCTGGGGGCACCGCCGGCGTGAGGTGGCGAGGTACTGGGACAGGCCTATCGTACGCCAGCTAAGGCTCTGCCCGTGCCAGGTTGCTTTTCCGCATACCTGGCACGGGCGGAGCTGGCGATGCTTGGTTCGGAGGAACCACTGACGCCGGAATTGGGGCTGCGGTATGGTCGATCCTACCCTCCGCTGCCAACGCCCGCCCATACGCCAGTGCTGTGGCAAATCGCTCGGCCCCAAGCGGGGCTTGCACTGCGGCCAGCGCTGCGTCCATACGGGTATTCACCCATCTTGCGGTCACGGCGTCAAATCGCTGGCTGTGGCCCTGAACCTGGCCCAGCAGGACGGCGGCGTGGCCGTAATCTTGCCGCGCCGCCGCCACCCTCGCCGCCACCGCCAGCCGCTCGACCTCGTCGATGCTAATCGCGTGGGGTGTAGCGTAGTAGAAGAGGCTTTGCTCCAGACAGTGCTCGGCCTGGTCCAAGTCCCCTTCCGCTAGCGCCACCTCTGCCAAGCAGGTACAGATTTGAGCCAGGACGATGGGGTTCTTCTGGTCGAGACATCGCCGCAGGCTTTCAGTCAGCAGCCGGCGCGCTTCCTCTGCGTCACCGTCGTACAGGGTAGCAATTGCCAGAAGCGCTTGCCATTCCCGCTGCATAGCCGAGATATTGAGGGTAGTGGCGATGGCCACTGCTTCCTCCAATAGTTTGCGTGCACGTGCGATATTGCCCTGCCAGAGTGCAAGGTGCCCCAGAATGCCCTTGCATTCGCCAATTCCAGTCTGATTCCCGCTCTTCTGGAAGTAGCGCAGGCTGTCCTTCGCAATCAGCGCTGCTCGCACTGCCTGCCCTTGGTCAGTTAGCAGCGCTGCATACCCCCAAAGATGAACGCCAAGAATGAAATTGCGGTCCGCATGGGCGCCAAATTCCTCACCCAAGACCGGCGGCGCGCTCGCTTCATGTGCCAGTGCAATCCCCCGCTCCAGGTAAGCCGCCGCTTGCGCTGCATCCGCTGCGCTCCACGCATGAAAACTCCAGGCAGTTGCATGCAGCAATTTGTAGGGGCAGCCTTCGAGCAGCTGCATGATTTCATCCATGGTTGGGACCATGGGCTGGAACTCTTCGAGCGCAAACGCTGCGCGGTAAAACCCAAGCATGATCGTCAGGCAGACATCATGCGTCAGCGTGTGGCAGTGGGGCAGCAGCTGCGCGTGCCACCTGGCCTCCTCGTAGCCATTGCCGGACGAACTCGAAAAGTAGCTGGCGGACAGCATCAGCCACGCGGCATCGGTATAACGGGTCGTGTCGAGCGCCCATTGTAGGGCAGCACGTAGATTGTCCTGCTCAGGTTTCAGGCGGTCTAGCCAGGCTAGATATTCCGATCCGCGCAGATAGCGATCGCCACGCCGAAAAAGGTCAAGAAACTCGGCGAAGTGGCGCTCGCGTGTTTGCTGCTCTTCGTTCTGTCCACGCAGTTGTTCCAGGGCAAATTCGCGGATAGTCTCAAGCAAGAAATAGCGTAGCTCGCCGTTTGCCTGCGTCTCTACGCGCACCAGGTTCTTGGCGACCAAATCGCGCAGTTGTGCGACCGACCCATGCATGGCCTGCACCGCTCCAATTTCGAAGCCACCCACAAAGACGCCTAGCCGGCGTAGCAAGCCGCGTCCCTCATCATCTAATAACTCGTAGCTGTACCGGATCGCCGTGCGCAGCGTGCGCTGGTGCGGCGGCAGGTCGTGCGCTCCGTCAACGAGCAGCGCCAGTGGCTGCCGCTTGAGTTGTGCTAATAGTTGTGCTGGCGACAGCAAATCTGCCTGCGCTGCACACAGTTCCAGCGCCAGCGGCAGGCAGTCCAGCCGCCGGCATATCTCCTCCAGCGTGTGCTGGTTGTGCGGCGTGTGCTGGAAGTTATGATTCACGGCCTGGGCGCGTTCCGTAAAAAGTTCGACGGCGGCCGCCAGATCGAGTGGCGGCACCATATAGCGCTGCTTGGCGCGCAGGTGCAGCCGTTCGCGGCTCGTCGCCAGGATACACAACCCCGGGCATTCTGCCACCAACGCTGCTACAAGCGATGCCCTGCGGGTGATCTGCTCGAGATTGTCCAGCACCAGCAGCATTTGCTTGCGGCGCAAGAATTCGATTAGCCTGGTCTGAAGCGGCTTCGGGCCTGCATCGTAACTGCCCACGGTGGTGGCGATGGCAGATGCCATCAAGTCCACGTGTTCAACTGCCGCAAGCGGAACAAACGCGGTGCCATCCTGATAGCGTCCTTGCAGGCGTGTGGCGACGGCAATCGCCATGGTCGTCTTGCCGATGCCGGGCGGGCCCACCAGCGTCAGCAGCCGGCCGTTGTGCCCCAACAGCCGCCGGCAAAGCTGGTCGACTTCAGAGTTGCCGCCAAAAAGCTCTGCCGGCAGGGACGGCAGATGCGTGTCAGATCTGGCACCTTCTTGCTGAAACGACGACTGGGTCTGCGGCTGGGTTATTGGCGCCGGCGGACGTTCCCCACGTGCAATGGCAGCCAGCTCGATCAGGCGCGCAGCAGCGAGTGGCTCATCTTGGAGGCCCAAGGCCGCCACGAATCGGTCTGTAACGCCCGCTACCACTGGTAGACGGCGTGCTTGTTCCAAGTCGCAGATAGAAGACACGCTGTAACCAACTGCGGCGGCGAGGTCGCCCTGGGTCATGCCGGCGCGCTTGCGCAACTGACGCAGCAATGCGCCAAAGGAACTGGAGCCAATGGAGCTGGGCGCTGACATGTACTACTCCTTTATGAATAAGCCGTGAACTGTTGCGTAATTTTTGCGTAAAAAGGAGCTTCTATCGCCCCCATGTACCGTGTATGCTGGCAACCCATCGGCAAGAGCAGTGGACCGATTCTAGCCAGGGTCCAGCAATTGCGCAAATGGGGCCAGCGAGTCCGCCCGTGTCAACGGGGCTCGTCGACCTGGTGTACGACGCGACGTATTTCGGAAGTTTATGCCTGAATAGGAGGAATCATGCGAAAGAGAAGTACAGCTATTGGCGTAGCTCTGCTGCTATTGTCTGTTCTGGTCACTGCTGCGTTCGCTGCGCCCATGCGCGCCGGAGCCCAACAGACGGCTATCACCGGCACAGACACAAGGTTTTTCGGCGTGCCCGAGCAGGTGTGGAGCGCCGGTGCGACCACACAGATCCGGGGCCTTGCGCTCACGGGTACCTTCGCCTTCAGCGGCGCGGGCGTTACGCTGGCAGGTACGGAGACCCAGGTAACCAACGCCACGTTGTTCGCCGGTGGCGACGGGATTACGTGGGGCAACGTGACCTATACAGATGCAGCCACCGGGGTGACTTGCACAGGGACCATCATCGGTAAGATCACTGACGCCTTGGCCACCCTCAAGGTCAATGCACGTTGCAGCGACGGCAAATTGCTCAAGGGGACTCTGCAAGACGTGTCCACCGACCCTCCCGGCCAGGTGCCCCCCAGCTCGGTAACAAGCCAGTTCACCGGCGTACTGCTCAACCCCGGCCAGAACTGACGCTAGAAACGGGCAGCAGGCCAAGAGGATAGCCAAACCTCTTGGCTTGCGCCCGCAGCCAGATCTGGACAACTGGTATGCTCGCCTGGCAGTGCCCCGCCAGGCGAGCGTCACCTCCTCACACGCTGCAGCTTCGCTACTCCTCCTAACACACATAGTCCACATTCGCGCCCAGGTCCCGGCTTTTTTCGCGTTTTTTTCGCGCTGCCTGTGATATCTATTCCCACATTCATGCGACTTGCACCAGCGTTAGATAACTTTCAAGCGGAGAAAAGCAATGGACAACCACCCTGTATTTGATCAAGCCAAGGCCGCAGCCTTTGCCGGCAAAGCCATGAGCGACGCCAGCAGCGCGGCCGTGATGGTCATGGCCTACCTGGGCGACCGGCTGCACCTGTTCAAGGCGATGGCAGACTGCGGCCCGGTCAGCAGTACGGAACTGGCCGCGCAGGCCAACGTGGATGCCCGCTACGCCCAGGAATGGCTGAGCGCCATGGCTTGCGCCGGGTATGTCGAGTATGACCCCAGTTCAGCCACTTTTACCCTCCCGCCGGAGCATGCACCGGTGCTGGCGCAGGAGGCTGGCCCCTATTTTATGGGCGGGCTCTACCAGGATCTCATGGGTGCGATCGAGCCGGTCGACCAGGTGGCCCGGGCCTTCAAGGTTGGCGGCGGTGTGCCACAGTCTGCTTTTGGCGATAAAGCATGGTGCGGGTTGGACCGGATGACCTCGGCCTGGTACGAGAACTTCCTGCTGCAGTTGTGGATTCCCTCGGTTCCTGCCGTCGAGGCGAAGCTGCAGCAAGGCGGCGCGGTGGCTGCGTTGACAAGCGTGGCAGATGTGGGCTGTGGCTTTGGGCGGGCGCTGGTCAAACTGGCGCAGGCTTTCCCCAATTCACAGTACGTGGGCTACGACATTCACGACCCTATGATCGAACACGCCAGTGCGCTTGCCCACGAGGCCGGGGTGGCCGACCGCGTCCGTTTCGAGCAGCGGGATGCAGCGCAGGGTCTGCCCGGCCACTACGATCTGATCACAAGTTTCGACGTGCTGCATGACATGGTCGACCCGCGTGCCGCGCTGCGGTCGATCCGCCAGGCACTCAAGCCCGATGGCACCTACTTGCTGCTGGAGATCAACTGCTCCGACAAGCTGGAGGAAAACGCCGGCCCGATTGGCGCTATCCTCTACAGCATCAGCGTTCTCTACTGCATGAGCGTATCGCTGGCCCACGGCGGCGCCGGTCTGGGCACCTGCGGCCTGCCGCCCAGCAAGGTAGAGGAGTACTGCCGCGAGGCAGGCTTTTCTCACATCCGGCGCCTGCCGTTTGAAAGCCCGCTCAATATCCTATATGAGGTCCAGCTCTAAAAGCAGGATGCAACGAAGAGTACCCGGCAATTGGAGATCCATAACTGAAAGGAACCCGTACATGCAACCCCTAACCCGTAGACAGCTCCTGCAAGTTTCTGCCTTGGCTGGCGCAGGTCTATCCCTCGCTGCCTGCCGGCCGGTCCGCCGGCCTGAGGAATTGGGCCAAGTCACACCTGTGCCCGCCGCAAGCGACCAGTTTGCGGCTGTAGACAAAGAGGCGCAAGACGTGCTGACAACGTACAACGTCCCTGGTATGGCATATGGCCTCATCCGCGGCAACGAGCTGGTTCATGCCAACGGCTTCGGCGTGCGCAACCTGGACACCGGTGCACCTATGACTCCGCAGTCCGTCATGAGCATGGGCTCAGTGTCCAAGGCATTTACGGCCGCAGCGGTCATGCAGCTGGCGGAAGAGGGCAAGCTGGACGTCGACGCACCCTACACGACGTCCGTCCCCTATTTCGAGATGGAAGATCCCCGCTACAAGGAGATTGCCGTGCGCCATCTGCTGGCGCATAGGAGCGGTATGCCCGAATTGACACCGGACGACCTGTTCGGAGAATGGGAGGACCCCTGGTATGACGAAGGCGCGGCCGAACGCTACGTGCGCAGCTTTAAGACGGGCGTGACCCTAAATCAGGATCCGGGCGGCGACAAGTTCCTGTACAGCGACGCCGGCTACGATATCCTGGCCGATCTCATCCACAAGGGGTCGGGCGAGCTGTTCGAAGACTACATGCAGCAGCACATCCTTGCACCGCTGGGGATGGGCAGTTCGACCTTCCTGCTCGACGAAATAGACCCCGACCAGCTCGTTGCGGCTCATGTCTTCGACGAGGCTGGCCGGCCGGTGGTGTGGGAGAAGTTCCCCTACGACCGCAAACATGCGCCCAGCTCGTGCCTGCACACCAGCGTGGAGGACCTAAGCCGCTGGGCGCTGGCGCAGATGAACGGGGGCGAGTTGAACGGCCAGCGCATTCTGCAGCCCCAAAGCCAGGCACAGCTGTGGGAGAGCCTCACTGCCGTGCAGGATAACCCGTTCTTTACCGACTATGGCTGGGGCTGGTGGCTGGGTGAGTTCGAAGGTACGCAAAATGCCACGATGACCGGCGCCCAGCCTGGGGTCGATGTGATCACGGTTCTCCTGCCGCAGGAAGGGTTGGGCATCATCGCCATGGGGAACGCCTACGGCTCCTTGGCGGGCGCCGAAACCCCCTACTATCTTATCGATTTCGTCCTAAATACGCTGGGTAAGCTGCTGCACGGCGAAATCTAGGTGGCGATCACAATGCGAGCGATGACTCAACGTGCGCCACGATCACCTCCAGTGTCCCCTGTGCGGCTGCCGACTGGGCCGCAGAGAGCTCCGCCATTGCCAGGCGGGCCTGCTGCCGTTCGATCAGCTCCGCCGCCTTGCGGTGGTAGGCTCGCCAGCCCGGCCACCGCAGCGCGGCCGCCGCCAGCGTTACGGCCTGCGTCAGATACCGGCCGGCGGCTGCCGTGTCGAGCTGTGCAGCCTCTCGTTCCAGCAAGAGTGCATAGTAGGTCACGACATGACTCAAAACCGGGTGATTCCATTCCAGGTCATCGCAACTGCGCAGTGCAAGTTGGAGCTGCTGCCGGCACAATGTATAGTCGCCCAGGCCGAGATAGCTCTCGGCCATGCCCAGATAGCAGTACGTCAGTATCCGGCGAAAGCCGATGGCAGTGGCAACCCGCATCAGCTCTTCGGCATAGGGCATTGCCTCGGCGAACCGCTTTCCTTCGATGCACGCTTGCTGCAAGGAATACAGGCGGGTGGCTATGTGCACGGAATGGCCGAGTTCCTCACATATCGCGAGGCTTTGCTCGATCAACGCAAAGCCTTGGGCCCACTGCTTTTTGTCCAGCTGGCACAACTCGATGCCAACGCCACCTATGTTCATGGAATACGCCAGTCGATCGCCAGATCTCTCGCTGTAGCTGCAGCCCTGCCGGTAGTGTTCCAAGGCAAGCTTGGGATGACCGAGGGACTTCAGGGCAAATGCCAGCTCGCAGTGCGCGTTGCCGAGCAGATCGTTGCGCCCCAGTTGCATCCCGAGGGTGAGGCAGCGCTGCGCGCAATCGACCGCCTTCTGAAACCACCCCGAGTGTGCGTACATGTCCGACATACCGTACAGCACGGCCGCCAGGTTGCTGCGATCGCCTGCCCGTTCGTAGTGGGCAACACCTGCCTGCAGATGGCGCTCCGCCTCGGGGAAATGGCCCTGCCAGCCCGCAATAAATCCCAGGAAGGTATGGGCAATGGCAACATCGTCCTGGGCTCTGCCATCGGTGGCCGCCAGCACCACCTGAAAGCATTGGGCCGCCTCCGCATGTTCGCCGAGATGGTAGCAAAAGATCGCCGCGAGCGTCTCCAGGTGCTCGGCGACCTCCAGCGCAGTTCTGGATTGCGAGTTCGTCGACCTGTCACGCAGGCGTGCCGCACCGGCGGCGAACAGCTCTTTGCCTTCGCTGTAGCGGCACGTGTAGCGGAAGAAGTCGTACAGAGGATCGGTGGCAGCGGCGATATACGGCATGCCAGGCTGCTGTATCGCCCACTGCCAGGCCGTGCGCACGTTGTCCATTTCGGCTTGGATCGCAGCGAGCGCGGCCTGTTGGCGGCTGTCGCCAAGCGCGTCCTTGCGGCTGATGACCGGCGTGAAAAAGTACTTCGCGTGCGCTGCCGCTGCGCCATCGTATTCAGGGCTGGCGACGAGTTGGGCATACGCAAACTGGCGCAGCAGCTCGTGGATTTGATAGCGCTCGAATTCGTCGAGCCGGATGAGGGCATTCTCGACGAGGCCGGCCAGGACGTAGGGCGAGGTTTCCGCTGCGGTTTCTGCCGCCTCCAGGGTAAAGCCGCCGCGAAAGAGCGCCAGGCGCGCCATGGCACTGGCCTCCTCGGGGCTGAGTCGCTGCCATGTCTGCTCCAGCACTGTCTGTAGGTTGCGATGGCGCTCTTGGAGGTCACCCACCTCCGCCCGCAGCAGTGCCATGCCCTTTTCCAACTCGCGCACGATCGCCGCGCAGGGCAGGCTTCTGAGCCACGCTGCCGCTAACTCCAGCGCCAATGGCATCCCGCTCACCAACCGGCAAATCGCAACAACGCTCTCCAGGTGCTGTGGTACGGCGAATGCTGTCTGATAGCGTCGGGCGCTTTGGACAAAGAGGCGCACCGCATCTTCAGATACGGAGTTCTGTGTGATGGATCGATGGGTGGGCGGGTAAGACAGACCCTGCACAGTATGCAGATCGGCAGACTGGAGCGGCAAGCCTGTGCGCGAGGTAACCAGCAATTTCACCCCTGGTGCCGCCGACAGCAGCCTAGGGAGGAATGAACTACCCTCCGCCAGGTGCTCGAAGTTATCAAGAACGAGCAAGAGCTTGCGCTGCTTCAAATAGCGAAAGAGTTGCTGTTCGGGGGGCGTGTCACTGTAAAAGGAGAAGCCGATGACCTCAGCAATGGTGGAGACGATGCCCGCCTCCGTATCAATCGACATAAGACCAGCGAAAAAGATACCATCTGGGAAAAGTGCTTGCGCCGCGGGATCGGGCGAATCTGGGCCGATAAAATTTCGGGCAACCTCCAGCGCCAGGCGAGTCTTGCCGATACCGCCGGGGCCAACCAAAGTTAGCAGGCGACAGGCCGGATTTTGTAAGCGTGTGACCAATGCCTCGATCTCCGCGGTGCGGCCCACAAATGCGGTAGCTGGGTGGGGCAGGTTGTGCGGCGGCGTGGTTTGGGCATGGGCAGCCCCGGCGGCTGTAGGAACAACCGGCAGTGCAGCAGGGCTTTCCCGCGGCCCTGCTGCATTGGGGTTGGCCTTCAGCTTTGTATAGAGCCGTGTGATCTCCTCACCTGGCTCCACATCAAGCTCTTGCGCCAGCGCCAGCCGGCACAGTTCGTACTGGCGGAGCGCAGCGTGATATTCGCCGCTGGCCGCCAGTAAGCCCATCAATTGCAGGTGATCTTCTTCCCGCCAGGGTTCAAGCAACAAGAGGCGGCGCAGCGTGCCGATGGCGTTTGCTGTGTCGCCGTTTTGTCGATAGCGCGCCGCCAATAAGGCTAGAATTCCCACCGCAGCCGCGCGCAGACGCTCGCGTTCAGCCGCCAGCCATTGCTCGAATTCCGGCGCATTGCGGACATGAAATCCGTCTAGAAAATCACCTTGGTAGAGATCGATGGCTGCCTGCAGGCTCCCAAGTGATTGGTCTGCCTGCTTTGCCGCTGTCGCCGTCACGAAAATCTCTACATCCAGCCGATAGGGTAGCGCTGCATTAAACGCGACCGTCTGCGTGGCGATCGTGACGTATTCGCCCACCTGTTCACGCAAATCTGATAGCGCCTTGCTCAAATTCACACGCGCTTTGGATTCCTCCATGTCGCCCCAGAAGAGCGTCGCCAATGCCGCACGCGAGTGTGTTCTGCGGGTGCCCGTGAGATAATACAGCAGCCCTTCAGCCTTCGCAGTTTTGAAGGTTGGGGTCAAGCCATTGGCAAAGCGAACGCTAGGTGACCCGAGCAGTTGAATCTTCATCCTCAACGCTTTCGCTTGCCTCCATCCCGGTATCCCCACTGCTCGGCGAAACTCCACCCTCCTCGCGTGATTCAAGGCACGATCTACCCTCTTAGAGCACCACCTCGCGACCACTTGCGGCCGAGCGTGTGACAGCGTCGATGATCTGGACGCTGGTCAACGCCTGTTCGCGGGTGGGGATGTCGGCGGTCGTGTCACCGTCGAGGACGCGCACGAAGTTCTCGATCAGCTTGAAGTAGGATCCGACCTTGGCTTCGTGCAGCGGGGTCTTGATGCTGACTTCCTGCTTGTTGAGCGTCGTGTAGAGCTCGACATTGTCGCGGCTGCCGATGTGGGCGCCGCCTTCGCTGCCAAAGACTTCGGTGACAAAGACTTCCGGGTAGTTGCTGGCCCATGAAACCTGCAGGTTGACGACGGCGCCGTTTTCGAAGCGAATAAAGGCCCAGGTGAAGTCATCCACATCGTAGCGTGCGCCGGCGGCCGGCATAAAGATATCCGAACCCCAGCCGCCCAGACCCAACCCGCGCGGGCCGAACTCGGCAAATGAGGCGCCGCTGACGGACACGGGCTTGGGATAGCCCATGAGGTAGAGGGCGCGGTCGAGGGCGTGGATGCCGATGTCGAGCAGGGCGCCGCCGCCGGCCAGATCGCGGTTGGTGAACCAGCTGCCGTAACCGGGGATACCGCTGCGGCGCTGCCAAGCGGTGCGTACTGCATAGATCTTGCCAAAGAAGCCGGCGTCGGCCTGCTGCTTGGCGGCCTGCATGGGGGGCGTGAAGCGATAATGCGTCCCGGCGGTCAGGATGCGGTCGTGGGCGGCGGCGATGTCGAACATCTCCTGGGCATCGGCGTAGGTGAGGGCGAGTGGCTTCTCACACAGCACATTGGAGCCCGCTTCGAGCGCGGCGATGGACATGGGCTTGTGGAAGATGTTAGGCGTGGCCACCACTGTGATGTCGGGGCGAACCTCGGCCAACATGGTATTGTAGTCGCCGTACGTGCGCGGGACCTTGAGATCGTCGGCCAGTACCCGGGCGCGGGCCTCGTTAACGTCGCAGATGGCGACGACTTCGCAGTTGGGGAGGCGCTGGAAACCAGGGACATGGCTGTGCTTGGCGATGCCGCCGGCGCCGATAACGGCGACGCGGTAGGAATTAGAAGTAGACATAAATTGGGTGCCTTTGTGTGGAATGGTTGGAAAAGGGATATAGATGATTGAGTCAGTGTAAGACAGGGTATTGTGGCTGTCAAAAGATTCGGAGGCTTCCCGGAAGGGGCGGGCTTCCCGGAAGGGGTTGCAGGGTTATCCCCCAGCCCACAATCTGTGTTACAATCTTCCCTACCAACCCGATCATGTCGTAAGCTTGGTTGTCCATGTTGATTGAGGATGTCGCCGATCGTATCGACCAGTGCCTTGCTGCCCGGCCCTACTATCCCTGCGTGCTGCTGATCCATGCCGATATGCGTGTCCTGCAGGATGCGGCGGAGCAGTTGGTCGAGCGCAAGGCCTGGCGGGCGCTCGCGGTCGGCCGAGTCTTGACCGAGAGCCTGGCTCTCCAGCCGCAGGCACTGTACAGTACGCTGGCCAGCACGGCCCTGGATCGCCCGCTGGCGGCACTGCGCCCCGGCCCGGTGCTTTGCACGGACCTTGCGCTGCTGTTCGAGCCCCTGCTGGCACTGGACCCGCTCGCCCTGCTGCGCCAGTGGAGCCGCCGCGTGCCGATTGTCGCCGCCTGGCCCGGCGCCCATACCGGCACCGGCCTGGCTTACGCCGTGCCCTCCCATGCGCACTACCGGATGTGGCGCAGCACTGGCCTGGATGCCGGGAGTATCGTACCTCTATAGTCATGCCGCCCCTCCCCCGGACCGGAGAAAGGATCGCTCCCCGTGCTCTATCGCGAACTCGTCCAGTTTGAACCGCTCGATACCATCATCCAGCTGCGGGAATCGGCCGATCTGGGCGAAGCCCGCCGCCTGGTCAAGACCTACGCCTTCTCCGACCGCATGGTAGAGCAGCTTTCGGGGCTGGTCTTTCCGCAACTGCAGATGGCGCGCGGGGTGGACAACAAGGGCATCTTTATCGTCGGCAACTACGGCACAGGCAAGTCGCACCTGATGGCGGTGATCGCCGCGCTGGCCGAGCATGCCGACCTGCTGGCCGAGGTGCAGAACGCGCGCGTCAAGGAGGAGGCCGCCAGCTTTGCGGGCAGTTACAAGGTGTTGCGCATGGAGCTGGGCGCTGTCACCCGCCGGCTATACTACATCGTGACCGACCAGCTCAGCGCCTTTCTGCACGAGCAGGGCGTCGAGTACCGCTTTCCGCGCCTCGACGAAGTGGGCGAGAACAAAACCGGGCTGATCCAGGCTGTACACCTCTTCAACCAGAGGTATCCCAACCACGGGCTGCTGCTGGTAATCGACGAGCTGCTCGACTATCTTAAAGCGCAGGACGCGGCCGGGCTCAACCTGGATTTCGGTTTTCTGCGCGAGCTGGGCGAGGTGACCGAGCTGGCGCCTTTCCGCTTTATGGCCGGCATCCAGGAGTCGCTCTTTGACAGCCCTTCCTTTGCCTTCTTTGCCCAGTCCGTCCAGCGCGTGCGCGCCCGCTTTGACCAGGTGCGCATCGCCCGCGAGGATATCGCCTACGTCGTCCAGCAGCGCCTGCTGGCCAAGAGTGACCCGCAGATCGCCTGGGTCACCGACCACCTGCGCCAGTTTGCCGGCCTCTACCCGGCCATGGCCGACCGGCTGACCGAATACGCCCGCCTGTACCCCATCCACCCCGCCTATATCGAGGCCTTCGAGCAGGTCTACATCGCCGAAAAGCGCGAGGTGCTCAAGACGCTGACCGCCGCCATCCGCACGGTGCTGGACAAGCCGGTGCCCGCCAACGAGACGGGCCTGATCTCCTACGACCACTACTGGAGTGTGATTCTCGACGATCCCAGCCTGCGCTCGCAGTCGGGCGTGATCTCGGTGGTGGAGAAGGGGGCGATCCTGCACAGCCGCGTGGCGGGCGGCTACACGCGGCCGGCGCTCAAGGCGATGGCGCTGCGCATAATCGACGGGCTGTGCGTGCAGCGGCTCACCACCACCGACGTGCGCGCCCGCATCGGCGTCACGGCCGAAGAGCTGCGCGACGACCTCTGCCTGTGGACCGAGCTGCCGGCGCAGAACCGCAGCGCGCGCCTGCTGCTCGACCAGGTCAAGACGGCCCTGCGCGAGATCACGCGTACAGTCAGCGGCCAGTTCATTACCTACAACGAGGAGAACGGCCAGTACTACATCGACCCCGACAAGGACGTTGACGTGGCGGCCAAGATCGAGGAACGCGCCGAGCTGGTCAGCGCCGAGCAGATGACGCAGTTCTACTTTGACGCCCTGCGCCTGCTGTTTAGCAATCTGCCAACGAGCGTCTACGTCCCCGGCTACCAGATCTGGAGCTACGAGCTGCCCTGGGTCGAGCACAAGGTGACCCGGCCCGGCTATCTCTTCTTTGGCCCGCCCAACAAGCGCAGCACGGCCCAGCCGCCGCGCGATTTCTACGTCTATTTCCTTTCACCCTTTGCCGCCAGCGACGAAGCGGGAGGCAGCGCGGCAGCCGGGGAGGACGACGAGGTCATCTTTGCCCTGGAGGGCGTCGACGAGGAGCTTCGCATGGGCGTGCGCCGCTACGCCGCCGCCCGCATGTTGAGCCTTGAATCGACCGACCTGGCGGCGCAGTATGCGACCAAGGCCGACGAGCAGCGGCGCAAAGTGCGGCAGTGGCTGGAAGGCAACCTCAACGCCCGGTTGCGCATCCACTATCGCGGGGCTGCGCGCACGGCGCCCGAGCTGCTGGCCGCCATGCGCAGCACCGGTAGCCAGGACATCGAAGAGATGGTACGGCTGATGGCGGCCCACCTGCTCGACGCTCGCTTTACCGATACTTATCCCGACTATCCGCGCTTTGCGCGGCTGCAGACGCCGGTGGGCGAGGGCGGCCGCTCCGTGGCGGCGGGAGATGCCGTGCGCCTGATCGCCCGCGGCCAGCGCACGCAGCTCGCCAGCGCCATCGTCGAGGGGCTGGGGCTGGTGGAGGGCAGCGAAGTGCTGCGCCCGCTCAACTCACCCTATGCCCGCCACCTGTTGGAGCTGCTCGAGAGCCGCGATGCTCTGCAAGTCGTCAACGCCGGCGAGGTGATCGTCCAGGTGGCCGGCGGGCAAAACCCGATCTGGAAGGAGCGCCAGTTTCAATTGGAGCCGGAGTGGGTGGCCGTGCTGCTGGTAGCGCTGGTGGCCGACGGGCGCGTCGAGCTCAACCTGGGCGGCAGCCATCCTGTGCTCGACGCCGCCAACGTCGAGGCGGCCGCCACGATCGCGATCGCCGACCTTGCCAACTTCCGCTTCTACAAGCGCCCGCGCGGTGTGCCGGTCGCCCGCTGGCAGCAGATCTTTGAGGGCCTGGGCCTGCAGGCGGGGCTGATCCGCGACGAGAACACGCGACGCGAGGCGCTGCGCCAGCTGGCCGAGCGCGTGCAGGGGGACCTTGAGCGCATCACGGCCGTGAGTGCCAGGATCGAGCACAGCCTGGCGCTGTGGGGCGAATCGCTCTTCACCGACCGCATCAGCTTCACCTCACGGGCGGGGGCCGTCGAGGGTCATTCACAGCTGGGGGGCATGCGGCTGAGCCAGACTGACCTGCTGCCCGACTTCCGCGGGGCCAAGCAGTTTCTGGAAAAGCTGGGCCGCTACAACAGTCCGGGCAAGCTGCAAAACTTGGACCTCACGGAAGTCCAGATCGTCGAGGGGCTGGCGGCGCGGCGCAAGGGCCTGGCCAGCGGCCAGTTTGTGGATCTTGTCGTCCAGTTTCAGCCCCTGGCCGCCTACCTGGAGACGGCGGCGGCCAACCTGCCTGACGACGACCCCTGGCTGGCTGCCGCCGGGCAGGCACGCGCCGAGCTGCTGGATGCCCTGCGCGACTTTGCCCAGACCGGTGCGCCCCTGGCAGCCCCTGCCTGGCGGCAGCGGCTGGAAGGGCTTAAGCGCGCCTATGTGCAGCGCTACACCGGCTTGCACAACACCTATGTACTCAACCAGGCGGGCGACGCTGCACGCCGGCGGCTGCTGGAGAGCGATCAGACCAAGCAATTGAAGACACTGGCGCGTATCGACCTGTTCGGCAGTGGCGGGCTCGACGGCTGGAGCCAGGCGCTTATGGCTATTCCCGCCTGCCAGAGCTACCACGAGGGGCTGATCGAGGATGCGCCTACCTGTCCCCAGTGCCGTTTTCGCGCCGCCACAGGGGGTTCCCTGGCGGCCGGCGCGCGGGTTGCCGTGCTCGAGGAACGGCGCGACGCACTCCTGGCGCAGTGGCACAGTGCCCTGCGCCAGGAACTCGCCACGCAGGGCGCGCAGGCGGGCATCGCCAACATGACGGCCGCCGAGCGCCGCCCCCTTGACCAGTACCTGGCGCTAACCGGGCCCGCTGCTGCGGCCCTGCCCGGCGGTTTTGTCGAGTCCGCCAACCGGGCCTTGCGCGGCCTGCGCGGTCTCAAGCTCGACGGCGAGGAAATCCTCGCCGCGCTCACGCGCCCGGGCCTGCCTTGCACCTTTGACGAGCTCGAGGCGCGCTTCCGCAGCTACGTCCAGGGCCTGATCAACCAGGGCAACGACCGCACCAGCACGCGCCTTAACATCGAGTGACCAACCATGACCGACTCCAATCTCGTCCAACCCAACTTTATCCGTGAGCAAGAAGCTGCCTATGTGGCGGGTCCGGTCACGTGCCTGGGCATGCAGTTCCCCAACGACGAAGCGCGCCGCGCCTGGTTCACGCAGCGCCTGGCTGAACACCTTCAGGACCCGGCTTTCCGGGCGATCGAGGGTTTTCCTATCGGCGAGGACAAAGCCATCCTGGCGCTTTCCGACCCACCTTACTACACGGCCTGTCCTAACCCCTTCCTGCCGCAGATCATTGTCGAGTGGCAGCAGCAGCGCGACGAGTTGCACCGGACGCTAAACATTGCCGACGCCGAGTATCACCGCGAGCCGTTTGCGGCCGACGTCTCAGAGGGCAAAAACGACCCTATCTACAACGCGCATTCGTACCATACCAAGGTGCCGCACAAGGCGATCATGCGCTACATCCTGCACTACACCGAGCCGGGTGACATCGTCTTTGACGGCTTTTGCGGCAGCGGCATGACCGGCGTCGCCGCGCAGCTGTGCGGCGACCGCAAAGCGGTGCAGGAGCTGGGCTACGCTGTGGACGAAAATGGAGAGATATATGAAGGTGACAAGAGGATCGGCCAACTAGGTGCTCGCAGAGCAGTATTGAGCGATCTATCGCCAGCAGCAACGTTTATCGCTTACAACCTGAATTCCTTGTCATATTTTCGCTATTCTGTGCCTCCCTTGTCTGAAGTGATTAGCGAGACAGAGAGTACCTACGGCGAAATCTACTCTGTATTTGACGAATCTGTTAATTCAGAACCTCTCGGTAAGGCAATGTATACAATCTGGTCAGATGTATTTATTTGCCCGAATTGCGCTAGTGAAGTGACTTGGTGGGAACCTGGAACAGGAGAACAGAAGGCACAAATAGTTGAGCCAACGTGCCCTAATTGTGGCGTGCAAGTACCAAAACGGGAAGAAAATCGGCAATTTGAGACTTTGTATGATGCTCAGCATAACTCCTTGTATAAACATGTAAAGCGAAAACCTGTTTTAATCAATTCAGTGTATCCGAATGGAAAGCGAGTGGATAGGTCACCATCCAGTCGAGATCTAGCCTGGATTGCACAACACAATGAGGTACCGCTTGAGCTTGAGTTTCCCTCCAATTCGCTTACCAAGGGTGAACGTTATTACAAGGACGGGCTGCACTTGATTAACGTTGAGCGATTCGATCAGTTTTTTATGCCCAGAAATCTCACGGCTTTGGCAGCGTTTAGGAGAGACCTGACTCAGCGGAATTTACGCTTACGCGGTGACTTTCTTATTACCTCAGTCCTTCAAAAGACCGCGTCGATTATGCACAACGTTGGACTGAAGTCAGGCCGGATAAATTTAGCTGGTGCACTGCCAAACGTTCTTTATGTTCCTTCAACCATCGCTGAACGCAATATATTCGTTCTTCTTCGGTCAAAGTTGCGCGACATAACATCCGCTGCCGCACAACACAGGCTAGTCACAAATGCTACCGCGTTAAGCACTAGCGATTCGGCAACACTCGTTGATATTTCTGATAACTCTGTAGACTATATTTTTGTTGATCCACCCTTTGGTAGCAACCTCCAGTATTCCGAGCTAAGTGAACTCTGGGAAATCTGGCTTGGCGTTCGCGCCAATTCACATCCCGAGGCAATTATCTCAAAGCATCAAAGGAAACGCATTCAGGAATATGGTCAACTAATGGAACGGTGCTTCGCGAGATTTTATGCAGTTCTCAAGCCCGCTGGTTGGATAACAGTAGAATTTCACAATTCCGCTAGTCAAGTCTGGAATGTCATTCAACAAGCCCTCATGCGCGTTGGATTTGTAGTGACGACAGTCCGAATTCTAGACAAGGGTCAGGGAACCAGAAACCAAATGACTCAGGACGGTGCAGTAGGCAAAGATTTAGCTATTACTGCGTATAAGCCCAAAGATGGTTTTGTAACTGCGTTCTTGAGCAAAGCAGGTGATGAATCAGCTGTTTGGCTGTTTGTTTCAGACTATTTGGCTCAACTTCCGACGCCGCAAATAAGGGGCAACGTCCTAGAGTCTATCACTGAACGTCAGAACTACTTGCTTTATGATCGCATGGTGGCGTACCACATTCAGCGCGGAGTGGAGGTACCGATCAACGCTCCCCAGTTTTACGCCGGGCTAAAGTCTCAGTTCATCGAGCACGACGGCATGTATTTTCTGGCGGACCAAGTTGTCGAATATGACCAAGCACGCTTAATTGCTGACACCGTTGAGCAACTTGCTCTTTTTATCAAAGACGAAAAAAGCGCCATCACATGGCTACGCGTTCAACTAAAGAGGAACCACAGACTTTTTCCGATGTTCAACCACGCTTTCTAAGCGGCTGCACCAGGCGCGGCACGAGGAGTTACCTGACCTGCGCCTGCTGCTGGAACAGAACTTCCTGCAGGATGCGGAGGGCCGCTACTATGTGCCGGACCCGGCCAACGCCGAAGACCTGGAGAGGTCGCGCCGCAAGGCCCTGCTGCAAGAGTCGCCGCCTACCGTCAGACCCGCAAGCGGCTCAAGGTCTTCCGCACCGAGGCGGTACGTGCCGGCTTCGCCCAGGCCTACGCCGACAACGACTTCGCCTCCATCCGCGAGGTGACGGGCCTGCCGGAGAGAGTGGTGCAGGAGGACCAGGAGTTGTTGATGTATGTGGATGCGGCGAGCCTTCGGTAGTGAAATGGATTTTACTCAGTTGTCTGCACGTAGAATTCCGGGGTGATTTTTCTAGTCACGCACTCATTGCGCTAGCAGCCTGTCGGAGAGAACGATTTTCGGGAGTTTGTCCCCCTTTTTGACGTCAATTGGGGGCGAAATGGCGAATTTTGACCTGCTTTTGCCCTAAAAGTAGACATAAAAGAGGTCTCAAGCTGGCTCTCCGACAGGCTGCTGGGAAAGCATCTACAAGCCGGTCGAAGCTTCGTCGGTCCGAGTGCAAACACTTCTCTATAGCATCGAAACAAGTGATGAGGTGGAGGAGGCACAAAGCCCACATAGCCACTGACCAGTCCCAACTTGGTGACAGCGGTACTGCATTATCAGCTTGAGGCGATCACCCCTTACGTCTATCCGACCGCGAGGGCGGATCGGGGAAAACTAGTAAGGGTCCGCATTCTGGTCGAATCGCCGGCACAGAGGCCACGAACATTTTGTAGCCTGCAAATCATGAATTTCATTACGGGTAGAAGACATTCACGCTCTACGACGCGGACTCTTTCGTCCTTATCGTGGTCATCATTGTTGGGTGAGTCGGTTTCGCTGTCGTCCTGTTGCTTTGCCCCTGACTCGTCGTTGTCTTTCGCTTCATCTAGACTGGTAGTGTAAGGAGTGGAACCATGTTTTAGGTCAAGCCATTCACGCATTTCCCGCTCGCCCTCGATGTACTCCTGATCTGCGGCCAGTTTCGCTGCCAACAACGCATCTATAGCTTCCGCGAAATCTGTTGCCGTCGTGACCATTGAGCTACATCCAGTTGTGCTTCTGCACGCTTCACCTCCCAGTAGAGTTCCCAGTCATCATGCGGACCGCCGATTTCCTCAACGAGGTGTTCCCGATCAATCTTCCACCTTTCGGCATCAGGTTCAATCAGCCGGATATTGTGGTCTGGGTGGCTGATGATCTGGCGCACTGGCGCTTGCCCATTCAGGGGGGGAAATCAGGTCTTCTTGTTCGTCGTCATGTTCATTCCGGTTGTCAAGTGGGTCTTTATTGCTGCGAGCCATGCTCCTCCCTTCTCACTTGATTTTGTAAGTTGCCTGCGCAAAATTGACCAGCTTGCGCATGATGAGAAGTCGTCGCTCAAACGGGATTTGACCGTTAACGTTTGCCTGACTGGCAAAGTGAGCTGCAAAACAGTACGCTGCGTCACCGGCCTGTGACGCAGACAGATGCAATAATTCCGCGCGCGATTGCTGCCATGGACGCTGCACCCGAATCCAGCAACCACTGCTGACCGGTCAACGTCGTCATCATCTGGTTGTCTAAGTCCTAAGCGTTTGGCTCGACTGCCTTAACTCCTTAATGGCCTGCCGATGCGGGCATTCCCCAGTCCGGAGCCGTGGGCGGCAAAACGCACAGAACTGCGCTTTTGGCGCCGCACAGATCCTCAACGCGATCTCTTTCATCTCGTCCTGGCTTACTGCGGACTTGCGCCGCCTGGAGCTGCGCAGCCGGCGGACTCGGAGGGATGGTGATCCCGTGCCTCGCCGCAGCCGGTCGCCGATGTTGGCAGCAAGCCACGCAGATCGACTGCCGAGCTCGATCCCGGGCCGCTGCCCGTCACTCGCCGCGCCGCCAGCCGTGGTGACGGCCTTCTCAGTCGCAAATCTAACCGGCGTCACCTGGATATGGACCGGGCGGCCAAACTGGCTGCGAACGACGGCCTCCCCCGGTTTCAGCCGCCGTGCGTAGGTGCGTTGCTGCGGGTCTTAGATTCATGATGTCGGCGAGCAACTCAAAGCTGCTGGCGTCTTCCAGCCAGTGCATCACCTTTAGAAACGTGTTGCCGATCGCGCTTTGCACCAGCTGAGTAGGGATCTGCTCGGCTATTAAAATACCTGCATTAAAGCCGCGGATCTCGGCGAGGATGTTGCTGAAGTCTTCACTGGCCGCCGGCGCCATGGATGCCATACCGTCGCGTGGTACTTCCGGCATCAGGCGGTGTGCCTCTTCGATGACTGTGATGTGCGGCGTCCGGCGGGCCCTCTTCTCCAGGGTTTCCGTAAAGGTAACGAGCAAGAACGCCATCACCAGCGCTACGTCTTCGCGTGCCCCCAAACGGCCGATTTCCATGACGACCGGGCGACTCATGAGTTGCGTGAAATCGGGCGTGTCCGACACACTGAGCACATCGCCGGCATTCTCGATGAGGTCGCGAAACGCGAATCACGGATGCCTGGCGGACGGTGTCCTGCACTTCTTTGCCGTACTGCAGTTCGCCGGTAATGGCGACGATCATCTGGTAAAAGTCCTGCAGCGTTGGATACTCGCCGCTGCCGCCACGCCCGCCCACGACATCCCACCCTTTTTGCTGGTAGATGCGCCGCAGCGCATCACGATAGATCATCGGCAGGGGCGGCTGTAGGTCGAAGGCGGCCGTAAAGGCACGCATCAGGCGGCTGAGATGCGTCTTCGAGTAGGATGCCGGGAGGTGCCGCAAACGGGTTAAACCGCAAGGGCGATGTGTCCCTGGTCGCCAAGGGTGAACACCAGCAGGTCATCGCACAGCGCCGGATCGCCGAGCAGCACTCGGTAATCAGGTTTGTCAACTGGATAAAGCACCAGGAACGGCACCGGCGGCTGCTGGCGCCAGAGCTGGCTGAGGATGGCCATGACGGTAGTGGACTTGCCGCTGCCGGTCGAACCCGCAATTAAACCGTGACGTGTCAGCGAGGCGAGAGGCACGCTGAGCTTGCGCCCCGTAGGGTTGCCGCGATGAATGATCTCACCCAGTTCGATCACAGGTATATCGCCGGCCCCGGGCTCAGCCGCAGTTGCTGTCTCCAAGTCGTCTTGTGGGGCAACAAACGGCTCGCTCTTGACCAGCACGCCGGGCATGTAGCCATTCTCAGAAGGGATCGGCAGCCGGAACGCGCCGGCGGCTTGCTGGACATTGGCAATGCTGCGCAAGCGTCGCAGCGCAGGATGGCTGATGGCTGGCCCCCACTCCTCGTGTTCCAGCAGTTCCAGGTTACTGAGCGCAGTCTGGAACTCCTGCTCGCTGCCTGGGCTGATCGACACCCACTTCGTGGGGAATGGGTTGTTCCCGTTGTTCATCAGTTCCGAACCCATTGCCTCGACCAACCCCAGGGGCGCCGCCGGCGCACCGACGACCTGGACCTTGATCTGCAGCAGGAACTCCGTGCTCCTCCATCAGGGCCGTGTACGTCTCTGGCGCCGAAAGCGGCGCGACTGCGCAGGTATTCCGTCACATCCTCGCGCTCGCCGCCGATGGCGCGGAAAGCGCGATGCCAGCTCGTTGACGGCGATGATCTCGCCCGGAAACAGCTTTGTTGGCCGGATACTGACCGCGGCGAAACACCGGTTGGGCTGAATCGCCAGCGTTTCAAACAGCCGGCCCATGGCGCTGAAGTCGAGCGTCGGCACAAAGGGGTGAACAATGTAGTCGCCATACTTGGCTGGCTCCGCGCAAAAATCACCTGCCGGTCGGAGATAGGCATCTCTTCAAAGCGCCGGATCTCTACGATTTGGTCGAAGTTGTCTATGCTGTCGAAGGGGAGCGGTGCATAATGACGGCGAAATTCCTCCGCTGCCAGCACCGGCTGGACCGGGTAGTTAAACGGATCTTCAAGCGGGAAATGGCTCAAGAATTTGGACCAAAGCTCCGCGGCAGAGGGGGCGGCCTGGCTGAGCGCAGCGACAAAGACCTTGCCCAGGAACACGATATCGATTCTGCCCACCTGTTCGCCGGGATTCGGTGATGGCTGGGCGACAAAGCGCAGCTCATAGGTTGCGCGGTTCGATTGCTCGCGGGCGAGATCGTAAAGAAAGCGGAACTGCCGTTTTACTACCTGGGCCGATACGGCCGGCGCCCAGGCGCGTGAGTTCGATGCTGTCGAGTGACGGGATAAACGGTATCCGTGCGGCCCAAATTGCATGTACGCCGATCTCAGAGCGATAGTGGACGCCGTGCTCGAGCGAATAGGCTTCGGGACTGAGCGTGCGCCGCGGGCCGATGATGTGCACATACGGCACGGCCATGGTTTACCCCCGTTCCAGTGATGCTAGCTCGTCTTCCAGGGCAGCGATTTGCTGTCCAATACGTTCGTTGAGTAGGGGTTTGCTTGCCGGACACCTCGTTTCGTCGCCATGTTGGCATTCCTGATGCACCAGCCCAAAGCAGGGAAGATCACGACTGTTGAAATCACTAGTACGAATACATTCGGAACGTTGACCAAGATGGCCCAAATCGCAAGCAGCGGCAGGAGCATAAGCACCCATTTCCAGAATCCCTCGGAAGTGGGCCTGACATGGTACTTGACCAGCATACCTGAGTACTTGGGGTCTACCCGACCCGTGGGGTCCATGGCGTGCACCAAGGCCCAATCTTTCTTCATCTCTTCAAGTTGAGCGTTCAGGCTCTCAATACGGTTCGCGCGTTGTCTCCTGCTCCCGCTGCGACTGCTGTGTGCGCTGCTGTTCCTGCCACTTCTGCTGTTCCTCGCGCCCCTGCTTGAGATTGACGCCACACTTGTGGCAGCGGCCTTGATGCCAGGCAACCCTGGTGCGGCAATTGGGGCAAGGCGGCCGCAGCTCAAAGTCGCAGTCGGCATTGGTACAGTAATCTGCGTCGGGCGGATTGTTCGCGTCTGCCGCACTTGGGACAGGCACTAGTGTCACTAGTCATACTCCCCGTGCCGGCCAGCGACGCGAAACCACCAGGAGCAATGCCCGGAGTCATGGGCTCGGGATCGACTAGGTGGCCTTCCTGGCCCTTGAACCTGGCCATCGCCTGGTCGCGGGCAAAGTCCAGTTGCGCGATCATGGCGGCGGCTTGTTGGCACGCGCAGGAATACTGCTGAGATTGTTCCAGTAGACGTATTTCTCCTGGTATGCAGTCTCGATCTGGCTTGGCGTTGCATCTGGCGACACACCCAATACGTTGTATGGTGACTCCATTGGCAGCATCCCTTACGTTCATTAGGAGTAGGTTCGGCGCACTTCCTCTACCAGGCTCGCAAGCCTCGGATTGCGGCGCCATTCCACTGGTTCTACGTCTGGATAATCCTCCAAAACCCCATTGCGTCTTACTTTCCTCGTCGGCACGGCGCCACTGCTGTAGCCGGGTGGCAGGTGCAGTACGACCTCAATAGAACTGCCCTGGGCATCCCGTAATGTGACGACAAATTCATAGCCCCCGTCGGGCACGTTGCGCTTGCCGGCAGTAGTTGGGCGACCATCTACATTGGCTGCACCAGCTAGCCTTTCCAACGCCTCCCATTCCTGTTCGATGACTGCGGAAGATACTGGCATGGCGGCAGGCGGCGGTGGCGCCGATGGCTTCGGCGCTGTCGTGTCAACGACAGGTTTGTCTGAAATTCTGTTGGCGGGCGTGGATCTCACCGAGCAGGAGCCTGATGATGTCGTTGATCCCGCCGCTGCCGACGGGCTGTTCGAGAAACGACGGGATCGAGCCTTTTTCTAGTAATTTTTCGAGAATCAACTTCCTGATCTCATGTTCCTGCATCCCCGCGCGGCAAGGACGCTCGACTCGTTGCGAATCTGCCAGACCTCCAGCGGTGACAGTCCCAACTCATCCAAGCCGTCGTATGTCTGTTGTACAAGCTTCTCACGTTCGGCGGTAATGGTGTCTGCGCCATCGAATGCAATGGGGAGCACATTCTCAATGGTAAGGGCCGTGCTGCCCGCGATGTTGTCGCTGTGCAGTTGTTCGAGCACGCCTTGTGCCAGGAAGACACCGTTGCTGTAGAAGGCGTCAAAACCGATCTGCCTGACCTGCATGCCCACGATGCTCATCAGCCGTGTGCAGAGGACGCGGCACAGGTTGCTTGATCCGGCTGATCAAAAGATAGGCGTTCTCCGGCTTGACGCGGAACTCGATTCCCAGGCTTACGTTGACGGGAAAATAGGCGAAACCTCTGGCCGTCTTCTCGGAAATGCGAAAGTAATTGTTCGCCGTGAACATAAATGTGTTCAGCAGCGTGTGCACCGTGTACGCATTTAGCCGGCTGCGGTGCTTAAATGCCTTCAATGGATACTTCCCCGGGGCAAGGGTATCGACCAACCTGCCGTCTTCTGTCAGCAGCACTACGGTCCCCTCTTCGATCAACAGGTCCCCGCCGCGGCCCAAAAAGCCGCGATCCAAAGTGCGAGGGGCATCGACCAGAGTGCCGGGCACGCCATAGTCGCTTTCGTCGAACGGATTACGGCAGATGCGTTTCTCTGGGGACTGCGGATCAGTAGCCATCGCCTGGTTGCCTGCCATCAAGTGCCATCCTTGTCTCGCAGCTGCGAGTAGTCAACTGTTATCTTGGCTTCCTTCTGCGTACTGACGTCGACGGCTTTGACTTCCACGATGCCGTTCTCATTGCAAATAATTGTTACATCCACCGGCATATCCGCAGCCCTGCCAGCGGGCAGGGCTGAAAGCACGAACTGGCCCACGAGCAGGCAGTCCTGTACCTGTTCCGACTCGCCCTGGTAGACGATCACGCGCAGGGCAGTGACGTTGGCGTTGGCCGTGCGGAATTGGTAGGTTTTGTCACAGGGAATTCTGCTGCCACACCGCGATCAGGATTTTGTTGATCGGTTGGTCGAAGCCCTCACGATAGGCGTGAATGCCGAGCGAATGGGAGACGATGTCTTTCACCAGCGAAGTAGCCAGGCCAGCTGCGTACCTGTGTTTCGCCTTGGAGTGTCTTCAGCCGCATTGCCTCGATGGCCACGCCGGGGGCAACGACTAAGTACGGATTGCCGACGGTTTCGGTTCCTGCCAAACTCTTGGGCGAGCCGCTTGGAATCGTCGGCATCATTGTCGATCCGCCCACCAGCAGCACGCGGTCGATATCGTTGTAGCCAAACTGCGCCTGCTTCAGGGCTTCGGCCCACGCCGAGTTTCGATTAACGGCCACGTATCAAGCAGCTTGTCGAGCGCCTCAAACTCGGCACGTGTGATGGGCACCGCCAGGCGTTTGCCATTTGCCGCCACAGTTACGGAGGTGATCTCCATGGTCGAAAGCTGGTGCTTCGCACGGAGCGCCCTCCTGTCCAGTTCGCCCATCGCTTCCGCATCGTCTGGGGATTCGCGGCCTGTTCGCACGAAACATCGGGCGGACGACGATCCAGGGGCGTTGGGAGAAATTTTTGCCGCCCAGGTTCGTGCTGCCGTCAGTCGGCCAGAAAACATGAAACTGGCGATTTGCGACGCGGCAGACGGTCACATCGAACGTGCCGCCGCCCAAGTCATAGACCAGGATGGTTTCGTCTTTCACCAACCCCATGGCGCCAAACGTGACTGCGGCCACGATAGTTAATTTAGTAGCTTCAATACCGCCGGTCCTTAGACCGGCAGCTCTTGTGTGACCTCCGCTGTGCTTCCGCCGAAATACGCGGCACCGTGATGACCGCCTCGTTAATCGAGGTTTTCAGAAATGCCTCGGCATCCCGTTCAATTTAACCGGCACCGCCGCCGACAAGTCTATGGGCGTAAAAGCGGCGGCCTTCGACCTGCCACACCCATTCCGTGGCCATTCTGGGTTTGAACATCTGCGCCATGCAGTCGGGGCGGGCAATCCCCGCATCCTTGGCAGCCGGCCAACAATGGTCCACCCCCATCATGATCGACGACCGATGGTGTTAATCGTTCGCCCTCTGCATTGGGTATGATTTCCGGGCGGCCGCTGGCATCGATATGCCATGGCGGAGTATGTGGTTCCGAGGTCGATGCCCAGGACAATCGGAGGCTCACCTTGGCTTAGTTGATCTTCGTTGTCCGCAGATACGATGCATCCACGCCATGCTTGCGAAGAGAATGTGTAGTAAATGTCCGAACGAAAGGTTACTGTGCTTCAAGCGGGATAGCATCGTTGAGGAAATCGACGAGCCGGGAATATATGCTAGCTTAGCTTAAGTCTCGGACAGGTCAACTTGGGTTACGCTATGTGCATAGACTGAAAGTTGCAGCATCTTCTGACACTCGCCCTGAAGGCGGAGAGAGGGGGTGCATCAGGGTTTTGGATGCCGTCGGCGCACTGTCAGGGCACAGCCGCACCGAATTCATTTGGTGCTAATCAATACAAACCGCATCATCCAAAATCGTGACGCAATTCCTCCACGAGTGAAATATGTTTTACTCCATAGCCTGCGAGTAAAGTTTCCGGGGTATTTCTTAATCACTCGACGTCTCGGTGCCATCGCACAAGGCTTACCTGCACGATGATAATTCAACCACAGGTCTAAAAAGTGGCCAGCGACCGATTATGCCGGCTCGCTGCGTCGATGTCGATCCGCTGCGCCAGGCATTCGGCAATGCGCGGCTCGTATCTGTCCCGCAGGACACGCTCAGCCACGCCTTGGGATCCACTGGCTGGTCTCCGTATCGGACGGATTCTGCGCGCTCGTGCAGCGAGCAGTACGTGGCGCTGCGCTCGATTCCTCCAATCAGCCATGACTCGAATTCGATGTGTGCCCGGTCGACCTCGAGGACAATGCCTAAGTCAGCTGCCAGTGCCCGTGCACACGCATGCAGACCCTCGCCTCGTCATCCACTGAAGCATAAGGTGCACAGGTAATGTCGCCGTCAAGCCGGATGGCGAAGATGTGGTTGCCGAGTGCTGCCTGGCGTCGCACCGTGTCCTCAAATCCACGCGGGGTCCGCACGATATTCGACTTGCCCTCCATGTCGATACCAGGGGTAGCGCCGCTAAGCCGTGGCGCCGAGCAGATGCGGGAGTCCGCGTTTGTCTCCGTCGCCTCGACGAGAAAAATCACTTTGTGGCCTCAACCGCATCGTCAAGCAGGGGTAATTGATAGGGCTCGTCGCCAAAGCTGCCCTCGCGCAAGAAGTCGCTGGGCCGCCCAGATTCTGGGCAATCCCACGCATAACGGCATCAGGCGCCCGCACGATGTTCACTGCGCCAGGCTTGCGCTGCGTGACAAATCCCGCTGTACGCTGATGAGTCTCGCGCTGTCCCTCCAGGCTGAGCACTTCGTCTACTACTGCGGGCGAGTGCAAGTAAGGAATACCTGTGATGCGAACTCCTCACTGGTCGCCACCTGGCGCACAACGCGCACGACCTGTTGGATGGCATACGAGTGCAGCGCGTTGTCTGGTTCCTCTATGACCAACACGGCGGGTGGCACGGTCTGCCGCAGCGTGGTCAGCAGACCTAACAGCCGGATAGTGCCGTCCGACATCTGCGGCAGTTGAAACTCACTGCCGGTGCCCAGGCGGTCTGATTCACGGAAACGCAGCGTCTGGTAGGTGAGCGCACGGTCCGGCTCGACGCTCTCGATGTAAGGAATCACTTCGCGCAGATCGTTTAGCAGGCGCCGCTTCAGTGTAGGGTTTTTCAGAACGCCCGCCACAAAAGGCACCATGTTGGCGCCATAACGGTCCAACTCGCCGTCTGCCCCACCGGTCGAACGCTTCGAGATGGCGGCATCGATGTTGTAGACACGCCAAGAGTTCAGATAGTCACTGATCGTGCGGACTTCGCCAAGCCGGCTGAGCGCTGCCAGCAGCAGCTCTTGCGGGTCGTCAAATTGCGCAGTTCTATACCCAGTGCATCAGAAAACTCATGTACCCTTTCGCCGCTACGGTGGAAACGCAAGTGGATCGGTTGATTCATGTCGAAGCGCGGCACGCCCTGCAACTGTGGCTTCCCTGCCTTGCGCTTATAGACTGTGGCATCCAGGCGCTCCTCTGTCACCTTTACGTCGTTGGACTGCGCCAGTGCAAATCGATACTGTACTTCGCCAATGCCGCGCCGAGATCCTCGTCCAGGCTCAAGTCGACATGCAACCTGAACGGCGTGCCCTTACCTGGCTGCCGCGTCGTACGCTGGCCGCCAAATTCCTCCAAGGCGCCGTTCAATCCGCGCTGGCGAATGAACGAAAGGAACACGATCAGGTCGGCGAAATTCGTCTTGCCTGTGCCGTTCACGCCGATCAACAGGTTAACGTTCTGAGGTTCTATCGTAAACTCTCGCCGCCCTTGAACGCTCGTACACTCAATTTGCAAATCATGCTGGATCCATTTCCGTCGAAGCAGCCTACATTTCCTTGCGCAGGCATGTGCGAGTCTGTCATCGTTCTCTCACCCGCACAGGAGGATATTATTCGCGGTCGAATGCCAACTGCCGGCTGCCCGGCGCAATCGTTCTGTCACCATGCCCATTCCTTTGTTCGACTCACTGCTCGCCCACTTTCCCCGCCAAACGCATGCCCTGACGCTGGCGGCCGATCCGGACGACCTGCTGCGCCGGGCCGAGCTGCGCGCCGCCGTGGACGCGGCCGGTTTCCGCCTGATCGAGTTCGGCGACCCGGTGGTCCTGCGCGCAGCATGGTATGCCGCCCAACCAGTCACACCTTCCCAGCCGCTGATCGTCGTCACGCCGGGCTCGCCCAATACGCTGCCCTACGATCTCTGGCAGCAGGGGGTGGTGGTCGACCTGTCGCTCGCGCACCTCTTCCCGCAGCTCGATCGCGTGCTGCTCGCTGGGCTGGCGCTGGCGCAGTTGGATCGGGTCTACCAGGCGCTCCAGGTACAGCCGCCCGCGGCCGGCCTGGGCCGGATGGCAAGCCTGGACTACGTGCTGCTGCACGCCTTTGGCGCTACGCCCGCCCAGCTTGGCGCGCCGGGGCCGCTGTTGGGCTGGTTGGCCGAGCTGCATGCCCGCAGCGAGCAGCTGCCGGGACCGCTGGCGCATGCCCTCCTGCTCCAACTGCAGCGCCGGCCGGCGCTGGCTGCCTGGCCGCTGGCGGACATGCTCGCCGATCGCGCCGCATTCAGGACCTTTGCCCAGGAGCAGTGGCAGGCCTGCCTGCGACAGATCGGCGAGACGCCCGCACCCTACCTGGCGCTGATCCCATTCCTGTCCGACCCCTCCGTCCAGGCCGCCCTGCCTGTGCTTGTCCGCAGCGGCATGCTGGCGCCGGTGACGGTGGCGGAGCGAGCGTCTTTCCCGCTGTGGTCGCAGCCCGCCCTGCACGAGGACATCGCGCTGGCGGGCCTGCAGCGCTGGAACACGTCCGTGCGCGCCGTCGAGCAACTGCTGGGCGCAGTACCCACGAGCTGGGCGGACTGGCAGGCCATTGCGGGCGCCTGGGCCGAGCTCACGCAGCTGCGCTATGCCGCCGGCGCGCTGCCCGACCCGTCCTGCACCGGCCGCTATGCTTCGTTGGCAGAACGCCTGGCGCCATTCTACGCCGAATGGCTGTGGGCGAACTACGGGCGCCTGGCCAACCGCCGGCTGCCCACCCCGCACCACTTGCACCACCTTCCCCACGTTCTCAACCAATCGGTTGTCGCGGGCCGCCGGGTCGCTTTGATCGTGCTGGACGGCATGAGCCTGGCCGCCTGGCGCACGATCTGGGAGGCGTGGGCGCAGCGCCATCCCCACTGGCGGGCGCAGGAAACGCTGGTGTTGGCCCAAGTGCCTACCATTACTGCCATCTCGCGCCAGGCGCTGCTGGCGGGCCAGCCGCCGCGCGCCTTTGCCGCCAGCCTCGCCGACAACCAGCAGGAGGAGGCGCACTGGCGCCGTTTCTGGCAGGCGCACGGCCTGCAGGCCAGCGCGGCGGCCTATGCCGCCATCTCGCCCAGGCAGGTACGCTCACTGCCCACGGCGCTCGACAGCCTGCATACACGCGCCTTGGCCGTGGTGCTGCCCGACGTCGATACGCTGGTGCACGGCGCCAGCGAGGGGCTGGCGGGGGTTTTTGCCGGGCTTAGCGTCTGGCTCAACCATGACCAGGCGCACGCGGGAGCGCGCTGGGTGGAAGCCATGATCGAAAACCTGCTGGCACACGGCTACCAAGTCACGCTCACGAGCGACCACGGCCACGTCGAGGCCGTGGGAATCGGCCAGCCGCAGGAGGGGGTCACCGTTACCACCCGCTCCAAGCGCGCCCGCATCTACGACAACGAGATCATTGCCCGCGGCGTGCAACAATCCTTTCCGCCCAGCAGCCTATGGTATGCTGACGGGCTGCTGCCGGATCATACCTGGGTGCTGATGCCCGATCACGCCGCCGCCTTTGCCCCCGTCGGCCAGCGGGTTGTGAGCCACGGCGGCATCACCCTCGACGAGACCATCGTACCCGCCATCACGATCGAGCAGGATCATGGATAAGGCCATCGGCTTTCGCCGCAACATTTATCTCGAGTGGATGGACGCGGCCGCGGCGTATGTCACCGCCGGCGACGGCGCGACGGCGCTGCGCGCGCATCTTGACCCCATCGTTGCGCACAAAGTGGCCAGCGCCGAGAATCGCGGCTATGCGCTGACGATCCTCGCCAAGATCTGGCTGTACAACGGCGAACATTATCCCCAACTGCACGCGGCGGCGCTGAACTTGTATGCTGCCGCCGCTGCGCCGGACGACCGCCGCTGGCTGCACTACGGCATGGCGCTGGCAGCCTATCCCTTTTTTCAGCAGACCGTGCGCACTATCGGCCGCCAGGTGCTGCGCAAGGACATCTTCACCCTGGCCGAGCTCAAGAGCGCCATGATTGCCGACCGCGGGCATCCTGGCGGGGTGGCAATAGCCGCCGAGCGTGTGGTCTTTTCCTTGCAGGACTGGGGGCTGCTCAAGGCCGGGAAGCGCAAGAATATCCTGTCGCCTCCCTCGCCGCGGCTGGCAACGGCCGATCTAGGTCTGCAGGCGTGGCTCGTGGCCGTGGCGCTCACCGTGCACAGCGGCGAGGAGCTGCCCTATCTCGACTTGATTCGCCTGCCCGAGCTGTATCCCTTTGCCTTCACCCTCACCCTTGACGACTTGCGGCGGCACCCGTGGTTTGCCGTACAGCGGCAGGGGGTGGGGTTGGACATGGTAAGGCTCGTGGAGTAGGCCCATGGCTGGCGGCTGGCGGCCGATAGGGGGACTATGACAACGTGGATTCAGAAGACGATCGTGCTGACGCCCAAGGCGCGCGGCTTTCACGTAATCACACGGTGAGGTTGCTGCGCAGCTGCCTGAGCTGCAGCGGCTTCGCGTGGGCGTCTGCCACCTGTTCCTGCAGCACACCTCCGCCTCCCTGGCGCTCAACGAGCGGGTGGAGCCGGAAGTGCGCGCGGACCTGGAAACGTTCTTCAACCGCCTCGTTCCGGAACAGGCTGCCTACACGCACGCCTACGAAGGTTCCAGACGACATGCCCGCCCATATCAAGGCCCTGGTCATGGGCGCCAGCCTCACCATTCCGGTGGCGAATGGCGGGTTCGCCCTGGGCACGTGGCAGGGTATCTACCTGTGTGAGCATCGCAACCACGGCGGTCCTCGCATGGTGGTGGCCACGGCCTGGGGCGACGAGTAGACCCCTTCCGGGAAGGGGCGACCGGAGGTCGCTTGGCTTCCCGGAAGGGGCAGGCTTCCCGGAAGCCTGGCGCTACTGCGCGGTTGTGACTGGCGCTGCCTGGCGCCAGACTTGCGGCATGAAGGTGATGCCGTCCGGCACGATGACGTTTACCGGCAGCAGGGACTGGCTGCCGATCGTAAAGTTGCCTAGCTGGCCGGAGGCATTGCGGCCCCAACACTTGAGCCCGCCCACTGCCGTGACAGCGCAGGTATGTGCGCCGCCCGCGGCGATGTCCTGGACGCCACTGGTGAAACCGCCTACCTGCACCGGCGTCGGGTAGGACTCCGTGCTGCCGACCCCCAATTGACCGTAGCGGTTTTCTCCCCAACACTTTACGCCTGCCGTGTTCCCGGCAAGATCGCCAGTTAAGGCGCAGGTGTGTTTATCGCCGGCGGTAATGTCCTGGACGCCGCTGCTGAGACCGACTACGTTCACCGGCGTCAGGCGGTTGGCGGTGCTGTCGTCGCCTAATTGCCCTTCGTCATTCCAACCCCAGCACTTGACCGCACCGTCTGTAGTCAGCGCGCAGGTGTGGCCGCCTTGTGTAAAGCGATCCACGGGTGCGCCGCCGGCCGCGATCGCCTTCACCCCGCTGCTGAGACCCACGACATCTACAGGCGTGCTGCTGAATGTCGTGGTGCCATCCCCCAACTGGCCGGTATCGTTGGCGCCCCAGCAGCGCACGCCGCCGCCGGAAGCTGCATCGCCGACAACGGCGCAGGCGTGCATATAGCCAACGGCGATGGCAATCACGCCACTGGTGAGTCCCTGTACGTCTGCGGGCGTGGTGACCAGGTTGCCCCAACATTTGACGCCACCGACTGCCGTGAGGGCACAAGTCTGGCTGCCGCCGGCGGCAATAGCCTGGACGCCGCTGATCAGGTTGGTCACAGTGATAGGGGTAAGTTGGGTCGTGGTGGTGCCATCGCCGAGTTGGCCGTAGGCGTTGGAACCCCAGCACTTCACCACACCGACGGTCGTGAGGGCACAGGTGTGCTCGTCGCCGGCGGCAATGGCCTTGACGTCGCTGCTCAGCCCCGTCACGCTGCGCGGATACGGATTGGTGGATCCGAAGGTGCGGGCGTCATTGCCCAACTGGCCGTAGGCGTTGTCTCCCCAGCAGAGCACGCCACCGATGGAGTTGACTGCACAGGTGTGAGAGAGCCCGGTCGCAACTCCTACGATGTTTTGCAGGTTGGCGGCCGCCTGCACTTCCGGCTCCGGCTGTACTTCCTGCTGCGGCAGCACCTCGGCGCCGGTCTGCACCGTAGGCTCCGGCGTTGGGGCAGGTGGCGCAGCAGTGGCGGATGCCGGCAAAAACAATGCGAAGCAGCAGGCTAGCAATAGGGCGCCGGCAAGACCGAGCCAGCTGCAGTTACGCTGTACGCCTGAGGAATGAAACTTAGGTTGTCGTGCCAAAATGCACGCAAGGGAAATGATCGTCATAGCTGCCTCCTGAAATCATTGCCGAATGACCGAGCACCTCGCCTGCGCGATGAGACTGCGGTGCGAGAGAGGGCGAGGAGGCATAGGAAATTACAGAGTCGATATTCGCACAGAATCCTGGGCGGCGCATTGGTCTCGCGGCTAGATTTTGTGCATAGTTGATGTATAGATTGCGGCTAAAAAATTGCGCTGCCTATCTGCTGCTTACTCTTCCCAATGCACCTGGTAGGCAAATTCAGGCAGGGACTCCTGGCGTAGTTTGCGGTAGAGGGGGGACTTGGCGAACTTGAGCATGTCTTCAAAGCGGCCCATAGGGGTCGTGTTGAAGGGGGAGGCGAACCATAGGATGGCTTCTTCATGCCGGCGCCCGCTCAGCTGGCGCACCTGTTCGGCCAGCGCGCCGTGGTCGACGCGGTCGTAGAGGGCGGGGCCGATCGCCAGCTTGACCAGTGTGCTGTAGACATGGTTGAGGTCGCGCACCACTAGCAGGCCGGCGCGGTCTGCGGTGTGGGTGGCAGCGCGCGTCCAGCCGGCGAAGATGAAGTTGATGATCCCACCCACGAATGGCACGCGGCCAAGGTCGCCGCCTAGCGTGTCGATGATGGTCAAGATCGGTACATGGCCGTAACGCACGTGGCCGTACTCGCGGCCGAGCAGAAAGCGCAGTTCGTCCGGCGTGCGCGTGTTGACCTGGATGGCGGTGATGATGATGTAGTATGGCGGTGGCCACACGCCGCGCGTGCCTACCGGCGGCGAGCCTGACGGCACCGAGTCCACCACGTACACGTCCACCGGCTTGCTCACGCCCAGCTCTTTACGGCACTCCTCGCTGATGGCATAGAGCTCGGGAAATTGGTGCTCGCCGGCGCGAATGCCGGAACGCTGCAGATGGCGGAGCCGGGCACGGCGCGCGCCAGCCCACCAATACGATCGAGCCAAGAAAAAGGAACAGCCCAACCAACATGGTCGCCCCAAAGTCCTCCAGGGTCAGCATCCAGTCGGTTTCACTGTCGATGATGATGTCGCCGATCAGGCCAAAGAGCCACATCGTACCGTAAAACATCAGGCCCAGCGAGAAGATCAGCGCTGGGATCTCCCACTTATACCGGTAGGATGGTGAACCGCGTGGGATCGGCATTGGTCAGTCGGCAAAAAGGATGGCGTGGACGAACTTGGGCCCGTGCACGCCCAGCGTCAGGTTCATCTCGATGTCGGCAGACTTGGAGGGGCCGGTTATCATGTGCCAGGCAGCCCGTTCGCGCAGGAGTTCGGCCAGGTTGCCCGCCTCACGACGTTCGGCCAGCCACTCTTCAAAGTTGCGGTAGAGGCGGCTGAAGGGGATGAGCGCAATGTGGCGAAACGGCAGCAGGCTGGCGACGCGACTTTGCCCCTTGCCCGACGCCACCAGCATCGACCCCGTGGCGGCAAAGGCAGCGTCTACGCCCGTTAAGCCAAAGCGGATAAAGCGCACGGCGTCGCGGCTTTCGGGCGTCGCCAGGCTTTGGGGGACGACCAGCTTCCAGCCCACATCTACCAGCATTTCGGAGAGCCCGTCCACCGGCAGGCGTTCGTCCGCCCACGCCAGCACCATGCGCTCTTGACCTGTTTCCAGCGCAGGGCCCTTGCGCGCCGCTTCTTCCTCGGCCGCCCATTCGCTCAGCCGGTTGACCAACGCCAGGCGCGCCTCCACTGCCGAGTCCAGCACCTCGTAGGTCCCATACAGGCGCGCCAGCTCGGCGCCAAAGCGCACGGCGAGGTCGTGGAGGTCACCTTCGGCGCTTGTCACGATCATACGTTCGTCGGCACTTAAGGGCGGCGCGTCTGCAGGCGGAAACGGCAGGTCCGGCCGTGAAAGGATGACTCGGATTCGACCTAGAATTTCGTCGCGCGCGCTCATGCCTGCCTCGGATTACTCTTCTCTTTGTATTTTCTTCCGGCGCGCCTGGCGTTGGCGCCACTGGTCGCGAAAGCTGTGCTTGGCAAAAGGCGGGAAGTTGCGTGTGTCGGTCCACGCCGCAAAAGGTCCTGGCATGGCCTTGATGCTGCCGCCGCTAAACCAGGCCATCAAGTTGGAACCGCCGCTTGCCATCTTGCCGGCGGATTCGTAGAGCGCGCGGTTGCCCATCATCAAGGCGAAATTCTGCATGGCCAGTTTTTCCAGCCGCGCCGTTTCGCCCTCGTCGACCACGTCGGCGCGCAGGTCGAGCAGCAGGCGCGGCAGGTCGATCTTGACCGGGCAGGCCTCACGGCAGGCCCCGCACAGGGTGGAGGCGTAGGGCAGCGCCTTGACGTCGGTCACGCTGTTGTGCAGCAGCCCGCTGATGACGGCGCCGATGGGTCCGCTGTAGGTCGAGCCGTAGGCGTGGCCGCCGATCTCGCGGTAGACGGGGCAGACGTTGAGACAGGCGCCACAGCGCACACAGCAGAGCGCTTCGCCGTAGCCTTGCGCCAGCATGTCCACGCGGCCGTTGTCAAGCAGGATCACGTGCATCTCGTCAGGCCCGTCGGCGTCACCCCTCTGGCGCGGGCCGGAGGTCATCGACAAGTAGACGCTGCACTGCTGGCCGGTAGCCGAGCGCGAGAGCGCCTGGTACTGCAGGAAGGCATCCTCGACGGTCGGGACCACTTTTTCGATGCCCATGATCACTACATAGACGCGCGGCAGGGACGACGACATGCGGCCGTTGCCCTCATTGGTGACGATGCAGATGGTGCCGGTCTCGGCGATTGCGAAGTTGCAGCCGCTGATGCCCATGTCGGCGCCCAGGAACTCGCGGCGCAGGCGGGTGCGCGCCACGCCGCAGATTACTTGCGGGTCGAGTGTAGGCGGCATGTCCAGCTCTTTTTGAAAGAGTTCGGCGATGTCTTCGGCGCGGCGGTGGATAACTGGGGCCAGAATATGCGAGGGCGGCTCGCCGGCGAGTTGGATGATAAACTCGCCCAGGTCGGTTTCGACGGCGGTGATGCCCGCCTGCGCCAGGGCGTCGTTGACGTGCACCTCTTCGGAGACCATCGACTTTACCTTGACGGCCTTCTGCACGTTGGCCTTGCGCGCAATCTGGATCAGCGTGCGGTTGACGTCGTCGGCCTCCTTGGCCCAATAGACATGCGCGCCGTTAGCGGTGAGGTTGGTCTCCAGCTGTTCGAGCAGCTCGGGCAGGTTGCGCAGGGCGTGTTCTTTCATCTGGCGCATCTGGTCGCGCAGAAGCTCGCCGTCGACAGCGGTCATGGCGGCCACGCGCTGGCCCGCCATGCGCCCGGTGGCGCGTTCGAGGGCGGTGCGCAGGTGGCGGTTATTGAGCGCCTTGTCGACACGGGTATCGTAAGGGAGGTGCAGGTCGATGGTCGATGTTGCCATTGGGCTGAATTATCCGGTTTACCTATTGTCTTGCCAGCGGCGCGACGGTGCTTCCTTTTTCTCGGCCTTTTTTTGCGCTTTTGGCCGGTCGGCGACTTCCACCTCGTTGACGAGCAGCTGGGCAATGTGGACGGCCCGGCAGTGTTGGCCCTGGCGTGAGAGCAGGCCATTGATGTGGGTCATGCAGCTCACGTCGCAGAGGGTTACCACGTCGGCATCGGAGGCCGCCACGTTCTGCGTCTTACGCCGGCCCATCGCGCTGCTGATGGGAGCGTTCTTGACCGAGAAGAGGCCGCCAAAGCCACAGCACTCGTCGGCGCCGGTGAGCGCCACCTGTTCGGCCCCGGCCACGTGTTCCAGCAGCGCACGCGGCTGGCGATCCACGCCCAGCTCGCGCAGCAGGTGGCACGCGGCATGGTAGGCCAGTTTGCCCTCAAAACGGGCGCCGACATCGGTCACGCCGAGCACATCCACCAGGAACTCGGTCAACTCAAAGGTGACGGAGGCAAGGATGCCGGCGCGGGCACGGTAGGACGGGTCACGTTCAAAGAGCACGTCGTAGAAGTGGGCGGTCATGGCGACGCAGCTGCCTGAGGGAGCGACGAGGGCGTCCACCTGGCCGCTGCGCACGAGCGGCTCAAATACATCTACAAAGCGGCGGGCCACTGCGCGCGCCTCGTCGCGATAGCCGGCGTTAAAGGCGGGCTGGCCGCAGCAAGTCTGTTCAGCCGGGAAGACTACCTCGATCCCCTGGCGTTCGAGCAGCTCGACCGTGGCCATGCCTACCTCCGGGTAAAGCATGTCCACCATGCAGGTGACGAAGAGAGCGACGCGCCGCGGTGGAACTAAGAATTCCTTCTTTTGCATCAAAATTCCTAACACGCGGCGCTGTGCGCCGCGGTACGTTACATGAGCGTGACAATTTCCTTTTGCAGCGGCAGGGTCGTTACCTCGACGCGGTCGGGCAGGACCAGGCAGTTGATCTCCGTGCGCAGGCCGATACCCTTAGGGCTGGGGCTGCCGTCGAAGTTGAAGTCCGGCAGGTAGATGCCGGGTTCGACCGTAAACATCACGTGCGGGATGAGGCTGCGGCGGTCGCGTGTCTCCAGGTTGTCGATGTTGACGCCGTTGTAGTGGCCCGTCACACCCAGGCTGTGGCCGGTGCGATGGAAGAAGGCGTCGCCGTAGCCGGCGTCGGCGATGACCTCGCGGCAGGCGTCGTCCACTTCGTAGCCGTGCACGAGGTTGCCGGCGCCCAGGCGCTCGTTGCAGAAGGTCACGGCGGCGTCGCGGGCGGTGGAGAGCACGTCAAACAAGTGCCCGGCGGCAGAGGGCACTTTCGACCCGGCGTAGGCCACCCAGGTGATGTCGGCATAGCAGTCTTGCGGCGTGCGCCGTTCACGTGCCCACAGGTCAATCAGCACCATATCGCCGGGGCGGATTTCCGTCGGCTGGGCAGCGCTGGGGGCGTAGTGCGGGTTGGCGGCGTGGGCGTTGACGGCCACGATCGGCGGGTGGTCGCAGTCCATGTTATTGGCTTCAAAGTAGTCCACGATCGCCTGCTGCACCTCGTGCTCCGTCACCGGCGTACCGGTGGCCAGGCAGGCGCGGATCATGGCGAAGGCCGTGTCCTTGGCGGCGAGGCAGTGGACGGCGGCACGGCGATGCGAGGCAATCTGCTCCTCGCTGAGGACAGCCTGGACAAGCTGGACCAGGTCGGCGCTGGAGACGATCTCGGCATGTGTTACCCGCTCGACCAGTTCCTTGGTGCCGGCGTCGACGTAGGCCACGTAAGGGATGGCGTTGTCGGGGCTGTATTCCATGGCGATGCGGGTGGCAGGGCCGCTAGGGGTGCGCACCAGCTCGGCGATCATCTCTTCAAGCTGGCGCCAGCCGACGTACTGGCGCATTTCGCCAATCATGACGGGGTCGATGCGGGCGAAGGTTGAGCTTTCGATGGCATGGATGAGCCAGACCGGGCTGCCCTCGGCGGGAATCCAAAGAAACCAGCGGCGCGAGCCGCTGTGGGTGAGGCCGGCCACGTGCAGGGCGATGGGGTTGAGGCCGCGAAAGTCGTAGAGAAGCCAGCCGTCGATACGGCTTGTGCGCAGGTAGTCTTGGACGGTTGAGAGATTCATAGGGACTAGAGCTTTATCAGAGGCGCGCAGGGCGCAATTGCGGATAGAATAAACGACAGGGCTGTATTATGGCATGAAAACCGGCCGCGCGTCCAACAAGCGCAGCCGCATTCGCCCCTCGCTCGCCGCCGGGTGGAGTAGTTGGCGAGAGGGCTGGTGTGGCGAGCGTGGGGCGGGTCTTGTCCAGATATTGTTGTTTGTGAGGTTCATATGACGCGTCGCGCAACCAAGTTCGTTCCTGGAGCCTACTATCATATCTACAATCGTGGCGCACACAAGATTTCCGTGTTTCGCGATGATAGCGACTACCTACGTCTCTTGAAGTCGCTGAAGCAATACAGTGAGCTACTGCATGTTTCCGTTGTCGCTTACTGTCTCATGCCAAATCACTATCATTGGTTTGTACGGCAGGATAGTGATGTCGCTGTCCGGCTCTTACCACAGCGCGTTTTCAATGCTTATAGCCATGCTTTCAATAGCCGTAGAGAACATTCCGGCACATTATTCGAGGGTCCATTCAAGGCTATCATGGTGCATAACGATGAGTATCTGCACCAATCGTGCCGATACATCCACGCCAATCCTGTTCGTCATGGTTTTGCTGTTGAACCGAGCTTATGGCCTTACTCCAATTATTTGGAGTGGATCGGTGAGCGGAATGGTAAGTTGGTCGATCGAGACTTCATTAAGGAGGACTTTGTCACCGGCGATGCCTACAAGGCGTATGTTATGTCCTACCTTAGTGGGCAGGTTGCGTTGCCAGCAGGATTAGGGGAGTATTTGCAGGAGTTGGACCCGACGTGAAGAGCAGCAATCGGTTCCGTGCGAGGCGCTGCCCAGTAGGTTTTGGGGGAGGGTGGAGTAACTTGGGCAGCGCCAGGCACGAGGGTGGCGGTCGCCCCTCGCTCGTCGCAGAACGAATGTTCTAGAGTGGGTGCTCGTTTTTGACAAGAAAACGACATTAGCGGTATAATTCACAGGCAAGCCGGTTGTCGTGCAAACGATACACTTCACGACCGTATAACAATTAAGGAGACCTTCATCATGTATCAGCAGATAACCCTCATCGGCAACCTAGGCGCCGATCCCGAAATGCGCTATACGCCCAATGGACTGCCGGTGACATCGTTCCGCATGGCCGTCAGCCGCAGCTGGACGGGCCAGGACGGACAGCGCCAGGAAAAGACGGTTTGGTTTCGCGTGACGGCCTGGCGCAAGCTGGCCGAGACTGCCAGCCAGTATCTGACCAAGGGCAGCAAAGTCCTGGTTGTAGGCGAAATGGAAGATCCCAACGCTTACATCGACAAGGAGGGCAAGCCACGTGCGTCGCTGGAGGTAACGGCGAACACGATTCGCTTCCTTTCCACGCGTGGTGAAGCAGGGGCAGCGGGCCAGATGCCAAGCGGTGGCCAGGCGGATGCTCCCCACGAGATGCATGACGAGGACATTCCGTTCTAGCTAGTATTCATTGCAGGCCGAGGCACCGGGTGTTTGCGAGTTTAGCTCGTCGACGCACCCGGTGCCTTTCTTTATTGAGCATTGATGGCGATTTATGCACCCTCCCCTCTCTCCTGTATAATCCCCGCAGCTTTCGTGTCGTGCGAAGGCTTCGCGTGGTGATTGGTTCCCCCAAGCAAGGATTTGCCTGTGCTGACTCTACCCGATATTGTCGAAGTGATTCGCGGCGAAATGACGACACTCAACGCGCTGCGCGACGCGACTTTGGCGCGCAGCCGATCGTTGACTCGCGCTTGCGCTCATGCGATCCGCGCCATTCACCGCCATGATTGGGCCGAGGCCGATGCCTTGCTTGCCCAAGCGCGCGAAGAAGCCAAGGCAATGGTGGAGGCCATCGCCGACCAGCCTACGCTCTACCATGCCGGCTATACGCAGGATGCTTTGAAGGAACTGGTCGAGGCCCATCTGGTTGCCGCCGTAGTGCGCAATACACCCCTGCCAACCCCGGCCGACCTCTATGTGACGGGAGCCACCTATTTGCGCGGAATGAGCGAGGCCGGCAGCGAGATGCGCCGTTTTGTGCTCGACCTGGTGCGCCGCGGCGAAGTAGCGGCCGCCGAACCCTACCTGGACTTTATGGACGAGGTCTACAGCCATTTGATTACGGTGGACTTCCCGGATGCCGTCACCGACGGCCTGCGGCGCAGTACAGATGTCTTGCGCTCGGTGCTCGAACGCACGCGCGGCGATCTGACGCTCGCCATCCGCCAGGACCAGATGCGCCAGGCGCTGATTTCATTTGAAGCCAACCTTGACCGCCACCTCGGCACACAGTTTACTCGCGATGGTATGTTGGATGGCGCGCTGCTCGAGGTGTCCGGCGATGGTGACGAAGGGCTGTAAAACGGCAGCAACTGTCTATGCGTGAGGATCGCTCCTTGGTGCGTGCCAGTGATATCGGCCTGTGGGCGCAGTGTCACCGCGCCTGGTGGTTGGCCAAAGTCAAGAATGCACCGCACCGCAACCCGGCCTTGCTTGCATCGGGTGTGACGGCCCATGCCGCGCACGGCGCCCAGGTGCAGCGCGCAGCAGTGCTGCGTCGCTGGGGCATGGTGCTGGTTGCCGTGGCGCTGATCCTGGCCGGCATATTGTTACTGATGCGGATACTGCCATGACGGTATCTCCATCGCTTGCCCCGGCAGCAGACGCACCCGCGCAGCCGACCGGCCAGGTGACCGGCCAGGCGCTGGATTTGCAGCCGTCCAGCCCTATCCCGCCGCTAGATTCCACCATGCAGCCGTTGGCCCATGCCGCCATTACTGCGCTGACAAGTGCTGCGCAGGCGCAGCCGCCGGACGGCGTCGTGATAGACGAACGTGCCGTCTTTCGGCCTGACACGTGGCTGCTGCAGTGCTGCTGGCAGAGCCTCGCCGACGCCGGCGAATTTACGCAGGCGTTGCGCGTGGCACACCTGGCCGAACCACGCCAGCCATTGGCGCCTATCCACTGCCTGCACCGCCTCTCCAAGCAAATCGACCAGCACTGGGGCCTGGCGAACGCCGTAGCTGCCGAACTGGCAGGATTCGCACCGGCATTGTTTCAGCGGTCGCTGGGCGAGTCGAACAGCCAAGATGCCGAGCGCCTGCTCTATGCCGCCGCCGCCGCCGCCAATATCGGCGACCGGCAGTTGGCCTTTGCCTTTCTCGAACGGCTTGATCAGTTTCCCAAGCCGTGGGACCGGCTCATGTTGCAGCCCGACCAGCGCGGTCTACTGGCGGAGACGTTTCTGCGTACCGGACCGCACCCACTCACGCTGGCATTGATGGCCAACGCCTTGCGCCGTTTTGGCGATGCGGGGGCACATTTCGTGCTCGACATTACTGCCGGTGCCGCGGACAGGTTGCGGCGCGCTGCGCCGCGCGCAGGTGCTCCCATTGCCTCGACAGGAACCACCAAGATGGCTCGCCTGCTGGCCTTGGGCGTGGACACCTTTCGCAATGCTTCACTCACCAGTTTGCACAGCCGGCGCCTGACTGCCACCGTCTTTGGCCAGGCCGGGCTGGTGGACGAAGTGCTGGCCCAGCTTACGACCATCGCCAACATCCAGGCTGCACGGCGCGAGGGCGGACTCTCACTGCGCCAGGGTGACCCCACGCTGCTGCGCCAGGTGAAGCGTCCCACGGCAGACGCCGACGTGGATTTTCAGGTCTATACGCTGCGCGAGGCCATTCGGGCCTTGCCGCTGCGCGGCCTGCCGCGCGACGCTCGCCTGGAATTGGCCAATCGTCTCGCCGCCTTGGGCAACCGCAGCGACGGGTGGACGGCGGCAGGCGCCGCTGCCACCTTGGTGGAAGTAGGGGCAGTCAAGTATGCCGTTGAGGTGGTGAACAAAATCCCGGACAGTGACCCGACACGTTCCGAAGGCGTGATCTCACTCGTGCGGGCGCTGCTGGTTGCCGGTGAAGCCGAACTGGCCGAGGAACAGGCGCAGAAGGGGCTGACATGGGCGCGTGCCTACCACGGGCGCAATCCCGAGCGGGCGCTCACCTGGGGCTTATCGGAAGTCTATCTTGAGCGCCGGCAATCCGACCGGGCGCTGGCGCTGCTGGACCAGTGGGAGCAGCCGACAACATTTAAGCAGCGGATGCGCGACCTGTTTGGGCGCAAGCTGAACGACGACGAGTTGCGCAACAACGGCTTGCGCTTGCGCGCACTGCTCCAGCGTGAGCGCACCAGCGCCAACGACATCCAGCGGCTGGCCGGGCAGTTGTTGAATGCCGCGCCGCAGTTGCTGGAGGGCGAGGCGCTGGTCAGCTACCTGCTTGACGACCTGCTGCGGCCGCTGCTGGCTTCAGGGCGCATCAAGCTGGCGCTGTCGGTGCTGCCCGTGTTGGCCATGGCGTTGCGCAGCGGTACGGGTGAAAAACACGCCGCGCGCGTAAGCCATGTAGCGAGTGTTCTGGCTGGCGAGCTGGCGCCGGAGCAACCGGAGCGGCTCGATCCCTCGCGCAACAACAGCACCGCGGCTGCTGCCCTGGCCCCCGAAGCGCAGACCGCCATTGAACAATTCCTGACCGACCTCTGGCGCAACAACGCCCAACGCGGGCTCTGGCAGACCGTGCATGGCGTGCACGGCGGCCTGGGGCTGGTGCACTTATTGGAAGGTCCGGCATCCGTCGAGGCCATCGCCAACTATGCCGCCACTGAGGGCTCTTCCTGGGCCTAGTTCTCCATCGTTCCCGATTCGATACCCGCTGCCGCGTGCATGCGTATAGATCCATGCAAGCCGCGTTGCACGATTGGTATGAAAGGATCGAAAAATGTTGGAGCGTATGCTGGTGGCTTCTTTGTTCAACCTGGCTGTATTAGGTCTCTGTCTGTGGCGGCCCAATGCCGGCCGCATCTTCCTTGGCTTGTTCTTTATTGTCATGGCGATAGGTGTGCACGTGGTGCTGGTCCTGATAGCGCCGGCCGCATACTTGGGCTTTGGCGCTACTGCGCTGTTTCCTCTCTATCGCTGGTTGTTTGGGACCGTCGTGGCCTGGAACCCAGTGCTGTTTGGGCTGTTTGCCGCCGCGTTTGAGCTGACCCTGGCCCTGTTGATGCTGAGCAAGGGCCAATATGCACGCTGGGGTTTCATTGTCAGCGGGCTGTTCATGCTGGCGATCATGCCGCTGGGCTACGAAGTTTTGCCCAACATCCTGCTCGCCACTGCGCTGTTTTACCTGGCGACCAGGCAGTTCAATGCTAGCTTGTGGGACATGCTGGTGCATCGGCCGGCGCAAGCGACAGCTCGGCCGTAACGACTTCCAGGAGGTGGGGCCTCCAGGAGGTGCCACCTCCTGGAGGTATTGAAGAGGGAGCTGCCTGGCGGGCTTATTTGCCCAGGCGCTTCTTGAATTCGGCGTTGAGGGCCGGCAGGACTTCGTAGAGGTCGCCCACGATACCGTAGGTGGCCTTCTCGAAGATCGGGGCCTCGGCATCCTTGTTGATGGCGACGATGACTTTGCTGCTGCCCATACCGGCCAGGTGCTGGATGGCGCCGCTGATGCCGGCGGCGATGTACAGATCAGGCTTGACGGTCTTGCCCGTCTGGCCAACCTGGTACTTGTAGGGCACATAGCCCGCATCGACTGCGGCGCGGCTGGCGCCGACGGCGGCGCCCAGCGTGTTGGCCAATGCGGCCACCAACTCGAAGCCCTTGGCGGGATCCTGTGAGACGCCGCGGCCGCCGGACACGATCTTGCTGGCGTCGGTCAGGCTGACTTCGCCGCTGTCTGAGGTCTTGACCTCGACTACCTGCTCCTTGATGGAGCCGTCGCTGACGCCGGCATCCACGGCCTTGACCTCGCCGCGGGCGGCGCCGGCTTCGGGCAGCGGGAACGAGCGGGCGCGCACGCTGGCGACCTGCACCGGGCTGGAGAAGGTGACGTCGGTCAGGATGTTGTTGGAGTAGACCGAGCGTACGGCGACCAGGCTGCCGCCTTCGACGCGCAGGTCCACGGCGTCGGGAGCAAGGCCCGCATCCAGCTCACAGGCTACGGTGGCGGTCAATTCGCGGCCGCGCGTGGTGGCGGCTGCCAGTAGGATGGTGGCGCCGGATTCGGCTACGGCCTTCTTGAGGGCGGCCGCATAGCCACTCAGCCTGTACTCGGCCAAGGCTGGGTTGGTCAGTGTAAGAACGGTGTCGGCGCCGTAGGTGCGCGCCTCTTCTGCTGCTGCGGCGGTGTCGCTGCCGATCACGGCCGCTACCAACGAGGTGCCAAGGGCATCGGCCACCTTGCGACCAGCGCCCAATACTTCCCAAGAGTTGGCGACGACATTCGTTGTTGCGCCACTCTTCGATTGTTCGATCCAAACAAGAACGGACATGGGTGCTTTCTCCTTAGATGACCTTGTCTGCAATCAAGGCGTCGGCCAGCTTGGCGGCCTTCTCCTGGGCGGAGGCGCCGTCGATTATCGTGACTTTGCTTTTGCGTTCTTCGGGCTTGCGGACGTTTGTCCACTGCGTCTTGCCACTGTTGGGGGCAATGCCTGCCGGCGTGACCGGAATGTTGGCCTTGCTGGCCTTGCGGATGCCCATGAAACTGGGGTAGCGCGGGTCGTTAATCTCCTTGCCCACGCTGAGAACGGCCGGCAGCGGTACGCTCAATGTCTCCTGGCCACCTTCGACCAACCGTTCGACGGTGACACGACCGCCCGAAACGTCCAGGATCTTTGACACGCCGGATACCAACGGCCAACCAAGCTTGGCAGCAACGCCCGCAAATACGGCGCCGCTGTTGTCATCGACACTCTGCTTGCCCGTCAGCACCAGGTCCACAGAACCCTGCTCCTTGACGGCGTTGGCCAGCGCTTCGGCAGTCGTAAATAGGTCGCCGCCGACTACACCCGCCGAATTGACAAGGGCAGCCGCGCCCACGCCCATGGCCAGCGTGTGCTTGAGGGCGTCGGCCGCTTCCGGCACGCCCATGCTGATTGCCACCGACTCGGCGTCAAAGCGGTCGCCCAGCAAAATGGCTTCTTCGGCCGCGTACTCGTCCCACGGGTTGATCACCATCGTGGCCTTGACCTTGCCCGCGCGGACATCATCCGCCGAAACCTTGGGCAGTTCGGCTGTGTCCGGGGTTTGTTTGACCAAAACAACAACTTTCACTTTTTGACCTCCTATTGGGTTGGGTCAGGCAATAGACTGGTTGCGAAAGAAAAAATCACAACATTTATACTGGCATGATAGCAAAGCCGGCGCAAAATACCAGGGACAATCGTCATCGATCCGCGCACCACTTGTCACGGGATGGACAGGGCAGACGTAGCACGATTGAACATGTAGGTAGCGCCTTCCGCCAGCGCATACCTTAGTATAGGCCAAAACGTTGTAACATTGTTCGCGGCGTGTTGCATTGTAGGCGATGGATGGGGCACGAAGGCGTGCCGGTCCGCACGAAGGCGTGCGGGCTGAACACAGTGGCGGGGCAACGTCAGTGGAAGGGCAGTGTCCGGCGAGCCAATAAAAAAGGCAGGAACGCCATTGTTCCCGCCAATCGAGAGAAGCGCGTAGCTCCTCTAACTGGAACAATTGTACCACGACCGGCCGCGTGAGGCAAACCAAGCGCCAAGGATGATTTCATGCTTTCACCGTATTACATTCTCTTTGTCCTCCTGACCTTGGCCCTCACCACATGGATCGGCTACAACACTTATCTCACCGCGCGCCTGTTGCGCACCTGGCGCCCTGAGTCTAACCCGCTGCTGCATCCGCTCGAGACTGTCGTGCGTCTGGTGCTGATTGCCGCCTGCATTGGCCTTGGTTGGATGAGCGGTCTTGATCGAACCGTGCTGGGTTGGACGGCTGCGCACGCCTGGGCACAGGCAGCTTTGGGCGTGCTGGCCGGGCTTGTCCTGGCCGCAGTCTTCCTGCTGGCCACACGCTGGGTAGTCAAACGCACCGGTGAACGCTACTATTCGTCGCTTGTCATTGAGTTGATCGTGCCAAAGGACGGGCGTGAGTTTTTGTTAACCGCCTTGGCCATGGTCACGGTCGTGCTGTTGGAGGAACTGCTCTTTCGCAGCCTGCTGGTGGGTGGCCTCACGCCGCTGCTGCCCGGCCCTGTATTGGTGGTCGGCTTTGGCATCCTCTTTGGCCTGCTGCACAGCCCGCAGGGGACGTGGGGCATGATCGGGGCAGTCTTGGCGGGGATCATCCTGGGGACGCTATTCCTGCTGGCGGGCAGCCTGCTGCTGCCGTGCGTGGCGCATTATGTGGCGAACATGGTGCAGGTAGGGGTAGCGTACCGGGGGAGGGTGAGAGAGTGAGCACTCACTCCAGCGGGCTTTGCAGACTGGTGGCGCCAAATTCGCTGGCAGCAGGTGTCCCACTGCCATCATACAGGCCTCGACGGCCGTTGCGGCGGATTTTGAGCAGCTCGCGCACCATGTTGATGGTGTCTTGGACGGGGCGCACGCGGCTATCCGATTGGTAGTACCAGCGGATGGGGATCTCGACCAGGCGCAGACCGTGGCGGCGGGCGATGTAGAGCACCTCGACGTCAAAGCTCCAACCGTCCAGCTTTTGCAGGGCAAAGGTGAGCTTTGCGCTTTCGCACGTAAACATCTTAAAGCCGCATTGGGTGTCCTGGATGCCGGGCACGGCCAAGACGCGCACGAGGAAGTTGAAGACGCGCCCCATGATGTGCCGGTAGGCCGGCTCGTCAATCCGCACGGCGCCTGGCGCCTCGCGGCTGGCAATAGCAATGTCGTAGACGCCGGACTTGAGCGTGGGCGGCAGAAACTTGGCGATCTCTTCAATCGGCATGGCCAGGTCGGCGTCACAGATGAACAGGTATTTGCCCTGGCCCATCAGCATGCCGTGACGAACTGCCGCACCCTTGCCCGGCGTGCTGTGCGTGAGCGCAATTGTAAATGGGTCTTCCGAGCGCACATGGTCGGCGATAAAGCGTTCGGCCACGCCCGACGTGTCGTCGCGCGAACCATTCTCCACCACCAGAACTTCGCTGCGATATGGCTGGCTGCGTAGAAAAGCTGCGATCTTGTCCAACGTAGGCGGGAGACGGCGCTCTTCGTTATAGGCGGGGATAATGATGGTCAAAAATACCGGTGATGCGGAATCGGTCACAAAAGCGTCCTGTCCACCGAGATTACGTGATCAGACTGACCAGCGCCAGCAATGAAAAGATTTGCACCACGACGGCGCCGCTCCACAACATGTAGGCAGCCATTGCCTGGCGTCGCGCCATTAAAACCAGGCCGGCGATGCCGTTGATCCCCCAGGCCAGCAGCCCGATGATGGGAAGCCGGTACAAGGCACCCTTCTCCCGAATCTCTTCCGGCAAGCCCGCGCTATTGTAGCGAACCGTCAAAACATCCGGCAAATTCGGGAAGCTAATCATCAACACGCCAAACAGGATCAGTACGCCCAACAGGCCGCCGACCAGCAGCCAGACGCCCAATCGGTCGGACGGCAGCAGGCGGTTGAGACGACCGGCCCGCACGCGCGCCGGCGCCAGCACCAGCGAAGGTCCCATGGCGTAACGTTCCTGCACAGTTTCAATCATGGCTTGCGGGTCGACGGGCGAGAGAACAAAAGTACCGTCCGCCGTGTCAAACAGTACGCCCTGTGCCGGCGGGCGTGTGGCAAACATTTGGATGCTTTGGTCGTGGCCCACGTTGCGCAGATAGGGGGCAGGCCAGTTCAATGGGCGGGGCTTGCCGATGGGCAGGTCATGGTCGGCATCAATGTGGACGATGCTGGGCAGCGGAATGATCTGGCGCAGGTAGGCCCAGCGTACCGTAATGGCGTTGCGGTCCACCCAGTATTCGAGCGTGAATGCTGCCCACGTGCGCAGGAGCAGGTGAGCAAGCACCGGCAGGCTGCCAACCACGACTACGACCAGCAAGAATTTGAGCATGTCAGCCGGCCGGCGGATTGCCCACACAACCAGCAGCAGGTCGATGAGCACGATCCAGAACGACGCGGCCAGCCCTTCCCAGCGTGTGGGGCAGGGCGGCGGCTTAAAGACCATCGCCGCCTTGTCCTGCTGCGTATGCCCCCGAGACATGGGCAGTGCTGCGCTCTTCAAAGCCCCAGTCATCGAGGTGCCTGAGGAAATTGTAGTTGGTCAGGTCGAGCGCAATGGGCGTGACGCTGATGTAGCCATGCTTGACTGCACCCACGTCCGTCGCCAGGTCGTCCTCGTCGATCGGATGCGAACCGCCCAGCCAGTAGTAAGGCCGGCCATAGGGGTCATCACGCTTGATCACTTCGTCGATATCATAGCGGCGGCCGCCCATGCGCGTAATGCGCACGCCCAGGATCTCGCCGGGTGGTATGCCCGGTACATTGACATTGATCAGTGTCTGCGCCGGGAGCCCATGCTTGAGCACGCGCTGCGCCACCCCGCGCGCCACCTCGCCGGTGTATTGGTGAATCTCCGCCAGATCGCCCCTGGCTTTTGTCGGGTGGGACGAGCTGACCGCCACGCCGGGCACACCGAGGATAACGGCTTCCATGGCGCAAGCTACGGTGCCGCTGTAGGTAATATCGATGCCAACGTTGTGGCCGGTGTTGATGCCGCTGACGACCAGGTCGGGCTTGGCGCCCAGCGCGCCGCCCATGGCCATGGCCACGCAGTCGGTCGGGCTGCCGCTGCAGGTAAAGCCCTTGCTGCCGTCGGCCAACGTTACCTGCGTAATGCGCAGCGGCTTGTGCATGGTCTTGAGGTGACTGGTGGCGCTCCAGTTGCGCTCGGGCGCCAGCACCAGCACGTCGCCGAGCGGCTCCAGCTGCTGCTTGAGGGCGAGCAGGCCGGAGGAGGAGATACCGTCGTCATTGGTAACAAGGATAAGTGGCATGCTCAGTCTTTCGTGTGCGGCCGTGCGAGGCACGATGGTTTATTTCTTTTCGTGTCTTACGTACACGCGGATGGGTTCGCTCTCCGCGGCGTTGCCCGCGGCGTCGTAGGCGACGACCTTGATCTCGTGGCCTTCCAGATAGACGCCACCGTTGGTGATGATGGCTTGGAAGCCGCCGGGGTATGTAGCGACCATGCCCGGCTGGATGTCAGGGTCGTCGCTGGTAAACGCCGGCCATGGTGTACCGCCGTCAGCCGAGTTGATGTCGCGCATGGTCATTTCCCAGCGCTGGTTGTATGGTGAGACGGTGCTTTCGCCAAATCCCTGGCCGTCGATCATGAAGACTACGCGGCCGATCGTCAGGTTGTCGTTGGCCAAGGCGTTGACGTTGATCTGTTCGTCCTGATCCATTACGTACAGCCGATCAGGTTTTGGCTCCGTCACCACAATGGTGGGCGGCGTGTTGTCGATTGTCAGCGGTGCGGTTGCGACCTTGGGTCCGTCGCCGCGGTTGACTGTCAGCCGCAGCGTGTAGGGTCCCTCGGGGAAGACCGTGGTATCCAGGCGCTGCAGTACGTTGTTTTGCACCTCGTCACCGCGCTCGGCGCCGATCATCGTCCATTCGGTTGGCTCAAGGCCGGCGCCAATCTCCAGGCGGAAGGGGCCGCCCCGGGCATTGCCGATCACGTCGAACTGGCCGGCGACGTAGCTGCCGACAGTGGGCGAGATGATGGCGCTGTCGGGGTCGAAATCTTCGGGACGCGCCGCCGTGCTTTGGCTGGGGGGTTGTTCCAGGCCACTTTCGCGCACCCAGTCGGCGGCTTCGCTCGGCAGGATCTGGTAGACTCGCGGCTCGATGCGGTCGGGCGGCGTGGTCGGGCCTGCCAGCAGGCCGGTCTCCTTGTCGATGTCAAAGGACTGCCAGATGTTGTCCGAAACAGTTGGCTCAGTGCCGGCGACGAAGATCTCCGACCGCTGGTCCTGGCAGTTGTCGGTGGGCAGCAGGCCGCTCGGCTGGCAGATCACGCGATCTACGATACCCGGCGGGCGGTCGTACCAGATGGCGGGCAGCCCCTCATGGTACTTCTGCATGACTGCATTCCAGATGGGGGCCGCGCCCGACAGGCCGGTTACATTCTCCATCGACTCATTATCGGTGTTGCCGACCCATACGCCGACCGTGAGTTGCGGCGTGTAACCCATCGTGTAGTTGTCTTTGAACCCATTGGTCGTGCCGGTCTTGGCTGCCACCTTGCGGTCGGGCAGCGTCAATGCCGTATTGGCGCCAAAGGCGGAGGCGCGGGCCACGTCGTCGCTCATAATGTCCTGCATCAGGTAGGCGACTTCCTGGCTGAAGATGCGCTCGGCCGTTGGCTGCTCGTACTTCTTGAGGATGTTGCCGTCGCTGTCGCGCACTTGCAGGATCGAGACGGGATCGAGCGTGCGGTAGCCGCTCTGGATTTCCTCGGCGGGCAGCGGTTCGCCGACCATGTTGCCGCTGTTGGCAAAGACGCTGTAGGCAAAGGTGTGGTCGAGCAGCGAGACCTCGCCGCCGCCCAGCACGAGGCTGAGACCGTAGAAGTTGAGGCCGCGATTGAGGCCGTTGATGCCCATGCGGTGGGCCGTGCGCAGCGCCGTGGCCACGCCGACCTGGTCCATCACCTTGATAGCCGGGATGTTGTACGAACGCGCCAGCGCGTTGCGCAACGAGACCGGGCCATGATACTGGCGGTCATAGTTTTCCGGCCGATAGTAGGTGCCGTCAGCCTGCGGAAAGGCGGTCGGCACATCCAGGATCATCGAGGCCGGAGTCATGCCCTGCTGCAGGGCAGTCAGATAGACATAGGGTTTAAAGCTGGAACCGGGCTGGCGTTCGGAGGTGGCCATGTTGACCTGGCCGTCGATTTCGTCGTTGTTGTAATCCAGCGAGCCGACCATAGAGAGGATTTCGCCGGTGTCATTCTTGATGGCGACGACGCTCGAGTTGCTGGCGTTCTTGCCTTGTTCGGCCAAGATTTTGACCTGTTCGCGTGCCACCTGCTCGGCGTACTTCTGCAGTTCCACGTCGAGCGTCGTGTAGACAGTTAAACCTTTCTTCCAGATGTAGAAGGGGTCGTCGGACGTGTTGTACTCTCGCTTGAGCTGGTCGAGCACATAGAGCGCAAAGTGGGGGGCCGTCATGACGTCAAAGCGTTCGGCCACCGATTTGCGGAGGTTGAGCTGTTCGGCAAAGGCGGCTTCCGCCTCGGCCTGCGTGATATCGCCGGATTCCACCATCGCCTGCAGCGCAATGCCCTGGCGTGTCTTGGCATCCTCGGGATTATCGATCGGGTTGAGGGCCGGAAACTGCGGGATGGGGGCAAGCATAGCGGCCTCGGCCAGCGTCAGGTCCTTGCCGCTCTTGCCAAAGTAGACCTGGCTGGCGGCTTCCACGCCATAGGCGAGGTTGCCGTAGAAATTATAGTTGAGATACCACTCGAGCAGCTTTTCCTTCGGGTAGCGCCGCGTAAGCTCGAGCGAGAGCAGCACTTCCTTGATCTTGCGGGCGTAGGACTGTTGGGTGCGATCCTCGACGGGGATAACCACATTCTTAATCAACTGCTGGGTGATTGACGAACCGCCCTGCACGGTCCCGCCCTGGACATTTGACATAAAGGCACGGAAGAGCCCGCGCACGTTGACGCCGGGGTTGGTCCAGAAGTTGCGGTCTTCCAGGGCTACGGCCGACTTGGCGACCCAGGGTGACATCTTATCAAGCGTCAGGAAGCGGCGGTCGCCGCCAAAGGGACGCGGGTCTACGCTTTCGTAGAGCAGCTGGGTGCCGGTGCGGTCGTAGATGCGCACCGTTTGGAACTGATCCTGCTGCTGTTCGATCACGCCGACGTCGGGCAGTTGGGCGGCGTACTCGTTATAAACGCCTACCACAGTAGCGGCGACCACGCCGGTGATGGTAAGGGCTGAGATTGCGGCAAAGATCAGGAGGACGAGGAGAGCCTGGCCGATGCGCTTCCAAACCTGGGGCTTGTTGGCGGCGGCGCGCTGCCGTTTGCGGCGCGCCATGAGAATGTAGTCGTGACGGTCGAGTCGATTCATTGTTTTTGTCCGGTGCGTGGGCTACCACATCTACGCCCGCGCGCAGCGTAACGGATAGCCTATCATGTCGCAGGGAACAACGCCAAAAAAGGGGGTAGTCGTTCCCACAAAAGGGTGAGGTTGGGTGAGAGGGAAAAATGTGTAGTCACGGCACTGATGCTCTTGTTTACTGCCAAGGATTGAATATATCAACTCCAGCGTTGGTAAAGTCCTTTTCGTTGCGGGTTACAAGGACGAAGCCGCCATAAATAGCGGTAGCGGCAATCAGGGCGTCAATGGCGGGCATTGCCTGCCCTGCCTTCTCCAACTGGGCGAGCAGACTTCCCCACGTCAACAGCGCCCCGACGTCGAGCAAGGCGATGCGCCCAGAAAAGCGCACGAGCAGGTCTTCCTCAAGCCATGCTTGAAGGGACTGCCGGCGTTTCTCATCGGGCAATCGCGCGATGCCTTTTTGCAGTTCGCCAATCGTAATGACGCTGAGATAGACCGTTTCCGAGTCGACCATGTCAAGCCACGCTACAACCTTGGGATTGGGGTGCGATTTGCGGAATTCTGAGATAACGTTGGTATCGAGCAAGTATTTCATGGGGTACCCGCTACAGTTCGATGTCCGGGCGGGCTAGACTACTGTCACGCGTGAGGTCGAGGTCCTCGACGCTAACAAGCGGTGACTGGCGGAAGAACTCGCCCAGCGGCAGTTGCGCCTTTTTCATCTGCTTGTATTCGAGGTACGAGAGGATGACAACTACCTCCTCGCCGCGCCGAGAAACTACCTGTGGGCCGTTTTCGAGCGCTTCCTCTACGACCTCGCTGAAACGGCTCTTTGCTTCTTGCAGCTGCCATACGCGTGCCATAACTCACCCCCTGACTAGTCTGACTAGATTGTAGCATCGTCGGCGGCATTGTCAAATCGGTAGGGATGCGCCGATTATGTGATTTGGACTTTTTCCACTACCAGAAAATGGCTGAGACCAAAGGCAGTGAGCGGTGTGTTTTCCAGTGCATAGGTGATGCGGCGGATCCAGCGGCTTAGCTCGGGACGGCGGGCGGCAATGTTGTCATAGCCCGGATAGATCTGGGTGTGATGAACAATGCGCACGGGCTGGCCCAGGAAAAGGTGGCGCAGGCGCTTGGCGGTGTAAGCGCGCACGTGCGGTGCAAGGCGGTTGCGCAGTGGGTCGGGCAGGTAGTTGATGAGCGGGGTGTTGCCGAAGTGGTATTCGCCCCGCCAGTAGTGACCGTGCGTCTCAAAGGGATAGAGCCGGTTGGGCACGAAGATCACGGCGCGGCCGCCCGGCTTGAGCACGCGCACCATTTCCGCCACGGCCAACCGGTCGTCGTCTACGTGCTCCAGCACTTCATGGTTGAGCACTAAGTCAAAGCTGCCCGTGGGGTAGGGCAGCGCTTCGCACGCAGCAAGTTCAAGCTGCGCCTCGGGCACGTTCCTGGCCGCAATCTCCAGGTGGTCCCACTCGATGTCGATGCCGGCGACCTCCTGCGCAAACGGCAGCAGTGCCTTGACGTACATGCCTACGCCACAGCCGTCCACCAGCACGCGGCCGAGACCAGGGCCGGCAATGGGTCCGGATGGAGGGGCCTTGCCGTTCGTACTGTAGTGCTCTACCCGGCGGTTGCGCATGCCCCACTGGAGGATCATGTCGAGGCGGCGGTCTTGTCCCGCACGCCAGACAAAGCTAGGGTTGCCGCGCAGGGCGGCGCGTTCGCCGTGCAGTTCGAGGTTTTCCATGTTGGCCTCTACTTCAGCGTGTTCTTGAGCTTGGTGCCGACGTGAATGGCCACTGTGTTGATCATGTATTCATGGTAGAACACATTACTCAACCCCCCTTGCTCCATCAGCCGCGCCAGCGCGTCGGGCGGTGGGAACTCGACCGTGCTGTGCGGCAGGTATGAGTATGCCTTGCGGTCCCCCGAAACGAGACCACCGATCAGCGGCACGATACGAAAGAAATAGAAGCGGAAGAACGGCTCCAACAAGGCGTTGGTCGGCGGGGCAATCTCCAGGCAGGCCACGCGGCCGCCGGGCTTCGTCACACGCGCCATCTCGCGGAAGGCTGCTATGCGGTCAACCACGTTGCGCACCAGGAAGCCGGATACCACGGCGTCAAAAGTTTCGTCGGGAAAGGGTAAGGCAAAGGTGTCGCCCTGTACAAACGGCACAAACAGCCCAGGCACCTTGCCGACGCCCGCGGCCATCATCTCGTAGGTGAAGTCGGAGCCGATCGCCTGCACCCCGGGATACTGCTGCATGGCGGCATAAGCAATATCGCCTGTGCCCGTACCGATATCCAGCAAAATTCCGTGCGGTGGCAGCGCACATGCCTCCAGCAGCTTGCGCCGCCAACCCTGGTCCTGGCCAAAAGTCATCAACCGGTTCATCAGGTCATAGGTCGGCGCAATGCGCGCAAACATGCGGTTGACAAAGACCGGCCGCTCGTCCGTCGGCGGCACGAGCGGATTTGCTTCCGCAACAGTGGGTGGCTTTACAGATGCAGACATTGGCAACTATCCAGTCTAAGATCCAGTACTACCTTCCAGTAACCGTATTCGCTCCAGCGTTCGGCTCAGCTTCTAGGTGACCCCTTCCGGGAAGCCCGCCCCTCCCGGGAAGTCTGCCCACTCATTGGATTCGTGCGATATTCTCTGCCAACGTGACGCTGTTCATTTCTCCCATCCACAGGCTCTTGACTACACCATTGCGGTCGATGAAGAATGTGGTCGGCAGTCCTTGCACGTTATAGTCGTAGCCCACAGCGCCGTCGGCATCCATGGGGATGGTGAAGGTGAGGCCGAGCTTGTCGACAAAGGTCTGCACGACTTCGGCCTTTTCGCCCTGGTCCACGCCGACGAAGACAACATCGTTGCCAAAGTGGGCGGCGGCTTTTTGCACGGCAGGCAGCTCATTCTGGCATGGCCCACACCAGGTGGCCCAGAAGTTGAGCACCACCGGTTTGCCGCGCTGCTCGCTAAGGCGGAAAGTGCCGCCGTCAAGTGTCTGCAACGTGAAATCGGGGGCCATACGCCCGACGCCGGGGCCGACCGCAGGGTCAACACCCGGGTCTGCGACGGCGGCCACTGGGTTGGCGTCCAGGTCACTCAGGGTGAGCGGGCCTGCCGCCAGCTCCCCATTAGGCCGCGACCACCACAGCCAGGCGCTGCCGAATACGAGAATAGCGAGAAAAGCAACGATCCAGCGGTTCATAGGTTACGCCCACTCCGAGTGGAACGTGCCCTCCATGTCGGTGCGCTCGTAGGTGTGGGCGCCAAAGTAGTCGCGCTGCGCCTGGATCAGGTTGGCGGGCAGGCGGGCGCTGCGATAGCTGTCGTAATAGGCGAGGCTGGCGCTAAAGGCGGGCGCCGGGATACCAAGGCCGACGGCAGTGCGCACGACAAAGCGCCAGGCCGGCAGCCGCTCCTGCACCGATTGATTGAATGATTCGTCAAGCAGCAGGTTGGGCAGGTCGGCGCTGCGGACAAAGGCCTCGGTGATGCGGTTAAGGAAACGGGCACGAATGATACAGCCGGCGCGCCAGAGCGAAGCTACCTCGCCCAGGTTAAGGCTGTAGCCGTACTCGTGGCTGGCGATGCGCAGCATGGCCATGCCCTGGGCGTAGGCGCTGATTTTGGAAGCGTAGAGCGCCTGGCGCACGGCATCGATCAGTTCCTGCTTGCTGCCTTCATAAACCGTGTTCGGTCCCGGCAGGATGGAGGAAGCCGCCACGCGCTCGGGTTTCATGCTGGAGATGATGCGTTCCACCACGGCCGTGTTGATGGTGGGCACAGCGGCGCCGATATTGAATGAATCCTGGCTGGTCCACTTGCCGGTGCCCTTCTGCTGCGCCGTATCCAGCACCAGGTCTACCAGCGGCTTGCCGGTCAGGTCGTCGATGCGGCGAAAAATCTGGGCCGTGATGGAGATAAGGTAGCTGTCGAGCTCGCCCTTGTTCCACTCCTCAAAGATGGCGGCCAGCTCGGCGGCTTCGAGGCCGAGCGCCTGCTGCAAAATATGGTAAGCCTCGGCGATAAGCTGCATGTCGCCGTACTCAATGCCGTTGTGCACCATTTTGACATAGTGGCCGGCGCTGCGAGGGCCAAGGTAGGCAACGCAGGGCTTGCCGTCTTCAGGTGCCTTGGCGGCAATGGCCTGCATGAGGTCAGAGACCAGCGCCCAAGCCTCCGGGGTACCGCCGGGCATAATACTGGGACCCCACAGCGCGCCCTCTTCGCCGCCGGAGACGCCGACGCCCATGTAGTTAAAACCTTGCAGCGCAAGGGCCTGGCTGCGGCGGTCAGTGTCGGCGTAAAAGCTGTTGCCGCCATCCATGATGAGATCGCCCTTGTCGAGCAGGGGGACGAGACCGTCGATTACCGCATCCACGGCGGCGCCGGCCTTGACCATGATCAGAATGCGGCGCGGCTGCTCCAGGCTGGCGACAAATTCCTCCAGCGTGCGTGCAGGAACCAGCTTCTTGTCAGAGTGGGCGGCAATGAACTCCTCCGTCACCGCCGTCGTGCGGTTGAAGACGGCCACCGTGTAGCCGTTGCGTTCCATGTTGAGCACAAGGTTCTGGCCCATCACGGCCAGCCCGATCAAACCAATTGTTGCAGTCGTCATGACGCATCCTCAGCGAGAATAGTTGATTTCCAGTCTGAACAGTATACCGCAATGTGACGCTTTGTCGGTGAGGTTGCCGACGAAGTAAAGGAGCGAGAGGGTCAGGTCTTTGGCCGTGACGAGAAAACGGAGCGCAAATTGAAGCGGGGTTTGGCAGGAACCGGCGGCGGCGGGCGCAGCATGAAGAGCTTGCCGTCGCGCACGCGGCTTACCAGTTGGGGAAGGCCCCAGCCTGCACCACCTTCTTCGAGTTGGACGGCGCGGCGGGCTTCGGCCATGGCGACGTCGACGGCCCCCAGCTTGGCCAGGGCACTGTAGAAGTCGTGCACAAAGGCGAGCGACGGGCGATCGAGCAGCTTGGTAGGCTGAAATGCAGCGGCGGGCGTGCCGCGACGTACGATCTGCTCGACGACTTGGGCGGCCGGGTCGATGCCGGGAATACGGGCCGAGTTGCGCGAGGACACGAGCGCCAGTCGCAGCGAATAGTGGTCGCCCAGCAGCGCGCCGAGGTGCTGGCCGCTAACCGGACGGCCGCGGCCCATTTCATCCTCAAAGATGAGCACGCCCTCGCGTGTCTGCGGCTCGTAGATGCTAAAGCCGATGAAGTGCACGACGTGGTATTGGTGCTGGCGCAGGCGGCGCTGCAGGTCGAGCAGCGTGGGACGTGGCAGGCGCTCGAAAAGAAGCTGGCGGTTGGCGGCCAGGTAGTCGACGGTATCGACCAGGTCGCGCCACTCGCGGCCGATGGCCAATGGCGGGTAGCCTTCTGGACCGGCCATGACGACCAGCACGCGCAAGGGCAGGTCGACGGGGAAGGGGGCTACCTGGTGTGCGCGCTCGAAAAAGCGGGACAGCGGCGTGTGCACGGACAGGGCCAGGAATTCGTCGCGCGTGGGGTCGTAGAGATACTCCCAGGGCAGGGCTCGCAGTTCGGGCGTGTCGCCTAAGCGCAGCCGCAGGTGAAGCGTGGCGCGTTCGGCGTAGGCGCGGCGCCAGCTTTCCTGCCAAAGCGGCAGCAACGGGCCATGAAAGACGGCGTCAAACAGGCGGCCGCCGACCTTGCGCGCCAGCAGAAATTGGTCGGCGCGCATGCGTTCGTCCTTGCCTGGGTCCGCCAGCAATTGCTGGACGAAAGCGTGTTGCTCGCGCGGTTCGAAGGGCAGTGAGAAGGATGCCCACGCCTCGCCCGCCGGCGATTGCAGTACGCTGGCGCGGTAGCCGTCCTCCGTATTTTCGAGCAGGAGGTCAAAGCCCCATTCGTTCGTGACAGGCAGGGTCATAGGCAGGTGATTGTACATCCCACACTCTGGTTGGCAAATCGCCGGGTCCTGTCGATAATGAGGGTCATTGAACCTACTACTCTCGAAAAGGATGCTATGCATATTCTAATCACTGGCGGTGCGGGGTTTATTGGAACGCACCTGGCGCAAGCTTTGTTGGAACGCGGCGACAGCGTTTCAGTGCTCGACAACCTGAGCACAGGCAGTTTCGACAATGTCAAGTTGTTCGCGCGCCACCCTCTCTACAGCTTTGCCATCGATGACCTTTCCAACACCTTGGTGCTGGACCGGCTGGCTTCCGAGGCTGACGCCATCGTGCACCTGGCGGCGGCTGTGGGCGTGCAACTCGTGGTGGAACGGCCGACGGAGACGATCGAGACCAATGTATTGGGCACGCACGCGGTGCTGGCAGCGGCGCAGCGCTATCGCTGCCGCACGTTGATTGCCAGTACGAGCGAGGTATATGGCAAGGGCGTTAAAGTGCCGTTTGCCGAAGATGACGACCTGCTGCTCGGCCCATCCAGCCGCAGTCGATGGAGCTATGCCGCCAGCAAGCTGCTCGATGAGTTTCTGGGGCTGGCGGCGCACCGCGAGTACGGGCTACCGGTCACAGTCGTGCGCTTCTTTAATACCGTCGGCCCGGGCCAAACTGGGCGCTACGGCATGGTGGTGCCGCGCTTTGTGCGGGCGGCGCTTCAGGGCGAGCCGATCCCGGTCTATGGCGACGGGCTGCAATCACGCTGCTTCTGCCACGTGCGCGATACGGTGCGCGCCGTGGTCCAGTTGCTTGATTTGAGCGAACAGACTTCGGGCGAGATTTACAACATCGGCAGCGGCCACGAGGTCACAATCAACCAACTCGCGCAGACGGTGATAGAACGCACAGAAACTGCCTCCACGATCCAGTATATTCCTTACAATGAGGCATATGCTCCCGGCTTTGAGGACATGCGTCGCCGCGTCCCCGACACCGCCAAGATCCGACAGGCTATCGGCTGGCAGCCAAAGTACGACCTCAACCAAATCTTGGACGACGTCATCGAATATGAGCGGGTCCGCCTGTAGGTGTCGATCATCCATGGTGTCTACCATCCATTCGGAATCTTGTTCGTCTAACGAAGAGGAAGACCATGTCTCGATTTGCCCAGTTTCAATTAGCCCTGCCTTCGCTGTCCCGCATCTTGGCTGTTCTGCTGTTGTCGGCCACGGCTGTTATACCGCTTGCTCCTGTCTACGCTCAAGAAGAGGTTCCGCCGGCCGAAGTCCAGAATGACGAAGGCGGGCCGGTGATTGTCGAAGGTGTGATGAACTACACTAACCCGGAGCTGGTCGCCAACGTTGCCCAACCACTGATCGTGTTGGAGGACCAGGCTGGCTTTGTAGACCGCAACCGTGGGTTCCTGATGCCGCCGGAGTCGCAGGTGTTGGGCGTGATCACGGGCGACTTCTTCTCGCCGCCCTTTACCTGGACGCTGTCGCTGCCGGTCGCGCCGCAGGGCACGCTGCGCGATGTGGACAACGACGGCCAGGAGGACAAGGGTGTGATGACCTATGCCATGGCCTACTGGAGCAACACTTTTGGCGACCCGTACCTGGAACGCCGCGACCTGATGGGCGGTGGCTGGTCTACGGCCTATGCCTCGACACGTGTTAAGACCAACCCCAGCGGCGGCGGCGAAGTAACAGGTGGCAAGTACATCGTGTGGGCCCCCGACGACCAGCAGGGCTTCCCCAGCGGCTTTGGCGAGGACGGCAAGCTGTTCACCGAAGACGATCCGATCGTGCAACTGCCGGCGGGTTACACAGTTGTGAACATGGACACGGCTCCCTTCACCTTTGACCGTTCAGCACGGCCGCAGGTCGACCTGATCGAGTCGGAAGATGTGGCGCTGGACGATTTCTCGCAGCTTTCGTACACCGAAGCTTTTGACAAGATGGTGGCGATGTTTCGTGAGGAGTATGCGTTCACTGAACTCAAGGGCATCGACTGGGACGCCATGGTGGCCGAGTTCCGCCCGCGCTTTGAAGATGCCGAGACCAACAACGACGTGGAAGCCTATCGGCGGGCCTTGCGCGACTTTATGATCAGCATCCCCGACGGGCATATCACGGCGCCATTTATCGCCGAGGACTTTCAGCGCGACACGGCTGGCGGCCTGGGCATGGCGATCCGTGAGCTGGACGACGGGCGCACGATCGTCAGCTTTGTCACGCCCGAAGGCCCGGCCGAGAAGGCAGGCATCCAAGTGGGTGCAGAGATCACCGAGATGGGTGGTATGCCGGTGGGCGACTTTGTGGCGACCATCCAGCCGTACTCGGCGCCGTTTGGCTCCCAGCACTTCCGGCGGCTGCAGCAACTACGCTACGCCACTCGGGCGCCGCTTGGCACGGAAGTTGACATGACGTTTATGAATCCGGAAGACAATGAGACGCAGACTGTGACGCTGACAGCGGAACAGGAAGATGCCAGCTTCCGTATCTCGTCGTTTTCACGTGGCTTGACGGGGGCCGAGCTACCGGTGGAGTTCAGTATCCTGGACAACGGCCTTGGCTACGTCAAGGTGTATAGCTTCTTTGACAACGAGTTGCTCACCGTCCAACTGTGGGAGCAGATGATGAAGTCGCTCAACAGCCTGGGTGTGCCGGGTCTGATTATCGACCTACGCCAGAACGGCGGCGGCAGCGGCTTCCTCGCCGACCAGATGGCTGCCTACTTCTACAACGAAGAGCTGGTGTTGGGCAATACCGAATCGTACGACCCGGACCTGGGCAAGTTCTACACCGACCCCAACCTGGTGCAGCGCTTCTTCCCGCCCGACGAGTCACTCCAGTACCAGGGGCAGGTGGCCGTCATCGTCGGTCCCAACTGCGCCAGCGCCTGCGAGTTCTTTGCCTACGACATGACGCGCCAGGGTCGAGCCGACATCATTGGCCAGTACCCAACGGGGGGTATGGGCGGTTCGCGTGTGCTGTTCCTGATGCCCGGCCCGGAAGGGCTGTTGATCCCCATCGGCCGCCCACTGGACGCCGAGGGAAACATCATCATCGAGGGCACGGGCGTTGCGCCCACCATCCACGTGCCGGTCAGTGAGGAAACATTGTTCAGCCAAGACGACGTGCTGCTCGACACGGCCGTCGCCCTGTTGAGCGGTGAGGACCTGCCATATGGGGCTGGCCCCAACACGGAATCGGGCAAGCCGATCCTGTTTACCGTGCCGGCCGGCGCCACGGAAGAGACGGCGGCGACGGTAAACGAGACTGAGGCGAATGCAGCGGCTGAGAGTGCACCGATGACGGCGACCGAGGAACTCACGTCTACCGAGCGGGTGACCGTCACGCTGGCTACGCCGGGTTCGACTGCGACCGAGAGCGCAACAGAAACGATCACGGCTACCGGGGAAGTCACGGCCACAGAAGTCATAACCAAGGCTGCGACCAGCGAAGAAGCTACACCAGAAGCTACCATCGAAGCTACGGAAGAAGGGGCCACGGTCGAGCCCACGGTCGAAGCTAGCGTTGAGATTACAGGAGAAGTCACCCTGGAAACTACACCTGAGCCGGGTGCTGATGTGGCGGCGGGCGCAGGGATAGCGGTGCGTATTGTATCCCCAGGAGCGCGCGTGCTCGTCTATACTGGGCCCGATTCCAGCAGCCAGCCGGTCGGCTTTGTCGTGCCGGGCAGCGAGTGGACACAGTTGGAGACGAGTGAAGACGGCGCCTGGGTGCGCATCAACTACCGCGGTGAGCCGGGTGGCTGGGTGAGCGCACGGAATGTCGTGAATCGGTAGTAAGTGGCAGGCAAAGCTGTGCCACGCTCGGCGCCCGACGCATACCCTACTGCGATCTTGGTGCGCCGAGCGTGGCACTTTGTCATTCAGTATCTCCCAGGCGGTCTACGCCTGAATCCCCCTACTGCCTGACAGTCGGCAGGTACAGGTGGAAGCTTCCCATTGGCTCGTCCACTGGCTCCAGGTCGGTGCCGCCGCTGACGATGCCATTGTACTTGGCGCAGATGGCGTGGTCGCCCGGGTGCAGGGTTAGCTGGATATCGTCGTCGCCGCGTATCTCACCGACGGCGACGCCGCCGATCGCACAGGCGAACTCGCCTTCCACCCAGGGTGTGCCTGGCTCGTCCTCGCTCAACACATAGCTGCGATTTGGTTCAAGATCCTCCCACGTGGTAGAGGCTTCTTTGTCGGTGACCGTCTGCGGTTCCGCGCCCGTGAGACGCAGCACAAAACTCCAATGTGTCGTCTCGCTGGCGGTCAGAATCTTGGTGACGGTGATACGCGCCGGCTGCAGCCGCGTGTTGGCGATGGCTGCGCTTGCCTGGCCTCCATCAGCAGGCACCGTTGCCGGCGATCCGGTCACGACCGTCTCCCACACGCGGCCGGGGTTGTTCTCCGCCACGCTGTAGATACCTGGGATCAAGTCCTTCCAGGTCAGCACACCGCCGTTTAAGCCAACGCTCTTGCAGTCACCGTTGGTATAAGAGGGGCCGGCGATGCAGATCGTAAACGATTGGTTGGAATCTGGCTGCACGCCGTTCCAATTCACCGTCTTGGTGACTTTCAGGCTGCCCAGCTTGCGTGTATTGAGCACGCTGGCAGAGGCGCCGGAGCCATCAGTGGGTACAACGGCAGGCGAGCCGGTCACCTGGACCGTCCATTCAACACCCGGGTCGCTTTCGGTCACGCTATAGCTGCCGGGGACCAGGTCGTTCCACTGCAAAGCGCCGCCGTCGAAGTCGGCTGTCTTGCAGTCGCCGGCAGGGAAGGAGGGGCCACTGATGCAGATCTGGAATGTCTTGGCCTGGTCGGGCGTGAGGCCGTTCCAATTGACGACCTTGGCCACAGTCAGGCTGCCACGCCTGCGCGTGTTGGTGATGGTGGCGTCGCCCGAACCGCCGTTGGTCGGCACGGTAGCGGTGGCGTTGTCCACGGTCACGGCCCACGCACTGCCGGGTGCCGTTTCAGAAACGGTGTAGTCGCCCGGAATGAGGCCGGCCCAGGTGAGGGTAGCACCGTCGTAGTCCGCCGTCTGGCAGTTGCCGCCGGGGAACGACGGGCCGGTGATGCAGATTTCGAACGACTGCGTCTCGTCGGGTGTAGTGCCGTTCCAATTGACAACCTTGGTGACATTGAGCCCGCCAAGCTTGCGGCGGTTGACGATGGACGCGCCAACCGGGGCGCCGTCGGCAGGTACCGTCAGCTGCGATGGGGCGATGGTGACGATCCACTCGCTGCCCAAGGCCTCTTCGGAGACACCGTAATCCCCAGGAATCAAGTTATCCCATAGCAGCGCGCCGCCGTCATAGGCCGCCGGCTGGCAGTTACCATTGGGGTAAGAGGGGCCGGTAATGCAGATCTGGAAAGTCTGCTGCGTGTCGGGTGCGACGCCGTTCCAGTCTACTACCTTGGTAACGGTCAGGCTGCCGTGCTTGCGCGTGTTTGTGATCCAGGCGTTGACTGTTTCACCGTTGCCGATGACTGTGACAGGCGAGCCGGCAATGGTTGTAGTCCATTCGGCCCCCAGCGCCGTCTCCGACACCACGTAGTCGCCCGGAATCAAGTCATACCAATGCAGGGGACCGCCGGCAGAGCCGATATTCTGGCAGTTGCCGCCCGGGTAGGAGGGACCCTTGATGCAAATCTCAAAAGTCTGGCCCGGCGCGGGCGTAACGCCGTTCCAATTCACGGTCTTCACGACTTGCAGCGTACCGTGCTTATGCGTGTTGGTGACAGCTGCCGAGGCGCTGCCGCCGTTGCCGGGGACAGTGACGGGGCCCGCCGGGACCTGCACGATCCATAAGTTGCCGGGATCGGTTTCACTCACGGTATAGTCGCCGGGGATCAAGTTGCTCCAGTTTAACACGCCGCCACTGCTGCCGGCTGTCTGGCAGTCGCCGCCGGGATAACTGGGCCCGGTGATGCAGATGTGGAAGAACTGGCTGAAGTCCTGGTCGGCGCCGTTCCAGTTGACCGTCTTGGTGATCTGCAGGCTGCCCAGCTTGCGGGTATTGACCACTGAGGCCGTGGCGCCTTCGCCGCCGCTCACGATTGTTGCAGGTGAGCCAGTCACGACTGTCGTCCACAGGGGGCCGACGTCCGTCTCGCTGACGGTGTAGGAGCCTGGGATGAGGTCGAGCCAGTTCAATGCGCCGCCCAGATAGCCGATGCTCTGGCAGTTGCCGGTAGGATACGATGGGCCGGCGATACAGATTTCAAACGCCTGGTTGGCATCCGGGCTGACGCCGTTCCAGTTGGCGATCTTGGTCACGGTCAGGCTGCCGCGTTTGTACGTGTTGGCAACTGCAGCCTTGGCCGTGGTCCCGTCGGCCGGAACCTGCACAGGCGTGTCGGCAATGGTCACCGACCATTGGCTGCCCGGGTTGGTTTCGGCAATGTCGTAGCTGCCGGGAATCAGGTCGGTCCACAGCAGTGTCGCACCGTCGTAGTCGGCCGTCTGGCAGTTGGGCGTTGGATAGGAGGGACCGCTGATGCAGATGGCGAAGGTCTTGGATGGATCGGGCGTGGCGCCATTCCAGTTGACGAACTTGGTGACTTCCAGGCTGCCACGTTTGCGCGTATTGGTAACCGTAGCGCTGACCGAGCCGTTGCAGGGGACCGAAACTGGGCTGCTGTCGATGACGACAGACCAGGCGCCGCCGGGATCAGTCTCGACGATGTCATAGTAGCCGGTTTCCACGCCTGGCCATGTGAGCAGGCCGCCATCGTAATCCGTGGTCTGGCAGTTGCCGTCCGGGTAGGACGGGCCGAAGATGCAGATTTCGAAGGTCTGATTCTGATCTGCTGGAATGCCGTTCCAGTCGACCACCTTGTTGACGTAGATCGTCCCTGTCTGGCGCACGTTGAGGATGGTGCAGACGATGTCGCTGCCGTCCGGCACGTTGACGGAGAGCGGCGAGTTGTTGGCTTGCGCCGCCACGACACTGCCCGTGCCGTTGTTGTCGCGACACTCGATCCACGTATTGTACTCGCCCAGGTTCGTGTTGGTGGCAGTGGTTTCGCTGACAGTGTGCTGGCCGGCGTCCACTATTTTCTCGCCGGTCGTGCCGCCATCGCCCACGGCGGAGGCTTCGATCGAGCTGTCGATCAGCAGGTTGAAGCGGCCGGGGTTGTTGGCGGGGCGCAGAACTTTGCGCACTTCCAACCTGACCGGTGTTGGCGCGATAGTTCACGCAGTCGGACGGGTCGGAGTTGGGTTGCTGGGAAGGATAGGAACAAACGTCGATCAATTGAGCGGCACCGCCGCCAATGTCAAGCAGGTTTACGTTGCACAAGCCAACCGTGTCGCGCGGATAGTCGCTGCCGGTGGGGAAGGGATCGGCAGGAGATGCAAATGTGCCCTGTACATCAGCAGTACACACAGATGAACTGGAGACGGGATTGGCACCTATGCATCTTTCCGGGCGAGAATCATTGCATTGGTAGAGCTGTTTTCCCTGGAAGGCAGCGGGAGTTCCGGAGACGATGGTGCAGAGCGAGTAGTTGGCGTTGCCGTCCCCGTCGGTGTCGAAGAGGGTGCAGGCATCGCCAGTATTGCTGCCGGTCCAGCCGGTCTGGTCCCAGTGCCATTTGACGGCCAGGGTGGATGGTAGTCCAGCGTCGTCAGAGCATAGCCTGGTCAGGTCCTTTTGCCCCGGCTCGTCGTTAGCGCCGGCCGTGTCGGTCGTACAGACGTCGACGGCTGAGGCTGCCTGGGCCGTAGCAAAGAGCAGAACTAGAGGGAGCAGGAGCAGCAGGGTATAGAAAAAGGGTAAGCGGGTGCGTCGCTGGACGACTGGTGGGCGTGGCGGTTGCCCGGGGTGGGATGCACATGAGGACCTCCTTGGCCTATGAACAACAGCCCGACGATATGCAGTTGGTGTGGTGCGAGTAGCGGCGATGCGGCGGCGATGTAACGAAGTGGCAGCAGCGGAACGGCAGCGAAAATGACTACAGCGAAAGGCGGTTTTAGCGGCGCTTCTCGGGCTTCACCTGTTGTGAGCACCCGTGCGGGATGGAGTGGGAGAGCGTCGTACGAAATTCATCGCTTACCGTTAATGTTAGCACAAAGTGACATTCAAAAGCTATCAAAAAGCTGTCAGTTTTCTTGCACAAGCCGAGGATGTCAAAGGAATTCATGTGATTGGCAGACGAACAAGAGAACAACATGGTTGGTTCTCTTGTTCGTTTGGTCCGTGCAACAAAAGCCTTGATTAGGCCTTTTTATTTCATGGGGATGACAAGGTCGTATGGGTACTGCGTGAGCGTCACAAGCGTGCCGTCTTCCTCAAAGGCGACGGTGTCTTCGACGCGGACGCCGAAGCCGCGGTCGGGGTAGTAGAGGCCGGGTTCGACGCTGACGACATGGCCGGGCTGGAGGGTGCGCGTATTGCCGGCGGCAACGCCGAGGCTGGGCGCTTCGTGGATATCGAGCCCGAGGCCGTGGCCTAAGCTGTGGACATAGCCGTCAAGGCCGCCCGGTTGCGTGCGCATGGTGGGGTGGCCCTTGCTCTCGAAGTAGTCGAGCGTCATGGTCTGGAAGTCGCGGCAAGGCTTGCCCACGGCCAGGGCGGCTACGGCGCGGTCGAAGATTTCCTTGGCCTGGGCATAGGCCTCGGCCACTTCGTCAGGCGCGTAGCCGATACACCAGGTGCGCGTCATGTCGTGGTAGTAGCCGCTGGCCGTCTTGGGGAAGATGTCGAAGACGATGCTCTGGCCCAAGCGGAGGGGCACGTCGGGCGTGCCGTGGTTGTGGGGTACGCCGGCGTCGCGGCCTTGGGCAAAGATGTGGTTATCCTGCGACATGCCGTGGGCAAACACGCGACTGTGGGTAAATGCCTGCACCTCACCTACCGTCAACGGCTCGCCGTCGGCCTTGACCACCAGGTCGCCGTGCGTGGCGTGGCTTTGAATGAACTCCTGCGTTTCGCCTACGACGATGCCGGTGAGGCGACCTGCCTCGCGCATCTGGGCGATCTCCCAGTTGTCCTTGGTCTCACGCGCCAGCGAGAAGAGCGTGTCGCCGAACTCGCCCACCAGTTCGCTGCCGGACAGGCGGTCCTGCACCTGGTTGAGCATGGCCATGGCGGCCCCGGCGTCAAACATGCCGTAGATGCCGATACGGCCCGCCAGCTTGTTGCCTTCGACGACGTCGGTGAGATAGGCCACCTGGGCCGCAAGGCGGTCGCCGTCGAGTTTATGCAGATAGGCCATCATATCGTAGAGCTGGTCGCGGTTGAGCAGGCGCAGACCCGTGGCGGCCGCGTTGTCGCGTTCCATGCCGCCGTGGATCAGCGTCATGGGTTCGCCGCGGCGCTTGAAGACAAGGGCGCGCTCCAGGTTGGCGCCGCCGGTCAGGTAGTTCATGATCGTGTTGCCATGTGAGTCGCCGAGGACGAGAAAGCCGTCGAGATTGCGCTCTGCCATCAGGCGGTCCAGGTCGGATTTCATTGGGTGTACTCGCTTTCTGAATGCGGCGTGGAATGGGCTTGGACTCTGTGCACAGCATTATAGCGGATGACAGGGTTCGATGCAGATGAAGTGGGGCTCGCGCAGATCCATGGCGGTGGGCGCTGGCGGGCGTTCGGGTGTGGCTATTGTCGGCTATCCGACAGACTCTTGCCACCTCATCTGTGCAAAATGGAACAAGTTGTTTCGGCGCACAAATAGGAATGATGAGAATTGTTATGAATGCAGGGATGGCTGAATCGCTGGGAGCCGCACCGCTGGTGGCCGGCAGCGCAACAATAGAAAGTCTAGACAATCCCGTTTTTGGCAACGGCAATGACAACGCAGGACGCGCGCCGTTGTTGATCCGGTTGGAGAAGCTGTGCAAGGCTTATACAGAGGCGGGGGTTACGCGCACGATCCTAAACGAGCTGGACCGCGAGTTCTATACGGGCGAGTTTGTGGCGCTGCTGGGCAAGTCGGGCAGCGGCAAGAGCACGCTGCTTAACCTGATCTCGGGCATCGACGCGCCGACGACCGGGGACGTCGTGATCGTGGAGAACGGCCGCGAGGTGCGGCTGACGGCGCTCAGCGAGCACGAGCGCACGCTCTTCCGCCGTCGCAACATTGGTATCGTCTTCCAGTTCTTTAACCTGATTCCGACGTTGACGGTGCAGGAAAACGTGATGCTGCCGCTGGAACTGATGGGCCAAGGCCGCAAGGCGGGCAAGCACGCCCAGGAACTGCTTGAACGGGTGGGTCTCGGCGATCGGGTCAACACCTATCCGGACAAGCTGTCGGGCGGCGAGCAGCAGCGCGTGGCGATTGCCCGTGCCCTGGCGCACGACCCGCTGCTGATCCTGGCTGACGAGCCGACAGGCAACCTGGATGAGGACACCGGCGAGACAGTGCTGGGTCTGCTGCTCGAGTTGACGCGCGACGCCGGTAAGACATTGTTTATGGCCACCCATGCACCCGAAGTGGCGCGGCTGGCCACGCGCGTACTGCACCTGGACCACGGCCACCTTGTGAGCGACCAGGCCTGGAAAGAGACGCACCAGCGATGAGTGGTGGACCTACCTGGCGGCTTGCTTGGCGCCATGCCTGGCGGCGGCCGCTGCAAAGCCTGTTCTTGATCGTGGGCGTTGCCATCGGCGTGGCCATGATCGTGGCCATCGACCTGGCCAATGGCTCAGCGGACCGCGCCTTTCAACTGGGTACTGAGACCGTCACCGGCAAGGCTACGCATCAAATCACAGGCGGGCCGAGCGGGCTTGACGAATCGGTCTACACGGCGCTGCGCACGCAGGCGGCGTACCGCGACAGCGCGCCGGTGGTGGAGAGCTACGTGGTGGCCGAGGAGTTAGACACGCAGCCGATGCGTTTGCTGGGCGTGGACCCGTTTGCGGAGCCGCCGTTTCGTTCGTATTTAGGGCCGGGCGACCAGTCGCAGGCGCCCGCCGCCGGCTTCCTGGCAGAGCTGATGACCACGCCCAACACGGTGTTGATAAGCAGTGACGTGGCTGAGCGCTATGGGCTGAAGGTCGGAGACACGATCACGATCCGCTCGGGCACGGCGACGCAAAAGCTGATTGTGGCGGGGCTGCTGGAGCCGAGTGACGACCTGAGCCGGCGCGCCCTGGATGGGCTGTTGGTGGCCGACATTGCCACGGCGCAGGAAGTTTTGGACATGGTGGGCAAGCTGAGCCGCATTGACCTGATCGTGCCCGAAGGTGAGGCTGGGGTGGCGGCATTGGAACGCGTTCGCAGCGTGCTGCCGCTTTCTGCGCGCATCGACACCACGGCGGCGCGGGCGGGCACTGTGAGCGAGATGACCGCAGCGTTCACGCTCAACCTCACCGCGCTGAGCCTGCTGGCGCTGGTCGTGGGCATGTTCCTGATCTACAACACGGTAACCTTTAGCGTCATCCAGCGGCGGCCGATGCTGGGCACCCTGCGTGCGCTGGGTATGACCCGGCGTGAGATTTTTGTCCTCATCCTGAGCGAGGCGCTATTGCTGGGGCTGTTGGGTACGATCCTGGGACTGGGGCTGGGCGTGCTGCTGGGCCGCGGCGCAGTGCAGGCCGTGACGCAGACGGTCAACGATTTGTTCTTTGTCGTGGCCGTGCGCGACGTGCAGATCCCCGTGTGGACGCTGCTCAAGGGTGCGGCCATCGGGGTGTTGGCGGCGCTGATCGGGGCGGCGGTTCCCGCGTGGGAAGCGACCAGCGTGCCGCCGGCCGGGGCATTGCGGCGCTCGAACGTCGAGGAGCGCACCCGCCGGCTGCTGCCGGTCATCTCGCTGGCGGCCCTGGGTTTCCTGGGCCTGGGGGCGCTGCTGATGATCCCCGAATGGAACCTGGTCGTCACTTTTGCCGGGCTGTTTGCGATCGTGATTGGCGCGGCGCTGCTCACGCCTATCCTGACGCTCTGGATGATGGATGGTGTGCAGTGGCTGCTGCGGCGATCCGGCGTGATCGAGCGCATGGCCCCGCGCACCATCGTGCGTTCCCTCAGCCGCATGGCCGTCGCCGTGGCGGCGCTGATGGTGGCGGTGAGCGTGATTATCGGTGTGGGCGTGATGATCGGCAGCTTCCGCCAGACAGTCGTGCTGTGGCTGGACGACGTTTTGCAGGCCGACATCTTTATCTCGCCGCCCAACCTGAATGGGAGCGCGGCGCAGACGTCGCTGGACCCGGCGCTGCTGTCCGAACTGCTGGCGTTGCCGGGCGTGAAGTCGGCGGCTACCACGCGTCAGGTGGACGTGAGTGCACAACTGGACGCCGCCGGCGACCCGCTGCAGCTGCGGCTGGTGGCGCTGAGCCAGGATCTGGCGGGGGCAGACCGGCGCTATCGTTCCGCGTTGGGAACCTGGCAAGAAACGTGGCAGGCAGTCGAGCAGGGCGGCATTTTGATCAATGAGCCGATGGCGAACCGGTTGAAGTTGGGTGTGGGCGACAACCTGATCGTCCAGACCGACCGTGGGCCGCAGGCGTTTCCGATTGCGGGCGTGACGGTGGATTTTGACGTGCGCAACGTGGCGTTTATGACAGACGGCGTTTATCGCCAGTTTTGGGAAGACAAGGGCGTGACGGCGATCGCCCTCTTCGTGCAGCCCGGGGTGGACGTTGATGAAATTGTGGCGCTGATTCGCAGCGAGTTTGCCGGGCGCCAGGAACTGCTGGTGCGCTCGAACCGGGGCACGCGCGAGAACGCGCTGGAGGTGTTTGACCGGACCTTCTCTATCACCGTGGCACTGCAACTGCTGGCCACGATCGTGGCATTCATCGGCATTCTGAGTACGCTGATGAGCCTGCAGTTGGAGCGGATGCGCGAAATTGGGGTGCTGCGTTCGACCGGCATGACGCGCCGGCAGTTGTGGAAGCTGTCGCTGCTGGAGACGGGGCTGGTCGGTTCGACGGCCGGGCTGCTGGCGATGCCCACTGGCTTTGCGCTGGCGCTTGTGCTGATCTACATTATCAACCTGCGATCGTTTGGCTGGACACTGGAGATGCGGCTGCAGCCGATGGAGTTTGTGCAGGCATTCCTGGTGGCGCTGGTTGCCGCGCTGTTAGCGGGACTGTACCCGGCGTGGAAGATGGGGCAGACGCAGCCGGCAGATGCGCTGCGGTCGGAGTAGAGAGAAACTGCGCGCGGCGCCGTCCGCGAAGTTTGAGCTGCGGGAGATGAAGGGGTCGGCGCCAGGCACGGGAACAATCCACGTGGACATCTTTCTTCTCTGCACATAGACAATTTATGCCAGCATGGGAGCAAGGAATGCGTGAGCCAGGCGTAATCCTCGCAGAGCTAACTCGGGTGTATCGCTCCACACCGGATCTTCATGCTCGACGCTGATTACAGCATCATAGCCGGCCTGGGCCAGGGCATCCAGGTATCGATGCCAGTCTACGGCGCCATAGCCTGGTAGCCGATAGCGCCACCAATCCGCTTCCTTGGTTGCCGTAAGCTGCCGGCCATAGATGCCATAGCGATTGCGCGCCGAGTCTACTATCTCCGTGTCCTTGGCATGGGCGTGGATGATCCGATCTCGGAAGTCATAAATCGGCTGGATGTACTCGATTCCTTGCCAATAGAGGTGTGACGGGTCATAGCACAGCCCGATTGCCGGCGACGGCACGGCCGTGAACATAGCATCCCAGAGTTCCGGCGTGGTCGACAACATCGTGCCGTTGTTGGGCCAGTTCTCAAAGGCGAATCTCACGCCGTGGGCTTGGGCGTAGGCCGCTAAGGGCGTGAACAGATCGCGGAACATGGCGATGTTTTCGTCGCCGTTATGTCCCGGGGCGCGGCCGATCAAGGTAGTGATGGTGGGCACCTGCTGCTGCGCCATGCTGTCCACGGCTTCAATCACGCGCCGTGTGATCTCTTCCTGGCGTGCGAGCTCTGGGCTGAGTTCGGGCAGGAAGAGCGGTCCGCCGCTGTGCACGTGCAGTCCTTTGTTGCGCACCGTAGTTGCGGCGCCCGGCACATCGATGGGAATATCCACAGCTTCGTAGCCAAGCTCCGCCGCACGTTCAACAAAGCTGTGGAATTCGATTTGCCGCAGCCCTTTGTTACTTTGAAAACACCCAAGCTTCATAGGACACCTTTCATTCTGTTGGAAGTCAATAAACGTTATTGAACTGCCCCATTTTAGGGAAGCTCAGGGTTACTTGCGGCACTTCAGCAGTGCAGCCTACAACACCCCGCGCTGCTGCAGGTACATACGAAAGAGGTCTTCAAACAGACGCACATCCGTGCGGGTGTCTGATGCCGAGGCCCGGAAGGTAGCGCCGGTCTGTACGCATTCAATGAAATGCTCCAGCTCGCGCTTGTAACTCCACGTCCAGGCCGGTTGCGGTATCGGGCGCGAAAACACCTGCTCTTCGCCGGCTTGATAGATCTCCACCTCCGCAGGCACCTGCTTTAGGAGCAGCGGTGGCGCCGAGGTCTTGATCCAACCGTGCTGGAAGTAGATTTGGGTTTCCTCATCCCAACGATAGTGGGAAATGCGTCCACTTTCCAGCACGGCGCGAGTTCCTGCCATGTCGAAGATCACGACTCCCGTGTAGCCGTCCTCGTCAAAATCGACGGTGCGGACGCTCACATTATCGCCTGCGTCCAAGAACCAGCGCAGCAAATTGACGTTATGGGTGTACTGCTGGAGGTAATCAACATAGGGCTTTAGAAACTCGGCAGGCAGCCACTCTGGGCCAATGGTGGGCGCGGAGGGCATCGGCTCGGGGCTGCGATCCATCGGTGTATCGAGACCCCCGATCCAATCGCCACAGAAGCCATGGTTGCGTGCATACGTGATAACGCCCAAGGCGCCGCTCGTCTTGAAAGCTTCCAGCTTTGCCTTGACAAGCTCGTTGCCCGCGTCAAAGCGCTTCATGTAGCCAACCATCACGTGCTTGCCCGATTGCCGTTCGGCGTCGAGTACTGCATCTGCTTGGCGCAGCGAGACGGCCATCGGCTTCTCCATGAATACATGCTTGCCCGCAAGCAGCGCGTCACGCGCAATTTCGCCCTGAAGTGAAAAGGCTGCCGAGACGGCAATGGCGTCGATATCAGGATCTTGCAGCATTGCCTGGTGGTCTGCGTAAAGCTTGGGAATCCCCAATCGACCCTGGACTTGCTTGCCAAGTTCTTGGCGCATTTCGGCAATCGCTAGAACTTCACAGTCAGGAATTGCTTGAAGATTTGGAATATGGACTTTTTGGGCCATGAAACCACAACCTACATATCCTACATTCACCCTAGACATTGAACTCCTCGCTTTGGTGCTTTGGCGGCATGTAAAGTAAGTCTATTCTGGCAAGCGCTACTGCTCCCCGTTTATCTTCAGCACCAGCTTTTGGATCGTGAAGTTGTAATCCTCATAAGACCCCGACGACACCATCCACATCGTCTTACCGTCCTCACTCATCCATTTCGTCGGGAAGTTTGGCTGGTAGCCACCAAGGCGGCCCCAGTCATCGTCGCGATAGAACAGCGACCACGGTCCCCAGGGCTCAGGCGCTTCGAACAACGTAAGTTGGCTGCGTTTGGAACTCTCCGGCCACGCTTGGTGGTAGGGACGCGGGTTGCCCTGGGCATCGATAAACGAGTAGTTGCCCATGATGTAGCGTCCCAGACCTTTGTTGTACGCCACGTGGTTTTCGCCAGTCATGTTGTAATAGTGAAACACTGGCTGCGCCTCTGCGTCGTCGGTGCTCCAACTGGCCTGATTGTCGCTGTTCACCCCGGTACAGAATTCCCATGCACGTCGCTGCAACAGCCGCGTGCGCGGCACACGTCCCAACAGGATGCCGTCGCCATTCTCCCAGTAGCTGTTGCCGTCATCTCCTACTGGGAAATGCGCATACACGTACTCGTCGCGCGCTTCGGCATAGTCTTGGCCGAACTGGAGAAAGTGCGGCGACGACAAGCGGCCCGTAAAGAAGTCCAATGAGGTGGCTTCACGAACCCAAGTCTTGCCGTAATCTGGCGTCGTAATGATCCACGCACTGATGTTCTGTTGCCGGCGAAAGTCAGGGTCTTCGCCATAATTGTGCAACTCTACGGCAAAGTAAATGACGCCATCCATGCTGAGCAGGCCCGCGGGCTTGACGCCGCGCTTTGGGTCCACGTGCGGGCGCTGGCAGTACACTGTGGGATCGATGGGCAGGTTGTCCACGTTCCACATCCATACGCCCCAAGAGTGATATAGGTCAGGGTGGCCGACGACTTTCCAGAAGTTCATCGGGCTGTCGGTGTTGTCGCCAGCTCCGGCATAGATGTTGCCGTCCGCGGCCCATGTCAGCGGCCACATATCGCCATCTCCCTTGTGAATGCGCACTGGGTCGGCTGTGACGCCAGTGATGAGGCGGCTGGTGGGGTAAGGCGGCGTTATCTTGTCCATAATGGCTTCCATTCGGTTCTCGTCTGGTGGCAGTCTGCACTATGTTTCGCTCTAGATTTGAGGCTCGGGAAGCGCTGCGGCTTCCCGAGCCACTCGATGCACGTAACGGTGCTGCTGAGTCACGGGCTACGACGGCTTGGCCATCGCCTCGTTGCCTGCCTGCGTGATTTTGGCCGCCACGGTCGCGGCATCTGCATTGCCACCCCAGAGCGCGCCAATCTCGTTGTAATAGATGGTGTCGATGTCGTTAATGTGCGTTTCCACCGTCCAAATGCGCGCGTTGGCTGCGTGCTCTGCGGCTGCTGCAATCATGCCCGGTGGCCGCGGGGCCACCAGCCACGTGCTTCTGATCGCCTCGTCGGTGTACGCCTCGTTGTAGACCGGGAATACGACCTTGCACTGGATCGCCGTCGATTTCGGGTCACGCGCAAACCACGCTAACCACTGGTAAGCCGCGTCCGGCACCTTGGACGTGCTGTTGATCAACATGCCGTCCGGCCAGTAGATGTTGGAACGCTGCCCGCCAAATGAGGGACACAGGGTGGCGTCGAGATACTCTGCTTTCGCTGTGAACACTTCATTGTTGTCCCACGGCAGCCAATCTCCATCCCCCTGTGTTGCCACGTTTTCGGACAAGATGCCTACCGGGCTGCTCGCCGGCACGGTTGGGTTAGGACTTACCTTCTGCACGTGGACAAGGTCAGCCAGATCCTGCAGCACGGCTACGGTCTTGGGGTCGTCCACTGCAACCTTGGTCAGATCGTCGTTGTAATAGAAGTGGCCGCCATTGCTCCATACAAGCTGTGCCACCGGGAACGTCCAGCTTTGCCAACCTGCGGCCCCAAACTGCGTGATGCGATCGCCCTCGCGCTTTGTCAGCTTTTCGGCCGCGGCAACATACTCGTCCCAGGTCATCTCCGGGGTCGGGTATGCCAGGCCCGCCTCGTCAAACATGTTCTTGTTGTAGTACATCCACATGGTCAAGCACCAGGTGGGCACGGCATATATGCTGCCTCCCACATTGTAGGCGTCGACCACGCCAGGGATGTAGCCCTCTGGGGGATACTCGGTGTCTTGGGCAATGAGATCTGCGACATTTACGATTGCTCCCTTGGGCCCCCAGTTGAGCGCATGGGCTTGATCGCCCCGGAAGCAGTCCCATGCCGTGCCGCCTGCCAAAGCCGCCGACAGCTTCTCCCAATACCCCTGTCCTTCACTGCGCTCGAACCGCACCTCAATATCAGGGTGCTCCTCATTAAAAATGGGTACCATTTGCTCGATGAGCCCCGGGTGTCCGTACATCGTAAAGGTGACGATCTTCTTCTCTTGGCTTGACGGGCTCGCTTCCTGACCCTCAGTCGTCGCCGTTGGGGCCGGCGCCTGGCAGGCGGCCAACCACGCCCCCGCCGTCGTCACTGCAGCCATCTTCAAAAACACGCGACGTGACAGTGTGCCGTTCATGGTCTCTCCTTTGGGAACTTACAAATCTGCTGACTCTCAGAGTGCAAACGTAAGGCTACAATTTGAATCCGCTCATCACGACGTCACGAATGAAATAGCGTTGGAACAATATAAACAAGAGGATGCAAGGCAAGGTGATCAGCAGTGTGGCCGCCATCAACAGGTGCAAGCGCGAGCTGATAAACGCCCCACCCACGTTGCTGCCGCCCGCCCCCGACATCATGGATTCGAAAAAGGCCAGACCCAACATCAACGTCTTCAAATGGCCTGCTTGCAGGTAGATCATGGGCCCAAAGAAATCCGTCCAGTGCGCCATAAAGGAGAAGATAGCCACCGTCGCCAGTGCGGGCTTGAGCAAGGGCAGGATAACGCGCAGGAATATTTGGAATGTGCTCGCACCGTCGATGCGTGCTGCCTCCTCCAACCCCTCCGGCAGCGTGAGCATGAACTGGCGTAGGAGGAAAATGTAGAACGCACTGCCAAAAAGCGACGGAACCACCAGCGGCATAAACGTGTTTATCCAACCGAGCTTGGCAAACATCACAAACGTAGGAATAAAGGTGACGATCGCCGGCAGGATCATAGTTGCCAGGCATAGGCTAAACACCTTATCCCGCCCCGGCCAGTGCACGCGCGCAAAGCTGTATGCCACCATCGCCGACACAAAGATGTCGCCTACCATGGGGATGATGGTCGTGATCAAGCTGTTAATCAGGAAAAGCCCAAACGGCGCCACCTGCCAGGCATCCGCAAAGTTCTGCCAGCGGATCGGGTTGGGGATCCAGACCGGCGGGCTGACATACACTTGTTCGGGCGTCTTAAGCGCAGTGCTTACCAGCCACACCAACGGCAGTACAAATGGGATGGCGCACAGGCAGAGCAGCAATAGCTTGCCCGCCTGCTCTAGTAGCTCGCGTCCTCGCCTTGATGATTGCAGTGTGACACTGGTCACGATTCTCTCCTCTAATCCACGTCCGAGTAGACCCAGAAGGGCGCTAGCTTGAAGTGTGTAAACAGGAATGCCACAATCATCACGAAGAGCACCCAAGCCATGGCGCTACCGTAGCCCATGTGGAATGAACCCCACGCCTGGCGATAGAGATGCAGCATGTAGAAATAGGTTGCATACTCGGGCCCGCCGTTCGTCATCAGAAACGCCTGCGTAAACGTCTGGAAGGAAGCATTGACGTTGGTGATGATGACCAGGAAGATGACGGAAGAGATCATGGGAATGATTACCTTGCGGATGACCTGCCACTGGTTTGCCCCATCCAACTGTGCCGCTTCGACCAGTTCGCTCGGCACACGCTGCAATCCTGCCAACATGATGATCATGTTCGGTCCCAGGTACTGCAGGTTCATGATGATGATTGCGGCCAGCGCCCAGTTCTTGTCGGCCAACCACTTTGGACCCTGGATACCGATGAGCGACAGCCCATAGTTCAACAGGCCAAAGTCCGGGTTAAAGACCCAGCTCCACAGCACCGCCGAAGCCACGACGGGGAGGATTGCCGGCAAATAGTAGGCTGAACGAAAGACGTTCTTGAACGGCACTTTGCTGTTGAGAAGGTATGCCAGCGCAAAGCTTAACACCACATGCAAGGGTGCCGATATCGCCGTGTACAACAGCGTCACCCGCAACGACTGGTAGAACAGCGTGTCCTGGCCGGAAAACATCTGCACGTAATTCTCTAGGCCGATGAACTTTGGCGTGCTGATGATGTCCCATTGAGTCAGGCTCACGTATAAGCCAAACAACATCGGACCGGCAATAAAGATGATGAACCCAATCATCCACGGCGATGCCATCAATATGCCGTCGATAGCTTCACGCCGGCGGAGGCTTGAACCGCCAAACCACTGTTTGCGCTTATACACAGGCGATGGCTGCCGTGCAGAGGGGAATGCATCGATCCCCATAGGCTTGCTCCCTCGTCGTCTAGGTTGTCCATTTCACATGGGATGGGTGGCTACACTATAACAGACTCTAACTGCCTGTAGAAGGTACTAACGGTCTTTTTGCGGACACTTTCCGGTCATTGCAGCCGCGTGCTATAATCGGCCCTGATGCAGCAAGAACAATTCGGGTCACTCCTGCGCCACTTACTGGCGAATATTCACGACTATGCCGTGCTCGAAAAGCACCCGCTGAACGAGTTGTTTCCGCGTCCGGATTCTTCCGCCAGCCGCGCCGAACATCTGCGCCGCAAGGTAGCGTTGGCCATTGAGGCGCTTAAGCCGCAGTATATCCCCTTCGACGTCTCCACCACCGAATGGCGTTACTACCTCATCCTTTACGGCCGCTACGTGGAAGGCGCCAACCTGATCGAGCTGCAGAATCAGCTGGCTTTGGGCGAACGCCAGGAACGCCGTCTGCACATGCGCTCCCTCACGCTGCTTGAGGCAGTTCTCTACGAGCAGGCAATGGGCCGCGCTGCGCTGACTCGGCCCTCTCTTGCTACGATGACGGACGCTTCGGCATCGACAGCGCAGGAGGATGATCCAGATGGCGCCGGGGGCGGTGCGTTGGACGTGGGACTGGATAAACGACTGGACGATGAGCATGGCGAGGCCGCCCTCTTCCAGGTAGCTCCCGAATCACTTCACCTGCGCCGCGTTGTCGACGAAGTGCTTGAACTTTGTGCTCCCCGCATCCATGACTGTGGCGCCGAAGTCGTCTTGCACTTCCCCGACAACATGCCTTCCGTGCAGGCTGACCGCATTATCTTGCGCCAAATCCTGCTCCACTTGCTTAATACCGCGCTGCTGACCTGGCAACAGGATGCGCAATCTGATGCTGGCTTCGATCCTATCGTTGTCACTGTTAATCATCTGGTGGAATTCATCGCCCTTGAATTCTCCTGGCAGGCGGGCGCCGATCACCCCGCACTCCAACAAGTTGCGCAGCAAACGCCGCTGCGTTATTGGCTCGAACAACTTCACATGCGTCTTACGCTAAACATGGAGGCCGGCCCCCCGCCTGACCGCCGGTCTGGCTTGGTTCACCTCGTCCTCCTGCTGCCGATCGCGTGTCAGACCACTCTCTTGGTAGTCGACGACCACGATTCTGCCATCCGTATCATCCAACGTTTCTTGCAGCCCATCCCCGTGCGTGTGGTCGGCGAAACCGACCCCGGCCGCGTGCCCGAGCTCGTACGCACCCTTCGCCCGCATGCGCTCTTGCTCGACGTTATGATGCCTACGACGGATGGTTGGGAATTGTTGCAGCGTCTGAAATCCGACCCGGGAACCGATGCGATTCCGGTGGTTGTCTGTTCTGTATGGGACGTGCCCGAGCTGGCCTTGTCGTTGGGCGCTAGTGATTTTCTGAAGAAGCCTGTTGACCACGAGCATCTGCTCGAGACCCTAGCCCGTCTGCTGCCACCTGGCGCTTTGACCGGCGCTGAGCAGGGCCCTGGCTTGCAAACTTGGCCGGTAGCCTGGGGTGAATCGTCGCCAACAGGGTCTTGAGCACGCTGCTAAGCTCATGCCGCGACAGCGGTCGCCGCATCTGTAGCCGCAGCGCCTGCCGGCTACCTCCGGCGCTGACCTCCCCCAGATCAAGGGCGGTGATCAAGATGACTGGCGTCCCTTGCTTCTGTGCTTGCTGCAATATAGGCAAGTCGCCAATGTCCGGCGACGTTACATCTAGCAGCAGGGCATCCGGTGCTTCCATTGCAAGCAGTTTCGATGCATTCTCTTCTCCTGCTGCCATCAGTTGGTAGACTTGCCTCGCCTGATCACTCTCCTGACTGGCCAGAACCCGCGTAATAAGATTTACCATGGCTGGGTCGTCGTCCACGACCAACAACCTGTGCACTTCAGGCCCCAACGCACCAATGGCATCTACCAGTGCCTGGTTGGAAAATGGCTTGACGAGCTGTTGCCGTATAGACGACGGCAGGTTCTTGTCCGCCGCAGCACTGCCCGGCAATTGGAAGCTGATCACCGGCAGATCATATGGCAGTTCGTCCATGATGGCGCCGAGGTTGTATTGTTGCTCCGCCGCACTGTCCAGCAACAGTGCTTCGGGCAGCCACTCGCGCACTTGTGTGGCAATATCACTTAGCACAGTCACCGTCGTCAACGCGCATCCCTCAATGTACGGCGCCAGAATCTCGCCTGCTGCCGGATCGGTGGACACGACCAGCACATTCTTCAGATCTTTCGGCTGCCCCGTAACTGCCTGCCAATATTGTGCGTCGCTCTCAGAGCGGCGCGTCACCGTCCGCACCATCCCCGCCAAGAGTGGCAGCGTGAAGTAGAAGCTTGCCCCCTTGTCTAGCTCGCTCTCCACCCACATCCTGCCGCCGTGAAGCTCCACAAAACGCTTGCTGATAGGGATCCCCAACCCTGCCCCCTCGCGCCGCCGCCAGCTGTCCTTGTTAACCTGCTGGAATTCCTCAAATACGCGCGGGATGTCGGCCTCCGCAATTCCTGTGCCCGTGTCTGCCACGCAGACCAGCAGTTCATTCTCCTGCGCCTGCACCCGGATCGTCGTTGCCCCCTTGTCAGTGTAGCGCAGACTGTTGTTGACCAGGTTCAATATCACTTGGCGGATACGCGTGCGGTCCACATACACCGGCGGTAAGTCTGACTCAATCTCGGTGAGCAACGCAATCCCCTTCAGATCGAACCCACGTTGCATCATGTCCCACACCTCTTCCACGATTTGCGCTATGCTGATCCACTCCTTGAGCAAATCCATACGCAAATTGTCGATCTGTCCCAGGTCCAGGACGTCGTTGACCAGTTGCATCAGGTGCTTGCAACTCTTGTAGATTTCCTGGATGTCATCATACAGTCCCGGCGGCCAGCGTTGCAGCGGTGCATAGATCGCCGGCGTCTTCATCATGATCTCGCTAAAGCCGATAATAAAGTTCAGCGGCGTGCGCAACTCATGGCTGATGGCTAGCGAAAAGCGGTTGCGCGCATCTTTGGTCTCTTCGGCCTCGGCGCGTGCCTGGTTCAACATCTGGTTTAACCGCTCTAGCCGCATGTAGGCCGCGTCTAATTCCTTGACCGCCTGCGCAAGCTGGGCACGGTGATCGCGCGCATCTTCTAAGCTGCGTCGGGCGGCTCGGTAGCTGTCGAGTGACCAGGCCGTCGTAGTCAACACCGCGCGCGTCGACGCCCAGCCGAGTACCCCAGCAATCGCCCCACCCGCCATTACAGCGATCTGCAGGGCGGCCGTCGGCGGTTGCGCCAGCTCGCTGCTCAACCAGACCATCAACAGTGAGATCAAGATCTGCGCCGCCAGACCTGCACGCCAACCAAGGCAGACTGACGCCGTCATCGGCAGCAGTATGTAGAATGCCGCCAAGTCTGCTTGTTGAAACAGGTACACCGCCAACGTGATCGACGCCGCCATCGTAACCTGCCACAACAAGTGCGCCGCCAAATACGAACGCGGTAGCAGCCAAAGCGCGACTAGCAGCAGTACAATGCTAGCCGGAGCTATAAGCCATGTGTTTAGAGCAAGCTGCACGGGCCAGACAACTGTCGCCCCCAAAAACACAAAGTAAATCACCGCAGTCGCTGTAATCAGCAGACGCGAAGTGGATTGGAGTAGTTCGGCCACCGCCGAACCATACTCTGGGTCTAGCTGTTGCGCCAGGCGGCTGGAAGTAAACATAAGGCGGTGCCCTGAGTATAGCAGACGTTTCGAGCCGGTGTCCATCATCCTAGCGGCGAAAGCCGGGTGCCTCAGCAGTGTGGTGCCGATGCGGCGAGGAAATCACTGGCCCCACTTCGCCATGGTACAGTCACGCAAGCGCCGTTTACGCGTTGGACAAGTTCTGGTATTGTATTGGTAGTGTGACTCTTTCGACCAAATACTGTAAACACCGGAGAAACGACAATGAAGAGATGGAAATCTCTGCTGTCCCTGCTTTGTTTGTTGACTCTGCTGGCAGCCGTGGCGCCGGCGGCAGTGGACGCAGCAACAGGTCCGCAGGCGCCGCGCCAGCAGCAGGCACTGGACAGCCGCCAGGACTGGCCGCGCGTGCAGGATGCCGGCAAGATCGTGATTGGCACGGCGGCCGACTATGAACCATTCGAGTTCTACAACAGCAACTTTGCGCTGGACGGCTTCGACATTGCCTTGATGCAGGAACTAGGCAAGCGCATGGGCGTGGAGGTGGAGTTTAAAGACTTTGCCTTTGACGGCTTGCTCAACGCCCTGGAACTGGGGCAGGTTGACGCTGCGATCAGCGCCATCTCGGTGACGCCCGAGCGCCAGGCACAGGTCGACTTCAGCAACCTGTACTACGTGGGGGACGACGCTGCCCTGGTCACCGATACGTTTACCGGCACGATAACGGGTACGATCTCGTCGACTGCCGATCTGGCAGGATTGCGCGTGGGAGTCGAGCGCGGTACAACGTACGAGGCGTGGGTGCAGCAGAACGTGATCGACGCCGGCTTGAGCAACCAGGAAAACTTGGTGGCCTATGGCGACACCAGCCAGTTGATCCGGGACCTGCGCAACGGGACGATCGACGTGGCGTTGTTGGGGGCGCTGCCTGCCCGTCAATTTGAGCGGCGCTTCTCCGACCTCAAGATTGGCGGTGAAAGTTATAACCAGCAGGAGTTTGGCATTGCGGCGCGCAAGGGATCGTCGCTGGTTGCACAATTCAACAAGGCGCTGCTGGCAGTGCAGTCGGACGGAACGTTTGCCGACCTGGTCGAGCGCTACTTGCAGGTTGAGCCCAAGGATGTGACACCCAAAGGGCCGGACGCCGAGGTAGATAACGCGAATCCGCCGCCTACGCCCGTACCCACGGCGACGCCGCTTGCGAAGCAGGAGCCGGCGGCTACACCTGTCCCGCCCGCGCCCACGTGTGTGGACGGCATGGCGTTTATCTCCGATCTCAACTACGACGACCAGAATATGACGGCGCCCCCGATCCTCTCGCCGGGCCAGGCATTTGTCAAGAGCTGGCGCGTGCAGAACACGGGCACATGCACCTGGACGCCCGACTACGCCGTAGCGTACGTCAACGGCAACCGCCCCGAAGCACGCATGGGCGGCGGGGTGGCGCCCATCGGCCGTACAGTGCAGCCAGGTGAGCTGCTCGATATCTCGGTCAGCTTGATCGCACCGCAGACGTATGGCACCGTCCAGGGTTTCTGGCAGATGCGTAACGCGGCCGGCGAGTATTTCGGCCAGGTGATGTGGGTGGGCATCCAGGTGCCCGATCCGAACCCGCCGCCTCCGCCCCCACCGCCGCCAGGACCACCCGCTCCGCCTGCCCCGCCGGCTCCTCCGCCGCCGGGCGGCCAGCCCAACCTGCGGGCGGACTCCAACTATCTTACGTATGGGCAGTGTACGACCGTGCGCTGGGATGTGGATGGCGTGCAGGCAGTCTACTTTATCGACGGCGGCAACCAGATCGGCGTTGGCGGGCACGATACCCGCACCGTATGCCCCAACGCCACGACGACCTATTACTTGCGCGTGGTGCAGAACGGCGGAGCGAGCACCGACTATCCGATCACGATCAACGTGACGGGTGGCGGTGGCGGCTATTACATCGACTTCTGGGCCGACCAGCGCGAGATCAACCGCGGCAGCTGCACGACGCTGCACTGGGAGACGTCGGGCGTGCAGGCGGTATATCTTGACAACGAGGGCGTGGTGGGCGTCGGCACGAAGCAGGTGTGCCCCGACAACAGCAAGACGTATAAGTTGAAGGTCGTACGCCAGGACAACGGGGTCGAGACGAAGGAGATCAAGATTAAGGTACACTAGCGCGGTGCTTGGGTAGAAATGAAAACACCGGGCGCCTGCAAAGCGTCCGGTGTTGTGAATTGGAATGAGAAAATAAAGACGCTAGGCCATGAGCATTTGTTCGAGGGTGTCGGCGACCTGGGCGTAGACGGCGGAGTCGCCGCGGTTGAGCCGGATCTGGTTGGCGACGCGGCGCAGAAGACCGGGGTTGACTTCGGCCAGGCGGTTGGTCATGTCGTACCAAAGGCGGCAGAGGTCCTGGTTTTCGTGTGTGGCGGCGCGCACGGCAATCTCGGCCGGCGTGGTGGCGTTGAGGCTGGGATTGCCGGCATTGAGGCCGAGTTCGCGCCAGGCGTTGACCCAGTAGTAGGAGAGCATTGGGTTGATGAGACCGCGCATGCGGCTCCACAACGGGTCGTCCTCCTGTACCAAGCTAAAGAAGGCCAGGTAGTAAGGGCGTGAGTTGGCGTAGTCGCGGTGAATCTGCGACAGCTCGCCGGCCTTGACCGAGGCGTAGGAAGCCATGTACCAGCGCAGGTCTTCCAACGTGGCGCCCGGTTCGCCACCCTCCATCGAATCCCATTGCAGCCGGCACGACATCAGGTAGGAACGCGCCGAGGCCGCAAAGTCCTGCGAGCGCTGCAACATGGCGGTCTTAGCAAGCGAGCGGGCTTTTTCAAAAGACCGCACCACATTGTCGGGAATCGGCACGTTTTCAATGTCGTAGATCAACGGCTGCATGGCCGGGTCGTCGCGAAAAGGGATCGAGCTTTGTCCGGGCAGCATGTAGCGGCCTTCAACCTCGAGCACCAGGCCGCGGCTGTCGAGGTCCGCCAGCAGATCTTCGATGTACTCGACATGCTCCTGGTCGTTGAGCAGGATCATCGCCAGTTCATTCTTGTCGATGTCCAGGCCGGCGTTGACGACGGCATAGACGAAGCCTGACTCGGCGCGCTGGACAAACGCGGCTTCGCTGTCGATCTCTTCGGCAAGCCATACAGGCACATGAACCGACGCGACCTGGTCGCGGTAGTCAAAGGCGCGCTGGCGGAAGCCCATCTGCCAGATCTGGCGCAGCGTGGTCTTGCTGCGGATCAGTCCCTGCGCCTCGTAGCGTTCGCACAGCTCTTCGAGCAGTTCGTCGGTCGTGCGTTCGCCAGGCCGATCCACCAGCTCGCGGTAGATGTCGCGCAGTACGTCGCGGCGGGTGGCGAAGTCCACCGACGTCATCTTGAGACGGGTGAAGATTTGGTTATACTGTTGGCGCAGCGACGGCTTGGCGGTTGCCGTAGTCAGCCGTCTGCACGCCGCCGATCGCGCCAGGTTGCGTGTGTCACATGGCCGTTGATGGTCAGCGAGCCTTCCCAGGGCCGCATCTCCCAGTCTGGGGAAGGGATATGGTCCGCAGGCGCCACGTAGAGCTGGAAGTCCTTTACGAACAGCGTGAGCAGGTCGCTGTTCTTTTCCAGCCAGCTCTTGAACTGGGCAAATCCATAGTTGGCCTCGCTAAACGAACCGTCAAGCATCAGCATTGTTTGCTTTAGCTTGGCGGCCAGCACGGGAAGCTCGTTGCGCTGCGTGTGGACACGCAGCGCCTTTAGCAACAATTGGCGGGCTGCCTCATTATCCGGTTGGACGCCATCGGGCAGCGACGAGACGTCCTCGGTCAATTCCCCCAAGGCTGTCTCGATAAAGACAAACTCGTCGCACGCTTGTACGAGCAAGGGGTGGGTTACGTCACGCGGGCCGATGCCGAGCGTGTGCTTACCATACTCGCGCAGCTTGGCCATCAGCGGACCAAAGTCGCTGTCGCCCGAGACGATGACAAAGGTGTCGAGCTGTTGGCGCTGCAGTGCTAGCTCGAATGCGTCGAGCGCCATACGGATATCCGCTCGGTTTTTGCCGGCACGGACGCTGAAGACCTGCAGCAGGTCGACGGCGTTGTTCATCAGGTCTTCTCGATAGCGGGAGAAGCGGCTCCAGTCGCCATAGGCGCGGATGATGGCAATGTTGCCGCGTGCTTCGAGATATTGGACCAGCGGTGTCAGTTCAAAGTCGAGGAATTCCTGTTCGGCCCATAAGGCAATGTTTTCAAAGTCAATAAATACGGCTATCTGGTTCCCCATAAAGGCTCCTGAATGGTGCGGCCTTTCAGTTGGTAAAAAGGGAAAAGGTGCTGGAAGTGGCGAGTGAAAGTGGCGGCTTTGCGCCCTATGTAATTTTGTGGCCCGAGGCTTCGCCACCACTAGACCATTAACCCAAATCTTTAGGAAGGATCATATCACAAATGGGTGGAAAACCTAGGATTGATGGAGGCGTGATGGCGCAAAACGCAAACAAATCGCTAATGAAAACACAATGACTTACTGACGTACATCCGGTACACTGGTAACTGTCTGGGAAATGAACGAGTGCGAAACTCGCATATGGAGGAACATATACAAATGGCTAAGATTATCGGTATTGACTTAGGAACAACCAACAGCGTGGTGGCCGTCATGGAAGGCGGTAACCCCACTGTGATTGCTAATGCAGAAGGCGCGCGCACCACGCCATCAGTGGTGGCGTTTAATAAGAATGGCGAGCGCCTGGTCGGCGTGACGGCAAAGCGCCAGTCGGTCGTGAATCCGGAAAACACCGTCTATTCGGTCAAGCGTCTCATGGGCCGCCGCTACGACGACCCGGAAACGCAGAAGGCGCGCAAGATGGTGTCGTACAGCATTGTCGAAGGGCCGAATCACGACGCACGCGTGAGCATCCCGATCAAGAACAAGGTGTACACGCCGCAGGAAATCAGCGCCATGGTGCTCGGCAAGCTCAAGCGCGACGCCGAGGCCTATTTGGGCGAAGAGGTCAAGCAGGCCGTGATCACCGTGCCGGCGTATTTTAACGACAGCCAGCGCCAGGCGACCAAGGATGCCGGCCAGATTGCCGGTTTGGACGTGCTGCGCATCATCAATGAGCCGACGGCTGCGGCCGTGGCCTATGGGCTGGACAAGAAGAGCGACGAGACAATCCTGGTCTTTGACCTGGGTGGTGGTACCTTTGACGTCTCGGTGCTGGAAGTTGGCGACGGCGTGATCGAGGTCAAGTCGACCAACGGCGATACGCTGTTGGGTGGCGATGACTGGGACGAGCGCATCGTGCGCTGGCTGAGCGAGGAGTTCAAGCGCGAACAGGGTGTGGACCTGAGCGGCGACCGCCAGGCTCTCCAGCGCCTGCGCGAGGCGGCGGAGAAGGCAAAAATCGAGCTTTCCACTGTCACGCAGACGGAGATCAACCTGCCGTTTATAACGGCAGACAGCACCGGTCCCAAGCACTTGGTGGTGACCCTGAGCCGCAGCAAGTTTGAGCAGCTCACGGCCGACCTGCTGGAACGCTGCAAGCAGCCGTTCTTTAATGCGCTCAAGGATGCCGGCATTTCGGCTAAGGACCTGGACGAAGTCGTCATGGTCGGCGGTTCGACCCGCATGCCGATGGCGCAGGAGTTGGTGCGCCAGCTGACAGGCAAGGAGCCGCACAAGGGTGTGAACCCGGACGAAGTTGTGGCAGTTGGCGCGGCGGTGCAGGCCGGCGTGTTGGGCGGCGAGGTCAGCGACCTGCTGTTACTCGACGTGACGCCATTGAGCCTGGGCTTGGAGACGCTGGGTGGTGTGATGACGGTTTTGATCCCGCGCAACACCACGATCCCGACCAAGAAGACCGAGGTCTTCAGTACCGCGGCAGACAGCCAGACGGCGGTCGACATCCACATTTTGCAGGGTGAGCGCCCGATGGCAAACGGCAACAAGACGCTGGGTAACTTCCGCCTGGACGGGATTCCACCGGCACCACGCGGCGTGCCGCAGATCGAAGTGACCTTTGACATCGACGCCAACGGCATTCTGCACGTAGTGGCGAAGGACAAGGCCACGAGCAAGGAGCAGAGCGTCAAGATCACGGCTTCGACTAACCTGTCGAACGACGAGGTGGATCGCCTGGTGCGCGAGGCCAAGGCGCATGAGGAAGACGACAAGCGGCAGCGTGAAGTGGCCGAGGCGCGCAACACGGCGGATAACCTGGTCTATGTGACCGAGAAGACGCTGCGGGACCTGGGCGACAAGGTGCCGACCAACGATCGTGGTACGGTCGAGGAACTGGTCGAGGAACTCAAGAGCGTCAAGGACACCAGCGACCTGGGTCGCATCCGCAGCGTGACTGAGCGTCTGCAGCAGGCGACGAATGCCCTGGCGCAGCAGATGTACTCGCAGCCGGGCGCCAACGGCGCCGGCCCCCAGGACGGCCAGCAAGGTGGCCCGCAGGGGCCTGGCGGCCAGGCTGGCGGGGCTGACGACGATGTGGTCGAAGGCGAATACCGCACCGTCTAAACAACGGGCATTGGGAAAGAATTACGGGCGGGGCGCAAGCCCCGCCCGTTTGCTAGAATAGAGCTGCGCTAGCGCAGTGACGGATGTGCGAGAGGGAGAGTGGGCATGAGTTATATGTACAACCGGCCGCGGCGGCCTGCGCCGCCCAACCAAGGCCGTGGCCAAGGGCCGATTACACCCGCCGACGTCGAGAATTTCGTGCGGGCCTACGAAGAGCAACAAAAGCGACTTGAAGAACAAGCCAAGGCGCTGCAAAATAGCAAGTCGGAACTCGAAATTACCAAGGAAGCACTGCACAAGCAGAGCGAAGAGTCCAAAAAGTTGGAAACTGAGCTGCTCTTCACACGTGCTGCCTTGGAAGATGCGCAGAAGAAGCTGGAAGAACCCAGCCTGAGCGCCGAGGAGCAGTCGTGGCAGGAAAAGTATGCGCGGCTGCAGGCAGAGGTGGACAACTTGCGCAAACGCTGGGAGCAGCGGGCGACGAGTGAGACGGCGGAGGCAAAACGGCGCATTCTAAACGACATGCTGCCGCTCGCCGACCACCTGGACCTTGCCATGCAGCATGCGCCCACGAACGAGGATCCTGTGGTGAAGGGGTTTCTGGGCAACATTGACGCCACGCGGCGAGCGTTCTTGGAGACGCTGCGACGCTATGGCGTGGAGCGCGTCGATCCGCAGGGCGAGGTGTTTGACCCCAACCTGCACGAGGCGATCGGCCATGTGCAGGTGCCGGGTGTGCCGGCGGATCACGTGGCGCAAGTTGTGCAGGCGGGATATGTGGAAGGCGACCGGGTGATTCGCCCGGCACGAGTGCTAGTGAGCGCAGCGTGAGGTGTTTATGGAATATAAGGATTACTACAAGACGCTCGGCGTCCCACGGGGCTCTGACGAGAAAGAAATAAAGAAGGCCTTCCGCAAGCTGGCGCAGCAGTATCATCCGGATAAGAACCCGGGGGACAAGACGGCTGAGGCGCGCTTCAAGGACATCAACGAGGCCTACACCGTGCTGTCGGACCCGGACAAGCGCGCCAAATACGACAAGTTTGGCTCGCAGTGGGAACAGTACGAACGCGCCGGCGGGCGGCCTGAGGACTTTAACTGGGGCGGTGCGGGCGGTATGGGTGGTCAGCCGGGTGGCGGCTACGCGCGCACTGTCACGCCTGAAGAGTTTGAGCAGATGTTTGGCGGCATGGGCGGCGGCGGGGCCGGCGGCTTCTCTTCCTTCTTTGAGTCGCTGTTTGGCGGCGCCGGTGCGGCGGGCATGGGAGGACGCGGTGGTGCAAGAACACGGGGGATGGGGTTTGATACCGAGACCATGGCGCGGCCGCGGCGGACGGAGGTGAACGCCGCCGTTACGTTGGAAGAGGCCTTTCACGGCACGTCCCGCGTGCTGCAGATGGAAGATGGCACGCGGCTGGAGGTCAACATCCCGCGCGGGGTGACGACCGGCTCCAAAGTGCGCATGAAAGGTGCGGGCAGTGATCCCAGCCGGCAGGGCGATATCGTGCTCAACATCGAGGTGCAGCCCAACGATCGCTACACGCGTGACGGCGACAACCTGCGCGTGCAGGTGCCGGTGGACCTGTACACGGCCGTCTTGGGCGGCGAAGTGCAGGTTCCGGCGCTGGACAAGACCGTGGCGCTGACCATCCCGGCGGGCACCAAGAACGGCAAGACCATCCGCCTGCGCGGGTTAGGCATGCCGCATCTCAAGAACCCGGATCAGCGGGGCGACCTCCTGGCCGAGGTCGACGTCCATCTGCCGACGAACTTGACGGCCAAGGAAAAGGCGTTGTTTGAAGAACTGCGTGGGCTGCGCACCCACTAGCCGCCAGCACAAATCGAATACTTGATTACGAGGCCCGGTGGGAGCAATGCTCACCACCGGGCCTCGTGCTATTTACGGCTGGAAGGCGGTGTTGTAACATATGGTTTCCATACTTCCATCAACAAGCAAAAACTTGAGAGGTATCTATTTATGAAGCTTGGCTGTTTTCAAAGCAACCAGGGGCTGCACCAGCTCAGTTTTCACGATTTTATCGTGCAGGCGGCGCAGCTTGGCTATGAAGCGATCGACATTCCCTTGAACGTACCGGATGCCGCGGCGGCCGTGCGCCAGCTGGGCATGCAGGTGAACAGTGTCGGGGCGCTGGTCCTGTCCGAACTCAGCACCCTGGAGACGCGCCTGGAAGGGATGGCAGGCGAGGTCACTGCCGCCATCGACAGTGCGGCGCAGCAGCAGGTGCCCACCATCACCACGCTGGTCGGCCGTGTCCCGGGCCTTAGCGCCGACGAAAACATCGCCATCTTTCGCGACCTGTTCACGCCGTTAGCTGCCCACGCCGAAGCTCGCGGCGTAAAATTTGCCTTTGAGAACTGGCCGCGCAACGGCACGATGTTGTCGACCACGCCTGAACTCTGGGATGCCATGTTCACAGCCGTGCCGTCTCCGGCGCTTGGCCTGTGCTACGACCCATCGCATTTGTACTGGCAGGGGATCGAGTACATCCAGCCGATCTATGACTTCGCAGATCGGATTTATCACGCCCACGCCAAGGACACGGAGATAGTAAACTCGGCGCGCAACCGCTACGGCATCTATGGCCGGCAGCTTGATGCGACCAAGGAGGCGGACTGGTGGCGTTACCGGCTGCCGGGCTACGGTGCGGTAGATTGGCACCGCTACCTGGATGCCCTGGTCCAGGTCGGCTACGATGCGGTGCTCAGCGTCGAGCACGAAGATCCCGTGTGGAGCGACACGCCAGAGTTGGCCCTGCGCGGGCTACGCCTGGCGCACGCGTACCTGGCGCCCATGCTGGCATAAACCGCCAGCCGCCCCATACTACCCGACCCCTTCCGGGAAGACTTACCCTTCCCGGAAGGGTGTCGCCACGCGCGGCTGCGGGCCGAGATGGACTACTTGCGCAAGCGCTGCAAGCATCTGGATGCTGAACTGGCGTTTCCTTGTTGGGCGGGTTCGCGGTATGATCGGTGACACAGAAATGGCGCTACAGAAATGGTGTCATTATGCTCTGTTGTCGATCCCACCAGCAAATTCCATCTCATAGGAGAAACAATCATGCAACTCGATCCGGCCAAGACTGCACTTGTGTTGATTGAATTCCAGAATGACTTTACGACGGAGGGTGGTTCACTGCATGGCGCCGTGCAAGGCGTGATGGAGCAGACCAACATGCTGGCGAACGCGCAGGAGACGATGGAGAAGGCGCGTGCCGCCGGCGCGACGATCATCCATGCCCCGATCTCGTTTACCGCCGACTATCGGGAATTGGGGGACGTCTACGGCATCCTCAAGGGCGTGGTGGACACCAAGTCCTTCCGCAAGGGCACCTGGGGTGTTGAGATTGCGGAGCCGATGAAGCCGGCGGAAGGCGACATTGTCGTGGAGGGGAAGCGCGGGCTGTGCACCTTTGGCAGCACGAACCTGGACTTCATCTTGCGCAGCCGCGGCCTGCAAAATGTGGTACTGGCGGGCTTTCTGACCAACTGCTGTGTCGAAAGCACCATGCGCACCGCCTATGAGCGGGGCTTCAACGTGATTACGCTGACCGACTGCGTGGCGGCCACCAGCGAAGAGGAACAGCGGGTTGCGATCGAGAAGGATTATCCGATGTTCTCGCGCCCGATGGACCACAGCACGTTCTTGGGCGCGCTCGCGGGCAAGGAGGCTGTCGGCGAAACCAGCCGCGGCTATACGGCATAAGTCGTTTGGGGCGGCTGTGATATCCGAACGTAGGCGGCAGCCGCCCCGTATCGATCTATGGGGGTCTTGTAGAGGAGTCTGGCAGCATGCAACCCTTGAGCGACCTATTGACCGGGCTCTTGTCTGATGCCTTTGAGGCGTGCGCGCTCGAACGCAAGTTTGGCCAGGTCGTCTTGTCGCAAAGGCCTGATCTGTGCCAGTTTCAGTGTAATGGTGCATTGGCGGCTGCCCGCATCGCCAAGAAGAACCCGCGCGACATAGCAAATGAAGTAATTGCCGCCGTCGACAACAAGGAGACCTATTTCTCAGAGATTTCGGTGGCCGGCGCCGGTTATATAAACTTGAGCCTGGCCGACGCGTTCCTGGCGCAGCATGCCCAAGCTATTGAGGCTGACGATCGCCTGCTCTGCCCGCGCGTGGAGACGCCTGGGCGCGTCATCATTGACTTTGGCGGGCCGAATATCGCCAAGTCGATGCATGTCGGCCACCTGCGCACGAGTGCGATCGGTGACAGCCTGCAGCGACTGTTTCGCTTTATGGGGGATGTTGTCGTCAGCGACATTCACCTCGGGGATTGGGGCACCCCGATGGGGATGCTGATCTGTGAGCTGCGACGGCGCAGCCCCGAACTCATCTATTTTGCTGCGGAGTATGCCGGCCCCTACCCGGAGAATTCGCCGGTCAGTATCACGGACCTTGAGCAAATGTATCCCGAGATAGCCGCACGCTGTGCAAGCGACCCAGCCGAGATGCAGGCGGCGCTGGAGGCGACGGCCCAGCTGCAACAAGGGCGTCCAGGCTATCGCGCCCTCTGGCAGCACTTTCATGATATCTCGACAGAGGCGTTGCAAGAGGTCTTTGACAGGCTGGGCGTGAGCTTTGATCTGTGGTTTGGCGAGAGCAGTGTTCACGACCGCATACCGGACATGCTGCAAAGGCTGCGCGCGTCGGGCAGTGCAGTGGTGAGCGATGGGGCACTGGTCATACCGGTCGCAGAGGAAGCGGAGGATATTCCACCCCTGCTGTTGGCGAAATCCGATGGCAGCTATCTGTATGGGACTACAGATCTGGCGACGATCGAGCAACGGGTTACTGAGCTGCAGGCCGACAGAGTTCTGTATGTCGTCGACAAGCGGCAGAGCCTCCATTTTGAGCAGCTCTTCCGTGCGGCGCGCCGCACAGGCAGCGCCAGGGACACCAGGCTCGAGCATATTGCCTTTGGCACGGTAAACGGGCCGGACGGCAAGCCATTCAAGACGCGGCAGGGTGGCGTCATGAAGCTGATCGACCTCCTGGGGGCGGCGGCGGACGAGGCACTCAAGCGGATGAGCGAAGCCGGCGTCGCCGAAGGGTATGCGCTCGAGGAACGGCTCGACGTGGCCAACAAGGTTACCCTGGCGGCATTGAAGTTCGCCGACCTGGCGAACTACCGCACCACCAACTACGTGTTTGACCTGGAAAAGTTCACACGGTTTGAGGGCCGCACCGGTCCCTATCTGCTGTATGCCGCGGTCAGAATCAAGTCCCTGCTGCGCAAGGCGGCCGAGCGTGGTTACTTTCCCGGCCCGTTTGTGGCGCCTGCAGCAGCCGATCGCGATCTGATCCTCGAATTAAGCAAGTTTCCCGACGCCGTACGCGCTGCCTACGCTGACCGCGCGCCCAATCACCTGTGCGAGTTTGCGTTTGACCTGGCGCAGGTGTTCAGCCGTTTTTACCAGAACTGCCCGATCCTGGTGGAACCGGATGCGGCGCGGCGAGGATCGTGGCTGGCGCTGGCGCAGCTCTGCTTGCGCGAGCTGGAAGCCACGCTAGGGTTGCTCGGGATAAACGTGCCGGAGAGGATGTAGCCCGTAGTGGTGCAGGCTAGGCAGCATGAACATGCGGGCGAGCGGCATGTGTGTGGGAAAAGAGTAGCGCGTGGGTGGTGGGTTGGCTAGGGTAGGCGCGGGCGCGGCAGTGGGGACAGGATTGCTGTCATATCGCTTTGAGCCGGTGTGCGCACCAGTGCATAACCGCGGATGATTGTGCCACTGCTTGTAATTCTGGCACGCAACCCACCCCGCCCACGCAAAAACCTCTGTGCCCCAGGCGCCAGCATGGCGTCCATCCACGCACACGGCGCGCAGTGCTTCGCGCCGAGAAACTCCAACTGGTGATCGCCAAAGTCCAGTGTGAAGGGCTGCCCGATCAGCTGGTTGAGCGGCATGCCCTCGATGACAATGTTGCGCCGCATGAGGATCGGAGACCAATCCTCGCGGCCAAATTCTGCCTGCAGGGCACTGAACACTTCCCACGACACGAAGGTGACCTGCGCGTCGTAGTGCGCGGCGACGCCGAAGTAGCGGTCACCGACGAGTCCCCGCCCCGCGACTGCCTCAACCTCCGCAACGTCGACCGTGGCGTGGCTGCCCGGCCCATCCTTGGGCCGGCCAAAGTAGTTGTGCTCCGGCGAGATGAAGATGTGGTGAATGGTAACGGGATATTCGTTCATGCGCTCCTATGCCTGCAACTCCTGCCAGGCGGCCACAACTTCTGCCAAACCCGCCGCTGGCACGCTACGACGTTCGGACTGACCTGCTTGCGCCGCCAGCTCCTGTGCCAGGCGCTGCGCCCGCACTCGGTAGGGATGCCAGCAGGAAGGGTGTTCTATGACGACCTGCAGCGATACCTGCGCCAGTTGGCGGCGCTCCGGCCAGCGTTCAATTGCCTGGTCATCTACTTGTGCCTGTAACAGACAGAGACGGGCTAGGCCTATCAGGGCGATCAGCAGCGGCGGTAGATGTGCAACTTCACCAGCAATCCGCAGTACGGAAATCAGGTATCCTTGCGCTTGGGTCAGCTTGCCGAGCCCACCCTCCGCCTCCCCCAGGCTGCATAGATTATAGGCGACAAAGACGCGGCTCCCCACTTCTTCGGCCAGCGTCTTCCCCTCCTGCGCATAACTGCGTGCCAGCCAGTAGTCCTCTTGCTCGACGGCGATCTGCCCCAGGTACCACAGCCGGCTCGCGGCATGGTGGCGGTGACCGATGCTGCGACAGATGTTGAGGCTCTCGGTCATGTACGCCGCCGCAGGCAGCAGCCGGTCGTCGCCCCGCGCCCACTCCACCGAGCCCAATCCGCCTAGCGCCAGCGCCGTGCCTAGACGATCGCCGATCTCGCGGAACAGACGGAGGCTGGCATCATAGTGAGTCTTGCAGGCGTCGTAGTCGCCAAGGCAGAGGGTGACCCAACCCAGCACGTCGAGGGCATACCCGATCCAGTCGGGGCGGCCCAACTGCCGGCACAATTCGAGACTTTCCTGGGCGAGACGGCGTGCTTCAGCATACTCGCCGACGCTGCCGTGTACCTGCGCCAGCTTGTGCAGCGTGTTGGCGATGCCCGCTTGATGATCGATTGCGCGGCTGATGCGCAGGCTTTCCTCCAGGTAAGAGCGTGCACGGTCGCGGTCGCCCTGCCAGCCGGCTATCTGGCCCAACAAGTTGAGCGCAAAGGCGACGCCGGAAGCAAGGCCCAGCCGGCGCGCCTCGACAAGGCTTTCGCCCACAAGCTGGGCGGCATGACCGTAATCGCCCAGGTAAAAGGCAAACGCACCTTGCCGCGCCCGGATGTGCGTCCAGAGGCGGCAAAGCGGTTCGGGAGCAGCCTCTGCTCGCGCCTCCCTCTGCAAATGATCGGCGGTAAAAGTAAAGAGTTCCTGACCCTCGAGGTAGGCTGAACGCACCTGGAGCAGGTCGTACAGGGCGGCGCGGGCACGGTCCACCAGCTGCCAATCTTGCGATTCGACGGCCGACTGCCAGGCGAGGTGCAGGTTCTCTTGCTCCTCAGCCAGTTCGTCGAGCGCCTGCCGCTGCGCTGGCCCCGCCAGCTGTGCGCTGTGTCGCTGCAAGAATTCGAGGTAGTAGGCGGCATGGCGCTGGCTGGCTTCCTCACTCTCGTCACGGGCTGCCAGCCGTTCCAAGGCATACTGGCGCAGCAATTCATGCATCTCGTAACGGCCGGTCTCCACCTGGCGCAGGAGCGACTTTTCTACGAGCGTAGCGAGGTCGAGGATGGAAGCGCCCGCAAGCTCCACGGCGGCTTCGAGACGAAAACCGCCGCGGCAGAAAGCAAGCCAGCGCATCACGTCTCGCAGGGGTTGGGTTATAAGCTGCCACGACGATTCGCACACGGCGCGCATGCTGCGGTGGCGGGCGGGCATGTTCTGATGGCGCGCCGTAAGGATATCGAGGCTGCGCTCCAACTCGGCGGCCACCTGGTCCGCTGTGAGCACCTTGAGCCAGGCGGCCGCCAGCTCGATGCCCAGGGGCGTGCCATCCACCAGGCTGCAGATACGCACCACGGCGTCACGCGTTGTAGAAAGTGAAAATCCCATCCTGGCGCGACGGGCGCTCTGCACAAACAACTGCACGGCGTCCGACTGTTCGAGGTCGACGAGTGGGTGGCCATCGTCCAAGCCGTCGCGCCCATTCACCGGTAGCGATAGCCCCGCCAGGGGGTAGAACCAGGCTTCTTGCAGCCCGAGGGCCTCACGCGACGTTACCAGCAGCTTGAGGTGCGCCGCTTGTGCTGCCAGATCACTCAGCCAATCCAGTACGATACCGGCATCTTCGCCCGCCAATAGCTGTTCAAAGTTGTCCAGCACCAGCAGCATGCGCTTGGTGCGCAAAAAGGAGACAAGCTGTTGCGGCGCCGGGGAATTGTCATAGAACTGGAAACCTGTAGCTTGCGCGACGGCGGCTACTACGGCCCCCGGCGTCTCGACTGCAGCCAGGGCGACAAAGTAGATACCGTCGCCCAGCCACGTGTGCGCCGCCGGGTCGTGCAGCAGCGTAAGCGCCGCCTGCTGTGCCAGGCGTGACTTGCCAATGCCGCCCGGGCCGACCAGGGTCAGCAGCCGGCATTGTGGATCGGCCAGGCACTCGATGATTTCAGCCAACTCACGCACCCGGCCGATGAAGGGGGTAGCCTGTGCCGGCAGATTGTGCGGCAAATCGTCCCGCAGCTTGTATGGGTGGTCGTGGATTGGACCGGACCCTGACCAGGGCTCCGGCCCGGAGTCTGGCTGCATAGAGATAGACGGAATGATGGCTTGCTGTAGGCTGTCAGGCGCCAGCTGGCCGCTGCGGATGCGCTGGTAGAGGAGGTTCGTCTCGTCGTCCGGCTCTACGTCCAGTGCAGCAGCCAGCGCTTGCTTGCAGGCGGCATACTGGGTCAAGGCCGCGTCGCGGGCGCCGCTGCGCGCCAGGAGCAGCATCAGTTGGCGGTGGGCACCTTCGCGCCATGGCTCGATGCGCAGAAGGGCGCGCAAGGATTGTTCGGCGCGCACCGTGTCGCCGGCCTGCTCGCATCGGTGGGCTGCTTCGCCTAGGATTGTCACAGCCGCCTGGCGCAGCCGTTCGCGTTCAGCCTGCAGCCAGACCTCAAATTCGGCGGCGTCGCGCACCTGGAAGCCTTCGAGCAGTTCGCCCCGGTAGAGTGTCGCAACGACGAGTAGGGCATCCACGTCCAAGCTCTGGGCGTCGCGAGCCGCATTCGCCAGTCGTTCGGTGTCCAGAAAATAGTCATGGCCGGGCAGGAACGCGGCTGTCTGCCGTGTGATGTCGAGCGCGTCGCCCATCACTTTGCGCAGATTGGAGATCGTCTGGTTGAGGTTGGTGCGCGCCTGATTCTCCGCCTGGTCCGCCCAGAAGAGACCGACAAGCGTCGCCCGCGTAACCGGGCGGCCTACGGCTGCCAGGTAGTAGAGCAATGCCTGCGCTTTGGCCGAGCGAAACCCCGCCACTGGCTCGCCGTCGTGGAGGATTTCAGCGCTGCCGAGCAGCCGGATTTGGAGGGCGGGTGTGGTTCCGTCACGTGTTGCCGGCGAATTAGTCACGATCTCGTCACGATTCGCTAGTTGGCAGTCAACATCTCGTCAGCGCCGCCTGATAGCCTGTTAGCAGCAAGACATTATACGCCGCAGCGCAATTTGGCACGAATAGGCTGCAATGCAGGAATCCCGCAACTAAATGTACCAGGTTCATTTTTCAAGAGGAGATGCAATGAGTAAACGATTGATCATGAAGAACAAACATTGGTTGGCGCTCAGCCTCGTGCTGCTGGCGCTCTTTGCCTTGACGCCCGTCGTCCTGGCCAGCTCTGGAAAAGCTGAGCCGGCGACGACCCTGGTCGAAGCCGTCCGCAAAGCGACGGCTGGTTTCAAGGACGCGGACGCGGCGGAGGCGGGCGGCTATGGTCTATTCCACGGCTGCGTCAGCGGTCCGCAAGGAGGGGCGATGGGCCTCCACTATGTCAATGGCGACCTGGTGGGCGACGGTGAAGTGGATGCGATACACCCGGAGGCGCTGTTGTATGAGGCGAAGGGTGGAAAACTGCGCCAACTGGGGGTGGAGTACCTCGTCATCGCCGAGGCCTGGGCTGCCAAGCACGACGGACCGCCGACGTTGATGGGGCAGATGTTCAACTACGTGGGCAGCCCCAACCGCTACGGCCTCCCCGCCTTCTACGAACTGCACGTGTGGGCGTCGCAGAACAATCCTGACGGAGTGTTCGCCGATTTCAACCCGCAAGTGTCGTGCGCGGAATATGCCGGAGAGGCCGCGATGGCGGAGTCCCATAACTAAGTGTACCAGGTTCATTTTTCAAGAGGAGATTTGCAGTGAGTAAACGAACAGAGGACCTGGCCGCTCGCTTGGAGCAGGGTGTTGCCCAACTTGTGACCTATGCGGAAAGCCTGACCGCGCAAGAGTGGGCGCTGCCTATCGCCCAGGAAGGGCGCAGCGTCGGCGTCTTGGTTCACCATGTGGCCACGATGTTTCCGGTGGAAATGCATTTGGCACAAGCCATTGCCAAGGGGCAGGCAGTGACCGGGCTCACCTGGGACATGGTGGCCGAGATGAACGCCACCCATGCCACCGAACACGCGGAGCCGGAGCGTACGGCCACGTTGACGTTGTTAGGCCAGAACAGTGCTGCCGCAGCGGCTGCCATCCAGGCCATGACCGATGCGCAGTTGGACACGACCGTGCCGAATTCGCTCTATGGCGATGCCCCGCTGACGCTGCAGTTCTGGCTTGAGGATCACCCGGTCAGCCACAGCTACAAACACCTGGCGAACATCAAAACGATGGCCGCCAAGCTTCAGCTAAACGGTGTAGTCGGCACTTTCACGAAACGATGAGCGATTGAGGCGAGGACCAACGCTATATGTTGTCACAAATTGCACGTTCAGATAGTCACTTGCATACGCCTCCCCCACAACCCGCGCACAGAGCGCGAAAGGAATACAGTATGAAGAACTTCAATGTAGTCGAGAAACCGACCATGCGTCGCATCCTGCTCATTGCGTGCGTCGCTGCTCTTGCCGTGGCGTTCGTGGTCGCGCTGCCGCAGCCGGCCCATGCCGACGATGTCACACCGCCACCCGTGCCCCACAACATTCAGGTACCAGCGGGGAACGTGGCGTTCCTCGAGGGTCACGGCGTCGGCACCCAGAACTACATCTGCCTGCCTGCGGATTCTGGCGGCGTTGCCTTCAAACTCTTCACGCCGCAGGCCACCCTGTTCGACGACGTCAATGGGCAAGTCACCACCCACTACTTCAGCCCCAACCCGTTTGAGAATAGCACGATTCGCGTCACATGGCAGCACTCCCAGGACACGAGCACCATCTGGGCCAAGCTGGTCGACCTCTCCTCCAACCCCGGATTCGTCGCGAAGGATGCCGTCGCCTGGCTCCTGCTCGAGGTGGTTGGCGCCCAAGACGGACCTACCGGTGGCGCCACGCTGACGGCGACCACCTTCGTCCAGCGGCTGAACACCTCTGGGGGGCTCGCACCGTCGACCGGCTGTGCCTCGCCAACCGACATCGGCAAGCAGGCGTTTGTGCCCTACACGGCCGACTACTTCTTCTTCCGGAAGGCCGGCAGCAAGTAAGACGACGGCGACCAGGATCTCTGAACTAAGAGTTGCGAGAACCGGACGGTAATCCGCCCGGTTCTCCTCATGTAGGCCCGACATGGGCAATATCTGGGGAGTGAAAGACTCCTGTGGACGATGACTCGACGAACTACTAGGGAAAGGCAACTGCCTGAGTGCGCACGAACGTGAGAAGGAAGCCTGGAGCACAGCCTGAACGAGTCAAAGCGGACCTTACTCGGGGAGACCTGCTCGAACTGAAGGTGTAAAAGAGGCGCCTAACCCGGCGCAGCAAAGGAGGAACGCATGTTTGGTGCCGAATTTGGCTTTGACTACTATCAGCAGCGGCACACAGAGTTGCTGCAAGCAGTCGAACGCGCGCGCTTGATCCAGTGCCTTGACAAGGTAAAGCGCGCCGAGCAGAGACCGCTTTCGCTAGGCAAGCGCGCGCTGGCGGCGGTCGGGAACGGATTGGTGTTGGTAGGCAGCATGCTGCAGCAAGCAGCGGCGCAGTGAGCCGTGGCGGTTAGGATGTGGAGAGAAGAGGAGGAGATATGATGGCTGCGGGATTTCTAGCGTTTTTGGTGGTGGCGATCGTCTTGCTGGATGTACTATAGGTGTACAGAAAAAGATTCGTGAGTCAGACTTGGGCACCGAGCGAGTCACAGTAAAGGCCCATGAGCGAGAGGATCTCGCTGGGCAGATGTTCGAACTGATGCAAGGTTTTGTAGACGGCTGCGGTGAGGACACCGAAGGTTGGGAAGTATTTGAGGTGTGTGGCCTCCTTCTTGACCTTTTTCCAGAGGTGCTCGATGGGATTGAAGTCGGGTGAGTAGGCTGGCAATTGGAACTTGGTGAGGCGGGCGGCATGGGTGGCAAAGAAATCATGCATAGCCTGGCTGGTATGGTACCTGGCGCCGTCCTGGATCAGAATGATGTGCTGCTGGGTTGGCGCCAGGACATTAACCAAAAACGCTTGGTAGCTGGCGGTGGTGAAACGTTCAGTCTGGCTACTTGCCGTCAATGCGCAACATCACTGCATGTATCCGCCGGATCAAGCGCACCTGCCCGCCCGCATACGCCTGCTGCAAGCGCTCGATCACTCCTTGACGCACACCCTTGCTCACCTGTATCCTGAACTCCATGAGAGATGCCTCCTTTCCTATGGGTTTAGTCGCCTGATTAGGATGGCCTCTCATTGCTTTTTTCAACCCCTTATCTACTCCCTATTTGCCGCCATTCACGAATCTTTTTCTGTACGTCTATAGTTGCGGCAGGACCAGCGTGGTCACAACCGGTGCCACTCTATCGGGGAGAGATACCTGGCAGAGATGAAATCGTTAAAGTGTTTGGCTTTGATGGCGATGGCATCAGAAAGGGTGGAACCGTTAGAATCGGCGGGGCGGATTGGCGAGATATCGACAAGTTCTGGGTGCTCCGCATGGAGGCAAGCCCAAGCAGCATACAAGCTGGCGATTCAGGAGAGCCCCTGTTTGTCACTCGGAGTGGTGCGAAGTTCGTACTTGCTGTGAATTGGAACTCCGGTGGCGCGTCCGGAGGAAGCGCAGCTGCTGCGTTTGATATTGACAGCGGGGGACATTGGAATCCTGCCGGAAGTCTCATCGAGCGGATCATTTCAGCTGGCGCCTCTATTCGTGAAGGAGTATACGAGGTGCGCGCAGCACATAGTGACAAATGCTTGGATGTCCCGCACAGCAGCCGCGCTGATAGCTCGAAGGTCATCCAGTTCAGCTGTACTGGCACCACGAACCAGCAATGGAGGTTTGTGCCCAAGTCCGGCTACTACGAGATCAGTGTAGTACATAGTGGAAAGTGTCTGGATGTGCCTGAGAGCAGTCAGGCGAATCGTGTCGAGCTTATCCAGTACGCGTGCGGCAATACGACAAACCAGCGCCGGCGCCTTACTGAGGTAACAAGGGGAGTGTACGAAATCCAAGCAATGCACAGTACCAAGTGCGTTGATGTCCCAAGAAGCAGCACGGCCGATGAAGTGAACATCATCCAGTTCAAATGCACCAGGGCCATGAATCAACGATGGATTCTGACCTTCAGACACGAATGACAAGCCTGCGATTCACCACCAGCCATGCATGAGGAGGCTCCCATGACCGTTTCAGAGAACAAGGAGTTTGTCCGTCGTTATCTGGAGGCAATTTCCGGCCGACCCAAGCCCGCGGCCGTGCTGGACCTGTTCATGACCGACGACTCTCTCAAACAGCACATACAGGCGGTCGAGGCTTCTTTTCCCCTCTACCGGCTCGATGTAGATGAGATGATCGCTGAGGGCGACCTCGTGGCGGTGCGCGGATTTGTGCATGGCATCCACCGAGGTGAGCTTGCGGGGATACCTGCGACCGGGAAATCGGTGGAGTATTCCATCTTCATCACCTATCGGATCGTGAACGGCAAGATTGCCGACCATTGGAGATCACGGCGGCATTGTGGTAAGGATCAGCCAGGATGGCTGGATAACCGACAACTATCTGTCAGATAATGGGCAGCCTACAATGCAGACAGGAGCGAACCTTTGGCTATTCGCTAATTGCCGCAATATCTGCGTGACGCGGAACATTATTGGTGGCGGTTCGATGATCGGTATTGCGATTGATGATCGGACCAGCCAAGCTTTTCCTTGGCAGGGACCCTATGAGGATAACCTCATCGAGTCAAACCTGATTGCTGGAAAGGGTGCAAATACCCTTGCGGTGGGCATCCTGGTTGAAGGCGCCTCCCGGAATCTGGTTACCGACAACCACATTCTTGACTGCGTAACCGGGATCAAATTATCCGAGAGTCAAGTAAGCCCTGTTTCCGAGGTATGCAAGGACAACGTCGTCTGCTTCAATGTCTTGAACGGTTGCCTCACCGGCATTTCCGGGAGCGGCTCAGCGAATCTCATATGCAACAACAAGGTCATGGAAGCGACGACGATTATTTCGCCAGGGTCGAACCCGCACTACAACAACGGTCTCCTGACCAATTTTGGCATTGGCACGCCAAAAATAGAGATCGGTCTTGATACAAATCTGTACTGTTCAGCCGCAAACTTGTTGAAGACCGATAACCAGTTTCAAGCGGTGGATGGGCTGGTGACCATGACCAAGGCAGGTACTATCAGCGACGCCGATTTTGCTGCGCTCCCTCCCGACGGCACTGTTGCAGTTGATATGAGCGACTCCCGTCTTTATATTCGTATTGCTGGAACCTGGAAGTCGGTCGGCTTGACATAGTTGCCTATCGTAATCGTCTAAGGTCCTTGATTGTCGTAGGTCACGCCCGTGAGCTGCTCGGAGACTTCCCAGAAGCGTTTCAGCGCAGCGGCATCGTAGGCCCTGCCGTTGGCCCGCGTCTCCGCCGGCCCGCCGCGATGATAGAACCACTTTGGGCCATACAGCACCCCACCCATGGCCTCCGGCGCCGTCGCCGCATACAGCATGGGGATCACGCCGTGGCTGACATCCTGGCCCAGGATGGGCCCCATAATGCGGTACAAGATCGCCTCGCTGCTGCCGGTGCCGGACTGCGCCACGCTGTTTGTCTGCAGGTGACCGATGACGAGACCCGGATGTGACACGTTGGCGATCGTATCGCAGCCTGCTGCCGCCAAGCGCTTGTGCAGCTCGAACGCAAAGAAGACGTTGGCCAGCTTGCTCTGCCCATATGCCTTCCAGCGCCCGTAGTGCTGCTTGCCCATCAGGTCGTCAAAGTCGATGCGGCCGATAAAATTGGCCGTGCTGGAAACCGTATGGATGCGGGCCTTGGGCGTCTTAACCAGCAGGTCGAGCAGCAGACCCGTCAGGGCAAAGTGGCCGAGATGATTGGTGCCCAGCTGCATCTCAAAGCCGTCGACCGTCTCCTGCCGCGGGATGGCCATCACGCCGGCGTTGTTCATCAAGATATCCAGGCGGCCATATTTCGCCTTAAACGCATTGGCGAACGCGGCCACCGCAGCCAGGCTGCCAAGATCGAGCTGCATGAGGTCGAGCTGCGCGCCGGGCACCGGCGGCGCACCGGGCACCGCTTGCATAATCTCGGCGCGGGCCTGTTCCCCTTTTTGGAGATTGCGCACCGCCATGACCACCGTCGCGCCTTTGCGGACGAGCGCCTTGGCCGACTCCAAGCCCAGCCCGCTGTTTGCCCCGGTCACGATGACCACCTTGCCTGCCAGGTTGGGGATATCGTTTTGTGTCCAGCTCATGATTGCATGCTCCTATGGCATCAGCGGATTGCGCCGATCTTCTATCCGATCAAGCCAAGTTGGCCAAGGACATGCGTCAGCCGTTAGCCATGGACAGAATTGGTAACTTCCCGCAATCGCAGCACGTAGCGCAGTGGTGGTTCGCCAAAGACACTCTTGTACTCGCGATTGAACTGTGACGCATCGTTTCGACGGCTTTGGCGATATATGAGGCATAGCCCCCTAACAAAGCGAGGTGACGAAGCCGTCCGCCCTGATCGCCCAGCAGTAGACGATAGATAATTTCTCGCGAGATCAGTGGCGTGAGAATCCGCGCATCGGTAGGAGAATCGATGGCCCTGACGAGCCGCACGACGGCATCTAGCAAATTCGCATCCAACAGGCTGACATCAATGGCTCTTGCCTCAGCCTGGTCTAGTTCTGAGGTGTAACCTAGCTCAACCATGACCGAGCTAACCAAGGTAGGGGAAAGTTCCAGGCTGAAACTGAGATACGGTCGCTCCTGCGAGGCATCCACAATCTGGGTGACACTTCTTTACTTCCCTGTGCAATCACACACAAAGTTGGCTTGAACAAGCCATGCAGCGGCTCTTGCGGCGATGAACGACGGGCCAGGGAAAACCCTGGAAGTGGCTCGATGCTCCCATCCTCAGGCAATGCCGACGCAATTCGCCGCACCAGTTCAGTGCGGCTGGCCTGCATCCATCGAGCGTCGCTTTCAGTCTGCTATTGTACAACAATATTCAATGATCGTTCTACCGACCGGCACTTGCGGGCGCCTATACTGGCGGCATGGAAGCGTCTGATGTATCTGGCCCTGTAATCGCCACGATTAAGCTTATCACGTAAGGATCTGGAGGTAATTCACTATGCGTGCAACTGTTATGTACGGCGCCGGCAACGTGCGCAGCGAGATCGCTCCCACCCGCGCCTACATGGCGGAGCTGCTGCCGGACGTGCTCGAAGGCAGGATCGACCCCGGCCGCGTTTTGACCTGACCCTGCCGCTCGACCAGGCGGCGGCAGGCTACCGCGCCATGGACGAGCGCCGCTCGATCAAGGTGCTGCTTCTGGGTACGCAAGCGGGCTTCTTATCCTGGGTAAGCTAGATAGTGGCGTAGAAGCATCAAGTGTGCCCGGCCCTGCAATCGTAACGATTGAACTGGTCAGTGAATGAATGGACCTCCCACAACCGTCGACAACCATAATCTGACATAGCCAGCGACTCCCGCATCGTCGCTGCATTCAGCTCATCAAGGATGGGCAGCGCGGCGTCGAGCCGTTCTAGAACGGTTGGCCAGCAAACAATATGGTTCTGTGCATCAATATCGCGCCGCAGCGACAATCTATGAACCTGTCTGCGGTGATTGGCCGTGTCTGTCGCTGCTTCACGCTGTTGTCACGAATCGGTTACGTCTATGTTACGTCTGCATGGTACATATGGGATGGTAACCGTCTCGACCCCGTCGCACCGAACATCATGGTGGTACTATAACTCGATCCTCGATGACGGCGCCAAGCTGGCGATAAGATTCTGCACCAAGAACGGCGAGCGGGCCCACCAGCCTCTGGAGCCGCTGATCGGAATCGACCTGGACCTACCCGATTAAGGAGGATGACATGAACACCCAAGACAAAATCCAGCGGGAGATTCTACCCATTCCCGACATCCCGCATGTCGGGCTGACCACCTACGACGCCAAAGATCCGGAGACGCAGTATCCGCCCATCGAGCCGCTGCGCCCGCCCGCAGGCGCCCCGAACGTGCTGATCATTCTGCTGGACGATTTGGGTTTTGGCGCTCCCAGCGTCTTTGGCGGCCCGTGCTATATGCCTACTGCCGAGCGGCTGGCGGCGAACGGACTCAAATACAACCGCTTTCACACCACTGCGCTCTGCTCGCCGACGCGCCAGGCACTGATGACCGGACGAAATCATCACTCAGCCGGGATGGGCTGCATTACTGAAATGGCCACCTCCGCCCCCGGCTATACCTCAATCCGTCCCAACACCGTTGCACCACTGGCCGAGATTCTGAAGCTGAACGGCTACACTACGGCGCAATTCGGCAAGTGCCACGAGGTGCCGGTGTGGGAGACCAGCCCCATGGGTCCCTTCGAGCACTGGCCCACCGGCAGCGGTTTTGAATACTTCTACGGCTTTATCGGCGGCGAGACCAACCAATATTACCCGGGTATCTACGAAGGCACCCGGCCGGTCGAGCCAGAAAGGACGCCTGAAGAAGGTTACCACTTTACCGAAGACATGACCGATAGAGCCATCAACTGGGTGCGCCAGCAGAAGGCGCTCATGGCTGATAAGCCCTTCTTCGTCTACTTTGCACCGGGGGCGACGCATGCCCCGCACCACGTGCCGCAAGCGTGGGCAGATAAGTACATGGGCAAATTCGACCAGGGCTGGGATAAACTGCGTGAAGAAACCTTTGCTCGCCAGAAGCAATTGGGCGTGATCCCACCCGAAGCAGAGCTGACCAACCGTCCCCCCCAGATCCCCGCCTGGGAAGACATGCCCGCAGAGCTAAAACCGGTGCTAACGCGCGAGATGGAAGTGTACGCCGGATTCCTGGAACACACCGACTATCACATTGGGCGGCTGATCGATGCTCTGCAGGAGCTGGAGATCCTTGACGATACCCTGATCTACTACATCACCGGCGACAACGGAGCCAGTGCCGAGGGCGGCCCCAGGGGAACCTTCAACGAACTTGCGAACCTGAACAATATCGAACAGTTCATGACCACGGAATTCCTGATCGCGCACCGGGATGGATTCGGCACGCCCGATTCTTACAACCACTATTCCGTGGGCTGGGCGCACGCCATGGACGCCCCCTACCAGTGGACCAAGCAGGTCGCCTCGCACTGGGGTGGGACGCGCAACGGCACCATTGTCCATTGGCCCAACGGCATCCACGCCAAGGGCGAAGTGCGCTCGCAGTTCCACCACGTGATCGACGTGGCGCCCACCGTGCTGGAAGCGGCCGGCCTGCCCCAGCCGGTCATGGTACACGGCGTGCAGCAGAAGCCGCTCGAAGGAATCAGCATGGCGTACTCGTTTGACGATGCCGGGGCAGCCGAGCGCCACGAGACCCAGTACTTCGAGATGTTTGTCAACCGCGGCATCTATCACAAGGGCTGGACGGCCGTCACGCGGCACAGCATACCGTTCATCTCTGAGCCCCTGCCACCTTATGACGACGACGTCTGGGAATTGTACAGTCCGGACGACTGGACGCAGGCCCACGATCTCGCCAAAGAGATGCCCGGGAAGCTGCATGAATTGCAGCGTTTGTTCCTGATCGAAGCGGCCAAATACAACGTCCTGCCGTTGGATGACCGCCGGCCCGAGCGCTTTAACTCCGACCTGGCCGGCCGGCCGACCTTGATCAAGGGCAAGTCGCAGCTCTTGTTCAGCGGCATGCAGCGCCTGAGTGAAAATGTGACCGTCAACCTGAAAAACAAGTCCCACGCCGTGACGGCCGAAGTGTGGATACCGGACCAAGGCGCCAACGGCGTGATCGTTACCCAGGGCGGCCAGTTCGGCGGCTGGTCTCTGTATGTCAAGGACACAATCCTCAAGTACTGCTATAACCTGCTGGGTGTGCAGCGCTTTTACACGGCTGCAAATACCCCGCTGCCGGCCGGCAAGCACCAGGTGCGCATGGAATTTGCCTACGAGGGCGAGGGGCTGGCATGCGGCGGCGCCATTACCCTGTTTTTGGACGGCAACAAGATCGGTGAAGGGCACGTCGGCGCAACCATGCCCATGATCTACTCTCTCGACGAGACGATGGATGTTGGCTGCGAAACCGGCTCAATGGTCTCGGAAGACTACACCACTACCGCCAGTAAGTTCAATGGCAGGATTGCCTGGGTACAGCTTGACCAGGGGGTGGACGACTATGATCACCTGATCAGCCCCGAGGAACGCTGGCATGTGGCGATGACCCGGCAGTAAGAGTGGTTTCTCGGTGATGTTACAGGGTCTATCGTAAAAAGTGTAGCGAGAGAGTGGGCACAAGGTCTGGCGGTGGAAGCATTCACTGCCGCGGCAGTGAGCGGATCCCCGCCAGACCTTGTGCCCCTACGATTTGTGCAACCGGATCGCGCTGTGCGGGAATGGGCCTGTCTAGCGTCCTCACACGCCATCCAGTACAAAATCGGCGTGCCGTGAAATCCTAAAGAGGGCGGATCACCCACAGCAGCTAGTTTCCGCCCCTTGCCGAAATCGTGCCGCAGCCGTTGGCGCCGGCGAGCCGTGTCACCGCCGCCTGTGCGTAAGGAACCAGCTGTAGAGGACTTGCCGCCGTAGACACACGTCCAGCAGTCGTGGCCGAGGTCTGAATGGTGAAGCGGACGGAGGTGTGGCCGGCGCGTTCGAGTGCGTGAGCGAGGTCGTAGGCCCACTCGGGCTTGACGACGCCATCGCGGCCGCCATGAAACATCCAGATGGGCAGCCGGCGCCTGGCGAGCTCAACCATCTGGGCGTCGTTGGCGTCGCCGCAGAAGGGGCGATGGCAGCCCAACGGTCGGGGTAGGTCGCGGCCGTGTGCCAGGTGCCGTAGCCGCCATAGCTCAGGCCGGTAAGGTAGACGCGGTCGGGATCGGTGCGGTAACCGGCAAGCACGCTGTCGAGGATGGCGATCAGATCATCCTGACACAGCTGCCACCCGCCGGGGAAGCCGTCATCGCCCCAGGCTTGCGTGATGCCGTAGAGTGCGGGAGCAGGATCGGCGGCGCGCCGCATGGGACGCGGCGGTCGATCTTCGGACCGCGGCGCGGGCGGCGCCGCCAGCCGCAGGGGCTTGGGGATGGCCGCACGCCCCTGCACCTGATCGTGCATGTCGAACACGGGCAGCTGCGGCCCGATCAGCACGAAGGGGAGATCGTGGTGCTGGATCCAGGCTTCGCCGAGCGGTCCGTGGTGCAGAACGTGGTCGAGATCTTCCTTGCCGTCGCCGCGTTCGCCGCCGCCATGCAGGAAGAGGATCACGGGCCAGCGCACGTCTTGCGCCGCCTCATAGCCGGCGGGCAGGTAGAGCAAGAACTCACGCCTGCGGCCGGTGGCCACGCTTTGATAGGGAATACGCAGCAACTGGGGTTCGCTGCGCGGTGCATCTCGGCGGTCATCGACCTGCTCCTTGGTGGTGAAGTGGTGGTTAATCAATATTATGCAGGCTGGGCATGGTGCGCGTCAATGAGCGAAAATGGCGCGATGATTGCGTATGTGGCAATCGTGCGAGGCTCGCCCCACGCGCTTGTGGGCAGGCGAGGTGGCGTGGGGCGAGCCACGCACGGGGGCCGGGAGGTACCCACTTCCTGGAAGTACCCACCTCCTGGAAGTGTCGGGTGGATCTTAAATTGAGATAAACCCGTTTGACAGTGTTGAACAATTGCTGTACGGTGACTATACAGTGTTTGCCTCAGGTCGCACTGGAGTAGACTTGCGCGGGCATTTTGATAGCGGACTATAGACAGTCAGATAGAGATCCGTGCTTCTACTCTGGTGAGCTACTCAGTTTGGCGCCCAAAACCGTTTTCTAAACATCTATAGCTTGATTACGAGTCACAAAAGGGATACCCAGATGTGCACACGAGTCTTATGGAACGACAACAGCCTGGCCGTGCTGGCGGGGCGCACGATGGATTGGCCCGAATCCACCGAGCCGAAGTTGCTTGTGCTGCCGCGCGGCATGCAGCGCGATGGTGGGCGCCTGGCTGGTGCAGTGGTGGTCGCCGACAACCCGGCGATGTGGACTTCCAAGTATGGCAGCCTGGTCACGACCATCTATGGCATTGGCACGGCCGATGGGTTCAACGAGCGCGGCCTGGCGGGGCATATGCTTTATCTCACGGCTACCGATTATGGGATGCGCGACGCAGCCAGACCTGGCGTGCAGGCGGGGTTATGGCTGCAGTTTGTGTTGGACAACACGGCGACGGTGGCCGAGGCGCTGGCGGCGCTGGAGACGGTGCAGCCAGTGATGGTCGAGGCGCACGGGCGCAAGGCGGCGGTGCACCTGGCGCTAGAGGATGCGGGCGGCGACTCGGCAGTGATCGAGTATATCGAGGGCAAGCCGGTGATTCACCACGGTCGTGAGTACCAGATCATGACCAATGACCCAACGTATGACGAGCAGCTAGCGTTGTTGGCGGAGCAGGATTTTTCCAAGCCTTCACGCGACATGCCGTTGCCGGGCAATGTCAATGCGAAGGATCGCTTTCAGCGCTCCGCCTACTATTTGGCGATGCTGCCCGAGCCCAAAAACGAGCGGGAGGCGGTGGCGGGCATCCTCGCGGTGGTGCGGAATGTGTCGGTGCCGTTTGGCGCCCCGTATGGGGAGTTTGGCATTTACAATACCGACTACCGAACGGCGGTCAATCTTAGCAAACGGCGGTACTATTTTGAGCTGACGACCAGCCCAAATGTGATCTGGGCCGATCTGGAAGACTTTGACCTCAGCGCAGACGCACCGGTGCTGGAGTTGAACCCGGACAACGTTGACTTGTCAGGGAATGTAACGGACAAGTTTGTGCAGCAGGTTACGACGCCGTTTTAGCAACCAGAGTAACCCTTGCTTCAGTCCATCATGCCGCGTTCGCAATTCGAGGTTCCGTTCCTGCTCGACTTCGTCGCCCTCTTTCTGTGGGCGGTAAGTGGGGCGATTATTGCGATGCACAAGCGCTACGATTTTACTGGCGTGCTGGTGATTGCCCTGCTTTCGTCCACAGGCGGCAGCCTGCTGCGTGATGGCTTCTTTCTGCATCAGACGCCGCCTGTGGCCAGCAACCCGTTGTATATTCCGCTGATTATCGCGGCGACAGCCTTGGCCAGTCTGTTCCGCCGGCGGGTCACACAGATGCAGTTGCAATTGGTAGGCCGGTCGATCAGCATCATCGATGCCGTTGGCGTGCCCGCCTTTGCCGTGGTGGGGATGCAATTGTCGCTCCAGGCCGGGATCCCGCTGCCCGGCGTAGTGCTGATAGGCGTGGTCAACGGCATGGGCGGCGGGCTGCTGCGCGACCTGGTGGTGGGCGATATCCCGGCCGCGCTCAAGCCGGGGCAGATCTACGTTTCGGCCATTATCTTTGTCTGCATTTTCTTTCTGGTGTTGACCTACGGCATGGGCGTCAATAAGGAGCTTGCAGCCTGGGGGATCATTGCCCTGTTCTTTGCGATTCGCATGTTGAGCATTCGCTACAACTGGCAAACAAAGCCGGTCTTGCCTGATTCATCATCTTCGTCATAAATAAATTCCTGCTTGTCCTTGGCATTGCAGCACCATTGCGGTCTATAGGGTTCTGGGTGTAGACTTGGAGGCCCGTCGAAAGGTGCTCTTTGCCCATGGCTTTGAAGGAGCAGACGAGGTATCAATGAAACCTTCTACGAACATGAACCGAAGAACACTCCTCAAACAGATGCTGGCGCTGTCGGTGGGGTCAACGCTGCTGGCGGCTTGTGGCCGTGGCAGCGACCAGGCTGTCAGCGTGAGCGGCAGTGGCGACCCGGGTAGCGTCGTGTTGGAAAAGCCGTTGGCCGAATGGCAGGAGGTGCTGCCGCCTGATGTCTATGGCGTGTTGTTCGAGGAGAATACGGAACGGCCTTTCTCAAGCCCGCTCAACGACGAGCACAGTGCGGGCACGTTTATCTGCGCAGCCTGCGCGCTGCCGCTTTTTTCCTCAGAGGCAAAATATGACAGCGGCACCGGCTGGCCCAGCTTTTACGAGTCGCTGCCAAACAGCGTCGGTACAAAAACCGATAACGGGCTCTTGATGACCAGAACGGAATATCACTGCAGCCGCTGTGGTGGACACCAGGGCCATGTGTTCGACGATGGCCCGCTGCCGACGGGCAAGCGGTACTGCAATAACGGCCTGGCGCTGAACTTTGTCCCCGAGGGGCAGCCCCTGCCAGCTCTAAGGAGCTAACGATGAAAGTCCTGCTCGTGATTTGCGCCCTTTGCGCAGCCTGCGGACTGGCCGCCTGCAGCCAGCCGGCGCAGCCGATTGCCGATGCCGATGTTGCTGATGTCACCGTTGCCACTGTCGCCGTGCCCACCTTCGATCCGAAAAGCCTGGAAACCGCCACCTTTGCCGGCGGCTGTTTCTGGTCGATGCAACGGATGCTGGACGAGGTGCCGGGTGTGATCACGACCACCGTCGGTTACACCGGCGGCACCTTGCCGAATCCCACCTACGAGCAAGTTTCGTCAGAAACGACGGGTCACACCGAATCTGTCGAGGTTGTGTACGATTCAGCCCAGATCAGCTATGCCAAACTACTCGATGCGTATTGGCATGACATCGATCCCCTGGCGGTGGATCAGCAATTTTGTGACAGCGGGTCGAGCTATCGCTCGGCGATCTTCTATCACGACAGCGAACAGCAGCGCTTAGCGGAAGCAAGTAAGCAGGAGTTAGTCGCTTCCGGGCGTTTTGACCAGCCGATTGCCACCGAGATCGTGGCGGCCAGCGTGTTTTATCCGGCGGAGGAATATCATCAAAAGTTCTATCTGAAGAATCCCGAGCACTATGCCGCGTACCGCGCCGGCTGCGGGCGCGACGGACGCCTTGTCGAAATCTGGGGCACAACCAGCCAGTAAAATCGCGAGCGAGCGTCCCTGGCTCGGCGCACAAAGATCGGGGTAAAGGGAGTGATGGTGCGCCGTGCCAGGGTTGGGGGCCCCGAGACGGTGACCGTGTTTGCAGCCGGAAGGAGAGCACGATGCGCAAGATTCTGTTCCGATTGGCGTTGATCGGCGCGGTAGGCATGCTCATTTTGGGCGGAACACGCGTCGCAGCGGCCGAAGATCACGTGGTGAGCGACTGCGGCGACACCGGCCTTGACACGCAGCTCCGCTTCAAACTCCTGCTGGCGCAGGAACGTGACAACCTGGTTGTTACATTTTCATGCCAGGGCCCAGTTGTGCTGACCGGGGGCGAGCTCCCCGAGATCTTCTTGAACGTCACCATCGACGGTGGCAACACCATCGTTCTGAGTGGCAACAACGCCGCGCGCCTGTTCGAAGTCGCTAGCGGCGGGAGCCTCACCTTGAACAACATCACGCTTACCAAAGGCTATGTCGATGGGTATGGCGGGGCAATCTATAGCTCTGGCGCATTGACGATCAACAACAGCAAGTTCCTCAGCAACCAGACGACCTTGAACGGCAACGGCGGCGCCATCATCGCGTTCGGTGCATTGACGATCAACAACAGTGAATTCGCGAACAACCAAGCGGCGAACGGCGGCGCGATCTACCTATCGGCCGGGGCGTCCGTGACCATTCATGCCAGCACCTTGCACGCAAACAGCGCAAGAAGTGGTGGCGGTGTCTATGTCTACGAGGTCTCCAGCTTGACCCAACTGGCCATCGATCAGGGCAGCGTGCTAAACGCGAACTCAGCGACAAGTATTGGCGGCGGCATTGCCAATCGTGAGGGCGACGTCACACTTACCGACGTCACGCTAAGCGGGAACACAGCAGAGAGCGGCGGCGGCATCTACAGCACAAACGGTCTGACGAAACTCGCCAATGTTACGCTGAGTGGGAACGAGGCAGGGCCCGCCGGCGGCGGCGTTGGCGGTGGCGTTTACAACGCTCCAGGCGACATCCAGCTCACGAATGTCACATTGAGCGGCAATTCGGCATCCGTTGCCGGCGGCATCTACCATGAGTCGGGCGCGGGCTGTCCTGCGACCGACCAGCGAGGCGTAGCACGTACGGGGCCTGGGGCCGGCATCGCCTGCGATGTAGGCGCAATCGAACATCAAGCACCACTGCCACTGCTTTATCTGCCGCTAATCACGCCATAGGTTTGACGCTTTCCGGGAATTGCCCCTATGGCCATAACTTGCTCAAGGCGAAGGCGGCCAAGAAGCCTGCCACCGTAATCAGCCCAGCAAAGTCATGCGCTGTCTCAAAGGCTTCGGGGATCATGGTGTCCGTCAACATGGCGAGAATTGCGCCTGCGGCTACCGCCATCGTGACAGCGATGATTGCCTCGGGGACACCGTCCAGCAGCGCGCCCAGGGCAATCCCACGTAAGAGGGGTCCGTTTGACACCGTGTGCGATGCTATGGGTGGAAGGCGCATGCGTGGGCGACGCTGACAGAGGTCGAGGCGGAGGTGGATGGAGCGGGCCAGCACCGCCTCCTTACTGCGCCTCTGCCTCCACCTCCTGTGTCTGCAGATCGTCAAAGGTGGCGCCGCTAAAGCGCAGCAGGATGTCTTCGTTTGTCTTGTCGAGCTTGGACCCGGAAACCCTCTGGAAGATCTTGTTGCGCAGGGCGACGACCGGCCTGCCCACGGTGTTGGTAAAGGCCAGGCTGAGCAGCCACCCCAGCACCACGCACGTCACCGCACCCCAGAATTCAATCTTGAACTCGTACTGGACGATGCCGATCAGGATCAGCAGGCTCCAGATGTTGAGCACCTTGCCAACAAACGGCCCCATCCACGGAATGAGCACGAGGAAGCCGAACACAAGCGGCGCCGTGCTCAAACCCACCATGCGCGCCACCTGGCCCCAGGGTGGATTGACCTGGAACAGGACGCGCCCGATAATGGAGATGGTGAAACCCCATACGGCGTAGCTGATCATGAATACGATCCCGTTGGTGACCAGGCTCAGCAGGAAGCGCCCCCTGCGCACCCGGTTGATGAATAGGATCGCACTTTCGCCCAGCAGCGTGGAGGCGCCGGCCAGGAAGACAATGCCCCCGATTACCCAAGCCGACTCCGGCCTCTGTTCGACAACGTCCAGCACCTCCGGGTTGAACCACAGCGCATTGACGATGCCTACCCACAGGAGCAGCAAGTAGACGAAGATCCATTCGAAGAAGACGACAATCATGGCGCACTCCAACTCCGCTCGGGCTTTGCGTAGCTCCTGTCTAATCCGGTAAGATGCTCTGTATAGATTATATCCATCAACCGCCTTGGGGGCACAAACCTGCAGCAAGGTGAAGTGCACCAGGGTCCCGCCATGCAGAAAGCGATCTGCGCCCATCTGCTGCCCGGCCCAGAGGCCCCATGAACATCACGCGTGCTATTCGTACTGCCGCCGGTTTTCTCGTGCGCTTCGCCATCCTCTGGTTTGTGGATGCCTTGTCGCTGCTCCTCACCAGCTGGATCCTGCCCGGCGTCAACCTCGCGCCCGTCATGATGGCCAGCGGCCGCGTGGCCGGCCCGCTTACGGTCGCCACCGCCGCCGCCTGCCTGCTTACGGCCGTCAATTTCCTGATTCGCCCCGTCGTCATTGCCGTCGCCCGGCCGCTGGGATGGATCGCCCTCTTTGTCGTGGGCTTTGTCGTCAATGCCGCGGCCCTCTGGCTCACCGCCTGGCTGCTGCCCGGCTTTGACGTCGATCTCGCCGGCAGCATTCTTGGCGGGATCGTTTTTGCCTTCTTCAACTCGATCATCACCGGCATCCTCGACGTCGGCGAGGATGGCTCGTGGTACCAGAACCGTATCGAGCAGCGTGCGCGCGAAGAACCCTACACCGGCGCCGGCGAAACCGGCCGCGGGCTGATGATGCTCGAGATCGACGGCCTCAGCTACTGGCATATCCGCAAGGCGATCGATGCCGGCCACCTTCCCACCCTGCGCAAGATGATCAAGGAGGACGGCTACGTCCTGTCGCGCGTCGACTGCGGCCTGCCCTCGATGACCTCATCGTGCCAGGCCGGCATCATGTTCGGCGAGAACGACGACATCCCTGCCTACCGCTGGTACGACAAGCAGAAACAGAAGCTCTACGTCTCCGCCCCCGACGCCACCGAGCTGAACGCCCGCTACGCGCGCGGCCAGGGCCTCATGCGCCACGGCTCCAGCATCATGAACATGATGGCCGGCGACGCCGAGAAGTCCCTCTTTACCATGGCCAACTTGTGGGACGGCAGCGAGGAGGAGAATGAGCGCCGTGCCGCCGACGTGGCGCTGCTGCTGCTCAACCCCTACTTCCTGGCCAACATGATCCTTCTCTTCTTCTGGGAAACGGGCCGCGAGCTGTGGGAAGCCTTTCTGCAAACGGCCAGGCGCGTCAAGCCGCGCCTCAAGCGCCTGGAGCACTGGTACCCCTTTGTGCGCGCCGCCATGTGCGGCCCCATGCGCGACATCTCGGCCAACGTGGCCGTCCTCGACATGCTGCGCGGCGCCCCCGCCATCTACATGCTTTATCTTGGCTATGACGAGGTGGCGCACCACTCGGGCCCCTGGACCGGCGATGCCTTTGGCGACCTCAAGCGCCTGGACAATACCTTTGCCCGCCTCCGCCGCGTGATCCGCGAGAAGGCCCCGCGGCCCTACAGCTTGATCGTCCTCTCTGACCACGGCCAGTCGTTTGGCGCCACGTTCAAGCAGCGCTACGGCGTGACCATCAAGGAGTTTATCGAGCAGCAGCTGCCCCAAGGCACCACCGTCGCCCAGGCGATCGGCGGCGATACGGGGGCCATGGGGCTCCAGGGCGTGGCCGGCGAGCTTGCCAACGTGCAGCAGCGGGGCAAAGGCAAGTCGCTCAGCCGCCGCCTGGCCCGGGGCGTGGCCAAGGGGGGCGAGAAGCTGGCCGCCAAGGGGGCCCGCGCAGGCGCGGGGAGCGTGCCGGCCGCGCCGGGGCCCGGCACTGCCACCAGCATTGCCACCAGCCCTGCCACCGTCCCTGCCTCCGTTACCGCCTACGGCAGCGGCAACGCCGCCCAGGTCTATTTCGACCTCTACCCGCGCAAGATCACGCTCGGCGAACTCGACGCGGCTTACCCCGGTATGGTGGACGCCCTCGTGGCGCACGAAGGCCTGGGCATGGTGATCGGCTATGCCGACGACATGACGGCCGTGGTGCTCGGCAAGGGTGGCCATCGCAACCTCCACACCGGCGAAGTCGTGGGCGAGGATCCCGTCGCGCCCTACGCGCCGGCGACAGGGCCGGGCGCCGCCGCGCTCGAGACCCGCGTCTGGCAGCTGCGCCGGGTGATGGACTTCCCCAGCGCCGGCGACCTCTGGCTGATCAGCACCATTTACCCCGACGGCACCGTCGCCGCCCTCGAGGAGCTGGTCGGCAGCCATGGCGGCGTGGGCGGCGAGCAGACGGACGCCTTTCTCTTCCACCCGCCCGATCTTGTGGTGCCTGAAACCCGCTGCTCGACCGACGTCTTCCACATCCTCGATGGCCACCGCAACGCGCCGGCGCTGGACCTAGCCACGATTCCGGCCGGGGACGCCGGAGGAGTCCAGCTGGTCGCTGCGCACGCTGGTCCGCGGCCTTGCCCGCCCGGGCATCTGGCTGCCCCTTGCCCTGCGCTGCCTCATCCTCGACCGCGCCGCCTACGCCCACGTGGCCAGGGATGCCTACATGACGGGGCCGGCCTTGCTGGTCCTGCTGCTCAGCACGCTGGTCACGGCCGTCACCCGGCCCGGTGTCCCGCCGGGCGTGCAGGATCTCTGGCTTCTTCTCGCCTACCTTGCGCTTTGGCTTGTCGGGGCGCTCGTAATCTTTGCGGCGGGCCGGCTCCTCGCCCGCTACGGCACCTTCACGCGCACCTTCCGCGCCCTGGCCTTTGCTCACGGTGTTGCCGTGATCGGCCTGTTGGCACTCTACCCTCCATTTGCGGGCGTTGTGCATCTGGCCGTCTACGTCCTGCTGCTGCTCGCCATCTGGATCGGCGCTGCGGCCGCGCACAAGCTCCAGGGCTGGCGCGCGGCGCTCTTTCCGCTCATGGCCTTGCTCGTCTACGTGCTCGGCGCCGTCCTCATCCTCTCCCTCCTCGGCGGCGCCCAGCTTACGTTCCAGGCACTACTGGCGGATTTTGGCTTGCAGCCGCGCTAGGCTTCCGGGAAGGCCGCCCCTTCCGGGAAGACCCCCTCTTCCCGGAAGGGGCGGCCTAGTGACCCTCTACCGGCGACTTGCGCTATACTTTGGTCATTGCCATACCAGCCGGCGCCGGTCGCCGGATGGTGTGCGCAGAACGAAGCAATGTCCATTTGAATGAGCAATACTGGAGCAAGAACGTGACTGAGCAACAGGACGCGGGCGAATACGCGGTGACGTGGTTGGTGGACGAGATCGAGGTACAGGCTTCGCTCACGCGTCCCCCGGGCAACGGGCCATTTCCGGCGATCGTCATGGTGGCCGGCAGTGGGCCAACGGATCGGAACTGGAACACGCCGTTACTGGCGGGCAGCAACGGCAGCGCCGCCCTGCTGGCCCAGGTGCTGGCGGAGAACGGGTTTGTGGTGCTGCGCTACGACAAGCGGGCCTCCGGACCGGATGCGCAGGCCAATGCGGCGCGTCTTGCAGGCCATGTCAGCATGCAGAGCCACGTCGACGAGCTGGCCGGCGGAGTGCGGCTGCTGGCGGCACGCGACGACGTGGACGCGGGGCGCCTGTTTGCCCTCAGCAACAGCGAAGGGGCCATCCACGTTCTCAACTACCAGGCCCAGCAGAATGCGCTGCCCTTTGCCGGGCTGATCCTCACGGCGCCGCCGGCGCGGCAGGTCGGTGCGCTTGCGCACGCCCAACTGGCGGCGCAGCTGCAGGCAGTGCCCGGCGGCGCCGAGCAGCTGGCGGCCTATGACCGGGCGATGGCCGATTTCGTGGCAGGCCGGCCACTGCAGCTCGAGCCCACCCTGTCTGAAGGGCTACGCAACCTGATCCTCAGCATCACGCAGCCCTTCAACCAGCCGTTTGCGCGTGAACTCTGGATCATGGACCCGCCGGCGCTGCTGGCGGCCGTCACCGTGCCGGTGCTCATTCTGATCGGGAAAAAGGACATCCAGGTCGATCGGCAGACTGATGGCCCGCTGTTTGAGGCGCTGGCGCAAGCACATCCGAATGTAGAGGTCGTCTATGCGCCCCATGCCAATCACGTGCTGAAACACGAAGCGCGCGAGCGGGCGACACTTACGGCAGCCGACGCTGCGGCCGGCTACAACGCCGAGGGCACGGAGCTGGACGGCGAGGCCGTGGAGATCATGCTTGGCTGGCTGAAGAAGGTGGCGCAGGAACAGGAGATCGAGTGATGAGCAGTTCGTGGATGGAATTTAAGGCAGAAGTGATTGCACAGTACCAAGAGCAGAAGCAGATGGCGGATGCAGCATTGGGCCGCGTGGACGATGCTGCGTTCTTTACGCGCCTGAACGAAGGCCCGGACCAACACACCAACAGCATGGCCATCCTGGTCAAGCACATCAGCGGCAACTTTATCTCACGCTGGACTGATTTTTTGACCAGCGATGGCGAAAAAGCCGACCGCCAGCGCCCGCGCGAATTTCTGCACGAGGAGAGCGACGATCGCACGCAGATCATGCAGCGTTGGGAGGAAGGCTGGCGCATCGTCTTCGCCACACTGGACGCGCTGACCGACGAAGACTTTGGCAAGACTGTCTTCATCCGCAACGAGGCGCACAGCGTGGTCAAAGCCGTCCTGCGCAACCTGCTCCACGCCACCCATCATATCGGGCAGATCGATTTGTTGGCGACGGTTTTGAACGGCCAAGATGGAGCTATTGACGCGCGGCCGGGGCACGAGGTCCGGCGGTAGCATATCCAGTTCACCATCGAGGATCAGATCGCCGAAGGCGACAAGATGGTGATCCGATGGAGCGCGATTGGCACCCACCAAGGGCAACTGATGGGCATTGCGCCGACTGGGAAGAGGGTGACGCTAACGGAAATGGCCATAAGCCGCATCGTGGACGGCAAAATCATGGAAACCTGGAACAACTTTGATGCGCTCGGCCAGCTGCAACAGCTGGGTGTGATCCCTGCATCGAGTTAGGGCGGGACGTATCGTTGTGCCCACGCTCCTGGGACGTGAAGACGGGCGGGTCACGCTGGACCAGGCAGTGGCGGCGGCGAGGAGATGGAGTACAGCAGGAAATGCAGGGGCGGCGCGACTTTACGACCAAAGCACGTCAAGCCGAGGCGCCAAGCTGGAGCAGCATGGTGGTGTTATCCACGACTACCCACTGCTCGGCGATCTTGCCGCCGGCCAGGCGGAAGATTTCGATGGCCGCCATGTTGATCGACTTGCCGGTGGGCGGCATGCCCATCAGGTCGCCGCGGTGTGTACCGGACACGGCCCAGTGCGCCGCCACGCGGTCGCCGTCGGCGACGATTGCCTGGCACGCAAGGTGGATATCGGGGAAGGCGGTGCGATACGCCGTCACCAGCTGCCGGATGCCTTCGGGGCCTGCGACCGCAAAGGGCAGACTGGGATCGTGGCGGATGTAAGCTGGGTCGATGTAGGTATCGACGGCATCGAGCTGGCCGCTGTTAAAGACCTCTTCGGCGTAGCGCTTAATAATGGCGGTTGCGTCATCGTTGGACATGGGGTTTCCTTCTCGGGTGGAGACCGGGTGCAAAGGTGAAAGATTGCTGAGATTGTGGGACCTGGCGTCAAGAATAGACCATTAAGGAAGGTATGTCAATGCGCATTATTGGAGGCTAAGAAATTGTGCGGCTGCCGCCACCCAGACGCAGAAGCCCGCCAGGAAAATGAGCAGGATGGCCGCCAGCACACCAACAACGATGGTGCGAACGAGGGGCCGCGGGTTGTGTGCACCGGGGCCGCCGTCTTCTCCTCCATCCGATGGTATTTGATTTTGCGCCGCCACTTTGTGCACCATGATCCTTTCACGACGACCGGAAGCGCCAACTCTGGAGAAGCGCACCGGCGTCGAACGCCGAGGGCCGGGAAGAGCAGCTTACAAATCCAGCTGCATGTATGACACATAGCTGAAGTGAACGAAACGGCGAGATAGGGAGGAAAGCTGCTTTGAGAACGACCGTAGATGGTGTGCTTCGATTTAAGCACAGCAGCTGTTGCTTGTCAACGCCGCCGTGTGCCGCTGTGTCTAGGGCGCATGCCAGATCAAGGGTGGGAGTGGGCATCCACGTGCGCGCCGCGAAACTCCTCCGGCGGCCAGCTGCCCACAAACCGGATTGGCGGCAGAATTCAGATAGCGCTCCGTGGTAGGGGCGGCTATTCGCTTTCGTCGCGCGTTTCGCCTGGCGTGACGATCAGCAACTCGTCGCCGTCGGGGGCCGTCTGCTGCGTGATCTGGACGCGCCCTTGTACGCCCAGCTCCAGCAGGACGTCCTTGATCAGGTCGTAGAGGGCGATGCCGCCGACGGGCATGGCCGTCTGCGGCGTCCGCAGCAGGATGACGTCGCCCAGGCCGGGGTCGTGGCCGGCGCCGGCGGTGGAACTCACCTCGGCGGTGGCCAGGTCGTCCGTGCGTGGGTCGGCGTTCCAGTCGGCGGCGAATTGGGTGGGCGAGACCTGCAGGCTGGGGTCGATGGCAAGCTGGATAGGCATCATTTGGCTCCTGAACGCGTCCGGGCAGGGCCGTAGTATCCCCCAAAGAGCCATCGTGCACAAACGCGAGGACGATGCAAGGGAATCGCCATCGTGACCTTGCCGGCAGCCAGGCTACTCCTATGGCGCAAGGTCCTACGCAGCAGGCGAGCAAAGCCAGCAGCTAGAATTCCTGGTCGCCCAGAGAAATCAGGTAGTCGAAGTTACCATCGCCTACCACGCGGCGCAGCTGTGCCAGGATGCGATCCACATCGTCATGGGGTCCATTGACAAAGAAGGGCTTGCCGTTGGACCCACCGGTGGGCACAGGAATGCGGCAGCGATCCGGGTCGGCGCCACTGAGCAGCGGCTCAGCCTGGGCGAAGACAAAATCGGGCTTGAAGCCCATGTTTGCGGCGTAGTCCAGCGCCGTGTAGATAATCTTTGCGACCAGGTCCAGGTCGGCCGGCGCCATCGGCTGCAGGTCCGTGACCCGCTCACGCAGCCCTGCGTGATACTGCTCCTCGTCCGCGAAGCGCTTGACCTGCACCCGCTTCACGCCGAGACAGCCGAGGAATCGACGATAAAAAAGGCGGCGGCCAGCCTGGTGGCGTCCGGGGCCTGGCGGGCCACCAAGATTGTGACCAGCCCGCCCGGCGTGTCCCACTGCTTCGACAGCAACACCTCGTAGAGCGGCCACGCCGCGGCGGCCGCCATGCCGCCGGCGGGAGCCGGCCCTGCCGCGGCGGGCCGGCCCTTGTGCCGGCTGCGCTTGCTCATCGAGAACCCTCCTTTGCCGCAGCGCCTGGTGCGGCGATCCGTAGTCCACGGGGCGTGCGCTTATTGCTCGCTGCCCGGCAGGCCGTTGAGACGGAGCAAGTATAAGTTATCTTGGCGAATCTGCTCAAGGTTGCACAGCAGCTACGCGGGAACGTCGGTGTCGGCGATGTGGCGTCCAGACAAGGCGTCCGCCTGTCCGGAGGCCAGCAGCATGAAGACCGCCAGCGTGAGATCCAGGGGCGTATCGCGTCCCTCGTCGAAGATCTTTTGGAAGGAATCGCCATACCACTGCTGCACGGCCGGGGAGTAAGCGAGATACTCGGACATGTCACTGCGCACAAACCCGGGCGCATAGGCAAAGACGCTGATGCCATGCGCCTGGGCGGTTTGCGCCAGGTTCTCCGACCAGCTTGTGACCGCGGCTTTGGACGCATGGTATGCAGAGGCATAGCCGCTTGCCCAGTTGACTGCCCCGCTGGAGATGTTGATGATGCGGCCTTGCCTGTGGGCGATCATGGCGGGCAAGACGGCCTGGGCGCAGAGAAAAGAACCCAACACGTTGATCTCGAAGGTTTGCCACCATGCGGCCCGGTCCACGAGCCAGTCGGGGCCCACCGGCGCCATGACGCCGGCGTTATTCACGAGCAGATCGATGGGGCCCAGGTCGCGCCCGATGGCAGCGACGACCTGCTCGACCGCGGCAGGGTCGGTCACGTCGAGTTCATAGGCAGCCGCCCGGCCGCCCTGTTCCTGAATCTGGCGGGCGGTCTCACGCACTCCGCCGGCCGAGCGGGCGGCCACGGCCACGGCGGCGCCGGCGGCGGCCAGCGCCCCTGCAAAGGCGCGCCCGAGTCCGCGGCTGGCGCCGGTAACCAAGGCAATTTGGCCGTCCAATCGCTGCGTATCGTGCCTAAAATCTGCATGTGGGGTCATGCTTATGCTCCTTACCCTGGTAGATGCGCGGGCTGCTGCCGGTAGCATACAGGAAATCTCGGATTATGCAACCTGTTTTCCGGCTTGCCGAGACACTCGACTTTGCCGCTGCACCACACGCTGAACCCGCTGTTTCTTAGTCGTTACGTTTTATCCAGGATCAGGCAACTCAAGATGAATGCGACGAGCGTCTGGCACAGCTTGGCGGTTGCTGAGGCGATCGGTTAAGATGCTGCCTCTTGTCCGTGTCTGAGAGGAGCGATCATGGCCGCTGAGCAAGATTGGAACGAAAACAACCGCAAGGTAATCGACGAGTTTCGCCGCACAGGCGGCAAGGTCAGCGGCGGCGAGGATCCCCTTCTGCTGCTGATCAGCAGGGGTGCCAAAAGTGGGCTGGAGCGCGTGAACCCATTGATGTACTCAACCGATGGTGATCGTTTTGTGGTGATGGCCTCGAAAGGCGGTGCGGCTACGCATCCCGACTGGTACCACAACCTGGTGGTGCACCCAGAGGTGATTGTCGAGGTAGGCGCCGAACGGTTCAGCGCACGGGCCAGAACCGCGCAAGGCGAGGAACGTGAGCGCCTGTTCAACCAGCATGCGGCTGCGATGCCCTATTTTGCCGGTTTCCAGGAAAAGACGAAGCGCCAGATTCCCGTCGTTATCCTTGAGCGAATACGCTGAGTGCAGTCGATCTGGGCCCTGCTCAACGTTCCGTCCTCTCACGCTTTGAACTTCGCAAGGTCACCTGATTGTTTTCCTCTTAAGGCTTCAAACTCGGTGCGTGTAATCCAATAAAACATGCGCCCCGCGGCCAGCTCACATGACTGCATGATGTGTCGCTGGACAGCCTTATCGTTGCCAAACATATCAATATGAATCACGCGATAGCCACATAAGGCTCTGGTCGCCAGAATCGCTTCGGCTTTTGTACCATTGGTGATGAATTCCTTGAGCAGTTCTTCGACATGATCGGTCAGGTCGAGGCGCAATAAGCCAAACAGAATAGCAAAGCGATACTTCTCCGTTTTGCCAAGAATCCGCAGGGCCTCCGCCGCTGTCGTCGTCAAGTCTTCCGCTACTTCCACCACACTGCCACCAGCACCAGCAAGATTGCCCAGGGCTTCGCCCCGAATCTTGCGCTTTTCCTGCTCATCCGTGACCATCTCGCGCAACCGGCTTGTGATTTCAGGAAACTGGTGATAATTCCCGCTGGACTTGATGGCCACGAGCCGTACACGGCGCGCCTTATCATTGAGACCAGCAAGAATCCCGCGCATCGCCTTTGCGCCGGTTTGCCATTTGAGTACCCGCAACATCAGCACCCGAACATTGCGATCTTCGCTCTGCAGACCTGCCAACGCCGCCTCAATAATCTCCTCTGGCGCCGGATTGCCCAGCCAGCTCGAGGACTTCTTTTTCTGACGTTGGTACATGAGGGAGATATGCATCCCTGAGCTGCCGCATGGTTTCCAGATTTAACATGATTTTCACCTCAGAACATGAGAAGTGGTGGGCGTTCTTTTGCCTACTCGACACATTTCAGACTCTTTAGCAATGAGTCCCCCGGAGGGCGTTCTGTTCAGCCTCGACACATTTCAGACTCTTTAGTAATGAGCCCCCACCACACTTATACACAATCTTACACCCACTTTTGGGGGTCGATCCCCAATTGTTCGCACAATTTGCGAAGTTTTCTGACCGCACCGCCGACCTGACGTCCATCGCGCAGCACACCGAACAGGTGTTTGCTGACGACCTGCTGGTTGATGCCCAGTGTTTCAGCAATCTCTTGCTGCGTTTTGTTCTCATAAAAATACATTTCGATGATCTGGCGCTGCCTGGTGGTAAGACGGATGCTGATGAGTTCTTTGATCCGGTCTACGGCCTCTTCCTTCAGCTGCTCTTTTTCCAGACTAAGCTGTTCGTCTTCGGGTGAGATCAGCAGCTGTTCCAGGAAGTCCGGCTCAACCAGAGCCGATTCAAGAACTTCCGGATCAACGTTTATCTCCCAAAAGTATGGATCGTATTTTCCCATTCCCATGAATATCCGAAGTGACAACAAGCTTGCGGTCCGTCTATTAAGACTCAGTTTTACACCCACTTCTCTGGCCGACTCATAGGCTGTCTGAACCTTGATTCACACGATTTGTAGGATTTTCTTGATTTTTTCGGAGGGCGCAAGTTAGGGGGTGCGGGAGTTGATTGGCGGGGGTGTCGGAGAGGGGGAGGTTTTGGTTGGCGAAGTACGATTGGGAGATGTGGTAGTGGGGGCACCCCAATTGTATATCTTGGCACGTAGATGCATTTGCCGAACGTAAAGACAATTCAACAAGGCAGGAATAGCTGCTTCCTGCCCAAAGCTTCCGTTATGAGTGCTCTGCCTCAATTCTTCTATTCAGGAGGTGCGCATGCCGGAGGATGTACTGCACGGCGACGGCGCTGTCCCACCACCGGCAATCCTGGTCCAAATGATGACCGGTTACTGGGTCTCGCAAGCGGTCTACGTTGCTGCCAAGCTCGGCATAGCTGACCTGCTTGTGGACGGGCCGCGACCGGTCGAGGAGTTGGCTGCGGCAACCCAAGCCGACGCCCTTTCGTTGCGCCGTCTGCTGCGGGCGCTTGCCAGCATTGGCCTCTTCACCGAAGTGCGCCCGGGCGTCTTTGCACTTACCCCGCTGGCGGCATTGCTGCGCAGTGGAACGCCCGACTCGATGCGTGCGCTCGCCATTATGTACGCCGAGGATCACTATCGCGCCTGGGGCGACTTTCTCTACAGTGTGCAGACCGGAGCGACGGCCTTCGAAAAGCAGTTTGGCGCGAGCTACTACGACTACCTCGCCCAACATCCCGAGGCCAGCCAAGTGTTCAATGAGGCGATGACCGGCTGGACCATGCAGCTCGTCGACGCGGTGGTGGACGCTTATGACTTCTCACCGTTCAAGACCATCGTGGACGTGGGAGGCAGCCACGGAACGCTGCTTGCGGCTGTTTTACAGAGCAACCCCGGCGCACGGGGCGTATTGTTTGACGTGCCCCACGTCGTTGCCGACGCCGAAGAGCAGGGGGCTCTGGCCGCTGTGGCGGAGCGCTGCACGGCCGTGGGCGGTGACTTCTTTGTCGAGGTCCCAAAGGGCGGAGACGCCTATATACTCGCCCAGATCCTGCACGGCTGGGGTGACGAGGGCTGCGTGGCTATCCTGCAGCAGTGCCGCCGCGCGATGCCCGCACATGGGAAGCTGTTGGTGATAGAGCTTGTGCTGCCGGAAGGGGAGGAGCCCGCCATGGGCAAGTGGCTCGACCTCCACATGCTTGCACTGTCCGGCGGGCGCGAGCGGACGGCGGCGGAATATGCAGCCCTCTTCCGTGCCGCCGGATTTGAAATGGCGCGTGTTGTCCCCACCGCGGCTGGAGCAAGCGTGGTGGAGGCTGTGCTCAGCTGAAGCTTTGCGAGCACACGGTGGCATTAGCGTTGGGAGACAGTCGGCGCACGA
>CAWIVN010000022.1:0-83999 GCA_963839515.1 uncultured Chloroflexia bacterium
GCGAGCTGCGCGCAGGCCACGGCCGCCACCGCATCGTTGCCACTGCCCTGCGCGTCCGAGTCGCGCAAGGTGCCGTTGGTTGTCCCGTCCTGCGCGGCGCCGGTGAGCAGCAGGCCGGCCAATGCGGGCTGTTGGCTGCCGCCGGCAGCGTTGGGCACACGCACGGTGTAGACGGGGGCGCCGGCCGTGCCACACAGGCCGGCTACAATGCCGGACGCGCCGCCGAGCGTGACGTTGGCGGCGTTGAACAGGTAGGTCCCATCGGCGGCGGTCGTGGTGGCGCCGACCTTGCCGCCGTCGCGGTAAAGCTCCACGGTCACGCCGGCGATCCCGCCTTCGCCGGGATCCTCTACGCCGTCGCCGTCGCCGTCACGCCAGATGCGGTTGCCGATCTCCAGCGGCGCGGCGGGGCAGAGCGCGGCCAGGTCGCCGAGGCCGTTGGCGCCGTCAAAGCGGACGGACTCGCCCGTACCGTCAAAGACCCGGTAGCCGCGAGCGGCGGCGCCCGTGCTGTTGGCATACCATTTCACCCCGCCGTCGCCGGCAGCCGCCGCGGCCTCGTAGGGACCATAGGCCGCGGCCGCTACCTCGGGGCGGCCGGCAACCTGGAGCAGGCTGCCCCAGGAAGTTTCCTCGCGCACGGGATTGGCCTGGAGGTCCTGGTAGTAAAACTCGCCGCCGCCCGGGCCCTGACCGTTGCCTGCGCCGGCGGTCGCCGCGCCGCCGCAGGCGCCGTTGGCTTCCAGGATCCACCCGCCGCCGGGGGCGGGACAGGCGCGCAGCAGATCGCCCTGCGCCACGACCGTATAGTTGACGGGATCGGCCGGGTCCGGGCCGCCGGCGGCGGCGCCGAACAGGTCGCCGTTGCGGTCGCGCAGGGCGAGGATCATGGCGCCGCGATCAAAGGCAATGTCTGTCAGCCACGGCTGCGCCCAGCGGCCGGTGGACTGCAGGGGGTCGTTGCGGTTGAAGGTCGTGCGGTTGAGCCAGTACTGCCACTGCCGGTTGGCGGCGCCACGGTTGTAGGTCAGCGCAAATTCGAGCACGGGCGCGGCGGCGAAGGTCCCGGCGGCACCGCCGGCGCCGGGCGTATAGGCGTACACGTAGGCGCGGAGATTGCTGCGGTTCTGCGTGCTTTCGGCCGTGCAGACCGCACCCACGTAGACGACGCCATCCTGTACGCCGAGGCCAAAGGGGTGAACGTCGACGGCGGGACAATTGGCAGGGACTGGGATGGCGGTGGCCGTATAGGCGGCGGGATCGGCGAGCGGGATCGCCAGCAGCGTGCTGCCGGCCAGGTTGACGGCGTACAGCATGGCGAAGGATTCGTCGACGTCGAGATCGCCGAAACCCACTTTGCCGACGAGGTCGAAGGCGTTGGCATCATGGAGCCAGCAGTTCGCATTGGTATTGTCGGGGTTGTGGCCGGGGGAAAGACAGGTCTGGCCGGGCTGGGGGTGGGGGTCGGCGCCGGCGAGGGGGCCAAAGTTGTGGAAGAGGCCCCCGCCGCCGGGGGTCAGCTGGTAGATGGCGCCGGGGCCGGAGGGGCCGAAGCCGGCATGGCGTTTTAGGAAGGCAGCGGCATAGAGGGTCTGGGCACGCGGGTTCCAGGCGAGGCCCCAGACGCTGCCGAGCTCCTTGGCGGCGGCCGCAGCCGCCGGAGCGGGCGCGGCTACGGCGCCCTCGTCGGCCAGGTCCGTGCTGCCGGCGCCGTAGGGAAACTGCAAGAGGACAGGGGCGTCCTTGTTGACGCCGTCCGGGTTATCGTTTTGCTCGCCGTAGGCGTAGCAGGCCGTGACAAGATCCGGCGCAGCAGCGGCGCCGCAGTACTCTGCCGGGTTGTGGAAGCCGACGTCCACGCCGGCGCCGGGCGCGGCGGCGAAGGCGACGGTGGTATGCGAGTCTGCGCCGGCCGGGCCGGGGCGCAGGAAGCCAAGGCTGCCGTCCGCCGGCAGCGTGAACTCGATGCGCAGCGGGAAGGCGCCGGCGCCATCGATGCCATAGCTGCCGTCGGCGGTCGTCGTGCAGGTCACGCTGCCGCCGCCGGCGTCCGTGGCGGTCACGACGATCCCCGCGATGCCCGGTTCGCCTGGATCGCGGGCGCCGTCGGCGTTGTAGTCGCGGAAGGCTGAGCCGGTGACGGCGGAGCCCACGCAGTCGGCAGCAGCGGCTACGTGCGGCAGCAAGGCTGCCAGCAGCCCGAACGTGACAATTGCCAATCGTTGGCGGCGCATAGATTTCTCTCCCGGCAAAGAAAGCGGACAGACGCGGAGTTGAAATCCCCAAGCGGCGGCGCGGCCTGGGCGGTGGCCGGAAGCGCGATTCGATTGTCATTGGTAAGGCGATGAGAAACGCACGCATCATACTGAGGTTTGGCAGGGCTGTCAACCAGACCTCGGTCGACGTACCAGGTGAATATCTCCTGCGGCGCAATGGTGAGGGGTCAAATTTGCTGCTATGCCGGCGCCGACTCCAGCGCCTCGATGGCGGCGCGCATGGTCTCGGGCAGGGGGACCTTGGCGCCGAGGCGATAGTCATAGGAGACGATGACGCTGTCGCCTTCGGCGGCGATCCGTTGGTGGCGCGTGCTCACGATGCGGAACAGCATGGTAAAGCGGTCGACGCCGACTTCGCCGACGCGCACCCCCACGCGCACGGTGTCCGGGTAGGTGAGGGGGAATTTGTAGCGGCACTGGATCGAGGCCAGGATGGGGCCGATGCCGCTGGCCTGCAGCGTGTCGCTCCGCCCCACGCGTTCAAGGTAGGCAATGCGTGCGCTCTCGGCATAGCGCAGGTAGACGATGTTGTTGACATGCTGAAAGGCGTCCATCTCGCCCCAGGCGACGGGGATTTCGAGGATCACAGGATAGTCGGCCAGCAGATCTTGCATGGTGAGCCCTCCCCCTTCTTGTTTGTTTTTGCTGCGCTCATTATACCCTGGAGCGTCACTTTGCGGCGCAAGGTGGCGTCTTGATCCGCTCAGAATCTATCCGCCCTTCCCTCATCCTGACAGCAAAACTGCCGCGATCACGAGACAGCGAGGCTAGATCGCCGCCTGCCCGCCCACTACAATTGTGTTAACAAGAGGCAAGGCAGCAGTTGCTTTTACAGGGAGGTGCAGGATGGCGGCAGTACTATTGTTGTTGGTGGTAGCAGTGATCTTGATCGATGCCATGGCGTTAACGGAATCGCAGGCGGGATAAACATGCATAGCAACTACGTGGCGGGCCACAGCGCGATGACCGTGGATCCCGCCATCGCCGGCTTTGGCCAGGGAGGGCACAACAAGGGGCTGGGTCTCAATATTGACTTGTCTAATAAATAGCAGTAATCTCGCTATACCAACGCGTGGCTCGAGTGCTGTCCCCGCCAACTGTGCACTCATGCCAGATGCTCACCGCCAGTCAATTTCTCTTGCTCCACCCAATATATCGAGCGAGCAGCGCTTCTTTTAGGGCAACAGGTATGTTGATCAAACCGTGGAATTTGGACGAACTAGACAGCTTGATTGAGTTGTCACGGCAACGGTGGCGCGTCCCTGGCCTGGCGGTTGCCATCGTTCACGACGATGCTGCCGTGCTGACAAAAGGCTATGGCCTGCAGGAAATCGGCAAGCCCGATCCCGTCGACACGCACACGCTGTTTGGTATCGCTTCCTGCACCAAGGCGTTCACCGCAACTGCCCTTGCCATGTTGCACGAAGAGGGGAAACTGCAGTGGACCGATACTGTGAAGAAGCATCTGCCGAGCTTCCAGCTCTATGATCCCTACGCGACGCAGGAGGCTACGATCCTGGACCTGCTCACCCATCGTACGGGCACACCGGTGGCGAATGATATTTGGTACGGGACAGATTTGAGCCGTGAGGAGGTGCTGGCTGCAGTCGCCGCGCGACCTGGTGTGAGCCTGCGGGCGGAGTTCATCTACAGCAACATCATGTACCTGGCGGCGGGCCAACTGATCCCTGCCATCACAGGTGTAAGCTACGACGATTTCATACACGCACGCATCTTCGAGCCGCTTGGCATGGCGCGGAGCAGTACAAGCACACACGTGCTGAAGCAAGTTGCGAACGTCGCCACTCCGCACGTGTGGCAAGGCGAGGCGGTCACGGTGAGGCCTTGGCAGAACTTGGATAATGTGGCTCCTTCCGGCGCAATCAACTCGAGTGCCGCTGAAATGGTCCAGTGGATGAGGCTGCAATTGCACGGTGTGTGTATCAACGGTATTCAGCTGCTCAGCCCAGCGCTTGTCCAGCTGATCCAGACACCCCACACGTTGGTGATGCCGCGCGGCCCCTTCGACATATTTTTCCCGGATACGTCATTTCTGACCTATGGCTTGGGCTGCTTTGTCCATGAACACTACGGCCATACCGTCGTCGAGCATTTGGGGGTGGGAGATGGGATGCGCGCAGCGGTCGCCCTGGTGCCGGCAGAGGGGCTGGGGATCACGATCCTCGCCAACCTGGAATGGAATGGCGCCAAGGGTTCAAACCTGCTGCCGGAGGCACTGCTGCGTATCCTGCTTGACGACTATCTGGGTTATCCGAAGCGCGACTGGCACAGCAGATTGGAGAAGACTTTGGCGGGCTAAAACCACGTTTTGCTGCGGTACGCCGCGTACTCGGGGCCGAAGGTCTCCGCCAACACGCGCTCCTCGCGCCGGGCACGAACAATCTCGATCACGACCACGACCAGGCAGGGGGTCAGGGCCCCTGCTCGAATAGAGCCGATCTGCCCCCAGGTGGCCTGGCAGCCAGCGCCGGCGCGGGCCAAATCTACGTACCGTGTGCGAGCAATGTGAGTATTTTCCCCAATGCACAGGCGGCTTCCATACGCTATGATCGTTCCACGATATGCGTTTCTGGAGTTCTGGAGGTGACAAGATGGACTTTCGCGTGGCGGTACTACTCGTACGCTGGCCCCCGGGCCAGGCGCACGACGCCGGGCCGGCAGCGTTCTGGCACGGCTACTTCGGCGACAGCAGCCTCAATGGGCTGGCCCGCTGGTGGTCGACCCAAACCAACGACGTGGTCAACCTGCGCGTGCAGAAGCTGGTCGACTGGTACGACATCCAGGCGCCGCAGGAGCAGCTGCAGCCGGTCGACGACAACGGCAAGCTTATTCCGAAGTTTGGCCGCGGCAATATCGCAGGGGCTGCGGTCCAGACGCTGCTGGCGTCACCGATCCCCGACGCCTGGCTCGGCTTTGAGGCGTGTGACGGCGTCATCGTCGTGGTGGATATCACGCCGCCGCCTGGATTTGACATCGACCGGGGCGGGACGACGATTTCCGTGCCGGTGCCGATCCAGCTTGGGCTGCCACCCTTGACGGTGCCGAATCTGGTGCCAAAACCCGGCATGGTGGTGGCATACGGTGACACGCAGGCCTTTGTGGCGCATGAGGCGGGCCATGTGCTGGGGCTCGATCACTCTTTTGGCCCGCGCGAGTACCGTATTGTCGAGGTGGGGGGCGAATACGGCGACCCCTGGTGCATTATGAGCGCCGAGTCCTTTGGCGGCCGCGCGGTGACCGTGGATCCCGCCATTGCCGGGTTTGGCCGGGGGCAGCACAACAAGGGGCCGGGTCTCAACGGCGGGACGCGGGCCTTTTTTAACTGGGCCCCCACGGTGGACCTGGTGCTGGGTCCCCAGTTCAACTGGACGGGGACGCTGGACAGCCTCAGCCGCGCTCCGAGCACGGGCGACAAGGTTGTGCGCGTGCAGGTCGGCGACAACAACTATACGTTGGAGTTCCGGTCGCCGGCGGACGACTGTGACCGCGGCCTGCCCTGTCCGCTGGTCCTGGTCCACCACCAGGCGGGCAGCAGTGCCGACCGCACCTATCCGCATAAGGGCTGCGCCACCCTGCTGCACGAGATCCGTGCCGGCGGCCCGGGCGTGATCGAAACCGCGGCGGGCCTGCGTGTGCGCGTGGGTCCCATGAGCCGGGACGGCCGGCAGGTACGGGTACAGGTGAGCGCGGGCGCGCGGCCCTATGCGCCCTGGTTTCCCATCGATGCGCAAAAGCGGTTTAGCGGGCGGGCGCCGGCGGCGGCCGTGGCGCGGCGGGCGGACCAGCTCGATCTCTTCTGCGTGGGCCAGGGGGGCATCGTCCGGTCGGCCTGGTGGAGCGCGGATGCGGGCTGGAACAGCTGGTTCGACCTTGACTTCGGCCGCAGGTTTGCCGAGAATGCGCCGATTACGGCGCTGGCGCGGCGGCCGGACCATCTCGACCTCTTCGTGACCGACGGCGATGGCGTCACCACGTCGGCCTGGTACCACGACCCAACGCCGGAGGAGATCGAGGCCAAGGTTTGGCCGTGGCGGCCGTGGTTCAGCATTGGGCCCGACGTCCACTTTCGGCAGGACCGGCCGGTGGCGGCGGTGGCGCGCATGCCGGAGCAGATCGACCTCTTTCGCATCGGCTTTGACGGCGCCGTTTATGGGACCTGGTGGCAGCCCGACGCCGAGGGCTGGCGGCGCTGGTACATGCTCCACGGCGAGACGCGGTTCCCCAGCGACAGCTATGTGACCGCGATCGCACGCCGGCCCGACCACCTGGATTTGTTTGCCGTGGGGCCGAACAATGCGGTCTGGAGCTGCTACTGGCATGCCGACGCCGAGAACTGGCGGCCGTGGTTTCCGCTCTTCCCGCAGTGGACGTTCCGCGCCGACCAGCCGATCGCCGCCGTCGCGCGCAGGCCCGAGCATATCGACCTGTTTGCGATGGGGTACGACGGCAGCGTGTGGACGGCGTGGTGGGATAGTGCATCCGGCTGGCACGAATGGTATCCGGTCCGCCCCGAGCTGCACTTTGATCCGCAGGCGACGGTAACGGCCGTTGCCCGGCGGCCCGATCACATGGATCTTTATGTCAAAGCTGCGGACGGCGCGGTCTGGAGCACGTATTATCACGAAGATGCCGAGGGCTGGCGGCCGTGGTATTCGATTCACCCCGAGGTCCGTTTTGCGCCGGCGCGCCCGCTCGCCGCGCTCTCTCGCTATGCGGAGCAGCTGGACGTGTTTGAGATCGACGCGGCGGGGGCCGTCGTCTCCACGTACTGGCCGGGCTTTGCGCCCGATGCGCCGCCGCCGGACGTGCGGCACGCCATCTATCATATCGATGCCGGGGGCCATCTCACCTGGATGCGGCATGAGGATGCCTGGAACGGGGGCGGCAAGGAGACCTGGGTGCAGAACCGCGTCGGCTCGGGATGGAATCGCTTCCGGCGGGTGTTTGCCGGCGGCCAGGGCATTGTGTATGCCATGATGGAGAACGGCGATCTGTACTGGTACAAGCACTTCGGCTATGCCGACGGCGCGCCCAACTGGGCGCCGGCGCAGAAGGTAGGGACAGGCTGGCAGGTCTTCAAGCACGTGTTTAGCGACCGCCAGGGCCATATCTACGCCATCACGGCGCAAGGTGAGCTGTTGTGGTACGACCACCTTGGCCGGCAGGACGGCAGCTTCAACTGGTCGGGCCCAAAGCCGGTCGGCAGCGGCTGGGGGGATTTCGTGCACGTGTTTGCCGGGGGCCGCGGCATCATCTATGCGGTACGCCTCGACGGGCAGCTGCTGTGGTACCGGCACAACCGGCCCTACGACGGCTTGCCCGATTGGGCGGAAGCGCAGGTGGTGGGCAAGGGCTGGGCGCAGTTCCAGGCGGTGTTTGCAGGGCCGGAGGGCACGATTTACGCGCTGCAGCGTGACGGCAACCTGCTATGGTACCGCCATCACGGGCTCGATAGCGGCGCATTTCTCTGGAGCGGCCCCAAGTGGACGCAAGAGGAACTGTCTGGTCTCACCCTGGTTGTTTAGGCTGGAAGTCTTGAACCTCCCTCGTTCGCGGGGAACCATCGAAAAGCGCAAGACGCTAACAAGAGACACAGACGAGGGAGGTTTAGAGGATACAAAATGACGGACAGGCAGCTTTATCGAATCAGCGGGCTTGGACTGATGATGGGGGCCGGCGCGTTTGCAGTCCATGTCGTGCTTAGATCTCTGCTCGCGGCGGGCGCGGACCCCGCCAGCCTGGCAAAGCAGGGTTCGTGGGCGGCGACCAACGCACTGGGCCTGGCGGGCGCAGTGCTGGTGCTCCTGGGGCTGCCGGGGATGTATGCGCGCATGGCTCCCGCGGCCGGCCGGCTCGGGCTGGCGGGGACAGTGCTGGTAGCGGTCGCGTGGCTGTTTTTCGGTGTGTTCCTGAGCCTGTACGCACTGCTGCTGCAGCCATGGCTGGCGGACGAAGCACCAGAGCTTGTCGCCACCGCGGCGCCCCTCCCCACGGGGTTTATCGTCGCGTTCGTCGCCGGGCTGATGGCGTGGCTGGCAGGGACGGTTCTCCTGGCGATCCCGTTCGTGCGTGGACACGTGCAACCGCGCTGGGCCGGCTATGTGCTGCTCGCGGCGGGGCTGTGGATGATCGTGGGCAACCTGATCATCGCGCCAAGCGGCCCGGCGACCAACCTGGCCATCAACCTGATTTCGAATCTGGGCCCGGTGCTGCTCCTTGTGCCGCTTGGCTATCTCGGTTACCGGATGTGGGTGGAGAACGCGCCGGCCCGCCAGACCGAATTTGTAGGGGCACAAGGTGCGGTGAAGGGAAGATTGCCATGATTGCGCTTAGGTGAGGCGCGAGAGCGGGCACAAGGTCCGGCGAACGGAAGATCGCCGCGATTGGAGGCGTTGTTGCGCCGGACCTTGTGCCCCTACGAAATTCGGGCGCGGCCCGCTGCATTGCGGATGGTTTCGATTTGGACGTCGTCGGGCAGGTGGGCGATGACGGCACGGTACAAGGCATTGCGCTGGATAGCGTGCATCTGTCGCGGCGCAGAACGCATGCGCAGGCGCTGACACGCGGTGTATGCTAGCAACTACCATGAACACTTCTACCCTGCACGTTCCGTACGAGCAGCTTGCTGACTTCTGCCGGGAAAACCAGATCGAGTACCTGGCCCTCTTTGGCTCTGCCGCCCACGGCGAACTGCGCGCTGATAGCGATGTGGATTTGCTGGTTGAATTTGATCCTGCCGTCAAGGTAGGATTTCTGGCGTTGGGGCGCATGCAGCGCGAACTTAGCGCGCTCTTTCAGCGGCAAGTCGACCTTGTTCCGCGCTCCGGGTTAAAACCGACCATCCGCGAGGATGTGCTGCGCAGCGCCAGGGTACTCTATGCGGCCTGACCGTCTATACCTGGTTGATATCGTGGCGGCGGCAGATGCTATCGGCCGCTTTATCGTCGTAAGTATCCTCAATAGCCAAAACTCTTGCGCCTAGTGTTGCCCTGCGTGCGCCAACCAGGCACGTATGTCCGGCTCATGGTCATCGTGGAAGTGGTCGAAGAATTCACCCGCAGGGAAGCGTCCACCGAGCGTTCGTGACTGGCGGCATAAATCCAGGCGTTGATTTCGTCGTCAGTTTGGAGGTGCGCCGGCCAGGGTGGGGGCGGTTGGGGTTCGCCGCGCTCCGCGGCCTGTAAACGGGCGGCCAGATTGCGATTCCAGCCAGTCAGGTGCGCGACAACGTCTTTCATGGACCAGTGGCCGGTCACGTCCGGTTGACCCATGGCCGCGGGGCCAAACTGTTCGAGAAAGAGTTCCCACTGCCGATACTCTGCCTGCAACCAACTCAGAAGGCCAGACTTGTGCATACTTCGCTCCTTGCGAAAAGTGACATGATGGCGGGGCGTGGAAGTATAGCGCAAGTCGAGCCAAAGTCTGCTTTGATTGAAGTTACGCAAGCACTAGTCTGTCTCCAACGGCAGGGGCGGATCCGTCCACCATTCCATCAACGAAGCATCATAGAGGCTGGCATTCTCGTGCCCCAGTTGGTACAGAACAAACAGGTTGAGCGCACCGTAGTAGCCGGCTCCGCAATACGTGATGACGTGTTGCCCGGGCTTCAGATCCATCTTGCTCCATAACCCCGCAAGCTTATCTGCCGGCAGCAGCGTCTGGTCTGCCGCGTCCAAGTTGTCCATGACAAAGAGATTGAGTGCAGTCGGGATGTGCCCTGAGCGGTAGGACCCCAGATCCAGCGAATCGACCAGGACCACATCGGGGTCGTCGATCGCCTGCTTCACATCGTCCAGGTCCGCCAACAACTCCGGATGGACTTGTGCCGTGAAAGTGGCAGGCGGCGGTGTATTTACGCCCGTTTCCAGCAGCCGGTCGTCCAGTTTCCACTTGGTCAAGCCGCCATTGAGCAGCTTTGCGTTCTCGTGGCCGTAGTAGCGCAAGGCCCACCACAGCCGAGCCGCAAAGCCGTCGCCAGCGTCGTCATAGGCCACGACGGTCGTATCATTGCCGATCCCCAACCGTCCCATGAGCGCCTCAAAATCCTCCTGCGTCAGGATGAGATAGGGGACGGCGCCGTTGGGGTCCGAAATGTCGTCGGCAGCATCCACATAGACGGCCCCGGGGATATGGCCCGCCTCGTAGCTGGCCAGCCGGCTCGCCTTGGCCTCGACAGCAATGAAATCACGGGTGTCGAGGATGCGGATGGCAGGATCGGAAAGGCGGGCGGCGAGCCACTCTGTGCTGACCAATGCCTCAGGATGGGCGTATCCGGGCGCACCTGGCGCCTGAATTGGTTGACACGCGCCTAGCAGCAGTGCACCGGCAACCAATAGGAACAAACTGACGCAGCACAACCGATGCAACATAAGATGCCTCCTTGACTTACGTGTTCATGGAAAGCAGGCTCGCTTTGGCGATAAGGTTCTCTTCAAGAGCTAGATCATGTGGGGCCAGCCATCGCCGCCGCTCCCCTCGCCCTCCAGCCTAGCATCTAAGCGCGTGGAGAACGCGTGGAAGGCGTGGGATAACTGTCGCAGCGATAGATGCGAGCACCGAAATGGTTAGCGATGTTACTGCAATGATGACATCTGCTTCGTTTATGCGCGAGGACGAAAATAGGTGGTTCCGCTTACATCGTCCAAGGGGTCGGCTTTCTTCGGCTCGAAACGCCACCGGGCCGAACTTTCCGCCAGCAGATTCCACAGTGTCATGCCAAATAATCCACCGGTATCTTCTCGCGAATACTGCTCGAGAAGTTGCGGTGAGGTTGATCTTATTTGTCCAAGGATCTCACTACCGGAAGGAAGGGGAGTTGTCGAGCAGATCCTGACTGGTCCAACTCTATCTGGATACCCACCGCTACGAGGGCGTGACTGCAGCACTGGATGCAGTATACGCCGAGGACCCCAACCCGCTCGACCCTACCGTGGCGCGCGCCCAGGCGCATGCCGTCGCGACGGAGGGTTGGTGATCCGGCGTAATGCGCAGGGGTGAGATTTGGTGGGCCAATTTGCCCGAGCCCAGGGGGGCAGAACCAGGCTACAGGCGCCCCGTACTGATTATCCAGGCGGATGCATTCACAAGCAGCCGCATTGCCACCGTGGTTGCGGTCATCATCACCAGCAAACTGCGCCTGGCCACGGCGCCGGGCAATGTGCTGATGTAGTTTAGCGGCTCAGCCTGGCACTTACCACGCGGTTGAGGCTCACCCCTGCCTCGGCGGCTTCGAGGACCAGGCGGCGGTGCACCTCGGGCGGGACACGCACCATGAATTTTCCGGTGTAGAGGCGCACGGCGATGGGATCTGGCACGGGTTCGTCGTTTGCCTGCAGATCGGCCACAACATCGGCGACCAACTGGCGGATGCCCGTGAGCGCGGCCTCCGGCGTGGGGGCCAGCCAACTCAGGCTGCGAAACTCGGCACAGCGACCGACGTGATCCTGATCATCTTCGGACCATGTCACCCAATAGGTATAGCGATCGTTATCTAGCATTTTGTTACCCCTGCAACCGGTCGATCATTTTTCCGGGTGCTGCCGCATGGCAGCGACAATGTTGCCTAGCTCGTTTATAGTATCACTATTGACTCTATTTTTGAGCATAGCTAAGGCTACGGGTGTGTGCTGAAAGGGTGCGTTTCACAATTTTGGACTTGGGGGTACGGATCTCTCGTCCAGTCCGCACGCCGCGTGCGGGCTGAACGAGAACAAAAACGTGAAACGCACTCGCGCCGAAATTGCCTCTTGACATTCACTTCCTTTTGTTGTATTTTACCATCCAGTTAATTAACTAGATAGTTAATAATGCTTTGCAACGAAAGGATAATCACCATGAGAAACATCGTCGTCACCACTTTCCTGTCGCTCGACGGCGTTATGGAAAATCCCGGCTGGACTTTCCCCTACTGGAATGACGAGATCGCGCAGTTTAAAGGTGATGAGAGCAACGCCGGCGATGCCCTGCTCCTGGGACGCGTGACCTATCAAGGGTTTGCAGCAGCCTGGCCCCAGAGCAAGGATCAAGGGGCAGCGTACTTCAACGGCGTGCGCAAGTACGTGGTGTCGACGACGCTGGACAAGGTGGAGTGGAACAACTCGACGCTGATCAAAGACAATGTCGTGGCAGAAATCGCCAAGCTCAAGCAGCAGGACGGGAAGGACATTTTGGTCCACGGCAGCGGCACACTTGTGCAAACGCTCATGCAGCACGATCTCGTGGATCGCTACCGGCTGCTGGTCTACCCGGTGGTGCTGGGCAAAGGCATGCGCCTCTTTCAGGAAGGAACCACGGCGACGCTCAAGCTTGTCAAAGCACAATCGTTCAGCTCCGGCGTGGCGGCGCTGATCTATGAGCCGGATCGGAAGTAATTCCCCGTCCAGACGATAGGTTTGCAGGGGCGGCCCGACCGGGCCGCCCCTGCGATAAGATAAGGCAACATCGGCAATCGCCTCAACGCTAGACGACCGCAACGGCGGTGCGAATCCGCAGGCCCAGCTCGTCCCACTCCGCCGGCGTCAGCTCCAAGCGCCCGACTCTCTCTGCCAACATGGAGACCATCTGCTGCTCGCGCACGGGTACGCCGGGCGGCAGCGGGTGGATGTGGAAGTGGACGTGGGCGTTCACTTGGTGGCTGCCAAAGGAGGCAATGTAGATGCGTTCGGGCGCCACGGCACGCTCGACGGCGCGGCCGACGGCGTGCACGACGCGCTGCAGGTAGAGGTACTCGTCCAGATCCAGGTCGCCGACTACGTCGACGACGTGGCGCTTGGGGCAGACCAGCGTCTGGCCGTAATGGGTGGGCCCGGCAGAGAGAAAGGCAATCACCCGATCGTCCTCGTAGACGATCTCATGCGCACGACGCCGGGCCGTGCCCGCGACGATCGCGCAGATAAAGCAGGGGGCGGTGGCCCTGGCTTCGATGTACTCGTCGGCTTCCTTGGCGGCATACGGAACTCTGCGCATGGTCGCACCCTCACCTTGTCTGAATCAAGCGGTGTCATGTCGTTCATTGGTTGTTGCCCACTTTGCCTTTGGCATCTTGTGCGTTATTTTATTCGTATCCCTAGCAGAAATGAAGGCTGACGTAGAGATATGGGTGCTGCAGCCGGTGGTGGCGCGAACAGGGTGATCAATCAGGGCGATATCTACTGGGTAGCGATGGAAGAGGGGGGTGAGATCCCATCCGCCTTTCCACATCCGTATGTCGTCGTGCAGGAGAATGTGTTTAACCACAGCCGGATCCATACGGTGGTGGTGTGTGCCTTGACGTCGAACCTGCGGCGCACGAGCGAGACGCCCGGGAATTTGCTGCTGGCGGCGGGGGAAGGGAATTTGCCTAAACAGAGCGTGGTGGAGGTGTCAAAGGTCTCCAGCATCGAGAAGGCACAGTTGGGCGAATACATCGGGGCGCTGAGCCCGGAACGGGTGGCGCAGATATTGGCGGGGATGCGCTTTCTGCAGGCGGCATGGTTCGACCGCTGATTGTGGCGCCCAGCCGGGGCCTGGCGAGCACGGGGGAGGCGAGCACGGGGGGAGGCAGGCGGGGACGCCTGCGGTCCAGTTCTCGGTGCGCTTGGCCCGCGCTGCACCCTCGAGTATACTTTTAGCAGCCGACCCTGGCATTGTGACGACAGATGAACCAGCCGACCGAAAGAACCAGCCTGGCCAGCACGCGCGCACCGATCAAGCGGGAAGGCGCAGAACGCTATATCCTCATCTCGCTCACCTGCTTTGGGCTCACGGTGGCGGTGACGCGCGTCTACCTGGAGCTGGCCGGCTATCCCCAGATCGGCAATTCCGTCCTGCATATTGCGCATGCGCTGTGGGGCGGTTTGCTCCTGTTTCTGTCGGCCCTGGTGACTTTGATCCTGGCGAATCGCTGGGCATTTTCCGTGAGCGCCGTGCTCAGCGGCGTGGGCGTGGGGCTGTTCATCGACGAGGTTGGCAAGTTCATCACGCAGAAGAATGATTATTTCTTCCCGCCGGCCGCGCCGATCATCTATTCCGCCTTTTTGCTGATGGTGCTGCTCTTTCTGCTGGTGCGCCAGACGCGCCGTCCCAGCGCGCGCAGGAGCATGTACGCGGCGCTGCTGAATTTTGAAGAGGTGCTGGACAACAACCTGGACCCGCGCGAGCGCGACCGCTTGCTGGCAGAATTGAACAACGGCCGCACTGCCCCGGAACCGCATATCGTTGCGCTGGCCGAACAGCTGGCGGTTTACCTGCAAGACAAGTCGCTCCCGCTCGCGACGTATCGGCCTGGCCTTTGGGCGCGCGGGCAGCGTTGGCTACGCGGGATAGGTGAGAAAGTGGGGCGGAAGAACCGCCGCCGTCTCATCATCGGGCTGCTCGTGCTGGGCAGCGCTGCGGCACTCCTGGTCGCCGTGCTCCTGGTCGCGGCGTGGTTGGCGGTCGTGGCGCCAGACGCGAATATGCCTACGCTGCAGGTGACAATTGACGAGCCGACCGCCGCGCAGCCGATCTGGCTTGGCGTGCGCCTTATCCTGCAGGTGCTGGTCAGCCTGCTCTATTTGGTGGCCCTGGTGCGCTTCTGGCGGGGTCACGAGCAGGAGGCGATCAATACGGCCCTCTTCGCTGCACTGCTGGCGTTTACGCTGGTCAACCTGTTAAATTTTTATGTGAGCCAGTTTGGTGCGCTGGCGGCGTTCTTTGCCAACCTGGTGACCATTCTTGTGCTCTTGGCTTATCGCACCTGGTCCCTGGCGCCGCAGGGCGAGGATGCCCTTTAGCCTCCAGCCATGGCGACGATGCGGTCTTCCGCAGCGCTACTTGTCTAGAACCAAATTGATAGCCCCGTTCTGTACCACGATGCTATGGCGTTGCGGCCAAATGGGCCATACTTACCGCTAACTTTTGCACCCACGGCGCAATTGTTACTGTTCTGCGCCGGAGCACCTTCCAGGCACTTTCCGGACGTTTCCGCGCACTTTCCACGCAAACTCCGCACCATGCGTGAATTGCTATCCCCTACCGCAGCAGTTGGCCTCACGCTTCACGCGGCAACCTGTGCTCGAGCGGCACGCAGGCAATGGGCGTAGAGGAGCAAGAGCCATCAAAAGGAGACAGGATCCATGTCCATGCAACAACCATTTAGAGAACGCGAACGAGAGGGCGGCCAACAGCGCCCGCAAGAAGATTGGCAGCAGGGGGATCAGCGCATGTCCCCCCAAGGAGACTGGCAGCCTGTGCAGCGGTTCCCGCGCCAAGACGTCCGCCAAGGGGGGCAGCAGGCCTCCCCCATCCCTGTAGACCCTGAGCAGCTGGCGACGGGCCTTGGCTGGTTTAGCATCGGGCTCGGCCTGGCGCAGCTGGCCGCACCGCGCCAGGTGGCACAGCTGATCGGCGTGAACGACGATGGCCAAAGCCAGTCCGTCCTGCGCGCGGTGGGGCTGCGAGAGATCGTCAGCGGCCTCGGTATCTTGGCCCAGTCGCATAGGGAGCGCGCCACCTGGGTCAAGGCCCGCGTCGGCGGCGACGTGATGGACCTGGCCCTGCTGGGCCGGGCGCTCTCCACGGGCGACCACGACCAGACCAAGGTGGCCACGGCCCTAGCGGCGGTGGCGGGTATTACGGCAATCGACTTGTTCTGCAGCCAACAGCTCAGCAGCCAGGAAGGTGAACAACAGGGGCAGCAAATGCAGCCGTGGCAGGAGATCCAAATCCAGGAGCAGCCGTTCGGAAGCCGGCAAGGCAACGGCGACCAAGGTCGCTTAAGGCAAGGCCAGCAGCAGGCGCAGACGCTGATGGTTGGCGAAGAGGAGAAGGGCATCCATGTCACCAAGGCTGTGACGATCAACCGCTCGCCGGAAGAGCTGTACCAGTTCTGGCACAACTTCGAGAACCTGCCGCGCTTTATGAGCCATGTGAAGTCAGTGCAGACGCTGGACGACCGCCGATCGCACTGGAAGGTGAATGGGCCGGCGAACACGAGCGTGGAATGGGACGCCGAGGTGGTCGACGACCAGCCGAACAAGCGGATTGCCTGGCAGTCGCTGGAAGGCGCCAGCGTGCGCAACGCCGGCTGGGTGCGTTTCGAGCCCGTGGGGGGGAATCGCGGCACGCGCGTGACGGTGGAGCTGCAATACGAGCCGCCGCTGGGCAAGCTGGGCGCCACGGTGGCCAAGTTCCTGGGTGAAGAACCGGAGAAACAGGTCTACGACGATCTGCATGCCTTCAAACAGGTGATGGAGATCGGCGAGGTGACGCGTTCGGAGGGCAGCCTGTGGGGGCCCCACCTGGCGCAGCGCCCGGCCCAGCCGCCGAGCGACCAGGAACTGATGAAGCATGGCTGATGCGGGCGGCCACCCAATGGGCTACCCGATAGAAAGGACAAGATGATGAAAGCAACCTGCTGGATGGGCACGGGCAACGTGAAGGTCGAAGAGGTGCCCGACCCTAAAATCCTCAATTCGCATGACTGTATCGTGCGCATCACCTCGACGGCCATCTGCGGCTCCGATCTCCACCTGTTCGACGGCGTGATACCGACGATGATGAAAGGCGATATTCTCGGTCACGAGTTTATGGGCGAAGTGGTCGAGGTTGGATCGGAAGTCAAGAATATCATGGTGGGCGACCGGGTGGTGGTGCCGTTTCCCATTTCCTGCGGCAAGTGCTGGTCGTGTTCGCACGACCTGTTCTCGCTGTGTGAGAATTCGAACCCCAACGCGTGGATGGCCGAAAAGATGTGGGGCCACTCGCCGGCGGGTATCTTTGGCTATTCGCACATGCTGGGCGGCTTTGCCGGCGGGCAGGCGGAGTATGCGCGCGTGCCTTTTGCCGACGTCGGCCCGCTCAAGGTGCCGGAGGAGCTGAGCGACGAGCAAGTGCTGTTCCTGTCCGATATCTTCCCCACGGGCTACATGGCGGCAGAGCACTGCAATATTCAACCGGGCGACACGGTGGCGGTGTGGGGCTGCGGCCCGGTGGGCCAGTTTGCGATCAAGAGCGCCTACCTGCTGGGGGCCGAGCGCGTGATCGCCATCGACCGCTATGACTACCGGATGCGCATGGCGCACGACAAGGCCGGGGCCGAGGTGCTCAACTACGAGGAAGTGGACGTAGTCGAAGCGCTCAAGGAAATGACGGGCGGCCGCGGGCCGGACGCGTGCATCGAATCCGTGGGCATGGAAGCGCATGAAGGTCGTGCTCAAGCCGCAGTAGCGGCAAGGGCCATAAAAACAGGAGCCAGTCGGTGAGACTGGCTCCTGTAAACGTCTACGGCTGCACGGGAATGCGCGCGCGCAGAAACTCTCTGGGTTTAGAGCTTGCGCACGTTGGTGGCGGACGGACCCTTGGGGCCCTGCTCGATCGAGAACTCGACCTTGTCGCCTTCCGTCAGGCTGCGGAAGCCTTCGGCCACGATCGCGGATTGGTGGACAAACACGTCTTTGCCGCCTTCAACTGCCAGGAAGCCAAAACCCTTATCGTCGTTGAACCACTTCACGGTGCCGGTAACACGTTGACTGCTCATTGTTAAAAACTCCTCTGTCTTCTTGGTACTACTTCTTCACATAAACTCATCACAAAACGTCGATGTTTCCAACAGGTGAGCAAAAAAGAAACCGCCTGGCTTGTTAGTCCCGGCGGTGTTTTGGCACAGCTTGTTCAGAACCTACAACATCTTGTTCGTACACTATACCATACTTTTCTCGATGTGCAAAATGCGATGAGGTGTGCGCAGCAATACTGGCAATAGGGGCTTGAGGTTCGCGCGCAACTGCTGCATAATAGACGGGAAGGCTGCTGCCGCCAGGGTATGAGTGCGCTCGATACTCGAACCGTCGCATGCCATAGGAGAAACCTGTGCAGCCGTATACAATCCGCGAACCTGGCAAGCCAGGTGACCGTACTCGCTCGCTCTTATTGCGCTACGGCAGTGCTTGCGCGCTGGTTGCGCTTGCGGTGCTGGTCACGCTCGCAGTGCCTGCCATTCGCCAGTACACCCCCATCCTGCTGATCTTTGCTGCCATTATCCTGACCGGGATGTTAGCAGGCCTGGGCCCTGGGCTGCTGGCGGTGGCACTGGCCACCATGGCCCTGCTGTTCTGGCTGACACCGGCGAGCGGTTTCGGCGCGCCGGGCTACTGGGGGCCGGTGCAGGTCGTCGCGTTTGTGGCGGTGACTAGCGGCATTGTCATCCTTGTGGAGGCGCTGCGCCGCGCAGAAGCGCGGCTGGACGCAGAGCGCGAGCTGGTGCGGGTGGCGCAGGAGCTTTCGCTCGACGCCTTCACCATTCTCCAGGCTGTGCGCGATGGCGCGGGAACCATTATCGATTTCCATTGGACCTACGTGAATCCGGCGGCAGCCAGGCTTTTGAAACACGAAAGAGAAGAGCTGGAAAGGCAGCAGCTGCTTGCGGTCCTGCCCGGCAACAAGCAGAGCAGCGAACTGTTCGAACGCTACGTCAAGGTGGTCGAGACCGGCCAGCCGCACGATATTGAGATCGCGTACGAAGGGGAGGGCATCCAAGGCTGGTTCCGCAACATGGCGGTCAAGCTAGGCGACGGGGTGGCCGTTTCGTTTGCCGATATCAGCGAGCGCAAGCAGCACGAGCAGCAGCTGGCCTACCAAGCGTTCCTGCTCGAGAACGTGAGCGATGCGGTGATTGTGGTGGACCGCGATCTCAACATCACGCAGTGGAACCAGGGGGCGGAGACGCTGTACGGCTGGACGGCGGAGGAAGTGCTGGGACGGCCGGTTGCCGAGGCTGTGCAGGCGGCCACGACACCGGAGGTGCGGCAGGCCTCGCTGGCAGCGGTGGAGGCAGAGATCCAGCACCAATTTGACGTGGTGCATCACGACCGGCAGGGGAAGCGCGTCTATATAGACGGAGTCGTGCGGGCGCTGCGGGACGGCGGTACCAGCGACGGCGGTACCCGGGATAGCCGCACCAGGGGCTTTATCTCAATCAACCGCAACATGACGGAGAGAAGGCGGTACGAGGAGGAGCTGGTACGGCTGAATGCCTCGCTGGAGAGGCGGGTGCAGGAACGCACGGCTGAACTCGAGCGCAGCAACCGGGAGCTGGACCGCTTTGCGTATGTGGCGTCGCACGACCTCAAGGCGCCGCTGCGGGCGATCGCCAACCTGGCAACCTGGATCGGCGAGGACAGTGCCGCGGCGCTGACGCCTGCCTCGCGCGAGCACCTGGCCAAGCTTAACGGCCGCATCAAGCGCATGGACAAGCTGTTGGACGACCTGCTCACCTATTCACGGGCAGGGCGGGTGCGGCACCCGCCCCAGTTGGTCGACACACGGCTGCTGCTGCAGGAGACCGTCGACTTCTTGAACCTGCCGCCGGGCTTCACCGTGGAGATCGCTGAATCCATGCCTACCCTGTATACCGAGCGCGTGCCGGTGGAGATGGTATTCCGCAACCTGGTCGAGAATGCCTACAAGCATCACGACCGCTCCTGTTGTGGCTGTGTCAGCATCTCGGCGGAGGAGCAGGCGGATGCCGTCATGTTTGCGGTCGCCGACGACGGTCCCGGCATCGAGCCACAGTACCATGATCGGATCTTTGAGATGTACCAGACCTTGAAGCCGCGCGACGAAGTGGAGGGCAGCGGCATCGGGCTGACCGTGGTCAAGAAGATCGTCGAAAGCCGCGGCGGCGCGGTCCGGATCGAGTCGGCAGCTGGGGCGGGCACCACGGTTTTCGTCACCTGGCCGAAGCAGGAGGAGCCTGCTGGTGGTGGGGCCATGGGTGGTGAGGCCGGCGGCGAATTATCTACGTAGGAGTGGCCCTTCACCAATTCGTTGATGCGCGGGTAGGAAACGCCAATGCGATGAGCAAGCTCGACTTGGGACATGCCCAGTGGCTTGAGAAACTCCTCCAACAGCATCTGGCCTGGATGTGTTGGGGAACCAACCAAGTTCCTGCTGTTTGAGCCGGGCGAGCGCACGCGCGGGCCTGACGGCTGGCGCACGCGCATCGAAGAGATTTGCGGCGACGAGCATAACGAGATCCTCGTGGCGGTGGATGACGCGGGGCCAGGCGGCCTGGCCGGCTTGCTGTTCGTTCTGGGCGAGACCCGCCTGCGCCTGAGGCACAGCATCTCGCCCATAGTGGCCGTGCGCCAGGCCTATGCCGGACAGGGTACCGCCACACGCCTCTTTGAGGCTATGGAAGCGTGGGCCAGGGGACGCGGCATCCATCGCATCTACCTGCACGTCCAGGCCGACAATCATCGCGCCGTAGCGCTATATCACAGGATGGGCTATCGGGTGGAGGGGTTTCACCACCATGCGGTACGGCTCGACGGCGCCTGGGTGGACGATTACACGATGGCGAAACTGCTGGAGTAGGCTGAAGCGTCGCGCGTGACGTGACCTATAGGCTGGCGGCTGCGGCAGGTGCGACGATGGGGGGCTCTACGCCTTGCGCGAACTGGCTGGCGTAGAGCTGGGCGTAAAACCCACCCATGTCTAGCAACTCGTCGTGGCGGCCACGCTCGACGAGCTCGCCGTGGCGCAGGACCAGGATCTGGTCCGCCTCGCGGATCGTGCTGAGACGGTGGGCGATAACAAAGGCCGTGCGACCGGCCATCAGCCGCAGCATGGCTTCCTGGATGTGCTGCTCGGTGCGTGTGTCGACGCTGCTGGTCGCCTCGTCGAGCACAAGGATGGCCGGGTCGGCCAGGATGGCGCGGGCGATGGCCAGCAGCTGGCGCTGGCCCTGGCTGATATTGCTGCCACGCTCGGACAGCAGCGTGTCATACCCCTGCGGCAGGCGGTGGATGAACTGGTCGGCATTGGCCAGCCTCGCGGCGGCCTTGACCTCGTCTTCGCCGGCGTCCAGGCGGCCATAGCGGATATTCTCCAGCACGGTGCCGGTGAAAAGATAGGTGTCCTGCAGCACGATACCGAGCTGCCGGCGCAGCTCCTCCTTGGGGATCTGGCGGATGTCGACGCCGTCGATGCTGATGCTGCCGCCGTCGACTTCGTAGAAGCGCATCAGCAGGTTGACGATGGTGGTCTTGCCGGCGCCGGTGGGGCCGACCAGGGCCACGGTCTGGCCACGCAGGGCGTGCAGGCTGACATGCTTGAGAACGGGTGTGCCGGGGACGTAAGAGAAGCTCACGTCGTCGAGAATGACGTCGCCCTTGAACGGCTGTTGGAGCGCAGGCGTCCTCGCCTCCTCTTTAACGTTGCCGGCGGGGGGAGCAGGCGAGGACGCCTGCGCTCCGTAGGGGTCTTCTTCGAATTCGGAGGGCTCGGCCATGAGGGCGAAGACGCGCTCGGCGCCGGCGATGGCGGCCTGGATGGTGTTGTAGAGGGTGGCCAGCTCGTTGAGCGGGCGGCCGAACTGGCGGCTGTAGTTGATGAAGGTGGCGATTTCGCCGACGGTCGCCAGGCCCAGCGCGGCCAGCGAGCCGCCGGCGGCAACGACCAATGCTAGCGAGACGTTGTAGATGAAGTTGTTGAGCGGGCCAAGGAAGCCGGAGTAGATCAGGGCCTGCGTGGAGGCACGGCGGTAGGACTGGTTGGCCGTGTCAAAGGTCGCCAGCGCGGCGGCCTGGCGGCCATAGGCCGTGATCACACGCTGGCCGGAAACCGATTCCTCGATCCAGCCGTTGAGTTCGCCCAAGGTTTCTTGCCGGGCGCGAAAGCCGGCGCGCGTGCGCGGCACGACCAGGCGCAGCAGAAGGTAGATCATGGGCGGCATTGTCAGCAGGGTCACCGCGGCCAGCAGCGGGTTGAGCCAGACCATGGCCAGGGTGACGCCGACCAGGGTCAACACGCCCGAGAAGAGCTGGGTGATGCTTTCGGAAAGCACGGCATTGATGTTTTCGACGTCGTTGGTCAGCCGGCTCATCAACTCGCCGTGTGAGCGCTGGTCGAAGATGCGCAGGGGAAGGAGCTGGAGGCGGCCAAAGAGGTCGTGGCGGATTTCGGCTACGGTCTCCTGGGCGACGCCGGCCATGATGTAGATCTGAAGCCAGGTAAGCAGCGACATGAGGACAAAGATGAGGAGCATGGCCCCGCAGATGCGCGCCAGTTCGAGGAGGTCGCCGCGCTGCATGCTGCTGTCGATGGCCACGCCCATGAGATAGGGCCAGAGCAGGTTGAGCCCCGTGGAGAACACCACCAGGATCCCCGTAACGGTCAGCCCCAAACGATGGTGCGCCAGATAACGCCAGAGATGGAGCAGCGTGCCACGCGTATCTTCTGCCCGCTTGGGCTTCTCCATGAAGAGTGCCATGTTGGGGCCGCCGCGTCCCATCATCGGGGGCGGCGCACTCGGCGTTGGGGATGTTGCGGGCGGCACGGCCGCCTGTGTCGCCTGCTTAGCCGGCATGGCGCACCGTGCCCTTCTCCAACTGCGAGCGGTAGATGTCCTGGTAAATGGGGCTGGTGGCCAGCAGCTCGGCGTGCGTGCCGCTGGCGGCGATCCCGCCGTCCTCGAGCACCAGGATGCGGTCGGCCCCCAGGACGCTGCTGATGCGCTGTGCTACCACGAGGTTTGTGCGGCCGCGACGGGTCTGCGCCAGCCCCGCCTGTATGCGCGCCTCGGTCTCCACGTCGACGGCGCTCGTGCTGTCGTCGAGGAGCAGCACCGCGGGGTCGAGCAGCAAGGCACGGGCGATGGCCAGGCGCTGTTTCTGGCCGCCGGAAAGGTTGACGCCGCGCTGCTCGACCACCGCGTCGTAGCCGCCGGGAAGCTGCATGATAAAGTCGTGCGCCTGCGCCAGCTTGGCCGCGGCCACGACCTCTTCTTCGCTGGCGTCGGGCCGGCCGTAGGCGATGTTCTCGCGAATCGTGCCGTGAAAGAGCACCGATTCCTGCATGGCGACGCCGATGGTTTTGCGCAGGGCCTGTTCGTCCATATTGCGTACGTCCACGCCATCGATCGTGATACGGCCGCTGGTTACGTCGTAGAAACGTGGTACGAGATGGGCCAGCGTGGATTTGCCGGCGCCGGTGGCGCCCAGGAGCGCGACCGTCTGGCCGGGCTCGATCGCAAAGCTCACGTCACGCAGGACATCTTCCTGGCCCTGGCCGTCGTAGCGGAAGGAGACATTGTCGAAGACGATACGGCCCTGGGACGGATGAGAGGATGAGGCCAACTCTAGTTGCTGGGGCAACGCCAGCTGCGGCGTGGGCGCCTGCACCTTTGGCTCGGTGTCGATCACTTCTTGGATGCGGACGGCGGAGGCCTCGGCGCGGGAGACGCGGGTAACGAGCATACTGAGCATCATCAGCGACATCAGGGCCTGCATAAGGTAGTTGGTGAACGCTACAATCTGGCCGACCTGCATGGCGCCGGCCTTGACGAGCAGGCCGCCAAACCAGAGGGCAGCGACGATGCCGAAGTTGAGAGCGAGCATCATGAATGGCATCGTCAGGGCCATGGTGCGAATGGCGCGCAGCGTCTGCTCCTTGAGAGCGTGGTTAGCCTTGCGAAAGCGCTCGTCCTCATGCGCGGCGCGCACGAAGGCTTTGACCACGCGCACGCCGGCCAGGTTTTCCTGCATGACGATGTTGAGGGCGTCGAGCCGCTGCTGGACGCCCCGAAAGAGGGGAAAGGCCCGGCGGATCACGAAGACCATGAGTGCGATAACCAAGGGGATCAGCACGACAAAGATGAGGGCGAGCTGCGGGCTGGTCAGCACGGCCATGACTACTCCGCCGACGACCAGCAGGGGTGCGCGCACCATGATGCGCAGTGCCATCAACACCAGCTCCTGCACCTGGGTAACGTCGTTGGTCAGGCGGGTGATCAGGGCGCCGGTGTCCAGCTCGTCGAGGTCGGGGAAGGAGAGGGCCTGGATCTTGGCGTAGAGGGCGTGGCGTACGTCGGTCCCCATACCCTGCGAAGCCAGCACGGCGAAAACCGTGCAGCCGACGCCGCCGATCATGCCGATCACGGCCACGCCAATCATGACGGCGCCGGTGCGCAGCACGTAGTTCAAATCGCCGGTGGCGACGCCGTCGTCGATGATGCGTTCCATCAGCCACGGCTGCAGCAGGTCCATCGAGACTTCGAGGACCATGAGCAGCGGGGCGAGGATAGCCCAGTGCCAGTATGGGCGCAGATACTTCCAGAGTTTTCTTGTGGCCTGCATAAGCAAGAAAGTTTCGATTCGTTTGAATCTAGAACTGTTTCATCATCAAACCGTCTGCCGTTCTTGTCAATTTGCGCCATCTGGCAGTGCAGTACGATCACGAGAGCTGGGCAAGGTTGTCAGCGCAAGAGTGGAGATTTTCCCTGACCCAGTAACCACCTCCAGGAGGTGGCACTTCCAGGAGGTCCCGCGAAATACGTGACACGAATCAAACGTGGCTTGCGGTATTGACAGCTGCCTCGAACCGCATTATAGTATCTAGTCAGATGATCTAATCGATTAGAAGCAGTTAGCTGGATGACCGTCTAAGGCAGATGGCGGCTTATTTTTGTGAATCTCATCAATTTGCCCGCAGTAGATATTGCAGATTTGGATGCTGCAGCTGCCGGCTTTTGCTTGACAAAGGAATACCCTCTTATGTCTGACATGGCAATAGGTGTCATTGGCACAGGTGGTATGGGCACGCGGCACGCGGTCAACTTGCAGCAGCACGTGGTGGGCGCGCGCGTCGTAGCTGTCTACGATCTGGACGGTGAGCGTGCGACGGCGGCGGCCAAGGCTGTAGGTGGAGCACGCGTGGTGGCGGATCCGCTGGAATTGATTGCCGATCCCGCCGTCGATGGGGTGGTGATCGCTTCCCCTGATCCCACACACGCCGAGCTGGCGGCGGCCTGTCTCAAGCAGCGGAAGCCTGTGCTGTGCGAGAAACCGCTAGCGACAACTTCGGCCGTGGCAAGAGAGATCGTGGAGAAAGAAGTTGCAATTGGCCGGCGTCTCATCTCGATCGGCTTTATGCGCCGCTTCGATGCTGCGCACCTGGCCGTCAAGCGTGTCGTCGAAAGCGGGCAGATCGGGCGGGCCATTCTCTTTAAGGGCACCAGCCGCGCGGGTATGATGGCTGCGGACCTGCCGATCGCTACGATCATGACCAACTCGGCGATCCACGACCTCGACTCTGCCCTCTGGATCTTGGAGCACGACGTGCAGGAGGTCTTCGTGCGCTCGGTGCGCACACACGACACCTTTGCTCCTGAAGCGCGCGACCTGATCCTCATCAGCATGGGCCTTGGTGGTCCGTGCATTGCCGACATCGAGATCGCCATGGCGGCAGAGTATGGGTACGACATCGAAGCGACCGTCGTCGGCCAGCGCGGCGTGGCCGAAACCATCCAGCCTGACGTAGCGTTGGTGCGCTATCAGGGCAAGCGCGGCTTCACCTTCCAGCGCGACTGGCTGGAACGCTTCCAGACGGCCTATGTCGCCGAGCTGGAGAATTGGGTGGCCTCGCTGTGCGGCGGCGCGACGTTTGCAGGGGCGACTGCCTGGGACGGCTTCCGGGCCGTCGCTCGTGGCCGATGCCTGCATCGAGGCGCTTGCACAGCGGCCAGCCTACCCCGGTGCATACGCCTGCCAGGCCGGATTTGTATTTGTAGGGGAGAAAAGGGCACGATGTGCGTGTCTCTCGCCGTGAGAGGTTTGAGGACAGTTGTTGGATTTGTTGAGTTTAGGAGAAGAAAACATGCTGGCAACCGCGTATAAGAGCCCGTTACACGAGACGGTTTCGACCACGAAGACGGATTACTGGAATGATTCGTGCTCGGTTGAGGAGCTGACGTACGCCATTGAGAATGGCGCGGTCGGGGCGACGACGAACCCTACGATCGTGCTGGGCGTGCTCAAGAAAGAGATGCACCTGTGGAAGGACCGCATTTACCAGATCATTGCCGAAAATCCGACCGCCACGGAAGATGAGATTACCTGGCAGCTGATCGAGGAAATGGCGGTCAAGGGCGCCGAGCTGCTCAAGCCCGTGCACGAGCGCGAGCAGGGGCTGAAGGGCCGCATCTCGATCCAGACCAACCCCATTTTCTATCGCAATGCCGAGGCTATCACGCGCCAGGCCGTGCACTTTGCCAAGCTGGCCCCCAACATGATGGTCAAGATTCCGGTGACCAACGCCGGTGTGGCTGCCATCGAGGAGGCAACGTATGAAGGCGTGCAGATCAACGCCACCGTCTGCTTCTCGGTGCCGCAGTCGCTGGCCGTGGCCGAGGCCATCGAACGCGGTCTGAACCGCCGCGCCGCCGCCGGCAAGCCGGTTGATCACATGCGCCCGGTCTGCACGATCATGGTTGGCCGCCTGGACGATTGGATCCACGTGCTGGAGAAGCGCGATAGCGTCGCCATAACGCCGGGTTACGGCGATTGGGCCGGCATCGCCGCCATCAAGAAGGCTTACGGCATCTACCAGGAGCGCGGTTACCGCACACGCCTGCTGGCCGCTGCCTACCGCCACCACCTGCACTGGTCCGAGCTGATCGGCGGCGACATTGTAATGACCATCCCCTACGAGTGGCAGCGGCTGTTTAACGGCTCGGATATCGAGATCAAACCGCGCTTCCAAGACCCGGTGCCGCAGGAGATCGTGGACACGCTCTATGCCAAGTTCCCCGACTTCCGCCGCGCCTACGATACCGACGGCATGGCCACCAAGGAGTTTGACCAGTTCGGGCCGACGGCACGCACGCTGCGCTCCTTTATCGGCTCATACCGCGACCTGCTGGCCGTGATTCGCGATTTTATGCTGCCAAATCCTGACGTGAAGAAATAGGGAAATCACTCATGACCGACAACATTGTCACCGCTAAAGGGGTCACCGCTAAAGGGCAACTCCTTAACTTTGTCAACGGCCGCTGGGAGCGTTCCAGCGCCGGCAATGCGCTCGACATCAAGAACCCGGCTACCGCTGCCTTGCTCACGCAAGTGCCGCTGTCGCCGGCCGCCGAAGTGGAAGCGGCGGTGAAGGCAGGCCAGGTTGCCTTCCGCACCTGGAAAGAAACGCCGGTCGGCGAGCGCATTCAGCACCTGTTCAAATTCAAGGCACTGCTGGAAGAGAACCTCGACGACATCGCCCGCACCATCACCAACGAGTGCGGCAAGATCTACGCCGAAAGCGTGGGCGAGATGCGCCGCGGTATCGAGAACGTCGAAGTCGCCTGCGGCGCGCCGATCCTGATGCAGGGCTACAACACCGAGGACATCGCCCAGGGCATCGACGAGCACATGTTCCGCCAGCCGCTGGGCGTGGTCGCCGCCATCACCCCTTTCAACTTCCCCGGTATGATCCCGTTGTGGTTTATGCCCTACGCGTTGGCCACCGGCAACTGCTTTATCCTCAAGCCGAGCGAGAAGGTCTCGATGACCTCGCAGAAGCTGTTTGGGCTGCTGGAGAAGGCCGGCTTCCCACCGGGCGTCGTGCAGCTCGTCAACGGCGGCAAGGAGACGGTGGACGCTCTCCTCGACCACCCGCTGGTGCGGGCGATCAGCTTTGTCGGCTCGACGCCGGTGGCACGGTACGTCTACAGCCGAGCAACGGCCAACGGCAAGCGCGCACAGTGCCAGGGTGGGGCCAAGAATCCAGTCGTCATCATGCCCGATGCGGACATGGACATGACCACGCGCATCATGGCCGACTCGGCCTTTGGCTGCGCCGGTCAGCGCTGCCTGGCCGCCTCGGTCGCTATCACCGTGGGTGAGGCGCGCAACGTCTTCACCGAGATGATGGCCGACGTCGCCGCCAACCGCGTGGTCGGCTATGGCCTCGAATCAGGCGTGCAGATGGGTCCTGTCATCTCCGCCGAGAGCAAGACGCGCATCGAGAGCTTGATCGGCAAGGGCGCCCAGGAGGGGGCCGACGTGCTGGTGGACGGGCGCAACCGCCAGGTACAGGGCTACGAGGACGGCTACTTTGTCTTCCCGACAATCCTCGACAACGTGGATCCCAGGAGTGAGATCGCCCACACGGAAATCTTTGGCCCGGTCCTGAGCCTGATGCACGCCAACGATGTGGAAGATGCCGTGGCCCTGGTCAACGACCGCGCCTACGGCAACATGGCCTGTATCTTTACCGGCAGCGGCGCCACCGCCCGCTATTTCCGCCACCATGCCGATGCCGGCAACGTCGGCATCAACATCGGCGTGGCCGCACCCATGGCCTTCTTCCCCTTTAGCGGCTGGAACAACAGCTTCTTTGGCGACCTGCACGCCCAGTCGCGCCATGGAGTCGAGTTCTACACGCAGACCAAGGTCGTCGTCGAACGCTGGCCGCAGACGTGGAGCCGCCAGTTCTAAAGGAGTGTTTCTATGTCAGCGCCACGCCATTATGCGGCCGAAGACCTGTTGGTCCGGCCGCAGCAGTACCCAAACGATCCCGGTCTTGTGCTCGAAGTCACGCCTGCAGCGGCCGGATGGGACTATATCTCGTTCCAGGTGCGCCGGTTAACCAAGGGACAGTCCTGGTCCTTTGACAGCGGCGAGAACGAACTGGCCCTGGTCGATCTCACCGGCAGTTTCGCCGTGAAGTCAAACCGCGGCGAATGGCCCAAGATCGGCGGCCGCACCAGCGTATTCACCGCCGCCGCCCATGCGCTCTACCTGCCGCGCCGCAGCCAATTCACCGTCACCGCCCTCGACGACTGCGAGTTCGCGGTCACCTGGACGCCCACCGACCAGGACCGCCAGGCCTTCTTGCGTACACCTGACCAGGTCCCCACCTCCATCCGCGGCGGCGACAACGTCAGCCGCCAGGTTAACGACCTGCTCCCGCCCGGTTCGCCCGTCCACCGGCTGGTGCTCGTCGAGGTCTACACGCCCAGCGGCAACTGGAGCAGCTATCCGCCCCACAAGCATGACGTGCATATTGAAGGCGCCGACGGTGCCTTGATCGAGTCGGACCTCGAAGAGGTCTACTTCTACAAGATCGACCGGCCGGAGGGTTACGCCTATCAGCGCGTCTATACCGACGAGCATTCGCCGCTGCAGCAGGCGGGGTATCCCATCGATGCGCTGGTGCGCGCCGAACATGATACGGCGGTGCTCATACCGGAGGGCTACCATCCGGTAGTGAGCGCGCCGGGGTATACGACGTACTATCTAAATGTGCTGGCGGGCAGTGCGCAGAGCCTGGCCAACCAGGATGACCCGCGCTATTCGTGGGTTAAGAACAGCTATAAGGGTGTGGACCCGCGGCTGCCGTTGTATTGATTTGGGAGAACGCCGTGCGAGGCTCGCGTCTTGTGGGAAACCAATGAGTGATACCAACGCACCAGTCTTCGACACGCTGCATATGGGACGGGCCGGACTGGACCTGTACAGCAACGACGTCGGGGCGCCGTTCGTCGAGATCAAGAGCTTTGCGGCCTATGTCGGCGGCTCGCCTACCAACATCAGCGTGGGGGCGCGCCGATTGGGACTCAACAGTGCGCTCCTGACGGCCGTGGGCGAGGATCCGGTCGGCGATTTCATCTTTCACTTCTTGCGCGGCGAAGGAGTGGACATCACCTACAGCCGGCGCAAGCCCGGCTATCGCACGGCCGCGGTCGTGCTGGGCATCGAACCGCCTGACAAGTTCCCGCTGGTCTATTACCGCGAGAACTGTGCCGACATGGAGATTACGATCGACGACGTGCTGGCGGCACCGGTGACTGCCGCCAAGGTGTTTCAGTTTGCCGGCACCAACCTGAGCAAGGATCCCTGTCGCAGCGCCACGCAGTTTGCTGCCTACCTGGCGCACGAGGCCGGCCGCGACGTGGTGCTCGACGTGGACTTCCGTCCTGACCAGTGGCACGACCCGCGCGCCTTTGGCGTAGCGATTCGCTCGGTACTGCCCTTCGTCAGCATCGTGATTGGCACGGAGGACGAGATCAATGCCTCGATGCTCACGGACCCCGGCCAGATGCTGCTGACGAATTCACAGATGTCGGACGCACGTGTGGCGGGCAACGTGGAGGCCAACATCCAGCGCATCCTGCAGATGGGGCCGCGCGCCGTGGTGGAAAAGGTCGACGCCAAGGGGACGCGCGTGCACCTGGCGAGCGGGGAAGTAATCGAGGCAGGGGGCTATCCAGTAGAGGTCTACAACATCTTGGGGGCGGGCGATGGCTTTGGGGCAGGATTCCTCTACGGCCATGTCAACGGCTGGGGCTGGCACAAGTCCGCCCGCCTTGGCAACGCCTGCGGGGCGATCGTGGTCACCAAGCATGGCTGCGCCAATTTCATGCCCACGCTGGAAGAAGTGACTTCCTTCGCCGAAGCGCGGAGCGGGTTCTGAGCCACACCTCCAGGAAGTGGCACCTCCCGGAAGCCCGCCTCTTCCCGGAAGGGTCCCGAGGTGGGGCGGCAGAATTAGCAGCTATTAATTTTTTGCTTCCAGGAAGCGTTCCAAAAAAGGGAGCTGTAGAAGATGACGAATACACGCAAGCTTACCACCGCCCAGGCGGTCATCCAGTTTCTTAAGCACCAGTATGTGGAGCGCGACGGCGTAGAGCGGCCGTTTTTTGCCGGCGTCTTTGGCATTTTTGGCCACGGCAACGTGGCGGGCATCGGCCAGGCGCTTATGCAGTACCCCGAGATGCGCTACTACCAGACGCGCAACGAGCAGGCGATGGTGCATATCGCCGCCGCCTACGCTAAGCACAAGAACCGCCTGCAGACGCTCGTCTGCACGACCTCGATCGGCCCTGGCGCGACAAACATGATCACGGGCGCGGCCACGGCCACGGTCAACCGGCTGCCGGTGCTGCTGCTGCCGGGCGATATCTTTGCCCGCCGCAACGTGGCCCCCGTACTGCAGCAGCTTGAATCGGAGCACTCGCAGGACATCTCGGTCAACGACTGCTTTAAGCCGGTGAGCCGCTACTGGGACCGCATCAACCGGCCCGACCAGATTCTGCTGTCGCTGCCCGAGGCTATGCGCGTGCTGACGAGCCCGGCCGAAACCGGCGCCGTGACACTGGCCATGCCGCAGGATGTCCAGGCCGAAGCCTGGGACTATCCAACGGCGCTGTTCGAAAAGCGCACCTGGCGTGTGCCGCGCAACCGGCCCGATCTGGCCGCACTGCGCCGTGCCGCAGACTGGATCAAGGCGGCGAAGCGGCCGATGATCGTGGCGGGCGGCGGCGTGCTCTACAGCGAGGCCAGCGACGCGCTGCGTACTCTTGTCGAAGCCACCGGCATCCCCGTCGGCGAGACGATGGCCGGCAAGGGCAGCCTGCGCTACGACCACCCGCTGGCGCTAGGCGCCGTGGGCGCCACGGGTACGTCGGCGGCCAACCTGATCGCGCAGGAGGCTGACCTGGTGATCGGCATCGGCACCCGCTACAGCGACTTCACGACGGCCAGCAAGACACAGTTCCAGGACCCCAACGTACGCTTTATCAACATCAATGTGGCCGAGTTTGATGCCTACAAGCACGCCGCCCTGCCGTTGGTTGGCGACGCCCGCGCCACGCTGCAAGAACTGGCCGCGGTACTGGGCGACTACCGTGTGTCCGACGCCTATCGCAACAACGCTATGCACCTGCACGACGCCTGGGAAGCCGAGGTGGACCGCATCTACGCCATCCGCAACGAGCCGCTGATGAGCCAGGGCGAGATCATCGGCGCCGTCAACGACCTGGGTGACCCTGAGGCCGTGATGGTGTGCGCGGCAGGCAGCCTGCCAGGTGACCTGCACAAGCTCTGGCGCACACGCCATGCCAAGCAGTACCACCTCGAGTACGGCTACTCGTGCATGGGCTACGAGATCGCCGGCGGTTTAGGCGTCAAGATGGCCGAGCCCAGCCGCGAGGTGTACGTCATGGTGGGCGACGGTTCCTACCTGATGCTGGCCAATGAAATCGTCACGTCGATCCAGGAAGGTATGAAGCTGACCATCGTGCTGATCGACAATCGCGGCTACAAAAGCATCGGCGCACTCAGCCGCTCGCTCGGCACGCAGGGCTTTGGCACCCGCTATGCCTTTCCCAAGCAAGGTGAAACAGTCGCCGCGGCAAGAGCCGAAGCAACAGCCGTGCTGCCCAGCGACCAGGACCCCACGGTCGATCCGCTGCCGGTGGACCTGGCCATGAACGCCCGCAGCCTGGGGGCGGAAGTGATCGACTGCCAGACCTATGACGAGGTCGTGGCCGCGCTCAAGACAGCCAAGGGTCTCGACCGCACCGTCGTGATCCACGTCCACAACGATCGTTACGTGGGCGTGCCCGGCTACCATAGCTGGTGGGATGTGCCGGTGGCGGAGGTGTCCGACGTGGACACGGTCAAAGCAGCGCGCGAAGAGTGGGAAGAGATGCGCGCCAAGGAGCGTTATTTCTTATAGGGGACGGTATATATATTATGGTCAAGCACAACATTGGCATTGGCGTGATCGGCATGGGCTGGATGGGGCAGGCGCACAGCCGTGCGTACCACCAGATTACCGACCGTTACTACGACAGCGGCATCCGTCCCCGCCTGGTGATCTGCGCCGACGACGTTGAGTCACGCGCCGAACACGCGCAGGAAGCCCTGGGCTTTGCGCAGTGCACGACCGACTGGCGCGCCGTGATCCATCACCCAGATGTGCAAGTGGTCAACATTGCGTCGCCCAACTATCTGCACCTGGAGATGGTGCGGGAGGCGGCAGCGGCCGGCAAGCATGTTTTCTGCGAGAAGCCGGTGGGCCGCACGCCCGAGGAAACAGTCGAGGTTGAATACCTGGCGCGCAAGGCCGGCGTGATGAGTTTTGTCGGCTTTAACTACCGCTGGGCGCCCATGGTGCAATACGCCAGGCGATTGATCGAAGAAGGTAAGTTGGGCAACCTGACCCACTATCGCGGCCGCTTCTTCTCGATGTACGGCAGCAACCCGATGGGTCTGCTCACCTGGCGTTTCAAATCCGAATTGGCGGGCACCGGCGTGCTGGGCGACCTCATGTCGCACGTGATCGACATGGCGCACATGCTGATGGGTCCCGTGGAGCGCATCGCCAGCCAGCGCAATACCTTCATCAAGCAGCGTCCACTGCCTATCCCCGGCCAGGGCACACACTTCTCGCTGGGAAAACCGGGCGATCCTGCCGGTCCAGTCGAAAACGAAGACTATGCCGGGGCGATGGTGCAGTTTCAGAATGGCGTAGTTGGTACGTTTGAGGCCTGCCGCGCAATTTATGGCCCCAAGTGTGAAATGGCCTTTGAGGTCAACGGCGACAAAGGCGCGGCGCGCTGGAACTTCGAACGCATGAACGAATTGGAGCTTTACCTGCCCGACGGCGATGTGAGCCATGACGGCACGACACGGCTGCTTGGCGGCCCGGCTTTTGGCGACCACGGCCGCTTCAACCCGGGCGACGGCATCGGCATGGGTTACGAGGATCTCAAGGCGATTGAAGCCTACAACTTCCTGCAGTCGATCGTAGACGGCAAGCAGCGCTCGCCCTCCTTCGCCGACGCTCTGCGCCTGGCCGAGGTGCAGACGGCGATGATCCGCTCGTGGGAAAGCGGCGGCTGGGAAGCGATTCCCGCGCTGCGGAAAGAGTGAGAGGCGTCATGCGAAGGTGTGGACGACTCGTATCTAAAATTGGTATTTAGCGGAGGCAGCTATTATGTCAAACATTCAAGTGGCTAATGCGCCCTGTTCCTGGGGCGTGATCGAAAATGTCGAGGGCGAACGCGGCGGCTACGCGCGTGTGATCGACGAGATGCACGAGGCCGGCTATGCAGGCACGGAGCTGGGCGACTGGGGTTTTATGCCCACCGACCCGGCCGAGCTGCGCAAAGAGCTGGATGCGCGCAGTCTCACGCTGCTGGCCTCGTGGGTGAGCGTCTTCCTGCACGATCCTGCCTGCCATGACCAGAGCGAGGCTGATGCCGTGCGCACGGCAGGCCTGCTGGCTGCCGTCGGCGGGCCCAACGCCATGATCGTCCTGGGCAATGACCCGTACGGCGATCCTATGCGCACGCTGAACGCCGGCCGCATTACGCCCGAGATGGGCATGAGTGAAGCGCAGTGGAAGGTGTTCACCGAAGGCGCCAACCGCGTGGCACGGGCGGTCAAACATGAAACTGGATTGCGCACTGTCTTTCATCATCACATCGGCACGTGGATCGAGACGCCCGCCGAAACGGCGAAACTGCTGGCCATGACTGACCCCGAGGTGCTTGGCTTGTGCTTTGATACTGGCCACTACCGTTTTGGCGGCGGCGACCCGATCAAGGGGCTCCAGCGCCATGCGGACCGCATCTGGCACGTGCACTTTAAGGATCATAACCCTGTAGTCGCCGAGCGCTCGCGCCGGGAGAAGTTTGGCGGGGTCGAGGCGGTGGGCCAGGGCATCTTCTGCGAGCTGGGCAAGGGCGACGTCGACTTCCCGGCCGTGTTGGCCAAGCTGCGTGAGCTGGGCTATGGCGGCTGGATCGTGGTGGAGCAGGACATCCTGCCGGGCATGGGCAGCCCCAAGGAAAGCGCCCAGCGCAACCGTGCGTACCTGCGCAGCATTGGCTTGTAGCATTGGGCTGCCGTAGTGCGTGGCGCTGCCCCTGTCACTATGCTGCACCCTCCAACCAGGTGGGCAGTGCCTCGCACGGGTTTATAAAAACACAACCTGTAATATGGCAGCCTGGAGCCCCTAGTGAATAAAGGGTTACGTGTGATTTGTTACGACAAAAACGGGTTACGCACAAAGATGTAGCGGCGCGGGCCAGGGTGTCGGTGGCGACGGTATCGTACGTCATCAACAACGGCCCCCGCCATGTGGCCGACGAAACGCGCGTGCGCGTCGAAGAGGCTATCGCCACTCTTGGCTACTATCCAAGCGAAGTGGCGCGCAGCCTGCGCCTGCAGCAAAGCTCGACCGTAGGGCTGGTGATCCCAAACTCGGCCAACCCCTTTTATGCCGAGATCGCGCGCGAACTGGAGCGCGCCTGCACCGAGGAAGGCTTGCTTGTGCTGCTGTGCAACAGCGACCGCGACCCGGAGCGTGAGCAGCGCTTTGTCTTCATGCTGCGTGCCAAGCAGGTTGACGGCGTGGTGATCACCCCCCACGGCGACGCCAGAGCGCTATTGCAGCCACTGCTGGCGGCTCACATTCCCGTCGTGCTGCTCGAGCAATCAATTCCCGGTGTGCACTGCATCGCCATCGACGAGCTGGAGGGCGGGCGAGTGGCCACGCAGCACCTGATCGACTTGGGCCATCGGCGCATCGGCTTTATCCGTCACGAGACCACAGCGCTTAGCGTGCAGCGCCACCAGGGCTATCGCAACGTCTTGGAGGCAGCGGGCATTGCATATTGCGCGGAGCTTGTCATCAGCAGTGGTTCCATGCAGGCGGACGGCTACGTTGCCATGCAGCAGTTGCTGGCCCTGTCTGAGCGGCCAACTGCGGTCTTCACGCATAACGACATCATCGCGTTGGGGGCAATGCGCGCCATCTACGACGCCGGCCTCAGCGTGCCGGGCGACATCTCGATTGTCGGCTACGACGATATCACGGCTGCCGCCTATCTGGCGCCGCCACTTACGACCGTGCGCTCGCCTAAAACCGAGATGGGTGTCCTGGCGGCGCGCACCATCCTCCGTCTCATACAGGAACCGGAACTGCCGGCGCAGACCGTCACATTGCCGGTCGAACTCATTGTGCGAGCGTCGACTGCCGCAATCGGGGCAAGGCCGGAGCCGGGAAGTAACAAATCAGATGGCGGGGGAACCATCTGATCGATGAAGCGCAATATGCGCCGGCATGCAAAAATAGCGGTGTTATTGCGAGGAGACTTACCGCACCTGAAGGCGGTCTTCATTACTGTACACACTGTTGCTTGCTGCTGCAAGCAAAAAACGTCTTAGTTTCAGGAGGTGAACCGCTCAATTTCAGGCGGTCCGCCGCCTGGTTTTCGGAGCCGCTTACTGTGCATCGAGCTACCTTTGGCAAAATCGTCGCTGCCCTGCGCAAGGAGCGTTTTGACCCGATCCAGGGCAGGGTATGGACGCAGAAGCATCTGGCGCAGACGGCCGGCTTGTCTGAACGGATGATCGCCAACATCGAACGCGGGGACAAGGTCAACCTGGATGGCGACATCCTGGCAAGCCTGGCCGACGCCTTCTCTCTCACCACGCTCGAACGGCGCGAGTTCTTTTCTCTGGCGGCCGAGGTGACACACGGTCAGAAGGTCAAAGCCAGCCATGATCCGCAACAGATCAGGCAGCAGGTCTTTACCGTCATCGATGGTCTGCACCAGCCGGCTTTCGTCTACGACAACTATTTTGACATTGTAGCGACGAACAATGCCTCTATGGCACTGCACGGCATCCCAAGTGAGTGGCTGCAGCAGCTTGCCGCCCAGCACGGTGCGGCCAACTTTTTGCAGGTCATCTTCGCTCCCGATTCGCCAATGCGGCGCTCGATGGCACACAGTTGGCACGCCCTGGCAGCCGGCAACATGAGCCAGTTTCGCGCCATGTCGCTGCGCCACCGGCATACGGCTCGTTTCCGTGCACTGTTCACCCGCCTTTGTGGTCTGCCTGACTTCCTTTCTTTTTGGAGCAGCACGCAGCAGGTGCAGAGCGATTTCGCCAGCCGTATGCGCATCCATTCCTATGCGCACCCGCAATTTGGGCCGCTCTTCTACGCGGTTTTTGCCGTGGCATCGTACTCGTTTGACAACTACCTGCACGTGACGACGCTGCTCCCGCTTGACGACCAGACGGCGGCAGTCTTCGCCGATCTCCACGAGCGGCGCCCGCGCCATGTTCTATACCTCGCCGACTGGCCCCAAGTCGAATCGGAAGACAGCGACCTTTAGTAGGGCGATTTCCGGAAGCGCTCCCCCAAAGGCTATTATTGACGGGGGGTTGACAGACATTGTTGCGCCCGCTATACTGCGTGGCTGTTCTTCCTTGTGAACACTTTTCATAGATAGAAACTCGTGAACCCACACGATCCGCACGCGGGCGTCAAGTCGGCCCTGCGCGTGCTTGACATCTTCGAACTGCTGGCGCAACACCCGGATGGCTTGATCCTGTCCGAAATTGCTGCCGCGCTTGGGATCCCCAAGAGCAGCGCACACAGCTTGATCTACACCCTGCTGGCGCGCCAATACCTGCGCGAGGGCTGGCATGATCGCAAGTACCGCCTTGGCCCTCGCATCTTTGAGATCGGCAGTGGCTACGCCGCCAGCACAGACTTGCTCGCCGACGGCCAAGAGGTAGTGCGGGCTACAGCGCGCGCCTGTGACGAAACCGTACACCTTGCCATTCTAGACGGCGCTGAGGTTGTCTATGTGGCCAAGGAGGAGGGCACCAACACGGTACGCATGGTGTCCGCCGTGGGCCGCCGGTTTCCGGCCTACGGCACCGGCGTGGGCAAGATGCTGCTCTCGGACCTGCCCGCCGTCGAGTTGGACGCGCTCTATCCCCCCGGTAAACCGCTGCTGCCCATCACTAAAAAAACGATCACCGATGCGGCCGCCTTCCGCCGCGAGCTGGCGCTGACGCACGCGCGCGGCTATGCGCTTGACTGCGAGGAATCCACCCCAGGCCTCTGCTGTATTGCCGCCCCTGTCTACGGCAAGGACGGCGACATGGTGGCCGCTATCAGCGTCTCCGTGCCATCGGTGCGCTTTACGCCTGACCGCCGGCATGACCTGCGCATGCTCGTGCAAGCCAACGCGCTCAACCTATCCCACATTCTCGGCTATCACGAAAGGCACCTATGAAGATCACGCAAGTTGAAGCAATCTGGCTGCAACTGCCGGTCGTGGACGAACGCTGCGACGGCACGCAAGATACGCTGGTCGTGCGCGTGCACACCGATGCCGGCATCACGGGTATCGGCGAGGTAGACTCGTCGCCAATGGTGGCCAAAGCCATTATCGAAGCCCCGCTGTCGCACGCCATCGCCCGCGGCCTTAGCCAGTGCGTTGTGGGTCAGGACCCGCTCGACATCGCGCTGCTATGGGAGCGCATGTACCAGGGCACGATCTTTTTCGGCCGCGGCGGCGCGGCCATGCAGGCGATCAGCGGCGTGGACATGGCATTGTGGGACATCATGGGCAAGGCGCTGGGGCAGCCGGTCTACAAGCTGCTGGGCGGCGCTTTCCACACGCGCCTGCGCGCCTACGCTTCCGATCTCTTTGGCGACACACCCGAGGCTACGTATGAGCAGGCGCAGCGCCTGGTAGACCAGGGTTTCACAGGCGTCAAGTTCGGCTGGGGGCCGATGGGCCAGAGCGAGGCGCTTGACCTGGCGCTGGTGCGCGAGGCGCGCCGCGGCCTGGGTGACGACGTGGATCTGATGATCGATGCCGGCCTATGCTATGACGCGAGCACGGCCATCCGCCGTGCCCACCAGTTCGCCGAGCAGCGCCCCTTCTGGCTGGAGGAGCCGCTGCACCCCGACGACATCGAAGGCTATCGCCGCCTGGTGCAAAACTCGCCCATCCGCATCGCAGCCGGCGAGCAGGAGACCACGCTGCCAGGCTTTGAAGCCTTGATCGACGCCGGCCTTGACGTCATCCAGCCCGACGTCGCACGCGTCGGCGGCATCAGCCGTGCGATCGAGATTGGCCGCCTCACCGCCCGGCACCGCCGCCTGTGCGTCAACCACTCCTACAAGACCGGCATCAGCATCGCCGCCTCGCTGCACTTCCTGGCTGCGCTGCCCAACGCAAGCCTGCTCGAATACTGCGTCGAACAGTCGGCCCTGCGCCAAACCCTCACGCGCCAGACCTTCCCGCTCGTAGACGGCTACGTCAAGGTGCCTGATGCGCCTGGATTGGGAGTGGATTTGGACGAGGACGTGGTGAATCGGTATCGTGTCTGAACCTTGATTTGTGGGATTTATAGGATTCCATGATTAGGGAGATCGTATGCCCACAAATCATGGGAATCCCATTAATCACGTAAATCAAGGTTCAGAACGTGATAGACAATCCGCCATCTACGACGATCGTGTGGCCGGTCATGTATGTGCAGCGGTCCGAGGCCAAAAAGGCGACTACTTCTGCGATTTCCGCTGGCTGTGCGGCGCGGGCCAGGGGGATACGGCGGCGGCGCACGTAGATCTCCTGGAACTCCTCGCTCTCCAACTCGTTGACGCCGTTGACCATCGACATTGGGGTGTCCACATAACCGGGTGCAACGCCGTTGACCAGGATGCCGTAGGGCGCCCACTCGACGGCCAGGCAGCGCGTCAGCTGGTCGACGGCACCCTTGGCCGTGTTGTAGTGGCTGGACTGCAGCAGACCTAGAAAGGCGTTGATCGAGGAAACGTTGATGATGCGGCCCTGTGTGCCGCGCTCCACCATCACGCGGGCAGCGGCCCGGCTGCAAAGGAACGCGCCGTGATAGATGACCTCGACCGCCCGCATCCACTCATTAAAAGGCGTTGTCAGCGCGTCCGCCGTGTAAAAGATTCCGGCGTTGTTGACCAGGATGTCGATGGCCCCAAAGTTATCCAGCGCCGCCGCCACCATTGTCTCGGCCCCGTCACGCACGTCGGCGGCCACGAACACCGCCTGCCGTCCCTGGCTGCGGAGTGCTGCCGCCGTTGCCTCGCCGTCGCTTGACGGGAGATCGGCTATCACGACAGCCGCGCCATCGCGTGCCAATGTCTCGGCCACCGCCCGCCCGATGCCGCGTGCGGCACCCGTCACCAGCGCCACCTTGCTGCTCTCATTCATGCACGATCTCCCCATCTCGCTTGATTGCCTGAATCGCACCATGCGCATGATACAGTACGGCCGTCACTTCGGTTTCCAGCGCTTCTCCAGCTTCCAGCCGCGTAGCCGTACCGTGGGCGACCGCCTCCTCCAACTGGTACGGGTAGCCCGTGCACGGTTCCAACAGAGTCACGTAGAGCCCGCGCCAGCCCCCGTAGGGTGCAAAGACCCACACGCTGCGAAAAACGCCCGGGTCAAACGCAAGCCCAAAGCCAACGCCACTCTCGCCGTCAGTCAGTGCGCACCAACCGCCTTGCAGCTGCGTGGCATAGTAGAAGTCGGTCGCCTGGCTCTGCGGCGGCGGCACGCTGCGCATATCGACAGGTTGCCCGTCTGCTCCACGTGCTTGCGGCCAGGCAAACGGCTGCCCGTCGAGCCGCTCTGTAAAGAAGCCGGCCGGCAGCACATGGCTCGGCGGCAGTTCGATGCGCAACGACGGCGTGATGGCCAGCGCCGGGTGCAGCTTCCATAGGAAATCGAGTGGGCGCGGTCCCTCGTTGTAGATACGGTAGCGGAGGTGCAGGCGCGCTTCGCCGGCCCGCAGGCTGATCCAGCGGTCGACACGCGTGGTCGTCACCACGCCTGCCCGCCACAGATGCACCGTTACTTCCGCGTCAGTGCGCTTGGTAATCTCCCAACTGAACGGCAGAGACCACCATTCGCCGTGGTCCGGGTACACGTCGCCGTCTACCGTCAGCGTGGCGTCGTTGGGGAACAGCTCGTCCCACCCGCCGCTGAAAGCGTCGTCATACGCTGCACCATAGGGGGAGGGTCGCGGTTCGACGCGCGGGTGGTGCCAGAAGATCTCGCGGTCGTGTGGTTTATAGACCAGCGACCACAGCTTGCCGCCCAGTTCGGGCAGGATGACCAGGCGCAGTTGGCTGTTCTCCACCACTAATGCCCGCAATCCGCGGTAGTGCCAGTGTTCGTCGATCCACACGCGATCTGTCAACCAAGGTCTCCTTTCCGATTTTGGCGTCTTCGTGCCTCGCTCGCCCCCCATCAACTTGCCTGCCTGTAACCTGGTGGGGCGAGCCTGGCACGGGTGTACACGACAACACGGGCACGAGGGCGTGCCCCCGAACCCGCACGTGGGCGTGCGGGCTACGCGGGAGCGTCATATAGCCGAATTAGCTCGATGATCTCTGAGCTGTCTTCGGGTAGTTTTACCAAGATGCCGTCTGCGTGAAGCTCGGCGCCGCTGTGCACGGTTTGGCGGCCGGCGTCGACCAGGGTTACCTTGTATTGGGCGTCTGCTCGCAGGCCACGCAGGCGCACGTGCTGCTCGTCGGGGCCGCCGCGGGCGCGGAAAATCATTACGACGCCCTCTGCCTGGTCGGTGCTGACGGATTGGATGGCGTCCCAACCCCGCCCATCGTGCTCGACATTGGTGCGCGGCGGGATGAGGTGGATCACCTTGCCGTCGCGGATCAGCTTGCGCAGCCTCTTGTAAGTCTGCACTGCCGCCTTGGTGTCGGCCATCTGCACGTCGTCCCAGTCGGTCACGCGCTGCATCATGATCAGCGGGCCGCCAAAGATGACGCTGCGCAGCGTGTAGGGTGTCGGATCGTCCTGCATGTAGCGCACGCTGTAGCGCGGCGAGAAGGGATAGGAGGCCCCATAGATGCCCTGGCGTGTAGCGTAGGTGGCGATGTTGTCCACGGTGATCGAGGTGTGACACAGCCGGCCCATGCGGTAGGTCATCATGCAGCCGCCGTCCTCACAGTTCTCCCACACCAGGTGCGGGTGCGCCTGGCGCACGGCGGCGATCACGCGGTCCAGGCCGTCGGTCGAGCAGGCATAATTGCTGTCGCCTACGGTGTGCGTGTGGTCGTTGCGCATACAGCGCTTGACCACGTCCTCGCCATCCTGGACGATGTAATCGAGGTTGTACTCGCGCACCAGACGGATAATCTCCCCCGCCAGCCACGCGCGGCACGGCGCATGCCCCAGGCAGAGGGGGCCTGCGGCATAGTAGTCGTCGTCGGTGTGGATCAGCCAGTCGGGATGCTCCAGCGCTACGGGGGAGTGGGGGTCGCACTGCGCAATCGCCAGGTGGACGCCGAACTTCATGCCCAGCTCATGGGCGCGATCGGCAATCGGCTTGAGCCCGCGCGGGAACTTGATGGGGTCGGCGTGCCAGTCGCCGATGGCGCGCGACCAGCCCAGGTCGAGCACGGCCACCTCTATGCCCAGCTCGGCGCAGCGTTCGAGCACAGTAAGTTGCTGCGCCTCATCGATCTCCTTGCCATATTTCCACGAGTTGTACTGCACCCAGGGATAGCGGTCGTCGGGGATCGGCGGGTGGACATAGGCCTCGGCGAAGCGCTGGGTGGCGTAGCCCGCCTCGTCCCAGTCGCCGTGAAAGAAACCGACAAAACACGGCGCAACCTCAAATGATGTCCCGGGCTTGAGCACGTGGTGGAGGTCGTCCATGCGGTTATCGAGATAGGCGACGTGACCCGTCATCCAGGCGCGCAGCCGGCTTTTGCCGTTGAACTCGATGCCCACGACGAGGCCATCGCCGCTGAGCGGGGTGGGGTCGTGCACATCGGTGGCTCCCACACGCACGGCGGCCCAGGCGCAGCTGCTGGTGCCACTGTAGTGGGCGGGAAACGAGCCCATCCGCAGCTCGGCCGGGGCCAGGCCTTCGACAAAGGGGAACTGGTGCGGAGTGAAGAAGTCCCTGTGATAGCGCCAGCAGAACTGTTCGACATGCATCAAGGTAACCGGCTGCCCGTCCACCAGACCGGGGAAGGCAAGTTGCAGAATGGCGGCATCAGTGATGACTGGCGCTTCCACTTGACTTGCGCCGGTGTTCTCCACGTTGGCCCAGGTGCGGGCAAAAGGATGCCCGTCAAAGAGTTGAAACGAACGGGTGAGCCGCAGCCGGCTTGTCTCATCTTCCAGCACGACATCGAGTTGTGGCGCGCCCTGGCTGAGTACGGTGACAGCGCTGACCAGGCGTGTCCAGCGAGCAGGCCGATAATCCACACGCAGATCGCCGGCTGGCGTCCACTGTGTCCTCCCACCCGGCGCCCTCGGATGTTCCAGCTGCCACAGCAGGTTCGCGCCATCCCATCGTACATTGCAGCGAAGCTCAGCATGGGCAATGCTCCACGACTCGGTCATCGATTTCTCCACGATTTACAGGCTCTATAGTTCCGATTCCGGGAAGCGCTCCAGCAAGTCATACGCGCCCTCTTGCCGAGAGCTTATTCACATATGTGAATTATGTTCACTGTCTGGAAAGTGGCGGGGAGTATAGCATGAGCATGGTGAGAGTGTCAATCGAAGTTTCCGCGAGTCGCTTTGTGGTCGTAAAAACAATGGCAGCTGCCGACATGGTATAATGTAATCATTGTTGTGTATGCAGGAGGAGAGTGATAGCTCATGCCCAATCTACGAGAGCTTGGCGTTCAATACATCGTCAACGCAAATGGCGACAAGAGCGCTGTTGTCATGCCAATTGAGCAGTTCTACCAGCTGCTTGAGGATCTGGATGACCTGGCAGTTCTCGCTCAACGTCGAGAAGAACCAACGATCAGTCACGAGCAATTGGTTGCGGAGTTGAAACAACGTGGCATCCTACCGCATTGAGTGGAAACGCTCTGCGAGTAAGGAGTTGCAATCTCTTCCTCATGAAGCCATTCACCGCATACTAAATGTAGTTGAACGGCTGACAGACAACCCCTTGCCACACGGTGCAATCAAGTTGACAGGCTCGGAACAGACGTATCGAATTCGCGTCGGTGACTATAGGATTGTCTACTCGCTCTATGAAGCGATTCTGGTAGTTGAAATCGTCCGAGTTGCCCACCGGCGGGACGTCTACCGATAGCCTGATCTTATCCACCAAGTCAAACCACGTATCAACTCAATAGAACTCCATCTTCTTATGCCGCATCGCCACGCTTTCGGCCAACCCGATCGCGAACATCATCGAGATGAGCGAGCTACCGCCGGCGCTGATGAAGGGCAGGGTGAGACCGGTGACCGGCATGACTTTGAGGTTAAAGCCGACGTTGATCAACACCTGGAAGAAGATAAGGGCGGCCACGCCGGTGGCTAATAGCTTGCCAAACCGATCCGGCGCCTGATCGGCGATACGCAGCACGCGCCAGACGACTAACAGCAGCAAGAGCAGTGTCAGGCTCGCCCCAAACAACCCCAATTCCTCGGCGATGACGCTAAAGATGAAGTCGGTCTGGCGCACACGCAGGAAGTGCAGCTGGTTCTGCGAACCCTGCAGCCAGCCCATGCCCGTCAGGCCGCCGTTACCTACGGCGATCAGCGCCTGGTCCACGTTGTAGGAGGCAGCCGTGTTGGCCTCAGGTGTGACGCACTCGGCCGGCAGACTGTCAAAGTTGGAGCGCAAGAACTCCAGGATCGGGCGCTGGATCTGCCCGGTCTGCTCGTCAGTGGGCATAAAGATGCAGAGGCGGGCCAGCATGTAGCCCTGGAGCGAGGCCGCCAGCAGCGGCAGCGCCAGGAGTGCCGCAAGCAGCAGCATCACCAAGTGGCGGTAGCGCACGCCTGAAACCAGGATTAGCGCACCGCCCAAAAAGGCGTAGGTGATGGTCATGCCGAAGTCGGGCTGGATAAACACCAGCACCAGCGGCGCACCCAGCAACACGAGAATCGCCAGCAGATAGGGCAGCCGACCCATGCGATCCTGGAACCAACTCAAGTACCAGGAAAGGAAAATAATGACCAGGAATTTGCCCGCCTCAGTCGGCTGCACCAGCGTGCCGGCAACGTTGATCCAGCTCTTGGAACCGCCCTGCGCCTCGCCAAACAGCAGCACCACGAACAAGGAGGCGATAAAGAGCAGGAAGGCCGGCACCGCCAGCAGCGACAGCTGGCGATAGTCGATGGCGGCGACGACGAAGACGGCGAGCACGCCGATCGCGGCAAAACCTACCTGGCGCACCCACAAATCGGTCAACTCGGTGTTCATGGTGGCGCTGTAAATCATGGCAAAGCTCATGAGGCAGAGCAGCAGCACGATCCCCAACAGCACCCAGTCAAATTGCTTCCAGTTAACGTTCTGAAACATCTACTACCCTTCACCCCCGCCCAAAGATCCGCTGGAGCCAGGCAAATGGCCCCGGCTTGCGATAGTCGGTCAAGGGTACATTATTGCCCAAGATGCGGCGTGCGATGTTCATGTACGCCCGGCGCACCGTCATGCGCTTGTCAAACACGGCCGGCGTGCCGCGATCGGTGGTCAACATCAGCATCTCATCCTCGGGCACTACGCCCATCAGGTCGATAGCCAGAATGTCGAGCACGTCGTCGATGCCGCGCATCTCGCCCGCCTTCACCAGCCGCTCGTTGTAGCGATTGATCACCAACCCCGGCTGCTTATGCCAATCACGTTCCAGCAGATAGATCACCTTGTCGGCATCACGCAGCGCGCTCACATCCGAGGTCGTCACGATCAGCACTCGGTCGGCCGGGGCCACGGCATTATTGAAACCATCCTCGATGCCCGCGGGCGAGTCGACAAGGACAAAGTCCGCAATCGCCACCAGCTTGGCGCAGATCGCTTTCATCTGCTCGATGGTGAGGTCGCGCTTGTCCCGTGTCTGTGCCGCCGGCAGCAGGTACAAATACTCGGCGCGCTGATCCTTAACCAGCGCCTGCTGCAGCGTGCACCGTCCCTCCGCCACGTCGATCGAGTCGAACATGATGCGGTTTTCCAACCCCATCACCAGGTCGAGGTTGCGCAGCCCAATGTCCGCGTCCATGGCGATCACGCGCTTGCCCATTTGCGCCAACGCCGCGCTCAAGTTGGCGGTCGTCGTCGTTTTGCCTACCCCTCCCTTGCCGGAGGTGACAGTGATTACGGTACCGGTCATGAGTCCGCTAGGGGCGCCCCTGCTGGGATGATGTTTGGGTTGCTGTTTGCATTGCTGCGCTCAAGACGAACGCGCAAAAAGAGGTGCACAATTGTTGTACCGAATCCTCATAGATTTGTCAACCACTGCAGAAACCGAGTTTCTCAAGCGAGCTGCGCTTGGTACAAGCGACGCTCGCCAGAAACTCGGTTTCTCATCCCCCGCGGCGCAAGCTGACGATGCCGCCCGGCCGCGTGGCGTCCCACTCTTCAATCGAGATGGTTTCGTCGGCGATGCGGGCAATCTCCGGCCGCTTGTTGGCCGAGCGCTTCCAGAACCACTTGCCCGGCTGCCCCGGCCGCGGGTCAGGCCCGATCGTCATCACGTCGGCTATGCGCAGCTGGGTCGGCTCCAGGTCCAGCGCCGCCACAATGGCGCGCACGTTGCCCTTGGCCCCGGCATGCACGACACCACGCAGCCGGCCCCACACCAGCACGTCGCCGTCACTGCTGACTTCTGCGCCCGGGTTGACGTCGCCGATCACCAGCACGCTTTCCTTACGCTGCAGGCGGTGGCCGGAACGCAGGTAACCGCGGTAGACAAAGTAGGCGCCGATGCTCGTGTTGGTGACGGCCGGGGCGGCGTCGGCGACCGGCACGCCCTCGGCCGACTCCAGCGTTGTGGTCAAGCCCAAGGCCAGCGCCGCTTGGAAGGTGCGCTCGGTGCTGGTGCGCACGGAAGCCAATGTCAAGCCGTGCGTCTTGAGCAGGTCCACCAGCGGCATCAATTCGGCTTCGGTCGTCGAGCGGGTACCCAGGTCGACCGCCACGCGCGCGTTGCGGAAAAAGCTGGCCGACTGCTGCAAGCGATCGTCAAGGGTAGCCAGAATCTCACTCCACGAACCCTTGCCGATCTCGATTACCAACCCATCAGATCGCCCCTTGATGCTGATAGGAGGGCCGGGAGGCGTGGCAGTCTCACCCGAGACTGCCACGCCTCCCGGCGCAACGGTGGCCGCGCCATCCGCGGCATCGCCTTCCGCAGATGCTTCTACCACTGTCTGTGCTTGGGGCGCAGCTTGCGTTTCGCCTTGCGCCGCTACTGCGGATACTGCTGCAGTGGGCAGCGAAGGAATCGTCGCCGTATGGGTGCCGTCGCCATCAGCGGGCAGCACAGGCTGCTCCGCCCGCGGCGCACTCCCCTTAGCTGCAGACGCAAACAAGGCCGTGCCCGGCAAGGTGGATCCCGGTTCGGGCGGCCCCGCGGGTTGGCGCAAAAATGGCGGCAGCGACCCGGGCTCGTCTCTGTTGGCCGGGGTCGAGGTTCCGTTCCCGGGCAGAATCGGTTCTACCGGCAAATTCGCCGGTGTGCCGGTCGTTCCTAACGGCATGCCGGGCAGTGCTGCCGGCGTTGTTGCCGATGTTGCAGCCGCGGCACCCGTCGGAGCCGCCGGGCGTCCAGGACTGGCGGCTTGCGACACAGCGTCGGTGCCGACGGTTATGTCGTCCAGCAAGTCGGCAATTCTATTGTGATACGGTTGCCCTTCACCCGCCATTACGCCTCCTCTAAGGCTGCTGCGCCGCCACCTGTTCGACCGGGGGACGGGGTGCGATCTCGCTAAAATAGGCCTGCAGGATCTTCTGCGCTACCGGCGCTGCGGCCGCCGAACCTTCGCCGCCGTTATACAAAAACACGACGACGGCGATCTCCGGATTCTCATAGGGCGCAAAGGCCGCAAACCAGGCATGCGTGGGCAGGTTGTCGTTTTCGTCGCGGCGGCAGTCCTGCTTCTCCGGAAGGTACTCGCAGAACTCGGCCGTCCCCGTCTTGCCGCCCATCTCAACACCCGGCACGCGTGCGGCGTAGCCCGTGCCATAAGTCGTGTTCATCACTTCCCACATGCCCTGGCGGATATAACTCATGTTCTCGGCGGAAATGGGCAGCTTACGCACGACGACCGGCTCAAAATCCTGCTGCAGGCCGCCATTGGCGTCCGTCATATGATGCACGACACGCGGTTCGTAGATTGTGCCGCCGTTGGCCACCGCCATCGTTTCCACCAGCACCTGCAGCGGTGTGGCCAGCACGTAGCCCTGGCCGATCGCCATGTTGTAACTATCGCCGGTCGTCCAGGTTTCGGCAAACAACTGGCGCTTCCACTGGTCGGTCGGGACATCCGTCTTTACCTCGCCCGGCAGGTCGATACCAGTGGTCTCGCCGTAGCCAAACAGCTCCATCCACTTGGTCAGCCGCTTCTGCCCCAGCCCCACAAACTGTTCGGGGTAGCCGCCGCCCATATAGTAGAAGAAGATGTCGTTGGAGAGCGCCAGCGCTTTGACGACGTTAACGGCGCCGTGCACGATGCCGTACTTGTGGTTCCAGCTGACGAACTTCTGTGCCTGGCTCAGGTCGTTGGGGAAGTAGCGATTGGGAAGAAAGATCGGCCCGGCATCCGTCACCGTCGTATCGGGCGTGATCACTCCCTCGGCCAGCGCTGCTGCCGAGGTGATCATCTTGAAGGTGGATCCGGGTGGATAGAGGCCGCCGATGGCATAGTTGATCAGCGGGCGCCGCTCATCCTTCTCCAGTTTCAGGTAATCTTCGCCGATCTCCTTGGCAAAGATGTTGTCGTCGTAGGAAGGCAGGCTCACCATGCCCAGGATCTGCCCATTTTGTGGGTTCATGGCGATGGCCACGGCCCAAGGCACACCTTTCTCCATGGTCGACGACTCTTTGGCTTCCTTGAGCGCGTCATTCATCACCCGCTGTAAACGCAGGTCGATGCTCAGGTTGAGATTCCAGCCCGGCACCGGCTCGCGCACCGGCCCTACCACGCGCACGTCGGTGCCCAGGATATCGCGTTCGACAAAGCGCAAACCCGGCGTGCCGCGCAGTTGATCCTGGTAGGAATACTCCAACCCGTTCAGCCCCACCTTCTCGTTGGGATCGTTGTAGCCAGTCTCTTTGTAGTCGTCGGCCAAGGCAGCAGGGATGGGTCCCATAAAGCCTAGAACATGGCTGAGCAGCTCGCCGTAAATGTATTGGCGGATCGGCACCTGGTTGACGCGCACGGCCGGGATGCGGAAGCTCTCCTCAGACACTTCAAAGGCGCGAATACGGTCGATACCGTCGAGGATCGGCACCGGGTCGGACGCACTGCCCTGGCGCTCGATGGTGACGGCGCGCTTGATCAGCGCCACCAGGCCCGGCAGCGGCAGTTGCTGCTCCAGGTCGGGAAAGAAAACCTTGCGCGGCTCAGCCTTGACCAGGCGACCGTCCTCCATCTGGGGGGCGACAAAGGCCGGATCGGCCAGCAGCTTGATTTCGACGTTGGCCTTTTGCACGGTACGGGTGAAGTCGTCGTAACCCAGCTTCTTAAACATCATCTCGCCGATGCGCAGCGCCACATCCTTGTCCTTATCGGCGCCGAGAATCAGCAGTACCCGCTCGATCTCCTGCGCTTCCTCGTCGACATCAGTCTCCGTGTCGTCGATCGGCAGGAATTCGGGAACCAGCGCGATCTCAAAGCTTGGTTGGTTGCGCACCAAGATGGTGCCGTTGCGGTCGTACACGACCCCGCGTGGGGCCGCCGTCTCGAGGCGCACGAGGCGGTTCTCGTCGGCCAGCGTGCGATACTCGTCACGGCTCACGACCTGCAGCTGGAACATGCGTGCGACCATTACAACAAACACCAGCGCAATGCCGACTCGGAAGAGCAGCATCGCTAATCTGGATGTATCGTGACTTATCTTCTCTTCAAACATGCGTACTTACAGCCTCGCAGGCTCCATGACCTCTGGCGCCTCTGCATTATAGGTCCTGGCTCTCCGGCATGCGGTTGAGCAACGGCAGCAGCAGCAACATGATAGCCGTATTATACAAGGTCGCCGGCAGCACGATATAGCGCATCGCCTCCAGGAAGGGCAGATCGCGTGCAAACCACTGCATCGCGTTGAGTACAGCCAAGATTGCCAGATAGACCGACGCGTAGGCCATTGTGCCCAGCGCCGCGGCCGACAACGGGACCAGGATGTTAAAACGCGAGAGCGGGCGATGGCCCAGGCTCGCCACGAGTGCGGCGGCTATCAACGCCAGGCTGGACGCTCCCAGCGGACCGTTGCTGAACAAGTCCAGCGCAAGGCCGCCGACAAAGGCCCACAAGACACCGGATCGGCCGCCATACAGCAGCGTACCGACAATCACCATCAACAACACCAGGTCCGGCTTGACCTGGCCTACCTGGATCCTTCCTGCCGCCGTCGACTGCAAGAGTGCCAGCAACAGCAACAGTGGAATCATCAGGTAAAACAGGACGCCCCGGTTCATGGATTCGCCTCCGCCGGCGGCTCCACCGGTGCAGCCTGTTCGCCGCCTACGGCTGGGACGCCCGCAGCGCCCTGCGGCTGAACCGTGTCTGTAATTATCTCCGGCGCCACGGGCGGCACACCCTCGGCCTGGATTGTGTCGGTAATTGTGGCCGGCGCCTGGAAGTCGGGCAACGCTTCGTCGGGGTCAAAGTTGGTGATGACCAGCACCAATTCAAGGCTACCAAAGTCTACCGACGGGTCGACGGTCGCCTTTTGAAAGACGGCGTTGGCCTGTGTCTCAATCGAGCGAATTGTGCCGATCACAATGCCCTTAGGGAAACGTGCACCCAAGCCGGACGTCAGGACGACTTCGCCCTGCGAGAAGGTAGGTCCCTGCGGGATAAAGTCCATAATCAACTCACCGCTAGTGCTGCCGCGCACTACGCCGTTCAGACGGCTCGTGCCCAGCAGGGCGCTGGCCGAGCTGGCTGGGTCGTTGAGCAGAAGCACGGTAGAGGTGGCATCGTTGACTGAGCTGATGCGTCCCACCAAGCCTTCGGCCGTCACGACCGGCATGCCGACCTGGATGCCGTGCTCGCGCCCCAAATCGATCAGGATCGAGTCAAAAAAGTTGGTGCTCTCCTGGCCGATGGTGCGCGCCACGATCTGGGCGCCGCGCAGTTCGAGACGCGGGCGTGTCTGGGCAAAATCCAGCAGCCCACGCAGCTGCTCGTTCTCTTTTTCGACTTCATTGAGCGTGTTGATTTCGGCCTGCAGCTGCAGGTTGCGCACGCCAAGCGACGCCGCCTCTTGCTCGATCGTGCGCAGGCTCAATAATGACGCCCAGGCGCTGGTCACGCTTGCGGTGACGCCCGTAGCGCTCAGTTGAGCTGGCGACGTGAGCTGCGTGGCAAGGCCGGTCAACGGGCGCAAATTGCCCGAGACCTGCATGGCCAACAACAGCAGTGCTGCCAGCACAAGAATAATGAGGCGGACGCCTAAGTCGCCAAAACTGCGAGATCTTCGATCGGTATTGCGCATAGCAGAGTTTGCCGCAGGCTACCGGATGGTAGACTTGCGCTGCATCGTCGTCAGGGTCTCGCGGTAGAATTCCGGCTTTTCCAGAATCATCCCCGTACCCATCACTACTGCCGTTAACGGGTTGTCGGCCACATACACGTGCATGCGCGTCTCGTCCTGCAAACGTTGGGCCAGGCCTTGCAGCAGCGCGCCGCCGCCCGCCAATACAATCCCGTACTCCATGAGGTCCGCCACCAATTCTGGCGGCGTCTCGTCCAGCGTTGCTTTGACGGCGTCTACAATGACCTGCACTGACCCCGAAAGCGCCTCGCGGATTTCGACCGAACTGACCTCGACGGCTTCGGGCAGGCCGGTGATCAGGTTGCGGCCGCGCAGGATCATCGTGCGCTCGCGCTCCATCGGGTAGGCGGATCCGATCTCGATTTTGGCCCGCTCGGCCATGCGCTCGCCGATCAGCAAGTTGTATTTCTGGCGAGCGTAGTTAATGATGTCCTCGTTCATCTCGTCGCCCGCTACACGGATCGAACGCGAGACCACGATGCCGCCCAGCGAGATAACCGCCACTTCGGTCGTACCGCCGCCGATGTCGACGATCATCGAACCGACCGACTCGGTCACGGGCAAACCCGCCCCGATTGCCGCCGCCATCGGCTCTTCTACCAGGCCGGCCTCACGTGCCCCGGCACTGATGGCCGCATCGCGGACGGCGCGTTTCTCGACTTCCGTCACGCCGGACGGGATACCAATCACCACACGCGGCCGCGCCGAACCAACTGCGCGGTTGCCGTGCACCTTGCCGATAAAGTACTGGATCATCTGCTCCGTTACGTCAAAATCGGAAATCACACCATCTTGCAGGGGGCGCACGGCGACGATATGCGCCGGTGTGCGGCCCACCATTTCCTTGGCTTCGGCCCCAATGGCCTTGACCTTATTGCGTCGCCGGGAGGATCTATCGATTGCCACCACCGACGGCTCATTGATCACAATTCCACGATTCTTGACGTGCACCAGGGTGTTCGCTGTTCCCAGGTCGATTCCAATGTCCAGAGAAAACAGGCCTAACAGCCAGTCCAGTGGATTTTGCACGCGCGTCTTATCTCCTCAGCCGTACACCCCCCAAACAGGCTGCACGTGATTGCTTTCGGTAACTCTTACCCCAGACAGACTGTGGGTAAATTACACCTGATTATAGCATGCGGCGCAAACCCGCCCAAACGGTGAGGTGGTGAGAGGGTGAGAGGTGATGTCTCACACGCGCTATATTACACATGCTATAATCGTGCGGTGAAGAACAATCCCGCGATCCCCTTGTCAGATCCTCTACTGGCTGCCGTTGCCCAGGCACAGGCACAGCATAAACTATTTGGCTTGCACGACGTGGTGCCCGTTCCAGTGGTGGTAGCTGTCAGTGGCGGGGCGGACAGCGTCTGTTTGCTGCATGCCCTGTGGCAGCTATCTGGCCCCTGGCGCCTGGCATTACACGTTGCGCACGTGGATCATGGATTGCGCCCGGCCGCTGCCGCCGAGCGGGACTTTGTCGCAGCACTGGCGGCACGCTACCGCCTTCCGTTTCACATCGCTCAACTCGATCCGGTCGCGTTGCACGCGGATAAGAACGGACTGGAAGCTGCCGCCCGCGCCGCCCGCTATGCGTTTCTCGCCTATGTAGCCCGTCAAGTGTCCCCCCCCACTGTCGCAGCATGCGTAGCCGCAGCCCACCACGCGGGGGATCAAGCGGAAACGCTGCTGCTGCGCTTGCTGCAGGGCAGCGGGCTGCGCGGTCTGGCCGCATTGCGTCCTGTGGCCCTCGTACCCACGGCGGCAGAGGACAACAAGCCGGCTGTGCGCCTGGTGCGCCCGCTGCTGGGAGTACAGCGCACCGAGATCCTCGCCTATCTTCAGCGCCACGACATTACCTGGATGGAGGACGAGACCAACACTGATACCCGGTTCACCCGCAACCATCTGCGCCACGTTGTCCTGCCGGCATTGGCAAGCCTCAACCCCAACATCGTCGCCACACTAGCTCGCAGTGCCGATCTGCTGGCGGCCGAAGCCGAACGCGCCGAGTCTGCCGACGCCGCCGCGTTCGGCCAGCTGCTGCTGGAGCCACCCGCCGCCTCCCGGATTGTCTTGGACCTGGTACGCTGGCAGAGTCTTCCCCTTGCCTCGCGCCGTGGCGTGCTGCGCACCGCCCTGGACCGACTGCCGGGCGACAGCCGGCAGCTTGGCTACGAACACATTGAACACATGGTACAGGCTGCCGCGGCCGGCAGAGGCAGCGGCCCTCATCCCCTGCCTGACGGTCTCGCCTGGAGTGTAGTAGGGGCCACGACCACACAACCGGCACGGCTATGCCTGCATGCAGCCGGCAGCGCGCCGGTCACGATCGACCATCCCTTCCTTGATGCCGCCTGGCGCGCCGAGCATGGCGAATGCCCGCTGCCAATCCCGGGGGAGATAACGGTCGGCGAGTGGCGGCTCGTCACCACACGCGTGCCTGCCGCAAACCTGCCCGTTCATTGGCAGGAGGAGCGCGCACCGTGGCGTCTCTACGCCGACGCCGACGCCCTCGGCCAGCCCGATCTCGTCGCGCCCAGCCATGGGCTCCGCATCGCCCCTTTTGGCATGGACGGGCGCCATCGCCAGGTAGCCGACGTGCTGGGCAGCCACAAAATTCCTCCCAGCATACGTCCAGGCTGGCCGCTCCTTGTAGATCGCCGCGACGGACGGGTATTATGGGTATGCGGGCTGTGCACCGCGGAATCGCTGCGCATCTCCGCACAGACACGAGAAGTAGTTTGTTGCAGGTGGGAACGCCGCAAATGAGTGCCGCAAATGAGTGCCAACGTCAAGCCGCTCACCCATTGGGCGATCTACAAGGGTTATAAGCTGCGCTTCCGCAGCCGTACACCCGAACGCGTGACTGGCGTGCTCACCGATGGCGAGGGCGTCGAGGTGGCGTTCGACTACTTGCCGGTGGAGCGCCTCGTGCAGATGCCGGACGAAGAGGTGCACATCAACGACTTTGGCTGGGAAATAGAACGCAGGTAACCACATTGATAAGCGGTACAAACGCAGCAGTACGACTGAAACCAAACCGCGACAAGCCGGTGCGCCAGGGTCACCCGTGGATCTTTAGCGGCGCCATTGAGCAGATCCCGGCGGCTGCCAATGATGGCGACATCGTCGACGTGACGGCGGCCGATGGCCGCTGGCTGGCGCGCGGCTATCTGAACCGGCGCAGCCAGATCCAGGTGCGCCTGCTCACGTGGACGCAGGAAGCTATCGACGAATCCTTCTGGCGCAACCGCTTGGCTGTAGCCATTGCGGCGCGTGCCAAACTGCCCGAGATGGACGACACAAACGCGCTGCGCCTGGTCAACGCCGAGAACGATGGCCTGCCGGGGCTGGTCGTGGACCGCTTTGCCGACTACCTGGTCCTGCAGGCGGGAACGCTGGCCATCGATCAACGCAAGCAACTGCTGGCGCGCCTGCTGCTCGAACTGACAGGCTGCCGCGGCGTAATTGAGCGCTCCGAGATGGCGCTGCGCCGCCAGGAGGGGCTTGGACCCGCGGCCGGACTGCTGGCCGGCGATGCTCCCACGCGCACGATCGAGGTGATCGAAAACGGACTGCACTTTGCCGTAGACCTGGAGCACGGCCAAAAGACCGGCTTTTACACCGACCAACGCCAAAACCGCCGCCGTTTTGCCGCCTACTGCGCCGCCGCCGCTCGCACGACCGGCGCCCCGCGCGTGCTCAATGCCTTTGCCTACAGCGGGGCATTCGCCGTTTATGCCCTTGCCGCCGGGGCTGCCCATGTAACCAATATCGACAGCAGCGTCGAGGCTCTCGAACTGGCCGAAACCAACCTGCGCCTCAACGGGGTTGACCCCGACACTGCCGCAGAGGGCGTGGCAGGCGACGTCTTTGCCATCCTGCGCGATTGGCGTGAAACCGTGGGTGGACCACGCTTTGACTTGGTGGTGCTCGACCCGCCCAAGTTCGTGCAGAGCCAGCAAAATATGGAGCGCGGCTTGCGCGGCTACAAGGACATCAACCTGTTGGCCATGCACCTGCTGAATCCCGGCGGCATCCTGACCACCTTTAGCTGCAGCGGTTTGGTAGAAGCTTCCCTGTTCCAGAAGGTGGTGTTTGGGGCCGCTGTCGATGCCGGGCGCACCGTCCAGGTACTCGAATGGCTGCGCCAGAGCGCCGACCACCCCGTCGCCATCACCTTTCCCGAAGGCGAATATCTTAAGGGGCTGATCTGTCGAGTATCATGAGCGAGCTGTTTGAGCCGTTTTTGCGCCAGATCCGCCACGACCTTGCCGGTCCTCTGCCAGGCAAAGAAGCACAGATGGGGATGGCCCCGCTCTTTCGCACGAACAGCGGCGATTCCTATGACACGCCGCGGCCCGACGCACGCCGCGGCGGCGTGCTGGCGCTCTTCTACCCGCAGCGAAACCGGCTGTATATCCCGTTGATCCTACGGCCCACCTACACCGGCGTACACAGCGGTCAGGTGGGCTTTCCTGGCGGCGGCTTCGATCCGCTAGACTCCGATTTGACGGCAACTGCCCTACGCGAGGCCTACGAAGAAGTCGGCGTGCATCCTGCCGAAGTGACGGTCCTTGGCCATCTCACCCCGTTGTACGTCTACGCGTCCAACTATCTTGTGCAACCCACCGTGGCGTGGGTCGACTATCGACCTGATTTTCGCCCCGATCCTTACGAAGTGGCTCTGATCATAGAAACACCTTTACTGGACCTGCTGAACCCGGCTAACCGACGGGTAGAAACTTGGGATCTGCGCGGCCGCGCGGGAGAAGTGCCCTTCTTCGCCATCCAAGGCCAGACCGTCTGGGGCGCCACGGCCATGATGCTGAGCGAGCTGTTGTCGCTTTCAGCCATGGCCGTGGCTCCCGGCGAAAAGGGATGATTTTGTGTTTTTGGCCCCCCAACCTTACACCCTTTCCCATTTTGGCACTGCCCGCGTCCGTGATACCATCCGTCACAGGAACAAACATGACACGTAACACCATCCGATTGATTACGACAGCGCACTCGTTTTACAGCCGGTTGCCCCGTCCGCACTGCCCACAGCGTGACATCAATGCCCGCCTCTCCGGCGGCGACAACCGTGCTTGGTTCACTTCTCATAATTGACATGACATCTGTTTCGAAAAATCCTCCTGGCCTGCCTTCGGCAGGAAAATCAACCGCGAAAGCAGTTGCTGCCTCAGCAAGTAGCCCACTTAGTGTAGCCGGTAGCGCCACAAGGGCCGCCCCGCATCTGCCACAGGGCGATCTGGCCGGCGAGTGGCAGGAAGCACGACAACATCTCGGCTGGCGCATTCTGCTCACGCTCCTGCTGTTGCTCTTGGTTGCGCTCTTCAGTATCTTGCTACAGTCCGGCCGCTCGGCGAGGGCCGCGCCGGCTGCCCAGGCGATCTCCGACCCGCTGGTGTTGGCTTTTTATTACACCTGGTTTGACGACAATACCTGGAACTCGGGCCAGCTGAGCGACTTACCCGCCGAGCGCTACGTTAGCGCTGACCGCGGGGCCATGGGCCGCCAAATCGACCAGGCCAAGGCGGCAGGCATCGACGCTTTCATCGTCGCCTGGTATGGCCCTAACGGCGATACGAACCAGACCGAGGCCAACCTGGCCGCGCTGCTAGACGAGGCCGCCGCGCGCAACTTCCGCATCGGCATTTTGTTCGAGACCGACTCGCCTTTTCTAGGCGGCCCTGACAGTGCCGCCGCTGCCTTGCAGCATGCGTTGAGCGTCCACGCCAATCATCCTGCCTACCTGCGCGCCGACGGCAAGCCGGTCATCTTCTTCTGGCGTTCAAGCCTTTACGACGTCGGCACGTGGGCCGGAATTCGTGGCCAGGTCGACCCGGGCTATGGGTCGTTGTGGATCGGCGAAGGCGTGGACACCAGCCAACTGAGCGTGTTTGACGGCCACTATCTGTATTCCAACACGTGGAACCCGCCCGCTGACCTGGCTGCCACCAATCAGAAGTTCGCCGGCCGCGTGGCTGAAATGCGCGAGGTGACGGGCGCCCCCAAATTGTGGGTGGCCACGGTCATGCCGGGTTACAACGACGTGGCCATTCGCCCCAACAGCGGCTTTGCTCGCGGCCGCGACGACGGCGCCTACTATGCTCAATCCTGGCAGGCAGCAATGGCCAGCAACCCCAACTGGGTCGTGATCACAAGCTTCAACGAATGGCCGGAAGGCAGCTACATCGAACCCAGTGCAGCCTATGGCGATGCCTATATCGGGCTCACCGCCCAGTTTGGTGGCCAGTACAAGGCCGGTGGTGGTGGCGCACCCTTGGTGGCTGCCGCCTCAGCTCCTGAGGCAACGGAGCCGGCAGAGGCAAATACTGCTGCGCCTGCGGAAGTCACGGCGGCAGAATCGCCGGCGACAGCCGATCCTGACGCGCCGACCGTTTTTGTCACGGCAGCAATCCTTAACCTGCGAGCAGGGCCTGGCACAGGCTTTGCGTCCGTGGGGGCCGTCGTCGAAGGTGACGCTCTTCCAATCACCGGCCAGGCGGACCAGAATAGCGAGACAGGTGATGGCTTGGTTCGCTGGTGGCAAGTTGATACCGCGGCCGGTCAGGCCTGGTTATACGGCGAATACGTGCGCGCCGCTGGGCCATTGGATGGCGTACCTGTGGTAGAGAGCGAACCGGATGTGGTACGCGACGCGGATGCTGCAAGTGCGGCAGACGCCGCAAGCCAGCCAAATGCCGCAAGCCAAGCGGATGCTACAGATGTTGCGGAATCGCTGTCCATCTTCAGCCTGCGACCTGCGCGCGACAGCCACTAAAAGTTCCGAAAACGCTGCGCTTATGCGACACTGGAAACCTATGGTTACCGTACTACATCTGATTCCTGCCTACTGGAGACGATGCAATGCTCGATAAGCCAATGGTGAGCCAGCGTTCAGTCCTTGACGACGATATTTCGACCATCCTGGTTGACGAAGCTACGATCCAGCGACGAGTGCAGGAGCTAGGGGCAGCCATCAGCCAAGCCTATGCCGGACAGGATCTCGTGCTGGTTTCCGTGCTCAAGGGCAGCATTATCTTTATGGCCGACCTTGTGCGCGCTATTACCATACCGCACGAAATCGACTTCATGGCTACCAGCAGCTATGGGGCCGCCACCAGCAGCAGCGGCGTCGTGCGCATCTTGAAAGACCTCAATGTGTCGATTCAAGACCGCAACGTCTTGGTGGTAGAAGATATCATCGACAGCGGTCACACGCTGACTTACCTGCTGCGCCTGCTCAGCGAACGCCAGCCGGCCAGCTTGCGCATCGTGACGCTGCTCGACAAGCCAGAGCGCCGCGCCGTTCACATCGACGTCGATTGGATTGGATTCTCGATCCCAAACGAGTTCGTCGTCGGCTATGGATTGGACTACAACGAGCATTACCGCAACCTGCCCTATATCGGCGTACTCAAGCCCAGCGTCTACGGCGGCGAGTGAATTCAGCCAACTCAGGTGATGCCCAAGCCTCGTTCCTACAACCCGCTGCGGTGGATTTTGCCTCCTAGCACCGACCTCATTCGGTGCGCCACCCAACGCGTCACCCGCTGCGGCCTGTCCCTGCTGCTTGCAGCTGCCCTGCTCGTGCCCAAAGCGACGATCGCCCAAGATGCCGGCACCTACACCGTGGCGCCGGGCGACACATTGGGCGCCATTGCCAGCCGCTTTGGCGTCACCATTGACGATCTCGTCGCCTTTAACGGCATCGTCGATCCCAACCTCTTGTCCGTCGGCCAGGTGCTCTCCATCCCCAGTGGTGCGGGCGTTGCGATCGCATCTGCGGGCGCCGGCGCGGCTGTCTACAGTGGGCCCACCGGCAGCGTCCTGGCGCGGCCCGGCGACACCATCGCCCGCCTGGCAGCACGCTATTCCCAGGATCCCGGCACGATCGCATCGCTCAATGGCGCCGATCCGGCCACCCGCCTGTTTCCCGGCCAGCCTGTCAACTTGCCCGCCGATGCCGCACCAGCCCAAGCGCCGATCTATTTTGGAGCCGTTACCGGGGTCGAGGTCACGCCTTCGATTGTACAAGGACGGACGGGCCACATCTATGTCGAAACCGTGCGCCCGCTCGCCGTTGCCGCCACCTGGATGGGTCAACCTGTTGTCTTTTCGCCGATTCACCCCGACGGTCTGCGCCAGTTCGCCTTGCTGCCGGTCGACGCACTGCAAGACGTAGGCACCTATGACCTTGTGATCAGCTATACTACGGGTCGCGGAGCACAGGTCAGCCGCACGTGGCCAGTCGCCGTGGAAGATGGCGGCTACGAAAGCCAGCAGATCGTCGTGTCAGACGACAAGGCCGCCCAGATGACGCCCGATGCCATCAACGCCGAACGCGAGAAGGTTGTCGGCGCCTGGTCGCAGGTCAGCCCGGTATTGCTGTGGCAGGGGACATTTATACGCCCGATCGATCCGCAGTATGCCACGACGAGCCCCTTTGGCACGCGGCGCGACTACTCGGTGGCCGACATCGGCAACTTCCATGCCGGACAGGACTTCGGTGCACCCGAAGGCGTATTGGTGACGGCTCCGGCGGCCGGCACGGTCGTCCTGGCCGAACCCATCACCGTGCGCGGCAATGCCGTCATCCTAGACCACGGCCGTGGCATCTTTACGGGTTACTGGCACATGAGTGAGATCAAGGTGGCAGACGGCCAGCAGGTGGCGGCTGGGGATGTGCTCGGCATTGTGGGCAACACCGGTCTGAGCACGGGCGCCCATCTGCATTGGGAGATGCGCGTCAACGGCGTGGCCGTCGATCCCATGCAGTTTCTGGACGAACCCGTGTACCAGTAAGAACAAAAAAGAAAGACACCGAGTTTTTTTGGAAAACTCGGTGTCTGATTTCGTCTTGCCGGTCGGAAGAAGAGCTATTCTTCGTCTTCGTCGGTCAGCTTGCCCTTCTTGACCACCTCGGGCTCAACCTCAGCCTCGGCAGCAGCTTCCTCGGACACTTCTTCACGTGTCAGCTGCAGGTTGAAGAGTATTTCCTCGACGTCGTCCACGATGGTGACGCCCTTGACCTGGGGCAGGTCGGCGATCGTGATCGGCCGATCCAGGGTCAACGGGGAAATGTCCACTTCGATCTCACCGGGAATGTCGGCAGGCAGCGCCTCGACGTGGATGGACTCGTGCAGCTTGAGCACCATCATGCCCGCCGTCATACCAGCAGGCTTGCCTACAGTCACCAGCGGCACGGTTACACGCTGCTTCTCTGCCATATTCACAGCATAAAAGTCGGCATGCAGCAGACGGTGGCCTACCGGCTCGCGCTGCACGTCCTTGACCAACACGTTGTGCGTACCGCCGCCATTGACCGTCACTTCGACCACGCGGGTGTCGCCGCCCGCATGCAGCATGCGCTCGAGCACCTTGATGTCGACCTGCAGGTTGACCGGCTGTTTCACATTGCCATAGACTACAACCGGCACCAAACCTTGCCGGCGCAGTTGACCAACCTTGCGCCCAGTCAACTCGCGGCGGTCGGCTACCAATTTTAACTCATCCATGAGGCTACTCCTCTACGCAAACTGCGATCCGTAACACAAGCTCAATAAGAAATCCTGGTTGACCAGGAAAAGTTTTCACCCGTGCGCACAAAGGTCAACACCTGGCGCAAACCGGCCACCCAAAAAAGGCGCGTCCATGAGTATAGACGCAACAGGGGCCGCCAGTCAATTCCGGCGGCCCCTGTTGGGCAAAAACTATTGTGGTCCGTGCCCCTACCGCACCGGCGACACCAAGATCTCTACATCCTCAGTCGGATTGCCCAGGGTGATGACAGGTATTGCCGTCGTGCTGACGAACAGCAGTTTACCTGAACCATCGCGAATGGTGGCGCCGACGGAATACAGGGCGCCGTCCATCACGTCTTGCGGGCTGTAGACAACCGTGTACGGCAGCGGCACCTGGTTGCCATCGGCGGTGAAGGCCGTCATGCCCAGCAGTGTCATCTCCGGGGGAGCGTCTGCCAACTGCTTGTTGTGAATGGATACTTCCACCATGGCATCAGGCGGCAGCGCACTGCGCTGCAGGTAATAGACCGTACCCGAGATCGAAGCCATGCCTGCCATACCGTCGGAGGAACTAGAGGTATCAGCATTCTCGGTCCCGCCCGCCGCGGCGTCAGTGGAGCCGGCACCACCGCTCGCCTCAGCCGCAGCCTTCTCCGCACGCACCTGCAACGCACCGTCCGCATCGCGCAATTCCAGTGAACTGCCCTCAACAGTGTAGGTGGTTGCTGCCGGCAGCGCCGCCAGGAACTGCATTTCTTGCTCCATAACGCCTTCCGGCGCTGCGCACGCCATCATGGTCGAAGCCAGCGGACCGATCTCGATGCTGCCGGCGCCGTCCGACGTATAGGTGCCGGTGTAGTTGTTGCAGCCGCCCGAACCGCTGATCTGGCCGCTCTCGCCAAACAGCACGGTCGGCGTCGTATCGGCGATCACGCCGACCACGCCGCCCTTGCCGTTATTATAGTTGGTCACGTTCCACGACGTGCCTGCCAGGTCGCTGCTGACGGCGTCAAACGTCGCCAGGGCAGCGCCCGTGCCGTCCGCCAGCGTCAGGCTGGATTCGTCGACGGTATATGTAGCAGCCGACCCCAACGCCGTCATAAAGGCGCTCGCCTGGTTCATGACCGGTTCGGGGCAGGCCATCATTGTGCTGGCGCCACTCGGATCGATCGTGATGTTATCGCCGTCGACCGTGTAAGCGGTCGAAAAACGGTTACAGCCATCCGAACCGGACACCCTGCCGTCGTCGCCAAACGCCAAGGTGACCTCCGCATCAGCCAGGGGCGCCTCGCCATTGAGCGTTGCCAGCGTCCAGCCTGTGCCGGCCAAGGGGTTGTCCCCGGCGTCACCTGCAGCGGCGCCTGCCGCCTCGCCCCCACCGCTACTTGCGGTGCCTGCACCCTCACGCGTAACCGGACGGCAGGCTGCCAGGGCCAGCAGTGCCGTCGCTAAAAGCACCAGCTTTACGATTTTCATCATCTTCTCCTGTCGAAGTGAGTCAGTTTGTTGGAAACGATAGTATACCCTAAAAAGGCGACGGCGGCTGTCGCTGTGATAGACTTGAATCTATGCACGGTTTTCGTTTGCGCAGCAGGCCCTGGGCCTGGCTGCTTGTCGGTCTCCTACTCCTTTCGCTTGGAGCAATTTGGTATTGGGACGCCTGCGCCACTGCACAAAACTGCTCGGACTGCGCCTGGCTGCCCCTGCAGACAACCGGCGATCTCATGCCGGGCACACCGGTGGCCATGGACAGCCCCGTCTTCACCTACTCGCCCAACTGGACGGTAACCTCACAAGGGGCCGATCCCAGTGAGCCTGCCCAGCCACTCGCCGAACCCTCGGGCACAGTCTCCTTTACCTATCCCGGCGGCGACCTGTACCTGCTGCTTGCTCCCGGCGACTACTGGGCCTACCTGTTCGCCACGGTCGATGGCCAGCCGGCCAATCGGCTGCCGGTGCTTCCCGGCAACCTGGACAGCAGCAGCCGGGAAGCCGGTTACAAACCGCTGCTGGCGCCCGAGCGCTCCCGCAACCAAGACGGCAGCTTGGAGCCCCGCTGGCTGCTCGTCCATCATGGAGACGAAAAAAGGACACAGAATGTTCTGATCGAACTCTGGCGCGGCTGGGACCAGATACCATTGCGCGGCGTAGCCGTCGATCTGCCTGCAGGCGCCCGCGTCGAACCCAGCGGCCCATCACTCGCCCAACTCTCCGTTCAGCGCTGGCCAAGTGTCCTGCTCATGCTCGCCGGTCTTTGGATGATGGCGATTGGGACGTGCCAATGGGCGGCCGGAGCAGTACGACAGCTAGCACCGCAGGCATACTCGGTTCCGCAAAGCGCCGGCCTACTACATACCTACGCCGCGCCTGTCGCCGGTGTAGGTTTCTTGATCGTCGCTGCCGGCATCGCCCTAAGCATGTGGTTTCTATGCGCACTTGGTCTTGCCCTGCTGGCGTTCGCCGGCATCGTCCGTCCCGCCGTCTGGCTCAGTGCCCTGCTCTTCGGCCTGCCCTTCGCCTTTGGCCTCAAGCTGCCCGCCCTTCCCACCCGCAGCTTCGACCTTATCGATATTGGTGTCTGGGGCGGCCTGGCCATCGTCCTAATCCACTTCGCGATGTCCATTCTCCCGCGTCGTAGCCCGCATGCTTTTATGCGGGCCGCCCGCCACGCCCACGTGCGGCAGTTGAGGCACGCCCGCGTGCCCGTGTTCATTGCGTTGGCCGCCGTCACCACGTGGGCCCTTATCGCCGCAGTTACCGCCTTCTACCCCGATCTCGCCCTACGCGAATGGCGCGTCGTCTTTCTCAATGCCCTCGTCTTCGCCGGCGTTCTCGCCCTCACCTTCCACCTGTCACCCACACCGGACGCCGACCGCTGGCTGCTGGTGACGGCATGGCTTGCGGGTGCAGCCCTTGTTTCGCTCTTTGGCCTCTGGGGCTACGTGGCCGGCAACGAATGGGTCTCACAGGCAGAGGGTGTACGCCGCGTCCAAGCCTTTTACGGCTCGGCCAACAATCTGGCTCTCTATCTCGACCGCACACTGGCCGTGAGTCTCGGCCTTGCCCTTTTTCTGCGGGATGGCCGCCAACGCCTGTTGTGGGCGTTACTTGTCATCCCCCAGACACTCGCCTGGCTGCTCACCTTTAGCAAAGGCAGCCTGCTGCTGGCAGGCCCCGCCATGGCGCTCGTATTGCTGATCGGCGGCGGCTGGCTGTTGCGCAAGCAGGAACGATCGCTGCGCCCGCTATGGATCCTGTTGGCTGTCGCTGCCCTGGCCGTCATCATCCTCACGCCATTTCTGGGCGCCGAACGCTTTCAACGTTTGTTCGACCTTGGCCAAGGCACCGGCTTTTTGCGCCTCCAGTTGTGGCGCAGCGCCTTGCAGATGGGGCTGGATCATCCGCTGCTCGGCGTCGGCCCCGACAATTTCCTGTACGCCTATCGCAGCGGCTATCTGCTCCCCTCGGCATGGCAGGAGCCGAACCTCAACCACCCGCACAACCTGCTGCTTGACTGGTGGACCCGTCTCGGCTGGCCTGGTCTATTGCTGGGCTTGACCTGGCTTGGGCTCGGCACATGGTCCGTCTTGCGCTGGCTCCAGCGCGGTCCCGAACGAGCACTGGCTCTTGGCGTGCTGGCCGCTATCGCCGCCGGCCTGGCGCACGGATTGATCGACGTCAGCTACGCCCTGCCCGAGTTGATGATTGTGTGGGTGCTGCTGTTTGGCCTCACTCCGCAGCCAAGGGTGATTTAGACCGCAAGTTATACCAAATAAAAAAACCACTGTCTTCTGCGGGCAGTGGCTGATAGTTGATTTGTAAAATCGCCTGATGCGTGGGGAGTGGTCTCACCCGCCGATCAGCGGGCGGAACTTGTAGCCGTAGATAATCTGCCCCTCGGCGCCTTCTTCGCGCAGCTTGCGCGTGACCATCTCAACACGCATCCCAATGCGTACGTCGCCGTTGTCCACGTCGGTCAACTGCGCCGTGACCATCGGGCCCTCGTCCAACCTGATCAAGGCAATGGTGTAAGGCTTCTGCTCCTCATAGCCCTGCGGGGCATTGTACATGATGCTAAAGCTGTACACCTCGCCCCGCCCGCTTAGCGCACCAGTATGGATGCCTAACTGGCTGCCGGGTTGGTTACCGGCCAACGGCGCTGCCGTCATCAGTCATCCCCAACAACGGCCACCAGCGCCGGCTGCACCGGGACGGCGGCAAACGAAAAATGCACCTTCTCAGGCTGCTTCATTACAAGTGCCTGGGCCTGCATCGGCTTGTGGCAATGCGGGCACACTTCGCGCGGCGGAAACACGGCACTGTCGCAATGAACACACACGTCACCGAGCAAGCTATAGCGCTGCTTCTTGGTCCGCCACAGATTCGGAACTGCCATACTCATTCACCTCGCCAGATCGAGTTTTTCGACTAATATACCTTACACAAACATACTGCGCACCGGCTAAATGCTGTATCTTTCTGCCGAGCACTCAAACGAACCTTGTACAACGATGGTACGGTGTACACGATAGCAGTTTGGGGCTCTCAATTCCTATCTGCCCTGCCTCTTGGCAGGACTGATAGGTTTTGAGAGCTTTCCTGAGAGTTCGTGACAGCTCTCAACTACCCAGAATATGCGTCACAATGGTCGCACCGCTGCCGCCAATGTTTTGCGCCATGCCCAGCCGGGCATTGGCAACTTGGTTGGCTCCCGCCGTACCGGTCAACTGCTGCACCAGTTCGACGATCTGATAAACCCCCGTGGCCCCCACTGGGTGGCCGCGGCTCTTCAGGCCGCCCATCGTGCTGATCGGGAGGCGGCCATGAATGCCGATCTCGTTTTCGTGCGCCAGCCGCCAGCCCTCGCCGCGCCGGGCAAAGCCATTGGCCTCCAGGCTCAGCGCGCTCATGATCGTAAAGGCGTCATGCAGTTCAAACAGGTCCAGGTCATGGGGCCCGACGCCGGCCTGGCGGTAGGCCTTCTGGCTGCTAGTATTCGCGGCCTGCAAGAACAGGGGGTCCTGGCGGTCGTGCACGGCCAGCGTGTCATTGGCGCTGGCGCTGGCCAGAATCTGCACCGCCCCGCGATGATGGCCGGTAGTAAACTCGTGTGCCCACTCGGTCGGCACTAATACGAGGGCCGCCGAACCGTCGCAGACTGGGCTGCTGTCCATGATATTGATCGGCGTGGCGATCAGCGGGGCATTTACATACTCCTTTAGGCTGATCGCATCCTGGAACATGGCGTTGGGGTTGTTGGTCCCATTGCAGTGGGCGTTGATGCTAAAGCCGGCAAAAGCATCCAGCGGTACATCGTGTTCGTACATGTAGCGCTGCATGATCAGCGCATTCAGCCCGACAAAGCTGACACCGTGCAGCGACTCGTATTCGGCGTCGGCCGCCGTGGCGAGACCTGCCGTGGTATCCTTGCCCACCGTGTCGGTCATCTTCTCCAGCCCCGCCACGATCACGATGTCATGAAAGCCGCTGGCAACCGCCATCGTACCGACGCGCAGCGCGGCCGAACCGCTGGCGCACGCCGCCTCGATCTTGGCCGCCTCGATCCCGCGCAGCCCACACGCGTCGGCCACCAGTGTGCCCAGGTGCTCCTGATCAAGCAGGCTGCCGCTCAACATGTTGCCCACAAACAGGGCGTCGGCCCGGTCCACCCCGGCATCCGCCATGGCGCTCGATACCGCCTGATACGCCAGCTGCCGTGCCGACAAGTTCCACAATTCGCCTACCGGCGTCTGCCCGATTCCAATAATGGACACAGAACGCATAGTTATACCTCAGCTCTCAATCTTTACGCTAGAACTGCCCGGCAGTCCTACCATTGATACTACGTCCGATCGGTCAAAACCTATCAAGATTGCGCACGGAAAATGTCCCCAGTACGTTTAGACGTCCCGGGGACACGGTTCACACCCTCAGTATACTTTCGTGCCTTATTTTAGGATGTAATACGTAGCGCGTTTGGTTCCGATGCGGAGCAGCATGTTGCGTTCGACCAGGTCCGCCAGGTCGCGACGGATGGTCTCCGCATGTACGTCGGGGTAGAGTTCGGCCAGATCGCCATTGGTGACGCGGCCGTGCTGACGGATGTGCGCCAACGCCGCCTCTTGCCGCTCGTTGAGAAAGCTGTGGCCCCACTGCTGCGCCTGCGGCGCAGAGCTGACCAGGTCGGGCGAGGCCGAGCGCAGCGTCACCCGAAAGCCGGCCGAGGTCTCCTCAAACAGCGGCTCGGGCAGGCCGGCTTCCTGCATGGTGGCGATCATGCGGTCGATGCCATAGCCCAGGCGCTCAATATAGCCCATGTCGCTGAGCACGGCCACGATGGCCTCGTTGCGGCTGTAGCGTTCGTCCTTGAGGTTGGCCAGCGTGACGTGCCCCGGCAGCCGCCCAGGGCTGTACACCTCCAGCCGGTCACTGAACATCAGGACACGCGTGCCCTCGCCGCGGATGCTGTAATCGCGATGGGCGATGGCGTTGACGATCGCCTCGCGCACGACGGGCAGCGGGTACTCAGTCGTCTCCTCACGTGCCAGGCTGCGGATGCGCATGCCGCGCCGCATGTTGCTGGACACAAACGCTTCCGCCTGGCGCGCCTGGTCGGCCAAGGTGCCGCCGATGTCCTGGCGCACAAACTCGTCACCCATCACCTCGCCGGCATAGCGGACACAGATCACCTCGGCGCTGCGCAGGAAACGCTGCGGGTCGCGGCCAAACAGCAGCAGCCCTGCCACGGTCGGGGCCGGTTCGACGGCCGGCAGTCCATCGCCATCCAGGCGCGTGACACAGCCGCGGCTCAGCAGCGCCTGCAGCGCATCGGCATCGGGCGGCAGCCCCACCTGATCCAGGTAGCGGCTGACACGGCTTTCGTCCAGCTCATGCAAGCGTGCGTCGGCGACCGGTTTACTCTCGTAGCCGCTTTCGGAACGGTCAAGCAGCAGTTGGCGCAGCTCGGGTGTGGTCAACGGCCGGTTGTTGGCGCCCGTGCGCGTCCAGTACACGCCCTTGAGGCTGTAGACGTGCGGCAGCCCCTCCGGCACCTGGACTGCCACCACGGCACCGGCGCCAGTCTCCAGCACCTGAGGACTTGGCAGGATCAGTGGTGGGTCGGTCTGGAGGGCTGCATCGAGCAGCAAGTCGCGCAGTACCTGCATGTCTCCCCCCGCCTGCACACTTCCGCGCGGCGAGACACCCAATAGGAGTGTGCCACCGTCGGCATTGGCCAGCGCCGCCAAGCTCTCGGCCACCACCTGCCGCCCGGTGCGCACCGGCAAAAACACTGCCCGTTCGCCTTGCCCTGCCGCGAGCAGCACATTGAGGTCCTCGTCCGTAAAGCTCTTCCGTCGCCGAATACTCATGCCCATCAACACAAACCTTGATCCCAGCACGACGTCAGCTCACTACGCTAACTCACTACGCAGGACGTCGAGTTAGAGAGTCCTTATATCCACTTAGGGGACAATCAATGCGCAGTTCAGCACCACGCCTGTGACATCGGTCACTGCCGTGATTGCAAATCGTTCTGCCACGACTACACCGCCGCTCTCTTGCACCGGCTCATACACGAGTTCAAATAGCAAGCGTTTGAACTGCGTGCCATCCACGCTTACCTCTTCGGCGCACACGCTGGTGGTGATCGGACTTCCGGCAGGTTCACGCGAATCCGGCGCCAGCGCTACGCTCGACGGCGCACGCAATTCACGCACGACCACGCTGGATGATCCGTCATTATCTGTGCCGGTAAAAGCTACCGTTGCGTTAATCGTCGCGCGCTGGGCATCATTCAGTCCGGACCACAGAAAGGTCTGTGCGGAGTCTGCCGGCTCCTGCCCACGCTCCGCTTCGGAGGGGACTGGCGGGCGCAGATAAGCCAATACCACACCTTCGGGATAGTATGGATATGCCGGCGTGCCAAGGCAAAAGACAATACCGCCGTCACTCTCGACGTAGCGCACGGCGCTCTGGTAAATGGGCTCAATCACGTCAGATGGTTCGCCGGCGTTGGCGCGCGTATATTGTACTTTGCGGCACATCACGCTGCGCTCGAGCAGGCCAGTCAAGGGTACCTGTCCATCCACCGTCTGCAGCGGTCGCAACACGTCGCCTTCCACCGGCGTCTCACCCTGCAAACCACCGGCAGCAGCCATCTGGGCAATGCCATAGCCATTATAGGCATTGCGCCACCACAATACGGAGATGACCTTGTTACCGCCGTAGATGATCGCCTCATTGGTGGCCGGCACGTCGCTGCCAGGATCAGGATTCGCCGTCCCCGCCCTATCGGGCGTCCCTGCCGGATAGCGCTCGACCTGCACCACGGAAAGCGTGGTTGGGTCAGTGCCAGGTGCGGCAACATAGCCGACCAAATCGGGAGCGTCAGTGCGCCGCCAGTACGAGGGCTCCACCTGGTACGGGATGTACACGCCGGTAGGTTGATTGGGCGCCGGCACCGGCGTGGCGTTCACCACCCCGGTCGATCCGGTCTGTTGGTCGTAAATGATGGCGCCCATCTGGCCATTGTCGTAGGTAAAAAACAGCAGGTACTCCGTGGTCAGATCGTCGTCGATGTTGATGGGCGTCCAGGTAGTCTCGTTGCGGTTGAACAGGCCGCTGGTACTCACGACCACCGGAGTCCAGCCTTGTGGCAGTGTAGACAGGATCTGCGGCCCATCGGTAGGTGTAGGCTCCGTATTGCGGCAAGCTGCCAGGAGCAGCAGGGCGAGCAGCAACAGTGGCCACAAGCGCGCAGCCGGCAGGCGAATTCCCAGCACATGAATTTTGTGTAAGGGCGGGTGCATAGGAAGACTTCCGGGAAGTCGCTGCATTTACCGTTCATTCTAGCGCAGCCGCAAACGTTCGCCAAAGTGTTGCCATGCGGGATATAATCGGGACCATATGACGCCGTCACCCCCCCAAAATGCCCATACGCCCAAGCCGGTTTCAGGCCCTGATGATATCGTTTGGCGCCAGTTGCTCAAGCCAGCCATCGGCCTCAAGCGCTGGTTGGCACTGCTGGTGGCCGGTGTCCTGCTGATGGGCATGGGCCTGGCGGTGTTCCTGCACGACCTGCTAAGCGCCCCGCAGTGGTCAGCTTTCGTAGGCGCACTCACGTTGCAGTTTCTGCCGCAGTGGGCGCGTATTCTGCTGCCGGTGACACTGGGTGCGCTGCTGGCGCTCGTCGGCTGGCTACGCTTCTACCGCATTCTCTACACCGAGGTGTGGCCCGACCTGCGCGCCTTTGAAAACCAGGAGTTGCTGGCAATTCTCCTGCGCCGCTATCGCCGCAGCCGCGGCCCCCGCATCGTCACCATCGGCGGCGGCACGGGCATGCCGCAACTGCTGCGCGGCCTGCGCAAGTATACCGACAACATCACCGCCATCGTCACGGTGGCTGACGACGGTGGCTCCAGCGGCCGCCTCCGGCGCAGCATGGGCATCTTGCCGCCCGGAGATTTCCGCAACAACATTGCTGCGCTCAGCGAAGTCGAAGGGTTGATGACACGGCTATTCCAGTACCGCTTTGCCGATCGCGAGTTGGGTGACCCCCATGCGGTGAACGAACTGGCAGGTCACAGCTTCGGCAACTTGTTTATTACGACAATGGCCGCCATTACCGGCAGCTTTGAAGCAGGCATCGCCGAAAGCTCCAAGGTGCTGCGCGTGCGCGGGCGCGTGCTGCCCGGCACCCTCGAAGACGTCACCTTGTGCGCCGAAGTGCGCCGCTTACGGCCCGACGGCGAGGTGGAGATGGTGATGGTCGAGGGAGAAAGCCTGCTGCCCAAGGCCCAGGGCCAGGTGGAACGTGTGTTTCTCAAGCAAGAGCAAATCCGCCCGTATCCGGAAGCCATCCGCGCCATCCTCCAAGCGGACTTGATCGTGGCCGGGCCGGGCAGCTTCTACACCAGCGTGATTCCCAACCTGCTTGTCCCCGGGATCGTGGACGCCATCTGCGCCAGCAGCGCCCCACGTATCTACATCTGCAATGTCGCCACCCAGGCCGGCGAAACCGACCATTTTGGCGTCTGCGAACACATGACCAAGCTGCGCGAACATGCCAAGGAGGCCTTCCCTAATGTGCTGGCCAATGACAGCTACGATCTCGCCCAACCACCCGCCGGCAATGCCCAGTGGGTTTGCCTGCCCCCGCCGGGTGCAGCGCTGGATTTCCGGCTGTTCACCGGCGACGTAGTGGACGCCCGACGTCCTTGGCGCCACGATGCAGACAAACTGGCGGCACGCGTGGTCGAGGTTTACACGGAGCTACGCGCCACATCTGCCCATGCCTGACCACATTGGCTGTTGCACATTGACCGTTTTGCCCGTCTCTGGTATTCTGCGCTCACGCTCGACGCCACGGACGCGGTGGCAAGCGGCGTGACTTCTATGAACAACGATCTGCACGCATGAGCCAAACCCCACTGCAATCGAATTGGCAACGCTTCTGGCCGCGCATCTGGCCGGCGCTGCTGGCGGGAATAGGTTTTGTCGCCCTGACTCTGCCCGTCTGGCGCTGGCTGTGGAGCGAGTGGATGTCCAACGACTATTACGGTCACGGCCTCCTCATCGCGCCGGTTGCCATTTTTCTGGCAGTGCAGCGTTTCCGCAACGACGATAGCCTGGTCTACCCTTCCGGCAGTGGCTACCTCTATGGCGCCATTTTGCTGGCCGTGGCGCTCGCCGCCTATCTTTACTTTTGGCAGGCACGTGCCCTCTACCTGGCAGCCTTTGCCATGGTCGCCATGCTGGCCGGGCTGGTCTGGGCGTTGGGCGGCACGAATGTCGTACGCAAGCTTGCCTTCCCCCTGGCATACCTGATCTTTATGATCCCGCTGCCCAGTTGGGATCGTATCACGCTGCCGCTGGCCCTGTTCACAGGCGTCTGCTCGGGCGGCCTGGTGCAACTCCTTGGGCTGGATGTGACGGTTGTCGGCAGTGCCGTCTCCCTGCCCAACGCCGATCTCGTGATCGGCGCACAGTGCAGCGGTGTCAACTCGCTGATCGCCCTTACCTCGCTGATGGTGCTGGTGGCCTACCTGCTGGATGGCCCCGTTTGGTCGCGCATCGCACTCGTGCTGCTGTCGATCCCCCTGGCCGTGTTTGGCAACATCCTGCGCGTGGCTACACTGCTCTTTGTCGCGCGCGCTGGGGGGCACAGGCGGCCTTTACCTACTATCACGACTACTCGGGCATTTTCTTCTTTATCGGCGTGCTGCTGTTGGTCTATCCCTTGACCCGCGTGCTGCGCTTTGGCCAGCTGCGCTATGAAGTGATCTGATGCGATTTATGCCCAACAAGTCCACGCTCGCCGCAATTCTGGTGTTCGCCCTCCTGTTCGTCGGGCTGATCGCCGTCTACACGCCCCAACTGCCGTCCTGGCTCGGTGGCCGCCCATCGTTGGCGGCAGCCGATGAACTCACCTATATCAGTGATCTGGACTTCTGGCAGCGCACCCCGCGCGAGCGCATCGTCGTAGCCAACGCACGCTTTGATCTCGACCACGACCTCAACAACGTTCCGCTTACCGTAGGCGAGTGGATCGGCAAGGATGCGCCTGAAACCAACCAGGAAGTCATGATCCTGCTTGAGCCGGAACAGTACGTGCAGCGTCTTTACCAGGACCCGGCCGGCCACTATATCTGGCTCACGATGGTCGGCGGGCGCAATTCGCAGCCGTTTCACGCGCCCGATATCTGCTATGACGCTGACGGTTGGCAGTACGACCTCGGCTCACACGCCACCCCACTGCCCGATGGCGGTGAAATCTACGGTCTCTACCTGGATGCCACCAAGAACGTAGAGGGCGAGACCGCGCCTTGGCAGCACGTGGTCTATTACTTCTATCTCTTCCCCGACGAAGCGCGCGACCAGAGCGACGGCATCGTACTGTTCAAGCTTACCGCCCCCAAGTACGGCAGCGTCGAAGAAACCCTGGCGCTGTTGGAAGATTTCACCCGCAACTACTTCAGCGTGGCATCAACACCTGACCAGGTGCTTGCTTTATCGACCGCATCCGCCGCACCGAAATAATGAACACGCGGTTATCGGGTTCTTTGGGTGTGTTGTTGCTAGCGGTGACCCTTACTGCCTGCGGCGCGCCTGAACCCCCTGCAGGCTCATGCACGCTGGATCTGCCGACCGGCGCCGGCGACGAAGAAGCCATCACCGCCGTCATTCACGCCGAGGGACAGCTCGTGGTGGACCAGCAGATCGACGCACTGATGGCGCTGTGGACGGACGGTTCGTCGATCACCAATGCCAAGAACACGCCCGATGCTGCGCAGGACGACCAGTTCTGGCGCGACAAGGATGCCATCCGCCACCGCTATGTGCGCACTGTCTTTCCTGGTGCAGCCAAGCAGGCTACGCCCGCCGATCTGAAGATTACGCTTGAGGGCAATCGAGCCACCGTGAGCGCCACGACGCAGATCGGCGATGAGGTTTCACCCGCCGGCGACCGCTGGACGCTGGTAAAGCACGGCAATTGCTGGCTGCTGGAGAATCTGACGTACAATTTGGAGCCGCAACCCTAAACGCAGGCGCACATGCATTCCGTCGCGTGCGCAGCCCGCTCCGGACGCTGGGATTTCCGTTATGGCCCTCGAGTACGCCTTTCCCACCTTGATCATCTTGGCAATTGCCATGGTAAGCCTGGCGTGGCTGAGCAGGCAGTTGAGCGTGCGCACGCAGCTGGTCGTTTATTTTGCGACTGGTTCGCTTGACCTCGCCACCTTGGCTATCTTTCTGCTCCTGCTGCCCGGTGTCTTTGTTCACGAACTGTCGCACTGGCTGGCAGCCAGGCTGCTCGGGTTGCGCACCAGCAAGTTCCGCGTCTGGCCCAAACGGCACAAGGATCGCATCGGGCTGGGCAGCGTCAGCGTGCAGCGCGGCGGCACCTGGCGCGACAGCGCCGTGGGGATGGCCCCGCTGTTTACCGGCAGCATCCTGCTGGCGCTAGTCGGCGCAGCCGTTTTCCAATCCGACATGATGCTGGATCAACTGGCGCAGGGACGGCTGCTCGATACGGTGGGCGCCTTCTTCGATGCGCTGGCCCAGCCGGATGGCGCCGTCTGGGCCTATGCCTTGTTTGTCATCGGCAACAGCATGATGCCCAGCCGCAGCGACCGCCAACCGCTGCGGCTGCTGCTGATTTATGTCGCCTTTGCAGCGCTCATCTATGTCGTCGTCGGCCTGCCCATCGACCCGATCACGGCGCTGCTCGGCTGGCTGATCCCTGCCATTCAACTCCTGGTTGGATCACTGCTCTTTGTTATATTGTTGGACATTTTCGTCGTGGCCGGTTTGTTTCTGCTTGAAACGATCCTGGCGCGGCTGAGAGGAACTTAGAATTTATGCACAACGAACCGCTGCCGGTCACCTATCAGCTTGGATGCGCCGGTATTGACTGGGCGGCGCTCAAGCAGACCCTGCTCGCCGACGACTTTGATAACGGCCGCACGCCCGAACAGCTACGGCTCTCCTGCGTCAACAGCGCCGTCAATGTCTTTGCTCTCGTGGATGGCCGCGCCATCGGCACCGTGCGCGTATTGTCCGACGACGTCGGCAACGCCTACATGGTCGATGTCTGGACACTTAGCGCCCACCGCAAGCGCGGCATCGCCCGGCGCATGATCGAGTTAGCACTGGAACAACTGCCCGGCCAGCATGTATATCTCTTTACTGAAGATGCGCAAGATTTCTATGCCAAGCTGGGGTTTGAGCCGCAAGGCACCGGCATGAGCCGTGTCGTAGGCCAGTGGCTGGTGGGCAGAAGTCAAGTCGACGATACTCCCAGCCCAAGGCCGGACGGCGGCGCCTGGCAGCGCGTTGCGCCCGCCGATGCGCTCGCCCAGGCTGCGGTCGACGCTGCCGACCGCATTCGCCCCTATGTGCGGACGACCCCGTTGGACCATTCGCTATTTTTCAGCCGCCGGACCGGTGTTGACGTGCACCTCAAGCTTGAGAATCTTCAATACACCGGTTCGTTCAAACTGCGCGGAGCCATGAACAAGCTGCTCAGCCTCTCACCCGAACAGCGCCAGCGCGGGGTAGTTGCCGCCTCGTCGGGCAATCACGGCGCCGCCGTTGCCCTTGGCAGCCGCGCTTTGGGCGTGCCGGGCACAGTCTTCGTGCCCGAGCACACCTCACCCACCAAGTTGGAAGCCATGCGCCGCTACGGCATCGAGGTCCGGCTGCACGGCGACGACAGCCTTGTCAGCGAACAAGAAGCGCGGCGCTATGCTGAACAGCAAGGGCTGGCTTATCTCTCCCCCTACAACGACCTGGACGTAGTTGCGGGGCAAGGCACCTTGGGTGTCGAAATCGCCGAGCAGCTGCCGGGAGTCGAGGTCGTCTTCGTCTCCGTCGGCGGCGGCGGGTTGATCAGTGGCATTGCCGTCGTGCTCAAGGCCCACAATCCGGCTGTCCACATCGTCGGCTGCCTGCCGGAGAACTCGCCCGTGATGGCCGTTTCAGTCGAGCGCGGCGCCATCGTCGACATGCCTTCGCTGCCTACCCTCTCCGACGGCACCGCCGGCGGCATTGAGCCCGGGGCCGTTACCTTTGCCCTCTGCCAGACGCTGGTCGACGAGTACGTGCTGGTCAGCGAAGGAGAGATCGCGGGGGCCATGCGTGAAGTCATGGAGGGACAGCACCTGCTGGTCGAAGGTGCGGCGGGCGTGGCCGTTGCCGCGCTGCGGAAGACCCAGGACCGTTGGCAAGGCAAGCAGGCCGCCGTCGTGCTCTGCGGCGGCAACATTGGCCTGGATACGCTGCGCAGCGTCCTGGATTCGGTCGAGTGAATCGTATGACCAAGTCTTCATCCTGAAAATGCGAGATCAAGTAGAATGTGAGCGCAAGCGAATTGCAGGAGCGCCAACCAGTTGGCGGACTTTTTGCACCTGCGAGTCCGGAAGCTTCTGCGCTTGGCTAGCCAGCTGAATGTGCGCTCAACCACCCAGCGGCGAGCGGGATGCTGGATCTCGCCGACGATCGGGCAGAATCAAGGTGCGGTTCGTAGCGGCGGGCAGTATTGCAGCAGCAGCGAGAGCGACTCGCTATCGTACAGACCGGTGGCGCCCTATCGATATAGCTGCGCCAGTACTTCATTTCCTGCCAGTGTATGGCAGATAGCGACCTGGGTCTTGCCCATTTGGGGTGCAACCGCACTGTTTGCCGACACGTTCGGCCATCTCGGTGCCAACGACACTTGTCGGGTTTGAACAACAAAGTCTGGATCGACTTTCGCTAGTTCAAAGTCGCCCTACGCTTTGATAGCGTAGAACAGGCCGTAAAAAGTAGCCCAATGGGGTTCGCCCACAGTGGTTGCAGCTGCACAGTATGACGGCGACCCGCCGGCACTGCTGTCTGTGAACAAGACTGCCGGCCCCGATGTCGATGAGGCAGGAGCACTTGGGCCGAAGCTGAGGTTGTTGGTCTCACCCGTAAATCCTTGCGCTGCGCAGGACGGCGCGTTCGTGCCGCCATAGAAAATCCTTGTCCTGGGAACGATGGTCGATCCGCTGTTGAAGTTCGCCTGGCCCCCGCCACCGCTGTTGCCAGCATGGCCAAACACGTTGAACTCAGCGAACCGCCAACCCGCTGCTGCATTGACGGCATTGTCACCCACCGCTGAGTAGGCGGTAGTTCCTGCCGTCAAAGTAACTCTATCCTCACTCGCACTAACATCGCCTCTCAGGGTTAGTTGAGCGAGGTTGGTGATCGGCTGGTTGGGCACGCTCACAGCCTTACTGCTGCTCTTGTAGCAGTAGATATCCGTGTCGCCAGTGAACGAGAAACTGTTCCGGCCCGATGGGCACGTGTTGTTGTAACGGGTTAGCCAGTACTCAATTAAGGCTTGACCCGAAGAACCAACGTTTGCGTGTACGAACTGCTGCCAGCCGGAGCATATCACCGGATCACCTGCGCCGCTGCAAACCGTGCTCGCGAAAAAGTCGGTGTTGATCTGGGAAAACGGCGCAATCCAGGATCTCGGCCTGTTCAAAGCGGGAGAAGATACCTACGCCCTCAAAATCAACGAAGAGGGCCAGATCATCGGCGGTTCGCTCCCTCTCCACCCTTCCCCTTGCCGGCGGTCTTACCTTTTTCCAGCACCTGCTTGTTTTGGGACAGCGGCATTCTGACCAAAGTGCCCGGTTTGGGCCATATGTGGTGCAACGCAATTGACATCAACGACGCAGGCCAGGTGCTGGGCAAATCCGACATGGATGTCCTCGCCAGCGACCGTTCCTTTGTGTGGGAAAAAGGCGTAACAACCGATCTCGGCTCGCTCGGCGGCGGGACCACCGATGCACGCGACATCAACAACCACGGTCAGGTGGTGGGCGTAGGCCCAACGGCCGCGGGCGAGTGGCACGCGTTCCCTTGGGAGCACGGCGTCATGACCGAGCTGGGGATCCCGGGCGGCATGGGGGGGAGGCTGCAGCCATCAACGACGCGGGCCAGATCACGGGCGTGTCGATATTCCTAACTTCGGCTGGCATGCGGCGCTTTGGCAGCAGGGTACGATGGTCGAGATTGGTCGCACATTTGACGCTGACAGCACCACCTATGGCGAGTTTATCAATGAGGACGGGCAAGTGGTCGTCTTCTCGCAATCACGGGCAATGGCCGACCCTCTCGAGCAGAAGAGGCAGGGCCTGCTTTGGGATCGGGGTGAGTGGAGCAATCTGGGAACAATGCAGCGTCCTGTGGCGATCAATGCACGCGGCCAGGTCGTCGGCGATGGCCCCGTCACGATTGACTCGACAACCTTTACACGCGCCTGGCTCTGGCAGCCGGGCCTGGCCGGCCTGGTGCTCTGGAACCGCCTCGACTCGCAGGACGCGGTCGAGCACAGGGCCTATAGCCCGGGGGGCGCTTTCGGCGGTGGTAGCTTCGTGCCGGGCCTTAGCGGAGCCGCCTATAGCGCCCAGTTCTATGAGCCCGGCCGCGTCTCTTTCCCCAAGGAAGTGGTCAACGGCCCGCGCGGGGCAATCCACTTCTGGGCCAAGATGACCGGCTTCCCCGCCTCTATCAGCCAGGGGCCGAGCCCAAGCCTGATCGGCATCCGCGATACCGCCGGCAGCTACTACGGCCTCCAGTTTAACGCCCGCGACCCACAGGGCAACGGTGGCCTCTGCGCCGCCGCCGGCCGGTTCTTCACCGCCGGCACCGGCACCGGCGCGGACTCGGACGCGGCACAGCAAATGGCTGTACGCTCAACTGGTGCTGCCGGCTGGACCTACGTCGACGCGCTTGGCGGCGCCGACCCGGCGCAGTGGCATCACTACGCCTTGCTGTGGGACGAGGACGGCGTTCTCGGCATCGGCGACGGCACGATCAAGGTGGCGGCACTAGTGGACGGTAAACTCATTACCCAGCACATGCAGAACGACCCGCCACTCCAGATGGACGCGCCGCTGGACGGTCAACTCACGCTGCTGAACGAGAACATGGGCCTGCTGCAGGGCAGCGTGCAGTTCTCCGACCTCAACGTGTGGAGCTACGCCCGCCTTGACGCAGCTGAGCTGCCGCCGCCGCAGTCGTACCTTCCGGCGATCGTCAAGGGGCAGTAGCCCAACACGACATGGGCTGCCTGTGCCGGCCAGCACAGAACGCAGACAGCACGGAGGCGGACAGCACAGACCGCACAGAGACCGAACCCGCTCGAAATGTTATCGGCCGCAACAGGGTAATGTTGGAGCGACAGGGCGTCAACACGCACTTGAATGCACCGAACACGAAATGCAGCGCCTTCATGGCGTTGACAGTTGCATGATGGCCTCGCCACGGCTTAGTTCAACCCATATCTCTGCCGCTCTTCAGGCGTAAGAATCGGCGGGTCGCGCTGGATCAGGCGCTGCGCCTTCGCCAGCAGCTCGTCAAGACTGACTACCCAGATGCGGGCGGTGCGGTCGCGACTGGCAGTGACAACGGTCTTGCCGTCGGGACTGTATGCCGCTGACCGGACATAGCCGGTGTGGCCCGTGAGCTGCCGCAGCTGCTGGCCCGTGGCGGCATCCCAGACGCGCGCGCTCTGGTCCTGGCCCGCCGTTACGATGCTCTTGCCGTCCGGGCTGTAGGCCGCCGCGTATACCGTGCCGGTATGGCCCTTGAGCTGCCGCAGCTCCTGGCCGCTGGCGACATCCCAGATGCGCGCCGTCCGGTCCTGGCTTGCAGTGACGATGTTCTTGCCGTCCGGGCTGTACGTCGCCGAGTAGACCGTGCCGGTATGGCCCGCGAGCTGCCGCAGCTCCTCACCCGTGGCTGCATCCCAGATGCGCGCCGTCAGATCGCCACCGGCGGTGACGATGCTGCTGCCATCGGGGCTGTACGCCGCCGCGTAAACAGGGCCGGTGTGGCCAATGAGCTGCCGCAGTGCCTCGCCGGTGGCAGCATCCCAGATGCGGGCAGTGCGGTCGGTGCTCGCCGTGACGATGCTGCCGCCATCCGGGCTGTACGCCGCCGAGATGACTGGCCCGGTGTGACCCGTGAGCTGCCGCAGCTCCGTGCCGCTAGCGACATCCCAGATCCGCGCCGTCCGATCCTGGCTGGCGGTGACAACGGTCTTGCCGTCGGGGCTGTACGCCGCCGACCAGACCGCATCGCTGTGTCCCTTGAGCTGCCGCCTCACCCGGCCGGTGGCAGCATCCCAGATGCGCGCCGTCCGGTCCTGGCTGGCGGTAACGATGGCCTTGCCGTCCGGGCTGTACGCCGCTGAGTCAACCCAGTTGTTGTGGCCCTTGAGCTGCCTGGCTTCCTCGCCGGTGGCAGCATCCCAGACGCGCGCCGTGTGGTCGGCGCCGGCCGTTACGATGCTCTTACCGTCCGCACTATACGCCGCCGACGCGACAGCGTCGCTGTGGCCCGTAAGCTGCCGCTGTTCCCTGCCGGTGGCGGCATCCCAGACGCGCGCCGTCTGGTCCTGCCCCCCGTGACGATCCTCTTGCCGTCCGGACTGTACGCCGTCGAGTAGACGGCGTCGTTGTGGCCGGTAAGCTGCCGCTGTTCCTCGCCCGTAGCGGCATCCCAGATGCGCGCCGTCTGATCGTCGCTCGCCGTGACGATGCTCTTGCCGTCGGGGCTGTACGCCGCCGCCAAGACACTACCGGTGTGGCCAATGAGCTGCCGCAGTTCTGCACCGCTGGAAACATCCCAGATGCGCGCCGTCTGATCGGCGCCGGCGGTGACGATGCTGTTGCCATCGGGGCTGTAGGCCGCCGAGGTGACAGTGCCGGTGTGGCCCGTAAGCTGGCGCAGCTCCGCGCCGCTGGCGGCATCCCAGATGCGCGCCGTCTGATCGGCGCTGGCGGTGACGATGGTCGTCCCATCCGGACTGTACGCCGCCGAGGTGACAGTGCCGGTATGGCCCGTAAGCTGGCGCAGCTCCACACCGCTGGCAGCATCCCAGATGCGCGCCGTCTGGTCGGCGCCGCCGGTGACGATATCCGTGCCGTCCGGGCTGTAGGCCGCTGAGTAGACAGGGCCGGTGTGGCCAATGAGCTGGCGCTGTGCCTGGCCTGTAGCGGCATCCCAGATGCGCGCAGTGCCGTCCGCACTGGCCGTGAGGATGCTCTTGCTGTCCGGGCTGTACGCCGCCGACGTGACAGCATCGCTGTGGCCGCTGCGCTGCCTCAGCTCCGCACCCGTGGCGGCATCCCAGGTGTGCGCCGAATTGTCCTGTCCGGCCGTGACGATGGTCTTCCCATCCGGGCTGTACGCCGCCGAGGTAATGGGGCCGGTGTGGCCCTTGATCTCCCGCAGCTCCGCGCCTGTAGCGGCATCCCAGATGCGCGCGGTCTGGTCCTGGCCCCCCGTGACGATGACCGTGCCGTCCGGGCTGTACGCCGCCGCGGTGACGGGGCCGGTGTGACCCGCGAGCTCCCGCAGCTGCTCGCCGCTGCTGGCATCCCACATGCGAGCGGTGCCATTGGCGCCGGCGGTGACGATATTCTTGCCGTCTGGATTGTAGGCGGCGGCGTTAACCCCGCCGCTGTGGCCCGTCAGCTGGCGCAACTCCGCGCCGGTGGCGGCATCCCACATGCGCGCTGTGCCGTCGGCGCCGGCGGTGACGATGGCCTTGCCGTCCGGGCTGTACGCCGCGGCGTTAACCCCGCCGGTGTGGCCCGTGAGCTGCTGCAGTTCCGCGCCGGTGGCGGCATCCCACATGCGCGCTGTGCCGTCGGCGCCGGCAGTGACGATGGTCTTGCCGTCCGGGCTGTACGCCGCGGCGTTAACCCCGCCGGTATGGCCCGTGAGCTGCTGCAGTTCCGCGCCGGTTGCGGCATTCCAGATGCGCGCCGTGCCGTCGGCACTGGCCGTGACGATGGTGCTGCCGTCCAAGCTGTACGCCGCCGAGGTAACCGCGCCGGTATGGCCCCTGAGCTCTTGCAGCTGCTCGCCGCTGGCGGCATCCCAGATGCGCGCCGTCTGGTCGGCACTGGCGGTGACGAAACTCCCGCCGTCCGGGCTGTACGCCGCCGCGTAAACGGTGTCGCCATGCAGATGGCGCGGCAGCGTCATGCGGTACGGCGGCGCGAACGCCACGGCATCGCGCACGGCATGGTCGGCGTTGGCCGTGTAATAGTCGTCTGTGCGCTGCGTGGCCTCGACCGAGCTGATCGCCAGCAACAGGGCCAGCGAGGGGTCGTTGGGAGAATCGGCGATCGCACTCTGGGCATAGGCTGCCAGGGCGCCGGCCTGGGAGCGGCGGGCTGCGCGCTGGGCCTCGGCCGCATTAGCCTCGGCGGCGGCGCGCTGGTTGCTCGCTTCCACTGCATTCGCATCGGCAGTGGCACGCTGTGATTGTGCGATCGCCTCCTGCGTTGCCGCGCGATCGGCGTTTGCCTGCGCAACTGCCTGCTGGGTGGCGGCGGCAGCGGCGTTCGCCTGGGCCGTGGCCCGTTGAATATCGGCGATGTTCGCCTGCGTGGCGGCCACGTTGGCATTGGCCTGCGCCGTGGCACGCTGGCTGCCTGCGTCGGCAGCGCTGCTCTGGGCGTTGAAGAAGAACACCACGGCAACCGCCACCGCCACCAGCGCTGCCGCCAGGGCGATCGCCAGCCCCTGGCTGCGTAAACGCAGCCGGTCGGCGGAATCCTGCAGCCGCCGGGCGGCCGCCTCCTTCTCCTGCGCGACGGCGTCGATGGCCCGGCGGCTGTCGGCCACCAGCGCCGCCAGCTCGTCGCTGACGCCAAGCTCCGCGGCATCCGGTCCCTTGGTCCACGCCTCGGCCTCGGCCAGCTCCACCGCGTCGAGCAGGCCGCCGCTGCCGTCGCTGCCGCGCAGCCGCTGGCGCTCGGCTGCTTTCTCTTCCAGCCGGCGGCGGGTCAGCTCGGCCACGCGGCGCCCATCGATCCAATCATGTAGCCGCGGCCAGCCGCGGATCAGCGCCTCGTGCGACAGGTCTACCCGTCGCGCCTCATTGCTCAGGGTGACCAGGCGGTTGGCCGTGAGCGCCGCCAGGACCTTGTCGAAAACACCCGCGTCAGTGCTGCCCCTTCCACTTCCACTGCCCTTGCGCAGCTCGTCGACCGTCTGCTGCCGCCGCGTGTCCGGCCGGCCTTCGCCAAACTGGATGAGTCGCAGCAGGATGCGGCGTGCCGCCGCACGTTCGGCGTCGTTCGCCAGCACCTCATTGTAGACTTGCTCGGCGTGTTCCGCCAGTGCCACCTGCAGCCCGGAACGCCCGCTCTTGTCGCCCACCAGGTCGGTGTAGGCGTCCAGACCGATGGCGAAGCGGCCGGCGTGCGCCCACAGCATCACCAGCGTCTCCTGGATGAAGGGGAGCACACCCGGCTCATCGCCGGCATCCGCCAGCAGGCGCTCGACCAGCTCGGGTTCGAGGCGCACGCCCACGTCGCGTGCGGGCAGGGCGATGGCCTCGCGTAGGGCGTCGTCGCGCGGGGGCGTCACCTCCAGCCGGTGATCGCGGATCTCTTCCCACAGCGGCGAGGCCATGAGGTTGGCGTAGAAGTCGGCGCGGGCGGCGATAAGCAGGTGGAAATCTGGCGTCTGCAGCAGCTGCAGCAGCGCCTGCTCGAACTGTGAACGCTGCTCGGCGGAAGCGGTAGTGAACAGCTCCTCGAACTGGTCGACCACCACCAGCAGGCGCGTGCCGTCCGCTATCTTCAGCCGCGGCTGGCCTGCCGCCGGCGGTGCGCCGGCAGGCGGTGCGTCTGCAGGCGGTGCGTCTGCAGCCGGTGTATCTGTGGCCGGCGTGTGGAGGTCGAGCAGCGCGGCCAGCGTGTCATAGGGCGCCGCTCCGGGCCGCATGCTGCGCACGACCCAACGCTTGTCTGCAAAGTAGGGCGACTTCGCCAGCGCAGGCAGGATGCCGGCCGCCAGCAGCGACGACTTCCCGCTGCCCGACGAACCGATCACCGCCAGGAAAGAGCTCCGGCGCAGGCGATCTACCCCCTGCTGGATCTCGGCGTCGCGGCCGTAGAAGCGGCCTTGGTCGGCCGCCGTAAATGGCTTCATGCCAGGGTAAGGGCAGGCGGGAGCGGTGAAGGTGACGCCGGCCCACTCTTTCTGCAGGTCGGCCAACTGGGGATTGCCGGGATTCATGCTCATGGCGACGGCAAGCAGCCCCTGCAGCCCCACGCGTTCATCCTGCATCGACCAGAGCACCAGGTCGTGGCAGATATCGTGCAGGTTGCGCCCGGCCACCGGCACAACGGTATCCAGGCTGAGGCTCAGGTTGCCGGGGAGCCCCGTCACCAGCAGCTGGCGCAGCTCGTCGAGCGTGAAGGCGTCCTCGACTGCGGCCGTCAGGCGCCCTATCTGGTCGCCGCCCAGCGCCACCGTGCGCGGCGACAGAGACTCATCGCCGGTGTTACCGCCTGATTGTCCTGAACTATCTGTCTGTGTCATGAATGTTCGGGTGGAAGAGTAGGCCAGCGCGGCTAATGTAAGTGGATGGCAGCGTAGCAGGCTATATTGCCGCTGTCAAACGCTCGTGAAGGGACACTTCCAGGAGGTGTCCCCACCTCCAGGAGGTTTCCTTAAGGTAAAATGGCGATATGGAGAACAAAAGGAAACGAAGGAGCAGGAAAATGAGCAAAGGTTGCCAGCATCTCCGGTGTGATTGCACTAATCGTTGGCGGTTCGAGCCCACCACCGTTCACCCTGTCGGCGTTCTTACCCATGTCCAGCACCTGTTTCTTTTGGGACCGCATACCTGGAGCTTGGCCACAAGCGAAAAACCGAATAGTGGAACGATGGATAAGCACAAAACGCTAAGACGAGGGAGCAAAGCAGCCACCGGTACATATTCAATGCAA
>CAWIVN010000023.1:0-235000 GCA_963839515.1 uncultured Chloroflexia bacterium
TAAAGGAGTTTCTCTATGGCGGTAAGAAATGCAGAGGCGTTTTGGCAAGGTTCGCTCAAAGAGGGAAAAGGCAAACTGCGTCTCGGCAGCGGTGCGTATGAAGGGGGGTATACCTGGTCGTCACGGTTTGAAAATGGCGCCGGCACCAACCCTGAAGAGCTGATTGCTGCCGCCCATGCCGGCTGTTATTCCATGGCGCTGAGCTCGAATCTTGGCAAAGCCGGCTTTGTGCCCGTTGACATTCACACAACAGCCCAGGTGAAGATTGAGCTGGTGGACGGCAAGAATCGCATCACCCATATCCGCCTTGAGACCGAAGCCAAGGTGCCCGAAATCGACAACGATCAATTCCAGGTAATTGCAGAATCGGTCAAACAAAGTTGCCCTGTCTCCGTAGCGCTGTCCTCAGTTCCCACCGAGCTTGTCGCAAAACTGATCTGATCACTGCTATACCGTCGGTGGTGGTCGATAGGGTGACGGTCGAGTACACAATGAGACAAGCGACCCTCGGGTCGCTTGTCTATATGCAAACTGTGCTCAGTGCGGTCGCTTTGGCACAAGCGGGATATCCCAAGTAACCCAAGATTGAGGGGTGTACAAATAGCACAATTGTGCTATAATGTTACATAAAGAGGGCGTAATGACTACTACGCGGGCCGACAACAGCGGCGCCGGGCGCAAGCAGGTGCTGTTCGATATGGAGATAGACACCCTCGATCCTTACGTGCTTGGGGTCGAGAACAATGTGTTACGCGCCCTGGTCGAGCGCTTGGAGCTGTTGGCCAGCGCGCGTAAGCAGCCACCACCACCCGCTTCGCCGTCCAACGGTTCGAAAGTCACCTAATTGCCCATTCCTGAATCGGCTCATCATCCCATACTTGCGCCTCAATATATCGTTCCGGGCCATACTTGCCGTCACGATTCCACACTTGCGGCAATCCATATTGCTCGAGCAGACCCGACAACTCTTCCAAGACATATACTTGACCACGATACGCCTTCCCGTCCTGGTAGCGCATCGCCGGAAATGAATCGCCGTATGTGAAACTGATTACTTTGGCCTCAATGCTCCTCAGCAAAATCTGCACATCACGCCCGTCACTGTACCAGCTTTTCACCCAATCGCAGTTGCCCAAAACAAAGTAATGCGGTCGCAGCCTTTTGGGGTGCCCACCCTTCTCAATAAACAACTGCCGAATTCGCGCCTCCAGGGACTCTCGGATGCCCAAGTAGTCCATGTTTCTTTTACTGGCAAAAACAATCCCGTCCTGGCGAATTCGTCGCAGGATCGCTTCGGCATCCTCCAAACCCAAGTCCGAAAGACTCCGGAAAGGGTTCTGGCCAGCCTCGTAGTAGTGAACGATATATTCTGGGCAAACGATTTTTTCCATACCAAAGAAGAACTACGCACCAAGGATGCCCTTGGTTACGGCGCGGCTCCGCAGTCGCCAGGACTGTAACGACGTACCACATGAGGTATACTTCGGTCAAACTTCTGCACAACTTGCCTCAGCGAGCAATGCAACGCAGTTGTCGTTTTCGTCTGTGATCGCGCCGGCTGGATAAAGGCTCCCCCACGCTCTACCCTGCCGCCATCCTGTGAACTCACAGGCAAAGAATGTCGTTTTTGTTCAAGACGCGGCCGCCCCCAAGCCCTATAATCGGGCCAGCAGAGCTTCACAACTGGTGAACAAACAAAAGGAGAAAGATCATGAGGAAGCTGATTGTTGCTGAGTTTGTTTCGCTCGACGGCGTGATTCAGGCCCCGGGTAGCGCCGACGAAGACACCGAGGGCGGCTTCGAACATGGCGGTTGGACGCTGCCCTATTGGCATGACGACCTTGGCGCCCATTTTTTTCAGGCGATGAGTGAGAGCGACACCTTCCTGTTGGGGCGCAAAACATGGCAGGGTCATGCCTTTTTTGAAACGCTGGAGGAGGGCGATCCCTTTGGCGACGTGATGAACGCGAAGCAGAAATACGTAGTTTCTACCACGCTGCAATCCACTGCCGCCTGGCGCAACTCGACGATCATTCGTGAGAATGTGATCGCAGAGGTGCGCAAGCTGAAGCAGCAGCCAGGCCAGAATATCTACGTCGACGGCAGCAGTGTGTTGGTGCACACTTTAGCGGAGCACAATCTCGTGGATGAGTACAGCTTGCTGGTATATCCGTTAGTGCTGGGCGACGGCAAGCGCGTCTTCCCCCCTGGTGTGCGGATCGACCTGAAGCTCGTCGAGACCAAGCCGTTCCCGACCGGCGTAGTCCTGATGCGCTACGCAGTGAACAACGCTTAGACCAGCGAGGAAGGAGTTGAAATGGCAACCTTTGTCCTTGTTCCCGGTATGTGGCTCGGCGGCTGGGCCTGGCGCAAGGTGGCGGAGACATTGCGCGCGGCGGGGCATACCGTCTACCCGGTGACGCTCACCGGCCTGGGCGAGCGCGTCCATCTCGGCGGGCCACAGGTGAACCTCGACACGCACATCGCCGACGTCGTGAACCTGCTCCGCTACGAGGATCTGCACGATGTGGTGCTGGCCGGGCACAGCTTCGCGGGCACCGTCATCACCGGCGCGGCGGACCAGGCACCCGAGCGCATCGCGCGGCTCGTCTACGTCGATACCTGGCCGCTCCCCAATGGTGTCGCCCAGATCGATACGGAGGACCGGCAGGCGCGGGAGCAGCAGGTCGCGACGCAGGGCGAGGGCTGGCGGTTGCCGCTGCCCCCCTGGGAGGAGTTGGACCAGGGCAACGAACTGCGCGGGCTGGGCGAGGCCGAACTGCGCCTGATGCGCGAGCGCGCCGTCGACCAGCCGTTTGGTACGGTGATGCAGCCGGTGCGACTCAGCAACCCGGCGCGCGCAGCGCTGCCCAGGACGGCAATCTGGTGCAGCATGACGGTTGCGGAGGTCCAGAAGATGATGGCTGCCTATCCCGCGCTGACGAGCACCCTCGCCGAGCCGGGCTGGCAGGTGGTCGAGCTGCCCACCGGCCACTGGCCCATGTTCTCGCGGCCGCGCGATCTCGCCGAACTGCTGGGCAGCCTGGCCTAGGCGCTAAGCAGCGTGACCGTAAAACACCTGCGTGCCGAGGACCGACTTCTCCTTTTACGCGGAAACTACAAGCTCCTAAACTCGCCGGCAGGGCACTTGCTGGGAGGAGGGATGAAGGCAGTTAGCCTCATACTTTATCCCTCATCCTCAGGTTTTGACGAACGAAGTCACAACCGACGGCTTGCAACTTAGAGACCAGAATCCCAGATCGCGCGGACTTCGTCACTCCACGCGGACGGCTGTTGCTTGTGCTGCTTATCACGGTCACATCTGGAAAAATCGTTGGGATCGCAGCAGTGGGCGACCCGGCTCGGCTGCAAACGGTTGAGATCGGAGCGTTCAATGAGTAACGCGTCTGACTTAGGATAGAGCGTATACCATTAGCGCCAGCGTAGCACGCAGGCGCTGCTGAAAAGGTCGTGGGACGACAAGTTAATTTACCTGTGACCAACTTTGTGTCTGGCCCCTGTATCTCAGAACTTCGAGCCTTGACAGTGCGAGTGATATCGTCAATCGCAGCGACTAACTCCCCAACAACGGCAAGCTCCCTAGAGCCAAAAAGGGTGCTTGAGGTTGGAACCTGTGTACTGCAAGGGAAAAGAAGAACACACCATGAGAATGCATCCTTCGCGGTTGGCCGGATTATCACTGCTCATATTTGTCGTCTTGATGCTGGGGGCCTGCAGCAGGGCACCACTACAAGGCGCGGCCAGTGCAACAGCGACACCTGCACCGACGCCAACGCCGACGCCCGAAGTGGTCATCGAAGCCGAGCCGATCGTACAAGAAGGCCAGGATGGCGAGGAAGAGCCGGTGGTCGCCGTAGTCGGCGACACAGGTGTGGCCGGGATCGAGAACGGCGTCATGCTCGCCTCTACGATGCTGGAGAGCCATATCAAGAATCTGGCTAGTGAGGATTTTGGTGAGGTGAAGGATCTGCTAATTGACCTGGCAAGCGGTAATGTCCTCTACGCAAAAGTTGAGCATGGCGGCTTTCTCAATATCGGTGAAAATGAGGTAATGGTGCCACTGGCCGCACTGCAGTGGAGCGCAGTAGATGAAGGGTTTATCATTACTACCAGCGGCGCGGAGCTCTTTGACGCGTGGCCGGACCTAGACGCAAGCTGGCCTGACGCAACTAATCCAGCGTGGGACGACCAGGTAGTCAAGTTCTGGGATAATGCCGGCGTGAATATCCCATGGGGTGCTTCCCCCGCTCCAACGCAGGTGGGATGGGTTTCTACCTTGAGCGACGCCGAGCTTAGCCTGGGGGCTGACACCAACGCCGAGATCGAAGATTTTATGATCGATCTGTCGCAGAGCCGTGCCACGTATGTACTGCTGGCCGCGGACAGAGGACTTTTTGACGACTCGAATTTGCATGCGTTGCCCTACAGTGCCCTGACGATTGGCACTACAGACGAAGGCGAGTTGGTGTTTACGCCGGCGATTGGAATGGACGTCTTGGCAGGAGCACCATCTGTTGCGCCTGACACGCTTGAAGGCGGGGTTGTCTTCGACGAAAGTTGGGATGACGCAATGGACACCTATTGGGCGGAGGCTGGCTATCCGGTCGCCGTGGCAGCGGCCGGAACGGATGGGGCCGCCGGCAGCAGCGAGCAGGCGCCACGCGCCGGGGGTGCAGGCGTTGCCGGCGCGGAAAACGTGATGATGCTGGCGAGCAAGCTCTTGGATACAACCGTCGAGAACACGGCGGACGAGGGTTTGGGGGAAGTTAGCGATCTTTATGTGGATGCCCCGACGGGCAACGTGCTCTTTGCTACCATCGAGCATGGCGGTTTTCTCAACATTGGCGAGAAAAACTTGCCGGTACCTCTGAGTGGGCTGGAGTGGAATTGGGACAAAGAGAAGCTGATTCTGCCGATGCGCAAAGAGGCATTGGAATCCTTCCCTGACATTGAGGAAGATTGGGAGACCACCTTTGATCCGGGTTGGATTGTGGTGGGTGCTTTCTGGCGAGATGCCGGGTACGGTTCGCCACTACTCGAGCAGGAAGTGAAGCCAGAACTCGTGCTGCGCGCCTCTAAGCTTATAGGCTACGGGTTCGGCACGTACCAGGCGCCGGGATTGGGCAATGTGCGGGATTTGATCGTGGACCTTGAAAACAGCAAGATCCAATACGTCGTGCTCTCGCTCGCGGATGCCGATATTTATGGGCAAGAGTGGAGAATTGTTCCGTTCGAAGCCTTTGATCCTGCGGCATTTGGAGACGAGCTCGCATTCCCACAAGACTTCAATGCCGACCTGCTGCGCGATGCTCCACGTATCGACGAAGGAAGCCTCGCCGATCTCGATACAATTCATCCTGGTTGGGATGATGGGATTGCACAGTACTGGTCAGAGGCCGGCTACCAAGTGGGAGAGTGAGCAACCGCTGAGTTGACGACTTGTTCACCTATGTCTTGTGAATTCTACTTGCCGAGTCTAACGGACTTCGAGCCGTACAGTCACCTTGTCGCCTTCTTCAAGCTTTTCTGCTTTGCGAACACTCGCTTTGATCGGCACGATGTAGCGGCCATCTTTGGGAAACAAGGAAGTCGTCCACTCGGTTTTGCCGATGCGAACATTCGCCGGGATCATGCCCCAGCCATACGTCACGGATCCTGAGATGGTTTCCAGGTCGTGGCACTGCTGTGCCGGAACGACAACGAAGTACCAAGGGGCCGGGCCACGCCAGTACCAAATTTCGCCGCGAAACTCGATGTTCATCGCCTTCTTCCTCCTACTCTTCCAGCTTCGTTTCGTTCAAGCCAAGTGTAGCCAAAGGCTGGCCGGCGTCAAGCGCCGCCGACGCTTTGCTCACCATTGACCCCTGCTGCACCTTCGGCTACGGCAGAGCGTCTGCGACGGCAGTGACGCAGAAGTTCCGCACCAGCATTGGCGGCGATGTGCACGATTGCAGCACTGTTCTTGTGCAGATTTCTGTGTCTTTTGCTTTGGTCAGTTATCATTGTTACTCCTGCGGCTTGAGGCCGGCAAAACGGAGTGGTAGTCCTCAGGAGTCTGGAAAGACCATCATGCTGACCGTCAATATCGATATTACCCGCCGCTTCATTCTCGGCAAGCAGGGCCTATGGCCCGGCAGGCGTTGGCGCGGTGGCGAGGGCACGGAGCAAGCCATGCAGGCGATCGAGTACTTGCAGCTTGACCCGCTGCAGATTATTGCCCGCAGCCATGACATCCAGCTGTACAGCCGCGTGCGCGACTACACGCCCGGCCTATGGGAGGACGTGACCTATGGCCAGCGCAAGTTCTTCGACGGGGGCGGCTGGCTGGCCGTCCGGCCCATGGCGGAGCTGCCGCACTGGCGCGTGGTTATGCGGCGCGAGCGCAACGGCGGCCCCGACTGCGACTCCCGCATCCACAGCATGGGCCAGGAACACGCCGACGCCGTCGCCGAAATGCGCATGATCCTGGCCGAGCGCGGGTAGAGATGAACATCAGCGCACGCGTGCAGAACCGTGAAGGTCAGCATCAGGTCGCCTTGAGCACAAACGACAACGTGCATACTCTGGCAATTTCCCCCAAGTCGACCGGGTTCGGCTCAAGTGTTAATGGAGGCGAGTTACTCTTTTTGGCCTTAGCCACGTGCTACTGCAATGACATCTATCGGGAAGCGGCGAGACGAGGCATCCACGTCGAAGCGGTGGAAGTGGAGGTTACCGGTGAGTTTGGATCGGAAGGCGAGCCGGCAACCAATGTGCGGTATCAGGCCAAGATTGCGGCGCATGCCAGCGTCGAGGTCATTCGTGCGCTTGCCAATGAGGCTGATAGAGTTGCCGAGATTCAGAACACCTTGCGTGCCGTAACGCCTGTGTTGTTGAGCGCGATCGAACCCGTGTCTCTGTGACGCACCGCGATGAACGGAAACGGGGGAGACCTGCAGTCTCCCCCCACATAACTACTTCGTGCTATCACTGAGAGTGACTATCGGACAGCGTCTTGAGGAATGCCACGACGTTGCTCACCTGCGGACGGGGGAACATGCTCAACGCAGCGCGGTTTTGGTCCACTTCCGGGGGCGGGAACATATTGGCCATATCGCTGCCCATGCCGCCACAACCGCCATCCATGCAACCGCCGTCCATCATGGCTCGCCAGTGGTAGAAGAAAACGATATCCTCAAGGGACTTAAAGTAGCCGTTGTGCCCGTAGGCCTTGACGAGGTCTGGCGCAGGGCGCAGGTCCACATTGCGCAGCGTGGGCACCTTGAATTTGCCCATCTCTGGCTCATAGATTTCTGGCCCTTGCCCAGCGCTCTTCAGGAAGCCACCAAGCCCGTTATCCACCCAATTCACGCCGTCGGGATTCCAGCTGGCGGGCATCGAGTAGAAGGGATTGCTCGGGTTCTTCGGAATGCCCAAATTGTCATAGCCGAAGTCAGTGAAGAGCGGGTAATCGGCAGGACCCGCCTCGAGCGTGTGGCATGAGGCGCAGTTCGCTCGATTCGGATCGTTGAATACGGCCAGTCCTTGAAGCTCGTCATCGCTGAATCCCAGGTTGCGGTATGCCGTCCAGCGATTCGGATCTATGCCGCCCCCGGGACAGCCCATGGCACCCATACCGCCGCCCATGCCGCCGCCCATGCCGCCGCCCCCTGTGCCGCACCTAATTTTCGTCACGTCCTTACCGGCGGCTTTTGCGTTGTCCCAGAAGAGGTCAAACTTCGAGCTGTAGGGGTTGACTTCGGTGCTCCTCTCGTAGGCGGCAACAGAGCGTCCGATTCGCTCATAGACGCCATTGACGTCCTTTGCGCAGTTCAGCGAGTCCGCACCCCATACCTGCTCGAACAGGCCGGCGTAGCTCGCCTGCCTGACCCTGACGCACAGAACTTGGGCGTTGGCGACGGCTTGCTCGAGCGGGTTGAGGAACGGCCCCTGCGCCTGTTCCGCCAGCGGGTCTCCCAGAGACGCGCCCGTGGCTCTGCCGTCCCAGAACATGCCGCCAAACCAGGCGCCTTCGATCTCATCGAAATGCAGCTTAGGGCTATCGCCGGCATAGGCAGAGGCAGGCGGCTTGCGATTGCCAAAGTGATTGGGCAGTGCCCCTTGGTACACGCCCCCGGCGGCATTTATGGCTGCATCCGGACCGGTAAAGCCAACTGTGGGAGCATGGCACGTCGCACATGACTGTGTGCCGTTGGCCGACAGGTTTGCGTCAAAAAAGATCGCCTTACCAAGGGAGACAACGTCATCTGGATTTGTGGGCGCATCTTGGGCTTGCGCGGGCATGCGGTAGCCGAGAGCAAGCAGGCCGAAAACGATCAACAGTACTGCCATCCTAAGAACTTGCTTCATGGGGTTGCTCCTAACATAGTTGATCTTGAGATAGGCCGGCGGCACACGTGGGTGCGCTGCTCGGCCCATGGTACTTGCGGTCAGACTTGCACGTTCGCCGGCAATAGAAGTCAGCCTACTGCAGTCTGTTCGATATGAGGAAGGGTATGTGCTTCAAACTGTAGTGTAGTTGTCCATATATTATCAGTGGGGGGCAGGCCAAAAGTTGCTTCCGGGTTGCGGTGTTGTTGCGCGCCGGGATTACCCCGAGGCCGGCTACGACTCCCAGACGCAGGCGTATGTGGAGAATGATCTGTGGACCTTGGCTGGCTGTGCTGCAATTGGTGGCGGATGGATGCTCGCCCAAAAAAATAGTGCATATGCGTCATTGAACTGGACATGCTGCGGCGCGATAATGAGCTTGGCGTTTATCCTCGGCTTCGATTCGTTGGGAGGCCAGGTTGAGGTTCACAACCCACGGACCTTGACCTGCAAACAGTCACCAGGAAACTACATTATTTCAAAACCTCTCAGAGAGGAGCGGTTAGTTATGTCCATTTACAATCGTACTGGAGTCATCCTTTTCGTGATGCTTCTTGCCTTGTGCCCGCTGGCACCGGCGGCGGCGCAAGCCGAGCCGCAGGCCGGCAACCCATCGGGTAACCTGCTCTTCTTGCCGCTCCTGAACCAGGCGGGCGGCACGGAGACTTCGGTCGAGGCCCTCGCCGCTGCAGCGCCCAGTGCCACAGCAAAGCCGCTCGCCAAGAACATCATCGTCATGATCAGTGACGGTTGGGGCTACAATCACCTGGAAGCAGCGAGCTACTACGAGTATGGGAAGGATGCTCGCCAGATCTATAACCGCTTCCCCTTCCAGTGGGCGATGAGCACTTACTCGTACTACTGCTCGTATGACCCGGCGCTGGCATGGAGCGACTTCACGTATGTCAAGTCCTGCTACACCGACTCTGCATCCGCGGCTACTGCACTGGCGACAGGGATCAAAACGTACGACGCTGCCATCGGGGTCGACATAAACGGCAATCCCGTGCCCAATGCTCTCGAACTGGCCGAGCAGAAGGGGAAGGCTACGGGCGTAGTCACCAGCGTGGAATGGACCCACGCCACGCCCGCCGGCCACGTCGCCCACAATGTGCACCGCGATAACTACGCACAGATCGGTCAGCAGATCGTCAATGTAAGCGCGGCCGATGTGGTCATGGGCGCCGGACATCCCTGGTATGATGCAAATGGCATGACAAAGGCCACGCCCACCTTCAATTACGTGGGAGGCCCAGCCACGTGGGACGCGCTGGTTGCCGGGACTGCCGGCGGCGACGCCGATGGCGACGGGATTGCCGATCCCTGGACTTTGATCCAGACGCGGGCAGAGTTTCAAGCTTTGATGAGTGGGCCTACGCCTGATCGGGTGCTTGGAACTGCGCAGGTCTACCAGACTCTACAGCAGGGGCGAAGCGGCAACGCCTTTGCCGACCCTTATGTGGTGCCCAAGATCGAAACCGTGCCGACATTGACTGAGATGACGGTGGCGGCCCTCAACATCCTGGACAACGACCTTGATGGCCTCTACCTGATGGTTGAGGGTGGCGCCGTGGATTGGGGCTCCCACGCCAACCAGTCCGGCCGTATGATCGAGGAGGCAATCGAGTTCGAGCGGACCGTCGAGGCCGTGGTTGACTGGGTGCAAAAGAACAGCAATTGGGGCGAAACGCTGCTCATCGTAACCGGCGATCATGAGACCGGCTACCTGTGGGGTCCAGGGTCGAGTCTTACCTGGACGCCGATCGTGAACAACGGCGCCGGCAATCTGCCCGGCATGCAGTGGAATTCGCCCAATCACACCAACAGCTTGATGATTTTGTCCGCCAAGGGTGATGCCGCCAGGCTGTTCCGACCCTACGCCACTAAGTTCGACCCGGTGCGCGGTGCGTACCTCGACAACACAGACGTGGCAAAGGTGGTGTTTTACACCCTGGATCCCAAGTAAGATCCCTGCCGAGTAGTTTCACACATAGAAGCCGAGGTGTAGTGCAAATCGCTCAGGGCTGCCGGCGCCGGCAGCCCTGAGCAGTTTGGCTGCCCAGTGAACTGCTTGGCTCTATTGGGGTGCGATCAATCGGTGCGGGCCTGTGCTTCCCAACTCAATACATCTCCTTCCGGCAGGTCAGGCACGTTCAGCTGCCCCAGCATATTCAGGATCTCGGCGCGGTGGTGCATGTTGTGGCTGATGACATGGGCGATGGTGCCGCCGTACGTCTTGTGGGTAGGCGGGTCGTCAAGGTTGTCCACAAAGTGCATGTCGAGCCGGCCCTCGTCACGACATTCCCGGCCGCACGCTGCAAAGTCCGTATACAGTGCGTCAAAGAGAACGGCGAACCCGTCCATGCCGGCGACCTTTACGGCGTCGGGAGGGCGTACAGGCCGCTGGCGCATGAGATCCGTCCATACCTGCACGTTGCCCATCATGTGACGCAGCGTGGCGTCGATCGTTGCGAGGCCGATGTTGAAGTGCGTGTGTAGCTGCGCCTGCGGCAGTTCCCCGCAGATGGCTAGAATGCGGGTCGTCGTCCAGCGGTCATGTTCGAGCAAGCGGTCCAGAATGTCCATGCGTGTATGCCCTGCGGTTGTGCCGCCAAATCAATCGGTGCATTTTACCACGGCGGGTGCTCTTCGCTGGCCTCCTACTTTGCCGTGGCTGTGATGCTCAGCCACGGGTGCTCGGGATCCGCTGCCGTCAGCGCCCAGTGCAGCCACGCGCGTGCCTCGGCATCGAGGTGCGGCAGCACCAGCTCGAAATCGCGCTGATCTTGGGGCCGGTCGCCACGTCCCGTATTCTTGCTTTTGAAGAGAAGCACCAACTCCGGCGCCAGATAGTGCAGCCCGTCTTCTGTCTGGCGGAACGCACGCGCCTGTGACCGAACGATGCTGGGATCACGCCGGTAGTGCCAGACGCTACCGGTGAAGTCGGTGAGCAGAATGTCCAGAAAATCATTCTCCCGATGTGCATGAATCTGGTGGCGTGGCAGTTCGATTCGCATGTGCGGGGGCCAAGGCTCCGGACGGCCATCGAGCGGCGTAACAAACTTGTAGCCGAGTCCTTCTAGATGGGCGCGCAGGGCAAACTGGTCGCTGCGATCGACAATGAGATCCACGTCACGATGCACGCGCGTGGGCTGGCCCAGGAAGAGATCGAGCGCCCAGCCGCTGCCGATCCCCCACAAGCCGGGGCATCCGTTCATCTCCGCGGCGACAGAGTGCAAGGGCCCGAATCCAGTCTCGGCCAGCCACCACGCGGCCGCGTCGTTCAACAGCGTACCCGCAAGTTCTGGATTCCAACCTGCTGCCCCCACAAGCGCGCGTGCCGCCTCGCTGGTCTGCGCATACTCGTGCAGCAGGCGGGCTTCGACCCACGCGGTACAACCGGCTTCGGCAACACACAACTGTGTGTCGTCCTGCAACCGATGAAATCGCCAGAAGGTCTCAGCCGGCTGTTCGGCAGAGGGCAAATAGCCCAGTGAGGACAGCGCGGCTACAGTGGCCGCCTCGGGCGGGAATGGCCAGATTGCGATACCAATTTGGAGCAGAGCGCTGCCCGCTGCGTCAGGCTGCGCGCCTGCTCCAAGCGGCGCGAGTTGTTCAATCAGGCCGCCTTCCGCCAGCCAGCCAAGTGTGGCGAGCAGGCGCACCTTTTCGGCCTGAAAACGTTCTTTAGAGTCCATCGGCGTTGTATCTCCCGCAGGTAATGGGTTATTGAATAGCGTCACATGACACCTTCTGGCCGGTGGTCCGTGCGTTGGATCCGGTGCAATTTGAGACCCCTCACCTCTGGGCAATGGCCACAGCACACCCGGTTTCATGCGACGCGATCGCCGCATCGACAATTTGTTGTGCCCGATAGCCGTCATAGAAATTGGGGGAAACAGGACGATTGGCGAGAATGGCGTCAATGAACAGCCGGCTGCCAGCCGAAGTCTGCGTGAAGATTGTCGAGGGATCGCAAGGATCCGCATCTCCCCAATAGGACTGCTCACACAGCACATGCAAGCCGGCGTGCAAAGCCTGCATCGTGACTTCGTAGTGCAGGTCGTCCGGCACGCCGACGATTACGGCATCCAGGCCACCCTGCTCGATCATCTTGCGGTAGTCGGCAAACACGGCACGTACGCCATATTTGCCGGCCATTTCTTCGGCCCGCGTCCGATTGCGCCCGCAAATGGCGACCACGTCCGCTTGGGCGTGGCTTTTCAAAGCGGGCAAGAACATTTTGTCGGCCCACCAGCTCGTACTTACTACGCCAACACGCACACTTTGGGACATCGTCTTTTCCTTATAGATTCACTTCACCAGGCCGCACATGATCGGCGGTGGAGAAGCGGGTGGCAATATGGAATACGGGCAATTGTTCAAGAAGGGCAGCATCGATCGCCCGAGTATAGCCTAGCTTGGGCCTGGCCACAATGAGTTCTGAACGACCGGTTGGGCAGAACGCAGTCGCCAAAGGCGAACCTGTTGACAATCCACATATGCTGTTCACACAGCCCATGTAATGCGTCACAAAAGAGTAGCGACCTGTTGGATCGTCCGGCGCAGTGCTGATTGGACTCCAGTTCGTGGTGATTACGCTCATCTCCTGGGATTCGGTGACACATAGGGTTGTCAACGACTTCAAGGGCGATCCGCGAAGCCCGCAACCGATGTTACTGCAAGCAAAGGAAGCTAAAATGGACATCAAAACGCTGCGCAGCTAGTGCACCAACGCATGCCCCAATTCCATCAATTCCTGCAGCCGGCCGATGAACCTTGCCACAGGTGCGCCGTCCGTCACATCATGGTCAAACAGCACGGTCAGCCCCAAGTGTTCGCGCATGACCAGGCGATCGCCGACCATAATCGGCCGCGGGGAAATGCCGCCTACTGCAACCAGGAGAGGATGGATGCCGACCGGAATGCCCCAGCCGATCCCGCCGTGGCCCACCATGCCGATGGCCGTCACGCTGACAGTGCCCATCATGCGCTTCATAAAAAAGGGATCACGCTGCAAGCGCCGCCACACGATCAGGTCACGCGCGATCTTCGGCAGCATGTTGAAAAGACGGACCATCCACGCCGCCTGGGCGGCGCCGACTTGTGTCGCGCCGGCCGCAATCGGCGCCTGCTGTGCGCTGCGGATTTCGGCATGGATGGCGGCAAGGCTTTTTTCGTTCGCTTTGCGGATGACGTAGGGCATCGGCAGTGTCTTGCTCGCATCGGCAGTGCTGACTGTGCGCTCGACTACGATCGCCACATCCACATCCCGAAAGAGGATGAGCTTGCGCCTCCCCTTGCGCACGGCGTGGATGTGCGGGTGTTCGCCGACGGCCTGGGCCAGGCACTTGATTATCCAGCCCGTAAAACTGATCGCCTCGCCGGTCTGCGCTTTTTGGGTGCGGAGGGCGTCACGGGCGGCCGTCACGTCCACTTCGAGCATCATGGGGATATGATGCCGTTTGCGACCCCAGTCGAGCGTGTCGAGCGTGGCGGTGCGGAAGTGAGGAAAGGTGTGCTCGTCAAAGGAGCCGATCAGGTCGTGCGTTGGCATGGCTGGCTTTTTTCCTTCCTGCATACGGCGTGCCGTGTACTACCTGAACGATCAGAGCCTGGCGCGGTTCCCGGCATGTGGTGACGGGGATCACCTGCCAATCACGCGCCACTCGCCAAAGGTGCATGCAATTCGATTTGGGAAGCTTGGTTTCCGGAGATTGGCGGCGAGGCAGCGGAACCGCGGGCGAGGGCATTGTCGTATGAAAGTCACCGAGAAAGCCCGCGCAATGGATAGCCTGAAGAGAGGAGGAAACCATGGGTACACGTCATCTTTTCGTCGTTCTGCTATTGCTTCTGGCGCTCGCCGGCTGTAAACCGATCAGTCTGCCGCCAGGAACCGTGCCGCCGGGCACTTTGCCGCCTCCCACACCGCATGCACCAGTGGAGATAGCGCTGGATGAGCCGTTCTCGCTCGCATACGGTGCTGGTGCCGTGCTGCAGGAAGATGGACTCTTGCTTGTGTTTACGGCGGTGGCGGAAGACAGCCGCTGCCCATCCGATGTAACTTGTGTGCAGGCCGGCAGTGTGGCCGTTGACGTGCGTGTCGAGTTGTCGGGCGAACAGCCGCAGACGGTGCGTCTGGGCGGCCAGACGGACGGTCAGGGTGCCATGACAAGGCCGGGACTGGATGAAACGGTGTCGCCCACCGCCGAAGTCGGCGACTATACGCTGGAACTGTTAGCCGTCACCCCGTATCCCACCCAAGCCGCGCCGCCGGCCCCTGAAGACTACGTGATCACGTTGGTGTTGCGTCTGGCGCCGTAGTAGAGCCCCTTCCTTGCGCCGGTAAACATCCCTAGGAGCGGCCGGAGAGTGTCGCCGCTCTTTGGATGCCGTCGGCAACGAGGTACAGTCCCTATGACTGTACCCAACTGCATGTACTTCAATTCCAAACAGCGATGTAGACCGTGTCTGTTGCATTTCATTCGACGAAACAGCTGGAAGGCAAAAAGAAAGACCAACGCTGTTGCGCTGGTCTTCCCCTGGGCACCCAAACTTCAACGTCGAAAGATATCCGTCTTAGCTTGCACCTATCTATTCTGTGCCACGCTCAGCAGCCCGTTCGTTGCTGTTTTTGCAGACTCGGAAGCGGTTGCAGATGAATTGAAGCCCTTGGCGATGAGCCACACCGCCAGGATCATTTCATAGGCAGCGATGGGCATGGCCAAGAGAATCACCGCTACGGAAAGCTGAGGAGCTATGCCGAACAGTACCAGCAAGCCGCCAACGAGAACAAGCGCTGCTCCGGTAAGACCCAGGACGGCCAGTGGCCGGGGGATGAGCTTGGATTTGTAGAGCAGATAGCTGTACATCAGCGTGTTGATGCCCAGCATGATAAGAGGCCCAAGCGCGGAGGTCCAGGTATACATTGTGCGTAGCACAGTGCCTGCAGCGTTATAAGCGGAAGCGTCCGGAGCGGCCGCCGCCACAAAGTTCTGGCTTAAGGTCGAGAGCGACAGTACAGAAACAATACCAACCGTAATGATAGCGGCTTCCAGGAACCTGAAACAGAGATGGCCGAGTGCAATCCGTTCGCTGTATGGTCTCAGAACTGGGAACAAGACAATGGCGGTGCCGATGGCGGTGCCGACGAGAATCAGCTCCATCAGTGCTCCCAGGCTCACCTGGCTCGCATTGGCCGCACCGTTCACGAGATAGTCATGGCCGGTGAGAATGGGCTGGTACAAGAGAAGGCCTAGGATGGCCGAAACGGTTGCGATGATAAATAGTACGCCCACAAGCGCTGCGGACTGCCGATTGGTATACATGTGTTTGTCTCCTTTGCTGACTGCGGTCTGCATGGTGGTGTTCATGGGTTTGTCTCCTTTTCAACGTGCGTGATCGAGACCAATGGCAGGCCTGCATCACGCACTTTCCTCAACAGGCCAGGCAATGCGGCCTGATCGAGCAGCGGGCCGGTTAACAGGGTCACGCCGTTGTCTTCCAACGCGATGGTCAGGTCTTCAAACCAGCCAGCCCACCGGCTATCCAGGTGTCCCTTGATGCGAACCTCGTAGAGTCCAGGCTTGTCATGCTCCCCACTTGCTGTGTGCGTATCACTCATTCTGCGCCTCTTGCATTTTCCTCCCTCTGGATGAGTCTCCAACGTGTTGCGTTCGTGCTTTGCTTCGACCACAATATACCGATGAATGTGGGGAGGTGTCGCCCCCATATGTGGGGGTTTATGTGGGATGCGTGTGGGGAACTGTGTGGGGAACGGTGGGGAGCTCTACTGCGTGGTTAGATCAAGCCTAACTCCTCTGCGCGTTTGACGGCCGCCCGGCGACTGTTGACGTTGAGTTTACTGTATATGCTCTTGGTATGGGTGCGGACAGTGCTCAAAGCGACCACAAGTTCGTCGGCGATCTCCGGCCCAGAAAGCTCGCTTGCGAACAAGCGGAGCACTTCCAGCTCACGCTGGCTGAGCGGCTCGACGAGGGGCTGCGGATCGAGGGAGGTCCGGAGAGAAGATCGGCCTGCGTTCCTCGGTTGCTCAGCTCCCAATGCAGGTTCAAACTCTGCCAGCAGCTTGCCTGTATACTCCGGCATACTCCCGCGGGCAGCAGCTGCGAGCAGAAGTTGCGCCATGGGTTCGCCTTCGTCCACAAACATGCGGATGTAGCCTTGGGGCTCGGCCAGCGTCAGGGCGCGTTCCAGCGGTACGAGGGCAGCAGGGATGTCGCCCTGCATCTGCAGGGACAATGCCTGCAGCACCAGGATTTCGATGGCGCTTCCCGCTCTCCTACCTGCTTCCGCCGCTTGCCGGAGGCGCTCCAGCAGTTCCATTGCCTCAAGCAAGCAGCGCTCTGCCGGGCCACTCTTATCGAGTGCCAGGAGCACCCTGGCCAGGGTGATGTGCTCGAACTCGCGCACGTAGCTGAGGCCATCATGGGCGGACAGGTCCCGCTCCCGCGCCCAGCCGAGGGCTTCACCCAATCTACCCTGCGCGATCCATACCCGTGTCTTGAAAGCCGCGACAGGACGCACATTGGGGGAAAAGTCACCTGCATACAGACGCTCTGCCGCGTGGAGCAGCTCGAGTGCACCGTCCAGATCTCTGTGAGCCTCGCGTATGCGAGCCATGGCAACGCACCAGCGATACGGGTTCTGCGGTAACCCGGCGAGGTCACCCAGCTCCTTGCTTTTCAGCAGGTGCTCGGAGGCGGCATTCAGATCATCACGTTCACGGTAGAGTTCGCTCATTCCAACGTACATGTCTGCTGTGCCCCGCAGTCTGGGTGTGCCCTGCTCCGTCGCAAGCTGCAATCCCCGCTCATAGGTGCTCATCGCCTCGTGGAGACGACCTTGCGCAATCCGTATATCAGCCAGGGCGATTGCGCAACCAATTGCTCCGGAGATGTGCCCGGCCTTCTGCACCCTCGCCATGCCGTCGGCATACGTCCGGTGCGCTGCCTCAAGATCCCCGCTCGTCCGATAGGCGAGTCCCAGGAGCGCCGCTGCTGCTCCGCGCCAGAGATGGTCATCCTCAGATACGAGTTCAAGCGCCCGCCGGGCATAATTTACGGTGTCGGCCACATCGCCCCGAGCTTGGGCATGGGCGGCCCGGTAAACGGCGATCGAACCCGGTAGCCTTCGAAATTCCTCTTCGTCTACGACCACCATCTCAGCCGATGAGGCTTTCGGTCGCTCACGTTTCTCCGCTGCAGTATCCAGCCACTGTTCGGCGTCCCGCAGCCGGACCTCAACACCCTCCAGCATGCCGCTGGTCAGCAATGCCCAGGCATACCCAACGCTGAGCACGGGCCTGCAACGGATCAACTCGTCGGGGAGCGCCTTGAGCCAGCCTAGCGCCGTAGCCTCCTGCCTGCTCCTGCGCATCTCAGGCACTGCCAGCTCGATCAGGTCCGCCGCGCGCGCGAAATCCTTGGCTGCCAGCGCGTGGCGGATCGCAGCGGCGGGCGAACCATTGTGCGCGTACCACGCACTTGCGCGCTGATGCAGCGTGGCTACCTGGTTGGGCTGCTCCGCCAGCAAATGCGTGTAGAGCACGTCGGCAAAGAGGCGGTGGTAGCGGTACCAGTGGCGCTGATCGTCCAGCGGCACGACAAAGAAGTTGCCGCGCTCCAGGGCCTCCAAGCGCGCGCTGCCTTCCGCCTGGCCGGTGACGGCATCGCACAACGGGCCACAAAGCCGGTCGAGGATCGATGTGTGCAGCAAGAACGCCTGGACGCCTTGGGGCTGCTGCAGCAGGACTTCTTCGACCAGATAATCCAGCACGAAACGATGGCTGCCGGTGAAAGATTGGATGAAGCCCGTGGCATCTGTCTGCCCCTGCATGGAAATCGCGGCTAGCTGCAGCCCTGCAATCCAGCCTTCCGTGCGGATTTCCAAGGCGGCGATCGCATCCGCTGCAAGCTGCAGACCCATTCCCTGATTGAGAAATTCGCCGGCTTCGGCGGGGGTGAAACGTAAGTCCGCGGCACGCAGTTCGGTCAATTGGCCGCGTGCACGGTAGCGCGCCAGGGGCAGCGACGGATCCTCACGGCTGGTGATGACCAGATGCATCGCCGGCGGCAGGTGCTCGAGCAGGAAGGTGAGAGCCTGGTCAATGGCGCTGGCGTCAATCACGTGGTAGTCGTCCAAGACGAGGACAAACTCGTGGGGGATAGTGGTGATTTCGTTGAGCAGCGTAGTGAGAATTGACTCGGTGGGCGGTGGCTGCGGCGAGTGCAGCACTGCCAACACCCCTTCTCCCAGATGCGGTGCAATCGTCTGCAAAGCAGCGACGAGGTACGCCAGAAAGCGTATGGGGTCGTTGTCCCCTTCGTCCAGCGACAGCCAGGCGACCGGTCGCGCCTGGAACCCCTTGGACCCAGCGCGCTCCCCGGCGAGCCATTCACTGACCAGCGTGGTTTTGCCAAAGCCGGCAGGGGCTGAGAGCAGGGTCAATTTGCGGTGCAGGCCCTGGTCCAACCGCTGGAGCAAGTGGGCTCGCAGCACGCTTGCAGGCCGGAGCGGGGGGAAATAGAGTTTCGTGGCTAAGATTTGCGTGGACATAGATTGATCACTAGCCAGCACACAATATGTTCCGAAGTTGGTCCTGATAACGGGGGTCCTGATAGCTGGGTCTGTCCAGCGGATGATTAACCTGCGGCCTGTACAGTATCGCGCCCCTTAACGTCCGCGGGGTTGTGACCTGGCGGATCTGCCAAATTCTTGTGACTCATTTCGTTGCGTCTAGGGCAGGCGCCGCATCACTTCTGTCAAGGACTTACGCGTGGCGGAGGTGGGGACAAGGGCAGGATAGCCAAAGTAGAGAAAGCCACCGATCTCCTCCGCCGCGGGGTCGATCGCAAGCAGGTTATATGTCTGGGGCTGTTGGGTCTTGATTCTGTGCCCAAAGGCCGGCGCCCAGCGCACTTTCTAAAACAGTGTCCGGCACAGGGTCCGGCTTGAAATCTTTGATGGTGCGGCGGTTAAGAATTGCGTCAAAAAGCTCCACAACGCATCTCCTGGTTCATGTTGCGCAAGGGAACGGGCAGCCTCAATGCCTGGCCAGCTTCATGCGTCCGGCGTACGCTTGATCGAGATCGTCAGACCATCAAAGCCCTCGCGCCGCAGCACCGGCACAATGGTCGACACGAGCGCGGGATGTGCGGCGACGGCGGCGTTGTAGCGTTTCGTGCCGCTGTCCCCCGTGGCAGAGAGCACCTCATCCGGTAGCGTATTGTCGGCCAGGATCAACCCACCGTCGCGCACCAAGGCGACGGCCATTGGCAGGTAAGCGACATAGCCATCTTTGTCCGCATCGATAAAAACCAGGTCAAAAGGCGCTTCGCCCGCTTGCTCCATGGCGGCCAGGGTCGCCAACGCTGGCCCGACACGCACTTGGACCTTTGTGGCCAGTCCCGCCTGGCCGAGGTTGCGGCGCGCAACCTCGGCATGATGTTCGTCGATTTCCAACGAAATCAATATACCATCAGGGGGTAAGGCGCGCGCCAGCCAGATTGCGCTGTACCCGCCCAGCGTGCCGATTTCCAGGATACGCCGCGCACCGCTCATCAAGGCCAGCAGGTGCAGCAACTGACCGCCGGGAGCAGAGACATTGATCGGGCGCAAGCCCTCCTGCTGCATCGCCACGCGCGTCGCCCGGAGGACATCGTCCTCGACTGCAAACAGCTGGCTGATGTAGTGGTCATAGTTTTCCATACTTTTTTCTGGCGTGCTCATTCCGTTTGCTCCGTGGCAATGATCGCGCGAACCTTGTTTTGGCATTCTTCGACCGCGCTGCGTACACGGCGGATGGAGTCCTGCTGGCCCTGGGCGATGGCCGGGCGCAGCCCGCTCCACACGATGTGGTTCAGGTGTTCGAGCTCATCTTCCAGGAATCTAACCTCATGTTGCGTCGCTGCTGCCAAGCCCTTGCCCGCAAACCGCTTCCAGAAGGCAGACACCTGGCTGGCCTGGGCATCAAGTTCTGCCTGGCCGGACTCTGTCAGTTGATAAATCCGTCGCTCGGCTTCTTGGTTGGCGCGCACGAACCCCTGATCCTCCAGATATTGCAGGGTCGGGTAGACCGTACCGGGGCTGGGAATGTACTTGCCGGCGGAGCGTTCTTCCAATGCCTTGATGATCTCGTAGCCATGTTTGGGGCCATCGCGCAACGCATCGAGCAGGATATAGCGCGCATCGCCACGCCGCGCGCGATCACGTTCGCCGCCGCGACGATTATACCCGCGCTGGCCTCTACCCTGCATGCTTGATTCATCGTTGGCGCCTTCCTGACGGCCTTCCTTCCATCTTCCCTTGTGATCACCGCGCCGGCCACCCGGCTGATTGGCATCGTACATTTTTCCATCTCGCATAAAACCTCACTTCTTGTGATGATAATGACTTACACTATCTTGTAACGAATTGTTGCCGTTGCCCGATTCAGTATGAGTCTTATTGTGTATCGCGATACATCGTTATATCGCTGTTGGTAGTATATATGATGAAAAAGTAGATGTCAAGCCGTATTATTGCGATATATCGTTATTGTTTGCGTAAATCCTATCTAGGTCACGATTCCGGCGTAGCCGTGGGGCTCGACCTTCCGCGCACACTCAGCTTGCGGCAAGCTTTGACGCTACTGCCTGTCGAGCCGCGAGGCCGAGACCAGGAGGCAAGACACTGCCAGCACGAGCGAGATGGGGCCGAACAGAAGCGCCTCAATGCGGCTCTGCGAGGCAAAATTGCCGAGAGTGTTGACGGCCATGTAGAGCGTGATGACCCACGCCGCAAGCCTGATGAATTTTGAGGGCGGCGTGCTGCTTACCAAACCGGCCCGGCGCCGGATGACGTAGGCGAACAAGCCGAGGAGGATTGCCGCCGCAATGCTGGCAATTTGCAGTTGCGGCGTAAGGATCGCTTGGGAGCCGCCCCACGCCACGGTCACCGGCAGCAGGCCCAGCGCCAGCAGCAGCTGCAGAACTGCCGCCAGCACGAAGCCCCCCGTTGCCACATTGGCTGCGATCCGAGCAGCTGCCGGTGAAAACACCTTTTGTGTCATTGTTGCCTCCAAATGCCGTTGTGAAACCTCGCAGCCATCTCGCTTATAATACCCCACATGGACGCTATCTTTTTTCGTACAAGCGATGAGCTGCGCGTGTGGTTTGCGCAGAACCCAGATGCCGGCGAGATGTGGGTCGGTTTCTTTAGAAAGAGCGCTGCCGAACAGGGGATCCTCGTATCCGGAGGCGGTGGACGAGGCGTTGTGCGCCGGCTGGATCGACGGCGTGCGCTACACTGTCGACGACGAGCGCTACCGCATCTGCTTCACACCGCGCCGGCCCCGCAGCAACTGGAGCCAGGTGAACATCCGCCGCGTCGAGGAACTGGCGGCGCAGGGGCGCCTGGTGGATTCTCAGCGCCAAGCAAGAAGCTACCCGCCAGCGCCGCCTCACCACCCTGATGGAGGCTTCGGCGCAGGGCATCGCAGGGCATGGCCGCTGGTCCATGAGGAGCTTCCACCAACCTCTTATGGCTCATAAGGCTTGGCTGGCATGCAATCGAGCGGAGGGGCAAACCAAGTAAGTGAGTTACACTGCGTGCACTGCGTGTGATTAAGGCGATGGAAGGTGGCAAATGACCCGCCGGGCCGAACTCCCACCTCCAGGAAATACCACCTCCTGGAGGTGGTCTCCGTCCCTCTATCGCGCACTCGGCCGCTCAGCCGTGATGACCTCCACCAGATACGGGTGCACTACGTCCACTGCCGCATAGGGCTGGTCGGGGTCGATCATGTCATGCTTCAGCCCGGCGGACAGCCCAAACTCGTAGAGAAATACGTTGGCCCCATGCGCCCGCCATGCGGCGGCGACCTCACGGTACATCTCGGTGCGCACAGACTCGTCATTCAGGTTGCCTATGATGCGGATGTCTTGCACGGCCGGCGGCCGCGATTGCGCCTCTTCCGCCACCTGCGCAGCCAGGCGCAGATACTCGGCCACCGTGCGCGAAGAGTAGCGTGGATAGGCATGCTGTGGCCCCAGCGCCTTCTCTTGCAGCAGGGGATCGAACCACCCCCACCAGTTGGGCAGCAGCCGCACGGCCGTGGCGATCGGACGTGTCAGGTTGGCCGGAAAGGCTTGCACGCCAAACATCGGTGCAATCAGCACGGCCCGGCGGATGTCGGGCCGGTTCTCCGCCAGCCAGCCGGCCAATACGCCGCCGCCCGACATGCCCACGACCGTCACTTCCTCGCCAAGCCCGTGCGCAATATCCACCACGTCCTGCGCCAGGGCCACGGCTTCCTCGGCATTCGCCTGCGCCGGTTCCGCAGAGAGCCGGTCGGCCATGCCCTGCCGCGGAAGCCGCGCCAGCAGCACATTGTAGCCCTGCGCGTGCAGCGTTTCGGCGAGGGCGGCAAACTGCTGGGGACAGTTGCTGATGCCGTGAAAGATCACAGCTACCAGCGCGGTCTTCGCACCGTGGCCTAGCAGGCGGGTGTGACACAGTGGATTAACTGCGTCCCCTTCGGCGTCGACCAGCCGCTGTACGGCGTCCGCCGCCTCCTTGTAGTCCCGCAGCGGTGCGGGCGACGACCGGGGCCTCAGCCCGAAGGGGGCAAGCCAAAGGTAGATCAGCAGCACTGCCAGCACCACCGGCACCGCGGCCAGAACAAATACCATGATGCGCACGAGATTCGGGGCTCCATTACGCGCTTTGGTCATCCTGTCATCCTAGTCATGGGTGTCCTCCTGGGCCCAATCACACGACGCTTCATACGCTAAAGCATAGCCCAAGTCAACGGCACCTGGGAAGCCATATTCTGCGCAAGGAAGGCCAGGGTTCGCTCCCATGCCAGGCTCGCCGCCGCCTCGTTGTATGCTTGCGGACGGTCGGGTTCAAAGAACCAGTGTCCCGTGTCGCTGTAACGATAGAAGGTCACCGGGCGGCCGGCACGCTGTAGGGCTGCCTCCAGCACATCGACTTCGGATTGCGGCTCAAACTCATCATCCTCGGCAAAGTGACCGAGGTAGGCGGCGCGCGCGCTGCTGTAGTTGCCGGGCCGGGTGCCGTAGAAGGTGACGACGGCACGGATGTGCTCGGGATCGGCGGCCGAGAGAGCCAGCGCGTAAGAGGCGCCCAGCGAGAAGCCAATCACGGCCAGGCCTCGATCGCCCTGCGCAGCACGCTGGTCGAGGAACATGGTCGCATCTGCGATGTCGGCTTGCGCCTGTTTGCTGTCGAGTGCATCGCTGAGGGCTTCAGCACCGGCAATGGTGTCTGTGACCTTGCCATGATAGAGGTCAGGGGCAAAGGCAATAAAACCGGCTTCAGCGAGTCGGGTGCAGAAAGCCCGCATTGTGTCGTTCAGTCCCCACCACGCATGCAAGACCAATACACCAGGCCCCTTGCCCGTGGGCGGGACGGCGAGAAAACCCTGTGGTTGCGAATGTGTCATGTGGCCTCCTTATGGTTCGTAGTTACTTGTGCAGCGTGTATACGGTTCTAGCAGCTTCCCCGCGCTCGTAACGATCGCGCCACGCGGCCCTCCCCTGTAGGCGACCAAATGCATCCTAGCACAAATGTTCGATACGGCCCAGATAGCGTATCGAGCTGGGACTCTGCTCGGCGACCTATAGGTATCATTTTGGAGTAGAATGGTGTCCTGGCGAGCAATATCAGAATCGAGAACGACTTGCCTATACATTCTACAAGGAGGAACTTATGGTGCATGAACGCTTGATTGACAAAAAGAAGCCGCCATCGGACGCAGACATGATCGACGTGATTGGACCACCCCTGGCGGAGGCATGGACCGCACTGCGGCGTTTCCTGGTAGAGACGTACGATGTAGTTCCCATTCTGCAATGCGGTGGGCCACGCTACGGGTGGAATTTGCAGCACCGCAAGAGCGGGCGGCCTTTGTGCGAGATGTACCCCGAACACGGTTCGTTTACTGCCATGGTGGTGCTGGGTAAGAAGGAACTGGAACAAGCCCTGGCAAGGCTAGAATCCTTTGGTACAACTGTGCGGCAGGCGTTAACTGATACTCCGCGCCATCCTGACGGCTGTTGGCTGTACATCCGTGTTAGCGACTCACTGACCTGTCAGAAAGATGTAGAGGATATTGAGCAGTTGATTTTGATTAAGAAAAAGCCGGCGCGGAAGAAAGAAGGCAGTAGTCCCTCTACGCATACCGCACTTGTCTAACCGGTCAAGGCATGCTTAAAGTGTGCAACAGGTGACACTCACCGGTTGAGTGCCGGCAGCACCTCATGCACCAGTAGCTCGACCGTCGTCAACTGCGGGAAGCCGCCACAGTCCAACATGAAATAGTCGACCCCTAGCTCGACGAACGGCTGCATCTGTTCGATGATCTGGGCCGGGGTGCCGACAAAGTCCTCACCTACCTGGTACGCGGAGGCTCCCCGCAACTGCAGCCGCCCAGCTGCCAACTCCACGACTTCTGCAGTGCTAGACGCGCAGACACAGCCGCCTCCCCGCGTGCGCCGGACTGTCGCCGGGTCGCGCCCGATTTCCGCGCACGCCCGCTCAAACTCTTGCACGTAGCTGCGATATTGCTCGATGCCCGTCGAGGACACGTTCCACCAGTCGGCGTGACGGGCCGTCAGGCGCAGCATCTTCGGTTTAAACGCCCCCACCATGATTGCGGGCGGAGGCTGGGGCTTGGGTTCACACGACGCCCCTTTGACACCATAGTACGTGCCCGCAAAAGTCGTATGCTCTTGGGTCCACATCGCCTTGATAATATGCAGCGCCTCGTCAAGTGCTGCCACCCTGGCACTCCCGCTGCCAAAGCTGTAGCCATAGGCCAGGTGCTCAGCCTCCTGGCCGCCGGCGCCAATGCCGAGGAGAAAGCGGCCGCCCGACATAAACTGGAGCGTCGCCGCCATCTTTGCGACGAGCGCCGGGTTGCGAAATGACTGGGAGAGCACCGAATGGCCCCACACGAACTCCGGATGCAACGCAGATAAATAAGTAAGCGCCGTCCAGCCCTCTAACTCGTCGCCCCCAAGGTGATCAATAAACCACGCCGAATGGTAGTGACCCTTCACATAGCTGAGGAGGCGGTTTACGTCCGCCATGTAGAGGTGGCGTTGCGACGGGTCCGGGGTCGTTTCCGGCACGATCAGGCCGAACTGTACTTGGTTCATGGTTGGCATTCCTGCTTTGTCACTTCGTTACGCTCACCCGCTTCGCCAGCAAGATGTCCGGCTTGCCAAATCCGTTGGCATCCGGCATGACGCCGACGATGACAAAACCGCATTTCTGGTAGAAGGTATACGGGTGGCGCCGCAGATTGCGGATCTGCTGAATGTGATGCCAGACGTCGGGGTAGAGATCGACGCCGCCCAGGCTGGTCATGTTGGTTTCGTCGTCGCTGCCCAGCCGGATAGTGATGCCGCCGCGCGCCCGGACCTGCGCCTCGAAGTCAGCCACGAGTGCCCGGCCGATACCTTGCCCTTGCCACGCCGGGTCAACGACCAGCGGGTGCAGTTCCCACACGTTACCACCATATTCGGGGCGGCCGGCGATCCAGCCCACCACCCTGCCATCCACAGCACGCGCCACGCGGCAGAATTTGCCGGCTTCGAGTGCCTCGTGCACCTCCTCCAGCGCCGATCGCATCTCCGGCCATGCCTCCGGCGCGTGGGCGGCAAAGCCGCTTACCAGCAGGGTGGCGGCTTGTTGGATGGCGAGTTCGTCAGTAAGATCTAAATCCTCGATTGCGATCATTATCTTACCTCTCCATGCATAGCTTGCCGGACGAATGCTCCTGCGCAGCAACTGCCCCACTCATGCCACCCTCAACATAATCATGAGCGCCGCCGTTGTCAAGTGAGCAAAAATGGCTCTGGTTGCAAGAATGGCGGCAAGAAAAGGAGATGCTGGGAAAAATCCTCATAATTATCCTTGGTGGCAACGGTATACCGCTGGCCGCCAGCGGTATATTCTGTGTGAGGTCGGTTGGGAATCATTTCCCGGGCAATGCATGCGGTCTTCGGGCCACCAAAAAGAGAGAAGACTGTGATCTGATGTTCCTCTTCGGCGGCTTTGGCCTCGTCATGTTCGTCCTCCGCGGCAGCGGGGAAATCCAGGCCGGCCATCTGATATTCATCCAGTTTTACGGGCACTGAGTTAGGTGTATACTCGGCCATACTATGACTGACACCAGCCATACCCTCCAACCGATTGGCTTAATCCGTTCTGAACTCACCATGCTCGAGGCTGCCCCGCGCCAGGGCGACGAAGGCGCTCCCGACGCTTGGATAGAGGTCACGGAGTCTGCCGCACAAGCCCTTCACGGGATCGCTGTAGGGGACGCGCTGATCATTCTCACCTGGTTTCACCGTGCGGCGCGCGACGTACTCCAGGTGCATCCACGCGGGGAGATTGAAAATCCGCTAACCGGGGTATTTGCCACACGCTCCCCTGATCGACCAAATCCAATTGGCCTCCATCGCGTGACAGTGCTGGAAATAAGCGGGACCAGTCTGAAAGTCGGCCCAATCGAAGCGATTGATGGCACGCCGGTCATCGATATCAAACCTGTGCTGCCGCAGTGTGCTGGCTAATCGCTGACGCAGCAGTATGACACGACACCCTGCTGACCGAGCATGAATGTTTGTCTCTGTCAGGCTTTCTTGCTGCTAAGATAGTGAGCACGCTGTTCCGGTTCCAGGTGTTCAATCGCATACCGCAGCATTGTGCGCGGCATCGTGGCTGCATATCGATCTAGAAAGGCCAACAGGCCCGCCAGGTCTTTTTTGCCTGCCTCGCGTATCCAGCCTCCGACGGCCTTCTGAATCAGATCGTGGTCATCATGCACAAGTATTTCCGCAATCTTGAACGTATCTGCTACATTGCCCTGCCGAATGAAATAGTAGGTGCTGACAATCGCAGTTCTCCGTTCCCAGATGCTGCTGGAACGCGCCAATTCGTATAGGACGTCGCGAGGCTTGTCAGATAAATACCCACCGACGACATACGGCGCGCTGCGGTCCACCAAGTCCCAGTTGTTGATGCGATCGTGGCGCCGCAGATAGAGATCAAACAGTGCTTTTCTGCGCTGCTCATCGACTTGTTTGCTGCGCGCCTGGAAATCCATAATACTTACGGCGCCCACTCTGGCTCCGTGAAACGAGCTCTCCAGCAGTTTCTCGATCTCGTCGAGAGGCATAGCGATAAACTCCTTGGCGAGTTCGAAAACCTGCCCCATGCGTACACCGATCAATTCGTCATTCTCACCATGCTTAAAAGCACGTTCATAGTTCCTCTGTTCATCGGGCGAATGGAGTGCTTTTAGCCGTTCGACAAAATACGCAGCGGTTATCGCTTCTGGCATTTCAAGAGTCCTCTGAAGAAAATGAAATCACGACCAGTTCGGAAACAAGCCCGGGGTAGTGGATGCCAAGCTCGAGGGCGATATGATATTACCTCCCGTGTCGCAACCCAAAAATCTGCAGGGCCAGCTAAAAGTGGAGCTTAGGTGCTTACTTGCGAAACGCGTATACTAATGTTCACATGGCCACCCTTCTCGCCGCACCGACCTATATTGGCGACCTTGGCAACGGTCTGATCCGCCGCTGGTCCTCCCGCGGCGACGAACCCGGGATCGCGCACCTCATGGGCAGCGTTTTTCGCAGCGGCCCGGACGAGCCATTCAATCCCCGCCGAGCCGATGTGGCAAGAATCCTCATGAGCGAAGAGTTTCCCTACATGGGGCCGGGCGATTTCGCCATCGTGGAAGACACCGGATACAGTGGCGACTTGAAGGTCGACTTCTATCGTGGTGGGCTGCGCCTGCAGTTTGCGCAAGGCAGATTGACGCTGGCTGAATCCTGGCAGGCGCCGGCCTACGGCAATGATGCTCAGTGCCTACGAACACTACGAGGAGCACGCTGAAGAGTTAGAGGCACACCACTGGTGAGCGCAACTGCAAAAACACCCTACATTTACATCGCTGGCCCGCTGTTCGACCCTGGCGAACGCTGGTATCTTGAGCAGATCGACGCAATCTGCCGTGATCTTGGCCTGTACACCTATCTTCCCCATCGCGATGGCGGCCTGAAAGCCGGCGCCGGCACCGATTTTGCTGCGATCTTCGCGGCTGATCTGGATGCCCTGGAGCGTGCCAGCCTGGTCATTGCTGTGTGGAACGGTCCCGATGTGGACTCCGGCACCGCCTGGGAGATGGGCTTTGCCTATTCAGGCAGCGCTGCGCGCCGGTCTAGAGAACACGTACGGATAATGCAGCCTGGCACAAGTGTTCGATAGTATCAAGGCAGTGGGTCAACCTCGGCAAGAGCCCATTTGACAGAGGCGCGGCGTTCGCCTAGGCTGTGCGAAAAGGTCATATCACAGCCAGGCACGGGAGTAACCCATGTACCATACGGATATATACGAAGGAATGTTGGCCGAGACGATCATGATCCACGGCGCCAACGGGGACATGATTAATGCCTACTACGCGCGTCCCCTTGGTCCGGGACCATTCCCCGGCATCGTCCTGGTCCATCATATGCCGGGCTGGGATGAATGGTATCGGGAGGCGACGCGCAAATTTGCCCATCACGGCTATGCGGCGCTGTCGCCCAACCTCTACTATCGCGCTGGCCATGGCGCGCCGGATGATGTGGCGGCGATGGTACGTGCCGCGGGCGGCTTACCGGATGACCAGGCCGTGGGCGATACTGCAGGTGCGCAGGCATATCTGCGCAGCCAGCCCATCAGCAACGGCAAGGTCGCGGTCTTCGGCACTTGTTCCGGCGGGCGCCATGCCTATCTCGCCGCGTGCCGTGCGCCGGGATTTGATGTCGTGCTCGACCTCTGGGGCGGCCGCGTCGTCATGTCACCCCAGGAGCTGACGCCCAATCAGCCGGTCGCACCCTTGGACTACACCGGGGACTTGCCTTGTCCTATCCTGGGTCTGTTCGGCGAGGAGGACCAAAGTCCTACGCCGGCGCAGGTCGCGCGGCATGAGGAAGAACTCAGACGGCACGGCAAGAGCTACGAGTTCCACATATATCCCAACGCGGGCCACGGCTTCTTCTATTATCACCGGCCAGCCTACCGCCCGGAACAAGCGGTGGATGGCTGGCAAAAAATCTTCGCCTTTCTCGAGAAATATCTTGGAAATCCGGCCGCGTAAAGCACTGCAAAGGAAATAACGATGTGTACGATGATTGTCGAACAGATCACCATCCAGGGCAGCGGCAAAGGGGCAGGCGGCTGGTTCACCGTTCGCCAGGCCAACGTGTCCTACGACCACCCGTTTGCTGCACCGCTGGACCATGCCCTCAACATTGACTTTGTCGACGAGTCCCAAGGTCCTGGCGCGCGCGTGGCTGTAGAGCTCAGCGCCGCCTCTGCTCGCACCTTGGTAGAGACCATCCAGGCTGTGCTGCGCCAGGCGGGTGCCGGCGGCTACATAGAGGAAACCTTGCAGGAAACTGGCGCGCGGGCGTCGTGATGACAACCCAGCCTCACTTTCCGGATCTGCCCGGTTCTTCTCACCACATGCATGGTGGGTGCACCCGCCTGCCATACGCCATGCGGGCGGTAGTTCGGCAGCTAGCGACGCCTGCAGACTCCCACGCCTAACCGATTGCGAGTCGTACTGTTATCTGGGCGCCTTCCGCAAGATCTTCTGCTTTTCGCACGCTGGCTTTAATGGGAACGATGTAGCGATCATCTTTGGGCTACAAGGAAGTCTTCCACTCGCTTTTGCCGATGCGAACAGTGGCCGGGATCATGCCCCAGCCATAAGTCACGACTCCTGATATGGCTTTTAGGTCGCGGCACTGCTGCGGGGGAACGGTCACGAAGTACCAGGGCGCGGGGCCGCGCCAGTACCAGATTTCGCCGCTAAATTCGATACTCATTGGGACAGTGCCCGCGATTTTCCCATAGTTCATCCGGGCAGGCGCGCAGCGTCTCGCCCAACATGTCGATGGCCGCGCCAAACTGGCGCCACAGCATTTCATTGTCAATGATGGTCATCGCCGTAGTTCCCCTAGTCTTTCCGCCTCGCCTCGTGCAGCCAACTGGGCCCTCACGAATAGAACATCCGTTCGGTTCGAGTGTAGCAAACGGCTAGTAGGCTGTCAAAGACCAAATTGTATGACTTAGGGTTCTGAACGTGCGCCTTATCGAAGCAGCAGCCGGGCCGTAACATCTTCCTATATGCTGGCCGGCTCCTCAGGAACGACCTGCTGCACGACCTGCACTTCAAGATCTTTCCTCTGATCGCCGGCGAAGACAGCTCTTCCGGGAAGAGGGTGCCGACCGAAGGTCGGGGGCTTCCCGGAAGCCATAGGAGGTGTGGGGGTAGCTCTTGCACGTGTACCCCAGCGCCAAGTTCGCCTGGCGCGTTTACGGAGTCGTATCTGCCTCTACCGTGCGCCCATCCAGCGGCTGCACGGGCCGGTTGTTGCCGTCGTAAATGGCGGTGAAGGCGGCTATCTGCTCGGCGGAGAGTTCGATGGGGCGGATCATCAGGAACCAGCTTACCCCCTCGCTGCATGGCGGCGTGGTCAACGAGCCGGCATAGCGGAATGTCGTCTGGTCGACGGGCAGCAGGTCGGCGGCGTTGACCTGAACGTCATATTCCTGCTCAGCCCCTTCGGCGGCAGGCAGGTGATCCCACACGGGCTGGAAAGCCGTGTTGGCCGCCCCTTCGTTGATCAACACGCCGACGACGGCCTTTTGGCCACCTGCAGTCTCGTGCACCAGGTGCAGTTCTATGGCCGCAGGCTGCCCGTCCACCGTGTGTTCGCTCGGCGCATGGAAGTGGAACTGTTTGAGGTCGTACTGCTCGCCGTCTAACGTGAAGAAGCTGCCGGGGGCATAAACCACCTCAACGGTATGGCCGTTGTTGACGATGTTGACGTTGCTCGGGTTGTAGTTGAAGGCGAGGTTGGTCAGGTTCTCTTCCTGTACCGCGTCGACGTCGATCGGCGACTGCGCTTTGCCTGTGGCACATGCAGCATAGTCAGGGTTCAGGTCGCCCCAATGCGCAGGGCCTGTGTTACCTTCGTAGCTCCAGTGGGCGGCATGCGCTTCACCCTGCGCAGTATCGTGGGCAGCGCCCGCCTCAGCTGCGGCCACACCCTCGCGCGTCACCGGCACGCAAGCGCTCAATAGCAGGGCCGCGGCGCAGAGCGGACCCAGAGCCTTCATTCGTAGTGAGATGGATGGCATAAGATTCGACCTTTTCTAAAAGATAATACACACATGGCATTCCGTAACCGCTTTGCTCAAGGAGCGGGCGGCAGCCATCAGCATAACGCGTACGCGCGCCCGCTGCTCGACGCAGATCAAGGATTTTTTCGGGGAGTTGCAGCTTGTGTCATGCCGATCCCCCCTTATTTTGCTTTGGCCGGCGCGCCCTTGGCGGGTTCTTGGGCCCGTGCCTCCACTTTGCCCTCGGCCACGGCATGCTTAAACGCCGCATAGTCCGCATCATTCTGGTCGGCATAGCGGAAGGCGAACTCGACCAGCGCCTTATCAAAGGCGCCGGACTTGCCGAGGTAGCCGGCGATCTCGGCCGGGTCACCGCTGCGGGCGTGGGCACGGGCGAGCACCGCCCCGCAGAGCGCGGCATAGCGTACCAGGTAGGCCGCCGGGATCGTATCGAGATTGGCCGAGCCTTTCATGTCATAGAGCTGGCGCACAAAGTAGTCTTGGTCGCCGGAGCGCGTGTAGCCCAGGAAGATATCGCTGGTTGCCTGCATCAGCCGCTGTCCGGTGACGACCCGCTGGCCAGGGTAATCGTATTCGCTGCGCCCAGCGTACGGTTCCAGCAGCGACGTGTTGGCTTGTTTGATCTGCAGGAACAGAGGGTCATCCTCAGAGTCTCCCTCCCAGTAAGAAACGAAGCAGCGTGTGCCCACGCTGCCCACGCCGACCACCTTGTGGGCCAGGTCGATCAGCCGATAGCGGGAGAGCAGCCGTTTGCGGCTCTCCTCCAGCGATTCATAGTAAGACTGGAACAGCTCCGTCAACCATACGCGCGTGGCGGCATCCTGCTTCTCGAGGCGATAAATCAGTGGGGGGGCGTGCACGATGCGGCGCTGGCCGTCCACCACCTCGGTCAGCTTGGCCAACGCCTGCAGCCGGTCACGCTGCTGCACGCGCGCCAGCTGTGCCGACGCCGTCTTGCGGTGCTTCTTGTCTACCATCTCAAGCAACACGTCGGCTTCGGTCCGGCTGTACCAAGTGTCCAGATACCCACGGTGGGCAAACTCGTGCATCTTTTCGCGATAGATACGCAAGGCCAAGGCGACGGCCTCCTGGGCATCACCTTCGTCAATTCTGGCGTTGCGCGCTGCCACCACAATCGACGCTGCCGTACGCTTGACATCCCATTCAAATGGCCCGGGCAGCGTCTCGTCAAAGTCGTTCAGGTCAAAAACCAGCGCACGTTCAGGCGAAGCAAACATGCCGAAGTTGCTGATATGGCAGTCGCCGCAAAGCTGGGCGACGATGCCGCTGCTGGGCGTGTGGGCGAGGTCATACGCCATGACGGCGGGCGCGCCCCGATAGAAGGTGAAAGGCGAAGCGAGCATGCGGCTGTGGCGGATCGGCACAAGCTCCGCTACTCGCCCCTCATTCGACGCTGCCAGCAGGCCGAGCATGTCCCGGCCCTGCGGCGGTGACCACTCGGCATGGGCGGAGCGTCGTGTCACCTTACGTTGTTCCCGTCCGCGATCGTAGCGTTCCTCAATAGAACTGCCTGACAATTGCGGCAGACGGCTGATCTGCTGTGGGGGCGCCCCCGTCTTTTTTTGTGGCATAAGCTCAAACCTCATTCCAAAGTGCTGCGTACCAGTGCTATGGTTGCAGCCTATCACGCGCCGCGTTCCCTCGCAGCCCACCACCTGAGGATATTTTCGAGGATATCTTCGAGGATAAACACCTAACCCCAGGAGATGGGTACTTTCCACGCCAGCGCGCGATAAAATCCTCAACTATATCCTCAGTCGAGGCCGCACATTTGACTGCCTTTTTGCGGTACGCTGTAACAGATAACCCTTGCCGTGTGCAGGGGTGCAACAGCCGCCGTGTCGCCCGAAACGCACAAAAAAGGGGAGAACTATGATCGTCAAATTTATCGGCGCCACCCGTTACCTGGCGATCGTGCCGATTGTCGGCCTCGCCATCGCCGCTGCCGTCATGTTTCTCTTTGGCGGCTTTGGTCTCGTCATGTTTGTACTGCGCAGCATCTCGGTGATCCAGACCGGCCATCCCACCGAGATCCTGCCCATTTTTGAGCTCCTCGAATTCGTCCACCAGTTCCTGATCGGAACGGTTCTCTACATCACCGCCATGGGCCTCTACCAGCTCTTTATTCAGGACGTCCCGCTGCCCATGTGGATGAAGACTGAAAGCTCCGAAGATCTGGAGACCAACTTGGTCGGTGTAACGGTCGTCGTGCTGGCGATTGAGTTCCTCGGCGCCGTCTTTAGCGGCCAGCAGGAGAACCTTCTGCAGTACGGCGCAGGCATCGCCCTGCCGATCGCCGCCTTGGGCGTCTTCATGGGCCTCAAGCATCGCGGCCATGTCAAAAAGGATACAGCCGTCGCCTCCAAGACCGCCGAATAACTAGTTATTCCGAGTTATCCAGAGTTATTCAGAGTTATTCAGAGTTATTCAGCCACAACTGCACTCATGTATACCGCCACTAAGGTACTAGCATGGGATTCTTTCAGCGTAATCTGCCGATTATCCTCCTTGCCATAGCCCTGGCTTTGATCGCCCTGGGCGTTTTCGGCTTTGTTCAGACCCAGCGCGAACTGCCGTCACGCGATTTCACGATCCTCGTGGATGAGCAGGGTAGTGGCTATTATCGAGTCGCCGAAACCTATCACGATCTGCTCAAGCTGCTGCGGCATAAGGAAAAGCTCGCGGCCGGTCTTGTCGAAGAAGAAACGCTGCCGCCGGACGCAGGCAGTGACATTGACATAAATTTCGAGATCGCCGACTAAATCAGGCGAGGAGCAACCCATGGCGGGTCATCTTGGTGTTTTCGCCTAAGCCGATAGCCTCATACGTCGCCATCTCGCCCAAGAGGTGGCTGCTCAGGGTCACGGTGACCACCTTGGCGCCGTATTTGTCCAAGGCGCCTGCCATACCTGCCATAAGCGTGTCCTGAACAATGACGATAATAGCCGAGGCATTCGGGCCCATGCCCGCGGTCATGGCCTTGAGCTCCTCCTCGTCAAAATAACGCCCCATAAATTTGCCTGCCAGGCCTCCGACCAGCGCGCCGCCCAGGGTCCAGACCAGCAGCCCGGCAGGTCCTCCGATCAAGCCAAGCAGCGCACCGGCAGCGCTGCCCACAGCCGTGCCCATGCCGCCGTGCCCCGACTGGCTGACATGCGCCTGGCCATTGTCATCAACTTCGACAACGGCCCACGCCGTAACTTTGTAATGGTGGCTGCCACCTGCCTTGCGGATGAGGTCGATGACCTCTACAGCGCGTCTACGACCGGCAAATTCGTACGCAACGATGTGATAGGCCTGAGTGCCTTCCTGTAACATGCCACCGTCTCCTAGCTGTATCCTGCGACCTTTGATTTGTGTCGCAAGCTCTTGCCACACAATACAGGTAGACAGCGCTGTTCGCTAGAGGGAAAACTGGGGATATTTCTGGGGATATTCTGGGTATATCACGCGGAAGTGCTGGCCTGCGGGTGTCAGAGCAGCAGCCCACATTCGCGTGCGCGGCTGACGATCGCGCGGCGACCATTCACGGAGAGCTTGGAGGAGAGGTTTTCAATATGGGTGCGTACGGTTAGCGGCGAAATGACGAGGGTTTCGGCAATTTCGCGATCCGTGCGGTGCTGCCCCAGGAGGTTTAGCACTTCGCGTTCGCGCCGCGTGAGTGGCGCAGTGGGATTGCCGACAGCAGGTGGGATCTGCCGGTACTGCACTCCACTGGGCGCAAAATCTGCGGCGGCACGGATGCGCTCCACATACGCCGATGGCTGCAGGATCGCAAGCTCCGCCAGAAGCGGTTTGAGCTGTGGCCCCGCATCTGCAATGCTGCGCACGAGGCCGCGTGTTTCGCCCAGGATGATGGCCTGGCGCAGTAGCTCGAGCGCGGCTGCCCCTTGGCGCCGCTGCAGCAGCAGAATTGCTTTTAACGCCAGCAGCATGGCTTGGAAACCCGGCCTGTGCAAGTCGATTGCCAGCGCCATAAGTTGGTTCAACGCAGTTTCCGCCTGTGCCAGGCTGCGGGGCTGCCCGCCGGCAAGCGCCAGGCGCACCTCCGTAATAGCAGGCACCTCCAGCCAGCCATACCAGATGCCCATGCGCGCTGGCACACTTCTGCGCAGCACGTCATGCATACTCGGCCCTGCGCTGATAAGTCCCAAGCGCCGCTGCAGCGAAACTGCTTCGGCCGCAAGAACACTGCTGGCAACTTCGCTGTGGTAATCGGCCAGTTGGGCGAGCGTGGTCTTGACGGCCTCATTGCGCTGCAGCGCTTGATAGGCGAGCGCAAGACCGACCAGGCATTCATGTCCAGAGCGCACCTGGCCGATATGGCGCAAATCCGCGCCCTGCCGGAAGTGAGCGACCGCGGACTCCAGGTCGTTCATCTCGTAGGCCGCGGCGCCCATGGCCAGGTGTGCGATCTGTTGGTTGAACAAAGACTTCGTTTCGATCGCCTTTTGCAGCAAGATACGGCTGGCCTGGGCGGCGGATACAACATCGCCTTCGGTAAAGTAGATAGTCGCCAGGCACAAAAGCGGGCGCAGTGGGGCAAGGCTGCCGGGCGGCGCCAGCTCCGCTTGGGCCAGCGCCGCCGTCAGCATCTGCTCGGCCAATTCGACCTGGCCGCTGGCTTGCAGCGAAAGCGTCAACGCAAGCTGCAGCACGCCGCGCGCATAATAATGGTGTACCGGTAGGATATTCAGGGCACGCTGGGCGGCCTCGATGGCCTTAGGTGCATCGTAGGTCGACGACCAATGGAGGGCCCATAGAACATCCAGATAGCTGCGGAGCAGGCGCTCCTGGGCCGGAGCCAGCTGATCGTTGCCGGCGAGCTGCTGCTCGGCACGCGTGAGTAGCGGCTGCAGCACATGCCACTTGAACTGGAGGGCGAGGATATGGGCTCTAGCCATCAAGAGCCAAGGATGCCGAGCGAGGAGATCGGCCGGCAATAGGTTAATCCTGCGCTCGATCGTGCGCCAGCGTTCCCATTCGAGCCAGCTTGTAAAATGGTCGATCACGATTTGCAATGCTAACTGCGTGTCGCCGGCGGCAAAGGCGTGGTGGAGTGCTTCGTCAAAAAAGCCATTCTGGCAGTACCAGGCGCTGGCACGCCGGTGCAGCACGGCGATCTCGCTATAGGATGCGGTCGCTTCGAGCTGGTGGCGCAGCACGCTGCGAAATAGCAGATGATAGCTGTACCACTCGCCGGCATCTCTGGCCACATCGTCGACCGCATTCAAGAAGAGACCTGCACGCGCCAGCGCGCCCAGCGAAATACCGCTGCGGCCGTGGGCACTGCCGATTACCGCCTCGGCCAAGCTTGGCGAGAGGCGCTCTAGAATCGACGTCTTGAGCAGAAAGTCGCGTACCAGCGGCGACTGCTGGAGCAGCACTTGTTCAAATAGATAGTCGGACGTGTAGCGATCGATCCGGTTTCCCTGCTCGCCGAGCAAGGCAGTGAAGTCCTCCGTCTTGCCAAGCGCCAAGGCGACGAGGTGTGCGCCGGTCATCCAACCCTCGGTGCGAGCGAGCAGCGTAGTGACTTCCTGGCTTGAATGGGGACTATGCGCTGTCTGGGCTAGGAGCGCCTCAGCTTCCGCATAGGTGAGGCGCAGGTCCTGCGTGTGCAGTTCGGCGAGGCGGCGATTGCCGCGCAGGCGGGCAAGGGCCAGCGTGGGTTGGCTGCGGCTGGAGATCACCAGGTGCATTTTGTGCAAGGGGTGGCGCAGCAGTTCGTTGAGCAGCTGCTGGATGGCCGGCTCAGCTACGCAGTGATAGTCGTCGAGCACCAGGACAAAGCGCTGGGGCACGGCATCGATCTCATTGCTAAGCATTGCCGCCAGGTGTCCCATATCGGGCAGGGGCGAGCGATTAAGCAGCTCGAGCAAGTGCAGGCACGCATCAGGAAAGATTGTCTGGATGGCCGAAGCCAGATAGGAGAGAAACTGCACGAGGTCGTTATCAGTGTCGTCGATGGAGAACCAGGCAACCGGCAGGGCGGTCTGGGCGGCCCATTGCGTGATGATTGTCGTCTTACCATACCCTGCAGGAGCTATGACCGTGGTCACGTCGCCGTTGGTGCTTGCCTGAATACGTTGGACAAGGTCAGGGCGCGCTACCAGGGGATGGTCGACGCGCTGTCTACGTAGCTTTGCGCGCAATATTGTCCGCAACATCAAGTACTCCTGATCACTTCTGCGGCATCAGTTCCACAAAGCGAGGATAGCTCAGCTTTGCTGTCGGCTATTCCAGTTCAGCAGTTGCGGCTGTCGCCGCGTCCCGCCAACTCGGCCGGCGCAGTTGATAGATGATTTGCGGCGGCAGCGCCAGCAGCGCCACGCCCGCCGTCAGCAGGAGTGCATAGGTTAGCGGCGGGCCTTCCTTGAACTGCGCCGGCGGCACCAGCCCGATCACGATCCCCGCGCCGGCCGCTAGGATGCCCACTACCACCACCAGCGGCAGCAGCGGCACCCGAAACGGACGAGGCAAGTCGGGCTGCTTCTTTCGCAGCCGCCAGGCCGCCGCAAACATCAAGACATACATCAGCAGATAGAGGATCGCCATCATTGCCTGCAGCACCCAAAACGCGTCGGATACGCCCGGTATTACCACGAACAAGACGGCCAGTACAGTAACGATGATTGCCTGCGCCAGCACGATTGGCGCCTGCACCCCGAAACGGTTGACGCGCTGGAACAGCGGCGGCAGGTAGCCCTGCTGCCCCACAAACAGTAATCCACGGCTCGGTCCCGCTACCCAGGACAGCGACCCCGCGAGTGCGCCGATCAGCAGCATGGCTGACAGGATCGGGCCCAGCCAGCCGATGCCCAGCCCCCCCGGTGAAGTGGGCAAATGCCTGGGCGGTGCCGGCATTCAGGTCGATCTGCTTGGCGGGCACGGCCACGGCGACGGCAACCGTGCCGGGAATGTAGATCAGGAGGCCCAGCACGGCGGCCACGGTCACTGCCTTGAGGTAATTGCACAGCGGCCGGCGCATGTCCCGTATGTGCACGGCGCTGACCTCGACGCCGCCCAGCGCGATGAAGTTCGAGACGATCAGCACATTGCTGGAGAGCCCGGCAAAGGGTGGCACGATTGAGGCAGTATGCAGGGGCGCCTGCGAAGGCTTCCCGCGGGCAAGCCAGGCGAACATCAGCCCGATCAGCGCCGCGGCCGGAATCAGCGTGCCGATGATCACACCCCAGCTGGAGATGCGCGCCATGGCCGCCAGACCGCGCAGCGCAATCAAGGTCGCCGCCCAGAAGATGATCAAGACGACGATGCCGATGTAGGCTCCGTTGTTCACGAGGTCCGTACGGCCTATGGCGTAGGCCAGCGAGGCAGCCGCAAAGGAGAGCAGCGACGGGTAGAGGGCGACACTCTGGATCCACTGCAGCCAGATCGCCTGGAACCCCATCCGTTCGTTCATCCCCGCGCTCACCCAGTCGAAGACACCGTCGCTGCGCGCCATTGCCAGCTCGGCTGCCACCAGCGCCACCGGAATCAGAAAGAGGAGCGCCGGCAGCAGGTAAAGGGTCACCGCGCCCAAACCATATTCGGCTCCGGCCGGCAGTTGCGCAATACTCACCAGGCTCGCTACCGACAAGAACGCAAAGGTCTCCCAACTCAGCCTGCGCCCATTGGCCGTGTCGCCTGCCTCGCCGCCGGCCTTGGTGGCTGGCACTTGTACCACCCCCGATTGTGTCATGTGGCTATACTCGCTTTTTTCTGCTGTGGGGCAGTCGCGGGCGCGCCGCCCGCGACTATCTTCGGGATGGGCCATGCCGCCAACTCACGAATGCTTGAAACTGCCGGCTTCCTTCTCGGTTACGCTCACCGTCACCGGGTGCTGCTCGAAGAACGCAATGGCGCGCTGGAAGTCCTCCAGCAGCAGTGCGGCCATGTCACGGCTGAAGCCCTGGCGCACCAGGATGCGCTGGATCACCACGTCGGTGACGTTGGCCGGCAGCGAGTAGGCCGGTACCTGCCAGCCGCGGATGCGCAACCGGTCGGCCAGGTCGTACAGGCTGTAGCCGGGATTGACGCCATCCTTGATCTTCCAGGCCAATGCCGGGATGCCCTCGCAGGGGTCGCCGCTGTAGATCATTTCGAACGGCCCCAGCTTGGCGATTTCGGCTGCCAGGTACTGCGCAGTCGCGTAGCACGCCATGTGCACCTTGCGGTAGCCTTCCCGGCCAAGGCGCAGGAACAGGTAATACTGCGAAATGATCTGCCCCGCCGGCCGTGAAAAGTTGATCTGGAAAACCGGCATGTCGCCGCCCAAGTAGTTGACATGGAAGACCAGATTCTCCGGCAATTCCTTGGCGTCGCGCCAGACCACCCAGCCTGAGCCCAGCGGCGCCAGGCCGAACTTGTGACCCGAGCTGCTGATCGACTTGACGCGCGGCACACGAAAGTCCCATTCAACCTCCGGCGCACAGAATGGCGCCAGGAACGCGCCGCTGGCCCCGTCTACGTGGATATCAATGTCGAGACCGGTGCGCTTCTGCAGGTCGTCAAGCGCGTCGTTCAACGGTTTGACTAATTCGAACTTGCCGGTAAAGGTGAGACCAAAGGTAGGCACCACACCAATGGTGTTCTCGTCGATGTACTCGAGCATCGACTTGGCGTCCATGTAGTAGCGTCCCCGCTCCATAGGCACCTGGCGCATCTCGACATCCCAGTAGCGACAGAACTTGTCCCACACGATCTGCACGGGGCCGCAGACCAGGTTGGGTTTGTCGATGGATTTACCGGCTGCCTTGCGCTTGGCACGCCACCGCCACAGCATCGCCAGGCCACCCAACATGCAGGCCTCCGAAGAGCCGATGGCCGAGGCGCCGACGGTGTTTTCGGCCTCCGGTGAATTCCAGAGATCGGCCAACATATGTACGCAGCGGCGTTCCAACTCGGCCGTCTGCGGATACTCGTCCTTGTCGATCATGTTCTTGTCGATCGACAAGTCCATCAATTCGTGGATTTGCGGCTCTTCCCACGTCTGGCAGAAGGTGGCCAGATTCTGGCGCGCGTTTCCGTCCAGGAACAGCTCGTCGCGCACGACTTCGAAGGCCACATCAGGCCGCGTCTCGGCACTAGGGAACTTGTATTTTGGCATCACAACCGACACGTCTTTGCTGCCAAAGATCGAGTCGTCCAGCTTGGGACGAATTTCATTGCGGGAATGCAGTGGCATAGTTCCTCTCATTAACCTTGCGGTGCATAGACGTTTAAATTCAGTGCGTTAGCGACGTGGGCGACCGCCAGCGCCCCCTTGACGCTGTTGCCGACCGGGTCGAGCGGAGGCGCAAACGCGGCTATGGCCAGCACGCCCGGTGCGACAGCCAGAATACCGCCACCGACGCCGCTCTTCCCCGGCAGCCCGACGTTGAAGGCCCAGTCGCCCGAGGCATCGTACAGACCTTCCATCGTCATTTCGGCCAAGATGTGCGGAATGTTGGACGCAGATAGTACACGCTGACCACTGATCGGGTTTACGCCGCCGGCGGCGAGCGTTGCCCCCATCGTGGCGAGGTCCTTGGCCGAGATTGCCACCGAACATTGCTTGGTATAAACATCACAGGCGGCCATCGGCTCCGAGTACATCGTGCCGTAGCTGTAGAGCAGCCAGGCGATGCCGCGGTTGTGGAAGTTGGTGGCGGCCTCCGAGGCGTACACCTCGTCGATCAGGTCCAGCGTGCGCGCCGCAAAGCGGCCATAGCTCGCGAGCAGCTTGGCCCAGCGCTCGGCAGGCGTCGCCGCCGGCAGCAGGCTGACGGTGGACATAGCCCCGGCATTGACCAGCGGGCTGAGCGGATTGCCCTTGTGCAGTTCGACGGCGATCACCGAGTTGAATGGCAGACCGGTTGGATCGGCGCCAACTTTGTCATGCACTGCGCCGGCCCCCAATTCCTCCATCACCAGCGCCATGCTGAAGACCTTGGAAATGGACTCGATGGCGAAGCAGTACTCTGTGTCACCTACCTCAAAGACCTGGCCCTCGGCGGTGACGACGGCAATGCCAAAGAGGTTTGATGGCACGTTGGCCAGCGCGGGAATATAGGAGGCATTGACGCCTTCCTTGTCGTCTTTGAACTTTGCATGTGCCTCGGCGAGCGCCGCCCTGATGGCATCGGCGCTGGGCATCGTTCGTTGCATCGCCATAAGGTGCTTCTCTCCAGTTACGCTACTTTTGGGCGGCCGATGGCCTGACCGGCGTCTTGGTTGTGGTCACTGTTGGAGCCGCAGCCGGCATTTCCCAACTAAACGGCTCGACTGCCTCCTCGCCGCTGGCGGTCTTCCACGACGGCTTGCGCACGGCGTAGATAATAGAGGGCAGTACGACAAAGAAGACATTGCCTACAACCAATAGTGCGATCCACATGGTCGTACTGCCGACGGCAATCTGCCCAGGCGGGAAAAAGCTGAGCACGAAGGCCAACAACGAGCCGAGGAAGCCCACGCCGGCGATGATGTACATGCCGATCTTGCCGCCCGGCACGTGATATGGCCGCGGGTGGTCGGGCTGGCGCATGCGCAGCCAGATGCCGGCCGCAAACATGAGCATGTACATGAGCAGGTAGAGCATGACGGTGAGCTGGCTCAGGATCTGATAGACGGCCTGCACGGAGGGCATAATGACAAACAGCAGCGTCAGCAGCGTGACAATGATACCCTGCAGGATCAGGATGTTGACCTGGATGCCGTTCTTATTGGTCTTCTGCAGAATAGGCGGCAGGAAGCCCGACTGGCCGACGGCAAGCAAGCCCTTGCTGGGGCCTGCAATCCAGGTCGAGACACCCGCCAGCACGCCGATCGCCAGCATGATCGCCATGATGGGAGACAGGAAGCTCAAACCAAACGCCTTGAAGAAGTCATCATAGGCGACCAACAGGCTCTGCGTCAGGTTGATCTGCTTTTGCGGCACGACGAAGCCGATCGCCAGCGTACCCAGGACAAAGATGATCACTGTAGCCGCCGAAGCCAGGAAAATGGCCTTGGGATAGTTGACCGTAGGATTATCGATATCCCTGACGTGCACCGCCGACATCTCCATGCCGGCATAAAAGAGAAAGATGCTTGAGGCCAGCACGAGGTTGTTGATATTGGTCAGGTCTGGAAACAGGTCCTTCATGGCGATCGGCATCTGGATCGGTTTACCCATCACCAGCCAGGCGATTCCAAAGATGATGAGCAGGGCGGCCGGGATGATCGTACCGATGATGCCGCCATACTTGCTGAGCTTTGCGCCGGCGCTCAGCCCACGGAAGTTCACCAGCGTGGCGCCCCAGTAGACGATCAGGCAGACGGCCAGGATGTACCACTTGTTGGCGGACACCGCCTGGTCCCAGGTCTGGTTGGGTCCGATAAAGGCCAGCGACACCGCCGCGAACGTGAGCACGGTCGGAAACCAGATGGTGCTCTCGATCCAGAGCAGCCAGATCGACAGGAAGCCCAGGCGCGAGCCGAAGGCTTCGCCTACCCAACGATAGACGCCGCCCTTTTGTGGCCAGCCTGCAGCCAGTTCTGCCGCCACCAACGAGACAGGGATTAAGAAGACGATCGCGGCGAAAACGTAGTAGAAAATGGAACCAAGACCATACTCCGCCTCCGCGGGCAAGCCGCGCAGGCTGACGACGGCGACGATGTTCATGATCGCCAGCGTCATCACGGACAGCTTTCCTGTCGAAGTAGTCTTGCCTGCAGCCTTGGCAGGCGCGATCGGGGCATCAGCCCTAGGTGCTTTTGCTTGTGCCATACGCTAGCTCCTTAGATCGTCAAATGTCAACGGGTAACGAACGCCGAAAAATCGTGAATTGAGCGTACTATTCACTTGCAGCTACGAAACCGGCACAAAAGCTAGCGTCAGGCCTAGATCATTGGCTAGGTCGGCCACCAAAGGGCCGGCGCCAGGTATACGGTTTGCGACGGTCAATGGTGTTCATTTCCGGCTCAATAGTCGTTCGGCCACAGTGGGGAGATCGTCGCCTGAAACGTCTGCGGCGCCGAATAGAGGAGAGGCCGTACAATTGCGGGCAATAAAGCCGGTCTGTAATCCGGCACGCCGCGCGCCATGGATGTCCCAATTGTGGGCAGTGATCAATGCTACATTCGCCGGCGGCCACCCGATCTGCGCCACGCCGTAAGCATATGGTTCGGGCGCGGGCTTCCAGCGGCGCACCGTATCCGCCGATAGGAACCCGTCCACCATGTGGCACAGACCGGCGCGCGTCAAGAGTGCCTCGGACAGTGCGCTGTCGCCCACTGTCAGTGTCATCACGCGGATGCCGGCAGTACGCATAACCTGCAGGCCCGGCGCCACATCGGCATAGGGCTCGAGCGTGTGAAAACGCTCTAGCACAGTGCGCGCTTCAACCGCACCCAGCCCCCCTGGGTCGAGCGCGATCAGGTTACTTTTCGCAATATCGGCAAAGCGCTGGAAATCGCCTGCCGCCGCCAGGGCAAAGCCATCGCGCAGGATGCGCGCATACCAGAGCGGCACCAATGCCGGGTCTATCCCGCACGCGTGGAACGCATCCGCAAGCCCTGCCAACGAAAAGAGCGTTTCGTTGACGTCCAGCAGAACACCTCGCACAGGCTGCCGCTGCCCACGTCCTGAAATATTAATAGTCACGCACTCTCCCAATTTCGGCGCGCCGCGACACTGTGGCTGCCGAATAATCGATTGCTGTATGGAAGTTGCTTGGTGCTTGCCAGCACGGCCCCAAAGCGGTATGCTGTCAAAGGTGAGCCTCGCCATATCGTAGTAGCAATCCGAATTGGCGGGAACGTCAGATATGTGGGTTTTCAACCTAGCAGTTGATCTAGGTAATGCCGCCGGAGACTCGCATTTAGTGTTCATGTTGCAGTGCGGCCGGGCTCAGATAGGCCACCATGCGGAACCGTCAACCGACATTTAAGCCATCGTATTTCACTGCTGCCGCGCTTATGCTCTTGGGCTTTGCGTTGGTGGGGTTGCGGCACACGGCGCTGTTCGCCCAGACATCTACTGCGCCGCCACCGCTGGACGTCACCACGGTTGGGGCGCAGACGCCGCTTACACCCCACCTGGCCTATCTGCGTGACCCCGGCGGCCATCTGGAGCTGGCCGACGTGGCCGCCGCTCCCAATGCTGGCCGGTTTGTCGCCCTGGGCGACACGGTTCCGAATCTTGGCCTTACATCCGATGCAATTTGGCTGCGCCTGGCGCTGACAAACCCGCTGGCTGAACCGGTCCCTCTCGTCCTGCATCTGGATGCACCAACGACAAGCTACATTGACCTATACACGAGCCCCCCCGGATCGGATCGGCAACCTGCCCTCGCAACGGGTGCGCGCCGCCCCTACGAAACACGGCCGCTGCCTGGCCGCACCTTTGCTGTCCCGATCGAGGTAGCGGCGGGTGCGACGACCGATTACTTCTGGCGCATTGAGACGGACTTTCCGGTCAACTTGGCGGCAGGTCTCTGGCAGCCACGGGCCTTTGCCGCTGCCGCCGATCGCGATGAAATAGTCTGGGGCATCGTGCTGGGCATGTTGTTCCTTATGTCGGCCTACAACCTGCTACTCTACATCACGCTGCGCGATCCCAAACACCTGATGCTGGTAGCGTTTGGTCTGCTGGTCGTTGCCAGCAGTGCGATATCCGGAGGCTACGCCAACCGCTGGATACCGGCGCCGTTTGCCGGCGGGTATGCGTTGTTGATGAACGTCAGCATCGCATTGGTGATCGCGGCGTTTGTGTTGTTGGCATTGTCTTTCTTGGAGCTGCGCCAACACTTGCGGCCGGCCTACTGGGTCTTGCTGGGCGGTCTTGCTCTCGCCGGCGTGGCAGTAATGATCGCCGCTGTTGGCAGCTACCAGTTTGCCTACACGCTCTTGATTGGGACGCTGCTGCCCATCCTGCTGACGATCTTCGTGGCGACGGTGATTCGGGTGCGCCAAGGATCGCGCCTGGCCCTGTTTGTCCTGCTGAGCCAGCTTGCCGCCATCGTATTTGGGCTGCTGCAGTCGGTGTCCATCCTTGGAATTGGCCCCAAGCTGCCGGCGCTCCCGCTGGTGGTTCCTTGCAGCAGCCTGTTCTTGCTGCTGATCATGTCGCTGGCATTGGCAGATCGAGTCAACACACTGCGTGAGGAGGCGGATCGGGCCAATACGGCGCTTTCTGCCAGCCAGCGCCGCCTCAACGCCTACCTCGATGCCCTGCCGTTTAACATCCAGGTCCACGACGCGCAATTAAGACCGCTTTTTATCAATTCGGCAATTCGACAGATAGACCTTGATCACTCTGACGGTTGGTTTGATGAGCAGTACGCGGTATGGCTGCGCGAGTATCCGCCCTTCATCTCGGGCACCAACCAGTTGTATCCAACCGATCAGCTGCCGCTCATGCGTGCGGCACGCGGGGAAGCCGCGCATGCCGACGATGTGGGGCTAAATCTTCCCCAGGGCCAGGTCACAATCGAATCTTGGGCGGTGCCGCTGCGCGACGATCAGGGCCAAATCAGCGCCATCGTCACGGCCTTCCAGGACATCAGCCAGCGGCGCGCCATCGAAACCGAGCTTGCCCACTACCGCGAAACGCTGGAGCAGCGTGTGGCGCAGCGCACCTCCGAGCTGGCCGCCCTTAACACGAGCCTGGGCGCGCGCGTAGCCGAATTAACGGCGATCAACGAGGTCGGCCGGCGCATGGCGCACATTGGCAGCTTGGAATCGACATTGGGCGAAGTCGTGCAGGTTCTAGCCCAAGTTTTTCGAGTGACGCTCGCCAACATCAGCTTGTTTGACAATGCGCAGCATACAGTGCAGGTAGTCGCCATGGCGGATGGCAGCAGCGGTTTGCAGACACAATTTTCGGGCCAATCGTTTTTCTATGATCCGGCCGACGGCCTGCCGATCTGGCAGCTGAATCCTACCGTTCTCCGCGCCCCTACGGAACTGCACGGGCTGCCCACAGATCTAAGCGACGAGTTGGCCCGGCGCGGTATAGCGCAGGTGCTGGTAGTACCGCTTTTGGCACGCAACCAGATTATCGGCGCACTGGCGCTGCTGGTCGACGATGCAGACCGCGCCTTTACCGCCGACGAACAGCGGGTAGCTCAGACCATCGCCAGCCAGGTGGCCACGGCTATCGACACCGTGCGGCTGATCGATGAGGTGCGCCAGCAGCGCGACGTGGCCGAAGCGCTACGGCAGACCGCCACCGCGCTCAGCCGCAACCTGGACCAGCAAAACGTATTGGGCGCGATCCTCGAACAACTGGACCAGGTCTTTGCCTGCGAAGGCGCGGCGGTGGCGCTCGTAGAAGGCGAGCAGTTGGTAACGGTTGCGGCCAACGGGCTAAGCTCGGGCAGTCTCGGCCGCCGCATCCCGATCGATAGCTGCTGCGCCAGCATCACCGTTTTGCGCAAGCGGCAACCACTGCTGGTTGAAGACACCCATGCGTGCGCCGAAACAGTATGTTGTGTGGACGAAGCACCGATCCGGAGTTGGCTCGGCGTGCCGCTGATCAGTGGCGATGGCGTCATAGGCGTACTCAGCCTTGACAGCATCCAAGTTAACAATTTCTCACAAGTCCAGGCCGACCTGCTAACTACCTTCGCCGACCAGGCTGCCATCGCCGTCGTCAACGCTCGTCTCTACGACCAGGCGCAGGTCACTGCCGTGGCCGGCGAGCGCGATCGTCTCGCCCGCGACCTGCACGACGCCGTGACGCAGACGATCTTTTCGGCCAGCCTGATCGCCTCGACGCTGCCGGCGCGGCTGCCGGACTTGTCACCTGCGGCGCAGGCCGACTTGGATGCACTGCAGGTGTTGACCGCGGGAGCTCTAGCCGAGATGCGCACGCTCCTGCTCGAGCTGCGGCCCGAGCGTCTGGCAGAGGTGCAGCTTGAAGTGTTGCTCACGCAACTGGCGCAGGCATTCACGGGGCGCACGGGCGTGCTCGCTAACGTGAATGCCACCTGCGACCCTGGCTGTGCGCCGCCCTATGGGGTCAAATTTGCCTTCTATCGCGTTGCCCAGGAGGCACTCAACAACGTGGCCAAGCATGCCAAGGCCACGTGCGTGACCATTCGCTATTCGACACGGCCGGGCTCGGTTCGCCTGGCGGTGATCGACGACGGCAAGGGGTTTGCCATGCAGTCGGTTGGACCGGAAAAGCTGGGGCTTGCTATCATGCAGGAGCGCGCTGCCGCCGTGGGGGCGCAACTGACAGTGGACAGCGAACCAAGTCTTGGCACCCACTTATTTATGGTGTGGAACGATGAAAACAACACCTAAACAGCTCGATGCTTCGCCCGTCCGTGTCTTGATCGTGGACGATCACCCGATGATGCGCAAGGGGTTGCGCTCCTTTCTAGACGTCACGCGCGGCTTGCAGTGTATTGGTGAAGCCGAGTCCGGCGAGGAGGCGATCGATCTCTGTCTCCAGCTGAAGCCGCAGGTCGTGATCATTGACCTCGCCATGCCCGGCATGGGCGGCGTGGCGGCCATCAAGGTCCTGTCTGCGTGCTGCCGTGATACGCGCATCATTGCCCTCACCAGCTTTGCCGATCCGCGGCTGGTGCAGGATGCCGTCAATGCCGGGGCGATCGGCTACCTGCTCAAGAACGTCTCCGCCCCGGCGCTGGCCGAAGCGGTTGTGGCGGCGGCTGACGGTCGCCCGATCATGGGGCCGGAGGCCGTACAAGCCCTCGTGCAGATGGCCGCCGACCCGCACCCGATCGGCAGCGATCTCACGCCGCGTGAGCGGGAAGTCCTGGCTATGCTGGCCAAGGGCTCAACCAACCATGAAATTGCGCAGCGCATGTCGATTAGCGAAGCTACCGTGCGCTTTCACGTCGGCAACGTTCTCAGCAAGCTTGAAGTCGGCAACCGCACCGAAGCTCTCCAAGTCGCCTTCAAGCATCGCCTGGTAGAACTGTAACCTGTACGAAGAAAGGCGTAGGGTCCGGGACTACTGTTTTTACATCATCGCCGCATACTGGTCGCGCACCGCATCAAACAGCTTGGCGACCGGGAATTCGCTGTCCACGCTATGGGTCTTGATCTTGCCGTCAGCGTCGCGATAGGCCACTTCCCTGGCCTGGGCGTTGTTGCGCGCCAGCAGGTACATGCCGTAGAGGTCGGCCAGCGCCAGGTTCCGATCCAGGCTGCTGTCGATGACGTCGGCGGCGCCGCTCGTGAGCAGTTGGTTCATGGCATCGGCCAGTTGAGGATAGTTCCACGCCGACGAGAGGATGAGTAGCGCCACATTCTCGGCATACTCGGGATCGCCTTCAAGCTGGTACAGCATGAGGTCCACCGCGCTGGTGTCTTTGGCATTGCCGAGCAAATCGGCATAGATGGCGTCGAGGTCCTTGCCGCCTGCCCAAGACCGCACCAGGTCGACGCACAGGCTGGCGACCTTTTCGGGGCTGGGATTGTAGGCGTTTAGAAAGTCGGCAAAGGTAGCTGCACTGCTCACAGTCTATCTCCTTATCGGCTGGGCGGTGACCGGTGCATCTGCGCTGCCATAAGGTGCGCCGGATGGTGCAGCCGATGCCGCGGGGCTACTGATATGTTCTACTAACAACTCTACGTTCTTGATAAAGAGCATAAACCAGAAGCCGCCGATCGCAAAAGCTAGCAACTCAACACCTACCGTGTTGATGGAACCGGCCAGGTGCAGGACCACGGCGCTGACGAGGAGAACAACCATGAACCAGGTGAAGGCGTAAAACTCCTTGGAGAGGAAAGGCAGCAGCCGGCGCACGGTCAGCATGAAGGCTAATAAGACGCCGGCGACGGAGTAGGCGCACAGGTCGTGCACCATATCACGTATGCTGGTGGCGCCGAACGGGATGAGCCCGATCGTTGCCAGCAGAATACCCAGAGCAATCAAACCGGCGCGCACGAATTTGGCTCTGCGCGGCGCCAGCAAACCAATACGCTGCAAATAGACAAAGTCGTCCATAAAGAACTGCTGGAGGACGATGAGCAGGATGCCGGAGACAATCAGGGTTGAGTTGAAAATGATGCGCGAGTGTGAGCTGCTCTCGCCGAGAAAGCTAAAGGATTGTTCCCACCACATTGCATTGTTGGTTGTGATAGCGCTGATAGCGATGCCGCCAAGCAGGATCACGACAAAAAGTCCAAGCACCGTGCGTACGCGCAGCTTGATGCTTTGGTTGGCGACCGTGTTCGCAACTGCCCCGCAGGCGAGGCCGGTAAGCACGATGGCGTAGACTGACTGCAGTTCCAAATCGCGGAAGACCATGCCCACGAACTGCAAACTCAAGGCCGCAAACAGGCCAACCACCACTGCATAAGCAAACGCCAACGGCAGTGCACTCCAAATCCATGACCGCTGCAGATCTGCGGGCGCCAGGCTGTTGCGGAAGCGCACGCCTAGGATGAAACCGATGGCGCTGGTGGCAAAGGCAATGAGGATGCTAAAGAGAAAGATGAGTATCCCAAACCCGCGCGGATCGTCGGCAAACGGGATGGAATCGCGGCCCTCGTTGAGCAGCCAGGCTGCCAGCCCACTGAGCAGCGCAGCTGGGCCAGTGAAGCGCAGCGTCATGCGCCCGGCATAGCCGTCGAGGGTGTCGTATAGCTCCTTCAGCGTGTGCTTAGACAGCTGTTCTGCCGGCAGCTGCCGGCCACGTGTTTCAAGCGAAGGTGTAAGTAAATTCATAGATTAGAACCAAATCCAGGCTGCCCAACTCAGTACCGCTCCAAGTTGGACAGTCCCGACTACAAAGTGAGCTTGTGCCGCGCCTGCCACCCGCACTGTTAACGCTCCCCCCGTTACTGCCTGGCGCTGCGGCAGCTCACGCTACCATGACGACTGGTGGGGCACGGTAGGAGAAGTCGAGGATCGCCTGCTCCGGCTGATAGGCGCGGAACGTGAGGTTAAACTTTCCTGCCGGTACGGGCAGCCAGTTTGCCTCCTTGTTCGCTCCAGGCGAGTCGTGCTGCACGTACAGGGTGAATCCGCCGTCGGTGTCGCGCACGAGCTGCGCGACCATGGCGGAGTTGACGACATAGCGCTGGAGCCGGTTTGCATATAACAGCATGTGCGCGTCGTAGACGGTGATCGACCAGAACGCCTTCACCGGCGGCATGGCATCGGGTGCGAACTTGATCCGGTAGCAGTGGCTGCCGTCAAAGGGCTGACCATCGGCGTCCCCTGGGTAGCCGATGCCCAGAAACTCTTCGGCGGAATTGCCGAGAATGCCTACCATCGCCCCAACTGCACGACTGAGATAGTTGCGGCTGAGGAATTCGCGGCTGCCGAACAACTCGCCTGAGGACTTGACTGTGTGCAGGTATTCCACCATCGCTCCCTGGCCCGCCTGCATACCCTGCACCAGGGCGGTGCGCTTCTCAGCATCAGGTTCGGCGAAATCAGGTGCGGCCTCGACGCCGATAGCAGAAAAAGTTGCGCGCAGATTGCGCTCGTCTTCCAGCGGGGGCATATACTGGATCATCCAGTTGAGCACCGCGAAGAAGCGCAGCGACGTGGGATCCTTGCGCACATCCAGCGGTGCGCACCAGTCAGGTGTGGCGGCCGCTGCAGGCGCGGGCATCCCTATATACTGTGACAGCGTCTGCACACGGAACTGGTCCTGGATCTTCCACACTGCCGCCTTGTCCTCGGGGCCAAACAGCTGGGTGCGGTAGAGCGCCAGGGCGAACTGCGTCGGCGCGGCCAGGACCTGCTTGATGCCTGGCGGCGTGCCCCCTTGCCAATCCGGACCGGCGACCAGGAAGTCGCCACCCGTATTGCCGTTCGTGCGCGGGGTCACATACCCGACGATGTAGGTATACAGGTCGACGAGCATGAGCGACACGTAGCGGTGGGACTCGAATGGTGGGATCGAGAGCACCATGGGCTCGGCGCGCAGGTCCAGCCAAGCGTAGGAATAGGGCGTGTCGCAGTTGGGGGCGACAATGGCTGTGTCTTGAGGCGTGGCGACATGGCGGGTGTTGTAGATCGTGTTGAGCGGCGCCTTGTACTCGGGCGACGAGGGATCGGCCGTGTACTTGTACAGGATGCTGTAGAGATCGACAGTGGGATAGCCGTAGATGAATGCGTCGTGGGCAATGGTAGTTGTGCTTGGCATCAATCATCTTTTCCTTAGCTCACGCGCACAATCTCTGGCGGGAACCATGCACCTTGAACGATGGCGGTCTCCGGCTGGTAGGTGCGCAGCGCGACGTTGAATGCACCGTCTGGCGCGGGCAGCCAATTGCCTGCAGGCGCGTCCTGGGGCTGCGCCCGCTGGAGGTGCAGGACTAAGCTGCCGTCGGGCGCATAGGTGAGCCCCGGCGTATCGGGCCGCAGGCAGTAGCGTTCGATCGGGTTGGCGACCAGCAAGGAATTCTCACCGTACATCGTCAGCGACCAGAAACCGTACTGGCGCAGTGGCGGCAGCTCGCCTGCTTTGAAGGTGATGGTGTAGCTGCCGTCACCGTGCAGGGTCCGGCCCTCCGCGTCCTGGTAGCCAAAGAAGTAGATCGCTTCCTCCAGGGGGAACAAGCCCATTTGCGTTGCCTGCACGCTCGCGCGTGAGCACCGATCCCCCGGCGATCCCCGAACTTGGGTCTGGCACGCGCCAGCCGTTGCGGAAGGGGCCTGCGGAGATACGGGCGTTCATGATGGCCTGGGCATCCGCGGCGCCCTGTGCGATAGCATGGCCGGGGGCAGGATCGGTGGGCAGCTGCGAACCAGGGCCGACGCCAGCCGTCTGGAACAGGGCTGCCAAACCCGCGTCGCCTGGTGGCGGCAGGTTGATGCCGGTGTAGGCATTGGTGTGGGCGAAGAACCGCAGCGGGTCGCGCAGCGTGCGCAGCCCGGGGATGGCGTAGTCGGACAGGTCCAGCATGGGAAAGCCGCCTGCGCCCTCCTGCCACCGATTCAGCGGCGTGAGACGAATCGCATCCTGCAGCGCGTGCAGTTCCGCGTACTCGGCCTTGTCGCGCACATAGATGCGCTGCAGCAGGCAGATTGACGGTGTCGGCGCGTGAAAAACGGCGCGGATACCTGCCGGCGGCTCATCGTTCCACCCGGGCGGCGCCAGCAGATATTCGCCGCCGTCGTTGCCGAACGTACGTGGGCTGACGATGGCGAAGTTGTTGAAGTACGCGTCCAGGATGGCCACCGAGTGGTAGCGCCCGGGGATCGGAGGCACGCTCAGGACGACTGGACCTTGCCTGTCCAGGAGCAGGTAGCCGGCGCCGTACACCGTATCGACGTTTGGCGATACGGTAGTCGTTGACGGGGTTGCGAGCTCGCGCATGAGGACCCAGCCGCCCAGGGGGCACTCACCCGGCGCATAGTACTGGCGCCCCTGGATGAACTCGGTAAGCTGGCGCAGGTGTAGGAAGGCAGGGAACGCATATAAGTATGCCTGCATAGCAATGGCGCGCGTGTTCTGCGCCTCCGCCGCCTGGATTTCTTCGCGGCGGCAGTCAGAGCGAAAGTCCTCGATTCGAGGCAACTGGGTGTCTATCGGTGTGGCGGCCATCAGATCTCCTCATCTCCCCACAGCAGTCGCAGGCTTGACGGCCGCGGCGGGCGCCGGCGCCGCGTCATTGCGCAGTAGCAGAGTAATCACGAATGTCACCAGGGTCAAGCCGGCGGCGATCCAGGCCAGCGTCCCGAGGGCATTGGCCTGTGCGGCTGCCTCGCCGGCCGCAGCGTCGCGGGCCATCAAGGCGCTCAAGCCCGCGGTCAGCAGTGCCACCCATAAGGCCGTGCCGAACTGTCCGGCCAGTGGGAAAATGCCGGCCAGCATGCCGCGCTGCTCCAGGGGAGTCTGGCTGAGGGCCGCCATCTGCACCGGATTGGTGAAGGCGAACCCGGCACCACCCAGGATGGTGCCGATCAGCACGATCCAGATGTTCTGGGCAGGAAAACCGATGGCCAGGAACATGAGCCCTGCCAGAAGCAGCGCCACGCCCAGCGCAACAGGCCGGCGCGGCCCGCCCTTGTCAAGCATTCTGCCGGCGATCGGCGCGGCGACCACCTGCGCCAGGGTTGGCAGGATCATCAGCAGGCCCGTGACGGTGGGCGAGAGGCCCAGCACCTGCTGTGCATAGCGGGCGACGAAGGCGCCCATCAGCACGTTGGGCAGAAAGCGCATCAGCGACACAAAGACGGCGATCGCTACGTTACCGATTTTGAGCAGACGGAACTGAATCAACGGATACTGCTTGCGCAGCGAGACGAAGACCAGGATTGCACCCGCGACGAGGCCCGCGCCGACCAGCAGCAGGACCGGTGTCGACAGCAGGCCGTCCACGCCGCCCTGCATGATGCCGATAGTCAGCAGGGCAACTGACAGGAAGACAAGCACGCCGCCGAGGTAGTCAAACGGTGCTACCTGCGGCTTGACCTGCGTGTATTTTACGCCACGGGCGATAAAGAGCGTGATCAAGGCCGCTCCGATCGTCAGCACATAGGCAAAGGGCCAGGACACTGTTTGGATGACAAGGCCGATCACCGTCGGCGCAAAGGCGGTGACCAGCATGCTGATCATCATCATGCGTCCCTGCGCGCCGCCGCGTTCGGCCTGCGGGAAGACATCCAGCAGCAGTGCCGTTGAGGCCGGGATGAAGCAGGCCGCGCCGAGCCCTTCCATCGCACGGCCGACGAGCACTATGCCAAACCGGTTGGCTAGCCCGGCGCCAAAGGTGATGGCCGCGCCGCCGGTGATCAGCAGGATGCCCAGGCGAAAGATGCGCATGCGGCCGGCACGGTCACCCAGTGCGCCACCCACCGTCACGGAGCCCGCCAGGATCATAAGGCTGATGTTGAGGATCCATTGGCTGGCCGTCACTGAAATGCCCAGTGACGCCTGCATGCTGGGCAGGCCCACCTGGGTGGCCGCCATGTCGATGGCCCAGGTGGAAAGGCCGGCGGCAGCCGCCAGCACGGCCATGCGTTGGATATGTGCATCAATCGATGGCGCCGCAGCCGCGGCGTTTGCTTGTGCTGTTGCCATCTCTCCCCTCATAGCTGCGCCAAGGGGTGGTGCAGCCTTTGCCTTGTGGTGTGCTGGTCATTGCGAAAAACCCAGGCTGCCCAACTCAGTACCGCTCCAAGTTGGGTCAGCCTCGATTGACAACAGATAGATTATGCCGCGCCAATACCCTCTGGCGGTTATGCGCTCTTGACGGCAGCCTCAGGAGCAGCAGGGGACTCCGCTTCCTCCTTTTCGGCATTCTCGCCGACGCTGACGGCGGCATAGGTCGCGACTTCGCCCGACAGCTGGCTGCCCATGGTAACCGTTACGACCTTGGCGCCATAACCCTTCAATGTGTCGCCAATGCCCTCTGCCAGCTCGTCCTCGACGACGACGATAATAGCCGAAGTGTTGGGGCCCATGTCGACTGTCAAGGCCTTGAGCGCGTCCTGGTCGAACTGGTGGCCCATGAACTTGCCGGCCAGCCCGCCGATCAGCGCGCCGCCTAAGGTCCACATAATAAGCCCTGCCGGCCCGCCGATCAGGCCGAGCAGCGCACCGGTGCCGGCGCCGACGGCCGTCCCCACGCCGCCGTGGCCCGATTGATGCACGTGCGGTTTGCCCTTGTCGTCGACTTCCATAACCGCCCATGCCTGGACTTTGTATTCGTTGGCGCGGCTGCTCTTGCGAATCAGGTCGACCACTTCATCTGCGCGATTGCGACCGGCAAATTCATATGCAACAACATGATAGACCTGCGTATCTTCTTGCGACATTTCTGTGTCTCCTTTTCCTATTCATCGCCAGCTTGGAGGATTGGTTCTCAATCAGCGTACCAAAGGAACAGGGAGCGCGGAACATGCAACACGCGAGGTTGTGACCTAGACGATCCGCTAGGTTTGCGGTTGTTGTACGTATTCGTGTGGAGGTTGTTCTGCTGTAAAATCTACCTGCGCTGCACCGTGTGGCGCAGAAATTTCTACTTCCGCACATCTATTGATAGCCAAAACGCACCAACTATGACAACTCCACCATCCTCTTCGCCTGCTACCGCCGTACCAATTGGCTTTGACCCGAGATACTTGCGTAAGTTTCAGGAGAAGCTGTTTGTCGAAGGCCCGTCCACGCGCCGGCGCCTGGCCAACTTCTTTGTCTTGCTGGTTCTGGCCACGATCATTGCTACCTACGGGCTCATCTCTGACTCACCGGCCACGGTGATTGGCGCCATGATCGTAGCGCCGTTGATGCAGCCGATCATCGCCACGACGGCGGCCGTGGTGATGGGATCGCTGCGACGCGCCCTGCTCGCGCTGGCCTTGGTGCTCGGCGGCATGATTATCGTTGTGTTGCTGGCAGCTTTGCTGACGTTTCTGCTGCCGGACATCTTGATTTCGTTTGAAACCAATAACGAGATCGTGTCGCGCATCTCGCCCGGATTGATAGCCTTGTTGACGGCACTGGCGTCGGGCGCGGCCGGGGCTTTTATTGCGACGCGTGAGGAAATTGCCGATTCGCTGGCGGGGGTGGCCATCGCTATCTCCTTGGTTCCACCCTTATGTGTGGTGGGAATTGCTGCGGCGCAAATGCACTGGGCCGCCGCCTTAGGCGCGTTTCTTCTCTTCATGACCAACTTTCTTGCCATTCTCCTGGCCGGCGGCTTGGTTTTCTTGTTGCTGGGGCTTGGAACGCTGGCGAACTCCGAACGTGACCGGGCTACGCGGCGTAACGGGCTGATCTTGATTGCGGCTGCCACTCTGCTGGTGGCTGTCCCTCTGACCATCACCACGACACAAGCCCTGCGCGCTGCGCTGGAAAACCGGATCGCAGTAGAGGTGGTTCTGGTCTGGCTGGATGGTGGAACGTCGGAGCTGGCAAAGGTAGCGGTGAACGGTGAGGATGTCGACGTTTATGTGACCGGCACACAAGGCGTGCTGCAAGTGCAGTCGCTGGCCGATCATCTGGCGGAAGGGCTGGGGCGTCCTATTATCGTCAGCCTGCGGCAAATCCCTTCGGAGGTCGTGCGCACTGCCAGTTCACGCGAACAGTAGGATATCTCATCAGGCTGACCTCACATGGCGTCGTGGCCCCAGCTTGCCAGTATGGCGCAGGCTGCAGCCGCCATCGTATCTACGGCTGCAGCCACGCGGGGCGAGAGCTCTTCGCCAAATTCTATGCGGGCTGGCTCTACGCCGACAACCTTGAGCTGCCCCGGCAGCGCGCCACGCAGCTCCGCCAGAGCCAGCAGCTCGCGCACATCCACCTGTTGGGGTGAAAGCTTGCCGGCGAGCAGCCGCGGAATGTCGGCAGCGTCCAGCACATGGACTGTGCCGGACGCGTTGCCACCGTGTATGGCGTCGAGCAGCAGCAGCGCGCCGGCGCGTTCGACGTCCGGCAGCAGTGCCGGCCCCCATGTGCCGCCGTCCACAAGCTCGACCGGCGGCACAAATGAAAGCGACGCCATGCGTTCCAAGACAACCAGGCCGATGCCGTCGTCCCCCATGAGTGGGTTGCCCAGCCCGACTACGAGTGTCGGCTTATAGTCCGCCATGCTTGTGCGGCATGATTATGCCGTTCCTTTGTCCAACGCTGCCCTGCGGGCAGCCGCACTTTCGTCGGCGCTGACGACCAGCCATGCCACTAGAGTAGCGCCGAAGTAACCAAAGAGTTCCGCTGCTCCGGCATACTGATCGGTGAGGTTCTGCCCGAAACCAAGCGCAGCAAAAGTCAGGGCGGCGGCGGCAATCGCTAGCTTGAGCCAGTCTTTGCGCTCGTGGTCAGGCAGCCAGTCGCCGGTGAAAAGGCTGACCAGAACCAAAAGGGCGACCACGCCCTCCATAGCTGCCAGCAGGTAGTAGGAGGTGCCCAGGCCTGGGAAAGCCGCAAGGAATGTGTGCTCAAACTGCTTCTTGAAGAATTCTGGTGTGCCGCCGCTCGTCCATTTGGACCAACTGGAGAGCAGGAAGGTCTGACCAAACACAAAGTAGATGGCGAGATACTTAACGTAGTGACCAATTTGACGTACCATGGGGATCCTCGCAATTCTATTGTTTCATTAATCATTGTCAGTGCGATAGTGTTCGGCATCAATGACGGGGGCGTTCTTACGCACCCAGATACCGCCGTTGAACATGGAGGAGATGGCGCCGCCGCGATCGATAGTGTCGGAGCGCGCCGACAGATAGACGTGGGCCGGGATGAAAATCAGGAACAGCCACATGCCGATGTAATGGATTGTACGCACCGTGTCGGCGCCCAGCCAGATATTGAGCCACTGGAACCAGCTATAGGGCCACTGGTTTTGGTTGTAGAGCCCAAACAGTGCCAGCCCAGTTAATACCATGACAATGGCCAGGCCGTAGACCGCAGTATAGGTGATAGCCTGCAGCGGATTGAGCCCGATCCACGTCGGATTCTTGTGGGGGCGCAAGAAGAGGTAGCCTTTCAGCACGTCCAGGGTGGCTTCGGTGCGATCATTGATCGGCCACAGCGCCTGCCAGCGCGCATACGGATAGGGGCTGAAAAACAAGTCGGCGATGCGCACCACGGCCGTGGCAATTAAGAGGCCGGCGGCGATGAAGTGCGCCAGCCGAATGTATCCCATCAGGTAGGGCTGGGGCGCAGCCGTGCCGGGGGCGAGAAACGGCGCAGCGATCATGTAGCCGGTGCCAATCAACGTGACGATGCAAAATACCGCAATCCAGTGCATAGCGCGCAGCGCCGGATCCCAGAGCTTGACGTAGACCAAGTCGACGGCAGCTTCGTGGACGCGCGGCTTGGTCAGCGTCACGGCGAGCGCAATGATGCCCACCAGCCGCCACGCTCCTACCGCGCCGTCGTCGGTCACGGGGGCGATAGCCACCGCCAGCGACCGATAGCGCCGGAGGGCGAACCTAGCAGCTGTCTCCCGGGCCTGGTCAGCCACGACTTCGCCGGCCTGCATGCGCGCCAGTACGGCGTTCAGGTCGCCGCGCAGGATGCGCCAGATCGTGCTGCCGGCAACATCGCGAATGGTGGCGACGGCCATCCTGGTTTGGGGCGTGGCCGGCTGCACACCCACGTGTTCAAGGTGACGCAAGTCTTGCATCGCCGAAGCTGCCTGCAGGAGCGCGCGCTCGGCCGGGTCCAGTGAGCCGACTGGCGCGGCGGCTGCGGCTAGCAGGAGAAGTTCGTCTTCGCTGCCATTCAGCGGCGCCAGGCCTGCAACGACAACGCTCAGTGTTCGCGCGGCGGCTGTACTCGTCGCAGCACGCGTGGTGGGTGTCTCCGCCGTGTCGTCAGGGGCAAGTGCGCTTGTCGTCATACCACCTTCACCTCCGTCACTTGGGCGCCGGTGATGTCAAGCACGTGCACGGCGCAGGACATGCAGGGGTCGAACGAATGGATCGTACGCAGCGGCTCGAGCGGGGCGGCCGGATCAACCAGAGGATGCGTGCCGGTGTGGGCGAGCGAGTAGGCAAACGGGCCGGCTACGCCCATTGGATCCTTGTCGGAACTATTCCAAGTGCTGGGCACAATGGCCTGGTAGTTGGCGATCTTGCCGTTCTCGATGTTGACCCAGTGGCTGAGCGTGCCGCGCGGCGCCTCGACAAAGCCGATGCCTTGCGCTTTGGCTGGCCACGTAGCTGGCTCCCACCGGGCGGCGTTGAAGGTGGCGGTCTGACCGGCTTTGATTGCGTCCACGAATGACTCGAACACGGCCTTGTACTGGCGAGCGCAGTAGACGGACTCTATGGCGCGCCCCACCATGCGACCCATTGTGGAGTTGAGCGACGCCAGCGGTTCACCCAGTGTTTTGATCGCCTTGTCCACCAGCGCCTTGATCTCCGGCTGATTGCGGGCGTAGGCGACCAGCACACGCGCATTGGGTCCGACCTGCATGGCATAGTTGTCGTAGCGCGGGATCTTGGTCCACGAATACTTGGGCTGGTCGGACAGCCAGTTGAACGGCGGCACAGGGCCGGTGTAGCTAGGGGTTGTCTCACCCATGAACGGCGGTAGCGCGCTGTTATTGCCCGTACTGTAGGTGTACCAGGCCGAGTTGATGTACTCGGCAATCTTGTTCATCTCGAATGGCTTGACCTCGCTGTAGTTGCCATCTAGCAGCACGCCCGCCGGGAAGCCCGCCTGGTTGGGCGAGCCGGCCCCAGCATAGCCCGGCAGGCCGACGGCCAGCATGTTAGGGTTGGCGGCGCCGATCTCCAGGTAATCCTTGTAGAAGCTGCCGATCGCCAGCACGTCGGGCAGGTAGACCTGCTCGACAAACGCGAGGCATTTATCGACCAGGTCGGTGATGATGTCGATGCGCACCTGGTTGATCGTCCACTGGTTGTCCATATTTATGGCGGAAGCCATGCCCCCCACCAGGAAATTGGGGTGGGGGTTCTTGCCGCCGAAGATTGTATGCACCTTGATCATGTCGCGCTGCCAGTCGAGTGCCTGCAGGTAGTGGGCCAGCGCCAGCAGGTCGGCCTCCGGCGGCAGCCGATAATCGGGGTGATTCCAATAGCCGTTGGTAAAGATGCTCAGCTGCCCGCTTGCCAGGAGCCGCGTGACCTGGTCCTTGACCTGGGTCATGGCGCCAACGCCGTTGAGCGGCCAATTGGAGAGGCTGGCTCCCAGCGCCGCGGCCTTGGCAGGATCAGCTTGGCTGGCGTTAACCACGTTGACCCAATCGAGTGCCTGGAGATGATAGAAATGGATGACGTGGTCCTGGACCATCTGCGCCAAGGCGATCATATCGCGGATCGCCTTGGCCTGCACTGGAATCGGATAGTCGAGCGCGTCCTCCACCGCATAGATTGCCGCCAGGGCATGAATGCTCGTGCACACGCCACAAATGCGCTGGGCGAAGACCCAGGCGTCGCGGGTCGCGATCCTTGAGAACAATCTCCAGGCCGCGGAACTGCGTGCAGGGCGCCCAGGCGTTGGCGATCTTGCCGTCCTCCGCTTCGATCTCGACGCGAAGATGGCCCTCGATGCGTGTGACAGGATGGATGACAACTCTGCGGGTTGCCATGGTGGCCTAATCCTTCCTTGGCCCCATGACAGGGGGCTCGTTGTCGAGAATGTCGAGGTAACTGGCATGCAGGCCGGCATCTTCCAACCGCACCTGCCCAATGGCGGCAGGCGGCGGGGCGTCGCCCAGGATGTCGAGCGACGTCGTCCCGGCCGCCGCCGCGGCTTCCTCATCGCGCCGGTTGGCATACGTGACGGTAGCGTGAATACCGACGGCTGCCACCGCGGCGCCAACCGCAACTACGCCCACCTCGTTGGCCGTCAGCTCGATCGGCACGCCAGGCACATCGGGCAAGCGTTGGTAGAAGGGACTGAAGCGGTCCTCCCAGTGCAATTCGGTGCAGCCAAGGCAGGGATGGCCGGCGGAAATGGGAAAGGCCGTGTGGCTGTTCCACTGGCTGATGGGGCAGGGCGAGAACGTGTCCGGTCCCTTGCAGCCGACCTTATACAGGCAGTAACCCTGGCGGGCATTGCCGTCGTCAAACACCTCCACGTACTGCCCAGCGTCGAAATGGGCGCGCCGCGGGCAGTTGTCGTGGATGCGCTCGCCATAGGCAAAGAGCGGGCGACCTTGCTCGTCGAGCGGTGGGGTCGTGCCATAGGTGAGGTAGCAGACGATCACGGCGGTGATAATGTCGCCGATGGGCGGACAGCCGGTGACGTTGATGATCGGCTTGTTCTTAATAATGTCTTGCACTCCGACGGCGCTGGTCGGATTTGGCCGGCCGGATTGCACGCAGCCGTACCAGGCGCAGTCGCCTACGGCCAACACGGCCACCGCATTCTCCGCGGCCGCTGTCAGCACCTGCTGCGCCGAGCGGCCGCCGATGGCGCAGGTGCCACCCTGATAGGCCAGCGGGATCGAGCCATTGATGACGAGGACATGGGGTTCGGCATTGGCTGTCTTCAGCGCCTCGTCGGCAGCTGTGCCGGCAGCCGCCATCAGGAGCTCGACATAATCCAGTGATAGCGTCTCGAGCACCAGGCTGGCAATGCCGGGATCGGCGGAGCGCAGCGTGCTTTCCAAGCAGCCCGTGCATTCCTGCAACTGCAGCCACACCGCTACCGGTTTGCGCGTTGATGCCGCAAGCAGGCGGTCGGCAATCTCGGCGCTTCCCAGTAGCGGCTTGAGGGTAGGCGTAACGGCGAAGACCGCAGCCATTTTGCTGCAGAAGGTTATGAACTGGCGGCGGGAAATGCCGCGCTCGTCCAGCCTCTCGCCCAACGTATCGCCGGTCTCGCCGAAGGTGTTCCTTTATACGCGCATGAGTACTTGACCTCCGTTCAGGTCCAATGGGACAGACAGGTCTATTCCGCCCGTCCATGACGCCACTCGAATGGGGGCGCAAGCGGCACAACACCTACAAGATAGCAGAAGCGGTGAACGCGTGCGCTAGATCATGATCAAGGTAGAAACCTGGATAATGATCTAGGTAGAAACCTGGCGTCCTAGCTAGTCGCGGCGAAATGCATTTCATGTAAACTAACCCAGTCTTGCACGGACCTGCGCTAGGGGTAGGACGAAGGAGAATACCTGTGAAACTACAACAGCCGTTTAGTAAGCGCACAAGCGCGGTGCACTCGCGTTTACGCGGTGCTACCGTCACCCACGGAGTCTGCCCGTACTGTGCCGTTGGCTGTAGCCAGCTGGTCTATACTAAGCAGGGCCAGATTATCAACATCGAGGGTGACCCGCGCAGCCCCGTCAGCCATGGCGGGCTGTGTCCCAAGGGCGCCAATACCCTGCAACTCGTTGCCAATCCGCACCGCGTGACCAAGGTGCGCTACCGAGCACCGTACAGCGAGCGCTGGGAAGATCGGCCCCTCGATTGGGTGCTTGACCGCATCGTCCAGTTGATTAAAGAGACGCGCGACGCCGATTTTGTCGAACAGACAGCAAATGGCATCACCGTCAATCACGTCAAGACCATTGCCTCGCTCGGCGGCTCGGCCAACGACAACGAGGAAGTGTACTTGATGAAGAAGCTACTGACAGGCGGCCTCGGCATCCTGCCGGTGGAAAACCAGGCCCGGCTCTGACACTCCGCATCCGTGTCCGGTCTGGGCACATCATTTGGCTTCGGCGCCTGCACCAACTTCCCGCGTGACCTGGTCAACAGCGACTGCGTGCTGGTGATGGGCTCCAACATGGCCGAGTCGCACCCGGTGGGTTTCCTGTGGCCCACGTTGGCGCAGCAGGCGGGCGCCACGCTGATCCATGTCGATCCGCGCTATACGCGCACGTCGGCGGCAGCGGACGTGCACGTGACGATCCGCCCCGGCACGGACCTGGCGTTTCTTGGTGGCATCGTGCGCTATATCGTGGCCAACAACCGCCACTTTGCCGAGTATGTGGCGCATTACACCAACGCGGCGACGCTGCTATCGCCCGACTACAGCTTTGACGGCGGGCAGGGCGTCTTTGCAGGGTACGATCCTGCAACCAAGAAATACGACCTGCTGCCGCACGCCTGGGACTATGTGATGGAGGTCGATGCCCAAGGGCGGCCCATCCGGCCTAAGACGGACCTTACCCTTCAAGACCCCAACTGTGTGTTTCAGGTGCTCAAGCGCCACTTTGACCCTTACACGCCGGAGACGGTGGCGGCGGTGTGCGGCTGCCGGCCCGAGGACGTGGTAAAAGTGGCGGAGCTGCTGTGCCGCAACTCGGGGCGCGAGCGCACCAGCGCCATCGCCTACGCCCTAGGTTGGACGCAGCACGGAACAGGGCCGCAGATCATCCGCACGGCGGCGATCGTGCAGCTGCTGTTGGGGAACCTGGGGCGGCCGGGCGGTGGGATCATCGCGCTGCGCGGGCACGCCAACGTGCAAGGGGCGACCGACATTCCCACGCTGTTCAACTCGCTGCCCAACTACCTGCCGGCGCCGCACGCCGTCCCGGCGCAGGCGACCCTGCAAGACTATCTCCGCAACGGCCATTCTTCGGGCACGCGGCGCGGGCAGGAAGACGATGGGCTGTGGAAGATAGACGTGACGCACGGCGCGTGGGCGGGCCTGCCTAAGTACATGGTGAGCCTGCTCAAGGCGTGGTACGGCGAGGGAGCAACGGCCGAGAATGAATACGGCTACCAGTGGCTGCCCAAGCTGGACGAAGACCTATCCGAGATGAGCTATTTCGCCAAGATGAACCGAGGGCAGATCAAGGGGCTGATCCTTTTCGGGCAGAACCCCGCGGTGGGCGGCCCCAACGCCGGACTCCAGCGCGACGCCATGCGCAAGCTCGAGTGGCTGGTCGTGCTGGACCTGTTCGAAACTGAGAGCGCCAGCATCTGGTATGCCGATCCCCGGGGGGCGGACCCTAGCACGGTGCCGACCGAGGTGTTCTTTCTACCGGCGGCGGCGATCACGGAGAAGGAGGGCAGCCTGACCAATACGGAGCGGCTGGTGCAGTGGCATGAGCGGGCGACCGACCCGCCGGACGACTGTCACAGCGATCTGTGGTATGTCTACCAGCTGGGCAAGCGGCTGAAAGCCCTGTATGCCGATTCGACCCTGCCGCGTGACTGCGCCATCCAAAACCTGACCTGGGATTATGCAGCCGACGGCACCATGCTGCGCGCGCTGCGGGCGCGGGGCTTGACCCCGATTGAGGGCGAGCCGGACCCCCAGAAGGTACTGCGCGAGATCAACGGCTACTCCGTGGCCACGGGCGAGCACATCAAGGGGGGTGGCGAACTGGCCGACGATGGGTCAGTGGCGTGCGGGTCGCGGCTCTATGCCGGGGTGTTCCCCGATCCACAGACCAACCTTGCCAAACGCATAGGGTCGGCAGTCAACGTGAACGCTGTGTTTGCAGATTGGGGCTGGGCCTGGCCTGCCAACAGCCGGATCCTGTACAACCGGGCTTCGGCGGACCCAAGCGGCAGGCCTTGGTCCGAGCGCAAGAAGCTGATCTGGTGGGATGCCGGCCAGGGCAAATGGGTGGGCAACGACGTGCCGCAGTTTGACGCGCACAAGGCGCCCGACTACCGGCCGCCGGAGGACGCCACGGGGATGGCGGCCCTGGCCGGCGACGCACCGTTTACGGCCCACTTCGACGGCCGCGGGTGGCTGTTTGCGCCGTTCGGCATGTCGGATGGCCCGCTGCCGCAACACTACGAGCCGCTGGAGTCGCCCTATGCCAACATCATGGGCGCGATCCAGTCCACACCGATGACCGTGGTCATCGACGACCCCGAGAACCCCATAGCTGCGCCGGAGGACCCGGCCTATCCGCTGGTAGCGACGACTTACCGGCTGACCGAGCACTTCCAGACCGGGGCGATGACGCGCAACGACAGTTGGCTGGTGGAACTGCAGCCGGGCATGTTTGTGGAGATCGGGCTGCACCTGGCGGCGGAACGCGGGGTCAAGAACCTGGACTGGGTGGTAGTCAGCACGCCGCGCGGAGAGATCGAGGCGCAGGCGCTGGTGACGCCCCGGCTGCAGCCGCTGGTGATGGACGGACAGCAGGTGCACGTGGTCGGCATGCTGTGGGGCTTTGGCTTTAAGGGCGAGGCGGTGGGCGCGTCGTCCAACCTGCTGTCACCGATGTCGCTGTCGCCCAATGCCGATATCCAGGGCACCAAGTCGTTTGCGTGCCAGCTCCGGGCCGGGCGGCTGCGCAAGGTGGGTGACGGACAGGTGCTGCCGCACCCTTTGCCGCCGGCATCGCTGCCGAAGGTTCAAATCCCGCTGGTGGACACGCCCTGGGCGGCGCAGCCGGAAGGGAGCGAGCAGCATGTCGATTAGGGAAGTAGTCGAGAAACAGCTCGGCGTCGTCGAGCTGCCGCAGGCCGAGACGCCTGCCCGTCCGCAGGGGCTTTGGCAGCGGCTGGTGTATCCGTTCGAGCGGCCGGAGATGCCCGAGTTGCAGCCGCCTGTAGGGTTCTTCACCGACACAAGCGTGTGCATCGGCTGCAAGGCGTGCCAGGCGGCGTGCAAGGAATGGAACCTGCTGGAGGCCACGGAGTCTGAGCTGAGCGGGTGGAGCTACGACAACACCAAGAGGCTTTCGGCCAACGACTGGCGGCACGTGAAGTTTATCGAGCTGTTTGAGGAGATTCCGCTGCTGCCGGCGCCGCTCAAGCCGACAGCAGCCTACGACGACTTTGACATCAAGCAGCTCCTGGAGCAGCCCAAGTTGGGGCAGTGGCTGATGATGAGCGACTCGTGCAAGCACTGCGTGGCTGCGCCGTGCAACGAGGCGTGCCCGACGGGGGCGATCGTTCACACCGAGTTTGCCAACGTCTACATCCAGCCCGACATCTGCAACGGCTGCTCGTCCTGCATTGCGGCGTGCCCGTTTGGCGTGATCACGCGCAGCGAACGGGACGGCCACTCATACAAGTGCACCATGTGCTATGACCGGCTCGCCGATGGATTGGAGCCGGCGTGCGCGCGGGCATGCCCGACCTGGGCGATCAACTTTGGGTCGATCGACGAGATGAAGCAGATGGCGCAGGCGCGGGTTGCGCAACTCCAGGGCAAGGGGGCGCACCAGGCGTACCTCTATGGGGCGGACGCCACGCAGGAGTACTCGGCGCTTCACAACTTCTATCTGCTGCTGGCTGCGCCGGACGTCTACGGGCTGCCGGAGAAGCCTGTGAACCCGCACCGGCACATGGCGGGCGACTACATACGAGCGGCGTTCGGGCTGGCAGCGGCGCTGCTGGTGCTAGCAGCAGCAGTCCTGTTGGGAGGAGCTTAAGATGGACAGCGTGGTCATTCGCACAAACGGCGCAGGCAAACGCAGTGCCGCTGCGGCCGGTGGCGGGTCCATTTCGCCGTATCTGGGGCTGGTGATCACCAAGACGCCCAACTGGGGAGTGCTGACGGCATTTGACATCTTGCTCAACAACCTGGCCGTGGGCACTTACCTGGCCGTCGTGCTTGGCTGGCTGCTGGCGCCGTCGCGGTTTGCGCCCATTGTGCCGTGGGCATTGGTCGTGGCGCTGGTGCTGTTGGGCGCCGACCTGCTGCTGCTTGTCCTCGATCTGGGCGACACGTTGCGGTTTCACCATATGCTGCGCGTGTTCAAGCCCCGCGCGCCGATGTCGCTAGGTACATGGGCGTTAACGTTGTTTGGGGTGCTGCTGGGGCTGGCAGCGCTGGTCGCCTTGCTTCAGTGGCTTGGCGCACCGGCGTGGCTCGGCTGGATTGGGAACGCTGCGGCATGGCTGGCATTGATTCCCGCCCTGGGCTCCATCCTCTACAAGGGAGTACTGTTTAGCGTGACATCGCAGCCGGGCTGGAAAGATGCGCGCTGGCTGGGTGGTTATGTCTCTAACTCCACCATTTTGCTTGGTTGCTCCATACTGCTTGTGCTGGCTGCTGCACTTGGGCAGCGCGAGGCGGCAGTGGCGCTGCGCATGGCCCTGCTTGGCCTGCTCCTGCTGGACGTCATGTTGTTTATTTTGCTCTATCGCGCCATTGCGGTGACTTTCAAGCAAAGATATGGATCGAACGGGCGGACATTCTTCTGGTTGGGGGTAGTTGCAATGGGATGGATTGTGCCGTTCCTGCTGCTGCTCCAGGGCGAGATCGTCGAACTGCTGCCTGCCATCTTCTTCCTCGTGGGGGCGCTGGTAGTGCGGCTTTGGTTTGTGCTTCTGCCGCGTAGTGCCAACGCCTGATCCTTCTCTTGCTGTGCGCCTAGCGGATGATCTAGGGCAGAGACTAACGTTTATTCCAGTGTGATCTGGGAGAGCATCCCTTATCCTGCTCTTGTCAGTGTGGTTTATATCATCTCAGGAGAGTCCCTATGCCACCATTCCCGCCTTGTGAGACCACGGGCCTGATCAACCTGTGTGCTCCCGCGCCCATCTACAACTGGCCGAGTTGGTTTTACATCCAACTGCCGAACCTCATTTGGTTTGGTGCGGTCGTGCTGCTGTTCGTACTGGCGCTGTTTTTGCCCTTCCCATCGAGGGCGATCGACACGACAGGCTATGACGTGAGCGAAGGAGAATAGCCATGTTCCGGCGTTTCACCAACCGCATTGAAGAGGACATTAAAGCCGTCGAGAACTGCGGCAAAGAGGTCGTGGTCGTAGTCGACGACCCGGCCAAGTATCCACCGGAACTGCGCGGGACGCTGGATGGCCGCACACGGCGTTGGTTTATGCGCAACTGGCCGCCCCAGCAGCTCCTGCCGGATGCAGAGCCGATCTATGTGAAGAACTGGCTCTACACGATGGGCGTGGCCACGTTGGCATCGATGATCATGCTCTTTATCACCGGTATCCTGTTAGCAATCTTTGGGCCTGAGTGGTGGACCACGACCAAGCTCGGTGCGTTTGTCGACGGCCTGCACTACTGGTCGGTCGAGCTTTTCTTCCTTTTCATGATGGTGCACTTCCTGGGCAGCTTCTTTATGGGCGCCTTCCGGGGCAAGCGCCGGCTGACCTGGATCCTGGGCATGCTGTCGTTCCTGACAGGAGTGGTGACGGCGTTTACCGGCTACTCTTCATTGCAGGATGTTGAGGCGCAGTGGCTCACGACGCAGGGTAAAGACGCCATCAACTCGACGGGCATGGGTGCGCTGTTCAACATCATGAACCCCGGCCAGATGATCACGATGCATGTGGTCCTATTCCCCGCACTTCTGATTACGGTCGTGGGCATCCATCTGTTGTGGGTGCGCAAACACGGCATCACGCCGCCATACGATGCGCGCGAGGATCACCTGGCGCCGCTGGAGGTGACACGATGAGCTGGAAGCAAGACAGCCGGAACGCCGATCGCGGCTGGCGCGGACCGATTGAGAAGTACGATCTGATCCAGGAAGGCATCATCGCCGTGGTAGTGGTCGGCATCCTGGTGCTGGCTCTAAACGTGCTGTTTGGTTCGCCGCTGGTGCACAGTGTTACCTTTCAGTCGTGGGCCAATGCCGCGCCCGAGGACTTTGTGGCGACGACGCTGACAGAGCTGACAGGCACATCCGAGAGCGCAACGTATGGCCCTCCGTACAACCGCGGCACGGTGGATCTGAAGATCGACCAATCGATCTCACAGACGCCGTCGGGCAACGCCGTGTATCCAAGCGGGCCGACGCAGCTGCAGAATCTTGGCCCCCTCTCGCCGCAAGCCTGGTTCGGCACGCCGATCCCCATCAACGTACCGGATCAGTTTGTGCTCAAGCCGCTGGCGGCGCTTGGCGTGCTCGATCGCGGCGCGCAAGAGGCGCTGCAGCGCTGGAACGGGGCGAGTGTAGACGAGAAGTCGGCTTGGGCTAATGCGGCGTTGTCATCGACGATCAGCATCCAAGGGGCGACAGTGGTTTTCTCGACGACCAAGGACACAGGCCCACTGCCGGAGATGATGAGCACAATGCTCGCTGCGGCCCAATCGGGAGTGTTGAACGCCCAAACGATCGATAAAGGCAACAACCTATATTCGACCGACAACACCGGTTCGCTGCTGTACGTTGCAGACGGCAACTACCTCGGCGACATAGCGACCTACTACAATCTGCAAGGGCCGCAGTGGGGGGTCATGAACGAGATCGGCAGCTGGCCGGGCCAGCCGTGGCTGTGGTGGTATTCAATGTTCTACAACATCCCCGGCTGGAGCAGCATCGGCACCGACATACTGGCGGTGGCGTCGGCGCTGCCGTTTGTTGCCATCTTCATCTTCCTGCCGTTTATCCCGGGTCTGCGCAATATCCCGCGCTGGATTCCGCTGCATCGCCTGATCTGGCACTCCTACTACGGCACGTATGGGAGCTCACGGCCGGGCGATACCGCAAAGGGCAACCGCACAAGCGCGCCCAGTCCCCCTGACTAGGCCGGCAGGTCGCATGAACGTTCGAACTCTACATGATGGAAAGAAGGCTGCAGTGGACAGGCACATCAATATCCGTCTGATCGTTTTGGCATTCCTGCTGGCGCTGCTGCTTGGGGGCTGCCAGGCACCGCCGCCGGAAGGGCCGCCTGACATGCGTGAGGGCGTGGACGCGCCGTCGACGCCCATACCACCGGCGGCAACACCCAATGTAGTTGCCACGTCCGAAGCCGTGGCGACGGTGGTCAACGAGGAAGATGCGGCAGCAGCAGCTAAGGAAACTGCTAACGCCGCCGCTGCCGCTACGGGAGGGGTGTCCGACCTGCCGCCTGAGATCACCACGCACTTGTGGCGCCTGGAGCAGTATGCCGACGCCGGCGGGGAAATGGTGAAGGTGCTGGAGAATGTGCCTGTCACGGCCGAATGGAATGACGGTATGATTCGCGGCGAGACGGGCTGCAACGCCTACAATGGGATGTATGTAATGCAGGAGAACGGCACAATCACCGTCGAGCAACTGCGGCTATCCGCGCTGGGTCTGGGCAACCTGGGCTGCGAGAAGGAAAGCCCCGAGGTGAACCAGGATGGGATCTACATCGGCAACCTTTACAAAACTGCGATTTATGAAGTGAAGGAAGCTGGGCAGCTTGCGGTGACTGACGAAGAAGGCAACCTGCTGCTTGTATACGTTACAGACGCCCAATAGGGGCAGCAATGGCAGCCTGTCCGGGGTACACTGCGAAAGGGTCCGGCAATGAACTTCGTCGAAGCTATCAGGAAGACGCGTTACGTCGTGCTCATCCCGGTCATCGGTTTGGCGATTGCGGCTTCCGTCATGTTTCTTGCGGGTGGCATCGGCCTGTTGATGTTCTTGGTGCAGAACATCCGCGCGTGGTTTTCCGGCCGTACAGTAGAGATGCTGCCCGTTTTGGGGCTGGTCGAACATGTCGATCAGTTTTTGATTGGCACTGTCCTCTACCTCATCGCTCTGGGCCTCTACCAGCTTTTCATCGAAGAGCTGCCAATGCGACCTTGGCTTAAGGTTGACAGCGGTGCGGACCTCGAAACGAACGTTGTCGGCGTCATCGTCGTCGTGTTGGCCATTGAGTTTCTGGGAGCCGTGTTCAGCGGCCGGCAGAGCGACCCGAATGCCGATGGCACCGGCATTGCCCTGACGATCGTTGCCTTGGCACTGTTTCTTGGCGTGCGGCACTGGGCTGAAGACAAGCCTAGCAAACCCCCCCACAGACCACCAAAAGTAGTGCTTTGCGCTCCAGAAGGTTACTCGTCCGAGCGCCTGGGGAGCGTGGCAGTGGTATGCGGCGGCCGCCCATCTAACATTCGCTCGCGCAAGGTGTCGTAGATGGGTTCGCCACCGAACAAGGTCGCCGCCAGCAGCGCGCCGAAGCTTGCAATCAGCAGTGGTATCAGCAGGGAGGTCGTGGCGGTCATCTCAACCACCAATGCAATACCGGTGAAGGGTGACCGTACCACGCCCACAAAGAAGGCTGCCATTCCTACGATTGCAAAACCTGCCGGCTCGATGACCAGCCAGGGCAGCCAGGCGTGCAGCACGCCGGCATACAGCGCACCAAATGTGGCGCCAACCACCATGAGCGGCGCAAACAGCCCACCCGGCGTGCTCACAGAGTAGGACAATGGCCCGAGAAACCAGCGCACAATAAACAACACCGCTAATGTTGTGAGCGACAGACCGCCGGAAAGCACCTGCTGGTTAAGCCCATCTCCGCCGCCCACCAGCGTGGGTTCAAACCAGGCAATGGCCCCGACCAGCGCGCCCACCAAAGCCGCGCGCAGTTCGACTGGCCAGCCAGTATAGCGGTTGAACAGGTCGAGGCCAGCTACGATCAGCCGGTTATAGGTTACGCCAAGCGCACCGAGCATCAGGCCCAGGCCCAGGTATGGCGCCAGTGTCCATAAGCCCGGCATGGTGAGCGGCGCAACGTGGAACTCAAGTGGGCTCCCTAGAATCTTCTGTGCCACAGCCATAGCCGTTCCACAGGCAATGAGCGTCGCCAACGCCAGGCGCAGCTGGAAAGAGCGCGCGACTTCTTCAAAAACAAAGATGGCGCCGCCCAATGGTGCAGTGAAGGCCACGGCGAGCCCTGCGCCGGCGGTGGCAGCCTGCAAGGGGCGGATATCTTCAATAGGCAGGCGCAGCCAACGTCCGAGCGACGAGCCGATGACAGAGCCCATCTGCACAGTGGGGCCTTCGCGTCCCAGCGCCATACCGGCGCCGATGGCGAGCACGCCACCGATGAATTTGGGCGGAACTACACTGTACGATGCCGGTTCGGCCTGGCCACGCATGACCGCTTCCACGCGCTGCACCCCGCTGCCGCCTGCGAGCGGCTGCAGCCGCACCAGGAAGCGTGCCAGCCCGACGCAGACAGCGGCGCCCAGCACTGGTATCAGCCAGCCCCAAGCGGGGTAGTGGTGGCTAAAAGCCAGGACCTCAAGACGAAGTTTATCTGCCCACTGCAGAGCCAGGCGGAACAACGCCCCGGCAAAGCCGGCCAAGGCGCCGGCGCACAGCGCCACGATCGAAAGCACTACCAGGCCTTGCGTGCCGGCGCGTTCTTCAGGTGCCAAATTGGTCCCTATCTAGTGACAAGGCAATCCATGAATTGTTCACAGTGCACGGTCAAGTGCGATATCGGCGCAGCATAGCACAATGCACATGTGGGTGGACCGGCAGGAACACGGGTATCAAACCTAGCGGATGATCTAGGTACGATGGCAGCTGCAGTGCCCACCTTTTGCCTGAGGTAGCAGGCTACGGGAGAGCCTTAGCAACAAAAAGTCCCCGGGACGTCATGCGGAAGCTTGCTTCCGCCCGTCCCGGGGACATAGTATTACAGCGATTCTGTGGCTTACTTCAGCGCGACCTGGGTTACCCCGCTCTGGAGAAGGTTGAACCAGAGCATAGGGAAGATGCCGAGGAGGACGGTAAAGACCAGCGCGATGTACATGCCCACGGTGGCCGGGCCGCTGCGCACGGGGGTGGTGACGGTCTCGTCCCCGGGTTCGCCGAAGTACATGCTCACGGTGATGCGCAGGTAGTAGTAGGCGCCGATGGCGCTGTTGAGCATGGCGACGGCGGCGAGCCACGACATGCCGCCTTGCACGGCCGCCGAGAAGACGAAGAACTTGGCGAAGAAGCCGGCAAAGGGCGGCACGCCGGCCAGGCTGAACAGGAAGATGGCCATGACAAAGGCCAGCACTGGCTCGCGCTTGGAAAGGCCGCGCAGCCGTTCGCCGCTGGCGTCCATCTCGCCCTGCTTCTCCAGCATAATCACCACGGCAAAGGCGCCGATGTTCATGAAGGCGTAGGATATCAGATAATACATCGCGGCTTCGGCGCCCGACGGCGTGCCGGCGGCCAGGCCGACCAGGATGTAGCCGGCGTGCGCAATGCTGGAGTAAGCCAGCAGGCGCTTGAGGCTGGTCTGGCGCAGGGCGGCCAGGTTGCCCAGCGTCATGGTCAGCACGGCCAGGATCGCTAGCGCCGGGCCCCACACCGCCTGCTGCGAAGCCAGCGCAAAGAGGAAGGTGCGGTAGAAGGCGGCAAAGGCGGCGGCCTTCGTGCCTACGCTCATAAAGGCGGTCAGCGGTGTCGGCGCACCCTGGTAGACGTCGGGCGTCCACATGTGGAAAGGTACGAGGCTCACCTTGAAGCCAAAGCCGACGATCAGCAGGGCGATGGCGGGATAGAGCAGGTTCGCGTCGTACGCGTTGTTGGTCAGCGCGGCCGCGATCGCCGAGAACTTCGTGCTGCCGGTCGCGCCATAGAGCAGGGCGGCGCCGTAGACGAAGAAGCCGCTGGAGAAGGCACCCAGCAGGAAATATTTCATGGCTGCTTCGCTGCTGCGCCGATCGCTGCGGTTGAGCCCGCTGAGGATGTACAGCCCGAGCGAGAAGATCTCCAGCGCCATGAATACAACGATCAAGTCCATGGCCGACGCCATTGCCATCATGCCTGCCGAGATCAGCAGCAGCAGGGCATAATACTCGCCCGTCTGCTGGTTGATGTTGGGAATGTACTTGACGCTGAGCAGGATGCCGAGCCCCACCGCCACGAGCACGACGAAGTCGATGCCAAGCGCAAATGGGTCGGAACTGGCCATACCCTGAAAATCGGACACAGGTTGACCGAGCAGCCAGTAGCACACACCTGCGGTCACTAGCACGCCCGCTAGCGCGATCCAGGGCAGGATCAGCCGCGTGGGCGCGCGATCCTTGCGATTGGGAATGTCGGCAATCATCACGATCATGGCGAAGACCACCATGATCAGTTCCGGCAGCACGGCATTAAAGTTCAGGTCCATGTTACTGTCCCAGCGTCTCGGCAATAAAGAGATTGGATGAATGCTCGACGGTGCCCTGCTGCTGTATGCGCGCCTGCTGCTGTGTCACCAGCGCCTCGACCGACGGGTTGATCTTGTCAAAGAAGAGGTTGGGGAACAGGCCGATGATAAAGAACAGGAAGACCAGCGGCAGCATGAGCAGCACTTCGTCAAAGCGCAGGTCCTTGAGATGGGCCTTGTCGTTCTCTGGCTTTGTGATCTGCCCCTGCGCCATCTTGCGGAAGGCGGTGAGCAGATACCACGCAGCCAGGATGACGCCAACGGCCGCAATGATGGCATACCAAGGCATGACCTGGAAGGCACCCAGCATAATCGTGAACTCGCCGACAAAGCCGTTGAGGCCCGGCATGCCGGCGCTGCTCATGGCGACGACCAGGAACAGACCGCAGAAGACTGGGATGCTCTTCCAGAGCCCGCCGAACTCGTCGAGGTTGCGGGTGTGGCGGCGCTCATAGAGATAGCCAACCATAAGGAACAGGGCGCCCGTACTGAGGCCGTGGTTGACCATCTGCAGGACGGATCCGCCGATGCCGATGGCGTTAAACGCCACCAGCCCCAGCATGACATAACCCAGGTGAGCCACCGAGCTGTAGGCGACTAGCGACTTGATGTCTCGCTGCGTCAGCGCTACCAGTGCGCCGTAGATGATACCGATGACGGCCAGCGCACCCACGAACGGTCCAAACTGCACCGCGGCCTGGGGGAAAATCGGCATGGCCAGGCGCAGGTAGCCGTAGGTCCCCATCTTTAGCAGTACGCCGGCCAGGATAATCGAACCGGCGGTCGGCGCCTGTACGTGGGCGTCGGGCAGCCAGGTGTGGAAGGGAAAGAGCGGCGTCTTGACGGCAAAGGCCAGGGCAAAGGCGATAAATGCCCACGTCTGCACGGCCGGAGCGATGTTGGCGCTCTGCAGCGCCACGATGTCAAAGGTGCCGGTTGAGAAATAGACGATCAGGATGGCGACCACCATGAGCGCGGACCCGGCAAAGGTGTAGATAAAGAACTTGACCGCCGCATAGATGCGGTTTTGGCCGCCCCATTCGCCAATCAGGAAGTACATCGGGATGAGGCTGGCTTCGAAGAAGACGAAGAAGAGCACGAGGTCGAGCGACAGAAAGACGCCGATCATCGCCGTCTCGAGCAGCAGCATCAAGGCCATATAGGCGCCAATCCGCTTGCTCACATAAAGATTGCTGAAATAGATGGCGATCGGCATCAACAGCGTCGTCAGGAGCACGAGGAAGAGGCTGATCCCATCCACGCCCAGCGCGTAGTTGATGTCGAGTGGGGGGAACCAGGGCACGCGCTCGACAAACTGCATGCCGGCCACATTCTGCCAATTGGTCAGCAGCAGCAGGCTGACCACAAAGGTCAGCAGCGTAGTCAGCAGCGCCAGTATCTTCTTGGCGCGGTCGCCGGGCACGACGAGCACCAAAAAGGCGCCCACGAGCGGCAAGAAGGTGATAATCGACAGCAGGTAAGGTAGCGTAAAATTCATGACGAGCCTCTCGGCTAGTGTGCAAACACAAAATAAAGCACGACCGCCACTACGCCCAGCAAAATGCTAAAGGCATAGGTAGGCACCGCACCATTTTGCAGCTTGCGCACGGCTTCACCACCGTCGTTAGTCACCTCGCCCACGGCATTGACGGCGCCGTCGATCACCTTTGGATCGAAGAAGCGGGCCAACCAGCCGGACAGGGCCAGCAGCGGTTGCACTATCCAGTAGTTATAGATGCGATCGATATACCACTTGTTGTCCAGGGCGGGCTTGAGCCAGTTAAAAGCGTTGCCAATCGAAACCGTCCAGCCCTCACGCTTGATGTAGCGGGCCCAGGCATAGAAGAAGCCGGTGAGACTGAGAATCGTGCTGACCATGAGGACGAACAGCTCCAGCGGCAGGGCAATCTCCTCGTGGCCACCCGTGGCAGATTCGAGGTATGACTCGATCGTCAGCGCTAACGGCGTGTTGGCCAGGCCGATAAAGACCGAGAAGAACGCCAGCACCCACAGCGGTGCGGTCATGATCGAGGGGGCTTCATGCGCGTGGTCGTAAATGTGCTGGTCGCGCGGCTTGCCGTTAAAGGTCAAGAACGCGGCGCGGAAGCTGTAGATGGCCGTCAACAAGGCGGTGATGTCGCCGATGATATAGATGATCCAGCCGTCGTGGCTGGCAATGCTGGCCAGCACCGCGTCCTTGGCCCAGAAGCCGGAGAGGAGCGGTATGCCTGCCAGTGCCATGGCGCCGATCAGGAACTGGATATAGGTCTGCGGCATCTTGTGGCGCAGACCACCGAGGCGCCGGATATCGATCACGCCACCGGTGGCGTGCATCACACTGCCGGCGGACAGGAAGAGCAGCGCCTTGAAAAAGGCATGGGCGACCAGGATAAAGATCGCTGCTGCGGGCGAACCGACGGCCGCAGCTGCCACCATGTACCCCAGTTGCGAGATGGTCGAGTAGGCCAGGATCTTCTTGAGGTCCACCTGCACGATCGCCAATGTGGCAGCAAAGAAGGCGGTCAGGATGCCGATGTAGCCCAATGCAGTGGCAACGCCTGGCGCCAGGTCCCAGATGGTGTAGGTACGCACCAACAGGTAAACGCCGGCAGTGACCATCGTGGCGGCATGGATGAGGGCTGAAACGGGGGTGGGGCCGGCCATGGCGTCGGGCAGCCAGACGTAGAGCGGGAACTGGGCGCTCTTGCCGCTGACGGCAAAGATCAGCAGCAGCGTGATGAAGACAAGAACCGGCTGCGGCAGGTTGACTGCCTCGGCCTCTACCGTACTGTAGACCAACGACCCGACGTTGGTCCAGATGATGAACATGGCGATCAGGTAGGCGGCGTCACCGATGCGATTGACCAGGAAAGCTTTTTTGCCGGCGTCGGCATACCAGCCGTACTGCTCGTCGCGCTGTTCAAACCAGAAGCCGATCAGCAGGTACGAGGCGAGACCTACGCCTTCCCACCCCACAAAGGTGGACAGGAAGTTGTTGCTCATCACCAGCACCAACATGGCGAGGATAAAGAAGTTGAGATAGAAGAAGAAGCGCTGGTAGCGTGCCTCGTGCGCCATGTAGCCGATCGAATAGATGTGGATCAGCGCGCCGACGCCGGTAACCAGCATGGCCATCGTCGTGCTCAGAGGGTCTACCAGGATGGCCGCCGCCACACTGAAGTTGCCCACGGTCATCCACTGCCAGTAGGTGATGGTGACGGCGCGTTCTTCCTCCGGCAAGCCGAGGATGCCGAAAAAGAGGCTGACGGCAATCGCAAAGGCCCCCAGCACGGCCAACGACGCCACCCACCCTACCACCTTCATGGGCAGGCGCGGGCCAAGCAGTAGGATAATCAATGCGCCTGCCGCAGGAAATGCGAACAATAGCCAGGCTAAATCAAACATGAGTGCACTCCGTGATAAGGGCGGAGAGAATGGGTTCAACCATGCAAGAATGGTCTACCATTTCAGGATATTGATGTCGTCGATATTGGCCGTCTTGGTATGGTAAAAATGAGAAAGCAAAATGGCGAGTCCGACCGCCACCTCGGCGGCGGCTACGGCCATGATCATGAATACGAACATCTGCCCGTTGAGATTGTTCCACTGCCGGCTGAGCGCGATCAGCGTCAGATTGACGCTGTTGAGCATCATCTCGACGCACATAAAGATGATCAGCGCGTTGCGGCGTGACAAAACACCCACCGCGCCGATAACAAAAATGATTGCGCCCAGAATGAGGTAAAAATTAGTCGGCACCATCGTCGTTGTCTTCCTCTGGCCTATGCGCTTTCTTCTTTGGGACGGCGAGCCAACAAAAGCGCGCCCAATAACGCGACGAGCAGCAGCACCGCCGCCAATTCGATCAGGATGATTCCCTGGCTGTAAAGATACATGCCCACCGCTTCGGGAATGCCACCCGCATTGGCCGGCAGCGTGGCAGGCGTCAGCGGCGTCTGCAGCAAGGCAAAGCTCAGTGCCGCCACCAGGATGGCGCCCAATGCGAGGCCGGCATATGGCACCCAAGTGCGATAGGCCGCGCGCGTATCCAACCTCTCCGAGCCAACCAGCATCAGCACAAACAGGATCAAAATGACGATGCCGCCGGCGTACACGATCACCTGTGCCACGCCCAAGAACTGGGCGTCAAGTGTCACGTAGAGGATCGCCAGCGTCACGAAGTGGGCTAGTAGAAACAGTGCGCTGTGCACCGCCACCCTAGCTGCCACCACCCCCACCGCCGCGCCGACGCTGAGAGCGCCGACCAGGATAAAGAAAATCATCGCAAAGTCCATAAGCTAACTCCGGTTGCTCGTTTGCTCCGCTTGTCGCCTACTCCGGGCGGATGACGACGTTGGGCTCCCCAGGATTCAGGAGCTGTTCTTTAACCAGGATAAAGTCGCGGCGGTTATAGCCGGCCATGGCAAACTCGTGGCCGAGCACGATCGCCTCGGTGGGGCACGCTTCTTCACAATCTCCACAGAAGACACAGCGCAGCAGGTTGACCTCGTACACCTTGGCATAGCGTTCGCCGGGCGACGTGCGGTTATTGGGGTCGTTCTCTGCCGCCTCGACATAGATGGCGCCGGTGGGGCACGCCGCTTCGCACAACATGCAGCCGATGCAGCGTTCCATCCCCGTTTCGTAGCGGCGCAACTCGTGCATGCCACGGAAGCGCGGGTACATTGGCACAGGATCCCTGGGATACTCGACCGTTACCGGTCCCTCGGCCAGCGCCTTGAGCGTCACGCCCATTGCCCTGCCGATTTCGGTCGCACCTTTCAAAAAGTCACGAATCGCCATGAATGATCTCGCCTTTCACTACTTCCAGAACACCGTCATCAGCGCCGTGACCATCATGTAGACCAGGCTCACCGGCAGGAGGTAGCGCCAGTTAAAGCGCATCAGTTGGTCGTAACGAGGCCGGCCGACGCTGGCGCGTACCCAGATGAACAGGAAGAGCAGGATGATAATCTTGGCCGCCAGCACGAAGGGGCCAAGCCATACCACGTCGCTCAATATGCCAAACGGCAGCCGGTAGCCGCCGAAAAACAAGGTGGCCATGATCGCGCTGGTCGTGATCATGTTGATGTACTCGGCCATAAAGAAGAGCGCAAACTTGATGCCGCCGTACTCTGTCTGGAAACCGGCCACCAGCTCATTTTCCGTTTCGGGCAGGTCAAACGGGCTGCGGTTGGTTTCGGCCAGGATGCAGATAAAGAAGAGTGGAAACATTGCCCACAGCCACAGCCATTCCCACCAGGCACGCGGTGTCTCGACCAACTGCACGAGGCTGAAGCCGCCCGCCAGCATCAAAATGCTGACCAGGAAAACGCCCATTGGCAGCTCATAGGAGATCATCTGCGCCGACGAGCGCAATGCGCCCAGCAGCGAATAGTTGTTGTTGCTGCTCCAGCCGGCCAGGATGATGCCATAGCTCTCGACGCCTGCCACGGCGAGAATCCACAAGAAGCCAATCGGCACGTCCGCAATAGCCGGCACACCTTTGGCGATCGGGATCACCGCCCAAATAACCAGGGCGGGAATCAGGGCCAGCGCCGGGGCAAGCAGGTAGACCGGCTTGTCCACGTGATTGGGGATGATCTCTTCCTTGAACATAGCCTTGATCGCGTCGGCTACTGGCTGCAGCAGCCCCTTGGGGCCGGCGCGGTTAGGGCCTATGCGCACGTGGAAGCGCGCCAGCAGCTTGCGTTCGTACCAGGTCAGATAGGCGAAGCCCGTCAGCAAGACGAGGATCAGCACCACGGCCCGGATGACCGGAAAGATGATGGTGTTCAGCCACCAGTTGAAGTCCATAATTGCACCCGATCAAATGTGTGGGTTAAAGGGGAACTCCCCTGTCACCAAAGGACCTTATTTCTCCACGCGCACGACTTCTAAACCGCCATTTAGCAGCGCACCAACCGGGGCACCGGGCAAGCTGGCGGGAATCCAAACAGTGCCGGGTTTGACGGCGGGTTCGAGCTTGACAGCCAGACTGATCGAGCCGTGCTCGTTGCGCACCTGGACGGAGTCCTCGGCGGCCAATCCCAAACGGGCGGCGTCGGCCGGGTGCAAGGCGGCGTGCGGTCCAAACGACATGGCCGCCATCTGCGTCGTCAGGCCGAACATGTTGCCGCCATCATAGAGCGCCGGGCTGTTGATCAGGCGCAGGCCACCGTCGGCGGGCGGCAGGCTCGGCTGCTCGGCCACCTGCAAGACGGGCTGGGGCCGGGTGTAAGGTGCATCCACCACTGACCACTGCAGGCCCTGATCGCCAATGCGCTCCCAGGTCATGCCGTTATAGATCGGGTTGGCGACCGTAATCTCCTGCGTCACGGCGCGCGCCGCTGAGTACGGCCACTGCACGTCGAAATGTGTCGCCAGGTGCGAGAGAATCATCCAGTCCGGGGCCGCCTTGGTATGCGGGTTAGCGAGTGCCTTGGGCGCACGCTGCACGCGGCGCTCGAGGTTGGTGAAAGTGCCATCCTCCTCGGCCCAGCTCAACCCTGGCAGCACCACGTCGGCTCGCTGGGCCGTCTCGGTCAGCATTAACTCCTGCACGACGAGGAAGTCCAGGTTGTCGAGGTTGGCGGCCCAACTTGGGCGCTCGGTGGCAGGATCGGCTCCCATGATGTATAGGGCCTTGATCTCGCTGCCGGCAGCATCGAGCATCTGGTTGTAGGTCTTGCCCGGTGTTGTAGGCAGCGCTGCGCCCCACATCTGTTCGAGCAGGGGACGCCCGAGAGCATCGTCAAGCGCCACATGACCCGGCAGCCGGTTGGGCAGCACACCCAGATCGCGGCAGCCCTGGCTGTTGGCGTCGGCGCCGATATAGGCCAGTCGCTCATAGTGGCCGGTGTAGAGCGCCAGGTTGGTGAGGGCCGCCGTGACAGCCTTGCCCTGCTCGCCACGCGCAACCATGGGACCGTACAGGATGAGCGCGCTCTTGGCATTGGCGAGCAGCTCGGCGGCTGTGGCGACGGTTTCGGCCTCGACTCCTGCCACATCGCGCACCTGCTTGTCACTGACCTTGCCGGCTGTCTTGGCTGCGTCCGACTTTTTGTCGTCCTTAGCCACCGTGGCGGCTGCCAGCAAGGCGTTGAGCAGCAGCACCTCGCTCCCCGGCGTATACTGCAGGTGCGGTGCATCGTAGCGGGCGAGCTCGGTCTTGCGCGGGTGGGCGACGATCACCTTTAGCTTGCCGCGACGGATGGCCCGCTTGAGGTGCAGGTCAAGCACCGGCAGCTCTTCATTGGTGTCGATGCCAAACAGCAGCACAATGTCATGTACCGGATCAGGTCCGTACTGCGGCTTCATAATCTCCGCCATGGCGGGGAGACCGGTGTCGATGGCGCTCACGTCGCCGCCATCGCGGTGGTCGATATTGTTGGTGCCCACCAACTGGCGCATGAAGCGCTGCAGCAGGTAGTTGCTTTCATTGGACAGCTTGGCGCTGCCGATGCCGCCGATGGCGTCGGCGCCGTACTGGCGCTTGACACCCTGCAGCTTCTCGGCCACAAGGCTGAGGGCTTCCTGCCACGAGGCGGGCTCCAGCTTGCCGTTACGGCGCACGAGCGGCATGGTCAGCCGGTTCTCGTGGTTGACCCAGCCGTGGGCGAAACGGCCCTTGTCGCAGATCCACTGGTCGTTGACCTGCATATTTTCGCGGCTGATGATGCGGCGCAGCGTGTGCGTGCGCGTGTCGATGCGGATGTTGCAGCCCACGGCGCACTGCGTGCAGATGCTGGGCGTGCGCTCGATCTCCCAGGGACGGAAGGCGAAGCGCGCCACGCGATTGGTGAGCGCACCCACTGGGCAGATGTCGATAATGTTGCCGCTGGTTTTGGCGTCGACCGGCTTGCCGTCCTGGATGTCGATGATCGTGGCGCCGCCGCGTTCAAAGAGGGCAAGCTGCGGGCGATCTTCCCACTCTTCCAGGTAGCGGATGCAGCGCCAGCACAGCACGCAGCGCTCCTGGTCGAGCACGATCGTGTCCGAGATCATATAATGCTTTTTCTTCTGCCGCTTGGGTTCCACCAACTGGCTGATGCCGGGACCAAAACGCAACGTCTGATCCTGCAGCGGGCACTCACCGCCCTTATCGCAGATGGGGCAGTCAAGTGGGTGGTTGAGCAGCAGGAAGGCTAGGTTGGCTTCCTGCATATCCTGCACCTGCTGCGTATTGGTCTTGACCACCATGTCCTGCGCCACGGGCACCGAACAGGCGGTTTGCAGCAGCATGCCGCGTGGGCCGGAAATCTCGACCAGGCACATACGGCAGCAGGCCACCGGGTCCAACTTGGGGTGGCTGCAAAAAATCGGAATCTCAATGCCCAGCTTGGCTGCGGCATCCACCACCAGCGTGCCCTTGGGCACTTCAATCTGGCGGTCGTCGATGGTTAAGGTAACAAGGTCGGCCATAAATGAATCGGTTCCTTGGCTATAATCTCACTTTGCCAGAACTGGCGTATCCCGGTTAAGCGGCGAATCGCCTTCTGACTCCATGGAGGCCTCATGCAGCACGCTGGGCTTCCCCACGTCCGGCCGATAGATCGGGCGGATCGGAATCATCGGCGCCACATCTTCCGGGTTAGTCAACTCGACATACGACTCAAACTCGGGCCGATACTTGGCCAGGTTGCTTTGCAGGCCCCACACCGAAGCCTCGCCAAACGGGCAGAAGCTTTTGCCCGCAATGAAGGTGGTGATGCGCGCCAGCAGGTCTATATCCTTGTCGCGGCCGCCACCGTTCTCCATGCGAATGAGGATCTCTTCCAGCCAGGTCGTGCCTTCGCGACAGGGGGTGCACTTGCCACAGCTCTCCTCGCGATAAAAGCTCAGCGTACGCCGCGCCACCGATACCATGGAGGTGCGGTCGTCGATGACGATGATACCGGCGGACCCTAGCGAGGAACCTGCCGCCGCTACGGCCTCATAGTCCATCGGTGTGTCCATTTGGTCCGGCGTCAGTATCTTCATCGAGAGGCCGCCAGGCACGATAGCCTTGATCGCTGCCGTGTCCTCCTGCGGGCCGCCGCCGTAGGTATAGATGATGTCGCGCAGCGGGGTGGCATGCGGTAGCTCGTAGAGGCCCGGATTCTTGACATTGCCGCTGAGGCAGAAGATGCGCATACCCGGGGACTTTTCCGTCCCAAAGCTGCGGTACCAGTCAACCCCGTTGCGCATGACGTGTGTCACATTGGCGATCGACTCCACGTTGTTGACGATCGTCGGCTTGGCGTACAGGCCCTCGACCGCGGGGAAAGGCGGTTTCATGCGGGGGTGGCCGCGGAAGCCTTCCAGACTGGTGAGGAGCGCCGTCTCTTCGCCGCATTCGTAAGCTCCTGCACCGCGATGCACCACGATCTGCAGGTTGGCGTCGGTGCCGAAGATCTTCTCGCCGACAAAGCCCTTGGCTTTGGCTTCCTGGATTGCCTCCACCAGCCGAGTATAGGCGAAGTAGTACTCGCCGCGAATATAGATGAACGCCAGTTCGGCTTTGATCGCAAACGAGCTCAGGATGACGCCCTCGATCAATTGGTGCGGGTCGTACTCCATAATAATGCGGTCTTTAAAGGTTCCCGGCTCCGACTCGTCGGCGTTGACGACGAGGTAGCGCGGCATGGCTGGGGCCAGGAAGCTCCACTTTTGGCCGGTCGGGAAGCCGGCGCCACCGCGGCCCCGGATGCCTGAGGCCTTTACCTGGTCTACGACTGCCTCTGGGGTCATCGAGGTCAGCACCTTGCGTGCCGTCTCATAACCGCCGTCGGCGATATAGGTCTCAATCGTATGGCTGTCTGGCTTGAATACGCGTGCCGTCAGCACCGGTTGTTCCATGCCGCCCACACGGTAGGGGCCGGCAGCCTTGCCCGTGCCTTCGGGATCACCCTCAGGTGTCCAACGTTCGAGCGAAGAAAAGCCCTGGCCGGAAGTAAGCAGGTCCAGCGCCTTTTGTACATCTTCGGCGCTATCCATTTCTTCAAAATAGCGTGCCTGGCCGGTCGCCCGCTCGGTGACCATCGCCATCGGCGCGGTGCCGCATGAGCCAAGGCATTCCATGTGTCCAAGCGAGAACTTGCCGTCCCCGGTCAGTTCGCCGTGATGAATGCCGAGCTTCTCCTCGAGGTGGTGCAGGCACTGGCCGGCGCCGCGCAACATGCAGGGCACGTTGGTGCACACCTCGACATGATACTCGCCGGTGGGCTCGGTCTTGAACATGTGGTAGAAGTCCACTACTGCGCCGACTTCGGCCGGCTCAATGTCGAACATTTCCGCCAGTTCGTTCTGCGCGTCCACTCGGCAGTAGCCAAACTCGCGCTGGATCACAAACAGCGCCGGCAGCAGGGCCGAGCGCTCGCGGCCTGCCGGGTACAGGCCCATCCACTTGCGTACTTCTGCACGAATTGCTTCGGATAAAACCATGGTGAGCACCCTAATTATCTGTCCACTACCTATCGACGTCACCCAGCACAATATCGATCGACCCGATATTGGTGACAATATCCGACAGCATGCCGCCGCGGCACATCTTGTCGATTGCATAGAGATTGTTGAACGAAGGCCCGTGCACGTGCAGGCGATAGGGCTTGGCCGAGCCGTCGGCGTAGATCAGGTAGCCGAGTTCGCCCTTGCTGCTCTCGATGCCGTGATAGAGCATACCCGGTGGAACCACCAAGCCTTCCGTCATCAGTTTGAAGTGATGGATCAGCGCCTCCATGCTGACGTCCAGCTCCGCACGCGGCGGCAAGCTTACCTTGCGGTCATCCGACTTAAAGGGACCGTCGGGCAGATTCTTCATCGCCTGCTCGATAATGCGCAAGCTCTGGCGCATTTCTTCAATGCGCACCAGGTAACGAGCGTAGCAGTCGCCGTCGTTGACGACCGGCACCTTGAAGTCGTAATTTTCAAAACCGCCATAAGGCATGTCGCGGCGCAGGTCCCAATCGACACCCGATCCGCGCAACATCGGGCCGGTCAGCCCCATATTAATTACATCCGCGCGGCTCAGCATGCCGATACCCCTGAGCCGGATCTCCCATAGCGGCGAGCCGGTCAACATGCTTTCATACTCGTCGATGCGGCCCGGCATGTCGCGCACGAAGTCGGCGACATTGGTGAGAAAGGCGTCCGGCAGGTCGCGATAGACACCGCCGAGGCGGATGTAGCTGACGGTGAGGCGCGCACCACACACCATTTCGAAGAGGTCCAGGATGCGTTCGCGTTCGCGCGTGACATACATCATCACGCTCATGCCTGTACCGGACACGTCCATTACATGGGTGCCCAGCCAGAACAGGTGCGACGCGATGCGCTGCAACTCCGTCATGAGGATCCGGATCACCTGCGCACGCGGGGGATCTCCACCCCCAGCAGCTTCTCCACTGCCAGTACATAGCCAAAGTTGTTGAGCATGGCGGACAAGTAGTCCATGCGGTCGCTGTAATAGACAAAGTCCTTATAGCGCTTGTTCTCGCCTGTCTTCTCGAAGCCGCTGTGCAGATACCCCAGGTCCGGCGCGACCCGGACGACAGTTTCGCCGTCCAGTTCCACCACCAGCCGCAGCACGCCGTGCGTGCTCGGGTGATGGGGACCCATGTTGATGATCATGTTTTCCCGGTTCATACCCTCCGGCAGCGTAGGCGCCACGCTGACAGCAGGCAGAATCTGCGTGCCCAATGAGGCAAACTCCGGGTCGCCCCAGGTCATGGTAAAGGGCACTTCTTCACCACCCACCGGCATGTTTTTCTGCAACGGGTGATTAGGCCAGCTGTCGGGCATCAGGATGCGGCGCAGATCGGGGTGGCCGGTGAAACGCACCCCCATAAGGTCGTACGCCTCGCGCTCAGGCCATTCTGCTCCCCTAAAGATGTTGGCCAGGCTAGGAACGCTCGGTTCATCGCTGTTGGGCAGCGGGCAGACCACAGTCAGGTGCTGCTTGCGTGTATAAGAGCGCAGTTGGTAGACCGTATGAAAGCGCTCGGCGTTGCCGATCGGCAATTGCGAACGATCGACAGCCGTCACGTCGACAAGCGCCTCGTACTGCAGCTTCTCATCAGTGCGCACAAATTCAGCCAGTTCGAGCAGCTGCTCTGGCTTTACATAAATGGTCTGGGCGCCGTTGTGCATTCCGGCGGCAAGGATGTTCTCGCCAAAACGTTCCACAATGCGCGTGGTATCAGCCGTCTCACCGGTGGGGAGTGGCGCTACGGCAGGAATGTCTACCCGGACGACGCCGGGGAGATTTTCATATTCACGAATGCGGGGAGAGGTGTTTAGCATGACGATCTCCGTTCTCCCAAGGCTTAAGCCGACTGTACAGTGCGTAATTGATCCAGTGATTCGATGTCCGTCGGCGTCGTTACCTTGGGGGAACCAGGTTGCTCGCGGTATTGGCGGAACGTTTCATTGGCCTGCTTCTGGCGCAGTTTCTCGAGTGCAAAGAGCAAACCCTCGGGTCGGGGGGGGCAACCGGGCACATAAACGTCTACCGGGAAAATTTTGTCCACGCCTTGGATAATGGCGTAGTTATTAAACGGACCGCCGGCACTGGCGCAGATCCCCATGGCGATGACCCACTTGGGTTCCGACATTTGGTCGTAGATGCGCTTGATAACCGGGGCCATCTTATTCGACACACGCCCCGACACGATCATCAGGTCGGCCTGGCGGGGACTGGCGCGAAACAGCTCCGAACCATAGCGCGAGATGTCGTGGCGGGAGGTGCCGGCAGCGATCATCTCGATGGCGCAACAGGCCAGGCCGAAGAGGAGCGGCCATGTGCTATTGGCGCGGCTCCAATTAACCAATGCCTCCAGCTGCGTTGTGACTACGCCTTCCGGCAGTTTATCTTCAAGACCCATAGATAGAACTCCTTACTCCCAATCCAGCGCACCCTTGGACCACTCATATACCAGGCCCACGATCAAGATCAGCAAGAAGAACCCGATGGGGACGAGGGTGATCCACACACCAAACTGATCGCGCAGCGGGCGCAGCACGCCGGCCCACGGGTATAAAAAGATGACTTCGATATCGAACAGAATGAAGAGCATGGCGACGAGATAGTACTTAATCGGGAAGCGGCGCCGCGCATTCTGGAAGGGGATGATGCCGGATTCGTAGGGCTCAAGCTTTTGGCTGTTTTTTCGCCCCGGTCCTAGGACGCTGGGAAGGCCGATGGCGATGGCGGCAAATACAATTGACACGACTACAAAAATGAGCAGGGGAAAGTACTGCTGCGCCAAGATGCACGTCCTTTCGCTGTCACGATTACCGTCAAAATCGCTGCTGCGATCAAGAGACAAAAGGGACCCAACACACTTGCTCTTTCCGACTCAAGCTGTTAGGTCCCGGAATGATCTACGCCGACGCAATTCCTATTGTCTGCTGTAGACAATCGATTGTTCATTCTATCACGAACGCGAAAGGGGTGCAACTTTGGCGGAAGTTTTCGGGGCCGATGCTGTGCCAAGGAGGTAGTTTGGGACCTGCCGGTGTCGCTGCAGCGAGGCAGAACAGCCGCTGAAAGGGAAGAACAGGGCCCAAATGCAAAGGCCGGCTGGCACCGCCGCGAGTGACAGCCGGCCTTTGACAACAAAGGAAGGAGTGCTGGTTGGACAATACTGCAGTCCGCGCATCACTTGTAGATACAATAGTGGCTTTGGCATAGAACTGCGAGCGCTAAAATGAAGCAAAATGGTGTATTGCTGTATCAATGTGATTTTTGTCACGCAAATTTTCCATTTTGCTCGAAAGGTATGCTACCATACGCAAGGATTTGTTATTTTCTACACAAATGCAGTCGGCATGTGTAGACCGGCTGCGGGCGACACGCCCACGACTTGGAGCAAAGCGTCTCACGTTTGTTGAACTGCCCCATTTGTTGCATGCCCAGGCGTAACCGTTGCCTGGAGCGCACTTGGGCTGGAGTGCGATACCAGGAGCCAAAACAATGCTGAGCGAGTATGGTTTTATTCTCATCTTGAGTGGCATCGCCTTGCTTATTCCTGTGGCTGCCACCCTCATCGGCCATTTCCTGGGCCCGCGCCGCCCGGATCCCATCAAGAACGAGACCTATGAGTCTGGTGTGGAGACGATCGGCGACACATGGGTGCAGTTTCGCGCCCAGTACTACCTGATCGGTTTGATCTTCTTGATCTTTGATGTCGAAGTAATCTTTTTGTTCCCCATAGCTATCGCCTATCAGAACCTAACGATGTTCTCGGTGCTGGCGGCTGTCACGTTTGTCTTGATTCTGATCCTCGGCTTGTTCCTGGAATGGCGCAAGGGCGCACTCGAGTGGGACTAGTCAGCGAGCAGTGTTTTGCAATGAATCCGCAATGGATTTTGGGGGAGGACGCTAGATGAATTGGAGTGACGTCCTAATTGAAATGCAGATGCGGCTGGGCGCACCCGAAGAATTGCGCTGGCTGGTAGAAGGTATAACCTACTTTATCGGCGCGTTCCTGCTGGTCAATGCCTCGCTCGTGCTGGCGTTGCTTCTGATCTGGATTACGCGCAAGGTGGTGAGCCGCATCCAGGACCGCATTGGCCCCAACCGTCAGGGCCCGTTTGGCCTGTTTCAAACAGTGGCCGACGCGCTCAAGCTGTTGTCCAAGGAAGATATCCAGCCGGAAAACGCCGATTTCATGGCCTATGCATTGGCGCCAATCCTTGCCGTGTTTCCGGTGTTGATGTCTCTGGCCGTCATTACCTTCGCGCCTGGTTTTATTGGCGCCGATCTGAACATCGGTGTTCTTTACCTGGTGGCGCTGGGTTCTGTGGGCATTATGGCCGCCCTTATGGCAGGGTGGAGCAGCAACAACAAGTATGCTCTGCTTTCAGGGTTCCGCGTGGTTGCACAGCTTCTCTCCTACGAAATTCCGATGGTGCTGGCGATGCTGACGTCGGTGTTGATCGCCGGAACGATGCGGACGCAGCAGATTGCGGAGGCGCAGTCACTGTATATTGGGCCGGTAAACCTGGGCCTCGGCTGGTTTGTCTTCCTCCTGCCCGGCGCCTTTCTTATCTACTTCATCTCGGCGTTGGCCGAGGCCGAGCAGACGCCTTTCGACTTGCTGGAAGCCGAGTCCGAGTTGGTGGCGGGCTTTCACATCGAGTACTCCGGCATGCGTTTCGCCATGTTCTTTTTGGCCCAGTTCCTAAATGCGTTCTTTCTGGGTGCAATCGCCGTGATGCTTTTCCTGGGCGCGTGGCAGGGGCCCTTTGCCGACCAGATTCCCTTGCTCGGCCCTATTTACTTCCTCGTCAAGACATTTGCTGTCTACCTGGCAATCCAGTGGGTGCGCGGCACCTTCCCACGCGTGCGCATTGACCAGATGATGTCGTTTGCCTGGAAGGTTCTGGTGCCGCTGGTGCTGGCACTGATCCTGCTGCAAATGATTGTCATGAAGCTGCCGATGCCTGCTTGGGGTGGCTGGATTCCCTATGTATTAGTGTTGGTGGCCAACCTTGCCGTGGTGGCGATCGTGCTGTCCGTTCTGGGCCGCCACTTAACCCGCCAGCCGATCACCAGCAAGCGTGCCTTTGATCCAAAGTCCCTGATCGGTACGACGGTGCCGGTAAACCAGGCGGGAGACTAACTGTTATGCCACAACTTCCCTTTCCACTGCCGCCGCTGCCGACTGTTCAGCAGGTCGTGTTTATGGGCATTGCCCTCCTAACCATCGTCGGGGCTCTGATCGTGGTCCTGTCACGCAACCTGTTTCACAGCGCGTTGGGGCTTGTTGCGTCCTTTTTCGGCGTAGCCGGTATCTACTTTATCGCCGAAGCAGAGTTTGTAGGCGTAAGCCAGGTTTTAGTCTATGTGGGAGCCATCTCGACGTTGATTACATTCGCCATCATGTTGACACGCGGCATGATGTTTGGTGTGACGTCGCCGCGCAACCGCCAGTCGGGTACAGCCGCCATCATTTCGGTACTAGCCTTTCTCGTCCTGGCGGCTTTGATGAATGCTGTTCGTTGGCCACAGGTCGGGGAGCCGATCACCGATGGCGAGGCGATCATTGCCCGCATCGGCAGCATGTTTGTCAACGAGTACTTGGTAACGTTTGAACTGCTGGCGCTCCTGCTGCTGGTGGCGCTGGCCGGCGCCATTGTCCTGGCACGCGACCGCAAGCAGTCTTAGTGGGACCTATGGGGACCGGTTTTTTTAGAGTCTTGGCCTCGGTGAGGAATGTAGGATTGATTCGCACGGAGTGGGAGTGACAAGGTAATGATTCCACTGAGCTGGTATCTCATTCTTTCGGCCTTCGTGTTTTGCTGCGGAATGTTTGCCGCGCTGGGCCGGCGCAACGCCATTGCAGTGTTGATGGGTATTGAACTCATGCTAAATGCCGCCAACATTAATCTGATCGCCTTCTGGCGTTACGGCGTGGCGCCGATGGAGCGAGTGGACGGCCAGGTCTTTGCGTTGTTTGTCATCGCCGTGGCGGCAGCCGAAGTAGCAGTTGGTTTGGCGCTGATCATTTCGATCTACCGCAACCGCAAGACAGTCAATCTCGACGAGCTGGACTTGTTGAGGGGTTAGTACTAGAGGAGCAGTTTGGGTGCTATGCCCAAGCAGAAGCTGACCGGCACGCTCGAGCAACAGTGCGAATTCTTGTACGGGCTCGCCATCACCAAGATGGCCGAGGGCAACTATACGGGAGCCAAGCACGCCCTGCAAGAGATTGTAAAGTACAAACCGGATTATCGGGATGCCCAAGCGCTTTTGGAGCAGGTCAGCCGCAAGAAATCCGATCAGACGTTTTTGGTAGTGATGGCTTTTATTGGGGCGGCAGTTGGTGTAGCAGTCGGGTCATTGGGCCAGATAGGCAATGACCTGGTGCTCTTGATATTAGCAGGCGTGGGTGCGTTGCTTGGGTATGGCGTCGGCAGCTACATCCGCAGCTTTCGGGCAAGAACGAGTAACAGAAAACAACGGTAGTCCGGATTTTTCGTTCGGAATCCGCAGCGTAGAAAAAAACGAGGTTGCGCAATGGAAGGATTTCTCAATCTAGCGTGGCTTTTGCCCGTACCACCCTTCCTGGCATTTGTTGCGATTATCCTGTTCCTCAATCGCAATAAGACGGTCAGCGCGCTGACGGCTGTCGGCGGCGTGGTGGTCAGCCTTCTGATCGGCTGGCCGATTGCGTTTACGGTCTTCCTCACTGATCACTTTGGTGCACATCCGCATTATGGCGAGCTGTACACCATACCGACTGGGTTGACCAACTTCGTTATCGGCTACCAGGTGGATCCGGCCAACGCGCTCATGATTTTTATGGTCACGTTCCTGTTGGTGATGATCTTTGTCTATGCCACGGGCTATATGACCTTCCCGGGCCATCTGCGCAAGGAGGACTATCCCGAGGCCTATGCGCAAGAGAAGGACCCGCGCTACAGTCGCTTCATGGCCTATATCAGCCTGTTTGCGACGGGCATGCTGGGGTTGGTAGTCTCAGACTCTTTACTGACCTTCTTTGTTTTTTGGGAGATCATGGGCTTTTGCAGCTATGCGCTGATCAGCTTCTGGTATGAGAAGCCGACGGCCAAGCGTGCTGGCTTCAAAGCCTTTATTACTACGCGCGTCGGTGACACGATCATGTTTGTCGGCATGATCCTGCTCTACATCTGGAGCGTACCGAGCACGCTCGTGTTCCGTGACATTCTGAGTCTCGAGAACCTGGCACAATTGTCTGAACGGATGGTTACGATACCACTGGTCGGCATAACGACGCCGGCTATTGCCTTGATTGCAGTGCTGATCTTTTTTGGCACTATCGGCAAGAGCGCACAGTTCCCCCTGCATGTGTGGTTGCCTGATGCGATGGAGGGCCCCACGCCCGTCAGCGCCATGATTCATGCGGCGACAATGGTTTCGGCCGGCGTGTTTCTTGTCGTGCGCATGTATCCACTGTTTCTTGTCGCAGGTGAGGTGTCCCCGGGTGTGCTGAGTTTTGTGGCCATCGTCGGCAGCTTCACGGCGCTGTTTGCTTCTTTGATCGGTCTCACGCAGTGGGATATCAAGCGCGTGCTTGCCTACTCGACGATTGCCCAGCTTGGCTTCATGATTGCGGCCCTGGGCGTCGGCGCCTATGCGGCGGGCCTCTTCCATTTGATCACGCACGCTTTCTTCAAGGCTCTGCTGTTCCTCGGCTCGGGTTCGGTCATTCACGGCGTCGAGCACGGTTTCCACCATGTGCATGCCCACGAAGGTGCCCACGGTCACGGCGAAGCTCTCGCCCAGGATGTTGGCGGCGAACATGGCGGTGAAGAAGACGCGCATGGGCACCTGCACGGCCCCGGCATTATCTCGCGCCCCGACGGCGATCTTGATCCGACCGATCCGCAAGATATGCGCAACATGGGCGGCTTACTCAAGCGCATGCCCATTACCGGCTGGACGTTTGTCATTGGCGGCCTTGCTCTGGCGGGCTTCCCCTTCCTGACCGCCGGTTTCTGGTCCAAAGACGAAATTCTGACCAGTTCCTGGTATAGCGGCAACTTCCTAATCTTCTGGGTTGAGGTTTTCTCTGCCTTCTTGACTGCCTTCTACGTAGCGCGCCAGATTTCTCTGACCTTCCTAGGCCAACCGCGCAGCGCCGGCGCTGCCAATGCGCCTGAAAGCGTCAAGCGCATGACCGTGCCGTTGATCTTGATAGCACCATTTGCAGTTATCTTGGGCTGGTTTGGTATCCCGGCGAGCTTCCCGGTGCTGGGCGGCATTGCCCCCAACCTGTTGGAACATATCCTGGAACCCTATATCGAATACAGCGAAATGCACGTAGTGCATCCGGAATTTACCTGGCTTGTGCTCGGCGCTTCGCTGGTCGTGGCGTTGGGTGGCCTCGGCGCTGGCTACCTGGTGTATAGAGGCTTCCAAGAAGGGCAGATCGATCCCCTGCGCCGCTGGTTGGGACCGCTCTGGTGGGTGATGTATCGCAAGTTCTACATCGATGAATTGTACGCTTACACGATTCTGCCGTTCACGCGTGGCCTGGCCAATTTTATGTATTGGGTGGACGATGTCTGGATCCTGGACCCAATTATCAACGCCATCGGCCGTGTCACCGTGTGGATCGCTCGTTTTGCCGCCGATTTCGACCGCTATGTAGTGGATGGGACCGTCGGTGGTTTTGCCTGGTTGGCTGCGCGGGCGGGTGGCATCCTGCGTAATGCGCAAAACGGCCAGGTGCAGGTCTATTTGATGGTCGTCGTCGTCTCTGTAACCATTTGGCTGCTGCTTACGGCGCTGCCAATGATTTTGACGCTAGTCTAAGGGAAGTGGTGGAGGATACTATCCATGGAATTCCTTAATCAATGGGCGCTCCCCATCCTGATTGTGTGGCCGCTGCTCAGCGCTATCTTGGTGTTCCTGAGCAAGAACGAAAGCATGATCAAGTGGGGCTCGGTGGCAGCTAGTCTGCTCCCTTTGGGCATCAGCATTTACATGCTGGTGTCGTACGACTACAGCTCGGGAGCAATGGCGTTCGAGGTGGAGTGGCCGTGGATTCCGGCCATTAACTCGAGCATCCACCTGGGCGCCGATAATCTGAGTATTCCGCTCATCTTCCTGACCGCTTTGCTGACGACACTGAGCCTGTACTACAGCATCTTTGTCATCAACACGCGCGTCAAGGAATATTTCGGCCTCTTCCTCATCCTGGCTGTGAGCATGTTTGGCGTATTCATCTCGCTAGACTACGTAGTCTTCTACGTCTTCTGGGAACTAAGCCTGGTGCCCATGTACCTGCTGATCGGTATCTGGGGCGGCAAGAATCGTGACTACGCCTCGATCAAGTTCTTTATCTACACCTTGATCGGTTCGGTCGCCATGCTGCTAGCTATCCTGGCTACCTACTTTGCCACCGGCACCTTTGACATTATTGGCGCTGCTGCTGCAAAACCATTTATGAATTTGCCGCCCGACCAGGCGCTCTTGTTGACCAGCCTGGCCTTTTGGGGCATGTTCCTTGGCTTCGCCTTCAAGGTGCCCAGCTTCCCCTTCCACACCTGGCTGCCTGATGCCCATACCGAGGCGCCGACAGCCGGCAGCGTTATCCTTGCCGGTGTTCTGCTCAAGCTCGGCGGTTACAGCATGATGCGCATGCTGCTTCCGACCTATCCGACGGCGGCCGCCTACTGGTCGACGTGGCTGGTTGCCTTAGGCGCCATCGCTATCGTTTACGGTGCGTTGGTTTGTATCGCCCAGACCGATCTCAAGCGGCTGATTGCGTACAGCTCGGTGTCGCACATGGGCTACGTCATTATGGGCATCGGCGCCGCCGCTGCGGCTTTTAATGTGCTCGATGACCCACGCAAGTTTGACAGTGCGGCCATGGCCTTTAATGGGGCCACGATGCAGATGTTCAATCACGGCCTCATCACCGGCGCCCTGTTCTTCCTCGTCGGCGTGATCTACGAACGCGCCCACACACGCGACATCGATCGCTTTGGTGGGCTCAGCAGCAAGACGCCCTATTATTACGGCATCATGATGGTCGCGCTCTTTGCCAGCCTTGGCTTGCCCGGTCTGAGCGGTTTCTGGGGCGAGTTCTTTACCTTCCGCGGCGCGTTGGATCTGGCGACCGGTTGGGCAATCTTTGCCGCCCTCGGCATCGCCCTGGCTGCCGTCTACATCCTCTGGCGCATCGCCCAGAATGTCTTCTTGGGCGGGTATGACTCGAGCAAGATCACGCACTGGACGACGGCGATAGGGAAGCACGCCGATGGGCCGACCGACATGGTCGGTTTCGAGAAGCTGACACTGTGGCCGCTGGTGATCTTTATCTTCATCCTAGGTGTATATCCGACGCCGCTGCTCAACTATCTGAACGGCGCCGCCGTTCAGATCCTGACCTTCGTACAGAGCGTCATGTAAAGGCGCGGGAGGCCACTCTTGGAAATTGGATTCTTTTCGCTGGTAAGCATCTTGCCCGAGATCATTCTGATCGTCGGCGGGTTGCTGATCCTGCTTCTGGACGCAACGTCAGGCAAGCGCGGGGACAGCGGTCGTGGCTTTATGGCCATTAGCGTGCTCTTCCTGCTTGTCGGTTTGATCGGCGTCGTTTTTCAACTCGGTGCGCAGCCGCATATCGCCCTGTACATGGTGGCGATCGATCCGTTTGCGCTGTACATGAAGCTGATCATCTATGGCGCCATGGCGCTGATCGCCGTGGCCGGCGGCGGTTATCTGAATAAGCATATCAGCGCCCGGGGCGAGTTTTGGTCGTCGTATCTGTTCGTTACCGCGGCGATGAGCTTTGCCGTCGGCGCCACCAATCTGCTGCTGCTGTTCGTAGCGATTGAGTTTCTATCGATCACGAGCTATATCTTGGTCGGCTTTGTACGTGAGGACCTGCGCAGTTCGGAAGCCGGTCTCAAGTACTTCTTGTATGGTTCGGTTGCCTCGGCCGTCATGCTCTACGGCATGAGCCTGCTCTATGGTGCGAGCGGCTCATTGATGCTGGCGGATATCGGCGCCACCATGGCCGAACATCCTGAGTTGGCCACCGTCCTGGTGCCGTCGGCGGTGTTGGTGATGGTTGGTCTTGGCTTTAAGGCCAGCCTGGCGCCCTTCTTCCAGTGGACGCCCGATACCTATGAAGGTGCGCCGACCCCAGTAACTGCCTATCTGTCGACCGCGTCCAAGGCAGTCGGTTTTGCCGTTATTGCCCGCGTGATGCTGGTCGGGTTTGCGCCGGCGCGTGAGGTGTGGGTGCCTCTGCTGGGCGGTTTGGCCGTACTTACGATGTTTGCCGGCAACCTGATGGCGTTGCGCCAGACCAATGTCAAGCGCATGTTGGCCTACAGTTCGATCGCGCAAGCCGGTTATATGCTGCTGGGCCTGGTGTCCGTAGTCGACGCTAGCACCACTGATGTAACGGCGCTGACGATGAACGGCCTCAATGGCCTGCTGATTTACTTGTTTGGCTACTTGTTCACCAACATCGGCGCCTTTATGGTGGTGTTGGCGGTCGAGAACATGACGGGTGGCAGCGACTACGTGCACTTCAACAACCTGGTGAAACGGTCACCGGGTCTGGCCTTTGCCATGTTCATCTTCATGCTCAGCCTGGTTGGCATTCCGTTGACCGCCGGGTTTGTGGGCAAGTTCTTTGTCTTCGGCGCTACCGTTCAGCACCAATACTACTTCCTGGCGGCAGTTGCAGTCATCAACGTAGCCATCTCGGCTTTCTACTATCTAAACTTGGTGCGCATCATGTTCTTCAGCCAGGATGAAGATGAACTTGCCATTGGCGCTACTGCAGGCGTCGGTGCACAAGCCATTGTCTTTCTATGCGTGCTGGGCGTTTTCTGGATTGGCCTCTACCCGCCCAATGTCATCGACTGGGCGAACAGTGCCTCGCAGTATCTCCTGCAGATGCTGTAATCGCTCGGACGGCGGACCGGCGCTTGCGTTTTGCAGAGCCCAAACACCGAGTGGCTGTATCGTATAGCCACTCGGTGTTTTTCTGTCCAGGGCACGTAATCTGCCGCCAACGGTTTCGTGTCCCCACCAATTTCCGTATATACTCGTACTACATGAACGTGACCTTTCCGCCTCCGTCCCACTGCCGTCATCGATGGCGTCCTGTGTTGCAGGATGCGCTGGCCGGTATGGTGGTGCTGGGGCTGATAGCCGCGGTGCTGGTGCCAGCGACGAATGTCTTGGCGCAAGCTGCGGCTCCTTCGCCCAATGCCGTGCTGTCACTGGCAGTCGCCCCGAGTGCACCAGACCGGGTGCTCGCCGGGGTGCTAAACTCGCCGCAACCTGCCGGCGTGTGGCGTTCGCAGGACGGCGGCCTGACCTGGCAAAACACTACCCCTAACCTGGGGCCTAACATCAGCATTGCCGCTATCACTTTTGACCCACGCAACTCTCGCCTGGCTTTTGCTGCAGATGGTGGCTCGGGCTTTCTCTATCGATCCAATGATGGAGGCGCCACCTGGGCGGAAGTCCCGTCGGTGCGGGACTTAGTGAGCAGCAACAGCGCCATCGGCGAGTTGTATGCTACCAACGAGGGCAGCGGCCTTGTTCTCTATGCCGGCACCCGCTTTGACGGGGTGCTGCGCACGACAGACGCCGGCAATACCTGGCAGCAGCTTGATGCCGGCCTGGTCGGGGAGGCACGCCGTATTCGTGAATTGCTGGAATATGGCGGCAACCTGTACGCCGGAACGCATGACGGTCTATACCGTTTGCCAACCGGCGGCACGACCTGGTCGCAGGTCGCTGGCTTCCCTGATGGCGGCATCGTCTACAGCCTTGCTGTCCAGGGCGACACTTTATACGCCGGCACGGATACGGCCGTCTATCGTAGCGATGACGGCGATACCTGGACATCCGTCCCCAATTTGCCTACGACCATCTATTACGACATCGTCGACACTGGCCGGCTGCTGGTGCTGGGGACGGAAAATGGCCTTTTTTCCGGCAGCGGTGAAAGCTGGTCGCCTGCCAATGTCGACGGCACAGCCTACACGGCTCCCGTCTACGCATTGGCCAACACATCCCGCGCGCCCCGGACGATCTATGCGGGCACTGTCGACAACTGGGTACTGCGCAGCGATGACGAAGGGCTAAACTTCTCCTCACTGGCTACCATGGCACCGCTTGACGTGCGTGCGGCACTGGCCACGGCAACGCCGACCGCCACACCTACGGCAACGCCAACCAATACGGCAACGCCCACAAACACGCCCACGGAAACTGCGAGCGCAACGCCGACTGCCACCTCGACCAACACCCCTATACCAACCAATACGCCGGAACCGACTGCGACGTTCACACCGCAGCCTACCGCTACCTCCAGTAATACCCCGACAGGCACCTACACGGTTGAGCCTACCGCTACGGCCAGCAGCACTCCCGTGCCTACCGACACGCCCGTGGCTGCCGCAACTGCCACGCTCGTCGCAGTGGCACCGGCGACGCAAACTGGCACGCTTGCACCCAGCGCGGCAGCGCCGATCACCATCGAACTGCCGCTGCCGCAGACGGGCGTAGTGACTGACACGGCCGGGCTGATACGCCAGGCAATCGAATCTGCCGGAGCATCCTTAACCGGGGCACAGGGGGCCACGCCACAACCGGCAGCCGGCGCCCAGCCTGAAGCACCCAGCGACGTACTGCTGCCGACGAATACGGCCGTACCTTCGGCTACGCCCACGGCGGCCCCACCAACAGCCACGCCATCGCCCACGACCACACAGTTGCCCACTACTACTCCCCCGCCTACCGCGACCGCTACGGTGACGCCGACGCCTACCGCCACGCCGGTCCCCGTCGACGTTGCCGCCGAAGTGCGCACGCGGCTGCCATTGCTATTTGCGGGGGCCTCCCTCTTCCTGTTCTTCGTGATCGTAGCCGCCGGCATCTCGATTGTGCGCGGCCCGCGCGACATTTAATAGATCGCTTCCAGGAACCGTTCCGGGAAACCAAATATGCAAAACGCAACCATTTCTTTAGCCCAATTGTTGCAACTGCTCCCCGATGCTCGCTATTGGGGCACGGCCGATTCCCGTACCCTTGCCATCAGCCATGTAACCTTTGACAGCCGCGCCGTGCAGCCGGGAAGCCTGTTTGTGGCAGTCGCCGGTGGGCGCATTGACGGTCACCGGTTTCTTGCACAGGCCGCTACGGCAGGAGCAGCCGTCCTGCTTGGCACTACGTCACCCAACGTGTTGTCCGGCAACGGCTGCTTGCCAGCAGCTGCCGCCTATGTGCAGGTGGCAGACAGCCGCAAGGCGCTAGCCGTCGCCGCAGCAGCGTTGCATGATTTTCCGTCGCGCAAACTGCAGGTGCTTGGTGTCACAGGAACCGATGGCAAGACGACGACCTGCACCTTACTGGAAGCGATCCTGGCAATGGCCAGCACGGATGCGGCGGCGCCCAAGGGACGTGTCGGCATGGTTACGACCGTCGGTGCACGCATCCAGGGGCGCGAGAGCGACACTGGGTTGCACGTCACCACGCCCGATGCGCCGGATGTACAGCAGTTCCTGGCGCAGATGGTCGAGGCAGGCTGCCGCTACGCCGTGATCGAGAGCACCAGCCATGGGCTGGCGCAAGCGCGCGTGGCAGCCGTAGACTTCGACGTGGCCGCCGTGACCAACATCACGCACGAGCATCTCGACTTTCATGGCACGCGCGATGCCTATGTCGCAGCCAAGGCACTGCTCTTCCGCAGCCTCTATGCCTCGCCCCCTAAGCCCGGGCGGCCGCGCTGCGCCGTGCTCAATGCCGACGACGCGGGCTCTTATGGCGCGCTGCTGGCGGCGCTTAACGAGGAGGCCAGCATTCACCACTATCACGTGCTTGTGCGTTCTTATGGCGTTCCCGGGCACAGCGGTGTGCGGCTTGACGTTGCTGCGCGCGACATCCACTATGCCCCGGCGCGGACCCGCTTTGCCTTGCATTGGTGGGGCGGTGTTATTCCGATTGAGACCAGGCTGCTCGGTGAATTTAACGTCTACAACATACTCTGTGCTGCCACGGCCGCGCTGGCGCTCGACATTCCCCCTGCTGCTGTCCAGCAAGGTGTGGCGGCGCTGGAAGGCGTGCTGGGCCGTATGCAGCGCATCGACGCCGGACAACCTTTCTTGGCTATCGTCGACTTCGCCCATACCCACATCAGCCTGGAAAGCGCCCTGCGTACGCTGCGGCCACTGGTCGGGCAGGGCAGTGCCGATGGCAAGGGACGGCTGATCTCGGTCTTTGGCTCGGCGGGCCTGCGCGACCGCGAGAAGCGCTACCTGATGGGGCGCGTATCGGGCAAGTTAGCCGACTTTACCGTGATTACCGCCGAGGACCCGCGCACCGAGGATCTGGCCGACATCTGCCGCTCGATCGAGCGCGGGGTCCGTGAGTTTGCTGACAGCAGCCGTTACGCCATCGTGCCTGATCGCACCGAGGCTATTCGGTATGCCGTCGACATGGCACAGCCGGGCGACGTCGTGGCCGCCTTTGGCAAGGGCCATGAACGCAGCATGTGTTTTGGCGAGACGGAATACCCTTGGAGCGACCAGGATGTCATGCTGGCCGCGCTGCAAAGGCGTGTTGCCTCTTGACAAAGTGCTAAACGGCGATTATAATCCGAACACTGTTTGGTAAATTAGCGAGGCTAGGCGTATGGAATCCACGCCGCGCGAGCGACGGCATGAAAAGACACGGCAGGCAATCCTGGATGCGGCGCGTAAGATCATCGCCAGCCAGGGTACAGAGGCGCTTTCGATGCGCGCCATTGCGCAGCACATCGATTACAGCCCCGCCGGGTTATACGAGTACTTTGACAGCAAGGAAGAGATCGTGGGCGCAGTGTGTGAACAGGGGCATCGCCGGCTGACAGAATTCATGCTGCGGGCCGATCCTGACCTGCCGCCGGACGAACTGCTCTTGCAACTGGGGCTTGCCTATATTGACTTCGCCGTGCGCAACCCCGACTTCTTTCTGTTGATGTTTACGAGTCAGAGCACAGGGGTCGCGCCGGGTTCGAGCCAGCAGGAGATGACGGAAGGCATGCAAAAGGAAGGCTCCTCATTTCCGCTGCTGCTGCGTGCAATCCAACGCGGGGTCGACGAGAGAGTCTTCAAGCCAAAGCCTGGCTACGGCGTGTTCGAAATGGCATTCACAGCCTGGGCCATGGTGCATGGCATTGCGATGCTGCGCATCGGCAACTTGCGCCATTTTCCCGGCGACTTTAGCGCCATGGAGCACGAAGCGCTGCGGCGCATCGGCGCCGGTCTGATGGCCGGCTAGCGGTAACGAGTTCTGTATGGACTGCACGCATTCGTGCAGATCGGCAGTCGTCTGCCTGTGACTGCCTTTCTTTTTGCGAGATTCTGAACATTGTTCGGTTTTCTAAATACGTTAGATGGAGGGGGAGAGAGATGGAGACGATTTTTCAGCTGAGCAACGTGCTTGTGATGCCGTTCTGGCTATTGATGGTTTTCCTGCCGTACTGGGGGTGGACCAAGCGCATCTTAGCTTCGCCTTGGGTGGTCGGTCCAGCCGCGTTGCTCTACGCGCTGCTGGTAATTCCAGCTCTGGCCAGCCTGCTGCCCCAGTTGGCCAACCCCCAACTAGAGGACATCGCCGCCTTGCTGGGCACGCCACAGGGAGCCACGATTGCCTGGGTGCATTTCCTGGCCTTTGACCTGTTTGTGGGGCGCTGGGCCTATCTTGACAGCCGCCAACGCGGCATCACCGCCTGGCTTGTCTCGCCGCTTTTGTTGCTGATCTTGATGGTTGGCCCGTTGGGACTGCTGCTTTACCTGATTGTGCGCCTGTTCTTTGGTCGTAGCACCCAATCTACGCTGGTTGGTTCAGCAGTTTGAGTTGCACGTAAAGCTCTGCACTTGTAGCACAGGGAGGTTATTCATGACTACTATCTCGTCCATACCAGACCAATCCCCTGTCCACTCCGGCAGCCTAATGCGCCGCGCCTGGGCCTTCAATTGGCCACTGACGCTCACGGTGTTGATCAATCTGGCGCTTGTGCCCATCGTGCTGGTGGCAATGTTGGTCGATCCCAAGGTCATTACTGGCGTCAACGGCTGGATCAAGCCGCTCAAGTTCACCGTTTCCGTCGTCATTTATGCGGCCACTCTCTTGTGGCTGCTGATGTTGGTGCAGGGCCGGCGGCGCTGGGTACAGGCGGCGGCCAATGTGACGGCCTTTGCCTTGATGGTTGAGATCGTGCTCATCATCCTGCAGGTCGTGCGCGGGACGACCAGCCACTTCAACATCGCCACGCCGTTTGACGCTGCAATCTTCTCGACCATGGGTGCGCTCATCACGCTTGTGGCCGTCTTCAACCTCATGGTCGGCATCTGGCTCGTCTTCCAGCGCATGCCGCGACCCCGTGCTGGCGTGGTCTGTGCGGCTGGGCGTGCTCATCTCGTTTGCGGGGATGTTGGTGGGCTATCTCATGACGGCAGGACCGACGCCGGCGCAACTGGCTGCTGCCCAAGGCGGTCAACCGCTGACGATCGTGGGCGCACACAGCGTGGGCGTGAGCGACGGCGGCCCTGGCCTTCCGCTCGTAGGCTGGAGCACCGTCGGCGGTGACCTGCGCATTGGCCATTTCCTCGGTCTGCATGCCATGCAGGTCCTGCCGCTGTTCGGCTTCGCCCTTACCCGCGCTTGGGCCACACGCCGCTGGAGCCGGCGCCAGCGCACCCAACTGGTATGGCTCGGCGGCGGCGCCTACCTCGGTTTTATGGTGATCGTCACCTGGCAGGCATTGCGCGGCCAGTCGATCGTAGCGCCGGACCTGCTGACTCTGGGCATTGCGGTTTCTGCAGTGGTTGCTGGTATGGCGCTACTTGTGGTTATCTTGCTTGTCGACTCACTGCGCAATTCAATGGGAGCAAAGAGCAAATCGTTGGCTGGTTGAGCGTAACCCTCTAGCGGTGCGGCTTGTGGTGCTGACCGTGCATTTGTTTGCACGACCATGCGGCCGGCTGCAATCTACACTGTGTTATGATCGGGCTTCTACGCGACTCTCTGCGTAGAAGCCCGGTTCGGTAGCAGACACCGTACTTAGTCTGTATTAAGGAGTGCATGCTGGACAGCTATGCCGCAGAGGTTCCATCAATCGATGCTGTTTTGGCCTACTTCGGCTTAGGGACTGCAAAGTCGGTGACACAAACACAACTGGGCATGGCCAATCGAAGTTTTCGCGTAATCACTACCACGGGCGCCCGGTATGTCGTGAAGATTCTCGTCCATCAGAGCGAAAGGCTGCTGATAAACGAACTGGCGATCCAGCAACAGCTGCACGCCCATGGCATCGTTGCGCCTCGTTATATCCAGTCACCTACTGGCGAGTATGTTTATAGGCACGCGAGTGTTACGGACTTTGTGGCGGTGGCTTCAGCCACAATCAAAGGTGTGCATCCCAACCTTGTCAGCCGACAATTGGCCCATAATATGGGCAACATGCTGGCGAACTATCATGCCGCCGTGCGCAGCCTGCCCGTTGCTCACACAGGGTGGCTGAATAGGACGACTGCCAGCCTTCCAGCGGCGGAAAGCGAGCATTCAGCCGGCAAAGAAGCTGCGCTTGCTCTGATTGCTCAAGGCGAGCCCATGTTTGCGTCTCATGTGCCGTCCGGTATCATCCACGGTGATTTTCACACCGGAAATCTGCTTGTGAAGAGCCAAAGCGACGCTCGGATTGTTGCTATGCTGGATTTTGAAGAGGCGGAGGAAAATCTGCTTCTGGTAGATGTCGCCTTCGGCTTGTTTGGCTCTCATTCGCTTGCGTACACCGCGCGGCACACCCATGCCGCCGTGCACGCATTCCTAGATGGTTACGAGGCTGTCAGAGAGCTGGAGCAGGCGGAAAGCGCTAACTTGGCTCCCGCCATTTGCTATGTTGCTGGGGCCTGCTCTCTCTGGATGTACGAACATGGCTATAATGCCAATGCAGTTCACAACCTCGCGATTGCGGATGCATTGTGCAGGATCGATTTGAGCCGGTGAGTGACCTGGCTCACCACAACGTGATCACCCGCTCCTTCTGCTCGCGCAGCTTTTCGCGGTTGGGACGCAGGGCAATCACCACGGCGGCGAGCACCATGACGCCGTAGATGATAAAGGGCCAGGGAGACATCTCCTGCACGCCCAGGATGAGGAACATGGCAAAGGCGCAGACGCCCACGGTGAAAGTGGCAACCGAAGAGATGCGCGTCCACCAGATCACAAAGGCAGCGATAATGATGGCCATGCCGCCTACCAGCGGCGATATGGCCAATGTTGTGGCTGCTGTCGTGATCCCGCCGGCGCCGCCGCGGAAGTTATTGAGGAACGACCAGTTGTGCCCGATGACGGCAAAGCCACCGGCCAATGCCACGCTCAGGTTGAGCACCAATCCGCGCATGGTGGCCTCGTCAACGCTCATGGCGTCGGGGTCGGGAAAGACAACGTAAAACAGCCAGCGCACCAGCAGCACGGCCACGGCACCCTTGATGGCATCGCCGATGATGGTCGGAACGGCGGCTTTCAACCCAGCTGCACGCCAGGCATTGGTTCCGCCCGTGCGCCCGCTGCCCACCGTGCGGATATCCACACCGTATAGCCGGCACACCCACAGCCCCACGGGAATAGAGCCCAGCACATAGCCGATCAACGCTGCGATGGGTACGGAAAGCCAGATCATAGTCGCTCCACAGTTGGTGTCGAGAGAGGGCAAAGAAACCGAGTTTCTGGCCAAGCTTCGCTTGTACCAAGCGAAGCTCGCTTGAGAAACTCGGTTTCTAAATAGCTCAACTAGGCTACTTCCAGTAAGCTGCGTACAGCGCCCAATGCAGCCTCGTAGTCCGGGTGCTGGCCGATGCCAGGCACGTATTCCACATAACGCACAGTGTCACTCGGATCGACGACAAAGATCGCTCGCTGATCGACACCCAGCTCAGCTACTGCCGTACCATAGGCGTGGCCGAACGGTAGGTTCATGTAGTCGGACAGCATCAGCACGCGCTCCACGCCCGCCGCCCCGCACCAGCGCTTCTGCGCCATTGGCAGGTCTGCGCTGACAGTGACCACCACGACGCTCTCACCCAGCTTGGATGCCTCTTCATTCATGCGTCGCGTCTGCGCGTCGCACACGCTCGTGTCGATGCTCGGAATGACGCTGATCAGCCGGACCTTGCCGGCAGTGCTCTCAAGCATCGGCCTGCCGGCCAAAAAGCCGGTGTGCAGCGTCACTTCGGGGGCTTTATCACCTGGCTTTAGGGCCGCGCCGTCCACCTTGAGCTGCTTGTCGCGGAAAGCGACAGTTCGATCACTCATATGTCCTGTTTCTCCTAATCTTGGATTCGAGGTTGGTTATGGATGAGAACAAGCCTATAGAAAACAGGCATATATAAACAGACTAGGTATTTCGTTCGTCGGCGCTTTGCCCTGGCGCCGCCTGGGCATGCGTTACCGGGATGGCCGGCTGTTGGGGAGGTTGCGGACGTTGCACCGGGATCGCTGCATCGCCGCGAATGTTTACCGCAGCACGCAACACCGCGCGTTCGTCCATGTAAAAGCTGTTGACATTGAGCACACCTTGCACCTGGCTTCCATCCAACATCTCTACCCGATCCGCCTGGATAACGCCATTGAACTGGCCTCGGATACTTACCGTCTTGGCGATAATGTCACACTGGACGTTGGAAGTCTCGGTCAGGATGACGTTGGCCGGCGTGACGAGCCGGCCCTGATCCACGGCCCCGTCGACGCGGATGGAAGCGTCGCACTGCAGCGTGCCGCTAAAGGTGGCGCGCGGGCCGATAATTACCTCAATTGCGTCCGCTTCGGGACGTGTCGTTCGACGAAACAAAGCGTTTTCTCCTTACGCCGGCATCCTATGCTAGCACCAACTGCTCGGAAATGCTCTGCCCCTTGTAAATGCGATAAATGATATCGGCGAGGAGAGGGGCCGCAGATAGCACCACGACTTTTGGATGGCGTTTTTCGGGCGGTACGCAGACCGTGTTTGTTACGACCAGGCGCTCAATGCGCTCGTCCTCGTCCAACCGTTTGAGCGCCGAAGGCAGCAGTACGGGGTGCGTGACGGCGAAACAAGCCTTGCCGGCGGCGCCCGCGTCGTACAGAGCGTCGACCTGCTTTAGCACGCTGCCGCCTGCCATCACGTCGTCGATGATGATAGGCCGCCGCCCTTCGATGTCGCCCACGACGTGCGTGGTTTCAGTCGTGGTAAAGCTTGTGCGCCGCTTGTGCATGACGACAAGCGGCAGATTGAGCAGCTCGGCGTACTTGCCGGCCATGCTGGCGCGGCCCACATCTGGGCTGACGATGGCAGCATTGGCGAACTCCGGCGTGCGGAAATAGTTGGCCAACAATGGCAAGGCACTCAACGGGTCGACAGGGATGTTAAAAAAGCCCTGGATCGCGCGGTTGTGAATATCTACATAGACCACACGCTTGGCTCCCTGCATCTCGATCATGTTTGCCACCACGCGTGCGCTGATTGCCTCGCGTCCCTTAGCCATGCGCTCCTGGCGCGCATAGGGGAAATAGGGCATCAGCACGCTGACGCTGTGAGCGCTGGCCCGGCGGAAGGCATCAAGGTAGAGCAACAATTCCACCAGATGGTCGTTGACAGGCTCCGAACAGGGCTGAATCAGAAAAATATCTTGATCGCGCACCACTTCATCGATCATGATGTGGATTTCGCTGTCCGGCATACGCCGGGTAGTGGCTTTGCCGAGATCGACGTGGAGGATGCCGGTAATCTCCTTGGCCAATTCCGGATGCGCAGACCCTGTAAAGATGCGCAGTGGATGATAGGATTCGACCATGGTCCGCCAGACCCTTTCTGTGACAGCGGTGCACCAAGGGCGGGCAGCGCGCCGCGCGTAAAGATAGCTACCAACGCCTGGCATTATATGATAGCATGCAAGGTGTAAGAAATCGGAGTGTAGAATAGATGCATACGTTGCTTGTCGCCACCCATAACCAAGGCAAGATTCGTGAATACCGTTCGCTCTTAGCGGATTTGCCGTTGACCGTCACCTGGCTCGATCAAGAGGGTGTGACGTTGGAGGTGGAGGAAACCGGAACCACGTTTGTCGAAAATGCTTGCCTCAAGGCCGAGCAGTACGCCAATCTGACGGGGCTGTGGACGTGGGCAGACGACAGTGGTCTTGAGGTGGACGCCCTGGGCGGTGAGCCAGGTGTCTACTCGGCCCGCTTCGGCGGACCAGGCCTCAGCGATCGTGACCGTTATCTGCACCTGTTGGCCGCCCTGCGCGGCCTCCCCAACGCCGCGCGCACCGCCCGCTTCCGCTGCGTGGTGGCGATCGCGGCGCCTGGTGGCCCCATCTATACCGTCGAGGGCGTGGTGGAAGGCGAAATCATCAATGAGCCGCGCGGTGAATTCGGTTTTGGCTATGACCCGGTTTTCTTTGTTCCTGCGCACAGCGCCACGATGGCCGAACTGCCGCCGGGCGTTAAAAACCGCATCAGCCACCGGGGCAAAGCCTCGGCCAATGCGGCCAAGCTTTTGGCTGCGCTGATCGATAAAATGGGGCAAGGACGCGATGAAGAAGCTGATTAACCGGCCGGAAGACGTGGTGGACGACGCCCTGCAGGGGCTGCAGCGCGCCTACCCTGAACTCTTGCGCGTCCACTTCGACCCTGTCTTTGTCGTGCGTGCCGATGCCCCAGTGCAGGGCAAGGTGGGCATTGTTTCCGGCGGCGGCAGCGGTCATGAGCCGATGCACAGTGGTTTTGTCGGGCCGGGCATGCTGGATGCCGCCTGCCCGGGTGCTGTCTTTACCTCGCCGACGCCGGACCAGATGCTGGCCGCCACACGCGCCGTGGATGGAGGAGCTGGCGTGCTGCATATTGTCAAGAACTACACGGGCGATGTCATGAATTTTGACATCGCCGCCGAACTGGTGGCCGGCGAAGGCATCGAGGTGGCACGGATCGTGATCGATGACGATGTAGCTGTAGAGAACAGCATTTATACCGCTGGGCGCAGGGGTGTAGGCGCAACCGTGCTGGCCGAGAAGATCTGCGGGGCTGCAGCCGAGGAAGGCCAGCCGCTGGCGCGTGTGGCGAACTTGTGCCGCCAGGTGAACGAGTGCGCACGCAGCATGGGCATGGCGCTCACCTCCTGCACCGTGCCTGCGGCCGGTAAGCCTACTTTTGCCATTGGCGAAGGCGACATGGAGGTCGGAATTGGAATTCACGGCGAGCCGGGGCGCGATCGGCTACCGTTGCAGAGCGCCGACGAGATTACGGGTCTGCTTTCGAGCGTGGTTCTCAAGGATCTTCCATTTGTCGCCGGTGACCGTGTGATTGTGATGGTCAATGGCATGGGCGGCACGCCGTTGATTGAGCTATACATTGTCTTTCGCCACCTGGCGACCGTTTGTGACCAACATGCAGTCATCATCGAACGCAACCTGATCGGCAACTACATCACCTCGCTCGAGATGGCCGGCTGTTCGATCACGCTGCTCAAAGTAGACGACGAATTGCTGCGCCTGTGGGATGCACCCGTCCTGACGCCGGCGCTGCGTTGGTAAGGAGCGCCGACCGAAATGACCCGGGACCAAATTGTCGAATGGATTCGCCGCTACGCAGCGGTCATTGCAGAGCAAAAGCTGTATCTTACTGAACTGGACGCTGCCGTGGGCGACGGCGACCATGGCATCAACATGGATCGCGGCATGGCCGAGGTGACCACCAAGCTGGATGGCTTGGCTGACCGCGACATCGGCGCTATTCTCAATGCAGTGGGCATGACCTTGCTGTCCAAGGTTGGCGGCGCGGCTGGGCCGCTCTATGGCACCTTTTTTATGCGATTCAGCAAGGAAACGGCCGGCAAATTCGAACTGACCGGCGGCGAGTTTGCAGCCGCGCTGGATGCGGGTCTAACCGGCATCCAACAGCGTGGCAGCGCGCACCGCGGCGAGAAGACGATGGTCGATGCACTTGCACCCGCTGTCGAGGCACTGCGCCGGGCCCTTGCCGACGGCGTGGCCCTGCCCGCTGCGCTGCAGACCGCCGCCGCCGCCGCCGATGAAGGAGCCGAACTGACGATACCCATGCAGGCGACCAAGGGGCGTGCCAGCTATCTCGGACCGCGCAGTGTTGGCCACCAGGACCCGGGCGCCACATCGGCGCAATTGTTGATCGAGACGGCCGCCGAAGCCGCGGCTGATTCATAACACCGTCATTCTCAATTTCACAATCAAGCGCATCAACCAGAGAGGTCTTGTCCTATGTCGCGATATGTTGCCGCCATTGACCAAGGGACCACGAGCACGCGTTGCATCTTGTTCAACCGGCGCGGCGAGACGGTGAGTGTGCATCAACTCGAGCATACACAGATATTTCCAAAGCCAGGCTGGGTGGAGCACGACCCGCTTGAAATATGGCAGCGCACGCAGGAAGTAGTGCGCAGTGCCATGGCCAAGGCGGACGCAACGGCCCGCGACATCGCCGCCGTTGGTATCACGAATCAGCGTGAAACTGCCGTCGTCTGGAATCGACGCACCGGCAAACCGTACGCCAATGCCGTCGTTTGGCAGGATACACGCACGGACAAGCTCTGCACCGAACTTGGCAAGGACGGCGGCCAAGACCGCTTCCGTGCTAAAGCCGGCCTCCCGCTGGCCACCTATTTCTCCGGTCCCAAGGTGCGTTGGCTGCTCGACAATGTGCCTGGGCTGCGCCAAGACGCCGAGCGCGGCGACGCACTGTTTGGCACCGTTGACACCTGGCTGATTTGGAATCTCACCGGCGGCATTCATGGCGGTGCGCATATCACCGACGTGACCAATGCCTCGCGCACGCTGCTGATGAACCTGGCGGGGACGACGTGGAACGACGAGATATTGGCCATTATGGGCATTCCCAAGAGCATGCTGCCTGAAATCCGCTCGTCCAGCGACCCTGGCTACTACGGTTATACGATGGCCGATGGTCCGTTTGGGGGGCGCGTTCCCGTCTGCGGCGACTTGGGCGATCAACATGCCGCCATGGTGGGCCAGGCTTGTTTTGCGCCGGGAGAGGCCAAGAACACCTATGGCACCGGCTGCTTCATGCTGCTCAATACGGGCACGCAGATCGTTCCTTCCCACTGCGGACTGCTCACGACAGTCTGTTATCGCTTTGGCGATCAGCCGACTGTCTACGCTCTCGAAGGATCGATTGCCATCGCCGGTGCGCTGGTGCAGTGGCTGCGTGACAATCTGCGCATCATCGACCAGTCGAGTGAAGTAGAAAACCTGGCGCGTACGGTGGACGATAACGGTGGCGTCTACTTCGTGCCCGCCTTCTCCGGCCTGTTTGCGCCCTATTGGCGCAGCGATGCTCGTGGTGTGATTGTCGGCATGACGCGTTTTGTTCACCGCGGCCATATTGCGCGTGCGGCACTCGAAGCGACTGCCTTCCAAGTACGCGAGGTGCTCGACGCCATGCGCTCCGATTCGGGGGTAGACCTGCAGTCGCTCAAGGTAGACGGTGGCATGGTTACCAACGACTTGTTGATGCAGTTCCAAGCCGACGTGCTGGGGGTGCCAGTCGTGCGTCCGAAAGTGAGTGAGACGACGTCGCTCGGCGCTGCCTACGCTGCCGGACTGGCCGTGGGTTTTTGGAAGAGCGTGGATGAGATGCGCACCAACTGGGGGCAAGATCGGGCATGGCAGCCTTCCGCCGACGACAAGGCACGCACACAGCTATATGCGCAGTGGAAGAAAGCCGTGACACGCACCTTTGATTGGGTTGAATAGCTAGCTGCATTAGCTGGGGCGAATAGAAGGCAATGGTCGGCATTGTACTTGTATCCCATAGCAAGGAGCTTTCCGAAGCCGTCAAGGCGCTGGCAGACCAGCAGATCCACGGCCGCGCAACGATCGTGGCCGTGGGTGGCAGTGACAACCCCTTTCAACCTTTTGGCACCGATGCAATTGCAATTGCCGATGCCATCCGTGAAGTAGACAACGAAGACGGCGTGCTGGTGCTGATGGATTTGGGCAGCGCCGTGATTAGCGGCCGCGTGGCGCTCGACTTGCTGGAGCCTGAGCGGCTAAGGCGGGTACACCTTAGCGTAGGCCCATTTGTCGAAGGGGCGATGGCGGCAGCCGTTCAAGCATCGATTGGAATGAACCTGGCAGCAGTGGCACACGAGGCGGAGGAAGCCATGCACGCCAAGCGCGCCGTCCTGTTGCAGGAAGAAACGGAACTGCCTGCAGCCGGCGACGAAGGACCTGAAGGAGGGTATGCCAGCGTCGAAGTGACAGTGCTCGACCCATCCGGTCTGCACTTTGGCCCTGCCGCTCGCTTTGTGCAGAGCGTTGCCCAGTTCAAGACCAGTGTCCAAGTAAGCAACCTGACCACCGGCGCTGGCCCCGCCAGCGGCACCAGCTTTAATCAATTGTTGAGCCTGGGGGTACAGCACGGCCACCGCATCCATATCGTCGCCAGTGGTCCTCATGCGGAGGCGGCCGTGCACACACTTGCCGAGCTAGTCTCGCAGCATGAAGAGTCGATCTCGCAAGCCGCTTCAGTATTGATGGAATCCGCTTATACTTCGATTGCGGGACGCGGCGCACAGGTGCTGATCGGCTTGCCGGCTTCGCCTGGCCTGGCGCTAGGCACCGCGTATGTGCTTGACGTACCACGCGATCTGCTGCGGACGGCTATGATCGATGTGGCGGCGCTTACAGACCCGAACGGGGAATGGAATCGTTTGCAAGCCGGCCTGGCTATTGCCCTGATCGAGCTAGACGACCTGGCTGAACAGGTGCACGCCACATTGGGGCAACAGCAGGCCGATATCTTCCGCGCGCATGGGCTGCTGCTGCAGGATGGCGACATCGAGCAAGACCTGCGCCGTAGTATCGAAATCGATCTGCTGCCACTGGAGAGAGCCATTCAGCAGACGTTCCTGCTCGTTGCGCAACGTTATCGCGAGCGCGTCGGCGAGATTTTCCAGCAACGCGCCGCCGATGTAGAAGACGTAGGCCGGCGACTCCTGCGTATCGTATCCGGGGTTAGCGAAGAGCCTATCGAGTTGCCCGCTGCCGCCATTGTCGTGGCCCATGATCTTTCTCCCTCGCAAACTGCCGGTCTGGACCGCAGCCGTTTAGCTGGATTGTGCATCGCCTCGGGCGGGCCTCAATCCCATACTGCTATCCTGGCGCGCAGTATGGGCATTCCGGGCGTCGTCGGCCTGGGACCTGAGTTGCTCCACCGGGTAGCGGAAGGAACATCGCTTGCCGTCGATGGTGCTCACGGTCAGGTCATCGTCGCCCCTGATGCGGAAACCATTGCGGCCTATCGGGCTGCGCAGGCGATGTTGAACGAGGAACGCAGCGCCGCCTGGCGCGCTGCGCAGCGCCCTTCTTGCACCCGTGATGGCTTACGTGTCGAAGTCGTCGCCAATCTCAGTTACGCGGCGGATGCCGAACTGGCATTAGCTGCCGGCGCAGAAGGTGTCGGATTGCTGCGCACCGAGTTTCTGTTTCAAGATCGCAGCACGCCGCCGAGTGAGGAGGAACAGTACGAACTCTACCGGCTGGTGGCACAGCGAATGCAGGGTCGACCGCTTGTCATCCGCACGCTTGACATTGGCGGCGACAAGCCCGCACCCTATCTTGCCCTGCCGCATGAAAACAACCCATTCCTGGGTTGGCGCGCGATTCGTATTTCCCTCGCCTTGACCGAATTTTTCAAGACCCAGCTGCGAGCACTGCTGCGGGCCGCCGTACACGGCAACATACACATCTTGTTGCCCATGGTGAGCAACGTCAGCGAAGTTCAGCATGTGCAGACGCTGCTGTCGGTCGCAGTCGCCGAGCTAGAGATGGAGGGTCTGCCGCACAGCCGCAACGTGCCGCTGGGGATCATGGTGGAGGTTCCGTCGGCGGTCCAGCTAGTGGACCAACTGGCCCCATTGGTAGATTTTTTCAGCATCGGCACCAATGACCTGACCCAGTACACCTTTGCCGCCGATCGCACCAACGAGCGAGTGGCGGCTTTGGCCGACCCGCTGCACCCCGCCGTCCTGCGCCAGATCGACAGCGTCATTCGCGTGGCACACGAACATGGCAAATGGTGCGGGCTGTGCGGCGAGCTTGCCGGCCAAAGCGACGCCATTCCGGTCTTGCTGGGCCTCGGCCTCGACGAGTTTAGCATGGCGCCGGCCAGCATACCCGCCGCCAAGCAGTTGATCAACCACCTGGCCATGCCTGTCGTCCGCCGCCTGGCGCAGCGGGCTCTCAATGCCGCCAATGGCGACGCCGTGCGGGCGCTAGTGCGTGAGGTTGTACGCTAGAGAAATGATTGTTACCACAAGCCTGTCTGCTGGCCTGCTCCCAGCAGCATGAGATACCAGGAACCTGCCGCAACCGTGAGCAGCACTGCCAGCCAATACCACTCCAGCGGAGCTACATCGCGTGATCCTTCCTGAAGATCGCACAATGCCTGGTCTGCGGCCTTGCGCAATACACCCGTCGCAGCGTCTACCATCGACCGAATCCAATCACTCATCTGTGGCACTATCTCCTTCGATCGTATCGGAGCGCCGGCCGGCATCCCGGAGCTTGCAACGCAACAACAGCGACCACTCAGGCCGCTGTTATGCTTACAACCTGCCACAACCAAGAAGGCGCACCAATGCATCTGGATTCAATTTGCCTTCACAACCTCAGAGGGGTTTGGAATCCCCTGCTCCAAAGTTGCCCTGTAACCTATCCCGTCGTACACTGAAACCATCCCGAAACCCACCTCACGCGGCGGCACAGAGATAGGGAAAAGTGGTCCCATGAATGCAATAGAGACGGATATCCTCGTTATCGGCGGTGGCTCCACGGGTACAGGCGTCGCCTGGGACGCTGCGCTGCGTGGCTTCCGCGCGGTGCTCGTGGAAAAACGCGACCTCACGCACGGCACCACGGGCCGCTATCATGGCCTTTTACACTCCGGCGGTCGTTATGCTGTCAAGGATCCGCAGAGCGCGGTCGAGTGCATCGAAGAGAACCGCATTCTGCGGCGCACGCACGCCCATTGTATCGAAGACACTGGCGGCATGTTTGTCGTTACTCCTGAAGATGAGGGTGACTACCCGGATCGCTTTAAGGCGGCCTGTCTCAAGGTAGGCATCCCGTGCGAGGAACTGCCGCTCAAAGAAGCGTTTCGTCGCGAGCCGATGCTCAACCGGCGCATCAGCCGGGTGTTTGCCGTGCCCGATGGTTCCGCCGACAGTTTCCTATCCACCCATGCCACAGCCCAGGCAGCTTCCCAAGCCGGTGCACGCGTGTTGATTTATCACGAGGTCATCAACCTGTTGGTGGAAGGTGGCGAGGGCAACCGTCGTGTCGCGGGGGCTGTGGTGCGCAACATGATAGACGGCGAGGAGTTTGCGATCCGTGCTACCATGACCATCAATGCTTCAGGGGCATGGGCCGGCCAATTGGCAGCCCAAGCCGGCATTGAGGTCAAAGTCATTCCAGGCAAGGGCACGATGGTGGCCATGAACCACCGCATCGTCAACACCGTTATCAACCGCTGCAAGATGCCCGCCGACGGCGACATCATCGTGCCGGTGCACACCGTGGCCGTGATTGGGACGACTGATGAAAAGGTGACCGATCCAGAGTTGTTGCGCATCGAACCCTGGGAAGTCCAACTGATGCTTGACGAGGGCGACAAGCTGGTGCCCGGCATCAGCAGGGCGCGCGTGTTGCGCGCTTGGGCCGGCGTCCGTCCGCTCTATCAGGAGGGCTTCAGCGGTCAGAGCCGCGATGCCACACGCGCCCTGACCCTGCTCGACCACTTACAGCGTGACGGCGTGGCCGGCTTCCTCACTATTACTGGCGGCAAGTGGACGACCTTCCGTCTTATGGCGGAAACCACGATGGACATGGCTTGCAGGCAGCTGGGGGTGGATCGTCCCTGCAAGACGGCCGACACCGTCGTGCCCGGTATCGAACAGGGCCACTACTGGTTGGGCCATCGCCTGCACGAGGTCGAAGAGCACCATTTACAGGGTACACTGGTGTGCGAATGCGAGTTGGTGACCCGCGCCATGCTCGAACAGGCGGCAGTCAAGAATCCGACCATCACCTTGGATGACCTGCGCCGGGACGTGCGCTTGGGCATGGGTCCGTGCCAAGGCGGTTTTTGCACCTACCGGGCCGTCGGCATTCTGCATGAACTGCAACTGGCGGATCGCCAGGCAGCGAGCAAGACAGACGACGCTGCTGGCCGCGCGCCCAGTTCTCTGCCGCCAGGCCGGTCGAAAACGGCGCCTCCTGGGATGTCGCCTATTTGCAGTCGCCTGGCCATAACCGCGGGGAACTGGGCGCGACCCCTGCCGCTGCTGGGCTGGAGCCGCCGCTCGCTGCGCCGGCATTGCTTTTGCGTGACTTCTTGCAGGAGCGCTGGCGTGGTCTGACCCCCATCCTCTGGGGCCAGCAACTCAAACAGGAGCGGCTTGACGAGTTGATCTATCTGACTGTTATGAATGCCGACCATCTACCGGACGAAGGCGACAGCAGCCCACTCAGCGAATTTTGGGAGTTTGATACCACGCCCGGTGCAGCCAAGGAGTTGCAGCCATGATTGACCTGATCGTGATCGGTGCAGGCCTCTCTGGCCTCACCGCCGCGTTAGCTGCGGCCGAGGCCGGCCTGCGCGTCAAGGTCGTAAGTAAGGGCCTTAATGCCTTGCATTGGAGCGCCGCCACGTTGGACTTGCTTGGCTACAGGCCGCCGCGCTCGACACCTATTCGCGAACCGTGGGCCGCGCTTCCTCGCCTTTCTCTCGACCACCCTTACCAGGTGGTCGGCAGCGATCGTATCGCCGCCGCCGTGCAGCGCTTTGCAGGCTGGACTAAGGTGTCAGGTGTACCGTATGCCGCCGGCACAGTAGAGGGCGAGAATTTTATGCTGCCTTCGCCGGTAGGCGCCATGCGACCGGTCTACCTGGCGCCTCAGGGCCAACGCGGCGGCGACCTCAGCAGCGAACAGCCGATGTTGATCGTTGGCTTTGACGGCGCCCGCGATTTCTATCCCCATCTCCTGGCCGAGCACCTGGTCAAGCAAGGCCGTGCCGCGCGTGCCGTCGTCCTGCCCACCAGCCTTATCACGCAGCGGCATGATGCTAATACGGTTCAATTGGCTGCGGAACTGGATAAGCCCGAAAACTACAACCGCCTCGGGGCCGCGCTTAAAGCTGCGGTGAAGAGAGGCGAACGCATAGGTCTGCCGGCCATTCTGGGTCTGAACGACCACGCCCGCACGCTGGCTGCCCTTGCCAACGCTGCCGGCGCCCCTGTCTTTGAGATTCCCACGCTGCCGCCATCCGTTCCGGGGCTGCGTCTCACGACTGCACTGCGCCGCTTGCTCGACAGGCACAACGTGCGGGTCGAGGTTGGCATGGAAGTAATCGGCTTCCATGCGGAGGACGGTGCTATCCGCTGGGTAGAGACTGCTACTAGTGCGCGGCCGCTCAAGCATACCGCAGCAGGCTTTGTGCTCGCCAGCGGTGGTGTACTGGGAGGAGGTTTTCAGAGCGACCACCAAGGCCGTTTCTGGGAAACGATTTTTGACCTGCCGCTGAGCGTGCCCCAGGACCGCAGCCAATGGTTCCGTCCCCTTTTTCTGGATCCTGAAGGACAGCCGGTCTTTCATGGCGGCGTGACGGTCAACAGTCAATTGCAGCCGCTGGACGGCCGGGGCGGCGTTGTCTATCGCAACCTGTGGGCCGCTGGCGGCCTGTTGGCCGGAACCGACCCGCTGCAGGAGCACAGCCTGGAAGGTATTGCCCTGTCTACTGGCGTGGCTGCGGGCGAGATGGCAGCTGGCGCACTGCGCCCTGGCGTAAATGTTGCCCAAACAGCCATGGCGAGCGAGTTGGCACCTGAGTAGAGACAAGAGAGACACTATGGCTCCTATTTCCTGGCATTCCGTAGACCACTCGCTCGACGAGTGCATCAAGTGCAACATCTGCACCAGCTACTGCCCGGTGTCGGCGGTAACAGACAAATTTCCTGGTCCTAAGTACGTCGGGCCACAGGCACAGCGTTTCCGTGAGAACGGTCAGCTGCAGTCGCCGGATGCTTCGGTAGATTACTGCTCTGGCTGCCGCGTGTGCAACGAGGTCTGCCCCACCGGCGTCAAGATCGCCGAAATCAACGCCCGTGCCCGCGCCGAGATTGTCGCCACGCGCGGTATGCCGCTGCGTAACCGCATGTTAGGGCGCAACGAGTTGCTAGGTCGGCTGGGCAGCATTGCTCCCTCGTTAGCCAACTTCGCTCTGCACAATTCGTTTAGCCGTCTCATGGCGGATAAGGTTATGGGTGTGGCGCGCCAGGCCCCGCTGCCCACTTGGAGCACAAGGGGCACCTTCATGGATTGGTTCCGCGCTACGCACCGCGGGCGCCTGCGCTCTGAAAAGAAGGTCGTCTATTTTCATGGTTGCGCTACCATGTACTATGAGCCGTTCATCGGTATGGCGGCCGTCGCCGTGATGGAGCATCAAGGGTACGAGGTCATCGTTCCCATGCAAAACTGCTGTGGCCTGCCCCTGCTTTCGAATGGCGAGTTCAAGGCCGCTGAGGGCTACCATAAGAATAATGTCGCTCACATGGGCAGCTTTGCCCGTGCCGGCTTCCCGATTATTGGCACCAGCACAAGCTGCACACTCACACTTAAGGAAGAGGCGCCTGAACTGCTCGACATGGCCGACGACAACACAACGCAGCTAAAGCTTGCTACGTGGGACATCTTCGAGTGGCTGCGTGAGCTGGCAGTCAATGGCGAATTGGCCACCGACTTCCGCCCGCTTGCCCTCAAGGTTCCCTATCACGCCCCCTGCCAACTCCGGGCTCACCGCGTCGGCAAGCCCGCGCTCGAGATCATGGAAATGATCCCTGACCTAGATCTGTCTGAATCACATGCCCGCTGTTGCGGCATTGCCGGCACCTATGGGTACAAGACTGAGAAGTATCAGATCGCCATGGATGTAGGCGAGGAACTGTTCAGCTTCGTACGCGCACAAGGCGACGATGTCAAATACACGGCGTGTGACTCTGAGACGTGTCGTTGGCAGCTGGAACATGGCACCAGCCTGCCCAGCCGCCACCCCATCGAACTGGTAGCCGCTTCTTACGGCCTCTACGACCTCGACAAGCGGGAATTGCTTTGAATGTTCTGATTGTGGGTGCGGGGGCTATAGGTTGCCTGATTGGCGGCAAACTGGCGCGCGCCAACCAGCCGGTGACGCTCGCCGGCCGCCCCACTTTTGTCGAGGCTGTGCGCAAGCGCGGCCTGCTGCTCGCCGACGAGAGCGGCCGCCATACTGTGCGCAACGTGCGTGCAGTTGACGGCCCGTTGGCGGCGCTCCAACAGTCAGAAACAGCCTTTGACCTTGTCGTCCTTACGGTGAAAAGCTACGACACGGCCACTGCCATCTCCGACCTGTGTCAGGCGTTGGACGCCACTGGCGCACCGCCGCCTGCGCTGCTTAGCGTACAAAATGGCGTCGGCAACGAAGACGCCCTGGCTGACGCGCTGCCTTCGGTGTCTGTCTTGGCGGGCAGCATCACCACGCCCGTAAGCGTCGAAGGGCCGGGCGCCATCCACGTCGATAAACCGCGCTACGGCCTCGGCCTTGGCGTATGGCGACCGGGTGCAGCTGGGCCGATCATCTTTGATGCCACCTGTCACCTGCTGGAGAATGCAGGCTTTGCCGTCCAGCGCTACGAAAACGCCCAGGCGATGAAGTGGACCAAGCTGCTCATGAACATGATGGGCAATGCCACCTGCGCGATTCTCGACGAGCCGCCGCAGACTGCTTTTGCCGACGGCAAAATCGTGGACCTGGAGATCGAAGCCTGGCGCGAGGCGCTGGCAGTGATGGCCGCCGCCGGAATTCCTGCGCTCAACATGGAAAAGTATCCGTTCGCCACCCTTGCCCCGCTGATTCGTTTTGCCTCCAAGGCGTTGATTCGACCAGTCTTGCGCGGCCAGATAGGTGGTGCGCGTGGCGGCAAATTGCCCAGCCTGCATATCGATCTACATGGCGGCAAGGGACGCAGCGAGGTAGGTTGGCTCAATGGGGCGGTCGTGTGCAAGGGTACTGAGGTCGGCGTCGCTACGCCTGTCAACCAGGTGTTGGCGGAGGTGTTGAGCAGCATGGTTGCCAACCCGGGCGAAATTGGGGCCTGGCGGGGGAATCACGGCAAGCTGCTGGCGGCGGTTGGGTCCAGGGTCAGATCCCAGGTGCAAAAATGATGATCAGCACCAGTGCCAGTGCGCCAAAGACGGCGAACTCGACCAGCACGCGGCGCGTCAGCCGTCCCTGCAATCCTTGTTGGGCAATGCCCACGGCCAGGTAGAAGCTCAGCAGCAGCAGCAAGCCGCCCGTCAATCCAGGCAGCAGCGGCCAATAGTTGAGCGCCCAGGTAATCTGTCCCAGCAGCAGCCCCACAATCGCACCGTAAATCAGCACCAGGCTGGTCTTAGATATAGACGTGCGTAAAATCTCAATCGCCAAGAGGGTGGCCGTCAAAGAAACCAGTGTGCCCGAGAGCAGGCTGCGCGTGCGTGTTTGATACACAAACAGAAACAGCAGCAGTGCCGAACCGTAGGAGAGCGCATCAAGAACAAAGCGGGCGCGGCGAAAACCCGGTTTACCCGGTTCGACTGTGGCATAGAGGCTGTAAAAGGCGACGGCCAGCAGCCCTCCCGCGATCAGCATGACGATAACCTGCAGCAGCCGGGTAGGCACCTGCGCCAGCAGCACGACGGTAATGCTGGCGATGGCCATCGGCAGCGCCCAGTAGGCCCAAGTCGCACTGCGCAGCCGGCGCGGAAAGTGCGGGTGCAGACGCACAATGCTCTCCGTACCGGCTGCTGCTGCCACAGCCAGCAACAACGCCATCACCGTGCCAGCCGAAAGCGACAGTGTGATTGGCGAGCCAAGCGCACGGAATGTAATCTGGGTCGTGGGGATTTCCAGCAGCAGGCTGACGCCAAGGCCAAAGACGACCACCCAGGTCGCCACGCTGATGCGGTCGCGGTAGTCCACGCCCGTGTTGTCGTGCGGGGTCCGCCGCCAAAAACGAGCGAAAGACCAGTTCGCCGGCGACCACTTCAAGCGCAAATTATTTTTCATGCCTTCCAGTCGAGTTCATTTAGAGTCTATGCACCCGGTTTGTGTACAATGGCAGGAAAACACACCATAAAGCAAGAGTCAAGCCATTCTAAGGTGCCCAACAAAGTCTGTCAAAAATATGCCTGATTGCCATTATGCAAACTTTGACATCGCCGTCTACGGCCAGGTGGCACCATATCTGGTGCATGCTCTTTACGCCGGCCACAGTGCTGAGGGTGAACTGGTCGTCGATCGCCATCAGGGCAATTGGGAGCAGCGGCTGGCCCGGCTCAGTGTGGCCCGGCAGCCTCCAGGCCGCGCGTACTTAGAGGAGACAGGGTCGCTCTTATATGCTGCACTGTGGCGCGATCAGGTGCGCGATCTGTGGCTGCGCGCACGCGGGGACCTGGAGAACGGCGTGATCGCGGGTCTGCGAGTGCGCCTGAGCCTTTCGCCGCCGGCTGTCGCCTCCTTACCTTGGGAAGCCCTTTACGATTCAGATCGCAGCGCGGTATTTGCCGCCGGTGCTTCCGTAACCCTGGTGCGTGTCGTCAACCTGCTGCGCTATGTAGGGACCCCCCGCACGCTCGCAGCGCGCCTGCCGCTACGTATTATGGCTGCAATCCCCGACGACCCGAGTGGGCAGGTAGATAGCGCGGCGGAGTGGGAGCGCCTGCAGGCGGCGCTGGCTTCCCTACAGCCGGGTGGCGTGCGCCTTTCGCACCTCGGCGGCCGGCTGGGCGTTTGGGACCTGCGCCGTCGCCTAGAACAAGAGCAGCCTGACGTGCTGCACATCGTCACCCATGGCCGCCCCGACGGCATTCTACTATGGCAGGAAGACGAGCCTCAGCTTGTGCCGGTGGCAGCGCTGCGCGTGGCGCTCGACGGAGCCAACTCGCTGCGGCTGCTGCTGCTGGCAGCTTGCGCCACTGGCCAGACTGTCGATCCGTCACCACTTGCCAGTTTCGGTGCCCAGCTCTTACAGACAGGTGTCCCCGCCGTAATTGCCATGCAGTTCGACGTGCAGGTCGATGCCGCTGCTGCCTTCAGCGAGCAGTTCTACCGACAGCTCGTGGCCGGGCGCTGTGCAGGGCAGGTGGATGTCGCCGTCAATTATGGCCGCAGCGCCCTCTATGTGCACGATGCCGATAGCTTTGCGTACGGTGCACCGGTGCTTTGGCTCAACGCCAGTGACGGCCGCATCTTTACCTCCGACCGGCCTTTTGTCTTGCGTGCGCCGGCCCTCCAGTATTCACCCAGCGCGATACCAGCCATGTCAGACGCGGAGATCGCCCGCTTACTCGACGAACTGGCCGGGTTTGAGGCCTGGCTGGCAGCGGTGACCCAGTTCGAACGGTCGGCCATTCCCGCGGCCTTGCGCAGTATCGAAACGCGGCGTCAAGAGCACCTACAGTCTGTGCGTGACTTGTTGGGCTTGATTAGCGCGGAGCCAGATCCTGCCGCGCGTGCCCGCAGCTTCGCCCTGCGGCGCGCCGTGGTCGGCACAGAACGTGACCATGCCGAGCGGCTGACGGCCTTTCTGCTTGCCAACACGCCTGGCAGTGCCACCGCCACTTGATCCTCGTCGTGTCTCGTCTTCGGTGGTCCGTCTCGGGGCGGCAAGGTCTGGCGTTGCTGCGGCTTGTATTGCTCTACTGCATTCTTTGCTGTGTGCTGCTGGCAGGTGGCCTGCTATTTCGTACATTGCAAGCAGAGGGCTGGCTGCTGCCTGGCAAGGTGCATGCCACCGGTCTGCCTTTTGCCGGCATTAACGTCGACACGGGGGCCGCGGCCGCTGACCAACGCCAGACAACGCTAGCTGCGTTGCGCTCTGACGGCTTTGAGTGGGTGCGGCTGCGTTTTGATTGGGCTGCCCTCGAACCGCAGCCCGGCGCCTATGACTGGTCAGCAGCCGACAGCTGGATCAGCGATACCATCGCCGCCGGGTTGGTTCCTCTGGTTGTGCTCGACGGCAGCCCTGCCTGGGCGCGTGCCGAGCAGGACCGTGTACCCAACGACAATCCGCTAGCACCGCCTGCCAACCCACTGGACATGGCGGAATTTGCTGCTGCGTTTGCAGGCCGCTATGCAAGCGACGTGCGCTACTACCAAGTATGGGACGAACCAAACATCGCTCCGCACTGGGGCAATCGCTGGATTGAGCCGGTGGCCTATGCCCAACTACTCAAGGCAGTTGCACCTGCCATCCGAGCCGCCGACCCCGATGCCATTATCGCCACCGCAGCGCTGGCTCCCACCGGCGACCGCGGCCATACGGCTGTCGACGAGGTCTACTTTTTGCAGCGTATGGTGGCAGCCGGGGTAGCCGACTACTTTGACGCCATTGCCATCCAGCCATTTGGCTTCGGCCACGCGCCCGATAACCCGCGCCAGTCCTTGGCCGTGCTTGATTACCAGCGGGCAGCCTTCATCCGCCGCGAATTGGCGGCGATAGGTCTGGCAGACAAGGCGTTGTGGGGGGTGCGCTTTGGTTGGAACCGCGAACCCAATGGAATATGGGGCGCAGTGACGCCGCAGACTCAGGCTGACTACAGCGCCGATGCATTGAACCTGGCATGGAGCCGTTGGCCCTGGTTGGAGGCGCTGGGCTGGGTAGTAGATCGTCCCCCTGCTACGGCGGCCGACCCACGTTGGGGATTTGCGCTGTCTGAGCAGGACGGCGCGCCTGCACCCGTATCCTTAGCGCTGCGGGAATGGCTGGCTTCCGCGCTCTCGTCAGCACGCCCTTCAACGACGGCAACCCAGGCAGCGCCGTCATGCAGACCGCTGCCACTGTGTCTGCCCGTGCCGACGTGGGGATCCTTGCTCCTGCTGGGCGGTGGCGTAGCTGTGGTGGTGTGGCGCAGCCTGGCAGCTGCCAGGCTGCTGCCGTGGGCACAGTGGCTCGCCGGTTGGCGACGCCTGCCGTGGTTTCTTCAAGCTGCCGGTTGGGCAGGGCTGCTCCTGCTTTACTACTTTGCCGTGTGGCCGCCACTGATAGGGCTGTGCTGGCTGTTGTGGACGCTGCTCTGCCTGGCCCAGCCCAGAGTTGGCCTGGCAGTGGCAGCCGTATTGCTGCCATTCTACTTTCAGCACAAGGACCTGCACCTGGTCGATAGTGTGTTTGCCGTGCCACCGGCCACGGCTGCCGTCGCCTGCCTGCTGCCTGCCGTCATCGTGCGCGCCAGGCGCCGCCGGGATTGGTTCACGACCGCCGATGCCGTCGCCGTCGCCTTTCTCGGCATCGGCCTGCTCTCTGCCGCCGGGGCCTGGCAATGGCTCGCCTATTGGCAAGGCCTGCTCGACCTCGTGCTACTTCCCGTCGCCCTCTGGTTTGCCCTGCGCATCCTTGACGATGCACCCTTTACTGGAACGCTTCCAGGAAGCGCTCCAGTAAAGGGTGCCTATGTTGTGGGGTTGGCGTTGTTTGCCGGGGGTGTGTTGACGGCGATGTGGGGGTTGATGGTGTGGTTTGGTGGGCAGGGCGTAGAGGTGGATGGGGTGCGCCGCCTAGTTGGGCCGCATTTCTCGCCGAATCATACGGCATTGTATTTGGTGCGCACGCTTTTCCTGGGGATTGGTCTCGCTGCCGCCTGCTATGGTCGAGCGGGCACGTGGGCGTGCCGGCCCGCACGTAGGCGTGCGGACTGGACGGGCGCTGTGGTGGAGGGGGGCGCTGTGTCGAGGACACGAGATGTGTTGGAGGCGGGCGGTGTGTTGAAGGCGGGCGTTGTGGCAGGGGTGGATGTTGTGCCGGGGACGAGGATGGCGCGGTTGGTGGGGGCTTGGTTGTGGGCGGCCTCTGTGCTGGTGCTGCTGGCACTTGTGTTAACCGGTTCACGCGGCGCTCTTTTGTTGGGTATACCGGCCGGTACGCTTGTGCTGGCCTGGGCGGCGCTGCGCGAGCGTCCAGGGATTCTGCGCCGCCTGGCTGCCCACTCAGCTACACGCTGGGTACTGCTCGGAGGACTGCTGCTAGCCGCCGTCGCCGTTCTGTTGTTGTGGGAGCGTCTGTTCAACCAGCAGACGCTCAACCTGCGCATCGACCTGTGGGAGGGTTCACTGCGTCTCTGGCGTGACCATCTGCTGCTGGGTGTAGGCCCCGGTGGCTTTTTCTGGACATACCCGACTTATCTGCTCCTGGGCGCCAGTATCGAGCCAAACCAACTCCATCCCCACAATATCTGGCTCGAAGTTGCCACGACCTGGGGGCTGCTTGGCTTTGCCTGGCTCGGCCTGCTGCTCTGGTTTGTTGCAGGCGCACTCCACCGGCGCAGGGCGAGCCAGGCACCGGTGGAGTGGTTCAGCGTCGGTCTTGTTGCCGCCCTGCTTGCCGCGACCGCCCACGCGCAGGTGGACGCCTTCTTCCTGCTGCCGGACCTGGCCGGTTGGAACGCGTTGGCGTTGGCCCTGCTGGTGAGCCGATGGAAACACTGTTACTCGGCCGGATAAATCCCTTGTGTTCCACGCAGTTCGCGCAGCGGCCAGCGGTAGAACCAGCGTTCGTTGCCGGTGTCCTTGCGCTGCTTCTCCATCACCTGTGCCAGCGTCGTGCCAAACTGTGCTGCCTCTTCAAACGTGCGCGTGTCGAGCTTGGTCGTGTCCAGATAGCGCCATTGGTTGCTTTCGGGCGCTGTTTCCCAGCCGACGATAACGTGTGTCGGCAGCACGACGATCGCCGGGTTGAGCGACAGTGCCTCCAGGATCGAGGCAAACAATACCGTGCCGTCAACGCAGTTGGCTTGCTTGTCCTCCAAGCTCTCGCGTGGCAATCGCAGCCGTTGGCTCCTCTCGCCTGTGTTCGGGTTGAATGTGTTGAGAGAGTTGACGTATACGATGCCGGCCACGCTCTTGAGCGCTTCAAACGCAGCTTTTACCTGTGCGTCTACATCGGCGTTGTCCTGGTAGCCCAGCAAGCGTGTTGCCGCGTGCTTATCCGCCACCTGGCGTAGAAACTTCATGATGCTGGGGTGGTTGGGGGTGACAAAGGCTCCGAGGTAGCGCGACATGTCCTTCCACTCGCCGCTTGCCGGGTCGTACGTTGCCAGTGGCGCCGTGGTGCGTGCCAGCAGCCATATAGGCATGCTTTTGTGCACCTCGACCTTGCCCGTGTCCAGGTCCTCTGCCAGCACGTTAAGGCTTGCCCGCGTCAATTCGCTAATGGAGCGTACCTTGTCTAGGAGCAGCGTCGGCTGTTGCGTCACGACGGGCGGGGGTGCAGCATTGCGTCGCACCTCGATCGTGTCCACGGCCTGGGCCGAGTAGCCTTCGATATACGACGTAATGCGCACACGTTTGAAAGCTGCCGTCGTCGTTACAGTGCATTTCAGGAGCGGATGTTCCTCGGCGTCAAGCAGGTGGTAGAACGCGGTCGGCACGCTCGCCATCAGCGGTTCGACGACCACATTCAACCCGGTCGTGGCCAGGCTGCGCGTGCGCGTCACCTCGCCGCTGCCGGTCAGTACTTCGGCGGTGACCCCCGCTTGTTTTTTTGCTCCCGCCAGTTCTTGTTCTGCTGCACCGGCCTTGGCCTGCGCAGCCGCCAACTTCTCCGCTAATTCTTGCGCTGCGCCGGCATCGTCGGCATTAGCCAACTGCCGTTCGATGCCGTGCACGATCTGCTGCAGGTCGTAAACCTGGCGGCGCAGTCCCTCAACCCCAGTTGTGTTGTCAGGCATGGCAAAAGCCTCCGAGCCGTATCAGGCAGTCGGATACATTGTCGCGATAAATGCCTTATCCTGGTCCGAAAGCGCTTTGTTGCTCCACGGCACCTCAAATCCGCCGAGCGTCAGCTCTTTCTGCACCGGGTAAAGCATGATCGAATACTTGTCAAACTCCGTGCCGTTGATCTCCGCTCGATCGTACTTCTTGAGCAAGTTCTCGCGCACCTGCGCTTCCGACCAGTAGTTGGGCGGACCCTCGTAGTAACGTAACACGGCGGGCTCGTTCCACGGGATGCCCTTCAATGGGTTCTGGTGTTCGTGGATGCAGCCAATGGCATGGCCAAACTCATGCAGCACCACGCGCGAATATTCGTCATCGCCGGTGGAGGGTGTCAGCCAGCCGTAGTTCATCGTCGGCTGGTTGGGCGGAATCAGCAGTGCATCGGTGCCGATATAGGACCACGATCCCGGCTGCTGGAATGAAATTCGGATCTCGGCAGTGGGTGCGTCATCAAAGGCAAAGTGAATGTTGGCATACTTGCTCCACTCTTGCGCCACGGCTGCCACCTTGGCCTTCACCTTTGGGTCGCCGTCGAGGAAACGCACGTGTAACGTACGACCCGGCTTCCACAGCTTTTTCTTGAGCAGAGCGATAGCCCGCGCCTGAGGCGGCTGACTCATTTCTTCCGGACTGGCAAGATTGGCCGGGTTTTCCATAATGGCGGCCAGTTGCGCCTGGTCCGTCATCTCGGGGGGCAACACTCGGTCGATGCACATCTTGATCGGTTGTTCGACAGCCTCGCTCATCGTTCTTTCTCCCTTGCTTTGCCAAAACCGCACACAACGAACGCTACACAAAAGCAACACGTGGAACGCAGCCTAAGAGCGTTCCACGTGTGACTTCACTATTTAGCTGCCGGAGGGCCTGATCTGTCCTACTCCACCGTAACAGCTATCTTGACATCCGCTCCAGGCAGCAGCGGCAGGAACTGCTCTTCGATTAACTTCTGCAGCGCCGGGTCTGCCAACGGGCCATCGGCCAACTGCGGCTTGGCCAGGTCCCAGGCCGACTTGAGCGATGCCTGGTCATATTCCAGGCCCAGGACGTCAGTCCCATCGGCGATCACGCGCAACTTGTTGGGCTCAGTTACGATGTCAATCTGCTTGGCATTCAGGTTTGTTAACGCGTCGTTGACAGAGGGGGGCAGTGTTGGCAGCGTAACGCCTAGCGCACCAAGTTGCTCGGCCGACAAGCCACCAACGGACGTAATCTGTCCATCCTTCACGGTTGCGGCCACGCGCAGCGTCGGCGTGGGCACGTCGCCCAGGTCCGGTGGTGCAAAGGTGGGCTCGGTCGGCGCAGGGGCAGCCTCGCCGCCAGGCAGCGCAATACTCGTCGACAGTCCGGCGTTCGTTACAGCCGCCAAACCGCCCGTGATCATCTGCGGTGACACACCCGCCATCCCACCCGCCAGGTTGGCGATAGTGTTCAGGCCCGCATCCGTATAGGTAATCTTGGGCAGGGTCTGGCCGTTCACTGCCAGCAGAACGCCACCGTCGGTGGCAGCTACCCCCACGCTCTGCACGCCTGCAGCCGAGAGTTGCTCCAGCGTTGCCGGCGGAATCGCAGCCCCGGGAATGGGCATGCCGCCAAACGTGATCGCGCCGTCGTCGGCGATTCCAACCGGTAGATCGGACAAGTTCGTTTCCACTGGCGTGCCGTTGAAGCCTACACTCAGTTTCAAGGGTTGCTGCGCCAGCATGGTGGTCAACTGCTGCAGCGTTGCCATCGTTTCAGGTGTGCCTGACATCATCGGCGTTACCAGTTCAATCAGCCGCTGCAACGATGCAGCATCAAACGCCAAGCTGGGCAAGGCTTGATCGTCGTTCGCTACTAGCTGGATCGCATTGGGGGTGGTGTTGATTTGCAGCTTGTTCCAGCCCAATGTCGAGAGCATCTGCCGCGTGGTGGGGCTCAACGTAGGCAGGGCTCCACCTGTTAGTGCTGCAAAGGCATCAGGCGACAGACCCATCGCCGACGGATTGCCCTCGGCGTCATAGGTGATGCCCAAGCTGAGAGGCTCGCCGGTAGCGGCGCCTTCGGCAGGCGTGACTGTTGTTTCGCCGCGCCAGCGGGGAACGTCCAGCACCGGCTGACCCTGCGCAGGCGGAATCTTAAGATTTACACCCAAGCCGACCGTGCGCAGTTGGTTCAAGTCCACCTGGGCGATCCCGGCTGCACGCAGCGCCGCCTCGAGGTTTTTGGCGCTTTCGGCGCTCCAACTGACAAACGGCAACTCCTGCCCGTTGGCAAGGACATAGACGCCGTTGGCGCCAATGCGCGCCTGGAACTGTTGCACGTTGGCGCTCTGCAACTGCTGCACGAGCGTGGGCGGTACGATTGCGCCCACAGGTAGTCCGATCCCATACAGGCTCAAGGTGCCGTCAGGATTGACGTCCAGCGGTGCGGCCGGCAAGTTGAACCAGGTTTTTTCCTGGCCAGCTGCACCGCCGCCGCCGCAGGCAGCAATAAACAGGGCAGCGGCAATAAGCACCAGGAGGATCGGCAAAAGCTTGCGTTTCGCCTGCATACGCAGTCTCCTCAGGAATAGGTCAGCGGATTTAGATAAATTGCGTGGACTGGGAATCCGGCGGCTGCAATGCAGTCAACCGGCCATATACTTCAAACTAGGCAAATCATACATCATCTCCCGCGAACGCACAAGCAATCGAAACGGGCTGATAATACCCGTCTCCTGCGCACGACCGGCACAGGGTCAAGCTGTCGCGCGCTACCTCGCGTTCGTTGAGAATCTCCTCGCCGCAGCGGTCGCAGCGGGCACGCGCCCCCGGCCGGCTGAGCAACACCGCAACCGGCGTAGTAAGCTCCACCGCCTGCCACTGCAGCAGCAACTCCTGGGGCATCCGCTGATAACCCAACAGCATTGCCTCCCAACGATTGTGCGCCTCGGGCGCGTAACACGTCGCCTGCTTGCGCGCAGTTGAATTGGGAAACATGCGCCGCGCCTGGCCGGTCTGCGTATCGACAAAAGTCGCTGCTACCTTGCCGTAGTCCAGAACGCGCAGCGTGCGCCGACCCACCCAGCAATTGGTGGCCACGGCCACCCCGTCGGTAAAACACCCGTCGGTTTCGACGATTGTCAGCAGCCGCTTGTCCGCTTGCGGCAGACTCATGCCGAGCAACTGGCCGGCGGCCAAGCCCATGCGCACGCCCAGAACCTGACGCGGGCAGAGGTGGCGGTGCAATTCCGCCGACTGTCGCAACAACTCCTGCAAATTCACCATATACACCACTTCGTGTCATAGCCGGTCGGCACAAACCAAGGTATTGCCGGTCAATTGTCATTGTCCGTCATGCTGCACCATGCACCAAATCGCTGCCATCGCTATTCGGCATGCTACAATAACGCCATGTCAACGTTTGCGAGCTTTGCGGAGCCAGGCTTCTGGTTGGTGATCAGCCTTGTGGCCGCCATCGTGCTGCTCGTCGCCCGCCACTACGCGACGCCGCCTTGGTGCAACTGGCTGGCACCCATGTACTGGCTGCTTATACCGTACCTGGCGCTACTGGCAGGCGCGGTGTCTCCCCGCCTGATGGGCATCTATTGGATCGACTGGCGCACCACATTTCAACTAGGGGCCGGCCTGCTCTTGGCGATAGGGCTGCTGGCGTTGGTCGCCTGGATGTTTGCCATGCCGCGTGGGGAACCCGGCCGCGCGCCCAATTGGGGGAGCGGCTGGGCGCGGCGACTCACTTGGATCGGACTAGCTGGGGCCGAAGAGTGGTTTTGGTGTTTCCTGCGCGCTGCACTGTGGGAGATTGCCTTGGCAATGCCGCAGCTGACAGTTTCGCCCATCTACTTGTCTGCCTGGGGAGCGGCGCTCATGGCTTTGCCCCTCGCGGTTGCACTACAACCAAGCACTCCTCTGCGCCTCACTAAAGTAGCCATTCTCGCCGTCACGACGGTCGTCTTTCTCTACACGCGCAACTTCTGGCTTTGCTGGCTCATACATGCTGCCTTGGCCGTGCTCTTCACTCCAGCCATCCTCCGCACCGAGCGAGTCGCCAGTTCTTCCGCTGCCTAACCTGGTGGTTTTCTCTGCCGGCGCCAACAAAAAAAACGGGGCAAAACGGCCGTTGTTGGCCGCTTCGCCCCGTACCTTTCAGATGTACAGCAAGCTTCGCCTTGCTAGACGAGAAGCTCTCGCTGTCACTGCGATTGTCTAGATAAAGAATCCTGCGACAATAATGGCGAGAAACAGCACGGCTGACACGATGCCAAGCTTGCGCAGGTCCTTTTTGACATAATCATAGTCGTGTGTCCACGAGTAGGTGCCCGTCGCCGAGACCGGTTCCTGCACCGGCGGCTGGCCTGATGTTGTGCTTTTCGCAGCGCTGGCCGGCCGATTTTTCGACGCAGTGGGCGTCACGTTCTTGCTTTTGCGGCCGGATTGGCGGCTAGTGGTCATTGCGAAATCTCCTCGACAGATCGGGTGCAGCTACGCGCTGCCATAAAACCTCAAGCTACACGACATCCCATTATACGTCGTTCATCTGATTACGTGAAATTCAGAAAGCGAGATACATGCGCAACTAGCGCACTATGATCCGTTCGAATATAGTCTTGATCTCCGCCTGTCCCCGCCACAGAAGAAATACTGCGTAGACGGCGATGCCCGACCCTGCCGCTGCACCAATCAGGGTCAGAGTGCCCAGCAAGGTGGGTGGCAACACCCCCGCCACGATCTGCGCCACGCCCCATGTGACTACGGCGAGCAGCCCTGTCGCCAGTGCCACCAGGGCAAAGCTGCGCAATGTGCCGGCTCCCAGTCGTCCCACGCGCCGCCACAGGAGGAACGCCATGATGGCCAGGTGGCTGGCTTGCTTGGCCGTGTCCGCCCAGACCAACCCCAGGTAACCAAGCGGCTGTACCAGCGTCAGCGCAACGATTGTGTAGACTACGACGCTTGCGACGCCCACCAGGGCTGGCAAGAGGGTATTGTTACGCGCATAGAAGGCAAAATTGAGCGGATAGTCGAGCGCTGCAAACACCATGCCGATAAGGTAGATGTTGAGCGCCGCCACCACCTGCACCGTGTCCTGCGCCGTAAATGCCCCACGTTGAAAGAGAACGCGGGTGATCGGCTCACCCAACAACCACAGCAGTGCGGCGGCCGGCGCAATCAACAGCCACAGCATGCGCAGCCCACGCGCCAGCGTCGCCCGGTAGCCGCCATCGTCCCCGGCGGCATAGTGCTGGCTCAGCCGCGGCAGCGCTGCCAGCGAGATTGCCACGCTTATCAGCCCCAGCGGCATTTGCTGCAGGGTTGTCGCGTTGGCCATCCAGGCGATGCTTGATTCGCCCGTCCCGCTCGCCAGCCGCCGATCCAGACCTACTTGGAAGAGGCTTACCAACAATCCTGCCGCAATCGGTAAGTACAACCACAGGATGCGGCGCAAAGCGGGGTGCTGCCAGTCGGGCCGCAGCCGTACGAGCACGCCGTTGCGCCGCATCTCGACTGCCATCATGGCCAACTGTGCGCCACTGCCCAAAATCAGGCCCACAACCAGACTGTAGATGCCGAGAGACGGCGCCAATAGCGGTATGGCGAGCACGATCCCGAGATTGAACACTGCCGTCGCCAAGGCCGGAATCGTAAAGCGCTGCAGCGCATATAGCACAGCTGATGCTACGCCGGCCATGCTCAGGAGCCACACCATCGGCGAGACCAGCCGGATGAGCTGTGCCGTCAATACTAGCAGGCCAGGATCGCTGCTGCGAAAACCGCCGGCCAGCAGCGCTGCCAACTGTGGCGCTGCCAACTCTATGAGCAACACGAGCAGGGCTAGTATCAAAGCAAAGATTGTAATAAGAGTGCTGACGAGCTGGGCAAACTCCGCCTTCCCGCGCTGGGCGTAGTCGCTCAGCACCGGCACAAGCGCTGCACTCAACATGCCGCCAATCAAGAAGTCATAGATCAAGATCGGCACTTGAGATGCCACACGATAGGCGCTTACCTGCCCCGATGCGCCGAAGTAGGCTGCAATGAGCATTTCGCGCACCAACCCCAGCACCCGGCTGATGAGGTTGCCGACCGCCAGCACGCTGGCCGATCGCGCCAGACTGGGAGAGGGGGATTCAGTTGAGCTCATGTGCTGAAGAGAGGATGAGTATCGGGCGAGGTGCAAGCGTTACGCGTCATTGCTGGTAGCATAATGCTAAACACCGAGTGTCTCCAAAGACACTCGGTGTTAATTGGCTGGGGATAGCCGGCGACTGCTCGCCATTGTCGATTCAGACCTGTTGCCTGCAGCAGCCGTTACGCCGCCACGCGCGTGTCTTCACGCGGGTCGTCACTCAATACGAGTACGTGACCGGCTTCCAGCTCTTCCAGGAACCGTGTGGCCGTCATGGCCGCCGCACAACCCTGACCGACGCTGGTGGCCACTTGCTTAAAGTTTTTATCCTGAATCTCACCCGCTGCAAACACGCCCGGTACATTCGTGCGGTACTTGCGGTCAGTAATCAGGTGACCATCCTCATCCAGTTCCAGCTTGCCTGGGAACAGGTCGTTGTTGGGCAGATGCCCGACAAAGATAAATACGCCGTCGGTCGTCAAGTGCCCGTCTGCCCCTGTCGCCGTGTCCTTGGTGCGCACGCCAGTGACGTGGCCGTTTTCGCCCTCGATCTCAGTGATGACGGTATTCCACAGCACCTCGATCTTTTCGTTGCCCAGCACGCGTTCCTGCAGAATTTTGGAAGCTCGCAACTTGTCGCGGCGGTGCAAGATGCGCACGCGCGAGGCGTAACGGGTCAGAAACAGCGCTTCCTCAGTTGCGCTGTCGCCGCCGCCCACCACCAGCACGTCCTTGCCGCGGAAAAAGAAGCCGTCGCAGGTGGCGCAGTACGAAATGCCTTTGCCGGTGTATTCCTTCTCACCCGGCACTTCCAGGTAGCGCGGGCGGGCGCCGGTCGAGATGATCATCGACTTGGCATAATATTCCGCCCCGTTGGCGGTGCGCACCACAAACGGATGGCGATCCACCTCGATCTCGGACACGTAGTCGAACTCGACACGCGTGCCGAATTTCTCAGCCTGCGCCTTGAACTTGTCCACCAGCTCTGGCCCGCTCAGGCTCTCGGGGAAGCCAGGATAGTTCTCGATGTCATAGGTGATGCTGACCTGGCCGCCGTAGTCGTTGCCGGTGATCAGCAGGGGGCTCAAATTGGCGCGCGCAGCATACAGCCCAGCCGTAAAACCGGCCGGCCCACTGCCAATAATAATGACATTCTCTACCGGCTGTTGGCTGCCGCTTGCCCCATTGACATGGCCGTTTGTTTGCACCGTGCTCATCGCAATCTCTCCTCAATTGAGCGACACACTATATTTTTCATAGCGAATTATACGCCGCACCGCAATCCAAGTCAAGTGCGCTAACGAATCTCGAGCAATTGCCTGGTTAAGGCGCAGCCAGCGTAAGCGCCACCGCCGCCAATGCCGCCGTCTCGGCACGAAGGATGCGGGGCCCCAGGCTCACCAGTCTCCAGCCGTGGCTCACAGCCAGGTGTGTCTCTTGCCGGCTGATGCCGCCTTCCGGCCCAATTAGGATTGATATACTGCCATCAGGCGACATGTTTCGTTGTAATTCGGTAGGTAGCGACAACATTGTCTCTGCCTCTTCCCATGGCAGGAGTCGCGTCCCTTGTGCACTCGCCACTGCAGTTGGCCACTCGAGCGGCTCGGCGATACCAGGTATGCGTGCTCGCCCGCACTGTTCCGCTGCCTCGCGCACGATGGCCTGCCAGCGTTCGTATTTTCGAAGTAACGCCTCGGCAGGACGCACGATGCTGCGCTCGGAGATCACCGGTACAAAGCGGCTGACACCCAGTTCCGTCCCCTTCTGCAACACCCACTCGAACTTATCCAGCTTGAGGCTGCATTGGTAGAGCGTCAGGTGCACTTCCGGCTCGGCGAGGCATGGATGAGCCGTCAAGACATGCACGCTTGCCGTGCGGCGCTCTAAACTGGTCAAGCGGCAGCGAAACTCCAACCCACTGCCGTCCAGCAGCATCAACTCATCGCCAACTTGCAGCCGCAGCACCTGCGCCAATTGCTGCGCGAGGTCGTCCACGCGCACCGTGGCATCCACCACTAGAGGTTCCGGCACAAAGAAACGTTGCCGTCTCCGTTCGTGACAGCTTACCTGCTCGTCGGCGCCTCGCTCTGCTCTCAGCCCGCCTGCCTGCCGCGCATTATGCCTGGCCATGCCCTATACCCGGCGTATGATCAGTGTCACCCAGTCGCCTTCCTGCAGGCGCTCGACTACGGCCATCCCGTGCCGTTGCGCTGCTTCCTCTACGAGGTGGGCACGGATATCGATAATGCCCGAGAGGATCATTACGCCATCGGGGGTCAGCGGCTCAGCCAACGGCGGATAGCCATACTCGGCATCAAACAGCTTGGCCAGCACTTCGGCCAGGATATTGGCAACGATGATTCGGAACTTGCCCGCCATGCCTGCAGGCACGCTGCCCAAGCGCACGTCGAGCACGCCTGCGGCGCCCGCAGGCACGCCGTTGCGTTCCGCATTCTCGTTGGTCACCTCTACGGCGATTGGGTCGATATCAGACGCTACAATGCGCGTGGCGCCGAGCTTGTGCGCCACGATCGCCAGCACGCCCGAACCCGTTCCCAGGTCCAGCACACTGTCACCCGGCTGTACGATTTGCTCAAGGGCGGCGATGCACAGCCGGGTCGTCGGGTGCAGCCCGGTGCCAAAAGCCATACCCGGGTCTAGCTCTACAACTAGATCGTCGGGTTGCGGCGTAAACTCCTCCCAGCTTGGCTTGAGGATAACCCGTTGTCCTACGCGTAGCGGCTTGTAGTATTTCTTCCATGCGTGGGCCCAATCCTCTTCGCGCAGCGTGCGCATCTGTGGTTCAGGGATGGGGTAAAGCAGGCTCAGGCGCCACAGCCCTTCTTCGATCTGGCGCCTAATCTGGTCGCCGCGTGCGCCGGGCTTGACATAGGTCTTAACCCACATCCGGAACTCGCCATCGATCGGTTTGCCCCAATCGTCGAACCCGATCGACTCCACCACGGCTCCCCCACCCGAGGCCTCGCCGACTGTGCTGTCCTCGTCGTAGTCTCCCCCGTTATAACGGTTGAACAGTTCGCTGACGGCTTCTGCCGCTTCGGTGTCACATTCGACCGAGATTTCGAGAATCTCTTGATTTGACATAAGACCTCACCCGAAAAGACAGACACCGAGTTCCTAGGCAAGCGAAGCTTGCTGAGAAACTCGGTGTCTGCGTGTCTCATTGCTACGAAACTGCTTTAGGCGCCGAAAATTCGGTCAAAAAAACCCTTTGGTTGGTCCGGCGGCCCCTCGCCGAAGGTGCGCGCCAACTGGCGGAACAGCTCTTTCTGTTCGGTATTGAGCTTGGCCGGCACCACCACGCGCACGTTGATCAGCATGTCGCCGCGCCCGGTGCGCTGCAGGTGGGGCACCCCCAACCCGCGCTTGCGGAACTGTGCGCCCGTCTGGGTGCCGGCGGGAATCTCCAGTTCTTCCTGGCCGCCTTCCAGCGTCGGAATCTTTACGGTCGCGCCCAGGGCTGCCTGCGCCACGTTGATCGGAAATTCCAGCAACAGGTCGGACTGGTTGCGCACGAACACCTGATGTGGGTCCACGCTGACGATGACGTACAGGTTGCCCGGGGGGCCACCCATTTGGCCCGCCTCGCCCTCGCCTACCAGACGGATGCGCGTGCCTTCGTCTACGCCAGCGGGAATCTTGACGTTGAGTTTGCGCGTTGCTCGGACATACTTGCGCCCGGCACACTTTGTGCAAGGCGATGGAATCACCTCGCCGGTACCGTTGCAGGCGCTACAGGGAGTCGCAGTGATTACCGTGCCGAACAGCGGACTCTGCTGGCGGCGCTTGACTTCACCGCTGCCGTTGCACGTGTGGCAGGTGACCGGCTGCGTCGGCGGCTCGGCCCCCAGGCCTTTGCAGCGGTCGCAAGCCTCCATGCGCGGGATCTCCAGCTCACGTTCGGCGCCAAAGGCGGCTTCTTCAAACGAGATGCGGATGTCGGCGCGCAAATCAGCCCCGCGTCGCGGTTGGCGGCGGTTGGCGGCACCTGTACCGGCTGCACGGCCAAAGCCGCCAAACAGCTCTTCGAAGATGCTGCCAAGGTCGCCAAAGCCGCCCATATCGTTGTAACCGCCGGCGGCACCTTGGACGCCGGCATGCCCGTAACGGTCATAAGCCGCGCGCTTCTGGTCGTCGCTCAACACCTGGTAGGCTTCGTTTATTTCCTTGAAGCGCGCCTCGGCTTCCGGCGTTTTATTGACGTCGGGGTGGTATTGCTGAGCCAGCTTGCGAAACGCCTTTTTCAACGCATCCTTGTCGGCGTTGCGCTGCACACCCAGCACTTCGTAATAATCGCGTTTATCCATAGCTTCCATCGTCAGTTAAACAACCAGTAACACAAGCAGGGGAACAGGCAGCGAACCACTCAGAACTTCTGCGCTCGCCCGCCCTACTCCCAGTTAATGATCCAAGCACATAAACCGGCTAATGCGATGGTGGCTCCAAACAGGGCCGCCCACTGTGTCGCTTCAAAGGGTATATGACGTGCGCTAAAATATAGAATAACGACCATGCCGAGGGCCAAAATCAGCCAGTTCGATAGCACAGGATGGTCGGTCCAGAATCGTTTTAACGAATCCATTATGCCGATCAATCCTTCCCCACTACGCAGCGCCGGTCAATTCGTTCCATAGCACATCCAACTGTGCATAAAGTTGCTCCGGCGTGCCATTGTTGGCGATCACCCGTGTGGCATGCTTGACCTTCTCTTCTTGCGCAGACTGCGCCGCCATTCGCTGCCGCGCCTCGGCCTCCGTCATGCCCCGCTGGTCCATCAGCCGGCGCATTTGTACGTCTGGGCCAGACGTCACCACCCATACTTCCTGGCACAGTGTAAGCAGTCGCTGTGATTCAAGCAGTTTGATTGCTTCCACTACCACAAAGTGTGCGTCGGTCTGCGCCAACTCTTCTTTAGCCAGCGTAAAGACTGCAGGGTGGACGATCGCCTCCAGCTTGCGCAGCGCAGCCGCATCGCCAAAGACGATACTGCCCAGCGCCGCGCGATCGATTGCACCGTCCGACTTAAGGACGCCCAGCCCAAACGTCTCCACAATGGCTGGGTAGGCGGGGCCGTCCGATTGCATTGCCTTGTGCGTCAGCTTGTCGGCATCGATTACGTAGGCGCCTTTGGCGCGTAAATAATGCAAGATTGTGCTTTTACCCGTAGCGATATTGCCCGTCAAGCCCACAATAAGTCGATGCACGATCGTTAATCATACTACATACGTCCTCAATCACGGAAGTGCGTAGCGGAAAAAAACAAGGACTTCTCACTAATGCACCGATCGCCCCTGATTTTTGGACACTCCTCATACAGTCTACTATAATGCAATGCGTCACAAATCCGCTACACAACGCCGTGCAGCCGCAACTTACTATCCAAACGATTTTCCAAATAGTTCCTTATTGAACCTTTCCCAAGGAGAATTGACGATGCGAGTACGTGCTCTGCTTCTGACAATCTTCGTGGTGGCTGCCCTGGCACTGTCTGCCTGTGGTGGCGCCGCGACGACCGCACCTGCCGCCGGCGATACTGCTGCGCCTGCCGCTGAAACCGCAACCGAGGCTGCTGCGCCCGCCGCTGAAACCGCAACCGAGGCTGCTGCTGCGCCCGCCGAAGGCGCCGCCCCTGCCGAGGGTGGCTGCACCGATGCCCTTGGCTGCGTAACCATCGCCGCCGGCGAGCCGATCAAGATTGCCTATGCCATGGTTACCTCCGGCCCCAACGGCTCGCTGGGTATTGACTCGCAGCGTGGCATGGAAATTGCCGTTGAGGATATGGGCGGCGAACTCCTCGGCCACCCCGTCGAAATCATTGGCGAGGACACGGGCTGCAGCCCCGAGGGCGGCCAGGCCGCTGCGTCCAAGCTAGCTTCCGACGCCAGCCTCTTCGCCGTTGTGGGCACCACCTGTTCCAGCGAAGCTCGCGTCGGCGCCCCCATCATCACCGGCGCCGGGATGAGCATGATTTCCCCGTCCAATACGGCACCAGACCTGACCGACCCAGCCAAGCGTGTTGCCGGCTACTTCCGCACTGCCCATAACGATAAGGTGCAGGGACGCGTTGCCGCCGAGTTTGTCTACAATGACCTGGGGCTCAAGAAGGCTGCCACTATTCATGACGGCTCCGTCTATGCCCAGGGCCTGGTCACTGCCTTTGCCGAGAACTTCAAGAAGCTGGGCGGCGAGATCGTCTCCGAGCAGGCCGTCAATGTTGGCGATACCGATATGCGCCCCGTGCTGACGACCGTTGCCTCGGCGGCCCCCGAACTCATCTACTACCCGATCTTTATCGCCGAGGGTGGCTTTGTCACCGCCCAGGCCAAGGAAGTGCCGGGCCTCGAGACTGTCAAGCTGATGGGCGCCGATGGCCTCTTCTCGCCTGACTTTGTCAACGCCGCCGGCGACGCCGCCAAGGGTATGTACCTGAGCAGCCCAGACTTCGGCGCTTTTGGCGATAAGTATCAGGACTTTGTCAAGAAGTACCAAGAGAAGTATGGCGAGCCGCCGTTGAGCACCTACCATGCCCATGCCTATGACGCCACCAGCATGATCGTGGCTGCGGTGGAGCAGGTAGCGACGCAGGATGGCGATACGGTCATCATCGGCAAGCAGGCGCTGCGCGACGCTATCGCCGCCACCAAGGATTTCCAGGGCTTGACCGGCAATCTGACGTGCGACCCGAACGGCGACTGCGCCGACCCCAAGATCGCCGTCTATGAGATCACGGACCCAACCGTGTGGGATCCGACCGTGACCTCACCGATCAAGGTATACCCGAAGTAATCGTGTAAAGCGTCTTTTGTAGGGGCATGAGGTCCGCCGGACCTCGTGCCCCCATCCTCGTCGTTTCTATACCCCTACAGTTTCGGTCGATCTACCAATGTTTACCCTCCTCTTTCGGTGTGTTGACAAAGCCAAACCGCTAGCCTATAATCCGTCGCAACTCTGGTCCGGGTCGTATCTCACCGACCCCTCGGCTGGTTTTCGCGGCGGAACCCGGCCAAATCTGGCCCAGAGTGATGACATCTACAGCGCGCAGTAGCATAATGATGCGGTCAACCGGTTCGATCGTGCCGGTTTTCTATATACCACTTGCACCTGTACAACCGTTCAACCCAACACACGTGAAGTCACACTCGAAAAGGAGAAGCTGTATATGCGAATCCGAGCACTGTTGCTGACAGTATTCGTGGTTGCTAGTTTGGCGCTGGCTGCCTGCGCTCCAGCCCCCCAGCCTGCCACCCCGGCCGAAGAGGCTACGGCCGCAGCCACGGATGCGACCGCCGAAGCGACGGATGCGACCGCCGAAGCGACGGATGCGACCGCAACGGCCGAAGGTGATGCCGCTGCTGCCCCTACCGACGGAAGCTGCGCTGACCCGCTTGGCTGCGTCGAAGTCGCCGCCGGCGACCCAATCAAGATCGGTTACGCTCTGGTGACGGCCGGCCCTAATTCCTCGCTCGGTGAAGACTCGGTGCGTGGCATCGAGATCGCCGTCGACGACATGGGCGGCGAGATCATGGGCCACCCGGTCGAGATCGTAGGCGAAGACACCGGTTGTAGCCCAGAAGGCGGCCAGGCTGCTGCCACGAAGCTGGCTTCCGACACCAGCCTCGTCGCCGTTATCGGCACTAGCTGCTCGTCCGAAGCTCGCGTCGGCGCCCCCATCCTGGCGGAAGCCGGCTTGAGCATGATTTCCCCGTCCAACACGGCCCCGGACCTGACTGACCCGGCCAAGCACATCCCCGGCTATTTCCGCACTGCCCATAACGATCTGGTGCAGGGCAGCGTCGCCGCCGATTTCGTCTTCACGGAGTTGGGGCTGACCAAGGCCGCTACCATCCATGATGGTTCGCTCTACGCCGTTGGCCTGGCTACTGCATTTTCCGATGCCTTCAAGAAGTTGGGTGGCGAGATCGTCTCCGAGCAGGCCGTCAATGTCGGCGACACCGACATGCGTCCAGTGCTGACGACCATTGCTGCTGCTGCCCCTGAGTTCATCTACTACCCCATTTTCACGGCCGAGGCAGGCTTTGTCACCGCCCAGGCAAAGGAAGTGCCGGGTCTTGAGAATGTCAAGCTGATGGCCGCGGACGGTTCCTTCTCCCAGGACTTCGTCAACGCCGCCGGCGATGCAGCCAAGGGCATGTACCTGAGCAGCCCCGACTTCAGCGCCTTTGGCGACCAGTACCAGGGCTTCCTGACCAAGCACGAGGAAAAGTATGGCGAGCCGCCTTTGAGCGCCTTTCATGCTCATGCCTACGATGCCGCCAACATGATTAAAGCTGCCATCGAGCAGGTTGCGACGCAGGATGGCGACACGCTTGTCATCGGCAAGCAGGCGCTGCGCGATGCGATCGCCGCCACCAAAGATTTCCAGGGCTTGACCGGCAATCTGACCTGCAGCCCGACCGGCGACTGTGCCGATCCGAAGATTGCTGTGTACGAAGTGACTGACACGACGGCGTGGAACCCGAATGTCACGTCGCCGATGAAGATTTACCCGAAGTAAGCGGTGCAGCAGTAGACGACTGCCCCGTCGAATCAGAAAAGGGGCGGGGGGTTCAGACCCTCCCGCCCCTTTTGCTAATGCACCAATCCGGAAAGGCCGGCCAGCCGCCTGATCTGGCACCGGTTAAAGGAGAGAAAAGATGTTTGCGCGCTTCCGTAGAAAATATGATTTGACGGACGTGATTCTCTGGCTGATCGGCGGGGTGCTGCTGATCGGCATCATTTATGGGTCGTTTGTAACGCTGACGAGTGGCAAATATACCACCGAACAATGGATTAATTTCGTTATCTTTGGGCTTGCCCAAGGTGGAATCTACGGACTGATTGCGCTTGGTTATACGATGGTGTATGGCATCCTCGGCATGATCAACTTTGCGCATGGTGAGTTTTTCATGTTTGGGACGTTCGGCGCCTTTTTTATGGCTGACTTTCTGGCCAGCAACGGCATGCTGGAAAGTAATCCCCTTTTGTCTATCTTGCTGATGCTGCTGACCGCCATGATCGTATCGGCGACAATAGCCATGCTCTCGGAACGCATCGCCTATCGCCCGTTGCGCCGCGCGCCGCGCCTCGTACCCTTAATTACGGCCATCGGCGTTTCCTACTTTCTGCAATATACAGCTCGCGGCCTATTCGGCTCGGGCGTAGAAGCCTTCCCCAATGTGCCGGCCCTCAGTGGTGCCGTGACACTGGGTCCGATTACCCTCCAGCGCAGCCAGATCGCCGTCTTTATTGCCACGGCGGTACTACTGGCCATCCTCTGGGTGTTGGTCTCCAAGACCAAGGTCGGCCGTGCCATTCGCTCCGTTGCCGAGGACAAGGACGCCGCCGCTCTCATGGGCGTGGACGTCGACCGCACGATTGCCACCTCATTTGCCGTTGGCGGCATCATGGCGGGCGCAGCCGGCGTGATGTACGGCCTGGTCTTCCGCCAGGTAGCCTTTTACATGGGCTTTGTTCCTGGCCTGAAAGCCTTCACCGCTGCTGTACTGGGCGGCATCGGCAACCTGCCGGGCGCCGTGCTGGGCGGCTTGATCTTAGGTGTCATCGAGTCAGTCGGCCCCAGCCTTTTCCTCGACGGCATCGGCATCCCTTCGCCGCACCAACTGAAGGACGGCATTGCCTTTACGGTGCTGGTGCTAATCCTCATTTTCCGCCCCAGCGGCATCCTGGGCGAGCGGCTTTCTAAGCGAGCCTAGGAATCAGAGGAGCCAATCCATGTCTATCGATCGTCCTTTTAGTCTCGTCGATGCCGCCAAGTTTGGCGCATACGCCGGCATCGCTGCCGTCTTGATTGCCCTCGTAGGCATGATCGAGGCATTCAGCAAGCGCATGATCATCGCCGACGTCATCAGTATGGCGCAGGTGATGCTGCTGGCCGTGGCCTTTGTTGGGGCCATGTTTGCGGCCAGCAAGGCGCAGCGCACGAACCGCGGGCTTGCCGTGCCGGCCGGCATTATCGCCGGCGCCATCACTGCGCTCTTCGTGGCCGTCCTTGCCTTGTCGATCGTGCCACTCAATCTGCGCAACATTTTCGTCAATGCTACCCCTCAACTCGTAAAGCTGCTGATGCCGTTTGATCTGACCGGCATTACCGGTGCCGCAGTTCTGGTCGGCCTGGGTGCGTTCACGGGCTTGGTCGCAGCCGCAGTCAGTTATTTGCCGGTAAACTGGCGCAATTCCCTGCTCATCAGCGTGGGCGCCGTCATCTTGATCGCTTTGCTGGAGGATGTCTTCGTAGCCATCCTACCCAAAAACATCGGCAAGTTCATCTATAGGTCCAATGGTCTTACAGCGGTGGGCGCAGCGGTGCTCTTTGCCGTCATCTTTGCGATTGCGTACCTGTGGTTGGCTAATCGTAACAGCGTCACTCGCCGCGTTGATAGCTTGCCGCCGAAGCAGCGCCAGACCTGGACTTTCGTCGTCACGATTCTCCTGCTGGTCGTGCTCTTTATTCTGCCCCAGTTGATCGGACCCTATCTCAGCGAGGTTGCCGACCTGGTCGGCTTCTACATCATCATGGCGTTGGGCCTCAACGTCGTGGTCGGTTTTGCCGGCCTGCTTGACCTGGGTTATGTGGCCTTTTTCGCTATCGGCGCCTACACGATGGCCGTGCTGACTACGCCGGAATTGCCCATCGTGCGTAATATCATTCCCCAGTTGACCTTCTGGCAGGCGCTGCCCTTCGCCGTGCTGGCAGCCCTGGTGGCCGGTGTGCTGTTGGGCATCCCTGTGCTCAAGACGCGCGGCGACTACCTGGCCATCATTACCCTGGGCTTTGGCGAGATCATCCGTCTGCTGGTGCTGTCCGATGCGCTCAAGCCATTTCTAGGTGGAGCTATGGGTGTGACTGGTGTTGCCCGTCCCGCCCTCTCCAGCCTTGTCACCGATACGCCGCAGGAGTTCTACTACTTTATTCTGATCGGGATTCTCATCGCCTGGTTTATCACCTCACGGCTCAAAAGCTCGCGCTTAGGTCGCGCCTGGATGGCCATCCGTGAAGATGAAGACGTAGCAGCTGCCATGAGCATCAACCTCGTCGGCTACAAACTGCTGGCCTTCGCCACCGGTGCCACGCTGGCCGGCCTGAGCGGTGCTATGTTCGGCTCTAAGTTAGGCTCGATGGTGCCAGCTTCCTTCAACGTGTTAGTGTCCATCAACGTGTTGGCCGTGCTGATCGTCGGCGGTATGGGCAGCCTGCCCGGCGTGGTCGTCGGCGCCATCGTGTTGATCGGTCTGCCAGAGTTGCTGCGTGAGTTCAACGAGTTTCGCTGGTGGGTATATGGCGCCGTACTGATCGTCATGATGCTCTACAAGCCCGAAGGCCTGTGGCCCGAAGCGACACGCGTACGCGAACTGCGCGACGATGAAGAGCCAAATGTTGTATCCGAAGATCATACAGGATTAGCCAAGCCGGCCGAGGTATGGCCCGGGCCCTGACAGTGCCTTGACCGTATCTTGACAGTGCAAGGAGTGGGATTATGGATTTGCTCGTCGCAAAGAATGTTAACAAGCGCTTCGGCGGTCTGCAAGCGCTCACCTCACTTGACGTGTCGGTGGCCGAAAAGTCGATCCACAGCGTGATCGGCCCCAACGGCGCCGGCAAGACGACCTTTTTTAACTGCGTAACCGGCTTCTACAACCCGGAAGAGGGCCAGGTCATCTTCGACGGTGAAGAGATCCAGGGCATGCCACCCGACCGCGTTGCCGACCGCGGTATCTCGCGCACCTACCAGAACATCCGCCTGTTCGCCAACACTTCGGCATTAGAGAACGTGCTGGTCGGCATGCATCGCCATCTGCACACGGGCTGGTTTGGGGCCGTGAGTCGCTTGCCCAAGAATCGCCGCGAGGAAACAGCTGCGCGCGAGGAGGCCATACGTATTCTCAAGTTTGTCGATCTACACCGCAAGTCGGACTGGATCGCCAAAAACCTGCCCTATGGCGAACAACGCCGGCTCGAAATCGCCCGCGCCTTGGCCAGCAAGCCGCGCGTGGTGCTGCTCGACGAGCCCACGGCCGGCATGAACCCGCGCGAAACGGAGGATACCACTACCTTGATCCGCCGTCTGCGCGACGACCTCGGCATCACGATCCTATTGATCGAGCACGACATGCGCGTGGTGATGAATGTGTCTGACCAGATCACGGTGCTCGACTTCGGCAAGAAGATCGCCGAGGGCGATGCACTGGCGATTCGTTCCAATCCACTGGTGATCGAGGCCTACCTAGGCCGCGGCGCCGCCACGGGCAGCAATTACGGCCATCGCGAAATGGCCGCTGCCGTAGGGAGTTGAGCTATGGCGCCTATCCTTGACGTCAAGAATCTACATGTCTACTATGGCCACATCCACGCGCTCAAGGGTATCGACCTGCACGTGAATGACGGCGAAATCGTTACGCTGATCGGCTCCAATGGGGCCGGCAAGACCACCACGCTGCGCGCCATCAGCAATCTGCTCAAGACGCCGGAAGCCAGCCACGTACTGTACGACGGCGCCGACATCTCGCAGCTGCGCCCGCACCAGATCGTCGAGCGCGGCGTGGTGCATGTGCCCGAAGGCCGGCGTGTCTTCTCGCGCATGAGCGTGCAGGAGAACCTATCCATGGGCGCTTACACGCGCAAGAATGCCAACATGGTTAAGGACGACCTGGACTTTGTGTATCGCCTCTTCCCGCGCCTGCAGGAGCGCCGCGACCAGAAGGCAGGTACACTCTCGGGTGGCGAGCAGCAGATGCTGGCCATGAGCCGAGCCCTGATGAGCAGTCCCAAGGTGCTGCTGATGGACGAGCCATCGATGGGTCTTGCTCCTGTGTTGGTCGAAGTCATCTTTGACTCAATCGAGCAACTCAACAAGAGCCGCGGCATTACTGTGCTGCTGGTAGAGCAAAACGCGCAAATGGCTCTTCAGATTGCCAGCCGCGCCTACGTGCTCGAGACCGGTCGCATCACGATGAGCGGTGACGCCAAGGCGCTCCTCAACGACGAAAAAGTCATTTCGGCCTATCTGGGGTTATGACCGACTTTCCCAAATCCGCAACCGTAGTCGTGATCGGCGGCGGCGTCATGGGCGCCTCCACCGCCTACCATCTGGCCAAGCGCGGCTGTACTGATGTGGTGCTGGTCGAAAAGCAGGAGTTCTTTGGCATGGGGGCCACCGGTCGCTGTGCCGGCGGCATCCGCTACCAGTTCTCCACCGAAATCAACATTCGCCTCTCGCTGCTCAGCCTGCCCATGCTAGACCGTTTTGAGAACGAACTGGGCCAGAATATCGGCATTCGCCGCGACGGCTATCTCTTTATTCTCACCAATGAGCACGATGTCGAGGTCTTCCGCCGCAATGTTGCTCTACAGCACAACCTGGGCGTGCAGACTGAGTGGCTTTGCGGCGACGACGTTCGTCGCCGTGTGCCGCAACTCGTCGCCGGCGATGTCATCGCCGGGGCCTTTCACGACAAGGATGGCCTGGCCGATCCCAACAGCGTAGTCATGGGGTACGTCAACGCCGCCAGGCGCTTAGGTGTGCGCGTCTATACGGAGACTGGCGTCAGCGCTATCAACACCACATCTGACGGCGGCAAGGTGGTGGGTGTGCAGACAAGCCGCGGGGGCATCACCTGCGAGGTCGTCGTCAATGCTGCCGGCCCGTGGGCCGCACCCATTTCCGCTACGGCTGGCGTGGAGTTGCCGATCATCCCGCTGCGCCGGCAGATCATGACAACCACACCGCTACCTGAGCTCGCGCGCGACTTTCCCTTTGTGCTCGACTTTGCGCAGAGCCTCTACTTTCATCGCGAGGGCGAGGGCATCCTTACCGGCCAGAGCAACCCGAACGAGCAGCCTGGCTTTGACGAGAGTGTGGACCCTGACTGGGAACTCACGCACATGGAAGCTGCCGTGGCTCGCCTGCCGCTGCTGGCCAGGGCCGGGCGCATGTCGCATTGGGCCGGTCTCTACGAAGTAACGCCCGACGCCCATCCAATCCTAGGTGGTGTCCCGCAACTCGACGGCTACTATATCGTCGCCGGGTTCTCCGGTCACGGTTTTATGCACGGACCGGGAGCCGGCCTGCTTATGAGCGAGATCATCCTCGACGGCAAGGCAAGCACGTTGGACGTCTCTTCTCTTGACTACAACCGGTTCGCCGAAGGCCGCCTTATCCGCGAGTACAACGTTGTTTAGCGTCCGCTGGACTCGACTCATTCTTCTCGTCCAGCACGCACGCCGCGTTCGGGCTGGTCGCTACAGCCCGAACCAACGTCGCAATACTGCCTGGATCAGAAACAGCATAATAGGCACAAATAGCAGGGTGGTAACCGTGCGCAGCGTGCCTGGCGGCCAAGGCCAGGTGGGAATCTTGGCCAGGGTTTCCCGCTCGTTGGCGACGGCGGTCACAATTTTGTTCTGGCCGTCCACAGCGGTGATGTTCTGTTCGTCCACAGCGTCGTGCAGATGGTGGAGTGCCTTTTCCAGGCGCTGGGCTGCATCCGCCTGCAGTCGCTGTTTGCCGGCCGTTAGCCGTTGGTGAGCATGCCGCAGCGGCAAGACAAACACTGCCAGTGCCAGCAGGATCTGGCCAAAATAGAGCACAAGCACGTTGGCGTCCGTCATGCTAAATGGGTAAAGCAGTTGGGTGACTGCTATCAGGGTCACAAAACCGATAGCCGTCTGCGCCGTCAACCCGGAGAAGGCGTACACCGGCGCCAGGTGAAACATGTTAATCCGTTTCATCCCGCCGTACAGTCGATTGACCACGCGCAGTTGGTGGACTGTGTGAATATAGATGGCCGAGCCGATCAGGAACGCTGCTGCGCCGGCCAACAAGATCACGATGAACAACAGAGGATTGTTGCGGTGATGTCCGATAGTAGGATTCGTGGCGGCGATCAAGCCAAACAACGCCAGCCAAATGGGCATGGTGAGCAACACCGTACGTGCCGGCATGGTCGTAATCTCATATTCGAGTGTTGCCACGTTGGCTTCATCGGCGTCCAGTAAGGGATGAAAGCGGTGCAAGGCTGCGATGGCCTCGTGGTTCAGCGCTGTCATCAGGGCCAGGACACCCCATGTCCAAATCGGGAAAATGGCTGCTTCCGGCTGCAGTACAAACCGGGTTTCGGGCGCTGCCAGCCAGATCATGCCTTGCAGCAGCGCAGTTTCGACCACGCCCATCGTTAGATACGTCAGCCAATATGGCGCCGGCAGGCTCTCCACCGCTGCCATCAAGCGATCGATCCAACTGGCTGCATATAGTCTAGACGGGTATGCATCTGCAGAGGAGGATGCAGATACATCCGGTGAGGCGGTCTTGGTCATCGTGACTCCTCAACCTGCATGCAATGGCGGCCAAATGGCCGGATGATTTTGTTCGCCTGCAAAGATGCAGCGCATTGTAGATCGACGACTAGGGAGTGTCAATCACCTTGCCGCACTGGCTTTTGCGTGCAGCGCCGTTTCCCTCTAGACTTTTGCTATGAGCATCCAAAACGCCTACACCAATTGGTCCGTCACCTATGACGGGGACCCCAACCGTACGCGCGACCTGGACCAGCATGTAACTCATGCCACCTTGTCTGGTCAATACTTTACCGCCATCGTCGAAATCGGCTGTGGCACTGGTAAAAACACCGCCTTCCTGGCCGAGCTTGGCGCCGGCGTCACGGCCCTCGACTTCTCCGCCGGTATGCTTGCGCGTGCCCGTAAGAAGGTAAAAGCTGCCAATGTCACCTTTGTCGAGGCCGACCTCACGGAGCCATGGCCGGTCGAAGCGCATTCGGCCGACCTTGTCGTCTGCAACCTCGTCCTCGAACACATCGAAGACTTGCACTTCATCTTTGCTCAAGCCGCCCGCGTTCTCGCACCCGATGGCCGTTTCTTCATTTGCGAACTGCACCCCTTCCGCCAGTATCTAGGCACGCAGGCCACTTTCCAGCGCGCAGATGGCGCCATACTGATTGACGCTTACGTCCACCACATTTCCGACTTTCTTGCCGCCGCTGAAGCGAGCGGCATGGGACTGGCGAGCCTGAAGGAGTGGTGGCATAGTGAAGACGACGGCAAGCCGCCGCGCCTGGTTTCGCTGCTGTTTCACAGGTGAACGAACAACTCAACTATTATGCGCATTCAAGGTGTCAGCACAGAGGACTCGCCCCCAGCACCTCGCTGAGCGGATTGGGGACCGTCCGTTGGCTCCTGTCGCACTGTAAAGTTACAAGAAGGCAGGCATGCGAAAACCCATCCTCATTACTGTCGACGATCAACTCCAAGATTTGGAGATGATCCAACGCGAACTGCTCAAGCGTTACGCTTCCGATTACGAAATCATCGCCGAAACGTCCCCCAGCGGGGCGCTGGCTCAGCTGCAAGAGTTGCGCACAGCAGACGAGCAAGTTGTCGTCCTGCTTGCTGCGCAGACCATGGCTGAGATGGCCGGCGTCGATTATCTGCAGCGCGCACACGAACTCTACCCTCATGCCAAGCGCGTGCTGCTGATACCCAGGGGTAACCGCTCCGCCTCCAAGTCGATCCTGCATGCTATCTCACTTGGTCGCGCCGACCGTTACGCGACTAAGTTCAGCCGTTCGCCGGACGAACAATTCCATCATGTGGTCACGGAGATTCTATACGAGTGGCAGCGCCAGCAGCGTACGCAGGCGGCCGTCGTCACGGTCGTCGGCGAGCAATGGGCGCCGCGTTCGTACGAGATGCGTGACCTGCTCGAGCGGAGTGGGCTTCCCTACCGCTTCCTCGCCGCGGACTCCGATGAGGCACGGGCCACGTTGCAGAAAGTGGGACATCGGGAAGGGCCGCTGCCCGTACTGGTGCGCTTCGATGGTGAGGTGCTCGTGAATCCGTCCAACGAAGAGGCGGCTGTGGCGCTGGGCGCGCGCCACAGCACAGAGGCAGGTGTCTTTGACCTGGCGATCGTCGGCGCCGGACCGGCCGGATTATCGGCCGCGGTCTATGGCGCGTCAGAAGGATTGCGGACTATCGTGGTCGATCGTGACACGATCGGCGGCCAGGCCGGTTCCAGTTCGCTGATTCGGAACTTCTTGGGCTTCCCGCTCGGGATCAGTGGTGCGGAGCTTACCAATCGCGCGCTTGACCAAGCCTGGTCCTTTGGCGCGGAGACTTCTGTGCTGCGCGAGGTCAGCGAACTGCGCGCAGAAGGGCAAGAGCGCATCCTGGTTTTTGCCGACGGTACGCAGATTGCCAGTCGCACTGTCGTACTGGCTATGGGCGCCCACTACCAGCGGCTTGGAATTCCCAACCTCGAGGCGCTTGTCGGCGCAGGCGTCTTCTATGGCGGCGGCGTCACCGAGGCGCGGGCAATGGTTGGTCAGCAGGTGTTTGTAGCCGGCGGCGGCAACTCGGCCGGCCAGGCTGCCGTGCACCTGGCCAAGTATGCAGCGCACGTAACGATGCTTGTCCGTGGCAGCTCGCTGGCTGCCAGCATGTCGGATTACCTCGTGCAGGAGATTGCGGCGGCCGATAACATCGATGTGCGCCTGCGCACCCAGATTGTCAATGGCTACGGCCGCCAACGGCTGGAAAGCCTGGTGCTGCAGGAAATCGGCAAGGAAACAACGGAGACCGTAGCGGCAACGGCCTTGTTTGTCCTCATCGGCGCGCAGCCGCGCACAGCCTGGCTGCCAAAGAGCATCCGCTGCGATCCGCGTGGCTTCATCCTTACCGGTGCAGATCTGGGTGCAGGCGGAGATGGTGACAACACAACGTCATCGATACGGTCACCCCTGCTGCTCGAAACCAGCCTGCCCGGCGTTTTTGCCGCCGGCGACGTACGTCACGGCTCGGTCAAGCGCGTGGCCGCTGCCGTCGGCGAGGGTGGCATCGCTATTCAGTCAGTCCACCAATACCTGGGGCAGATGAAATGATGAGGCGTTTTACGTTCATTCGTAGCAGCGCACCTCAAACACCGCGGCCGGCGCGTCGCTCCAGGTCTCCGACACTTCAATCGTGATGTTGCGCGCCGTCGCCGGTTCCTCCAGCACAATCCGCCGGCGCGACTGGTGATTGTCCTCAATCATTGCCGCCTCGCGCCCGTCGATGCACACGCGCAGCGCCTTGACGCAGAACGGCATCGCCCGTTCCGGATGCGTCATCAACACGCTCTCCATGGGATGGTCGAAGTCAGTGTCAAAGCTGATCTCGATCGTGTGGACCAACTGCGGCGCGTCCCATGTCAGCGTGATCGCCGGGTGCGCGTCGTCAAAGGCCGCCACCCAGGCATTGGGGCCGCTAGCGGGCCGCGCTACGCCGTTGGCGACGTTGGCCGCCGCAAACCCAGCAAGTGGCGGATCGCATGCCAAGGCCAGGTTGTAGCCGCCTGGCCTGCGTTCCGGCGTCCAGAACTCGAAGTTCTCCACGCCTAGGTCTATACCCTCGGGCATTTCCTGCTTGCCATAGTTGGACACGGCTCGGTTCCACTTCTGTGCCGCCGACAGCACGCCCGTCACCCGCTGGCGGCTGGTCCAAAGCTGAACATCAGGGTTGGCGCGGAAGCAGACAAACACGTAACGCGCTGCGTCGATTTCGACGCCAAAGTCCAAGACGATCTCTGCCTTACCGGCTGCCTCCAGCCGTATTTCCACCGCCGCCAGCAGCACATCGGGCGCATGGTTTGTTGGCCGGTCGCTCGTGCGCAGCTCTACCTGGAGCGTAGTCGCGGCGACGACCGTGGCTGGGAAGGTCAACCGGGGCATGCGCCCTGCCTGAACGGGCAACAGCTGCGCCCAGGCTTGTGTCAACGACAGGCGCGGCCCATCAGCCGGCAGTGATCCCAGCTTTAGCTCGCTTGACGCACGAATATGCGCTGCCTGCGCCAAATCACTCGGGTCTTTGACGATCGTTTCGGGGATAAACTGCCCTATCCGCTGCAGCTCTGCTTGCAGCGCCAGCATCTGGTCGGGCGCCGACAAGTCGCGAGGCTGCAACCCGTGCGCCACGCACTGGGCCGCGGCCACGCCCACGGCTTGCGCCGCCGCGGCCAGTGTCGCCTGCACGCGCGTGGAGCCAAAGGCCACGTGCGAGACGCTAAAGATGCGCCCGGCCAAAAACAGGTTGTCAACATTGCGGCTGTACAGGCAGCGATAAGGGATCTGGTAGACGCCGCGGCTGTGCCATTGGTTGCAACCAGGCTTCTCGCTAAATACCCCGTCGGCCGGGTGCAGGTCCAGTGCCCAGCCGCCATGCGCCACGGCGTCGGGATGCAGCCGCTGTTCGATCAGGTCACGTTGCGTCAGTATGTAGTCGCCCTCGAAGCGCCGGCTCTCGCGCTTGCCGGGAATGTGCCCGACCCACTCCAGCGTCAGCGTCTCGGCCTCGGGGAAATTGCCCGAGTTCTTGATGTAGTCCCACACGCCGTAGACGACCTTCCACAGCTCCCACTTGATTGCCTCCGTCGCATGCACCGTATCCAGACGCCCGCCGTATTCGATCCACCACAGGCGGCAGCCGTGCTCCTGCGCATTAAAGCTGCGGAAGCGTGGGATGCGCGTGATGTCCCGCAGCGCAAAACTAGGCGGCGTGTACTTGACCGGCTGGCCAACATCCTTGCTGTAGAAATACAACGAGTGGCCCAGCAACTCGCCGTACTCCTGGCTGGGGGCCATCTTCTCGCCAAACTCACTCTCCAGTTCAGCCCCTATTCGGAATGCGGCCCCCGCCAGAAAGCCCACGATGCCGTCGCCCGACGCATCGGCAAATAGCGGTGCATGCAGGGCGTAACGCGTCGAGTTCTGGCTGCAAAAGGCGGTGACGGACTCGATGCGGTTGCTCGCGTGCTTGTTCACCTCTAACACGGCCGTATTTAGCAGCAAGCCGACGTTCGGCTCTTCCACCACCTTTTCCAGAAGAATCGTGTCAAAGATCAGTGGGTTGCCCTCTGGGTTGCGATAGGTGTTCTCCACCAGAATCTCGTCGATCACCCCACCTTCGCGCGCCCAGCGATTGTTGTTACCCATGTGCGCCGTCGCCCCGAGGATCCAAAGCCGTACCTCGCTCGAGGCGTTGCCTCCCAGGATCGGCCGGTCCTGCACCAGCGTCACGCGCAGGCCGAGCCGTGCGGCCGTGATGGCGCAGCACGTCCCCGCCATGCCACCGCCCACGACGACGAGATCGCTCGCAATGGTTTCCGTCTTGAGTTGCCGCTGGTCTACTGCCGGTGCTGTATACATCATGCCACTTCTTCTTGGTTGCCCGTGTTGGTTACCCGTACGCTGCCTGAAGTTGCCGTTACGTGAGGGAACGCCCGGCAGCACGGGCGCTCCCTCGTCAATTCACGTGACGACTCGGTTACTTCGTCAACTCGTCGATTTGTTCGGCGGCCTTCTGCCAGGCCGCCGCGGCATCGGTCTCGCCGCCCAATAGATAGGCCTGTGCTTGTTCGGCCAGGATCGACTCCATGCGTGCTGACTCCACATACGGCCAGAAGGGATTCATCCGTGCCGTGGCCGTGACCTTGTCTGCCCATGCTGACATGTAGGCATCGTTCTTGACGACTTCCGACTGCAGGGCGGCCTCGTTTGTCGGCGGCAGGGCCAGCTTCTCAAAATAGTCGACGGTCGTCGCCGGGTCGGAGGTCAGGTGCTGCGCCCACTTGGCGGCGGCATCAGCGTTCGCCCCGTCAAAGACGACGACCAGGTGGCCCCACAGCAGCGACTGCGGGTCGTCCCCTTCCTGCAGAACCGGCCGGGGGACCGGGACGATCAGCTCGCCCAGGTTTTCGACCGGGGTGTCGGCCGTAACGATACCCTTGGCTACCACGGCGTCATCATAGAACGCCACTTTGCCCTGCGAGAAGAGCTGGCGGGCCGTGGCGCGGTCCATTTCCGGCGCCATCAGGCCGCGGTCGAGCAAGCTCTTGTACCACTCTAATGCCTTTACGCTGCCTTCGTCGCCCAGCGTCACCTTGCCCTGGTCGTCGATCACACTGCCGCCAAACGTCCAGATCCAGGGAATGAGATCTTTCAAGCCATTGAGGGCCGTCATGCCGGCATAGGGGATGATCTCGGGGTCATAGGCCTTGATCTTCTCCAGTGCCGCCTCAAATTCCGCCACTGTGGTCGGCAGTTCGGTCACGCCTGCCGCATCCAGGATCGCCTGGTTGGCCACGAGGCCGATGGAGGCCGTCGTCCATGGCAAGCCGTACTGCACGCCGTCCACCTGCCCGCTGCGCAAGCCGGCCTCGGTGTAGCCGCGCCCTTCGACATAGGGCCCGAGGTCCTTGAGCTTGCCCGTCGCCGCCATGGTGTTGAGCCAGGCCACGTCCAGCTGTGCGGCGCCCTCGGCCGTACCGCCGTTAACCTGCAGCACGATCTGGTTGAGCATCTCGCCCCACGGGAACGCCTGCTCCTTGATGGTGGCATTGTTGGCCTCGCCATATGCCTTGATATACCCTTCGACCGTCTCCTTGGACGCTCCCTCGTTGATTGCCCAGCCGGTAAAGGTAAACTCCGCCGGCGCGGCCTCTACGTCTGCTGCTTCCCCTGCCGGCGCAGCAGTTGCTTCACCCGCTGCACCTGGTTGCGCCGCAGGCACGGCGCAGCCGGCCAACATCGCTGCCAGGATGGCAAAGAGCAGTACTGCGCTCGGAACTCGTCGAACCTGCTTTGTGGCCATTTCGGTCTCCTCTTTGAGCAAAATCGGTTAACTGGACGATCGGTTTATCCTTTGACAGCGCCGGCGGTGAGGCCGCTGACGATGTGTCGCTGGAAGATGATAAAGGCAATCACAAGCGGCAGCGAGACCAGCAGCGAGGCTGCCATCATGTCGGCCCACTGTGACTGGAACTCGCCTACATAGGTTAGCACCAAGCCTGGCGGCAATGTCTGCTTGTCCTTGCCCACCAGCGTCAGCGCATAGATGAAGTCGTTCCACCCGCGCATAAAAGCGAACAGCCCCGTAGCTACCAGCGCCGGCCCCGTGATGGGTAGCAGCACCCGGTGGATGATCTGCAGTTGATTGGCGCCGTCCACCTTGGCCGCCTCGATCAGGTCGTTGGGGATCTGGTCGAAATAGCCTTTCAACATCCAGATGCACAGCGGCAAGGTAAAGGTAGTGAACGACAGCACCAGCACCAGGTAGGTATTGAGCAGCTGCAGGCGTGAGAACATCAGGTAGAGCGTGATCAACAGCAGCGCCTGCGGGAACATCTGCGCCGACAGCACCAGGAACATCAGCGAACGCCGGCCCCGGAAACGGAACTTGGAAAAGGCGTAAGCGGCATACGTCGAAATCAGCAGGCTGGAGATGGCGGTAACAGAGGCCACCAGCACGCTGTTGCCCAGGTAGCGCAGCAGCTGCGGGTTGCGGATGAAGTTCTGGTAATGCTCGAGCGTAACCGTTTGCGGCAGCAGCGTAGGCGGAAAGGCAAATACCTCCGTGTTGGGACGCAGTGAAGTGACCAGCATCCAGTAGATCGGGAAGAAGGCGAATAGGGCGGCGAAGGCCAGGGCCGTGTATAAGCCGATGCGCCCACCCAACGATTGCGATTTCATGCGCTCATCTCCTCGTCGCCCATCCCAAAGCGCAGGTAGACCAGCACCACCAGCGACAGCAGGATCATCCATAGGATGCCCAACGCGCCTGCTTTGCCCAAGTCAAAGGCCTGGAATGCCGTTTGATAGACGGCCACGGAAAAGGTCGTCGTCGCCTTGGCCGGCCCACCCTGCGTCATGACATAGATCGTCTCAAAATGCTGGAAGTTCCAGATCAGCGAGAGCAAGAGCACGATGCTGCTTACCCCGCGCAGGTGGGGCACCGTAACATAGCGGAAAGACTGCCACGTGTTGGCCCCGCTGATCGCCGCCGCCTCGTACAACTCACGCGGGATCGTCTGCAGCGCCGCCAGAATCATCACCGCGATCCACGGGAAGGTCTGCCACGTCTTGGCGACAATCACCGCCGTCATGGCCGAGGCGCCATTGCTAAGCCAGTTGATGTTGCTGTCGATCAGCCCGAGGTTGCGCAGGATGCCGTTGAGCACGCCATAGTTGGCATTGAAAAGCCACAGCCAGAGGAACGAGACGATCACGCTCGGCACCAGCCACGGCATCAGGAACGCACCACGCCAGGCGCCGCGACCACGGATCGACCCGTTCAGGATCAGCGCTACGCCAAAGCCGATCACAAACGGCAGCAGCGTCGCTCCCAGCGTAAACACCAGCGTATTGCGTAAGATGGGCAGGAAGTCCTCCTGGAGTATGTCCTGGATGTTCTGCAGGCCGACAAACTCGTCGCCGCCGTAGATAAGACTCTTGTCGAGCAGGCCGATATACATCGAGTTGACGAGCGGGTAGAGTATGATGGTCAGTAGCAGCGCCACGGCCGGAGCGATCAACAGCAGGGCCACCTGTGTGTCACTCAGGCGCCTTGTCTTGCGCGCCGGCTGCTCTATCTGTTGCTTTGCAGCGCTCGTCTGCAGTAAGCTCATGCCCATCCTCCCGCCTCGCTTTGTAACTGCCACTCAACCAGGATTTTTCAGCCTACCGTCGATTCGCCGATGATCAGCGACGTCGGCTCGATAATGCCCCATGTGTAGTCGTCCGGGTCTTCGAGCAAGTCATACAACCGCCGGGCCGCCTTCTTGCCCATTGCTTGCAGGTTGTACTCCACCGTCGTCAGCGTGGGGATGACATAGCGGGCGATGTCGAGGTGGCCAAAACCGGTCACCGCCACGTCATGCGGCACGCGCCGGTCGGCCTGGCGCAGCGCCTTGAGCCCGCCGATGGCCATGCGGTCGTCGCCAAACACCACGGCGTCCAGATCGGGGGCGGCGCGCAGCAGTTCCACCGTCTGCTCGAAGCCTGAGTCGGGTGTAAATTCGGCTGCGACGACTGCGCTGGCGCGATAGGGCTGGTCGTTGGTCGCTAATGCCAGCCGGTAGCCGTCCAGCTTGGCCGCGCTCGTACCGGTCGTGATCGGCCCATTGACGAGCGCGATGCGCCGCCGTCCTTGCGCCACCAGGTGATCGACTGCCAGGCGAATTCCGCTCGCCACGTCGGCCATCACGTAATTGGTGCGCAGCGGGTGGGCGTGCGAACCGACTGACACAAACGGCAGGCCCACTTGTTGCAGCCGTTCGAGGAACTCGTGCGCCACGATCCCGCCCAGGATGATCACGCCAGCCACGCCAGCCTCGCTCGCCAGCCGGTCGGCGTCGGCCGGTGCCATCGGCGCCTGCTGCAGCTTGGTGGCTACCCCCTTGGCCGAGAGCACCGACTCGATGCCCCCCCAGACTTCGCTCTCAAATGTAGCGTCTACAGAGCGGCCGCGTCCTGCCGGCTCCGTCGCCTGGGTCATCAGCACCAGCACAGTGCGAAACACCATCTGTCCGCGCTGCGGGTCGGGAAGCGGGTAGCCGAGCGCCTGCGCCGCCCGTAGCACTAGCATGCGCGTTTCGTCGCTGACATTGTTGTGGTTATTGAGCACGCGTGACACCGTCGCGATCGACACGTTCGACCGTTCGGCAATGGCCCGGATATTGGTCATAGCATCCTGCTGCTTGTCAGTTGTCGTGGTGAGGAACTGTCACGATCATAGCATTGGTGCTGAAAATAAGTCAATCGGTTTATGAAAATATGTAACAAAGATGTAACAGAAATCGAGAAGGTTGCCAGTTCGCTTGTGATGCGTGCATTGCGCTGTAGTAGAATCCACTTGTTCGATTCAAACGGTACAAAATGGAGAACAAACATGCCCGCTACAGCCCTTGCCGCCTGGCACCAAATCGTTGCCGATCGTAACCCGCGTGGGTTAGCTGCGCTGCTTGCCGACGATGTGGCCTTCTATTCGCCCATTGTGCACACACCCCAAGTGGGCAAGCCCATCACGACGCAATACCTGGCTGCTGCCTTGCACGTCTTCGGCAACGACACTTTCCGCTACGTGCGCGAGGTGGTTGGCGAGCATGACGCCGTGTTGGAGTTTATGGTCGAGATGGAAGGCATCAGCGTCAACGGGGTGGACATGATCAAGTGGAACGACGCCGGGCAGATCGTCGAGTTCAAAGTGATGCTGCGCCCGCTCAAGGCCGTCAACCTGATCCACCAGAAGATGGCCGCCATCTTCCAAGCCAATCAGTAGGTCACGTCGTCGACGTGACACCCCAAACAGTCGGGTATGCCATGAGGTCCGGCACTGGCTGTTGCGCCGGGTCTCGTGCCCGAACTCTACCAGACACCAGGCATCAGCCGGTATTTAGTGCGCTGCATGTAGGCCGCGTAACCGGGCAAATCCCGCACCAGGATGGTTTCCTCGTTGCGGAGCCTGGCGACCAGAATTGGGATCATCAGCAGCATGGGCAATACGGCCCAATACGAGCCCAGTGCTAGCGGCGAAAAGATATACATGACCAGCACCCCCATATACATGGGGTGGCGGACTACCGCATACGGCCCGGTGTCAATGACCTTCTGCTCCTCTTCGACTTCGACCACGCGCGCAGCATACTGATTTTCACGAAAAACCATGAATACAAACCCATATCCGAGCAGTACGAGTATATCGGAGAAGATCACCACTGGTACTGGAACATCTGACCATCCAAATCGATAGTCGAGACCCGGCAGTATGAAGGCGATCAGGAACAATACAGTCGAGAGCGCCACGATGCGGCTTTGCTCTGCTTCCCGCTCTCGCACCTTCATCCGGCGCACCAATAAGTCGGGTGCGTTCTTAAACAAATAGCCCATGACAAAGAACATGGGAATCAGGAGGATGGTCAGATATAGCCAACCTTCCCAATATGCTAACGTGCCGGCCGGCACAAAGATGATAGCGAACAGCAGTGGAATCGCAATGACCAGCCGAATCACAACCATTTTGATCATTTCGCCGCGGGAAACCTGCGTATCACCCTGGACCACATGCGTACTTTGCATAACGTCCCCTTCTCCAGCCTACTACGGTTGTAGCACCTGCTTCCAGCATAGTCCTCTTGTACTGCGAGGTCAAGCACTTGTCCTTACGTCATCGGTTGCACAAACGGCGCGCCGCGCGCAGAAACCGAGTTTCTGGAGTGCGGAACCATATTTTCGGGGATCTCAGCGCATCCCCGCCTCGCGCGCCCGCACGATGGCCTCGGCCCGATCGGCCACCTGCAGCTTGCTGAAAATATTCGAGACGTGGTTGCGCACGGTCTTGAGGCTGATCACAAGCTGCTCGGCAATGGTACCGTTGCTGTGCCCGCGTGCAATGAGTTGCAGCACCTCACGCTCGCGCTCGGTCAGTTCTGGGAAAACTTCGGCCTGGGCCTGCAGTCGCGGCGCGGCAAAGTAGTTCATCACCCGGGCTGCGATCGACGGGCCGAACAATGCCTCGCCACGTGCCACGGCTTCCAGGACTCGCACTATTTCCGCCTGGTCTGCCCCCTTGAGCACATAACCGCGTGCTCCCGCCCGCAGCGCAGCAAAGATCGAGTCGTCATCTTCAAACATGGTGACCACAATCACACCAATGTGGGGGCTTGTCTGCACGATCCGGCGCGTTGCCTCGATCCCATTGATCCCAGGCATCTGCAGATCCATCAGCACGATGTCCGGCTGCAGAGTTTGGGCCAGGCTCACTGCCTCCGCACCGCTGGCCGCTTCGCCTATGACTTCGCAGCTGGACAGCGAGCCCAGCAGCGCGCGCATGCCGTCGCGGAACAGCGGATGGTCGTCGGCCACCAATATGCGTACGCTCTCCATTATTCGCCTCGCACCTCAGTCCACCTTCGCCGCCAACGGCAGGCGCACACGCACGTATGTGCCGCTCGTCGCTAACGCCTCGACGGCAAACGCTCCACCCAGTTCCGCCGCCCGCTCGCGCATCGAGCGAAGCCCGACCCCAGGCTGCACTGTTGCGGGCAAACCGCAGCCATCGTCGGCGATCTCGAGCAGGAGTTCGTCGTCCAGGCTCAACCGTACCCGGCAGCGGCGGGCATCTGCGTGGTGCACGACATTCGCCACTGCCTCCAGGACGATACGATAGGCTGCCACCTCCACCGCTGCATCCAGCGCCGGCAGCGCCGGCGGCGCCTCGACCTCGATCCGCAGCCCTGCGCCGCTTGCCTGTTCGGCATACTGCCGGACAGCTGCGACGAGCCCCAGTTGGTCGAGTGCCGCCGGCCGTAAGTCATAGACGATTCGTCGCACGTCTCCGATGGCGCCTTGCATCTGCTGCTGCAATTCGACCAGGAGCGCCTCTGCCTTGCCCGGGTCGCGGTGGAGCCAGTTGCGCGCGGCGTCGATACGTAGCACGAGGCTTGCTAACTGCGGCCCCAGCCCGTCGTGCAGGTCGCGGTGCAGGCGACGCCGCTCCTCCTCACCTGCCAGTACGATCTGCTCGCGCGACCGCTGCAGGTCGGCGGCAAGGTTCGCCGCGTGCACTGCTGGCCCCGCATGCTGTGCTACTTGTTCGATCAGTGCCAGGTCGGCTGCCGTCAGCCGTTCCCCCGGCGAGCGTGGCGCCGACCACAGCTCGCCGATCTGCTCACGTTGATAGAAAAGTGGCGTTTTTACCAGGCCAGGCCAGTTTGTCGGGAGCCCGCTATCCGCCCGGTCAATGGCGTCGCGGGCCGCATCACCGTTGCCATTCGTATAAGCTCGGTAGGTGGCGGCAGGCCGCCAGCCGTCCCCTGCCCGCACGGCCACCGCCACATAGGGAAGCTTGAGTGCCTGCCCTACAGTGCCGGCGATGGCTGGCAGCACCTGGTCCGCCGCCGCCGTCGCCTCCAGCCGTTCGCCCAGCCGTGCCAGTACCGTCGCCGGCGCATCGCGCTCGCCATACAAAAACCGGTTTACCCATCGCTGCAGCCGCTGGCGCAGCGGTTGCGCCAGCATGGCCACGGCGCCAGTCACGAGCACCGTCAGCAATAGGTTGTTCTCGATGCGCAAGCTGCTCGCGGCAACGCCGACGACGAGCACATAAATGCCCGCCACACACAGCGTCAACAGGGTATAGACGAACGTACGTCGAACGATGGGCGCCACGTCCCACAGTTGGTAGCGCAGCGCCGCAACTCCCAACGTGAGTGGGACCATGAGGGGAATCACGATATTCAGGTGGAGCCGCACAAAGTAGACTACTGTCCGCCAAGGGGGCGTAGCCAGCCGCTCAGCTAGCAGGCTTACCAGCAACCAAGCTGGGAACAGCGCCAGGACGAGAACGACTGCACGCGTCTGCTGCCTTTGCCCCGGCGTCGCCACGCGCAAGTAACGATACACCTGGGCCGCAGCCGCCACTACCAGCAGCGTGATGAGGCTCATCATCAATAATTCCCACGTGATGCCGGCCCACGCCACTGCGTCCAACCCGATGGTGCCAATCACGATCATCACGGCCAGCGGAACGAGGGCCCACTTCATCCCGTGCGGCACGAAGCGGCCGTCGGGAAAGACCAGGAAGAGTAAAACAAGGGCACTCATTCCCACCATGCTAGTAAACAAACGCAGGAACTCGAGCAGCCGCCAGTAGCGCCATGAAACGGCCATATACGTCTCGGCGTAGCCAAGCAGCCCAAAGTTTAGCGGCGCCCAGATCAGGATCAGCGCCGCCAGGAGCACCATCCAGTCGTCAGGCCGCCGCCAAGCCAGGATAGCGGCGACTGTGATACAGGCCGCCGTCGCCACGAGCTGCAGCAACAACACATAGAGGGAAAATTGCCGCCGCGACAGCAGGCTCGCCACGGCCGGATAGGAGTCATGCAGTTCCAGATCGTAGAAAAAGTCGGTCTGGAAATTGCGCAGGTGTTCGTCTAGCTGCAGCGCGTATAAGATCAAGAGGCAGCCCACCGCGAGCAGCCAGGCGCCGCGCACCAGGTGCAGCCGCCACCCATACAGGGCGGTCGGCGACAGGCGTGGAGAAAGCGAGGTGCTCGCGATCATGGTCTAGTCAACCTGCATCGGCCAGCGCGCCGGCCTGATAGGCAGCCGCATTTGCCTGGCCCCCATGGTTACGCTGCATGCTGCACAACAAGCCCAGCGGCAGCGCCAGCCATGGCAACAGGTACATCGTCACGGAAAACAAGGTCACCAGCAATGGTTGGCGCAAGACACTCCATTGAGGCTGGACAGCCATCAACGCCGACAGCCCGGCCAGCGCTGCCGCGACGACCACCAGGCTGATCGCCAGTGGTGCCCGGCGCACGTGGGCTGGGGAGCCAGCGAACAGGCGCCAGTATACCACTGCCAGCACTGCGGCTCCTACCGCCGCCAATAGGCCTTCCAGCACGCTGGCGGTCAGCCCGCGGCCCAAAACACCCGCGATTGGGCCGGTAATGTGGAAAAAGCCGGCCGCCAGCAGCAAGCAACCAATCGCTCCAGCACGCAGATCGTTGCCATCTGCTAGCCAGAAGAGCAGCCAGGTCAAAAGCAAGTAGCCGACGGCAAACACAAAGCCGAGCATCTGCATTGGCACATAAGCCCCGGCAAAGTCCGCGCTCGCGCCTGCCATGAGCGCCATATGCCATGCTGCGCGCGGCAGGCGAAGCGGGCCCCCGGCCAACGACATCAGGCCGACAAACGCCAACACGAATGCAATGCCGTAGGCGCCCAACCACGCCGCCGGCGCCTGCCGTTCAATCTTGCCTGCGCGCCTGCGCCGCAGCCGCTCGTAGACGAAGCCGGTTGCCAACGTACTCAACAACGCCAGCGGCGCAAACAACAGTACGCCTTGCCACGCCGGCAGCAACGCAGCCTCACCATCGCGGATGGCAAGAAACAGCGCCGTCACCAGCAGCGTCAGCAGCCCACCGAGCAGCCAGTCCGCCTGCCGCCACCTGTGTCCTGCCCAGTTGTGGGCAAAGGCGACCGCCACCCCCAGTACGATGCCCAACATTGCGGCCAGCAGCAGGATGCCGGTGACACCTTCCAGCGTGACCGCCGGTTGACCCCCAATCAGGAGCACGACGGCTCGCATGGCGAGCCGCGCCCCAATTCCGCCGACCACCAGGTTGGTGCCGGCCCCAGCGACTGCCCCAAGCGTAATCTTGTCGAGACTAACCATATGGCCTCCTTACCCTGCAAATCCACTACTTCACACGGGTGGTATCATTGCACGCCTGCCGTTCCCGTGTCATGAGATCAGGGTCCCGATCGGGCCGGGAAATCTCGCTACCTGGTTACCGCCAGTTCCATAAACCGCGCCAGCCCGTCATCCAACGGCGCTCCTCGCTCGTCGCGTGCCCCCAGGCGTTGCAGCGTATCGCCGTCATACCAGCCCACTGCCAGCGTGTACGGCCCTGCCGGCACATCCCCAGGAATTGTCAACGACACGCTATCGGTGAGTACTTCGCCGGCGATCCAGGAAGTAGACTCGCACCCGCCATCACAGGGCGCGCTATCAACCTGTGCGACTGGCTTGCCGTCCGCACCCAGCAGATGCACAAAGCGCACCAGCGGCCGCTCGGTCGGCTGTATGACCCGCCACACAAACGGCAGTTCGATGGTTTCGCCGGGCCGTAAGTTTGTGGCTGGCGTAGTCTCCAATCCCGCCAGCTGCACGCTTTGTCCAAACGTGGCCACTGCCGGCACTCCGAGCTGCGGCAGCGTGTATTCGTGTGGCCTGCCCTCGACTTTGATCTCCCCCAAATCCAGCTCGCCCAGCCGCTGCTCGCCGTCCATGAGCGTCAGCCAGAGGTGATAGGTCCCGGTTGACACGTCCGCTTTCACCGTCATATCCTGCCAGTCGCGTATCGTTGTGCCTGCCATCCACTGGCTCGTCGGGTATATGCCGCCTGCCACAGGTTTGGTCTGCTCAGCCATCACGGCGCCTGCGGCCGACCGCAGCTGTAGGTTGACATCAAGATTTGCCGTAGGCGTAACCGCCGCCTGCCAATACAGGGTCAGCGGCACGCTCCCGCCCGGCGCCACGCTGGTCACCGGCAGGTCGTAGCCCAACAATGCCAGATCCGGCGCGAGCTGCGTCGCGTCGGCCAACGGCTGCCGCGGATCCACCGGTTGTGGGGTGTCCCCAGGCTTAATCTCGACGCTGCCAATCACGGTATCAATGCCTGCCGGTTGGCCGCCTGCATCCAACAGCGGGTATGGCCGCCGTGTTTGATCCTCATACACACGCAGCAAGATGTCGTAGCGGCCCGGCGCCAGCCCCGGCAGCATTGGCACGATGTGATACGATGCCGTCTCTTCGCCCGTTTCCCATACGCGCTGCACCGGGTAGCGATCTCCCACCAATAGGTCGTCCACCTGGCCCGCCACATGGCCGGCCGCGTCCTGCAGGGATAGACTCGTCTTCAGGTCCACGTCGATCGGCGCTTCGGCGCGCCAGCGCAGTGTCACCCACAGTGGATCGCCGGACGGCACCGTGTGCTCGTCGACGTCTACTGCGGTCGCGGCCTGCGCAGTTCGCCCATAGCTGACCGCCGTCAACGCGACCTTGCCGTCAAATACGGCGTCTGCCGTCTGCTCGTCGCCAAATACGGCGTAGTTCGCCTGCTCGGGCAGCTGGTAGACCAGGTATGGCATTCCCACCACCGTGTCATCGCGTTCCGCCACCGGCAGGCCATATTTATCGAGCAAAAACTTGACCAGATGCTTGGGGTCGCCGAGGATATAGCCGGCCTCAGGGAAACGGTCGCTGTTCTTTGCCCGCATCAGCTGCGCCGACTCCTTGCCCGCCAGTGCAGCCGTGAGTTGTTGCCCCACCACGGCTGGATCAACTGAAATTCCGGCGAAGTCTGTCTTGCCCGCGGTCGCAAAGTCCATGGCGTAAAATTGAGGCTCGATCAGGAAATAGTTGGGCGACAGCGGCATGATCCATATGCCCTTGTCCTCCGTTTCGGCCATGGCCTCGGCAAGCTGAGCATAGTTGGTCATGAACACACCGGTGAAACCGCCGATGTCGCGCCATGCTCCAAAGTAGCCCTGGATGCTGGTCGCGGCGCTGAAGAGCAGGAAGGGCAGCGGCAGCCACTGCAGCCATTTACGCCACCCGCTGCGCACATGCGGCGCTGTCCACGCGGCTGCCGCCAGCATTGCCAATACCGGCAGCACGTAGACCGCCGGGATCATGCCCATGGCGCGCAGCGAATGAGGGGCTGACTCCGGTGTCAGTACGGCCGGCAGCGCCAGCAGCAGCGACCATGTTGCCAGGAACAGGTAAGGCAGCCTGCGCCAGCTGAATAGACATAAAATGAGGCCGGCATAGAACCACAGGCCAAGCAGAAGGTCAAAAGCCGGCCGCTGACCAGGATTGTGGCGCAGGTTCGGGTCTCCCAGCGTCAGGAACATCAGGCCCAGCTTGCCCACCGTTGCCGCCAATGTAAGTGCCGGGTTGCCTGCCGAGTACACCTCGCTGAGAAACGAGACTGACGCCGCCCGGCCCGCAAATTGCTCGGGATGCTGGACGAAGTACCAACCGAGCGGGGCAAAAACAATGGCACTGGTCACGGCGATGACGGCCAATGCCCCCACTGCCCGCCGGCGCAGCCTGGGGTCCAGGCTCGGCCGCAGGATCGTAGCCAACACCATGAGCGTCAGCAGGACGGGCATAAAGCGGCTGGCGGTGTACGTGTAAAGCGTCGCGCCGAGGGCGACGCCGGTGAGGATAGACGTGAGCCATGGAAAGCGCCTGCCGGCCGAAAGCGTACGCCAGGCACGCCAAAACAGCGCAAAGGTGATGGCTGCCATCAGCGGCAACATATTGGCACGGAAGCCAATGCGGTTGAGGCTGATGTGCCAGTAACCGAAAGCCATAAACAGCGCCGACCACAGGGCGATGCGCCGCGCCCCGGTTGGCGAATCCCAGAACAGCTCGCGCACCATCCAGTAGGCAGCGGGTACAGCCAACGCCCCCACAATGGCTGCCGTCAGCCGCAGCGCGTACGGCGTAGGCCCCAGCAGCGCCAGCATGCCCGCCTGCAAATAGAGGAAGAACGGCTCGCGCCCGGTGTTGCGCGGGAAAAAGACCGGCCGTTCCCCCCGGAGCACCGACAGCGCGTCCAGTCCATTGGCTGCTTCGTCGTTGAACAACCCGGGCGGCAAGTCGTGCAAGCGATAGGTGCGCAACACCAACGCTACCAAGAAGATCGCCAGTACAGCCAGCAGTTCCCACCAAACCGCCTGTTGCAGGACGGCCCACCGGCTGGATTCCGGGTCGGATTCCCGCTTCATGTCCAACTCAACGGCCATTGCCGACCTCAACCTCGCCCAGCACCATGCGGTCGCCCGGCCACGTGTTTGGTCCGGCCAATACAGACAGGTTTTGCAGCGGGTCCGGGTGATACATACCTGCCGTCACTTCGTAACGTCCCGGCGGCGTGCCGGCTGGTATCTCCACGCGATACTCGTCGGCAAAGATCTGCCCGGCCTCCCACTGGGTTGTAGGATAGTAGCCTAGCAGCGGAGTCTGGTCGTTCTGCGCCACGCGGCCCGAATCGTCCGGCAGGTTGAGATGAAGGAACACCCTGCGGTCATCGCCTGGGGCCTTCTGAACGTACCAGTACAGCTTGACAGTCAGCTTCTCACCGGGCTGTACGACCGGGTCGTCAATCTGATATGCCAGTAACTGCATCTCGTCACCAAGATTTGCGCCATATGCCACTGGCACTATTGCTGCAGCACTGCGCACCTGATGCAGCAGGAGCATCACGGCGATCGTTGCTGCACCTGCCCCAACCAGCCACCAAGCTTTGTGCTGCAGCGGAGAGAAGACGATGCTGCCCGCGACAATGGCCGCCAGCGAGAGCCACGAGATGATGTCGGCAGCCGTACGCAGCGGTGTCTGGTCGAATTGGATGCGCACCCGGTGCTCTCCCGCGGGGACCACTGCTGTCACCAGCCCCAACGGCCCGCTGCCGGCCGTAGCCACGGGCGCTCCGTCGACGTAGACCTGCCAGCCGGGGAAGAAGGCACGCGGCGCCTTGATTGGAAAAGGCTCGGCCGAACTCACGGCCAGATCAAAGCCGCCTTGCACAACGCTCTGTATCTTGACAGCGGGCGCCGGCACCTTCTCCGCGCGAATGATGGCGTCCGCAGGGCGCGATTTGGCAATTTCACTGCCATAGATCTGCATCGATACGGGCGTATAGTCGGTGAAGAGCGGAAATTCCAGCCGGCCCAACTCGTAAAGGTTGGGAAGGGCCACCTTCTGCTCGCGCAGGTCCGTCCACAGCGTCAGCGTGTCTACCCGGGCATAGGGCGTATGGGCCAGCAATGCTCCCGCAATCAGCGCCAGGGCCAAGCCTGTCTGCAGCCAGCGCGGCGTTGCCACCATCCGCTCGCTGTTCAACAGGATGCCGAGCAGCACCACGCTGCAGAAGGTCGCCAAGCCATACAGGCGCCACGGGAACTGGATAAAGCGCACGAGCGGCATTTGCTGCCAGAATACCTCGGCCGGCCGCAGTTGCAACAGCAAGATTGCCACCCAGGCTCCAGCAAGCAAGGCCGCATTCAACCGCAGCCGCCGATCCTGCCAGGGCAAGCTGACCATGCCGGCGATGCCGTAGACAAACATCAACAGCCCGTAGCGGAAGCGGTCGTCGCCGCTATAGATAGCAGCCCATGTGTCTTGCACGAGCCTTGACGCATTGACCAGGCCGTTGGTTACGTCGTTAACGCCCTGCAACATCATCGTCTCGGCCCGTGTGTAGCGCAGCTCGGCCAGTGCCGGCAGCCAGTAAAAGACGCTCAGCCCCAGCCCCAGTACAAAGGCAAGCCCCATGCGCCCCAGTGCCGCGTAATTGCGACGTGCAGCCGCCAGGATGCCCGCATAGGCCAGCACCGCTGGCAGCACAAACAGCGCCGTGATGTTGTGCGCCAGCAAGGTCGCCGCCACGAGCAGCGCCGCCAGGCTTATCGCCCAAAAGCGGTGGTCATCCAACAGGCAATGCATAGTCCATACCAGCCACGGCAGCAGCGCCAGTGCCATGGCTTCGGCGGCTGCCCCGCGCTCGAAAGTGGTCAGCAGCACATACGGCGAGAGCAGAAAGAGCGCCGCCGCCGTCACTGCGCCCAACCGCTTGGCCGTCAGCCAGCGCACGTAACCATAGACGCCCAGCCCGCCGGCCAGTAAATTTAGCGCCATCATGCCCTTGGTGGCAGCCACAAAGCCCAAGCCCAGCTTGTGCAGGAGCAGTGCCCCGTACGAGGCCAGCGGCGGGTAGAACTGGAACAGCGGCGCACCGAGTCCGAAGTTGAGATTAGGACTGATGCGTGGGTATAGCACGCCACGCTGCCATGCCTGGTCCAACTCAAATACGCGGTACACGCTCATCAATGCATCTCGGTAGTTCTGCACCCCCGGCCGCATCAACTCTGCGGCCATCAGCCCCGCGGCAAGAACAACCAAACCGACGGCGGCAAGGTCTGCCCAGCGCCACGCCAGGTGTGGCCGTACGTCTTTAGCTTGAATGGGAGAAATGGTTGAACTATTAGTCGACACTTGTCTAGTGCTCCAGCCAACCCAGCAGGTAATAGGGATGGTCGCCGTTGGCCGCCGGTTCCCCGCCTGCGTTGGGCAGTACCAACTCCTGGTCGTACGGCTGCAAGCCTACCTCGACGCGGTAACGTCCGGGTCCCGCCCACTCCGGCCATTTGATTGGATAGGCGTCGCGTACGACGGTGTTAGCCGGCCAGCGGTCTGTGCTCCAGCGTCCCGCTGCCGGCGAGCGCCGCCACTCCCATACCAGGCTGCCGTCCTCGCTAGTCACGCGCAGCACCGTGCGCCAATCCTGCGCCGGGGCTGCCACAGCGCGCCAAAAGAGCACCGGGTCCGGTTCCAACCTATAGCCGATCAACGCCAACTCGCCAAAGTTGATGGGTTCCCTGAGTTCGCTCTGCTGCCACTCGCCATCGTTGACGAGCGCAGGCGGCGCAAACGCCGGGGCCAGCACACCAAACAAGGCATAAACGCCAAGCGCCAGGCTTGTCGCTCCCAATACCGCCGTGCCCATGCCTAATGCACGCGCAGGCAACCAGGCGAGGAGTCCGGCTGCCAGGAGGATCGCCAGCGACCCCAGCGCCGGAAACAGCAGCCGTCCCTGGTCAGTACCCAACGCCGTCAGCGAATACTGCCAGATGCCCAGCGCCACGGCAACCACTGCCAGCAGCAACAGAGTCAACGGCCAACGCTCGCCGCGCCAGTCACGGCGCAGGTACAGCCGAACCAACCCGCCTGCAGCTGCGGCGAGGGTCGCCCCTAACAGCCAGTAGAGCCAATCGTGCAGGGGAATATGTCCTGCGCCGCCAAACTTGCCCCAAAACGACAAGAACCAACCGCGAAGCAGCCAAACTGTATCATCCCAACTCCAAGGCATTGTTCGCAGGTCCACCGTCTTCCGCACCATCTCCGTGCCCAGCAGGTCACCGTATAGTTGCAGGTTGCGCAGGAGCCAGGGTAGCGCAATCAGCAGGGCGGGCACAAACACCAGCAGACCGGTCATAACCCAGCGCCGCCAGGTGGCAAATACCTGGCGTATGCTGCCTGCAGCCCCCAGTACAATTGCCAGCCCGACCACCGGCCACACCGCCACCGTACTTACCTTGGTCAGGAATCCCAGCCCCAGCGCCAACGGCGTCCACCAGCCCGGACGAAAGCGGCCGCCGTTGCGGTAGGTGGCAAATCCGCCCCACAGGCCCAGCGTGCCAAACAGCGCCGCTGCACCGTCGTTGCTGACCGAGCTGCCGACAAAGGCAAACTCCGGCAGGAACGCAGCTAACGCCGTGGCGCCCAGTGCCACGTATACGCGCCCCGGCAGCGCTGTTCGCGCCAGTGCATAGACTGATACCACCGCCAGTGTGCTCAGCAGCACTGACCACAGCCGCGCCAGGCGAAAGCCCAACACGCCACCTGCCCACGGCCACTCCTCGCGCGCCGTGTGAATAAAGAAGTTGGGTGACCACCCCGCACGTGGCGCCAGCTCGGCGTCGGGGTTGATGCGCAAGAAATCGTTGGTTGGATCCGCCGGCAGTGCAATCAGTGCCGCGGTGGCGTGATAGAACGGCGGATGCTTAGCCTGCGTCACCTTTGACCCCGGCAACTCGTGCTCGCGGGCGATGTGCACCACGTAAGCCCAGTGGTCGGCCTCGTCCGGCGCTTCACCCAACGGATTGAGCAGACCGTACGCCAGCGCCAATAGCAGATGTCCCAGGACTAGCGCCCACACGATCAAACGTTCGCGGCGGCGCGTCATGCTGCCACCTCCGGTACAACTCGCCCAGGCCCGCGCCGTGTCCAGTGCATGCGCAGCGACCTCACGATTGCACCTCCAACGTGCCGACGTCGACGCTGGTATCGTGCGTACCCGCGGCGACCAACGGTGCGTCCGCCTGTCCTGGCCGATACACGCCTGCCTTTAGTGCATATTGTCCTGGCGGCAGGCCGGCCGGCAGCGCAATGGAGTGCGTATTTGCCATGACAAGCCCCGGCAGCCAGCGTTCCACGGGCGAATACTCGCCGCCCAGCGGCCCATCATTTTGCGCTACGACTGTTCCCGAGCCGTCTACAACGTGCACGAAGGCCACGAGCGGCTCGACAGGCCCCTGGATCGACCAGTACAGCTGTACTTGTGCTTCGCTTCCCGCCTGCGCCAGCTCAGTCTCCACGGCCTCCAGCCGCACCGTTCCAAAATCCGCCCCTACCGCAATCGGTGACACCACCCGCGCCGTGACCCCACTCGCCCCAACCAGCAACAGCACACCCGCTAGCACCCAGGCGCCGATCGCCAACTGCCATGCAATCCCCTCCGTGCCGCCTGACTCCTTCGTGCCCTTCGTGTCCTTTGTGGATCGCTTTTTTCCTGCCAGCACCAGCAAAGACAAAATGGCTGCCCATCCCGCCGCCGTCAAAACGCGCCCGATCCACACCGCCGTGGTTACCCCCCAGATCACCTCGACTTTGTGTTCGCCCGCATCCACGTCTACAGCCAGCAATCCCAGTGTCCCCTCGAACCGCACCGGCACTTGCAAACCATCCACCAGCACGCGCCACGCTGGAAAAAAGAACTGGTGCAAGATCAAGCTGCCCGGCTGCGCAAACGCCACCTGGAAATCCGCCGATTCATATCCTGCCTGCTCTGGCCGTGCGCGCATCTCGACGCGCGGCAGTGCCGCCGCCGAGCTGCCATCCGACGGCGCCCGTCCAATCGCCCAGCGCTGCTCCGTCACGGTAGTGGGCAGGAACTCGCCCGTCCAACTCGCGCCTACCTGCCCGTTCTGGCTGTCGAACGCCCACATTCCGGCCGTCGATATGTCAGCTGCGCTTCCGCTTGCCGGCTGCACGCTCAACCCCAGCGTTGCATATACCACCAAGTAAGCGGCCACGGCAAGCGCAGCCGCCATGCAGGTCATGTCGCCGACTTGACGCTTTTTACCGTGGCCCACCTGGCCAACCTGGCGTCTCCTCCCCACAGCCTGCCAACCCACCGCCACCAACAAGGCCAATCCGGCCCCAGCGATCGCCTGCCAGCGCCACGGAAATTGCAGCTTGCCCAATACCGGCTCCAAGGCTCGCCACACAAAGCCGCTGCTTGCCGTCGTCAACCATACGGCCCAAACGACTGCTACCAACCCACTGACTAGTACCGGAATCAAGCCCTTATCTTTGCGCCAGGCCAGCCCAACCACTGCTAACGCAACCACCACCATAAGCCAGGCTGGCAGCGGAACTGTGGGGGCCGCTGCGGAGGGGTAAGGAAATATCAGTGCCCAGGTGAACAGATCGCGCCAGTCGGCAAAATGGTTGGCATACCCCGCCGTCTCCGTCCCTGCGCCGATCCCTACCCAGCGCGCCTCAAGGAGCGCCGGCGCCCAATACCACGCGGTGACGAGCGCACCCAGCACCAATGGAGCCAGCACGATCCACGCGAGCCGCATCAACTTGCGCAGGTAACCCGCCAGCCGCGTCCCTGGCTCGGTGTGCAATAGGGCGATTACCGGCAACACCACCACCGCCGTCAGTCCCGCCATCAACGCCGTCAAATTATGGGTGAGGATCAACCCAGCCCAACACAATGCCGCTGCCACGAGACTTCCTGTTGCCGCCCCTTGCTCGACGCCTTTCCATTCTCCAGCGTCGGGCCCGGTGCGCCAGGCCTCGGGCAACGCCGCCCGCACCGTGAAATAGAGGATCAACGGCAGCCACAAAAACGCCGCGAACTCGGGCAGCGCGCCGCGCACAAACAGATCATAAAGCCGATACGGGAAGACCAAGAAGAGGACCACTCCCACCAGGGCAGGCGCCACGTCCGCCCACAACCGCAGCAGCGCGTACATTCCCACGCCAGAAACGGCAAACAGCAGCGCCAGCGTCAGGCGCACGGCCGTCGTCACATCGACACCGGCCAGCGCCAGCAGCGCAGGCGGGTAGTAGAACCCCGGCGCGTAATAATTGAGCACCGGATAGCCATAGCCAAAGGAGAAATCGGGAAACCAGCGAGGGTAGAGGACACCTGCCTGCAATGCTTCCGCCACGGCGCGCACACGTTGGAGGTGCAGCCATCCATCCGGCGTATCAGGCCAGGCTGCCAGCCCCCACAATAGGGCTACGCCGGCCAACATGCAGATGGTCGCGAGGCTGGCGAATCGGGTCATAACCGATTTATTCTAGCCCACTCCACCGGCGCATCCAAACCCTACAGGTAACGTCACCGAACTTTTCGCCCCTGTCCCCTCATGTTACACTGATTGGCTGATTCCATTCACGCGAACTGGGGCCGCACGTGAACCGCTACCTGCTAATTTCTTTCGGCGCTGTCCTCGGCGCGAATGCCCGCTATTTGGTTGGCATGTGGTCGGTCGAACGCTTCAGCCTTGGTTTCCCCATCGGCACGCTGTTGGTCAACGTCACTGGCAGCTTTATTCTAGGCTTCTTACTCACGGCGCTGGATGGACGCCTCCCCCTGCCCAGCGACCTGCGCTATTTTCTCGGCGTCGGCTTTCTCGGCGCTTACACCACTTTTTCTTCATTTAGCGTAGAATCCCTGATCCTGTTGCGCGAAGGCAACATGGTGTTTGGCATCGGCAATATTCTCGCTAACAACATTTTCGGATTGAGCGCCGCATTGCTGGGCTTCTTCCTGGCGCGCTGGATCGGCTGAGTTCTGCGGTAGAGGGGGCACGTCATGCAAGGCAAAGCGTATCGCATTACGGTCTATATCAGCGAGGACGACCACTATCGCGGCAAACCACTCTATCTCGCCCTGCTCGAGATGTTGCGCCGTGAGGGTGCGTCCGGTGCAACCGCCAAGCGCGGCCTGGCCGGTTTTGGCGCCAACAGCCGCATGCGCACCACTTCCTTGGCGGATCTGTCAGCCGCCTTGCCGGTCAGCGTAGAATGGGTCGACAATTACGAGGAGATCGAGCGCATCCTGCCCGTGGTGCGCACGATGGTGGACGACGGCATGATCACGCGCGAAGAGATCGAGGTGGTGCAGTACGCCCCCGGCCGTCAAACCCAGCCCCTCGAGCAACCCGTGCGTGCCATCATGCGCAGTGGCGTGACCACTGTCCGCCCCAGTACGCCCGTGGCTGACCTGGTTGCTTTACTCATGCAGCGCGGCTATCGCAGCCTGCCCGTAGTGGACGAACAGCGCAAACTGGTGGGTATTATTACGGATGGCGACCTCATGCGTCGCGCCGGCTTGCTTACCCGGCTTGGCCTGCAGGACAAGCTGACGCCCGAGCAAATGCAGGTTCAATTGGCCGCTCTGCAGGGTGGTCCACACACAGCCGACGCGATCATGACCTCGCCTGTCATCACCGTGCGCCCCGACGATAAGGTGCGCCATGCTGCCGCACTGATGGCACAGCACAGCCTTAAGCGTCTGCCCGTCATCGATAATGACGGGCGCCTCGTCGGGCTCGTCAGCCGCGTAGATGTGCTGCGATCGGTGGAGTATCACCAGCAGAGCGATGAGGCCGAGGCCGTGGCTCCGCACCAAGGCGTTTCCATCGCCGAATTGATGAACACAGACGTGCCCACAGTGCTTGCCGACGCCCGGCTCGAAGAGATTGTTCGTGCACTGGAAAGCAGCTACCAACGCCGCGTGGTGGTTGTCGACGACCAGCGCCGTGTGCTGGGCATTATCACCGACGGTGACTTGCTGCGCCGCAGCCGCTATGCCGAGGACCCGGGCCTGCTGCGCCGTCTGCGCAACCTGGTCACGCGTCATAAGGAGCAGATGGTCACGCTGCCTTATGCCGGCGAGACTGCCGGCCAGCTGATGACCCTGCCCGTGATCACGATCGCGCTCGACACGCCGCTCAGCGAGGTGCTCAGCCTCATGCTGCGCTACCAGATCAAACGCCTGCCCGTGGTGGATGCGGAAGGCTGTCTGCAGGGCCTGCTTGGCCGCAACAGCCTGCTAAACGGCTTGATTACAAAATAACCGGTTCTTCGTATACGCCCCATGCCTGGCGGAGGACGTCCATCATTTCCTGCAAGGTGGCGTATTCGTTGACAGCGTCCAGGATCGGCAGCATCAGGTTTTTGCCTTCCTGCCGCGCCGCCTGTGCCAGCTCGTTTAGTCGCTGGCTCACCGCACGGTTGTCGCGCGACCGCCGCACCTCGTGCAGTCGCCGGATTTGACGTTCGCAGCCTTCCACGTCCATCTGCAGGATGGGCACCTTCTGCCGCTCGCCGCTTACGTAGTCGTTGACGCCGACGATAATGCGCCGTTGTGCCTCCACCTCGCGCTGGAAGCGCACCGCCGCCTCCGTGATCTCGCGCTGGAAAAAACCTTCCTCCAGCGCCGGCAGCACCCCGCCGTGCTCGTCGATCTGGCGGAAATACGCATATGCCTGCCGTTCAACCTCGTTGGTCAGCGCCTCGACAAAGTACGAACCGCCGAGCGGATCGACAGTGTTCGTGACGCCGCTCTCGTGCGCGATGATCTGCTGCGTGCGCAGCGCCACGGTCACCGCTTCCTCCGAAGGCAGCGCCAGCGCTTCGTCCATCGAGTTGGTGTGCAGGCTCTGCGCCCCGCCCATCACCGCCGCCAATGCCTGCACCGCCACGCGCGCTACGTTGTTGAGCGGCTGCTGCGCGGTCAGGCTTACCCCGGCCGTCTGTGCGTGAAAGCGCAGGATCCACGAGCGCGGGTTTTTGGCGCCAAAAGTTCCCTTCATCTCGTGCGCCCAGATGCGCCGCGCTGCCCGGTACTTGGCGATCTCTTCGAAGAAGTCGTTGTGGGCGTTGAAGAAGAATGAGATGCGCGGGGCAAAATCGTCGATGGCCAGCCCGCGCTTGACGGCCCAGCGCACGTACTCCAGGCCGTCCGCCAGCGTAAACGCCAGTTCCTGCACCGCTGTCGAACCAGCCTCGCGGATGTGGTAGCCCGACACCGAAATGGGATTCCATAAAGGCATCTGCTGCGCCGCAAACTCGACCGTATCCGTCACCAGGCGCATCGACGGACGCGGTGGGAAGATAAACTCCTTCTGTGCGATATATTCCTTGAGGATATCATTCTGCAGCGTGCCGCCCAGCCTGGCCCGCCCGATTCCCCGTTTCTCGGCTGCCGCAACATACATCGCCCAGATCATGGCCGCCGGGCTGTTGATCGTCATCGACGTGGTGATCTCACCCAACGGCAGCCCATCCAACAGCAACTCCATGTCAGCCAGCGATGAGACAGCCACGCCGCACAGGCCAAATTCGCCTTCAGCCTCGGGTGCGTCGGTGTCGTAGCCGTAAAGCGTGGGCATGTCGAAGGCGATCGACAGGCCGGTCTGCCCGTTTGCCAACAAGTATTTGAAACGGGCGTTGGTCTCCTCAGCGCTACCAAAGCCGGCAAACATGCGCATTGTCCACAGCTTGCCGCGGTGACCGGTGGCGTGCACCCCGCGCGTAAACGGATACTCACCCGGCAACCCAGCGTCGGCCCCATAGTTCATGTCCGCCACGTCCAACGGCGTGTACAATCCCTGGATCGGCATTCCCGACATCGTGCTAAACTCGGAGTAACGTTCGGGGAAGCGCTCCAAACCTTGCGCGCGTGTCGCCTCCCACGCTTTCTCCTGTGCCTGCAGTGTCTCCAACGCCTCACGATCAAATAGCCCCATTGCTATCCTCCTTGTTCTTCAGCCACATGTGGGCATGGCTAAGCCGGGTGTAAGCCCGCTGCGTCCCCATAATCTGGATCATCGAGTAGAGGTCAGGTGTATGTGCCTTGTTGGCCAATGCTACGCGATACACCTCCATTAGTTGCCCAAACGTTCCTTTGAATCGATCAGGGTTATCTTTGTAGTCGCGTGCGGTTAACGCAAAACCATTTTCCTCTCCGAAAAGTTTCAAATCTCGCAACCATGGTTCTTTTTCCTTTTGTTCTAAGGTAAGGACATCACGGAGACAGTGGGAGATGATGAGCAATAGGTCGGTATGTGTTAGATCCGGGAACTTGTAGCCCTGTTCTGCGACTGATTGTTCGTAATACGCATCAAAAAAGAAGCCATGCTCCTTCTCGACATCCGACCATACAGTCAAATCTTTCCGCGGGGGCGTGTCATCTCTGCCAATATTGATCGCCAACCGTGCGTAGCTCGGATCGGCGTGTATCCACTTGGCCAAATGGGAAGCATGCTGCTCAGCCCAGGCGAGGATAGACTGCAGCAAAGCTTCAGCAGAGTAGCCGGCGATCAGCTCGCGGCTGATCGAGTTGAGCTTCTGCAGGTCAAACAGGGCCATACTCACCGGCATCCGCTGCAGCGACAGCGGATACTCCACAAAGGAGCTGCCAGGGTTTTTACTGCGCCAATCGCTGAAGCCCGAGTCTGCAATATTCAGCAAGTACTCGAGGATCGCCTGTGTTGGATAGCCTTCTGCGAAATAGTACGCGACGTTGGCCTCAGGGTCTTTGCGCTTGCTCAGCTTGCGCCTGGCGCTGCCCTCCATCTTTGCAATTGGTGCAATGTGGGCAAAGACGGGCCTGGGGAAACCGAGCCCATTGTACAACTGTACATGCAGTGGCAGTGTGCCCAGCCATTCCTCGCCGCGAATGGCGTGAGTGACGCCCATCAAGACGTCGTCGACAACCACTGCCAGATGATAGGTGGGCAGGTCATCGGATTTGAGCAATACGTGATCGATCTCGTTACCGGGGATCTCGATACGCCCACGAATTGCGTCGTCGATCATCGCCTTGTCGTAGTTTGGGTAGGGTGCACGGAAGCGAATGACAAACGGTTGGCCGCCGGCCGATCTTTGTTGTACCTGGGGAAAAGTCAACTCGCGATCTTCAGCCCAGGGCCCGTAGTACCCCGTGCCGGTGTTGGCAAGCTCTTGCCGCCGGCGCAGCGTAAGCAGTTCCTCTTCCGTTTGGAAGGATGGGTATGCCCAGCCAGTGGCCACGAGTTCCTTGGCAAAAGCCTGATATACCAAGCGGCGCTCGCTCTGCACATAGGGCCCATAGTCGCCGCGCTCTGTAATGCCGCCGCCGGCAATGACAGGACCCTCATCAGGGTCCAGCCCGAACGCATGCAGGTACCCCACGATATCTTCGAGCGCATTCTCAATCTGGCGCTTCTGGTCCGTGTCTTCAATACGCAGGATAAAGACACCGCCGCTCTGCCGCGCCAGCAGCCAATCGATCAGGGCGATATAGATGGAACCGATGTGAACAAATCCTGTCGGGCTGGGGCAAAAGCGGCTGACCACGGCCCTTGCCACTAGCGGACGGGCACGAACCTGCGCGAGTATCGTGTCTATGCGCGGCGCGGACGGAAATAGCAGGTCGGCCAGTTCTTGTGACATGATGTGTCTGTCTCTAATGTATAGGGCAACAAATCCGGGAGCGGTCTTCGCTGATTCCGGCAATGGTGGCGATGTATAATTGTATTACGTACCGACTGCTTCCGCCATTCATCAGGCTAGAGGTGCAGTGCACAAGATCTCTTGGCGATGGCATGTACGGCTTACGCAAGTCCACTATAGTTGATTTATAGGTCAAGGCACAACCAGCTCCCCTACCCAGAAACGAGGCCACCAATGCAGGTGCTCGAATCCGAACTCGACCCGCAGAGTGAATCCTTCCAGCGCAACGCCGAGTTCCAGCGCAGCCTGGCCCATGAACTGCGTACGCGGCTCGCCCTTGTGCGTCAGGGCGGCGGCGCTAAGGCGCAGGCCCGCCACGCCGAGCAGGGCAAACTGTTTGTTCGCACTCGCATCGACCGGCTGCTCGACGACGGATCTCCTTTTTTGGAACTCTCGCCGCTGGCGGCCTGGGAAATGTATGCCGAAGACGGCGGCAAAGAGGCCGGTGAGGCTGGGGCCGCCCCCAGCGCCGGCATAGTCACCGGCATTGGCCGCGTCTCGGGCCGTGAGTGCCTGGTCGTCGCCAACGACGCTACGGTTAAAGGCGGCGCCTACTTCCCCATGACCGTCAAGAAACACTTGCGCGCCCAGCAAGTGGCACTCGAGAACCGGCTGCCGTGCCTTTACCTGGTCGATTCGGGCGGCGCCTTCCTGCCCCTGCAGGACGAAGTCTTCCCCGATGTGGACGATTTTGGCCGCATCTTCTACAACCAGGCGCGCATGAGCGCCGCCGGCATTCCCCAAATCGCCGCCGTCATGGGCTCCTGTACGGCCGGCGGCGCCTACGTCCCGGCCATGAGCGACGAGTCGATCATCGTAGCGGGCACCGGTACGATCTTCTTGGGGGGACCACCACTAGTCAAGGCCGCTACAGGTGTCGACGTCAGCGCCGAGGAACTGGGTGGGGCCGACGTCCATACGCGCCGTTCGGGCGTGGCCGACCACTATGCCGTGGACGACGCCCACGCCCTGCAGACGCTGCGCGAGATCGTGGCCACCCTCAACACGCGCAAGGGCGTCGACCTCGACATTGCACCGCCTGAAGAGCCGCTCTATCCGGCCGACGAACTGTACGGTGTCATACCTGCCTCGTTTCGCCAGGCTTATGACGTGCGCGAAGTCATCGCCCGCCTGGTGGATGGCAGCCGCCTGCGCGAGTTCAAGGCCCGCTATGGCGACACGCTCGTTTGCGGCTTTGCCCGCATCCATGGTTATCCGGTGGGCATCGTCGCCAACAACGGCATTCTTTTCAGTGAATCCGCCCTCAAAGGTGCGCACTTTATCGAGCTGTGCAGCAGCCGCCGTATCCCGCTGCTCTTCCTGCAGAACATCACCGGCTTTATGGTCGGCCAGGAATACGAAGCGGCCGGCATCGCCAAAGATGGGGCCAAGCTGGTGCACGCCGTGGCCAACGCCCAGGTGCCCAAGCTGACTGTCATCGTCGGCGGCTCCTTTGGGGCCGGCAACTACGGTATGTGCGGCCGCGCCTATGGCCCACGCTTCTTATGGATGTGGCCCAACGCCCGTATCAGCGTCATGGGCGGCGAACAGGCGGCCAACGTCCTGCTCACCGTCAAGCAGGATCAACTGGCCCGTCTTGGCCAGTCCCAACTTGACGAGGCGCAGGCCGCTGCCTTCAAACAGCCCATTCTCGACAAGTATGAACGCGAGGGCAGTCCCTATTACGCCACCGCCCGCTTGTGGGACGACGGTATTCTCGACCCTGCCGACACACGCATGGTCCTCGGCCTTGCGCTCTCCGCCTGTCTCAACGCTCCCGTGGAGGAAACACGCTATGGCGTCTTCCGCATGTAATCAATAGGAGCCACTACCAACGATCGGATATAACGATGCAAATTCCAACTCTTGACGAAATACGCGCGCTGCGCAATCGCCTTGCCGATATGATTCTTACGACCCCGGTGTGGCCGTGGGCGAGCCGTGATCTGCACGCGGCACTTGAGAACGACGCCACCAAGGTCTTGCTCAAGCTCGAACTCTTTCAGCACACTGGTTCCTTTAAGCCACGGGGCGCGCTGGCGAATATGCTCGACCTTGACGCCGCCGCCCTGGCCCACGGCGTGACCGCCGTCAGCGCCGGCAACCATGCCATTGCCGTTGGCTTTGCCGCCCAGCTGTTGGGCACGACCTCCAAGGTTGTCATGCCGCGCACCGCCAACCCATTCCGCGTCGCGCGCTGCCGCAGCTATGGCGCCGAAGTCGTGCTGGTAGACGACGTGCAGACGGCCTTCGCCCGGGTGCAAGAGATCGAGCAGGCAGAAGGCCGCACCTTTGTTCATCCCTACGAAGGCTACCGTACCGCCCTGGGCACAGCGACTGTGGGCCTCGAATTTCTTGACCAGGCGCCCGACCTCGACGCGGTCATCATCCCCATCGGCGGCGGCGGCTTGTGTGCGGGGATGGCCGCCGCCGTCAAGCAAATCAAGCCTTCCTGCGCCGTCTTCGGCGTCGAACCTGCCGGCGCCGACAGCATGGCGCGCAGTTTTGCCGCCGGCTCGCCCCAGTCAATCGAGCGTGTGCACACCATCGCCGACAGTCTCGGCGCACCCTATGCCTTGCCTTATTCATACGCCCTATGTCGGCAATTTGTGGATGACCTGGTGCTGATCGACGACGACGCCATGCGTCGCGCTATGGGACTGCTGTACGGCGACATGAAGCTGGCCGTCGAGCCTGCCGGGGCGGCAGCCACCGCGGCCTTGTGCGGGCCGTTGCGCGAGCGCCTAAGCGGCAAGCATGTAGGGGTGATCGTCTGCGGCGCCAATATTGATCTCGCCACCTTTTCACAGCAGGCGATCGTGGAGTAAGCTTAGGCTTACATGCGGCATGATACGGTCGAGCGCACACAGCGCATCTTCGTCTGGCTCTTCTTTTTCGCTGTCGTCGGCATCGGGGCCGTCGCCGCGCGCACTGCCGGGGTTTACCCGACCGATGCCCAAGGGCTCGCCCGCCAAGGACTTGTCCCTTCTGCCTGGAACAAGCAGGTTGCCATCATCAGCGGCCACGCCGGCAACGATTCGGGAGCCATCTGCGAAGATGCCAACGGCCAGCCCACCATCCAGGAGGCCGACGTCAACGCCGCCGTCGCCCGCCTCGTCGCCGAACGGCTGCGGCAGGCTGGGGCCGACGTAGAGATCCTGGAAGAATACGATGCCCGCCTCCAGGGGCTGCGCGCCGATGTACTGCTCAGCCTGCATGCTGACAGTTGCATCGATGCCAGCGGTTACAAGTCCAGCCGCTACCTCAACAGCACCATTCCCAATATCTCCGACCGCTTGATTAGCTGCATCAATCTCAACTATGAAGCGGCCACCAACCTCACGGAGAACCTGGACACCATTACCGAGAACATGACCGAGTATCATGCCTTCCGCCGCATCGATCCTGAGACACCTGCTGGAATTCTCGAACTCGGCTTTCTCGGCGGTGACAACGATCTGCTCGCCAACCAGCAGGACCTGCTCGCCAAGGGTGTTGCCGACGGCCTGCTGTGCTTTCTTGACGGCGGCCCTCATCCGACGTCTGAACCGGCACCGACACTGAATGCGACGCCCAGCACCGAACCTACCCAATGACGCGTTAATCCTTATGATTCCACTGCACACCGCCCAATTGATCCCCCTGGACCCCAGCAATGCCAGCCACGTGCGCGCAATGGTTGAAATCTGGAATGTCGCCTGCGGTCAAGCCCTTGCCATCACCGAACACTTTGCCGCTTTTAACCTGCGACCCGCCCCTGGCGTGACGCAGCAAGGCTGGCTCGTGGTCGAAGACAACTGGGCACAAGCCTTTGTACTCGCCAGCTTTGTGGACGGCTATCCGGCGCTCGCGGCGCCCGACCACGGCTGGATTGATGCCCTTGTCGTCACCTCAGCCGCTCAACGCCAAGGCCTGGGCAGCCGCCTGCTGGCCGCGGCCGAAAACTGGCTGTGCCAGCATGGCCGTACCCAACTCATTGTTGGGGCCAGCCTGCGCCCTTTTGCACCCGGCGTACCGGCCGAACTTGGCACAGCGCCGTTCTTCATCCGCCACGGCTATTCCGATCTCGACGCCGCGGGCGAAGCGCGGATTGCCTACGACCTGGCCGCTGACCTCTCAAGCTACCGCCCACCGTCCACCCTGCGCGAAGTCCCTGCCGCTGCTCGCCCTGCCCAGCGCGGCCAGGAGGCGCTGCTCCTGGCCTTTCTCCAGGCTGAATTTCCCGGCCGTTGGCATTATGAAGCCGAACGTCTTCTGCGCCATGATGATGGCCGCATCGAGGACTACATGCTGTTGTGGACAAAGGCCGGTGTTCAGGGCGCCTGCCTGCTCACGTTCCCCGATTCGGCGCGCCCCATCGAACGCTACTACCCGTACAGCCTGCCCAAGCCGTGGGGGCAGGCTGGTTCCATTGGCGTCAGCGCCTCCCTGCGCGGCCAGGGTTACGGTTCCTACCTGCTCGACGCCAGCTTACACCGCCTGCACGATAATGGCATCAACGGCTGCGTCATTGATTGGACCAACCTTCTCCACTTCTATGGCCAGTTTGGCTTTCAGCCCTTGCGCCACTACGCAATGCTGACCAAACATAGCTGTAAATAATCGAGATCTCTTGCGCAGAGTGACAAATGTCACTCCCTTTTCCATGTCATCTGTCACTGGGATAATGTCGCGTCTGGTGCGATAGTGACACTGTTTGTGCTATCTTTCACAATACGGCCCTTCCCTCCATTTTCAGAATGCGCAGCTTCGGCACGTTCTAAACCTGTTTTTAGAAGGAACCAATCACATGAACGAACTTGACGGTTCACCCATGGGGCTCTCACGGCGGAGCTTCCTGAAGTGGAGCGCGGTCGCGGGTGGGGCAGTGGCAGCTCTCTCTGCTGCTGATTTTGCGTTCGTGCCTGCCCGCAACGCAAGCTTTGCGCAGGAGGTCGCCGCTGCCGAGCGTCGCGTGCGCACCTGCTGTCCAGCTCACAACTGTGGCGGGCGCTGCCCTCTCGTAGCCACGGTCAAGGACGGCACGCTCATCCGCCTCGAGTCGGACGACCGCACCTACGACGAGGTGGATGACCCCCGCATCCTTGCTTGTTCGCGTGGTAAGTCCTATCGTCGGCGCCTCTATCATCCGGATCGTCTCAAGACACCTATGAAACGTGTCGGCGCGCGCGGCGAAGGCAAGTTTGAACCGATTTCGTGGGATGAGGCCGTCGAGTTGGCAGCCGGCGAGATCAAGCGCGTCAAGGAAACCTATGGCAACAGTGCCCTGTTTGTTCCCTACGGCACGGGCAGCTACCAGCAGATCAACGGCTCGCATATTGCGGCCCGCCTCTTTAACGCCTACGGCGGCAGCCTGAGCTATTACAACAACTATAGTTGGGCACAAATCCAGCGCGCCACCCCCACGGTCTACGGCACCCAGGTCACCGGCAATCAGCGCCAGGATTGGCTCAACTCCAAATACATCATCATGTGGAGCTGGAACCCGGCCGAGATGATCGACGGTTCCAACAGCGCCTGGTTTATCAAGAAGGCCAAGGAAAACGGCGCCAAGGTAATCGTCATCGACCCGCGCAAGTCGCTGTCCGCCGTCTCCTTGGCCGACGAGTGGATTGCCATTCGCCCTGGCACCGACACGGCCCTGATGTCGGCCATGGCCTATGTGATGATCACGGAAGAGTTGTACGACAAGGAATTCGTCGCCACTCACTGCCTTGGTTTCGACGAAACCCAGATGCCTGAAGGTCTGGAGAACGAGGAAAGCTACAAGGATTACATCCTGGGTACAGTCGACGGCACGCCCAAGACACCGGAATGGGCCGAGGCCATCACCCGCGTCCCGCGCGCAAAGATCGTCCAGATCGCCCGCGAATATGCCACCATCAAGCCGGCCATGCTTTACCAGGGCTACGGCATGCAGCGCCGCGCCTATGGTGAGCAGCCCGTGCGCGGCGGTTGTGTCCTCGCCGCCATCACCGGCAACGTCGGCATCCCTGGTGGTTGGGCAAGCGGTATCGCCTTTCAACCTACGGCTGGCCCTTACTGGACAGCCATTCCCGGCGGCACAAACGACGTTAAGACCAGCATTCCCTGTTTCCTCTGGTCCGAGGCAGTCTTGCGCGGCAAGGAGATGACGGCGGCGGACGGTGTGGTCGGGGCTGATAAACTCGACAACGACATCAAGCTGATCTACGCCGTAGCGACCAACGCCCTCATCAACCAGCACGGTAACATCAACCGCAGCGCCGAGATCCTCCAGGACGAAAGCAAGGTTGAGTTCATTATCGTGCAGGACCACTTCTTGACATCGACGGCCAAATTTGCCGACCTGCTGCTGCCTGCCTGCATGGGCTACGAAACCTACGGTCTGCAGGACGGCTGGAAGTACGGCGAAGAGGTCATCTACATGCCCAAGGTGGTGGAGCCCGCGTTTGAGTCGAAGAGCGACTATCGCATCTGCGCCGATATCGCCGAGAAGCTGGGCGTGGGCGAGGTCTTCACCGAAGGCCGTGATGAGCGCCAATGGATCGATTGGATCATCGAGAACGCCTATCGCCCGGGCTGGATGCCTGATATCCCCACGATTGACGAGTTTGAGGAGCAGAACCTCGGCGTCTACAGCGTGCCGGTTACGGAACCGGCGGTTGCCTTTGTCGATTTCCGCAAGGATCCCAAGGCCAATCCGCTGCCCACGCCCTCGGGTCTGATCGAGATCTTCTCACCCGAACTTTTCAACATGCAACGGCCTGACGAAATCCCGGCGGTGCCGAAGTATATCCAGGAGTGGGAGAGCCCCTTTGGCCCTGAGGCGGAGCAGTATCCGTTGCAGGCAATGGGCCATCATTACCTGCACCGCGTGCATTCGACGCACGACAATGTGGACTGGCTGGACGAAGCCTTCCCCCAGCGCGTGTTTGTCAATCCAGTCGACGCTAAGTCGCGCGGCATCAAGGACGGCGACATGGTGCGTGTGTACAACGAGCGCGGCACGATCGAGATGCCCTGCCGCATCAGCAACAAGATCATGCCGGGCGTGGTCGATATCCCCACCGGCGGCTGGTTCACACCCGACGCCAAGGGTGTTGACCGGCGTGGCGCTGTCAACACGCTGACGTCGGAGCGCTGGTCGCCGCTGGCGTTTGGCAATGCGCAGCACACGATCATGGTGCAGCTCGAGCAGGCGCAGGCCTAAGGGAGAATTAAGACATCATGGCGAACAAACAACTCGGTTTCCATATCAACCTGCAAAACTGCTCAGGCTGCAAGGCCTGCCAGATTGCCTGTCGGGATCGTAATAACTCCAACGTCGGCGTGCTGTGGCGCCGTGTCTATGAGATCAGCGGCGGTGAGTGGCACCAAGACGGCAACGCATTGGTGGACAACACCTTCAGCTACTTCGTGTCGTCCTCTTGCCAGCACTGCACCAACCCAGCCTGTGTGCCCGTATGCCCGACCGGGGCGCTCCAGAAGCGCGCTGAGGACGGCGTCGTGGTCGTCGACCAGTCCAAGTGCATCGGCTGCCGCTACTGTGAATGGGCCTGCCCCTACGGCACACCCCAGTTCAATGCCGACACCGGCACGATGTCCAAGTGTGATTTCTGCCAGGATCTCGTGGCCGCGGGTAAACCGCCGGCATGTGTAGCCTCCTGCCAGATGCGCGTGCTCGAGTATGGCGATATTGCCGAACTGCGCGCCAAATATGGATCGGCGAGCGGCGTCTTCCCCTTCCCGGATCCGTCCATCACGTATCCCAACATCGTCTTTACGCTCCACAAGGACGCCGTGTCTTCCGACAACAAGAGCGCCGAGATTGTGAACGCGGAGGAAGTGTAGCTATGAATACCACTGAACTGGCTCTGGTCATCTTTACCATCGCCGCCCAGATGTCGGTCGGCGCATTCCTGGTGCTCGGCGGCGTGCACTTCTTTGCCACACGCTACGCCGGCATCGAAGAGGCGGACAAGCTGAGCACCTATGCCCTGCTCGCCATCGGCCCCGTTATGGTGATCGGCTTGATTGTTTCGTTTTTCCACCTGGGCAACCCGCTCAATGCGCCGCTTGCCATCATGAACCTGGCCACTTCGTGGCTCAGCCGTGAGATTCTCTTCGGCGTGCTCTTTGCCGGATTCGGCTTCCTCTTTGCCCTGATGCAGTGGCGCAGGTGGGGTTCACCCGGGCTGCGCAATGCCCTGGCACTGATCGCGGCGGCTTTCGGCGTGGGCCTGGTCTTTTCCATGGCCATGGTCTACTACTCGCTGCCTTCCGTACCGGCCTGGAATAACTGGGCAACCCTGGCTTCCTTCTTTGCCACCACGATCCTGCTGGGGGCGGTGGCAGTTTCGGCTGCCTTTGTCGGCGCCTACGCCTATCTGCACTCGCGCAACCCGGTCGAGTCGGAGAAGCAGCGTCACATCTTGGCCATCACTCTCCGCTGGATGGCCTTGGTCTCCCTGGTCGTTCTCGGTTTCCAGTTTCTAATCCAGCCGCTGTATATGGGCTATCTCGCATCTTCTGGCCCGGTCGCCGAACAGAGTGCGGCGATTATTATGGAAGAGTATGGTTTACTCTATGCTCTGCGTCTTGTGCTCCTCTTCCTAGGCGCCGGCCTCTTCAGCTTCTTTATCTACAGGTTTGCGCGCAGCGCCCGCAACATCGGCCTGCTGAGCACGCTGGCCTTTACTTCCTTTGCCCTTGTGCTGGCGGCTGAGTTGATTGGTCGCTACCTGTTCTATGCTTCGTTCGTGCGCATCGGCCCGATGTAAGCGGGTGCATGGGCATGGGGGCTGCCGGACACAGGCCCGGCAGCCCCCATGCCCATGTGAACTTGTGGAACTAAATGACCATTATGAACCGCATTGAAACATTTTCGCCTGACGAACTGCAGGCGTATGCCCTGGCCCTAAAACTAGTAGCCGCGGCATTTTACATGCCGCCTGGCGAACCATTTTTGGCGAGCCTGGATGGCGGGGAGCTGTTTGCCGATTGGCCGCTGGCACCTGACACCCCTGCCACGCAGCGGGGCCTGCAATTGCTGCGTACCGCCGTGGCTAGCGCTCCGCCGGCAGTCTTGCTGCCGGAACTGCGCAATGACTACACGGCACTCTTTATCGGGTTGGAGCAAGTCGACGCGCCCCCCTGGGAGTCTGTTTATCTCAGCCGCGACCACCTTCTCTTTGACGAGCAGACGTTGGCTGTGCGTGATTCCTATGCCCAGTTTGGCCTGCAGATCCCAAATATCGACCGGGAGCCGGACGACCATATCGGATTTGAGCTGCTCTTTCTCTCTCACCTCGCACAGCAGGCGGCGCAAGCACTGGAGAACAGTGATGCCGATGGGGCCGAGCACTTGCTTGCGGCTGCCAGCCAGTTTCTGGCGGCCCATCCTCAGCAATGGGCGCAGCTCTTTGTCGAGCGCATTGACCGGTACGCCCGCACTGATTACTATCGTGGCTTCGGCTATCTGCTTTTGGGTAGCTTAGAGGCACTCTCGACACGGCTCAGCGATGCCTTGCCGGCGGGCCAACCTGCTGCCGAGGCGCAGGCATGAACTTGTTCAACCTCGCCCCGGCACTGGAGCGGTTCGCCGCTGCGGCGGGTGGCTCACCCGTTGTCTTGGAGAGTGACCTTTGTGTCCGGCATTGGGATCAAGCCAGTGCCTGCCAGCTATGCGCCGACGGCTGCCCAACCCAGGCGATCTCGCTGGCACCCGGCGGCGTTGCGCTCGACCCTGCCGCATGCGTCCAGTGTGGCTACTGCTTGCACGCTTGTCCTACCGGTGCCTTTGCTGGAGTCGACGAGACGGCCAGGCTGTTGGAGTCGGCGACTGCTCTCTTGCCTTGCACGGCGCTAGACCTGACCTGCAACTGCTGCCCGGCAGAGCATTCCGATCGCGACGTCGATGCTATCCTAAAGGTAGGCAACTGCCTTGGGGCGTTGGGCGTCGCCGCTTATGTCGGTCTGGCCGCACTGGGGGTAAAACGCGTGGGTGTACATCTGGAGGCGTGCGCAGGCTGTCCTATAGGCTCGCTACGCTCGCAAATCACCGGCGTAGCGGCGTGTGCCGCTACTCTGACCACCATGACTGTGACCGTTCTCGACACTGTACCCAATGACTCAGTGCGCAGACCGGTGCACGCGACTCACGCCCCGCAATACTCGCGGCGCAGCCTGTTGCGCCGTGTGATGGGGAGCCGACCCGCAACCACCCCTGCCCTGCCGCCGCTGGATGATCCGCCACCCAACCAGAAGCAGCCGCCCCTGGAGCGGCGCGTCCTTCTCCACGTCCTTGCGCACTTGCCTGACGAGCGGCGCACGCCGACCGCCTATTTCCCCAGTTTTTCTGCTGATACCACTTGCACGGCCTGCCAGGTCTGTGCCACCGTCTGCCCGACCGGCGCCCTGTCCTTTGAACAGGGCGACAACGTCTTTGCGCTGCATTTTGCGCCACTTGCCTGCACCGGCTGCGGCTTGTGCACACAACTCTGTGCCCCCGGCGCGTTACGGGCCGGTAGCTCCATCCAGTACGCTGATGCCTACCCGATCCTCTTGTTGTCGGGTCAACAGAAACAGTGCAAGCGCTGCCGTGCTTCCTTTGCCGGTGCCGGCGAGCTTTGCCCGGCCTGCTCTTACCGCCGCCAAAATCCGTCCGGCAGTTTTCCACGCCCCGCACCCAAAATTTAGGCAGCGTTTCTCTGCTTAGTCGCGGCGGCTTCGCAGCCGACCCAGTTTCATTGTTGGCGATCCGCGCAAAATCTGGCAAACTCATAAGTACCGCCAATAGCATACTCCCAAGGAGACTGGACAACTGTGGAATGATCAGGATTGACAGGCAGGCGGCCCCTGCGTGTTGGGATCGCTTGCATCTTCCTGCGGCACAACTTGACGCTTTCGAGCCTATCACTCTGGCGGAAATGAACAGCGCGGCCCTGCTTGACCGGGTAGAGGTCAAGTACCTGCTGCCGATCTGGGCATTAGATGATGTACTGCTGCGCTTGCGCCCCAATTATGCTGCCCTGGCCGTCACTGGTCGGCAACTGAACCACTATCGCACGCTGTATTTCGATACGTCCGACCTCGCCATGTATCGGCGCCATCACATGGGTGCTCGCAACCGCTACAAGGTCCGCTCACGCCAGTATGTCGAGTCGCATGCTACCTTTCTGGAGGTCAAGCATAAGACCAGCAAGCAGCACACCGTTAAGAGCCGGTTGCCAACGAGCGAATTGATCACAGGCATGAACCAGTGTACGCTGGAGTTTCTGCGCGACAAATGCCCGTACAACGCGATCGAACTCGTGCCTACCCTATGGAACACGTACACGCGTATCACCCTCGTGAGCAAGAACCATTGCGAACGGGTGACGCTTGACATAAATGTGGCGTTTGCCTGGCAGGGACAAAAGATGGGTCTGCCGGCCATCGTCATTGCTGAAGTCAAGCGCGACGGCTCCTTGCACGACTCGGATTTCATCAAATTCATGCGCCAGATGGGTATTCGCAAGACCGGCTTTAGCAAGTACTGTGTAGGCGTGAGCCTGCTCTATCCCGGAATAAAGTACAACCGGTTCCGCGCCGCCCACCGCTTGATCCAGCGCTTGAACCAGGGAGAACGCGATGCCGTTGGCTGAACTGCTTCTTGGCTTTTTCGTCAATCTGTTCGTCTCGATTGTCATCGTGCGTTTTATCTACTACCCGTTGCGCCATGACAAGAACGATGTCTTTACCTTTGTGGCCTTCAATGCGGTCATCTTCTTTGTGATGACCTATCTTGCCAATGCACAGTTGAGCGTAGGCGTAGGCTTTGGCCTCTTTGCCATCTTTTCCGTCCTTCGCTATCGGGCCAATGCCATCTCTACGCGCGAGATGACCTACCTGTTTATCCTGATTGCACTGCCGGTAATGAACTCCGTGCTGATGAGCCAGCGAGAATGGCTCAATTTGGCGGTTACCAATGGGATCATAGTCGCGGTCTTGTTTGTGCTAGAACAAGGGTGGGGGTTTCGCTACGAAGGCTTCAAGGTGGTTAAGTATGACCGAATTGATCTGCTCAAGCCGGAAAAGCACGCCGCATTGCTAGAAGATCTGCGCCACCGCACCGGTCTGCCGCTCACTCGTTTTGAGATCGGTCGTATCAATTTGGTTGAGGACACAGTCAGCCTGTACGTCTATTTTGACGAGCCGCGCAAGCGTCACCGTGTCCGTGATTCGCATCTTACCAGCGAAACGGACACCGCTATGGTCACGGACACTGACTAGACAAGGGAGTAAACACCATTATGTCAGTACAAAGAAACCCGTCGGATCAAGATCAGCATGACGATGATATTCCCGTCGGCCGCATCCTTAGCCGCCGCGAAGTTCTGATGCTGCTCGGCGTAACCGGCGCCTCTACACTGTTAGCTGCCTGCCAACCGGCTGGCCTGGCGCCCGCCGCTGCAGCATTGCCGACGGCCACGCCTGCCATGAGTGCCGAAAAGGCCACGGTTGTTGCCATCGACCAGTCCCCCGCCGCCCAGTCCACCATCGCCGCAGATGTTGCCGCCGCCGAGGCGACTAACACGACTATTGCGCCTGCCTGCGTCGCCCGCCCGGCAATGACCGAAGGCCCCTACTTCGTAGATATCATGCTAGACCGTTCTGATATTCGCTCCGACCCAGACACGGGTGAGGTGAAGGAGGGTGCGCCGCTGTTGCTAACGTTCCGCGTTGCAGAGATCGGCAACAACGCCTGTACGCCGCTGGCAGGCGTGTTGGTCGACATATGGCACTGCGACGCTGACGGAGTCTACTCCGGCGTTACCGATCGCAGCTTTGACACGACTGGGCAGAAATGGCTGCGCGGCTACCAGGTTACCGACGCCAATGGTGGAGCCACCTTTACCACCATCTATCCAGGCTGGTACCCGGGCCGCACCGTTCACATCCATTTCAAAGTGCGTACTGCGCCCGACGCCGCCCAGGGCCACGAGTTTACTTCGCAGCTTTTCTTCGACGACGCCCTCAGCGACCAGGTTCTATCCCAGCCGCCCTATGCTGCACGTGGCTATCGCACCACGCTTAACGGCCAGGACAGTATCTTCAGCGATCTGCTGCTGCTCGACGTCAAGCCGGCCGCGCAAGGTTACGCAGCGACGTTTGATTTGGGTCTGGATCTCTCGTAGCCACCGAAATTGCCAGGTAGAAAGAATGTGACCTTTTGTCTCTCATCTCCGGTTGGATGGGCCACGCCTCCAACATCGATATCGGCAAGCTGCAGAAGGAGTACGCACCCATATTAGCCGACGGCGAGCAACTTGTGGCTGCTTTCCGCCTCGTGCGTGACACCTTTGTTTTTTCCACTCACCGCCTGATCATTGTGGACGTCCAAGGCGTGACCGGGCGCAAGACCGAGATGATCACCATCCCTTATACCACCATTACGCGCTTCTCCAAGGAGAGTGCCGGCCCCTTCGACCTCGACGCAGAGTTACGCATCTGGATTCGGGGTGATACTACGCCTATCGTCAAGGAGTTCAAGAAAGACAACGATGTCAACGCTGTCTACCGATTGCTTAGCCAGGCAGTGTTGATGAAGTAAGTTGAACCAACACGGGCACGAGGGCGTGCCTGGAAGTCCCGCAGGTGGGCCTGCGGGCTACACGAGAGCAAATAACAAAAAAGGGGCGGCCCAGCGGGCCGCCCCTTTTTTGTTATTCCATATCTACGTCGAGGTCTTCGAATTCTTCTTCCTCTTCCTCTTCTTCTTCTTCTTCCAAGGTGTCGAAGTCGAGGTCCAGGTCCTCTTCGTCGCCTAGCGACGCGTTCACGCCCAACGGTTCCATGCCCAGCTCGGTTACGCCCGGCTCTGCAATGTCGAACTCGTCCAGGCTCAGGTCGTTCATGTCCATCTCGGCCAGATCCTCCTCGACATCAATCTCCATGTCGTGCAGGATTGAAACCTCGCTGGCAATGTCCGAAATCATAATGCGCCGCGAGTTGAAGCCCGTACCCACCGGAATCAGCTTGCCGATGATCACGTTCTCTTTCAAGCCGCGCAGCTCGTCGCGCTGGCCACGGATGGCAGCTTCGGTCAACACACGCGTGGTCTCCTGGAACGAAGCCATCGCCAGGAAGCTCTCGGTATTGAGCGCCGCCTTGGTCAGGCCCAGCACGACCGGCTCGGCCTTCGCCGGCTTGCCGCCGTTCTCCACCACGTAGTTGTTGATGTCCTCGAACTTGAAGCGGTCCAGCAGCTCGCCCGGCAGCAGGTCGGTGTCGCCCGTCGAGCGCACCATCACTCGCCGCAGAAGCTGGCGCAGAATAACTTCAATGTGCTTGTCGTGAATGCCTACGCCCTGGCTGCGGTACACCTTCTGCACCTCGCCCATCAGGTAGAGCTGCGTCGCCTCACGTCCCGAGATGCGCAGAATCTCCTTCGGATTCTTGGCGCCTTCGGTCATCTGTTCGCCTGCACGCACCTGGGCGCCGTCTTCGACGCGCAGGCGGGCATTGGCCGGCAGTTCGTAGGGATCCGTCTTCTGCGTATCTTCACGCCGGACGGTGACGGTGAAGCCGTTGCCCTTGGGCTCGACATATACTTCGCCGTCCATCCCTGCTACGATCGGCTCCTCGCCTTCCTTGCGCGCGATCACGGTGTCTTCTTGTACCCGGTCGCCGTCGGCTACGGTCACTTGGTAGCCGGCCGGCACCTTTACCTCACGCCGCTTGAGCTCTGTGCTGGCAATCGTCAGCGTGCGGATGTCGCCGTCACGCTCGATGTGCACGCTGCCGTCCATCTCGGCAATCAGTGCCTCGCCCTTGGGATTGCGCGCCTCGAACAATTCCTCTACGCGCGGCAGACCCTGGGTGATATCGTCGGCACCAGCCACACCACCGGTGTGGAAGGTGCGCAATGTCAACTGCGTACCCGGCTCGCCGATGGACTGGGCGGCGATGATGCCGACTGCCTCGCCCAACTGGATCACGCCGCCACGTGCCAGGTCTTCGCCGTAACACATGGCGCAGATGCCGAAGCGGGCTTCGCAGGAAAGTGCTGAGCGCACGAACGCCTGCTTGACGCCGTGACGCTGGACAGTGGCCAGCGCCGCTTCATTGAGCAAGTCGTCCTTCTGCAGCAGCACCGCGCCCGTCTCCGGGTCGCTGACGTCGCCCGCCAGGAAACGGCCGGCAATGCGCTCGACGAAGGTTTCGCCGATAGCCTTAGCGTCGGCCTCGGTAATCCAGATACCGGAGCGTGTGCCGCAGTCGTGTTCGGTGATGATGACATCCTGCGCCACGTCCACCAAGCGCCGAGTCAGGTAACCGGCGTCAGCTGTGCGCAGTGCGGTGTCGGCCAGACCCTTGCGTGCGCCGTGCGTCGAAAGGAAGTACTCTAGTGCCGTCAACCCTTCGCGGAAGTTGGAGCGAATCGGCAGCTCGATGATCTTACCGTTCGGATCGGCCATCAAACCGCGCATGCCTGCCAGCTGGCGCACAGGATTGATGCCACCCTTGGTGGCGCCGGAACGGGCCATGGCGCCCAGACCTTCGATCGGCGACAGCAGGTCCTTGACCGCGTCCGTCACTTCGTCGGTGGCACGCGTCCACAGTTCGACGACCTTGTTGTAGCGCTCTTCGTCGGTGATGAGACCACGGCGGAACTGCTGCTCCACGCGGTCTGCTTCGGCGGTCGTGCGCTCCAGGATGTCGGCCTTCTTCTCCGGCACGTTGATGTCAGAGATGGCGATGGTGATGCCCGAGCGGGTGGCGAAGCGGAAGCCCAGGTCCTTGATATTGTCGACCGTGACGGCCGTCTTCTCGCGTCCCAGGTGCTTGTAGCAGCGGGCTACGACGGCATCCACGCCCTTGCGGTCGAGGAGTTCGTTGACGAACCACAGCTCTTCGGGCAGGGCACGGTTGAAGATGATGCGGCCCACAGTGGTGCGCATCAGCCGCTCCTTGGGCCAGGCTGCACCTAGCAGCCCCAGCCGGCGCAGTGCCTCGCGCACTTCGTCCATGGCGGCCACGCCGAAGTCTTCAACAGCGGTCACCATCTGCCGCTCACCCTGGGCATACAGGTCCATAATGTCGCCTACACTGCGCAGCCCATGTGACTTGAGCGCCTCGATCACCGAGGCAGACACCTCGGGGATCAAGATCGGCGTCGCGGGCACGCCGAAATGATGCAGGGGCGCAATCCCGTCGGCACGTTGTGCGCCGCCAGTGCCCGGTGCACCTGTCGCCGGCGCACCCAGGGTGAGAGCTGGGTTGAGACCACCTGGGGTACGATGCCCCGCAGTGTCGCCCCACTCGTCGGTTTCCCACTCGATGCCGTCGACCTCAAGAGCTGCATCCTCCGCCACGCCGTCGTCTTCACCGTCGGCGCCGGCGTTCCGCAGATTCTCTATGTCAGGCATGGCGAAAGCCGGCGTTTCCGCCACTTTCTGGGCCAGATCATCAATGCTCATCTGATCGAATCTGTTGGTGTATAGCACGCGGATCGGCTGGCGCAGCTTGATGGCGCCCATGTCGTACGCGTACTCGGCCTCTTCCATACTGGCAAAAGCCGGCAACGATTCGGTCGGCTCGTCGGGCAACTCGTCGACAGTCAGGTAGTAGACGCCCATGACCATGTCCTTGGACGGGCCGACGATTGGCTCACCCGAGGAGGGCTTGAGCAGGTTTTGCGTCGCCAGCATCAGCTCGCGCGCTTCCTTGACTGCCTCGTCGCTCAGCGGCACGTGCACGGCCATCTGGTCGCCGTCGAAGTCGGCGTTGAAGGCCGAGCAGGTCAGCGGGTGCAGCTGGATAGCGCTGCCTTCGATGAGCACGACCTCGAAGGCCTGGATGCCCAGGCGGTGCAGGGTCGGAGCACGGTTGAGCAGCACGGGGCGCTCGTGGCAGATCTCCTCGAGCACATCCCAGACTTCGGGCGACATGCGGTCCACCATGCGCTTGGCGGACTTGATGTTATGCGCATAGTTGTTTTCGACCAGGCGGCGCATGACGAACGGCTTGAACAGTTCGAGCGCCATCTTCTTGGGCAGACCGCACTGGTGGAGCTTGAGCGTGGGGCCGATGACGATAACCGAGCGGCCCGAGTAGTCTACGCGCTTGCCCAGCAGGTTGCGGCGGAAACGACCCTGCTTGCCCTTGAGCAGGTCGGAGAGTGACTTGAGCTTGCGCTTGCCCGAGCGCGACACGGCGCGGCCGCGGCGGCCATTGTCGACCAGCGAGTCGACGGCTTCCTGCAGCATGCGCTTCTCGTTGCGTACAATGACGTCCGGCGCGCCCAACTCCATCAACCGCTTGAGACGGTTGTTGCGGTTAATGACGCGGCGGTACAGGTCGTTGAGGTCGCTCGTGGCGAAGCGGCCGCCGTCCAACTGCACCATGGGGCGCAGCTCGGGCGGGATGACCGGCAGGGCAGTGAGAATCATCCACTCGGGTCGATTGCCCGACTTGCGGAAGTTTTCGACCACGCGCAGCCGCTTGGCCGCCTTCTTGCGCCGCTGCTTGGACTTGGTGGTGCGCATCTCGCGGCGCAGCTCGCCCGACATGCGTTCGAGGTCGAGCTTGGCGACGATGTCGCGTACAGCCTCGGCGCCCATGCCGGCGGTGAAGACGTTGCCCCAGCGCTCCGCCAACTCGCGGTAGCGGTTTTCGCTCAGGAGCTGCTTCTCCTCGAGCGACTTGACGTCGTCTAGAGCGCGCTCCATCTGGCCGCGCAAGGCGTCCTTCTTGACGTCCACCTCGCCGCGCAGCGTTTCCAATTGGCTGCCCAAGTCGCGGTGCACGAACTCGCGCTTCGCGCTGAGCCGCATGCGGATGTCGGCCTTCTGTTCGTCGGACTCCGCCTGCAGCGTGTCGATCTGCTGCTGGACGAGGTCATTGACTATGTTGACATAGTCATTGGATACCAGCTCGTTCTGGCGCAGCACCGCCTGCCGCGACCAGGAGAGAAACTTGTCCTCAGTGGCCTTCTTGCTGGCGTTGAGCTGGATCCAGGTCTGCAGCCTCTGTGCCTCGGCAATGACGGCCGAGGTCTGCTCGTTGATGCGAGCGTCCAGGCGGGTGAGCTCCTCGCTCTCCTCGCTGTCGAGTGCGCCCAGCGCCTCGTCGATCTGGCCCTGCAGTCCGTCAACCTGCTCCTGGATCTCGCCGTCCATGCGCTGCATGCGCATCTGGAGTTCACGCTCGTGACGCTGGATAGCACGCGAGCGTGCGTCCTCGTTGACGTTGGTGACAATATACTGGGCAAAGTAGAGCACGCGCTCGAGGTGGCGTGGGCTGATGTTGAGCAGCAACCCCAGCCGCGACGGCACGCCCTTGACGTACCAGATGTGTGAGACGGGCGAGGCCAGCTCGATGTGGCCCATGCGCTCGCGGCGCACGCGTGACGGGGCAACTTCTACGCCACACTTGTCGCAGACAATACCCTTGTAACGCACGCGCTTGTACTTGCCGCAGGCGCACTCCCAATCACGCGTCGGCCCGAAGATGCGCTCGCAGAACAGCCCATCTCGTTCAGGCCGCAGCGTGCGGTAATTAATCGTCTCCGGCTTGGTCACCTCGCCATAAGACCAGTCGCGGATCTGCTCCGGCGAGGCAAGGGAGATACGAATTGCGTCAAAATTCTTTACTTCCATTGAAGTTGGTCCTCCAACTGAATCAGACCGTGTGTGCTCAAGAGCATTACTCGCCGCTGCTCAACTTGGTCATCGCGCCCGGCACGTTAAGGCTGAAGCCCAGGCGTGGCAGGTTGTCGGTCGTCTCTTCCTTGCCGAAGTGAATGACCTCGTTCTTCTCGTTGATGACCTCGACTGCCAGCCCCAGGCTCTGCAGTTCCTTCACCAGCACCCGGAAGGACTCCGGTACGCCCGGCGACTGGATTGGCTCGCCCTTGACGATAGACTCATAGGTCTTAACACGGCCGGTGATGTCGTCCGACTTGACGGTGAGCATCTCCTGCAGGATGTGCGCCGCGCCATAAGCTTCGAGCGCCCACACTTCCATTTCGCCGAAGCGCTGGCCGCCGAACTGTGCCTTGCCGCCCAACGGCTGCTGGGTGACGAGGGAGTAGGGGCCGGTCGAGCGGGCGTGCACTTTGTCTTCCACCAAGTGGTGCAGCTTAAGCATCTGCACGATGCCGATGGTGACGGGCGAATCGTACGCCACGCCGGTCTTGCCGTCGTATAGGCGCTGCTTGCCCGTAGTGGGCAGCGGCCAACCGACGGCTCGGCTGAGTGCGTCAGAGGCAGCTTCCAACTGGGCCCCGCTCAGATTGTCGATCTGTTCGGGCGACAGGACCACACGGAAGCCGGCCTTGATTTTGTCGCCATCTTCCTTGGCCTTGGCAATCAGCGTCTCCTCGTCGGCGTCGACAAAGATATCTTGGGTGTGGAACTTCATCCACTCTTTGAGCGCCACTTCGCGCGTGACCAGGTTTGACTCGGCCGGTGCGCGGAATTCGTTGTAGCTCTCCGGCAGGATCTCGGCCGGGTCATAGCCCTGCTCGAGCAGCCACTGCTTGAGCACTGACTGGCGGGCGTAGGCACGGTCGCGGAAGATGCGCTCCGCATCGTAACCGGCGTCCTGCAGCCAGTCGATGAGATAGATCAAACGCGCGTCGTCGTCGTCCGCCAGTTCGAGCGGGTTAATGCCCTGCGCCTTGACGTGCGTCCATGCCTTCTGCGAAGCGGCCTGCCAGGCACGGTCGATGAGCCAGGAGCGTGCCAGTTCGGCCTCGATCTCGTCTTCCTTGGCGCCGTCAAACACCGGGGTCTCCGCCATAAAGCCCAGGCGCCAGGCAGCCCAGCCCAAGTGCGCCTCGAGAATTTGACCGATGTTCATGCGACCGGGCACGCCAAGCGGATTAAGAATGATGTCCACAGGCGTACCGTCCGGCAGGAATGGCATATCCTCGACCGGCACAACCTTGGAGATGACGCCCTTGTTGCCATGGCGGCCGGCCATCTTGTCGCCTTCGGTGAGGCGGCGGCGCTGCGCCACAGACACGCGCACGATCTTCTCGACGCCCGCAGCCAGGTCGCGGTGCTCGTCCCGATCAAAGATCTTGACGTCCACTACTTTACCGCGCTCGCCGTGGGGCAGGCGCAGCGACGAGTCCTTGACCTCGCGCGCCTTTTCGCCAAAGATAGCCCGCAGCAGCTTTTCTTCCGGCGTCAGCTCGGTCTCGCCCTTGGGCGTGATCTTGCCGACCAGGATGTCGCCGGGCGTCACTTCGGCGCCAATGCGAATGATGCCGTCTTCGTCCAAGTCCTTGAGCGCGTCTTCACCCACATTGGGGATGTCACGCGTGATCTCTTCGGGACCCAGCTTGGTTTCACGTGCGTCCACTTCGTGCTTCTCGATATGGATCGACGTGTATTTGTCGTCTTGCACCAGTCGCTCGGAGACCAAGATAGCGTCTTCGAAGTTGCCGCCTTCCCATGACAGATAGGCGACCAGCACGTTCTGGCCCAGTGCCAGCTCGCCACCGTCCGTCGAAGACGAGTCGGCCAGCACTGCGCCCTGGCCTACGACATCGCCCTTGAAAACGATGGGGCGCTGGTCGATACAGGTGCTCTGGTTCGAGCGGTTATATTTGCGCAGGTTGTAGATGCGGCGGTTGCCGTCGTTCTCCTGCACCACGATCGTGTCGCCGGTAACGCTGATTACCTCGCCCGCCGCCTTGGCCACGATGACCTGGCCCGAATCGATGGCCGACTGGAACTCCATACCGGTGCCGACCACGGGCGCATCCGGCCGCACCAGCGGCACGGCCTGGCGCTGCATGTTGGAACCCATCAACGCACGATTGGCGTCGTCGTGCTCGAGGAACGGAATCAAAGCTGCCGATACGCCGACGATCTGCTTCGGCGACACGTCCATCAAGCGCACCTGCGAGGCCTGCGTGAACTCGAAGGCTTCGCCGCGTCGCGAAGATGGGCGTTGATTTTGGAACTCGCCGGTAGCGCTCAGGGTCGAAGAAGCCTGCGCAATTGGCGCTAGCTCGTCTTCGTCGGCTGTCATATATTGCACTTCGCGCGACACAAAGGGTTTGACACGGACACGCGGTGCATTAGGGCCGTCGCCATTTGCGCCCAGCGCCAGCCCGATGTTTTGGGCCAGTTCTGCATCGACAACTGTGTTGCGCGCCGCAATCACTGCCCCCGTGGCCGGATCGGTCACGTCGACGTCCAGCGTATGCCCAACCAGTTCGCTCAGTCGCGCGGCGACGAGCGGCATGTCGTTGAACACACGGCGGTACGGCGTCTCAATAAAGCCAAAGTCGTTGACCCGCGCATACGAAGCCAGCGAACCGATCAGACCGATGTTCGGTCCTTCCGGCGTCTCGATCGGGCAGATGCGGCCATAGTGGCTGAAGTGCACGTCGCGCACGTCAAAGCCGGCGCGCTCGCGGCGCAGACCGCCGGGGCCCAGGGCCGACAAGCGGCGCTTGTGCGTCAGCTCGGCCAGCGGGTTGGTCTGGTCCATGAACTGCGAAAGCTGCGATCCGCCAAAGAACTCGCGTGTCGCCGCCACCACCGGGCGGATGTTGATCAGCGACAGCGGGGTCACCTGGTCGGGGTCGCGAATCGACATGCGTTCGCGCACCACGCGTTCCATGCGCAACAGCCCGATGCGCAACTGGTTTTGGATCAGTTCGCCCACGGTCTTGATGCGGCGATTGCCCAGGTGGTCGATGTCGTCCGCCCGGCCCTCGCCGTTGTTGATCTGAATAATGCGCTTGATGACCGCAACCAGGTCTTCGTTGGTCAGAATGCGGTCTTCCAGCGGCGTGTCCAAGCCTAGGCGGCGGTTCAGCTTGTAGCGACCCACCTTGCCCAGGTCATAGCGGCGTGACGAGAAGAACAGGTTTTGCACGAAGTTCTTGGCGTTGTCCAGCGTCGGCGGGTCGCCAGGGCGCAGCTTCTTGTAGAACTCCAACAGCGCATCGTCCACACCCTTATCGCTGTTCGTCGTCGGATTCGATGTGTTGTCGCGCTCCAGCGTCGATTCGATATAGGGATGGTCGATGTTGGTGTCCGTGTCCGCAAACACGGCGCGAATTTCGTCATCCGTGCCAAAGCCGACCGCACGCAGCAGCAGTGTTACCGGCAGCTTGCGCTTGCGGTCTACCTTGACGCTGACGATGTCGCGCTTGGAGGTTTCAAACTCCAGCCATGCACCGCGGCTGGGGATCAGTTTCGCCCCTGCCAGGTCGCGGCCAGACGTGCGGTCGGTTTCGGTCGTAAAGTAGACGCCGGGCGACCGGATCAACTGCGACACCACCACACGCTCGCTGCCGTTGATAATAAACGTTGCTGAGTCCGTCATCAACGGAAAGTCACCCATGAAGACTTCCTGTTCGGAGACTTCACCCGTTTCTCGGTTCAGCAGTTTGACCTTTACCCACAAAGGCGCAGCGTATGTGATGTCACGTTCGCGGCATTCCTCCTCCGGGTATTTCGGCTCGCCAAAATAGAAGTCGCCAAAGTGCAACTCCAGCGCCTTATTAAAGGACGCGATCGGCGAAATCTCGGCGAACAGCTCCTTGAGACCTTCGTGCTTAAACCACTCGAAGCTGTGCAACTGCACTTCCGTCAGGCGCGGCAGCTCGAGTACGGTTGGCGTTCGGGCGTAATTCTTACGCGCGATGCGCCGGTCCTGCGAGGTCCCGTGATTTCCGTAACCGGATTGGTTCATGGAATCCAACTCCTTCTTGTCCCAAAAATGGCAAGAAGACACCTAGGCAGAAAGGTCCCGACAGACGCCTCGCCGCGCCTGTCGCCTTCTACACTTCGGTGCCTTTTTCCTCGACACATTCCCTTGCGGTTCGTTATCGATTTGTACCCAGCAAAAAAATCAGGCTTCGCTACAGGTCCGTAAGAATTCCGGGGTTAATTCCGCCTGTCGCCGCCTGATCTCCATTCCACCATAGTTTAGCCGTCTTACGCGGCACGCGCCCGTTTGGTCGCTTGCCGTAAACATGAATATTACCACTATCGCGGCGCCGTGTCAAATCCCAATTTTCCCAATTTGCCAAAACATTCAAGTTCTGTTCTCGCAATAACATGAGAGGTTCATAAGAGTTTTCATATTGCCTCGCCGTCATAACCGTCCTAAGCTGAATCCACCAGCAGCTTGCACGTCCATCTGATGCCATTGTAGAAGTCCATAAGCGAGAAACCGACCGAGATATCACCATGTCCGCCATGTCACCCGCACCGGAATCCTCAGCCCGTTTTCACCTGCCTTCTTACCTGTTAGGACTCGTCACCGCCCTACTTCTGCTCGGGACCAGCTTGTTTCTGCTGCGTCGCCCCGAACCGGCTGCCATGCAACTCCAGCCGCCACCCGTTGTGCCCTCCCCCGCGCCGACGGCGCTACCGGAAACGCCGACGCCTGGCGCGCTCGTCGTCTTTGTCAGCGGCGCCGTTCAACACCCTGGCCTGTACACGCTGCCCGCCGGCGCGCGTATCGGCGCCGCCATCGTTGCCGCCGGCGGCCTGCAGGCAGATGTTGATCCGGCGTTTGTTAACCAGGCACAACCCCTTCTCGACGGCGCTCAACTCCACATTCCTGGGCCGGCCACCGTTGCCGCCGCCCCCGCATTGGCAGATGCAAGCACGCTGCCAAGCACGCCACCAGCCGCACAACCGACTGCACAACCGATTACGGCTGCTCCCGCAGCCGGGCTTACGGCAGCCTTGCCCACTCCCACTTCGATCGTGCGCTCCACCTCGATCGACTTGGCTGCCGAGGGTCAGCCAACCAGTGATCCGGCCACCGCCGCCCTGCCTGCCACCGGTCTCATCAACGTAAACACGGCAACAGCAGCAGAACTTGAATCTCTTCCTGGCATTGGACCTGCCAAGGCCCAAGGCATCATCGGCAACCGTCCCTATGGGAACGTCGAAGAACTGGACCGTGTCCCCGGAATCGGGCCTGCCACGCTGGACCGTCTGCGCTCACTTGTCACGACCGGCTAGATGTACGCCGGCGTGGACTCGACAAGCCGGCCGTGCAATTTCCGGGTGGTTGTCAATTCTGCCAGAATCCCGCCAACACGCCTGCAACATAAAATCAAGCTGCGCCGCGTCCGCCCATCACCTCAGGACCCCGCCAGCCCTGGTTCAGTTGACACGTCTGCGCGCACATGATAGCCTTTTCGCCCAAGGATCTCACATCCCTGACACCGTGGACACCACACACGGAGGTAGGAGAAACGCACGCTATGCCAACGCAGGATGAGAAGAGTCTGCCCGGCCAAGCTAAAGAAGCTATGGTCGATGTTCGCAATGAACTGATTGTCCAGAGCGCCAATCTCTATCTAATGGTGCGCAAGGTATTGCTTGCCAGCATCGGCGGCGTTGCCCTCACCGCAGACGAGGCGGGCGAGCTCTTCACGCATCTTGTCGAGCGCGGGGAGATCGCTGAAGCAGATGCCCAGAAGATCGTGACCGACCTGCGTAAGCAAGGCCGCCAGCGTGAAGAAGAAGCAAGCAAAGCACGTGAGGACATTACTAAGAAGGCCGGCATTGCGCTCGAAGACAGTGTCGAGACTATTCTGAACCGCCTCAATGTGCCCAACAAGAACGAGATCGAAGAACTGAGCCGCAAGATCGGTCTGCTCAGCGAAAAGGTCTCCAGTCTCGACAGCCCCGGCCAGTTCCAACCCTAAGTCCCGTTACGATTCTAGCGGCGACTCTTTCGGCGACGAGGTGCGCTGCCTGGCGGCGCTCCTCGCCGTGCGTCCTGTTCCCGTGTCACCCACCACTTGCATCGCTGCCACGTTGCGCCGCGACAGACTGCCTCGCAACTGCGCGATCGCCTGGCGTACACTGGGGATGCGAACGAGCAGCAGCAATCCCAAGCCCACGCCATAGAGCAGCGGCTCCCAACGTTCGGCCGCCTTGGCCTGCCACAAGAAATGTAGAACTGCAAGTACGCCGGCCGCATAGGCCAGGCGGTGCAGCTTCTTCCAGTTGCGTCCCAAGCGGCGCATCCATCCGCGCGTCGAGGTGATGGCCAGCGGGATCAGAACCAGTAGCGCAGCTAAGCCTGCCAGGATGTAAGGCTTGCTCAGGATTGCATCCTGAAAAATTTGCCCCAAGTTGAATGCATAATCCAGGCCGACAAAATTTAAGAGGTGCAGCAGCGCATAGGCGAACGCCCACAACCCCAGCGACTTGCGCAGCGTCAACACTTGTCGCCAGCCAAATAGGATGTTCAACGGGGTGCACGCCAGGCTGGCCATCAACAGAATGACCGCCGCCCGTCCCGTACGGTTGTTGATGGCGTTGACAAGATCGATCCCCAGCGTGCCCTGGTAGTACTCCCAAACCATCAGCACCAGGGGCCAGGCAGCCGCGACATTCGCCGCCCACCAAAGCCAATTGATGTTGCGCTTGCTGCGTGAACTGCGCCCACTGCGTGAACTGCCCGCCACCTGCTGCTGAGCCGCCATTAGAAACTCCTTGACAAGTCCATACCGTCGTACAACGACGCTACTTCCTGCTCATAGCCGTTAAACATCAGCGTTGGCCGGCGGCCTGTCTCGCCAATCCGACGTTCCGTAGCTTGCGACCAGCGCGGGTGGTTAACGTTGGGGTTGACGTTGGCATAGAAGCCGTATTCATCCGGAGCCGCCGTGTTCCACGCTGTGCCCGGAATCGAGTCCGTCACTTCCACCTTGACGACCGACTTGATGCTCTTAAAGCCATATTTCCAGGGCACGACCAGCCGGAACGGGGCCCCCTGTTGGTTGGTCAAGGGCTTGCCATACATCCCTGTCGCAAAAGTTGCCAAGGGGTGCATGGCTTCGTCCATGCGCAACCCCTCTTGGTACGGCCACTCCAGGATTGCCATGCGCTGGCCGGGCATCTCCTCCGGCCGCATCACGCTCACAAAGCGCACATACTGCGCCTCGTTTTTGGGCTCCACTTCCTTGAGCAGCGCTGCAATCGAGAACCCCACCCATGGAATTACCATCGACCACGCCTCGACACAGCGCAGCCGGTAGATGCGCTCTTCCTGTACAAACTTCTTATAGATGTCTTCGATAGCAAAGGTCTGCGGCTTGTTGACCAATCCGCCTACCTCGATCGTCCAGGGATAGGGCTTGAAATCTTGCGCTTGCGGAGCGACAGATTCCTTGTTGGTGCTGAATTCATAAAAGTTGTTGTAGTTGGTGATCTCCTCAAACTTGTTGAGGGCATCGCCCAGTTCGTCTGTGCTTGCACCGGCCGTCGGTTGCTCATGTGCCAGCGCCTCGGGTAGTTCGCCTCCTACCAACGCCTCCGCTTGCGCCTGGTTTGCTGCCGCATCCTGCACGGCCTCTGCCGGCGCACGCCCTGGACCACACGCTGCCAACGCCAATGCGCCTGCCGCCAACGAGCCTGCCTGCATAAAGTGCCGCCGGTTCAGATAGACATGCTCCGGCGTTATCTCCGACCAATGAATCTTTTGCATCCGTCACTCCTCTATCCGGTTAGTCCGCAAATGTGACCCGAAAATTATCGACCGTCCAGCCCGCACGCTTCCTGCGAACCAGCATGCCACGCGCCTTGCGCTGCTATTGCCAGGAGTCTATAGCCAGCTTCGGTTACCAGCTTACTGCAAGTGCATGACCTAAACGTTAAATGTCTATTACGAAGATATTAAATCCGTGCCGCAATGTCTGTGATGCGCTTTCCCTATGAACCTGTTGACGCACCTGCATCCTGCCATCGTCCATTTCCCCATCGCCCTGCTATTGCTCGGCAGCGCCATGGCTTTGGTGCATCTCTATCATTTGGCCGGCCCGAATCCTCGCATTGATTTGCGTCGCACTGCCTGGTTCCTGATTGGCCTGGGCTGGCTCGCAATTGTTCCCGTCGTCCTGAGTGGTCTACTCGCTCAAAGCCCACTGCCGCCCGATGCCCCCTATCGTATGGTCCTCAATTGGCATACTGCCACCGGCTTGGGTCTGCTGATCCTCTATGGCTTGCTGCTGTATCAAGGCTGGATTTTTCGGGGCGTCAAGGCGCGCAAGGCGCGCACCCTCAAAGAGGGTGCCAATGGAAAAGGGGTTGTCGATTTGCTCGACAACCCCTCGTCGCGTGTTTGGCTGACAGCAGTCTTGGTCGCCGGCATGATCCTAGTCGCAGCCACCGGCTGGAATGGTGGCATCCTGGTCTATGAGTGGGGCGTCAATGTAGCCGGCTAGGGCAGCTCTAGCTCTTGTTTGACCTGCTCCAGTTCTTGTTCCAGCGCCGTTTTCCGCAGCTCCAGCAGCGCCCTGCGCTCTTGCGGTGTCGCGTCCTTTGGGACCGCCGGCGCTACCGCGGAAGGCTGCGGTAGCGGCTTTGGAGTTGCCATTTCCAGCCGCGCATCGTCGCGAATGGCCAGCAGGTGCACTGCCCAGATCAGTCCTGCCACCAGGCAATCCGCCAACTGGTGCGCCGTCTCGGTTGTGAACAGGCTGGCCGTGACGTCACCCATGAGGGCCAGCAACAGCCGGTATATGACCTGGGCCAGCTGGAACAGGATAATCAAGGCGCCGATCAGCGCCACACCGTACAGGTAGATCTTGCGCATCAGCGCATCGCGCTCGGCGCTGCCCTGCTCGTTGGCCTGCCCGGCGACCCGCTGAACGCTGCGCCAGTGCAGCGCCCAGATCGGTGCACCCACAGCCAGCAGGCTCAGGCCGTTGGCCAGCGGCTCGTGCCAGATATCCGTTGGCCCCGCCAATCCAGTCAGTACGGTGTCCAGCAGCGCGTGCAACAATTCCACGCAACCTACCCACAGCAGCGCCAGCCCTGTGGCAGCCATCAAGTAGAAGTAGATGCGCCGCACGGTTGCACCCTGGTCGGATTCGCCGTAAGCCGCCGCTTCCTGCCGCAGGATGCGCCAATGCCAGAGCCAGATCACCAGGCCTACCGGTACGAACGAGATCGGCACGATCACCTTGTTGAGCAGCTCTGCGGCCGTCCCCGTCGAGTCACCGAACACCATCAGGAGCAACTCACGCAGGAGAAGTGCCGCCGGTGTCAGGGTCGCAATGGCCCCTATGACGACGCTTGCGTACAGGTAGAGCCGCCGCAATGCGGCCTGGCCCTCTTGTGGGTGCTCGGCTATGATCTCGTGCCATTGTGCGCGATTTGTATAGGCCAGCCACGCACCGACCAGGACTTGGGTAAACGAACTTGCCAACGAGTCTTGCCACCAACGCCCACCGGTCGTCACGTCACCAGTTGTTGCGCCAAACGCATCCACGAGCAGCTGCAGCAGCACCTGCAGGCCGGTGGCCGCACCCCACAGCATCAGCACGAGGCCAGCCAGGCCTGCCACCAACATAAACAACTGCCGCACGATTCGCCCTGAGGTTCTTTCGGCGCCAAAGTCGCCGTCGCCGCGCAATATGGCATACCAATACGCCACGAGCGCGCCGTTTGCCACTCCCATGATCAGCGTAGACAGCCAACCTGATGGCCACAAACTCGACTCTGCGAGCGGCTGGCCCAACGCCAGCGCCGCGATTTCGTAGACAAAAATATAGACCGTCGTCAGCATCCACGCCAGCGACAACGCCGACGCCGCATACAAAAACAACTTGCGCAGCAGCGAGGATCGCTCATCCGCCTCGGTTCGCCTGGCCTGCGCCAACCCCCAATGCACGAGAAAAATCGGCGTCGCTACCAGCAGCAGGCCGGCGCTGGCGGCCAGGCTCCGGTTGTAGATGTAGGGGCCAACTGCGCCACCACGTTGATCGAGCCACAGGCGCGCCAAGGCGTCCACCAGGCTGCCCATGCCGGCCAGGGCCACCCCGAGGCTCACGAACGCGACGATATAGATGTAGGTTCGCCGCACGGGCGCCAGCCGCTCGCCGGTTCGTGCCGCCTGTTCATAAGTCGCCGTCATACCATACCCTCCTTCTGCCAGAGATCATCCCGGAGCGCGCCGGCTTAGTAGAAGTACTCCTCGACGTTGATTTTCCAGGCGCTGTCTTCCCGTACGACCTCCACAACCCGCTCCGAGGTATAGGTCGAACCGCTGTTAAACAGCCCGCCTGTCGAGTAGTTGTCGACTGCCGCCGTCACATAGGCGCGATTGGGATCATCTGGGTCGATACGCGACTCGGTCACCCGCAGCCGCCGCGATGCGTCACCGTAGTACGCCTGCCCACGCAGCGGGCCATAGCCCGGATCCTTCTCCGTCCGGTCTAGTACAGCTTGCGTATATTGTTGGCGAGCCTTTGCCAGGTCGCCCTTTTGCAGCGCCAAGAATGCATTCACTACCGGCGTCTCGGGCACATCGTCCGTCCGATACGCCTCTTCTGTCGGTGCGTTGCCGCGGCTGACGGTGATCACCGCCGCCACCAGCAATAGCCCCACGACTGCCAGCACTACCAGCGTAAATTTATCCAGTCGCAGTTTCACGAGCTCCTCCGTATTTTTATTGGCAGCAGCAATTTTGCTTCCTCACTGCCAATTTTAGGTCTTTACACGTTGCAACTCAATAGCCAGCTTCGTTACATCGCCTCTTGTGCGCGTACCATTCAATGGTACACCGTGCGCAAAACAGAAAATCCCCGGCCAACGCAACCGATTCTCACACTGGAGATCTCTTGCGCTGTCCGGGGACAGTTGGCGTGCGCAATGCTGGGGACGAGCCCCTCCTGCAATATGTTCCCTACTCGCCGGCCTGGTACTGCGTCAGTTCCAGCGTGGCCTTGTTGCGCCCGTCCAGGTACTTTACCAACACGTGCGGCGCCTCTTTGCCGATCCACGCTTTGCTTTGTGAGTCGGGTGTGTCCAACTCTACTACCCAGGTGGCAAATGAACCGCCCTCAGTCTGCAGTGCCTCCTCGCCGGTCACACGCACATCGAGACGTTCCAGTTGTGATGCCACCGGCATGTAAACGTTGATCCGCGTGGCATAGCCATTTGCCAACGGCAGTGCCCGCAGCAGCATGGGCAGGGTCACCGTCTCGCGTGCGTCGCTTGGCACCTGTGCCCGTTGCGTGGTCATGATATTCTGCCGCGTGTTAAGAAGCATATCCACCTGGCCACTGCTGTACTGTGCTTCTACGCTTTCCTGGTCGCCATTGTTGGACCTCCACAGGCGCGACGCCTGTGGCCGAAAACCCTGTGCGTCCATGGTGACAGTAATCACCTCTTGGCTGCCCAAAGCTGCAATCTCGCGTTCAAAAGCCCACGCTGGCCCGTTCCCACCATCCTCTGCGCTGTTCAACGTGTAAATAGCGGACCCAACCTGCTGGCCATCGGCATTGGTCAGGCTCATCGTGTGCTGCTCGCCGCTCTTCCATGGCGCCACGGCAAATAACAGCGGCACCGGCTCCGTCTGTCCGCAGCCTGCCAAGAGCAAGACCAGCACCAGCAAATACCCCATGGCGGAGCTCATCGCGACGATTCGCTTGCGCCCTGCGCGCTTATCGACGCTTTGCGCCTGTATGTTGTCTTCTCTGCCCATATTAATGCCGTCTGTCTAGCCCTTCTGCTCCATCCACTCCAGCGCAGCCGTAACCAACGCCGCCGACCCGATCGGCAGCGCATCCTCGTCCATGCGGAAGTCGGCGCGGTGGACGGGATAGTGCTCCGCCCACGCCGGGTCGTGCACGCCCAGCCGCAAGAAACAGCCCGGCGCTTCCTGCACCATATAGGCAAAGTCCTCGGCTCCCATGATCAAATCGCTGCGTAGGACGTTGTCCTCGCCCAGCAGTTTGCCCATGGCGGCAGCCATGACACCTGCAGCTTCGTCGTCGTTGACGACCGGCGGATACCCCGGGTAGATCTTCAGTTCCGCCGTCCCGCCCAGCGGCTCGACCACCCGCACGGCCTTGGCCAACTCGTCGCGCAGCAGCTGTCGCACTTCGGGCGCGAACGAGCGGATTGTCCCCGTCATTTCCACCGTGTCGGGAATGACGTTGTTCACGGTGCCGCCGTGAATGGTTCCAATTGTAATCACGCCCGGTTCGGTCGGGTTTAGCCGCCGGCTCACTATCTGCTGCACCGCGTTGATGACGTGCGCCGACAGCGCAATCGGATCGATCGTACTCTGCGGGCGTGCTGCATGCCCGCCGGAGCCGCGAATCACCAGCTTGAACATATCTGCGGCCGCCATCATTGGGCCGGGCCGTGTCGCCACGCGCCCCACGTCGTGCTGTGCGTCTACATGCAGCCCAAACACGGCGTCCACTCCCCTAAGCGCGCCTTCCTCGACCATGCGCATGCCGCCAGATTTGCCTTCGCGGTCCTGTGCCTCTTCGCTTGGCTGGAAAAGCAGCCGGACCGAGCCCGGCAGCCGCCCGTCATTGGCCAGCTGCTTCAGGATGGCAGCGGCGCCCAACAGCATGGCGGTGTGGGCATCATGCCCGCAGGCGTGCATAATACCAGGCCGCGTACTGTCAAACTCCGTACCGTTAACCTCTTGAATCGGCAGCGCATCCATGTCGGCGCGCAGCGCCACGACTGGCCCCGTTCCGCCGCCGATGTGACCTACCATGCCGGTCTTGGCCACTTCGGTCTCGGTTTCGATGCCCAGGCCCAGCAATACTGAATTGACCAGGCCTGCCGTGCGCTGCTCGGTAAATGTCAATTCCGGATAGCGGTGAATCTCCCGTCGCCACGCTCGAATCTCGTCGTGCAACTCCCGCGCTCGCTGCAGAATCTCTTCGGCTGTCGCTTTTCCATTTTTCACAGTCATCTTTGCGTCGTTCCTGTTTGTCATGCTTTTGTTTTATGATCGCGCTTCGCGCCACAGCGCATACGCGTCGTGCACTACCTGCAAACTTTCGGGCATCAGCACATAGCTCTCGATCTCGTCCATTGTCGCCCAGGCAACGCCTGCCGCGTCGTCGCCGGCGCACGCCTCGCCACCCACATGCCGCGCCCAAAAGTCGATTACTACATAATGGTACTCGATGCGTCCTTCCTCATCGAGCGTCACCGGCTCAAACACCCCTGCCACACCGCCCACCTCAATTTCGACGCCGCACTCCTCGCGCACCTCGCGTGCCGCGGCGTCCGCCAGACGTTCCCCCAATTCGAGCATCCCGCCCGGCAAACCCCATTGCCCCATGCGCGGCGGTCGCCCGCGCTGCACCAGCAGCACGCGTCCCTCCGCGTCAAATACGGCCGCCGCCGCGCCTACCAGTGGCGACTCCGGATAACGCCTGCGCACACTCATTGCCCCACCCAACCGCCTCTCACGTGACAATCTTACTGTAGACAGCAAGTCCTGTGCAGCCCGGACAGCCACCTGCTGGCCATGCGGTCCGCAGGTCCTATGTGAACCGGTGGTCTACGCTATGACCACTGCCGAACCAATTCCGGCAATTGTTCCAAACTCGTTATTACGGCATCCGGCTTCACCTGCTCCGCCACCATCTGGTTCTGCTTCTCTACCTGGGCTGTCGTCTGGCTGTTCACCCATACCGTCAACGCCCCCAACTCAAGTCCACCTTGCACGTCGTCCACCAGGCTATCGCCTACCACCACCACCTCGTAGGGCAGGGCATCCCAGCGGTCGAGTACTATCTGGTAGAATTTGGTGTCAGGCTTGCGGTATTCCACTGCTGCACTACACAGGCAGACGTCAAAATAGTTGCGCAGCCCAAGGTAATCGACTGTTCGTTGGAACACTCGATCGCAATTGTAGTTGGCGAGCAGAGCCAACTTATAGCCGTCCACACGCAATGACTCCAGCATCTGTTTGACGCCTGGTGCAAGGCGCCAGGATGTCATCTCAGGGGCGTAGAAGATATCCACAGCCTGCCTGAGAACCTGTGGATCCATGCGTGAGGTGGGGTAACCGTAGAACTGCAGTAAGAAGCTGAGCGCGTCGTCGGCGATGTGCTCTTCCTTCTCCTCCACCGACTTCTCTTCGGCAAAACGGCGCGCCTCTACAATATTGACTGCAAAGTCAGGCGGCAGGTCCATTCCGGTGCTGCGCATATATGCTTCCGCAGCCTGCGCCCCGCTTGCCAGCAGCGTGCCGAGCGGCTGCGCCAGGCGTGCCAACGTGAAGTCGAAATCAAAAATAACGCCTTGTACCAGGCGTAACTGCAGCCCTCCTGCAGTTCCGCCCAACTCGGGAAAGAAATCCTGCGCCAGCTGTACCAACTCGTTGTCTGCCAGCTCCGCCGCCTGCATCGGAGCAACGTCCGTATAGGTTGGTGCTTCCGTTTTGGATTCAGGGGGGGGTCCAAACAACGTATACTGTTCCTCGCTTGTCAGCACACGTCCTTGCGCCCGCACGCGTGCCAGAAACTGTTCCTTCTCCTCTGCCGTCAGCGGCTCCATCCCCGGGCGCAACTCGATAGCGTCCAGCCGATCCTCCGCCTTATTTCTCTCCTCACCTTTATCATCCAGCATGCCGGCCATTATAGCACAGCCGAAAATGACCTTCCGTAGGTCACGTCACCTACGTTGCGCGGTCATGCACTGTAGTCGTCTATCGATCCGGGTCCACAAAGCTAAAGGTTTGTCCGTACGGCCCGTCGAACGGCGCCTGCGCCAAGCTCTCACAGATCAAGGAGGAACGAATGCGATCAGATGAATCGTCTAGGCGTCAGCCCGTCCATCCGCCAAGCTCTTGGCCATCGCCGCCGGCAGCAGCGTCACGGTCAAATATGCCACGGTTAGAAAGCCGCCGAAGAGCAACGTCACTCCCACGGTGCGCGGGTAGTCGAATGGGTTCAAGGCGTAGATTAGCACTTGCTTTGCCATTCCCAGCGGGTCCACCAGGACATCCCAACTGTTCCAGCGCTGAAAGCGGCCCAGGTAGATTCCAAAGCCGGTCGCCGTCAAGGTGGCAGTCACGAACAGCCAACTGGCCGGCCGGCTAAACCAGCGCGCCGTCAACTGCTGTACAATCCACAGCGAAATAAAGCCGAGCATCAGCCCATTCCACGCAAATGAGAAAATCATGATGGCGTCGTACCATACAGGTACGTTGCCGCGTGGAGAGATATGAATGAGGTCACTGACAATATAGGGCGAGTTGGGAAAGAAGAGCAGCCAACTGCCAAAAACCAAAAGCATGAGCAAGCGCGGCCTACGTCCTGGCCTGCGATCCAGGCGCCACAACACAAAGGCGAGCACTAGCGGCGCCCACGCCAATATCAGGTTCCAATTTAAGAACACGTAAGACCGCGTGTCGGAATACCAAATACGCAGAATCGATAAAGTTACACTAAGGGCCGAGGATACGGCCAACACCAGGAGTAGCAACAGTCGCGGCTGCAGCAGTGGATTGCGGGGTTCGTTCACTTTTACCATGGCAGAATTCCCTCGAAATCGAAATGGATTGGTGCAGATGCGCCGTGTTTGCTAACGCCGGCGCATGCCGTGCGGTTCCGCGGCGACCGCTATGATTATCTCACATGTCTTCTCCCGAACCCCTCTCCCCACACCTGCGTTACGGTGGCGGTGGTATAATGATGGTCGGGAGGTCACCCATGGCTTACACCTTGACTGTCGGTTCCCTTCGTTGCCACATCTTGAGCGATGGCCTGCAATATGTCGACGGCGGCGGCTTTTTTGGCCTGATCCCACGCAGCATGTGGCAGCAGGTCATCGCCCCCAACGAACTGAACCAGATCCCCTGTGACTCTCGCTCGCTGCTCATTGAATCGACCGCCGGCCTGATCCTGGTGGACACGGGTAACGGCGACAAACTGCCGCCAAAGGTGCGCCAACGGCTGGGCATGGACAACCGCAACCGGCGTCTCGCCGGCGAACTGGCGCGCGTGGGGTTTGCGCCCGAAGATATAGATATCGTTCTTTTCACCCACTTTCATGGCGACCACATTGGCGGTTCGACCCATTGGGATACGGATGACGGCCAGCCCGCACCCGGAGCTGTGCCCGTCCCTGTCTTCCCGCGTGCCCGCTTCATCGGCCAGCGCATCGAATTGGCCGATGCAAGCTTCCCCAATGAACGCACTGCCGCCACCTACGTCGCCGACAACTTCAAACCGTTGTTGGAATGCGGCCTGCTCGACGTCGTGGACGGTCCGCAGCGCCTGGCCCCAGGCGTGCGCACCGATATTGCACCCGGCCACACGGCCTATATCCAGACTGTTTGGGTGGAAGATGGGGACGAAAGCCTTCTGTTCCTCACCGACGCTGCCAGCTGGGCGGTTCACCTGGAGCGTCTGCCCTGGGTGCCGGCCTTTGATATTGCGCCGCTGCAGAGTATGGAGAGCAAGCGGCGCCTGCGCCGGGAGGCGGCAGAGCGCAACGCGCTGCTGGTCTTCCAGCATGATGCCCAGGTCGTGACGGCGCGTCTGGCGCAGGGCAAGCGCGGCCTGGCGGTGGTGCCCGAGATCGAGGAGCCGGCAACATTTGATCCAAGCCTCTAGGATGTATTTTTTTATTCTCGAACCTGCTCTATTAAGAATATGTAAGCTGTTGCTTGCCCTGTAAGTCCGCGTACTGCAATTGCGCCTCTTTTACCCCATCAAATGACCTATTTTGCGCCTGCGACAAGATCGCTTATATGACCGATGCGTCCGGCGCCATTCCGCTTTACTATGTTGTCAGCAAAACTGTTAAGACCTCCGAGTAACAGAGACAGCAGCGCAAACGCAGAGAAGCACAACAATCAGCACATGGATCGCCAAAGCCGATAGGCAAGAGAACTTGGAACACCGGGCAGGTAGCGCCTTTGCTACGCAGCGCAAGCTCGGTATCGGCAGACTTGTGCCGTTTTTAGGTCTTCTCACGCAGATTGTATTTGCGCATTCAGTTGCATGTACGCGTCATGGCGTAGCCATTCGCCAGGCGTTTGCAGAAGTCAGCGAGGCAAGTTTTTGGTTTCAGTTTTCAGTAACACTTTCCAGTGAAGGGGGATTTCAATGAACGCTCTGTTTTTGTCCGTATACTGCTACTTCAAGAGCATGATTAATGACGAGGAAGGGCAGGACCTGATCGAGTACGCACTGATCATCGCCGTGTTCGTCATCGTGGCAATTATCGGCCTCCAGCTGCTTGGGCCGGAAGTTACCAAGATTTGGACTCGCATCGCCGGCTTCCTCGCCGCCGGCCAGTAACCAGGACCGTACGGTTAGTCGTATCGCCACGTCGCCGCAGCTTGTCTGACAAGGCGGCTGGCAGCGCAGGATCGGCAGTACTACATGGGGGCCTTTCGTCGCGCTGCATTTCACTTCGAATGCAGCGCGACGAAAGGCCCCAACAAATGAGGCGCACCATGACACGTCGCATGGGGGCTGAATCGGGACAGGATCTGGTCGAGTACGCCCTCCTCCTGCCCCTATTTTTATTACTGATGTTCAGCGTCGTCGAGTTCGGGTTTCTGTTCTTTCAGTACACGATGGTGGTTAACGCTGCTCGTGAGGGCGCGCGCACCGGCATCGTGATGGACACGGAAGATTGCCCGCGCGCCTGTTTGAACGATCGAATCGAGGCGGCGGCGAAAGCAAAGATGACCAGTGTCGATTTCCATAGCCTGGCTGTATCAACAGACTGGCCAACCGTCAACAACCAGCCACTAGTACGCGTGACGGTTCGCTACCAAACAGGCTTTATCACACGGATGCTAATGGAGACTGTGGGCGGAAATGGAAGTGTCACGCTAGCGTCAACCGCAACAATGCAGCGCGAATATTAGGGCGCTTACGCAGCGTCGCTTTCTTTGACAGGCGCGGTCCCTAGCTGGCTTCTGCCGCCACTACGCAGGTTGCAGATCATAAGGAACTACCTATGGCCCGGTTACGTGGCTTTGTTTGGTTGTCGGCAGGCGTCGTGCTTGCCTTACTCGCTGGCCTTGTCGCCTACACGACACTCACACGAGTGACGGAAACACCAACCGGCGCTGCCGCAGCCGGCCCCACCGTCACTGTCCTCACGTCCGCACGCTCACTGCCTGTACGCAGCATGCTCACGCTCGACGACCTCCTTGAGGTCGACATGCCTGCCAACGCGGTGCCCGAAGGCGCCGTCTTGACCACCGATGCCGCAGTCGGCCGGCTGACGATGACAGCGCTCTTTCCCGGCGAAGCAATTATCGAACAGAAACTAGTGGACCCCAACGTGGTCTCCCCTGATGGGCGCAAGGCCCTCTTCCTGCTAGAGGACGAGGTTCTGATGGCCCTGCCGGCGCAAGATATGCTCAGCCGTTCGGGCATGCTCTCCGCCGGCGACCACGTCGATATCCTGTTCTCGCTTAATTTCCCCGAAAACCGCGGTATCGGCGCCACTGATACCCAGCAGGAGGACCAGCAGACTACGTTTGGCCTGTTGCAGAACGTCACCATTGCTGCTTTGCTCGGCGGTGTACCCGCACCCGCTGCCAGCGAAGAAGACGGCGGAGACTCATCCGTCACTACCTTGCCCGATACGGTCCTTGTATCGATTTCGCCGCAAGATGGTCTCGCCGTCAAATACGCTATCGACGCCGGCGGCGTTATCGACCTGGTGCTGCGTGCACCGGGCGTGGAAAAACCCTTCGTAACTGATCCCGTCGACATCGATTACCTGATCAACCGCTATCGGATTCCTACGGGGCCGGGTAGATAAGAGGGGAGCACAAGGTGTCGAGAATTGGACCTGGAGATACACTTCGTATCTTGTTGATTGCCGAGCGCGAGAGCCTGCGCGAGCAGATCGGCGCAATCCTGGCGCAGTACGCAGGGGATCATCGTCTGTTCTGGGTAGCACAGGCAGAAGTCGCGGCCAAGCGCGCCGAAGATTTACTGCCTCACTTAATCTTGGTAGATGACGATCTGACGGGCATTCCAGCCCCGCAGGTGATTCGCCAACTGAGCGTTGCCATGCCTGCTGCCGTCACGCTCATCATGGTCGAGGAAGGCGCCATGGGCATTGCCCGCCAGGCTGTGCTCAACGGCGCACGCGGCTTCGTCGTAAAACCGTTGATCGCCGACGACTTCTGGTCGACCATCTACCAACTTCTGGTGCAGAACCAGGCGCCCAGCAACGAACCAAGTCATGATAATGCTCCCGGTCGTGTCGTCGTCTTCATCGGCCCCAAGGGTGGCACCGGCCGCACGTTGATTACGGTCAATACCGCTATCGCCGTGCGCAAGGAAACCGGTAAGCCGGTTGTCCTTGTCGATGCCGACTACAATGCCCCCGCGCTGGACGTGGCGCTCAATCTTGAGGGTGATAACGACATCAGTATGCTCCTGGCGCGCATCTCGCGCCTGGACCGCGATCTGGTCTCCAGCGTGCTCGTCAAGCATTCCTCGGGGATCGAGGTGTTGCTGGCGCCGCCGCCAAGCTACGGTGCACTCGATATATCGCTGCCGCAAGTCGAACAGATCGTCTCCAACCTGCGCAGCATGTTCGAATGGGTATTCATCGATCTTGGCGTGCTGCCTGACGAGGCCGGCTATGCCTTCCTCGATAATGCTGACTACATTGTGATGACGGTGGTGCCCGAACTCGTCTGCCTGCGCAACACGCGACTCATGCTCGACCAACTTCATTCGCGTGGTTACGGGGGGAACAAGGTGCGCTTAGTCCTGAACCGCGCCGGCATCTCGGGGGGCGTGAGCCAGACCGACATCGAAGAGCGGCTGCATGTACGCATCCACCACACAGTTCCGGACGACCAGCCGCTGGTCAGCCTAAGCATCAACCGTGGCGTGCCGCTGATTCTTAGCCACAGTCGCAGTGCCGTCGCTCGCTCGATTCAGACGCTGGCCCAGCGCTTTGTCGCCGACACCAGCAGCAGCGCTACTGCGGCCGCCGCAGCTGCCACAGCTGCCACAGCCGCAGCAACTGTTAACGGCAAGTCGCCCTTGCGTGGCGGCCTCTTCAACCGAGTATTTCATCGCACCACATCGGTGGACGCATAAGTGAGGTACGTATGAGTTCCCCATTCATTGTCGCCGTCCTGGCTGGGCTCTCTATCCTCAGCTTCTTTCTTGCCATGAAGCGTATGGTTCCGCAGCGCGACCCGCTCGAACAGCGCCTGGCCGAGTATGGGTTGAGTGACTATGTGCGCGGCCCGCGGCGTGAAGACACCAACACGGATCCGGGCCGCTTTCCGGCGCTGAATCGTATGCTGCACGGATTCGGCTTGGGCGAGAAGCTGGCCCAGGCACTGATACGCGCTGACGTTCCGCTCACGGCGGCTGAGTTCGCTCTCGTCATGTTGTTGTTCGGCGCCGTCGGTTTCTTCGCCGGCTCTTGGCGGTTGAACGCCATGATCGGCGTGTTTGTCGGGCTGGCATGTGCCGTCGGACCGCTGGTCTATCTCAAGATTAGCGAAAGTCGCCGGCGCGCTGCCTTTATTAACCAACTGCCCGATCTGCTAACGCTTCTGGTCGGCTCACTGCGGGCCGGTTATGGCCTGGCGCAGGCGATCGAACTGGTGGCGCGCGAAGTGCCGGCGCCCGCCAGCAAGGAGTTCGCACGCGTCGTGCGCGCTACCGGCCTCGGCCTTCCCCTGCAACGTGCGCTGTCAGGCATGGCCGAACGCATAGACAGCGACGACCTTGACCTGGTGGTAACGGCGATTAACGTCCAGTACGAGATGGGCGGCAACCTCTCCACTGTGCTCGAAACTATCAGCGACACAATTCGCGAACGCGTGCGCGTCCTGCGTGAGGTGCGTGTGCTGACGGCACAGCAGCGGCTGACCGGCACCATCCTGGCCATGCTGCCGATCGGATTGGCCGTGATCATGTCGTTTATTCGGCCAGGCTACTTTGATCCGTTTTTCGAGCCCGGTTGGCCGCAGTTCATGCCGCTGATCGCCATCGGCGGGATGTTTGTCGGCTTTATCCTGATTCAGAAGATCGTCAACATCAAGGTTTAGCACACATGTTACTCGACCTGCTCGACACCTCCTGGGCACCCTTTATATCGGCCTTGCTGACCGCCGGCGCCGTCATTGCCGTCTGGTTTGCCTTGGCCCCCGCCAAGTCAAGCAAGGTCGTGGCATCACGTCTTCAAGGCTACGTCGATCGCCGCGAACTGCTCGATGCCGGCGATATGGAGCGCTCGCTCTCGAGCCGGGCCGTCATGCCGTTTGTACGTAGGCTGCTGAGCTTTCTGGGTGGGCTGATGCCGCAACAGGACATGGCCGAGCTCTCACTGAACTTGACCCGCGCCGGCGACCCGGGCGGCCTTACGGTGCTCGACTTTGTCGGCCTGCGCATCATTCTCGCCGCCGCCGCCGTGGCCGCCGCCATCTTCTTGCTTGGCGGCAACAGTATGTTTGACTACGTCCGCAACGGCCTGATTGCTATGCTCGCCGGTTTTATGCTGCCGAAGTTGTGGCTAAATCAAAAAATTAAGAAGCGCAAGACCGAAATCGCGCGCGCCTTACCCGACGCTCTCGACATGCTTACCATTGGCGTCGAAGCCGGTCTTGCCTTCGAATCCGCCCTGCTGCGGGTCGGCGACCAGTGGAACAATGCCTTAAGCCAAGAGTTCCGCCGTGTTGTCAGTGAAATGCGCATCGGCGTACCCCGCAGCGAAGCGTTGCGCCGCATGGCCGACCGCACCGGCGTCGAAGATCTGAGTACCTTTGTCGCAGTTCTCGTTCAGTCGAATACCTTGGGTGTCAGCATCTCCCAAGTCCTCCATACGCAGGCGGACCAGATGCGCTTGAAGCGACGTCAGCATGCAGAGGAGATGGCCCACGCCGCCACCGTCAAGATCGTGGTGGTGTTGGTCTTCTTCATTCTGCCCTCGCTGTTTATCGTCGTTCTCGGCCCTGCCGCACCGCGTATCGTCAGCTTGTTAAGTAGCGTTAGCGGGGTGCCGTAAAACGGCAGGTGACATCATGGCTGCAATACTAAGCGCCAATTCTGGCGAACGCGAAGATGGCGACTATCAGCAGGCGCTGCATTATTTCCATCTCGGACAATGGCAGGAAGCCATAACGGCTTTTGAAGCGCTGCGCGCGCGCTATCCGGGGGACCCACGCCTCGAACGGATGCTACAGGACGCTCATTTTAAGGCGGGCCTTGACGCCAAGACGACTGTGCGCGAAAAGCGTTGGATCATCCCGTGGCGCGCCATCCTATTGCGTGTCGCGATGGTGGTGGTCGTGGTGGCAATGCTCGGCGTCGGTTTATCGGTCATCCAGTGGCGTGTGCTACCTATGATCAGCGCCATGCAGACCGAACGCCAGCAGACGATCCTGTTGGCCGAGGCCGAGAGCCTGCGCAAGGGCGGCGACCTGGACGGAGCAGAGGAAAAGTACCTCTATATTCTGCAGAAGTTTCCCGGCTTGGCGATCGCCCAGACCAGCCTCGAAGCCGTACGCCGTGAGCAGGAGCTGTTTGCCACCTACAATCAGGCGGTAGCTGCCGAACAGGCAGGCGACGACGCGGCGGCGCTTAAGCTGTATAGCTCGCTGCAGATCCAGTCGCCAAACTATCGCGATGTCGGGTCGCGCATCCTTGGCATTCGCCATCGTGCCGATCTATCTGTGCTGTATGATCAAGCCGTCACGCTCAAGATGCTGGGACTCGAACCGGAAGCCATGGACGCGCTCTTCCAGATCCAGTCGCTTGACGTCAACTTTCGCCAGGACGAGGTGCGCAGCCTCTTGCATCTGCTGAATCTCAAGCAGGGCCAGCGCATCATTACGGCCTCGCCGGCCGAGCCGGCCGATGTGCCAAAGGCGCTCGACTACTTCAACGCTGCTCTTGAACAGAAACCAAACGACGCGTCTACGCTCACCGAGGCACGCCTTGCCGTCAGCTTTATTGCCGGACGCGATGCGTATAACGCCCAGAGTTGGGTCGAAGCCGTCTCGCGCCTGCGCACGGTCTTTAACGAACGTAACAACTACCTGGATGGCACCGTAGTAAGCCTACTCTACCAGGCCCTTATCAACCTGGGCGACCAACTGGTCAATGACGACCTGCTGGCCGCCTACGAGCAATACAGCCAGGCCTGCAACCTGCCTGCCGCCGATACCGTGGCCGCCTGCGCCAAGGCCAGCAACATCATTCCTATGCTGACTCCCACGCCGACGCCGACATTGACGCCAACGCCTGCGCCGACCTCGCCGCCTGTGCCATCGGCCACGGCCACGCCGACGCCGACGCCACGGCCATTGGAAATGTTCCGCAACCGAATTGTCTTTAAATCCGATAATCTGGAACAACCTGGCTACTGGGTGATGAACCCAGATGGCTCCAATCGAGAGTATTTGGGCCCCTTTGCATATTACGATGACCGCTTTGAAGCACTGCGCCAAACCGAACGCTTCTCACCGGACAAGGAGTACTCGGTTGATACCTCCAATGTCGATGGTCGGGCCCAAGTCATCTTGAAAATGCCGACGGCGCCTTTCTGGAAGCCGCTCACGCGCCTGACGGGTATCGCCTATGATCCGGTCTGGGCGCCAGACGGGAGCTGGATCGCCTTCACGGCGGCCGAGAACGAGAGTGACGACATCTGGGCGATCCGCGCCGACAGTTCGGAACAGAAGTCACTCATGCGCAATGACTGGGAGTGGGATAAGCACGCATCCTTCTCGCCCGACAGCCAGCGCATCGCCTTCTTCTCCAACCGTTTTGGCGAGCGTCAAATCCTCATTATGGATGTAAACGGCCAGAACATCGTCAATATCAGCAATGTGCCTTGGGCCGAATATGACCCCATCTGGGTGAAATAGGAGAAAGCCGACATGCTTACTGGCAAAAGACCACCCGACTCACTGCCCGGCGCCCGGCCTGCACGCATGACCGGTGACCGCGGCGCCAACAGCGCCTATATGGCAATGCGCGACCGCATCCAGCAGCGTCTCTTGGCTGAACTCAACCCCAGCGTTACGCGCAGCGACACCGCCGAAGTGCGCCGCGTTGTCGAGCGTATCTTTAACGAAACTACAGCTGAGTTGGGGTTGCCCCTCAGCCGCCTCGAACGCAATGACATCTTTGACCTTGTCCTGGCGGACATTCTGGGCTATGGCCCGCTTGAAACGCTGCTGCACGACGATACGGTGACGGAAGTGCTCGTCAACGGCCCCGACCACGTCTTTATTGAACGAGCAGGCAAGTTGGAAGAAACGGAGATCAAGTTCCGTGACAACGACGATGTTTTGCGCATAGTTGAGCGTATTGTGGCCCCCCTCGGCCGCCGCGTCGATGAAAGCAGCCCCATGGTGGATGCCCGCCTTCCTGATGGCTCGCGCGTCAATGTCATCATCCCGCCCATATCGTTGGTCGGCCCTGCCATCAGCATCCGTAAGTTTCCCAAGCATGCTATGACGCCTGACGAACTGATCAAGAAAGGCGCCCTTACTCCTGGCATCGCCGAGTTTCTCAAAGCCTGCGTTACGGCCCGCCTCAACGTCGTCGTCTCCGGTGGTACAGGCACAGGCAAGACGACAGTGCTCAATGCGCTCTCGTCCTTCATTCCAGACGGCGACCGCATTGTAACGATCGAGGATGCTGCTGAACTGCGTCTCCAGCAACGCCATGTTGTGCGCCTCGAGGCGCGTCCCCCCAACGTGGAAGGCAAGGGTCATATCTCAATTCGCCACCTGGTCATCAATGCCCTGCGTATGCGTCCCGACCGCATTGTCGTCGGCGAGGTGCGCAGTGGCGAGGCGCTCGACATGTTGCAGGCCATGAACACCGGACATGACGGCTCACTCACCACCGTCCACTCCAATAATGCGCGTGATACCCTGCGCCGCGTCGAAACCATGGTGCTGATGGCGGGTATGGATCTCCCGCTGCGGGCCATCCGCGAGCAGATCGCCTCGGCCTTCGACTTGATCGTGCATCTGCTGCGTCTCGCCGATGGCTCACGCAAGATCGTCCAAATCTCCGAAGTGCAGGGCATGGAAGGCGATACGATTGTCATGCAGGATATTTTCCAGTTTGTCCAGACTACGGTTGAAAACGGCAAGGTCCAGGGCTACTTTACGCCCACCGGCGTACGCCCCAAGTTCTACGACAAATTAGAGAGTGCGGGCCTTTACATTCAACCGTCAACCTTCATGCCGACGGAGCCGGTGAAATTCCGGCGCTGAGATTCTATGCCTACGCTCTTGACTGCTGATAGCCAGTTTAGCGAGTTGACAGGCTCCTCGACGCTAGCCGAGGTGCTTGCCTCGGTTAGCGATGAGGTCGCCGGTGGCAACACGGGACACCTGCGCCCCGCCCCCACCGGCTTCTCGCCGCTTGACGACGTTCTAAACGGCGGGATGCGCCCTGGCGATCTGTTTATCATCGGAGGCCCCTCAGGAGTAGGAAAAACGATCTTTTCTATGCAAGTGGCGCGCAATGTCGTGGCCAACGATCCGAACGCAAATGCCATGTATATCTGTTACGAGCACGACCGCGCCCACCTCATGATGCGGCTGCTCTGCATGGAAAGCGCAAGCCTGGGGTTGGGAGATGCCGCGCTCACGTTGCGCCGTATCAGCGCGTTGATGCTTGAAGCGGGGCAGGGGGGCTTGCTGGCGCGGTTGCGTGTGGATCCGGTTTACTCGGCCGTGGTCGCCAGTATCGAGAAATACGCCACTCGCCTCCACTTGGTCAAGGCCAGCGGCATCCAGACCAATCTTGACCAGATCCGCATGTGGGTGCGGCGCCTCAGCGCCGGTGGCCCCCGGCCGTTCCTCGTAGTCGATTACCTGCAAAAGATTCCAGTCGAGCACTCTGCTCCTATGCAGGAGAACGAACTTACAACTCACCTGGCCCAAGGTCTCAAGGAAATGGCAATGAGCGCGGGCCTCCGCATCCTTGCCATTGCTGCGTCCGACCGAGAGGGCTTGCAGTCAAAGCGCATGCGGCTTCACGATATGCGCGGCAGTTCGGCCATCCAGTATGAAGCCGATATTGGAGCCGTGTTAAACAACAAGTTCACCATCGTCTCACGCGAGCATCTCGTCTACAACCCTGCCCACGCCGAAGCGATGCGCAACTGGGTAGTCATGAGTGTCGAGAAGAACCGCTCCGGCCGCAACGGTGTAGACGTCGAGTTTCCGTTGGATGCCGCTCACTTTCATATCGATCCAAGGGGGGGCTATGTCCGCGATCGCCTCATCGATGACCGCGTCACGCGCGAATAGCACCATGCGCAGGCGCAGCACGCAATTGGTGCAAAGGTTGCTGCAGCGTTCCTGCGACGAGCGCGGCGCAAATATCATAGAAATGGCGTTTGTCGCCATGTTTCTCTTTCTGTTTATCGCCGGCATTGTCGATCTCGGTGGCGCCTTTCAACACTACATTATTGTCATCAATGCCTCGCGTGAAGGCGCACGCACCTATGCGCGGCTGCCTTGCCTGCCGGAGAATCGTGCTGTTCTTCGTTCTGCAATTGTCGGCTCTGCGCTTGGCGAGGCCGAACGCAGTGGGCTCACGTTGCAGACAAAGAATGTCACAATATCGCCCGATCCTTCCGCCTATTGCCCGGCCAACGGCACGCAGGTGCGGGTGACGGTGCAGGACGATTTTGACACAATGATGGGCCCTTTCTGGGAAGCAACCACATTCCCGATCCGTGCCCAGACAAGCATGATGTTTTTTGGAACCGACGAGTAATGCTCGGGATGGTTATCTTTTCAGAAGGAGGAAGTTCAAATGCTACGCAAACAGTTACTCAAGGATGATGGTCAATCGATTATCCAGTTCGCCCTCGTAATCGTAATGCTCTTGGCATTTGTATCATTGGCAGTAGATGCCGGCAATGTGTTTTCCGTGAGACGCAAACTGCAGAATGCTGCCGATGCAGCTGCCCTGGCGGCTGCACGCGAACTTTGTCTCGGCCATTCGACTACGCAGGCGAGCACGACTGCCAGCACTTACCTGGTCAAGAACGGCGCCAACGCGATCGGTGCAATCTCCGGGGGGAGCGGTGGCAGCAGCACAATCGCATTCGCCAACGACAACACGCGGGTGGTTGTAAAGGCAAAGGGAACGGCCGGCATGCTGCTCGGCAGCCTCGCCAACCCCGATGAAATCAATGTCACTGCCAATGCCAACGCGGCCTGTGGCCGCGCCCAGAGTGCCTGCAATTTGTGGCCTATAATCTTCAGTTCCGATCTGTGGGAGCAAATCCCCTGCGGCAAGACGCTTGCAGTATGGGACACGGACAATTCACACCAGGTCGAGTGTTTTATCGGCGGCAAGTACGAGCCAAACCTCTGTAAATGCTACAACTGCGATCCGCAAAACCTTTTGATGGACGACTTCTTGGTGGTGAGCGACGTGCAGCGCGGCTGGGTGGACTTCCCGAAATCGGAAGACCCTCGCTATCCGGATGTATGCAAAGAGAATGGCTCCGGCGCCAGTGAGCTGAACTGCAATTTGGAAAATGGCTACCAGGGCAAGATCACGCTGCCGACATGGGTTGATGCGCTCAATGGCGTCAAGGCCAGTGGCTTCAAGGAGGTTGCAGATCGCGTCGGCGACACGGTGCGCATTCCACTCTACGACGGACTCATACTGGGTATGCAGTCAAGCTGCTATGATCGCAAGGTGGACAAGTTCAATGTGACCAAGTTCGGCTGCGTACAGGTGGACGGTGTCGAGAAGAACAAGTGGTTGAACCCGCTGCCCGGCATGCCCAAATCGTACAAGCCGGTGAAGATGACTGCAGTCTATGTCACCAAGAGCTGCGGCATATGCACTACCGCCTGCGGGTCCACCGACGGTGCACCTGCCGAACCCTGGGAACTGCGCGCTGCCAACATTGTCAACTAACGCCGCTATGAGCATCGTACCCGTGGATATTACTGCTGTGCCTTTGATTACGCTGTTGTTTGCGATGGGGGTCGGCTTACTTGCCGGCCTCCTGGCGAACTGGGCAGCGGATACCTTGCCGCTCCTTGCCCTGGTTGCAGGCGAGCAGGCACAACCACCGCTGCTGCAGCGGCAACCGCAGCCCTCTAAGGCGTTTGCCAGGTTGCCCTTGCGCAGCCTGCGTGAGCGATCCGTGGTTATGACTCTGGCCGTTCTGTTCAGCCTGCTGGCATACCAAAACCCTGCCGATCCAGCCAGGCTGCTTGTCAGCTGGTGCTACGCGTGGTTTCTTACCACGGTGTTCATAATCGACCTTGAAACACGCCGCGTGTTGAATATCATGCTGCTGCCCGCTGCGGTGTTCGCCTTGGCTGCCGGCCTCTGGCTTGGCCAGCCAAGCCTCCCGAGTATGTTGGCCGGGGCAGTTGTTGCCTTTGGCCTCTTCTGGTGCTTGTTTCTCTTAGGCCGCGTGATGTTTGGGCGGGGCGCCCTTGGCTTTGGTGATGTGAAGCTTGTCGCCATCATCGGCCTTATGACCGGCTATCCCAACGTGCTGCACGCGCTCGTGATTGGCGCCGTGCTCGGCGGCGTAGGTGCCATTATCTTGTTGATCACACGCCGCGCGGGTTGGAAAACCACGTGTGCCTACGCTCCCTACCTGGCGGCCGGGGCTATGCTTGCCCTCTGGGGAAAGTTCGGTTAGTGATTGTGCTATACTGTTTTGAGGAGGATTAGCCCATGGTTCAAGTTCAGAATGTGACACGCAATCAGCCGCTAATGATCCAGGGACGCCTCGCGGCCAACTCGTGGACGCGCCTGCGCGGGCTGATTGGCGTTCGCCAGCTTGCCGATGGTGAGGGCCTGCTGATCAAGCCGTGTCACGGGGTTCACTGCATGTTCATGTCGATCCCGATCGACGTAGTTTATGTGGATCGCAGCAACCGTGTCGTGGCCGTCGACAAGGCTATGAAGCCCTGGGCGGTCGGCAAGATCTATCTCCAGAGTGCCTACGTGGTCGAACTGCCGGTAGGCGTTATCGACGCCAGCGGCACGCAACCGGGCGACCAGCTCTTGGTCGATTATGGCGGCAAGCCAGCCAAGAACTAGCGCGCCTCGCCCAGGAGTGCTGCCTGAATGCGGGGCATGGCCGTCTCAGTCGCGCGTCTTCCCGCCTCTAAAAGCACTTCGCCGGCGCTGAGATCTGCCAGGTTGATGTGCGTGATTGCCGGTGCAATCAGAATGTCCGCCAACTCCTGCTCGATTTGTGTCGCGCGCGCCAGCATAAATAGCGCTGTCATCGAAAGCTCAACCACGTTGCGTGGCTCGACCTGCTCATCGCCAACGAGGGGCAGCAAATCAACTGCAATCACATAATCGGCGCCTAAGTCCTGGGCTACACTCACCGGTAGGTTGTTCACCACGACGCCATCTACCAGCAACCGGCCGCTGCGGCGATAGGGCGTAAATACGCCCGGCACGCTGCAACTTGCGCGGATTGCCTCGGCCAGGCGGCCCTCGTTCATCACTACAATCTCACCTGTGAGTAGATCCGTGGCCACGGCGGCGTACGGTATGTTCAACTGCTGAATGTCCACCTCGCCGCCAAGCACCTGCTCAATCCACAACATCAGCTTGTCCAGGTCAACCAGGCCCATGGGAATCGTACGCGCGGGGTCACTCCAGTTGACGGTCGGCAACCGAACTGAAACCAGATCGAGCCATTTGAGATCGCGCACCAGTGTGGCTAAGCGCATCGAGGAGACGCCCGCTGCATATAGGCCGCCCACCAGTGCACCCACACTCGTCCCGGCAATTACTGCCGGATAAATGCCATTTTCCTCCAGCGCCTGCAGCACGCCCACGTGTGCAACGCCGCGTGCCGCTCCACCGCCCAGCACCAACCCGAGGCGCTGCGGGCGCGGCGGGTTGTCCCACACGACCTTGCGGTCCGCAATCAGTGTGTTGCCGATAGCCATGCTCACGGTTCCTTTATTTGGTAGCGGCGCACCGCTACCCCGGGAAAATCGACCTCTGCCACTACTTTGCCGCGCTGATTGAGCCAGTCGTCCATCAAGTGTCTTGAATCCCACAGATCAGCTTCGCTCAGCATCACCCATATGAATTTTTGTCCTGCCGTCCCAGCCTGCATTTGTGTGTCCACTGCTGCTCGCGCCTGGTCGTCCGGCTCGCCATAGTTGGTGTACGGGCCTTGCATCCAGTGCCCCAAACGCGCGTCGCTGTCTACAAAAGGATTGCGGCTAAAGCTGTCGCTGTAGTAGCGGAAGCTCCACTCCTGATGCGGGATCTGCAGTATTAGCAGTTCGTTCGGGTTGCGATGTGCCTGCACGTATTGTACGGCGCTGCGCAAGTCATACTTGATCGTCAGCGTTTTCTGCTGCCAGTTGGCATAACCCCAGACTGTCAGCACATAGGCCAACAATAGCGCAGCAATTGCAGGACCTATGCGTCCGCTATTGACGTCGAGCACGCGCAGACCCAGCGCAATCGCCAACATGGCCGCCGGGCCGATCCATATCACATAGCGTTCGGTAAAAACCGGCTGCCGAAAGCTGATAAGGTAAATGAATGCCACCGGCAAGATAAGCCAGGCCGCCAGCAAGCCCAAGCGCCGCCAAGGTGACAGGGTCCATTCGTCTGCTCCCTTGGCTGCGATCTGCCCCACCCCAAGCAATAAGCCGGCGCCGCCCAGAAAGAACACGGGCGCCAGCCACAACGGCTGGATCGTGCCGATAAAGCCACGGGCATGGTTAAGCAGCAGGCCCTCCAACACTTGATTGAGTGGGGTAAAGTTGAATCCCGAAAGTTTTTCAGGCGATGTCAGCAGCCACCAGTGCCACCATAGCATGGGCAAGTAGGGTAGCGTCAGCCCTGCCAGGGCTACTCCGTAGCCGCGCCAGCGCTGCTTGCTTGCCGGCCACGCAATCAGAAACCAGGCGAGGTGCACCGGTATCACGAGCACCATCAGCAGGTGGGTGTACATCGCAACTGTGACCGTCAACCAGTAGCCAAGCCACGACCATCCACCTCCGCGCGTCATACCACGAAGCCAAAAATAGGTAGCCAGCAACATCAAGCAGGTGATGGTGGCATACATTTTACCCTCCTGTCCATACCATACTTGGTATGGGTTGAAGGTCATCAACACAACTGCCACGCTTGCGATGAATGTCCCAGCACCTGTCCCGGCCTGTGGGGCCCCTTCCCCCTGCGTGTCCCTTGGCGTCTTGCGTGAATCGTTTGTTGCCGGCAGCAACGATCTGCCCACCTGCCACAACAGGGGCACACTCAAGGTCCCTGCCACCGCCGAAGGAAAACGCAGCACGTACTCCCACGTTCCCATCAACGCAAACCATGGACGCAGGCCGAGGAAGTACAAAGGCCCATTTTGCGCCGCCTGCACGAACATGCTCAATGTCTCGTTCAGGTTGCGCACGGCGAAGTAGATAGCGTCCACTTCGTCACGCCAAAGGCTTTGGTGGTCCAATCCAAACACGCGCAGTGTAAAGGCTGCCAGCACGAGGCCCAGCAGCAGTGGGCGGCGATACGAGGGATTCATCTCAGTTATGGCAGTGACTCCGGCCAGTCATCTTGGTCTTGTTCGGGGAGCACCTGTGCCGTGAATGCGCCCTGGTCGCCGCCCGAATCTAACTCGTAGCGTGCACGTTCCTTGTCGCGAAATGCCAGCCCTGCCAACACGCCTGCCGTCACAAAGAAGAGGACAGATCCGCCCAGGAACCACAGCAGGGCCAATGTGGCTCCAGCCGTATCGAGTACTTGCGTGAAGAAGGACCGGCCATCGGCGCTTGGGCCAGGCGTCGGCGGCTCGATTGGCCGTTGGGTGGGTCCGCTCGGCAGCACAGCCACCTGCTCGGACGTCGACGTGGCCGTAACGGTGATCACCAACGCCGTAGGCGGCACGCTAAGCGGCGCCGGAATCGGTGTCGCCAGCGGCGAGATCGCTTGCGCCGTCCCTGTCGCTCCAAATGGATCCACGATCGGTGTGGGAAACCCAAACATTGCTTGGGCGGTCATGGTTGCACCGTACGGATCTAAGACAGGTGTTGGAAAGCCGAATTGCGCCTGCGCCGTCATCGTGGCTCCCGCCGGGTCGATGATCGGCGTTGGGAAGGCGTACTGGGCCTGGGCCGTCATGGTGGCGCCAAAGGGATCCAAGATTGGCGTTGGGAAGGCGTACTGAACCTGTGCCGTCATCGTCGCCCCGACAGGGTCAATAATCGGCGTTGGGAACGCGTATCCTGGTGCCTGGGCCGTCTGTGTAGCCGCAAACGGGTCGAGGGGAGAGGCAAATGGATTCCCCGGTGCGCTGGCCTGTATACCCGGCAGTGCCGGGTAGGGAGTGGGCGCCTGCCCACCCGGTGTGCTGAACATCAGCACCGTTGGCGGAGGCGTAAATGTCGGCGATGGCGTCCATGTCCAAGTAGGCGTCGGGGTGGCCGGGATCGGCGTAAACGACGGCGTTGGAATGGGGGTATTGGCAGCGATCGGCGTATTGGTCGCCGTCGGCCCGCGTGTAACCGTCGGTGTCGGCGTAATAATGTTGACCGCAGCATTGGCCGATGCCACCGCGCGGTAGCCAAGCGCCGGATTGCTGGCCGTATAGGTCATCGTGCTATTGATGATGGTTTTGGCCTCAAACGGGCCCAGGAAGGGTGCTACGCCGAGCGTACCAGTAAGCACATTCGTTGTTACCGAAATGCGGGCGTTGGGCGCAAGGTTTAGGTTGAACGAAGCTGCGATATTGGTAGCCGGCTCGGTAAGGGCATGGGTCGTGAACGTGACCACACTGGTGTTGATCAGCACCACGCAGTAGTAGAACACCTGTCCATAGGGCACGCTGCTCAATGACGTGCTGGTGCCGCAGCTGACAGGGTCCGTATTGACGGTCTTCAGCAGGGCCACTGTCGCCGACGGCCCACTTACTACTACTGGCTCGGTAGCAGCGCTGACACTCAGCGAACCTCCCTCGTTGGTGGACGTGACATAGGCGCGGCTGCTCAACGATGGCGCTGTGAGCCGCATCGCCAGTGCAGCGTTGTCGGCGTTGGTAATACGGATGGTGGCGTCAGTCGCCCCCGCCGGCCCGAGCGGCTTACTGATGGCCAGATTGTTGATCCCAAAGCCCGGAATACTAATCAGATGCCGGGTCAACGAGATCGTGCTGCTGTTCGTCAGTGTGACGCAAAAAAAGGCCTGACTTGAGTAGTTGGATAGCGTGATGGCGGGCGTCGAGCAATTGGCCGGCGTTGCGCCGGCGGCCGTGCTGACGCCGAGCGCCGCCGTCATGCCAAGGGTAACGACCGACACCGATGCCGGGTTGCTAGTTACCTGCTGCCGTGTCGAGGCGTCAGCCGACGCGACGCCCCAACCAGCGTAGGTGCTTAGGTCCGTCACTACTGTGATCGGCCGGATCAAGCCGTTTTCAGTGGTCGGAGTCAGTGTCTGGCCCGGCTGCAGCAAGAATCCAGCTGGTTTGACCCAAGAGACGGGCTGGAACTCGCTGGTGTCGAAGTTGTCGATGAGGTCCAATGGATCGATGGCGATCGGACTGGAGTTGCTCAGGGTATAGCAGACGTACACGACCGACCCTGGTGCCACGGAGACTTCAGTGGTCGTTGCGCATACGCCTGGCGTCGTACCCACCGTTTTGCGCAGCGTAATCGGCAGCTCCTGGTCCGGTGCGGCATTCACGTGCTGCGCCCGGCCAGTCATGCCCCAGCCAAACAGGCAAAGCAGCGCCAGTATTGCCAGCACCCGCCCACCTGTTCTACTGTCCAGTAAGTGTGTGCACCCGCGACAAGCGACCCACGCACGGACAGACACACTCACGCGCCTATTCACCCTCTCACCTGTTCACCCTCTCATTCCGATCGTGTCGTCACATCACCACTGCCAAATGTATACGAATGCCCCGCCAGATCTGTGACCACCAATGCCCCATCCGGCGTCACATCCACTGCCGTCCCATATAGAGCTCTGCCGTCAGTCTGCCCATGCTGGCGTACCGTCACTGGCTGCCCCAGTGTATAGAGCAGCGAGCGCCATTCTTGATAGATGTTGTGGTCGGCTCGCTTGGGCCCCAGTAATTCGTTCCATACCTGTCCTAATGCGATCAGCAAATCCGAACGGTCGATCTGGCGACCGACATGAGCCAATAGGCTCGTCGGCTGCGGCGCGGTTGCCGGCACCTTGGGCAGCAGTTGTGCGGCCTGATTTACGTTGACGCCGATGCCAACTACGGCGTATTCCATCGCGTTATCGCGATAAGATGTCTCGATCAGGATGCCGGCAACCTTGCGTCCCGTAGCGAGATCCGGCCCCAGCAACACGTCGTTTGGCCACTTCAGGCCAATTTCGTCGCTGAGGTCGGGAAGAATGCTCAAGATAGCGCGTACTACTGCGATGCCCGCCAACATCGCCAATTGCGCCGGATTTGCCGGCAGGTGCGGCTGTTTGAGGATAAGGCTTAGCAAGAGTGCCTGATTGGCCGGTGCTTCCCACGAACGCTTCAGGCGTCCCAAGCCGGCCGTTTGCTCCTCGGCTACGACCAACATTCCCGAGCGTGAATCAGATCGAGCCGCCAGTTCCATCGCTATCGACATCGTGCTGGGAATGCTCGCATGATAGTCGAACGTGTGCCCAACCAAAGAGCGGTTGAGGCCCATGGCGATGCGCGTCAAGTCAAGTAAAGGCCCACCGGCATATGCATAGTTGCTCATGGCGCTTTTTATCTAGTCCACAGAACTGTATAAGAATGAACGACGATTAAACTGATTTGGCAATTTAGTTTGTAGCGTTAACTTTGCAGCACAGCTTACATGAGGGAGCGCAGCGCGTCAAAACGTATGGGTATGACGCCGCTTTGTGCATCCTTGGCCTATCATGTAGAATGGCGACCGAGTGGCGTTGGCGCAGCCATACGCACATTGATTTGAAATGAGGAGCCTCCTTGGCTCAGGATTTTTCCACGAACCTTCCCTCGGATAGGCAGGATGAACCGCTTCCGCCATATGAGGAATATGAGCTTGAAGTGGACGAGACGCGACCTTCGTTGCCGATCATCCTGATTAGCGCCGCTTGTGGGATCGCCGGTGGCGTGGTGGGTTTGTATGTCACGCGCATAGGGTTGCGTTGGGAATTGCCGCCAAGTGTCTTTGTAGCAGTGCTTGGGCTTAGCCTCGGCTTGGGCACTGCAGGCGCAGGTCTCTCGCTGCTTACCGGCTCGCGAGCAGCTATCGCTAACATTGTCTTTAGCTGTGGTCTAATAGGTGTTTCCCTAATGTTTTTTGCTCTATGCTCCTTGGCGGGAGCGTTGGGCGCCACGCTACTCTTTCTACGCTGATCTTGCCGCGACCGCAATGTAGAATAGAAGTAGCAGCAATACTAATCAATCGTAATCCCGTCTACACTACTGCCAGCAGTTGCCCCATACTATGCGGCAGGCACAGTTCTACACGATAAAAAGGCAGGTGGATGTTGAGCGAGCACACCAACGATCCGCGGATTATCGAGTTGCGCGAGATGAAGACGCAGGCCTACCTGGGTGGCGGCGAGGACAAGATCGCTCGCCAACACGCCCGCGGCCGCATGACGGCGCGCGAACGCCTCACGCTTCTTCTCGATAAAGGCAGCTTCCGTGAACTGGATATCTTTGTCACACACAACACCCACGACTTTGGCCTTGCCGATCAGAAGGTTCTCGGCGACGGCGTAATCACCGGCTACGGCACGATCAACGGCCGCCTTGTCTATGTATACTCGCAGGATTTTACCGTTTTTGGCGGCAGTGTCAGCCGCACCCATGCCCAGAAAATCTGCAAGATCATGGACATGGCGATGAAGAATGGCGCGCCCATCGTGGGTCTCAACGATTCGGGCGGCGCCCGTATTCAAGAAGGCGTCAATAGTCTTGCCGGCTACGCCGAAATCTTCTACCGTAACGTCATTGCCTCCGGTGTGGTGCCCCAGATCAGTGTCATCATGGGACCCTGTGCTGGCGGTGCCGTCTACAGCCCTGCCATCACGGACTTCGTCATCATGGTCAAAGATACATCGCACATGTTTGTAACCGGTCCCGACGTGATTAAGACGGTGACGCACGAAGATGTGACCTTTGAAGAGCTGGGAGGGGCAGTTGTTCATGCCAGCAAATCGGGCGTCGCCCATTTCGCCGCCGAGAATGAGGAGGATGCCCTCTTTCTCGTCCAGCATTTGGTCGATTACCTCCCCGGCAACAACATGTCGGATCCACCCTTCGAGTCGCCTAACGACGATCCCCTGCGCGAGGCGCCGCAGCTCGACACTATCGTGCCCGACAATCCAAATCGCCCATATGATATGAAGGATGTGATTCGCCCAATCGTAGACAACGGGCAGTTCCTTGAAGTGCACGAGCATTGGGCGCAGAATATTATCGTCGGTTTTGCCCGCCTTGGGGGGCGCCCTGTCGGCATCGTCGCTCAGCAGCCCATGGTGCTGGCGGGCGTGCTCGACACCGAGGCGAGCCAGAAGGCGGCTCGCTTTGTGCGCTTTTGCGACGCATTCAACGTGCCGCTGATCGTGCTGGAAGATGTGCCTGGCTTTATGCCCGGTCTAAACCAAGAGCACGGTGGTATCATCCGCCACGGTGCCAAGCTGCTCTACGCCTTCTCCGAGGCCACGGTACCCAAGCTGACAGTGATCGTACGCAAGGCCTATGGCGGCGCATATTGTGTTATGAACCCGCGCCATATCGGCGCCGACCTGGTTCTGGCGTGGCCCAGCGCCGAAATCGCTGTGATGGGACCAGACGGGGCGGTCAACGTCATCTTCCGTCGTGAAATCGCCGAGGCAGCGGACCCAGTAGCGCGCAAGGCCGAACTTGTGCAGGAATATCGCGCCCGCTTCGCCAATCCCTATGTGGCGGCCAGCGCCGGCTTTATTGACAACGTTATCGAGCCGCACGAAACTCGGCCGCGGCTGATCAACGCCCTGGAGATGCTGCGCAACAAACAGTCTACCTTGCCACCCAAGAAACATGGCAACATTCCGCTCTAGCGACTTTGCTAGGAGCCTACTGCAGAGAGACTGCTGGGAGGAGACCGACATGCCACTGGCTGAAATTGAGTTTGAATTGTCCGCCAGGCAATACGAGTTAATGGACTATCCTGGCCTCCACCAGGGTGAGTCCTTATCAGTCGTGTTTGATGCCGGCGTGCTATTGCCCGATCCTTCCGCTGAGAGTTGGTTCGCCGTTCGTCAAGAGCCGTTGCCTGCGCAGCTGGCGTTGATCGGCCCCGCGACCTATGCCTTTGCCGGGCAGATAGTCGAGGCCGACCTGTTCAAAAGTGATGGAGCCGAAACGGGCGTGGTCCTCGTACAATGCGGGGACGTTGCCATCCGTGTCACCTGCGCTCCGCGAGAGGACGGCGTGTTGCCTTGGGGCACGTGGGAGACGCGTTACCTTGCAGGAGTGGGACGTCTACAAGGTATCGTGGAGGAGGATTTCTACTCAGCGATTGGCCGCCCTCAAGGAGTGACAATATGGCGCTTCCGACGGCTCGTCCTAGGCCCGGGTGATCCGTTGTTTGGGCAGTGGCATGAAACCTTGGATCTGTTGCCGTCGCCCTATCGCTATGATCGTATCATCGTGACTGCACGTGTTCACCGCGATCGTTTTTGAGATCGCTTCTGAGATTGTGTCCAAAGGTGACTTGTCCACTGCGTACCCCCACTTGCCCTAGCGTCCGCCTGTGGCCGCCAAAAAGGATGTACAATGTTTAAGAAAGTGCTGGTCGCTAACCGAGGTGAAATCGCAGTCCGGATTCTGCGAGCCTGTGAAGAACGCGGCATCGACACAGTCGCCATCTTCTCCGAAGCTGATCGCTCGGCACTGCACGTGCGCTCTGCCAATGAGGCCTACTGCATCGGTCCTGCACCAAGCCGCGATAGCTACCTGCGTATGGACCGCATTATAGATGTAGCCCGCAAAGCGGGTGTGGATGCCATCCACCCAGGCTATGGCTTCCTTTCCGAACGGGCCGAATTTGCCGCTGCTTGCGCCGATGCCGGTATCACCTTTATTGGCCCTAGCCCGGAGGCGATCCAATCCATGGGCGACAAGATCACGGCGCGTGAAACGGTGCGCAAGCGTGGCGTGCCGCTGGTCCCAGGCAGCGAACGTGGGCTGGGGGATGAGGCACTGATCGGCGCTGCCAAGGAGATTGGCTTCCCGATCATGATTAAGGCCGCCGCCGGGGGTGGCGGCAAAGGGATGCGCGCCGTTCACGATGTTGGCGCACTGGAAGGTGCCATTGGCGCGGCGCGGCGCGAAGCCATGGCGGCCTTTGGCAACGACGAGGTCTACTTAGAAAAACTGATCACAAATGCTCGCCATATTGAGATCCAGGTGCTGGCCGACAGTCACGGCACCACGCTGAGCCTTAACGAACGCGAGTGCAGCATACAGCGGCGCCACCAGAAACTGATCGAAGAGGCCCCCAGTGTGGCGATCGACGAGAAACTGCGCAAGGCTATGGGCAAGGTGGCAGTCGCCGCCGCCGAATCGGTGGGCTATGTCAACGCTGGGACGATCGAATTCCTGTTCGACAGCAAGGACAACAGTTATTATTTCCTGGAGATGAACACGCGGCTGCAGGTCGAGCACCCCGTTACCGAGTTGACGACAGGCATCGATATCGTCAAGGAACAGATAGCAATTGCCGCCGGCCGCAAGCTGCGCTACAAGCAGGTGGACATCGTCCCCAACGGTTGGGCAATTGAGTGTCGTATTACCGCCGAGGATCCCTATAATAACTTTATGCCGAGCTCCGGCGTTGTCTCGTATCTCAAGGAACCGACTGGTCCTGGGGTGCGCGTCGAGAGCAGTCTCTATGAAGGCATGGAGATCAGTCTTTATTATGACCCTATGATGGCTAAGCTGGTGGTGTGGGGTGAGACGCGCGCTGAGGCCATTCTGCGCATGCGTCGAGCGCTCAACGAGTATCGGATCGGGGGCATTCGCACTTCGATTCCATTCCATCAGGAGATCATGGAGAGCACCGAGTTCATGTGGGGCACGTTTGATACTGGTTTCCTGAGCCGGCGGCGTGTAGGTGGCCGCCGACCGCACCCTGCTGACTATGAGCAACTGGCGGCTGTGGTGGCAGCCATGCTAGCGCACGAAGAGGGACGCCAGGCGGCCATGCACGTGGGCAAGGGCGACAATGGCAATGGTTCGCCGATGGACCATTGGAAACAGGCGGGACGAATGCGTGCGCAGAGGGGACGGTGGTAGGCCATGAAGTATTACACGCGAGTGGAAAACACCGAGTATGAGATTGAAATCAACGGCGATGTCGTTTTGTTAAATGGTGAGCCGGTGGTGGTGGATCTCGTGCGCAGCGGCGCGGCCGAGTTGTACAGCGTACTCTTCGGTGGGCACAGTTACGAGATGCTGGTCAACGCCGACCGGTTCAACTATACGATCAACGTGCGCGGCGTGCAGTTCCAGGTGCAGGTAGAGGATGAGCGGGCCCGCCGTCTTAATCGGGCACGGCGCCTGCCCACACTGCCGGACGGCGAGTTGGCGATCACGGCTCCCATTCCGGGCCTAGTGGTGCGCGTCTTGGTCAAGGAGGGCGATACGATCGAAGAAGGCCAACCTGTCGTCCTGCTCGAAGCCATGAAGATGGAAAACGAGCTGCGCGCCATCCGGGGCGGAGTCGTCAAGAGCGTTCTTGCCACCGTCGGCCAGCGTGTCGAGCAAAATGCCCCCCTGCTCATCCTCGAGTAGGCTGTGTTGATCAAAACAATTGTCAGAAAAATGTTTGAACTGTTTGACAACTAGTGCAAGGTCTGCTATATTTATAGATCCAAGGGCACAGTCAAGCGGCCGTTTTACGGTTGTTTCGTGGCTTGGGTGCTTTAACAACGCGATTCCCGGTGTATTGCCCATACGCAGGTTGTAAAGGCAAGAGGCTAACGGCTTCTTGGCTGTTGTTTTGTCGGTCTTTCTCTGGCCAGGTCGTAAGAACGACTGGCTGTGAGAAATAGGATGAAACAATGAGCTTCAAGATTTGACCGGTGGTAAAGGTAGTGATAATCTACGCTCTTGTGCCTGACGCAAAAGCCTGTGGGAAATGACGAGGAATCGTTGTCCAGAGCATAGTGATAGACACAGAACATTTAGAAAAACAGAGTCGAGCAGATTTGCGGTGTGAATCTAGATGTTGTAGGA
>CAWIVN010000023.1:242500-811725 GCA_963839515.1 uncultured Chloroflexia bacterium
CTTCGGACGGCTGCGCAAGGGCGCCCACCTGGGCGAAGGCGTACACATGGGCAATTTTGGCGAGGTCAAGGACAGCTATCTGGGACCTGGCACCAAGATGGGCCATTTCAGCTACATCGGCAACGCCGAGATCGAAGGCGGCGTCAACATCGGCGCCGGCACGATCACGTGCAACTACGATGGGCGCAAGAAGTATAAGACCGTGATCCGCAAGAATGTCTTTATCGGCAGCGATACCATGTTGGTTGCCCCAGTGACGCTGGGTGAAGGGGCACGCACAGGGGCGGGGGCCGTGGTGACGCATGACGTCGCACCGGGAGAACTGGTCTACGGCGTGCCGGCGCGTGCGTCAAAACGTGACGCGCAAGATGGACAGTCTGGAGAGTGAACAGTGAAATATGATTACGTGGCCTGGCTGATTTTCGCTGCGGCCGCGCTGTTGGTAGGGTTGGTCGCCGCCGTCGAAGTCGCCTTGACCGCGGTGGACCGTGCGCAAATTCGCAAACGCAGTGAAGATGGCGACAGCCGAGCGGTGCTGGTCGAAGGCCTGTTACAGGATTCGTCGCAGTTCTGGCTGACCTCGATGCTGGTCAAAACTGTTGGCTTGCTCTCGGCCGGCGTGGCCGTGGGCCGTGTCTTCACTGCCTCGGCGGGCATCGTGACTGTCGTTTTCGCCACGATCCTGGCTTGGCTGGCGCTCGGGGCCGTCCAGATTATCGGCCGTTCGCTGGCCGTAGGCAACGCCGAACAGGTAGCGCTGCGGCTGGCGCCATTGGCACGAACACTGGTCGTCTTTCTGTCGCCTTTCACATTTATGCTCTACAGGGCAGGTGAACGCCTGAGCGGTGAAGACGCAGAGGAACGCGACGACTCGGTTTTCCTCAGCGAAGATGGGCTGCGACGTCTCATGCAGGTTGACGAGGAAGGCTCCACGATCGCCGAGAGCGAAAAGGAGATGATTGCCGGTATCCTCGACATGAACACGACCGTGGCGCGTGAGGTGATGGTACCGCGCATCGACATGGTGTCACTGCCGGTGGGGTGTGCGATGCACGAGGCCCTGGATGAGATTATGGCGCACGGGCACAGCCGCATCCCCGTATATGAGGACCACGTCGACGTCATCATCGGCTTGCTCTATGCCAAGGATCTGCTGCGTTGTTTCCGCGATAATCGCACAGACGTACCGATTCGCGACCTGCTGCGCCCCGCGTACTTTGTGCCGGCTTCCAAGAAGGTGAATCAACTGCTGCGAGAGATGCAGTTACAGCGCATTCACCTCGCAATGGTAGTGGACGAGTATGGCGGTATTGCCGGCTTGGTCACCATCGAAGATATCATCGAGGAGATCTTCGGCGAGATCCAGGACGAGTACGATGTCAACGAAGCCACACTATTCCAGCCTTCTGGCGACAACAGCTATATTCTCAATGCGCGGCTGGATATGGATACGCTGGGCAAGTTGCTTGACCTGGACCTGGACGAAGAAGACGCCGATACCCTGGGTGGGTTGATCTACAGCCGGCTAGGTCATGTTCCGATCCAAGGTGAGACGATCCCCCTGGGAGATTGGGGGCTGCGCGTGCTCTCGTTGGAAGGCCGGCGCATCTACCAAGTGCGCGCCGACCGCGTTTCGCCGCCGCCGGAAGAGCCGGCGGAACAACCAGCTCCCGCTCGCCTGCGCAGCCGTAAGCCCGGGTTTGATGCCGCAAAACTCGACCCATCACGACTAGATGCATCCACTCTGACTAATTCAAGCTTGACCAATCACACGTGATGAAGCACGAGGTGCAAACATGACGCCGCAAGAGCTGGTAGCCGCCGCATTGGAGGCGCGTACGCGCGCCTACGCCCCCTACAGCCATTATCAGGTCGGCGCAGCCCTGCTTACAGGTGATGGCAGCGTTGTCCTCGGCTGTAATGTCGAAAACGCTGCCTACCCATCAACTATCTGTGCCGAGCGCGTGGCGCTGACATCGGCCGTGGCACAAGGGAAACGTGACTTTGTGGCAATTGCAGTGGCGACCGCCAACGGCGGTTCGCCCTGCGGAACCTGTCGCCAGGTCATGGCCGAGCTTGGACTGGAAATGGTGGTATATATCAGCGACGCGGCCGGCAGCTATCGCACTACCAGCGTGCGCGAGCTGCTGCCGGACTCGTTTGGTCCACAGCGATTGGCTGAGGGTGTGGCCGGCAGTGCAGCGATAGCCTAGGTTCGCATCTTGACACAGCATGCAAGGACGCCATAGGTATGTCCAGCAGTGTACCTACCCTTCTAGCCACCTATCAATTGCGGCAGCGCGAGTTCTTGCTGCGCATTACGCGTGCCATGACCTCGCGCTTGGACCTGCCCAGCTTGCTGGAACTAATCCTGCGCAGCGCTGCCGAGATGGTGGGCTGCCCCGCCGGTATGATCTTGCTGCAGCCGCAGGCGCCGCCGCTGGACTCGGCGATTCGTGTGGCGCCGCGTTTCCAGGTGCGGGCGGTCTATCATATCCCGCTTGAATCGCTGCGTGCGTTTGCGCCACTTCTTGACATGGCTACACTCACTGCGCTGCACGAGGCTGCCCTGGAGCGGGGCGACGACACCGAACCGCCTGCCATCGACTTGACCGGCAAGGTGCGTGAAGTGGAGGAGGCGCTGGGCGAGGTGCTTGGCCAGGTGATCGCCCTGCCGCTGCTTTTTGAAAACGAGATGCTCGGCGTCATTTACCTGTTTCGCGGCAATTATGCCTTTACACAGCTTGACTGGCAGTTCCTCCAGGGGTTTGCCGACCAGGCTGCTATCGCAGTCCGCAATGCCAGCCTCGTGCACTTGCTCGAGACTGAGCGCACCCGCCTGGCCACTATCTTGGAAAATAGTGCCGACGGCATCATGATCCTGAGCGCCGACCGGCAAGTCATGGCGATCAACCAGGCCTTGGCCACGATGGTGGGGATGGCGGCCGAAGACGCCGTAGGCCGGCCTTGCGGCGCCGTGCTGCCCTTGGAAAACGTCACCGGCAACCACCTCTGCCAGGATGAAGCCTACAGCAGCCAGACCCTTCCGGCCAAGGCTTACTGCGAAGGCGATCTGACCCAACCGGGCAAGCGGCGCATCGTCACCGTCACCTATACTCCCCTGCTGGCCGAAGACGGCCGGCTGCTCAACATCATCGTCAACGTCCACGACATCACCCGCTTCCGCGAGGAAGAGGAGATGAAGTCCACCTTCACCTCGATCATCAGCCACGAACTCAAGACGCCTGTGGCGCTGATCAAAGGTTATGCCCAGACGCTGGCGCGTCCGGACGCTAAATGGGACGAAGAGACGGCACGCCAAGGGCTTGAGATTATCGAGGAAGAGGCGGATCGACTGGAAGGGCTGATCAACAACCTGCTCGACGTGAGCCGCATCGCCGCCAGCGGGCTCAAACTCGATCTTGGCGATGTCAACTTGGAGCAGCTTGCACGCAAGGTTGCCGATGCCTATCGTACGCAGACCGACCGCCACAGCATCGTGCTGGACTTTCCCAATCGGCTTCCGCTGGTTTGGGGCGACGAAGAGCGGCTGCGCCAGGTGCTCACAAACCTTGTTTCCAATGCGATCAAGTATTCGCCTGATGGCGGCGTGATTCGTGTCGGCGGCTGGCTACAGGCGGCGCATGCCAACAGTGTCCCGATCGACAGACCACCGGAAGGCGGCGCCGAAGCTGCTGCCGAAGAAGTCGCCGCTGGCCGTTTCACGAGCGAGGCACCCACTCACCAGGGTGAGGCTGGGGCCCATGTCGTCATGTTTGTAGCCGATCAAGGTGTGGGCATTCCCCATAGCGAACTGCAAAACATCTTTGATCGCTTCTATCGCGTGGATAGCACCCTGCGGCGCACCACGGCCGGTGCGGGGCTGGGTCTATTTCTTTCGCATGCCATCGTCGAGGCGCATGGCGGTCGCATTTGGGCTACCAGTGAACCGGGGCGCGGCACCACGATGTTTTTCACCGTTCCGGTGAGCGAGTAGATGCAGCCACATCCCATTGCCGACTCGTACTGGGTAGCGCCCGGGCTTCTGTTGGCAGGTGAGTATCCAGGAGCGCGCGAGGAGGTGGAGGCGCGCATAAAGCTAAGCACGCTGCTCGATGTTGGGGTGCGCCAGTTTATCGACTTGACCGAGCCAGGGGAATACAACCTGCGGCCCTACTGGCCGCTGGTGCAGCGGCTGGCTGCGGAGCGCCACCTCGAGGTGGCGCACAGCCGGCTCTCGATCCCTGACATGGGTACGCCTGCCCGCTCCCACATGCTTGTCATTCTGGATGCGATTGACGCTGCTATGGTTGCAGGACGTTCCGTGTATGTACACTGTTTTGGCGGCATCGGGCGCACGGGTACGGTCGTGGGCTGTTACCTGGTGCGGCATGGCGCCGACGCTGAGACGGCACTGGCCGAAATCGCCGGTCGTCGCCAAGGTACCCCTGACGGCTATCGCCGCTCGCCTGAGACCAACGAACAGCGCCAATTCGTGCTGACCTGGCGTGAGACAGCATGAACAAAAAGCGCCTTGCCAATGGTGCTCCCGGCCAACCGTTTGACAAGCAGCCGCAGATCTTCGTCCTGGAACTCACTGGCATAGCGCCGACAGGCGAGGCAATTGGCCGCGTTCAAGGCATGGTCGTATTTGTGCCATATGGCCTGCCCGGCGAAACCGTACGCGTGCGCCTGGTCGAGCAGAAGCGCAGCTTTGCACGAGCCGAGATCGTCGCACGACTGGACGACTCCCCGCAGCGAGTAGCCCCCGCCTGCCCCCACTTTGGCGTCTGCGGCGGCTGCGATTGGCAGCACGTCGCATATGAGGAGCAGCTGCACTTTAAGACCACTATCGTTGCCGAGCAGCTTGCACGCATCGGCAAGATGCCTGATCCGCCGGTGCGTCCCTGCCTGGGCAGTCCAGCCGCCTATGAATATCGCAACCACGTGCGGCTGCACATTACGCCAGATGGCGATGTTGGCTACCGTGCCGCCCGATCGCATGCTATTGTGCCGGTGCGTGACTGCCCAATCTGTGAGCCGGATCTGCGCCGGCAAGTGGCGGCTGCTGCACACGCCCCGCACGTCAGGGAGCATGGCGTAGAAATCGAATTGCGCGCCTGGGAGCAGGTGATTCCGGTGGGTTCTTACGCCTATCGCGCAGGCAGGGGCGCATTTTTTCAGGCCAACACTGCCGTCGCAAGTATGCTAGTCGACGCGGTGCTGGAAGCATTGGCGCCGAACGGCAGTGAGCACGTACTGGATCTCTACTGTGGCGTTGGTCTCTTTACCATTCCGATCGGCCGCCGCGTGGCGCACGTCGTGGGCATTGAAGCCGATCGCGCTGCGGCGGCAGACGGCGAGTGGAACATGGCAGAGGCTGGTATCGCCGGCCGAATCGTGGCAGACGATGTGGCTGAGGCACTGCGCAGCCCCCAAATTGCCAACCGCGCGTGGGATGCCATTCTCCTCGACCCGCCACGCACTGGCGTGGAATCAGACGCGCTTGATGCTCTCATCGCACTGGGGGCGCCCCGGTTACTCTATGTGTCCTGCGAACCGGCCACGCTTGCGCGCGACTTGCGGCAACTTGCTGGCCATGGTTATCATCTCCAGTGGGCGCAGCCGTTTGACATGTTCCCGCAGACGCGCCACGTGGAGACGCTGGCGGTGCTGGCAGCACAGGGTGGCCAACCGAGGTGAATTTAGCTTACACCGGGCCACGGCAGAATTGTCGCCTCTGCTTTTCCTGCTCCGCGCAATAATGCAAAGAACGGCTTTCCTGCGATCTGCCAATTGCCGGCTGCCGTCGCCAGAATATCTACAGCGGTTGCAAGCGCGGAAGGATCGTGCTCGTCCAGATTGGCCGCGTCATCGTAGACCAGCGCGTATCCTGTTGCCGGCGCCCATGCCAGATCACTGATCGCCTCTTCAAATGCGTCCCAGTTATTGCCTACGTAGCCGGGCATGCCAAGCGCCGTTTTGGCCGCCGCCAGGAAACTTGCCTTGTCGCGGATGGTGGTTCCGTCAAGGTGAAATAGCCGCCAGCCTTGCTCCTCTGCTTCTGCCTGCAAGGTTGAGAGCGACGCGCGTGAGGGAAAGCGATAAACGCCGGGCGTAATCTGCTGTTGGAGAACTGCCTGTAACTTGCTCATCGCTGCGCTCACCGTTCCATTATGCGCTTGAAGCTGTCGTAGTGGTCGTCTGTGTAATACAATTCCCCACGTTCGCCCGCCACAATGCGCCGCGCCCCCCGGTCATTCTCCCCTGGCGTAATGACAGTGTACTCGCGATAGTAGCCGCGTGGCCGGCTGGGCAAGATGCCTTCGCGATTTTGGAAGACCGCTCCGTCCTTGTCATAGGGAAACGGCCCACCTCGCTCGATCAGACGCAGCGTCTCGCGCGCCTCACGTGGCAGTTGGTCTGCGTAAATGACTGGCAAGCCATCACTGCGCGCCGGCGACGTGCGCGTGGGTGTGGCCGTCGGTGTTCGTCGCGGGCGCGGGGTCGGCGTCTTCCGCTTCTCCAGGTCGCCTCCCGCCGATTGCGCATTCCCGCCCGCTGCAACCGACATGGATTGTGTGTCGCTGGCGGCGGCAACTGTCGCCGCTTGATTGGCCGTGGGTTGAACGCTGCCGGTCATCGCGCAGCCGACGACTGACAGCAACAAGACGCCGGCTGCTGCGGCTATGGCTGCCACACGGCGCCAAAGGCTGGTGCGAGGTTGGTTCATCGTAACGATTCCTGGTTGACGGTTTGCTGCCCGGCGTTTCACCACTCGCTCAGCATCCAGATTTCGGCATTGCCGGGCCCAGCCTCTGCACCCACTTCGGCAAAGATGGTGACGGCCTGCTTGAGCTGATGCATGGCCGCATCGGGCTGACCACTTGCATGATACAGGTCTGCCAGGTTATTGCGCAAAGCCGCTTCCCGGTGGCGGTCGCCAAGACGTATGCAGATATCGAGCGCCGCCTGTAAGAGTTCGATGGCCTGCTCAGTTGAGCTTGTCGCCGCATGTGCCAACGCCAAGCTATTGAGGGCAGCCATTTCGGCTGCCGGATCGGTGAGTTGGCGAGCGGCGGCCAGACTGCGCTCAGCCTGATCGATCGCTGCCGCAAGGTCGTTGCGCTTGCGAGCCACCAAGCTGAGAATGTCAAAAGCACGCGCCGGAACGGCCTGGCTGCCACTGGTCTCTGCCTGCTGCAACGCCTCTTGCGCCAGGCGCACGGCTTCGTCCAGTTCGTGCATGCCATAGGTCGCCAGGCTCCAATCGACAAGGACCAGCGCACGCAGGCCGGCCGCGTCGGTTGACAAGCGGTCAAGCGCCAGCGCAAAATGGCGCACCGCCTGTACCGGATCGCCCAGCCGATGATGCAGCCGGCCCAGCCGATGTTCGATGCTTCCATCCACAGCGCCGGCTCCATTTGCGGGCAAGCATGCCTGGCGCGCCTGCAGATAGCTCTCCAGCGCCTGGCTGTACTCACCCTGCAACGTGTGCAGATCGCCAAGGTGCAGGTGAACGGCGCAGGCATCGTCTACACCAAGCGCCAATGCCTTTTCATAATAGCTGATAGCCTCGCGGTTGGCATAGACCTGCCGGGCATGCTCGCCTGCAGTCACAGCCCAGTGAGCTGCCTTATCGACGGATCCGCCCAGCTCATAGTGATAGGCGAGGGCGGCTGCCACGCCAGGTGCCCCAATGCGGCTGCGCCGAGCGTCGGCAGCCAGGACTTCGGCTACACGACGATGGAGCAGCCGCCTGCGCACCTGGCTGATCTCCTCGTACACGAGGCTCCGCAACTGGCCATGGGCAAAATTGAAGCTGTCGGCTCCTTGCTCCAAGATCAGGCGCCGTGCCAGCAACTCTTCCAGAGCGCTCACAGCCTCATCCTCGCTGCGGCCCGAGGCTGCGACGACTGTCTCCAGGTCGAACGAACGGCCGATGACGGCAGCCGTAGAGACAATCTGCTGTGCTGTCTCACTGAGGGCAACCATGCGCTCATGCAGGAACTGGCGGACGCCCTGCGGCGCAGGCCACTCAGCGGCTTGCGGGTTGAGCGCACCGCTGCGCAGCAGGTCGAGATATTCCACTATAAACAACGGCAAACCGCGCGTTTCCGCGTGCAGACGTCGCGCCAGGAGTGCACTACCTGCCCCGTCAGATGGATACCCCTCTTCGGCAACCACCAACTCGGCGATTGCACTCTCGTCAAGCGGCGGCAGTGTCAACAGCGTTGCGCTCTGGCGGCGGGCGGCTTCGGCAGCCATCTGGCGCAGGCGGTGATTCGGCGGCACGTCGCTCGTGCACCAGGTGATGATCACGAGCAGGGGCAGTGTCTGCAAGCGACGCACCATGTAGGTCAGCAGGTCGAGGGTAGCCCCGTCGGCAAACTGCAAGTCATCGAGCAACAGCACACCTGGCTGCGAACCATAAAGCAGGCCGGCAAGCGAACGCGTGATGCCTTCCAGAAAATGTGCCTGGCTGGCCGGCATATCGTGCGCCGGCTGTTGGCCTGGGTCCGCCGGCAGTTCAGGCAAAAGTCGCTGCAGCGCTTGTCGCCAGGCGGGCTCGATGGCCGGCAGACGGCTGCGCATGCCTGGCTCCTCCAGTCCTTGGCGCAGCAGTTGTTCGATCGGTGCAAATGCAAGCGTTTCCTCGCCGGCATAGCATATCCCGCTCGCAGTCATGGCTCCCATGCTGTGGGCATATGCCACAAATGTTTGGGCTAACTTGGTCTTGCCTGCCCCTGCCTCCCCTTCAATTGCTACCAGGTGGCCACATACTCCCACCGCTTGATGGGCTGCCAGCAATGCCTCCCAATGGCTGCTGCGGCCGACCAATGGCGGGGCGACAGGCGCCGCCGGTTGGGCGTATACTCGAACGGCGGCAGCCTGACGTGACCCGCTGGACGCCTTTCTAGGAGACTCCTGTACTGTGGGCGGTGCGGGCGGTTCGTGGGCGAGAACGGCTTGATACAGCTTCGTCGTTTCACCCAATGGCGGCACACCTAGCTCTTCGTCCAGAATACGCAGGCACTCTTGGTATTGGCGCAGGGCGGCGGCGCGTTGGTTCGACCAGGCATACAATAACATCAACTGTCGGTGTGCAGGCTCGTGCAAGGTGTCGAGCGACAGCCGGCGCCGGGCATATGCAACCGCTTGTTGCCAGGCATGGCGGGCGGTATAGCAGGCAACCAGCGTTTCCAGCACCTGCGCAAGCGTGCGGCGTAGCTCTTCCCCTTGGAAGAACTGCCAATCGTCGTAGGTCGCACTGTCGCGCAGCGAGAAGCCTGCCATAAAGTGGTCTTGGTACGTGGCCGCGGCGCGCTCAAGCTGCACCAAGCAGGCAGCGCAACGTTGTGGCTGGGGACCAGCGGCGCCATGCTCGTGACAGCCGGCGGCCAGTCGCATGAAGGTCGGCACATCGCAAGATGCACCTGTGCCATTGCCCAGCGTGTCTTCATATGGCTCCGGGTCCGCTGCCAGGCAAAGCTCAACCAGTTCGCGTTCTATACGGAGCAGGGGAGTACGGCCAAGTGCGCTGTGCAGCACGGAAAGCGTGCGCCGCAGTGCGCCACGGGCGTGCGACTGGTCCGCATCCGGCCAAAGCAGAGCGGCTAACGCATCGCGCTGCTGCGGCTGTCCAGTGACGGCCAGGTAGGCGAGCAGCGCGATAGCTTTACGCGTATCAAATGTAACAGGCGCACCCTTCAACACGACCCGGGGGGCGCCGAGCAAGAATAGTTCCAGGTGTGCCAAACGTACGCTCCTGTGCCAGTCTGCGGCAGGCTGGGTTGGCGTCGATCTTAGCATGCGGGAACGGGGTGGTCAAAGTAAGGATTACTTGGTCTTGGCATATCGGCAAGTCGCTTCTATAATAAAGGTGCAGCCTGTAATCAGCGCTACAGCCGCCATCAACGTCGTTCCAGTTCATCACGCACATCTGGAGGCTTACCCCATGCTAGAGCTGCATACTCTTCTGTTCCCCGCAGGTTACACAGCAAGCGGTTAATTGCTGTCATGCTCTTTCAGCTTTTGACCCTGTTCCTGTCACTGCTGGCGACCACCTCCTATTGGCAGAGCGGTGCTGTTCATGCCGAGCTCTCCAAGCAGGAGCATGCACGATGCCTCTACAAAGATGAAAGGATAATGTAAGGCAGGTTTAGGAAAATTCACCTACAATGGTCGTGCTTTGCGAAATAATTGTAAAGTTTTCTTGCTATTCGCGCGTGCTATGAGAAAGACCTGCTGAGCTAGCCGTGCACGCAACTATTGCAGATATCCATTACCGCTTGGGAGGAGAAGAATGTTGTCACACATGTTGAACCGTGGTTCTAGAAGGCAGACGCTACGGCGCTTAGGCATGGCACTGCTGTTGGCGTTTCTGGCAGCTATCTATGCCACGAATACATCGCAGGCTGCGCCCCGGGCGCAAGTCGATCCGTGCAATGGATCCGGCCTGGCAACCATCATCGATCCTGTGGGCGGCGCGGTTCAAGTACGCATGGGCGCAGGGCTCCCGCCTACAAACATCCAAAACGATCCCACCTCCATCCAGCGCATCGACTTGGGTGGAGGCGTAATTGTTTATGGCTACTGCATAAACTCCGACAATGCACGCCCGACGAACATTACGCTCTGTTTTGTCGGTGACATCGGCGACGTACGCCTGTCATACTTGATTGGAAAGTACCCGGTTGACACTCAGAACAGGATCAACCAGGCTGCGCGGCAGGCGGCAGTATGGCACTATTCCAACGGCATCAACCTGGATCTTACCAACGCCACGACAGAGGACGCTACGGTCGATGCAGCTGTCGTCGCTCTCTACAATGCGATTTTGGCCGATGTTGACAGCATCGATCCTGCCAATCCGCCCGCCATTATGGGGCCTGGGCCGTTGGCCCTGTCGGTCGCTCCGGCAACCGCCATCAACCAGTTGCCTGCGCAGCCGGATCACCCCATCACCGTCACCCTGACCAAGGGCGGTGTGCCGTTGCCCGGCATAGAGGTGCAGGTTGCGTCCAACTTTGGGCAATTCAATCAGACGACTGCGACCACCGACGTAAATGGTCAAGCAAGTTTCACCATCAGCAGTACTGTCGCAGGCACGGCCAACATCATCGCTACAGCTGTGGTCACGTCACCGAAAGCCGTAGAGTATGTGGTCCAGAGCGATCCTACGCTCTTCCAGCCGTTCGGTGTTCCGAGTTCCACTACCGACGTATTGACCGCCACCGCTTCCAAGGAGTGGCGCACGACGGTGGCGCCGCCGGGCCGGATCACGTTGACAAAGAACGTGCAGGGTACGGCGGTAGGCGAGCAGTGGGCTTTCACCTTTACGCTTGACGGTGGCAGCCCGCAAACTGCCACTAATGCCGCGCAACAGGTGGCATGGGAAGCCTTGGTGCCCGACCGCACGTACATACTCAGTGAGGTGGACCCAGGCAGCGCTTGGACGGCCGGAAGCTTCGCTTGCACGCTGAACGGTGCACCTGTGGGTGCCAGTGGGCCGAGCGGCTTTGCAATCCCTGTGACGCCCGGCGCCGATATCAGTTGTTCGATCACGAATACCAAGGTCCCGCCTCCTACCCTGTATGCGGTAGGCAATCTGGTGTGGCTGGATGTGTCGGGTTTGCCGCGTGACGGGATTCAGCAGAGTATAGAGCAGACGAGCGGCGGCGTGAACGGCGTGCGCGTGGAGCTGTACGACGGCAGCGGCGGGTTCCGGGGCTTCCAGGTAACGGGGCCGAACAGTGAAGGCCAGCCGGGCTACTACCTGTTCCCCAACCTGCCGGCCGGCAGTTACCAGGTGCGCTTCTGCCTGCCGGCGGGCTACTCGCCGACGCTGCAGAACCAGGGCAGCGACGACACGGTCGACAGCGACGGCAACAGCAGCGGCAGCAATGCCACCTGCTCGTACTATCAGACGGAGGTGTTTGACCTGCCCAACAGCCTGACGGTGGTCAATGCCGACCTCAGCCGTGACTTTGGCTTGTGGCGGCCGACGGACTTTGGCGACAATCCCAACGAGCCGGTGCAGTATCCGACACGTGCCATCAGCTTGACCGTCCCGGCCAACGCCGCTCGCCATGTGATCATTCCTGACCTCTACTTTGGCAGCCTGGTGGATGCCGAGGACGATGGCCAGCCGACGACCCCTGCCAACGGCGACGACACCACCGGCGAGATCGACGACGAAGATGGCGTCACCTTCCTGACGCCGCTGCAGCCCTGCACCACGGCGCAGGTGCAACTGACGGCCTTCACCGGCAACCGGGTGGCCAACTACGGCGCCTTCTTTGACTGGAACGGCGACGGCGTTTTTGGTTCGGGCGAAGGCTTCAACGGCCAGATCGGCACGACGACCACGGCAGCGCAGACGATCGTGATCTCCGTCCCCGTGCCCTGCACGGCAGTGCAACTCGTCTACATGCGCTTCCGCCTGGCACTGAACCCGGCCGAAGTGCAAGCCGGCGCCGGCAGCGCCCTCAGCGGCGAAGTCGAAGACTACGTGCTGGCCGTAGTTCCCGGCGACCTGTATGCGGTAGGCAATCTGGTGTGGCTGGATGTGTCGGGTTTGCCGCGTGACGGGATTCAGCAGAGTATAGAGCAGACGAGCGGCGGCGTGAACGGCGTGCGCGTGGAGCTGTACGACGGCAGCGGCGGGTTCCGGGGCTTCCAGGTAACGGGGCCGAACAGTGAAGGCCAGCCGGGCTACTACCTGTTCCCCAACCTGCCGGCCGGCAGTTACCAGGTGCGCTTCTGCCTGCCGGCGGGCTACTCGCCGACGCTGCAGAACCAGGGCAGCGACGACACGGTCGACAGCGACGGCAACAGCAGCGGCAGCAATGCCACCTGCTCGTACTATCAGACGGAGGTGTTTGACCTGCCCAACAGCCTGACGGTGGTCAATGCCGACCTCAGCCGTGACTTTGGCTTGTGGCGGCCGACGGACTTTGGCGACAATCCCAACGAGCCGGTGCAGTATCCGACACGTGCCATCAGCTTGACCGTCCCGGCCAACGCCGCTCGCCATGTGATCATTCCTGACCTCTACTTTGGCAGCCTGGTGGATGCCGAGGACGATGGCCAGCCGACGACCCCTGCCAACGGCGACGACACCACCGGTGAGATCGACGACGAAGATGGCGTCACCTTCCTGACGCCGCTGCAGCCCTGCACCACGGCGCAGGTGCAACTGACGGCCTTCACCGGCAACCGGGTGGCCAACTACGGCGCCTTCTTTGACTGGAACGGCGACGGCGTTTTTGGTTCGGGCGAAGGCTTCAACGGCCAGATCGGCACGACGACCACGGCAGCGCAGACGATCGTGATCTCCGTCCCCGTGCCCTGCACGGCAGTGCAGCTCGTCTACATGCGCTTCCGCCTGGCACTGAACCCGGCCGAAGTGCAAGCCGGCGCCGGCAGCGCCCTCAGCGGCGAAGTCGAAGACTACGTGCTGGCCGCCATTGGCGATAGGGTATGGTTCGACAATAATAAAGATGGCCTGCAAGGCGATCCAGTGGCAGAGCCGGGTGTGCCCAACGTCGTAGTGACCCTCTGCAATGCGACTACCGGTCAGCCTGTATTAGTCGGCGGCCAGCCGCTCACCACAACGACCAACATCGACGGCATCTACGGCTTCTACAACGTGCCGCTGACGTCCTACTGCGTCATCTTCGACCTGAATACGCTGCCGCCCGACTATGATGTGACCACGCAGAATGCCGGCAGCGACGCCGCCAGGGACAGCGACGCCGACTCCACCGGTCGCACAGGGGCTACCGGCGTATTGACGCCCCGTCAGATCGACCTGACGCTCGACATGGGCATCTACTCCGTCTCCCCGACCAACGAAGAGCCGGGTGCGGAGCCGGCAGGCACATTCAAGATGTACCTGCCTGACGTAAGACCGTAACCTTCACGAAGAGGGGGCGCCCTGCGCCCCCTCTTCCCCCACGTAGCCCGCATGCCCTCGTGCCCTCGTGCGGATCCAGCGGGCACGCCAGGCGCAGTCAACTGCGCACCGTGCCCGTGTTTGCCTCTCGTTGTGTTGTCGCTAGAACCCAGTCCTCAACGCCACCGCCTCGCCACTCTCCGCCGAACGGTACGCCGCATCAAAAATCTCTACCACGTGCCGCGCATGTTCAGCTGTGGCCACGGTGGGCACATCGTCGCGCACCCAGTCGACCAACTGCATCACGTCCTCGTAGACGTGCGCCTCTTCCATCTCGCGGTGGGCACCCACCACGTGCGGCAGTGACCCGTTCATTCCGTATTGCGCGTCCAACTCCATGCCCGGATACTTGATCGGCTGCCCGTTGATCTGTGACCCGTTGATCACCCCACCCGTGCCAAAGATCAGCGCCCGTCCCATGTTGGGCAGTCCACCCGCGGCCACGCCGTAGACGAAGGCAAACAGAGCGTCACCAAAATCCAGCACCATGAGTGTATTGTCGTCCATATCGGTCGGCAGCAGCTGCCCCTGGAACGGCCGCTCGTGCACGCGCACACCTGAAAACGCCGTTACCCGCCTCGCCGGCCCCAGAATGCCCGTCAAGGCGTGCAGCCCATACACGGTCATGTCGTACAACGGCCCACCGCCCGGCTTGCGAAAATACCAGGCCGGGTTGATGTTGGTCAATGGATCGTTGCCGCCCCGCACCGCTGCCTCGTCCTCGTGATAGGTTCCAAACGCCGCACCCGTCACTGCCCACGTTAGCCGCCCGATCGCATCCTCTGCCAGCAGCTGCTTGACCTTCTGGTGCAGCGGCCGCAACATCTCGCCAGGCGACGACACCAGCTTAACTCCCTTGGCCTGCGCCGCTGCGATCAGCCGATCCGCCTCGTCCACGGTTGTCGTCATGCTCTTGTTGAAATGCACATGTACGCCCGCCGCCACCGCCGCCATGCCCTGCTCGTAGTGCACTGCGATCGGCGAGCACATTGACACCGCGTCTACGTCGCCTGCCGCCAGCAGATCTTCCAGGCCGGCATACGCCGCCGGCACGCCAAACTTGGCCGCCGCTGCCTGCGCCCGTTCTACCACCGGGTCGCATACCGCCGTGATCCGTACACGATCGTGCACATCTTCCATCGTCAGGTGAGGAAACAGTCCACGCAGGGCAATACTGCCCGCGCCCACAATGCCCAGCCGAACAGGGTCACGCATAGATTTGGTCTCCATTCCAGGAAGTGAGCAGGCCCGCCTGCCTGTGCGGTATCCAGATAGAAGCGAATCACCTGCGGATTGAGCAGTTGCAAGGCCGTAGTAGCTGCCACCAGCAAGCCCAATGCCAGAACGCGCACCCGCAGGGGGCGGAGATAGGTAAGTAATAGCGCAACCATGGTTGCGCTATTATAGCAGCTTTGCGATCCTCCTGTGCAGCCGTGCTGCGGTCACGCCATTCTCTTCGATCATGGTTTCGTCCAGGTAGCGGATCAGTGCGTTTTTCCATGGCAGAAAGCTGCTGCTCGGCGCGAGGTCCACTAGTTCCAGAGCGCTCTTGGCAAAGCCGTACATGTCCCAGTGCACGGCGTACGACGCAAACTCGCGCGGGCCGATTTCGTGTCGAAAATGGCGATGCACGGGTGGCGGCGCGTAGCGCATGGCGCCACCGATCAGGATACGGTCGTAGCAGTCCCAGTCGTCGATCTGCCGGCCCAGCGTGAAGTCGCCCAGGATCGGCCGGCACCCGTCCGCGCGGTGGATGAAGATGTTCTTGGGCGCAATGTCGCAATGATAGGTGTTCTGCGCGTGTAGATACTCGATTGCCGCGCACAACTGGTCGAGGATGCGTACGATCAAGGCTGGGTCTCGGCGAATCTGCCGATAGACCAGTTCGCCGTCACGTATGCGCCGCTTGCTGCGCTGTTGATTGTGCCCGCACGCGATCACATCGCGCAACGTCGGGCCGGGTATATACTCGGTGACCAGGTAGTTGACGGCCATGCCGTTGTGTTCGCAGACGCCGGTGTCGATGACCTTGAGAATGTTGTCGTGCTGCAGACAGGTGAGATTCTTGATCTCGTTCAGTACATTCTGTGTGTTGGCGGTTTCCACCTGGTCCAAGTCGTTTTTGCGGGCCAGCGCCGGCGACACCATGTAGAACTTGATAGCACGCGGCACGGTGCGCAGACTTGCTGACTGTTCAAGAATCGCCTGTTGTGCCAGAAACACTACGCTCGATCCGCCGTGCCCTATGGGTGCGACACAGTCAGATTTGGCGCCGGCGCTATTCTTGGAGTCGGTCTTGCTTCGGTTCGCACTCTCTCTGCTTGCAGGGGAGGTCAGCACATACTTGTAGTTAATCAACGTACCTTCGGGAAAGCGCAACAAGCGGCTGCGGTTGGATATTGGTGTCATGGTTGCACACTCCTTAAAGCGGCATAGTGGTCGGGGTAGCCATTTGCACACCGGCAAATCCGGCTACCTCGATCCTAGCATGCCCCCAAGAAGAGTACTCACCACGCAGCTACCGGGTACCTAACGCTGCCTGTCAATTGGCCGACATTGCTCCCTCGGATTCGTTACGCCTGCTCTACCGTTCACCGACGTTCGCCAATCGTCCACCTTCGATCAAGACACGTCGCGCGCCCAATCGCCCTACAGGCCTAGGCCCTGTCGATTACTGCCAGGCAGCGGTCCACTTCGTCCAGCGTGTTGTAGTGCGCCAGCCCCAGCCGCACCAGCCCGCCGCTGGTCTCCACGCCCAGCCGTTCGCTGATCGACAGCGCATAAAAGTTGCCATTCCACACGAAGATGTTCTGTTCGGCGAGCTTCTTTGCCAGCTCCTCCGGTGTCTTGCCCTCCTTGCGGATCGACACGGTCGCCATGCGCTGCTGCCACTGGCTGCGCTCGGTGATGCCATAAATGCGGACTTGTGGGATGCTCTTGAGCCCCGTAATCAGCCGATCCATCAACGTCAGTTCGTACTCACTGATTGCCTTCCATGCCGCCCGCAGCCGCTCGCGCCGCGTCGTCGTAATCGGCGCGCCGCCGTAGCTGGAACCCAGCGAGGCGATGTAGTCGATCGCTGCCGCCGTGCCGGCCAGTCCCTCGTGGTTCTTGGTCCCTGTTTCCCACTTGCCTGGCAGTTCGTCGCCCGCTGGTCGTACACGATAGGCGCGCAGCCTCTGCAAGTGCTCGCGCTTGCCGAACAGGATGCCGGCATGCGGCCCATAGAATTTGTACACGCTGCAGGCAAGAAAGTCACAGTCCAGCCGCTTGACGTCGACCAAGCCGTGCGGAGCGTACTGCACGGCGTCGACAAACGAGTACGCTCCGACCGCTTTGGCCCAATTGACTACCGTGGCGACGTCGTTGATTGTTCCGACTGCGTTGGACGCATAGCCTACTGCTACCAGCCGCGTGCGCGGGTTGATCAGCGACTGCATGTGCTCCATGTCGATCGTACACGTCTCCACGTCGACATCCGCCCAGCGCACCTGCGCGCCGGTGTCCTCCGCCAACATTAACCAGGGGGCCACATTGGCATCATGGTCGAGCCGCGTCACGACGATCTCATCCTCCGGCCCAAACCCCGCCGCCAGCGAGCGGCTCAGCGCAAAGGTGAGGCTTGTCATGTTATTGCCAAATACGATTTCGCTCGCCTCGGCCCCCAGCAAATCAGCCGCCGCCTGTCGCGCATAGTCGATCACGGCGTCCGACCGGATTGAGGTTTCAAACACCCCATGTGTGTTGGCATTGCGCCGAGTCAGGTAATCCGTCATGGCCGCAATCACCGACTCGTGCACTTGCGTCCCGCCCGGATTATCAAAAAATACCCCGGGCCGCCCATTGTAGTTCTCCTGTAAAGCCGGAAACTGCGCGCGAACAGCGTGAACGTCGAGCATGATTAAGAAATCCTCTCGTTATTTCGTCGAGTATTTATTCGGCAATCCATCCGCCCACAGCAGCGCCTGCGAGCGCATCATCAACCCCAGCAGCGCTTCCGCTGCCTTGACCGGCTCGGCGAGCAGTGGGCGGCTCGGTTCACTTACGGCCACTGTTGCTACGCTCCCGTCCGTCGGCAGGCCTGCCGCTATGCAAGCGGCTTCAACTGCCACGTCGAAATCGCCCAACGTATCCACCAGTCCATGTGCCAGTGCTTGCTCGCCGGTCCACACGCGACCGCCCGCTAAATCGTCTAGCTGCTCGATCGGGATGTGCCGCCCGTCCGCCACGCGCTGCTTGAATTCGTGATAGACGTGGTCCAGGTTGCTCTGCACGACGGCTCGCTTCTCCCCCTCCCATACCGTGAGACCGCTGTAGAGGTCAGCGTGCCGCCCGCGCTGTACGGTGTCCCAGCCAGCGTCCAGTTTCTCATATGTGCCCGCCGTCACGGCTTTGGCCATGATCACGCCGATCGAGCCCGTCATGGTTGCCCGCTGCGCCACGATCTTACGCCCTGGTGCCGCGATGTAATAGCCGCCCGAGGCCGCCACGTCGCCCATATAGACAATCACCGGCTTCTTGCGGTCGAGCAGTGCCAACTCGCGCCAGATCAGATCCGACGCCAACGCCGAGCCACCCGGCGAGTCCACGTGCACCACGACGGCTGCCAGGCTGTCATCCTTGGCTGCACGCCGGATCATCTGCTGCGCCGTAGTCGAACCCAGCGTCTCGTCGCCAAACAGCGGCAGCGGTACTGGGGAGGAACGGCTGGGCCCTGTCATGATCGATCCGCGCAGGCTGATGACGCCCACGTCCGCCGGCGCACTAGGGTGGGGGCGCCGCAGCAGCAAGCCTTTGACCCGCGCATAGCGCTTGAGCCTGGCGGGGTCGGTGACGGCGGGCGCATGTAACTCGCCCAGCAGGAGCGGAAGCTCATCCTCATAGCCCACGGCGTCGAACAGCCCGGCCCCGCATGCCTCGGCGACGGACAGCGGCGCCCGGTCGATCAGCGCGCGCACCTTTTCTGCCGGCAGCTTGCGCCCCGCTGCGATGGCATCCACCAGGCTGCCGTACAGGCTATCCAGCAGCCACTCGTACTGCTGGCGCTCTGCTTCACTCATGTGCTCGTGCATCAGGCTGTCCATAGCCGTCTTCCAGGGAGCCACGCGCACCACGTCAAACTCCACGCCCAGGCGCGCCAGTGTCTGCTTGAGATAGGTCGGTTGTACCACCAGTCCCTTCACATCCCACTCGGCCAGCGGTGGTGCGACGACGTAGTCGGCCGCGGCCGCGGCGGCGTAGATGGCACCCGTCATCTCTTCCAGGTAGACCACGATGCGCTTGGCGCGTGCGTTGACGCCGCCCGAGTTGCGGGCATGGTCCCATTCGTGAAAACGGCGGAAGAGGGCAGCCAGGCTTTGTGCTTGCGCCAGGCTCAACGTCGCCCCCTTGAACAAAAACACGATGCCGCGCACGTCCGGTTCGTCCGCTACGCGCTGCAGCACACCACGAATGTACTCAATGCTTAGCGGCGTTGTGTACATTGGCAAGAAATCGTAGTACCACGGCATCTGCGGCTCGCGCTCCAGCAGGTCACCAGTGATAGTCATCACGACGTAATCAGGCAGTCTCCGTTTGAACAGCAGCCGGCGCAGGTTGAACAGCGACCGCACCAGCCACTGCCAGGCGCGGCCAACGCCAATTAGAACCCGTTCATACCAGGCCGGCTCATATTTCGCCGCAGGGGACGTTTCGATTGTGGTAGTTGAATCAGTCATAAGAGGGTATTTTCCTCGTAACCGGAACCCTTGGCAAAAACCTGAACCCCTACTTCCCCCAACTCCCTTTCCTGATGTAAACTGGCAGTACAGCAACCACATCCATCATCCACAACCGCCAAGGAGAATTGGCCATGATTATTGGTCTCCCCAAAGAAATCAAGGACAACGAGAGCCGTGTGAGTCTTACTGCCGGCGCCGTCAAGGCCTTGACCCGCCGTGGCCACCGCGTCCTCGTCGAGGCCGGCGCCGGTCTTGGCAGTTCGATTACCGACGAGGAGTATCGCGCCGCCGGGGCCGATATCGTGGCCGAAGCTGCCAATGCCTGGAGCGCCCAGATGGTGGTCAAGGTCAAGGAGCCGATCGAACCGGAGTATCGCTACCTGCGCGAGGATCTCACTCTTTTCACCTATCTCCATTTGGCGGCCGATCGCAAGCTCACGCACAAGCTGCTCGAGAAGCGGGTGACGGCTATCGCCTACGAGACCGTGCAGAGCGCCGACGGTCGCCTGCCCCTGCTGCAGCCAATGAGCGAAGTTGCGGGCCGCATGGCCACACAAGTGGGTGCATTCTACCTGGAGCGCCCCCAAGGCGGGCGCGGTATCCTGATGGGCGGTGTGCCAGGCGTGGCGCCTGCCAGCGTGGCTATCCTGGGCGGCGGCTCGGTGGGCGGCAATGCCGCCAAGGTTGCCATCGGCATGGGCGCCTCTGTGACTGTACTAGACATTAACCATGATCGGCTCGTCTACTTGGAAGACATCTACCACGGCCGTCTTGGCACACGCACCAGCAACGAATACAACATCGAGGAGGTCATCTACAGCGCTGACCTGGTGATCGGCGCCGTGCTCATCCCTGGCGGCCGTGCGCCGCACCTTGTCACACGCGCCATGCTTTCCAAGATGCGTGAGGGCGCCGTCATCGTCGACGTGGCCGTTGACCAGGGCGGCTGCATCGAAACCACGAAGCCGACCACACACAGCAATCCTACCTATGTGGTGGACGGCGTTGTGCACTACTGCGTAGCCAACATGCCTGGGGCCGTCCCGCGCACGAGCACCTTTGCGCTCAACAATCAGACCATGCCCTACGTGCTGCAACTTGCCAACGAGGGCCTGGCTGCCGTACGCAAAAACAAGTCTCTACTCTCCGGCCTCAACATCTACCAAGGCCAGATCACGCACAGCGGCGTCGCTTCCGCTTTTGGTCTCACCTATTGCGAGCCGGAGGTCGCGTTGGGAGAGCCAACGTAGAGTTGACTGGAAATCAACGTCACACGAATTTGGAGCAATTATGGCGAAGGTAATTACCGAGCCGTTGAGCGGCATGCGCGACTTTCTACCGCTCGATGTGCTGCGGCGCAATTATGTAATATCCGTGATCGAGCGCGTCTACCAACAGTATAGTTTCGAACCGTTGGAGACGCCCACGATGGAACGGCTGAGCACCCTTCTCGGCAAATACGGCGACGAGGGCGACCAACTCATTTTCCGCGTGCTCAAGCGCGGCGACAAGCTCGACAAGGCGCTGGCCGACCAACCGACCGCAAACTCGGTGGCCGATGTCGGCATGCGCTACGACCTCACCGTGCCCCTGGCGCGCGTGATGGCCGAGTACCGCAGCAAGCTGCCACGCTACTTTAAACGGTATCAGATCCAGCCCGTCTACCGCGCCGATCGGCCCGCCAAGGGCCGTTTCCGCGAGTTTTACCAGTGTGACGTCGATATTGTCGGTTCTAAGAGCCAGATGGTAGAGGCTGAGGTGCTCGCCGCCGGCGCCCAGGTGCTCGAAGAGCTTGGCTTCCACGGCCAGGATGGCTTCGCTTTGCGCCTAAACCATCGCGGCATCCTGCGCGGCCTGATGGAAACCGCCGGCGTCCCTATCGAGTTGGAGGGCGCCGCCCTCGTGGCCATTGACAAGCTGGACAAGATTGGCATGGACGGCGTGCGGCGTGAGCTGCACGAGCGCGGCATCACCGACAGCGCCGCTGAAGCGCTGCTCTCTCTGCTCCAGGCTGCACCAACAGAGAACGGCGCTGCCTTGACATGGTTGGGCCATATTCTAACCGAGAGCGAGCCCGGCAGTAAGGGTGTGGCTGAGCTTCAGTCTGTTCTGCGTTATAGCGCGGGTGGTCCGGCCGCGGACTACTTGCGGGTCGACCCATCCCTTGCGCGCGGTCTCACCTACTACACCGGTCCCATCTTTGAAATCGAGTTTCCTGGCCTCAGCAGCTCGGGCGGCGGCGGCGGCCGCTATGATGACCTGGTCGGGATGTTCTCCGGCCAATCGCTGCCGGCCTGTGGCTTTAGCCTTGGGTTGGAGCGCATTCTGATGATCATGGAAGATCGCAACATGTTTCCTGAACGCCTCGCCGGGCAGCCTCAGGTTTTGGTGACACAATATGACGAGGCGACAGCCAACGCTTCCTTTCGTCTAGCCACCGAACTCCGCGCTGCCGGCTTGCGCGTAGATCTCTACCCCGATCAGGATAAGTTTGGCAGACAGTTCAAGTACGCCGAAGAGCGCAGCATTCGTTACGTCGCCCTCATCAGCCCACGCGAAGTCGAGGCCGGCGTGGTTGCCGTCAAAGACCTCACCACCGGCGAACAGGTAGACCTGCCCGGTGCGGCCGTCGCCGAGTGGCTAATGGAACGCGTATAACCATGAGAGGGTGATGTCTGTGCCCTACCAACCCCGTGCCCGCGCCGCCATCTATCGTGCACATCTATCCTTGGTCCCTTAAAACCGCCTGCGCGGCAAAGTAGCCGCACAACCCGTGCACCCCACCCCCTGGTGGCGTGGACGAAGAGCAAATATACACGTTGTCTATCGCCGTGCGGTAAGGTGTAATGCTGAATGACGGCCGTGTGAATTGTTGCATCAGGTCCTGCACCCCGGCGTTGATGTCACCCCCAACATAGTTGGGATTGTAGCGTTCCATCTCGACGCTGTTGCGTGTGGCGCGGGCGATGACCGTGTCGCGAAATCCTGGCGCAAACCGCTCTACCTGCCGTTCGAGCACCTCCGTCAAGTCCGCCGTAGAACCGGCGGGCGCATGGCAGTAGGCCCACAGCGTGTGCTTGCCTTCCGGTGCCCGTGTAGGGTCGACGATGCTCTGCTGCGCTACCAGCATATAAGGGTCAGTCGGCTGCTTGCCCTTCCATACGTCCGCCTCGGAAGCGACAATCTCCTCCATTGTTCCACCCAGATGCAGCGTGGCCGTGCGCCGGCACACTTCCGCCGCCCACGGCACCGGCTCTGAAAGCGCCCAATCGATCTTGAACACACCCTGGTTGTAACGGAAGCCTTCAAGCTGGCGGCGGTAGCCTTCGGGCATACGCTGCCCCGCAATCTCCAGTAGCCCTTTCGGCGCCGTGTCGAACAAGTACGATTTGGCCTGCGGCAACTCGTCGATCGTCTTGACTTCCCAACCGCAACGGATTTCGCCGCCCAATGTATACAGGTATGCGGCCAGTGCGTCGCTAATCGCCTGCGAGCCGCCACGTGGCACGGGCCAGCCCACTGCGTGGGCACTCATGCTCAACAGCATGCCGGCTGCCCCCGTTGCCGGATGCGTGAGCGGCAGCATCGAGTGGCCGGACATACCGCTAAAGACGGCGCGTGCCTCCTCGCTGCGAAAGACGGTGCGTGCCACCCATGTGGCGGGTGCCAGGAGAGCCAGCGAGTTCCGTATATACAGCCACGGATGGCGCGGGATGCGCAGCGGCGCCATGAGGTCGTGCATGGCCGCCTGCCAGTCGCGCGCGATCGGACCGATCAGCCGGCGGTAGGCCTTCTCGTCGCGTCCCAGGCTCGCCGCCGTCTCCTCCACCGACCGTAAGACGGCTACGGCCCGCCCGCCATCGAGCGGATGCGCCAGGGACACTTCGGGCACGATCCACTCCAGACCATACTGCGCCAGCGGCAGATTGCGAAAGAACGGCGACATAAGGCCCAGCGGGTGGATGGCGGAACAGACGTCGTGGCGAAAGCCAGGAATGGTCAGTTCTGTCGTGCGCGTGCCACCTCCGATGGCGTCGTGGCCTTCAATGACGAGCACGTGCCGGCCCGCCTGCGCCAACGTGATGGCTGCCGCCAATCCATTGGGCCCCGAGCCGACGATCACGGCGTCGTAACCTCTCATGCAGGCGCCGCTTTCATCGCTGCGTTGGACGTTGCTTTCAAGTCCGCTACAGAGCCGTCTGTCGACCCTGCCGGCAGTTCTGCTTTGACCAATGCCTCCAACTCCGCCACGGCCTGCAGCCACTCGGCGCTGCTGGCGTCACTTGGCATGCGCCAGTCGCCGCGCGGCGAGAGCGCCACCGAACCGACCTTGGGGCCGTCGGGCATCGACGAACGCTTGAACTGCTGGCTAAAGAAGCGCCGGTAGAAGATGGCCAGCCACTGCAGGATGGTAGCAGGTGTGTATTCGTCGCCGAATGCCTGCCGCGCCAGGAAAAAGACCTTGGCCGGCGGAAACTGGTGGCGTACGGTTTGGTACAGAAAGAAATCGTGCAGCGCATAGGGGCCGATAGTATCTTCCGTCTTCTGTTCCAGCGCATCATCCTTGCCCAGTGGCAGCAACTCGGGCGTAATCGGTGTCGCTACGATGTCATGCAATACGTTCGACGTCTCGCCACTAAACAGCTCCTCGGCGCACCAGGCCACCAGGTAGCGCACCAGCGTTTTGGGCACCCCGGCGTTGACGTGATACATCGACATGTGGTCGCCGTTAAAGGTCATCCACCCCAGCGCTGCCTCGGAGAGATCGCCCGTACCCACCACCAGGCCCCCCACCATGTTGGCAACATCCATCAGGATCTGCGTGCGCTCGCGCGCCTGTGCGTTTTCGTAGGTTACGTCGTGCTTGTTTTCGTTGTGGCCGATATCGCGGAAGTGCCCGCGCACGGTTTCGCCGATCGGGACCACGCGCAGTTCGGCTCCGAGTAACGCGGCCAGCCGTTCGGCATTGGAGCGCGTGCGCGGGGTTGTGCCAAAGCCCGGCATGGTGATCGCTACGATGCCGCTGCGTGGCAGCCCCAGCCGGTCAAAAGCGTTTGCGATCACCAGCAGCGCCAGCGTCGAATCCAACCCGCCGGACACGCCGATCACCACTGTTTTGGAACCCGTATGGCGCAGCCGCCTGGCCAGTCCCGTAGCCTGGATGTTAAAGATCTCGCGGCAGTTGTGCGCCCGCCGCGCCGGGTCGCTGGGCACAAATGGCAGCCGCGTCAGCTGTGGGCGGAACACCGGCGTCGGCATCAGCTCGCCTGCGCGTGGCAACTCGAAGTCAAAGATGCGGTAGCCAGTGACGAGCCCGGCCTGGCTGAAGCTGCTGTTCTTGACCCGCTCGCTCACCAGCCGCTGCACGTCAATGTCCACTACGACCATCTGGGTATCGAAATGGAAGCGTTCGGTTTCGGCCAACAAGCTGCCGTTCTCGGCCACCAGCGCGTGACCGGCAAACACCAGGTCGGTAGTCGACTCGCCTGCGCCGACCCCGGCATATAGATAGGCCGCCAGGCCGCGCGCCGACTGCTGGCGCACCAGGTCATAGCGATATTCGGCCTTGCCCAACAGCTCATTGGAAGCCGAGGAATTGGTCAGGATCGTTGCCCCTGCTAACGCCATGTTGCCCGAGGGCGGGTTGACGGCCCATAGGTCTTCGCAAATCTCGATGCCTAGCACGCAGTCGGGCATGTTGCCGGCGCGCAGCAGCAGGTCCGGCCCAAACGGCACCTCTTCGGCCCCCACCTGGTGTGGGAAACGTAGCGTTGGCGGCGTCCCGCGCTTGCCGGAGGTGAACCAACGCGACTCGTAGAACTCGTTGGTCGAGGGTAAGAAGGTCTTGGGCACGATCCCGACGATCTGCCCGCCGGCCACCAGGGCCACGCAGTTGAAGAGCCGGCCCAGCACCTGTAGCGGCAGCCCGACAATGGCGGCGATGTCATGCTCGGCCGAGGCGGCGGCCACCTCCCCTAAGGCCGCACGTGCGCGGTCTAGCAGCAGCGTCTGTGAGAACAGGTCTGCGCACGTGTACGCGGTTAACCCCAGTTCTGGGAAGACGGCAAGCTGTACGCCTTGCGCCGCAGCCGCAGCCATCGCCTCGATCGTTTTCCGGGTGTTAAACGCCACGTCTGCCACGCGCAGCTCGGGCGACACCGTGGCTACGCGCACAAAACCCAGACTGGAGCACGTGAAAAGGTCAGGTTGCTGGCTCATTGCCTATTTTACCGTTCCTACTTCGGTCCCAGCGCGTATTACATCTTCCTCTGTTTCATAAATCCCGATCGCTTCGTTTAGCCGCGTCAGCTCAAAGATTTGCTTGTAGTGCTCGCTGAGGCCAAACGCCAGCAGTTTTTGCTTCTGCCGCTGTATGCGCACCAGAAGCGTTACGAGCAACCCGATGCCGGAGCTGTTCATGTAGTCCAGGTCGTTGAAGTTGAGGGCAATGTTGCGCGCACCCTGCATCGAGGCGCGGGTATAGGCGTCCATCAGAACCTCTTCGGCGAAGCCGGTGACTTCGCCGTCGATGTCGAACACGCTGGTGGTCGCGGTGACCTTGCGTACGCTGACCGTCACGTTGGACTTGGGCATTTCGCTTTGCTCCTATTATTTTGTGTCACTGCCGCCGCTAAACAGCCAGCGGATCGGCGTCGTGGCCTTGTATAAGGTCGTTCGCACAAAGGCATTTTTCCACATGTTGCCGATGTTCTGCCACTGCAAACTAGGGTCGAGACAGGTTTTGGTGTGCTCCACATCGGCGTCAATGCCATAGCGTGCGGCCAGTGACTTGAGCACGTGCGTCCACGTGCGGTCCTGTTTGGTTTCGCCGCCCATAAAACGATATCCGAATTCGTAGATGGGGTCACTGGCGCGCTCGAGACCCTGCACCTGGGCAAACATGGCGTCGTCCTCCTCATACACGCTAAAAGTGTTAAAGCCGGAGACGGGAAAGCCCTCGGGCGTCATCACCGTAAACGACTCATCGTCGGCGTAGATGACCATCACGCCGCTGGCCATGGGCGTCAGGCTGCCGAGGCCCGGCGCGTTGATCAGCTTGGCATCGATAAAGACCAGCTCGCCCGGCTGCACGCCGTCGCTGGTGGGCAGGAAGCGATTTTCGTCGGGCTGGAACTCGGGGAAGTGATCCTTCCAGTACTTCATCACCTCGGCGGTTGAAGACTGCACGCCTTTCAGCTTGATGCGGTAGGTGCGCCGCCACAACTGGCCAAAACCATGCGTGGGGTTTACCACGTCGCGGCCCTGGACGTTGACTGTCATCGCCCCCGGCGGCACCTCGCCTGTCTCGATGTGGTCCATCGGCCACGCCCAGTGTTCGCGCTCCGCCTGCTGCATGGCATCTTTGTTAGGATGCTCGTTTTCTGCCACTTCCTTGCTGATTGGCTTCTCTTGCTCGTCTGCCATTACTGCTCCTTACACGCACCAGATTATTGGTGCTACCGAGGTGCAAACCTAATCCGCCGCCGAATTTACGCGCGGCTATGGCGCAGCCATTGCGCTGGCTTCGTCTGGAAATACCGGAATAAAATCCGATAGGCGGGTAATGCGGAACATTTCCTGGTAGTGCTCGCTGAGACCACAGGTCAGCAGCGCGATCTTGTCGCTGCGTGCCTTGGCGAGGATGGCGACGATCAGGGCAATGCCAGTACTGTTAATATAATCGACGGCGACAAAATTGAGCAACAGGCGCTGCGGCGCGGTAGCGGCTGCCCGCGCATAGGCGTCGTCCATTGCCTCGTCGGCAAAGCCGTCGATCTCACCGCTCAAGTCCAGGATGGTGGTCGCTCCCTCTTGTCGCAGCTTGGCGACCAGCGGGTTGGCGCTTACTGGCTGAAAATCCAAGAGCGTTTCTCCTCAATTCTCTCTATGGCGATTCATCACCAGCTCGACGGTATGGTGGAGGTCGTCGGAGGAGGTGTGGAGTTCGTCGACCATGTTGCGGATCAGGAACAGCCCCCAGCCGCGCGGCGATTGCAGGCCGGCCAGCTTAGCGTCAATGTCCGGCGCCGTGGTTTCTGGGATCGGACGGTCGCCACCGTGGTCGGTGATGCGCACCCGCACGGCCGAGCGGGACTCTGCCACTTGGATTAGCACGTTCAAGTCCGGTTGATAGCGGTTGCCATGCTCCATCGCATTCATGGTAGCCTCCGCCACGGCTGTCTTCAGACGTTCGAGACGACTCGCCGGCAGGTTTTCACTCGCCAGAATTTCGGCCACACGCTGCATGGCCAGGCGCTCGTTGCCGGGAGCGCTGGGCACACTAAAGTCCGCAAGCTCTTTCCAGTGTCGCATGGTCGTACCTTCCTCTGTAGAAGCGGCGACAGCGCCAGGGAGAGCGTCTTCTTGTGACCAGCGCTGCAGGGTGACAATGGTCACATCATCCTCTTGCTCCCAATTCTCGCCGGTAAATTGGGTCAACTGTTCGAGCAAAAACGGCACAAAGTCTTCGCCGCAGTCGTGCTGCGCGACCAAATCGCGCAGTCGGTTAAAGCCAAACATGTCGTAGCTCGGGCTGTGCGCCTCGACGATGCCGTCGCTGTAGAAGACCACTGTCTCGCCAGGGAGAAGGGTGATCTCCTTCTCGTCGTAGCGCATGCCGGGGAGCAAGCCAAGGGGCATTCCGGTGGCGCGGATTTCGTCCACGCCGGTGGCGCTGCGCCGGTAGGGCAGGTCGTGCCCGGCATTGGCGTAGCGCAGCACGCCCGTTTGCGGGTCGAGCACGGCAAACAAGCAGGTGCAAAACATCTTGGGCGGCATGTCCGGGCAGAGGAGGTCGTTGGCACGCTCCAGCACGGCGCCCGGGTCCTGCAATCGTTCTGCCGCCGCGCGCAGCAGCGTACGCGTCGAGGCCATCACCATGGCGGCCGGCACGCCTTTGTCGGTGACGTCGCCGATCACCAACGCCAGGCGGCCATCAGGGTAATAGACAAAGTCGTAGAAATCGCCGCCCACAGCGCGTGCCGGCTGCCAGAAGGCGGCGATACTGTATTGGTCGATCTGCGGCAGCGTCTTGGGCAGCAGGGTTTCTTGTATAAGGCGGGCCACGCGCAGTTCCTGCTCCACGCGTTCACGTGCGAGCGCCTCCTGCCGCTGCTGGCGCACGAGTTGGGCCACGCGCACCGCAGGGGCGGCCTGCACTGCCAGGTTGTTGAGCATGCGCCGGTCGTCGCTTGTATATTCCTGGTCGCTCAGGCGCGGTCCCAGGTTGATCAGCCCGATCAGTTCGCCCTGTGAGACAAGGGGGATCACCAACTTGACACCCGCGGCGCGCAAGGCAGCCAAGGCAGGAGAATCGACGTGAATGCGCTCCAGTTCGGTCACACTGGCATTTTGCTGAAAGTAATCAAGCAAGGGGTCGTCAGGGGCAATCTCCACGTTGGCAAGCGGGGAGGGCGTACGGCTGTTCTGGGCTGCGCCGGCGGCAGCGGGGGCTCCGGCAGCGACTGTGGAACCCTCGACGGTTGCGCCATCGACAAGGCGCCGCCGGAATGGATTGCGCCAGCGGGCCAACGTACGTGAGAAGCCAGTAATCATCATGCCTCAAGCATAGCAGCGAATCGCCACGAGAACGTTACGAATTGTGTTACGGGTGCGTCGGCAGCAAAACACAGATTACTAGCGAGTAGGATAGCACGGGGAGCGGGTTGATTCAAACGGGGTCTGGATGGCACTGTTTGCGCTCTACTGAGGGTCGAAGCGATTACCCACTCTACAGGTTATACTGGCTTGTAGCGCATCAACTCCGGAAGTAGTATGAGCGAGGCGACGACGATCAAGACGGTGCAGATGATGCCCATGGTGGCGATCGAGACGACGGCAATGAGTTGAAAGGCAAGGAGCGGGGCGAGGACGCCGCGCACGCCGGTGAAGAACGTGTGGACGGACATGTAGTCGGCGACGAGGTGGGGTGGGGCGAACTTGGTAACCCACAAGCTCCAGGCGACGTCGCCGCCAGAGACAGCAATGCCAAAGACGATTGCCCCCAGGATGAGACCGGCCCAGCTGTCGCCCGTGAAGAATACGAGGATACTGGCTGCGAATGCCAGGTTGATCGTGATACGCAAGACAAAAAAGTTCATGCGATCAAAGAGCCAACCCCAGACCGGGCTGAGCACCAGGCGTACGAGGGCGGGAATGATGGCGACGAGCAGGGCGATCTCCTGCGGCGTGAGCGCCAGGCCGTAGACAGGGTTGGCCAGGTACTCGATGCGTAGGGGGGCCATCATCAGATTGGCGAAGCCTATCAGCATCCACACGATCATGGTCGTGCGAAAGACGCGGTCGTCGCGCAGGTAGCGGAAGCCACGTAGGGGGTTGCGGCTGTCGAGCACGGTAAGCGGCCGCGAGGGGATGCGCCAAAGCAGCAGCGCCGAGATGACAAAGGCAACGGCGAAGATCACCAGCAGCCAGCGGTAGAGTTCGAGGTTGGTGGTGAGCAGCCGGCCCGCCAGCTCGGCAAAAGCTGCGGCGGCAGCCACACGAATCACCGTCGTGCGCGAAAACAAGTGCCCGCGCTGCGCGGCGGGGTAGTTGTCTTGGTAGACCTGGATCACCAGCGGCGTGAGCGCGCTGAGGCAGGCAGCGCCTATCACGGCGCCCAGGACGTAGATAGTCAGCGCCGGAAAAAGGGCGGCGATGGCAAATGCGACTGAGCCTGCTACGGCAATGATCGACGCACCATGGGCAATGTGCCAGCGGCGGCGTTCGACTGCCTGCACCACCAGGGGCGTCAGCAGCAGGCCGATGTTGCCGCCGGCAGCAATCATGGCCTTTTCGGTAGGCCCAGCCTGGAGGGCCTGGACGGCGATCAGCAGCAGAAAGGTCCCGGTAGCCGTTTCGAGCACACCGCTTGGCACTGCGCGCCACTTTTCGATACGGTAGGTGGTGGACTCAAGTTCTTGCGGTGTGGCAGCTGGGATGGTTACGGAATCGTTAAGCATGAGAAAACATTATAGAAACGATGCGCGGCAATCCCCAAAAGAGCTGTGGCAACGTAACCAGTGAACAGCTGTGGCCAGGCTTTCAGGCAGCTAATTTCCCCCGTGGGTCAGGTAGCGGCGTAGATGTACACGTTGATGGGAGGAAAGTGGGGTCTAGCTGTTACGGCAGCAGTGCAGGCAAGAATCCGCCAACAAAGGCGTCGCCGAGGCCGATCGTCGTTGCATTGGATCGGTCAACATGGGCAACGGGCACGCAACATACTTTATCGGCCAGCAGCTCAGCTATTGCATCGGCAAAAATCGCACCTGCCGGATCGGGGGGCAGACGCTCGATTGCCTTGTAGTTCTCGACCGTGAAATCATCGCCATAGCGGAAGCGTGTCGTCGCCATGGTAACACCACCTTGAAGTGCCTTCGCCACGCTCAACGCGTTTTCGCCATAGGCCAGAGCCCAATACATGGAGTGGACGACGATGATCGGTACGGGGATGAGTCTCTGCAAATCCGTCAGTGCTGCTGCGACGTCAAAGATATCCAGCAAGTCCAGCTCTCTGCCAAGATGGCCTTGCAGTTCATCCTCGTTAAGGCTGAAGATACTGATATGCTTGGCCAAGGTGGAGTGAATCAATTGATGAAAGCTGGGGTTATAAAACCCCGCGTCCTCATAATAGACCAGTGCGTCGTGGGGGAGTCTTGCCATGATGCGCAACAGCGACGCCAGCCTGTCGGTGAGGAGCTGTTCACTGCGCATCGCATTAAAGCCCGAAATCAGAAATACCTTGGCCCCGGTGATGAGGCCCCCAAAGTGCTCATTCAACTGCATGATGACATTGTCAGTGTCGTCGTGATAGATGATGCGATCGGACCTGCCGGCGCAGATGTCGATGTCACCAGCGCGAACGCAGGCGTCGTGGCCGAACTGCACGATCAGGTGCGGGTACGAGCTGTCCTTGGTGTTGCTGCAGACCCAGGGACTGTCGTACGGTATAAGCCGGCGGACGTGGTCGTTGATGGTGACAAGATGCAGCGCCGAGGTGTAGCCCAGTTTGCGCATAGCGATGGCAGCCCGCACCGACGTTCCACCGAGCGTGATCTTCATGGCGAATTTGTGCGCAAACTGCTCTACAATGGCCGACGAGGCGACATGGCGTTCGCCGCCGGTGCCGGACTGCAGGAAACGCAGGATCGAGATCACCAGGTCGCGTTCAGAGTTGATAGGCCCGTCGGCAGAGATCTCGCCGGCATGGATGCCGTACTGGACGATCAGGTCTTCCATGACCCTGGAGTTCCAGACGATCTCGTAGTCGGTGTTGTCCCCGAGACCGAGGGCGATTTTTTCGCTCATAACTCTTCTTCGTTCCGGTGGTTGGTGCCCTGGCTCGGTGCCCGTCACCTCACCGAGCGCTTATGCGGTGCACCGAGCGTGGGGCAGGATCGCCTCGGGACGTGCTGTGGTTACGCCCGGCAGTATTGATACAGGGCGGCTTTGCCGGCGGCGTTGAAGAGGTCGATCTTGTAGCATGCGACCGCTTTCATAGCTTCGATGCACGGAGGGTAGATCGAGTTGGGCTCGCGCAGGAAAGGATCAGCCAGCACTTCACGGCACTTCTGGTAAAAGGCATCCTTGATGTCGCTGGAAATGTTGATCTTGTTGATGCCCAGTTTCACGGACGCAGCAATCTCATCGTCTGGATTGGAAGAGCCGCCATGCAGCACCAGCGGAATGTTTACCCGAGAGGCAATCTCTTTGAGCAGGTCCAGTTTTAACTCCGGTTTCCTGTCCTTGGGATAAATCCCATGCGAGGTGCCGATCGCTACTGCCAGGGTGTCGACGCCGGTGGCGTCGACGAAAATCTCAACGTCGTCGGGGTTGGTATATATAATCACGTCCGAACCGTACTCAGCCTCTGGACCGACTGAGCCGATCGTGCCCAACTCGCCCTCTACAGAAACGTTGACCGCGTGCGCAAGCGCCACGACCTCTTTACAGATCGCAATGTTTTCCTCAAGTGGGCAGCGGGAAGCATCGATCATGACCGATGTGAACCCGCACTGGATAGCCTGCATCACCTGAGACAAGGAGGCGCCGTGGTCCAGATGGATACAGACCGGTACCGTGGCCTTGGTCGCAGCCTCCACTGCATACTTGACAAAGGCGGGCGTCACAAAGCTCAACTCGTCGGGATGAATGGCGATGATCAGGGGCGACTGCTTTTCTTCGGAAGCTTCGATGACGCCCTTGAGCAGCATACTGCTGCTGACGTTAAAAGCCGGAACAGCAAAGTAGTTTTCCTTTGCCACCGCCAACAGGTCTTTCATATTCATCAACATACAATTACCTCCACAATTTGAATTAGTTAACCTTTGACAGAACCTGCAGTCATACCTGCAATGAAATAACGTTGGAAGAACAAGTAGAGAATCAAGACGGGAAGACACCCGAGCACACTCATTGCCATCATTTCGTTCCATTCGTACGAATGCTGGCCCATCAGCATTTGAATCCCGACTGGCACTGTCCGCATGTCCATTGTCTTGGTCAAGGTGACGGCAAACAGGAACTCGTTCCAAGCCAGCATGAAGGTGTAAATCCCTGTCCCGACTATGCCTGGCAAAGAGATCGGCACCAGCACACGCCAGAGCGCAACTGCAGAGCTGCCGCCGTCGATCATGACGGCCTCATCCAACTCCTTGGGCAGCGTATTGAAATAGCCGGTCATCATGATGATGGCATACGGTAGTGTAAAAACCATATAGGTGAGCACCAGCGCCGCATAGGTATTGAACAGCTTGAGCGCGACGATGAGACCAAAGTAGGGAATCAACAGCGTAATGGGCGGCACCGCCTGTACGCTGATAATGAGCATGTTCAACGGTTTCTTGAATTTGAACTGGTAGCGGCTGAAGCTATAGCCGGCGAGAATCCCCACGATCAACGTACACAGCGTAACCAGTCCTGAGACCAGGTAGCTGTTAAAAAAGAACCGCACCTTTTCTGGGTCGGTGACGACGGCCAGGTAGGCGCTAAAGGAAAATGATTCCGTGATCAGGCGTGGCGGATAGGCAAAGATATCGGTATTAGACTTGAACGACGATGCGAGCATCCATACTACGGGGAATCCGGCATAGACGGCGCCGGCCAGCAGCGCAATGATCAACAGGGCCTTCGTAATGGCGGTCTTGGCAGGTCTCGAAAGCGTGTTATTCATCGCTGGCTCGCTGCTGCTTCACATAGAACAGGGCGACAAACATCGACAAGAGCAAGACAATAAAGGCACTGGCCGACGCATGCGAGAACTCATAGGAAGTAAATGCCTGCTTATAGGTGAACGTACTCAGCATCTCCGTGACATGGATCGGTCCACCGCCGGTGGTCATCCAGATCAATGTGAATTGATGCATGGTCCAGATAAAGTCCAGCATGGCCAGGCTGATAATAATCGGCTTTAGCTGGGGCAGCGTGATGTAGCGGAAAAGCTGGCGGCCATTGGCCCCATCGATGGTGCCGGCCTCATAGAGTTCGCCCGGGATGCCCTGCAAACCGGCCAGCAGACTGACCATATAGAAGGGATACCCTGCCCAAATGTTGATAAACGTGACGGCATGCAATGCCAGCTGCCGCGAACTCAGCCATTCGATCGGGCCATTGGCGAGGCCTAGCGTGTTCAGCATGTAGTTCACGATGCCGTTGGGGTTGAGCATCAGCCGCCACAGCACCGCGATGATCGTGGCGGTGAATACCCACGGCAGGATGTAGACGACCCGGAAGAGCGCCTTGGTTGTGGGGCCGAGCAGCTTGGTATTCAACAGCAGGGCAAATGACAAGCCGAGAATCAGGTGAAAAATAACGCTCATCACCGTAAAGTACATCGTATTCAAAAAGGCTTGCTGAAAAACGTCGTCTAGGACGATTTCGACATAATTTGCGATTCCCACAAAGACCGGGTTCTTATTCATGATGACGTTATCCATCATGGAATAATAGAAGACCGTAACGATGGGAATCAGCGACAATACCAGCAACAACAGCATCGTCGGCGACAAATAGGCAAAAGGAATCAGTTTTTTTGTAGCTCGTTGCATAGGTTGGTCCTCTGCAATCTAGTCAGAGGCTGCAAGGCAGTCGCGCCTTGCAGCCTCCCTACCACAACAAGACATCTGAGTGACAGAGAAACTGAGTTTCTCAAAGAAACTCAGTTTCTGCGCGATCTACTGGAAAGCCTTCATCCACTCTTCCTGCGCATTATTGAGAGTATCGTCGAGCGACTGGCTGCCATCCAGATAGGGCTGGAACTGCTCGTCGAACGATCGCATGAGGCCTTCAGCCGTGGGGAGACCGACGAACTCGTTGGCCAGGTAGCCTTCCTTGAAGACATCAAAGGCGGCGCCAAACAGCTCGTCTGTCTGCACGAAATCAGGCGTAGAATTGACGTTACCCGGGAAGGCATTGGCAATCGACGAAAGCTTGGAGTTGACCTCTTCGCTCATCAGGAACTCGACCAGCTTCCAGGCTTCGGCCTGGTGCTCGCTGTTGGCCGCAACGCCGATGCCCCAGGAAGCATAGGGCAGACCGCGCTTGCCGGTGTAGTCATCCTTGGCCGGCAGAGCGGTGATGCCAAACTTCAGATCCGGGGCCTGTTCGCGAATCAGGTTGATGTGCGCCAGAGAGTCGATCATCATGCCGACGCGGTTGTTCGTGAACTCTGTGACCTTGTCCTGCTCTACCATCGTGAAGGCGCCGGGAGCGATCACACCCGCATCATACATGCCTTTGATGTATTCCGCTGCGCTGCGCACGTCGTCGTTGGTGAGGTCCGGCTTGCCGTCCTTCATCATGCTGCCGCCCGAGGCCCAGACCCAGGACATCACATCGTTCTGAATGCCATTGGGCTGTTCCATAGACAACGGCAGAACCCAGCCATAGACGTTGCTGGCGGCATCCGTCAGCTTGGCGGCGGCATCCGCAAACTCGGTGCGCGTGGTGGGGGGATTGGCAATGCCCGCCTTTGCCAACAGGTCCAGGTTGACGAACACAGGGTAGACGAAGTTGACGACGGGAATCATATAGGTGGCGCCGTTGAGCTGGATCTGTGCGGCCAGCCCACTGTCATCGTAGCCGGCAGCCGTCATCAGATCGCTCAGGCTGGCAAGCGAGCCTTGCTTGACAAAGTCGCTGACCCAGGCGCCGTCCAGACCGACAACGTCCGACATGGTGCCTGCAGCAGCACCGGCCACAACCTGTTCCTTGGTCGTGGAATAGGGGCCGCTGACCAGGTTGACCTTAATGCCGGGGTTCTGGGCTTCGAATTCGTCCATCAATGCGCGGAAGGCGCCCTCAGGCAGTTCCGGCTCCCACCACTGCGTAAACTCAAGCGTAACGGGTTCGCCTGCAGGTGCGGCAGCAGCTTCCTCGGCGGGTGCAGCGGTAGCTTCGCCCGCGGGTGCGGCAGCAGGCGCCGCCGTTGGGGCGACACAGCCGGTAACGATGCCCGCAAGCATCACCAGCGCCAGGAACAGACCGATAAATCTGTTGTTCATGTACTTCATCTCCTCAGCATGGATGGTAAAAGAATTACGAGAATGCGGTAGAATACTACTTATGCGTATACTTTAGCCGGCTGCGGTCACCTCCTCACCTCTACCTCTCTATTCCTCTTTCTGTTCTCTGTACTCAGTACTTGCGATGCCGGGTCGCGTGCATTGTTTTCGAGACAGCCTGGACCGAAGCGTCAGAACGCTGAACGCAGATGCCCACATAGAGAGCTTCCGCCAGCGCCAATGCCGCCAGGTTGGAGGCCATCTCTTCCTCGCGAAAGTGGCTGACCCGCGTAGATGTGAACAAACAATAATCGCCGTAGCGAGTTAGGGGCGAGTCGGAGTGATTGGTAATGCAGACCGTGACCGCGCCGCGTTGTTTTGCCAGTTCCAAGGCATAGACGGTGTCCTTGGAACTGCCCGTGTGCGAGATGCCTACCGCTACGTCTCCGGGAGTGGTCAGGCTGGCATACATTTCCTGCATAGTCGGGTCGACCGAGAAGCGGCTGTGCAACCCGATCTTTGTCAGGCGGAAATTGAGATCCATCGCCAGCGGGATCGAGTTGCCCGAGGCGAACAGTTCGATTTGGCGTGCATTGCACAAGGTCTGGATGGCAGCTTCCAGCACCGGCATATCGAGGATGCGCACGGTGTCTTCCAGCGAACGCATGCCCGCCGTCATCGCTTTCTGCACCGCGCTGGCCGGCGCATCGTCCGGCGTCAGGTCTTCGTGGACGAGCAACATGGGCGAAACAATATCTTCCGCCAGGCTAATCTTGAGCGCGTGAAAGCCAGAGTAGCCCAGCGATTGGGCAAACCGGACGATGCTTGCCTCGCTCACGCCTGCGCGCCCGCCCAGCTCAGTAATCGTCAGGTTGATCGTCTCGCGCGGCGAGTTGAGGATGAACTGCGCCACTTTCTGAGCCGACCCCTTTAGCTTTGGCAGCGCGTCTGAAATAGCCGCTAGCGTGCCACGCTCGTGGTTGGTTTGATTGTCCATAAATGAAGAACACTTGGCGATGAAACTAATTTTCACAATCATACCATTTGTGAAAATGATTGTCAAGAGTGCTTTTTGAGAACTAAACGCATATACTGTTGCGCTATGGGGGATAGTTTGCGGAAGGAAATGCGAAGCCGGGGAAAAGTGCAAAAAGGCTCATGGGCTACTCTCCCTGGATCGGTCCGTTCTGCTCGCGTGGGGCGAGCCAGACGCTGATGCTGGCGGGCTGGAGGCTGGTGGTAATGACTTGTTCGATTTCGTTGAGCAGTTTGGGCAGGTCGGCTTCGTCGCGCGAAGTGGCGGCGAAGTGCGCCAGGAGTTGGGCGGCGTCGTAGTTGGTGCGGTAGAAGAGACGGTCGACGGCGCGCTGGACGCGCTGGCGTACGGGGTTGAAGAGCAGCATCATGATCGCCGTCGCCAAGGCGACGGCAGGCCGCGAGTTTTGGCGCGTGAACTGGCGGAAGAACGCCTCGAAGAAGATGATGGCGCCGACAAATGACACGACGAGGATGGCGGTGACAAGGGTGTAGAAGAAGGTCTTGCGGATGATGACGTCGACGTCAAAGAGGTGGTAGCGCCACATGGCGATCGTCATCGAGATGGGGAAGGCCAGCAGGGTTAACCCATAGACGTTGACGTCGATCCAAGGGCGGCCAATGAAGAGCGGGGCGATAACGCCGATGGTCAGACCGGAAACGACGGCAATCGTGCCGCCGAGCAGCGCCCACTTGGCACGCTGGCGATCAGGGCCGGGCTGGCTGTGCAGGTACTGAAAGATGATGATGACCAGCGCGGCTAGCAGATAGACGATCGAGATCACGGATACAGCGCGGCTGCTGGCGCCGAGACCGTCTAAGATGGTAGGGGCGGAGGCCCAGAAGTAGGAGATGATGGCAAAGTAGAGGACGACAGCCCCCAGGTAGAGCGCAGGCAGAATCCAGGGATGGCGGCGGACGGCGCCCGATGGCCGGGGGTAGAGCAGGGCAAAATGGACCAGCGCCGGATAGAAGAGCACTGCCATCCCTGCCACCAGGAAGCGACCCAACCAGAAGCCGTAGCCCGTGACGACGTCGCCAACCGAGAGGGGCAGCGCCCACAGATACATTTGCGACCCGAGCATGGCCCAGATGAAGAAAACACGAGCGGCAGGCAGTTGGGGGCGGCGGATGAGCAGCCACGTCGCCAGAACCTGTGAGATAAAGACAAAGATGAAAAAACCCCAGCGCGCCTGGAAGACGGACACAAACGTCCTGGGCTTGAGTGCGACCAGGTAGGATAGCGGCTGGCCCTTGCGGAGGATGCGGTAGACTACCAGGGAGTCGGGCTCGAACGACATATGTCTGCTGTTGGGCACGAAGAGGCGCAGCGCCCATTCCTTCATGGTCACGCCGCTAACGGCGATGACGCGGTCGCCGGTCTGCAGCGGGCCGGGGCTGTTGGGATAGGCGTAGACTTCCATGTAGTTGGGCTGGAAGGCATAGGCGCGGGCGTCGGTGGTCGCGCCGTCTGACCCGATAGTGATGATACGGATGGTGAAGGCGACGGCGGCGATGAGAAAGAAGGAAAGGCCCAGCGCCAGCACGCCCCAAGGGAACGGGCCGCGGCGCTCGGGCAGCGAATGGCTGCGGGCAGTCGCTGTGGTTCCCGGTGCGGTTACCTCTGGGCTCGCTGCTGGCGGAGTGGTTGCTTGCGGCTGCACTGACAACGTTGCTCCCTGCGTCAATCTCTACGTGCTGACTGCGTTCCTGTTGCCAGTATGACGCAGCACCGTCCGCCCATCGCTACGGTAAACGTTACGATGGGCGGGGGATGACAAATATACCACAATTCCCAGGTTACTGAGTACTCCTCCTTAGCTATTCGGAACTTCAATCGCCTTGCCAAGGGCGCGTTCGAGGATCGTGCGCGTGATCTCCGAGTAGGTGGGATGGGCGTGGATGATGGTGGCCACGTCGTCGAGCGGCGTGCGCAGGGCAATCATGTTGGCCAACTCCTGGATCATCTCGGAGACGTTGTGGCCGAGCGCCTGGGCGGCCACAACCGTGTTGTCCCTGACCCAAATCTTGACGAAGCCTTCCTCGTAGGCCTCGATGCGGGCGCGCAAGTTGGCGGTGAAGGGAACCTTGAAGACGCCAACGCCATCCATATTGCTGCCGTTCCTGCCGCCGTTGTCGCTAACCGGCACCAGGCCGACGGCGGCGACCTCAGGGATCGAATAGACAACGGCCGGGATCACGCTGTAATTCATGGTGCGCAGGTGATGGTGATGGCCGTGCAGCGTGGCGGCGATATTCTCGGCGCAGATAATACCCTGCTGGATGCCGACGTGGGCCAGGATCGACTTGCCGGTGGCGTCGCCGATGGCCCAGATGCCCGGCACGCTGGTGCGCAGGCTGTCGTCTACCTCGACGCCTTTTTTGTTAAAGTTGACGCCGACGGCCGTGTATTCATCGGCATGGATCACGGGGCGGCGGCCGATGGAGATGAGCACGCCTTCAGCCGAGAGTTCGAGCGGCTCGCCGCTCTGGCGGTTGGTGGCCGTTACCTTGCCGCCGGCGACCGACTTGACCTCGCAGCCGGTCAGCACGCGGACGCCGTTGGCTTCCATCAGTCGCGTGATCTCGGCCGAGATCTCGGGGTCGAGCGTGGCCAGGACACGGTCGAGATACTCGACGATCGTCACACTCGCGCCCATGTTGGAGAAGATAGTGGCGAACTCGAGACCGATCACGCCGCCGCCGACGATAATCAGAGATTCAGGCAGGTGGTCTACCGTGATCAGGCGGTTGCTGGAGACCACCGTCGGGTCGTCGCGGTCCACGAACGGCGGGATGAGGGGTGACGAGCCCGTGCCGAGCACGATATGGTCCGCGCTGATCTCGACATCCTCGCCGGTGTAGTGCATCAGTTCGCCGTCGAGGTCGAGCTTGCCCCCGCGCACGCGCACGCGGTCGCGGGCGACGAGGTTACCTTCGCCCTGGTAGAGGGTGATGCCGTAATGGTGGAGCAGGCCGATAATCTCCTCGCGGGCATGGCGGACCACCTCGTTGCGGCGGGCGGCGACTTCGGCGAAGTTGATTGAGTAGGACGGCACATGAATGCCGTATTTGGCGGCCTCGGCCACGGTGCGGGCGATCTTGGCAGATTCGATCATGGACTTGGAGGGGGTGCATCCCCAATTCGTACAGATGCCGCCCACGTAGTCGCGCTCCACTACTGCCACCTTGGCGCCCAGTTGCGCCAGGCGAATCGCGCATGTATAGCCTGCGGGTCCGGATCCGATCACGATTACGTTGTAATTCGACATAATGTGCTCCCCTTTTTGTTCTGTCGAGTAAGTGATGGATGGTGCGCCTGTTAGTAGTGTAGCAGGAGATGCTTAACCGAAATGGTAGATTGCTTCCCTCACTTGGGTTCGGGTGTTTCTGACTCTCACCATTTTAAGGGATAACCAACCCGAGCACGACGCCATATACACAGTGGGCGGCAAGCATAAGGGTGTCGTTCAATTCCTGTAGAGGAGCCGGTAGTGTCTGGACCAGGCTTTGGGCGAGAATAAATAGTAGGATGCCATAGAACATACCCAGAACCCAGCCTGGCAAGGTGGAGTAGCGGCGCAGCCAGCGCCAGGCGGGGCCCCAGAGCAGGCCGTAGAAAGAGGCTATACCAAGATGGGCGAAAAATCCAGCAAACGGGACTCCGCCTTGTTCGGAGCCAAGAGACTGCAGGGTTTCTAAGGTCGTGCTCCCGATTATCATTCCGCCGATTACCAGGAAGACCAGCATTGCTACGCCTGCCAGCATGCCGCTCAGGAGCCCGTCGACGGCAGCTTCGCTCATCGACTTAGTAGACTGCGCACGCTGCGACATAGTGTGACCCCTTTCTTAAGTAAGTTACGCCGGGCATTTACCTTCAACAAGCAAACTGGCGTCACGTGTTGCAGTGGCGGCACCTCCAGGAAGTAAGGGGTCTTCCTGGAAGTGGGGCGCCACTCGGAACTGGTTGGCTTACTTCACGAGGAGGGCCAGGACGGCGGCGCCGATGGCGGCCGAGAGGGCGAACTTTTTGATAGAAAAGGTGTACTTGGGATTCATGAACTCTCTTCTCCTCGGGTTTGCCGGAATTGCTTATTGGTTGGCGGCTGCTGCGCCAGGCAGCGCCTGCCTGTGGAGAAGAATAGCAATGTGGCGCGCGGGGATCGTTACGGGTGGCGTTACGGAGAGGGTGGGCTGCGGATTTCGGGCGGGGCGATCCACGAAGGGCACGAAGGAACACGAAGGATGGCGGGGGACGCGGGGCAATAGGGAGGCAGGCGTGCTTCAAGGGAGTGAGTGCGGGGCAGGTGTCAGTCGAGCAGGTAGACGGTTACATGGTGAGTTTGCGTGTCGTAGAGGGCCCAGGAAGGTATTGAGCGCAGACCCATGATTTCGCCCGGGTTGAGGAGCCAGGCGTCGCCGATCTGTTCGAGGAGTTGGGTGTGGTCATGGCCATAGCAGACGAGGTCCAACTGGCCGGACTCCGCGATGCGGCGGGCAGGTTCTGGGTAGTGGATGACGGCAATGTGCCGCCCCGCTATCTCGACCTCGGCGTAGATGCCGTGCAGGGTGACGTGGCTGTGCCCCGCGGCGATGGCCTGCAGCAGGCGGCCGTCGGCGTCGTTGTTGCCAAAGACGACGTGCACGGGGCCGTGGAACTGTTCGGCCAGCATGCGCAGGACGAAAGGGGCAGACAGGTCGCCACAGTGGATGAGCACTTCGGCGCCGGCGGCATTGGCTTCGGTGAGGGCGCGCGCCAAGGCCGGCAGATGGTCGTGGCTGTCGGAGAAGATAGCGATTTTGGTCATTGTGGGTGCCCCTTGCGTTCGGTCACAGGTTTGGTGCTGTGCTATACTCCAGTCTATATGCATTGGCGGCAAACGCAAACAAGCGGACGGGCACAAGGCGCCGCGGGAGCGGCGCACGATGCCACAAAGAGGAGCCTCCCGCCGCAGCTTGTGTCCCTAAAGGGCGGGTCCATGACTGCGGTAGTGGCGGCGACTGTGGCAGTACTGGCATTGATGGTGATGGCAGGGTGCGGACAGGTGATTACACTGCAGCCTACCCCGACGCCGGAGCCGACGGCCACGCTGTCGGTGGCCGTCGTGGTGGCCACGCTGCCGCCGACCGCGACCCCTGCCCCCTATACGCCCGAACCGACGCCCACGCAGACCGTAACACCCACACCCGTGTTCCATGTCATCCAGTCCGGCGAGAGCCTGCTGGGTATTGCCACGCAGTACGACATCAGCGTGGCGGCGCTGCAGGATGCCAACGGCATCCTCGACCCCCGCTTTCTACAGATTGGCGAGCAGTTGATCATCCCGCGCCCTGAAGAAGTGGAAGCAGCGGCGGGCGACGATCCGTTCACGCCGACGCCGACGCCCTTGGCGGCGGCAGTCGAGAATGTCATGTTTAGCGAGACGACGATCGGCGGCTTGTCGGTGCTAGGGGAAGTCTGGAACAATACGGGCCAGGCACTTGAACAGGTGCGCGTGGGCGTTTCACTGCTTGACGACGCGGGGCAGGAGATCGGCAAAGCGGATGGGGTGGTGGCGCTGGACCTATTGGATGTGGATGAGCGGGCGCCGTTTGCCATCCTGTTCGGGGAAACACAGGCGAAGTTTGCCCAGTACCGGGTGTATCCGCTGCACGCCGTGCCGGCATACGTGGGCAGCTATTATCGTGACCTGGAGGTCAACGACCTGAAGTCGGACGGCGAACGATACGCGGCATACACTGTGACCGGGCGGGTCAAAAATGTAGGACCGGAAGAGGCCGTACAGGTGCAGGTGGTACTTACGGCGTATGATCCGCTGGGGCGCGTGGTGGCCACGCGCAAGGTGGAGCCTGACTATAATGTGGTGCCGGTAGGCGGCGAGACGACCTTCACGGCCGTATTGGCGCCGGCCGGCGGACCCGTGGAACGTGTGGCTGCGGTGGCACAGGGCCGGCGCATTTCGGCAGTTCAGCAATAATCATCAATAGGGTACGCAATTTTATGAATCTGAGTCGACTGGTTGTATGTGGCGTGTTATTAAGCATGACCTTGTTGGTTGCGGGATGTGGCGGTGAGGCATCGGCTGCGGATGGTGAGGCGGCGGCGGCAGCTGCCCCAACTGCGGCTGCGCCGGCTGCCGCCGCCCCGGTGGCAGAGGCTGCACCGGTTGTGATGCCGGCGGCCGCAGATGGCGTGGCTGGCGCTGGGCCGCGGCCGGAGCTGCCGCACAAGGCGCCGCTGTTTCACAACGTCGACGCCAAGCGCATCCTGCCCAGCCGGCTGCTGATTCCCGCGATCAAGGTTGACACGCCCGTGGTGGAGTTGGGTTGGAGGACGGGCAAGACGGACAGCGGCACGATTTTTAGCGAATGGGACGTGGCGCAGTATGCGGCGGGCTGGCACAAGAACAGCTCGGTGCCGGGCGAACCGGGGAACATCGTGATGAGCGGGCACAATAACATCCTGGGTTCGGTGTTCCGCCAGCTGGACCAGCTCAAGCGTGGAGACACACTGGAAGTGTTTGCCGGCGGCGCGGAGTACACGTATGCGGTGGACGAGGTGTTGATCCTGCCGGAGAAGCACGCGTCGGAGAAGCAGCGCAAGGAAAACGTCAAATATATCCAGGAGACGTCCGACGACCGTCTTACCTTGGTGAGCTGCTGGCCACGTGACGATAATACACATCGGATCGTGGTGATTGCCAAGCCGGCGGATGCGGCAGTACGAGCCACGAATTAGTTGGACATGTGAAAGTGCGATTAGCCGGCAGCCGGGTTATCTGGTGTGCCGGCGGCCGGCTTATCGGGTGTGCCGGCGGCCGGCTTATCGGGTGCGCCGGCGGCCGGCTTATCGGGTGCGCCGGCTTCTTGTTTTAGGAAGAGGGTCATGACGAGGGCGTCTTCGCCGTTGTCGTGATAGTAGCGGCGGCGCAGGCCCACCTCGACAAAGCCAAGCTTGTTGTAGAGCTGCTGCGCGGCCTTGTTACCGGCGCGCACTTCGAGCGTCACCTGGGAGGCGCCCTCGCAGCGGCACTCCTCGATCATGAGCAGCATGAGGCGCTCGCTCAGGCCGCGGCGGCGGAAGCGCGGGTGTGTGGCAATCGTGACGATGTGCACTTCGTCACCCATCAGCCAGTAGCCGCCGTAGGCCACGATCGGCGGCAAAGCTCCGTGAGGTTCAGACTCAGGTTCGATCCTTGGCGCCAGGACCCAGTAGTGGCCAAAGCGGTTGTGCAGCAGCTCGTTGCGGTACGTGTCGGGCGACCAGGGCGCAGGAAAACACAGGATTTCCAGTTCACCAACAACGGGCACGTCTGCCAGGATCATGGGGCGAAAAATCGTGTCCACTACGGGTTCCTCAGGTAGAGCGGCTGGAGGGCCTCGATCGAGTCGAATGTGCCGGCATCCAAGTGTTGGGCGGCGAGGCGTGCGAGTTGGCCGGCGCGGCGCAGACCGCTGACCGGATCGATGCAACGCACATGCGCCAGAACTGGCGCGGCGGCCAGGACAGCCAACAGGTCCGCACCGAATTCTCCCACGAGCCACACGGCACCTCTGCACGCAGCCAGGGCGGCGGTAAACTCGGCCACAGCGCCGGTATGATGGTCTTCGACCGCCGGCCGGTGCAGGAGGTCGGCAGGACCATACCAGGCCCAGTTGTAGCGGCCGCGGCCGGCCTGGATGGCAGCACAGACTTTGGTTCCGGATACGCCGGCGAGCAACTCCACATAGGGCGCAGCCGTCACGCTCAAAGTCGGGATACCGACGACGCGCGGCGGCTGGGGCAGGCCAAGCGCCATCCCCTTGGCGGCGCTGACGGCGATGCGCACGCCGGTGAAGCTGCCGGGGCCCGTGGTGACGGCCAGGGCCGAAATGGCGGCGGGCGTCATGTCGAGCAGGCGCAGCAGGTCTTGCAGAGCAGGCAACAGGTCCTGCGTCTGGCGGCGGCGTGCCTGCCAGGTCAGCTCGCCCAGCAGTTGGTGGGTCTCCAGGTTGTAGAGGGCGACCGAGGCAGTGGTGGTGGCGGTGTCGAGTGCGAGCAGCATGGGAGGATTATAGCAGACAGCTAGGTTGGCTGTGCTAGACTGGGGGGCGATGGGATGTGAAGGGGAGACGGGGGGAATGCAGGCGGGGACGCCTGCGCTCCATGGGAGAGGTTGAGAGAGATGGCGGAACAGCGAGCGCAGTTGTTGTTGGGGGCGCATATGTCGATTGCGGGCGGCGTAAGTCACGCCCTCGACCGGGCGGCGCAGGTGGGGTCAAACGCCGTGCAGGTGTTTACCAAGAACAACCGGCAGTGGATCGGGCCGCCGATCGACGATCTCGACATTGCGCGCTGGCAGGAGCAGAAGGGCTCACTGCACATCGAGTATGCCGTCAGCCACGCCTCCTACCTGATCAACCTGGCGAGCGACAAGGACGATCTGTGGCAGAAGAGCATGCTGGCGCATGCGGACGAATTGGTGCGCGCCCATGCCTATGCCATTCCGCACGTGGTGCTGCATCCCGGTTCGCACACCGGCGCCGGCGTAGAGTACGGGGTCGCGCGCGTGGCCGAGGCGCTCAACCGCATTCATAATCTAACTCCGGAGTGTGCCGACACGATCACCTGTCTTGAGGTGATGGCGGGGCAGGGGTACTGCCTGGGGCGCAGCCTGGCCGAGCTCCAGGCGGTGATGGAACGGGTGGAGGCGCCTGAGCGCGTGGGAGTGTGCCTTGACACCTGCCATCTGCATGCCGCGGGCTTTGACCTGCGCACGCGGGGCGAGTATGAAGCATTTATGGGCGACGTCGCGTGCGAGCTGGGGCCGGCGGCGGTCAAGGTGTGGCATTTTAACGACAGCAAGGGGGCGCTGGCGTCCAAGCTGGATCGGCACGTGCACATCGGCGAAGGGGAGATCGGTTTAGAGGGGTTCCGCTTCATTCTCAACGACCCGCGTTGGGAAGGTCTCGGGATGCTGCTCGAGACGCCCAAGGAAGATACGCTGGAGGACGACGTGGCGAACCTGGCGCGGCTGTGTGCGCTGGTGGAAGACGTAGACCGGATACCGCCCGGTCTACGCCGAGTGCAAACAGAGTCGTAGAGAAGCGCACGAGGGCGTGCGCACTAAACGGCGGGGGAGGCAGGTCCCGGCGCAACGCCCAGGGTCCCAGCGATCTTCTGCAGGGCGGCGCGTTCTTCGTCGTTGACGGGGACGGCGCCCCAGCCCATGAAATTGCCGCCCTCTTTGCCGGCCTCGGTGGTCTTGGCGGCGATGTCGAGCAGCCAGTGCTTGTAGCCGGCGGCCTCTTCGGGCGTGGTCTTGGCATCCAGCAGGGCGGCCACGGCGGCAAGGGTGTCAAATGCGGCCTGTTCGGCGCCAGGGGCGGAGGCCATTTCGACGTAATCGGGGAACTTCTGGTCGGTGTGCGCCCCGCGCTCGACGGCGTACTGCACGGAGCCAATCAACGAGTTGGAAAGATATGGCTCGCGCACTTCCATGATGTAGGAGGCGGCGGCAAAACCTTCGCTGACGGTTTCCGTTTTGCGGCCGAGGCTGGCGGCCGAAATGGAGATGGCGGTGGCACGCAGGCTGCGCAGCAGCAAGGTTTGTTCTTCGGCGGTGTAGTCGGATAGCACGCTCATGAGTAATCTCCTGTGATGATGGGTCAATGCGGCCATCCTAGCAGAGGTCACATGGGCGCGCAAGTAAGGGCACGCGAGCCGACCTTACGTATGGTTGGCGAGGGTGCGGGCCACGTGAAATGGAAGGCAGCGCCCTGGCCAAGGGTGGATTCGATCCAAACGCGGCCACCACGGATTTCGACGATCCTTTTCACGACCGTCAATCCCATGCCGCTGCCTTCGACCTCATCGCGTGGGCGCAGGGTGCTGAAGATTTCGAAGATGCGCTCGTGGTAGATCGGTTCGATGCCCCGGCCGTTGTCGGCGACTACAAATTCGATCCAGTCGCCGGCGCAGGCTGCGTTGACTGTGACCTTGCCGGTAGGCGGCGCGTCGTGATGCTTGATGGCGTTGCCGATCAGGTTGCGCAGAACTGTCTCCAGCGGCACACGCTCGGTCCTGAAGATCGGCATCGACTCGGCCACGGCGACCTCGAAGCCTGTGGGCAATGGCAGGAGTTCGACAATGTCATGGATAAGAGCCGCGGTGTTCACCAACACGGCAGGATGGCGTTGGCGGCCGGCGCGCGAGTAGGCGAGCATGTCGTCCAGCAGCTTATCCATGCGCCGGACACGCCTGCGCAGTTTAGCAAAATGCTCACGCGAACTGGGCGGCAGTGCCTCCTTGGCATCCTGTTCGATCCATTCGGCCAGGTTGTCGATGGCGCGCAATGGGGCCTTGAGGTCGTGCGAGATTACGTAGGCAAACTGGTCCAGCTCACGGTTGCTGCGCTCGAGTTCGGCGGTGCGTTCGGCGACGAGCCGTTCGAGCGTGGTGCTGAACTGTTGCAGGGCAGCCTCGGCGCGCTTGCGTTCGGTAATATCGATGCTGAGGACGGAGACGCCGGTGGGCAAAGCGTAGACGCGATTGTCGTACCAGCGATCCCACGGTGCATAGTAGTGCTCAAAACTGACATCGCGGCCTTCGTCGCGGGCCCGGTGGACTTCCCGGTGAAATTGGTTGCCGACGGCGGCAGGAAACAGCTCCCAGATGGAGTTGCCGAGGAGCTGCTCTTTTGGCAGGCCGAGCACCTCGGCTGCAGCGTCGTTAACGTAGGTGTAGCGCCATTCTTCGTCAAACATGACAAAGTGATCGTTGAGGCTTGCCAGCACCTGTTCGAGCAGCTGTTGGCTCGTCTGCGCCTGGCGGAGCAGGACGGCCTCGCGCTGGGCGCTGGCAGTCTGCAAGTGCATGAGCTTGAGCTGTGCGTCGATGCGGCCAACCAGTTCCTGGGCCGTAAACGGGGTCTGCAGCAGGGCAACCGTGGGACTGTCCAGCTCCGACGGCAGGGACCGCACGGTATTATCCACCACCAAGAGCACGGGAATTGTCTGCGTGAGTGGATCGGCCTGTAAGACGAGCAACAAATTGAACACATTGCTCTCGGGACCTGCGGCTCCGGCCAGGATCAAGTCCGGGCGTGCTTCTTGCACTGCGCTGAGGGCCCCCTCACCGTCAGCTACACATTGTACAGGCCAATACGGTTCGATGTTGCGCGCCATCAGCTCGCGCAGGCCGGTATGGTCATGAACAACGAGGATATGACTCATAATGAGTATATTATCTGGAGTTACGAAGTTGATTTGATGCTATCTTTGTACACTGTTTGTTGAAGTTGGTCAATAGATAGCGATATAGATCCGTGTGCTGTACCTGGATACAGGTCTCTTGGCACCGGAGTATGCACAGGAGAGCAGCATTGAGGCGTAGAGACACGGCGAGAATACGGAAAAGACACGGAAGAGCAGCAAGCGCGGCAAGGCAAGCCGCTCATGACAGCGCCCAAGTCACAAGCTCTGTACATCCGGTGGTTTACCCGATCAAGCTGGCACCCATCTCGGCCAGGACCATGTCTTCTTCTTCGGGGAGGCCGCTGACGCCGACGGCGCCGACGAGTTGGTCCTGGTAGAAGATGGGGACGCCGCCGCCCCAGGCCGTGTAGCGCAGATCGCCAAAGTTGGTCATGGGGTAGTTCTGCTGGCGTGACGAGTCGCCGATCTCGCGGGAGGGCTTGCCTTCGCGCGCCGCGGTGAAGGCCTTGTTGATGGCGATGTTGATCGACGGCAGCTTGCAGCCGTCGGTGCGCAGAAAGGCGAGCAGTTCGCCGTGGCTGTCGGCTACGGCGATGGCCGCGCCCTTCCCCTGGGCCTCAAGCTCGGTGCGAATGGCTTCGACGACGCGCTGGGCGTCATAATGGGAGAGATGGTGGCGTTGGTACATGGTAACCTCGGTGTGCGGGTTGGTTCTTGGTTGGCTGCCAATGTTGGCCGGCAGCGGGCACGAGGTTCCGGCGGAAGAGGGCAGGCGGGGACGCCTGCGCTCCGAAGAAGCGTGTGCTCCGAAGAAGCGTGTGCTCCGAAGAAGCGTGTGCTCCGAAGAAGCGTGTGCTCCGAAGAAGCGTGCGCTCCGAAGAAGCGTGCGCTCCGAAGAAGCGTGCGCTCCGAAGAAGCGTGCGCTCCGGGTCCGGCGGACCTTGTGCCCCTACTTTACCACGTCCAGCATGACCTTTGCCACTGTGGGCGGGTGGAGCAGCATGTTGGCGTAGTTGGCGTTGGCCATGGGGCAGGCACATTCCTTGCGCTTGATGCTGCCGCGCAGATCCGCCATGGCCTGGCCGCGCCACAGTTCGCCCAGGTCGTAGTTGACTTTGCGCAGGTTGCCGACCGATTCGGCGCGGATGCAGCAGCTCCACAGGTCGCCGTTGGGCGCGATGTGGGCGCTGGCCCAGCCGGCATAACAGGGGATGACCTGCTCGCGCTCGTGCAGCACGCGCTTGGCCAGTTGATAGTACTGGGCGCGAAAGGCCTGCGTAAAGCGGGCGATGCCCTTGGCCGGCGCCTGCCTTGCCTGCCGGCTGAGGAAGTCGGCAATCTCGTCGTAGTCCTTGGGCCGCGGCGTAATGCCCCAGCCGACGGTGTCCAACTCGACGCGCTCCTCGGCTACCTCGGTTATATAGCTGTCGGGCTCGAGGAACTGAAGGCCTTCCTGGATCTCCCGGAAGCGGTGCACGTTAAAGCGGCTGATGACCGTATGCACCGTCAGCACCAGGTTGGGATACTGCTTCTGCAGGGCCTTGAGCTGCCGCCACGTTTCCATCGACAGCTTCCAGTTGCCCTCGACGCCGCGAATGTCGTCGTGCTCCTCGCCGATGCCGTCGAGACTGAGATTGATGCCGATGCTGCTCTTGGGGCACTCGCGGCACATGCGCTCGACCTTGGCCAGCACGCGCTCGGTCAGCATGCCGTTGGTGGGAATGGTAATGACCTCAGGCCGGCAGTGGCGATAGGCGCTGATCACCAGATCGTCGAGGTCGGCGCGCAGGAACGGCTCGCCGCCGGTAAAGGTCATGTAAAAGGGCGCCTTGCCGAGGTTGGCGAAGACCTTGTCCCACTCGGCCAGCGTCAGGTCGTCATTGGGCTTGCGCCACACATCGCACGTGCGGCATTTGCTGTTACAGCGGTAGGAAACGCTGATGACGACGGAAAAGGGCTTGACGCTGGGCCAGCCAAAGGCGCGAAAGGCCCAGTAGAGCGGCAGCTTGGGTACTAGTCCCAACATAAGGGTTTGATTTCACTCACAATAATACTTTGCCAGGCCGGCGATTTGTGCGCCGGCGACCTGCACCAGCAAGCGCGGGTCGATTTCCAAAGTGCGGTCGTTGCGGCCTGTGCCGCAGAAAACGACCTGCCAGCCCAGTGCGCTGGAGTCGATCAGGACCTCAGTCTGCGCATTAGGCGCGAACGGGGCGACGCCGCCCAGTTCGTAGCCCAGCTCACCCTGCACCTCTGCCGGCGAGAGACGCATGAGCTTGTCACGGTTCACGCCGACCGCGGCGGCCAGGCGCTTATAGTCTACTTGCGCGTAACCACAGAGGGCGGCCAGGACCCAGCCATGATTCTTGACGCGAAAGGCGATCGTCTTCAGCAGTTGGTCGACCGGAAAGTCCAAATACGTGTCCGCATCCTGGATGGTAATGGAGGGGGCATGTTCGTGGATCCGGTAAGCCACGCCGGAATCGGCGAGCGTGGCAGTGATTTGGTCGTAGAGCGTGGTGGTGGCGGACAAGTGGTGCAATTGCCTTCTGTATAAACAAGACGGGCACAAGGTCCGGCGGGGGAGCAGGCGAGGACGCCTGCGGTCCAACTCCCGCCGGACCTTGTGCCCCTAGGCGGCGTCTTTGACTTTGTCGGCGGGGACTTCTTGGTCTTTGGTGCCGATGAAGAAGCGCTTGATCTGGGCGAAGGTCCCCGGCAGGTTGGTCCAGTTCTCTTTGAAGGTCATCTTCTCCCACACGCGCTCGGGGCGATAGAGATAGAAGCGCCGGTAGGCCTCGCGCCACTTGCGGATCACCAGGTCGGGGTCGTAGCCCTCGTTCATGGTGAAGCGCGGCTTCTGCTCGTGAATGGCAAAGTCACCCCAGTTGTCGGCAAAGACGTGGCCGCCCTGTTCGATCATGTCGTACATGGCCGTGCCCGGGAAAGGGGCAGCGAGCATGAAGTTGGCCAGCTTCGGGTCCAAATCGAGTGCCAGCTGGATGGTCTTCTCCATGGTTTCTTCGTTGTCGCCGGGCATGCCAAAGATAAAGAAGCCCATGGTCTGCAGGCCGGCAGACTTGGCGTTGGCAAAGGCTTCGCGCACCTGGTCAAGCGTCTGGCCCTTGCGGATGACGTTGCGCAGCATGTTCTCGTCGCCGTTTTCGACGCCGAAACCTACCCGCAGGCAGCCGGCGGCCTTCATCAGCTGAAAGAGCTCGAGATCGGTGTGGTTGACCTTCATGCCGTGCACGGTGACCCAGGGTACGGTGTTCAACCCCTCTTGGATCAGGCGGCGGCACAATTCCTTGGCGCGCGGCAGCTTGAGGTTCCAAATGTCGTCGGTGACGCCAATCTCGGTGGCGCCGAGGCCGTTGACCAGCCACTTCCACTCCTGCACCACGCTCTCGACCGAACGGGCGCGCCAGGTATCGCCGGTGACCGGCTTGGAGCAGAAGGTGCACTGGTACGGGCAGCCGCGGCTGGTCAGGATCGTAAAGCTGCGGGCGTGCACGTCCAGCCCGTCGGTGAGCGGCTGCAGGTTGGTGTAGCGGTCGATCTTGAACAGGTCGTGTGCGGGGAAGGGCAGCGCATCCAGGTCTGGGATCATGGGGCTTTCGGGGCTGGCCATGATCTCGTCGCCGCGCCGGAAGTGGATGCCGGGGATGATGCCAGGCTGGCGGCCGGCTTCCAGCGTGTTGATCAACTCCAGGAACGAGTACTCGGCCTCGCCCTTGAAGACATAGTCTACATACTGGTCATGCGGCGGCTGCAGTGATTCCAGCGGCATGATCGTCAGGTGGGGGCCGCCCATGACGGTGATCAACCCGCGCTGCTTGCCCAGCTTTGCCATGGCCCAGGCGTCGGGCATCAGCGGCGTAGTAGCCGTGACGCCGAGCATGTGATACGGCTTGCCGGCCGCCTCGGCCTGGTCCAGGTAATAATCCACGCCGACATCTTCGATGGCGGCATCGTAGATCATGACCTCGTGCCCGCCTTCACGCAGGACGGCAGCCAGGTAACCCAGTCCCAACGGGATGTGCTTGCGAACGCTCCAAACCTTGGCTTCGGGGCTGGCGAGTATGACACGCATTAAATTGCCCCTTCGGCTTCCACTGCCTTGCGCAGGCCGGATTTTTCCTTTTTGGGTACAAAGGTGTTCATGGCGATGCGCATGTTGCGCGGCAGCGTCATCCAGAAGTCCTTGCCCTTGACGCGGCGGAGGATAGGCGAAGGGCGCAGATAAAAGCTGCGGTAGGCCTTGCGATACATCTCCTCGACCAGCTCGGCAGTCATCTCGCCCATCTCATAGCGCGCCTTCTGCTCAAAGAAGACATAGTCTTCCCAGTCGTTGATCAGGAAGCGGCCCTGGCGCTTGACGATCTCATAGACCTTGGTGCCGGGGTAGGGCGTCATCATCGAGAAGTTGGCGATAACCGGGTCGAGCTCGATGGCGAAGTCGATCGTGCGCTGCATGGTCTCGCGCGTTTCGCCGGGCAGGCCGATGATCATAAAGGCAATGGTTTCGAGACCCACATCCTTGGCATTCTTAAAGGCCTGGCGGATCGTATCGTGATCCACCTTCTTGTCGATCGAGCGCAGAATTTCGGGGTCGCCCGATTCGACGCCAAAGGCCGTGCGTTTGAGCCCGGCCTTTTTGAGCAGGCCGAGCATCTCCTTGGTCGCCAGGTTGGCGCGGATGCCGTTGACAAAGATCCACGGCACATGGTTCAAGTTGTTCTCGATCAAGGCCGTGGCCAGCTCTTCGAGGCGCTTGATGCGGATGTTGGCGCTGTCGTCAAGCACGCCGATCTCCTCTGCGCCCAGGTCCTCGACCAGGTGGCGCCATTCGGCCAGCACGTTTTCGGGGCTGCGGCTGCGCCACTTGATGGGCATGATGCTCTGGCTGCAAAAGGTGCAGCGGTAGGGGCAGCCGCGGCTGGTCATGATGGAGAAACTGCGGGCGCCGTCGACGTGGTCGGTGGCAGGCTGCAGATTGGTGTAGTGATCCATCTTGAACAGGTGATAGGCCGGCCAGGGCAGGCTGTCGAGGTCGGCGATCGGCGTGCGATCCGGGTTGTTGTGGATGCGGCCGTCGCTGGTCTTGTAGGTGATGCCCAGGCACTCCTTGAAGATCTCGTTCTCGGGATGGAGAAAGGCCTCGGTGTGATACTCAGGCTGGTCCTTGAGATACTCTTCCAGGCGGTTGCTGATGTCGATCCAGGCTTCCTCGCCTTCGCCGCGCACGATAATATCGACATAAGGTTTTTCGCAGCTTTCTTCGGGCAGCACGCTGACGTGGGGGCCGCCGAGGACGATCAGGCAGTCGTGCACTTCCTTGATCATGCGCGCCGTGCGCCAGGCCTGCTTGACCTGGGGCGTATTGGCCGTAATACCCACCAGCTGCGGCCTGTATTCCTGGACGAAGTCGGCGACCGACTGGTCTTCAATATCGGCGTCGAAGACGACGACCTTATCGCCGCGCTGTTCGCTCATGGCAGCCAGGTAGGCCAGGCCAAGATGCGCCGTGGTGCGGGTATCAATCGGGAGACGAAATCTGGGATTAATAAGGGCTACGCGCACGTAAGTCCTCCTTGCGATGAAATCGGTAGCATCATAACAGCCGGATTCTAGCACGGCGGGGGGAATTGCTCAAATTAGTATGAAACAAATGAGAAAAATTAATAATGGCCGACACTGGGGTCGATCTCGAGCGCCCAGGCGGCGATGCCCCCGGCCATATTGTAGACATTGGTCCAGCCCTGTTGGCGCAGCCACATCGTCACCTGGGCACTGCGCACGCCGTGGTGGCAAAAAACGACAATGTCGGCCTGCTGATTTTGCGCCTCTTCGGGCAGGCCATCGGCGTGAAACTGGGCCAGGCGGCTGACGGGGGCAGGGGCAACGCGGTAATCGCGAATGGCCGCCCGCTGCAGCTCGTATGGTTCACGCACGTCCAGCCACACGAAATACTCGTCGCCGTCCAGCTTGCGCTTGACATCGTGCACGGTCAGTTCCGGTGCGCCAAAGGGATTGGGCATCTTGGTTACGCCTCTTAATTACGCCTCGGTCAGGCTTCGATGGGTTGGCGCCGGTACAGGTCGGCAATGCTGACGTCGGTAATGGCGTTGACGCCGGTGATTTCGCTGAAATGCTCCTTGAGCAGGCGCTGGATGCCGAGCTTCATGGTGAGGATGCTGATGGGGCAGTCGATACAGGCGCCCAACATCTTGACGTGGGCGATGCCCTTCTCATCCACCTTGATCACTTCGACGTCGCCGCCATCCATGTACAAATTGGGGCGGTATTCGTTTAACACCTGCTGGATGCGTTCTTCCAGCGTGCCCTTTGCGGCTGCATGCGGGGCCAAATCCATTGACTGCTCCTAAGAGGCGACCTGCACCTTCTTGACGTGTCCTAGTTGATCTGTTCGTCCAGCAGCTGCCTGCCGGCGAATCCGCCGTTAATTTCGTGCCAGTAGGCGATGTCATCTTCGCCAAAGTGCCAACAGAGATAGACATTGCGGCCATCACGCGTGCCTAAGAAATCCACCAGGCCCATGTCAAGGTCTTTGAGCACGATGCCGAGCCCGGCAATGCCTTTACGCCGTGCTCGATGTGCTTGCCCTGGAGATAGAGCTTCGCCGGCCTCCTTGCAGCCGCCGTTTTGCGCCGCCTTCTCGATGGCAGGCAGCGCGTCCGGGCGCAGGCGCAGGATTTCATGGCGAGCCGTTTGAATTTCCTGCATGTAGCGCTTCACCTGGGGCAGGGTGGCGCGAGCTTCGGCAAGCGTGTAGTGTTTTGTGTTCATGCCGTGCCAGCACGATAGTTGCGCCGCGGCGATGAACGTGCTAGTGCCACAACTCGCTAATTGCCAGGTTGGGGTGGCCCTGTCGCTGAAGCGACGAGGCAACGGGCTTAGGCGCGGTTGTGCAGCGTCGGCACGAAGTCATTCGGCGTCGATTTAGTGGTTGCCGCAGCTCTCGGGCATTTCTTCGCCGCTGTGGCTCTTGGACGTGCGGAAGCTGCTGCCACAGCCGCAGGAACTGACGGCCTGCGGGTTCTCGATATGGAAGCCGCCACCCATCAGGTTGTCGATGTAGTCGATGCTGGCGCCTTCGATGTAGAACATGCTGGTCGGGTCGACGAGCACCTTCATGCCGTGCTGTTCGTAGACTTCGTCGCCGTCGCGCGCGGTATCGAAGGTCATGCCGTATTGCATGCCGCCGCAGCCGCCGCCCTTGACGAAGACGCGCAGCGCGTGCGAGTCCTTCATACCCTTTTGTTCCATGATGCCGCCCAACTTGTCGGCGGCCGTTGCGGTCAAGGTGATCATTTCCTCATGCTCCTATAACAGACTACTTGCGAACGAATGTTTATCCGGTGTTTATCCGCCAATTTGGTTCATGGCACGGTTATCGGCAAACACGCCCTGTGCCAGGCTGTGCCCCCACGGCTTGTGGTAGGCGCCATCCCGCATCAAGACGCGCATGTCTTCAAAGCTTGCCCCATTGCGCAGGGGCGTCAATAAGTCTACTTCGTCGTCGCGCAATAGACAGAGGCGCAGCTTCCCATCGGCAGTCAAGCGCACGCGGCCGCAGCCCTGGCAGAACGGCTCGGTGACACTGCTGATAAAGCCCAGCGTGCCCATGGCGCCCGGGATGCGGAAGGCGCGGCTGGGATCGACGAAGTCGTAGCTTGCCTCTTCCAGGGGGCCGAACTCACCTTCGATGCGCCGGCGCATCTCATGGAAGGTGACGACATTGCTCTGCTGGAAATCACCGATCTGTCCGAAAGGCATCATTTCGATAAAGCGCACCTCCCAGTCGTTTTCCAGCGTAAGCCGCGCCATGTCGATCATGTCCTGGCCGTCGTTAAAGCCGCGCACGACCACGGCATTGAGCTTGATCGGGCGCAGCCCTGCTTCTTCCGCGGCGCGGATGCTGCGCCAGACGTCGTCGATGTTGCCCCAGCGGGTGAGCGTACGAAAGCGCTCGCCGTCGATCGTGTCGATGCTGATGTTAACACGTTTGAGCCCGGCGGCGGCGAGCGGCCTGGCCAGCTTATCGAGCAGCAGCCCATTGGTCGTCATCGCCAGGTCTTGAATTCCGGGCGTGCGGGCGATTTCCGCCACCAGGTCGACTACGCCGGGGCGGATGCTCGGCTCGCCGCCGGTCAGGCGAATCTTGTTGACGCCCAGGCTGGCGCCGACGCGCACCAGGTACAGGATCTCCTCGTCGGACATCAGCTCATGACGGGGGCGAAACTTCATGTGCTCGGGCATGCAGTATACACAGCGCAAATTGCAGGCGTCGGTCAGGCTGATGCGCAGGTAGTTGATGCGCCGCCCATAGCTGTCATGCATCGGCTCGATCGCATACGGCGTTGCGGCGGCAAAGCCCTGCGGCAGCGGCCCCAGGTGAATCGTTCCATATGCAGTTTGCTGCAGTTCGACTTGCCCAGACACAGGTCACTCGCTTCCTTCTGCCCTCGCCTATAAAGCGGCGAGTTCGATCTCCTGCCGAATCATCACAAACTCAGGTCGTTCCCCTGCCGGCGCCCCGCCACCTACGGCATAGGTGCAGCACTTGGCGTTGTCGGCCACAGAGCGCGTGCGGCAGCAATGCTGCCCAACCAACTCGTCAATCAGCAGCTGGTCCATCACACACAGCTCGCGGTGCTCGCCCGAGATGCCGGCGTAGGGACAATTATACTTATGCAGCAGATAACCGCCACCGGCCTCTTCGGCCACCGGCTCCCAACGCGCCAGGTAGCCGCGTTGGTTGAGAAAATCCGCCACACGCTCGAGGCGGCTCTCGATCGGCAGGTGGCGCATGCTTTCCAGGTCGACTTCGGCGGCGATCTCATGGGCGATGGCCTGGAAGGCAGCCTGGACCTGGTCGGGCGGCAGCACACCTTTCAGCTGGCGCACCAGGCCCCCCGCCAGCGCGCCAAAGTTGTTGGGAAAGAGCGTGGCAGCTTCGGCGGTGAGCACGTAGAACTGCTGCGGGCGGCCGACGGCGCCGTTGCGCTCGACCCGGCCGACGCGAATCATGGCGTCGCCCTGGAGGATGTCCAGGTGATGGCGCACGGAAACAGGGGCCATGTCCAGCCTTTCGGCCAGCTCCGCCACCGTGGCGCCCCCCGTCTCCTTGAGAATCTCCAGAATGCTCTTACGAACTGCGTGCACTGACCAGCCCTTTCGTGCGATATCCCGCCCTTTCGTGCGCTATGAAGAATAACACAGCCTGCGAATCGTGTCAATTATTATGAAAATTATGATAATTATTGTATTGGCGTGCCGGCTCACGTGCCCGATGGGTGCGGGCGGGCACAAGGTCCGGCGGGGTGTACGTCGCATATTGGGCGGGCGGGCACAAGGTCCGGCGTGGTGTGCGTCTCGTATTGGGCGGGGAGGGCACAAGGTCCGGCGTGGATAGGCCCGCCGTCGTGGCGATCGTTGTTGCCGCCGGACCTTGTGCCCCTACGATCGTGCGCGGACGCCGCGGGCGGTGAGCAAGCAAGGTGGCGGCAGGAAACTTCATGTTGCTTTGTATATAGCCGTGCCGTTCCAGGGCAGCGATGGGTGCAGCGGACAGCTCTTCGACGCTGTTTTCTCCCTCTGGGCTGGAGCAGTGCAGGCAATAGACCTTGGCCCCATCCAGCGTGCGGTGGATCTTCAGATAGCAGCCCTGCTGCAGCGCAGAGAGGATACGCCGCTGTTCGTGGTTCAGCCGCATGGCTTCGTCCGGCCGGCCTAGCCCAGGTCGGTCACATACTGCTGCAGCTCGCGCTGGTTGATCTTCAGGTACTGGTCGGGCAGGACCTCTGTCATTTCGTCCTCGGTCAGGCGGATGCGCAGGATGTCGAGGGCGTCCTCGGGCGACTGGCCATAGGCGAGCTTGCGCTTGCCGTTCTTGAGGGCAAACAGGTACATAAAGTGTGGGTTGGAGAAGCTGCTCATAGCGGTTTACGCCTTTATCAGCGTGCCTTGGTAGAGGTCGGCGCCGCGTGCACCGTGGTCGAGTCCACGGTTGATTTCGGCGTCGTACTTGCCGGCCAGCAGGTCGCGGTAGAACTGGTAATTGACGCCCTTTACCTTTTCGTCGTCCGGGAAGCGGTGATAGTTGTCCTTGGACATCATGCTCTTGCCTTCGGCGATCAGCTGGTTGCCCAGCGCCGAACCCGGATAGGGGGCGTAGAAGGCGATGGACGGGAAGACCCGCTTCATGTGTTTGAGCATGCGCATGGTCTTAAAGGCGTCCTCGGGCTGCTCGCCGGGGATGCCGAGCATGATGTTGGACCAGAATTTCGGCGGCAGCTCGCCCTTGGCCTCCAGGTCGTCGCCGATGCGGTTGACGAGGTCGATGGCAAAGTAGTTGTCTTCCTCGGTGCACTCCTTGTTGAGCAGGCGCAGCATGCGGTCGCTGCCCGACTCGAAGCCGATCGAGATCGTGCGCCAGTTGGTCTCGCGCACCAGCGCCTCGAAGAGGTCAGGCCATTGGCGCACCGTGTCGGCGCGGCCGGCCGCCCAGTAAGTCCAGCGCTTGGTTTTGCGCGGGTACTGCTCGATCCATTCCTTGAGCCACTTGGGGTTCTGGAAGAACATCGAGTCGTGGATCACGACGGAGCCGACGCCGTATTTGCGGTCGAGGAAGTTGAGTTCGTCGATCACCTGGTCCACCGGTTTGCGGCCCATGTTGGGGATGTACGAGTTCTCGTTGCAGAAGACACACTGCCAGGGACAGACGCGGCTGGTAAGCAGCGTGACCACGGGGCCAGGGCCCCAGCCGCATTCAGGTTCCAGCGGCCACTGCCATTTCCAGCGCCGTTTCATGCGCCAGCCGCCGTGCGGCTGCGGCCACAGGGTGCGGTCGATCATGGGCCATTCGCCCATCGACTTAGCGCCGATGCCCTGGACAAGGCGCGGGTAGGACAGCGGGTCTTTGACCAGGTCCACGATAATCCCTTCGCCCGGGCCCTGGCAGATGCGGTCAAACTCCGGAATGGCGAGCATCTCATCGGGGGCGACCGTGGCGTGCATCCCGCCCGCCAGCACCAGGGCCATTGGGATTGAGCTCCTTAAAAATTTGCGCCGCCTTATAGGCCGAGGGGAACGTATAGCTGCGCACATTCATGAGCAGCAGTTCGTAGCCCTTGATTTGTTTCGCCAGTTCTTCCCAGGACGCCACCGTGCGGGTCGAGGCCAGGTCCGTTTGCACGCCGTTTTGGTGCAGAATGGTGCGCAGGAGACCGAGCCCATGGTCCTGCCATTGTTCATGCGGGCCGCTGGGGTTGACCAGGTCGCCTAAGTCGCCGAGGTCGAGCCACAGAATTTTGCTCGCCGCCTGCGGTTTGGCCGGTTTGTGCCAGGGCCAGGAAAATGCCACGATGGATGCCTCCCAAGCTACGCTAGTCCCGCTCTTCTTGGCAGTCGAGCAGGGTCGTTGATCGGCGCGAGTATAGCATGGGCGCGGCGCGCTGTCAATTATTATCAAATTCGCGGGGTACGCTGTCAATTATTATGAAATTCGTCAGAATATTTCTCCCTGGCAGATTGGGGTGCTGTTCGTGAGGGTTGCGCGAGGATTTTGACGGCAAGGGGGTGCTCCAAGCCATCGTTTAGTTCGCACGCCCACGTGCGAATCTCCGGCACGCCCACGTGCCCGCTGTCCTGACGATTGACAGACCACCAGCTACTTCGCTAACCGGCTGGCTCCACGCTGTCAGTCAAGAGGCGGTATATGCTGTAGTTGTGATCAAACAACAATACCCGACCGGTTTGACTGACAGCTAGTGGAACACTACCCAGGAAATGACTCCGCAAGCGAAATCAGGTGGACGACGTTGCGTCGGCTTCACCTGACCGTTTTAATTACCGTCGCAGCATGTTGTAGCAGCGGTAAGTAGAGGTACTCCTGTTGGCCAACGACCTGTACGACTGTGGTTGCGTTCTGTGTGCCTTGCCCGTTGGATGCGGTCACCTTTGCCGTATAGCTGCCCGGCGCAGCGTAGGTATGGCTGACGGTGTTGCCTGCGGCCGTGCCGCCATCGCCAAAGTCCCAGGCAAAGACCACATTTGTGCCGGTTGTCACCGCTGCCTGGAACGTGGTTGCGGTACCCAGAGGTGTGGGTCCGTTATTGTTCGCACTCAGACCGGCAACCGGCACGTCCACGACCTGTACGACTGTGGTTGCGTTCTGTGTGCCTTGCCCGTTGGATGCGGTCACCTTTGCCGTATAGCTGCCCGGCGCAGCGTAGGTATGGCTGACGGTGTTGCCTGCGGCCGTGCCGCCATCGCCAAAGTCCCAGGCAAAGACCACATTCGTGCCGGTTGTCACCGCTGCCTGGAACGTGGTTGCGGTACCCAGAGGTGTGGGTCCGTTATTGTTCGCACTCAGACCGGCAACCGGCACGTCCACGACCTGTACGACTGTGGTTGCGTTCTGTGTGCCTTGCCCGTTGGATGCGGTCACCTTTGCCGTATAGCTGCCCGGCGCAGCGTAGGTATGGCTGACGGTGTTGCCTGCGGCCGTGCCGCCATCGCCAAAGTCCCAGGCAAAGACCACATTTGTGCCGGTTGTCACCGCTGCCTGGAACGTGGTTGCGGTACCCAGAGGTGTGGGTCCGTTATTGTTCGCACTCAGACCGGCAACCGGCACATCAACGACATCTAGCGCCGAAAGAACAATATTCAGATCGATAACTGCGGGTGGTACACCTACTACCGGGCTGATCTTGTCGTGATAACCCGCGGCAGAGACCTTAACATACCAACACCCTTCAGCCACGTCCCAACCGTAATGTCCCTGAGCGTCTGTGAGTAACGGATTGGCGGCCGGAAAGATATTACCAGATGTAGGTTCAGCGATTACACCCTCGCCAAGTGGTGCGGATTGTGTCCACGGCGAAGCTACATCCTTTGAATTTCCCGACTCGCACGTCCAAGGCTCCAGATCGGTGGGACTCGTACGTGGACGCCAACCAGGTACATGAAACAATGTGATAGTAGCTCCGGCAATGGCTTCTCCGGTATCTGCATCGGTGACATTGCCGCTGGGATCGTATAGGCGGATAGTACCGACTTCTTGTTCGGCGATTGTGCCTCCACAATCACTGTGCACTGTCATCGTTGCACTGCTGGTGATATCGGCCTGGGGGATTGTAGCTTCATACTGATTGCTATCCGCCGCAGACTGTATCATCGTGTAGGTCTTGGTGCTACCGTTGATCTCCATCATCAGGAGAATACTCTCCGGTGAGATCCCGCTCGGGCAGGTTACAGTGCGCATAATGGTAACGTCGGCCCGTTGTCCCCAAGTCATCGACACGGTAACCTCACCGGTGCGGGGGTCGCTCGATACGCTTCCCGTTGCGGTCTGCACCTCAACCGCCGGTGGTGTTGGCGGACTTAGGATTGCGTTGATGTTGGCTACCGTGGACCCAGAAACTGTAGCAATGCCGGTAGCTGAAGCCAGTGTTCCGGCATCGTCGAAGTATTCATACGCGTGGTTGTTTGTCGGATCGCGGAAATATAATCGATACGAGTCCGTGCCCAATCCACCTATATCAGATCGGCCTAATCCTTCTGTGAAGGTCTGCCCCACCCACTCGCCACTGTTCCGGTATGCGGTCACTTCAATGCCGGCCAACGGATTGCCATCAGAAGCTGTCACCATGCCGGTGACGTGTGCAGCTCCCAATAGTGTTGCATTGATGCTGCTGTATTCACCGCCACCACTCACTGGAATATCGACGGCAGAATCAATGTTGTTGGCATTGCTGTAGAATTGCGGTGCAAACGTGCCACTGCGATCATAGAAACCGACCCGATAGGTGCCAGGCTCAAGCACATGCAGTACATAGTTCCCGCTACCGTCTGTCGAACTGGAATACAACCATGCCCAGCCATTCGCGCTCTGCCGATAGAGCCGGACATCGACATTGGCGACTGGATTGCCACCGGCATCTTCTACGCGTCCAGAAAGGCGATAGGCTTGCTGCAGAATGGCATCAATGTTGTCAATTGTACTTCCCCAGGTCACACTGATATCAGAAGCGCTCTCTAGGGTCGCAGCGTTGTCGTAGTATTCGGGCAGATACTCTTGCGGCCAGTAAGTAGAGAATTGCACTCGATAGGTGCCCCCAGCCAACCCACCGACATCGTAGGCGCCGGATGCGTCCGTCGTCACTCCGCCAACTGGCTCCCACCAGCTCCCGTTGTATCGATGGGCAGACACGTTGATGTTGGCCAGAGGAGCGCCTGCCTCGTCGGTCACCGTTCCCCTGATGTGCGCAGCCTTGGCCAACTGCGCATTGATGTTGCCGGTCGTCCCGCCAGCCGCCACAGTGATGTCCGCCGCGCTCTCCAGACTCGCAGCGTTGTCGTAGTATTCGGGCAGATACTCTTGCGGCCAGTAAGTAGAGAACTGCACTCGATAGGTGCCCCCAGCCAACCCACCGACATCGTAGGCGCCGGATGCGTCCGTCGTCACTCCGCCAACTGGCTCCCACCAGCTCCCGTTGTATCGATGGGCAGACACGTTGATGTTGGCCAGAGGAGCGCCTGCCTCATCGGTCACCGTTCCCCTGATGTGCGCAGCCTTGGCCAGCTGTGCATTGATGTTGCCGGTCGTCCCACCGGCCGGCACAGTGATGTCCGCAGCGCTCTCCAGACTGGCAGCGTTGTCGTAGTACTCGGGCAGATACTCTTGCGGCCAGTAAGTAGAGAATTGCACTCGATAGGTGCCCCCAGCCAACCCACCGACATCGTAGGCGCCGGATGCGTCCGTCGTCACCGTCCAGCCAACCTGCTCCCACCAGCTCCCGTTGTATCGATGGGCAGACACGTTGATGTTGGCCAGAGGAGCGCCTGCCTCGTCGGTCACCGTTCCCCTGATGTGCGCAGCCTTGGCCAGCTGTGCATTGATGTTGCCGGTCGTCCCGCCGGCCGGCACAGTGATGTCCGCAGCGCTCTCTAGGGTCGCAGCGTTGTCGTAGTATTCGGGCAGATACTCTTGCGGCCAGTAAGTAGAGAATTGCACTCGATAGGTGCCCCCAGCCAACCCACCGACATCGTAGGCGCCGGATGCGTCCGTCGTCGCTCCGCCTATCTGCGCCCAGCTACTTCCGCTGTAGCGATAGGCAGATACATAGATGTTGGCCAGAGGAGCGCCGGCCTCGTCGGTCACCGTCCCCTTGATGTGGGCACCCTTGGCCAACTGCGCATTGATGTTGCCGGTCGTCCCGCCAGCCGCCACAGTGATGTCCGCCGCGCTCTCCAGACTCGCAGCGTTGTCGTAGTATTCGGGCAGATACTCTTGCGGCGAGCGGTTGTCAAAGAACTGCACTCGATATGTGCCTGCAGCCAACCCACCGATGTCGTAGGCGCCGGCTGCGTCCGTCGTCACTCCGCCAACTGGCTCCCACCAGCTTCCGTTGTAGCGATAGGCAGACACGTTGATGTTGGCCAGAGGAGCGCCTGCCTCGTCGGTCACCGTTCCCCTGATGTGCGCACCCTTGGCCAGCTGTGCATTGATGCTGCCGGTCGTCCCGCCGGCCGGCACAGTGATGTTCGCAGCGCTCTCCAGACTCGCAGCGTTGTCGTAGTACTCGCTCACATACTCACGCGGCGAGCGGTTGTCAAAGAACTGCACTCGATAGGTGCCCCCAGCCAACCCACCGACATCGTAGGCGCCGGATGCGTCCGTCATCGCCCAGCCAACCTGCCCCCACCCATTCCCGCCGTATCGATGGGCAGACACGTTGATGTTAGCCAGAGGAGCGCCGGCCTCGTCGGTCACCGTTCCCCTGATGTGCGCACCCTTGGCCAGTTGTGCATTGATGTTGCCGGTCGTCCCGCCAGCCGCCACAGTGATGTCCGCCGCGCTCTCCAGACTGGCAGCGTTGTCGTAGTACTCGGGCACATACTCTTGCGGCTGGCGGTTTTCGAAGAACTGCACTCGATAGGTGCCCCCAGCCAACCCACCGACATCGTAGGCGCCGGATGCGTCCGTCATCGCCCAGCCAACTGGCTCCGACCCATTCCCGTTGTAGCGAATGGCGTATACGTTGATGTTGGCCAGAGGAGCGCCGGCCTCATCGGTCACCGTTCCCCTGATGTGGGCACCTTTGGCCAGCTGTGCATTGATGTTGCCGGTCGTCCCACCGGCCGGCACAGTGATGTCCGCAGCGCTCTCCAGACTCGCAGCGTTGTCGTAGTACTCGCTCACATACTCACGCGGCGAGCGGTTGTCGAAGAACTGCACTCGATAGGTGCCCCCAGCCAACCCACCGACATCGTAGGCGCCGGCTGCGTCCGTCATCGCCCAGCCTATCTGCGCCCACCAGCTCCCGTTGTAGCGATAGGCAGACACGTTGATGTTGGCCAGAGGAGTGCCTGCCTCGTCGGTCACCGTTCCCCTGATGTGCGCACCCTTGGCCAGCTGTGCATTGATGTTGCCGGTCGTCCCGCCGGCCGGCACAGTGATGTCCGCCGCGCTCTCCAGACTGGCAGCGTTGTCGTAGTACTCGCTCACATACTCACGCGGCGAGCGGTTGTCGAAGAACTGCACTCGATAGGTGCCCCCAGCCAACCCACCGACATCGTAGGCGCCGGATGCGTCCGTCGTCGCTCCGCCTATCTGCGCCCAGCTACTTCCGCTGTAGCGATAGGCAGATACATAGATGTTGGCCAGAGGAGCGCCGGCCTCGTCGGTCACCGTTCCCCTGATGTGCGCACCCTTGGCCAGTTGTGCATTGATGTTGCCGGTCGTCCCGCCAGCCGCCACAGTGATGTCCGCCGCGCTCTCCAGACTCGCAGCGTTGTCGTAGTACTCGCTCACATACTCTTGCGGCCAATGATCAGAGAACTGCACTCGATATGTGCCTGCAGCCAACCCACCGATGTCGTAGGCGCCGGCTGCGTCCGTCGTCACTCCGGGTACTGGCTCCCACCAGCTCCCGTTGTAGCGATAGGCAGACACGTTGATGTTGGCCAGAGGAGCGCCGGCCTCATCTGTCACCGCCCCCTTGATGTGGGCACCCTTGGCCAGTTGTGCATTGATGTTGCCGGTCGTCCCACCGGCCGCCACATTGATGTCCGCCGCGCTCTGCAGACTGGCAGCGTTGTCGTAGTACTCGCTCACATACTCTTGCGGCTGGCGGTTGTCGAAGAACTGCACTCGATAGGCACCTGCAGCCAACCCACCGATGTCGTAGGCACCGGATGCGTCCGTCGTCACCGTCCAGCCAACCTGCTCCCAGCCATTTCCGTTGTATCGAATGGCGTATACGTTGATGTTGGCCAGAGGAGCGCTGGCCTCATCGGTCACCGTCCCCTTGATGTGGGCACCCTTGGCCAGTTGTGCATTGATGTTGCCGGTCGTCCCACCGGCCGCCACATTGATGTCCGCCGCGCTCTGCAGACTGGCAGCGTTGTCGTAGTACTCGCTCACATACTCTTGCGGCTGGCGGTTGTCGAAGAACTGCACTCGATAGGCACCTTCAGCCAAGCCACCGACATCGTAGGCGCCGGCTGCGTCCGTCGTCACCGTCCAGCCAACCTGCTCCCAGCCATTTCCGTTGTATCGAATGGCGTATACGTTGATGTTGGCCAGAGGAGCGCCGGCCTCATCGGTCACCGTCCCCGTGATGTGCCCCATCTTGGCCAGTTGTGCATTGATGTTGCCGGTCGTCCCACCGGCCGCCACAGTGATGTCCGCAGCGCTCTGCAGACTGGCAGCGTTGTCGTAGTACTCGCTCACATACTCTTGCGGCTGGCGGTTGTCGAAGAACGAAACTCGATAGGCACCTGCAGCCAACCCACCGATGTCGTAGGCGCCGGATGCGTCCGTCGTCACCGTCCAGCCAACCTGCTCCCACCAGCTCCCGTTGTAGCGATAGGCAGACACGTTGATGTTGGCCAGCAGAGCGCCGGCCTCATCTGTCACCGCCCCCTTGATGTGGGCACCCTTGGCCAGTTGTGCATTGATGTTGCCGGTCGTCCCACCGGCCGCCACATTGATGTCCGCCGCGCTCTGCAGACTGGCAGCGTTGTCGTAGTACTCGCTCGCATACTCTTGCGGCTGGCGGTTGTCGAAGAACTGCACTCGATAGGCACCTTCAGCCAAGCCACCGATGTCGTAGGCGCCGGATGCGTCCGTCGTCACCGTCCAGCCAACCTGCTCCCAGCCATTTCCGTTGTATCGAATGGCGTATACGTTGATGTTGGCCAGAGGAGCGCTGGCCTCATCGGTCACCGTCCCCGTGATGTGCCCGTCAGTCGAAAGCTGAGTTCGAGGCTCAACCGCAACATCCTGACCAACCGGTTAAGAATGGGGATTTGCAGAGATCTGCGTGTCTCGCGAGGCAAGCGCTATCGGACTCACTAACAGTTGGAGTGTCGCTACAATGAGAAAAACAACAAAAAAAACGGCCACCTTGCGAGTCATAAGGGTTTCCTCCTGGGCCAATGTAATGGGGTTAAGCTATGCTTTTTGGACAATTGTTTCGATACAAGCCAATGGTTGCGCGGTTAGCCTATGTAGCGGCTTGATGGCCATTTAGATCACTAGACACTGTTGGCACTACCACAGAGGCGTGCCTGCACTACTTCTTCTAACAGGTGTTGTGCCACTGTGTCAGCAACTAATACACAGACGCTCTGGGTCACCTAATTGTATTAAATTTCACAAGCACGATTGCTGACAATTTGCTTACAGCAGGGCATGATGTCGCCTTCACCCATTCCACGCCCTGCCTGCCACAAAGTACCAGAGGAGCACTTTCTTACGGAACACCAATTTATGTCGGCGCATCGATGAGACTACAAGCAGCAGTAGCCTATCTCTGACGCGCACCACTATGGCCAGGATCGCGTCAGAGATATGGGTGAGTTGCAGCCGCAAAATACTATGAAGTGGCGACACCACCGCAAATAGAAAGCTCAGCGCCAGGCTGAGCTTGTTCAAACGCCGCTTTATTGTATTCGTGGCGAGTGGTGACGACGCGTAGTTATTTGCTCTTTTTCAAGCTGTACTTCTTATTCCTCCGCCCAAACCTCCGCTCCACATACAGCTGCTTGAGCAGCCACGCCTCCTGGCTCCGCCCCGTAACCGACTCATGCCACGGCCGTTCGTTGTCGTCTATGCCGTCAATCACCAGGTTGCCCAGCTCGTCATACCCCGCCTCCCGGATCACTCGCGGCCACATCCCGGCCGTCGGCGGCACGGGCGGCGCCGAATCGTCCACCTGCCCGTCGATGCAGCGCATGGCGACGCTCCCCAGCAGCCCCAGCAGCGCACTCTTGCTCATGTGCAGCAGGCGGCCGGCTTCGTAGGTGGCGATCAGGCTGTCGAGCAGCTGGCTCTTCGGCAGCTCCTCCGCCATCCGGCACGCTTCCGCCTGCAAATTCTGGTACTGCTTGCTCGTAATGCACATCAGTCCTGCTCCTTCCCAGGCTTACTGCCCGTTTCCTTGTCTTGTTCGTTTGGATAAATGCAGATCGTGCCGTCCGCCGCAATCGGATACAGCCGGGGTTGGTAGGTGTTGGGCACCCACACCCACGCCCGCCGCAGCTGCGGCGGCCGGCGCTTGGGTGGCACGATGTCGCCCCATGTTTCCAAAGCGTGCAGGTAGCTGCCGAAGATCTTCTGCAGCCGGTGCTCGGAGAGCTGCAAGATGTGGCACATCTCGAGCAGGACGAGGAGAACCTCGACGGCGGCCGGGTCGTGCAGGTCGGGCGTGTAGGTGCCTACGATCACCTGCAGCTCTTTCATCTGTTTCTGGCTGAGATGGTTGGTCGGCTCCAATCCTCGGGCGAGGCGCTTGGGGCGGTAGACCAGGTGGTTGGCCAGGCGCCGCTTGACCCAGAGGGACGGGCGCTTTGTGCTGTGTTTCATCGCTGTGCCTTTCTATGCCTTTCTAGATGCTTGTTTCAGGTGACCGGATGCCGCGCCCGCTCGAGGCCGCGCCCGACCCAGCTGCGCACGTCTTCGGGATCGGGCAGGGAGTTGACGTCGTGCAGGAGCGGGCGCAGGCGCACGGCGTTGGGCAGGACATTGAGCCACCAGGCGGCGGCACAGTCGCCGGGGCCGGGTGATCCGTCCAGGCCAGCCTTGTCGGCGTCGAAGGCGACCAGCACGACGGGGGCGAGGGCCAGCCTGGCGACCCAGGCGCAGCGCCGCGCGCCGCACGTGGATCCCGTAGCAACGGCCGCTACCTGCTCGCCGCAGGCCTGGACAACGGTGAGGGCGTCGATCTCGCCTTCTACCAGCACGACGGGGCGCGCAGGCCGCAGGCTGCCGGCGTTGTAGAGGGCGTTGGCAAAGCCGGCCGGGCCGATGTACTTGGTCTCGCCTCCCGCGATCTGCGCCGGCGTGAGCGGGCGGCGAATGTTGAGCCGCCATATCTCGCCCTCGACGGTCCAAGGGAAGGTGATCCCGCGCGGGATCCAGATCCTGCCGCGACCTCGGTCGCCACCTTGGGGCTTGGGCAGCCCCCACTGCGCATGATCTTCCCACGTGTCGCGCGGGTTGTAGCCGACGTTGAAGGTGCGCAGCACGCCGTCAAACAGCCCACGCCGGTGGAGATAGTCACGGGCACGGCCGCCTTCCTCTCCCCACAGGCAGGCGACACAGCGAGCCGCCCACCCCGCCGCTTGCGCCCGCCAGGTGGGATTGGGCGGCGCCAGGCTTTCGTGAGTCATCCTGTTCCCCTCCGGATACCCAGCCGCTCGCAAGCCTCGCGGAAGCTGAGCCCGTCCCGCTCGCGCAGGTACTGGATGGCATCGCCGCTGCGGTCGCAGCCGCTGCGCCCGAACTTGGAGCCCAGGCACGCCCAGCGCTGCGATTGCGGCCAGACTTTGAAGCGATCGGTGCCGCAGGGACGGCCCTTGCCCTGGCGGCAGATGGGACAGGGACCGGAGTATTCGCCGCCGTGACTGGCGCTGGTGCGCCTGAGTTGCGTGTCGCGGCCGATGAGAGAGAGGATGTCAATCATTGGTGGCTCCTGAGGGGGATCGCCCCAGGCACGGCGCACGAGGATCGAGGTGGAGTGGTGTGAGTGGGGCCGTGGTGCGCTGCGCGCAGCGCCAAGGGGCGGGTGCGGCGCTGGGTTGTGGTGCAGCGGCTGCAGCCGGTGAATCATCTACAACCCCAACAGGCTCGACAACGTCTACAACGGGTACAACGTCTGCAACGGGTACAACCTCCACAACCGGCACAACGTCTACAACCGGTACAACGTCTACAACGCGGTACAACCTCCACAACCGGTACAACCTCCACAACCGGTACAACCTCCACAGGCAGAGGAACGGGGGGAGCCGCAGGTAGGCCTGCGGACTGAACGACGGGTGGTGGGGGCACGAGGGTGTAGTCATACCCCTTAGGACCCTGGACGCAGGCGAGGGCGCCGCGCTGGCAGAGGTTCTGGAGGCGGTTGTAGAGATTGCTCTTGTCCTGGCCCAGGTGCGCGACCAACTGGCTGAGCGTAGCGCGGCCAAGCTCGCCGACGGCGTCGATCGCCTCGCGCTCGCGCAGGGTGTAGTGGACCTTCGGTCCCTGGTCTTGCGGGCCTTCGGCGCCTTGCTTGAGGTTCCAGCAGAAAGCGTTGGGATCCCACTCGATGGCCAGCTCGCTGTCGCCGAAGTCACGGCCGCTGAGCTTGAGCTTGGCTTCGTTCTGGTTGTGGCGGCGGTAGAGGCCCATGGCGCAGTCCACGACGCCGGCCTTGGCGGTGCTGCCCAGGATATCGTCGATGGGGTCGGCATCCAGCGTGGTGCGGGCGATCTTGCGATGGTGGTCGATGAGGAGGATGGCGGCCTGGTGCTCGGCGGCGAGGCGCTGCAAGGCGGCCATGATGCGCGTCATCTCCTGCTGGTCCATCTGGTCGCCGCGGCCGAGGATGCGGCTGAAGGTGTCGACGATGATGAGATCGTAGCCCTCGCGGTCCATGGCGTCGCGCAGGTCGGCAAGGCCGTGCTCGCTCAGCGGCGACCAATCGGTCACGATATCGACGTCGCCGTACTCCTCAAGGTCGGGGACCAGCCCGCCGAGGATCCCCGCAACAAGCTTCTTGAGACGGTCGGAGATGCGGTACTCGGTGTCTTCCAGCGCCAAGAAGAGCACCTTGAGCCGCGGCACGCGTTGGCCAAGCACCATGCCGCCGAGATAGGCGGCAAGGGCGATTTGCAGCGCAAGCCACGACTTGCCTTCTTTAGGGCGGCCGGCCAGAATCGAGAGACCGACGGGGATCAGGCCGGGAATGACGAATTTGAGGGGAGGATAGTTGGCGGTGAGCAGCTCCTTAATCTTGAAGGACTTGCGCCGGGAATCCTCGCCGCCCGTCATCAGCTGTGCCAGCTGGTCGTCCATGCGCACGAGTGAGCGGTAGACGGTGGTCACGGCCTGCGTGCCGCGCCTCCCGCCGTCTTGATCCGCGGTTGCGCTGGCTTTGCCTTCGGCATAGGCTTCGAGCAGCAGGCGCACGACCTCGGCCCAGGGGCCATAGCTGGCAAGCGGGATGGCGGCGAAGGTCGCGGCATCGACACCGTCGAGCAGCTGGCGGATGACTTGCGTGGTGAACTGGTTGGTACTCATGGGGGCGCGTACCGGCGTTGCGACGGCAAACGGCTGAGCCGGCGGCAAGGGCTGGTAGGAAGGCACATCGATCGGTGCGGAATTCATGCGGATGTTCCTAGTGTTTCATGCTGGATGTCAGGGTGCCTGGCGAGGTAGATCGGTCGGGGGTTGTCGGATAATGCCAGGGTAGCGTCCCGGCGGCCGAACGATCGCGCCAGCGCAATCGTCTGGGCGAAGAGACCGTCACGGTCCGCCGCGGCCAAGGCCAGGTCGATCGGCTCGGGCAGCACCGCCGGCTGGCGGGAGTCCAGGAAATCAAGCGACCCGAGGTCGCCGACTTCCAGGCCGTGACGGTCGACCAGCAGCACGGCAGCATCAAAAGCGGCGGCGAGGGTGTGCAGACGGGCGAGTATGGCCAAGGTTTGATGGGAGGATCGCACGCAGGCAGCGCTGAGCGCGGCCGTCAAGGTGTCGACGATGACCAGGCGCTGGCCGCCGGCCATCTCTACTGCCAGCTGCAGGAGGCCCCCACGGTCGAAGACCGGCCAGCCGCAGGCAAAGCGCAGTGACAGGTTGGGTGTGGCGGCGAGCTGGTGCAAGCGGCGCTGCAGCCGCCCAGGGGGATCTTCGAGCGCGAGAAAGAGAACCTTGTCTTTGAGTTCGCGCACCTGGCTGCCCGAGGCGACGGCGAGCGCAATCTCCAGCGAGAGCCAGGACTTGCCGGCGTGGGGCTTGCCCGCCAGCAGCGTCAGGCCGGCGGGCACCAGGCCGGGCACGACCTCGCGGTCCCACGGCACAGGCGATGCCAGCAGGTCGGCGAGGGTGTTTTTGGGCGCCGGCTCCTCAGCGCAGCGGGTGAGCAGCCGGCGCAGGCCGCTGCTGCGACGGGCGAGCTGCGTGAAGCGTGCGGCGGCTGCCGCCTGCCCGCCGGCGGCATAGGCTACGGAGACGGCATGGAGCGGCCGCATCCACGGCCCATAGAATGCCGGCCGCAGCGGCTCCAGCAGCGGTTTGTCGTCGAGCAGGCTTTGGAATGCGGCTGCAGCGTGACGGTCAAAGACGGTGAGGGGGGTGGACGGCTCGGGGGCAGCCGTCGACCTGGTGGTCGAAGCCGACCTGGTGGTCGGGCGTGCGTGCTTCATGCGGACTCCTTCTGAATCGAAAACGAACGATATAGAAGGAGTATGCGCGGCTTAGGGGCTTATGTATATCCTGATCTTCGCAGCCAGTTTTGACCGCTGAAACGAATATCCTGAGTTTCGCTGCGAATATCTTTCGCCGAATATCTTTCGCCGAATGTGAGAAGATCGTTTATTTCTCGCCCCGCTCTTTCAGGATGCGCTCGGCGCACGCCAGGGCGGCTTGCCGGAAGAGGTCTTCGGGGTACGGTGGCGTACGGCCCTCTTTGTCCTCGTATACGTGCAGCCAGCCTGGGAAAAAGGGATGGAAGTCGTAGAGCCTGTCCGACGGCAGTGTGCGCATCTGGTCCAGCAGGTGGAAGGTGGACGGCTTGCGCGGCCGGCCGCTGCCGCGATGCGACACGCCGGCCTTGCGCTTCTTCTTGGTCTTATCCGGGAGCGGCGCAGCGGGCGGTCCATTGACCGGCTTACTGCCGAGCGCGCCCAAGCCAGCTGTATCCGGACCAACTGCATCCCGGCCAGCCGCAACCTGTGCCGCGTACTGGGCCTTGAGATCCTGCAGGTCGTCGTGCACGATCTCGTTCAGCTTTTTCCAGCAGAGGGGCAGCTCCGACCACGCGTGGTTTTCGCAGCCGCAGTCGTGGGCGATCGACCATTCGACCTCCTTGGGCGAAAGCGGATAGTCGGGATGCTGCCAGACGTAGACCACGATGGCGCCCGAGAAAACGCCGTCCTGCTCGAAGCCGTAATCCGGAAGGGGACGGAGACATACAATGAGGGGTGACTCGCTTCGCGGCACGTGCAGACATCGGCCGGCGCAGAAGACGAGCCCGACCTTGCCGTCCGGTGGAGCATCGACGAATACCGGCAGGTCCGTTTCCGCGGCGACCACCGGCCTGAGCGTGGTCACCTGGGGAACACCGGGCCCTTGCTTTGTATTGGTGCGGGAGACAATACCTTCGAGGATCGCCTGCATGGTTGTCGGACGCGCGAAACGGAGAATGGTGCGGCGTGACATAGGTTGTAGAGACTTTCTTGGAACGAGGATGACCTGAGGAACGACTTTGCGCTGCTGTTCATCCGGCCACGCAACGATGAATGCCAACAAGGGCGGCAGTCATTAAGAGGATTATAACTTGATGAAGACTATGGCCGAAATCATAGGCTGAGCATTCAGTAAAATATTCAGGATTTATCGTCCCCATTAGCATTTCTACTGCCTCGCTGCATCAGTATTCACCGTTTAATCTAGCTGTATTACCAGAGGTAGAAAAAATATTGTGCAAATTTGCTTGCGCGCGCCCGGCGAACGTGAAATGATATGAATTAAGACGAGATCAGGATCTAACGGTCTATCAGCGAAAGGATGACTTGTGGCTGAAACGCAGGGAGAGGTGACATCGACCGGTGGAGGACGTAAACCGTGGGATCAGATGCCGGGCGAGCCAAGCCGCTGGTACGGCCGCTTCCAGGTTTACCTGGAACTGGGCCTTACGCGCACACTGAGCGCCGCCGCGGCTGAGGCATGCAGGCAGGCGCACGGCGGACCGCGTGAATACAGTGGCAAATGGTCAGTTTATTCGCGCCGCTGGCGCTGGCGCGAGCGTGCGCATGCCTGGGATGTGCACCAGCGCGAGCTGCTGGCACTCAGCGAGCGCAATACTCGCGTGGCGCTGCACAGCCGACGCGTCGAACGCATGGAGGACTACCTGGACGCCGTGTGCGAGGTGCTTGACACGGCCAACATGACGGCGGCTGACGAGAAGCTGGCGCGTGAATGGCTGCCGCAGATGCGCGTCTTCCTGCGCGATCTGTTAGTGGCCGAGCGCCAGGAGTTCGAGCGCGGCGATTACGAGAAGGGCGACCCTGACAGCAGCCTGGTTATCACGGCCGACGACCTGCGGGCGGCGCAGCGTGCGCTCGAAGTCCAACACCAGTTGTGCCCCCTGCCAAGTGCGGCAACGCATCCGACCACGGCAACCACCGACGATAAATACCCGGGGTGCCGCACGCTGTTTGTTTGTATCGGCGCCGACAGCGCGTTGATGCTGGATCTGGCCGCACTGCGTGCTGTACGTTCGGCTACGGGTCTCAAGTTCACGCGCATTCTTGACGCCACGCGGTCCAAGTTTGCCACCGCGCTGCGGCGCGAGCGGGGGTTCGGCCGGCCGATCGAACTGCTGCACCTGGCGCTGCATGCCTCGCCCGACGGCGTCGAATTCGCCGACGGCGTGGCCGATGGCAGCTGGCTCAGCGAGCGACTGTTTGGGGTGCGGATCATGCTCCTAGCCTCTTGCCGGGGCGACAGCATCGGCGATTGGCTGGGTGTAGTGCCGCATGTCATTACGCTCAGCGAAGACATCACGCACGAAGACGCCGCTGTCCTCACCCAGCACTTTTGGCACAACATCGGACTGGGTAAGGAGCCGGGGGAGGCACTGGACGAGGCATTAACACACTGCCCCCCGGCTGTCAGTGAATACGTCGTCCGCCACTGGTGATTGGGGGGCACGGCTTCCAGGAAGCCTCTCTACCGGACCATCACAACCATGCAACGAAAGGACCATCCCATGTTGACTGCACTTCGTGATCTCTTCACCGGCCTCAGCCCCCGCGGCCGCTTCTGGCTTTCGGTTGTCATCATCCTCGTCCTGCTCGCCGTCTTCGTCACGATGACAGTGACCGGCGTGGATACAACTACGTTGTTTGCGCCATTATGGGCGCTGCTGGGTGGATGATTGGATGTCTGAACCTTGATTCTTGGGATTTGGAGGATTTTCATGATTTTCACGCGCGACGACCGGCTGCACGAATTAAGAGAATCCTCTGGATCCAGTGAATCAAGGTTCAGACACCTAAAAGTTCAGTGGCTTACCTATAGTCAAGACCCTGCCGCCTTTGTCCGCGACTGCGTCTATATCTATGATGCCACCGGCCAGGACTGGATCAAGTTCGATCTCTGGCCCGCCCAGGTCGAAACACTCACCGCAATGGCCGCAAGCCGCAAGCTGGTGATCCTCAAGGCGCGGCAACTGGGTATCTCCTGGCTTTCCCTCAGCTACGCCCTCTGGCTCATGCTCTTCCGGTCCCCCGCCACCATCCTCCTCTTCTCCTTGCGCGAAGAGGAATCCAAGGAACTCCTGTGGCGGCTGCGCGGAATGTACGACCGCTTGCCGGCCCACCTGCGGGCCAGGTCGGTAACGCACAGCAACGAAACTCGCTGGATCCTATCGAACGGGTCGCGAGCGCTAGCTTTCTCCACCCGGTCCGGCCGTTCCTATACCGGCACCCTGGCGCTAGTCGACGAGGCAGATTTCGTGCCGGAGCTGTCGCAGTTTCTCAATGCGGTCAAGCCCACCATCGACGCCGGGGGCCAGCTCTTCCTTGTCTCAACCTCTGACAAGAAGCGCCCGATCTCGACGTTCAAGAATCTCTTCCGCGCGGCCGTCGAGGGCACCGGCGACTACCGCCATGTCTTCCTTCCCTGGTGGTCGCGACCGGGGCGCGACGAGGCCTGGCGCAAATCCGTGCAGGCCGAAATGTATGCCCAGCGCGGCACCCACGATGACTTCTACGCCGAGTACCCGGCCTCAGCAGAAGAAGCATTAGCAGCAGAGCAGCTGGATCGGCGGCTGCCCTACGATTGGCTGCAGGATTGTGCCGAAACGGACGGTGCCATTGCACAATCCTACGCCGGACGCATGACCGACGCGCCGGCCGTGCCTGGGTTGGTAGTCTGGGAAGAGCCGATCCTTGGTCACCGCTACGTCATCGGCGCGGACCCAGCCGAAGGCAACCCCAACAGCGACGAATCCGCCGCCACCGTCCTCGACGCCGTCACATGGGCGCAGGTAGCGGAGCTCGCGGGGAAGATAGAGCCATCCACCTTCGCCGGTTACCTCGACGAAGTGGGCCGATGGTACAACAGTGCCGACGTGCTACCCGAGCGCAACAACCACGGCCACCTACTTATCCGCGAGCTGCAGCGGCTGGGCAGCCTGCGGGTGCTCGAAGGCTATGACGGCAAGCCAGGCTGGCTGAGCAACATCAAGGGAAAACCACTGCTGTATGGGCTGGTGGCGGACGCGGTGCGCACTGGCGCCTGTATGATCCGCGGCAGCGAAACAGCGGCCCAGTTGGCCAGCATCGAGGCATCGACGCTGCACGCGCCGCAAGGGCTGCATGATGATCGGGCGGATGCGTTTGCGTTAGCGGTGGCGGCAGTGGCATGGAAACCCGCTATTGGATCGAGCACGATGATCGTACAAATGGACCCTTTTGTCTGCCTACGACAGGGCGACTGGTGAGGAGATGACGGTATGACGCCGATTCAACGTTTTGTGTCGTGGCTGGCTACGGTGACGCTGGTGGCGCCTGGGCGATCAAACGATGGGTTTGAACCTGATCACGTACCCGCAAGGTGTGGCGGATAAGGGATGGGGGGAACTGCACCAGGAGATGTACGAGGCGCGGGAGGCGTGGCGGCAGAACCCACTGGCGCGGCGGCTGGTGGGGATGGTGACGGCGTATGTGGTGGGGAATGGGATTGCGCTGCGCAGTGAGTATGGGCCGTTGCAGCGGTTTATCGACGACTTTTGGCAGGCGGAATCAATTGGACCAGCGCATTCCGGAATGGTGCGACGAGCTGTGCCGGTCTGGTGAAATTTTCCCTGTCCTCTTCACCAATCCCAGGATCGCATGTCGACCGTGCGCTGTGTCCCCGCCTCGATGGTCGAGCGCATCGAGTGGCGGGAAGGTGACTACGAAGATGAGGTTCGCTACAAGGAAGTGGGTTCGGTTGGCGAGGGCGCGCAGCGCTCGGATGAGCGGTGGTGGGTGTCGCCGCTGCATGCGTCGGCTGCAGATCTGTCGACACCGAACATGCTTCACTATGCGGTCAACAGGCCGGTTGGCGCACTGCGGGGAGAGTCGGACCTTGCGCCGATTTTGCCGTGGCTGAAGCGTTATTCGCGCTGGCTCGAGGACAGGGTGCGGTTGAACGCAGGGATCCGTGCATTCCTTTGGGTGGTCAAGGCGCCCGCGCGGCTGCGGGTGGAACTGGCCGAGCGCTACCGCCAGCCGCCGGAACCGGGCAGCGTGATCATCGCCGACGAGCAGGAGTCTTGGACGGCCGTCGCCCCCAACCTGAACGCCAACGATGCGGCGAACGACGGCCGGGCCATCCGCTGGATGATCGTGGCCGGCGGGCCGGGGACGTCGCTGCTGGACTTGGGCGAGGGCGAGGACTCAAACCTGGCGACGGGGCAGGTGATGACGGAGATGCGGCGGCGCTTCCTCCGCCGCCGGCAGGCCTACCTGGCGTGGCTGCTCACCGACCTGGTGCTCGTCGCCTGGCGCCGCTACGCCGCGGGCGAACGACGCCTCCGTCACAGCGTCACCGCCGCCGACGTCACTGCCGTCCTCCCGGATATCAGTGTAGACGACAACCAGAAACTCGCGCAGGCCGCCATGCAGCTGGCCTCAGGCTTGAGCACGGTGGCCCAACTCGTTGGCAGCGGTCCGGCCTACCGCAAGATGGCGTTGCGCTGGTTTGTGAAGTTCGCGGGGGAGCAGATTCGGAGGGGGAGATTGCGGAGATGATCCACGAAGGGACGAAGGGCACGAAGAGGAGGAGCAATGAAGAACGCGAAGGTGGAGATGGTATTGGCGAGCGAGCCAGCGGTGGTGGACAGCAGCGTGCTCTGGGCCGGCCTGGACCGGGCGGAACTGCGCAAGCAGCAGGCGGCCGGAGAACTGGATGAGCTGGAGTTTGAGGCGGTGGTCTTCCGGGCGCAGTACCCCAATTGGAACTACGTCCGCTTCCGGGATGAGGAGATGGACGCCTTTGCGGCGAGCTTCGTGGGCGTGCCGTTTCTGCGCAACCACGACATGCAGGACATCGCAGCGCGCGATGGCATCGTCACGGCCTGCTCCATGGACGGCCCAGATCGCACGGAGATGCACGCGCGGGTCAAGCTGACCACGGAAGAGGGTATCCGTGATTTCCTGGCGGGGCGCATTGACCGGTTCTCGATTTCCTGGTTCAAGCGCGGGGAAACCCTGTGTTCAGTCTGTGGGCAGGATGTTTTTGATGCGAAGTGCCCCCATGTACCGGGGCGGACGTATGCGGTCGGAGACCGCTCGGTACACGGCCAACAGCTTACCTGCGAAATGGTGCAGATAGAGCCTGTCGGGCGCGAGATTTCGGCAGTGAACGTGCCTGCATCTGCGGGCACGCACATCCTATCAGAGTTGTTGTCAGAATTGGTGTCTTGCAAGGAGAGCATGATGGAAGAGCAGGGTACGGGGCCGGTTGAGCAGCTTGCACCGCCGGATGAGATCATGACGCAGTTTCAGGATCTGCGCAGCGAAGTGTTGGCGGAGGTGAAGAAGTTGAAGATCATGCGCAACAGTCTGCAGCTGGAGACGGTGCTGGAGCAGTCCGGCCTGCCGGAAGCTGCCCAGATCCTCATCCGCCAGGTTGCCCAGCAGCAGCCGGAGTGTCTGGACCTGGCGGAGGTCGACCGGCTGATTGCAGCGCAGAAGGCGGCGCTGGCGGAAGCAGCGCGGCCCAGTGTGGTGACGGGGATGCGGCCGATTACGGGGCGCGAGATGCGCACCGGGTTGGACGACATGCAGGAGGCGTTGGACTGGTGCCTGGGTGTGCACGACGGACCGACGCCGGCCCCATCGATGCGCAACATCCGCGATGTGTATCTCGCCATCACCGGCGACGTGGACTTTTATGGCGTCTTCAACCGTGAGCACAGCCAGCTGAGCGCGGCCTCGACTACCACCCTGCCGGGCCTGGCCCGCAACAGCCTCAACAAGGTGGTGCGCCAGCACTACGACAACCTGGCCACCTTCCGCTGGTTCGAGCGTGTCGTCGACGTCGTGCCCGCATGATGGCAGCACACAGGACATCGACCTGGTGATGGTGGACGGCCTGGCCAACCTGCCGACCGTTTCGGAGGGCGCGGCGTACACGGAGGCTGTCACCGGTGATTCACGCGAAAGTATGAGCTTCGGCAAGCGCGGGGTGTACGTGGGCATCACGTTGGAGATGTTCCGGCGGTCCGACATCGCCAAGATGCAAGCCATTCCGCGTGAGCTGGTCAAGGCCGCGATCCGCACCCGCTCGGCGGCGATTGCGAGTATCTTCACCACTGCCAGCGGCGCCGGCCCTACCATGGTTGACGACAGCACGGCGCTATTCCACGCCGACCACAGCAACCTCGCCACCGTGGCCTTCTCGGCTACGGAGTGGGCGGCGGCACGCAAGCGCCTCTTCGGCCAGACCGTGCCGGGCACCGGCTCCAAGCTGGGGCTGTGGCCGACCTTTGCCTTGGTGCCGATGGATCTCTACGACGCCGCGCTGGAGGTATTCGGCTATGGCACCGGCGACGTGGGCAAGCCCAACAGCGGCGGCACTGCACAGACCGTCAATCCCTACGGCGAATCGCGCGTGGGCGACCCGCGGCCGATCCCGATCGTGGTGCCGGAGTGGACCGACGCGACGGATTGGGCGCAGATCGTCGACCCGCGGCTGCACCCGGTGATCCAGATGGCGTATGCCAGCGCGCCGCAGGGTGGAGTGCATGCGCTGCCGGAGATCTACGAGGTGCGGAGTGAGACGGCGGGGTTGATGTTTACCAACGACACTTTGCCCATCAAGATTCGGGATTGGTGGGCGTATGGCGTGGCCACGCATGTCGGCGTCGGCAAGAACAATGTTGTCTGAACCTTGATTTGCTTGATTAGGAGGATTTCCTTGATTAGGAGCGTTGCGGCGCTGAATCAGGGAAATCCTATGAATTCTTATCAATTGGACGAGTTACGGTGCAGGCGGTAGACAAGAAGTGAGGAATGGATGAGCAACTTACTGTGTATGAGTTTTAGCAGCCAGGCGCAGGGTGACGCTGACGCCGTCCATGGGTTCAAGGCGCCTATTGGTATGACGTTGGTGGGCGTCACCTTGTATCCGGAAGCGTTTACCGGTACGCCGACGGGGTTCAACGTGGATGTCAATGTGGGGGAAGCCGCTGCCGTAACGGCGCTGGCGGCCAATACGGCGGGGACGGCGGGGGAGTGGAAGGCGGGGCACCTGGGTGGGAGCAAGGTCCCGGTGGCGATTGCGGCCGGGGATGCGGTGACGTTGGATGTGAATTTGGCGGGTGGCACGACGCCGACGGCGGACTATGACGTGCAGCTGTGGCTGTTGGAAGGGACAGTATGATGGATGCCAGCGGCGGCGCCTGCGCCGCGAGTGGTGTTGCGGAGCGGCTGCTGGCTTTGGAGACGGCAGTCGCAGAGCTCAAGGCACAGGTGCAAGGGGGGCCGACCACGGTCGGGGCGACCACGGTCGCTTGGCATCCTACCCCTACGCCTGAGCCTGGCGTCACGAAGAGCGAGCCTTCTGAGCTGGAGCAGTTGGCCCAGCGTCTGGGCAATGCCCGCCTTGCTGCAGTGCTGGTGCGGGCTGGGTATACCTCGGTCGAGGCCGTAAAGGCAGCACCGGATGCGGCGTTGCTCGCGATCGACGGCGTCGGGGATAAGGCGCTGCAGGTGATTCGGGAGAAGGTGGCGTGACGGGGGGAGGGCACAAGGTCCGGCGGTGGGGAGGTTTGCCGCGATAACGGGGTTTTCCCGCCGGACCTTATGCCCCTACGGATCGCGCCATTGGTAACGTTGAAGGTGGGAGATGACGACAACCGTTACAACATTGAAGACGGCGCTGCTGTCGCTGGTGGGCGCTTCGTTGTCGACGGACGGCTGGGAAGATCCGGTATTGGCAGAGGCCCTGGCGCAGGGCCTCGCCGACCTCAATGCCTGGCTGCCGCCGATCGAGGCATCGTTCACCGTGGTGACGCCGGGCGCCGAGCAGGACCTCAACAGCCTGGCGCCGCAGCAGATCCTGGCCGTGGCCACGCCCTGGGCAGCCGGCAGCGACTGGCGTACGGCGGCCGTGCCGTGGCGGCTGACCGCGCCTGGCGTGGTGATGCTACCCGAGGCGGCGGCCGCCGACCAGGTGGTACGGGTGCGGTATCGCAAACTGTATATGGTGCAGGGTCTCGGCGCCGCGCAGTCTACGACCCTGCCGCCCTTGGCCGAGCGCACCTTGCTCCTCGCAGCGGCGGCGCACGCTTACCTGATCCGCTACCGGCAGCTATCACGCCGGCCGAGCACGGCACCCAGTGATCTGGCTGCCTGCAAGGAACTGGCCGAGGTGTACCGGCGGCAGTTTGAGGGTATGGTCTTACCCGACGCCGGCCCTGCGCCGGTCTGGCCGAAGATCGGGCTGTAGTCTGAACCTTGATTTTTGGGATTCGGAGGATTGCCATGATTACTTGTAGGGACTGTAGCTCTTCTTGGTCTGGGATATCCTTCGAATCATGTGAATTCTCCAAATCGTGTAAATCCTGCAAATCATGTGAATCGTGGTTCAGACTATGCGCGGCCTGAGTGATGCCTTGCTGGCAGCCCGATCCTGTCCTGACGCGTTGGCCAGCGTAACGGTGCGCTGCAAGCGGCGGAGCACCTTCGCCGGCGATCCTCTCATCTGGCGGCCGGCGTTCCGGCACACGGCTGGGAATATCCCCTTTGGTGACCTGAACGTGACGGCGGCCGCTTGCAGCTGTGCGGCGTCCGGCTACATCCTGCGGGTGCTGCGCTCGGCCGCAGCCAAGAAAGTGGGCGTGCAGCGGTTCAGTGTGGCGGCGTGGTCGTGCGGTGGCACGAGCTGGCCCAGTGCGGCCACACGGCCCTGACGGCGACACCGACCCAAGTGGCGACGATTGCGTCGACGGATACGAAGGAATCGACGCCAGGCGTCGGCCGCAACGGCAGCGAGATCCGCATCCTCTACGGCGATGGCGGCAAGGTTTACCAAGTGCGATCGACGAATGACGGCGTGAGCTGGGCGGCGCCGACGGTGGCCTACGATGGCGGCTTGAACTACTTCCGATTCAGTAACATCAGCCTGTGTTATTCGGGCGCCTCCAGCGGGACTGGAGGTTCGTGGATCTGCGTGATGAACGGCTACAACGCCAAGGGTCTGGCGGTGGTGCTGGGTGCGCATGATGCCGGCAGCGGGTGGGTGGCGTGGCCTTCACTGTTGGGCACCTATACACGCTGGCAGGTGGCGGGCGTGCGGCCGGGGCCGGAGGCTGCCCCTGACTGCCGCGTGTATGCGTATCTGTGGGGCACAGATGGGGATTGGAACAGCCTGGCGTGCCAGCAGGTGCAGGTGTCGAGCACCGGCGTGTTTAGTGCTTGGGGTACGCGGACAACCGTCGACCGTGCCGGCGTGGCGGGCGCGGCGGCCTATGACCGCGTGCGCTTTGGTGAGGGTGGCGGGTCGTATCTCTTCGCCCTGCAGGAGCGGGCGACTGCGGGGTACTGGTTTGTGTCGGCGCTTTATGCGTTGCCGGGCAATGCCGATATGGAAGAGCCGGTGTTTCTGGGCGATGCGGACGGAACTGCCGGCGGCGTGGCCATGCGTGAGACGCTGCAGCCGGTGGTAGGCGGCCGCCGAGCCTGGCTGGTCGGAGCCGGCCAGGTCTGGACCTCGGCGCAGACGGATGCCGCGGTGGATCTGGCGGAGCGGACCTACACGCCAACCAAGTACGAGTATGTTGTGAGCGTTTCGGGCGGCGGCGTGCTGCAATGCTGCTGGAGCGCAGCATCTCGGCTGGCGCTGCGCTCGAGGGCTTTGGCGCGGTCTATCCGCCGGAGATCTACGTGGGCGATATGCTCTGGCTGGACCGCACGCTGAGCGTGGGCACTGCTGCGGGCACGCTGAGACTGGCTTTCCGTGTGGCGGCCGTGACGTACTGCCGGGGCCGCGTCGAGGTGCTGGCCTTCGACGCCATGGGTGTGCTGTCACACATGCGGCCCAGGCGTGCCAAGGTCCTGCAGAAAAACGACCGCACGCGCATGAGCGACGTGGAAGCAATGTGTCATTGGGCGGGGCTGACCACGACCGGTACGGGTACCCTGCCGCAGGCGGTCTATCCGTCGCCCGGTTTCATCTGGAGCGCCAACGAGTCGGGCCTGGGTGGGCTGCGGCGGTACTTGAGCGACCAGGCGGTGGCGCTGCGCAGTGACGGCGCCGACGTCGCGCAGGACCACACGCGTGTCGAAGTGCTCCCGCTGCCCAGCGCGCCGAGCTATACCTACGTGTCACCGAACGGCCTGGCGGAGGGGTACGGGACGCACGAGATCGCCGATTGGGCGCTGACGCACGACGGGCGCGATGTGCGGCTGTTCGTGGCCGTTGGCTTGCGGGCCGGCGCCTCGGCCGTGACCGGCGAGGCGTGGGCGATGGCGGCAGCGCGCACGCGTGACGGTACGCGGCCGGTGCCCTATGTGTTCGTCGACCGCAGCATGGCGTGGGCTGATGGTTCGTTAACTGCTCGGGCAGCAGCCGAGGCGGCGAAGCTGGCGGCCGGGCTGTCGTTTGGGTGGATCGAGACTACGGCGAATCTCGGGATCGAGCTGTACGACGTGGTGACGGTGGATGCCACGGACGTGCGGGTGGTGGGGATTACGGAGACGTGGGATCGGGGAGGGCTGCAGCAGCGGTTGGAGTTGGCGGAGGTCAATACATTTGGGGTGTACCAGGGGTAGACAAAAATAAGGCAGGTGATGTCTTTCAGCAAAGAAATGATGGATGGAGTATGGAGTGAGAGGGAGGAGAGGGGGAGGAAAGAGGGGGACGCATGATGGAACTAATGACCGGTGAGGCGGGGGTGCTGCGGACGGCGTTGGGGGTGGTGCTGGCCAGGGAGGGGATCGACGTGCGGGTACGGGTGTATCTGTGGAACGGCGGCGTGGAGGATGTGGTGCTGCCGACCATGGGCGCGCAGCCGGTGCCCGTGGGGGCGCAGGTCGTGGTGATGTTCTTGAGCGACCGGCCGGCGAGCGGGATGGTGATCGGGACGATCGAGGGGCTGCTGTCGTGGCGGAGAACCGAGGCGCCTGCCTTCGTGGACTACATGCAGCCGTACATGCAAGAGACGATTGCCAAGGCGGGCGAGCTGGATGAGACACTGACGGTGACGGAGGGCGCCTTTGTCGCCGAGGAGGGGCTGGGGCTGTTTGGGGGCGCGGTGCTGATGGCCGACGGGCGGGTGTTCTTTGTGCCGGGGCAGACCGGCGGCGGGTCGGAGGTGATCAAGCCGCACATCTGGGATCCGTATACGGGCGGCATCCACCTCGTCGATGTACCGTGGGAAGCTGGGGCGGGCGACGAGTTCCTGGGCGGCTGCCTGCTGCAGGATGGGCGGGTGTTCTTTATGCCGCACCCGTGGTCGACGACGGGGCAGGCCTACCTCTACGATCCGGACCGGGACTGCCTGCTAGCCGGCCGGGCCACCGTTGGCGGCCGAGTGCTGCGGGTGCGTGCTGCTGGCGGATGGGCGGGTGCTGCTGGTGCCGCACATCGCGACGAGCCCGCGGATCTACGACCCGAAGGCGGACACGATCACCACGTCACAGGTCGTAACGCCGGCGGAGCTGCAGACGGGCCAGGACTTTTGGGGCGGCGTACTGCTGCCTGACGGCCGGGTGCTGCTGGTGCCCTATGCGGCCGCGGCGGCGATGGTTTACAACCCCCTCGACGACACGGCGACGGTGATCGAGGTGGATCTGCAAGGCTGCAGCTGCGTTGGCGGCGTGCTGCTGGCCGACGGCCGGGTGTTCCTGGTGCCCTCCGGCACGGCGCAGACCGCCATCTTCGACCCCTCGACGGACACCTTTCACGTCGAGGCGGCGGACCCTGTCGCGGTCGGCGGGTGGGGCGGCGGTGCGCTGCTGGCCGATGGGACGGTGCTGCTGCTGCCGGGCACCTACAGCGAGCTGCGGGACTGCCGGATCTACAACCCGGCGACAAACACGTACGGTGTTCCCTCGGCGCTGGCTGCGGTGGCGCCTGCTGCCCAAGGCGTCTTTGCCGGCGGCGCCGTGCTGCAGGACGGCCGGGTGGTGTTCAACCCGTGGTTTGCGCGTGACCTGGTGGTTTGGGAGCCTGGCCTGGGCGTGGCGTTTGGGCGGGATGTGGCGCTGAGCGGCTTCTGGAATCATCGGCCGTGCAAGTCTGGCACTGTGCGACTGCGTCAGATCGTTGATCTATAGTTACGCCAGCGTCAAGTTCACGGCCTCACATGTGATGGCTTCCGCGTAGCGACGAGCGAGGCGCCCTTTTGCAGCGGTGCGCCGCCGAAAGCAAGAGGGATTATAGCCTGCCCGTCGATACAGGATGGACAACATACACGTTCGACACATGCAGCGCCTCGATTAGTCGTCCTAGGTCCTCAAGCTGCATCTGAGCACGTTTCCTGGGGATCCCTGCGGCGACGGCTAGCTCATCACTTCTGAACATGCTTGTAACGCTAGTATTGCCGCAACCGCCGTCAGCATTACCAGCAAGATCTCGAGTAGATTGCGCTCGAGCCAGGTGCCACAAGACGCATCGGCCTCGCGCTTGGCCTGGAAGCACAGCAATGTGGTGAGAATATTTTTGTCGATCGTCGAGGCGTTGGCTAGCTTGTCGATGCCCTGATCGGCGTTTGTGCCGACACGTTCCCACAATTCCGTAATGGTCGCGACCTCTATCCTCTTCAGATTCGCTACCTCTTCAGGTCTGCTGCCTGCAAGTTGGTCTATCGCCCCCGTCTTGGTGGTCTTCCAATAGCGTCGATATCGCATCAAGGTTCATCCTTCTTTCCGGAAGGGGGGTCGCCGTGCAAACCTGTAAGACGGGCTGCATCTTTAATCCAAGCCTTGACGCGTGCACGGCTTGGAACCCTGCCTTTCGGGCGCTGGCTTGAATTCTCGCTCGTCAACTTCTTGACCAGCAGGTGCGAGTCTTGTTTTGCAAGTTGATCGACTGATTCCACACCTGCCCTGCGCAGCAGTTCAGCATATTTGCTGCCGATACCGCCTATGTGGGTAAAAGGCGCAGATTTGCTAGATGATCTAGCGTTGGGCTTCTTCATGGCCGGCCCCGGTTTATCCTTCTTCCCGGAAGGGGGATCCCCGTGCACGCCTGTTAAACGAGAGGATCGTGTTGGCATAGTATCGCTCCATGTGCAATGTGACGTAGTTAGGACTACACAGGCGGAATGCTCTATACGTCAACACGACTGCCTGCTGTGCCAGCAGGTGGCCGACCCTGAATTGATTAGGGGTTAATCCCCATTACGCCGCGCTGCGCAGGCCGGCGCACGAGCTGTCTCAAAAGTACTCGAAGCCGTCGGGAAGCGTATCGGTGATGATCAGATCTTTAATCTCCCGGATCCTGTCATTATTTCTGGCCACGAATTCAACCATGATCTCGTCATTGTCGGTGCGAGGCTGCAAGCTGCCCGTGATGGACAGGGCTGCCTCTCGGGACGTACCTTGGGCAGAGGTGCGCTGTGACGCATAACCCGAAGGCCGCGGGCCTTCTGGACGATCACCATAGAGCATTTGCAGCGAGATGTCATCCCAAAGCTCGCGTCGTTCGCGTTTCGTCATCGGGGTTTGGTGAAATCCAAGCTGCGCTAGTAGAGGGTAGCGGTATAGGTCGAAGGCGCCTTTAACCATTTGTCCCCAAGCTTTGGCACAAGGAATAGATGCCTCATAAAAGAAGTAGGTTGCTAGGCCAAAGAACAGGACCTCAATCAACCAGGTGCGTGCGGTATCAAGCGAGGCAAAGGTCCTTTCAGCAAAGAAGAGGCCAATGAAGGAGGTAGCCAGGCAGAGTACGGCGTTGAGTACCGAACTGTGGATCATGAAATCGAACGGTGCCTTGGAATCACTGATAGCGTTGGCATATTCTTGCTCCACGACGCCGACAAGCCGTGGCCATAAGGTGATGGCCTCTATTCCGTACTGGGAATCAGGGTACGATTCAAATCCGCGAATTGCATTCCCAAGCCGTGTAGGCAGTATATCGCTTGCGTAAGTCGGGAACGATTGCAGGTGGTGCCAATGCATCTGTTGCCACCAGATCCGAATCTTGTCGTGGTCCGGGGAGTTCTCGTCTTCCTTTGCCATACACCGTAGCAGTGTACGGACCCCGCGTATACGAGCCTCGCTGGTGCAGAAGCGCTGCTTTTGCCGGCTCACCTTGTAGCAACCGATCCGCCCGTATCGCCACGGGTAGCCTTCATAGAAACGGATGATGGTACCATTGAAGGCGGTAAGCAGGCCCGCGATGACAAGGGTAAAGGCTAACAAGACCACCGCTTGCCAAAGCCGCCGAACTGGCCAAAGATGGGGAGGGGCGAACTACCCGTCGGGAATAAGGGATCGACGATCAGCAACCAGGCCATGACGAAAATAGCAGCTGGCAGCACGGCACTGAATAGCAGAGAGCGAGTGAGCAACCCCGAAACAGAAGAAAAGATTTGGGTCATATGTCATGCACCCTGGCCAGATAGATCAGATCGGACCCGAAACAATGACATAGATAGTGATACTTAGATTATCGCGCCGTTTTCGCGAATCTGAGCGATGAGTTTTTTGGAGGGGTGTGGTTCAGATTTTTGGAAAAGGCTAAGCAGGTCCAATTGCCAATGCAATGCGACCTGATCAATGCCTCTGACGACCGCAAAATGCACGTTTCCGACAGAATTCCGGCCATTTTGCCGCCAGTTTTGTGAGCTTTGGTCCGGATTCATGCGCTGTTTTGGCCTGCTTGGCGACACGTCCAAAAATTTGAACCACACCCGCTCTCCGAAGGGTGTGCGTCACGATTTTGGAAGCTGTCCCGTCGCGTCCAGTGCGCACGCCTTCGTGCGCCTGGCGCCCCTGGCGCCCCACGCCCACAGGCCCATGTTCTCGCCCACACAGGCGGCCTGACGGCAAGGTCAAAATGGCCCGCACACGGCGTGCGGACTGAACGCGGGGCCTTGTTCCGGCGCGTCCAAATTCCTGACGCACACCTTCTCCGAATTGGATGATCACTTTCCTAAAAATAGCGCGATAATATTTGCAAGAAGCTCTATCTGTCCGTCATTGTCGTCACCCCACAGGATAGAGGAAGCTGCATGAGTACCGGAATTCAATATCCCAGACGCATTCATAACTGTCTGCCCTCTTCCATTAGGTTCGCCAAAGCTCAAACTTCGTCTTGTAGGGTCAAAGGCAGGTGCTCTAGTCCCTTCGTCATGCGCCTTCCACGCGTTTTCCACGCGCTTGAGTTGTATTGTTTAGAGTATGAAGGGGATGACGAGCGGCAGCATGAAACAGCAACTTGCGAAATTCGTTGAATTGTCGGTGTGCCGCACCATGTCCCCAACCTGTGACGCTCTCTTCGTCGAAACGATGACCAAGGCCCATTGTCGAAACTGTAGAAGCTGGATTTACGGAAGCATGTGGAATAGGCGCTGTATGACTCTGTAATTCCTAGTGGTGCTTGCACCAGCGTAGCGTCTTTCTCCAAGATGGAAGTGGGGGATAACCGGATGTCAAGTCGAAACGATAGGAATTCGAAAGTCGCTGATTTTGTAGGGCTATTGATCGTGGGCTGATCGGTTGGCTCTTAGGCATGTCCGCAACACCAGTGGTTTCAATTGTGATCACAAGCTTGACGGCAACCGCCGCTGCGGTGCTGGCAGTCATGAGTGGTCTAGAAGGCACAACATTCAGGAGAATACGGGTCCGAACAGTGATTCCAGTCGTGCTCGAAAACATATCTATCTGGCTCCCATTGTTGCACTGGTTGTCGGCATCGTTGTTGGTGCTTCCGTCGGTCTCACTTCTCGAAGCTACGCCTGGTTCGGAACCGATTTGGATGCAGAAATCAGCAAGTGGACCAGACATGGACGCAACGAACAAGAAGTCACGGACAGACTCTTTGAGGCTGCCTATCCACCTTCAGGCTCGACACAGGCGCCCAATCCCGGCTATGAAAACGGACACATTGGTGTCCTATTTGGTTCTACAGCAAAGTTGACAGCAACTTGCAAGAGCCTGCTCATTCTCGAGGGCCGTCCACTGCAGAATTATGCAGAGGCATCGAGCCTTGATGGCGTGCAGAAGATTGCTAAGGTGGTCAAAGACGCAGACGTCCTGAAAGCTGTTCTGGAGGTCATATGTCCAAGCAACTGATTTCGTTACTGGTGTTGGTAATGGCGCTGTTTGGAAGTATGGGCATTGCCTATGCCCAGCAGCAGCCGATATCCCCCGATATCTTCAGGCTCGAGATATCCGAATGCACCCACTTACCGGAAGTGATTCGATATCAAACAGGCTTCCGGGTTGTTGGGACGGTGGGGATTGTGACAGCACTACACGGAGTCGCTGACGACTGTCAGACGATTAATGCGGTGGGCGACAGTGGTAACGGCCCGGTGTTCAATAATCTGGATTTGATCGAAGCAGACGTTGACCGCGATGTGGCATTGCTTTCTTCTGATGAAGTGAAAGCGGCTAAAAATGAACCTCAACTTGAGCATTTACCAGAAGGAGAAATGGTAGGGCCTTCCGACTCTTGCATGTTATTGGATACCCGTACGGACTGTACGTGCAGTTGAGATCCGACAGTTTCCAAGTCCGGAAGGATTCATTTATCGCACTCAGTTGGCTGATCCCACTTGAGCAAATCGATCCAAATTCGTCAGCGAAATAGCCCGAGAGTGCACAGCTTCGCGGTTATCAGCGTTGAAGGTCACTTTCTGCCTGGTGAATCGGGTGCGCCCGTATTCAACGTTGCCAATCGCGTAGTTGGTATTGTCAATGGAGGTTTGCAAAAAGGCTTCGCTGAGGTCAGTTGGATGATACCGTGGGATTACATTGACTTGAAACCCGTTAAGGAGAAAGAAGTGCAGGATAAACTCAATGTTGTCAAAACGAAGGACCCACACCTAGGTTTAAATCTGCGAGCAAGGAAGAAGTTCCTACTGCAACGCCCGTCCCAGGTAAATTTGCAGTTTCGGTATGGGATGATAGTACCGATGCCCCGATCAACAATGCTTCTGTCACCTTTTGGAAGGGTGTTGACCCAATACGACAATACACAGAATCGGATGGTATGAGCACCTTCCGATTCACTTCCATCGACGATATAACAAACTTGAAGTCAGCGCCAAGGGCTATGTGGGACAGACAATGCACTTCGGGGATTTAGCGATTTCCACGCCGCCTTTAGAGATACGGCTCAAACTTCTTGAGCCGACCGTGCCGCCCACGCTGACGACCGTGCCGCCAAATACGCCAACCCAGACATCGTCATCGCAAACACCACCTCATGTAATAGTGTGGCAATGGACGATCAGGGAGAACCATACCATTATCGACCCGGACGTCCGATGCTGGAAAAATATGAGAGAAGCACAAGCTTGCCTTTCGTTTGAGAAGTTTGCCTGACGTAATACAGGCATTTGGTGATTACCTGGAACTCAAATCGGACTCTACATTTGATCTAGAGGAAGGCGGAGAATCTCGTAGTGGAGAGTGGAAGAAAGAAGGAAACACGATCGTCCTTACATTTTTACCCTCAGGAGGATAAGATGAAGACCCGCGGATTTGCGCACAAAAGGTATTGTGTGGTTCACAGGTACCTTCTCAGTGGTAGTGCTTCTGAGCACAATGGTGGTCACTCGGCTAGGTGCTCAAGGAGAAGATGATTTTGTCATTCAGGCCTGTAAGCATCCTAAGTCTGGTGTGATAATTGTGAGTCCAGACAGGAGAAACGTGCCCTGAAGACTGGATACAAGTTAAGTGGAGTATCGAGGGACCACAAGGCGAGACGGGACCACAGGCGAGACGGGACCACAAGGCGAGACGGACAGCAAGGCAGACGGGACCGCAAGGGCGAGACGGGACCGCGAGGGCGAAACGGGGCCAGCAAGGCGAGACGGGACCACAAGGCGAGACGGGACCACAAGGCGAGACGGGACCACAAGGTCTTCCAGGCAGAAACGGACAACCGGGACCGCAAGGCGAGACGGGACCACAAGGCGACACCGGACAAAAAGGGTAGCCGAAGGAGTGCCGGGTACTAATAGTTTTAAATGGGTCTATTGGGAAGGAGCTGCTTCTGCCGGGAGCCTTATTGACGAGCCTTGGATCGACGACAACAACAGCTTCTGTTTTGTTACGAAAGTCGAGTTCCGTGGCATCGGCAACGATAATGAGTTTGCTCAGTGCATTGTTTACCAAAACAACGGGAAATGGTAGAGAGGATCTTCGCTGCTACGGAAGCTCCCGGGAATGAGGCAGGTGTGGATTCATGTGTGTCCAGTATTGATATCCGATTCGGTTCAGAGTGGTTGATGGAATTTGCGCCGACGTGTCCTACCATCGTAAATGGCCGCCTACATTTACACAACAGGGCATGCTGTTACTATACCATCGCCAAAATTCGAGGGCGTTAACAGAACAGGGCTTCTGTAGTAGAGTTGATGTAGGCAAACAACAACTCAGGAACTACAGAAAGCCCATGATGACATTTAGCACTCTTACAATGCTTGATGCAAGTCTGTCGGCGACAGAGACCAAACAAATGAGCCGGATCATCGTGGCAATGCTGGTGATGACCGGGCGAATGACCATGTTGGGGATTGCGCGCTGGACCGAAAAAGGCGGGAGCTATCGCACGGTGCAGCGCTTTTACACGACAGTCATTCCCTGGGCGAATCTGTATTGGGTGTTTTTTCGTGAACAGTTGTGGCAGCCTGGCGACACGTAATGTTGGCCGGCGATGAAATGGTGGTGAGCAAAGCCGGCAAGCATACGTATGGGCTGGATCGTTTCTTTTCGAGTCTCTGCGGCAAAGCGATCCCTGGCGTGTCCTTCTTTGCGCTGGCGCTAGTGAGCGTGCAAGAGCGGCAGGCCTATCCGATCAGTGTCGAGCAAATTGTGCGTACCGAGGCGAAAAAGTGGCCAGCAAGGCCAAGGCCGCCACCAAAAAGCAAGGTAAGGGCAGCGCCAAAGGGCAGCCTGGCCGTAAAAAAGGCAGTAAAAACAAGATAAAGCCGAAGTTGTCCTGTCGCCGGAACTGGTACGGATCAAAGATGGTGAGTGGGCTGTTGCAGCGCATCGTCGGTTGTCTTGGCTTGAACTATTTGGTGATGGATGGTCATTTTGGCAACAACAATGCTGTGGTCATGACTCACTCCTCCGGCCTGCATCTGGTTTCCAAACTGCGCTGCGATTCAGTGCTTTTCTTGACGTATGAAGGTCCGTACAGTGGCCAAGGTCCGCATCGTAAATATGGTGATCGACTCGTTTATCGGTCACTGCCCGCACAATATCTCAAGAGTCGGCGCTGAAATACAACATCAAGACCGACATCTATCAAATGCAAGTGCGCCACAAGGAGTTTTGCCAAGCCCTGAATGTCGTCGTCATCGTCAAAACCAACCGACGCACCGGGGCCTCCGCACATGTCTGTCTTTTCAGCAGCGACCTTGAACTCGCTTACGACAAACTGATTGACTATTACAGTTTGAGGTTCCAAATCGAAATAGTCTTTACGCAAATGACAAAAGAGCGTTTGTTCGCCTTGGGGACCGGTTGGGATCACGTAGCGGATCTCGACCTTATCGTTATCAACAATGACACGGTCGATCAGCAGTTCTACCAGTTGTCTGCGTTGAGTGAAATCAAGTTGTTCCAGGGCTGGCGCCAGACGCTTACAGAAGTCCTCGATCCACTCAACCTGCCACATCGAGTTGCTTTTGGGCCTGCGCCTCCAGTTGTCGCAGTTGCTGAGTCAGCCCGTTCTGAGTCTGGATTAACTCATGCCGCTTGCGTTCGAATTCGTCACGGCCAACTACTTCCGCCAAAAAGACCTCAAGCAGCCGGGCCTGTTGGCGTTCCAGTTGCACCAACGAGGTCCGGAGGGTGCGTTGGCGGTCTTGAAGCGCCTGCGGGAGCCATTCACCAGCTTGGGCGCGTGCCAGTTCATGGGTAACGAGCTCTGGATCGGTGAGAATGCGACAAAGATCCTGCCAAACCAATCGATCGAGTTCATCGGCCGGCGCATAGCGTGCCGTGCAGCGTTCACCCTTGGCCAGACGCAAAGCGTCCGTGCGCCCAGCGCAGATATAATAGGAGTAACCAGTGCTTTTCTTGGCGCCCGGTACAGACCAATCGACACTGACCACAACTGACAAGGTTCCGCAGCAGATAGTCATGCGCATGATTGTTGCGCCGCTAAACTGCTTGTTCTGATCCAGGCGCTGTTGGGCCATGTCGAAAGTCTCCTGGCTCACGATGGAAGACACTGGAATAGCAATCCATTCCTCCGCAGGTGTCTGTTGACTACTATATCCATGCCCTACCGGCTGCAACGGCGACTTCCGACCCTGCGCCGGTATCGGCCACGAACGACCACTATACGCAATACCAGTATATACCGGCGAACGCAGAATGCCGCGTACCGAAGCGACATTCCAGCGCACACCACCGGACGGGGTTGGAAGCCGCCGGTCACTCAGCGTCTTGGCGACCCAATACAGGGTTGCCGGTGTTGCCGGGTCAGTATACCAAGCAAAGATCTGCTGGACCACCTAAGCCTTGACCAAGTCCACATGGACTGGCTTGTATCGCGGGGCCGTTCGGCATCAAGGACGTAGCCATAGGGAGCCTTGGTCCAAGGCAACAACAGTCCGCTACGCATCTTGGCTTGCCGCCCGCGGCGCACGCTCCGCAATCAGGCTGCGCTCATACTCGGCCACAGCGCCACGAATTTGCAGCAGGAGTTGATCGTGGGGATCGTCACTCATAGGCCGATCCAAAAACTCGATTTGACACCCGTGACTGCTCAGCTCTTCAACCAGCAGCACTTGGTGCACATATTTCCGGGCCAACCGATCTGGGGCGGTCACCAGTACCAACTCAATGCTGCCCAAGGTAACCTGATCGCTAAGTGATCCAGCCCTGGACGATTCAGCAGCGCCCCGCTGTAGCCATCGTCGCGATAGATGTGTTCGTCGGCCAAGTGCCACTCCCGCTGACCAGCCACATGCGTGCGCAGACGATCCAGTTGTTGCTCAATCGTCTGCGCCTGCTGTTGGCGACTTGTCGACACGCGAACATACAGTGCAACTTCCATTTTGTTCCTCCTGTTGATGTGATGATGCAGGCTCAGGGCCTGTGGTACCCTCCATCATCCAACTCAGAAGAAACTGGTAGACATAATCCCAGCGACGCTGTCCGTCAATCTGTGCGAATCAACGTGCGACTTACTTCCCATTGCCGTTTCATGGTTCCTCCCAAGCAGTGACGACTTTGCTTGGGAGGATACTCCAGCAGGGTCAAGCAGGCGTTTGTCGCAGCCGCAATGGCCGTCGCCACCACGACAGTTGCAGCTCACTCGAGCGCGTCACACAGAATTTGTCATTTGTGATCATACCATTGAGTTTAACTTCCGCGACGCCAAACAGTTCTGGGGCCTGGAAGACTTTATGAATATCGTACCTACTGCCGTCACCAATGCTGCGAGTCTGTCATTGTTCATGGTCAACTTCTCACACCGTTTGCTGCGCACTTTCCGGCAAACCGATGAGTCGGACAGCAGCATACTTGACCTAAAAGCCTTCTGTTCGCGGCCTCAAGTATGTCGAGGAAACATTACAAATGCTTCCGCAAATGCCTGAGCCTATTCTATTCACCGAGATTCTCAGCAATGTTACGCGTCTCGGTCGCATTCATCCTGTGCAAACTCAGTCAGTCTCGCCTTGATTGGCGAAGGTATTGCTCTTCCGCAACCCATAACAACTGGTCTGTTGACAATGCTGGCGATGCCGGTATCTTGGCGGCTGCTTTGCAGATTCCACCGAGCAAAGACTTCGCGATCCCTGGTGGAAGATTCGCGACCATCGGACGACCGGCTCGTGCGTTGGGTGGGCTACTGCCGATGGCGTTCTGCGATGGCATTTTTCCAAGACTGGACGCATTGCCAAAACTGAGAGGTTGTCTGTACGGTTCATTTGGATGGCAGCGAAGGAGACCAATGAATTCGTGAGTCGCGCCACTACGATCATCGAAATGGGCGGCACCAGTCTGAAAGCGGCGCTGGGCGTGGCGAGAAAGTAAAGCGTCATGTGCGAAGCTGTCTTGCCTTTTCGCTCTGCATCTTTGTGCTGTGACACGGATGCCTACAGTTTCTACACGTTGGATTCACAATTGAAGATCAGCAGTGGCTTCAACCTCGGTAAAGATTTACATGCGTGGCGTGAATGGTTGGCGTTCAAAGGGCAAATCCTTCGCGGCCGGAAGTGGATGACACATGGTACCAAGCGCTGAACACCCATGGGCGGCTGGAGACGCATTTTTTGGAAACCGTGAAGAGTGGGCATGCTGTCACGTTGGTTGGGCTATTCGCCGGCCCGCTTTATCCTACGCAACAGCTAGGCAGCAACTGGGGTGATTGTGGTTTTGGCTATGCGTCGCTTGGCTACGTGGAAGCTGGGTTTACCGAGGCATACGGCATAAGCGTCATTTGAGAGAGTGGGGTCAAGCCTGAAAACCAAGGTGTACATAAGCAGAGTGAGGTGAGCAAGATGCCAAACACCATGGGGAACAATAACCGTTTGGCAACTTCTACACTGTGGAAGCCCAGCCATAACAAATGATAGAGTCGGGCCAACAACCTCTCACTAAGTTCGTTCTGTTTTCCATCGCATACTAATCGATACATTTCATTGGCCAAATGCAACGCAAGGTCACCCATTGAAATAGGTTGGGAGGCACTTAATGAGCAGTACCCATGACAATGGCGGCGGTGGCAAAGGCTGGATGGGAGCAACTGCTATAATCGTCGGTTGTTTAGCTATTGGATATTCTATCCTTTCTGGGACGCAACTTGGTAGTGTGTGTTTTGCTCCTGGTGTTTGTATCACATGGGTAACCCCACCACCAACACCAACCCCAATACCAACCCCAATACCAACCCCAATACCAACCCCCCCACCAACCCCAACACCGCCAGAGGCACCGAGATCACAGGTGCCGTCCTATAGTCTATATGACCACGCTCCAGATGCTGTATGGACTGGCAATGACGAAAACAACAAACTCATTCCATGGAAAAGTTGGACCTACAAGATATTCAGCCCCGCTGCCGACTTATGTACAGGTGTTCTTGAGGACGGCCAGTCACATCCAAAAGCTATCTTCACTCACCCAGCTTGGCGGGATGACGGATATGTACAAGGTGATTTCACTATTCCGTTGGTAGGCGATACGCAACATTTCCTAGCACTGGTGGGCTATGCAGAGGGCGCGCAGTCGCCTACTCAACACGACCAGCATTCCGGCGTAAAGGCATTGGTGTACTTCCGCAACGAGTTGATTCACGAGACTGTAAAGTACTATACTGGCGCGTTGGAAGGCATAGATATAGACATGTCGCGCTGGGCTGGCCAAGCCGGCGATCTCAGAATAAGGGTAGATGCAAATGGAGGCGCTGGACGCGATTTCTTCTGCTGGGTCAATCCAAAAATCGAGACCGTTGGCTATTGACTTAGTACGCTAGTGGGTCACTTGGCTCGTCCATGGCCATTCCGCCAGGGTAAACAATGGCCATATGCAAATCAAGTGGCCCACTAGTGCAGTTACAGGGATGGTGTGCGGCGATACCTATCGCAATTGATCCGGCGATTTGAACGTTTTCATTACCGAAAAGATTGTCCGTTTCTGCTTCCATGACCAGGCAACGAGGCGACCGACTAGGTAATGTCCAGGTGCATCCCGCCATCTTGCTGCATGCGGCATGACGTCATCACGGAAGACACGCTAGAGCCAAATTCCTGGGTCCACTATAGTCAAGTCTGAAATGAAATGTTTTGTTGTAAGTAGTGTTGTGTAAACCAGACCGTGAGTGAAAGGAAGTGAGAACATGATGAATTTCAGCAACGGTGAAAGGGATGTCCAGACAGATACACTTGCGGAGGCGGAGATAGCAAAGCAGATAATTGCAGAAACGGAAAAGACAAAGCGCCTTTGGCTTGCTCTTGCCTTTGTCGCCATGCTCGCCGCGTTGTTGATTCTCGTGTACACGCCCCCAGGCGGGAGATGCTGTCTTACTGGATAGGCGGTGCACTCCTGATATTTGCCGCCGGTGCAGCTGGTTACAAGCGTGTTTGGGGCAAAGCTCCTGGTTTTTCGGTAGGAGCGGACCAGGACAAGGAAAAGGTTTAGTGTCTGATTCTGATTGAATTGTGCTACCAAAGGGAAGTGAGAACATGACTGCAAGTCTAGAGGGAAAACCGCAAGAGTCCAGCAAAGACTCGCCGCGAATTGAAGGTAGCTTTGCTACCGCCAGCACCGGTCAATCACCTATCCCAGAAGAGAATTCGGTTACTCTGTCTTCGCCCTGGAGAAACGTTTCCCGATCTGCGAACACAACTGATCCCGAGGTAATGGGGATGTTTATTCCGGAAAGGTCAGAAATTCACACGATCTATATTAAAGAACAAGAACGAACAAAGCGCCTGTGGCTTATCTTGGCCTTTGTCGCCATGCTTGCTGCTTTACTGATTCTCGTATATGCCCCTCCAGGGCGGGAGACGCTTTCATACTGGATTGGTGGTGCACTCCTGATATTTGCCGCTGGCGCAGCTGGTTATAAGCGTGTTTGGGGCAAAGCGCCTGGGTTTGGGGTCGGTGCAGACCTGGACAAGCGAGAGAATAAATAGGAGGAGCCGGACAACAAAACGAACACACTAGCACGCTGCGGGCCACGAACGCAGGAGGCATGCAACTCGCGGCGTAGAGGCCTTCAGACGCACATTTCGTGCAACTATCACCGGTTTAGCCGCATTGACTGACAGATATCGACGCGTTATCACCTCCTGCACCCTCTACAGCCGCACCTCCCCCACCCCCGGCGCCTTCCACCGCCCGCCCAGCAGCAGCTGCGCCCAGCTCGCCAGCGTCAGGCGGCAGCCCTGCTCGTCCACAAACCGATCCGGCTGCCGGGCGGCACGGGCGATGGCGTTGTAGGTGGCGGTCGCCAGCGGCAACGCGGCGAGCTGCCGTAAAACGCGCCCGGCCAGGTGGCTTCGGCGGCGTGCCTTGCAGCTGGGCGACTTCGGCCGCGTCGAGCAGGCAGAGGTGGCGGCTGTCGGAATGGGTGTAGAGGAGTTGCATCGGGCTGGCTCCTTTGAGGCGAGTGTGATGGTGATGCTCTATTGTCGCGCCGCCGGCGGGCGGTGGAACTCTGGTAAAACTCTATGGTTTGGAGAGATGGTAGTGTTTGCTGGCGGTTGGAATGGCGTTTTGTGGACGAGGGATACTGGGGCAAAAAAGGACCGTCGGCGCTGCTCGTTTTTGGAACGAGCAGCGCCGACGGTTATAAGTCAGTGTAGGATCCTCTACGTGAGACCGCAATTCCTTGGTGTCGCATGGGTGCATCTCTCGCTGGGGGCAGACTTTTGGCGGCAGCCCAGGTAGCGTCGAACTGGTTACTGAGAACAGCGGGCGCAGCAGGATCAAGTTTCGGCGCGGAACGGTGATTATTCTAGGCCCCGGTTGTCTTGACCACGACGGTGAACTCATACGTTCGCAGGGGTTTGCGAGCAGTTTCGAACGGCCGGTGATATATGAGCTGTACTGTGCTCCGCCCCGCCGCAACCGCTTCGAATACGAATATAAATTCGCCGCCGGAGCCGACGGCAGATGACTGCTGCCTGTAATCCGGCTGGGGCGACCGCGTTAGCACAGCTTCATCCCAAGAACTCGCTTCCCACTGATAACCGGCGGCAGGATTGCCGCTCAGCACGACCTCAAAACGCTCGCCAGGATATCGGTTCAAGGTCGCGCTGACATCTGCCTCTGTCAGTCTCTGGACACTGGATGACATGGAACACTCCCATTCAAACAACACACAACTCGATCGAGATACCGAGTTTCCGTTTCCGCAACACCACGGCATCGCCTGCCGGGATCCCAGAAACTCGGTATCCCAACCGATCGTGAGGTTAGGTCACAGAAACACCATACGCCTCAGTGAACGCAGCCTGTGCATACTGGTGCGAAGCGCAACCGAAGCCTCCTGACCCCAGGCTGTGCCCCAACTATTGCGCACGATGAACCGGTCGGGAGTATAGCCAACCAGGGCTATGGCATGTCCGCCGCGCGCCGTATTGGGCAGGTAGACATCCAGATTACCCGCCGTTTCAGCGGCATGATCCCAGCTGGCGTCAACATTTCAGACGCGTCACGATGGGGCCATTGGTGGCCAGCCAGGTCCGCCAGTTGTCCTGGTTTGTGCCGAGATTGAAGTACGATGCAATTCGAAGGTTGGCGGCAATTGCGTAGAATGTTTTCGTGTCTCCTGGATAAAGCACCGCCCGCAAGAATGGCAGCATAGCATCTTTGATGTTGCCGTACTTCCGTGCAATGTCCAGTGCAGACTTAATGCTCGTCCCTTCCTGTTCGATAAAGGTGGTTGGCTGTGATACAAACTCGTCATGCTCCTTGGAGGCCATCCAGAGAAAGCGTACTGCGAGATGGTCTGTCTTCTTGATGCGATCGACCTTCACGAAGTGCCATTTTATGACAGAGTCGGCGACGGCCCAGCCGACACACGACCCGGTTTCGTCCTGGTCGCCGATCTTCCACCAGTCAGCGCGGAGATCCACGGAAGCAGGAATCGCTGCTGGCGATCCTATCGTACCGGAGTCTATGGCGTTGGCGAAACCCCAGTCTTTTTCGGTGTCTCGCGATGGAATACAATTGAGAATTCTGGTCACGATTTTAGGCTCTTCAGGCATAAAAGTGCTCCTTTTGATGTGTTTGTACACCCCAATGCAGGCACTGGACTAAAGACTTAGGACAGCACAGCACAAAAACGAACCGGGCGGCAGGCGACGCCAGATAAACCATATTGCGCAGGGTGGCTTGGCTTAACCGCTAGCGGCGCACTAGACAAGCGGAGGCTCTGCCCAGGTTCAATGAACCGGCACAGGGCGGTTCAGAATCGCTTCCCGGGTCGGGCTCCTAGGGCTGTCCCTCTGCCGCAAAATCTACCAAGCCCTTCTCGACCGAGTCTTGAATCTCCTGCGTATCAGACCCCACTCTCAAAACGGACCGCACGCCTTTGTCGAGCTGCTTCCAGATGTAGCGCGCACTGTACCCGGCAACAAAGCTGGTGAGGCACAACGTCATCCGCGCAGCAAAACTCAAGCTGGGAATTTCGCCCCCCTCTGGGTTGGGAACAGTGATGACGGATAAGCCTGCCAGGATGAGCATCGCTGCGGCGGCGCCCAACATTGCGCCGACAAACGGCAATGTCAAATACCATAGGATATAGTAATTGTTGAACAGTCCCTTGCTGGTCCACTTCGCAGCCACATATAGGCACCAGGCAATGGCGCCCACAAAACCGCAGACGACCGCGTAGAACGGAATACCGAGGCCTTGAATCGAATTGACCATGGACTGCATGGACAATTCGATGATATCCGGCAGTGGCGAAGTGGCAGGGAGCCCTAGCAGTTGCCGGAACTCGCCACTATCACCGCTTTGGGCTGCATAAGCAGTGGCTAGAAAAACAACGGCAATCAAGTACAGGAGTTGAACGGCGATTGTAAAAGCGGAGCCGACTGCTTCCGCCAGCGTGTTATTGTTGTTCGCGCTCGAATACCACATCTGCGACCACCGTAGTAGGCCTGTGCGTGGGGGATATCCCCTTTTTCAGGAGTTTGGGTTAAGCATCAGGTAGTCGGTGACAAGCGTGATATCGACCCCCGGCTTTTCCTCCGCCAGAACACACACTTTATCGCAGGCAGCACGAATTTTCTTTTGGAGATACGCGTTGTCGTCCTCAGTCCGCCACTCACTTGCGGCTTTTCGGCAGATCCGTTTACGCCGGCGGGTTTGGAAGTCGACTTCAGCACAGAGAAATCGGCACAGTGGGACAAGCAAGCGATCATGAGCATCCTCTCAGTCCGTCAAATGACGAAATCAATCTGATCACGGAGTAAATCGCCCAATCAGTACAGCCTTGAGGGTTATCGGCAACGCCTACTATGTCATAGACCACCGGCAAAGCCGGTGGCTTGAAATGTGAACCGCTCAAAGCGGTTAGCGTAGCGCCTGCCGGCGCATCGTTTGGTGCACCTAATCGAACATGCCTAACTGATCGAGCCGCCGGTCTTCGGCTTCCTGATCCTGAATATACTGGCGCACCACTTCTTCATCGAGGCCAACGGTCGAAACATAGTAGCCTCTCGCCCAGAAGTGCTCGCCGCTAAAGTTGCGTTGGCGGCCCATACTTGCACACCCATTTTGTGTGCGCTAGACTCTACAACTGAGTCATGTAGAGCCTCCTCTTCGTGAATTTTGAGCGGTTCACGTCGGCCAGGTTCTACACGACTCCCGGATTTGTCAAACTCTGCCGCGTCGCCTCCGCATAGCCGGGGGTTTACCTTCTTAATTAGGATACCGTGTCTCCCGCCCCTTTTCCACACACAATTCGTTATACCATCGTTAAGTGTGATGGTATCCGAAATAGGAAGACACAAATTAACCACAACACAAGTCGTGAAAATTATTTGTCAGCGAGCGAAAGCGTGATCGTGCCGTCGCCCGTCTGGACGTCGACCGCCACGCCAAACGACGGACTGGCCAGGTAGCTGTTGGTGTAGTCGTTGAGGTACTGCATCCAGGCACCGCTAGCATCATACCGTTGGCGCCGGCTTCGGTCAGGTTGAACTGGATCTTACCGTCGACCACGCCCACGGTGCCTACGCGTTGATGCTCTCGCCGCCCAGCAGTACGCCGTCCTTCAGGGCGAACCGCAGGTGGACGTGGTTGTCCGGATCGAACCATGCCGTGATTGCGTCCACGGGCTGGTTGGGGCCGGTGTCCTGGCGCAGCAGTTCGGTCAGGAAGCTGCTGAACTGGGCCTCGGTCCAGGTCACATTGCCCCCCATCAAGCCAGCGAGTGCTGTATCGCCGCTGATAGGTACTTCGCTGTTGGAATCCGGAGACTCTGTCAGTGAAAGCTCAAACGCACCTGTCGTCGCGTCATTGTAGGACTGAGTCACGATAGTGTAGATGCCGCTGCCAGGCAACTGATAGCCGCCGATCTCACTGTTGCTGTTGCCAGCACTGTCATCATCAGAGGCGAGAATGTTCCCGTCAGCGTCCCTCAATTCCACGAACGGGTCTAGGCTTTCGTCTTGCCGAATCATGCGGATGCTGACCAAATCGCCTTCCTGTCCACTGAAACCGTAAACACAGCTATCACTAGTTTCAGCGATCTCGCCATACCCAGTCTCTCCATACGCAATCTCATCGCCGCATGCTCTTGCCTGCGGAGACTCTGTCAGTGAAAGCTCAAACGCACCTGTCGTCGCGTTATTGTAGGACTGAGTCACGATGGTGTAGATGCCGCTGCCAGGCAACTGATAGCCGCCGATCTCACTGTTGCTGTTGCCAGCGCTGTCATTATCAGAGGCGAGAATGTTCCCGTCAGCGTCCCTCAATTCCACGAACGGGTCTAGGCTTTCGTCTTGCCGAATCATGCGGATGCTGACCAAATCGCCTTCCTGTCCACTGAAACTGAAACGACACTTCCGACCCGCTGAAGCGATTGGCCGAGGCGACGTCATCATAGGCAAGCCGCTCACCGCAACTCTCTAAATCGCAGGTTTCCATAATCGGAATACTCTCCGGTGGCATCGCTGCATCAAGTGGCACGACCGTGTGTTGTTGTTGCGATGCGGCACACTGCTTAGTCAGCTCGAAAAAATTGAGGGGTTAGGGTCGAATTCTCGAATAGCACAACATCCTAGTGCAGCGACCGCAGCCTTGGCATTCTGAGGCACCTCAACGATAATGGTCACATAGTACATACCCGGTAGAATGGGGTTGTCGTCACCTGGAATCCAAGGATTATCGTCAGCCGGCCTGAATGTCCACACAACTCTATTCCCGTCAGAGGATTGATTTACCCAGACGCGGCGATACAGCCTTACGTATGTGCTCTCCGTTCCGATACGAAATCTGCCTTTCGCCAATTGCTGTATCGCACCCACAGATTCCGCAGCCAGTTCCCAGGACTTCGTCACGTTCATGGGTTCGTCAACTGTTTGTGGTAGCCATGCGATGATTTCAATGTTACCTGAATCTTCCTCATGTAGTTCCAGAGCAACCATGACATTATCATACCATTTCCTGGAATCTGATTCTGGAACGGAAAACCGGATGACAACGGCATAGAAGCTCGTTGCTGATCTTGGCTGGAAGAATGGAGGAAGAAAGCCGCTTTCGTCCAGCTTTTTCAGCATATCGGGGGAAATTGGAAAGACCCAGATTCGATTGACACTAACGTAGGGTGAGGTCTGAGCCACCACACGGTCATTGTCCAGGAATCCTAATATCCAGGACAACCAGAAAGACAACAATCAATCTTTTCATAGTTCACCTCGTAGTGACTCGTGTAGATATATCCATGTCTTTTGTTCTCCGAAATATGGGTAGCCGGTGCACTTACATTATCGCGCCGTTTATTGAGAGTTGTTACGTTTGTAGGTAGTGTATCTTGTTTGGTTGAAATTCAGACATGGCGTTTGAGCGAGTTGAAAGCGGCCACTTCCTGGGTGAGCATCGCCTGGAGGCCGGCATCGGAATGATAGGCGGAGGCGGCCCGGGCTCGGCGCCGGAGGCAGCGGTTGTAGCGTTCCAAGCGGCTGGTGGTGCGGAGGTGAGTCATGTCCCAGTCGGGATGACGTTGGTGCACGGCAAAGTAGGCGACGGTCGCCCGGAAGTCGGTGCGGAGACAATGGACGGCCTCGGGTTGCGTGAGGCGATACTGACGGACGACGTGGCGATAGCGCTGGAGCACAGTGGCGAGGCGTTTGGCCTGCCAAATGTGGTGGAAGTCGCGGAAAATGGCTTTGCGCTGCCGGCGTTGTTCCTGGCGGGTGAGGTTTTCGCCGCTGACACGTATGGCGTGGTAGAGGTTGCGCAGCTTGTGGAAGAGGCAGCGTTGTTCGGCGGCGCCGAAGTAGACGCGGTTGAAGGCGGCGCAGAGGCCGGCCCCGCCATCATGGATGATGAGTTCCAGGCCGTTGGCCCCGCAGATGCCTGCGGCTTCCAGGTCGCTGAGAAACGCCAGCCAGGCGCCTTCATCCTCGCGGGCGGCCAGGTGCCAAGCCAGGACTTCGGCCCGGTCGCTGTCGGGCCAGACGCCCAGCGCAATAAAGATCGGGCGTTTGATGCGCTTCTTGTCCGGGCGGCGGCGCCCTTTGGCGTCGCGATGATACGTGCCAGTGGGCACCAGTTGCGTCACCCAGATTGCATCAACTTGCAGCACCGGTGGCACCGGTGAGGGTGGGGTAACGGCCGCTGGTGTAGTGGCTGCTGGTAGGGCCGCCACTTGCTGCAGGCGCTGGTTCAGGGTCCGCAAAGCCAGCGGCGGGAGATGCAACTGGGCCAGTTCGGCCTGCATCTCGCGCAAACTCAGCCGCAACGCACCCCAGCGGCGAACCTGCGCATCGATGTCGTCGCCGATGCGCTGATAGGGGCGCAACCAACCATCCATCGCCAACTGCACACTCCCGCCACACACGCACACCAGCCGCTGCACCCACACCGTCACTTCGCCCCACAGCGTCAGCACTGTGTGTGCGCGATGCCCGTTGCGCAGAAACCGCTGACTCTGGCGACATTTGCACCGCTGGCAGACGGCACTCACCTCCACCCACGGCCCAATCCGTGCGCGCCGCACGTACGCACTGCGCCCCAACATCAGCTCGATGGTGCCATCCAGTCCCTGCCCCACTGCTTCACCCAGCCGCTTGACCAATTCCGCTTGCGTTTCCGCCAGCGCCGCTGCAAACACTGCTTTCGCATTGACACTGCCGCCTTCTGTCGCTATGCTTGCCATTGGGGTTGTTCTCCTTGGTCTGGTTTCGGTTTCGTCACCTCTACCTTACCAGCAGAACAGCCCCACTTTCAATTTCAACCAAACAAGATACACTACCCGTTTGTATTTGTAAGGGTAACAGGTTGGGGACATGGTTTTGCATAAAGGCGGCATTGCAGCCCCTTTTCCGAGTTGCTGTTACATGCTACCGATCGTCATCTCCTCCATCTCTCAGAATACAACTCAAGCGCGTGGAAAACGCGTGGAAGGCGCATGACAAAGGGGCTACAGCGCCTGCCTTTGACCCTCCAAAACAAAGCTTGAGTTGTGGCGAACCTCATGCGCCGTGCCGGAGGAGTTGCCCGCAGGCATTTCCCAGGGCATGTGACGCACTCAGGAGCTAACCCCCCCAATACTGGGCTTGTCCCCAGCCTGTTGCGTTCTCCAAACTCAGTGGATCAACCGCATAGGATACATGCTATAATTGCCTTTAGTTTCACCAGAATCAGCCTACTTCGACGATACGTTCACCCACCGAGCCGCAGAACGTATCTTATCTGTGTTGTGGTCGTTTTAGCAGTCGGTTAGCGCATCAATCCTGCCCCGCGCCGTCATCCCTGGCGCAGCGCGACGCCATTGCATAGCCCACGAGCTACCTAGACCGGTTTCTACTCCCTTACTTGTCACAGCCCACCTGTGACAGCTAATGTCACTTAGCAAATGTAACTTCCCGTAGGGGGTACGGCATGAGGCGCTTCGTTTCGGCCCACAAGAAAATGTTAACTGTGTCGGCGGTAGCCGCCGTGGTTATTGGCTTGCTCATTTGGGCCGGCTATAACCAGCCATGGACGGGATTTGGCCCACAACAGAAAGACCTGTCAGGGAAAGAGGTGCCCGCCAAAACACTCTGGGATTGGTTGGACCTATTCATCGTCGCTGCAACTTTGGCCGTTGGTGGATACCTGTTCAGTAGCACCAAAAAAGGAGAGACAACAAGCGGGATGAAGAGCGCACGCAGGAGACAGTTCTTCAAACCTATCTTGATCAGATGGCGAGACTTTTGATCGAGGAGTCTCTAGCGTCAAACCCAACAGACCAAACGGAAAAATGTCGCCCGAGTCAGGACACTGGTGCTAGTGCGCGCGTAAATGAAGACCGCAAAGGGATAGTGCTGCGATTTCTGTATGAATCAAAACTCATTCAGGGTAGCGATCCTATTGTTAATCTTGAACAGGCAGACCTCCGTGGGGCGAACCTCAGCGAAGCGAACCTCAGCGGGGCAATCCTCAGCGGGCAATCCTCAGCGGGGCAATCCTCAGCGGGGTGGACCTCCGGGGGGCGAACCTCCGCACGGCGAAACTCGGCAAGGCAGACCTCCCCGGCGCGGACTTCCAGGGAACGGACCTTCGCGAGGCGATCCTCTGCGGGGCGGACCTCGGCGAGGCGAACCTCCGCACGGCGAAACTCGGCAAGGCGGACCGCAGCGAGGCGAACCTCCGCAAGGCGGACCTCAGCGAGGCGATCCTCCCCAAGGTGGACCTCAGCGGGATGAACCTCAGCGAAGCGATCCTCCGCAAGGTGGACCTCAGCGGGATGAACCTCAGCGGGGCGAACCTCAGCGGGGCCGACCTCAGCGGGGCGAACCTCAGCGGGGCGAGCCTCCAGGAGGTCAACCTAAGCGGAGCACGATATGACAAAGATACCCGTTGGCCAAAGCGTTTCGATTATCGAAACTTCCGAGCTTTCGGGCCTGAATCTAACCTCAGCGGGGCGAAACTCAGCGGGGCGGACCTCAGCGGGGCGGACCTCAGCGGGGCGGACCTCAGCGGGGCGGACCTCCGCGGCGGACCTCAGCGAGGCGGACCTCAGATGGCGAACCTCAGCGGGGCGGACCTCAGCGGGGCGGACCTCAGCGGGGCGAACCTCAGCGGGGCGAACCTCAGCGGGGCGAACCTCAGCGGGGCGAACCTCAGCGAGGTGGACCTCAGCGGGGCGGACCTCAGCGAAGCGAACCTCACGAGGCGGACCTCAGCGGGGCGAACCTCAACGAGGAGACCTCCGCAGAGTGGACCTCAGCGAGGCGGACCTCAGCAGGGCGGACCTCAGCGGGCGGACCTCAGCGGGGCGAACCTCAGCGAGGCGAACCTCAGCATGACAAACCTCGAGCGGGGCGAACCTCCAGGAGGTCAACCTCAGCGGAGCACGATATGACAAATATACCAGTTGGCCAAAGCGTTTCGATTATCGAATCTTCCGAGCTTTCGGGCCTGAATCTAACCTCAGCGGGGCGAACCTCAGCGGGGCGAACCTCAGCGGGGCGGACCTCAGCGGGGCGAACCTCAGCGGGGCGAACCTCAGCGGGGCGAACCTCAGCGGGGCGAACCTCAGCGGGGCGAACCTCAGCGGGGCGAACCTCAGCGAGGCGAACCTCAGCGGGGCGAACCTCAGCGAGGCGAACCTCAGCGAGGCGAACCTCAGCGAGGCGAACCTCAGCAAGGCGGACCTCAGCGGGGCGAACCTCAGCGAGGCGAACCTCAGCGGGGCGGACCTCAGCGGGGCGAACCTCAGCGAGGCGAACCTCAGCGGGGCGAACCTCAGCGGGGCGAACCTCAGCGAGGCGAACCTCAGCGAGGGCGAACCTCAGCAGGCGACCTCGACGAGCGAACCTCAGCGGGGCGAACCTCAGCGGGGCGGACCTCAGCGGGCGGACCTCAGCAGGGCGAACCTCAGCGGGGCGAACCTCAGCGGGGCGAACCTCAGCGAGGCGAACCTCAGCGAGGCGGACCTCAGCGGGGCGAACCTCAGCGGGGCGGACCTCAGCGGGGCGAACCTCAGCGAGGCGAACCTCAGCGGGGCGAACCTCAGCAGGGCGAACCTCAGCGGGGCTAGAAACTCAGCGCGGCGAACCTCGCGGGGCGAACCTCAGCGGGGCGAACCTCCAGCGGGGCGAACCTCAGCGGGGCGGACCTCAGCATGGCGAACCTCAGCGGGGCGAACCTCAGCGAGGTGATATTTTCCAATGAAACCGTTTGGCCTCACGGGTTCGATCCACACCAGCGTGACGCTGTGTTGAAAAAACCTGAGTAAATGATTCTTCTGTTAGGAGGCTGCCCCGGACCGCGATTGATGCTAACACCGTAGCCCCGGGCTCGCAATCCCCCCCACCAAGCCAGCACGCGTCACCCAAACGCCGCCACCTCCCGCACCCTCCGCAGCCGCATCTCCCCCAACCCCGGCGCCGTCCACCGCCCCGCCAGCACCGCCTGCCCCCAGCTTTGCAGCGTCATACGGCGGCCGTCCTGGTCCAAAAACAGATGCGGATAGGCCTTGGTGGCGCGGGCGATGGCGTTATAGGTGGCTGCGTCCAGCGGCAGCGCAGCGAGCTGCCGGAGCAGCAGGTCTGGTTGGGGAGAGTCGGCTGGCGTTCCTTGCAGCTGGGCCACTTCGGCTGCGTTGAGCAGGCAGAGGTGGCGGCCGTCGGCATCGATGTAGAGGAGTTGCATCGGGTCTGGCTCCTTTGTGGCGAATTGGGGTGGCGTGGATCTGAGTATCGCGCCGGTCGGGGCTGGCTGAACTCCGGAAATGCTCTCCCCCCACGGATACCTGCAGCGTCACCACGCCGGCGTCACATCCTGGCGCCTATCATGCCGGCGGCACGCTGCTGGCGGACGGCCGGGTGCTGCTGCTGCCGGGGCAGTATGGCGACCTGGTGGACTGCCGCATCTGGGATCCGGCGACGGGCACCTATGCGGCGCCTACTGAGCTGGTGACGCTGCCGGCGGCAGGGCAGGGCGCCTACCTGGGCGGGTGCGTGTTGCCGGACGGCCGAGTAGTGTTCACGCCGTGGTACTCGCGTCACCTGGTCGTATGGGATCCTGGGCTGGGTGCGGCGTATGGGCGCGATATTGCGCTGGCGGCGTTCTGGAATCACCGGCCGTGAGGTTGATGGTGCTCTCGCGCGACAGCACACTGATCTGTAGTATTCCAGTGCGAACTTCACCGCCTTACCTGTGACGGCCTCGCGCGTGGCGGCGAGCGAAGTGACCTTCAACAGTGGTGAGCAGTGGTGAGCGCTGCCTTTCAGTTTGCGTACGTGACTGGTTCTCCCTAACCTTTGATACCGTTGGCGAACTCGGGTGGTAGTCTCATGCTGGAGTAGGAGCATGGATCCTGGCGAAGGCGGACGTACGCGTTTGGGCAACGGGTTGTTCATCCAGCCAGCGCATAATGCGTCCGATGTTCAGCGCAGCCGCCGAGAAGATATGCTGCAAGTGAGTTTTGGCCAGGCCGATGTAGCGGGCGCGTCTGAGTCTGCTCCAGCACCCGAAAACTAGACCAGGAGCTTAAGTAAGAGGGTATACTCGGGAAAGCACATGGGATGTTTGGGGAATGACAAAGCAACGGCGGCAGTACAGTTCAGAGTTCAAGTTCCAGGTAGCGCTGGAATCAGTGAGCAATCTGAAGTCGCCACTGAATTGTCTCTGTTTGTAGATATATGGATTGCCGATGCGAACTATTTGCCGCACTTCGAACTGTTTGTTCGCCCTTTTTGCCACGCCGCCGACTAAGTTTCTCGCAGAGGTACAACGCTCCGGTTCAGCGGCGGGCCGTGTAGCGGACGGTCCGCTGCAACCAGTTGTTAGCCCACAAGTGCGTATGCTCATGCTATCTGTGCATTACGTCAGCGCGTGCTCTTCGGCGTTTTCACTCCCTCGCCACCACAGTGTCGTACAGCCCGTAATGCGTCAGCCCCGGGTGGCTATCGATGCCGGTGTATCGGAGCGACGCGTCTTCGTAGCGCCGGAACGCGAACACGGCCTGGTTCATCTGCTCGGTGTTGAACACCTTGAGTTGTACGAGCAGGTGGAAATCCTTGACCGTCAGGCCGGTGACGGTCAGGAACAGCTCCGGTTCCAACTTTGTGATGACATCCTGCAGGGTGTTCTCGCGGAAGTCGGTCAGGTACATGAATGCAGGAATCCGCGTGGCAAACTTGATCAGCTTTTCCTGCACGAGTTTGCGCTTGGACTTGTACTCCTTTTCCTCGGCGCTGAGTTCCTTCGTCTGTTCGGGTGTCAGGTCTTTATCCTTGGCCTTGTTCTTGAGATCCTTTACCTTCTCGCTCTTGTTGATGATGGCCTCAATGATGTTGTCGCCCAGTGAGCGCCAGCCTTCGATGCGCCCGATCGCGGCCATCGCCTCGGGGTTGTCGAGGATGCGGCGCAGGGTGTCATTATCCACATTGACGAGCAGCGCGCTCTCCCACTTGCGGGCCAACAGCGTGGCCGAGGTGCCCGCCATCGCGATGTCAAGAATGCCGCCGGCGTCTATCTGCGTCATATTGGCGCCGTCGTAGGCCAGCACGGGCAAGAACGACACCAGGTCCTTGACTGCGTTCTCCGGGTTCGGCTCGTTGGGTGATAAGCCGATGCCGTACTCGGAGAGCTGCCGCAGCGCGCGCGTGGGGGCAAAGTCGAACACGAAGCAGACGGGCTTGAGGATCTCCTCTTCGTGCGGGTTATCGCCGTTGGGGTTCTTGATGGACCACGGCGACTGCATGCGGAACGCGGCCTGAAAGTACGTCTCCGGGGACTGGAGGTTGCGCAGCATGAGGATCGATGACCACTGGGGCACGGTGACGCCGGTGGTGAGCTTACCGCAGGAGAGCGTGATGGTCTTGGTTTCGAAGCCGCTCCCGATGGCCTTGCGTACGGGCGGCAGCGCGTCCAGTCCGATGCCCGCCGCGGCGCCGGCGGCGACGACCACCTTGTAGTCGTGCCAGAAGGTGTTGTGCTTCTCGGCTAGCAGGTTCGCCATCGACTGGCAGGCCGCAACATCGGGGAGGAACCAGAATGAATGCTGCAGGTAGGGCAGCAGGCGCATATCCGAGTAGGGAAATGGCGGCCGTGTGCCGGTCTTCAGGTATTCGACCGCCTTGGGTGCGTACCCGCCGCGAATGATGTCCAGCCATTTCTGCACGTCGCTCTTGTGCTTGAACTGTGCCTTGGCGCCCGTACCCGCTGCCGCAAAGAACGCATTGAGATCAAACTCGTCGAACTCGCCGGCGCTTGCGATCGCCAGCAGCTCGTCCGGCATCTGGTAGGTGAGCAGGCGCAGCTGGGGCAGCGCACCGTAGGGGTTCCACTTGCCCGGGTTCTTGGCCGCAAACTCCTCCTTGGCGCGCTGTTCGTCGGTGTATGTCCAGTTGAAGATTTGCTCCTCAATGAACTCGCCCGTGGCCAGCGCCCTGAATGGCGTGCCCGAGAGATAGAGATAGGCCTTGGTCGTGATGGGCAGGAACTCGGTTTCCTTCGCCGACAGCTCACTTAGGTCCTCATTCACATGCTCCAGGCCGATGGCGTACTCGAGCTTGGTCTCTTTCACGGCGACCGCCGCCTCCTCACCCTCGAACAGCTCCTTCGCCGTCTCCCGCCATGCGCCGAAGTGGTATTCGTCGAAGACTACGAGGTCCCACTCCACCTGGTGGATCCATTCATTCCTGGGTTTGATATTGCCCGCGGCGTCGCGGCCGAGGAGGTCCTGGAAGGAGCCGAAATAAACCACCGGCGTGCGGCGGCTGATCTTCCTCGGGTCACCATTGGCGCTGCGGGAAAGGTACATCCCACCCGTCGAAGTCCACGTGCGACTCCAGGTCGGTCTGCCACGCATCCTCGACGGCGGGCTTAAAGGTGACCACAAGCACGCGTTTGGCGCCGAGCCGCTTGGCGAGTTGGTAGGTGGTAAAGGTCTTGCCGAAGCGCATCTTCGCGTTCCAGAGGAAGCGCGGGACGGCGTGCATATCCTCCTGCCAGACGGAGTGGAAGTAGGCGTGGGTTTTGTTCACCGCCTCGGCCTGCTCCCGGCGCATGGCGAATTTCTCGTGATGCGTGCCGGTGAACCGCTGCCCCGTCCGCAGCTCGGTAAGCACAGTCTTCACGTCCTCGATCGAGCAGCACATCCACTCCAACTCGACCTTTTCAAACCCCTTCTTCGCGAGTGCCGCGCGCACTTGGTGATCGGTGAACAACGTGCCATCGTCGCGCTCTGCCGGCTCGTCCAGTTCGATCGTGAAGTTCTTGATGCCGGCGGTCTTGACCTGCTCGGCGACCCGCTGCTTCACGTCGCGCGTGGTCTGGCCCACCTTGAGGAGACCCTTGTGCGCCGCGTCGGCAATGGAGTAGGCGTAGATGCGCGGCCGGGCCGCTGGCTTGGGTGCAAGGATTTCAGCGACGGTCGGCCTATTCATCGTCACCTTCATCGGTTACGGTTTCATCGGGTGCGGTATCGTCGTGTTCGGCGACCTGCGACTCGATGAAGGCGATCTCGTCCTCGGTCAGCCCATACCGTTTGTAGAGATTGGCGTCATTCCACTCTTGGTCCAGTGGCAGGTCGGGTACAAAAGCGTAGACTTGCTTCGCTGCGTGTTGCGTAGATTTACGGAGGGATACAAGAAAGCGGACGAAACGTGTGCGCAAGTATACCGCGTACTTCATCGCCTTGGCTTCCGTGTCGAAGATGCCCGCGACGAGGTAAGTCTCGGTGCACGCCGTGCCGGGCGCAGCGATGATCGGCTTGCTCAGGAACTTCGTCTCAATTGCCGCGCTCGTGCCTTGGACTCCCGTCATGAGCACTTTCCACTTGTCGATCCAGGCAGCGTTCGTCGGAATCTCCGAACGTTCGACGTAGCTGATCTTCTGCGAACCGAAAAGCTTGACGGGATCCTTGAGCCCCCTGGAGTCTGGCTGGCCGTGGAAGAACGTACGAAGGCCAAACGGTTTCTGACTGGAAACCCGCAGATCGAGCGTCGGTTCACCCTTGGCCCTGACCTTTTCTAAAATTGGTACAGCTTCGTTGCGCCGCACGAGGATGTCGTAGGCATCTAGGTAGCGCGCAACTGCCGGCCCTGTCGGCTGCCCGTCCCAAATGGTCTGCACTTCGCACGGCCCTTCGTAGTCGCGATCCCAAAGGAAGTAGGAGATGCCGCCCCGAATCTTCACGCCCGGAAAGCCCTCGTAGAGCTTCGGGTAATCCACGATGTTGCGCAGATGCTTGTCGGCAAGCATCCGCTCCCGATACTTGTCCAGCCCCTTGCCGCCCGCCATCCAGCGTGACGGCGTCACGAAGACCGCGAAGTGCGGATTGAGCTCAAGCGCCTTCTCCACGAACAACTGATAAATCGGCGCTGCACTCGTCCCGTAGCCGCCGTCGTCCAACTGGTACGGCGGGTTGCCGATAATCACGTCAAATTGCATTTCGCCTCCAAACAGCTCGGCCACCCGAGTCCTGATGTCGTCAGTGTGGATCAACGCATACGCGTGGGTTTCGAGACCTTCGCCCCGGTCAAGGATTTTTTTGCTTGCGCCGCAGTACGTGCACGTGCCGCCAACCCACGTGTGCTCGATGCGCTGAAACCAGATGTTCCCATCATCGTTGGCAAAGGACTTGGCGATCGAGTGCTTGCTCTTGGCACGCTTCGAGCAGTACACGCTGCGCCGCGCCAGCAGGCTGGTGAGATAGGTGATGCCTATACCGTACACCTGCTTTGCCAGAATGTGGTCGACGCGTTCTGCAAGGTCCGGTATCTCGGCTGCCAGGCCCTTGGTCAGGCGCGCGGTGATCTCGCGCAGGAAGACGCCCGACTTCGCGCATGGGTCCAGGAACTTCACCGTCTTGTCCGCCCAGATACTCGCGCCGCCGTGATCGGCCGCCCATGCCGCGGCCACCGTATCCAGCATTCGGTTTGCGAACTCCGGCGGCGTGAAGACCTCGTCGTTGGAGAGGTTGGCGATGCACGTCAACACATCCGGATTGCGGCCGCGCAGCGCAAATCCAGCCTGAGCGCTCATTCGGCCTCCTTCGTGGCGTCGCCGAGCGCGGCGGCCAACTGGCGCACAGTCATCGGAGGATAGGTTTTTGTCGGCTTGAAGATCTCGTGCTTGCCGACGTCGGCGAAGAGTGAACCCTCTGCGCTGAAATCGGCCGAAAGTGTGAGGGTGTCGAGGCGGAAGTCACGCCGCTGGAATTTGCCCTTGCCCAGGTAGCCCCATTCGGCAAAGCTGATCGGCCGGCCGTCGTCCGTGCGCATCGTCAGCGCGTCGCCATGCACGAGGTTTTGCGCCAGCACGTAGGACCCGGCCCGATAGAGTTCGTCCGACACATCCAGATTCAGGTATGCGGCAAGGATCTCCAGCACGTTCGCGCGGCACTCGGCGATGTTGTCCGCCAGCAGTTCGATGCCGTATATGCACATCAGTGCGAGCAGCGCATAGTGCCGCCGCTCGAAGTCCGACTTTCCGTACTTGAGTTCCACGGCGGCGAGCTTGCGCCGCATGATCTGCACCAGGAAGTTGCCGCTCCCGCACGCCGGCTCCAGGAAACGAGAGTCGATGCGTTCCGTTTCGTCCTTCACCAAGTCGAGCATGGCCTCAACCATCCAAGCCGGGGTGAAGACCTCCCCGTGGTCAGCGACGCGTTGTCTGGACTTGATGTCGTTCGTGGGTTGAGGCATTTCGGGCTGATGCTTCCTTGTGGTCATTGCGGGCTAACTACTCATTATCAGGCGAATAACTGGTCATTTGTCTCCAGAAGGATCATATCATGCTCGGGGAAACGTATGGTCCACCGTGCAGCCGGTTGTCGGTCAAATCGTTAGGGCACAAGAGACAGTCGACAGCTATCGGCTCTGTACTGGCGAAAATCTGAATACGTGCCGGGGGGAATAGGCGCTTGGTGGCGGGAGTCACCCGGCGTTGGGCTGGACAGATCTCCGGTGCTGCGCTGTGCCCGGAGCCAGATCCTGTCCAATTGTAGCACACCTTGGCACGCACAAATGTGACGCTTGGCGGTAGCACGTGAAAGGCGCGGCCTGCGATAGATGGTACTGCATCAGCAGCACGTATAGCTTACTTGATCAGCACTCTCGATATGCTTACAGGATACTTACAAGAGTCGTTTTACGCAGTGGACTAGGATGTGTTGTTTCGTGGACGCTGCCTGATCGAGTTTGGAGTTCATTGGAGCGTGATATGCCAGACCACCCAGTGAAACGAAAACTTGAACGTGATGTCTTGCCGTACCTTGTATCGGCGCGGCGCTTGCAAGGTCAATGGTTTTGTCGTCTATATGGGCTTTTTGGGCTCACCACTGACTTGATTGTTGCTTTCGCAGCTATCGGCGTCACCACCCCTTTTCTGGCGTTGCTCGGTGCACAAGTTGGGACCGATAAGAATACACCCAGTCTAGCCACTGCGCTTGCTTCTGTACCTACTATGCTCTACTTTCCCGCAGCCGGTCTCATTATTTTGTGGATTTCTCTACGCGTCTACTTCAACAGAGAAGATGGGCAGAAGCGTGCCGTGCTGGCCAGAAACTGCACCCAGGTCCTACGACAGGCAGAAGCAAAGCTGCCGACGGCTCTTGAGAAATCGAATCCAATGCCAGAACTTACTGAACTACTAGAGAAGAGCATTCGACCAACAGTAGATCAAGGTATTCAGCAGAACTCGTGGCCGTGGACACCTTTTGCCCCGGGAATCGAACAGGAAGTGGACAAAGAACTACAGCTGTTGTGCAAACGTTACGAAAGAGATTGGACTCCTGTTGAGGATCCAACTGCCCCACGAAATCCCATAGCAGGAGCTACCATATGATTTTCTCACCGATCATTAAAGCGTCTTTTGTACTCGATGCGAGTGAGAAGCCTTCGTACTTCCTATACGAATACACCCCTTCACCCACCCACAAGAACTATCGCATCCGCCTGTATGTCGTGAACACTCCCGCCGATGCGTATGCCGTTACTTACACTTTGCACGAAACTTACTATGATCCGGTACGTGAGTCTCGTGACCGCGCCAACGAGTTCCCTTTGGAGATAACATCGTACGGCGATTTTATAGTGTTAGCGCTGGTCCGTTCCAAAGAAGGTGCTATGACTGTCTCAGCACTCTTGTCTTCTGCACTTGAAGCAGGTTACGGACCGAACTTGTCGGCAGAGATCCAAGAGGCATTGCGGGATATTCGCAGTAATTAGGCCCCGCAGGCTAAATCGGCGGCTGCCGGCAACGATGGGCAGCTTGCTCGTGTGAGTGGTCATGCTTGGACCAGGTTAGGTGTGGGGGGACGGCGCACCGTTAGGCAGCTTAGGCTAATCGTCTCATTGACGGTGTCACGTGACGCCTAGCGCCTCAAAAAGCCCTTGACGCTGTCAACTACGGTCGATTCTCCTAGCCTTTGCGAGCGATGCGCCCCGAGAAATGTGCTTCGTACACGAGATTCCGTATGATTCCCAGCCCCGCCAGCCCCTCCGGAGAGCCGTGCCCGTCTCAGCAAAAACCTTGACATCGCTTCCTGAACAGAGTAGTATTTATCGTGGCGACCTGGGTTTGTTGATAAAAAGGAGGTCACAATGGCAACCTTGAAGGAATTTCTGTCTGACCTTGCCGTCAATGCACAGAGACTGGGAGACTTCATTCTCGATCCAGATGCCTCGATGAAGGCGGCAGAACTTAGTGAAGAGGATCAGGCTGCACTGAGGAGTGGTTTTGCAGGTGTCATTTATGCCCGGCTAGCCGGCACGCCAACGGAACAAGCTTTTCAACTGCCGCCACAGTTCCAGCAGCTGCCGCCACAGTTCCAACAGCTGCCGCCACAGTTCCAGCAGCTGCCGCCACAGTTCCAACAGCTGCCGCCACAGTTCCAGCAGCTGCCGCCACAGTTCCAGCAGCTGCCGCCACAGTTCCAACAGCTGCCGCCACAGTTCCAGCAGCTGCCGCCACAGTTCCAACAACTGCCACCACAGTTCCAACAGCTGCCACCACAGTTCCAACAGCTACCGCCACAGTTCCAACAGCTACCGCCACAGTTCCAACAGCTACCGCCACAGTTCCAACAGCTGCCGCCACAGTTCCAGCAGCTGCCGCCACAGTTCCAACAGCTGCCGCCACAGTTCCAACAGCTGCCGCCACAGTTCCAGCAGCTGCCGCCACAGTTCCAACAGCTGCCGCCGCAGTTCCAACAACTGCCGCCACAGTTCCAGCAGCTGCCGCCGCAGTTCCAGCAGCTGCCGCCACAGTTCCAGCAGCTGCCGCCGCAGTTCCAGCAGCTGCCGCCACAGTTCCAACAGCTGCCGCCGCAGTTCCAACAACTATCACTTTGGTGGAGAGCATAAGCCTAAATGTGCGGCCCGCAAGTCGTTGGCGTCGCAAAGCCCGAAGCTTACCCCTTCTCCTTTCACGGCGAGGGGGTACTACAAATAGCGCGTCACTAGCCCGCTATGCAGGCCATCTTGGCAAGATAGGAGTCTCTACAATGCCTCCTCGGAAACCAGCCAGTTCTACAGCAACAGAAGCCTCAGAGCAGAGTGAGCCTCAGCCCACGGGCGAACCTACCACGCCTGTGCAATCCAAGGTGGGGTCACTCACCGTGATTGGGACAGGAATCAAGACCGTGGGCCAACTGACGATAGAGGCGCTCGCCTGGATGCAGAAGGCGGATGCACTGCTTTACGTCGTCGGCGATCCGATCGCCGAGTTGGTGATGCACCAGCTCAACCCGAACAGCGCTCAGTCGCTTGCAGGCTATTACGAAGAAGGAAAGCAGCGCATTCACGCCTACAACGCAATGGTGGATCATATACTCAAGTCCGTCCGCGCTGGCAATACGACTGTCGCCGCATTCTACGGACATCCCGGTGTGTTTGCCTACCCGTCCCATGAATCGATCCGACAAGCCAGGGCTGAAGGGTATGCGGCGCGTATGTTACCCGGCGTGTCCTCTGAGGATTGTCTATTTGCCGATCTTGGTGTCGACCCCGCTGTCGGGGGATGCCAGACCTATGAAGCGACCGATTTCCTGATCAATGGCCCGATCATCGACAATTCGACCCAGTTGATTATCTGGCAGATTGGGACGCTGGGGGACCTTACCTACAGGAGGATGAAATACGATACGAGTGCCATGCCGTATCTTGTCCAGAGACTTTCTCAGTATTATCCGCTAACCCACTCAATTACTGTCTATGAAGCGCCGATGTTTCCCAATGTAGAGCCGATGATCGCTCGCATCCCTCTGTACTCGCTCAGCGATTTTCCGATCACAGCGGCGATGACTCTATACATCCCACCTGCTAGGTTAAGAAATCCGGATCCTACGTTAGTGGCGATGTTCTACAGCGTGAAGTAGCGGCGGCCTGTAGTTGACATGCCCTTTGGCGTCAGCATGGTCGCCTTGCAAGAGGGGCCGTAGTGCTGGTCGCACGTGTGATGACAGTGGGCTGTATTTGTCAACTGAAAATCGGCTCTTGCGCACTTTTGATACTGCTGGCGAAGTCCGTCCGGTGTTAAGTTGTGGCCGTGCCAGCCATCAAGCGTGCAAAAGGTGTGATGCGGGTCTTGGCACGTGCCGTTTCGAGGAACCATTCGCCGAGTCGCAGGGCATTCAATGCGACAGCGGTTAGGCTATGTGCGAGGTGGACGTGTGCCAGGCCGATGTAGCGAGTACGGCGGAGACGGGTGACTCGAACGCCGCGCGAGATCGTGCCCTCAATGCCGGCACGACGAGCAAACTGCTGCCTGAACAGCGTTGTCCCTTCGCGCTGGCGAGCGGCCTGCAAGGCATGGTATTGGTGCTCTGGACGGATCGTGAGAGTGCGTCGAGGAGCAGGCCTTTTTGAACGGATACACTCCACCGGCTTTGATCAACTGCCGGTCACGGCACCAGGCCAATAGTGTGTCCAAAAGCAAAGATTCTGCCGATCCTGCCAGCAAGCGCGAGCGAAACTCACTAAGAACTGAGGCATCGAAGCCGGCATCGCCAAGCTCGAGGCGCAACAGATACTTCCAGTCGATGCGACTGCGCACGGCCTCTGCCGCCTGGCGGTCAGACAGCCCCTCGACAAACTGCAGAATCGTCGCCAACGCCAATCGCCAGGGCGGTAGCGCAGGCTGGCCATGTGTGGGAAACAAGGCCGCAAACGCCGCATCCGTGAACAGTGTACCCATCTCATCCGCCAGCCGCATGTAGCGGTTGCCTTTGCGAAATGCCGCCCGTTCAACGCGCACGGTTTCTTCGGGCACCGGGTCGATCGGCATCGGTCGAAGCATGGTTGGCCTCCATCGGTCCATTATCCGGAATCTGCAGCGATGTTGGCAATCATCCCACCAGGCCCTCCACCACTTCGCCAGCAGTATCTATTTTGGTGAAACGAGCCGTCCAGAGCGCTGCAGTCCTATCACGTACTCTGGCCACCAAAATCGTTATGACCTGCATTCACCAAAAGATTGGCTCAGAAATGGCGTCACGGGCTACACAGATGGTGCTCGATTCGTGGCCAGTTGGGCAGGTGGATGGTGCTCATGCAACGCCAGGATAGGTTTGTCAGAATATTCTTGCCGGCTGTTTGTGAGGGTTGCGTGAGGGTTTTGGGGACAGCTGGCGCCTCCAGTGGTGGCGAATGCTATTGATACAGTAGTGGACTTGGATCTGCCTTCAGGTTTGATGTAAGCTGTAGATGCCCGATATTTCCTCAGCTACCCGTTAGGAGCCTCCAATGAAGCCTCCGTTTGCGGCTGCCCCGGCCGAGTTTGCGCAGCGCGTGCATAAAGCGCTGAAGTTTTGGGGCGACACGCCATCCCAAGGAAGGATTGCTGGACGACCTGCTCATCGCCCATCGCGCAGAACCGGAGCAAGCGTTAACCCGGCGGCAGCGCACAAATCATTTGTTGGAGCAGGCGATGGCTCACCTGGCTGACCACAATCCAAGTGATGCAGAGCTGCTCAAGCTGCGATTTTGCTGCCGCATGCCCGTGGAGGAAGCTCGCCGCCAACTGAGCTATGCCGAGAGCACAATCTATTGCAAGCAGAACCAGGCGATTGCCCGGTTGGCGGCCATCCTATATGGCTTGGAGATGACCGCCTGGCACGAGCGGGCAGCGCAGCTTGCGGGACGCCTGGAATCGCCGCCGGTACGGCTGGTAGGGCTCGAGGAGCAGATCGGCGAACTGACTGCGCTGCTAAGGGGGCCGAGTGGGCCTTGGATCCTGTCGATCGAAGGCATCGGGGGCATAGGCAAGACGACTTTGGCCGCCGCCGTCATGCGCCAGATGGCGGCTGAGACAGCCTACGAAGACTTCGGGTGGGTGAGCGCACAAGTGGTAGGGCTTGACCTGTGCGGCGAGATCCACTCCCGGCCGCAGCCGGTGCTGACGGTGGACGCATTGGTCGCTGCGCTGGCGGCGCAGTTCCTGCCGGAGAGCACTGTTCTCTGTCCCGGCACGCTCGAACAACAGTTGCTGCGCTTGCGGCGGCGGCTGGCGCAGGTTCCCCACCTGGTCATCATCGATAATTTTGAGACGGTGCTCGACCCGCAGGGCCTGCTGCCTGTACTGCATTCACTGGCCAACCCGTCCAGGTTCATTCTCACCTCACGACGGCGCCTGATGGCCGAGCCAAGCGTTCACTTGCATGCGGTGCCCGAACTGGCGGCAGAGCATGCGCTTCGATTGTTGCGCCAGGCGGCACAGGAGCACGGTCTGCCTGCGTTGGCGGCTTGTACGGACGAGGAACTGCTGCCGATCTATGCCGCTGTGGGCGGCAATCCCCTGGCCTTGCTGCTGGTGGTGGGGCAGACGCACGTGCGGCCGCTGCATGCTGTCTTGGCCGATCTCGCGGCGGCGCGTACGCTGCCGCCGGCTGCTTTGTTCGCCTATATCTACCGCCAGGCATGGGACGGACTCACTGCTCTCGACCGGCGCGTGCTGCTGGCCGTGTGCTCGGCCCAGGTGACCGATCTCGACGTGGGGACGCTTGGCGTGCTCTGTGGCCTGAACCAGGCCGAAACGACAGCGGCGCTGCAGCGGCTGATCCGGTCGAACCTGGTCTTGATGGAAGGGGACCTGGACACCTGCCGTTATCGAGTACATGCCCTGACGTACCGGTTTCTACAGGCGGTGGCCGCGAGTTGGATGGATCAGGGGTGAGTGGGTAGAGGGGCTGGGTAGAACTCCGTAGATTCGTGCGAGGCTCGCCCCACCGTTCTCTGCAAGGAAGCAGGTTACAGTGGGGCGAGCCAGGCACGATGGAGACTTCTAATACACTACTTGTCTACTCCGCAGGAGCGAACAGCTTGCCGATCCATGGCAGGAAGAACTCCTGGATCGTTTCCGGCTCCACGTAGCAGGACTGGGTCACATCTACGTCCTGGCTGACGATTGTGCTGTTGCCGAAGCCATCGGTGATCTCCACGCGCACCGTGTGGACGTTGCCGTTCTCGGCAGCGCACAGGTAGGTGTGACCGGCCTCTGGCCCGGCCGACGTGACAAAGGCACTGCCGTCGCCAAAGTCCCAGCGGTAGCGGACAGGGTCGATCAGCGCTTCGTAGCCCGCAGGCACGGTGGCGGTGTAGGAGGCCGAGAAGAGCGTGATCGCCGTCGTCGTAACCGGCGTGATGTTGGAGATCGTCCCCGTCCCCGCCAGCGAGTTCGCCCAGTCGAGGACGCCGCCGACCAGCTCGACCGGCGTCGTCGTCGTCAGCGCGTCGGTGGCGACCAGACCCATGCCTTCGAGGCCGAACGAGGCGTAGAACGCCTTGCCCAGGTACGGAATGATCGGCGATTCGAGCAGCGGCTGGTCACGATGGAGCATCGCTACCGTGCCGTCGGCCACGTTGAAGGGCCCGCCGTAGTTGAGGACGGGCACGCCGCCGCGGACGTAATTGGGAACGTCGTTGACGTCGGGTCTGAGCTCGTCCACGTACGGCTGCGTCAGGCTGACCACCACACCACTGAACAGCTCCGGAGCGCTCGGCGCACGCGTGGCGTAGCCGGCCGGCGTCTCACCATTGGAGATGCTGTCCTGCAGCCAGTGGGCACCCAGGCCGAAGTTGTAGAGCCCGTTGAAGGACGAACCGGGGGCGGCGTCGAGTGTCGCAGACAGGTCCTGGCCCATGGCGATCACCTTGCCGCCGTTGTTTAGATAGTCGAGCAGGTTGAACTGGTCCTGGTTGGTGAGGCCCGCCACAGCGACATAGTTGTCACCCGTGAACCACAACACGGCCCCGTAGCCTGCCAACTGCGCCGCACCCGGAATCGTGGTGGGAGCGCCAAAGCTGTCGGCGGTGTTGACCACCTCGTAGGTCAAGCCGAGGGCGTCCAGCGTGCTGGTGTAGACGGCCAGGTAGTCGCCAAAGGTCGGCTCCAGGTCGCTGGCGTCGTTGTCGATGAGCAGCACGTCGGCCACCTGGGCGGCCGGGGTGACGCGAGCCCATACGGGCATGTGGGCGTCGTAGGCGGCGCCGTCGAGCACGATGTAGCCCTGGTTCTCGCCGACGCCCTGGCTCCCGGCGGTGTCGACGGTGACCGAGACGACCTGGGTCTGGCCCGGGTTGAGCGCAAACACGGTCGGCGTCACGGTGAAGCCGGCCAGCGCCGTCGTGGCGGTGAAGCCGTCGCCCGTGAAGAGCGTGCTCACATTGTAGGATTCGGACTGCGTGGCCACGCTGGTCACACGCACTGCCAGCGTCTGCAGCGTGCCGCTCGTGACGGCGCCGAAGCTTACGCTGGGCGGGTCGAGGATGACGCCGGGGGCGAGCACGTGCGTCAGGTCGAGGCGGCCGGCGCCCATGTCGAGCGGCTGGGCCGGCGTGCCGTCGAAGTTGTAGACGTCGGTGTACTTGGCGGTGGACATCAGCGCCGATTTGATGGCGGCATTCGACCAGTTTGGATACGCCTGGCGGACCAGGGCGGCGGAGCCGGCCACATGGGGGGCGGCCATCGAGGTGCCGGAGGCCTGGCCGTAGCCCAGGTACTGTTCTTCACCCTCGGCGCCGGGGGTGTAGCCCTGGGCCAGGATGTTGACGCCGGGGGCGGCGATGTCGGGGAGCAGGGCCAGGCCGACGCCAGGGCCGCGGCTGCTAAAAGCGATAACCTGGTCTGGCGTGTTGCCAAGCTGGAAGGCCACGGTGTCAAGCACGACGCTGGTTGTGGGGTCAGCAGTGTAGGCGTCGACAATCGCCTGGCCGTCCGTATGGCCGATGAAAACTGACGAGATGGTTACCTGGTCGGCGCCCACGCCGGGACCCATATTGATCAGGTCGTCCCCGCCGGCGACGCTGTTATACACGATAGCAAAGACAGCGCCGGCGTTCTGGGCATTCAGCACCTTGACGCTAAAATTGCAGGTTCCCCGTATGATCAGCGCAGCCTTGCCGGCAAAGGTGCCGGCCGGCCAAGGATTGCAGCCTAATATATTGGCCGGATCGACGTTAGCTGCTGGGAGTACCGGATATGTGATGACCTGGGATTCTGGCAGCGGCGCACCGAAGCTCGCGACTGAAAACGCGATGTCCTGCAGCGAGGCCTGTCCGGGAACGCTGAGCCGGCCGCTTGCCAATGTGCCACCGCTTGTCGTCGCCGCCACGTTGATGTAGTCGCGCAGCGGGTGGTCGAGCGTGGAGTTGGAGGGACCGGCGTTACCGGCCGACATGGAGATGAAGACACCGGTAGCGGCCGTGTTGGCCAAGGCGGTTTCCAGCGGGTCGCCGGCGTTGCCGTTGGAATAGGGGCCGTTGCCCCACGAGTTGTTGAGGACATCGGCCCCGTCGATGGCGATGTCTTCGAGGGCGGCAATGCCTTCAGCGCTGTAGAAGGAACCGTCGTTGTTGACGCTGCCGTAGAAGACCTTGTAGCTCATGACGTAGGCACGGGGGGCCACGCCGCTGATCGTGCCGACAGGATAGCCGCTGTAGACCACGTCGGTGACGATGTTGCCGGCGGCCGTCGAGGCGGTGTGGACGCCGTGCGAGGTGCCGTTGGGGCCGGGCCAGGCACAGGCGTCGCCGCAGCCGCTCAAACCCGGATCCGCCGTCTGCGGCGGGTCCCACGAGCGGAAGTAGGCGCGCGAGGTGATGATCTTGCCGTTGTTGTTGTTGGTCAGGCCTTTGCCGTTAGGGCCGAAACCGTTGGGGTAAGCGTAGCCTTCGCCGCTGAACATGGGCGAGAGGTGATGCACGCCGCCGTCCATCGAAGCGAACTTGACACCCGCCCCGGCGTTGGCGCGGCCGCCCAGGACGTTCCACACGGCAGGCGCGTTGATGAGCAGCGTGCTGGTGTAGAGATCCTGGTAGTGCGGCATGTCAGGATAGACGGCCTTGACGCCGGGCATTTTCGCGATCCGCACACGTGCAGACTCGCGAGCGGCGGCCGTGAGATTGGCGCCGGGGTTAATGGCCATGCCGTTGAAGACCACCTGGTAGGTGCTGTTCTGGCGCACGCCATTTTCGTCGACAAACTGGCCGACGGTGGCGCCAGGCAGCACGGTCTGCAATTGGCTGACGAAGGCGGCCTGTTGGGCCTCTATTTGGGCGACATAGGCCTGGGCATCGGCGGACTGGACGTCAAGCTTGCCGTCGGCGGAGGCGGCGCCAAGCTGCGTCTTGTACACGGCAGCCAAGGGCGGCGCTTGAAGCTCGACAATCAGCAGCGGAGATGCCGTCGGGCCACTCGGCGCCGGTTGGTCACTGGTTGGCGACTGCACAGCCATGGCGACGCCGGTGAAAGCGACGAAACAAATGGCTGCCAGCAGCAGAGGAAGGACAATTCGCAGTCTGTTCACAGAAGACTTCCTTTCAAAAAGTACTTGTGGATAAGACTTGGGTGCAAAGCGGTCGGTGCCGGAGTGATCGTTCAAGTTGCGAGGGTGCGTGCCACGAACGGTCAAGACGCGAACGCCTTGCGTACACTCTCAGTCGTGCACTCTTGGGCCGGATGCGCAGGAAGATGTGGATCACTGGGAGTAGGAATCTTATACCATGGACAATCGCCAAGACAAAAAAGTCAAGCAGGCTAGCGATGAGGCGGAAGTGCCCCCACCTGGCAAAAAAGTTGCATTTCAGGGCCACATCATGTACAATTTTGCACGAATGCGAGTCTTTCGAGCAGAGGGAACCCGAGGCTTATGGAATCCACTACGGTAACCAATTTCAAGGACATCAAACAGGAACAGATGAAGGAGTTCCTGCACGATACGATCCAAGTTCCAGAGGAACTGCAACCCAACGTCATGGTGACGACGTTGGATAAGGTATATAACTGGAGTCGCTCGGCCAGCATGTGGCCGCTGCTGTTTGGCCTGGCTTGCTGCGCCATCGAGATGATTGCGACGGCGGCCAGCCGCTGGGATCTCTCGCGCTTTGGCATGGAGGTCATGCGTCCCAGCCCGCGCCAGAGCGACTTGATGATCGTCTCCGGCACGGTGACGAAGAAGATGCTGCCCGCCATCGTACGCATCTACAACCAGATGGCGGAGCCGCGCTATGTGCTCGCCATGGGCGCCTGCGCGACCGGCGGCGGTCCGTTCAAAGAGGGATATAACGTGGTCAGCGGCATCGATAAGTACATCCCCGTCGACGTCTACGTGCCCGGCTGCCCGCCCACGCCGGATGCGCTGATCTACGGCATTCTGAAGCTGCACGAGAAAGTGGAGCGCCAGAGCATCACCAAGGTGCCCTGGTACCGCAAGAATGCCAGCGAGTTTGTACCGGTGCCGCTGTTGGGGCCCGACCTGTTCGACCCGCGCAAGGTGCAGCTGATTAAGGAGCACACGATGGGTGCAGGTGCGGCCGTTGCGGTAACCAGCACCGCCGCTGCCCGGCTGGCGCCGCAGCCGATGCCGGAGGACGTCAAGGCACGCGTGCGCGCGGCCCAGGCCAAGTACAAAACGCTAAAGCAGACGGCCTGAACAGGCGAATGCCGGCCATGACGCGTTATCAGAATCAATTGGGGGGTAAATGAGTACACCAACATTGGTCGCGCCAGAGACGACTCCGGAAGCTACCCCGGGAGCTGCCGGCGGCAGCTCGCTGCCCTATAACGATGCCGTCCCTGGGGCCGTCATCGGCGCCTGGGCCGAGGATACGGACAAGGCGCTGTTTGTGGCGCCGGACAAGCTGCTGCCGCTGTTGCTGCATTTGCGTGACCGCGAAGGATATGACTTTCTTTCGGGCGTGACCTGTGTCGACTATTCGACGTACAAGGGCAAGGCGCGCGCCGGCATCTCCGAGCGCTTTGACGTAGTCTACCATGTCTACAGCACCAAGAACGGTGGTGGGCCGGTGCGGCTGCACGTGCGTGTGCCCCAGAGCGAGACAGTGCCTTCGGCCACGAGTGTCTACCCCGGGGCCAATCTCCAGGAGCGCGAAGTTTACGACCTGTATGGCATCACGTTCGAGGGGCATCCTAACCTGCGCCGCGTGCTGACCTGGGAGGGCTTTCACGGCCATCCCATGCGCAAGGACTGGAAGGAGCCCTATTTTGAAGAAGAAAGCAAGCCGTTTAAGAGCCGGCACCCCGAAGGTAACTATGTCTGGCATGAGGACAAGCTGCCCTGGGGCGACAACATCACCTATCCTGCCGGCTGGGACCCCGACACGTGGGAAGCGCCGGTAACCTATGTGCCGGTGAGCCAGGCGCCCGCGCACGACGGCTATGGCGAGATGGACACGCAGAGCATCGTGGTCAACCTGGGGCCGCACCATCCGAGCACACATGGTGTGTTTCGCATGCTGACGCGCATCGAGGGTGAGACGATCCTGGCGCTGGAACCCGAGATGGGATATCTGCATCGCAACCATGAGCAGATCGGCGAGCGCAACACCTGGCTGATGAACATGCCGTTCACCGACCGGCTTGACTATCTGAATTCGATGAGCAACAACTTCGGCTACAGCCTGGCAGTGGAGAAACTGCTCGACATCGAAGTGCCGGAGCGTGCGCAGTACATTCGCGTCATCATGGCTGAGCTGTCGCGTATCCTCAACCATGCCTGGTCGATCGGGTTTATTCTCAACGACCTGGGTGCGCTGCAGACGCCGGCCCTGTATGCCATCGAAGAGCGCGAGATGATTCTCGACCTCTTTGAGGAGGTGAGCGGCTCGCGCATGATGTGCAACTATCACCGCTTTGGCGGTGTCGCGCGCGACCTGACGGAAGGCTGGGAAGAACGGGCCAAGTACCTGGCGCACGACCGTTTGCCGCGGGCGCTCGACCAGCTGGACGAGATGCTGACCGGCAACGAGATTGTGATGGCACGCGGGCGCGGCGTCGGCTACTTGTCGGCGCAGGACCTGATTTCCCTCAGCGTGAGCGGCCCGATGATTCGTGCGGCGGGCGTCGCCTATGACATCCGCAAGGCCGAACCGTACGGCATTTACGACCGGTTTGACTTCGACATTCCGACTCTGCCCGAGAGTGACATCTTCGCCCGCTACTATATTCGCCTGTTGGAGGCACGTGAGAGCGTCAAGATTCTCAGGCAGGCGCTGCGCGATATCCCCAAGGGCGAGGTCTTGGGCGGCAAGGGCGGCTATACCTTCCGTCCCAAGGAAGGCGAGGCCTACGCACGCATCGAGGCGCCGAAGGGCGAACTCGGTTTCTATGTCGTCAGCGACAACCGGGCGAACCCCTACCGCTATCATGTGCGTGCGCCCAGCTTCATCAATCTGAACGCGCTGGGTCCGATGTCGGTGGGCTACAAGATTGCCGACGCCGTCGTGATTCTGGGCGCCATCGATATCGTGCTGGGCGAAGTCGACCGATAGCAGGTCACAGGCGACCTAGCGGTCGCTTGACAATTCCTGGAGGAATTCATGTTTGGAAGCGGATTATTAAAGGGTTTGGGCGTGACGCTCAAGCATTTCGCTGATACCTTCACCGACGACCGGCAAAAGGTGCCCAGCCGCTACCAGGACAGCCGTGACCTGGGCTTCGGCCGCCGCATCATGGAACAGCCGATCACGCAGGAAGGTCTGCTGACGATTCAATATCCGGAAGAGAAGCGCCTGCTGCCGGAGCGCTTCCGCTATATCCCGATGTTATTGTGGGACACCGAGAAGAACGAAGACCGCTGTACCGCCTGCGGCATCTGCGCCAAGGTGTGCCCGCCGCAGTGCATCTGGATCGTGCGTGACAGCGACGATAAGGGCAAGCCGATCACGCGGCCGGCCGAGTTCTACATCGACGCCGCCGTGTGCATGAGCTGCTCGTTCTGCGCCGAGTTCTGCCCGTTCGACGCGATCAAGATGAACCACGACTATGAACTGGCAGTGTACGATCGCTATCCGCAGCTCGTCTATAACAAGGCCGAGTTGACGGTGCCGCTGGAATACTATGCGGCGCTGTGGCCGACGCAGTTCGCCGAAGAGCAGGCGCGGCTGAAGGCAGAGGCAGAGGAAGAGGCGCGCAAGGCTGCCGAGAAGGCGCGTGCGGCGGAGGAGAAGGCGAAAGCCAAGGCGGCCGTCCCCGCCGGCGCCCCGGCGGAAGGATCGGCAGCTCCTGCTGCTGCGGCAAAGCCGGGACGTTCGAAGGAAGAACTGGACGCACTGCGCAAGCAGTCGGCAGCTAAAGCGCGGGGGCGCCAAAGCTGCGGCCAAGAAGGCTGACGGCGCCGGAGAGGCAACAGCTGAGGCAGCACCTGAGGTAACAACTGGGACAACAGCTGAGATCGGCGGCGAAGCCACCACTGCCGCGGTTGCCGAGGCGCCGGCAGCAGTCAGCGACGAAGCAGCGGCCAAGCGGGCGCGCCTGGAAGAGCTGAAGCGCCAGGCTGCCGAGAAGGCAAAGGCGCGCAAAGAGGGCGGTGGTTGATTGATGAATTCTCAGCCGCTGCTTAGCGCCTTGCCTGAGTAGGAGCGTTACGAACCAGACTTGCCACCTTGGTAAGTCTGGTTTGTTCTATGTACACATCGATCAAGGAATCAGGGAAAAGAGCACACAGGGAGGAAACATTGGCGCTGATTCTAAACTGGCTTGGCCATGGCACCTGGAGCATCGCTGCCGATGGCGTGCAGATTGTAGTCGATCCGTTTCTCAAGCCGCACAATCCCAGTGCCCAGGTGACGGCCAGTGATTTGTCGCCGCAATTTATCCTGGTAACGCATGGGCATGACGACCATGTGGCGGACCTGGTGGCCCTGGCCAAAGCCAGTGGTGCGCTGGTCGTGTGCAATTTTGAAATCAGCCAGTGGCTGAATCGTCAGGGCGTGACCAACGTGCATGCCATGAACTTTGGTGGTTCCTACACGTTTCCGTTTGGCCGCGTCAAGATGACCATTGCCCACCATTCGAGTATGCTGCCCGACGGCTCCGATGGCGGCAATCCGTGCGGCTATCTGATCAACTTCAATGACGGCCATGACCTGTATTTTGCCGGCGACACGGCACTGACGTACGACATGCGCTTGATCGGCGAAGTCGGCGGTGTGGACCTGGCGATCTTGCCGGTTGGGGACAATTTTACGATGGGGCCGGATGACGCGATCCTGGCAGCACAGTTTGTCAAGGCCAAGCATGTCATCCCCTCCCACCACAACACGTTCCCGGTAATCGCCGTGGATGTCGAACAGTTTGCCCGGCGGCTGCAGCGCGAGACCGGCATCGACTGCACGGTGCTGGCCGTGGGTGAAAGCCTGACGCTGGATTGAATGGACGCGGTAAGTAGAAGTTTGGGAAGTGGAGCGAGAAGTCTGATTGATGGCGAACCTATTAAGTGCTGTGGCCCTGCTGGCTGCCGTGATAGCGCTGCTGTATGCCTGGCGGCTGCATGCTGAGTTGGACAGGGCCACGTCACGCCTGGATCGCTACAACAAGGCCCTGTTTGATGCCGCGGAGGATCTGCGGCAAGTGCGCGAGCGAGTGGATCGGTTGGCGGGCGCGGGCTTGACACAGGAGGGACCAGGGCCAAGAACGCCCAATATCACGCTCGATTTTGAGCGGTAGCGAATGTGGGGCGGCGCAAGATTTGGAGGTTATAAATGTCTGACATTAGCGAGTATGGGGTCCATACCAAGGCAGAACTGCTGTTTCCAGCACACCTGATTCCTAGCTTGCGCGACCTGCGCGGCGAGGAATGGCGTTCGCTGGTCGACCGGGTGGCAGCATTGGCTGAAACGCACCCCGACAGCCTTGCGTTTGTACTGATGATGATCGAGCTGGACGGCTGCCTCAAGTGCAACAGCAACAACTATAAGTTCCTACGCGGTTGTTATCTGTGCGCGACACAGACTATCCAGTCGTACAAAGGCAGCGACCAGGACCTGTTGGCGCTGTATAACAAGGCCAAGCAGGAATTGAGCACGCACCTGCAGCAGGGCGTGCGGCCGGGTGAAACGAGCCTCGCCGGCTAGCAAGCGTCAACTTGAGCCGGGGTGCATTTCACGTCGGGGGCGGTAGGGGCACAAGGTCGTGCGCGTACTGTGCGGCAAACGTGGCAATCTGGGCGCGCGAACGCAAGCCCAGTTTTTCCTGGGCATGGCGCAGGTGGATGCGAACGGTCGCCGTGCTGATGCCAAGCAGTTCGGCAATGGTGCGGTTGTTGCAGCCCTGGCCGACTAACGAAAGCACGTCGCACTCGCGCGGGGTCAACTTCTGCGCCCACCGGACTAAATGGCTGTCGCTGGTGGAGATGTGATGCACCAGGCGCTGGGCGAGCATCGGCGGCAGATAGGAGGCCCCGGCGGCGGCGGTGCGGATGGCTGTCAACAGTTCGCCGGGCTCTGCCGCCTTGGTGACATAGCCAATGGCGCCGGCACGCAGAGCAGCGAAGAAAAGGTCGTCTTCACAGGCCATCGAAAAGACCAGTATCTTGGCGCCGGACCACTGCGCACAGATGAGCCTGATCGCTTCTACCCCATTCATGCTCGCCGGCATGAGGTCCATGAGGATGACGTCAGGTTGCAGGTTGACGGCCAGGCCAATCGCTTCTTCCCCGTCGCACGCTTCGCCCACCACGACTACGTCGGGTTCGCTTTGGGTCGTCGCGATGACTGCCTTGCGTATCAAGGCATGCTCATCGGCAATGAGCACGCGAATCACGTTGTTGCGGTGTATATTTCCTGTCACGATGTGTCTCCCGGGGGATTTCGTGGCACTTTGGTCTCTGTTTGGCATGTTTTATTATCCCTTTAAGCTAATGCCTACTCAAGCAAATTTGCAACAGACAGAATACGTATAAGCGTAGGACAAAATGACACCAGAAAAATCCGCTGATATCCCCGCGCCGCTGCGTCGCATCGCCATCATAGGCGGCGGCGTGACGGGATTGACAGCGGCCTACGATCTCGCACGTGCAGCCGCGCCTCTCGCTCGCCCTGAAATAACGGTCTATGAGCATGGAACACAGCTGGGTGGCCTTGCCGCCGGCTTCCGCGGCCGTCCTACCTGGGAGTGGCCGCTCGAGCACTTTTACCATCACCTCTTCCTGTCCGATAAAGCAATGCTGGCGCTGTTGGACGAGATCGGCTTTCACCAGGCACTAAAGACTTACCGGCCCAACACGGCCATTCATACGCAGGGCCGCAACTATCCGCTTGACAGCGTAACACGGGTCCTGCGCTTTCCGTTGATTCCCTTGCTCGACAGGCTGCGCATGGGGATGGTGATCGGCTACTTGCGTTTTCATCCGGCGCGGCCGTGGCGCCAGTTTGACAAGCTGCGGGCGGACGAATGGCTCAAGCGCTGGATGGGGCCGCGTGCCTATGAGGCGGCCTGGGAATTTCAACTGCAGGGCAAGTTCGGCGACTATTACCGCGATGTAAATCTAGCCTGGTTCTGGGCGCGCATCTATGCGCGCACGACGCAGCTTGCCTATTTTGACGGCGGCTTCCAAGCGTTTATCGACCACCTGGCCGCCTGCGTGCAGGCGCAGGGCGTGCGCATTTGCACCGGAACGGCGGTGCGCGCCATCCGCCCACGCGCGGGCGGCGGCATGACGGTCGAGGTGGACGGCCGGGCGCCGGCCGCGTTCGACCAGGTGTTAAGCACGGTCGGTCCAGGGTTGATGGCGCGCCTGGCCCCCGATCTCCCTCCCAATTATCTGGGCCAGCTGCACAATCTCAAGAGCATGGGCGCGGTCGTGCTAACCGTGGCGCTTGACCGCAAGCTGACAGAAGACATGTACTGGATCAGCCTGCCCAAGCGCGAAGGTATCCCCTTCCTCGCCCTGGTCGAGCACACCAACATGATTGACCCCAGCCACTATTCCGGCGACCACCTGTTGTACCTCGGCGACTATTTGCCGCCCGAGCACCGCTACTTTGACCTCAGCGCCGAGCAGCTGCTCGACGAGTTTGCTCCGCATCTTAAGAAGTTCAACTCGCAGTTCGATCGTTCCTGGGTGACGGGCGCATGGGTGCACAAAGCCAAGTACGCCCAGCCCGTGCCGCCGGTGGGGTATGCCGCCATGATCCCAGACACGCGCACTCCCTTGCCCGGCCTGTTCTTCGCCTCGATGAGCCAGGTGTATCCATGGGACCGCGGGACGAATTATGCTGTCGAACTGGGCCGGCGTGTGGCAGCGGAAATGATGGATGGGTGAGCACGAGGGCAGTGCCGCCCCATCTGGGACGGGCACAAGGTCCGGCGAAGGGAAGATCGCCGTCATTGGTGGCGCGATTGCGCCGGACCTTATGCCCCTACGAGCGTGCGTGCCCCGAACGCGATATGCACACTGCCAGCCCGCATAAGGCCATGCGGGCTGGCAGTGGCCTGATTCTATGCTTGCTCGAAGCGGTGTGTGCCGGCCGCCAACTCGTGCTTGTCGCCGTTGGGCAGAATGGCCGTGGCGGTGGTGTTGGGCGGGACGACGACTTCCCACGTGAAGCGGCCGTTCTCCATGCTCCAGTCGGACATGAGCTCGCCGTAGAGCGTTTGCAGGCGCGCTGTGGCGCAGGTCAGGTCGCCGCCGGGCTGCGGGCGCAGGATGCTGTGCTTGTAGCCTGGCTGCGCGGGGTCGATTTCGATGCCCCCCACCGTGCTGTAGAGCCAGGCCCCGATCGCGCCGTAGGCATAATGGTTGAACGAATTCATGCCCTTGTCCTGGAAGCCGTTCTCGGGCGTCCAGCCATCCCAACGCTCCCAGATCGTCGTGGCGCCCTGTGTGACGGGGTAGAGCCAAGAGGGCCAGGTGGTTTGTGCCAGCAGCTTATAGGCTGCGTCGAGCTTGCCGTTGGCGCTGAGCACATGCGGCAGGTAGGGGGAGCCGACGAAGCCGGTTGACAGATGGTTGCCGCGGCGTTCGATGTCGGCCACCAGCTCACCGGCGGCCAGCGGGCGCAGCTTGACCGGCAGCAGGTCAAAATGCAGCGCCAGCACGTAGGCCGTCTGTGACGGCTGGAAGAAGCGGGTGTCGAAGACCTTGGACTCGACCGGGCCATAATCGACGGTCTTGAGGTTGCCGCGCGAGATGGCGTCCGCCTCGGCCACCTGGGTGCGGTCGATGGCGGCGGCGGCCGCCGCTTTGGTTTCCGCTTCGCTGCGCCTGGCTCCCACCAGGTAGCGGGCGTCGAAGGCCTTCTTGACGCCGGCGAACAGCTTGCGATAGCGAGCGGCGTCGCGTGGTTTGCCCAGGAGGGTCGCGATCTGTGCCATCAGATTGGCGTCGTAGGCGAGGAAGGCCGTGCCGATCAGATCGCGCGGGGTGTCGGCGTTGATCGAGAGCCAGTCGCCAAAGCCCAGCCAGCCTTCGTAACCGGGCGCGCAGCGAATGTAGCCGGGGCTGGTGGCGAGCAGGAAGTCCATCAAGCGCGTCATGACGGCGTAATTCTGCTCGAGGATGCGCCGGTCGCCGTAGCACAGGTAGAGCGTCCACGGGCAGATAATGGCGGCATCCGCCCAGGCGGGGCCGCCGTCCACCATCAGCGTGTCAACGCTTGGTACAACAGGCGGGATGCAGCCCTCCTCGCTCTGGGAATCGGCCACGTCCTGCGCCCACTTGGTCATAAAGCCCCCTACGTCCATATTGAAGGCAGCCGTGCGCACAAAGACCTGGATGTCGCCCGTCCAGCCCAGGCGTTCGTCGCGCTGCGGGCAGTCGGTGGGCACGTCCACAAAGTTGCCCTTCTGGCCCCAGGTAATGTTGTGCTGGAGTTGATTGACGAGCGGGTCCGAGCAGGTGAACGAGCCGGTGGGTTCCATGGCCGAGTGCAGCACGATGCCGCTGACGGTCGTGCGATCGACGGGTCCGGAGTAGCCACTGAGCTCGACATAACGGAAGCCGTGGAACGTGAACTTGGGTTCCCAGGTTTCCACGCCTTCCCCTTTAAAGGTGTAGATGTCGACGGCGCGCGCCGTGCGCAGGTTGTCAGTGTAGATCTCGCCCTCGCCGTCGAGCACCTCGGCAAAGCGCAGCGTGATGGTCGTGCCGGCCCTGGCGCTGCCCTGAAAACGGGCGCGGCCTACCATGTTTTGACCCAGGTCAAAGATGTAGCGCGTCGCCGTGAAGCCGCTGATCACCTTTGGGTCGGCGATGGGAGAGAGCTCCTCGATGCGGCGCACGGTAGGGCCATTGGTAGCGGCCAGCGCGGCGCCGGTGTCGTCGAACAGCTCGACGGGGAGCCAGCGGCGGTCGTCAAAACCGGGTTGGTCCCAGCCCCGCGCTTCGAGACGAGCATCGTAGGCTTCGCCCATCAGCAGGTCGTTGTGCAGAAGGGGGCCGTACCAGTGCTTCCAGGTGCGGTCGCCGGCGACGGTAATTGTCGCGCCGGCTGCGGTCTTGATCTCCAGTTGGGCCAACAGGCGCGGGCGATCCACGTACTGCTGGCGGTGGCCCCAGCCGACATGGCCGGCGGCCCAGCCATCGCCCAGCACTGCGCCCAGCGCATTTTCGCCGGCATGCAGCAGCGAGGTTACGTCGTATACGTTGTACTGTACGCGTTTGCGGTAGTCGGTCCAGCCCGGGGCAAAGACATCGTCGCTCACGCGCCGGCCGTTGATGCTGCATTCGTGCATGCCCAGGGCCGTCACGTAGAGGCGGGCGGAGACGACATCGCCTGGCAGCGTGAAGCTTTTGCGCAGGTAAGGGGCGGGGGCCATACTGCGGGGACCGCCGCGCAAGGACGCTCCAATCCACCTGGCCTTCCACTCGGAGCGCTTGAGCAGCCCCAGTTCGAACCAGGCCCTTTCGCCGGTTGCGCTGGCGCCGGTGGCATCCCATACCGTTACCTGCCAGTAGACGCGCTGGCGGGATGTGAGTTTAGGCCCCGCATAGGCAACGTGCACCGAGGCATCTGACTCCACCCTACCGCTGTCCCACAGGTCCGTCTTGCCCGCCTCCAGCAGGTTGGGAGCGCTGGCAGCTAGAATGCGGTAGGCGGCCTGGCGCAAGCCCGGTTGGTCGCCTTGCAGTTTCCAGCCCAAACGCGGCGCGGTCACGTCGATGCCAAGGGGATTCGTGCGATACTCGCACGTTAAATTGTCAATGGTAAGCATATGGGATTCCTTCGAATCGGTTTTGTAAGTGGGATGGGGAGTATTGTAACACATTGGGTGGAGAAGGCGGGAGGATACCCTTCCTGGAAGACTGTCCTCCTGGAAGGGTTGCTGTTCTCCAGATTATTGGCTGAAAGCAATATCGTCCTGGCGCGCTGCCTTGAGGACGACGGCGGCCATGACGATGGCGACCAGCGAGATGATGGGAAAGATGACGATTTCGGCCACGGTCATGGGCACGCCGGCGAGGTACTGGCCGACGATCATGGCGTCGAGAGCCAGCCCCATCGTGACAAACTTCAATATGGCCACGGATGTCAGCAAGTAACCAAAGGGCCGGCGTTGAAGCAGCTGGATGGCCGCCACTATCATCATCGGCACGACCACAGCCAGGTCCATCGCCTGGATAAAGAGCGTCGTGCTGGTGCTCATGCCGACGGGCGTCGTGCCGCTGAGCTGAGCAGGGACGATGCGGCCAAGCCAGGCCAGGATGAGAAAGGCAGCACTGAAGAAGAGAAAGCCGGCGATGGTCTTGCGCGGCAGGCGGTCGCCAAAGGCCGCCGGCAGCGCGGGCAGGTAGACCGACAGCATGGCCATGATAAAGCCGTAGAGACTGAGCGAGAAGAGCGCCACGTAGACCAGGAAGAGCGCATTGAAGGCGGCGCCAAGCGACATGACGGTATAGGTATAGAGAAAATAGGCCAGCGTACCCGCCAGCAGGAACTTGCCGCGCAGGCTGTTGCGGCGATAGAGCACGAGCGATATTGCGAGCAGCGGCACCGCCAGGACCAGGGTGACCATATCCTGGGGTATGGCCTGCGCCACCATGTCGGCCCCGTCGTAGCGGTAGATCCCGCGGCCGTACACGGTGACCGTCTCCCCACGCACGGTCGTGAAGTCGAACGGGCCGTCGCCCGCCCCCTGGTAGAAGACGCCCACACCTGCTGCTATGATGGCAAGCAGCAGGATGAGGACGACGAGTAGCGTGAGCATCTTGGATGGTTGGGCAACGGCGGGCTGTGCGACGGGAGGCGCGCTGCGCACGTTGGTGGAACTGCTGGGTTGATGGATGGCCGTGCTCATAGGGTGACTCCTGCCTGCCCGGCAGCAGGTTCCTGCGCAGCCTTGGCTATCGTGGCTGTAGCGGCGCTGTCGTGCAGGTGGCGCATGTAGAAGAACACGCCCGCCGACCCGGCGATGGTGAGGAAGAGATACATACCGAGTTCTTCCAGCGCCAGGGGCATGCCCAACTGCGCGGCCCAGATGGTGGAGACGGCCAGCAGAATGCCCGACACGGCCGCCTTGATGAGCAAGATACCGCTCAACAGGTAGCCCAAGGGGCGGCGCTGCCACAGCTGCACGGCGGCGATGGCAATGGCCGGCAGCAGGAAGCAGAGATCGAGCACGAAGACGAGGGCGGTCACGCGTGGCTGCTTCAGCTGGATGTCATGTGCCAGCATGGTGCCCCAGAGTGGGATAAAGAGCAGGGCGGTCAGCAGGATTACCGCCAGCGTGCGCACGGGCATCTTGGCATCGACGCCTGCGGCAAAGATAGGGAGGTCGATGCCAACCAGCAGGCCGATCAGCGAGTAGACGCCCAACCCCATCAGGACCAGGTAGAGCGGGTAGAGCACGGTGTACGTAAAGCCGAAAACGTAAAAGGCGTAGTAGTAGATCGTGTAGACCAGCACGCCACACCAGACGACGAAGGCACGGCGCGAACCGCGCAGCGTCCAGAACATGGCGGCCACCAGGACGGGGGCTGCCAGCAGTGAGACGAGGTCCTGCACCCAGAGAGTAGCGACATACCCTGGCGCCGTGATAAAGGGGGCATAGAAGTTGGCAATCCACACGCCTGCCCCGGCCGTGATGGCCAGCAGGAGGGCGATAAGGCTGCCCATAAGCGTATAGGGGCGCAATGAATGGTGAAACATAATGGGTTTCTCCTTTTGCTCAATGTTCGCAGCGTTCGACCGTCAGCAGGACGATACCCAGCCCGTGCAGGTGGCGGATGATACCGACCAGGCCGGCCTGGTCGGCTACGATGTCGGAGATGGCTGTAATCGTCGCGCCGTCCGGCCCTGGTGTGGGGGCCAGCGTCAGCGGCCCACACCAGTCGGCCAGAGTGGGATCGATCGTGCCTTCGACCGTGATTGTGTAGCGAGTGCGTTCGTCCAGGTGTGACATGGCTTGACTCCTTGCGTTTCTGCTTGCTGTACCCAGGATAAGGCAGGCGCGCGCAGAAGAGACCACATCATGATGTAGGGCGGATGCGGTGAAAGATGTAGTTTGGGGATGGCGCGTACGGCTGGGGGCTGGTCAGGCGGCGATCAAGCCCTTGCGCCTGGCCAGGAAGTAGGCAAGGGGCACGGCCGCCTCCATTGGCTCGGTTTCGATCATGCGGTCGAAGTCCAGGAGGGGCACGGTGACAGGCGTCAAGATCTCGGCCACCTCCGGCTGTGCAATCCCTGGGGTCAGATCGGTTGCGGCGAAGAGGTGGACGATCGAGTCCATGCAGCCGGGGGCGTGATGGAACGTGCCCAGACTGTGCAGGTATTGGGCGGTGTAGCCGGCCTCCTCCAGGAGTTCCCGCCGTGCGGCCTCTTCGAACGACTCGTCCGCCTGCACCCCGCCGCCTGGCAGATCGTACACCTCACGCTTCACGGCGTGGCGGTACTGTTTTATCATCACGATTCGGTCGCCCAGGATTGGGAGGATCAGGACAGCCCGGATCGTGTCTACATAGTCGTACTTGAAGGTGAAACCGTTGGGCAACTGGATATGGTCGATGCGGATTTTGAGGAAGCCGTTGTAGCCGAGTTCAGTTCCTAGCGTCTTGACGTCCATGGTGGAGGGTCCTTTCGGGTCAAGCCCGAACGAAAATCATCGTTGCTAGAGCCTTTCTTCACAGCAGTTGCAGGTTGCGCGCAGAGTCCAACGCAGCGGTGCGGTTGTCTACACCTAGCTTGCCGTAAATACTCTTGACGTGAAAGCGGACCGTGTTGAGGCTGACGATCAGGCGCTCTGCGACTTCCTGATAGGTAAGCCCCTGCGCCATGAGGCGCAGCACGTCGATCTCGCGCTCCGACAGCGGCTCGACCAGGGCGGGTTGAGCGAACGGTATGGCCGCGCTGCCGGCGCTGCCTGGGGATGGGGCGAGGGTGTCACGCAGGCGGGTGACGTAGGCCGCCAGCGCCGGCGGCGGATCAAGCGCAGACAGGAGATGCACCATGCCGGCGCCCAGCCCGGCGAAGAGGCGGATGTAGCCGCTGGGCGCCGCCAACTGCAAGGCATGTTCGAGATCGATTTGGGCAGGACCGTGTCTGCCTTGTGCTTGGAGGGCGAGAGCGCGCAGGCTGTAGGCTTCGATGGTGCGGCCCAGACGACCCCCGGTCTCGGCGGAGGCGACGATGCGGCCCGCCAGCGGCAAGGCCTGGCCAATAAGACTGCTGGCTGTGTGGCCTGGCCGCTGACCCCATGTGCGATATAGCAGCAAACGCAAATAGGCCAGGTGCACCACTTCGCGCGTGTGGCCGGTGGGCGCGTCGATGGCGATGCCGCTCTCTTCCAACGCCTGCTGCGCCGCCTGGTCGTCGTGGCGCGCGAGGGCAAGGCTGACTTGCTGGTTGACGATATACGGTGCGATCCAGGCAGGCATGCTGCGGCCACGCAACTGCCGGGCCTGTTCGAGCAACTGCTCGGCGGCGGCCGTATCGCCGCGGGCGGCCTCGATGCGCGAGAGCACGATGCTGCCATAGGCGACGGCCGCAACATGGCCGCTGCGCCGTCCCAGTTCGAGCGCCTTGTACGCCTGGCGGTGTGCTTCGTCCAAATCGTTCCACTCGTATAGAACGTGCGCCAACGCCCCATACACTGAGGCGAGGGTGGGCGAGTGCAGTGCGCCTGCTGCCTCGGCCTCGCCGATGACGCGGCGGCAGAGAGCGGCGGCTTCATGCAGCTGTCCGCGCTCGAACGTCAGGAGGGAAAGGTTGGCAACGCTCAACATGGCCGCCACCGTGTTATGCGCCGCCCGGCACAAGGGCAGTGCTTCCTGGTAGGTGGTAATAGCCTCGACCGTGCGCCCGGCATAGTTGTAGGCCGTGGCCAGGCAAAAGCGCGTGGCGCCCTGCACATAGGTGTTGCCGGGCGGGGCCATTGCCACCGCCTCGCGCGCCAAGGTGCAGGCGCGCTCCGTTTCGCCGCGCAGCGAGACCAGCCCGGCGCGCAGGGCAAGGATCTCGGCCTCCAGTGCCGCCTGGTCTTCCTGCCGGATTGGTGGCTGGGCTGCCGGCGCCGTGGCCATTAGCGCTGCTTCGGCATTGCGCAGATAGCCGTCGATCTCACCAAGTTGGCCATGCAGGAGCAGCGACCAGGCAAAGGCGACATTGGCTTGCGGGCCGGCCGCCTGCCACTCGCCAGGCAGCCGGTGCAGCCAGCCGGCCACGGTTTGGGCATAGCCTTGCAGCACAAGCGGCCGGGCGTGGGCTTCAAGCAGGGCGACCACCTGGGCATAGTCGCCCGCATCCAGTGTGTGCTCGATGGCTTCGATGGGCTGCACCTGGCCTATATACCAGGCAGCCGCCCGCCGGTGCAGGCTGGGGATCAGTGCCGGTTGCGTGCGCTGCAGTTGGCCGCGCAGCAGCTCGCGAAAGAGATGGTGATAGCGATACCAGGCGTGATCGCCATCCAGCGGGACGACAAAGGCATTGGCGGTATAGAGCGCGGCCAGCAGCTCAGTGCTGTCGTCGCGCTCGCACACGGTATCGCAGAGTGTGCCGCTGAGCCGTTCGAGGATCGATGTCTGCAGCAGAAAAGCCTGCACGGCAGCAGGTTGTCGGCGCAGCACCTCCTCGGTCAGGTACGTGAGGATAAAGTGATGGTTGCTGGAGATCCCGGCAATCAGGCTCCCCGGGTCGTCACTTTTTTGCAGCGAGAGGCCGGCCAATTGCAAGCCGGCCACCCAGCCTTCGATACGGGCGTCTAACTCGGCCACCTGCTGCGGTGAGAGCGAGAGGCCCATCACCTGGCTGAGAAAGGTGGCAGTCTCCTCGGGCGAAAAGCGCAAATCTTGGGCACGCAGCTCGACCAGCTGTCCCTGTCCGCGCAGGCGGGCAAGCGGCAGCGGTGGGTCCTCGCGCGCAGCCAGCAGCAGGTGAAGCTGGGGCGGCTGATGGGCGACGAGGGTAGCCAACGCCTGCTCGATCCTGGGTTCGTCGATGAGGTGAAAATCGTCGAGCACGAGCAGGCCGTCGTGTGGCAGTTCGGCCAGGTCGTTGATCAGCGTGATCGTGGCCGCCTCGATGGGCGGCATCTGGCCACTCTCGAGCGCGTCGCTCAGGTCGTGGCCGAGGGCAGGATCGAGGGATTGCAGGGCGGCGATCAGGTAGCGCAGAAAGCGATTGGGGTCGTTGTCCGCTGCGTCGAGTGAAAGCCAGGCCACCGGCAGTGGCTGCTGCTGCGCCCAGGTGGCGACCAACGTCGTCTTGCCAAAGCCGGCCGGAGCCGAGACTAACGTCAGTGGGTGGGTAAGTGCGGCTTCCAGCAGCTTCACCAACCTAGGCCGCAGCACAAGGGCCGCGCGCGCACGGGGCAGAAAGAGCTTGGTGGCAAGCAGTGGCGAACGCAACGGCGGACTTGGCGAGTGCGGCATAAAGTAGATTGTAGCGGCGTGTCGTAAGCCCGTCAATGAGAAAGTGAGAACAGAGCGAGCCCTCGTCCAAAGCAGCACCTTGTCGCACTTCATCCAGATTTCATTTAGCGTGGTTATGCTATGCACGCTAAATGGCAGCGTGTACAGTGATCCGTCAATTGGTGCAGAGGGGGAGGGAAAGTATGGCAACCATACGAGTCTTTGTTTGTGTGTTGTTGATCCTGTTGCTGGGAGCAATGCTGGCCGGCTGTGGTTCCGCGCCTGGAGCATCAGGTGATGCGGCAGGCGCCAGCGCAACGCTGCCCGCCGTGGCCAATGGTGAAGGGGAAGGCGAAGAGGGGGGCGTTGAGGCTGCCTTGGTAACGTATGCAGACACCAACCAAGGCTTTGCCATCGGCCATCCCGGCCCCTGGCAGCAGGATGCCACGGTCGACGACGGTGTGAAGTTTAGCGGCGGCGACGCCAGCATGACGCTGTCCTTTGCGGCGCCGGCTGCCGGTATGGATGCCATGGCCTATGCCCAGAACGATGTGGCGGCCGTGCAAGCTGCTTTTCCAGGCTTTAAGCAGCTGAGCCTTGCGCCCTCGACCGAGGTGCAGGACGCAGTTGTCCTTGGCTTTGAGGCGAACGGCAAGTCGGCTGTGACAGGCAAGGAGTTTACTGCCCACAACGAGCGCTATTACATTCCCGTCGGGGGCAATCGACTTGCCGTCCTCACCGTGGTTGGACCGGCCAACCTGTACGACCGTGAGGGCGTGCGCGATATTGCGTTAACCCTCAAGATGACTGAGTAAGGGAGGTGCGGGTATGGATGCGGTGGTGCTGCATGAACTCTACAAGATTTACAGGGAAGGCGAGATCGAGACCGTCGCCCTGCGTGGGGCGCAGTTGCAGGTCGAATCCGGCGACTTTGTCGCCATCACCGGCCGTTCCGGCGCAGGCAAGAGCACGCTGCTCAGCCTGATCGGCGGGCTGGCCATTCCGAGCGCCGGGCGCGTGGTGGTCGGTGGTACGGATATTGCACGTCTCAACGAGCGCGAGCGCGCCTTGTACCGGCGCAGCAAGATCGGTATTGTCTACCAGGCCGACAACCTGGTCCCCTTTCTCACGGCACTGGAGAATGTAGCCTTGCCGATGCAACTGGCGGGGCGCAAGCGCGCTGTGCAGCGCGCCGCCGAACTGCTGGACGAGGTGGGCCTGGCGCAGCGCCTGCAGCACCGGCCGGCGCTGCTGTCGGGGGGAGAACGCCAGCGTGTGGCCATCGCACTGGCACTGGCAAACGAGCCGGAGTTATTGTTGGCGGATGAACTGACAGGCGAGCTGGATTCGCACACTGCCGAGCGCGTCATGCAGTTACTCGCCATGCTGAACGTGAGCCACAAGCTGACTTTGATCGTGGTGACTCACAACAAGGCTGTGGCTGCCCGCGCCAGGCGCCAGGTTGCGATAGTGGATGGCAGGCTGTTGGCAGCGGAGGGGCACTATGTCTGACATGCTGTTGTGCACGAAGGGGCTAACCCGTGAGTATCGCGTCGGGCGTAACGTCATTGCGGCGCTCTGCGCAGTAGATATTGTGCTGCGGCGCGGCGAATTTGTGGCTATTATGGGGCCGAGCGGCTGCGGGAAGTCGACGCTGCTCAACCTGATCGGTGGGCTTGATCAGCCAACGGCCGGCCAGGTTCTGCTCGACGGCCATGACCTGGCGCAATACAATGAGGAGCAGCTGGCGGCGTTGCGGCGCAACAAGATGGGTTTCATTTTCCAACGCCACGACTTGTTTCCTGTCCTGACGGCACGCGAAAACGTGGAATTTCCGCTGCTGCTGGATGCCGTGGCGCCGGCGGATCGCCGTGTGCGTGCCGAGGAGCTGCTGTCCCTGGTCGGGCTGGCAGCCAAGGCCGAACATTTGCCGGAGGAACTGTCAGGCGGCGAGCAGCAGCGGGTAGGGATTGCCCGAGCGCTGGCCAACCGGCCGGCGCTCCTGTTGGCTGACGAACCGACCGGCAACCTTGACAGTGCGACAGCGGCTGAGGTGCTCGACGCATTGGAGGCCATTGCTCGCCAGCACGGGCTAACCCTTGTCATGGTCACGCATGATCCTGAGAGTGCTGCCCGTGCGGATCGCACCCTGTACCTGCGCGACGGCCAACTTGTGGGGATGGAAGCTGCGCCAGAGGTTGGGGCAGAGGTTGCGGCAGTAGTTACAGCAGTAGTTGCGGCAGAAGGAGGTTGATGCCATGATAGTCCAGTATGCCTGGCGGTTGGTGGCGCGCAATCGGCGCCGCACGGCGACCTATCTGTTCGGCCTGGCACTGGCTGTGGGCCTGTTGTCCGGCATCCTGTTTTTTGTCGACGCGACCGGCCGTGAGATGACGGCTACGGCCTTGGCGCCGGTAAAGCTGGACATCATCGCCCATGCTGTCGAGCCCGATTTTGATCCAGGCACGGCCGTCGCCGCCATAGCGGCACAGCGCGGCGTTCTGGGGGTCGAGGCTGTGACGGCTGCCGATTTCACCAGTGCCGTCAAAGCCGGCGGGACACAGCCGTCACCCGTCGGCCGTATGTTTGCGCTGCAGCCTGGCTACTTTGAGACCTTTGATGTGCTGCAAATCAGCTCCGGCGAGTTTGCGCCAGGTAGCGTGTTGGTAAGTGAAGCGATGGCAATTGTCCAGAAGCTGCAGGTAGGCGACAAGCTACAACTCACATTTACTGGTGTCGATACGCCCGTTACGCTGCCTGTCAGCGGTATCGTCAACATGGATAACGCCGATCCGCTGTTCGCCTTGGCCACTGACGCCGAGAATGCGATCGTTGCCGACGTGGTGGTTGTGGACGCGGCGTGGTTTAGCGCCAACCTGGCTGCACCGCTGGGTGTGCAAGCCGCCAATCTTACTGACGCGCCGCCACCTGGGTCAGTGGTGCTCGACCCGCAGTTGCATGTCAAGATCGATCGCTCGCTCTTGCCGGCCGACCCAGCGCTGGCCGCGCAGCACACAGAGAGCATGCGGCGCACGGTGGAGCGGCAGTTCTCTGGCCAGCTCAAGGCAGTCGATAATCTGTCTGCCACCTTTAAGACGGCCAAGGCCGACGTGCTGTCCGCCAAGATTCTGTTTATCTTTTTGGGGTTGCCGGGGGTGGCTCTGGCGGCCTATCTAGCCAAGTTTGCGGCGGAATTGTTTGCTGCAGCACAGCGTCGCGAGTTGAGCTTGCTGCGCACCCGTGGGGCTACCCCGCGCCAAATCGCCTTGATGATTGCTGCTGCTTCCGTGTTTTTGGCCGTGGGCGGTTCGGTCTTGGGGATCTTGTTTGGCCTGGTTGCCCTCCTTGTCAGCGCCGGCGGGCAGGTGGCAAGCGCGCTCAATCCGCTGGCGCCCGGCTTTGACTGGCGGCTGTTCGGCAATTCGGTGGCCATCGCCTTCGTTGCGGGGCTCCTGCTGACTTTCCTGGCTGCGTTCCTTCCGAGCTATGGAGCCCTGCGGCGCGAGATCATCCAGGAAAGGCGCACGACGCATCGTGCGGAAGCGGCGCCGTTTTGGAAGCGCAGCTACCTGGACCTCATTCTGCTGCTGGCGGCGGGAGTTATCTTGCTGTGGCTGCAGTTCAACGGCGGCTTTAAACCGACGGCCAGCGAAGGCGCTGCCGTACAACTGTCATTCTACTTGTTTTTGGCCCCGTTCTTTGCCTGGATGGGCTTGATCCTGCTGACCTTGCGCCTGGTAGAAAGCGGGCTGGTCAGGGCCGGGCCGCAGATTGCCAGGGGATTCAAAGCCGCATTTGGCGAAATCGGCGAGGTGGCGGGCAAGTCCGTGGTGCGCCGCGCGGCACGCGTCAGCGCGGCGACTGCGGTCATTGCCTTGACACTCTCATTTGGCGTCAGCCTGGCCATCTTCCAGCAGACCTACAGCACGGAGAAACGGTTGGATGCGCAATACATCGTCGGGTCTGACATCCGCTTTACGCCTGCGCTCAATACGCCACAGCGGGCCGAATTTGCCGAGAAGCTGTTGGCGCCCGGCGTGACCGGCGTCACCGCTGTCGTGCGCGACACGCAAGCCTTGGTAGGATCCGAAAAGAATACCGTCTACGGCATCGACGTGCCCTCGTTCCAGCAGGTGGCGTATCTGCCCGACAGCTTTTTTGTCGACGGAACGGCGCAGCAGACGATTGATGCGATAGCCAATCGGAACTCGAACTATGCTCCTGCCTCGGCGCAGGATGTACTGGACGCCCTGGCGACAACGCCCAACGGGGTGCTGATCTCGGTTGAACAGGCGGAGAAGTACAATATTCTTGTGGGCGACCCGGTGCTGCTGCATCTCTACAACCGCGCAGCCAACAGCTACACGGATGTACAAGCCCAAGCTGTCGGATTGTTTGTCTACTTTCCAACTTCGGCGCAGGATTCAGACTTCATTCTCAACCGCGACTTCATGATCAGCAGTTCCGGCAATCCCGCCGTGGACTTCTTTCTGCTCAAGACTGATGGCAACCCACAGACAATTGCACGGATAGCGGACACCTTGGCGGCCCAATATAAGAATGTAATGCCCGTGCGCGTGCAAACCACCGAGACCGTGATCAAGACCGAATCGAGTTCGCTGACATCGCTAAATCTAGGCGGCCTTGGCGCCATGGAACGCTTGTATACGCTACTGGTCACGTCGGTGGGTCTCGCCATTTTCTTGCTGGCGATGATTGCAGAACGTCAGCGTGAGTTTGGAGCCATGCGTGCGCTAGGAGCCAACTTGAGCCAACTGCGACGATTCCTGCTGGCCGAGGCGGCAACCATCGGCACTCTCAGCATCGTCATCGGCTTTGTCGTGGGCATCGGCCTGGCACAGATGTTGGTGATGCTGCTGGGTGTGATATTCACCATTCCGGCGCGTGAACTGGCGTGGCCTGGGGTAGAACTCATGGCTCTAGCCGTGCTGGTCATTGCCGGTATGAGCGCCAGCGCCTGGCTCAGCGCTCGCCGCCTGGCGCAGTTGCGCGTGGTAGAGGCGCTGCGTGAGTTGTAAGCTATAATTGACTGCCGGCACGGGTGGGTGGCACGGGGAGCACAGACAAGTGCGTGTACTGATTGTCGAGGATGAACACAAAATCGCCGCCTATGTGAAGCGTGGCCTGGAGGAACATGGGTACGCTGTCGATGTGGCTTACTCCGGTGGCGACGCGCTCGATTGGCTGCGGGCAGTGATGTTCGATCTCATTGTACTCGACGTGCTGCTGCCCGGAATGGATGGCCTGGAGGTATGTCGCGAGGCGCGCAAGATGGGGCTGCGCACTCCCATCCTGATGTTGACGGCGCGTGACGCCGTCGGCGATCGCGTCGCAGGTCTGGATGCCGGCGCCGACGATTACCTGGTGAAGCCGTTTGCCATCGAGGAACTACTGGCGCGCTTGCGTGCACTGAGCCGGCGCGCCCCGGAAGCACTGCGCTCCCCCGTGTTGTGTGTCGGTGACTTGACCCTGGACACGGCGACACACCGGGTGGCCCGGAGCGGCAAGGAGATCGAGCTGACCGCCAAAGAGTACGCTGTGCTGGAATGCTTGCTGCGCGCGCCTGGCCGCCTGCTCACACGCACGGTTATCGCCGACCATGTGTGGAGCTATGACAGCTTTAACGAGTCAAACGTCATCGACGTATATATTCGCAATCTGCGCCGCAAGATCGACGACGGCCAGGCCGTCAAGCTGATCCACACCGTGCGTGGAGCCGGCTACCGCCTGGCTGAGGGCAGCGATGAGCTGGCTTAGCGCGCGGCGGCGCTTCAGTACGCTGCGCTGGCGGATTGCGCTGTGGATTGCGGGATTTGTTGCGCTGACGTTGGTGGTGTTGGGTATCTCGGTCTATATCAGTGTGGCGCAGAAGCTGTATGCCATGGTAGACGACACCCTGCGCCTCAGCGCCATACAGATTGCGGCGGCTGTAGACATCGAAAATGGAACCATCAGGCCTAACGAAGGGCTGCAGGAGCTGGCGCCGGCGGCGTCAGGTCTTAGCGGTCGCAATCTGCTCATCCGGCTGTTTGACAAGGACGGTGCGCTGCTGGCCGAGTTTGGCCCACCGGGCAGCAATCCTGAAGCGCTGCTGGCTCCGAGCACAACGCTGGACTTTGCGACCCAGGTTCAATCCGGCGACGGAGCTGTTCGCACCTATACGACGCCCTTGCGCGACAACGATCAGATTGTGGGAACACTCCAAGTTGGAGAGGACCTGCGCCTGGTGAGCGGTGCGCTCGACCGGTTGTCGGTTGCGTTGACGTTGGGTGCGCTGCTGCTGATCGTAGCGAGTGTAGCGGGCGGCTACTTCCTAGCGGGCCGTGCACTTGCTCCCGTGGATCAGATCACGCGCACCGTGCAGCATATCTCGACGCACGACCTGACAGCCCGTCTCAACCTGCCCGCCGGCGACGACGAGCTGGGACGCCTGGCGAGCACGCTGGATGCGATGCTGGACCGCCTCGACGAGGGCTTTCGGCGTGAGCGCCAGTTCACGGCGGACGCTTCGCACGAACTGCGCACGCCGCTGGCGGCTATGCAGGCCATATTGGATGTCGTGCGTGCACGCCAGCGTTCCCCCGCCGAGTATCGGCAGGCTCTTGACGATATTGCCGAAGAGACGGAACGGCTGCAGAACCTGGTTGGGGGACTGCTTCACCTGGCACGTAGAGACGCTGCCGTCGACGCGTATGTGCGTAAGCCCGTAGACTTGGCGCAGCTGTTGTTCGACGTATGTGAATCGATGCAGCCGCTGGCAGAAGCAAAAGGCCTGGTCCTTGTCTGTGAGGCGCCGGCGGTTCTGATGGTTGACGGCGACGGCGACGAACTGGTCCGCATGTTTGTGAATCTGGTGGACAATGCCATCAAGTATTCCGAAGCCGGCAGCATCAAGATTGGCGTTGCGCCGTGTGAGACGGGCTGGCGCGTGACCGTGGCGGATTCCGGGATAGGGATTGCGCCCGAGCATCTGCCGCACGTGTTCGACCGTTTTTACCGTGCCGATGCTGCTCGCTCTCTGCGCGGGGCGGGCTTGGGGTTGGCGATTGCAGCCGACATTGCCACTGCCCATGGCGGCGCCATCGACGTAGCCAGCGCCCCGCACGCCGGGACGACCTTTGTCGTGACCTTGCCGCGAGGGTAACGCCGGCTTCACCTTTTCACCCCACGGCAGCACAATGCACAATGGGCGCCTGTGATTTGTCGCGCACATCGTGTATTGCGCGCGCAGGTGGGTTGCCGTAGCATGTGTTTTCGCCATGCATGGACACTCTGCGCAGCTTCTCCGCCTGTTACATCTTGCCGATAGTGCGCTGCCGATCGGGGCAACGGCGCACTCGTTTGGGTTGGAGACACTGGTGCAGGATGGCGACATCAGCCTGCCGCTGCTTGAACGCTGGTTTGCCGACTATCTGGCGGAGGCGGGCACAGTTGATGCGTATTACTGCCGCCAGGCACATCAACTAGGTCTCGGGCTGGAAGGTGTGACTTTCGCTGTTTGGCTGCGCCGTTGGCGTGCCGAGAACCAGGAGCTTTCGGCGCTGCGCCCGGCGCGTGAGAGCCGTTGGGCCTCGCACGCTCTCGGCGGGCGGTTGCTGCGGCTGCTGGCCGACCTGGAGCCCCAGCCGATCTGGCAGGCAGTGTTGGGTGTGACAGACGCCGACACACACTACTGCACGGTGTTTGGGCTCGGCGGCGCACTGCTTGGCCTCGACGCGGATGACACGGCGCTTGCCCTGCTGCGCCAAAATGTGGCCGGCCTGATGTCGGCTTGCCAACGCCTGATGCCGTTGGGGCAGGGACGGGCGGGCCAACTGTTGTGGAAGCTGCAGACGGCGATAGTCGCGGCAGCGGCTCCCACCGGCGCCGCCCCCGCATTTGCCTGCGATCTTGGCGACACTGCCTTCCCTCCTGCTGGTCACCACGACGGAGCACCGTTCCCCTTTACTGCACTGCTGGATGTCGCCAGCATGCGTCACCCACAGCGCAGCGTGCGGCTGTTTATCAGCTGATGGCGGCATTGGCAGCAGCACCAACTTCACACGTGGCCGGGGTGAACGGAGCCAAGGCCGCCCAGGGGCGCCTGGCGCTGGTGTTCGGCGTGGATGATCGACCCGGCCACGTTGACCACGCAGGCGAACCCGGCAGCACGCGTCTGCGCAGCAGCGTGCAATTCCCACCATTACGTGTGATACGGCCGTTTGGCCTGCCGGGAGGCGGCGCGCTGGTGCACCTGCATAACGTCTCGGGGGGTGTGCTCGGCGGCGACTGTCTGCAAAGCGAGATTCGGCTGCACGAACGGGCGCGCGTCCAGGTCACGACGACCGGTTCCACGCGCGTCTACCGCCATCGCCAAGGGGGAGAGTGTGCAGAACAGGTGACGCACTATTATGTCGGGCGCGATGCGCTGTTAGAGGTGTTGCCCGATTCGCTGATCCCCTATGCCGGGTCCCGCTACCGGCAGATCACGTCATACCACCTGGAAGAGGGGGCAGGGCTGCTGGCGTGGGAGTTGGTGACGCCGGGGCGCGAGGCGCATGGCGAGCGCTTTGCCTATGAACTGCTGGAGCTGCAGACCACTATCTGGGCAGGCGATGTGCCGCTCGCCATCGAGCGCATGCGTCTTCAGCCTGCTTTGCACCCGCTCGACTCGCCGCTGCGGCTGGGGCGCTACGGCAGTTTTGCCACATTCTACGCCTGCCGCGTGGGGCAGCCGCCGGAGGTCTGGTCCGACCTGGAGCAGCGGCTGGGCGAGTTGGCAGAGGAGTGGAGCTGCGTGGGCGAAAGCGTGTGGGGTGTCAGCACATTGCCGGCGCACGGCGTGGTGGTGCGTGGGCTGGGCGCCACGCAGCGCAAGCTGGCGGCCGGGCTGCCGATCTTCTGGTCGGCGGCCCGGCGATTTTTGTATAGTGAGGATGGGGTCATGCCGCGCAAGCTGTATTAGGCAGGCCAGGCAAATAGCATAGCCAACCAATGGGTGACTAAAGATGAGCAGCAAGGAATTGGGAAAGGAACCAGTATGCACTTGACGCAGCGGGAACAGGAGAAACTGCTGATCGTCGTGGCTGCCGACCTGGCGCGGCGGCGGCAGGGACGCGGGCTCAAGCTCAACTATCCGGAGGCCATCGCCATCTTGACGGCTGAGATCATGGAGGCAGCGCGCGATGGGCGCAGCGTGTCCGAGATCATGGGCTATGGGGCGACGATTTTGGGGCGCGACGACGTGATGGACGGGGTGGCCGAGATGATCCACGAGGTGCAGGTGGAGGCGACCTTTCCGGATGGGACGAAGCTGGTCACAGTGCACGACCCGATTCGATGAGGAACCAGGCAATCCACGAAGAGCACAAAGAGCACCAAGAAGGAGCAGGAGATGATTCCGGGCGAAGTGTTGGTGGACGAAGGTGCGGGGCCGGTAGCGGCGAACGCAGGGCGCGCGACGGCCGGTGTTGTGGTGTACAACACGGGCGATCGGCCGATCCAGGTGGGCAGCCATTTTCATTTTTTCGAGGCCAACCGGGCGCTGCGTTTTGAGCGAGCGGCGGCGTATGGCATGCGCTTGAACATCGCGGCTGGCACAGCCGTGCGTTTTGAGCCGGGCGAGGACAAGGAGGTGGCGCTGGTGGCGCTGGGCGGCACGCGGACAATGTATGGCCATCGCGGCTGGGTCAACGGCTGCCTGGACGACGAGGCCGTGCGCAGTGCAGCCCTGGCACGTGCGGAAGGGGGCGAAACTCGATGAGCCTGCAGATTCCACGATCGGTTTATGCCAGCCTATATGGACCGACAACCGGCGACCGCGTGCGGCTGGCCGATACTGAGCTGTTGATCGAGGTCGAGCACGACTACACCGTATACGGCGAGGAGATCCCGTTTGGCGGCGGCAAGGTGATCCGTGACGGCATGGGCCAGAGCAGCGCTGCCACGCGTGAAAGCGGCGCGTTGGACCTGGTCATCACGAATGCCCTCATCCTCGATCACTGGGGCATCGTCAAGGCAGACATCGGCATACGCGACGGGCGTATTGTCAAGGTAGGCAAGGCGGGCAACCCGGACACGATGGACGGGGTGGACCCGCAACTGGTGGTGGGCGCCTCCACGGAAGTGGTGGCCGGCGAACACCTGATCGTCACGGCGGGCGGCATCGACTCTCACATTCACTTTATCGCGCCGCAGCAGATCTACGAGGCGCTCTCCAACGGCATTACGACCATGTTGGGCGGCGGCACGGGGCCGGCCACGGGCACCAACGCCACGACCTGTACGCCGGGAGCATGGAACCTGGCGCGCATGCTGCAGGCGGCGGAGGCATGGCCGCTCAACTTTGGGTTTCTGGGCAAGGGCAACACGTCCACGGCCCCGCCCCTTGTCGAGCAGCTGCTGGCAGGGGCATGCGGGCTCAAGCTGCATGAGGACTGGGGCACGACGCCGGCGGCGATCGATGCCTGCCTATCTGTGGCCGACCAGTACGACGTGCAGGTGGCGATCCACACCGATACCTTGAACGAGGCCGGCTTTGTCGAGGACACCATCGCCGCCATCGGCGGGCGCACGATCCATACCTATCACACCGAGGGGGCAGGCGGAGGCCACGCACCGGACATCATCAAGATTGCCGGCTACTCCTATATCCTGCCCTCGTCCACCAACCCGACGCGGCCGTTTACCGTCAACACGATCGCCGAGCACCTGGACATGCTGATGGTCTGCCATCACCTGAACCCGCAGGTGCCTGAGGACGTGGCGTTTGCCGAGAGCCGTATCCGCGCCGAGACGATTGCGGCCGAGGACATCCTGCACGATCTAGGCGTCATCAGCATGATTTCAAGCGATTCGCAGGCAATGGGACGCATCGGCGAGGTGGTCACACGCTGCTGGCAGACAGCGCACAAAATGAAGGTGCAGCGTGGGCCGTTGCCGGGTGATAGTACGCGCAACGACAACGTGCGTGCCAAGCGCTACGTCGCCAAGTACACGATTAACCCGGCCGTGGCGCATGGCATGTCACACCTGGTGGGATCGATCGAGCCCGGCAAACTAGCTGACCTGGTCTTGTGGAAGCCGGCGCTGTTTGGCGTTAAGCCGGAACTAGTGATCAAGGGCGGCTTTATCGCCTGGGGGGCGATGGGCGATGCCAACGCCTCGATTCCGACCCCGCAGCCGGTGTTGTACCGGCCGATGTTTGGCAGCTTTGGGCGGGCCATCGGGCCAAGCGGCATCACCTTTGTGTCCCAGGCATCTCTGGACGCAGGCGTGCCGCAACGCCTGGGGTTGAACAAGCAGGTCGAGGCCGTGCGCAACTGCCGGCAGATCGGCAAGGCGCAGATGGTGCACAACGATGCCACGCCCTCTATCGAGGTGGATCCCGAGACCTACGAAGTACGCGTCGACGGCGTACTGGCCACATGCGAGCCCGCAACGGTGCTGCCCATGGCGCAGCGGTATTTCCTGTTTTAGCCTTCTTCGAGATCGAGGACTTGATCCGCAGCCTGCGCGAACAGGGACGCACGTCGATCTTGCTAGTCGAGCAGTATCTGGACTTTGCGCTCAATGTGGGCAATTATTTCTATGTCATGGAGACGGGCACAATCGTCATGCACGGCGCCACTGCAGAGTTTGACAGCGCCGCGGCGCGCGAATACTTGGCCGTGTGAGTCTTCCGGGAAGGGTGGGTCTTCCGGGAAGGGTGTGGTCGCCACAACGAGATTGTAGTTGAGAGACAACGAGAAGTGAGATAGCCATGGAAACCAGTGTAGCAAGTCCCGCCTCGGCAGCGAATGACGTCGCTCCAGCGCTGCGCGTTGGTGTGGCCGGGCCGGTCGGGAAGCGGTAAGACGACTATCGTCGAATGTCTTAGCCGCGAGTTGACGGCCTCCGGCTACGAAGTGGCCGTCGTGACCAACGACATCTTCACGCAGGAGGATGCCGAGTTTCTGCGCCGGCGTGGGGTGCTGCCGCAGGCGCGTGTGCGCGGGGTGGAGACGGGCGGCTGCCCGCATTCTGCCATCCGCGACGACGCCTCGATGAACCTGGAGGCGGTGTGCGCGTTGGAGGCGGCCTTCCCGCAGCTGCACCTGGTCCTGGTGGAGAGCGGCGGCGACAACCTGGCAGCAGCATTTAGCCCCGAGCTTGTAGATGTGTGGATTTACGTGATCGACGTCTCGGCCGGCGACAAGATTCCACGCAAGGGCGGGCCGGGCAACTCGCGCTCAGATCTGCTGGTGATCAACAAGATCGACCTGGCCCCGCTCGTCGGGGCATCACTCGAGGTGATGGCGCGCGATGCCAAGAAGATGCGGGGCGACCTGCCGTTTGTCTTCTGCAACCTCAAGGACGGCACGGGGCTGGACACCGTGATCACCTGGCTCGAGCCGCAGATGGCGCGCACGGCGCCGCGCCGGCGGCGCTTGTGGGACGGGCGCATCGAGTACGACGGGCCGGCCGAGCTGTTGAGCCATGCATCGCTGCACAGCCACCAGTTTGAACGCAGGCTGGCCGGCGTGTTGCCGCCGCGCTATCAAGGGGTGGCGCCGACCGCTGCGCCTATGGTGGGGGCAGACTTGCAGTATGGCGACGACGGCCGCGTGGCCTGGGACGAAATGTGGACCGACTTCTGTGACCTGGCGCTGGCTGGCGGGCCACCACATCGCGACGGGCTGTTGGAACCGGCCGATCCGGCGGACGTGCGCAGCCGCCCGGAGGAGTATGCTACCGTCGTAACCGAAATGGCGCGCGGGATCGAACTGGTCAGCGGTCTGCCGGTAGAATGCGACGGCCCGCCGGGGTGGATCGGCGTCGCCTGCGCCGACGAGGCGATGGCCGTGTGGCTGCTGCGGGCGATCGTGGCCGAGAACGTTTGCGTGCGCCGTAACGGCAGCGTGCTGTACCTGCCTGCTGGGCCCAGTTTTCGGCTGGACTACGAGATTCGCAACGTGATCACGGCGCTGGCCAAGACGGCGCATTACTGGCGCGAGCACGTTGGTCAAAGCAAATTGACCGTGAGTTGACGTATAAGAGCGTGCGAGGTGAAAGAGCCAGGCACGCAAAGGCCCCGATGGTTTCTTTCTGCTCCCCAATATCGTTATACTGACGCTATTCTGGATAGCTCCTTGCGGAACGTGCTCCAAGATGGGGTACGATCTAGGAAAACGACTGTATACGATTCTGTTGCCAAAGGATTAGCAGATTATGGCTGGATTTTTCAATAACGGCTCCCCCACCGCCGATTCCGTGATGCAGGCGCTGGCGACAGTACAGGAGCCGGAACTGCATAAGGACCTGGTTGCGCTTAACATGATCCGCGACCTCACGGTCAGCGCCGGTGAGGTGGGCTTTACCATTGTGCTGACGACGCCCGCCTGCCCCCTGCGCGCCAAGATGGAGCAGGACGCCATCGACGCCGTCAAGGCTGTTCCCGGCGTTAAGAACGTCAACGTGCGCTTTACGGCCGACGTGCGCACCGACCACCGCATCATCGGCAAGCTCAACATCCCCGTGAAAAACATTGTCGCCGTGGCGTCGGGCAAGGGCGGCGTGGGCAAGAGCACCGTTGCCACCAACCTGGCTGTGAGCCTGGCCATGGACGGCGCGCGCGTGGGCGTGCTGGATGCTGACATCTATGGGCCGAACATTCCGATCATGTTTGGGCTGTCGGGCCGGCCGGCGATTCGTGACGAGAAGATGGTACCCTTCGAGCGCTACGGCGTCGAGGTGATTAGTATGGGCTTTCTGATGCCCGACGGCGAGGCCGTGGTTTGGCGCGGGCCGATGCTGCACAAGGCGATCCAGCAGCTGTTTACCGACGTGCACTGGGGGTCGCTCGACTACCTGATCGTAGACTTGCCACCAGGCACGGGTGACGCCCAGTTGAGCCTGGCGCAGAGCGTGCCGCTGACCGGCGGCATCATCGTGACAGGGCCGCAGAAGGTGGCGGTGGCGGACGCTATGCGCGGGGCTGCAGCTTTCAAGCGGCTGGAGGTGCCGATCCTGGGCGTGATCGAAAACATGTCGGGCGAAATCTTTGGCCAAGGTGGGGGCGAGCAGGCGGCTCGCGACCTGCACGTAGATTTTCTGGCGCGCATCCCGCTGGACGCACGCGTGCGTGCGGGTGGTGACAGCGGCGATCCCATCGTCATGGCTGCACCGCAGAGCGAGACGGCCATCGCCTTCCGTAATTTCGCCCGTGTCGTAGCGGCCAAGATCAGCGTCATGGTTATCCGCGCCGAGCCGGAGTTGAAGATCATCTAGAATTCTCCAAGCTCCGCACCTGATGCCTTCAGACACCGAGTTTCTCAAGCGAGCGTCAGCTCGCCAGATACTCGGTGTCTTGTTTGTTCAAGATCTTGCTGCGCGCCTGTTCCACCTGCTGCATGGCGGAAACCGCAGCCCCGTGCAGGTGATGGACAAACTGGCGCAGATAGTCTACGCCTACCTGTTCGGCCTCGCCGTACCAGGGGTTCATTACCGTCGATCGCAATACAAAAAGACCGTGCCGGCGGTATTCGTCTGCGGTAATGCCCACGTGTTCGAGCATGGCGGCGATAGAAGCGGCGTCATACTGGCGCTGCTCGAAGCGCGTGCGCGAAACGAAGAAGGGCTGTACCGTGGGCGGAGGCCGGCGGCCTTCGAGCGGAGCGATGCTGGTGGCGGCGTAGATTAGTTCGTTTAGCAGGTTGAGCCAGGGCAACCGCCAGTCGCCCGCCACCAGCTTGCCTTCCTGCCAACGCATGGGGCGGGCCACGAAGCAGACGATGTTGGTGTCCGGCTCAAACAGCGGCGCAAAGGTGAAAGGCAGGTGACAGCGATCCTCGCCTGTTACCTCGGCGTGGATAGCGTCAAAGAGATGGCGGTGGTTGGTCAGGTGTTTGAACAGCTTCTTTGCGCTCAACAGCGTGGTGCGCACGATCTGGCCGTGGCCGTGCACGTCGAGCGGAATGGTCTTGTGCGCCAGCCAGCAGGAGAGGGCGGCGGCGCCCGGCTTGGATCCTTCCACGATGTAAGGGCCGACGGCCTCGACATGCAGCGGTTGGTCGATGGCTTTGATGCCACCCGCCTCGTCAGAGATGTACTGGGCGCGCTCGACAATATGCTCTGTGACCAATCCGTTGCGAAAAGCCACAATACCCGCCGGGTAGGGCACAAAACCCATCTTGTGTGGGTCTACCGTGGTGGAGTCAGCGTCGGCCATGGCCAGGAATGCGGCGTAAACGTTCACGATCCGCCCAACGCACTTCGCTCGACTTGTGAACCCTGTGCTGGGCGTCGGCAGCCAGCGTCACCTTATCTTCCATATGCAAGGCACGCACATATTCGTCGCAGATGGCTTCGAGCGGGCTGCCGTGGGGAAGTTGTTTCAGGTCGAGGCCGCAGAAGAGGCTGCGAAGATAGCCTCCCCACGCCGCATCGACGTGCAACCAGAACGATCGGTCGAGGTCTCGCTCGCGCTCTTCACGCAGGAAGTGGATTTCATGGATCGGATCCACCGCGCCTTCCTCGGTCGTACCGACGATGCCGACAACCGCGGCTACATACTCGTCAGGCGCCAGGTCGCCCAGCATGCCGCGCAATGCCGCCACGTTCATCTGGAAGCGGGGCGTGACCGGCACACTGCGCACGGCGGCCTCGCCATAGCCGAGGATGTTGGCTGTCTTGGCGATCGAGTAGTGGGCAGCGGCGGAGACAAAAACTACCGGGCGCAGCTCAGTGCGGTTGAGCACGGCGGGCAGGCCACAATGGTTAGGATTGTAGCGACTGGCGGCGACATGACCGTTAATCTGGCCGAGGATTTCGCTGACGGGCATGCGCTGCTCGTCGTGCAGGTAACGGGCCAGCTTGCGCCACATAAAGACTGCCTCATTGGGGCGCACGGCAATCAACTCGGGCGGTGACAACTCGCCGATATGTGCAGGATTGCCATTGGCACGGTGGATACGGAACGGCAGGTCGCGTTGCACGCAGAACTCCTGCACCATAAAGGGTACAAACTGCACCGTGCGTGCCACCCACAGCGCCTCCAGGTTAGCTACCGTCCCGCCCGAAGTGATGTGTGCCCAGGCGCGTTTCGGGTTGAATCCAAGCATACCGGCCACCATACGGCCGACTTCCAGTTCCAACTCGACGGTGATCGGGGCAGCTTCGGCCGTGACGTTATTGGGGTTAAAGAGCATGCCGGCGAAGTACCCGAGCACCGAAGGCAACGTCTGCTCAGACAGCATATGGGCAATATAGCGCGGCGAGTGGAAGGGAAAGTGTTGCTTGAGCTTGTTGAGCGTCTCGTCGAGTGCCGCCGTCAGGGTGTCGACCCATGCTTCGTGACTGTCGGAGCGCCTCTGCACGCGGTTGACCACTACCGGGTCGGTGGGGAAGTAGTTGCGCCGCCAGTGGACATAATCCTGAAAGATGTAGTCGAGCAGCTCCTGCCACACCGCAGCGTTCTCGGCACGCGGCCCAAGAAACCAGGCAGCGAGTGGGTAAGCCGGATCAGGCAAGGCGGGGCGATCGTCGTCTGCGATAGACAAGACTGGATCCTTCCTTTGGCCGAGGAGCAGAGGTCGAAACTGACTTGATTATACCTGGCTCAATACCCTCTCCACGAATGCGGTCATACGGTCGAAGTGCGAGCCTTGCCAATAAACCCGTCCGCATGTGTCGCACTGCTGAAATGCATCATAATATTGCTTTGTCTTAGGCTCCAGCCGATCCACGATTGCACTCTTCTCGACGTCATGCAGCAGCCCGTTGCAGTGCGTGCAGCGCCGCCACGGCTGCACACTCGCAGCTAGATGATAGCGCCGTAGCACTGAGAGCAATTGCAGGTGCGGATCGGCCTCGCGCACGCAGTAACCGTAGACTACGCTCTTGTGCTTGAGCAGGCCACGGTCGCGCGTTAAGAGCACACGCTGCTCGCTTGCCGTAATGGCAGCAAGCTCGTGATCGTCGTAGTCGTTGCGGTAGAGCGTATCGAAGCCCAGCATGCGCAGATAGGCCGCCAACCGGCCCAAATGTGCGTCCGCCACAAAACATACCGGTAAAGGAGGAGGCGGGCGAAGCGGCAAATACTCGGGCAGCAACCGCGTCATTGCGTGCGGATACACCTCGACGCGATCACCATCTTGCAGGCGATAGCTGAAATCCGCTAGCCGGCCGTTAACCAGAATCGCCTCCACCTCCGGATGAGGAACGCCCAACGACTCAATCGGGTGCTTTACGGCGGCATGTTCGGCCATTTCCTGGACGATTCCCTGGTCGCGCTGCGCACCGGGTAGAAAGTCGTTAAGATCGCCGTAAAAGAAAAATGTAGCTGCGAGCATGCGGGTTAGTATATCCGGCGCGCTTCCAACGACATCAACTCGGTATGCCCTGTTGTTGGCGTGCACGTTTCGTGTGCAGGGTGTGCATCAGGATGTCCAGTGCGCACGCCTTCGTGCGCCTGGCGCCCCCGGCGCCTCAACCGCACACATGCCCGTGTTCTCGCCCACACAGGTGGCCGTCAGGCCGCTCCGCACCCGGCGTGCGGACTTAACGTGTGGCTTTGTTCCGGCGCGTCCAAAATCTGGACGCACACCCTTGTGTGCCAAAATGGCTTGACACGCTGGCCAAACTGCGCGATTATTAAACCGGTTAACTAAACCGGTTTAGTTGCCGTTTGAGCCAATTGCCAACCTTATATTGCCCTGATTGGAAGGAGTATCGAACAATGAGATTGCGGTCGTTTACTTCCCTCACTATCGCACTCCTGACTGTCGCCGCACTGCTGCTCGGCGCCTGCCAGGCTGTTCCTTCAGCTGCAACCACTGCGCCCGCGGATGCCGGAACCGGCGCAGCACCAGCGAGTGACACAGCTGCTGCACAAGAGCCGGTAAAGCTGACTTTCTGGAACAACTGGGACAATGTCAACATGGAAGTCATGAATGAGATTGTCGCAAAATTCAACGAGGAGCATCCCAACATTCAGGTGGAGAATGTCTTCCAGCCGTACGCTGACATGATGACGCTGCTGCAGACCTCGATCGCAGGCGGCAACGTACCCGACGTGGCAGCGGTGGACTTGATCTTTTTGCCGCAGTTGGTGGCAACCGGCGGCGTCGAGTCACTCGACGACTTGATTGCCAACGACGCAGATGTTAACGTTGACGATTTCTACCCACGCCTGGCGCAGTATGATGTGATTGACGGCAAGCGCTATGGGCTGCCGGTGAGCACAAACAACATGCAGTTGATCTGGAACAAGGATCTGTTTGAAAAAGCCGGGCTGGACCCCGCAACACCGCCCAAGACATGGGAGGAAATGCAGGCGATGGCAGAGAAGTGCCAGGACCCAACCAACGGCGTAGTGGGTTTCGAATACTACACGCAGCCGGTCGGCGAAGGTATTACCTGGCAGTTCCAGGTGTGGCTGTGGGCGGCAGGCGGCCAATTCCTGAACGAAGACAACAGCAAAGCTGCTTTCAATACGCCGGAAGGTCTGAAGGCGCTGACATATGTGTCAGATATGCTCAAAGGTAAGGGTTCGCAGCCGGGACCGTGGGGGCTGTTTGGCGAGCAGAAGGCATGCATGCAGCTCGACGGTTCGTGGCTGTTCGGTTATCGCAAGGACGCACCGTTTGCGTGGGACATTGCCTTGGTGCCGGCGCCGGAGGGCGGCGAAAGTGCTACGAATGTTGGCGGCGAACATGCCTTTGTCTTCTCCGGTTCACCCAACAAAGAGGCGGCCTGGGAGTTTGTCAAGTACATCACCAGCCCCCAAGTGCAATTGCTCTGGGACCAGAAAACCGGGTTCTTGCCAGTGCGCCAATCGGTGGCGGGCAATGCGGACTATCTCAAGTGGGTAAACGAGACTGAGCCGCGCATGCAGCCATTTGTCGAAGGTATGGCGTACGCCCATACGCGGCCCGCCACACCCAAGTACAACGAAGTGTCGAATGCATTTGCCACGGAGATCCAGAAGGCTCTGCTGGGACAGGCCACGCCGGAAGAGGCACTGGCAGCAGCGGAGACAGCAGTGAACGACATACTGGCGCAGCCGTAAGCACTTGAGTTGATGGAGAGTGAGCCTTGGATGGGGCGACGGCGACCTATTGCTCCATCCAAGGTCACGAAGTGTGATGGCGACAGCAACACATTGCGGCAGGGCGGGCGTGGTGTGATTCTCGAGTAAAAGCGATTGACGTATGCAGACAGTATCCTCTTCGCAGGCGGGACGAAAACGTTCGCAATGGGCCACTATGGCGGCGAGCGATATACCGACAGCGGTGCTATTCCTGTTCCCGAGTGTGCTGATCCTGGGCCTGTTTTCGTTTTATCCCATCGTGGATGTGATTCGTCTGAGCCTGTATAAGTGGGACAATATGGGGCCGGTGCGGACGTTTATCGGCGGCGACAATTTCCGCGCACTGCTCGGTAGCGCACGCTTCTGGAACTCGCTGGCAGTGACGTTCGAGTATGCACTGGTGGTGACGGCAGCTAGCATTGTGGGCGGGCTAGTGTTGGCGGTGCTGCTCAATCAGCGCTGGCTGGTAGCCAAGTCCGCGTGGCGTAGCCTCTACTTTCTGCCGACAATCACCCCAACCGTCGCTGCGGCCATGGTATGGCTGCTGTTGTTCAACCCCGGTATCGGTTACGTCAATGTCGTGCTGCGCGCCGTCGGCATTGCGGGACCCAACTGGCTGGGAGATCAGACTTGGGCGCTGCCGACTATCATGCTGCTGGGAATCTGGCGCCGAGTAGGTTTCAACCTTGTGATCTACCTTGCTGCCCTGCAGTCGCTAGCCATGGAGCAATATGAAGCGGCCGAAGTAGACGGCGCCAATGCGTGGCAGCGTTTCCTATACCTGACGATACCCCTTGTCAGGCCAACGACCGCCATGCTGGTCATTCTCGGTATTGTCGATTCCTTCCTTGTGTTTGACCAGATCATGGTGCTGACGCGCGGCGGACCTGCTGGCGCCACCGAGGTGATCGGCTACTTTATGTATTTGAATGCTTTTACGTTTTTTAAGATGGGCTACGGGGCTGCCATTGCTGTCGTAATGCTCGTGGTGATCGCTGCCTTGACGCTGGTGCAGTGGCGGCTTAGCGGCTTCGGCGTCGGCGAAAGCGTAGCGCAGGAGTAACGATGGAAGCTTCTGATACGCCCATTCATCCACAATCTGGCGGGTCAATGATCCGTCAAGCGGCGAACAGCGTACGGCGCCGTCGCGTGTTGGCCAATGTGAAGCTGTTGGTGGTTCTCGTGCCGGTGGCGCTAGTTGTCCTGGTGCCTTATCTGTGGATGGTCACAACTTCGCTCAAGCCGCGCGGAATGATCGGGGAGCCTCCCTACTTGTACCCGGCCTATTTCGAATTTGGCAACTATGTAAAGGCGTGGGAGGCAGCACCCTTCTTGCGCTATTACTTCAATACGCTGCTGGTGGCGGTGGCTGTCGTTAGCGCACGCCTGGTACTGGCAAGCATGGCCGCCTATGCCTTCGCGTGCTTGCGCTTTCCCGGACGCGATGCGCTCTTCTTGCTGTTTATCGTTACGATGATGGTTCCATTTCAGGCCACCATCATCCCGGCCTTCCTGATCGTGCGCGACCTGGACTGGCTGAACACCTACCAGGCGATGATCGTGCCGCGCATGGTCGATGCATTTTCCATCTTTCTGCTGCGGCAAAGTTTTATCGGCGTGCCGCGCGATTATTTCGACGCCGCGCGGCTGGACGGCGCCCGGCACTGGGGCATCCTATGGCGCATCGTGGTCCCACTTAACCGCGCAACGGTTGTCACGATGGGGCTGTTTGCATTCCTATTTGTGTGGAACGATTTTCTGTGGCCACTCCTGGTTGCCAACGACGAAAAGCTGCGAGTAATTCAGGTAGGCTTGCAGGCGTTTTCGGGCCAATATCTGACGGAATGGACCTACATGATGGCCGGCACGGTTACGGCCACAATCCTACCGGTGGTGCTGTTCTTCCTCACGCAGAAGCAATTTATTGCCGGATTGACCAGTTCCGGTATCAAGGGCTGATCTAGAAAGGGCAATCAATGACGGACGTAAGCCATCCAGTATGGGTACAAGACGCCGTGTTCTACCAGATTTTCCCAGAACGGTTTGCCAATGGCGATTCCGGCAACGACCCGACTGGCGCCGTACCATGGGACTCCATGCCGACGCGCGAGAACTTCTTTGGCGGCGACCTCCAGGGTGTCTTGGACCGCATCGACTATCTGGCCGACCTTGGCGTGACGGCTCTCTACTTGACGCCAGTATTCACAGCGCTCAGCAATCACAAGTACGACACCTGTGACTACCTCTCAGTCGATCCGGCGTTTGGCTCGACGGACTTGCTGCGCAGCCTGGTCGACGCTTGCCACGCACACGGGCTGCGCGTTGTGCTGGACGCGGTGTTCAATCACTGTGGCGACGGTTTTTGGGCATTTCAAGACGTGGTTGCCCGCGGCGCTACGTCGCCTTATGCTGGCTGGTTCCAGGACGTCTCTTACCCGGTCCGCTACGAGCCGCCTTCCTACCAGACCTGTGGCGGGGCAGCGTTCCTGCCAAAACTGAACTTGGCCAACCGCGAGGTGCGGGAGTACCTGCTGGACGTGGCCCGCTACTGGATCGAGACTTGTGACATCGATGGCTGGCGCCTGGATGTTCCTTGGAAGGCTCCGTTCGACTTCTGGCGTGAGTTTCGTACGGCCGTCAAAATTATCAAGCCCGATGCTTATATCGTGGGCGAGACGTGGCGCGATACTGCGCACTGGCTTGAGGGCGATACCTGCGATGGGATCATGAACTACCCGCTGCGTGACTGCATTCTCGACTATTGCGTGCGCGATACAATGGACGCCGAAGACTTCGACCATTTTTCTGCACGTCTACGTTCCGTGCACGGACCAGCTGACGCCCTGAACCTAAATTTGCTGGGAAGCCACGACACGCCGCGCCTGATGACTTTGAGTGGAGGTAACGTGCGCCGCGCCAAATTGGCGGCAGTTCTTCAGTTCACCTTGCCGGGAGCACCAATGGTCTATTATGGTGACGAGATCGGCATGGTAGGCGAGAATGACCCCGACTGCCGGCGCACGATGTGCTGGGAGGCCGGGCAGTGGAACCAGGAGGTGTATGCAGCTATCCGCGCGTTGGCCTCTGCCCGCCGTAGCCATGCCGCGCTGCGTCGCGGCAGCATCGAGACGCTACGCGTCTTTAATGGCCTATATGCATTTCGCCGCTGCACGGCCGAGGACGAAGTAATCGTTGTGACCAATCCACGCCAGGCGCTAATCGACGTCACAATTGCGAGCAGTGAAGCGATGGATGCCGGCCCAAACCGTACGTGGCGCGATCTGCTGTCGGGGCAGACGTTCACGGAGCGCGCCGGCACTATCCATTTTGACGCGCTGCCCGAGCAAAGCGCGTTTGTGCTGGTTCCGCTTGAATAGAGCGATGGACACAATTCCATGCCCAGGGTAACTATCTCCGAAATTGCGCGTCGCGCCGGCGTCTCCAAGACGGCAGTCTCCTTTGCTTTTAACAATCCAAACCGGCTTTCAGAGGCTACGGCCAAAAATATCCTCGCCATTGCCGAGGAACTTGGGTTTGTGCCCAACCCAGTGGCACGTAGCATGAGTACGGGGCGCACCGGAGCAATCGGGGTGTTGGTACCACAGCCGCTGCAGGAGGTTTTTCGTAATCCATTTCTGCCGGCGTTTCTGGAGGGGGTTGGCGAGATCTGTACAAGAGCCAGGCTGTCGTTGATGTTGGCGCCGCCAATCGAGGGCAGTATGCGCCGCGCGATCGACAACGCGGCAGTGGATGGCTTCCTGACCTTGGGGCTGGAGGAATTTAAGTCCACTATGGTGGTGCTGCGGCAGCGCGGCGTGCCCTACGTTACGGTGGACAGCGACCCGATTGAGGGCGCTCCCGGCGTGAACATCGACGACGAGGGCGGTGCGCGTGCTGTGATGCGCTATGTGCTAGCGGCCGGCCACCGCGAAATTGTGATCATCGCTATTCGTTCGGGCAAACAGGCGCATTTCCGTGAATATGTCGGCACGTTGCGTAACCGCATCAACGGCTACCTGGCGGCGCTGAACGAGATGGGGGCAACCATTGATGGGCGCAAGGTACGGCTGCTGGAGTCACCGGCAACTGAGGATGGTGGGCGTGAAGCGATGACCAGGATTTTGAAGGCGGCACGCAAGCCCACTGCTATCGTAGCGATGAGTGACATTATTGCGATTGGGGCCATGCGCGAGGCGGTGGCGCGCGGCCTCAATTTGCCTGCGGACATGTCATTTGCCGGTTTTGACGATATCCCCCTGTCGGCCTGGGCCACGCCGCCGCTGACCACAGTGGCGCAGCCCACATGCAAAAAGGGCCAGCTGGCAGCCGAACTGCTGCTGCGAACGCTGGAGGGGGACAGTGCCGCGCCGCATCACCTGCTGCCGGCAGAGCTCGTGGTGCGGGCTTCGGTGGCGCCTCACTAGACGGCGCGGGATGTGCGTACGGGGGGCGACATGTCCCCGGGACCTGCGAGGTCCCGGGGACATTGGGTGGGCGGCGCGATGAGCCAGGCACGGGGGGAGCAGGCGAGGACGCCTGCGCTCCGGTCAGGTGACGGATGACCCACCGTTCCTGTGTCAGGTGTTAGTACCCATTTTCACAATTTCAGAGTAGAATTGCTTCCAATTGCATAACCTTCCGGCAACCAGATTGAAACGGGCCGGCGCTAAACCCTACTATAGGAAGCCCTGCCGTTCCCCATCGACACTAGTTATGAAAGGTCTGCCATGTTAACCGTGCTGGAAAAGATTCTATTCCTTGTCGCCGTCGGCGCATCGCTGTATTTTGGCTATGTTGGTTTCCGCAAGGTGTATGATGTCGTGATGCGCGGGCCGGGCGAGAAACCCAGCTTCAGCACGATGATGGGCCGCCTATGGCACGCTGCCGTGACTTGGATCACAACCAAGCCGATCTGGAAGACGCGTCCCTTTAGCAGTTTCTTCCACATCCTGATCTCGGCCGGCTTTGTCTTCTACTTCCTGGTCAATTTTGGCGATATCTTGGAGGCGCTGTTCCCCATCACCTTCCTGGGACAGAACATCCTAGGTGACTTCTACCGCTTCCTGGCCGACCTCGCCACCATCAGCGTCTTGGTGGGTATTATCTACTTTATTTTCCGCCGCTTTGTATTTCGCGACAAGGCACTGGCCTACCGCGAAAACGTGAAGCTGGTGGAGCGTGTGAAGAACGGCGGTATCCGCCGCGACTCCCTGATCGTGGCGCTGTTTATCCTCTTCCACGTCGGATTCCGCTGGCTTGGCAGCAGCTTCAAGATCTCCCTGGAAGGGTCCGACCCATGGCAGCCCTTCTCCAGCGCCCTCGCCAACCTGTGGGCCAGCTGGCCTGAGACGGCGCGTGTGGTTGGCGAGCACCTAAGTTTCTGGATCGCCATCGGCTTGATCCTGGCCTTTATCCCCTACTTCCCCTACACCAAGCATTTTCACCTGATCATGTCGGGTATCAACTTCCTGACCAAGCCCAAGCGCACGTCGCTGGGCACGCTTGAACCGATCAATTTCGAGGATGAGTCGATCCAAGAGTTTGGCGTCGACAAGATCGAGAAGCTGCCCTGGACGCACCTGGTGGACGCCTACGCCTGCATCATGTGCAACCGCTGCCAGGACGCCTGCCCCGCCTACGTAACGGGTAAGGAGCTTTCACCCTCGGCCCTGGAAGTCAATAAGCGCTACTATCTAAACGAGCACTTGTCCGAACTGGCGGGCGGCAAGGAGTCTGAGTTCTCACTGATCGACTTTGCCATCAGTGAATCGGCCGTCTGGGCGTGCACGGCCTGCGGCGCCTGCGTCAACATCTGCCCGGTCGGCAACGAGCCGATGTTTGACATCATGTACATCCGCCGACAGCGCATGCTGATGGAAAACGAGTTCCCGGCCGAGCTTAAGCAAGCGTACCGCGGCATGGAACGCAATGGCAACCCGTGGAATCTCAGCCCGCGTGACCGCATGAAGTGGGTGGGTGACGCCGAGGTGCCGACGGTGGACGATAATCCGGACTTTGACCTGTTGTGGTGGGTGGGCTGCGCACCGTCGTACGACCCGCGTGCCCAAGAGACGGCACGTGCCTTTGCCAAAGTACTCAACGCCTCGGGTGTGAGCTACGCCATCCTGGGCGAAATGGAGCGCTGCACGGGCGACTCGGCCCGCCGCTCCGGCAACGAGGCGCTCTTCTTCGAGTTGGCGCAGGGCAACATCGAGGTGCTCAACGAGGTGATGGGCGACAAGAAGCGGCGTATCGTGACCACCTGCCCGCATTGCCTGCACACACTGGGCAAGGAATATGGCCAGTACGGCGGCAACTACGAGGTCATTCACCATACCCAACTGCTCACCGAACTGACAGCGGCCAAGAAGATCAGCGTGCAGCGGGCGGGCGACGTGGACATGATCACCTTCCACGACCCCTGCTACTTAGGCCGTCACAACGGCATCGTCGAAGAGCCGCGCCAGGCGCTGCTCAGCACCAACGCCTTTATCACTGAGATGCCGCGTCATGGCAAGCAGTCGTTCTGCTGCGGTGCCGGCGGCGCGCAGATGTGGAAGGAAGAGGAGCACGGCACTGCAGCCGTCAACATTACACGCTACGAAGAAGCTGCCGCTACGGGCGCCAAGACCATCGCCGTAGGCTGCCCCTTCTGCTTGACGATGCTGACTGACGCTTCTAAGCAGGCCGGCAAGGACGTCAAGGTCAGAGATGTCGCCGAGCTCATCGCCGAGCGCCTGGTGGTAACAGAGAAGGCTGAGACTGTATAGCAGTCAGGGAGCGCGACTGCGCCGCGCGTCCGCAACGAAGGTGTGCTGGACACCGAGTTTCTCAAGCGAGCGTCATTGCGACACGTGACGTTCGCTTGAGAAACTCGGTGTCTCTTTTTGTGAGGAGCGGCACAAGCGCGCCAGCCCGCCCGTATCGTATGCAGTCAGGATGACAGTATGGGGCGCATCCGGCAGAACCTTTGGCGGGCCGAATGCGTAGAATAGAGGTGAAAGGAGCTGAAATATGCTGCGTAACTCGAGTATGGTACGAATGTGGTTAGTGGCGGTCGTATTATTGGCGGCAGGTTGCCAGCCAGTGCGACCGCTTTCCCCAACGATGGAAGCGCCTGCTGGGGAGGTCACTGCTGAAGCGACTTCTGTAGCTGCTGCGCAGGCTTCCGAAGCACAGGCGTCGACGGCAGCCGGTGTTTACAGCGGCAAATTGTCGATCGCCGGAGCAGAACTGGATATCGTGGTGACGCTGCAGGAGCAGGACGGCAGTTACAGCGGCACGATCGATATACCACAACAGGGTGCAACCGGTATTCCGCTGCACGATATTGCGGTGAATGGGTCCACTGTGCATTTTGAAATGCTGGCAGGGCCACAGACGGCAAAGTTTGATGGCGAACTGGCAGGCGATGGGACGATCGCCGGCACGATGGTGCAGTCTGGCTATGAGGGGAAGTTTACGCTGGCTCCTCAGCAGGCGGCAGGCGCAACGACCGAAAACGAGGCGGTTAGTGAGCCCCATGGCGCAGAGCCGCAGACGGCGGGCGTGGCCAGCACGTATACGGACCGAGCGGGCCGCTTTTCCGTGCCGGTACCCACCAGTTGGACGGTAAGCGAGCAGGACGGCTACGCTTTTCTCAGCGATCCGGAAGGCACGATCAAAGTCTATCTGTTGACCGCAGAAGGTACGGATATTGGCCAGGCAGTTGCGGATGCGTGGAAGCGGGTGGACCCAGCGTTTGCTCTCGAAGTGGACAAGACACTGGATGTGCCGTCGGCTGCCGGTATCGAAAAGACTGTGGGCATCAGCTACAAGACGGAAGACCGCAATCGCATCGTGCAGGCGCAGGGGCGGCTCAAGGACGGTATCGTCTACATCGACTTATACGATGTACAGGTGGCAGGAGTCCAGAAGCGCCAGGCACAGTTGGGCATCGTCAGCACGGGATTCAAAGTGCTGGCGCAGCAAGAGACTGACCTAAGCGGTGTGCAGCCCCTGACGATTACGGCAGCCATTACCGAGCCGCTGGAAGCCTTTATCGAGAAGTACATGGATGTATTTCACATTCCAGGCGCGGCTGTCGGCATTGTGCAGGATGGACAGTTGGTATATGCCAATGGTTTTGGCGTGGCCAATCCCGACACGGGCGCAGCCGTAACGCCTGACACACGCATGATGATCGGTTCGACCGGCAAGAGCTTGACGACGATGATGATGGCCACGCTGGTGGATGATGGCTTGATGACGTGGGACACGCCTGCCGTCGAACTCTACCCCGCCTTTAGAGTGAAGGACCCCGAGTTGACGAACACCATTACAATGCGCAACCTGGTGTGCGCCTGCACAGGCGTGCCGCGGCGCGACATGGAGTGGCTCTTCAACTACAACTCGCTGACTCCCGAGGACACGGTGGCAGCGCTGGCCGATTTTGAGTTCTACACCAAGTTTGGCGAGGCGTTTCAGTACAGCAACCAGATGGTTGCCACGGCCGGCTACATTGCGGGCCAGGTGGCCGAAAACAACAACGGCGATCTAGCTGGCGACTATGCCAAGGCGCTGCAGAGCCGTGTACTCGACCCAATCGGGATGATCTCGACCACGCTCTCGTTCCAACAGGTCGAAGAGGAAGGCAATTATGCCATTCCACACACGCTGATGCTTGATCAGACCTATGTGCCCATATCGCTCGACCTCGAACGTTCACTGGAGACTATCGGTCCGGCCGGCGCACACTGGTCTACGTTGAATGACATGGCGCGCTACATGATCACCCAGCTAGCGGATGGTGTGGCACCGGATGGTGAACAGGTCGTGTCGGCTGAGAATCTGAACGTTACGCGCGAGCCCCAGATCGCTATCAACGCCAACGCCGGCTATGGGTTGGGATGGATGGTGACAAGTTATCACGGTCAGCCTGTTATCACGCATGCCGGAAACACGCTGGGCTTTACGTCGGAGTTCACTTTCCTGCCCGAGGCAAACCTGGGCGTGATCGTGCTGACCAATGCACGCGCCAGTAACCTCTTCAACGGCAACGTCACGACCAAAGTACTGGAACTGGTCTTCGAACAGGAGCCACGCGTCGAGCAGGAACTGGCCTTTATCGTCCAGCAGATCGCCCAGCAGGTAAGCGAAATGCAGGCCAAGATGGGCGACAGTATCGACGAGGCCGCCGTGCAGCTCTTCCTGGGTGCGTACACGAACCCCGTACTGGGCGATGTTGAGCTGTCATTGCAGGATGGCAAGCTGTTGCTGGATGTAGGCGAATTTATAGCCGATCTGCGCCCGTATAACGACCCGGAGAACCAGTTCAGCGGCTACATCCAGGTCAGCGCGCCGGGGCAGGGACTCAGCTACCGCCTGGTAGAGGATGACGCCGGCCAGCCGCAGATCATCTTCGGCCAGGGCGCAGAGGAATATACCTTCACGCGCAAGTAGGAAGCTACTAATCTGCGCCAGTGTCGCAAATTCGTGCGAGGCTCGCCCCACCAGGCATGTGGTTGGCCAGGGGATAAGGGGCGAGCCTCGCACGGGTCTCGGCTATTTGCGCAGCTTCTCGAAGTACTGCTTGCGGAACTTGGACACCTTAGGGGCCACGACCACCTGGCAGTAGGGCTGCATCGGGTTATTGGCGAAGTAATCCTGGTGGTAATCCTCGGCCCCGTAGAACATATCCAGTGGGGCTACCTGCGTCACGATAGGCTTGGGCCAGATCTTGGCCGCCGTGATCTCCTTGATTACCTCTTCCGCCACCCGTTTCTGCTCTTCGTCATGGTAGAAGATCGCCGACCGATATTGTGTGCCGACATCCGCACCCTGGCGGTTGAGCGTGGTTGGATCATGAATCGTAAAGAAGATCTCGAGCAGCTCGCGATAGCTGACCACGGCCGGATCGAAAGTAACCTGCACTACCTCGGCGTGGCCGGTGCTGCCACTGCACACACGCTGGTAGGACGGATTGGGTACGTGCCCACCCGCATAGCCGGATACAACTTTGCTTACCCCGCGCAACTCCACATAGACTGCTTCCAGACACCAAAAACAGCCGCCACCAAGCGTTGCCTGCTGCAACCCACTGGCAGGGGCGCCGTTTGTTTGGGACATGCTTTGCTCCCTTATCTCGAATCCACAGAATGTACAGCAGATTCAGTCTACTGATTCCGCAGCCGATGTCTGTAATTTGGGGCACAAGGTCTTGCCGCCAGGGAGCGTTACATCGTGGGCGACCATTCAATCAGCGCACCTGCCACCCACGTGGGCGGCGGCGCATCGTACAGTGTGGTCGCATCAGTGTAGCCCAAATCCAGAACCGCGCCGTTCATTGGCCCGCGCAAGCAGCGAATGACCTGCCCTGAATCGCGCGCGTCGCTTTTGACGCGGACACAATGCTGGTTGTAGCCCCAATAGTCGCCCAAAGCCAGCAACTCGATACCCTCCTCGATGCACATCTGCGCATAGGCAAGGCCTGCGGCGTCGGGCCAGTATGCTTCCTCGGCGGGTGTGCCGTAGCCGATGCCGTGGTGGAAGGCGTCGGCAGTAGAAACGATTGTGGCATTTTCGGCCAATCCTGCCAGTTCGTCGATCCCCGGCAGTTCCCACGGTTTTCCGCCGGCCAGATACGGGTAACGTTCGATCACTTCGGGCCCCTTGATGCCACGGCGCTGCGTCTCGGCGGCCCAAAAGTGGCGGAAGCTCATCAGCGCGTGGTCGCTGCGCCACTCGTCGCCACGGTCGAGCCCAGGGCCCTGGATTCCCCAATGCCGAAAGTTATGCGGCTCGGCGCCGTCCGCCACCGCCACGCGCGCCTCTTCCATTTCGGGCGTAAAGGCGTGCAGCACGCTAATGACCAGCACACGGTCTGCGCCGCTGTCGAGCGCAGCGTGCACGGCAGCGGCCACCTGGTGGCCACAGTCAGCTACGCCGGTGTGGGGAAAAACGATAACCCCGCCTGCCGCAAGCGTAGGCGTCAGGTTCCAGCGGCGACCTTTATCGAGTAACGCCAACGTGCCGGCAGGCCCCAGATCGGCGTGTTCGGCGGCATACTGGGCGAGGATTTTGTCTTGTAGGGCATCACGGGAAGTCGGCATAGATGTCTCCGGGCAATCGTTGATGGAGTTCGCAATTGGCGGGCGTCCTGCTATACTACGACGCATGCCGATTCAGGTCCAACCGACCCCCAATCCAAACGCGATGAAGTTCGTGCTTGGCCGCATGGTTTCTGCCCGCCCACTCAGCTTCCCCAGCGCTGCGGCGGCTGCCGGCCATGGATTGGCCGAGGAAATCTTTGCCCTGGAGGGAGTCTACAACGTGTTTATGGTGCAGGATTTTGTCACGGTCAATAAGCTGCCTGGCGTACCCTGGGAACCCCTCGTGGCCGCCGTGCAGGGCATTTTGACTGAATACATCTCAATTCATGAGTCAGGTGTCGAATGAAAAGCTTCCCAATTATCGTAGCTAGCGAGAACGGCCGCGCCGGCGCACTTGCCGCCATGGAAGTGCTGCGCGAGGGTGGACGGGCGCTGGATGCTGTCGAGATCGCCTGTCGGATCGTCGAGGACGATCCGGAAGAACACAGCGTCGGCTATAGTGGTCTCCCCAACGTATTGGGTGAGGTCGAGTTGGATGCCTCGATCATGGACGGGCGCACACGTGAAGCGGGCGCCGTGGCCGTGCTGCGCGGTTACGGCCGCGCTATTACACTGGCTCGGCGGGTGATGGAAGAGACGCCGCACGTGCTGATCGCCGGGCATGGCGCTGACCGTTTGGCCGCCGAGCTAGGCGAAGAACCGGCCGATCAACGTACAGAGGAAGCGCTGCGCCGCTGGCGCGAGCGATTTGACGAACGTGGGCTGACGCCTGGCGACGAGGCAAACCTGCGCGCGGTGGCGGGACTATTGACCCGGCCGGTCAACCTGCAGGATAAGATTTATCAGGCCGCGCGCGTGGACACTCTGGGCACGGTTAACTTCCTGGTGCTCGACCGGCATGGCGACCTGGCTTCGGCGGTCAGCACCAGTGGCATAGCCTGGAAATATCCCGGCCGCATAGGTGACAGCCCATTGATCGGCCCGGGCAACTACTGCGATAATCGTTATGGTGCAGCTGCTTGCACCGGCATGGGCGAACTGGCCATTCGTGCCGGTACGGCCTACAGCATTGTGCTATATATGAAGATGGGCATGTCGCTGCACGAGGCAGGCTTGGAGGCGCTGCGTGACCTTCAAGGGCTGGCCAGCCGTGAAGGTCAATACATGAACATCGTAGCGCTGACACCACACGGAGAACATGCCGGGTTTACAACCGTGCCCGGTAAGAATTACTTATACATGACCGCCGGCATGGCAGCGCCAGTGCTGGCAGAGCGAACCTGTCTGTAAGGGATGTCTGGGTTCTGAGTTGCTAGCGAGGGCTCCTTATGTCCACAGTCGTCAAGATGCCGCAACTCGGCGAGAGCGTTGTCGAAGGCACCGTGGCGCGTTGGCTAAAGGCGCCTGGCGACCACGTGGCCAAAAATCAGCCGCTGCTTGAGATCTCGACCGACAAGATCGACACCGAAGTCCCGGCCCCGGCCGACGGCCTGCTGCTCGAAATCCGCGTGGCGGCGGGCGCCACCGTCAAGGCCGGCGCCGTGCTGGCCGTAATCGGCAGTGAAGCCGAACGTGCAACAGCCCGGTCCACGCCCGATGCCGCTGGCAGCGTGGAATCTGGCCGTGCTGTTGCCAATGGCATGATGGGCAGCCACACCCCGCCAGAGCCCCCACCAGTGCCGGCCGTTGCCGATAAGGCCGCTGATCTCAGCGGCGATGGCCCTGTCGTCGATTTTGGATCGGTCGCCAACGGCGCTGCTGCCGGCTCTGGTGAACGCCCTGGTGGGCGCAGCTTTGTCAGCCCGGTTGTGGCACGCATGGCTGCCGAGCACCACCTTGATCTGTCACAGATTGCCGGCACGGGGCTGGGCGGCCGCGTCACCAAGAAAGACGTCAATGCCTATTTGCAGCGCAACCTCGAAGATGCTGGCGACAAGGTGCCTGACGCTGTCCTGGCCGAACAGGTGCCCGCGCCGAGCACAGATGAAGAGCAGGGAAAAACCACCGAACAAGCAGCGGAGGAGCTGGAAGTTGATGGGCCGCTCAGTTCGGACGAGATTCTCACACCTCTGACGGCCATGCGCCGTGCCATTGCTCAGCACATGGTAATGAGCAAGCGCACCAGCCCGCACGTGACAACGATCTTCGAAGCGGACATGACGGCGGTTATCCGCCATCGCGAGGCGCACAAGCGCTCGTTTGCGGCCAAAGGTCTTGCCTTGACCTATACCCCCTACTTCATCGCCGCCATCGTGACCGGTTTACGTGCAGTGCCGGAGGCTAACAGCCGTTTTACCGACGCAGGTATCGCTGTCAATAAGCGGATGCACATCGGAATTGCCGTGGCGCTGGCGCATGGTCTGCTCGTTCCGGTGCTGCGCGATGCCGACGAGAAAAACCTCCAAGGGCTGGCACGCCAGGTCAACGAGCTGGTCGAGCGCACGCGCGGCAATTCGCTACGCCCTGACGACGTGCAGGGCGGCACGTTCACCTTGACCAACCATGGCACCGGTGGCAGCTTGCTGGCTACGCCCATCATCAACCAGCCGCAGACGGGCATCCTGGGTGTGGGCGCCATCGTCAAGCGACCGGTGGTGCGCAGTTCTACCCCTTCGCTGCTGCCAAATGCCGACGACAGCATCGTCATTCGGCCAATGTGCTATTTGAGCTTTACGTTCGACCATCGTGTACTGGACGGCGCACAGGGTGATGCATTTTTGACAGCAGTCAAGCAGAGATTAGAGAATTGGCAGTGAACCTGCATTTTGTGGCAGCAATCCAAAGCAGTTGGCAACCCAGATCTGTTGGCAACTGCAAGCCGTTGACAACTGCAAGTTGTTGGCAACGGCAAACCGTTGATCGGAGAAACAAGTGGCTGACCAAAGCTATCAGTATGATGTCGTCGTCGTCGGCAGCGGGCCGGGCGGGTATGTAAGTGCGATCCGGGCGGCGCAGTTGGGCTTGAAGACCGCGATCGTGGAGCGTGAGACCCTAGGTGGCGTCTGTCTCAACTGGGGCTGTATCCCCACCAAGGCCCTGATCCATAACGCCGACGTGTTGGAGACACTGCATGCAGCGACCGACTACGGCTTCACCTTTGACAACCTGCGTGTCGACTTTGGCGCAGCCGTCAAGCGCAGCCGTGATGTGGTTGGCCGCCAAACGAAGGGCGTCGGCTTCTTGATGAAGAAGAACAAGATCGACGTCATCCAGGGTCATGCTACGTTTGTGGATGCTCACACGCTCAAGGTTGGCAGTTCGGAGTTTGTGCCTGATGCCAAGGAGCAAACGGTCACGAGTGCCAATTTCATCATCGCCGTTGGTGCGCGTGCCCGCTCGCTGCCGGGTACGACGATTGACGGCAAGAACGTCATCCAGTATCGCGATGCCGTCGTACTGAACGAAGTGCCTAAGAAGATGATTGTGGTCGGTTCAGGCGCCATTGGGATGGAGTTCAGCTATGTTTACAGCACCTACGGGGCAGAAATCACGGTCATCGAGATGTTGGACCAGATTCTGCCGCTGGAAGATGCCGAAGTAGCGGCTGAAGTCGCCAAGGTCTTCACCAAGCGCGGCGTAAAGCTGCTGATCAGCACACGCACTGAAAAGGTGGAGGTCGGCGACAATGGCGTTTCAGTCACGGTGAAGAACCTCAAGACTGATGCGGTCGAGACGCTAACTGCGGACAAGGTGCTGATGGCCATTGGTGTACAGCCGAACACCGACGGCGCCAACCTCGAAGCTGCCGGCATCAAGCTCGATAGGCGCGGCTTTATCGAGATCGACGAATATATGCGCACGAACGTGCCAGGCATTTACGCCATTGGCGACTGTACGGGCAAGCTTTTATTGGCACATGTAGGCAGCGCCATGGGCATCGTCGCCGCCGAAACGATTGCCGGGGCAGAAACGATGCCCATTCCTGATGACCGTTACATCTTCATGCCGCGCTGCACCTACTGCGAGCCGCAAGTAGCCAGCTTGGGCTACACCGAGGCGCAGGCCAGGGAAAAGGGTCTTGACATCAAGGTTGGCAAGTTCCCGTTTATGCCCAATGGTAAGGCGCAGGGGTTGAACGCCAAGGTTGGTTTCGTCAAGATCATTGCCGACGCCAAGTATGGCGAGATTCTCGGTGCTCACCTGGTTGGGCCGGACGTGACCGAGTTATTGCCCGAGTTGAGCCTCGCACAGTATATGGAGATTACGCCCGCCGAAATCGCCCGCACAGTGCATGCGCACCCGACCTTGAGCGAAGTCATTATGGAGGCCGCCCACGCCGTTGAAGGCCATCCAATTCATATGTAGGAACAAATGGAAGCAACTGGGGATAATGGCCGGGCCAGCGCTACGCTGGAACTGCCGGTGCGCTTTGTCGAAACGGACGGCATGGGTGTGGTGCATCACAGCAATTACCTGGTTTGGTTTGAGGCCGCACGCATACACTGGATGGACGTGGCAGGCGTGCCGTATGCGGAAGTGGCCGCCGGCGGGAACCACTTTGCCGTCACTGCCGCTTGCGTAGAGTATCGGGCGCCGGCTCGATTTGGCGACACGGTATGCGTTACGGCATCGCTCACCCATTTGCGCAGCCGGCAGGTGCGGTTTGACTATGCTGTGGAAAACGTGGCCGGCGCGCTGCTGGCAACCGGTTACACCGAGCACATTTGCGTGGACCTGGCGGGTCACATGGCTAGGATTCCGCAGCCAATTATGGACCGCTTTATAGTGGGCGTCGAGCGCATGACGCTGCCGGCAGGGAGTCTGTTGATCGGAGGATAGACACATGTGCACCATCCCTAGGTCGAGCTTCAAAGGAGACGGGCAATGATCGATGTGGAGCAGCACGGCTCAGTGCGAGTGTTTCGCATGGCGCGCTCGCTGTTTGGTCGTCCACTCTATTGGACCGCAGCCTACTGGGTCGATGGACTGTTGATCGACACCGGGCCTGCCTGCACTGCCGGTCAATTGGTGCGTTTACTGGCCAATATCCCGGTTCGCCAGATTGCAATCACCCACGCCCATGAAGATCACATTGGTGGGCTGCACCTCCTGCGCCAGCACTATCCAGCGGCAACCGTCTATGCGCCGCGGCAGGCAATTCCGCTGATTGAGGAGCCGGAAAGAATACGAATTCAGGCTTACCGGCGCCTGACTTGGGGAACACCACAGCCATGCGCCGGCGTCTGTTCTCTCGACGATGTAGACGATCGCATCGGAACGGATGAATTTGTGCTGCGGGCGATCGAAACGCCAGGTCACAGCCGTGACCATGTCTGTTACTTCGAGCCACGTTACCGCTGGCTCTTCAGCGGTGACGCCTTTATTGGCGGGCGCGACGTGGCCTGGGCGCCTGAGTTTGATATGTTCGCCATCGTCAGCAGCCTTCGTACGATGGCTAGCTTACGCCCGGAGCGCCTGTTTCCCGGCAGTGGCTCGATTCGTCGAACCCCACTGCCGGACCTGTACGGCAAGATTAGCGCCTTGATACAGTTGGCCCAGGAAGTGGATCGGTTGGAACGCAGTGGCTGCAGCACGGCGGAAATGGTGGAGATGTTGTTTCACGGCGAGCCGCGTATCAAGTTTTGGACCATGGGGCATTTCTCATCTGCGAACCTGGTAGAAGCCTGTCGCAGCTACAATGCAATCGTAAAACCATTCGACTTTGAGCTTAGCCCACCGCCGAAGACTGCACCAAAGCCACCTGGCGATCTGACGGACTCGTCCACAAATCGCTCCTCCGATCCGGGAGATGCGCGACGGTAACAAGGTGGTTTGGCCGGAGGTCTTGCGCATGAAACTATCCCCCGTGCCTGGTCGCCGGCAGCGGTCAGGCGTCTTGTTTGATATGGAGCAAAGATCATGCGCATCCTAGTAACCGGCGGTGCCGGCTTTATTGGCGCGCACTTGGCCAACCGTCTGCACAGCGATGGCCATTATGTGCGCGTGCTGGACAACCTGAGCAGCGGCGATCCCGCCATACTGGCCAGCGGCATCAGCTTCACGCGCGGCGACGTACGCGACATACCCAAGCTCTGGTCGCTGCTGCAGGGTGTCGATGCTGTCTATCACCTCGCTGCGTTGGTAAGCGTGCCGGCATCAGTGCTTTACCCGCGCGAGTACAACGACGTGAACGTCGGCGGTACTGTGGCACTGTTGGAGGCTTGCCGCGACGTGGGGGTCAAGCGCATGATTTTCGCCAGCAGCGCGACAGTGTACGGCGATCAGAAAATTAAACCCGTCTCCGAAGATTTGGCGCCAAACCCAGCCGTACCGTATGCAGTCAGCAAGCTGGCAGCCGAACGGTATTTGTTTGCTATCGGTCGCTTGGAAGGTTTCGAAACGGTGGCCCTGCGCATCTTTAACGCCTATGGCCCGCGGCAACAATTGCCGCCGTCGCACGCGCCGGTCATTCCGCTGTTCATGCACCAGATTCTGGGCGGTGGCTCGGTTGTGGTTTTTGGCGATGGGCAACAGACCCGTGATTTTGTCTATATCGACGACGTCGTAGAAGCCTTGATGAGCGCCGCCACGGCTGCCAACGTAAACCAGCAGGTGATCAACGTCGGCAGCGGCGAGGAAACGGCCATGGGGCAGCTGATCGAACGGATCGGTGCCACTGTCAAGGCCAAGGCAGACGTCATCTATAACTCCGAAAAGCCAGGAGGCATTGGCAGCCTCGTGGCCGATTTGACCAAGGCCAGGCAGCTGCTCAAATATCGGCCGCATACGAACCTAGTCGATGGTCTTCGCAAGTTGTACGAACTGGATCCAAGATTTACGCGCCGCGACGATTCACAGGTAGCGCGCGTCAAGTAGAGGGAGGCACCTTTGTTATTGACTCGACGGCAATCCCTGTCACCTTGCAGCTACCGCAATGGGGCGCCTGGGATGGCATTGACCGCAGTTCTCTTGATGGTGTTGTTTGTGCTGGCCGGTTGTTCGCGACTCGGCGAGCCAGGTATGCGGATCTACCTTGATCGCCATGCTGCGGAGCTGGATCAGGCCGCCAGCAGCTATAGCCGCCCCGTGCGATTTACGATCGAGTCCGGTATGGCCGCACGCACCATTGCCAAAGAGCTGCAGCGTTTCGGACTGATCCGCGATCCCGAGCTGTTCGAGGCCTACGTGCGCTTGAATTCACTGGACGAAAAGATCCAGGCTGGAATCTATGTGCTGGACCCGTCGATGTCACTGCGCGAAGTCGTCGAGGCCATTCAGCATGCCGATAGCGAGTCAGTCAGTGTGACGATCCTGGAAGGGTGGCGCTTTGAACAGACGGCGGATTACTTGACCAAGGCCGGCGTCTTGTCCGATCCCGCCAAGGGTGAAGCGTATCGCAGCTTGGCTGCGTCGGCAGCGGCAATCGATCCCGATCGCTATCCGTTCCTGCGCGAGCGGCCGCAGGGCGCAAGCCTTGAGGGATATCTCTTTCCCGATACATATGAGATCCCGGTGACCAATGCCACCGCCGTGGATGTGCTGGCACGCCAGTTGAACACCTTTGCCGAGCGTGTTGTCCCGCTCTATGAAGCGGCACGCGCAAACGGCACGTCGAACTTGTCGTTGCACGAAGTATTGACGCTAGCCAGTATCGTCGAACGTGAAGCGGTCGTCCGTGAGGAGCGGCCCACCATTGCCGGCGTGTACCTCAACCGGCTCGCCAGCGGCATCAAGCTCGATGCCGATCCGACCGTGCAGTATGCTATGGGCTATCAGCCCGCTAGCGGGCAATGGTGGAAGACACCGGTCCTGCTTGAGGAATACTCGACCGTCAACAGCCCGTATAACACTTACCTGAACGCCGGTCTTCCTCCCGGGCCGATTGCTGCGCCTGGGTTGAGTAGCATAGAGGCCGTGCTTAACCCGGAGAAGCACAACTATCTGTACTTTGTTGCGCTGCCTGATGGCAGCGGCCGCCATGTATTTGCCGAAACGTACGATGAGCACTTAAAGAACGTAGCCCAGTATATGGGCCAGTAGTAGGTCACCCAATGAGTCACGTCGACGATGTGGACGGGGATAATGTGCCAATACAAGAAAAGCAGCGGGTGATGTGCGAGCTTAGCTCGCACATCACCCGCTGCTTCTATACCTGCAAAGTCACGCGTGCCTCTTAGTTGCTGCCGGCGCTTTCTGTCTTGTCGATCGCGTCCTGCAGAACCTGCTTGAACGTGTCAAGTGGCAGTGCGCCCGGAATGATCTGGCCTTCGCCGTTGTAGAGAACGATGAAGGTCGGCGTACCCTGGACGAAGGGTGCACCCTCGCTCATGTCACTGGTTACGCGTTCGGCGGTTTTGGCGTCCTCAAGGCAGGCGGTGAATGCGTCAGCATCCAGGCCCGCTTCCGTGGCTAATTCTTCAAATGCCGGGTTCGGATCTTCAACCGACCACTTGCCCTGGTTAGCGAAAAGCAGTTCATGCATTTCCCAGAACTTGCCCTGATCGGCGGCGCACTCGGCGGCGGCACCGGCGGCGGGCGCCTGCGGGTGGATCGATAGTGGGAAGTGCTTGAATACCCACATCACCTTGCCGCTGTCGACAAACTCCTCGTCCAGCGCCGGCTGTGTCTCCTCGACATGCTGCTTGCAGAACGGGCATTGAAAGTCGGAGAACTCGACCACCGTGACTTTGGCGTCGGGATTGCCGCGATACTCGTCGCCTGCCATATTAAAGCCCGGGCGTTCCGGGTCCGGAATCCAGCCCTCAGCCGTGGCCCAGAAGGGAATCTCCTGGTCGCCTTGGGCCTGCTCCTCTGGCACCGGCGGTTTTTCACCTGCCAGCATTGAGTCGATATAGAGCGCGAACTGGTCGAAGGGCTGGGCGCCAACCAGCAAGTAGGGTTCTCCTTCGGCTCCGACGAACTGGAAGCTGGGCGTGCCGGAAACGCCGGCCTTCTGACCGTCGGCAAGGCCGGCATCGATCGCCGGCTGCTTGGCTGCGTCTACAGTCGCCATACACTGCTTGTAGGCATCCAGATCGGCGCCCGCTTCTTCCGCCAGTCGTTCAAAGACAGGCAACGGATCGACCGAATTGCTCCACTCGGTCTGTGTCTGAAACAGCTTGCTGTGCATTTCCCAATACAGATCGGCACCCTGTTCGGCTACGCAAAGGCTGGCCTTGTGAGCAGCCGGCGCATTGGGGTGGAGTTCCTGAATAGGAAATTCACGGAAGACGACACGCAGCTTGCCGGTGCGTACGTAGTTCTCATTGATTGCGGGCTCGGTTTGGACAAAATAGCGCGCGCAGAACGGGCACTGGAAGTCGCTGTACTCGTACATCGTGATCGGCGCGTTGGGGTCACCGCGGAACGGATACCCTTCCGCCGTAAAGCCGACCGGCATACCCTCCCACTCACCGCTCGCAACGGGTGGAGCAGCCGGAGTGGCACTCGTATCTGCCCCACTGTCGGCAGCAGCTTCTTCTGTTGCTTCAGCCGTAGTTTCAGCCATTGCTTCGTCTGTTGCTTCGTCTGTTGCCACTGCCGTAGCAGCCGCCTCGCCGTCTGATCCGGCAGGGGCAACCGGCACGATGGGCTGAGCGCAGGCTGCCACCGCCATGATGCACAGAAAGAGCGCTCCCAGAACAATAAGCGTGCGCCAAGAGGTTGGACGCAGATGGTTGGTCATTTGGTACTTGCCTTTGTTTGGTGATTTGAGAATCCACGGCAAATTCGTTTGCCGGGCCGAAAGCACAATACGGCAACTATAGCACATACCGGGCTTGCATAGAAGTTAGAGAATTCTCAGCCAAGAGAGTGGCGAATCGAGCAGCGAATCGAGGACAAAAGAAAAAGGGGGCGGCCGTCAAAGGCCGCCCGCCTGTTTCAGCTTGTTTCGCGTAGAATGTTTCGCCTGCTATATTTTGGCTGTGCTGCCGTCTGCCGAGCCGAATTAGGCCGTCTGTCGCTCGCGGCGCACAGGCCTGCCTTCATTCGACTGAATGATTTGGCGGATCGTCTCGACACTTATGTGTTCGACAATCTTGTGCTCCATCAAATAGCGGCGCAGGCGCTGCAACGACCAACGTGAGTAATGCAGCCCCAATGTGCGCGGATTCGTGCGCGAGATCTGCACGATCTGGGCGCGCTGTTCATCGCTAAAGACGGGAGGCCGCCCGGGCGATTTGCCACTGCGCAAACCGTCAAGGCCCAGCTCATTAAAGCGATGGATCCACTTGCGGACGTTGATCGGATGAAGATGGACCTCTTCACTGATTTCGGGCACGCGCTTGCCTGCGGCCGAGAGCATAATGATTTGGAGCCGGTGCGCTGGAAGGTCTTCTTCAGGCGCATTGAGATGTGCTTCGAGAGTCTTGCGTTCTTGCTGTTTTAGTTTACGAGTATATAGTGCCATGAAACTTACCCCTTCGTTGGTAGCGATAGCAGACTATGGCGCATGGTTGCGGCACGTCTTTGCTCTTTCAAACCAATCGTAAGGTCTCGAGGGCAAAATTAGATCGGATAAATAACGTATTTTCGGTAGTGCAAGTGTCGTTAAAATAGTTACGCCACCTACGCTACCTACCATGCGGGGGAATCTCCTGCTATCCAGTATATGATAGCAGAGATCGTTGAGAAAGTAAAATCGCAACTGAAAAAATCGTACAGAAAGAAAGCGTGGGGGCAGTAAGAGGGGTAAGCGACTCAGTAAGCCAAAGGCAATTACGCGAATTTTGGCGTTACGTACGGATGGGCACGCCAACGCCGCATCAGTGCACGGCAATGGGCCACGATCGCGTCATGCGCCAGGTCAAGTGGAATTACAGCATCGGCGCCGGCTGTAATTGCGTCAATTGTATGATCTGTCTGCAAACGGTTAGTCAAGACTACGACTGGGGCAAGGCTGCTGATGCGAATCCATTGGAGTGCTAGCTGCTGGTGGGGGGTGGTGTGACCTAGTGCTTCGACCACAATCAAGTCACAGTCGGCGACTGCTTCACACAACGACTCGTTTGCGGAATTCAAATCGAAGGCCACAGTTTCGTCGGCAATTTGATTGACTATCTGTTGCACTTTGTGACGGTGAGAACGGCCTTGATATAGCAGCGCAACCCGGGTTGTATGATCGAGATCCATAGTGAGGCAATTGGCGCCCTGATGCGCCCGAGTCGATACAGTTGCTACGAGATACCTGTGTAGTGCTGTGGTGCATTATAGGTCAACATCAGCACCGTTTTCAACCCCTTTTGCCTTACTCTTTGCTGACAAACAGTCGCCGCGCATCCTTTGCAGCACCAGAGAAAAAAGCAATGATGTATTGTGGATCAGAGGGCCAAAATGGCTGTGCGGGGAACCAAGCGCGGGGCGAGTACGTTCCTTGCCGGTTACAGTTGGAAGTTGCGCCCATTGTCGGGCACAACCTTTTGACGGTAGTTATTAACGTATGTGAGCAATTTTTCGTGCAGTTTCTTCCATCCTGCACTCTGCAGAATCTCGACCAACTTGTCCTTACTCTCGACGGCGCCTAGGGTCAGCATTTGCGGCCCTTCTCCGTACATGGTATACAGGACTTCACTTGGCTCGATGCCAAGCTGCATCAGGCGAGGCGCAAACTCCCGCACGACGAACTCGGAGAAGTCCTGTTCGCGCCCCATTTTGATGTCCCATTGCATCAGAAGTCGAACCATGGACAGTCCGATTCCTTTCCGTGTGCCAGCTGCTGTATGCTTAGTTACAAATTGCACGAAGACTGTCGATGTCACAATACCAGAAGGACAGGAGAAACGCAACTTCACGCCCGTTTTCCTCGGCTGACGCCTCCTACGTGCAGTTGCTGCTACTTATACTCGCCCTCGTGCTGCCCTGTTGGTCGGCGGGCACGGTTTATGCCGCGCCCATGTGGCTGGCTCCACCCCTCGCAACGCCGGCGGAATTGCTGTTGCCGGTGTTGACGCCGATCGCTTCGGACGGCATTTCGCTGCACACTCATACGGTGGATCTCGCCTTGGCTCCCGGCGACGGCCTGTCGCTGTCGGTGACGATGCGTGCACTCTATCGCTTGCACAATGACGGCAAGGAGGCGGCTACCATTACCCTGCGCATCCCCCAGGCCGATAGCGCCGGTTTGACGCTTTCGGTTGACGATACTCCCCTGGCGCCAACGACGCAGCCTGATGGCTCACTGGGTGTCGCCGTGACTGTGCAGCCAGACCAGCCAGTAACGCTCGTGCTGGACTATGCGACTGCTATTCAAGATCGACGCTTGCCCACGGTGCGCTACCCAGCGGTCGATCTCGATCAATGGCTGGGCCAGGTGAGCATGCGCATGGACATCCGTCCTGCTGCCAGCATGCCGCCCGCCAGTTGGCTGCATGCCGAGCCTGAAGACTGGGCCTACGCCCCCCCGGGAGTTTCGCCCGACCCGTCCCTCCAATGGCTATATGACGGTGATCCGCCAGATGCCATCACCTTTCAAGCAATTCACCCGGCCGTATGGCAGCAGATCCAGGCTGCCGAACAGGCCGCTGTTCCGGGAGCCGGCCTCGCAGCGTCTGCCCAATTGGGTGAATTGTACGCTGGGCTCGCAGAGGCATCTGCAGGTGAGGGGAACGCTGCTGCCAGCGAGCGCTTTTACTCGCAGGCGGTTGCGGCTTACAGCGACGGCATTCGCCAGGGGGAGGCTGCTGCCGCACCTGCGCAGGATGTTGCCGGCCTGCACGCAGGGTTGGCGGCGCTGTACCGTAACCGTGTGGTTGCGGCCGACGGGGCATCTATCCCCATCTACGCGGAATTGATGACTTCGGAAGCTTCGGCCGCACTGCAGAGCCTGGGTGCAGACGATTCGCGCCGCGTCGAACTGGAGCAGTGGCGGGCGGAAGGGCTGCGCCTGCTGTTGACCGACGCTCGCCGCCGCGGCGATGTGAGCGTCGCCTTGGCTTTGATCGATCGGCTGACGAATTCCAGCGCCGGCGCCGGCGCGGAGGCGTTTTTGGCCGAAGAACGGAAGGCTCTCGTCGTGCAGCAGGCGCTGGAACTGCTGGAGCGCGGCGACCGCACGGCTGCCCTCGCATTGGCCGGCGACGCCATCGCCGATCCTGCACTGCAACCTCCCGAAGAGTCACGCAGCCTGTTCAGGTCGTGGGCGGCGACGGCCGCCATGTCTGAGTCGGGGATCACACTCGATATAGACGCTCAACCTCATCCAGATCGTGTGGAAGCGGCTCGCACGGCTTTGCAGGAGATCGTCAAGCGTTGGCAAGAAGATGATGCGACGAAGTCGACCGGCGCGCAGTTGCAGGAGCAGTCGGCGCCCGAGCCGTCCGGGGAATCGTCAGGTGAATCGTCTGGCGAAACACCTGTACCGGTGCTGCATCTGCGGCTGCACCTGCCTGCCGGTGCGACCGGAGTGGCGCTAGCCGAGGCGCTGCCCGGCACGGCTGACTGGGCGTTGCTGCGTTCATTGCTGTCGCAACTGGGGCCAAAGCTTGACAGCACGGCCGCGGGGTTGCGTCAGCAGGTGCATGTCTCGCAGCCCATTGACTTGCGCAGCGCCGGTCAGCAGTGGGGAGCAATGGCGCAGAACCTGGCCAACCAGGCCGGCACACTTGATGCGCAAGCCTCGTCGACGGCGCAAGGCGAAGCAGCCACCATGGACGCTTCACTCCAGGCGCGTATTCGCGCTGCCAACTACCGCCATGCTGCCGAAGCTTGGCGTAACTTGACGCGTGACAGTTTCGTAGAACTCTCGTTAGCTGCATCGGGCAGCCTGGGCAATAATGCACGGACATGGCTTGTCACTGTCGACAGCCCGTCGCAGATGCTGGACGTTCAAGTAGACTCGCTCAACAGCGGGCGCGTGGCGCTGGCCGTAGCTGGCCTCGGCTTGCTGCTCTTTGCGTTGGCGAGCCTGCTTTGGCGGTTGCTCGTATAGGGACTTTGCTGGAATTTGTATGGCTGTTCAAACTCAATCTCAACTCGCGGGCCAGACACGCACGTCGCTGCGCCCGTTTCGCTACGCCGACAGTGTCTACTTCCAAGATGGCCAGTGGCTCATGGGGCTGCTGGCTGCTGCGCTGTACCTTATTCTGGCCGCTGCACTTGACGCTGCCGGTCACGTGGAGAACCTATCGATCGTAGTGCCTGTGACAGCCGGCGCCTTCATTCTGGGCGTCCTTATGTCTTACAGCCGCTTTGATGGGTTCTTTGCCCTCTCCCACAGTATGTTTGTTGGGTTGGCCTGGATCCTCTTTATGATGGCAAGCGCCGTGCCTGCCAACGACATTTCGCCATTCCTGGATACAGGCGTGGGCGAGCTGCAAGCACGCGTCTACTTTGTGTTGCTGCGCCTGCTCGACTGGGTAGATGCGGCGTTTAGCGGCGCGGCCAGTGGCGACAACTATGTCTTTGTCTTTGAGATTTGCTTTCTCATGTGGTGGCTCACGTACCTCGGTGCATGGGCTATCTTCCGTCATGGCTACACCTGGCGCGCTATCGTACCGGCAGGTATCGTGCTGCTGATCAACACATATTTCGCCCCCCATTCGACGACCGGCTTCTTGATCGCGTTCGTCATCGTGGGTCTGTTGCTGCTGGTGCGTACCAACCTTTCCGAACAACAGTTGCGTTGGCGGGAGCAGAGCGTCTACTTCAGCACGGACATCGTATGGGACTTTCTGCGCAACGGCATCTCGTTCACGGTCGCCATCGTGGTGCTCGCCTGGATCCTGCCTGGCCTTGGACGCAGCCCACAAGTACGCGAATTTCTTTCCCCCGTCAACCAAGGTTGGGAGAACACAGCGCAGAACGTGCAGCGGCTTTACCAAGGCCTTAACCGTCAGGAGCAGGCTGTCGGCTCCAGCTTCGGCAACAGCCTGACCTTGGGTGGCGAACGCAATGTGGGCGATTCGCTGGTGTTTGAAGCGCAGGCGCTGCGCGCTCGCTACTGGCGTGCCGTGGTCTTCGACACCTTTGACGGGCATCAATGGCTCAACACGGCCGACGCCGAAACGGACTATGATCCAGGGCAAATCGTACCGGTTGCCAGTTGGCGCGCCAGGGAACCTATAAGCCAGACCATCAAGCTGCTGGCTCCAGTAGGCGACGTTTTGTTTGGCGCCGCCGACGTGGCCCAGGCTAGCCTACGTATGCGTGCCACGGTGCGTCCCCAAATGGATGTCGCCCCCATTCCGGCAGCGCAGGCGCCCGAGGGGACGCTTCCGGTCGAATTTGCCCTCGTACGCGCCGCACGCGACCTCGACCAAGGTGATTCGTACACCTTCGTCAGCGCCGCCACCAAGGCCAGTATCCAGGACCTGGAGAACGCCTCCGCGGATTACCCGCCCGAAATTGTGGACAAATTCATCCAGATACCACCTGAGTTCTCGTCGCGTGTCAGCGATCTGGCGCGGAGCCTGACAGCTAATGCGGTAACTCCCTACGAGAAAGCCAAGGCAATCGAGAGCTATCTGCGCACACTGCCCTACGACGATGCGATCGCTGCGCCGCCGGCGGGTGTGGATCCGTTGGAATACTTTCTGTTCGACATCCAGCGGGGCTATTGCGACTACTACGCAACTGCCATGGCAATGATGTTGCGCGTTGTGGGGGTGCCGGCGCGTACGGCAAGCGGCTACGCCGAAGGCATATTCGACGAGGAAAGCCAGTCCTACTTTATTACCCAGCGCGATGCGCACACCTGGGTAGAAGTGTTTTTCCCAGAGTATGGCTGGATAGAGTTTGAGCCGACGGCGGGCGAAAGTCCTCTCGATCGTCCGCAGAATGAAGGCGAAGACATGGCAGTGACCAGCCAACAGGAGGAACAGCAGCCCCAAAGCCCGCTGGCTCCCACGCCGCCGGCGCAGCGCAACCCGGAAGACTTGCCACCACAGTTCACTGGCGAAGAGCTGCTCCAGTCGCAGGCAGGTGGCTCCGGCAGTAATGTTGCCTGGTGGGTGTGGGCGCTGGCTCTGCTTCTGGTCTTGCCGGTAGGTGGCTTCATGATCTGGCGGGCGCGCAGCAATGGCCCGACCGCGTTCAGCGCAGACCTGCCTCTGTTGCTGTACGAGCGACTACAGCATTGGACACAACGGCTTGGCATTGGTCACGCGGCGCATCAGACGCCCTACGAGCATACGCGGGTGCTGGTCTCAACCTTGCCCGAGACGCAGCCGTATGTTGAACCGCTCACTGACGAATACGTACGCTATCGTTTTGCGCGGCAGGCGCCGCCCGCTGCTCCGGCGTCACAGATGCCCGCTGATACGGTGGGTAAGCCCGAACTGCTCGGGCAGTGGCAGGCAGTAGAACCCATGTTTTGGAAGGCATGGCTGCGTAAGCTGCGCAATCGCGTGTTACGACCGAAGAGCAACGTGTACCAACTGGTGGATGAGGATAGTCCTACCACACAGAAATAGGCCAGGGAACCATGGGTCGCGCCGTTGGGTGATAGCATGCGCTGGATTGAACGAAACCTGCTGGGGATTATCGTCACAATTGGCGTAGGGCTCTTCCTGTACGCGTTGATCTATTTCTCGCTTTCACTGCCGCCGACAACCGTCGTTTGGCTTGCCGGCAGGCAGGGGGGCGCTTACTATGCAGGGGCTGAGGCATATCAAGAGCTGGCGCGCGCACGAGGCTTCGACATTCGCATCGTAGAAACAGCAGGAGCCGTGCAGGCCCTGCAAATGCTCGAACAAGGCGAAGGTGACGTTGCCTTTATCCAGGGCGGCATCGCCGCCCTGGCAGATCCGGAAAAGGTAAGTGCATTGGCGTCCGTTGGCTACGAGCCGCTGTGGATCTTCTATCGCAAGGAATTGGCTGCCACGGAACCGCTGGATGCACTCGACCAACTACGTGGCAAGCGCATTGCCATCGGCGAAGCTGACAGTGGCACCAACCAGCTGGTCAGGCTGCTACTGCAGGACACGGGCCCGGACGAGGACAGCGCAACGATGTTGGAGTTATCTTCTGCCGCGGCTGCGGCCGCGCTGCAGAGCGGCGAGATCGATGCGGCCCTCTTTGTCAGCAACGATGCGTCGCCTACGATTCGCGAGCTGTGGCTGGACCCTGATCTAGACTTGCTAAGCCTGCGCTACGCCGATGCCCTGGCGCGCCGCAGCAATTCAGGAACTGGAAGGCCTGGACGACAAGCTGGCGCGCAAGCTGACCGTATCCGCCACGTACATGCCCAATGTTTATGACCTGCGTACCCATATCCAGTACGTGGTGGGCCAACTGCAGAAACGACGGATAAGGCTAACCACCAATCCACCCGTGCCAGTCAAGGTTGCCGATGCCTGATGCCATGCTAGTCAGCTCACGTCTGAGGTACAAACTGGTACAAACTTCCTCCTTTTGTATCATGTGTGCACATGTATCCTTCTGCTATCCTGAGACGCAGGCGGAGTTTAGATATCCCCTTCTGAATGACTTGGATGGCTAAATGGCTTGGATCGAGCGAAACCTCAAGTGGATACTGATCGGTTTGGGCATAGTATTGCTCTTAGCAGCTTTTGTCGAGTTCTTCACCTCGATGCCGCCCCACAGCATTACCTGGTTGGCGGGCAGGAAAGGTGGCGCATACTATATGGCCGCAGAGCAATACCAGAAGCTGGCCCGCCAAAAGGGCTTTGACATCGACATCGTCGAGACGGCGGGCTCGGTAGAAGCTCTCAAAAAGCTGGAAAACGGGGAAGGCGACGTCGCTTTTGTCCAGGGCGGCGTGGCAGCGCAGGGTGACCCGGAGAAGGTCAGCACGTTGGCTACCGTCAGCTACGAACCACTGTGGATCTTCTACCGCAAAGCACTGGCCGGGGCAGAGCCCTTTGATTCATTTGACCAGCTCACCGGCAAACGCATTGCCATCGGTGAAGCCGACAGCGGCACCAATCAGCTGGCCAGACTATTGCTGTCCGAGGCAGGTATCAGCAGCGCCAACGCAACGCTGCTGGAAGTGCCAACTTCGACGGCAATAGAGGGTCTACAAAAGGGCGAGATCGATGCGGCGCTTATCGTGAGCAGCTATCTGGCGCCCACTATCCAGACAATCATCAAGGATCCAAGCCTTGAACTCATGAGCCTGCGCTATGCCGACGCCCTGGCACGCCGCAACCGCTTCTTGAGTGTTTTGACACTACCGCGCGGCACGTTTGACATCGTCGGCGACGTGCCGCGCGACGATGTCAAGTTGCTCTCCACACGCGCCAACTTGATGATGCGCAAAGATTTTCATCCGGATCTGGTACGGCTTCTGAGCATTGCGGCAGTGCAGTTGCATTCGTCAGGCGGCTTTTTTGCCGACCCCGACGAATTCCCCAACACGACCTATACGGACCTGCCCGTGAGCAGGGAAGCCAAGGCTTACCTCGACCAGGTCAAGAGCGGTGACTCGACGCTGGACCGCTATTTGCCATTCTGGCTTGCGGCCACGATCGATCGCTATTTGCTGTTTGTCGTTCCGTTGTTGTTGATCTTTATACCCTTGCTTGGCCGCAGCCCACTTGTGTACCAATGGTATATGCGCAACAAGATCACACGCTGGTACAAGTTCGTGCACAAGATGGAATTGCAGGTCGAGAACATGGAAGTTCCCGAGATCGACGCTGCCATTGTCGAACTTGAGGGTCTCGACGACAAACTGGCGCGCGAACTCACAGTGTCTACCGCGTACATGCCAAGCGTGTATGACCTGCGTACACACGTTCAGTACGTGATCGGCCAACTGCAGAAACGGCGCGATGTGCTCGCCGCCGCTACCGCTGCGCCCATGCTACACGGCAATGGCGTACCAGCCTAGGACGCTATTTTCAGCAGCACGACTTGAGTTTCTTCGGGCAAACCGGACTTCGTGATCTTGACCATGTCCACCGGATCGGGCGCGGCCACGCCTAGCTCTTTAAGGAACTTCTCAACCGGTTCCAGGTGCTCGCCAATCGTCTCCGCCAAACCGGGATGGCGGTAGTGCATCGGGATGACCAGTTTTGGCTCAAACATGCCGACGATCTCGACTGCGCGCGTCGGGTCGAGCGTCTGCCCACCGCCGACCGGCACCAGCAGCACGTCTACTTCGCCGATATTAAGCTCCTCGATCTCCGACTGCGATGGCACCTCGCCGATATCGCCAAGATGACCCACCGTGAGATCGCCAAACTCAAAGAAGAACGCTACGTTGCGTTCGGCCAGTTCGCCTTTGTTCTTGCGATGATAGGTGGCCAATCCGGTAGTAAACACGTTTTTAGCCTCGTATTCGCCCGGGCCGTTCAGCACCTTGGGCTCGCCTGCCACACGTTCGGCGGCACTATGGCCAGGCCGGTCATGGCTGATAGTTACAATGTCGGCGCGCAACTTTGGCAGTGTTAGTCCCACTGCTTTATCGTAGGGATCGCACACGAGCGTGATGCCACTCTCGCGAATGCGAAAGCAGGAAAGGCCAAACCAAGTAATATCCATGATCGCTTTGCCCTCGTTTGGAACATTTGTTTGCATATACTATACCGCAAATGGTCGTTCCTGCCAAAAAAGAGCCATCTTTACCACCTGTAGCAGCCCAAAACAGTCACGATGGGCATAAAGGAATTGCAGCATGCATTTTGATCTGAAGGATGTCGAAGTTGTTATCGACGTGGCGCGCCAGGCGGGCGACCTCGTGCGTCGCATGCAGGAAGCCGGTTTGCGCAACGTGCACAGCAAGACCAGTGCCGGCGACCTCGTGACCGAGGCAGACGTCGCCAGCGAACGCCTCATTCGCGATGCCCTGGCCCAACACTATCCCGGCGTCGGCCTGTGGGGCGAAGAATCAAATACGATGCCCGACACAGAATACTTCTGGCTGGTCGACCCTATCGACGGCACCACCAATTACGCATTTGGGCTCGATTACAATGCTGTGAACATTGCATTGCAGCACCGCGACCGGACGCTGCTCGGGGTTACGCACCAGATTCACACTGGCCGCGTCTACTACAGTCTTGCCGGCGAAGGTGCTTTACGGCGTGAGGCGCACGGCGTCGAGACTCGGCTAAAGGTAAATGACATAGCCGAGTTGCGCCGCGCCCTCGTCGCCAGCGGTTTCCCCTACCACAGTGGCGAGTCGGCCGACAACAACACGGCGGAATTTGCGCGTGTCACGATGTTGAGCGGCAGCGTGCGCTGCCTGGGCGCCGCCGCGCTGGATCTGGCGCATGTGGCAAGTGGCGCCCTCTCCGCCTTTTGGGAAGGCTGGCTCAATGCCTGGGATGCGGCGCCTGGCGTGCTTTTCGTGCGCGAGGCCGGCGGGCGTGTCAGCGACTATGACGGCATGGAGTGGACCATCCGTAGCGGACCACTTGTCTCCAGCAACGGGCAACCCGGCGTACATGATGCTCTGCTGGCTGCAATCCATGACGTCCGTGCCGATCTGGTGGAGTCACGACTGCGACAGGGTTAGGTTCGCAAGCTACGGCCGGACAAATAACACACCGTAAAGAAATTGACAGTTTGTACGGCTGACAACGGCGTTCGTTAGTGTATACTGCACCACGAGCAATGAGGGGCTTCTCAACCAACCAAGATGCCGTTGGAGGGCGTTCATGAGTGACATTCGATTTGGAACGGACGGCTGGCGCGGGCGCATCGCCGACGATTACACATATGCCAACGTGCGCCGCGCTGCACAAGGATATGCAACCTACCTGTTGGGCAGAGGGGGTACAGGTCCTGTGATTGTCGGCCACGATCGCCGTTTTTCGGCCGAGCACTTCGCTGCTGTCGCCTGTGAGGTGCTGGCAGGCAACGGCCTACGCGTCTTGCTGACGCCCGGACCCACGCCTACCCCCGTAATCTCTTACAGCGTTAAGGCTAACAACGCTATCGCTGCCCTTAATATTACTGCCAGCCACAATCCGCCCGAAGACTGCGGCTTCAAGGTGCGGGATTCGGGCGGTGGGGCAATCGCCCCTGACGGCCTCAAGCAGATCGAGGCTGCCATCCCCCCGGCCGGCGACGACGGCGCTATCCGCCGCATTAAGTTTGAGGATGGCCTGGCCAGTGGGCAGATCGCCTATTTTGACCCCAAGCCGGCCTATTTGGCGCACTTGGCCGAACTGATCGACGTTACCCCGATCCGCAATGCCGGACTGAAGGTCGTGGTCGATGACATGTGGGGCAATGGCGCCGGCTGGCTAAGCGAAATCCTGGGCGGCGGCGCCACGGAAATTATCGAGGTGCACGCCGAACGCAATCCTCTCTTTCCCGAGATGTTGCGTCCTGAACCGATTCCGCCCAACGTGGACGCTGGCCTGGCCGTGGGCAAACGTGTCGGCGCCAACTGCGTCTGTATCCTCGATGGGGATGCAGACCGCTGCGGCTTTGGCGACGAGAACGGAGAGTTTGTCGACCAACTGCGCGTCTATGCCTTGCTGGCCTACTACTTTCTTGAATTTCGCGGTGATCGTGGCGCGATTGTCAAGACCTTGAGCACTACGTCTATGTTGGATAAGCTCGGCAAGAAGTACGGTGTGCCTGTCGTTAACACAGGTGTAGGCTTTAAGTATGTGGCTCCAGCCATGGTCGAACACGATGCCATGATCGGCGGTGAAGAGAGCGGCGGCTATGCCTTTCGCCATCACGTTCCTGAACGCGACGGCATTCTGGCTAATCTCTACTTGCTCGACTTCATGGTGCGCACCGGCAAGAAGCCCACGGAACTGCTGCAAATGCTCTTTGCGCAAGTGGGCGAGCACTTTTATGACCGCATCGACATCCGTCTCACTGATATGAGCTTGCGCAATACTGCTAAGTCCCGGCTCGACAGCCTCAACGTCGCCGGAGTCACCCTCGGCGGGCACAAGGTGACGGAGCTTGTAACCACAGACGGCTATAAGTTTGTCATGGACGATGGCGGCTGGCTGCTGATTCGCTTCTCGGGCACTGAGCCTCTGCTGCGTGTCTACACCGAAACCACCGACCAGGCTGCCGTTGCCGGTATTCTAGAGGATGGCAAACGGCTGGCGCTTGGGTAGTCAAAGACAACATGGCTGCGGGTTCGGCGACCGCCCTGTCCGCAGCCATGTTATATCCCCTATCTGTTTCTCCAGAGGTAGCTACCCCTGCTATGCTGTTGCGATCCTTCCGGGCCTTAGCCTTGATCAGGTATTGTGAAATGCCCCCTACGTTGTTTGCCTTTTATCTGTGATAAAATGAACAAGCAAGCCGCTGCAAGGTTTGCCTCTCTGATGTGTAAGGTTTGTGTATGCTATGCCTAAGGCTGCGGCGCGATTGATTGACTCTCATTGTCATATAGATCTGGAGCGGTTTGACTCGGATCGTGCTGCCGTGCTCGAACGTGCGCGGGCAGCCGGCGTTGAGAGCATCGTCATTCCAGGCATCGACTTGGTGCAGAATCGCCAGGCTTTGGCGTTGGCAGAACAGGATGCCCAGTTGTTTGTGGCGGTCGGGATGCACCCAAACAGTGCAGACGGGTTTGACGATGATACCATAGCGGAGCTTCGTGACCTGGCTGCTCATCGCAAAGTTGTCGCCATTGGCGAAATTGGACTAGACTACTACTGGGACAAGGTCGCACCTGAACAGCAGCGCCGCGCATTTGTCCAACAACTCGATTTGGCGGCCGAGCTTGGCCTGCCTGTGATTATTCACAGCCGCGAGGCCAATGCCGACGTTGCCGAAATACTGCGCACCTGGGTGAGAAGCGAACGGTACCGTTTGTCCGCGTTGGCGACTCGCCCCTATTCTGGCGTGCTGCACGCATTTTCTGGTGACTTGGCCTTGGCGGAGGAAGCCTATAGCTGGGGGTTTGTGTTGAGTCTTGGTGGCCCGGTGACGTTTCGCAACGCGCATGCCTTGCATGCGTTAGTGCCGCAGTTGCGCCTGGATCGGTTGATGCTGGAAACCGATGCTCCGTACTTGACGCCGCATCCTTGGCGCGGCCAGCGTAACGAACCGGCCTATGTGGCTATTGTTGTCGAGCAGTTGGCGCGCTTGTATGGAGCAACGCCTGTTGAAGTAGTGGCGGCGACTACGGCAGTTGCTCAGCGTTTCTTTCAATTGGAGGACCGGTTCGGTGCTGATGTCACAGAGCGTAACGCAGTTACCCGTGTCTGAATGGGTGCATGAAGGGGCGCCCCTGGCAGCGCAAGCAGGCGATGCCGCGGAAACTGGCATGGGAAATGAGAGCACAACCGACGTTCGCCAGTTGTTCGCACCCATCCGCCCAGGCTTGAAGCAGGTGGAAGCCAAGCTCAAGGCGGTTGATTCGTCACTGTTCGGCCCGTTGGCCAGTGCTTTTGTCGGTCTGATTGGAAGCGGCGGCAAGCGCTTGCGCCCTGCTTTGGCCTTGCTCTCGGCCGAGGTCGCCGCGCCGTGGCAAAGCCGGACCGACTATAATCGCGTGATCGCCCTGGCTGCTTCGATTGAAATGCTGCACACAGCTACCTTGGTGCATGACGATGTGATCGATGGCGCTCTGCTGCGTCGCGGCGCCCCAACGCTCAATGCCACTTGGAGCGGCGGATCAACCGTGTTGGCGGGCAACTACATGTTTGGTACGGCGGCCCGCTTTTCGGCTGAAACGCAGACTATGCGCGTGATTGACCTGTTTAGCGACACCTTGCGCACGATCGTGGATGGCGAGTTACACCAGTTGCAGGACCGCTACAATTACAGGCAGGACAAGGCAAATTACTACGGCCGCATCTATGCTAAGACCGCCAGCCTCTTTTGCGCTGCTACTGAGGGCGCGGCTGTACTCTCCGGCCTCCCTGAAGAGCGGGTGCAAGATCTGCGTAACTATGGCTACAACCTGGGTATGGCGTTCCAGATCGTCGACGATATCTTAGATTTTACAGGTGACGACTCGACCTTAGGCAAGCCGTCCGGCAGTGACCTGCACCAGGGCACTTTGACGCTGCCGTTCTTCTATTTCGTCCAGTTGCAGCCCGATCCACAGGCATTGTTTGCACGCCTGGATGCTGCTCAACTGCAGGCGGACCAGGGTGACTCTTCTGTTTGGAATCATGAGATTAACCGCCTGGTAATCGAACTGCGCTCCAGCGGGGCGATAGAGGCTGCGCGCAGCGAGGCGCGCGTGTTCCTGGCCCGCGCTGCGCATGACCTGGCAGCGATGCCGGACAATGTCTATCGGCGCTCGCTGCAGGGATTGTGCCATTTTGTGGTGCAGCGCACCAACTAGCATACCTGGAATGACATGAGGGACCCACCTACTTTTTAGGTTTCGTCTTCCCTGCGTCCCCGTCTGCTTCGCCCTTAGATTGGTTAGCCTGACTCTTCGTCACGCTGACGACCGTGTCCAGCTTGCGCGCCGGCGACTTGCCGGCAGACTTGGATGCGGTCTCGGCCGCACCCTTGGGCGGCAATTCCACTTCGTCGGCAAAGTCAAAGCGGGGGGCAACAGCCTCTTGCTTGGCAGTTCCGCCGCGTGTGCCGCTGGCGATCTCCGCCGGCGTAGGTTTACTGCTGGGCTTGGTCTTTTTGGCTGTTTCGACGGCTACGACCGGAACAGAGGCAGGCTTTGACGGCGTTACTTGCTTCGCCGGCGCCTGCGGTTTAGCCTGCAGTGGAGGCTTCGCTTCGGTCGCCGGCTTGGCTCTTGTGCCGGTCTTGGTTTCAGCCCCGGCTTGCGTTTCAGGCTTGCGTTCGACGGGCGATTTGGCCGGCGCCTGCGCAACAGGCTTGCCTGCGTGCTTCGCCGCGGTCTTCTCTGCCGTCTTCTTCTCGGCCTTTTCAGCTGGCTTTTCAACCGGCTTTTCGGCAGCCGTTGCAGCAGCCTTCTCGGCGGCCTTTACAACAGGCGTCTCCCTCGGCGCTTTCGCCGGGTCTTTCGCCGGCAACTGCGGTGTTGCTTTCTCAGTGGCTGGCGTTGTGCCGTCTTTGGCCCTTTTTAATGGCAAGGAGGCGGCCACGGCGGGCACCTTTGCCGTCTGCGGTTTAGCGGTTGCGACAGCAGCTGCCTCTTCCAGCAATTCGACTTGTTCGGGTGGCACAGACTGTCTTGCAGCCTGTTTGCGCGGCGCAGGTGAGGCCGTCTCTTCCGCAGCCGCCGTGGTTCGCTCGTCTGTGCTCCCGCCCTCCCCTGGACCCTTCGCTCCGCCGATGCGCCATGCGGCTGTTACCGTGTCCTTCTCTGCCAAGCTTAGAATTTGCCTGCCGGAGGCAGCGCGTCCCATACGCTGAATGTCCGCCACAGTGATCGGCTTGGCCACTCCTTTGACGCTCACCAGTATGACGCTGTCTTCGTCTGCCTGCGGCGGCAGCAACAGGCCTGCCCCCAACTTGCCGGTGCGCTCGACCAACTTGTGCGCCAGAATACCGCCGCCATTGCGTCCCTGGCTGCTATACTCGCCCAGTGATGTGCGCTTGGCAAAACCCTGGGCGCTGATGGTCGCCAGTTCTCCCGCAGGATCGACGACCCCTGCAAACACCAGCCGGTCTTTGCCGCGCAGCTTCATTCCGCCGACGCCGCCCGCCGGCAGCCCCATAACCCGCACGTCGTCTTCGCCAAAACGGATCGACTGGCCGTCGGCAGAGAGCAGCAGGACCTCCTGGTTGCCCGACGTATGCAGAGCCCATCCCAGGCGGTCGCCTTCCTCCACGTTGAAGACTGTAAATTCGCTTGCAGTATTGGCCTGAACGTCGGCCACGCTCACGCGTTTGACCATGCCGCGTTCGCTGACAAAGAAGAAATAGCCGCCTTCGCCGCTGCGCACGCGCGGCAAGGCGGTGACAGCCGCCACCCCATCTTTGCCTTTGAATCCGGTGAAGTCTGCCAGCGATTTTGTCGTTTCGTCGGCCGGAATCTGGTGTACGTCCACGCGTCCGCAGCGGCCGTCACGCGTAAATACGTACAGCACATCACGCGTGTTCGTCGTCAGCAGGGCAATTTGGCTGTCCCTACCTGCCTGGCGCAGCGTCGTCACACTTGGCTTGTCCGCTGCCGGTTGACGCCGGATATCGCCATTGCGGCTTACGCTTACCCACACCATCTGGTCGGGCAGCAGGTCGTGCGTGGTCAACGCTCCACGCGTGCGGGCGACAATTTGCGTACGCCGCGCATCGGAATACTCCTGGCGAATCGCCAGCAGTTCGTCGCGAATCACGCCCAGGATCTTTTGCGGGTGCGCCAGCAGATCTTCCAAGTAGGCAATGCGCTTCTTGAGCTCGGCGAACTCCTCCTGCAATTTCTTGCGTTCGAGCGCTGCCAGCCGCCGCAGCTGCATGTCCAGAATGGCTTGGGCCTGTAGTTCTGAGAACTGGAAGTTGGCAATCAGATTCTTACGCGCCGTGTCAACCGTCTGGCTGTGGCGAATGGTGTGGATCACCTCGTCGAGAATATCCAGCGCTCGCAGCAGCCCCTCGACAATGTGCGCCCGCTCACGTGCTTGCTTCAGCTCATACTCGGAACGGCGCCGGATGATCTCCTGGCGGTGCTGGACAAAGAGCTGGAGCATGCGCTTGAGGCTGAGCAGGCGGGGCTGCCCATCGACCAACGCCAACAGTTGCATACCAAAGGTTTGCTGCAGCGGCGTGTATTTGTAGAGATTAGCCAGCACGTCCTTTGGCTCGACCATGCGCGACAACTCGACCACGATACGCATGCCGGTACGATCGCTTTCATCGCGCAGATCGCTGATCCCCTCCAGCTTACCGTCACGCACCAGGTCGGCGATGCGCTCGAGCAGCGCCGTCTTGTTGGTCTGATAAGGCAGTTCGGTGATGATGATGCGCGTGCGACCGCGGCTGATCTCCTCAAAGTGCGCCTTCGCCTGCACGATCAGCCTTGATTTACCCAGCGAATAACCCTGGGCGATGGCATCGGCGTCATCTTCGCCCTTACCTTCTTCACGGAAGCGGTAGACAATGCCACCCGTGGGAAAGTCCGGCCCCTTGATAAATTCCATCAACTGCTCGGTCGTAATTTCGTCTGCCGTATCAAAGCGGTCGATGAGAAAGATGAGTGCATCCACCACCTCGCCCAGGTTGTGGGGCGGGATGTTGGTGGCCATCCCCACGGCAATGCCGGATGAACCATTGATCAGCAGGTTCGGCAGTGCCGACGGCAGAACATCCGGCTCGCGCAGCGTGTTGTCAAAGTTGGGATGCCAGCCGACAGTGTCTTTTTCCAGGTCGGTGAGCATCAAGTCTGTGATGCGCGCCAGCCGGGCTTCGGTGTAGCGCATGGCGGCGGCATTGTCGCCGTCGATCGAGCCGAAGTTACCTTGCCCGTCTACCAACGGGTAGCGCAGGCTGAAGTCTTGGGCCATGCGCACCATGGCGTCATATACGGCGGCATCGCCATGCGGGTGGTATTTACCTAGCACTTCGCCGACAATGCGAGCGCTCTTTTTGTGCGGTTTGTCATGCGTCAACGACAGATCGTGCCACATGGCGTAAAGGATGCGGCGGTGCACCGGCTTTAGTCCATCCCGCACGTCCGGCAGGGCGCGCGCCACGATCACACTCATGGCGTAGTCCAAGTACGCCACCTGCATTTCCTGCGTAATATCTGCCGGGCGCACGATGCCGACGGCGCTTTCCTGCAATTCGCCGTCGAGCGGTTTGCCGTTGCTGGGCTTGTTGTTCACTGGCTTTCCGTTCATCGCTGTTCTATTTTCTAGTGAGTAGCTGCCGGCATGTCTACTGCAGATTGCTGCAGTCTACTGCAGTCTACTGCGGCAGGACCTTGCGTTCCACCTGGACGCGCCGCAGTTCCATTAACTGGTCGCGTAACAGCGCCGCGCGCTCGAATTCGAGCGACTTGGCCGCTTCCTTCATTTCCTTCTCAATCTGCCGCACTAGTTCGTCCAGCTTATCCGGTGGCAGCATGGACGGGTCCAACGCCAACCGGCTGCCGTTCTTGCCGTCCTCCTGGTATTCGGGACGTATCTCGGCAATAATCTTGACGCGATCGGTCAGATCGCGAATGCTCTTGATAATCCCGCGCGGCTCGATGCCGTGTTCGCGGTTATACTCTTCCTGGATCGTCCGGCGCCGGTTGGTTTCCCCAATCGCATGGTTCATCGAGTCGGTCATCTTGTCCGCGTAGAGAATCGCTTTGCCCTCGATGTGGCGTGCCGCACGGCCAATCGTTTGGATCAGGGCGTTGCCGCTGCGCAAGAAGCCTTCTTTATCGGCGTCCAACACCGCCACCAACGATACCTCAGGCAGGTCCAACCCCTCGCGCAGTAAATTGATGCCGACCACTACGTCGTAGACGCCCATGCGTAAGTCACGCAGAATTTCGACACGCTCGATGGTATGGATGTCTGAGTGCAGATAGTGCACCTTGATGTTCAGCTCGGCCAGGTACTCTGTCAGGTCCTCGGCCATGCGCTTGGTCAGCGTGGTCACCAGCACGCGCTGCCCCTTGGTCGTGCGCTGGCGGATCTCCTTGACCAGGTCGTCGATCTGGCCCTCGGTCGGGCGCACCTCGACAACAGGGTCGAGCAGCCCCGTGGGCCGGATTACCTGCTCTACAATCTGGCCGGCGTGCTCGCGTTCGTAGACTGCCGGCGTGGCGCTCACATAGACTGCCTGCGTAATGTGGTCGTCGAACTCTTCAAATGTCAAAGGCCGGTTGTCGAGTGCACTGGGCAAGCGGAAGCCATAGTTGACCAGCACCTCTTTGCGCGCCCGGTCGCCGTTATACATGCCGCGCACCTGCGGCAGCGTCATATGGCTCTCATCTACGATCAGCAACCAATCGGGCGGGAAGTAGTCGAGTAGCGTCCAGGGCGTGCTGCCGGCCGGCCGGCCGGCCAAGGGACGGCTGTAATTCTCGATGCCATTACAGTACCCCACCTCGCGCAACATTTCGATATCGTAGTTCGTGCGCTGCCGGATACGTTGCGCCTCCAGCAGCTTACCTTGCGATTCGAACAACGCCACCTGATCGTCCAGCTCTTTTTGGATATCCTGGATGGCGAGTTCCATGCGATCGGCCGGCGTGACGAAGTGCTTGGCTGGATAGATGTCGACCTGGTGATGGTCGGCCAGCACCTCGCCGGTCAGCGGATTGATCTCTGTGATGCGCTCGATTTCGTCACCCCACAGGCTGAGGCGGTAGGCGGTTTCTTTTTCGGCTGGCTGAACCTCCAACACGTCGCCGCGCACACGAAAACGGCCGCGTTGTAGGATATTGTCGTTGCGCTCGTAGTAGATTTCCACCAGGTGGCGCAGAATGTTGTTGCGCCGCACCATTTCACCCACAGTCAGGCGCAGCACCACGCGGCCATAGTCCTGTGGGCTGCCCAAGCCATAAATGCAGGAGACCGAGGCTACAATCACCACATCTCGGCGGCTGAGCAGTGCACTTGTCGCCGCCAGGCGCAAGCGGTCGATCTCCTGGTTGATCTCCATTTCCTTCTCGATGTATGTGTCCGTGCGCGGCACATACGCTTCAGGCTGGTAGTAGTCGTAATACGAGACAAAATACTCCACCGCATTATTCGGCAGGAACTCGCGCATTTCGGCATAGAGTTGCGCCGCCAGCGTCTTGTTGTGCGCAAGGATCAAGGCCGGCTTTTGCACTTGTTCCACGACCTTGGCCATGGTAAAAGTCTTGCCGCTGCCGGTTACGCCCAACAGCACCTGCTCGCGCATGCCATCCTGCACGCCTTGCACCAACTGTGCAATTGCCTGCGGCTGGTCGCCCGTCGGTTGGAATTCACTGACAACTTGAATTGGCGGCATTAGTCCCCCTTGGGCACAGCGGTCACCACCTTATTGCATACGAAAAGATGCGTGACCGAACAAAGGTTCTATCTGGCTCAGTATAGTGCAATTCATGGCAAATGTCCAACAGTTTCCAGGGCCTCCACACATAAAGCGCAGGCCTCGCATGTGCTATGTGGCGATGATTTCAGTGCTGCGTATGCGCTGTGCCAGTGGCTCCCGGCGCTGGCTTCAGGTGCGGCAGATGGTCTTCCGGCGCGACAACCCAGGCGCACACCGCACCAGGTCTTTGTTCTTCTCCACGACATCACGCCGCGCAAGACGGCGCAGGAATCGTTGCACTCGTGCCGCGTTTCTTCGTTACCCTGTCCTGGGCTGCATCTGGACGACCGCCGCCGCCCACGTCATGCCAGCCCCAAATGAAACAAGCAGCAGCGTATCTGTCGGTTTTATGCAGCCGCAGTTGAGTTTCTCGGCCAGCGCTAGCGGGATCGAGGCGGCTGAAGTGTTGGCAAAACGGTCTATATTGACGACAAACCGGTCCATGGGCAGGCGCATCTCACGCGCCGCTGCTTGGATGATGCGCAGGTTGGCCTGGTGCGGAATGATCCAGTCGATATCGTTCATGGTCAGCCCGGCGTTGAGCAGGGCCTGGTCGCAAGCCGGCCCTATGACGCGCGTCGCAAACTTGAACACTTCGCGGCCATTCATGCGTAGATAGTGGCTGCCTTCGGCCAGCACGTCGGCGCTGAAAGGGCGAGCCGAACCTCCCGACGGCATAATGATGTGATGCCCGTTGGTGCCATCGGACCCTAGCAAGAAACCGAGCACCCCGCATGGCTGTGTATCAGCCTGCATAATGACGGCACCGGCCGCGTCGCCAAACAGCACACACATCGAGCGATCGGTCCAATCGACAAAGCGACTGAGCAGTTCGACGCCCACGATCAATATGTTGCGGTACGCGCCCGAGGCAATAAATTGCTGGGCGACCACCAACGAATAGACAAACCCAGTGCAGCCCGTCACGACGACAAAGGCCGGCACATTGGTTGCTCCCAACGCCGACTGTACTTGGCTCGAAACGGGTGGTGTAAAGTAGTCGGGCGAGGAGGTGGCGACAATGATTAGATCAAGTTCGGTGGACGGCAGACTGGCGCTGGCTAATGCGGTCCAGCTTGCCTCGACGGCCATGCTGCACGTAGTCTCATTGGCGTCGGCGATACGGCGTTCGCGGATACCGGTCCGTTGCACGATCCAGTCATCACTCGTATCGAGAGACTCACCTAGTTCGTGGTTTGTTACGACACGGTGTGGTGTATATGCACCCCAGCCGGCGATGCGGCCATAAAGCTTTGCCATACGAGGACTCCAGGTTCGGCCATTGAAACACTGCCCTTGGCACACTGCCGCTGGCTAAGCGGCGGCAGTGTGCTGGCGGTGATTGTTGGCGATGATTATGATTGTTCCTGCATCTGTGGCTCCGGTGGACGTAGGCGGATCGCACCCTGCCGTTCGGGATGGCGTCCAGTCACCCCGGCGCTGTATCGACGAATGATCTCCATGTCCGCCTCCAGGTCACCACTGGGTTTAAACCAAGCGCCATAGGAAATGCGCTTCTTGCCAAAATCAATGGTAGCCATGACGATAGGCACGTCGGCGGCCATTGCCATGTAGTAGAAGCCGCTCTTCCAGTACTGTGTCTTGCTGCGCGTACCTTCCGGCGTTACCGCCAGGACGAAGCGTTCACGCTGGTTGAATTCGGCCGCTACCTGGTCCACCAGGTTGGTGCTCTTACTGCGGTCCACCGGAATGCCCCCGACCTTGCGTCCAAGCCAGCCAAAAATGCCCTTGAAGGAGGATTTTTTTGCCAGGAAATGGGGTTGCGGCAGCGCATAGGCGCGGCTGAAGATGAACCCGATGATAAAGTCCAAGTTTGACGTGTGCGGCCAGACGATGATGATATACTTGGGGAAATCAGGTTCGCAGTAGTCTGCACTCCAGCCGAGCGCTTTGAACCAAAAGTACCATAGTTTTTGCATAAAGGTGCGTTGAACTTCCGCATTGGCGGTCATGCGTTACTCCTTGTTGGTCAGGCTTTGCCTGCCAGCACTACAGCGTCCAAAATCTTGCGGTAGCCTGTGCAGCGACACAGGTTGCCGGTGAATGCTTCTTGCGCCTCGCCCTCGGTTGGGCGGTTGCGCTCTTCCAGCAGCTTGGCCGCGCTCATTACAAAGCCAGGTGTGCAGTAACCACATTGCACACCACCAGTCTGCACGAGGGCTGCTTGCACTGGATGCAGGCGCTCGCCTTCGCTCAGACCTTCGACGGTGACGATCTCACTGCCCCACGCCCGTTCGGCTGGAACCAAGCAAGCCACCACTGCTATGCCGTCCAAAAACACGGTGCATGCGCCACATTCGCCTTCGGCGCAGCCCTCTTTGACGCCGGCATAACTCGCCGTGCGCAGGCTGTCAAGCAGTGTCATGCCACCCTGCAAGTTGACCTCACGGCCATTGACGAGAGCCGTCGGTGCCATTGGCGCCGGCATGACTGTGGCCGGGTGCGCAACTGGCCAGCGTCCATCGCCATTGCCCCACAGCATAATGGGCGACTGCGGCCAACCGGCGCGTGCCTCGCCTTCGGCGATCTGGTGCAGCACACGCCTCACCAGCACCTCGACCATTGCCACACGATATTCCGCCGTGGCGCGTACATCGTCGATCGGTGAACAAGCTGTGCGGGCTAGCTGCGCCGCATCGGCAATGCTTTCCTCCAGCGGCCTGCCGACAAGTGCCACCTCTGCCGCGGTGGCGCGCACGACGACAGGTGCGACTGCGCCGAGGCTGATGGCGGCGCGCGTGACCGGTGCACCCGACCCAGCACGTTCGATCACGGCCGCCACGTTGACGACGCTGATTGCCTGCGCCCGGCGCAGGCCCAGCTTGACGTAGGCGCCTTCCTGTTGTGGGCTGAGAGGCGGGAAGGCAATGCGCACCAGCAGCTCGTCGTCCGCCAGGTCCACGCGGCGGAAGCCACGCAGAAATTCCTGCAGGCGCAGCGTCCGTTGTCCCCGCTGTTCACTTTCCAGTGTCACCAGTGCATCCAGGGCCAGCAGTGGCGTGATCGTGTCGTTGGCCGGGCTGGCTGTAATCAAATTGCCGGCAACAGTGGCGCGATTACGAATCTGCGGCGCACCCACTTCCCAGCAGGCGCGCGCTAAGGGAAAGGCCCTTTGCACGATCAGTGGGCTGGCGACACACTGGTTGTGCGTCACAAGCGGCCCTAAGCAAATAAGATTATCGTCCAACCAGATTTCAGCCAGGCCTGGCACGCGCGTGAGATCGATCACTCCCAATTCGCCGCCGAGCGGCGCCTTGCGCACCCCACGTTCTATCTCTAGCAATAGATCCGTGCCACCTGCGAGAATACGAGCGTCCGCCCCGTACTGCGCTTTTAGCGCCAAGGCCTCCTGCAACGACGTGGGCGATTCGTAAAACCGATACATGCCTATCTGCTTTCTAGGCGCGGGTCGCTGGGCCGGCAGCCATGCCGACTGCCGCACCTCCAACCTCAGCGCCGGCCAGCCGACGCGCCAAAGAAATAAAAGCCAAAGCCTGCACCAATTGCCACCAGCAGGCTGAGAAACGTCTGCCAGAACCGCAACCCTAAAAGGCGAGAGATCAACCAGTGCCCCGCCAATAGGCCGGCACCCCCCAGCAACACTGCCGGCGTCACCGGGGATTCGGCCCCGGGCGTGCCGTGTACGGCCTGCTGCATCTTGTCAATTTGCCCTTCTGCCTGGTCGCGGCTCCATTTCAGATAGAAAGGTACGGTCAAGGCCGTCAAAAACGTGTTTAGCAGAAAACGGAACACCGCAACCCTCCTGAACTACAGGTCACAAGCAATGGCCTAGAAGCCGTCGGCAAAGGTATCGATCATCAGTTTGACATCGCCCAACGGATACAGAATGGGGCATGTGGCGCCATATTTCACGTACTCGCGCACCTTGGCCTTGACCTCGGCAGGTGTCCCACTGGCAGTGATATGCTGCACCAATTCGTCAGGGACATATTTCATTGCCGCCCGCACCTGTTCCTTGGTGGCAGGCCAGCCCAGGATCGATTGAATCTGCTGCACTACTTCCGGCTTGACGCCGCTTGCTTTGGCGATGTGCGGCTGTTGGGCCAGGTATTGCGTCAGCAACTCACGCGCGCCGTCCAACGCGGTTTGGCGATCTTCATGCACCGAGCAGACGATCAACTGCGGCCTGTCGATATCGTCGATCTTGCGCCCGGCACGCGCCGCGCCACGCTCAAGCTGCTGCATCGCCTCGATGTTGTATTCGGGCGGCACGCAGTAATTCAGTACGGCGCCGTCTGCGATCTCGCCCGTCAGCTCCATCATTTGGGGTCCAGTAGCGCCAATCATTACCTTGACGTTGCGCGGCTCTCGCCGTCCATGCACCACGTCCAGTTCGATACCGTCGACATGGTGAAACTCGCCGTGAAACGTAACTCGTTCCATCGCCAATAGTCGGCGCATCACTTCGATTGTTTCGCGCATGGCAACCAGTGGCTTACGGCGTTCGATGCCAACATTCTTGGCCAGCGGGTCCCACCAGGCGCCGATGCCGCAAATCACACGGTCGGGCGCCAGGTCGTCCAAAGTGAGAAAGGTGGCAGCCAGCAACCCGATGTTGCGTGTCCAATTGTTGATTACGCCCGAACCGATTTGGATGCGTTCTGTCACAGCGGCAAAAGCGGCCATCGGCACGATGGCGTCGCGTACGAGTCTACTCTCGGCCTGCCATACGGCCTCAAAGCCGCGTGACTCGGCATAGCGCGCATATTCCATGCCGTCGCGAATAGGATGTTTGTCTTGAAGATAGAGCGCGACGCGCTTGGAATTGTGCTCTACGGCCATAGCAACCTCGTAAGATAGCTTGTGGGACAGGTGGAGGTGTTGATAGTCTTACTCTACACTGAAGCGGGGTGGATCGTCAAAGCACGACGGTTCATTCTCCATTGCCTTGGCGATAGCCTCATACGTGGTATAATCGCTCGCGCGCACACAGTAGAGCAGCGAAAGCAGCAGATAAATCATGACTGCCTCAACCACTTCCATTCCAGACACGCAGACAGCCGAAGCAGGCCTCGAAGCAAGCACCGAAGCAAGCACCGAAGCAAGCACCGAAGCAAGCACCGAAGCAAGCACCGACGCTCTGGCTTTACTGTCGCCTGCAGTGCGTCAGCTTATTCGTGGCAGGCGATCGATTCGACGCTATCAGCCGCAGGCCGTCCCGCGGGCCGCGCTAGTTGCTCTCCTCGAGGCGGCGCGCTGGGCGCCCTCGGCGCACAATCGCCAACCATGGCGCTTCTGCGTCGTGACGTCGACTGAAGCCAGGGGAGAACTGAGCAGGCGCATGAGTGAACGCTGGCAGCAGGATCTGAGTGCCGATAGCGCCGATTCGGAGTGGATCGCACGCCGGATCGCTATCAGCCATGCGCGCCTTACCGGATCCCCCGTTTTGATGATTCCTTCGCTAACCATGGAAGGCATGGACGTCTACCCCGACGTACAGCGCAACCAGGCCGAGTATGTTATGGCCGTCCAGAGCGTAGCGCTTGCTTGCCAGAACCTGCTGCTGGCTGCGCACGATCTTGGTTTGGGCGCATCGTGGCTTTGCGCACCTTTGTTCGTACCCGAACTCGTGCGCGAGGTGCTCGATCTGCCCGATCATTGGCAGCCGCAGGCGATCCTGACTGTCGGCTACCCGGCAGAGCAGAAGGTAAAGGACCGCACCCCGTTGGCCGATCAGGTAGTGTGGAGGTAGGTGTAGCATGAATGGACCCCGAGTGGTCGCTTTGGCGGGTGGTGTTGGCGGGGCCAAATTGGCTGCCGGCCTCCAGGAAGTGCTGCCGCGTGGCGCACTCTCCGTCATCGTCAATACAGGAGACGATTTTGAGCATTGGGGCCTCACCATCTGCCCGGATATTGACACCGTGCTATACAATCTGGCCGGTATTCACAACCCCGAGACGGGTTGGGGCCGCGCCGGCGACAGTTTTGTCACATTGAAGGCGATGGAAGAGATGGGTGGTGAGGATCTGGTTTCGTATCGGCAATCTCGACTTGGCAACGCATTTGCGGCGCAGCGAGTGGCTGCATCAGGGGGCTTCGCTCAGCGAAGTCACCGAGCGTTTGCGCCGCAGCCTGGGCATTCCATCCCTGGTTACGCCGATGAGTGATCAACCGGTGCGCACCCTTGTCCACACCGACGAGGGCGATCTGCCGTTCCAGCACTACTTCGTGCGCCGCCGCTGTGAACCTTGCGTGCTGGACCTCACCTATGTGGGCGCCGGCGAGGCGCGCTTGAGTGACTTGGCCTTGAAGGCCCTGCAGCATGCCGAAGTGATTGTTATTTGCCCCAGCAATCCCTACTTGAGCATCGACCCGATCCTCAGCATTGCCGGCGTGCGCCGCTTCATTCGCAAGTTGCCGGTGCCCAAAATTGCCGTGTCGCCGATCGTAGGCGGGCAGGCGATCAAGGGACCTGCGGCCAAGATGATGCTCGAAATGGGCAAGGAAGTCAGCGCCCGCACCGTCGCCGAGCATCTGGACGGTGTGTTGACCGGCTTCGTGATAGATAGCGCCGATGCCGACCTGGCAGACGAGTTATCGATCCCGGCCATCTCGGTCAACACTTTGATGATCGACATGGCTTCTAAGCGGGCACTCGCTCAAACCGTTTTGGACTTCGCCCACTCGCTGCGCGTTGGCCACCGCCAGCCGCTGCCGGACCGTCCCTTGTCGCCACCGGCTCTCTGATGTCAGGTCGACGCTAGCTTGCCTATGAACCGTTGGCTGTTGGCCCCGGTCAAACCCTTTGCCGAGGCTAAGAGCCGGTTAGCCTCTGTGCTCACGCCTGACGAACGCGCAAATCTGATGCGCAGCCTCCTCGAAAGAACGTTAACGCTGGCCCTGGAAAGTAAGCTTTTTGCGGGCCTGCTCGTGATTTCTCGTGACCCGCTTGTTTGGGAAGCCGCGCGCCGGGCCGGTGCTTGTCCATTGCCGGAAGAGGGTGTGGGCTTGAACAACGCCCTAATGCAAGGACGCCGTTACGCCGAAGATGCCGGCATCCAGGACCTCATGATCCTGCCCGCCGATCTGCCATGGATTACCAAGGCGGATCTGCAGGCCGTCTGCCTGTTGGGGGAGCAAGGGGATGGGATTGTCGTTGGGCCATCTCAGGACGGCGGTACGAATGTGCTTCATCTGCGCCTGCCGAGCGCCTTTCCTTTTTGCTTTGGCGAGAACAGCTTTGCGCGTCACCTGGAAGCCGCGGCGCTCTATGGCGTTACCCCTCTGGTCTATGATTCGCCGACGCTACAATTTGATCTGGATACGCCGGTTGACCTGGCGACCCTTCTCTCAATCTCGCAGCAAGTTATGCAGTAGCTCTGCCAACTGGCGCATGTTAAACGGCTTCTGCAGCCAATGATTGATGCCATGGCGTTGCAGGCGAGCACTCTCATCCTCCAATGGATACCCACTCATGATGACACAGCGCAGCCCAGGCTTTCGCTGCTTTAATTTGTCGCACAGCTCCGGACCGTCTGTTTGGGGCAGGATCAGGTCGCTCATTACCAGATCGATCATGTCTGCATGGATTGAAAACAAATCCAGCGCCTCCCTAGCGTCGGCGGCTGCAACCACCTTGTAGCCAAGTGCCTCGAGCAGAGCTTCCAACGCCATACGCGCCGAGTTGTTATCTTCCACGATCAAGATGGTTTCGCCTGCGCCTTCATGTTCAAGCATCGGGTTCATCGCGGCTCCTCATGGCGTACGCAATATTCTATTTGGGTGTCGCCAGCGCTTCAGCGCCGCAGCTATCAATGTATCCGCATCGTTGGCAGCGTTGGGTATCACGGTGGCTGCGTGCGACATTCGACGCGCTGCGCGCCTTGCGAATTGCGGCCGCACTGCTGAGCACCGCGTCGCGCAGGTCGTCTGTATAGTCGACTTTGATCGTCGCATCCGCATAACGCAAATATCCGTGCGGCGGCCGTTGCCTGTAGACATCTTCGACCAACAGGCAGTACGTCGCCAACTGTAAGAGGTGTCCTGGATCGGTGACTCGCGGTTGCCTGCGGCTTTTGACTTCCAGCGGCACCACAAACCGTTTCCCTGCGCCAGCCACTTCCACCAGGTAGTCGGGTTTACCCACTACCCCATAGCGGTGCGAAACCAGCGGCTCCAGCACCGCTTCTTCTTTGCCGGTGTCGCTGTAGACTACGGCACCTGCCGGCAAGCCAGTCGCCCGTCGCCAGCGCGCGCCCCACCAAAGCATGCCAAGTCCTGCAGCCAAGAGCAAGACGGTAAGGGCAAACAACACTTCATTCAAGCAGGCAGCCCTCTACAGAGGATGTCCCACGCGCCCCGATTTACCGTCTCGTCGCGCTGGTTGACAACTTCCATCTTGAACGTTACGAGTCCCCCGCCAAGGCGCGGCATGGGCTTGGTTGTCTCCACAGTTACCCGCAGGCGGATCGTGTCGCCGGCAAAGACGGGTGCGCTAAATTTCCACTCCAGCCCGCGGAACGCTATTACAGTGTCCTCCATGAAACCGAGCCGAACCGCCATGCCGCTAGCTACGCTGAGCACGAGCAATCCGTGTGCCACGCGCTGCCCAAAGATCTGGTTCTTACTGTATTCGGCATCGGTGTGAATCAGGTTGTAGTCGCCGGACAGCCCCGCAAACAACACGATGTCAGCTTCGGTGATGGTGCGCCCGACGCTCTCCACCGTGTCGCCACTGATAAATTCCTCAAAGTACAGCCCGCGCGGTCTTGCCAGCCTTCCAGTTGTCATAACTTATTCTCTTATCCTGTGTTCCTGGCATCGTTATGAGTGTACGTACTCTGATGGATGAGACTTGCCGCATCATACAATGATGGCGAAAAATCGGGCAATCGGGCGACTGCATTGCCTGCGCTAATTGGTGTCTCTGCGCTTTGGCGCTAAAATAGAGACCCTATTTCATTATTCTCACTGTTACAAACCAGCAGGAGACAGAACGCATGCAAACCGATTTACGCGGTCGCGACTTGATCGGCGACCTAGACTTCTCCAAGGAAGAGGTCGAAACTGTTATTGACGTTGCCCTCAAGTTGAAACGCGATCGTGCCCTTGGCGTGCCGCACCCGCTGCTGCGCGATCGCGTGCTTGCCCTACTGTTCTTCTTCACCAGTACGCGCACGCGTTCCAGTTTTGAGGCTGGTATGGCCCAGTTGGGTGGTCATGCCGCCTTTATCGATTCCGACACCACGCAGATCAGCCACGGCGACACCGCCAAGGAAATCGGTGAGATCTACGGCCGCTATTACGACGGAATTGCCATCCGCCAATGCGATTGGGGTGTGGGCAACCAGTACATCAATGAGGTCGCCAAGGCCTCGCGCGTCCCTGTGCTTAACATGCAGTGCGACGTGTACCATCCCTTCCAAATTCTGGCTGACCTGCTTACGATTGTCGAAAAAGTGGGCGACCCACGTGGCAAGACCATCAACGTGAGCTGGGCCTATGCCAGCAGCTACCAGAAGCCGATCTCGGTGCCACAAAGTCTGATCCTGCAGATGACGCGCTTTGGCATGAATGTGCGCCTCACTCACCCGGCCGAATACAAGCTGATGCCCGACATCGTGCAGCAGGCCAAGGACAACGTGCGGCGCTTTGGCGGCAGCTTCGAACAGCTTGACGACTTCGACGCCGGCTTCAAGAACGCCGACATCGTCTATCCCAAGAGCTGGGGCGCCTTGCTGACCACGTCCGATAATGCCGAGAGCGCTACGATCGGCAAGAAGTATACGGACTGGATCACGGACGAGCGGCGTATGAGCTTGGCCAATCCCAATGCTCTCTACATGCACTGTCTGCCGGCTGACCGCAATATTGAAGTCACCGACGGTGTGATCGACGGCCCCAACTCGATTGTCTATGACGAAGCCGAGAACCGCCTGCACGTGCAAAAGGCTGTTATGGCGCTGACGATGCGCTAGTTTCTCCGTATTCCTATTGCACAACCATGAACACTCCACTGGGAAACTAGTGGAGTGTTGCTTTTTCAAAGGGCGTCTGGCGACAAATGTCAGCAATCTGTAATCATTGGCGCCGCGTGCGCTGTGTAGACTGACAGCAGCAGCGGTGTAATCATAGCAGGATTTGGTTTTCTCACAGGGTATCCATCAAGCGGCAGATTTGCCGGACCGTATACGCTTCTCTATGTTCATCATGGAATCCTTGCCGTCTCACAATAATTCCACCCCTGGACCTGGTGAACGGCCGCAGCGTTCGGCTTGGAGTCGCTCGAATCTTACCCTGAGCCAATGGCTGCTCTGGTATGAACAACGTCGACATGCACCCTATATTTTCTCGCCGCTCTCCGTTGCCTTTACCTTCTATGACAGCCTGGACACGCGCAACTTCCGGCAAGCCTTTCAGTCGGTGGTTGATCGCAGCGATGCCTTGCGCACCGTATTTATTGAAGATGATGGGCTGCCCCAGCGTTACGTGCTGCCGCGCTTACCCTTGGCGATGGATCTGGTCGATCTTTCGGCAGCCTATCAACCGGCTGCTGCCTACGAACAATGGATTGCAGAGCGCGACCTGCGCCCGCTTTCGCCCGCTTTGCGCCCCTTTGACAGTACACTTGTGCGGCTTGGTGACCGGCATTTTGTCTGGCGTCTGACCTTGCATCGGCTGATCGCTGACAGCCATTCCCTGTTGCTGGTCTACCGCTATACGGCTGAAGCATATGCGGCTATCATAGCAGGCGCAGCCGACGCGTTGGGGCCGCTGCCATCGTTTGAAGACTATGCCCGCTACGATCGCGCGCGGGTTGACAGTGCTGCCTTTTCGGAACCCCGCAGCAGCTTGCATTCGCCTGCGCGCTTCTCCCTGCCGCTTCCGGTGCCCGGTGAGCGCTATCTCCTCGACCTGGGCGCAGAGCGCACTGCCGCTCTACGCCGCAAAGCCGCCAATCTTTCTGCCGGTAAGGTGGACGGCAGTTCAGCGCTTTTGCCATTGTTTGCGACTGGGCTGGCTGCATTGCTGGCGCGCCAGCGCAGATGTCGATCGATCTGCATCGATACAGACTTGGATATGCGCCACTTGGGGCCGTGGCAGGACACAATCGGCCGTATCAACCGGTCGCATACACTGACCGTTGAGGTCACGCACGATGAGTCACTCGCAGGCTTGGTGGGTAAGCTGGGCAAAGAATTGGACACAGCCCGCCGGTCCGTTCAGGCAGCACCGATCAGCGCTCTACCTGCTGCAGCCTGCCGCGCTCTGCTGCAAGTAGACGCTTCGACCTTCCCGTCGTTTCTAGGGTCTGCTGTAAAGGTGGAGCGTCTCGACGTCTGTTACGGCCAGCGCAAACTGGGCGAGCAGCGGGAGACGAAAATGGAACCATCAATTTGCCTGCGCATTGACGGCTATGCGAGTCGTGAAAGCCTCCAGGCTATGTTCACATTTTGCAGCGGGTATTTGGTGCAGGGGCGCGGCCCCGAACTGGCGCGCGAATATTTGCGGCTGCTCGACGCACTGTTGCTTGCGTGCGAGCAGCCGCTTCATAGCCTGCGCTGGGGACGCTGATTTCAGGCGGGAAAGCCAGGTATTACCCGCCGAACAGCGAGCTGAGGCCGCGCTTGATGTCGTCGCCGATGCCCGGGGTGTTGTCCAGTACGTAGTCCACCACGCCCGCATCCTTCATCTGGCCCACACCTTCCGTGATGCCATTGGCGAGTTGGTCCGTGCTCCAGCCATTCTTCGCCTGCATGCCGCCAATACCGGCCAGCACCAGCGGGGCAACGCTGCCGAGGACGCCCGTCAGCTGCCCGGCATCGATGCCGGTCTTGCCGGCCAGGTTGTTGATGACGTTGTCAAGCGAGTTGCCGCCGGCCAGCTGGCCAAGTATGTCGACACTCTTCTGGGGGTCGACGTTCTTGATGAAGTCAGCCGGATCCGTTGTGCCGACGGCCTTGGTCGAGGTGTCGATCATGTCCTGCATCTTCTTCGCGCCGCCCTGTTGCTTAAGCAGGCGCGCAATGCCTGCCACGACGAGACCGACGATAATTGGCTTGAACTGATTTACAAGCTCTTTTGGGGCGCCCACCTTGGCGGCCAGCGCGTCGATTACAGGACCGCCGACCGAGTTGACTGCACCACCAACCATATCTGCGCTCATAGCAAATTTCTCCTTTTTTGGTTCCTGTGAACCGTGAATGCGAGATGTCTTCAATTGCGTAGGTAGTGAAGAACACCGGATTCCCTCACTTGGGGAAACTATACTCTGCCGCAACGCAGCAAAGTATGATACAGAATGGCGTAGATTTACGCAGCATAAACAGTGCATATCAGGGAGAGCAGCCTGTCGCCCACGTCGCTTCTCTGAAAGAAACCGAGTTTCCCAAAGAAACTCGGTTTCTGAACCCCATTGCATCGAGCGTGGGATCGAATTACCTCCAAACTCGGGGATGATCCATCTGCCTTGACGTGCTATGCCGCCTGGCGGTATGCAGCCTTTTCGCCAAACACACTCTTGACGGCGTCTTCAACCATCTGCAAGGTTTCACCGATCACGGCTGCATCGTGGCTATAGGATAGGAACCAAGGTTCGCGCGGGTCATCGTCTACGAGCACCCCGCGTTCGATCAGCGCTCCGCCCAAGTGCCCAAATAGTTCGGCATCAAACTCGGCGTACGACCGGTAGTCCACCGGCGGCTCGTTCTTGCCGAGAAGCACGCTGAACATCGCCGGCATACCGCTGACGACGTGGGCGACGCCGGCGCGGGTCAGGATCTCGTCGATTCCCTTCATGAGTGCCTGGCCATTGGCGGCGATCGTTTCGAGCACAGGCTGTGTCTCCAAGATCTCTAACGTCGTCGCCGCTGCCGTAGCGGCTACAACATTGCCGCAATACGTGCCGCCGTGCGCCACGCGCCCCGGCTCGACCACGGCCATGATCTCATCACGCCCCGCTATTGCGGACACAGGGAACCCGTTGCCCATGGCCTTGGCGTAAGCTGCCAGGTCAGCGCGAATGCCAAAGTATTCCTGCGCGCCGCCGCGCGCCAGGCGGAAGCCGGTCTTCACCTCGTCAAAAATGAGCACCGCACCATACTCGCTGCACAATTCGCGCACCCGTTGCAGCCAGGCGAGGTCGGGCAGAATGCAAGCCACATTGCCCATCACGGGCTCGACTACCACGGCCGCCAACTCCTCGCCTTGGTTGCGGAAGACTGCCTCAAGCAGTTCGATGTCGTTGTAGGGCAGAGAAATGAGGAAATTGCGGATTGCTAACGGCATCCCCTCCGTCGCACGCAGCCGGTGTGGCTTGCCGCGCGGACCCAGCAGCTCGGCGTTGGCATTCGGGCCGCTAAACATGACATAATCGAAGTTGCCGTGATAGTTGCCCTCGAACTTGATAAACTTTTCGCGGCCTGTGTAAGCGCGTGCAATGCGCAGGGCATGCATGTTGGCCTCAGTGCCCGTGTTCGACAGGCGCACCTTATCCATGCCCGTCATGCGCGTAAATCGTTCGGCCAACTCAATCTCCACCGGCGTGGTAGCGGCAAACAATACGCCATCTTGAATCGCCTCGGCCACGCGCCGGTTGACCTCCGGATAGGCGTGCCCAAGAATAATTGGGCCAAAACCCAGGCGGTAGTCGACATACCGATTGTCGTCGGCATCCCACACAAAGGCGCCCTTTCCCCGCTGCATAATGGGCGTGTGCTCGTCGCCCCAATAGCGGAAGTTGGAGTTCACCCCATACGGGATATAGCGCTTGGCCTTTTCGAACAGTGCGCGGGTTCTTGCATTCGCTTTACTCATACACTTCTCCTTAGTAAGAGCAAGGTACGCTACGGAGGCGTCGTCCCTTCCTCTGCGGTTGATGCTGGGGGATCCCAGGCGTAGATCTCTTTGACAATGTCCAGGTAGATAAAAGTTTCCGCTTCGCGCACCCCTTCGACGCCGTACAGTTGCTCGGTGAGGAAGCGCAGCAGGTGTGCGTTATCGATACATGTGACCTCGACCAAAAAATTATACGTTCCGGCCGTAATGGCCAGGTAGATCACCTCTTCAAACGCGGCAATCTGGCGCGCGATCTCCTGCAGGCGGTGGCCGTCCGCTTTCACGCCGATCAGCGCCATCGTGTGATAGCCGGTCTTGAGCGGATGCGTCACAGCCACAAACTGCAGCACGCCTCCGTCCTGCAGCCGCTGCACGCGCTGGCGGATCATTCCGGGCGACACGTTCAACTGGGTGGCGATCGTGCTGAAAGCCATGCGGCCATCTGCCTTGAGCGAGCGAATAATCTCCCGGTCGGTTTTATCAAGTGTCAGCGGCATAAACAAACACCTCGGCGCTGCCGGAATCTACCTGTCCAGTCACCGCAGCGCCGCCTCCACTCTAGCCCGTTCATCATCCTTTGTCAATCCCCAAAATGCAAAATCAGCACAAAGAAGCAAAATTTGTGCTGATTTTGCACTCCATGAGCTCTATTGGTGCGCAAATGCAAGATGCGCCACTCTAGCCCCAAGAAGCTGAGCCTACCTGAATCCGAGTGGGGCGAGCCTGGCATAGGGAGTCCACGCCCACGCACCGCACCTGGTGAGGCAAACAAAAAAACCGGCCCCAGAACTCTGGAGCCGGTTTCCCTTGTGTAAAGCTATCGCATTACCCCTGCGGCTGTTCGCTGCTGCCTTCGCTCGCTGTGGTGTCCGGGGTGGCCGGTTCCACGGGCGGCGCGGCCGGCGGCGGCGCGTACGTCGGTGCCGGGGTTGGTGCTACCGGCGCAGCCGGCACGTAGTATGGTGTACCCGTACGATCCTTGTACGCCAACTGGCCGATCAGATGATACTGGTACATGTAGGTAGCCAGCATGCCAAGCGGGATCGTGACGATCAAACCGACAATACACAGCAGGGCACCGGCGATCGAGGCCACGGTCGAGATGACGATCGATGCGATGATGTAAGCAATCGCGACCAAGACCACTCCGCCCAGGTTGCGCCGTGTCCACTCCCACACCTCAGTCAGTTTCAGACCGTCGCTGATTTGCTCGCTGCGTGCGAACCAGACCGTAAAACCGGGCGTGACGAGAGCATAAAACAGGCCGAACAGGACAACCAGGCAGTTGCCCAGGCCAAAGGTCAGGCCGCCAATGGCCGTCAGGAAACCAGCACCATTGTCTTCGCCGGCACCCATCATGACGCCGCCCAGTACTACGGGTATCGAGAGCAGCAGTGCAGGTAAGGCCCACACCAGGCTCACGATCGCCAGCTTGAACCCGCGCGCCAGATCCTCACTCCACTGATCCCATTCGGGTAACGGGTACTGGTTGCCGTCGCGCACATTCTGCAGTACGCGCACGCCATACCCCATCACGATCAAAATGCCCACGAAGCCAATCAGCACGGGCATTAGCAGGCCGCTCACCAGCATCACGCCGGTACCGATGGTCAGCTTTTCTTTCCAGCGCGGGTCTTCCCACAAGAACGTCAACGCCTTTGCGTAATCCATACTCATTTCTCCCTTTATTGCTACAACTGCGACGCTGAATGTTCGCTATCAACTAATACGGAGTGCTTGCTGGGAAGTTTCAGCCAATTTCGTCGTTTTAGGCCAGTGCCGCCGTAATTTCGGCCAGCACGTCATCGTCCGTTTCCTTTGCCGCGGCAGAAACGAGTAACTCGGCAGCACAAGTAGCTATTGCACTGTGGGGGTGCCTGGTCAGAATCCGTCCCAACGCCCAGGCAGCGTGGCTGCGTGGCACCGGTTGCAGATCACCAATGGCGTGGCGTAACGCCGGCAGCGTCTCGGATGCTGCCCAGTTGCCGAGGGCGACGCACACGTTCCGCAGCATTCCCTGGCGCTTGGCGCGCTTGATCGGAGAGCGTGCGAAGTGGTCGCTAAACGCGCGGTCGTCAAGCCAATACGGCTGGTCCGCTGCAAACCCTTTCAGCAGCGGCGGCGCCACACGCGCAGCTTGGGCATGCAGCGCGGCCATCAGCGGCGTGCGTTCGCCCAGCCGCCGGTTGTACGGACAGACCTCCTGGCAAATATCACAGCCAAAGATGCGGTTGCCAAACAGATGCCGTAGCTGCACCGGGATCGCGCCCGCGGCCTCGATGGTCCAGTAGGAGATACAGCGCTGCGGATCCAGATCGTAGGCGGCGGCAAAGGCTTGTGTCGGGCACGCATTGAGACAGCGAGTGCAATGACCGCAAGTCGCAGGCCGACCGCTTGAACCTTCCTGATTTGTGCGACCAGCCAAGGGTAGGTCTGGCGCCAGCACTTCGGGCACCAGCACGACGGCCAGCAGCCGCCAACTTCCCTGCCCTCGGACGATGGTGCAGCAATTCTTGCCGGTGAAGCCCAGTCCTGCTGCCTGCGCCCAATCGCGTTCCAAGACTGGGCCCGTGTCCACCAGGCACTTGCCCAGCGTACTACGCCCACTGATGGAGCGTACAAAAGCATCCAGTTCATAGAGCAGTGGACGGATCACTTCGTGGTAATCGTCACCCCAGGCATAGGAGGCGATCACACCGCGGCTGGGGTCGTCCCGCACCTCTGCCGGCAGGTCATATTGGTGATAGTCGACGCCCAGCACGATCAGTGAGCAGAAGCGCGGCTGGCCGTCTTCCGCCAGCAAGGCAGGATTGAGCCGTTTCGCAACATTGCGCTCCAAGTACTTCATCTCGCCGGCGCGCCCCTTGGCCAGCCATGCTTCATAAAATGCTGCGTGCCGCGCCTCGCCACTGGCTGCAATGCGGCAGTCGCTAAAGCCTAGGTTGTGTGCCTGCCCCTTGACCGCGGCAGAAAGCTCAAGGGCGTTCATAGCAATCAGTGTACACCATCTCCCCGGAACCTCGCAGGTCCCGGGGACGCCCACCGGACAGAATGATACACCGTACACACCTTGCCACTTTCGTCCTGTCTTGACAAGCATGATATAATCCCCGCCATGATGAAGATGCAGCAGACTGGAATCCGCTTTCATCATATCCACTTCTTTAGCCCCTGCGGTCGCAGCGTGGGCGGTTTACTCGCGCTTCAATAGCCCGCACGTTTGTCCGGTATCGACGCTGCGGGCGCAATCGCCACCATATCTAAAAGAGAATGCCCTTTGAGCAACCTTTCGCCACTGTGCGCAGGTGTACTTGTCTTTTCGCATTCTCATTTGCTGAATTTTGATGTGCTGCCATTATCCTTGCTAAACCGACAGGAGCTGCCAATGTCGTACAAATATACACCAGCCGAGATCGAGCCCAAGTGGCAGGCCGCCTGGGAGGAGCAGGGTCTTTACAAGACCCATGAAGATCCTGACAAGCCCAAGTGGTATGCGCTAACTATGCTGCCCTACCCGTCGGGTGACCTGCACACCGGCCACTGGTATGCCTATACGCCCAGCGATGCTGGTGCTCGTTTTCGGCGCATGAACGGCTACAACGTCTTTTTCCCGATCGGCTTTGACGCCTTTGGCCTGCCGGCGGAGAACGCCGCCATTCGCAATGGCGCGCATCCCGTCAAGTGGACTTACGCCAACCTTGACCGTATGCGAACGCAGTTGCGGCGCATGGGCGCGATGTGGGCCTGGGAACACGAGGCGGTCAGCTGCGACCCCGAGTACTACAAGTGGAGCCAGTGGTTTTTCCGCAGGTTTTATGATGCGGGTATCGCCTATCGCGAGTATTCACCCGTCGACTGGTGTCCCAACTGTAATACGACGCTGGCGCGCGAGCAGGTTTGGGGCGAGGACCGTCACTGCGAACGCTGCGGCACACCCGTAATCAAGAAGAACCTGGAACAGTGGAAGTTCCGCATCACCAACTATGCCGACGAACTGCTGGACGGTCTGGACCAAATCGAGTGGCCCGAACGCGTTAAGGTCATGCAGACCAACTGGATCGGTCGCAGTATTGGCGCCGAAGTCACCTTCAAGACGGAGCACGGCGACCCGCTGGAAATCTTCACGACGCGGCCCGATACGCTGTGGGGCGCTACCTTTATGGTGCTGGCGCCCGAGCATCCGCTGGTCGATGCGATCACAACCGAGGAGCAGCGCGCTGAAGTCGACGGCTACAAGGTGGAAGCGGCACGCCTGGATGAGATTGCGCGTTCGGCCAAGGACAAGGAGAAGACCGGCGTCTTCACGGGCGGTTACGCTACCAATCCCGTCAATGGCGAACGCATTCCGATTTGGATCGCCGACTACGTCATGATGGGCTATGGCACCGGCGCCATCATGGCTGTGCCCGCGCATGACAGCCGCGACTTCGCTTTCGCCACCAAGTACGGGCTGGAAATTCGCCGCGTCATCACCGGTCCTGATGGGGCAACAGGACCGCTGGCCGAAGCCTACGATTCCAAAGATGAGGGAGAGCTGGTCAATTCGGGGCCTTTCGACGGTACACTGGTGGTCGGCGCCGTCGCCGCGGTCACCGAATGGCTGGAAGCCAATACCCTGGGGCACGGCGCCGTGAACTATCGCCTGCGCGACTGGCTGATCAGCCGCCAACGCATGTGGGGGGCACCGATCCCCATCATCTACTGTCCCGACTGCGGTATCGTGCCGGTGCCCTATGAGGATCTGCCTGTGCTGCTGCCCGACGACGCCGAGTTCCGGCCGACCGGCGAAAGCCCGCTTAAGTATCACGAAGGCTTCCGCTATGTAAAGTGCCCGCAGTGTGGCGGTGATGCCGAGCGCGAAACCGACACAATGGACACCTTCATGTGTTCGAGCTGGTACCAATATGCTTATATCTCGCCGTATTGGAAGGCGGGCCAACCACTGCGCGCCGACGACATGCCCTGGGACAAGAGCGTGGGCCAGTATTGGCTGCCAGTCGATCAATACACTGGGGGCATCGAACATGCCACAATGCACTTGCTCTACACGCGCTTTTTCACTAAGGCGCTGCGGGACCTGGGCGTGGTGGACTTCGATGAGCCCATGCTGCGCCTGTTTAACCAGGGCATGATCCTGGGACCCGATGGCGAGAAGATGTCCAAGAGCCGTGGCAACGTGATCAACCCAGATGAGTTTGTGGACAAATACGGTGCGGACACCGTGCGCGGCTACCTGATGTTTATTGGTCCGTGGGATATGGGGGGGCCGTGGGATATGAACGCCATCGAAGGCGTCTATCGCTTCCTGCACCGTGTGTGGGGCGTGGTCGTCGATGATCCACAGATGGTCAATCCCACCCTCGACCCGAGCGTCCAGCCGGACATACAAGTGGTGCGCAGCCTGGAGCGCAAGCTGCACCAGACGATCATGAAAGTTGGCGATGATATGGCCAACTTCCGCTTCAACACGGCCATCGCCGGGTTGATGGAACTGAACAACTCACTCATCAAGGCCAAGGACACCACAGTCGTCAACACGCCGGCGTGGAATCAGGCGATTCGGAACCTGATACTGATGATAGCCCCAATCTTCCCGCATATTGCCGAGGAATTGTGGCACCGCCAAGGCAACACCTCAAGCGTGCATCTGCAGCGCTGGCCCGAAGCTGATGAGGAGAAGGCGCGCGTAGATGAGGTAACCGTCGTGGTGCAAATCAATGGCAAGGTGCGCGATAAGCTGGTAGTCGCGCCTGGCGCATCGCGCGAGGAACTGGAGCATGCAGCTCTGGCCATGGTTTCAGTACAGAAGTGGCTGGAGGGCAAACAGGTACAGCGTGCAATCATAGTGCCGGATAAGCTGGTCAACATTGTTGCAGGTTAGAAATCCGGCCAGCGAACGTAGGCCAAGCGTTGGCAAAACGGATGGAACGTCCGGTGTTCGTAGTTTTGCCCCGTTAGGCAGTTTGTAATCGTCAACAAATTGTCATGTTGACCTCTTGCCCACGAATGCTCGCTGGGCGGCCCCTCTACCAGAGAGGGCCGCCTTTTTATGCCATATGATATTTGTTGCTTCCTAAGAATTTTCTAATTTCCATTTGTTCCGGTTTGTGTTATGATATGAATGGAAATCGAAACGGTGCGCGATACCCCTCAGCCCCGCCCGTTATGCAACCTGCTGAGTCGAAGAGGCTTCTTGAATCCATTAGACAGGCAGCACATGTCCTGCGCGAGGAGTGGAAGTCTGAAACAGTGTGCAGACGCTAAAATTTTGTGCAACATGCTACATGGAAGTGGCCCACTGTTACATTGTACGTCCTTCTGTAGGTAAAAACGTTTTTGTTCAGTCTTTCGAATAGATTTGTATAGCTTGCCCCCGGTTGTGCAAGCTGTGTGCCCCGCTGAGCTTAGAAACGCAGAGAGGAGACCAACATCATGATCTACAAAATCCCCACCAACCAACCCGGCCTCGTATGCGTTGTGTTCGAACTGCCCTCTTGTGTCTGGGCAGATCGGATCGTCGTAAGTGGCACCTTCAACAACTGGAACGAGCGTGAATTCCCAATGCACCAGGATCGCGATGGGGTCTGGCGCGCTCGCTTGGAGCTCCCGCTCGGCCAGCGTTATGAATTCCGCTACCTCATCGATGGGCGCTGGCAGACCGATTACCACGCCGATGGATTTACCGAAAATGGCTTCGGTTCACACAACAGCATTGTTGACTTGACCCTTGTCATGACCTTGCCGATCGGAACCCGCACCAGCAGCCAGGTTCCAGACGGGCAAGTGAAGAAGGCACCGCACTTGCCTGCGCCGAGCGATGTGGCCACGGGGTCAGGGCGCGCTTTTCGCCCGATTGCTCCTGCCGAAATGCCTAGGTTGCGGCCCCGTGTTGCAGCCGCCTGATCCGGCACTACGAGCATACCAACGCATCTCGATTCTGATTTTAGAGCGGGCGACCTCAAGGGGTCGCCCGCTGCTTGTGTTATAATCGGCTCGATGTTCCGGACCAACACGCGCCGCCTAGCCTTGCCTGCCCTCATTGTCATTGTGCTGATCGCATTCGCACTGCGCCTGTGGCGCATCGACTCTTTGCCGCCGGGCTTTCACTTTGACGAATCCTTTGAGGGCCTTGAGGCTTGGCGCATCCTGACAGACCCCAGCTATCGCCCCATCTTTTTGACCGGGAACTTTGGCGTAACGCCGCTAAATGCCTATGCTAATGCGGTTACCTTCGCCCTTTTTCAACTGTTTGGTGGCGAAGCCGGTCCCACAGCAATGCGTACGACCGCGGCGATCTTTGGCGTGTTAGGTGTTCTGGCGGTCTTCGCTCTCGCCACGGAGTTGCGCCGCCTCGACCCACGCCGTCTTACCGCCGCCTTTCCCCTGCTTGCGGCTGCCATATTAGCGACGCTGCGCTGGCACATTCACTTTAGCCGCATGGGAATCGAGCCCATCTTCGTGCCGTTGTTATGGGCGGCTGCCACATGGCTGTTGTTACGTGGGTGGCGCCTGCATTCTTGGGTAAGCTTTGCGGCTTGCGGTTTTCTGCTGGCCCTGGCAATGTACGCCTACCAGGGTGCATGGATCGTTCCGCTTCTGACGCTCCCCGTCGTCGGGCACCTATGGCTTGTCCAACCCAGCGTGCCGCGGCTTCGGGGGGCGCTGCTGGCCGCGGCCGTTGCCCTGCTGCTGATCTCGCCACTTGCTTGGTTTTTTGCCAACAATCCGGACCTGCTGCTCCTGCGCCCCACTCAAATCGCGGTGACCGGCGACCAATCTGTCGCGGCTGCCTCTCCCTTGCAGAATGCCTTGGCTAGTGTGCTGATGTTTTTACCGGCCGGCCGGACGGGCGATCTCGACCCGCGACGCAACCTGCCCGGTGAGGCAGCGCTCAACTGGTGGCAGTTCGCCCCGTTTGCCGTTGGGGTAGGAGTAGCCGTATGGCGACTGCGCAACCCAGCCTATTCGACGATTCTCGTCGGCCTGGTCGGCTTGCTGTTGCTGGGAGTGTTCAGCGAGTATGCGCCCCATTTTCATCGTATCTTGGGCGCTTCTGCCCCTGCAGCGCTGCTGTGCGGGCTTGGACTGGATACGCTGCTGCAGCTTGGGTTACAGCAATCGCAGCGAACCGGCCGCCAGTGGTCGGTCTTGGTTGCAGGTGGGCTCGCTATAGCTATCGTCTTTGGCGGCGCAGTTGTAGCTGCGCGCGATTATTTTGTGCGTTGGGCTGCGCTGCCCGATCTCTTCTACGCCTTTGACACGGGACTGTGGCAAATCGGGCAAGAGATCGCTCAACAGCCATCTTCTGCGGTGAGTTATCTCACGCCGCGCCCGGCTGATCATCCTACCTTGGCATTTGCGCTCGCAACTGGGTCTGAACAACGCTCTGCACCGATCAGCTTTGACGGTCGTCAAGTGTTCCCGTTCACAGCCGGCCCCAATCCGCAAGTCGATAATTATATTGTGATCGAGCACGAAGATTTTCGCACCCCATTGCTGCTGCCGGAAGTGCTGCCACAAGCAACCATAGTCGAAACCATCAATCAACCCGACGGTTCTGTCTATGCCAATGTCTATGCTCGACCGGTTGGTGCAGTACCAGGGCGCCCGCCGCAACACGCTGTCAATGCAGCACTCGACGACGCGATCAGCTTGGCGGGCTACGATGTTCAGCCCCCTAGCCTGCATCCAGGCGAGATTCTCTATTTGCAGTTACATTGGCTAGTGAATTCGGCTATGGCCGACGATCGGACGGTCTTTACCCACCTGCTGCGCCGCGACGACAGCGGCAGTTTCGTCCAGGTCGCAGGTAGCGACAGCCGTCCGGGTGGCGGCAGCTTGCCCACCTGGCGTTGGCAGCCTGGGTGGCGCGTGCTGGACGAATACCAGATCGCCTTACCTGGCGATCTGCCGCCGGGATCTTATTCGTTGGCGGCAGGCCTCTATCGCGAGGATGGCGCTCGCCTGCCCGCGGAGGGTCCCGGTATACTACTAGGAGATGTGGTCATTGAATAATGCTGGCGACGCGTCCGGCACACGCTTGCTGGACCTGTATCAGATGGACGAAAGCAACGGCTGGTCGCAAGGCATGCGCGGCGTGAGTCTGGCTCTGTTGGCCGGCTTGCCCTTCATCAAGGGCCCCATCTTGGACTTGGGCTGTGGCAGCGGGATGTTTGTGCATGAAATGGCTGCCAATCGCCCGCAGACGCTTGTTCTTGGCGCCGATCTGTCGTCTGCGGCTCTCGCCCACGCTCAGGAACGCAGCAGTGGCGAACGGTTCCTGCAAGTTGACGTAGGAGACCTGCCCCTCGCTCCGCAGAGTATCGGGCTGATTACGGCCCTGGATTCATTTGACCAATTCGGCGTCGATATCGAGCGGACATTGGCCGAAGTGCACCGCGTGCTGCGCCCGGGCGGCCTGCTGCTGGTCCGAGTCAGTGCTCACCCGTGGCTGTGGGGATCGCATGATGTCGCCTTTAACACGGGCCGGCGTTGGCGGCTCCACGATTTGGTGCGCCACCTCCAAGCCGCTGGTTTTGACGTAGATCGCACCACCTATGCCAATTCCCTGTTGTCGCCCTTGATTGTTGCCACGCGCCTTTTGCACCGGTGCGGCTGGCAGTCTGCCGCGCATCCGGCGGAGGACAGCGAATGGTCAAACGCGTTACTGAGGAAAGTTCTCAACCTCGAAGCTGCTTGGCTGGAAAATCATCGGTTCCCGTTTGGCATCAGCGCCTATGTATTGGCGCGCCTGCCAAAACGATCTGGCTCCTCGGCGAGTTGATGACATGATAACAGATCACTTGCAGCCGTCTACTGAGTCTACTGCCTTACAGCCGCCGCTGGTCTGCACCGTGCTGCCTACCTATAACGAACGTAACAATATCGGCCCTTTGATCGAGGGTATTCTTCGGCACGCCCGTACACCCCACATGGTGTTAGTCGTCGACGACAACTCACCGGATGGCACCTGGGAAGTTGTCAAAAGGCTGGCGAACCGCTACAACGATGCAGGCCACCACCGCGTCGTGCTCTACCGTCGTATCGGCCCCAAAGGCTTGACGTCGGCCATCCAGCACGGCATCGATATGGCGGTCTTCACATTTGGCGCGACCGTCGTTACATGGATGGATTGTGACCTGTCTATGCCGCCGGAGGATGTGCCGCGTCTCGTGGCGTGCATCCTTGAGGAAGGCGCCGACATAGCGGTCGGTTCGCGCTGGATTACTGGCGGAGCCGACGAAGCGCATGGCCAAATGGCACGTACATTAAGCTTGATCATCAACGGATTTGCCATGCTGCGCTTGGGTAGCCAGGTGCACGACTACACCAGTGGATTTATTGCCGCACGTGCGGATGTTTTGCGCAGCATTCGCCTGCGGGGCGACTACGGCGAATACTGCATCGACCTTCTGGGGCGAGCCATACGTAGTGATTTCGTCGTACGCGAGGTCCCCTACCGATGCGTTCCACGCAATACCGGCGAGAGCAAAACCGGCGCCAACTTGTGGGACTATCTTGTAAAAGGGCGTAAGTATGTAAGCGCCATCGAGCGTATTGCATCAGAACCGGGAGCATAAGCGTCCGGGAGTCTACACTTTGATCTGACAGGAACCAAAATATGTTGCAGCCGGCCGAGTTGAGCCTAGAGGAAATGGGAGATCTGGCGGCCATCATTCCAGCCGCAGACCCCGAAGTAAAAGTACGCTATAAGTCCATTCCTGAGTTTGAGCGTGCGAGTCGCCGCTCGATCATCCCTGTCTGTGAGCCCACGCTGGGCGGCAACGAAGCCAAGTACGTGCAGCAGGCGATTGAGACTAACTGGATATCGTCCGCCGGCCACTTCATCCGTGAGTTCGAGGCCAGGTTTGCCGAGTTCTGCGGTGTTCGCTACGGCATCGCGTGCGCCAACGGTACCGTGGCTATGCACCTGGCGATGGCAACGCTGGGCTTGGAGCCCGGTGACGAGGTCATCATCCCGACCTTCACGATGATTGCGACGGCTAATGCCGTCACCTATTGTGGCGCCAGGCCGGTGCTTGTCGATATGGAGCCGAACTATTGGCAGATGGATATTGACCAGGTAGAGAGCAATATCAACGCCCGCACACGCGCTATCGTGCCCGTGCACATCTACGGCCATCCCACCGATATGGATCCATTGCTCGAACTGGCGCAAAAACACGGCCTGTTGGTGATTGAGGACGCGGCCGAAGCACATGGCGCCGAATACAAGGGCCGTCGTGCGGGTGGGTTGGGCGATGCCGCCGGGTTTAGCTTTTATGGCAACAAAATTATTACCACGGGTGAAGGTGGTATGGTCACGACCAATAACCGCGACATTGCGCGCTTATCGTGGAATTTGCGCGACCACGCCTTTAGCCACGAACGTCATTTCTGGCACAAGTACATCGGTTTCAACTACCGCATGACCAATCTACAAGCGGCAGTAGGGCTTGCCCAACTCGAGCAATTAGATGGCTTTGTGTCTGCTCGGCGCCAGCACGCGCTTGAGTATAACTGCCGCCTGGACGGCATCCCCGGCATCCGCACGCCGCAGGAAGCATCGTATGCCAAGAACGTTTACTGGATGTATGGCATCATGGTTGACGAGCGAGAGTACGGGTTGAGCCGCGACGAATTGCGCCGCGTCTTGGCCGAGAACGGTATTGAGACACGCACATTCTTTATTCCAATGCACTGCCAACCTGTATACTGGCAGCAGTACAAGGGCGAACGCTATCCAGTGGCCGAGGACCTGTGTAAGCGCGGATTCTATCTGCCTTCGGCGTCGTCCCTGACCCTGGACGAAATTGAGTACGTTGCCGGTGTGATCCGTGAGGCTTGTCCGGCTTTGTCCTAACGCACCTGTTCAATCCATCACAGAAAGGGACCCACTGATGACCACTGAAATTGCTGCCGCTGTCCCCTGGCGCACGCGGGCTGCCGCATTGCTAGAGGTCGCTGGAGAATTGGGGGCACGAGCTTCCGCCACGCACGAGGCGCGCCGTCGCACGGCGCTTCTCGGTCTACATTGTCTTGCCGCGTTTGCCGGCAAACAGTTCGAGCTTTTTGGTAAGGGATTTGCCGGCAACACGCTCGACGTGGATGCCGACTTTCCACTCGAGTTTGTGTTGGAGGCGACAGCGCGCCAGGTAGGCTTTGATATTGACGTGCTGTTGCGCACAGTTGGCCAGCGTGATGAAACGAACTCGACAAAAGCGATGCGCTCGACGCTTGACCTAGCTGACCGCCTGGCAGCAGATGCATTGGGTCTTGCCGTGCGCCACAATCTGATCGAGGAGACAGCAGTTCTCACCTATTTTCAAAAGACTCCCACCATTCGCCTGCTCCCCTACGTGCCGTTGGCTTTGATTGGCATCGACCTGACTGCCATCCACGATACCGCGCGTCTGCTGGCCATTGCGCATGAGGCCGGCCACCACGTCTATCGCCAGATGACGACCAATTACGCCGTTGAGTCAGACGAGCAGAAAGATGAGCAGGTCGCCAGGCGCGCAAGCGCGGCTGCGCCGGCAGAGTTCCCTGCTTGGCTGTTGGCCTGGGCGGAAGAGATCTTTGCCGATGTCTACAGCGTGTTGGTGGCTGGGCCGGCGGCCGGTCTTTCGGTGCAGGCGATGCTGATGGCCGAACTGCCTGCCGTCATGCTGCAGGACGACGCCGATCATCCGCTGCCTGCACTGCGCCCTGAAATTGCGATCGCCGTCTTGCGCAAGTTGGCTGCCGCTGAAAGCAAACATGCAGATGGGCGCTTGGCCCAATCTGCCGATCTTCTTCAACGCCACTGGTGGGGATACCTGTCCGAGCGCCAGGTGGGCAATGCCTTTACGCCGGCAGGCGGTGGCCAGCCGATCACCTTGGACGCCGCACGCACACTGTTACACGCTTATGTTTCTGCCTTAGTGGAAGGCGACCTGGCGTCGGTAGCCCGCGATGTCAAGGCCGAACGCTGGAGTAAGGGTGTGGCTGGTGCGAATGCCGGGCTGCATGATCTGTACGACCAGTTCTCCAATGCATGTCAACATCTGGGGAGTGACGTCCCTTCCCCCGAACTGGTAGTGCTCGGCGACGACAAGGTGGCGGTAAGCCCCCAAGTGCCCGGGGTCAAGGGCGGTCAACGCATCGTCGGCCAAATCGGCGATCCCTACCTGGACGGACTTCGTGACAGCGCCCTTGCGGGAAAGCGTACACTGTCGCAAGGTGCTTGGAAGGCTGTATTCCTGGCCGGCGACTGGGTGACGGAAGAGGGCGGCAGCGGCATTACACCTGTCAAGCGCTAACTGTACGCGTCAGGCGACAACCGCACGTGCGATGGTGGCTAGCTGATCCTGATAGAGTTTGATCAACTCACCGTCGTTCAAAGAAAGTGCAAGGGATAGCCCATACTCGGCCGCTGTACGTGCAGCGGCCGAGTCATCGCAGGCAAGGTGCAGGCGAGCGACAAAATGATTGATGATTGCTGTTGCCTTGCGATCTCCCATGGCGGTGTACAGTTGTGCGCTGCGCGTGGCACTGCGCAGCGCAGCGGCATGTTCGCCAACATAATGGTCCAACTTTGCTTGAGCGTATAGAATGGCCGCCGATTCGGTGGGATCATTGACGGCTTGGTTGGCAGCCTGTGCTTGTTGGCAGAAGTCAGCAGCCTCGTTCAACTGTCTTGAGCGCAGTGCAAGATCAGTTAATAGGCGCAGCGTACGCGAACGAACGATTGCGCCATCGCCCGGGGGCAAGCAAGCCAGACCTTCTTCACACAAGTGGCGGGCATCGTCGTCACGGCTCTCGAAATAGGCGATCAAGGCCTGGCGGCACTTGACGCTCGCTATACCTACTGGTTGGTATAGCTGCCGATAGATCGTTTCGGCCGCCTGCAAGCTGCTTTCCGCCTCACCATACTCTCCTTGCTCGAAGGCGACGTCGGCCAGGTCGATATAGGCGTCGGCAAGACGCGGCTGATCTTGCATCGCCCGGAACACCGCGATCGCGCCGTCCAGCAGTTGGCGCGCGGCGGCGTAGTCGTCCTGCCTGAGGTGCGCCTTTGCCAGGAAATATGCATAGCGGGCCTGGCGTGTTTCGTCGCCCAAGAATGTGGCTGCATCCAATGCCCAGCGATAGCCAAGTCGGGCCTGGCTGAACCGGGCACACGCAAACCAGGGCGCAGTCAATGCATCGACGCTGCCCGTCACCAGGTCCCACGCCTGCCGTTGGTGTGCCATGGCGACGCCCGCCAGCAAGTTGTCCCACTCCAACTCCAGTGCATCGAAGTTGCCGGCCATCTGGCCGGCAAAGGTGCGGCAGTAGGCGGCAAAGTCCAGACAGACGTCGTCTAAGTTTGGCAGGGCGGCAAGTTTTTCGCCGGCAAAATCAGCCAACAGGCGGTGATGGACAAAGCGATCGTGGCGATCGAGCTTGAGCATGGACAGCGTGACCAGCTGGTCAAGTTGCTCGCCGACTTCGTCCAGGTCGGCGGCATCGGCGCCCGCCACTGCCGCCAAGGCTCCCACGCTAAAGGATCGACCGTCAAACAGGCCTGAAAGCGCAAAGATTCGCTGCAACTCCGGCGAGAGGGCATCCCAGCTGACGTTAAAGCTTGTCCGTACTGACCGATGGCTGATTCCATGCGCCAGGCGCTCACCGGCCGCCTGCAGGTTGCGGACCATGCGCGCCAGGCTGCGCCGGGGTGACACAAAGACGCGTTGCGCCGCAATCTCCACTGCCAGCGGCAGGCCGCCCAACATCGTGCAGAGGGCTATGGCCGCTTCCTGCTCCGCCTGCACGCCTTCCTCGCCGAGGAAGAATGCCAGTAACGCCAGGCTCTCCGTCAGCGCTAGCTCGGGCAGTTCTACAATTTGCGTGGTGCGCGCCGCCACTTCGGTGCGGTCGCGCGTGGTGATCAGCACCGGGCAGGCCGCCGCGCCAGGCAGCAGCAGGTCGATGTCGCGTCCGGCAACGACCGAGTCGAGCACGATCAAGGCACGTCGCCCAGCCAAAATATTGCGCATGGCGGCGGCACGCGCTTCGGCGCTGCCGATCTTGCTCAGATCTTTGTCATAGGCAAGCGCCCAGCTTTGCAGGATGTCCAACGGTTCGTTGTCGCCTGCGTGCGCCCAGAGTACACCGTCCGAAAACTGGCTGTGCAGTTGGTGGGCAATCTCAGCCGCCAAGGCCGTCTTGCCTGCACCACCCATGCCCACGATGGCAGTGATGCCACTGCGCTGCGGCTGTGTCAGCCAGGCGACGACCTGCTCACGTTCGACCTCGCGGCCGACAAAGTGCCCGGACGCAGCCGGCGCCTGAAATGGCGCCTGGGGTGAAACTGCCGGCGAGGGAGCGCCGGCCTGTGGCTGTGGCCCGACTTCGCCCGACATGATTTGGTCGTATAGAGCATTCGTTTCTGCCGAGGGCGGCACACCCAACTCGTTCAGCAGCGCCGCTGTGCATTCGTCATACTGTTTAAGTGCCGCCGTGCGCTGTCCGGCAAGGGCGAGCAGCCGCATCTTCAGGCGGTGCACTTCTTCGCGTTCCGGCTCCTCTGCCAGCAAACGCGTGCAAGCGGCGATGCCCAGGTCAACACGTTGCAGCGTGCGCGCCGAAGTCTCCGCCAGGCGATAGAGCGTCTCTCGCAGCGCGTCCTCCCAGCCGCCGCGCTGCGCCTGCAGCCACTCTACGAAGAGCGTCGCGCCCTCCTCGATGGCCGCCTCAACTCCCTCTAGAAATGCGCCAGACCAAAGACGTGCTGCTTCGTCGAGTTCTTCGACGGAAGCGGCCGTGCGTCCGGTCAAGTCACAAAAGTGGGCCAGGTCGATGTTGCACGTATGCGGGTTGAGCGACAGGCGGCCGTCGACTTCGAGCAGGTGCTCGGATTTTAGGCCGCTAAGCAAGAAGAGTTCGCCGCGTAAGTATTCGCGCGCCTTTTTGTCAGGCCACTCGGACCACAGCAACCCTGCCAACCGTTCCCGGGACTCGGCTCGCCCGCTGGCAGCCAGGTAGTAGAGGATGGCTTTGGCGCGCGCGCTGTTGCGTGGGCGCAACACCAAAGGCTGTCCATCAAGGCTGATATGCGGTGGTCCGAGCAAAGTGATATGGAGCACAACCCTAAGTATATGGGGATCGCTGCAATGCGTCCAGCCCAGAATCTACCCCTCATCTATGCCGGATCAACGCTGGATCAACGCTTGCCGGTTTATGCTGTGAACAGACAGACCGGAGAGAAATGAAAGCCCGGCAGAACCGGGAACAACCAAGGAGAAGGTGCAACATGATGGATTTATATCGCTCGTCCAACTACTTGCCGTCACCGCTGCATGTTGGAGTTTCCCGCGTGTCGTCGCTCCATCCCGAACGCGTCTATACTCTCGTCGTCACCTCTCTGCCCGATGGTAACGGACGGCAAAGACCCATGCTCGGTTTGCGTCGCTATCTCTCATCGCACGCGCCCAACCATCGCAATTCGGCTGTCGCCCACGGGCAGTCGCACATGCGCCCGTTCGTTTTGCGTGCCAGCCTTGGCGAGCGCATCCAGATGCAAGTGACCAATCTGCTGGCGGATATGCCGCTCTTTCTTGCCTTAGTGGACGACGATTATGGAATCATGGAGGATTGCGAAGTTTCGGCAATTGCTTACGGAGAAACCCACACCTATGTCTGGAACTGCCGTCACGCCGGTGTGTATCCCATGTTTAACCTCGTGTGCCCAGATCCAGTGGAACGTCGCAGCTTATTGGGCGTCTTGATAGTAGAGCCATGACGAATACGGCTACGGAGTCTGGCACCGGGCCCGACATGGTTTGCACAACAGTTAGAGGCGCCCGTTCATCGCAGCTACCAAGGAGAGTGAAAGGACAACGTAGTATGGCAGATCTTGTACGGGTGTCGTCACAGTCACGTTCGACATCGGTGGCAGGAGCGATCGCCGGCATCATGCGTGAAGAAGGATATGCCGAGGTCCAGGCTATTGGCGCTCCTGCCGTCAACCAGGCCATCAAGGCCATCACCATTGCCCGCACGTATCTCGAACAGGACCAGATCGACCTGATGGTCGTGCCCAGTTTTCACGCTGTGGATATCGGGGGACAGGAGCGAACCGCCATTCACTTTGCCGTCTTTCGGCGCCCGCCAGGGATTACTGGACCGACTTGATAGCGCATCCGTGACCGCTTGAATATGACAACCCTGCCGTGACAGAACTGCCGGCCAACCATAGACTTCAACGCACATACACCAGCGTCCATTGAGCGCTGGTGTATGTGCGTTTATTGTATAATGAACTCTTGCATCATCATCCGCTTTTGAAAGGCAGCGTCATGACCGACAAACCCACTAGACCGACTGTGAAAAAATGCGTGCTCGCCTATTCGGGCGGGCTTGACACGAGCATTATCGTTCCTTGGCTCAAGAATAATTATAGATGTGAAGTTATCTGCTTTTGTGCCAACCTTGGCCAGGAGGGAGAACTGGCAGGGCTGGAGGAGAAGGCTATCGCATCGGGCGCCAGCAAATGCTATGTCGAGGATTTGCGCATGGAGTTTCTGACCGACTATGTGTTTCCCACGATGCAGGCCGGCGCACTTTACGAGCGCGACTATTTGTTGGGCACTTCCTTTGCGCGCCCGTTAATCGCCAAGAAAATGGTGGAGATTGCCGAGCTGGAGGGCGCCGACGCTGTCGCCCATGGTGCGACCGGCAAAGGGAACGACCAGGTGCGGTTTGAGTTGACGGTAATGGCGCTCAATCCCAGGCTGCGCATTATTGCCCCATGGCGTGAATGGAACATACGCGGACGCAAGGACGCACTGGATTATGCTGCCGAGCATAACGTGCCGGTCAAGGCGACGATGGAGCGTATCTACAGCCAAGATCGCAACATCTGGCACCTCAGCAACGAGGGCGGACCCCTGGAAGACCCGTGGAATGAACCCCCCGACGATATGTTCGAGTGGACGACCTCGCCCGAACGCGCACCGGAAGAACCCGAGTATGTTGAGCTTTATTTCCGCAAGGGAGTGCCCGAGCGCGTCAACGGGGAGGCACATGGCCCCGTAGGCATTCTGCAACTCCTGAACGCATTGGGCGTCAAGCACGGCATTGGCCGCGTCGATATCGTTGAAAATCGCCTTGTTGGCATGAAGAGCCACGGGGTTTACGAAACGCCTGGCGGCACGCTGCTCTACAAGGCACACGCCGCACTCGAACAGCTCTGCTTGGACAAGGAGACACTGCACTTCAAGCAGATGGTCGGCTTGCGCTTTGCCGAATTGGTTTATAATGGGCAGTGGTTCACGCCACTGCGCGAGGCCCTGACAACCTTTGTTGATTTCACCGAGCGTAACATCACCGGCACAGTACGGCTCAAGCTTTATAAGGGCAATGTCATCTTAGCCGGGCGCAAGAGCCCCTACAGTCTATATCGCGAGGACTACGTCACCTTTGATGAGGACGACGTCTACAATCAGGCTGACGCTGAAGGATTCATTAAGCTGTATGGTCTGCCACTCAAGGTCGAGGCCATGCTGCGGCTGCAAGGTCGCGGGGTGAGCGATTTCGACGAAGTCGACTACGACGACTTCAAGCGTGACTGATCTAATGTCGGCCCGTACAGGCACAAGGTCGTCCGGATTTTGTGCCTGTAAGATTTGTTGTGTGTCGAACCATGCATCGCACCATGTGGCAAACACGTTCGGCGTCTTCGTGTAATGCTTTTGCTGTAAGCATCTGTTGCACGCGCGACTGTTTGACAACACTACTAATCTTTGTTAAGCTTTGCCCACTTAGCGTCCGGGCTGCACAATTGTCCGAACGCCTACGGCCTGCCGACATTTACTGCATGAACGCCACTTCGCCACGATCTGTACGTAAGGACGTCCAAACAGCAAACCAGAATGCCGGCGACCACCGCTGACGGTTATCCCTATCCGTGCGGGAGTATGGCAATACCAGCTTTTTGACGTGGGCGGCACGCCCTGATACAACTATCTAGGGTCTACTGGGGAGAAGCCTTTACATGCCCAAACTGCTCGAGGTGAAGAACCTTAAAACGCAGTTCTTCACGCAGGACGGCGTCGTTCATGCCGTGAATGGTATTTCGTATACGGTCGACAAAGGCGAGACCGTGGCCATCGTAGGCGAGTCCGGCTCGGGTAAGAGCGTGGGCGTTATGTCCCTCATTCGTTTGATTCCTCAGCCGCCCGGCAAGATCGTCGACGGCGAGGTTTGGTTTGATGGCCAGGACTTGGTCAAGCTGAGTGAAGACGAACTGCGCGAGATTCGTGGCAACCGCATCGCCATGATCTTCCAGGATCCGATGACCTCACTCAACCCCGTGCTTACGATCGGGCGCCAGATCACCGAGGCGCTCGAGTTGCACCTGCACTTGAATAAAGAACAGGCGCGCAAGCGTGCCGTGCAGTTGCTGGAGATGGTCGGCATTCCAGGCGCAGACTCGCGCCTGGACGATTATCCACACCAGTTTTCCGGCGGCATGCGCCAGCGCGTGATGATCGCCATGGGGCTTAGCTGCGACCCACAGCTCTTGATCGCCGACGAGCCGACGACGGCGCTGGATGTAACCATCCAGGCACAGATCGTCGACTTGGTGCGGCGGCTGCAAGAAGAGTTAGGGATGGCCATTATCTGGATCACACACGATCTTGGCGTCGTGGCCGGGTTGGCACAGCGCGTGCTCGTCATGTACGCCGGCTTCATTGTTGAAGAGAGCGACGTCAACGGTATTTATGCCCAGCCGCGCCATCCCTACACGTTGGGCCTGCTGCGCTCTATCCCGCGCCTCGATCTGGGCCGGCAAAAGCGCCTGGTGCCGATTGAAGGCCTGCCGCCTGATTTGCTCGAACCACCCAATCATTGCCCCTTCGCCCCACGCTGCCAGTTTGTGTTCGACAAGTGCTGGCAAGAGAACCCACCGCTGATGGAAGTCGGCCTGAATCACAGGGCAGCCTGTTGGGCAGACATCTCGGGAGTTAAGATTCACCTCACCGAACTCGAAGCCAAAGCCGAAGGGGCAGTTGCATGACGAGCGCCACTACGACTGTATTGACCACGAGCAAGAGCAGCGGCTACGGCATGGGCGCCAGCAAGGAAGGCGGCGAGACAATCCTGCATGTCGCCGGCTTGAAGATGCACTTCCCGATTACCAAGGGTATCGTCTTTCAACGTCAGGTTGGCGCCATCAAAGCGGTGGACGGCATCAGCTTTGATCTGTACCGTGGTGAAACTTTAGGCCTGGTAGGTGAGTCCGGCTGCGGCAAATCCACCACCGGGCGTGCAATTCTGCAGTTATATCGGCCCACCGAAGGCCAGGTCGTCTTTGAAGGCAAGGATCTCACTACGGTCAAGGGCGAAGAACTGCGCAAGATGCGCCGCCGTATGCAGATGATCTTCCAGGACCCCTATGCGTCGCTCAACCCGCGCATGACGGTGGGCAGCATCATCGGCGAGCCGCTGGAAGTCCACAACATTGGCTCCAGCAAGAAGGAACGCCAGGATCGGGTGCAGGAACTGCTCAAGATCGTCAACCTGAACCCGTACTTTATCAATCGCTATCCGCATGAGTTCTCAGGTGGCCAGCGCCAGCGCATCGGTATCGCCCGCGCCCTGGCGGTGAACCCGTCGTTTATTGTTTGCGACGAGCCGATCTCGGCGCTCGACGTATCGATTCAGGCCCAAATCATCAATCTGTTGGAAGACTTGCAGGATGAGTTCGGACTGACCTATCTTTTTATTGCCCATGACCTTTCGGTAGTGCGCCATATTTCGGACCGCATTGCCGTGATGTACCTGGGCAAGATCGTCGAACTGGCCGAACGCGACGAATTGTATGAAAAGCCGATGCACCCGTATACACAGGCGTTGCTGTCGGCTGTGCCCATCCCCGACCCGACGATTGAAACGCAGCGCCAACGCATCATTTTAGAAGGCGACGTGCCGAGCCCGGCCAACCCGCCGCGCGGCTGTCACTTCTCTACGCGCTGCCCACATGTGATGGACATCTGCCGCCAAGAGGAGCCCCCCTTCAAGGATTACGGCGGCGGTCATTATGCCGCCTGCTACCTGTATGAGGTGGGCAAAGAGGCAGAGGCTGCCCGCACGGCGGCCATGGCAACTCCGTGAATCCGGAACGGTGCTTGGTATACGGCGCCCAGGTGTTGTAAGTCAAGCGCCGTTCTAGTTCTATATCTGTTGGACCATTTTTGAAGGAGACAGTATGAAAACGAAGAAGTTTCTCGTGTTGGCGCTCCTGGCGATCTTGACATTGATCGTGAGCGCCTGTGCACCTGCCGCCGGCGTGCCGGGGGCAGCCCCAGCGCCCGCTGCTGGTAGTGAGGCCGCCGCCACCGGTGCTGAGGAATATACCACCCCTCATCCCATCCTCAGCGACCTCAAGGTTCGCACGGCTATCGCCAACTGCTTGGACCGCGATTCGCTGATCGCATCCGTCTATCCCTATGTCGAGGATCCCGAGTCCCTGACGATGGATAGCTGGGTTCCCAAGACCGGCTGGGCGTACGGCGGGCCCTATGATTTCCCACAGTTTGACCCCGACGCCGGCAAGGCACTGCTCGACGAAGCAGGCTGGACGCTGGCCGAAGGCGCCGACGTGCGCACAAACGCCGACGGTAATCAGCTGTCGCTCAAGCTGACGACGACCAATGCCCAGTTCCGCCAGACCTGGACCGCCGTGGCCATTCAGCAGTTGGCCGACTGTGGCATCCAGATTATCCCCACCTACGCCCCGGCTTCCTGGTGGTTTGGCGACACGACGGGTTTGGCCCGCCGCGACTTCGAACTCGGCGCTTACGCTTGGGTCGGCCAGGCTGAACCCGCCGGCCGCTCGACGTACGCTTGCGACCAGATCCCGCTGCCCAGCAACAACTGGGAAGGCCAGAACTATATGGGCTGGTGCAACGAGACTGCCAACACTGCCATCATCAAGGCCACCAACACGCTGACGCGTGATGACCGCAAGGTAGCCTACAACACCCACCAGCAGGAATTTGCCAAGGATGTTGTCTCCATTCCTGTCTTCCAGCGCGCCGAGGCCGAAGCCTGGAGCGCCAACCTGGAAGGCGTCGACCCCGATCCGACCGAGTACACCACCTGGAACCTGCCCGAATGGAAGCTCCTTGATGGTGGCGACACGATCGTAATCGGCATGACGCAGGAGCCCGACTCGATGTGGCAGGCTGTTTCGACGATGGCTGCCAGCGCACTCGTGCGCAAGGCCACGGGCGACAACGGCGGTGGCGATAACGCCCGCATCTACTATCAGAAGAACTTTGACTTCCAGCCGTGGCTGCAGGACCAGCTGAGCACGATCGAGGCTGGCTTTGCCACCAACAACGATGTCGAAGTCAAGGCCGGCGACACCGTCTATGACACCGCCGGTCAGCCGGTTACCCTCGAAGCGGGCACCAAGGTCTTCGACAAGGACGGCAACGAGGTCGAGTACGACGGCACGAGCCCGCTGACGATGAAGCAGCAGGTTGTGACCTATCCGTTCCAGAGCTACACCTGGAGCGACGGCACCGCTGGTTCGATTGCTGACTTCGAACTCGCTTACAAGATCGATTGTGACCAGACTGGCGGTGCAGGTGGCTACGTGACCTGCGAGTCGATCCAGGGTATGGAATTCTCGCCGGACGCGCTGGAATACACGGCTACATATCTGCCTGGCGTACAGTCGCCGACCTACTTCCTGCCGCCGTTTGGCCCCTACCCGAGCCACCAGGTTCTGTCCGATGGCCGCAACCTGGCCGACGTGCCGGCTGCCGAGTGGGCGACCCTGCCTGAGATCGCTGAGAAGCCGCTCTCCTGGGGCCCCTATGTGGTTTCCGAGTGGATCAAGGGCCAGAGCCTGACCCTGGTCAAGAACCCGTCCTACGCCGGTGAAGTTGCCGTTCCGAACGTGATCTTTGTGTTCGTGGCCGACAGCAACCAGGCCGTAGCGCAGTTGCTCAACGGCGACGTCGACTTCCTCGACGACTCGACCTTGGGCGCCGGCGCCGAAGTCCAGACCGTGATCGATGCCGCTAACAGTGGTTCACCGGTGAAGTATGAGATTGCCGGCGCCCCGACCTGGGAGCACATCGACATCAACCTGTACACCAAGTAATCCGTACAGGAAGTTGACAGTCAAAGTTCCTTGGCCGCCGCTTGTTTGTCGCTGTGGTATAGAGACAGAGCAAATGAGCGGTCAAGGAACCGGATGCGCACACGGAACGGGCGGGCACGCACTGCACTGCAGCAGCCCGCCCGTTTTTGCACGAAAGCAGGCTAGCCCATGACTGCCTATCTCATTCGCCGTCTGTTCCAGATGGCAATTGTGATCTTTGTTGTTTCAATCTTTATGTACCTCATGTTTAGCGTTGCGCCGGGCGGGCCACTGGCTGGTTTGGCTCAGCAGCAACGCAGAATTACGCCCGAGCAGCGCGCTCGCTTGCGGGCGCAATATGAATTGGATTTGTATTGGCCGTTCCGCTACACGCGCTGGCTGATCGGCTGGCCCGTTGGGCCGATCACACTCGGCGGCAACGAAGTCTTCGCCAATCTTCCCCTTGGTTGTTATCTTGAGGCCACGCCGGAACAGGGTGGCGGTTGCGCAGACTTCGTGTATGCCGGCGAACTGCCGCAGCTGCATCCACCGGCCAAGACCAGTCGGGGTATTCTATTTGGTGATTTTGGCCAGTCCACCGTTGTACAGCCTGGCCAGCCAGTGTGGAACCTGTTGATGAGCCGTTTAGGCGCAACCCTGCAGCTGCAGCTCATATCCATTGGGCTGGCACTGCTGATTGGCATTCCGCTCGGAATCTACAGCGCGGTGAAGCAGTACTCCCGCTTCGATTTCACGTTTACGACTGCTGCCTTCATCGGGTCTTCAATGCCGACGTTTTTCTTTGGCCTGATGTTCATCCTCATCTTTTCGGTGCTGCCCAGCATAGCGCAAAAACAATTTCCTTGGTTGATAGCATTGCCGTCAGGGCTGCAACAGGCCGTACGTCCCTATCAGATAACATCCTGGCTGCCAAAGATTCAGCCAGGATCCCCTCCCGATTTGTTCTTGCATCTGATCATGCCGGTTACGGTGTTGACCATCATCAGTGTCTCGTTCTACAGCCGGTTCCTGCGCTCTTCCATGTTGGAAGTGCTGCGCCAGGATTATGTCCGCACTGCCCGCGCCAAGGGTCTGCGTGAGCAACTGGTCGTCAACAAGCACGCTCTGCGCAACGCGCTCATTCCGTTTATCACCGTTGTGGTGTTGACGATCCCAGGGCTATTCGCCGGCGCCATTCTGACCGAGACGGTGTTTGCCTGGCCGGGCATGGGACGCTTGTTCAACGATGCGCTGCAACGGTCAGACTACAACATCGCGCTCGCATTTATCTACATCACGACGATCTTGACGGTCTTTGCGACGTTGCTGGGGGATATTCTCTACGCAGTGGTCGACCCCCGTATTCGTTATTCGTAGTCGTTCTGAGAGGTTGTTATGGCCGCAACTGCCGACGCCAAGCCTTTGGTCACTGTCAATATACCACGTGAGGGCGAGGAAGAAAGCCAATTCCGGATTGTGATGCGCCGCTTCCGGCGTCACAAGCTGGCGGTTGTCTCGCTTGTCTTTATCATCATAATGTTTGTTCTTGCGCTTCTGGCGCCAGTGATTGCTCCCTTCCCGCGCGATGCCATCGATATCGCCGTCGCAACGCGCCCTGGCCCGCCGGGCACGTTGAGCAGCACCGGTCAGCTCCACTTGTTGGGGGTAGACCACCTGGGACGCGACTTGTTTACGCGCGTGCTGTACGGCGCGCGCGTGTCACTGACGATCGCCTTCCTCGTCGTGATTCTTCAGGAAGGGATAGGCGTTACCTTGGGGGCGCTCTCCGGCTTCCATGGTGGCTGGATCGACAACATTGTCTCGCGCACAGTCGAGTTCTTGCTATCGCTGCCCCTGCTCCCAATCTTGTTGATCACTGCATCGATCTTGATTCGAAGCGGGGGTGAACTGCCGATACCTGCGTTTATCACCAATGGTGTTGCCTGGATGTTGGCGGCACCGGCCATTGAGGCCAACAAGGTGATTGTGCTGATCTTCATCCTGGTCGTGCTCGGCTGGACGGGTGCGGCCCGTCTCATGCGCGGCATGGCGCTGACGCTGCGCAACCAGGACTTTGTCGAGTCGCTGCGGGCGATGGGCGCCTCCAACACGCGCATCATTTTCCGGCACATAATCCCCAACGGTATTGCTCCCATCCTGGTGAACGCCAGCTTGGGCCTGGCGGCCATCGTGATTACCGAGGCGGCCCTCAGCTTTCTGGGTGTGGGCGTACAGGAGCCGACTCCCTCGTGGGGCAACATGCTGTCCGCCGCCCAGAGCTATATGTTCCAGCACCCCTGGCTGCCACTGGTTCCCGGCATCCCGCTGTGTTTGGTGGCGATTGCGTTTAACTTTATCGGCGACGGCTTGCGTGACGCGCTCGACCCGCGCCTGAAACGGTAAGAATAAGCGAATACCCATGTCGAATGTAACGTATCCTTCAACGACGACTGCCGCCACCACCGACAACCAGCAGCCGCTGCTCAGGGTGAAGGGGCTGAAAACATACTTTTTTACCGAAGACGGCGTCGTGCAGGCAATCAATGGCGTCGACTTCTCGATCAAGCCGGGCCAGGTGATGGGGCTTGTCGGCGAGTCGGGCAGCGGCAAAAGCGTCACATCACTTTCGATCATGCGTCTGCTGCCCGCCTCCGGGAAGATCGTGGAAGGCGAGATCTGGTTCGACCAGCTCGACCTGGCCCAGGCTCCTGAGTCGGCCATGCTCGACCTGCGCGGCAACGAGCTGTCGATGATCTTTCAGCAGCCGACGAGTTGTCTCAACCCTGTCTTCCGCATCGGGGATCAGATTGCCGAGGCGTTAGTAACGCATCAGAGCTTGAGCAAAGACGAAGCCGCCCGGCAGGCCGTCGAACTGCTGCGCACAGTGGGTATTGCCGATCCGCAGCGCCGCGCCAGCGCTTACCCTCACGAGATTTCCGGCGGCATGGCGCAGCGTGTGATGATCGCCATGGCCCTGGCGTGCCGGCCCAAGCTGCTGATCGCAGACGAGCCGACTACGGCTTTGGACGTTACGATCCAGGCGCAGATCCTTGATCTCATGCGCAACCTGCGCAGTGAATTGAACACGGCCATTCTCTTGATCACGCACGATATGGGCGTGATCGCCGAAATGTGCGATATGGTGGCCGTTATGTACGCGGGGCAGATCGTGGAGCATACCGACGTCTATTCAATCTTTGACGAACAGCTCCATCCCTATGCCGAAGGGCTGCTGGCCGCCATCCCGGTGCTTGGCGTGGTGCAGGAGACCCTCGCCGTGATTCCTGGCTCGGTCCCCAACCTTATCAACTTGCCGCCAGGCTGCAAGTTTCATCCGCGCTGCCCTTACGCTAAGGAACTATGCGCGGAACGGCTGCCGGAGCTGGAAGAGGTCAAACCGGGACATCGGGTGCGCTGCTTTATGCACCAGCCCGCAACCGCCCATCTGTGGGCTGGTGTGCAGAAAGCCACCTGGCATTTTGAAGGCACCGAAGAGCGTGTGCCGGCAATCAAAGCGAGTTAACTATGGCAGTGACTGTTCCTGTCTCGAAGCGAGACATGCTGGTTGTTCAAAATTTGAAGACTTATTTTCCAGTGCGCGCGGGCCTCTTTCAGAAGGTGGTTGCCCAAGTCAAGGCAGTGGATGATGTCAGCTTCACGGTGCGCGAGGGGGAAACCTTTGGTTTAGTGGGCGAATCCGGCTGCGGCAAGACCACTGTATCACGCACCATCTTGCGGCTAATCCCGGCTACTGAAGGTTCTGTGTATTTCGAAGGCCAAGATGTTTTCAATCTGCGCCCTGGCGAACTCAAGGCCATGCGCCGCCAGATGCAGGTCGTATTCCAGGACCCGTACTCATCACTCGACCCACGCATGCCGGTTGGCGATATCATCGCCGAAGGCTTATTGATTCACGGCGTCAAGAACAAGGCTGAACGTAATGCCACGGTGCAGGAGATGCTCGCTAAGGTGGGGCTGAACCCCTACCACGCGCACCGGTACCCGCACGAGTTCTCGGGCGGCCAGCGCCAGCGCATCGGTATCGCCCGTGCGCTCTCGCTGCGCCCGCGCTTCATCGTGTGCGACGAGCCGGTGTCGGCGCTGGATGTATCCATTCAGTCCCAGATCCTCAACCTGCTCAAAGAACTGCAGCGCGAGTTCGGCTTTTCTTACCTGTTCGTGGCCCACGACCTCAGCGTGGTCGAACACATCAGCGATCGCGTCGGCGTGATGTACCTGGGCAAGTTGGTCGAAGTCACCTCGCGTGAGGACCTGTTCCATGATCCTCTGCACCCGTACACGCGTGCGTTGCTGTCGGCCATTCCCGTGCCTGACCCACGGCGCAAACGCGAGCGTGTGGTGCTCAAGGGTGAAGTCCCCTCCCCCCTCAACCCTCCTTCCGGCTGTCGTTTCCACCCGCGCTGCCCCTTGGCACAGGATATATGCAAACAGGTGGAGCCCGTTTTTGAGGAAAAGCGCTCTGAACATTGGGTGGCGTGCCACATGGTTGATGCCCTGGGCAAGAGTACGCCCCTAGGAGCACTAGCCGAGGCGCGCATGGGCGCATGATTTGATTGACTTGTCAGCAAGAAGGGCATGTAGAAAATCGTGTCCCTTTGTTTCGGACCCAACCGTCTATCGTGTCGGCATGGTGCCTGGGCCCGCCTATAGTGCCAGACTCACACATTTCCGTATACAGAAAGGATGAGCCAATGTCGCAAAATCGATCGCGCAAGTTCCTCTCTTTGGGCGTGCTGCTTGCCATGCTGGCTGTGCTGGTGGCAGGCTGTGCACAGCCGGTTCCCGTGGCCCCTGCCCAAGCCCCGGCTGCTGCGAGTGGTGGCGAAGGCGCTGCAGGCAGCGAAGGCGCCGCTCCTAGCGAAATCGTTAATGGCGGCACCTGGACCGAGGCAAGCGGGTCCGATGCCTCTAACTTCAACCCCATTCTCTACGATGATTCCGTCAGCAGCATCGTCGTCGGCTATCTCTACCCAGGCTTGATTGCCGTAGACCCCGATACCGGCGAATACTCGCCCAATTTTGGCGCCATGGCCGAGAGCTGGACCACTTCCGAGGATGGCCTCACCTGGACGTTCAAGCTGCGTGATGGAATTACTTGGAGTGACGGCGATCCGGTGGACTCGGCCGACTTCATATTCACGTATAATGCCGTGAAGTCCGACCTCGTGGAATCACCACGCAAGTCCGTATGGGAGCAAATTGAGAGTATTGAGGCTCCTGATCCGCTGACGGTGGTCGTGAAGTTCAAACTGGTCAAGTGCGACGCGCTGAGCGATGTGGGCCTCGGTTGGTTGCCCAGCCATCTCTATAAGCCCGACTTTAGCGACATCATGACCGGACCTGAAATCGATGCCCCGCGTGTATCTGCCGGCCCGTTCTTGTTCCAGAGTTGGACGCGTGATGATAATTTCATTGTCGTCCGTAATGAAGACTACTGGGAAGGCGCGCCTCATATGGACGGCAGCATCGTGCGCGTCGTACCGGATGCCGGCGCTCGCATCGCCCAACTGCAGAGTGGCGAGATCGACTACCTGGAAGTTCAGCCCAACCAGATCGCCTCGGCTGAACAGGACCCCGACTTGACTCGCTTCCAGTACAACGACGATGGCTACAACTTCATCGGCCTCAACCTGGCCAACCCGGCCAATCCGCAGAATGGCCGCGATGAAGACGGCAACCTGGTGGCTCAGGAACCGCATCCGATCCTTGGTGATGTGCGCGTGCGCCAGGCGATCGCCCACGCCATCGATTACCAGTCGATCATCGACAACATCTTGCTCGGCCAAGGCTATCCTATGGCCTCCAACGTGCTGCCGACGATTGAGTGGGCCGCCAACAAGGACCTCCAGCCCTATGCCTACGACCTTGACGCCGCCAATGCGCTGCTCGAGGAAGCCGGCTGGGTCGACAGCAACGGTGACGGCATCCGTGAAAAGGATGGCAAGGAGATGAAGTTGGGCCTGCTGACCAACGCGGGCAACACCACGCGTGAGGACATCGGCGTCTACGTCCAGGACCAACTCAAGCAGGTTGGCATCAACGTCGACTTCCAGGCAATCGACTTTGGCACGCTGCTGGAGAAAATGGACGCCCAGACCTATGATATGTACATCCTAGCCTGGACCAACATTGGCAGCGACCCAAATGACGAGGTCTTCTGGTCTTCCGAGTACGACGTGGTGGGCAGTGGCTTCAACAATACCAGCTACCAAAATGCCAAGCTTGAGGAACTGCTCAAGGCCGGCTATTCGGTGCCTGGTTGCAAACCCGAAGATCGTGCGCCGATCTACAAAGAAATCCAGCAGATCATTCACGACGACGTGCCCTACATCTTCTTGAACGGCCGCGTCGCCAACGCGTTCTACAACAAGAATTGGACGAACATCGATCCGGGAACGTGGAGCTTCAAGTGGAATATGCACAACTGGTACAATAAGACTCTGCAGCCGGCTGCGGCACCGTGAGTAATTGAGCGGGTGAGTGGGTGTCTAATATCCCCCACTCACCCGCTCAATATGTAATACGTAAACCCAATCAACCCTATGTGGCGATATATCATCCGGCGCCTGCTTCAGGCAATCCCCATCCTCATCGGCATCAGCATCCTGAGCTTTATTCTTGTCTCGCTGACGCCCGGCGACCCCGTCTCGCTGCGTACGGCAGGCGATCGCAACATTACACCTGAGGCCAAGGCGATCCTGCGCAAACAGTTGGGCTTGGATCAACCGATGCCCATTCAATATGTACGCTGGTTTGCCGGCATTACCATCCGCCCCGGCGACGCAGTCGAACAGTTTAGCAGCGACAAGGTGCGCTGCAGCTATCTCGCTGCCGTTGGCTACACGGTGTGCGACACCGGCGGCGGCGTCCTGCGTGGCGACCTTGGCACCAGCATCGACACCAAGCAGCCTGTCTGGGAGCGCCTCACCGAGCGCATGTGGGCCACCATCGAACTCGGACTAATCAGCCTGATCGTGTCACTCCTTATCGGCGTGCCGCTGGGCGTGCTCAGTGCCGTCTACCGTGGCTCGCTCTTTGACAATATCACGCGCGTATTCGCCGTGCTCTTCCGCTCAGTTCCGATTTACTGGATGGGTCTGCTGTTGTTGCTCGTCTTCTCGGTCTGGTTGGGTTGGCTGCCCGTTGGCGGGCGTCAAACAGTTTCGCTGACTGGCGAGAGCAGCTTGTGGGATCAAATTCAGCACCTCATACTGCCTGTGGCCGTGTTGTCGTTTGGCCCAATTGCGTTTTTTAGCCGCATCATGCGTACCGAAACGCTTGAGGTCATCCACACCGACTATGTGCGCACGGCACGTGCCAAGGGACTGTCAGCCAATCAGGTTTGGTTCGTACATGCGCTGCGCAATGCCCTAATCCCGCTGATGACCGTCATGGGACCGGCCATCGTTGGCGTGCTGGGCGGTGCCGTGGTGGTCGAAACGATCTTCGCCTGGCCTGGTATGGGCAGGCTTACCATCAACGCCGTGTTCCAACAAGATTATCCGTTGGTGCTGGGCGCAGGCATGTTTTTTGCCGTGCTGACCATTATCGGCTATCTCTTGTCGGATATCTTTTATGCCCTGGTCGATCCCCGGGTGCGCCTGGAATAGGGGTATAAGAATCATATGGCGATAGACCAGGTGCAATCCACTGGAACTGCATATGGCGGGGGCATTACCGAAGAACTCCTGCGCCGCAAGCCACAAACATTTTGGGAGATGGCGCTGCGCAGCCTGCGCCGCGATAAGCTCACGATCATCGCACTGACCTTTCTGCTCGTTATTTCGATCCTGTCGCTTGGCGCCGGTGTTATCTCTAACACTCTTGGCGTCGATCCGTACGCAACGGATCCCTCGAATGCGTTTGCCCCTCCCTATCTTTGGCCCTATATTCAGTGGCTCACTGGTGCGGACCCCATAACGGCTCCAACCCTGCTCTATGAATCGGGCGGCGTGCCGCATTGGTTGGGCACCGATCAGTTGGGGCGTGACCAGTTGGCACGCTTGCTCTACGGAGGCCGTATCAGCTTGAGTATTGCTGTCATGGCGGCGGCGATCGCCATGGCCTTGGGCGTCGTCGTTGGCGCAGCCGCAGGCTATTTTGGCGGCATCATCGACGACATATTCATGTGGGTGCTGAGCATCTTTACCTCGATCCCCGACATCTACCTGCTGATTATCATCAATGCCATCTTTCGGCCCAGCCCCATGGTTCTGACGCTCTATTTGGGCTTGCTGGGCTGGTTCGGCACGGCACGCTTTATGCGTGGCAACGTGCTCAAGATTCGTTCACTTGACTACACCCTGTCGGCGCGGGCAGTAGGCGCTCGCGATCGGCGCATCATCTTCCAGCACGTCATCCCCAACAGCTTGCCGGTAATCATCGTCATCACCGCCATTGACGTCGGCGCCCTGATCCTGACAGAGTCGGTGCTCAGCTTTTTAGGCGTTGGCGTCCAGCCGCCGACGCCTTCGTGGGGCAACATGCTCTACCGCGCGAATGATTTCGTATTCCTGCGCGACCCCGCCACCGGCCAGTTGTCTGCCCTTCATCTGCTTTTCTGGCCCGGCATTCTCACCACGCTTACCGTGCTGGCCTTCTACTTGATTGGAGACGGCCTCCGTGACGCGCTGGATCCCATGTTGCGCAACAAGCGATGAGGCAGTCAGAATTGCCATGAAGCGTCTGCACCGGCTGCTGTCTCTGTTTGTGGCCGCCCTGATCCTATGCGCTTGTGGCGAGGATCAGGGCGCCAGTTTTTCTCTCCCTACGCCAACGCCCGCTGCCGGCGCAGCGGCGCAGCCTGCGGCTGGCCCGACCGGCGGCGTGCTCAATCTCTCGCTTAATGGGGACCCCGACAGCCTCAATCCGATTCTGGCAAACACCGGCGCCGCCACTGCGGCCAATCGGCTGCTTTTTCCCGTCCTGCTTGGTCGCAACCCCTATACCGGCCAACTGGGCCCGGATAATGCCATGGCGCAAAGCTGGGAAGTGTCGGCTGATGGGTTGACTTATACCTTTGCCCTTCGACCAAATGTGACCTGGAGTGATGGCGACCCGGTAGACGCCTCCGACTTCAAATTCACCTACGATGCCATTCTCAGCGAACAGGTGGAGTCGCCTTACAAGGCTGCACTGGATAACCTGGCCGGCATTGAGGTGCTCGACCCACTGCGTGTGCAAGTGCGCTTTCGCCAGGCGTTGTGCGATGGATTGGATGCCTTGCGCATTGGCTGGCTGCCCAGCCACCTGTATGCGTCGGACTTCACCGACATCATGACTAGCTCCACCAATACCAACCCCGCGGTGAGCGCTGGGCCGTTCGTGTTTCAAAGCTGGGCGCCCAATGAAAACATCGTTATGCGGCGCAATCAACGGTATTGGCAGGGAGAGCCCAAAGCCGATCGCCTTATCTTTCACATAGAGCCTGACCCTACAGAGCGCTTTGCCCGCCTATTGGACGGTAGCGTCGACGTTGCGCCCGTAACAGTGGCGCAGATGACCAGTGCCCAGGCAGATCCAAATGTGCTCCTCTATACCGCCAATCTCGACGGCTACGACTTTATCGCCCTAAACTTGGCCAACCCAGAGAATCCACAGCCCGGTCTGGACGACGCCGGCAGTCGCATAGTGCAAGACCCACATCCCGTACTGGCCGACCCCAGCGTACGCCAGGCCATCGCCCGCGCTCTCGACTATAAGACGATCATAGAGAGCATCTATCTGAATCGTGGCTATCAGATTACTTCGAACGTGCTCCCGATCATTCCCTGGGCGTATGATGTTTCGGTTGAGCCGTATACGTATGACCCGAACGCTGCCCGCCAACTGTTGGAAGGCGCCGGTTGGATCGACACAAACAATGACGGTATTCGCGAACGAGGAACGACAGCATTGGTGCTGGGTTTGACCGTCGTGACCGGCAATACGGTGCATGAGCAGCTGGCAGATCTGGTGCAAGACCAGCTCAACTCGGTCGGTTTTGACATAACGATCACGCCTGTCGATCCGGTCGCTTTGGCAGCACAGTTGTTGAGCCAACGTTACGACATGGCCATCACCGGATGGGCTGAGCTGGGAGCGGATCCAAACGACGATTTGCTTTGGACGGCGCAGCACGACCGGCCGGGCAGCGACTTCAACTTTGTCAGCTACCAGAATGCTGAGGTAGATCGCTTACTGCAGCAGGCGAACAGCGTGCCGGGCTGCAAGCCGGAGGATCGTGCTCCCCTGTATAAGCAGGTACAGCGGGTTATTCACGATGACCTGCCGTACATCTTTATTTCCGGTGCAGTCGGCGATACCGGCTATCGCAGTGACTTGGGCGGCGTGGAGCCGGCCGCCTGGGACTTCTACTGGAACATCCATCAGTGGTACAAGACCGTGCCGCAACCATAGTAAAGCCGCAGAGAGAAGCCCCATAGAGAAGCCCCATAGAGAAGCCCATGCCATTGCAACCGTCACTTGATCGCAGCCTCGATCCGATCGAAATTGCCGAACTCACCCAGCAGTGGGGCTCGCCGCCTATACGCCAGGTCGCGCTAGCTGTGGATGCTCCCTTTCTCACGGGCGAAAATCAACTGTTGACCAAGAATGGACGCCGCGCTGAAATCTGCTATGTGATGCATCGCGGGGATCCATCTGCAGGACTGCTGCTGCACATCAAAACCTTTTATCCGCCTGGCGCCTTTCGCCTGCCTACCGGCGGCATCCAGGTTGGCGAACGAGTCTTGCATGCGTTAGAACGTGAAATACTAGAGGAGACAGGGCTGCCCCTCGGAAACGCGCCTGACCAGGTGGTGCTCAACCGCCTGCTTGGCATTCTCTCCTATGACCTCATGCACCGGGAGCTAGGACCCGTCGAATTTGCCACCTATTTCTTCCTGGTGCAGATGCCGCCGGCAGCCGAACTGCATCCTCTCGACGAGGACGAGCATATCGGTGGCTGGGAATGGTGCACCCCGGACGGCCTGGGGCAGGTAGCCGGGGTGCTAGACACCGTATATATACGTTCATCCATTTGGGCGGATTGGGGTCACTTTCGCGCCGCAGGTCACCGCTTCGTCGCCGATTTGCTTGCTGCAGAGTAATTATCGATTGCACCCCCACGGCGTCGTATTATCCACAAACGGACGCATGCGGAATTCCGGCTCCCCCCGCTGAAAATCGCCGGTCGACTGCACGACCCGACCGTCGATCCATTGCTCGATCTTGTATGGCTCGCCGGCATTGCCAAAACGGCCTGTGTCCACTGGCAGCCCGTCGATTTTGAGATAGCCAGTGGCATTGATTGAACCGATGCCGCGCCCGATCGAGTACCAGCGGTTGTTGCCGTCGAGGCGATAAAGCTTGATCCAGGCGTAGTTCTGCGGCTGTGGCGGCACGCAAGTGATCAGGTTGCCCACCGGCGCCGTGCCCTGGCGCAGCTCGTAGACGCGCAGCTTGGCGACCGCGCGATCGCCACGCTCCTGGTATTCCATCACCACGGTGTGCTGGCCCTTACTCAAACGGATCTCAGCACTATACTTGGTAACCGGCTGCAGCCGCCACTTGTCGATGATTAACTTCCCATCGACAAAGAGGCGCACGCCGTCGTCGGTTTCGGTTGTAAAGCGATATAGGCCGCCATCCAGGCGAAACGTGTTGGTCCACCGCACCGAGAAGTTGTCGGCCGGGATATCGTTGCGCGGCGAGCTTGTGCCCCAATCAAAGTCGATTCGGTTGTCGCTGCGCACGAAGACAGGGCTGCCGGCTAGATCTGGGTTGCTAAAGTATTCGCCCGCCCAGTTTCTGGGTTTGATCTCCTTTACCTCGTCGCCGGTGCTGCCGCTCCCACCACTGCTGCCCCCACCACTGGTGCCCCCGCCGCCAATCATCGTCCAGGTCAGTTGAATCAGGGCATTCTCTTTGTACTCGACAAATTCCAGTCGGATCGGCAGCGATCCGCCCGGCAGGTAAATGTCACTGGTAAACTCTGCCGCAGCTCCCTGCCGCCACTGGTCAATGATCAGCGCATTGTTGACCCAAAGGCGCACGCCGTCGTCCACCGTGATCTTAAAGCGATAGTTGCCCGGCTGGAAGTTGAGCGTGCGCGTCCAGCGTACCGAAAAGTCGTCGCTGTTGACCACGCCCGGCGCCGGCGAATTGAAACCCCAATTGAAGTCCACATCGGCATCGTTGCGCACCAGGGCTGGCTGGCCGGACAGCGAGGTACTATTGAAGTACTCGCCTTTCCAGGCATCATACACCGGCGGCGTCGGCGTCGGTTGTGCCCCTCCGCCACGCTCGTAGACAACTTGGACACGCGCCAGGTCGGTGGCGTCAAAGTAATCGACGCGCAGACTTGTGCGTCCCGAGAGCTGAACATCAGCAGAGGTGAATGTGGCGGCCGGGCCGGTGCGCCATTGGTCGATGACGAGCTGGTTGTTGACATACACCCGCACCCCGTCGTCTACTGTTGCCCGAAAGCGGTAGATGCCGCTGGGCAGGTTGAGCGTGCGTGTCCAGCGCGCCGAGAAGTTGTCGTTGTTGACTACGCCCGGCTGCGGCGAACCGCTGCCCCAGTCAAAGTTGATGGCGCGGTCGCTGCGCACCAGGACGGGGTCACCCAGCATATCGCGATTATTGAAATACTCTCCGCGCCAGTCGCTGGTCGTCGGCTCCTGCTTGCTGACGGCTTCCCAAGCCAACTGCACCTGCGCGTCGCCAACATTGTCATAATACTCAAGCCTCAGCAAGTGATGCCCTGCGCGCAAGCTGCGGTCCACCACAAATGTCTTTGCTTCGTGGTCATACCAGGCATCGATCGCCATCTGGTCGTCGAGAAACAGCCGTGCGCCGTCGTCGCTGGTCAGCGTGAAGCGGTAGACGCCATCGTCCGGGAAGTAGACATAGCGCGTCCAACGCACCGAGAAGCGGTCATTGGGAATGCCGGCGCCCGGCGACCCTGTTCCCCAGCGGAAATTAATATCGGCATCGGCGCGCGTTAGCGCTGGTGCGCCTGACAAGGTCGCATTGTTAAAATATTCGCCGCGCCAGGTAGGGTCAGACTGCGCCGGTCTCAAGGAGTCGTTCTGGGCCAGTAACACAGCAGGCGCTAGTGCCAGGTCTATTGCCAGCACGATTGCCGCAGCACACCACAACCACCAGCGCAAACGCATTGCGCGTAAAAATTGCTGCATAACCATCTACTCCTTCCAATAAAAAGGATGCAGCCAAATCAATGTTTCACTTTGTTGACGCAGCGCGTCGTTGGCGGGTTCCGTTCCTGCCGCCCCCAATACAAAAGCCCGCTGTTCGCAGCTAGGCGACCCAGCGGGCTTTCGCCGGGGCAATGGAGCGCCCCGAGAGGAAAGAGTGGAGAAAAGAGTGTGTGTCAGCCACGATTTTGGCTCCCCAGCAAAAGTCGTGACGTGACTCCAGTGTACCCCCTAATTGTTAAAAATACAATAACATAGTGCAAAGAAAATCAAAGCCTTTCACAATCTGTGATACACTGCCAAGACCGACATCATATTCACTCGTTCACAGTCAGAATCTACAACGGAAGCAGTGATGGAACCCTACTCGCCAGTAGTCTTCGTGATGATCGATGGCTTGCGCCCCGATGCCATCACCTCAGCCGATTGCCCAACCCTGCAAGACTTGCGTCGGCGAGGTGCCTGGACCTTTGCGGCACGCTCAGTGATGCCAAGCATCACGCTGCCGTGCCACATGTCCATTTTTCACAGTGTGCCTCCCACGCGCCATGGCGTCACTACCAACACCTGGCAGCCCATGGCGCGCCCGCTGCCCGGCCTGATCGACCAGGCTAAGGTACACGGCAAGCGCTGCTCGGCTATCCATAACTGGGAGCCGCTGCGCGACTTGAGCCGGCCGGAAATGCTGGAGTATTCCTGGTATCGCAACACGAGCACAACCCATGAGGGTGACGACGAAGTCACCGACGTCGCCATTGCCCACATCTTGGCCGACAAGCCCGACTTTGCCTTTGTCTACTTGGGGACGGTCGATACCGCAGGGCACTACTACGGCTGGATGAGCGAGGGCTATCTGCGCCAGGCTGAGCGCGACGACCGTAACCTGGGCCGCCTGCTCGCAGCGCTGCCCGACTCGGCGCATGTGCTGGTGCATGCCGACCACGGCGGCCATGAGCGCAACCATGGGCTCGATATTCCTGAAGACATGACGATCCCTTGGCTGCTGATTGGCCCGCGCATTCGCCAGGGTTGTGAGCTCCAGCACCCCGTCAGCCTTTTGGAGACCGCCCCCACGCTCGCACACCTGCTCAACATCCCGATTCCTCGCGATTGGGAGGGGCATTGCGTAGAAGAGGCGCTGTCTGAACCTTGATTCGTGGGATTAAAGGATTACCATGAATCAAGGTTCAGACCATTCAGAGTAATTCCGCTTCCGCCAACCCCAACACATAGTCGAAGAGTTGCAGACCCTCGTCGGCCTCGGCGCGACTGACGGTCAGCGGCGGGATGATGCGCATGGAATTGGTGCCGCACCCCATGATCAGCAGGCCATGCTCGAAGGCCAACTCGACTACGCGATTGCGAATGCGGGCGTCAGGCGTCTTGCTCACGTGGTTCTGCACAAACTCGACGCCGATCATCAGGCCCTTACCGCGTACGTCCCCAATGCTCGGGTGGCGCGCCTGCATCTCGCCAAAGCACCGCAGCATGTATTCGCCTTGCTCGGCCGCATTCTGCAAACCGCCGTTCTCCAGCACGTCCAAGGTCGCCAGGGCTGCTACACACGCAATCGGGTTGCCCCCATAGGTGTTGCCGTGTGCGCTGACAGGCCACGTGCTGACGCTCTTGCGCGCAATGATGCCGCCCAACGGAATGCCGCTGGCAATGCCCTTGGCCGTACATACGATGTCCGGCTCCACACCCCAGTGCTCGATCGCCCACCACCGTCCCGTGCGACCCACACCGGTCTGCACTTCGTCCACGATTAGAAGGATGCCGTACTCGTCGCAAACTTCGCGTAACAAGGGGAAGAAAGAAGCCGGCGGCACCACATAACCACCCTCACCCTGAATTGGCTCGACCACAATGGCCGCAACATCTTCCGGCGCGACCAGGGTCTTAAACACGGTCTTCTTGAGATAGTTCACCACTGTCTCGCCATAGTCCTCCTCATCCGGCTGCGCTGCCAGCGTGGGCCGGTAGGAGTAGGGGTACGGAACGTGGGTTACACCTTGGATCGGTACAAAGCCGCGGCGCTGCACCGTCTTGGATGCAGTAAATCCCAGCGCCCCTAGCGTGCGACCGTGGAAACCACCCATAAACCCGATAAATTGTGAGCGACCGGTGTGAAAGCGTGCCAGTTTGATGGCAGCCTCAATCGCTTCCGTACCGGAATTGCCGAGGAAAATGCTGGCGTCTTCTTCAAACGGGGCAATCTCGTCCAGCTTCTCAGATAAGCGGATCCAACTGTCGTGGTAATAGTCGGACGACACGTGCAGGAACTTCTCGGCCTGCTCCTTGATCGCGCCGACGACACGTGGATGGCTGTGGCCGGTGGCGTTGACGGCAATGCCCGACATAAAATCAAGATAGCGGTTGCCGTCCACGTCCCATACTTCGGTGCCGCGGCCGTGATCCATGACGAAGTCGGCCACACGCCCATAAGCATGCGAAACGACTCTGCGGTCGCGGGCCAGCAGATCGCGCGCCTTGGGACCTGGTACATCGAGGCGAGTGATGGCTCTGGTTAACATAATTTTCCTCTTTTCTGTTCCAATGTGCCAAGTTACCGTCTACACAACGCGAGTTTTGCTGGTTGGGTGCACAGATATGGCGCATCAGCCCCTCCAGTCGCGTCGGGATTATCCGGGCCAATAGCCGAGTTGGCGCGAAATCTGGCGCGCCGCCATTTGCACAAGTGCCGCGATTTGCGGCTGGCGCTCGAGAGCTAGTCGCAAGCTGGACCCACCGATACTGATAGCCGCCACGACTTGTCGTTCCCGATCGTAGATGGGTGCAGCAACGGCCACAAAGCCAGGTTCCAACTCGCCCACGGCCACCGCAAACCCTTGCTGGCGAATGATCGCCAGCTGTTTACGTAAGCGGGTGAGGTCCACGATTGTCTGGTCGGTCAACCGTGCTAACGGCAGGCGCAAGCTGGCGCGCATGGTCTCGTCGTCGCCATACGCCAACAGCAACTTGCCGGTGGCGGTGGCATGCGCCGGCAGCCGGCTGCCCACGTCCTGTGACATGCCCATTGGGTGGCGGCTCGAAACTTCGTCCACGATCAACACGTGGCTGCCCGCCAACACCTCAAGAGTCGCCGCTTCGTCACACTCCTGCGCCAACGACTCCAGCACCGGACGGCTGACCGCACGCAGTGGGTTGGACCGCATGGCGCAGCCCCCCAACGCCACCAACTCGACGCCCAATCGGTAGCCCCCTGACACTGGGTTGCGCATGATCAGCCCTTCAGCTTCCAGCGCCGCCAGCAACCGGAAAGCCGTCGTCTTGTTGAGCTTGGTCACCTGTGCCAGGTCGGCCAGGCTCCACTCGGGCTGTGCATCGCTAAATACCTTCAGCAGCCCAATCGCGCGCGCCACCGCCTGCGTGCCGGGATATGATTCAGTTGCCTGTCCTTCTACTTCCTGCGTTGTTTGAAGCATCATAACAACCTGAAGAATGCTATTTCACTATATGAAACAGCATATCGCATAATGCTCCAGAGGTCAAGCGTCAGCAGGCACTGGGCGCAAAGGGTCTCTTCTTGGCAAGTTCTGGCATAATGCATGGACACTCGTAACAAGAAAGGTCTGCCATGTCTCTCACCGTCTACTTTCCGACCTTGCCCATGCCCAACACACTTGACGAACTGCGCCCACTCCTGGGCGATAGTGTGCGCTTGTATGCTGGTCCTGACGATGACCAGCCCGTAGAAACCGACATCATTGTCGCCGGTGCGGTGACGGAGGAGCAGTTGGCGCGCAGCCCTCATGTGCGTGCCGTAATCGTGCCTTTTGCCGGCGTGCCTTTCCCGACGCAAACATTGCTGCGCCAGGTTCCAGGTGTCACACTCCACAACCTGCACTTCAACGCCATCTCGACGGCCGAGATGGCGTTCGCGTTGCTGCTGGCTGCCTCCAAGCATGTGGCGGAACTTGACCATCGTATCCGCCAGGGCAATTGGCAGTGGGACGATGCAACGCATCCCACCGACACGTTTCCAGGTAAGACGGCGTTAATTTTGGGCTATGGCGCAATCGGAAGGCGCTTAGCGCCTCTCTGCCAGGCGCTTGGCATGCAGGTGATCGGTGTTCGCCGTCACGAGCCGGAGGCGCCTGTGCGCGACGGTGTGACACTTTTCAGCGTAGCACACCTGGCCGAACTGCTGCCGCGCACCGACGTGCTGATCTGCCTGCTGCCGCACACGCGTGAAACCGAAGGTTTGCTGGGCGCCAAGCAACTGGCCCTGCTGCCCCCCAACTGTATCCTGGTCAACGTGGGCCGCGGGCCTGTGATGGACGAAGAGGCGCTGTACAACGCGCTCGCCGCGCGCCGCATTCGCTCCGCCGGCATCGACGTCTGGTATCAATATCCCAAGAACGACGAGGAGCGCAGCCACACCTATCCTTCACGGTTCCCCTTTCACGAGTTGGATAACGTCGTCATGACCCCGCATCGCGCCGGCTGGCTGCAAAGTTTTGAAAAGCTGCGCGTGGCCGCATTGGCGGAGTTGTTGAATGCCGCAGCTGCTGGGCGCGAACTGCCCAATCTCGTAGATAAAGAACTCGGGTACTAGGCAGGCCGGGCCCCTGACCTGCACCCTGCGTCAGGGGCGCCGCACGTGGGCGTGCGGACTAGACGTTCATGGTGGCTGGGTTAGCCGGCCGCCTTGACGATGCTGTCGTTGTAACTCTGCGCGATCGACTGCCCCGGGCTCACGACCAGAAATTCTTCCGCATCCCACTCGCCGTGGATCAGCATGCGCATGAGACGGGTGTCTCCCTGCATGCGCTCGAAGACCCAGCCTTCCTTCTCGGCCTTGGCCTCTGCGCGTTCGGCATAGATGCCGCCATCACTCAGTTCAAGATCGATAAAGGAGGCCCGCGTGTAGTGACGCGACCAGCTGCGTATCTCTTCCATCAGCATGTCGGCTGTTTCTTGGCCGTACTTTTGGATGTACTGCTCGTATTGTTCCTCTTCTTCACCGATCCCTGCTGCTCCCATGGCTGCGCTCGCACCGGGCTCCTGCCGCTCCATGTAGTCCACGCTGTACCAATACGTGCCGGGATGGCGCATAAACTCCTCGTTGTAACGCTGGCGGGAGCCAAGATAGAGGGTGATGCAGTCATGCGCGCGCGGCAGCACTAGCGGCGCATGGCGCGCCGTCAGCCCCACGGTGGCCGTGCCGCACATGCCATAGGCCAGCAAAATGGCATCGCAACTCCCTGGCTCGATGGCGTCGATCTCCTCCTGCAGCGTAGCGCGCAAACCCTTCGGGCGGTTGTGCAATCCCTGCTTGAACAGGCGCACGTTAATCGTGTGTGGGCTGACGGCAGCCGCGGCGTAAACAGGGCGCGCCAGCGCTTCGCAAGTCAGGGCGATATATCGAGCCATGGCAGTGGATCTCCTCTAATGGTGTGACGTGATTCTCATTATTGTACTCGTTTTCACCCGCGCACCGAAATATACGCTTGACACCCATTCTATAGCATGTTATTGTTTCCTATAGGATTTTGCGCTCACCTAGTGCCGTCGCAATCCGCTTCCAGAACCTACAATCGATGCCAGATCAGAAAACTGTGCTTGCTACGTCCGTCTATGATCGTCTCAAAGAGCGCATCATGGACCAGCAGTATCCACCAGGTGAACGGCTCAACATCGACGCTCTCGCCGTCGACCTGGCCGTCAGCCCCACGCCCATCCGCGAGGCCCTGGCGCGCCTGTCGGCCGAACGCCTGATCACTTTTGAAGCCTACAAGGGCTACCGCGTCAGCCCTCTGCTGACGCTCGAACAGGTGCACGACCTGATGCACGCCCGTCGCCTCATCGAGGTGGACGGCGCCCGTCTGGCTGCCAAGCATATCATGCTTCCCGACCTTATCACGGTCGAAAAAATCATGCAGCGCATCCTGGATGAGAGCGCCCACACCGAGGTTGGTTCCTGGTCGCACGGCTATCGCCAGTTTAACCAGCTCGACCGGGAATTCCACGAGTTGATCCTGACCGCCGCCGACAACCAGTTTCTGCTCGGTGCCTATCGCTCGCTTAATGTGCATATTGAGCTGGGCCGTTTCTACCAGGTGTTCCAGGAAATGGACCAGCAGCAGACGTGCATCGAGCATGACGCTATCTTCCGCGCCTTGAAAGCGCACGATAGCGACGCTGCGGCCGACGCCGTCGAGGTCCACTTGCACGCCACCGAAGATCGCATCTTCCGCCTGATCGACAAATATCCCCATGCCGTAATCGCCGTTGCCGCGAAAGGGACGAGATGACATGAGCGTACGCGTTGCCCTGATTGCCGGTCCTATGTATGACGCCCTCTACAGCCGCCTCGCCGATTTCACCGCACAGACTGGCGTCGCCGTCGAAGTCGCCTACCGTGGCGATCATCCCGCGCTCAACGCACATTTGGCCGGCCTCGTTGGCCAGGGCGAAGTGCCATATGACCTGGTTTCCACCCATACGAAATATGCGCCGTCGCAACAAGCCTTCCTTGCTCCCCTCGACGATCTCCTGGCCAGCCACGAATTAGAGGACTTTACGCCCCGACTGCTCGACCTGGCGCGTATCCACGGCCGGCTGTTCTCCCTCCCGCGCAACGTCGACGTGCGTTTGCTCCACTATCGCACTGATCTCATCGCCCAGCCGCCCGCTAGCTGGGATGACCTGCTAGGCCTGGCCCGTGCGCTCAACCGGCCGCCTCATCAATACGGCTTTGTCTTTCCTGGCATGGAGTCAGGCCTGTTCGGTACTTTCTACGAGTTGGTCGAGATGGGCGGCGCCGAGCTGTTCCCACCCAACCTCGTGCCGCAGATTGAGAACGATGGCGGCCGCTGGGCACTTTCGCTCTTGCGTACGTTCTACGCCGAAGGCCTCGTGCCGCCCGCAATCGTCGACTGGCACTACGACAAGGTGCACGACTGCTTCCGTGACGGTCACGCCGCTATGGTCGGCGACTGGCCCGGCTACTACGCCGACCACTGCGACCCGCAGGCCTCGGCGGTACATGACCGCTTTGCCCTCGCCCGCTATCCCGTGGGGCCGATCGGCAAGTCACTGGTCTACGGCGGCAGCCACACCTTTGCCCTGACCACGCAGGGCGCCGCATCTGCCGATGCGCTGGCGCTGCTGCGCTTTCTGACTGCTCCCGAGCAGCAATGGGTGGAGGCGCAGCAGGGCTCCGTGCCGGTGCGCACGTCCATCATGCGCCGCGTCCAGGCACAAGCTGCACCGGTCGCCCAGGCCGGCGGGGACGCGCGCTGGCACGCACGTTGGCATACCTTGGAAGACGCTATCGGCGGCGTGGTCATTCCGCCCAAGTTCGGGCGCTACCCCGAGGTCGAAGAGGTGCTGTGGAAAACCGTCCAGGCCGCCGTCACCGGCCGCCTGTCGATCGATGCCGCATTGCACCGTATGACAGGGCAGATCGGCGAAATTGTAGCCCAAGCGGATGGCGACGCATGAGCGACGAACTGAGCGGCAAGGTCATCTTTCTCACCGGCGGTGGCCAGGGCATCGGCCGCGAGTGCGCCAAGGCGTACCATCGTGCGGGAGCAATCGTCGCCGTGGCCGATATCAATCTTGAAGCCGCCACCGACACAGTCGCACGCTCGCTCGGCGGATCCGGGCTGGCCGTCCATTGTGACGTAGCCTCGGGTCCATCTGTGCAGGCCGCCATCGACGCCACCATCGAGCACCTCGGCAAGCTGGATGCCATCCACAACAACGCCGCTATCAGCGTCCCTTCCAAGCCGCTGCACGAAACGAGTGAAGCGCAGTGGGACCGCTTGCTGGACATCAACCTCAAGAGCATCTACTACACCACGCTCTACGGCATCGAGCCGCTCAAGCACAGCCGCGGCATCATCCTCAATACGGCCAGCATGGTGGGCGAACTGGGCCAGGAAAACCACGCCGTCTACGTGGCCACCAAGGGGGCAGTCATTGCGCTTACCAAGGCCATGGCGCTGGACTACGCCCCCTTTGGCATCCGTGTCAACGCTATCTGCCCGGCCGCCGTCTGGACGCCGCTGCTGCGCGAATGGGTGTCGGAACAGCCCAATCCGGCCGGAACGGAGGATTTTCTCAACCACATTCATGCGCTCGGCTACTGCCCCGATGGCGATGTAGTGGCCGATGTAGCGGTCTTTCTCTTATCCGAACACGCTCGTTTTATGACGGGTGTGGCGCTTCCCGTCAGCGGCGGCGCCGAACTGGGCTATCGACGTCTCGGCCTATAGCCGTTTGCCTGTAACAACAAAGGAGCAGTCATTTGTCTGCCGTTGTGATTACGCGTGTCAGCACGCAGGATGCACGTTTCCAGCTCAAGCCGGGCGAAGGCGTGGATGCCATCCACACCAACCCGCAGTATGCCTACGCCGTGGCCCGCCTGCACACATGCGGGCCGCTCATGGGTGTCGGCCTGGCGTTGACCTTGGGCCAAGGAACCGAAATGGTGTGCAAGGCCATCGAGACGTTGGCGGCGCCCCTTGTCGGCCGCGAGATTGAAGAATTGATGGCTGAGTTTGGCCGCGTCTTCCGCCAAATTGCCGACCACCCACAGCTGCGCTGGCTGGGGCCGCACAAGGGGGTCGTTCACCTGGCGCTGGCCTCCATTACCAACGCCTGCTTTGACCTCTGGGCCAAGGCGCGCGGCGTGCCCCTGTGGAGGCTGCTGATCGACCTCACGCCTGAACAGGTAGTGGCCCTGCTCGACCTCAGCTACTTGGAGGATGTGCTGTTGCCGTCGGAAGCGGTCGATTTGTTGCGCCGCGAGCTCCCGCGTCGCGCCGAGCGCCAGCCCGTCATCCATAACGGCTACCCTGGCTATGACACCTCCATCGGTTGGTTTCACTACAGCGACGAGCAGGTGCGCGAGAACGCCCGCCGCGCGGTGGACGCCGGCTTTACGGCCATGAAACTCAAGACCGGCTCGCCTGACAGCGCCCGCGACGTGCGCCGCGCATTGATGGTGCGCGAGGTGGTCGGCCCGGACGTGCAAATCATGCTCGACGCCAACCAGCAGTGGACACTGCCGGCGGCCGTGCGCATCTGTCTCGAACTGGCAGCCATGTCGCCCTACTGGATCGAGGAGCCGACTCACCCGGATGACGTGCTGGCGCACCAGACCCTGGCGCGGGCCATCTATCCCATCCCCGTCGCCGTGGGCGAGCACATTCCCCACCGCGTCCTGTTCAAGAACTACATGCAGGCAGGCGCCGCACACTTTATCCAGGTGGACTGCACGCGCGTGGGCGGCATCAGCGAGTTCATCACCGTCAGCCTCCTGGCGCGCAAGTTCGACCTGCCCGTCGTGCCGCACGTGGGCGACATGGGCCAGATCCACCAGCACCTCGTGTTGTTCAACCGCATCGCCCTGGGGCATGAGCAGATCTTTCTCGAATACATTCCCCACCTGCGCGACTACTTCTGTACGCCGGCGCAGGTTGAGGACGGTGTCTATCGCACGCCGCAGGAGCCCGGCAGCAGTTCAGACCTGCAGGATTGAGGAACTCTTATGAAAAAGACCATGACGGAAACCCAACCTGCTCGTGGCGCTGCACCAGCTGCAGGCTCGGCCCTGGCGGCACTGTTTCGCCGCAGCGATATCAGCGTCCTCCTGGCGACGTTGTTGCTCTTTATCATTTTCACTTTTAGCAACTCCAGTTTTTTAACACCGTTCAACCTGTTTAACGTGGCGCGCACCGCTTCGCTCTACGTGTTCGTCGCCCTTGGCCAAGCTATCGTCGTCGTCATCGGCGGCATGAACCTCTCGCTGGGCGCCATCGGCGGCCTGAGCGTGGTGGTTGCGGGCTGGACGATGGACACGATGGGGTGGTCGCCCTGGATCGGCGTGCCGCTCTCCCTGCTTGTGGGCACGGCCGCCGGTGCTCTTAACGGTTTCATCATCGTCAAGTCCAAACTCAACTCGTTCATCGTAACGTTGGCTACCTCGTTTATTTTTACCGGCCTTGTGCAAGGCATCTCGCAAGGGTTTCCCTACAGCAACATTCCCAAGGACTTCACGTGGCTGGGCCGTGGCGACGTTACTGGCGTGCCGTTCTTGTTTGTGTTCATGGTTCTTGTGTTGGTTTTTCTGGGCTATGTCTTCCGCTACACGGTGATTGGCCGGCGCATCCTGGCAACCGGTGGCAACCTTGAAGCGGCACGCCTCTCCGGCATCCGCACCGACAACATTGTGCTGCTGTGCCACACACTCTCTGGTGTCTTTGCTGCTATCGCCGGCATCCTGTGGGTGTCGCGCATGGGCTCGGCGCAGCCCTCTACCGGCACCGACTGGCTGATTGTCTCCTTTGCCGTCTCCATCATCGGCGGCACCGCCCTCAGCGGCGGCGAGTTTTCCGCCCTTGGCATCTTCGCCAGCGCCATCATGCTCACGTTGATCAAGAATGGCCTCATCATGCTCAACGTCAATGTCTACTTCGAGCAGACATTCTTGGGGCTCATCATTTTGCTTGCCGTCTCGGTGGAAAGCATTCGCATGTGGCTCAGCACGCGCTCACGCCGTGCCCCGTCGCACGCAACGCAGCCGCACCCATCGTAGCTTAGGCATATTGTGCACTATCCAAACATTTAAGGAGATTCAGCATGCAACGGAAGAAAGCTAGCGTCATGTCCCTAGTGCTCGTCATGCTCCTCGTGACAAGCGCCCTGCTCGCAGCCTGCACGGCTGTCACCACCGCACCTGCCGCCCCCGCCGCCCCCGCCGCGGGCGAGGCAGCGACCCAAACGGCCGCAGAACCTGCTGCTGCAGGCGACTTCAAGCCCGTCTGGTATGCCCCGGCCCCGCACCCCTACTTTGAAGACGTCAAGAAGGGCATCGAGGCCTTTGAGAAGGACACCGGTATCGCGGTCGAAAAGGAGATCGGCCCCGATTGGAATCAGGACAGCCAGAACCAGCGCATGGAAGCATTGGCCGCCAAGGGCTTCAATGCCTTCACCGTCTACCCGGCGGATGCCAGCGGCGCCAATGGCCTGTACGAAGAGTTGACCCAGCGCAGCATCAATGTCGTCAATTTTGGCACCTCGACCGCCCAGCCCACGACGGCTTCCTTTGCCGTCGCCACCGATGTCAAGGCCGCCGCCATGGCCGCCACCGAAGAGCTGATCAAGGCGATGGGCGGCAAGGGCAACATCATCAACGTGCTCGAAGTGCTTGAAGACCCCAATACGGCGCTGCGCAAGCAGGGCATCGAAGAAGTCGTCGCCAAGTACCCTGATGTAAAAATCATCCAGGAAGTAGCCGGTATGACAAGCGTAGACCAGGCCACGGTGAAGGTCGGCGATGCGTTGTCGGCCAACATCGACAAGGTGGACGGCATCATCGCCACCGGTTACACGCCTACCGTCGCCATCGCCCAAGCGCTGACCGAGTACAAGTCCAAGGACGGCGCGCGCACGATCCATTCCGTCGGCATCGACACCGATCCGATCGTGATGACTGCGATCAAGGACGGCGTAATGGACGGCACGATCGTCCAGAATCCCTACGGTCACGGCTACTTGAGCCTGCTCCTGCTCCAATACCTGTCCGAAGGCTACAAGCCCAAGGCCGACGCCTACTTCGTCGACGCCGGCTTCGCCTACGTCAACAAGGACAACCTGGAGACCTATTCCGAGGACATTCTCAAGGTGACCGAGCAGATCAAGTCCGAACTGCTCGACAAGTATCTGGAGAAATAAGTTCGCCCCATTGCCGTTCCGTGCGCTGGCGCACGGAACGGCACGCCTGCGTGGGAATGGCCAAACGTCCAGTCCGCACGCCGCGTGCGGGCTTGGCGCCCCTAGGCGCACCACGCCCACGTGCCAATTGTGCCGTCCATGCAAGCGCACGTAGGCGTGCGCACTGGACGAATGATGGGAAAGCGCACGCTGCGTGCGCACTGGACGGCTAGTCGACGGAGCTCTACCTTATGCTGCAGATTCGTAACGTCAGCAAATTCTTCCCCGGCGTCACCGCACTCGACAACGTCTCATTGGACTTTACGCCGGGCGAGGTGCACGCCATCGTCGGCGAAAACGGCGCCGGCAAAAGCACGCTGATCAAGATCATCTGCGGCATCTATACGCCCGACGAGGGTGAGGTCCTGCTTGACGGCGAACGCATGCACCTGCGTGCCTATAAGGATGCTCTCAACCACAAGATCAACCTGGTCAGCCAGGAGATCCAGGTCATCCCCAAAAGCACGGTGGCCGAGAACATCATGCTCGACAAGCTCGAACGCTACGCGGGGCACCGGGCCATTGACTGGAAGCAGCTCAATCGTGACGCCCAGCAGTACATGGAGCTGGTGGGACTCGACCTGCCCAGCACGACGACGGTTGGCGGTCTAAGCGCCGCGCAGAAGCAGTTGATTATGATTGCCCGCTCTCTCTCGTCCAATGCGCGCATCATGATCATGGACGAACCGACCTCGGCGCTCACCCGTCATGAGACGCAGAACTTGCTGCAGCTGCTTGCGCGCATCAAGGCGGACGGCGTCACCGTGCTGTTTGTTTCGCACAAGCTGGAAGAGGTCCTCGACGTTGCCGACAAGGTATCCGTCCTGCGTGATGGCAGCCTGATCGGTACGCGCCCGACCGCCGGGCTGACCAAGCCCGACATCGTGCGCATGATGATCGGGCGCGACGCCCGCACCAGCTCGTTGGGCAATCTCGCCAGCAGCTGCGACGAGCCGGTGCTTGAGGTGCGCCACATCAGCCAGGCCGGCAAGTTCGAGGATGTCAGTTTTACACTGCACAAGGGCGAGATTCTAGGCTTTTATGGCCTGGTTGGCTCGGGACGCACCGAATTGGCCCAGATTGTGCTCGGAACGGATCACAAGGACGGCGGCGAGATCCTGATCGACGGCGCCCCCGCGCACATCCACAGCATGGCGGATAGCCTCTACAAGTACCGCATGGGCTATGTGTCGGAGAATCGCAAGGAAAAAGGCCTGATCCTCGGCGCCTCCATCAAGACCAATATCGCTGTCACCGTCTGGAGCCGCCTGCGCAACCGCTTCGGCGCAATTAAGCTCGATGAGGAGAGCGCCGTTGCCCAGGAGTATATGCAGGCGCTGGAAGTCAAGGCCACTGGCCCGGACCAGCCTGTCAATCGTTTGAGCGGCGGCAACCAGCAAAAGGTAAGTATTGCCAAGTGGCTGGCCGCTCAGTGCGATATCCTGATCGTGGACGAACCGACCATCGGCGTCGATATCGGCGCCAAGGAATACATCCACCAGTTAATCTGGGATCTGGCCAACACGCAGCAGAAATCAATTATCTTGATCTCGTCCGACATGCCGGAGATCATAAACGTCGCCCGCCGTATTTTAGTCTTTAAAGATTTTCAGATCGTTGGTGAGGTGCGCAACGACGGCCCTACGCCGCGCAGCTACGACGACGTCAGCAATGAAATTGGCCGCTATCTAGGCTAAGTCAGTAGAAAAGAGGAGTCGACTATGAACGGACGCCAACGTGTGCTGGCCGCAATAGAGCACCAGGAGCCGGACGGGGTGCCGGTGGACATCGGCTCCACCCCCAGCTCCGGCATCTCCGCTACGGCCCACTACAACCTCATGCAGTACCTGGGTGAATCCGGAACGCCGACACGCGTCTACGATGTCGTGCAGCAGGTCGCCCAGCCCGACGATGCCTTCCTCGACCGCTTTGGCATTGACGCCATCGACATCGGCCGGGCTTTCGACGCGCGCGACGAGGACTGGTACGACATTACCCTGCCTACCGGCCTCCCAGTACAGTTCCCAACCTGGTTCCACGCTATACCGCAGCCCGATGGCGCCTGGGACGCCTTCGCCCCCGACGGTACACGCATCGCTACGATGCCGCTGGGCGCCTCCTTCTTCGACCAGACCTGCTTTCCCTACGTGGACGGCTACCCGGACAACTTCGATAACCTCTCCGACCTGATGCCCAAGGTGCACTGGTCAGGGCTGGCGCACAGCCCGTGGGATCATGCGGGCGACCCCGACTTCTGGGTGCAGCTGCGCCAACGCGCGCTGGCGCTCCGCCAGGACTCAGACCGGGCGTTGATGATGGTGGTCGGCTGCAATCTGTTTGAATGGGGCACCTTCCTGCGTCGTCTCGACAACTTCTTGGTTGACGTCGTCACCGACCCGGTCAATGTCGAACGCCTGCTTGACGCGCTGCTGGAGCGCCATATGGCCACCTTGGAAAAGGTATGCCAGGCCGTCGGCGATGTCGCCGATATCGTCCGCTTTGGCGACGATCTGGGTACGGACCAGGGACCGTTTATGTCGCCCAAGATCTATCGCGCCCTCTTTAAGCCGCGCCAGAAGATCATGACCGACTACGTGCACGCCAACAGCCAGATGCGTACCTTCCTGCACTCGTGCGGCTCGATCTACAAGCTGCTGCCCGACCTGATCGAGGCCGGCTTCGAGATTATCAACCCGGTCCAGACCTCGGCGCGCGACATGGACCCCGTCCGTCTCAAGCAGGAGTTCGGCCGCGACCTCACCTTCTGGGGCGGCGGCTGCGACACCCGCCATACCCTCAACCATGGGACGCCCGACCAGGTCCGCGACCATGTATGCCGCAACATCGAGATTCTGTCTCCGGGCGGCGGCTTTGTGTTCAACACAGTGCACAACATCCTGCCCGATGTCCCGCCCCAGAACTTCATGGCCATGTTCGAGGCCATCGACCAGTACCGGTAAGAAACGAGGTTATCATGAACGACCAACAAGCAGCCGCAATCGACGCCATCTACGACGCCGTCCTGGGAGGCGATATCCCCGGCGCACCCAAGCTCGTGCAGGCGGCACTGGAGCTCGGCGTGGAAGCGGAAACCATCCTGAACGAAGGCATGATCGCCGCCATGGCCGAAGTCGGCGTCCAGTACGAGTGCGGCGACATCTACGTGGCCGAGATGTTTATATCCGCCAAGGCTCTGCAAGCTGCGCTGGCTGTCCTGCGCCCCCACCTGCGCTCGGCCAACGTCCAGGCTAAGGGCAAGGTTGTGTTGGGCACCGTCAAAGGTGACATGCATGACATCGGCAAGAACCTTGTCGCGATGATGCTCGAAGGCGCCGGCTTTGACGTCCAGGACCTGGGCGCCGACGTCCACCCCAGCAAATTTGTCGAGGCGGTCGGCGCGTCGCATCCCGACGTCGTCGCCCTCTCGGCCCTGTTGACGACCACCATGCCCAGCATGAAGTCTACCATCGACGCCCTGGCCGCCGCCGGCCTACGCGACCGCGTCAAGATCATGGTCGGCGGTGCCCCCGTCAACCAGGACTACGCCGACGCCATCGGTGCCGACGGCTATGCCCAGGACGCCAGCCAGGCCGCAGCGCTGGCCAAGTCCCTGATAGGACTGTGAGCCGGCCTATGAGCAATGTCTATCTCGTAACCGGCGGCATGGGCTGCATCGGCGCCTGGGTGCTTTACCATCTGCAGCGCCAGGGCAAGCAGGCGCTTTGTTTTGACCTGAGCGACGACCGCCATCGCCTCGACTTGCTGCTCGACGTTGATCAGCAGTCTGCAATCACGTTTGTGCGCGGCGATCTCACCGATGGTCGCCAGGTGCTCGATGCCTTCGCACACTACGGCGTGACCCACGTCGTACACCTGGCAGCCCTGCAGGTGCCGTTCTGCCGCGCCAACCCCGCGCTGGGCGCCCAGGTAAACGTCACCGGCACGGTCAACATCTTTGAGGCCGCACGCCAATCGGGCGTACACCAGGTAGCCTATGCCTCCTCGATCGCCGTCTACGGTCCACCCGACCTCTACCCGCCCGGCCTGTTGCGGCACGATGCGCCTTATGCGCCCCAGACATTGTATGGCGTGTACAAGATCGCTAACGAGCAGACGGCCAAGGTTTACTGGAACGACTACGGCATTGCCAGCGTCGCGCTGCGCCCCTACACCATCTACGGCTTGGGACGCGACCAGGGACTGACCAGTGACCCGACCAAGGCCATGTTTGCGGCCGCGCGCGGGGAGGACTTTCACATCGCCTTTGGTGGTACAATGCAGTTCCACTATGCGTCGGACGTGGCGCAGCAGTTTTTGGCTGCGGCAGAGGAACCGTCTCAGGGGGCATTGGCATTTAACTTGGGCTCGCCGCCCGTGGCCGTCAGCGATGTGGCGCTGGCGATCATGGCCGAGCGGCCGGGTGTTACCATTACCTGCGCCGATACGATCCTGCCGTTTCCCATTGGCTGCGATGACAGCGCACTGCGCGCACACGCCACGCATGTGTACGAAACGCCGTTGGCCGCAGGTGTGGCCGCGACGATCGCTGCATTCACCCAATTAAATCGTTAGGAGTCTTCATGCGGCTAGCTACTTTTCGTGATGCCCAGGGCGTTCACCTGGGTGCCGTGCGCGACCACGAAGTCGTGGCGCTCGACGGCGTCGCCCCCGATATGCTGACGTTAATCGACCGTGGGCCGGAAGCATTGGCCCAAGCGTCGCAGGCGGCGCAGCAGGCAAGGGACTGGCGGCCCATCAACAGCGTGACGCTGTTGTCCCCCATCCCCCGCCCGCGCCAGAACGTGGTATGCGTTGGCATGAACTACGTCGCGCACGCCATCGAATCCGACCGGGCACGCGGCCGCGAACCCAAGCTGCCCGGCGTGCCTGTCTTCTTCACCAAGGCCGTGAATGCTGTGGCCAACCCGTGGGGCGACTTCGCTCTCGACGGCGCGGTGACCAGCGAACTCGACTACGAGGTGGAACTGGCCTTTGTCATCGGCCGAACCGGCAAAAACATCCGTCGCGAGGATGCGCTCTCCTATGTCTTTGGCTACACGGTCGCCAACGACATTTCGGCGCGTGATCTGCAAAACCGCCACCAGCAGTTTTTCAAGGGCAAGAGCCTGGACGGCGCTTGCCCGCTCGGGCCCTGGATCGTCACCGCCGACGAGATCCCCGATCCCGCCGCCCTGACCGTCCGCCTGCGGGTCAACGGCGAACAGCGCCAGGAGTCCAGCGTCAGCGATCTCATCTTTGACGTCCCCACCTTGGTCGAATACCTGTCGCTCGGCGCCACGCTCGAGGCCGGCACCATCGTCTGCACCGGCACCCCCTCCGGCGTCGGCCTCGGCTTCACGCCCCCCAAGTACCTCCAGGCGGGCGACGTCGTCGAAGCCGAAATCGACAGCATCGGCGGGCTCCGCACCCGCATCGTAGGCGTGTAGCTTTGTAACCCCTGCCTCCGCTCGGCGCCTACCCAGACACCGAGTCTCTGGCGAGCTGACGCTCGCTTGAGAAACTCGGTGTCTTGACGTCGGTGTCAAGTGTGGGGCAGGGCCTCTTCGTGATTTTGGGAAACTTTCTTCGCAAAGCAACCAATGCCACCCACCCGCAAGATCCTCCACCTCGACCTCGACGCCTTCTTCTGCGCCGTAGAAGAACAGCGCGACCCCACGCTTGCCGGCAAGCCGTTCGCCGTCGGCGGGCGGCCCGAGAGCCGCGGTGTGGTAGCCTCTTGCTCCTATCCTGCCCGCCGCTACGGCATCCATTCCGCCATGCCCATGAGCCAGGCCGTACGCCTCTGCCCCGAGCTGCTCATCGTGCCCGCCCGCCACGGCGCCTATTCGGCCGTCTCGCGCCAGGTGATGGCGCTCCTCCACGACCTTACGCCCCTGGTCGAGCAAATTTCCATCGACGAGGCTTTTTTGGACGTGACTGAACGGCCCGAGACTGCCGAGCACCTTGCCCGCCAGCTGCAGGCGCGGATCCGCAGCGAACTGCACCTGCCCTGCTCGTTGGGCGTAGCTTCCAATAAGTTGGTGGCCAAGATTGCCAATAACGCGGGTAAGGCCGGCGCGCGCGGCGACGGGTCACGTGGCGACGGTCCCCCCAACGCCATCAAGGTGGTGGACCCCGGTCACGAGGCCGCCTTTCTCGACCCGCTCCCCTGCGATGCGCTCTGGGGCGTCGGGCCCAAGACGGCCGAGCGCCTGCGCGAGCTTGGCATGGAAACCGTGGGCGACATCGTGCGCTGGCCCGAGGCCGACCTGATCCGCCGCTTTGGCAAAAACGGCTACGACTTTGCCCGCCATGCTCGTGGCCTGGACGACCGCCCCGTTATCACCGAGCACGAGCGCAAGTCGGTCAGCCAGGAGACAACCTTTGAGCGTGATGTTGCCGACGGCGAGGCGCTGCGCCGTACGCTGCGCCAGCAGTCTGCCGACGTCAGCCGCATTCTCAAGTCAAAGGCCCTGTCCGGCGCGACGGTCAAGGTCAAATTACGCTGGCCGGACTTCACTACGATCACCCGCCAGGTTACGCTGCCGGCGCCAACCAACGACGGCCCTGTCATCGCCGCTGCCGCCCTGCAGCTCTTCGACCGCGAGTGGGCGGACAGGCAAGATCCAAGGGCTGTGCGTCTGATCGGGGTGGGCGTCTCCGGCTTCCGCGCCGGCCTTGGCCAGCGTACGCTCTTTGATCAGCCCAATGAGCGCGAGGAGCGGCTCGCCGCCGCCATGCAAGCCCTGCGTGATCGCTTCGGCCCGCAGGCCATTCGCCGCGCCAGTGACCTCGAAGAATGACCTCAGGCCGGCTCCACGCGCTGCCCGTTGCCTGTGTCCTGCACACGCCAGCCTAAACGAGCGATCTCGTCGCGCAGCCGATCCGACTCCTGCCAGTTGCGCGCCGCCCGCGCCTGCTCGCGTGCGCTGAGCAATGCGAGTACCGCACCATCCGGTGCGGCTACGGCGGAACGCATCGCTGTGCCGTCTAATCGCCCTTGTTGCGCTGCCTGCCATACCTTGTCTTCGATGCCTTCCATCAGTCCTGGAAGGTTGAAATTGCCCAACTCTGTGGCCGAGAACTGCTCACCCGCCGCACAAACACTAATGTCGTTTGCCCGCATAATGGTTGCCGTCCCGGCGCCGAAGACCGTGCACATGCCACGCTGCGGATCGATCGCCAGTGCCGTGCTTTCGTCAATGCCCACGACCGTATAGTCTGCTAGCGTATCCGGCACGATGTCCAGGAGGGCTTGAAAGCGCTGCTCTCCCAGGTAGCAGCGGGAGGTATCCAACTCCACACCGCCGTCGCCGTTGTTCCAGTGCGAAACCAAAATGAGCGCCAGCCCGAACGCGCCGAAAAAGTCCAGGCCAGGCTGCCAGTGCAGGTCCATCCCAGCCTTGTAGATCTCGTAGACCGGCAGCGTCCAGCGGCTGGCGGCCAGCGTCGCCGCACTGGAGAAAACAAGCGCCGCTCCCTGGCGGTGGCAGGCTCGCACCGTCTCCCATACGAGCGACTGCTGCAGCTGGCGTACCGCATAGGTGGGGCTGCCCGGCCCCATAAATATCACATTTGCGTCGTGCAATTGTGCGGCTAGTGCGGGGGCGTCCGTGCTGAATTCGGTCGCATCCCGCTTGCGCGCAGGTACGATGGTGATCTCCGGCGCAAAATTCTGCAGCCGTTTCTCCACAAAGCGCGCCACTTGCTCCGCGACATAGCCTGAGTTCGGCTCAAAACCGGCCGGCGTTTCCAGGATCGCCATGCGCACGTTGTCGTCACTCTCGGCGATGGCGGAAAACACGCGCTGAAATATCCTTTGCGCCGACGGCGATGTTTCGCCCGAACCCATCAGGACGATGGACCCTGGCTGGACTGCCGTTTGCTGCGCGGTCATAGCCATTTGCTCCAGTTCAACATCAAATCTGCCAGTGCTTCGGGGCGGTGTACGTGGATATCGTGGGCCGTTTCGGCAAACCAGTGAACCTCGGCATGCGGCAGCAGCGAGGCAGCCGCCGCCACCTGGCGGTGTTTGACAGCCATCCACTCCGGGTTGTCGGCGTCCTCGGCCGCCGCGATCAGCACCGGGGTTGCTACCTCACCGTACAGTTGTGGCGGTCGCTGGTCCCACAGCGATCGCAGAATACGCATGTGGCGGTCCAGTGTCAGCCAGGGCCGGATCGTGTCGTCGGGCAGTATCTCAAAGTTGCCCAGCGTTGCCTCGATTCCCTCTTCGCTCCAATCCGCATGATAGGTGGCCATGCGCTGCTGCATCACGCTGCGCGGGGTGCCCGCCAGCGGCGGGGGGCGCAACTGGTCCGCAATCTTCTCCCATGTTACGTCAGGACGCGACTGGAGGTCGAGAAAGCCTCCGTCCACCAGCACCAGCCCGGCGGCGCGCCCCGCATAGCGTGCGCCAAATTCCAACACGACATTGCCGCCCCAGGACTGGCCCGCCACGATCGGGCTCGCCAACGCTAGCCGGTCGCACAACAGCGCCAGGTCGCTCGTGACGGTGGCAAATTCATAGCCATCTTCGGGCTTGTCACTGTGTCCGTGCCCCCGTTGGTCTACGGCATAGACGGCATGGCCGGCAGCCTGCAGATGGCGCGCCACGGCCCCCCACGTCAGCGCATTGGAAGCCAGGCCATGCAGCAGCACAAATGGCTTGCCCTCGCCCGGCCAGTGCAGAACGTTCAGGCGCAGGCCCTCCCGGATCGGGATCAATTGCGCATTTTGTAAGCTCGTTGTCATCGCTGATCGCTCTCAGTTTGGTATACTTGGGATAGCTACTTGCAAGCCATTCGCATCTGCAAATACGACATCCACTACGGGATTGGAAGCTCCGCCCCATGCCAGGCCACATAAAGTTGGTTGAAGAACTGAAGTCTCACGGCATCCGTGTCACGCCCCAGCGTGCGATTATCCTCGACGCCATCGAAAGCATCTCGGGGCACTTCACGGCCGAGGATGTCTACGCGGCCGTCCAAACGGTAAGCGCCTACATCAACATCGCTACCGTGTATCGAACGCTGGAGCTGCTCAGGGAATTGGAGATGATAACCGATTCCGACATGGGAACCAGTGCCATCCACTACGCCCTGCGCACGCACGGCCCGCACCACCATGCCATTTGCCGTACTTGCGGGCGTTCCTTTGAATTTCCCCATGCGTTGTTGGCAACAACCATCGACCGCCTCAACGACGAGTTTGACTTTGTTGCCGATGCTCACCATGTGGTGATTTTCGGCTGGTGCACTGGCTGTCTGCAGCAGCCTGCCACCCTAGAATAGCCCAGTAACGCGCGCAAACTCCGTGATCCCTCCCCTAATGTAATTAATTGCACTTGCATCCATTCGCAAATGCGCGACAATGGCAGACTGTTTGTGCCATCTAGTGAAAGAGAATGGGAACAATGCGCACTGTTATCAACCTAATGTTTGTCCTGCTGCTTGCAGGGTGCGCCACCCCCACTGCGCCCGCTGCCAACGATGCAGCGTCGGCAGCCAAACTGCAGATTGTTACTACGGTCTCGCCCATCACCAACATTGCCTACAACATCGCCGGCGACAAGGCACAAATCAGCGGCATCGTGCCAGAAGGCGTCAACTCGCACACCTTTGAGCCTGCTCCCTCTGATGCCAAGGCGCTGGCCCAGGCCGACCTGATCTTCGCCAACGGGCTAAAGCTTGAAGAACCAACGCTCAAACTGGCGGAGGCCAATCTCAAGGACGGCGCCGAGATCGTGCTTTTGGGCGAACAGACCGTCACGCCCGACCAGTACGTCTATGACTTCTCCTTCCCCAAAGAAGCCGGCAGCCCCAACCCACACCTGTGGCCCAACCCTGAATTTGCCCGCCACTACGCCGAGATCATGCGCGACGCTCTATCCCAGCGCGATCCGGCCAATGCAGATTACTACGCCGCCAACTACACCGCCTTTGCAGACCGCATCGGCGCGCTTGATGCGGCCATCAAGGCGACAATCGCCAGCATTCCCGCGCAAAATCGCAAGCTGCTCACCTACCATGATTCGTGGGCCTATTTTGCCCCCGTCTATGGCATGACAGTCATCGGCGCCATTCAGCCGTCGGATTTTGCCGAGCCCTCGGCCCGGGACATTGCCGACATGATCCAGCAGATTCGCGCCGCGAATGTCCCGGCTATCTTTGGTTCTGAAGTATTTCCCTCGCCTGTACTCGAACAGATCGCACGTGAGACCGGGGCACAGTACGTGGACGACTTGCGCGACGACGACCTGCCCGGTGCACCCGGCGAGTCACAGCACTCTTACTTGGGTTTGATGGCCGAAAATATGCGCGTGATGGCAGAGGCGCTTGGCGGCGATCCCACGATCATTGCCAAATTGGACGTGTCCAACGTCACCGGTGTCGATACGGCAGTTCAGCAGAATCAATAGCATCGGGAGGCTCTCTATGCAACCAATTGTGGATATGCGCCACGTCACCTTCGGTTATGCAGCAGTACCGGTATTGGACGATGTCTCGCTGCATCTGCATGGCGGCCAGTTTGCTGCGCTTGTGGGGCCAAGTGGCGCCGGCAAGACAAGCTTGCTCAAGCTGCTCCTGGGCAGTCTGCGTGCGTCGCACGGGACAATCATTGTAAGTGGACAGCGTGTCGACGGCAGCCCGGCCAGCCGTGTGGCGTACGTGCCGCAGGTGGAAACAGTCGACTGGAATTTCCCTGTCACCGTGGAACAGGTTGTCCTCATGGGCCGCGTGCGCAAGTCCGGCATTTGGCCGTGGCCCACGAACGACGACAAGTGCGCCGCGCGTGCGGTGCTCGATCGGCTGGAGATCGCCGACCTGGCACGCCGCCACATCCGCGATCTCTCGGGCGGCCAGCAGCAGCGCGTCTTCCTGGCGCGCGCCCTTATCTCGCAGCCCGACCTGCTGGTGCTCGACGAGCCGACAAGTGGCGTCGACATGCGCACAGCCGAAAATGTGCTTCATCTCTTGGCGGACCTGAATCGCTCGGGGATCACAGTGTTGATGACCACGCACGACCTCAACGCTGCCGCCGCCCACGTGCCGTGGGTCATCTGCCTGAATCGCACGGTGATCGCCGAGGGACCGCCCGAATTGGTCTTTACCGAAGCAACGCTCAACCGCACCTACAACGGCGACATGGTCGTCGTACGCCAGGACGGGTTGCTGCTGATCCACCAGCGCCCGCACCCGCATACCCATCGTGACCTGCTGCCGAATCCCGTGCTCGGACACCCCGGCGGTTCTCCAGTCGTGCCGGCAAGTGTCTCAACGCCGGCAGGCGCCTCCAATCTAGCCAGTTTGATTCCGCCGGTGCTGCCGGCAAAGGAGGCCGCCGGTGACATGGCTGCTTGAACCCTACCAATTTGAATTCTTTCGCACCGGTTCGCTGGCTGCGCTCCTGGCCGGCGCACTCTGCGGCCTGCTCGGCGTCTATATCGTGCTGCGCGGCATGAGCTATATCGGCCACGGCCTGTCACATGCGATCTTTGGCGGCGCCGTCGTTTCGTTCGTCATGCAATGGAACTTCTACATCGGGGCGGGCCTATGGGGCTTTTTCTCCGCCTTGCTGATCAACCAGACTGCACGCCGGACGCGCATCGGGGCCGACGCCGCGATCGGCGTGATCACCACTGCCAGCTTTGCCATCGGCGTTGCCCTCATCAGCCGCTACCGCCGCTTCACACAATCGTTTGATGCCGCATTGTTTGGTAATATCTTGGGTGTCACGTGGAATGACGTGCTGGTGATTGGCGGCGTAACGCTGCTGGTGATGGCAGCCATCTTCTTCGCCTACAAGCAGTTGCTGTTTACGACCTTCGACTCCGACGTGGCGCGCGTCTACGGTGTGCGCACTGAATGGATGGATGCACTCTTTTCGCTGATGTTGGCGGCTGCCATCATTGCTTCCATGCAGGTGATGGGTGTCACGTTGATCGCGGCGGCGCTGGTCATTCCCGCCATCACGGCGCGCTTGATGACCGACAGCTTTCACCGCATGACGCTCTTGTCCATGACCATCGGCGCTGTGAGCGGCGTCCTGGGCATGTACCTGAGCTACTACGTCGATGTGGCCAGCGGCGCCACCATCGTCCTGCTGCAGTCCGCCATCTTTGGCGTCATCCTTGCCGTCGAATCGGCCCGCAAGGTCGCATCCAGCCGCATGACCCACACGCACATCGGGTAACCAACTTACCACTGTCCAGTGCGCACGCCGCGTGCGCACTCTCACACCGTGGATATGCGCATCACGCCTATGACAAAGTCCAATCCACCAGCCCCTCACGTCAAAGCCAAGAAGTCGCTTGGCCAGAACTTCTTAAATGACCGTACATACCTGGACAAGATCATTGAGGCTGCCGAACTAGCGCCGGAAGACCTCGTGCTCGAGATCGGCCCCGGCCAGGGCTCGCTTACGCGTGAGCTGGCCGCCCACGCCGGCGCCGTCGTTGCCGTCGAACTGGACGACCGGCTCATCACGCCCCTGCGCGCCATGTTTGCCACCCAGCTCGACCGCGTCCAGATCGTACACGGCGATATCCTGGAACTGGATCCGGTGGCGCTCGTGGACCAGTTGGCGAGCCGCCCCACCTATAAGGTCGTGGCCAATCTGCCGTACTACATCACGAGTGCTGTGTTGCGCCAGCTGCTGGAGGCTCGACGTCCACCCACGCTCGCCGTGGTGCTGGTGCAGCTTGAAGTGGCACAGCGCATCTGCGCACAACCCGGCGACATGTCGATTTTAGCGGTCAGTGTGCAGTACTACGCCCGACCGCAGCTTGTGCAGCGTGTGCCTGCCAGCGCCTTTCGCCCCATTCCCAACGTGGACAGCGCCATCCTGCGGCTTGATGTGCACCAACAGCCTGTCGTCGATGTCGCACCCGAGCCGTTCTTCGCCGTCGTGCGCGCCGGCTTTGGTCAGAAACGCAAGCAGCTGCTCAACAGCCTCTCCGGCGGCCTCGGCCGCCCCAAGGCCGACATGATTGCCGCCCTGCACTGCGCCGCCATCGATCCCATGCGTCGCGCCGAAACCCTCTCGCTCGCCGAGTGGGCCGCCCTCTGTCACTGCCTGGCCTAGTGCTCCACCGGCAATCCTCTATCCGTTGCCGTTCGCTGCCGGTTGGGCTTCATCCTTGTTTGCGTTCCCCACTTTGGCAAGTGTACACTATTACGCAAGCCAATTCTCCCCCACCAGACAGTTCTCATCCACCAGACAGAATGTAGGAGGCGCAATGCAAGGCCTTGGAATCGACATCGGCGGCAGCGGTATCAAGGGTGCAATTGTGGATTTGGACAAGGGTGAGTTGAGCGGGGAACGCCATCGCATCGAAACGCCGCAGCCTTCCACGCCGCAAGCCGTCGCCAAAGTCGTCAATGAGATTGTCCGCCACTTTCAGTGGGAAGGGCCGATCGGCTGCACCTTTCCCGCCATCGTGCGCCACGGCGTAACGATGACCGCTGCCAACGTCGACAAAAGCTGGATCGGCTTTGACGCCGGGGACCTGTTTGCCCAGACCACGGGGCGCAAGGTCATCCTGCTAAACGACGCCGACGCCGCCGGCGTTGCCGAGATGACCTTTGGCGCCGGCAAGGGCCGCGAAAAAGGCATCGTGATCGTCCTGACCTTTGGCACCGGCATCGGCAGTGCCATCTTTCTCGACGGCAAGCTGCTGCCCAATACCGAGTTCGGCCACGTGCCCATGCCTATGAAAGGCCTTGTCGCCGAGCATTACTGCTCCGAACGCATTCGCAAAGAGCAAGACCTCAAGTGGAGCGAGTGGGCGATACGCACGAACCACTACCTGGCGCTGCTGGACCTTCTGTTTTCGCCCGACATGTTTATCATCGGCGGCGGCATCAGCAAAAAATCGGACAAGTGGCTGGCGATGCTCAAGACCAGGGCGACGCTGGTTCCGGCGCAGCTGCTCAACGAGGCCGGCATCGTCGGCGCCGCCATGGCCGTGCAGAATGGCGCATAGCGTGGCGCAGCTCCCAACTCGTTAGAACAGCCACGGCAAACCGAAAAGCACGATCGCGCTCCACCCGGCATAGAGCAGCGCGCCCAGGCCAAACGCTTGCTGTACCGCGGGCAGCCACGTCGCCGCCTGTTTGCCTGCCTGTTTGAGCAGCAAGTAGATAAGCAGCCCGGCATTGATCAGGTTCCACCCGATAAAGGTCACCCGGTTGGGCGTCAGGCCTTCCTGTACGGTGCGGTAGGTGATAGCCGCCAGCGCATAGATGCTGACGATACCCGCCAACGCGGCCACGGCAATGATGCCGCGGCGCAGCCAGCGCTGTTGCCCGGGGCCAATGTCCGCCAGCGTATACGGGGTGACGCCAACCAGCAGCGCCATCACGGCGAACAGCATGGCGTTGTAGATGATCAGCACGTCGCGGTTTTCAAAGGGACGCCAGAAATAAAAGGGCACTATACAGAGATAGACGACCAGCACGGCCGCCGTCAGCGGCAAAAACAGGCGCAGCAGCATCTGCAGCAGCCGGATCAGCCCGCCTTCAAACGACTGCTCGCTGGGCGGGCGCGTCGGATCATAGGCGATCGCTACCGCCAGCACCGGGATCATGCCGGCCCCGCCTGCTATCAACAGCCGCTGCGCGATAAGCGGCAGCTCGATACCCAGCGCTTGGAACAGGCCGATGGTCACCATCGTCAGCACACCCAGCGCACTGAGAAAGAGCCCGCCGAGCACGAACAGCTCCAGCGACTTGAGCAGAAAGGCAAAGCGGCTCTCGCCGCCGCCAAGCCCATGCAGCACGCCGATGCCGACGCATGTCCAGGCGATCACCGGGATCTGCAGCGCCGCCAATATCAAATACTGTTCTTGGAACGCCGTGCTGCCCATCAGTGAGTGCGCAGTTAGTCCATAAATCGCCGTGACAGCCAGCGCGACTGCCAGGCCGGCCCACCGGCGCCAACTCAGTGCTCCTGTGCGCGCCAGGTATGCCAGCACGAAGATCCCTGCCAGCGGTCCCCACACAAGCACAAAATAAGGCATCTCTATGCTGCCTTGAACGCGGAGCATGAGATTGTCTGTATCGGATATCAGCCACAGCAGCAGTCCGTTGGCCAGTGCCAGTGCCACGGCGAACAGCCACGGAATATGTCGCATCACGGCCGTAGCCGCCGCGTTTGCCAGCCGGTAGTGCCAGGCCGCATACAACAAGTTGTCCGGCTGTTCCGCAAAGACCGACTGCAGCGCCTCCGCAAACCCACCGTCAGCCCGCTGCCGCACTGCTTCCTGGTACGTCTCTTCCAGCTGTGCCGGATCGCTGCCCGACTTCCGAATAAGTTCTATGTAGCTCAATTGCTGCGCCTCCCCTCGATTGGAAACAACTTTCAGCGATTTGCAGACTTGACGGGACGATTAGCCTATAGTACTATAGTGCATGCCAGGGTTGTGGCTGACCTCACCGGTTGGCCTTCGGGGGACAACCCTGGCACTTTTTTGCCTTTTTCCCAATCACGTTCTACATCATACAACGCAAGGCGTCGGCGCCCAGTTTCTGTGCCGGCGCCTTCTTCGTTTGTACCTCGTTTCCTATCCGCTTTCCCCGTCCCGATGGTAGTTGCGTGCTAAGGCTTTTGATACCGTTTCGTAAAGGTACGTGCGCGCAAATTTAGCTAGGAGTAAACCAAAATGTGGCAATTATTAAAAACCACTTGGAAAGAATGGAACGAAGACCAGGCGTCGCTGTTGGCGGCTGCACTTTCCTACTATACGGCCGTCTCGATTGCACCGCTGCTCGTGCTCGTGGTAGTGATCGTCGGCCTCTTCTTGGGACAACAGGCCGCCCAGAGTCAGCTGATCGCGCAGCTGCAGGGCGCCATGGGCAAGGAAGGATCGCAGTTCCTGCAGACCATCCTGCAAAATGCCGACCAGCCCAAGCTGGCCAGCGCAGCCGGCATTCTCAGCTTTCTGACGCTGATCTGGGGTTCTACCAACGTCTTTGCCCAGTTGCAGAACTCGCTCAACAAGATCTGGAATGTGGAACGCAAGCCGGGCAGCGGCGTTTGGGCGACCATCCGCAGCCGCCTGCTTTCGTTTACCATGGTGCTCGGTGTGGCGTTCATGCTGTTGGTTTCGTTGGTCCTGAGCACAGTGCTCACGACGCTGGTCGATATCGGCCACGGCCTCTTGCCCGGCGCCGACTGGGTCTGGCAGCTCGTCAACTTTTTGGTCTCGTTCGGCGTGACTACCTTTCTATTCGCTGCAATCTACAAGGTGCTGCCTGACGCCGACATCGCCTGGCGCGACGTCTGGTTGGGCGCCGCGGTAACAGCGCTGCTTTTCACGCTCGGAAAATTCGTTTTGGGTTTATACTTAGCTAACGCCGGTAATGCCTATGGTGCTGTGGGTTCGGTGGTGGTATTCCTGTTATGGGTCTTCTACTCGGCACAAATCCTGTTCATGGGCGCCGAGTTTACCCAGGTGTATGCCCGCCGCTTTGGCAAAGGTATCCAGCCTGCCGCAGACGCAGTGCGCACGCAAGATCCAGCCAAAGATTCGGCCCAGGAGCCGGCGCTCGCTGCCGAACGGCACTAAAATTGGTCAAACCAGCCAGGTCACGGCGCAGGAGAACATGCTATGTGGCAACTACTGAAGGCGACGTGGAAAGCCTGGCGAGAAGACGAAGCCACCGTGTTAGCTGCAGCCTTGGCCTACTACACAGCCATTTCGATCGCACCGCTGCTTGTTCTGATCGTGGCGATTGTCGGCTTTTTTCTTGGCCGGCAAACGGCCCAGGAACAGCTCCTGGCGCAGTTGCGCACTGTAGTAGGCTCACAAGTCACGCAGTATCTCGCCACGGTTTTACAAAATGCTGCCCAGCCGACGCTCGCCAGCGTGGCCGGCATTCTCAGCTTTCTGCTGTTGTTGTGGGCGTCCACCAACGTCTTCACCCAGCTGCAGAATTCGCTTGACAAGATTTGGCAAGTGAAACGTCAATCAGCCGGCGCCCGGGTGACCATCGTCAGCCGCCTGCTGGCATTTGCGATGGTGCTGGGCGTTGCGTTTCTGCTTCTGGTCTCGATGGTTTTGAGCGCTGTGATTGCGGCTTTCGTCAGCTGGGGGAGTAGTCTGCTGCCCGGTGCCGACTGGATTTGGCAAGTAGGCAACGCCTTGGTCACGTTTGTCGTCACCATGCTGCTTTTTGGCGCCATCTTCAAGGTGTTGCCCAATGCACGCCTGGCTTGGCGCGACGTCCTGCTCGGGGCAGCAGTTACGGCGCTGCTGTTTGTGGTCGGCAACTACCTGGTGAGTATCTACTTGACACATGCCGGCTCAGCCTATGGCGCGGTCGGCTCCTTGGCAGTATTCCTGTTATGGGTCTTCTACTCGGCGCAAATCTTCTTTTTCGGCGCCGAGTTTGCCAAGGTGTACTCCCGCCGCTACGGCTCCGGCATACAGCAGCGTGCCGGGCGCCCCCCAACTGCACCAAGCCTGCGCGGCGCCAATGATTCGTAGGGGCTTTTGCCCCTACACATCACTCTCCAGGAACGCGACCTGTTCCTGTGTCAGAATCACGTCGGCAGCCTGCAAGCTGTCCTCCAGCTGCTCCATCGTGCGGCAGCCAAAAAGCGGCAGCGTTGGGAACGGCTGCGACATCAGGTAGCCCAACACGATCGCCGTAATCGAAAGCCCCGTTTCTGCGCCGAGCTGCCGGATGCGCTCCAGGCGCCGGTCGTTGCTGCGGTTCCCGTAGATCAGCCGTTGGCCTTCCTTGATTTTGTCCTTCTCGCCTGCTGCCAGGCGCTGGAAATAGCCGTTGGCCTGCGCCGAATAGGGAATAGCCGTCAGGCCGCTCGCTAAGTGATACCCTTTCAGGTCGGCGTCCATCGCCACCATCGTCTTGTCGGGCAGGGCTGCATAATCGACTGCCGCCAGGCTCCACATCATCTGGTCGGCCACAAAGCCCGTCCAACCCTGGCTGCGGGCATAGGACTGTGCCTCGCCAATGCGCCCTGCCCGCCAATTGGAGCATCCATAATAGCGGATTTTGCCTGCCCGCACCTGGCTCTCCATCGTTTCCAGGATCTCGGTCACCGGCCGCTTGACGTCGTCACGGTGCAGCCAATACAGGTCGATCACATCTGTCTGCAGGTGGCGCAGGCTGGCATCCAGGTCGGCGACAATCTCGCCCGGCGCCAGGCGGCCGATGTGCATCGTCGCGAGCTCGGGATGTGCCCCCTTGGTCGCCACCACCACTTGCGACCGCTTGCCGCTGTGGCGCAGCCACTCCCCGATTGTCTTTTCGCTGACGCTGCGCTCTCCCGGCAGCCAGTCGGCGTAGACCTTGGCCGTATCCAGAAACGTGCCGCCCGCGGCGACAAAGGCGTCCAACAAGCGAAATGACGTCTGCTTGTCAGTAATGCTGCCCATCATGTTGCTCCCCATGCACAAGGCCGATGGCGTAAGCGCTGTGTTGGGGATAGCCGTATAAAGCATAGTTTGAACCTTGCCCGGTGAGATTATAGGATTGCCTTGATGAAGGATACACTATTGTAGTCCACACCCTTCCAAAAGTTGAATCGTATATATGACAGGATCTGTCGCCAACCCGGTATACACTGTAGGGGCATAAGGTCCGCCGGGGATAACCTGTCTGTCGCCGCAATAATTGTTCCGGCGGACTTTGTGCCCGCCCCCATCCGCACGTTTACCGGACAAAGGTTTAGAGGAAAGGATGAGACCAATGAACGCCCAAAAGACACGCAAGACCACCGACCTGCAGCTCATCGAACGCCCGGCCATGACGGTCGTCGGCATGCACTACCGCGGCAAGCCCTTCAACACCGAGATCCCTCAGCTCTGGGACAAGTTCGGCCCGCTCATGGACAGTGTGCCACAGGTCGTCCACCCGGCTGTCGCCTATGGTGTCTGCCGCGACATGGACATGCAGACCGGCGAGTTTGACTACCTGGCGGCCGTCGAAGTAGCAGACAACGCGCCCGTTCCGGATGGCATGGTGCGCTGGGAGGTTGCGGGTGGGCTCTACGCCATGATCCCCACGACCATCCCGACCATCGGCGACGCCTACGCCTTGGCAGGGACCCTCATCCCAGATGCCGGCTACCGCCGTCTTGACTGCGCCGACTATGAGCTCTATGACGAGACCTTCGACCCCGCCAATCCCGACTCGGTGCTCTACATCTGCATCCCCGTCGAGAAGGCCTAGCCAAAAAGATGTCCCCGGGACCTCAAGCGAACGCTTGCGTTCGCCGGTCCCGGGGACATCCCACCCCCTAACACCCATGTCCAACACCGCCACCCGCCTCATCACCCTCATCATGCTCCTCCAGCGCCGGCCCAACCAAAAGGCCGCCGATCTGGCTGAAGCATTAGGTGTATCAGTGCGTTCGCTCCACCGCTACATCGCCATGCTCGAAGAGATGGGCATTCCCGTCTACTCGGAACGTGGCCCCGCCGGTGGCTTCTCGCTCGTGCGCGGTTACAAGATGCCGCCTCTCGTTTTCACGCCCGCCGAAGCCGTCTCGGTCGCCCTCGGCGCACGCCTGGTCGGCGAGGTGTGGGGTCCTCTCTATGCCGAGGCGGCCCAAGGCGCACTGGCCAAGCTGGACAACGTCCTGCCCGACGAACAGCGGCGCGAGGTGGACTGGGCCATGCACTCGCTGATCGCCACCGGCGTCAATAAGGCCGCCGTCGCTCCCTTGGCCCCCCACCTGGAGACGCTGCGCACCGCCCTGCGCCAGCGCCGCCGCGTGCGCATGGCCCACCGCGGCCGCGGCCGTGCCGGCGTCAGCGAACGCTGCTTCGACGTCTATGCCCTGGTCCACGGCTATGGCTGGTGGTACGCCGTCGGCTACTGCCACCTGCGCCAGGAGGTGCGCTCATTCCGGGTCGACCGCATCGTGAGCGTCAGCTTGGTCGACGAAACGTACTCCATCCCCGACGACTTCGACGTCCACAGCGTCATGGCCTTCGAGCAAGCCGCACAGGCCAACGTCCACGTCCGTATGCGCTTCCTGCCCTTCGGCGCCGACGTCGCGCGCTACAATCGTTCCTACTGGCTATCCTTTGAAGAACAGCCCGACGGCTCGATCGTCGTCACCTATACCGCCCCCGACCTTATCTGGGCCTCTACCACCGCCCTCACCTACGGCCCCCTCGTCGTCGTCGAAGAACCCCAGGAGCTGGCCAACATGCTGCGCGAGCAAGCCCGTGAGATTCTCCACAACTACGAGAGTGAGGATGTCCCCGGGACATAATCCCGCCATCACCCTCTCACTTCCATCGCTCTCTCATACATCGCCACGTACTCCGCCGCGCTCTTTTCCCACGAATAATCCTCGGCCATCGCCGCCTGGACCATCCGCTGCATGTGCTGCGGCCGGTCAAAGTACGTGCTCACTGCCCATCCTACCGTGTAGTAGATGGCCGCCGCACTGGGCTCCCAAAACTTGAAGCCGGTCCCCGTCCCTTGGGCCTCGTCGTACTGCAGCACGGTGTCGTCCAGGCCGCCGGTGGCGCGCACGATCGGCAGGGTGCCGTACTTGAGCGAGTACATCTGGTTCAACCCGCAAGGCTCGTACATCGACGGCATAATAAAGAAGTCGGACCCGGCCTCGATCCAATGCGCGATCTCGTTGTTATAGCCGATAAAACTGCCGACGCGGCCCCCATAGCGCGTGGGTAGCCCGGCATAAAAGCTCTCCAAGACCTTGTCGCCCGAACCCAGGATCGCAAACTGCACGACCATGCCTTGCAGGATTTGCTCCATCGCCGCCGCCAACAGGTCCAGCCCCTTCTGGCTAACCAGGCGGCTGACGACGCCGACGATCGGAATGTCAGGATTCTGCTCCAGCCCAAAGCGGCGCTGCAACTCGGCTTTACACGTAGCTTTGCCCGTCAGGTCTTCCGCGCTATAGCGCGCCGGTATCAGTGGGTCGCTTGCGGGGTTCCACTGGGTGTAATCCACACCATTCAGAATTCCAATGTAACGATCACCCTTATCGTTCAAATACGGCGCCAACCCATAGCCGAGCGCCGGCGTGCGCGTTTCGGCGGCATACGTCGGGCTGACGGTGTTGACCATGTCGGCGTAGACGATCCCGCCCTTAAGAAAGTTGATGGACCCATAGTCCTCAAACTTGTCAGGCGTAAAGTTGCCCCACTGCAGCCCCAGGTAGTCGTAGAATACGGCGCTGTACTTCCCCTGGTACGCAATGTTGTGGATGGTCAGCACGCTCGCCGCCTGCCCCAACAAGGGGTCGTTCCAATGCCAGATCTTCAGATAGGCCGCAGCCAGCGCCGTCTGCCAGTCGTGTACGTGCACGATGTCAGGCGCAAACCCCAGGTCCTGGCATACCTGCAGCCCGGCTCGCGTCAGGAAGGCAAACCGCAGCGGATTGTCGCCGTAGTCGTTGTAGTTGTCGTCGTGATACAGCCCCGACCGCTGAAAAAACTTGTTGGATTCGATAAAGTAGACCGGCGTCCCATCGTTGTACGCCATGTCCACCGCACACCACTCCTGGGTATTGCCCATCCATACGCCCATCGCATCCCAATGCCGGCGCAGGCCATATTTGGCCGCATCGATGCTGCCATAGCGCGGCATCACGACGATCACTTCGTGCCCCAGCCCGCGCAGCACCTGCGGCAGTGCACCCACCACGTCCGCCAATCCGCCGGTCTTGGCGAACGGCGCAACTTCGGAGGAAATCATCACGATCTTGAGCGGCGATTTCACGAGACTGGCTCCTTCTTGATAAAGTTGCTATAAGCGCTGTCCAATAATACTAACACACCCAGCGCACCGATTGCCCATTCCCTGCGCGCACATAGTCCAGCCGGACCCTGGCACGGCGCCGGATCGCCTCACCTGCCCCGATCCCAGTGCGCCGAGCCAGGGACGCCAGGCACAAAATGAAAGCTGGAGCCACACCCATGTCTCACCCAACCATCTTCGACCCCGCCATCCTGCGCAATGCCCCAGTCACGCGTGGGCGCATGTTGGCCATCTTGCAGGCGGCCCTCGACGCCGTACGCCCCGATCTGGCCGTCAAGGCGCAGCTGCACCGCTCCGGCCATCTGCTGGCGGCCGGCGGGCAAACGATTGACCTGGACGCTTACCGCCGCATCTTCGTGCTCGGCGCCGGCAAGGCAGGCGCGCCCATGGCCCAGGCGGTCGAAGCAGTGCTGGGTGACCGCATCAGCGGGGGCCTGGTTGTGGTCAAAGCGGGCCACGGCGGCCCCACGCAGCACGTCGCCCTGGTCGAGGCCGGCCATCCGGTGCCCACGCACTCGGCGCTCGCCGCCGGCGAGCGTGTGCTGTCCCTGGCGCAGCAGGCACAGGCCGATGACCTCGTTATCGTCCTGCTTTCGGGCGGCGGCTCTGCCTTGCTCGAGGCAGCCCCCAAGCAGCCCGGCGCCATTCAGCTGGCCGACTTGCAGGCACTCACGGCCGCGCTCTTGGCGTGCGGCGCCACGATCGGCGAGATCAACTGCCTGCGCAAGCACCTCAGCCTGATCAAAGGCGGGCAACTGGCGCGCGCCGCCTCGCCCGCACGCCTGCTCACGCTGGTCCTCAGCGACGTCGTCGGCAGCCCGCTCGACGTGATCGCCAGCGGGCCGACGGTGCCCGACCCCACGACCTGGGCCGACGCCTGGCGCATCGTCACCAAATACGCGCTGGCCGAGCGCCTGCCTGCCGCCGTGGTCGCCCGCCTGCGCGCCGGCTTGGCCGGCGACCTGCCCGACACGCCCAAGCCGGGCGATGCCGTGTTTGCCCATAGCCATGTGGTGGTGGTCGGCGACAACCGCGTGGCCGCCGAGGCCGCTGTGCGCCAGGCCCAGGCGCTCGGGTATAATGGTCTGCTGCTCAGCACGTTTGTGGAGGGCGAGGCCGGCCAGGTGGCGCTGCTGGTGGCGGCGCTGGCCAAGGAGGTGATCGCCGCCGGCCATCCCCTCGCACCTCCTGCCTGCCTTGTCCTTGGCGGTGAGACGACGGTCACCCTCGCCGGTCACGACGGCCTGCCTCCCGGCAAAGGCGGCCGTAATCAGGAATTGGCGCTGGCCGCGGCGCTGGCCTTGGAGGGCGTGGCCAATGTCTGTGTCGCCTCTCTGGCCACCGACGGCAGCGACGGGCCAACCGACAGTGCAGGCGGCGTGGTAGATGGCGGAACTCTCGCTCGCGGGGCGGCGTTACAGCGCAGTGCGGCCGCAGCGCTGCTGCGGCACGACGCATACCCTTTTTTAGAAGCTACTGCCGACCTGCTCCGCAGCGGGCCCACGCAGACAAACGTCAATGACCTGATCGTGATTTTGGTCGAACGTCCTTGATCGAGGTCGTGTGCGGTAGGGAAATTCGTCGTACTCCTGGGAAAGTACTACCAATTTATGGGAATTGCACCAAATTGCAACAAGATGTATTTTTTCGGCGTGGAAATTGCACAAGTAGTATGTAGAATAAACACGCTGCGGAACATCGTGTGACGAGTTGCGGTAGTTGTATCGGCGGCTTGTCGACAATGAGGTGATCATCTCGGCTTGAGGAGCACAGCGCGCCCTTCTTGCGATCGTAATCCATTGTGAGTTACTGAGCGGAAGATGCGCACCGGCTTTTTGCTAGTGGCGGCGATTAAGGCGATAGGGCACTGTGGTTGGAATGGGGTAACAGCGATGAAACGAGATATGGATTTGGTTCGCAAGATTTTGTTGGCCGTCGAAGCAAGCGAACGGCCGTTGGACAGCTCATTGATTCGCATCGCCGGCTACACGGGCGAGGGCATTACCGAACATATGCGGCTGCTCAACGAGGCGGGCTTGATCGAAGGTATCTCGGCTTATAGTGTCGAGCACCGGCTCAAGTGGATCGAACTCCGCTTAACCTGGGGCGGCCATGACTTCCTGGATGCCGCCCGTAACGAATCGGTCTGGGTGGAAACCGTTGCCGAGGTGCGCAAAAAGACCGGCGCCGTACCGTTCGAGGTCTTGAAGGGCCTGTTGACGGAGGCTGCCCGCAATTCCTTGCGCCCGGCTGCCGAAACGCCCCGCCTCATCCCGAACATTTTCCACAAGGGCGGCCGGCTCGAACTAAGCGAACATCCCAGCTAGAGGTGCATTACCCGGGTGCTGCGAACGGACCATTGTCGTCGCTCACTTCGCAGCTTGCAGTACCCGGTTCACGCTCCGCCCGCCGCCTGGCCGCGGCCCGCATTGCGCCGCAGGTTTCTCTAGCGTACCAAAACCAAAAGGTCCGCCGCTGCCCATCACGATGTGCTGCGGCCTAACATAGCGCCCTCGCTGCGTCTTCACCACGCCCTCGTTGCGCCGGTTGCGGTCCCCCCTTCCCCTACACCGGCCTGTGCCAGGCGCTGCCCCCATCAACCACTCTACATCGAACTCAGTGGGGCAGCGTCGGGCACACATTTCAAATCCTTACCAACTCCAGGCGATCTGCTCCTCCAACCACCCGTTGTTTAGATAATCCGGCTCAAACTGTACCCGTCCGTCTACCGGCCCGGGCAGCATTGCCAACATTCGTTCGTTGCCGCCGTTGGCATCCATGACCCATAAGGCCCACTGGCCGCTGCGATCGCTCACAAACGCAATCGAGTTTCCGTCGGGCGACCAGGCCGGCAGGCCATCGCGTGCGGAATCCTCGGTCAGGCGCCGTACGTTGCCGCCCTGCGTGTCCACACTGTAAATATCCCAGTTGCCGTCCCCATCCGCGCTCATATAGGCGATCGTGCCGTTGTCCGGCGCCGCCGCAATGGCGCCGATCGACGGTGTGCTAAAGAACGCGCGCTGGTTGGTGGCGTCGCCGTTCATCAGCCAGAGTTGGTCCGTTTCCCCTGTCGTGTAAAATGTAATTTGGCCATCGGCCATCCAGTCTGGGTCCTCTCCAAACAGGCCGCCTGCGCCCCACTCCCACGCACGGTGGTTTTGCTCGTCTGTCCATACGTAATAGATGCGGCTGAGTCGGTCCCCCTGGCGATAAGTTGAAAAGACGATCTTGGTCTTATCCGGTGAAAACGAAGGCAATACGTCTTCCAGCTTGTCCGTCACGCGCAGCGCATTCGACCCGTCGCTGTTGGCGACTACGATCCCGCGGTCGTCGCGCTGCCAGTGCCGGTATGCCAACAGGGTACCGTCGTCGCTCAGCGCCGGCGAGCTTGCGTTCTCGACCACCAGGCGCAAGTTGGCGCCGTTCGCATCCACCATCCACACGTTGTAAATCTGTCGTTCGGCGTCAAACACCGGCACGGCGATCTTCCCCGCCAGCGGGCCGGGGGCCGGGCTTACGGTTCCCGCCGACACGGGGCGCCGCCGTACCGGCGGGCTTTGCCTTGCTCATGACGCTTGAAACCGGCAGCTGCGCCACGGGCGTATTGGTTGTCGCGTAGCTGGTCGAGATCCAGCCAACGTCACCGCCTGGACCCGCAAATTCGACCAACAGCCATTTGCTGCTGGCGTCGCGCCCCACCACGTTCACCGCCTGCCCATTGGCCAGCCGCGCCACGATCGGGTAGTTTGCCCCTGGCCCGCTGCGCACGCGCAGCCGCACGCCCTCACTGGTCCGCACCGTCGCCGTGCTCCCGCCGCTTTCCCCCGCCGCAGTCGTAGCTTTCGGCGCCGCGGTGGCTGTAACAGTAGCTGTGACGGTTGCTGTCGCCGCGACCTTGTTTGCCGCCACCGTGTTGGTCGCCTCTGGTGTGACGGCCAGGGTCGGCACAGCCGTTGCCGTGACCGTGACCGTCTCCGTAACGGTAGCCGTCGCGCCGGCACCGGGCGTGGCGGTCGCATCCGTCTGCGCCGCGCTCGGTAACGGCGCCAGCAGCCCGACCAGCAGCAACAGCGCCGCACCCGGTACGAATAGGCGAAGAATGCCTGCTCTCATAGTACATCTCCCTTGCATAACTACGATGAATAATAAAAGCAACTTCTATAACCAGACGCTGCCGCCCGGCGGATATATTGACACAGCGGCGGGCGGCGATATATTGTTACGTGGCAGTGTTTGCGCTGTGCCCGTGAGACTGTCCCCTTCTATGAACGCTATAACTGATTTTTTCGTTCGCAATATCGTCGTCGTCTTTTTCTTCTATGGCATGGCCTTCTTTGTCATGGGGATGGCCTTGCTGTTTGTTGGACGGCGCACCTCGCAGCTGCGGTTTGCGCTTGCCGTGGTGCCGTTGGCTGTGTTTGGCCTCCTCCATGCGGCGCACGAATGGTATGAGATGTTTCAAAAGGTGGCCGCCGGCGCCGTCGCGCTGCCTCCCGGTGTGGTCGAAGAAACCGTACGCCTGCTCCTGCTCTCCTCCTCGTTTATAGCCCTGCTGGTGTTCGCCCTCGTGCTGCTTACCGGCGCCGGCACGCCGCGTCGTCGCATCTACCTGCCGGTGTTGATAATTGTCCTGCTCTGGCTCTTGGGTACTGCCGTACTCGCCGTCCGTTATCAGCTCTCCCCGCTTGCTACGATCGGGCTGGCCGACAGCTTGTCCCGCTACAGCATCGGCATTCCCGCTGCCTTGCTCGGCGCCTGGGCGCTGATGACCCAGCAGCGCATCTTCCGTGAACAGGACATGCCCCAGTTCGGCCGTGACCTCGTATGGGCCGCCGCCGCCTTGCTCCTCTACGGCGTGATCGGCCAGATCTTTGTCAAAGAGAGCTTACTCTTTCCCTCTCACCTGTTTAGCCAGGCCAACTTCCTGGCCTGGTTTGGCGTCCCCGTCCAGCTCTTTCGTGCTGTCATGGCCGCCGCGCTGACCTTTTTCCTTCTGCGTGCCTTGCGTGCCTTTGACGTCGAAGAGAGACGGCGCCTGGAACAAGCCAATCAAGCCAAGCTGGCCGTCCAGACCGCTGCGCTCGAGGCCGAACGCCGCACCGGCCGCCAGATGGAACAGCTTAACTTCGAGCTGCGTCTCGCCGCCCACAAGTTGTCCTTGCTGCTCGACCTCTCCAATCTGCTGGATGCGCCTCTGCCGCTTGCCCAACGGCTCGACGAGGCGCTGCAGCGCATCGTGCAGAGCCTGCCTTTCTCCGAGGCCGGCATGATTCTGCTTGCCGCCCCAACTGTGCCGGCCGCAGGGGCCGCCGCCGGTATGGCCGTCGCCGCGGCTCACAACGGGCAGGCGTCGCGCCTGCAGCGGCCGCACGTCGCCGCGATCGTCGGTTTTGACGCCATGCAGGAGGACGAGTGCAGCCCTGAAGAGTCGATTGCCGAGGACCTGGGCAGGCAGAGCATCGTCCAAGCGCGGCCGCTTTGCCTGCACCTGGATAACCGCGTCATGGAGTTTGAGCTCGATGTGCCGCCGGAAAGCAACGAGTGCCGCCGCCAGGCCAGCCCCACCCGCGCCATCGCCCTGCCCTTCACGGCGAGCTCGCGCGTGATCGGCAGCCTGGTGCTGGCGCGCTGCCCCGCCGAGGCCTATCGCCTTGCCGCCACCGAGCCTGCGTTGATGGCCGGCATCTCCCAGCAGCTGGGGCTGTCCGTCGCCAACGCTCTTCTCCAGGAGCAGGCGCAGGAACGTGAACAGGTGCTGGGCGAGCTACTCCACCAGGTGGTCGGCGCCCAGGAAGCCGAGCGCCAGCGCATCGCCCGCGAGCTGCACGACGCCACCGGCCAGTCGCTCACCGCCATCAGCCTCGGCCTGCGCGGGGTGGAGAACTACCTGGTCCAGGCCACCTCCGCCGACGACCCGCGCGTGCTCATCCACCAGGTCAAAGAGCTGCGCTCGTTTGGTCAAAACGCGTTGGGCGAGCTGCGCAACCTGATCTCGGATCTGCGCCCGCCCCAGCTCGACGATCTGGGCCTGGCCGCAGCCTTGCGCTGGTACGTCCAATCCTACGAACAGCGCCGCCAGATTGCCATGCACTTTCGCGTCGAAGGCGACGACAGCCGCCTGCCTGCCGAATATCGCACGGTGCTCTTCCGCATCGCCCAGGAGGCGCTCACCAACATCGCCAAGCACGCCCAGGCGACCAGCGCCGAGGTAAGCCTGGCGGTGGAACGGCACGAAGTGCGGCTTGACGTGCGTGATGACGGCTGCGGCTTTGACCCCCAACTCGTGGCAAAACTGGAGACCGATCGCCAGGCAGGCTGGGGGCTGGTCGGCATTCGCGAGCGCGCCCTCCTGCTCGGCGGTGTCTGCCGTATCGACACGTCTCCCGGCGCCGGCACGCACCTGCAGGTGACCGTGCCGCTGCCCGACAGGATTGCTGCAGCCGTACCTGCCATACCTGCCAATGAAGACGAGTGGGAAAGATGACCAGACAAGATGACTGAAAAAGCCAATTCTGCAAGGATGATGACACGCTTATGAGTGCGCAACAACCGGTCAAACTGCTGCTGGTGGATGACCACCCCATCGTGCGTTCCGGGCTGCGCATGCTGTTCCTCGCCGAGCCCACCATGACGATCGTGGGGGAGGCGGACAGCGGCGAGGCCGCCGTGGAGGCCGTGCAGCGTCTCAAACCCGACGTCGTCATTATGGATGTGGCCATGCCGGGCATGAACGGCATCGAGGCCACGCGCCGCATCAAGGCCGCCTATCCCGAAACGGCCGTGCTGGCGCTCACGATGTACGAGGACGAGCAGTACTTCTTTGAAATGCTGCACGCCGGCGCATCCGGCTACATCCCCAAGCGTGCGGCCCCCGACGATCTGGTCTCGGCCATCAAGGTGGTCGCCGAAGGCAACGTCTTTCTCTATTCCACCCTCGCCCGCTTTCTCATCAAGGACATGGCCGATCGCTCTGCCGGAGCCGATACGCGCGGCGCGCCCGGGGAGAGCGAGGATGTGCTGACCGCGCGCGAGCGCGAGGTGCTCACCTGCATCGCCGAAGGCATGACGACCCGTGAAATAGCCGAATCCCTGGTCATCAGCGCCAAAACCGTCGAGCGCCACCGCGAAAACATCATGGCCAAGCTCGACATGCACAACCGCGTCGAGCTCGTAAAATACGCCATCAAAAAAGGCCTCATCGCCGAGCACGACTAATCCCGCCGCGCGCGCCGCCCCACCCTGGGGTATCCACCCCAAGCCAAAGATGGGGCAGCCTATGGGGCAGCCGCCCGATGGCATTCCACCTGTGGACGTGATACCTTCTTAGCAGGCGCTGACAGCAGATTGTCGGTCGCCGCGCTGAGGAGATGAGTCATGGATTCGGTGTTCGAAGTCGTTGCCGTCGCAGGTCTATTGTTGGTACGCCTGGGAATTCCCCTCGCCGTCACGGTCTTCATCACTTGGAGTCTGCGCCGTCTCGACGCCCGTTGGCAAGCCGAGGCCGAAGCGCGCCAGGCCACCGCCGAGGTCACCGCCGGCCGTGTAGCGCCTGTCGCCTTCAAGGCTCCCCAGGCCCTCGCCACCCCCTGCTGGCAGCTGCGCCACTGCAGCGAAGCCACTCGTGCTACCTGTACCGCCGCCAAAGAGACGGCCCTTCCCTGTTGGATGGCCCGCCTGCGCGCCGACGGTCGTCTCCCCGGCCCCTGTTACAGTTGTGCCCTTTTCCGCTTGCGCCCTCGTCTCGAGGCGGTGCCACTATGACCCAATACAGTCCCCTGCTCGCCATCGCTGCAGCAGCCGCGATTCTCTTCTTCTGCATCGGCCTGACCTTGCTGGCCGGCTAATCGCTGCCCTCGCCGCAGCCACGCCCCTATCTGCGCAAAGCAGCAGTTGCGCTTGCCGGCGCTGCCAGGTCTGGCGCAGTGGCTCGCCCTCGCGTTGCCAACTGGCACCTGGTTGCGTCACAGTCTGCTGCTACTCTACATGAGCAACTCCCTGGACGCGGGGACTACCGCGATAAATGTCAGGTAAGTGTCAAATTTCGCCCCGGCAATATGGTTTATTATTCAGAAAAGCGCACTGGTCTTCGGTCACCGCCAATTGACTCTTGCCAGTTGCCTATCATTGCTTTACAATCGTCATAAGGTTTCACGATTCTACAGATACTTCCCCGAATGTGACTCCCGGAACGGCTCGATCATGCTCTGTTCCAGAGCCGTCCAAAGCTAAGGGGAGCGGATGCGCCCGGACGCGTGACCCATGCCGCTAAAAATGTAAATGCTTGCGGCGTCTGCGCCAGAGAACTTGGCTGCAGTCAGTTGTGACCTTACGCGGATCGCATAAAGTTGGAATACGAACACGAATGGAAAGTCGAGAGTCTGCGCGAAAGCGACTGAAGCCAAGTTACTGAACCTCCTGCAAAAATCCGGCCAGTTCATTATCCCCATCTACCAACGCAACTACAGTTGGACGCCCAAACAGTGTGAGCAGCTTTGGCACGATGTTCTGTGCGCTGGGCGCAGCGAGGCGATTCGCGGCCATTTTGTCGGCTCGATTGTCTATGTGGAAAAAGGACTGTACTCTGTTTCGTCAATTCCACAGCTGCTTGTGATCGATGGGCAGCAGCGGCTTACCACCGTCTCCCTGCTGGTTGCTCGAACTGCTTGGCCCCCCGCCAGCTCTCCGTCCGGCTGTTGCTTCAGGCGTTGCGCCGTCCTGCCAATCCGTCTCGCGCTAATCCGTCTCGCGCCAATCCATCTCCTGCCGCCAGTGGCAGGGAACCGGTCGTTGTTTCAGAGACGGCGCCAGTTGCATCGACTGTACGCTGCTGGCTTGGTGGGGTGAGCAGTATGACGAACCCTGGTTTGTCCTCACCGACTTGCCGCCCAGCGCCTGCTCGGTTACCTGGTATGGCTTGCGCGCCTGGTGCAAGCAGGGCTTCAAATGCAACAAACGCGGCGGTTGGCAGTGGCAACTCACCCGGGTGCACCATCCCCGCCGCGCAGCCCGCCTGTGGCTTGCCCTTGCCACCTTCTGGACTGTCGCCGTCGCCTCCGACCTCGAGTCCGGCACTTATCTCCAAGATCCCCAGTTGCCCGACTGGCGCACGCTGTTGTGCCTGACTGCCGCACATACGCCATAACGCCCCAGCCAGTTCAGCCAACCGGGCCGACCGGGCCGACCGGGCCGACCGATCCGGCTCCTGCGCCTTGGCCGTCTTGGGATCCTGGCCCAGGCCATTGCTCATCGCACCTTGCCCTTGCCTCTCACGCTTCAGCCTGAACCCTGGCCCCTCCCACCCCCAGTGCCAAAACGCCGCCGTTCTCGCTCCTACACCCCTGCCCTTGAGCATTTATGAAAAACCTACCCCCGAAAGCCCCTCCTCCAGGCGGTGTCCCGGAGGAGGTGTCCCGGACGTACAAGGCCGTTGCAGCCCCTGGTTCAGCTCGGGCCAGACGACGCCAGACACTGCCACGCAAGGCCTGGCGGGAGCATCAGCCTTTGTTCATACCGAACACGAACGGCTTCGCCTTCTTGAGCCGGCCGGTCACGTCGCCGTTGAGCGAGAAAATTTCCTTCTCGACCTGCAATTCCATCTCGGGCATCCCCTTGCTGAAGTCGAGCTCTGAGTAGTCGATCCAGACCACGTTGGGTGCGTAGGTGCTCTCAAAGTAGTAGCGCCCACCCGTCAGGTCGATCACGGTCCGGAAGATAGTGCTGGCGACGTTTGGCCGGTCCGGGTCGCCTGTGCCAAAGGGGACCGAAACGTTCCGGATGACACTGAATATGTATGCCGCACCTTCCGCGCGGCTGGTCGGCTGCGGCAGGCCGTTAGCGTAATACGCCGCACGCACAAACCGGTCTGACGGGGTCCGCTCGCCGGGCAGGGGCTCGTCTCCGCCGAACGTGCGGTACTTCTTCAGGTTCTCGATCTGCTTGTCATAGGTCGGCTCGTTGGTCATCACGGTGAACCGCTTGTCGTGATAGATCCTCGCCTTGCCCTCCATGTACTCGATTACGGCAGAGTCGCCGGACTTGTCCGCGAGGGAAATGTGCACTAAGGTCGGGTAGCCATTCGGCAGGATCAGTGGCTCGATCTGAAATGCAAACGACTTTTGCGCTTCGACGGCTTCGGCAACCGTGGCGTAGTTGTCCAGGTAGTACTGCACCCATTGCATGATGCCGATGGCTTCGAGCTTGGGATCTCGCTCGCCGAAGGCTGCTTCCTCGGCCAGATACAAGGCGTGGCCGCTCAAGCCCTTTTCGTTGACGCCCTCATGCGTGCCCGAGTTGTAGGCCGTGAGGACGAGGCTTCCATACTTCGAAGTCCACTTGTGGGGATTCTCGGCCACCGCCCCGCGTCGTGCGATCCCGCGCGGATACATCCGGAAGCCGGAGTCGGCGCGTTCCGTCCAGTCCTGGGTTCGGCCCACGAACACCTGCTCATCTCCGGCGCCCCAGAGGACGCGCGAACATGCGCACGCGGCGCGCTGCCGTGCGAGCAGGCCTGCAGCCAGGCCAACCATGACGCCGAGCGCTGATCTGGTAACGGTACTGTTCTTGATCTTCATCCTGTGACTCCTCTCGTAGTCAGTCAATCCTGAATCTTTGGTGATAGGTGCAGCTGCCTCTTTCGTGCTGCCAAGCATACATAGGTTGGTGGAGCTTGGGGATTATGGCTGAACAATTCCGGCAGCCACGTCAACGCAATTCGCTTCCACTCTTTGAGTTGCGTCGGATGGATACCCGTTTCCGATGCCAGCTGACTCACCCTCTTCTCTTCTTTGAGCAGTTCTTGTACGACTTCGGCCTTATAGGTTGCACTGCACTGTTTGCGCATGGTAGTTCAGGACTTTATTTCAGCCGTTTCCACTGTCCCAATGCCTGGGTCCACTGTACATTTGCGCGGCTCAATGCAGTTCAGGGAAACCACTACCAAGCCCTGGGCGTGCAAGTTGACTAGCAGACCGATCAGCTCGGATTGATCTTTCACGAACAGGGTCATGCAGGTGATCGGCCGCTGCAGCGCGTCCAGCGAGGTTACAAAGTCCACGACTGGCAGCGTTGCCGACCAGGAAGGGGCTAGGTGGCAGTTCAACACCAGGCGATAGTGATGAGTCTTGGCTAGCATTGGGTTCACCATTCCCGCAATGATTCCGTACGGCCCGCAAATGCGGCCGCGTGAGTACGATGAACAGCGTAACACCTGGCGTCAAAGCCACCTGGTACATTTTCCAGGCAAAATGTACCAAAGTGTACTAGGTCGCCGGAATACTGGTAGAGGAGCGGGCGTTTAGGGGAGAAGCTGCAGCGCCTTGGCTCTTGCAACTGCCGTCTTGCGCGAGGTCACGTTTAGCTTGCTGTAGATACTGCTGGTGTGATTGCGCACGGTGATGCCTGAAATATTCAGACGCCGAGCGATTTCTTTGTTGGAGAGTTGCTGCGCCAACAGCAGCAGGACCTCCTCTTCACGTTGCGTCAACTGCAGGACGCCCGCATCCGCAGCCTTGCGCACCGGCGGCTGGGGGCCTTGCCTCGACGATGACCAGTCCGCATACTCGGCTAACAACTTGGCCACAGCTTCGGCACAAACCCCGCGCTGGGCGAGCGTCTGCAGCATTTTGATTGCATCAGCTCCTTGATCGAAGAAAACTCGACGGTAGCCACGCGGTATGCCCAATGCCAAGGCCTGCTGCATCCATTCCAAGGCTTTGACCGGCTGATCGCTACGCCAATAGCAGCAAGCCAACAACACGGCCCCCTCAAGGACCTCGACCAGATAGCCGTGCCCGCGTGCAGAATCCACCACGATCTGCAGCGACCGGATGGTCTCCTGCACCTGGGCTTTTGTGCCCCATGTGACCACGATCCTGGCACAGACAAAGACTTGCCCTGCCCAAGACGATATGTCGGTGCTCTCCGCCAGCGCCCCAGTTCGAAACGCCAGGAAGTCCGCCGCCCACGACAGCGCAGTATTCCGATCGTGCGTATACAGCGCATAGAGAGCGGAACTGGCAGAAATCTGGTCAAGAGCAAACAGGTTCTCGCGCTCAAGCGCGACGCGGCGCGCCTTATCCAGCGCTTGCGTGGCAGCATCCAGCCGTCCAAGTTCGACTGCAGCAGCGACGAGCAAGGGCAGCATCAGCAAAACAGCATTTAAGTGGACGACCTGCAGCCGATCAAACACCGGAAGCAGGGTTTCAAGCACCTCATGCGACGGTTTGGCGTCATGATATTGAGACCATGCCAGGCCATAGCGCGCCCATGCTTCAGCGAATGGCACGTCAATCTGAACAGCAAGCTCCTGATAGCGAGTGCTTATCTGCCACAGCTCGTTGAGCGTGCCATCGAGGTGGGCTAAGATGCCGAGCGCATGGTGAAGCCGCAAGAGGTAGCGCCCGCTGCCAAAGTCTGCTGCGCCAATCTCACGCATGATCTGCCGGTACGCAGCATCGCGCTGCCCCAACCCCAGCATGACATACGCCAGGGCCATGAAGGCATATCCCTTCACCCATTGGTAGTTCTGGGCAGGTGAAAAGACAGGCAGCACCTTCTGAATGACCTCAAGCCTCTGCTCGAGCAGCATGTCCACGATAAGTTTTGCAGCACGCAGCAGATTGATCTCGCCCCAGAGCACGGAGATCGGCGGCGCCGTCACCACAAATGTGCCGGCAGACAGCAGTGCTGCTGCCTGTTCGACCATCACGATCTGGGCAACGTCTCGGTTGTGAAACTGGAGGATCCAGGCCTTGCCAAGCAGCAGACTGGGCCGCTGGGCAACAACGTCCTCGGGTAACTGCTGCAACCTGCGCCACAGCCGATGTAAATCGTGGCGATTCAGCAGTTCATGGCGTTCAGCCTCCACCAGGTCTGCGGCGCTCTGCCAGTCTTCGTCTGCAACCAACTGCGCAAACGCTTCGTCGTTCCAGCCGTGGTTCAACAGCCAGCGCGTGGCACCTTTCTTGATGCACGTAAAAACATCGGCGCTCAAGGTCGCCGCTGCCCGATTCAGCAGCATGGCCCGGAACTGATGGTGATAGCGGTACCAGGTGCATTGGGTGTCAAGTATGACCAGAAACATGTTTTGCTGGCGCAACTGTTCGATGATCAGCCTGCAGGTTGCCAGATCGTATCCAGTCATCTCGGCAGCCAACTCGGCGTTGAAGCGAGCAACCAGTGCAGTTCGCAGCAGAAAGTCCTTAATCTCCGTCTGCGTCTTCTCGAGCACCTCATCGACCAGGAAGTCCAGCACATGCAGGCTGTCGTGGCGCCGGTAGCTTTCCAGAAATTGGGCTACGCTCTCCTGACGCAGGGATGCCGCCGCCAACTGCACGCCGGCAATCCAACCTTCCGTGCGGGCCTGGAGCAGCGAGGCTAAGGCCGGTGATGGCGGTGAAGCCAGCCGCAATTCGAGCAGCTTTGCCGTTTCGCTTTCGGTCAACTGCAAGTCCTCGCTGCGCACTTCAGCTAACTGCTGCTGAACACGCAGCCGGGAGATCGGCAAGGGCGGATCAAAGCGGCTGATGATCACAAGATGCAGCCTGCTCGATGCATACTGCACAAGGTGAGCCAGCACATTGTGAACTTCCGGCGTCGTAATCCAATAATAGTCGTCCAGCACAAGCACCGTCTCAGAAGGCAATGCGAGACATGCCTCGGCAAGTGTGTTGGCGTATTGTTGGGGTGTTACTTGTTGAATGGTGATTCCCCGGGCTACGGACGCCAGAGAAGCAGGCATAACGGTCTCTAACGCGGCTATAAAACGCGTAAAGAATGTGCTGAAGTCGTCGTCCTCGGCGTCCAGTGCATACCAGGCGCCGCAGATCGTGCAGTCCCCACCGGCCCCCGCTGCGCTATCTGGTTCCTGGCACAAGCTGCGCAACCACATAGCGGCCGACGTGCTTTTGCCATAGCCTGCAGGGGCAGAAACCAACGTCAGCCTGCGCTGCAGGCCTTGCCTAAAAAGTTGCAGCAGCCTCTGTCGCTGCACCAAGGAGACAGGCAGTTGCGGAATGATAAACTTAGTTGCAACGGTTGAACCCATAGAATCTAGGGTGCATCTCTGAAAATCAGGAATGATGTTTGACAAAAAGGTAGCCTCGCGTAAGAGTAGATGGTCTACGAAAACCGCACTCAAAACGGAGGCTACCGATGGAATTGTGCCACAGTAACAGCGTAATGGATAGTCCAGCGGTGCGACGGCTGGCGGAATTTGTGGCAAAGCACTGCGAGCAACGGGCAAGCGAGAACGAAGCGACGAGCTTGGCGAGTCTTGAGCGCTTTGAGCAAGACACCCATCAGTTGGTCATGGCGGTAGAGAGTGAATTGGTCGGTGACGAATTGAGTCGCTACGATATGACGGCGGCAGAAATCGAAGTGGATGGGAAAGTGTATCGTCGTGGGGTCAGATTAGCAGAGAGCTATCTGACGGCTGCGGGGCGCGTTTCGGTGCAACGCAATTGGTACGAACCGGTGGCGAAAGCCGTCGAAAAAGGCAAAAGCATCTGCCCGCTGGAACTGCGCAGCGGGATCATCGCCGGCTATTTCACGCCGCGGGCGGCGCGGCGGGGGCCTTTGCGATGGCGCATCTGACGGCAGGCGAAAGCGAAGCACTGTTTGGCGAGATCGGCAACATGCAGCCATCGCGCAGCAGTCTGGATCGGCTGACCAAAGCGCTCTCGCCGCACTGGGAAGCGCAGCGTGTGACTTGGGAAGCGCAGTTGCGCCAAACGGAGACGGTGCCCGTCGCGGCCAAGGTGGTGGTGATCTCGGTGGATGGGGTGATGTCGCCGATTTGGGGTGCGGATAAGCAAGCGCAGGCGCAGAAAGTAGGCAAACACGCCAGCGGTCCGACGGGCTACAAAGAAGTGGGCTGTGGCACGGTTACCTTGTACGACCAGGAAGCCAAACGCTTACAAACCGTGCGCTATGCGCGCATGCCGGAAAGCAAAAAGGTGACCTTGCAGCAGCAATTGGAGACGGAAGCTGCCAGTATTTTGACGTTGCGCCCCGATTTACGGCGGGTTCACCTGGCCGATGGTGCGAAAGACAATTGGCGTCTCATGAACGACATCGAAGTCCATCTGCCGCCACCGTCGCACGCACCCATCGAAATCGTGGACTTCTATCACGCCTGCGATCACCTCAAAAATGGCTGCGATGCCGCGTGGGGCGAAAGCACCCAGAAAAGCATGGATTGCTTTGTTCGTCTGAAAACCTGGCTCAAAGAACTCGATGACGGGGCTGAACGTGTCATCCGCACCTTGCGCTTGCAGTGCAGCCTGGCCCGCGGCAATCAGCACAAACGCCTGCAGGCTGAACTGACCTACTTCCGCAATCAACAAGCACGCATGCACTATGCGCAGTACATTCGCCTCAACCTTCCCATTGCCAGTGGCGTGATGGAAGCCAGCTGTTAAACCCTGGTCACGCAACGCCTGAAACGTTCCGGTATGGCCTGGACCAACAGCGGCGGTCAAGCCATCCTGACCTTGCGCAGTCTGATCCAAAGTGACCGCAAACTGCCAAAACGAAAGTGGTGTCACCGAGCCTGCGCCACGAAGGAAGGGCAGGGGTGGACGACCGTAGCAGCCACCGGCACCCGGCCCCGCTGGGGCCGTCGGCAGCGCCCCACCAATTCCGTGGGGCGGTTAGCTCGACTTTGTCCATTTTAAGTAGTGAACGCAAGGGTATCGGTCAGGCGGTCGAAAAGCGCCCTGGGAATTTGTACAACGTCGTTGTCATTGGGCGACATCCAAATAATATCTGCGGGCCAAAGGTGCTGGCGCACAAAGGCCAAGGTATCGGAAAAGGTAGGGACCTCCTTTGTGTACCAGGCGGCTTGACGGGTTGAAGGTTGCTGTCCTTGGAGCAGGTGATGAGCAAACAGTGTGACGAGCGAGAAGAGCCCCAGCAGAGCTGGCGTCGTGCGCAGAATCGCCAAGTCGGACCACTGGCGCTGGGTTTTGATGCCGAGATGGGCACGCGCCTCCTCAAAGGTGACTTCCAACTGCCAGCGCAAGACAAACCATTCCACGATTTGTGCGGCGGCCGCACCGCAGTCAGTGCAGAGCAAAGCCTGGGGCTGGAGTGCCGTAGCCGGGTTTGCGTCCGCCAAATCGGTGATCGCTTTCAGCGCGCCGAAGGCGATCAGCACCCAGCGCAGTGCCACTGGCGACATCCCGCTGTGATACCAAATCGCAGTGCCGGTGGCCAGACGAACCTTGCGTGTCGTGCGGCCGTACCAGGCAATGGTATGCTCAGTCCAGACCGTCGTCGGGTCATCCAGGCGTGCAGCCAGGTTTGGCTGTCGCGCACCTTTCTTGCGTGGTGCACCTCGTTGCCCTGCTTGCCGTGGCGGCGCTGGGTCATAGAGTGCGGCATCCAGGCGCAGCCGTGTCACCACCGTCACGGGCTGCGCCAGCCCTTGGGCGGACGCCAGCAGTTCGAGCGCCGCATAGGTGCTGTCGGCGACCACAACCAGCCTGCGGTTGGGCAGCCAGGTGCGCACCTGCATGATGGCCTCCGGCCCGCCTTTGGCGATCATCTGCCGCGCCCAATCGGTGAGCTGTTTGTGCTGCTGCTTGCGTCCTTCATAGTAGCGCTCCGAAGGCGCCAGTACCGTCAAGAAGGGCAAGGCCCACACCCGTTGCGCCCACGGAATCGGCGCCAGCAGCATCATGCAAACCCAACGAAGACCGCTCGTCTTGACGAAAAACGACTTGCTCGACCGCACCGCGTCGCGGTAGATGCCCCGTGCCGCAATCTTGGCGCCACGCCGGCGTTCAATGTGGTCGTCGATGCCCACCACAATTGCGGCCTCGGCCGGCACAAAGGCCGCTACCAACAGGCGCAACAGCACACCGCTGACCGCATGACTCGACCAACTCGCCCGATTCAGCACCCGGTGGAAGTTCTGAAACTGGCGCTCCTGGCTCAGTCCCATCACGCGCAACGCCGACGTCACCGTTCGCTTGCCAGGCGCCAAGATCGCACCTATCAGCAGGATCTTGGCCCACTCCCACACTCGCTCACTAAACATAGGCTCAAACTGTCGCAATACCTGTATAATGGCCGGTGGCAGGTTACGCATGACTCCTCCCTTCTTGGTCGATCGGTTTGAGTCAAGCGTACCCTGCTTCCTTTTCCTTGTCTACCAAATGGACAAAGTCGAGCTGAGGTAGTAGGAGTTAAAGCTGCCAACCTCAACCGCGAAGCCGCCGAATTCCGTGACCTGGTTGTTCATGATGCAGCTGTCAACCACCAGCGCATCACCCATCGAGAATATGTAGACGGCCGGTCCGTAACTGCCTTTGTTGCCGGCGATGAGTGTGGACTGGACCTGCAGGTCGCCGCCGGACGTGTAGATGCCGGCTCCGAAGCGTGCCGTATTGGCGGTGACGACACTGCTGGTGAGGGTGAGGCGCCCGTTCCAAATGGACACGTTGATGGCCCCGCCGTCGCTATCTGCCTGGTTCTGTGTTAGCACTGTGTTGGTGAGGAACGCGGTGCTCCAGGTGTCAACGCCGGCTCCCATGTCGGCGCGGTTGCCGGCAATGACACTGTCACTCAGCGTCAGCAGTCCGGCAAAGGCCATGATACCACCATCATTGTTGGCAATGACCTCCGTATCTGTTATGTGGAGATCGCTCCACTCACTGGCGAGGCCGCGTCCGTCATTGTAGCCAATCAGCGTTCTTATAATGTGCACGGCCGGGGCAGAGTAGGCAACAATGCCGCTGCCACGGTTGTGCGTGATCGTGGACCCGATAATTGTTGTCGTACTCTTGCCGATGTAGATGCCGCCGTTGCTACTCGCGGTGTTGCTCTGCACGAGGGAGTCTTCGAGGTGCAGTGTGCCTCCCTCAACCGCCAGGGCGCCGCCGGCCTACATACTCAAGTTGTCGTGGAGATGGGCGCGCAGCAGGGTCAATTGACCAAGGCTGCGGATGGCGCCACCTGCCTCACCGTGCGGGGCGCGGCCTTCGCTGAGCGCCAAGTCGGTAATGGTGCCTGCCGCGCTGCCACTGATATCAAAAATGCGGTAGAGATAGGCCCCGCTGACCGTCAGCTGGCCGGCGCCTGGTCCCTGCACCGTGAGGTCATCAGCCACGGCCGGTAAGGGGCTGTCAAGCACGATCGTGCCGCTCACGGCGAAGGTGATCGTGTCGGGGCCGGGCGCGAGGTTGGCGTCGGTCAGCGCCTGGCGCAGCGAGCCCGGGCCGCTGTCGACTGTAGTGGTGACGGTGAAGCTGGCGGCGTGCACGGGTGCAATGGAATGCAGGCAGGCGAAGAAGCCCAGCGCAAGAACGAGGGCGGTTACACCAAGGCGCACGTGGGAGGATGGCATCGGGTATCTCCATGGCTGATGGCAGGATCTGCTCTTATTGATGTACCCTGGCGCCGTTCTGCCCACATTGGGCGCCCGTAACAACTCGCACAACCTTACGTAGAGTAATCGTTGCCTGCCGGTATTGTCAATTTTGCAGGATTTTCGTAAATTACTTGGGCTGCCGTTGCTTGGCAGTGCGGTAAGGTAAGGGCCGGCCGTTTTGCGGGACGCCGTGTGCGCACCCGCCGGCAGGACTGCACCTTGATCGCGTGCGCGTGGTTATTTGCGAAAGATTGTGAGTAAACAAAATGCAGGACCAAGAAGAAACATGCCCCTGTGGGTACAGTCTGGATGAGTGTGCATGCCGCCGCAAGGCGAAACCAATTGTGTGGGAAGAGATCGATCCCTACGAGCGGTTGGATGGGCTCGAGCAGTTCCCCGAATGGCTGGCAGCCCTGATTGACTGCCTCTACGGAACGGAGACCTCGAAACCCTGCCGCCAGGGGTCACCGTCCGCACAGCCTAAGCTCTCTGACATTGGCGACACCGCTAGGAAGCCCGCCAACTCCTGGAGGTGTCGCCCATCTGTCATCGACGGGCCTGTTTCTTCTTCCTAGTTGCACTTCCTCTTCCTCCGCCCAAACCGCCGCTCCACATGCATCAGCGGGTGTGGTTCAGGATTTTGCCAGGTACCTCCTGGAGGTCCCACTTCCTGGCACACCGTTCGGCCCCGCGTGCGAGGCTCGCCCCACGCCACTTTGCCTGCCTGCAGCCCGGTGGGGCGAGCCTCGCACGGTTGTCACGTACACAGCCTCCAAAATCCTGAACCACACCCTGCATCCGCCAAGGGCTTGAATCCGTATATCTTTTAGAATACAATCCAGCTAGGTTCGCAGCACGTTCAAGCAAGCGAAAGGGAAGCTATGCAGTTATCACAAACTGTCCAGAGAACGCTCAAAGGCCAAGGCCAACTGCTCACCACCGCGGATCGGCTGCCAATCGACGTTCACTATAAGCTCGACCTTTCCGGCGTTTTGGTCGAGTCCGCCACTCTTGATGGACGTCTCCACCGCCTGCCCGAATGGCGTACCGCCAAGGGTGAGTTGAAACTCAATTCCGGCGCGGATGGACCGCTTGCCTCCAAGGTAGAGTATCTGCTTGTGCTTGATGACAGTGTCGAGTGTCGCATCAAGGTGCGACCCCACGGGCGGCCGCTCACCTATATCGTCGAGGGTTCTGTGAGTAAAGCACCCTAGCGCTGTTTCTTCTTCCAGTTGCACTTCCTCTGCCTCCTCCCGAACCGCCGCTCCACATACAGCTGCTTGAGCAGCCACGCCTCCTGTGCCCTGCCGCTAACGGCCTCGCACCACGGGCGATCGTTGTCGTCGGTCCCGCTTAGCAACAGGTTGCCGGCCTCGTCATACTCCGCCCGCCGCAGCACGCGGCGGCTGGTGATGGTCATTGGCAGGTTTCTTGCTTGTTTGTGGAGAGGGCGGGCACAAGGTCCGGCGGAGGAATGATCGCCGCGACAGGGAGGTAATTCCCGCCGGACCTTATGCCCCTACGATTCGTGTGCATGGATCGTGCCGTCCGCGGCGATGGGGTGCCGCGTGGGTTTCGCGGGTTGAGCAACCACACCCAGGCGCGGCGCACGCGGCCGGTACGGCGGCGCGACGTGACGTTGAGCGGGTTGTGGAATCGGGGGTGTGAGCCTTCACCCGTCGGCAAGCAGGCGCGATCCTCACCACTGCGCAGCACGGGGGCGCCTGGAAAAGATCGTAGGATAAAGTAAGCAACTTGTCAGCCAAACTTTGCTTCAATCATGATAAGCTGAGCAACTATTTTTTCCACCAGTTGCATGCCCAGAACGTGGATACTTGGTACCCCGGAGATCTAAGCTATGTCGCAAACGCCAGATAGCATACGCCGCGCTAGGCCGCGCTTTCCCCGCCTCGCCGCTGTCCGTCGTTCATGGTTCGTTCTGTTCGCTGTTTGCCTCGTTCTCGGCTCCGCAGGGGCGACCCGCAGCGCCCAGGCGCAGTCGGCTGTCTGCACTACCAGCGGTCCGGCAACCGGCACTTACACCGTCACTGTCTGCCTCACCGCGCCGCAGGAAGGGGGAATAGCCCGCGGCGCCTATGCGGTGGCGGCGACGGCTGCCGTCAGCGGGAGCAGCTCCGGCATCCTCGAGCTAAACTTCTACCTGGGCGGCCAATACATCATCAATGACCGCGCCACACCCTACTCCTTCGCCTTGCCCTCCGACTACTTCGTGGACGGCCCGTACCTGCTGCAGGTGGAAGCCCGCATGAACGACGGCTTTGTGTCCACACGTCCAGGCGTCAATATCACGCTGCAGAACGGCATCACCAAGCCGCCGGTCAACACAAAGACCTTCACGCCGCGGCTTGGCACGCCGCCCATCACGATTGCCGCGGTCGGCGACGGGGCAGGCAGCTATCCCGGCAACTTCCAAGTGTCGAGCATGATCGTCAACCAGCAGCCCGACCTCTTCCTCTATCTCGGCGACGTATACGAGCATGGCACGCGCACGGAGTATCACAACTGGTACGGCTTGCGCGATAACCTCTACGGGCGGCTGCGCGACATCACCAACCCGACGGTGGGCAACCACGAATATCTCACGCCGGGGGCTGCAGGCTACTTTTTCTATTGGGACAATGTTCCGCACATGTACAGCTACAACACCGCCGGCTGGCACTTTGTCTCGTTTGATTCGAACGAGGCATACAACCAGGTGGCGCCGACGTCGGCGCAGTATAAGTGGCTGGAAAGCGACCTGAGGGCAAACACGCTGCCATGTGTACTAGTTTATTTCCACCATCCCCGCTACTCGATCGGGCCGCAAGGCGATACGGCGCGCCTGGCCCAGGTGTGGTCGCTGCTGGCGCAGTATGGCGTGGATGTGGTCCTGACAGGACATGATCACAGCTACCAGCGTTGGACCGCGGTCGACGGCAGCGGCAACCCGGCGCCGCAAGGCATCACCCAATTTGTCGTCGGCAATGGCGGCTATGGTACGCAAAACTTTGTGCGCACCGACACGCGCGTGGCCGCCACTTCGACTGCCTACGGCGCGTTCTTTGCCGACCTCGCCGCCGACCACCTCGACTATCGCTTCCTGAACCTGGCCGGCCAGGCGCTCGATTCGGGCACGGTCGCATGCAGCGGCGTAGAGCCGCCCACCCCAACCTTCACAGTCACGCCGACGCCTACTGATACGGCTACGCCAACTCCAACTAATACAGCCACCAACACGCCAACGGAAACACCGACGCCGACTAACACGCCGACTAACACGCCGACTGAAACACCGACATATACTCCAACGGCGACCGGCACGGCGACCAACACACCCACGCACACGCCGACGAACACGCCGACATATACCCCAACACCGACAAGTACGCCGCCCGAGGGTCAGGTGCTGACCTTTGCGCCCCTGGCCGATGCCTACGTGTATTCCCTCGACCCGGCCATAAATTTCGGCAGGCTGGCAATGCTGCGCGTGGATGGCTCGCCCGATATGCGCAGCTACCTGCGCTTCGACGTGCGCAACCTCACCGCACCTGTGACCAAGGCCACGCTGCGCATCTGGGCCAACAGCGGCGCTAGCGCCGGCTGGCAGGCATACGGCGTGAGCAGCAACACCTGGACGGAGACGGGAGTTACCTACAACAACGCGCCGCCGGTGGGCCCCGTCGCCGGCTGGTCCGGGCCGGTTGCCGCCGGCACTTGGACCGCGGCTAACGTGACGTCGCTCATCGCCGGCAACGCGGTGGTGAACCTGGCGCTGATCGGCCCGGGCGCAACCGCCATCTCCTTATCCGCACGCGAGGGGGCGAACCCGCCGCAGCTGGTGGTGGAAACGGGCGGCGTAGCCGCGAGTGAAGTTCTATCCCCGCCGCTCGCAGACACCAGCCCCGACGGCGACGGCGACGGCCTCAGCGACGCCGACGAGGCGCTCAACGGCACGAACCCTGCCCTGCCCGACACCGACGGCGACGGCCGGGGCGATCTCTGGGAAGTGGAAAACGGCAGTGATCCCACCGCAGCAGCGCCCACCCTGTGGCTGCCCCTGGTGGGTAATTAACCCAAGCTGCTGCCTTGCGAGGAAGTTGGTGTCCATGAACACCAACTTCCACCGCCCAAACTGCCTGCCACCAACAACTGGCAGGCACCTCCAGGAGGTGGGTACCTCCTGGCACGCCGATCGGCCCCGCGTGCGTGGCTCCCCTCACGCCACCTTGCCTGCCCCCAGCGTGATGGGGGGAGCCTCGCACGGACGCCACCGACACAGCCCCCAAAATCGCGACACACCTAAGCAAATTTGGGGCTTGACAAGCGTCCCCATATCCTATACTTTACTAATCAGTTAATTAACTGGCTAGTTTACCAACGGACATGACGCAGGACAGACTCAGCACCATCTTCGCAGCGCTGGCCGACCCGACCCGCCGGCTCATCCTCGCTCGCCTGACCGAAGGCGAGCTGTCGATGACCGAGCTGGCGGCCCCATTCGACATGAGCCTGCCCGCTGTCTCCAAGCACCTCAAAGTGCTGGAGCAGGCGGGCCTGATCGAACGCCGCCGCGCCGCGCAGTGGCGCTACGCTCGCCTGGACCCGGCTCCGCTCCGAGAAGTGGCCGATTGGTTGGATGAGTACCGCCTCTACTGGGACGAGAGTCTCGACCGCCTGGACGAATATCTGCGTGGCTTGCAGGCGGACTCCGGCGATCCGGACGGAGGTGCGCCAGACGCCGAGGAGGGCAGCGCTGCGGCAAGTGCCGGCTGACGATCAGGCCTTGCCGTCCAGGGACACGGAAAAACGAGCGAAGGTGTCGGGTCCCACGTCGACCGGCTGTTTCGTGTCCGGGCTGATGGGGCACCAGAGGGAACGGGCCTTGGCCAGCAGCTTGCCATCGGCTTTGCGGCGCAGTTCGGTATGGCGTTCAAACGTCCGCCGTGCGGCTGTGCCCACCCAGGTGCGGGCGACGATCGTGTCACCCGCCAGCGCCGGCCGCTTGTAGTCAATCTCGTGCCGCACCACTACCCACAGAAAAGTGCGCTGCTCCTGCTCGGTCGCCGCCGCCGTCCAGTGGGCGACGGCCGCATCCTGCACCCAACGCAGGTAGACGACATTGTTGACATGCCCCAGCTGGTCAATGTCCGCCGGCACGACTTCCAGCTCGATCTCGTAAGGGTGGTGTGTTGGAGGGGTCGTCATGACTTTTTAGAAACTTCCAGTCCTTTGATGTCTTCAGCTACCTCTGAGAGATCATGATTGAACTGATGCCCGCGTCCATCAAGTTCACGAATGGTTGCTTGCGGGAACTTCTCCGCAAACTTCGCCAGATGTGCGTACGGTACTACGCTGTCATCGCGGCTGTGGTAGAGATAAACCGGCAGCCGCGCTGGGAGATTAGCTTGCCAATCTTCAGCCCCCCAGTAGGGCGCAGAGACGATAAAGATACCTGCAACCGGTTTGTCGCTCTTCGCTTCAGACAGATGCCTCAATAAGACAGCACCGCCCACGGAGTGCCCGACAATGATTGCTCTATCACCTAGCCCGGCTTGTTCTTCAGAAATCTGCGCTGCCCACGTTTCATACTGAGGATCATCTTCGTCAGGCATGTGTGGGTAGATCACATCGTACTCAGCCCCGAGTGCATGTTGCAGTGAGCCTGCCAGTTTTTCATCTTCTGCATAGGCGCCCTCGCCACCACCCTGGATGAACAGCACTTGCTTCTTCATCATGATTTCTACTCTGCCCAATGGGAGGTGCCCATGACCATCATTTGCCTCCCCCCTCTGGCTCCCACCACCGCAGCACCCGCAGCGCTCGCAGGGTATTCCAGCGGCTGGGTCCGCCCACCTTTTCCATGTCAAAGAAGACCTTGCCCGCATATTTGTGCTGGAGGGGCCACGTGCCATCGGCGCTGCGGCGCCTGTTCAACAGCTCGGTGGCGTCCTGCAATCGCTCGTCGTGCGGCGCGTTCAGGCGTGCAAAGTACGCCAGACCACGCAGGACGTTGTAATACCAGCGGTGCGGATAGGACAGCAGCGTGAAGTTGTGATTGACGATCGCGCCGGTCTTGTCGGACTTGAACAGGCGATGTTGAAGCATGAATTCCAGCGCACTTTTTTCCGCATAGAGCACGTCGTTGCGCAGCGCGTGCTGCGGCGTGGTCTCCAGCCACGCACGCAGCCCTTCCAGCACGTTGAACGTGGTGTGGAACGAGCTGTGGTGCGGCTGGGGCCGGCGGTGGCGGCGGCAGTTCCAGGCGCCGTCGGGCATCCTCTCCGTGAGCAGGTTCTCGACCAGCGCATCCATCCGCGCATCGCGCAGGCCGAAGTAGGTGGCGAGGAACAAGTCCATGCCCACGATACAGCGATCAAGCGCAGCGAGCTTGCGCAGGAACGTGTCATCCCTCGTGGGCCCCAGTTCCTCGTCAAGCACCAGCGCGGCCGCTCGCTGCGCCGGTTCGTGATTGCACGGGATACCGATGGCACACAGGGTCAGCAGTGTGTAGGTGGTCGAGATCCACTTCGGCGAATAAATCCCGCCACCCCAACTCCCGTCGGGCGCCTGCAGTGCCAACAGCTGCGCGCCCCAGCCTTCCTGCAGCGTACGGCCCTGCTCGGCCCGCCAGCCCTCCGCCGGCGCGCCCTGCAGGTCGCGCATCGTCTGCCAGCGGATGGCCGGGTCGCCTTCCATCAGCCAGGCAATGAGTTCGTTCGTTGTGCTCATAGCCCAAGTCTGTCCCCAACTATCATTTCATCAGTGCCCTGCTGAGTATGCACACATTATAGAATCGGTGCGCCCTTTTTACCACTCGTGAGAAGAACCGGGGTACATCACTCGTTCGAGCCACGCACGATCCGTAGGGGCACAAGGTCCGGCGGAAAGACACCGTCATCGCGTCGATGGTTCATTCGCCGGACCTTGTGCCCGCCCTCGCCCCTGCCCAAGAAACCGAGTTTCTTTGAGAAACTCGGTTTCTGCCCCCGCCGGACCTTGTGCCCGCCCTCGCTCGCCGTCGTCTCATTTGTTTTTGGCGGCCCGGTAGAAGTAGTAGTCGGCTTCATACGGCACGAATGCCTGCTTCCCGAGATCAGTTGCTTCGGCACAGCCCGTCGCCGGTGCGACCCCGCCGGAGGTGTTCAGCCGCTGGATGTAGGTGGTCGCCGTCAGCGCGTCGCCACCCTTGGGCCCGTCTTGCGCTCCAACCACCTTAACCAGGAGCCAGGCGATGGCGCCCGGCGCGACGAAGTTGGGGTCAGAAGACGAGTATTCCGGTTTCCCCTGGCCCCAGACGCTGCTCGTGTCTCGCGAGTCCTGCCACGTGGCCCGGATCGTGCCATTCTCAAAGGGGTTGGGGCTAAAGAAGTGAGTGCTAATTTGCTTATCGTTGTCCTTAAACAGGGTGGCCTGCGGTGTGAAGAGTTTGAAGGCCACGCCGGTATCTGAGGGCAGGCAGACGTAGTTCTGCGTGCCGACGGCGTGACCCACGAGAAATGGCTGGTTGCCCGCCGGCACCTCAATGTTGGGCGGTACGGGTGGCGGTGTCACTTTGTCGGCGTGCGCCGGCCGCGGCAGCGCAAGCATGCACGCCGCGGCCAGGGCAGCGGCGCACGCCGTGAGCAGGATGTGACGCATGGTCTGTTTCTCTACCGCATACGAGTGCTTCATACCATTTTCCTTTCGCGCCCGGTGCACGGGTTGTGGGGCCGGCAAGTGCAGTTGACTCGCAGGCTCATGATTAGTCGGATTGGATGCGGATGTGGGCGTGGCTGCGGATGCGGTGCAGGCGTTGCCAGTAGTGGTGACGCGCCTGCAAATTGCTACTTACAGGCGACTAGCTTCTACCGGGTCTGTCAAAGTGCACTGTAATGCGGCTTCCAATCAGGGTTGGTCAGAGGCCTGCGCGCGGAACATTGGATCTTTGTTCCACCGTTAAACTTTCCAGTCGCAAAATAGTAAATCGGCACCAGGTTCGCTACGAGCTTGCGCGGGCTGCGGGCGGCATCCCAAGGAACCTCCCCGCAAGGAATGTGCCAAAGGCGAAAGCATGGCGGAAGACTTGCAAGGAAATGAACTGCCCGCGGCCGTTCCCCGGCAGTTGCGCCGGCGTTGTCTACCTGTCTGGCGCGCATCACCGCCGACGCGCCTGGCCTGCTGCAGGAGTTCTACCTGATCGGTTCGATTGCGCTGGATGCTTTCCAGGACGGGCACAGCGACGTTGATTTTGTCGCGCTCCTTGGCCGCCAGCAGCCATCCACCTATCGCTCACGCCTGGCACGCGCCAGGGACACTGTCGAAATTATCAAGTACGTCATTCACGAGTGCAGCAGCATCTGACATTACCTCCGGGCAGCGTGCCAGGCAGCCTCCAGCTCCATTGCGCTGACGCCGAGCACGGCGGGCGCCAGCGTCTCCCAGTCCTCATACTGCGCAAACCCTTGCAGCAGCTTGGGCAGGACGTCGATCCCGTAGGTGACGGCGATGAACCCGATCAACTGCTCGGCGGCTGCCGCGCGCTGCTCCACCTCGTACGAGGTACCGGGCTGGTAGTAGATTTGCTTGGATGGTGCCGTGCGCTCGTAGCGCACGACCCCATCCTGTAGAGCGCCCAGGGGCAGAGAACTATATGCGCGGAACCGCAGCCGCCGCAGGGCGGCGAGTTGATCAGTGGCTACAGGCTGTATGGCATCGCTGAACGCCAACCAGGAACCAAACGCTTGCACCATCGTCAGCCACTGTGCTTTGGCTGCCGTTCTTGGCCGCGCAGCAGTGAGCATCTGGCCGGCAAGTGCGCGCCGCAGCAGCAGGCCGAGTGATTCTGCGCCAGTTAACGGAGTGGCGCGGTACAACAATGGCGAGGTCAGCCGGATACGCCCATCCTCAACCTGTGCATTGCCCGCCACAAAGCCCGGCACAATCTCAACTGTCAGCAAGCCCTCCGCCTCCGCCAGCCCCTGTCCGGTGGCACGGCGCAGGGTGGCATAGAGCGCCTCAGCCGCTGGCGCGATCTCCTCTACCACGGCGTGATCCATGTCGCCAAAGACAAAGTGCAGACTCTCGGTGTCCAGCGTTGCAGCGGGACCCCAAAATGCCGCCAAGGGCTCCGTGTGCTGCCACCCCATCTGCGTCTGTTGGTAGAAGCGCGCCTCCTCCTGCACGAGCGCCTTGCCCGAGGGCAGCGTGTGGGTCACTACGACCGCAGCCATCGCCTTGTCACCCAGGAACGCAACCGATTGCACGGACTCATGCAGCTTCAGCTCCGGCTGCTTGCCATGCGTTCTAATCGTCTCCAGCTTGACGACGTTGGCGACGTCACCCTGCATGCGCACGATCCCTGCCTGGGCGGTACGCCACACCGCGTAACCCACAAGCATACCCAAGACCAGCACGGCCAGGCCGGCGAGCACGACATGGCGGCCGATCCGCAAGCGACGCACGTTGCCGGCTGCCCCCATATCTTCATCGCCGTCCGTCCGCGTTTGCGCCGCCGTGGCAAGAAAGGGAAAGCCGTTGGCCGCCGCAGCTACGCCCAAATCCACCATGCGCCGATCCCACTCCTCCGGCTCGACGTCCAGAACACTCCAGTCCAGCTGGTTTTGCACTTGCTTCGCCGCTAACCTCATCCCAGACCTCCACTCACCGCACCGGCTAGTATCGAAAGGAATTAGCCGAGTCACAAGGATGGCAGGATGGCTGCAACAGTGGAAGCCCCTTTTACTACAAAAACACCACAAATTTTGGAGGTTTGTATTTGCGCAAGGCCAGGGTAGAATCGTGTTTGTGCACTCGGACTGACAAGCCCTGGAGAAAGTCATGTCTTCCAGCCCGGCCCTTCCCTTTGGCGATCTCCTCAAACAGTTGCGCAAACGCACCGGCATGACGCAGGGCGACCTGGGCGCCGCGCTTGGCTACAGTGCGGCCCTGATCTCAGCCCTGGAGTGCCACCAACGGCTGCCCGACCTGGACGCCGTGATCCACCGCTACATCCCGGCACTGGCGCTCGATGCAGAGCCACATGTCGCCGTCCAGTTGGTGGAAGCCGCCGCCCACGCCCGCGGCGAGCGTCCGCCGGCTGCCTGGACGCTCAAGCGCGAACGGCAGCAGGTGATCGACGATGAGGAGTGGGCCGAGCCCCAGCGCCCACCGCTGCCTCCCACCGAGCTGATCGGGCGCGCCCAGGAGGTCGACCAGCTCGGCAACCGGCTGCTGGGTCATGGCGATCGCTTGTTGACGCTGGTGGGACCGCCTGGCATCGGCAAGACGCGGCTGGCACTGGCGGTGGCCGCGCAGTTGCAGGTACACTATCGCCAAGGCGCCGTCTTTGTCCCGTTGGCGGCGGTGGGCGACGCCGCCACGCTGGCCTCTGCCATCCTGGTGGCCAGCGGTGCCGGGGATGCCGGACGCAAGCCGCCGCGCGAGCGGCTGATCGAGTTCCTGCGCCGCCAATCCCTTCTCCTGGTGCTGGACAACTTTGAGCAGCTGCTCGCCCCAGCATTGCAAGGGCAGGCGGTGACACTGGTGGCCGACTTGCTGGCCCAATGTCCGGGCGTTGTGGTGTTGGCCACCAGCCGCGAACGCCTGCATTTGCGCGCCGAACAGCGCTATCAAGTGCCGCCGCTATCCTTGCCGGCGGCCGTAGCCCTGTTTACGGCGCGCGCGACGGCGGTAAACGCTACCTTCGCCGCCACTGGCACAAACTGCCCTCTTCTGGCAGCAATCTGCCAACGGTTGGACTGCCTGCCATTGGCAATCGAGTTGTGTGCCGCCCACAGCGATCTGCTCGCGCCGGCCCAACTCCTTGCGCAGCTGCAAACCCACACACTCAGTCTACTGATCGAGGGCGCGCATGATCTCCCGCCGCGGCAGCGCACCTTGCGTACTGCCATTGAACACAGCTACCGGCTGTTGAGCGAGGAGCAGCGCACGATCTTTCGCCGCCTCGGCGTCTTTGCCGGTGGCTTTGACTTGGAGGCAGCAGAGATGGTGGCGCGTGCCGACGTCTCTACGCTGCGCTCACTGGTGAACAAAAGCCTCGTGCATGTTGAAGCCACGGCCGCCGGCACGCAGCGCTTTCTGCTGCTGGAGACGCTGCGTGAATTTGCCCTTGAGCAGCTGCACGCGCACGGAGAGAAGACAGAGACGCGGCAGCGCCACTATGCCGCCTATCTGCAACTCTTCCGCGCCGGCGACGGTCACCTGCGCGGGCCTGAGTCAGCAACCTGGTTGGCCCGCATGCAACTGGAACTGAATAACCTGCGTGCCGCCTTGCACTGGGCGTTCGACCCAGAACGCTACACGGATGCGGCCTGGCTGCTGATTGCGCCCGGTTTCTTCTGGTACTTAGCTGGTCAGCGCTATGAGGAGGCCCACTGGAGCGCACTCCTGCTGCCACATCGGCAAGCGTTGGCGGTGGACCTGCGCCTGGCGTTCATGATCGGCTTCATCTACTCTGCGGGAGACGCGGAGGAAACCCCCTCACTTTATCCCTATATAGCTGAAATCCATGAGTTGATGGAGATCTGTTCGGACAAGCACCTGCACGCACTTGCCTGGAACTACTTGTCATGGTTCACATCCGATGTTGAGCAAACGGCTGCTGCCTTGGACCAGGCGGTAGCGTCTGCGCGTCTTGCCGCTGAAGCACCGCCGCTTAGTTCTGAGTTTGGCGGTCGCGCCGACCATGATTATGCGCTTGGCACCAATTTGTGGAGCTATGCAAATTTCTTGATGAACCAGGGGCGGGCTGCGGAGGCAACTACCCTGGTCACCGAGAGTTTGCAAATTTTCCGCAGGCGGGGCAACCAACCCTACTTGGGCGAATGTCTCGGCACCTTGGGTTTCCTGGCATTCCTCCGCAACGATACTGCCACAGCACGCCACTATTGGCAGGAGGTCGTGACCATCGGCAAGACGCACAACCTGCCAATGCTGTTGTGTGAGTGGCAGCCGCTGCTGGGCATTGTCGCCCTCTATACAGGCGATCTGCACGAGGCGAAAGCACTGTTGGAGCACAGCCTGCAGCTTTGCCGCCAAGTGAAAAGCCCGCCCTTTCTGGCGCAAGTTTACACTTGCCTCGCCGAGACAGCGCTATGGGAAGAGGACTGGGAACAAGCTGCGCATTGCCTCGCGCAAGGCGTGGCCTCTCGCGGAGGAACCAAGCACATGTTCATTGGCGAGCTGTTCCGGCTCTTTACAGCCGTGCGCCTGGCTGCAGCCCAAAGCCGCTATCTGCGCGCTGCCATCCTGGCTGGCGTGACTGAGGCAATGCAGCGGCAGACCCACAACGTCTATGCCGGTCCAGCGCTGCCCCTGTTCGATACGGCGGTAGCGCAGGTACGCGCCACGCTCGAACCGGCGGTCTTTGCCGAGGCATTCGCCGCCGGCCGGCAGCTATCGCTCGACGAGGCGTTCGCAGCCATTTTGGCGCCAGGTCTTTAGGCGAAACTGCGATGTAATGCTAAACGGCACGGCTGGTGCCACGACCACGGTGGTGACCCAAATCGCGCCCAACGTTCAAGTTAGCGCATGTCAAAGCACGGAATTTCCACCTCCGCCCCACCCTGCAGTGCCGATTCATGCGCACAGATGCCTGCCGCGGTCCAGTTGGCCGCCGTCACGGCGTCGATGGCCGGGGGCCTGCGTTCGATAATGCTGCGCACAAACTCGTGGACCAGGTGCGGGTGCGAGCCATGATGGCCGCCCCCCTGTTCAAACGACAGATGCCGGTTGCTGTCGCTGTAGACAAAACGTTTGGTGAAACGCCCGATGGCGTCGGGGAGCAGTTCCGCCCGATCCGGCGGCGCCGGCTGCGCCACTTCCACGCTGCGCACCTTGTGGGGCGCTACCGGGCTCATGCGGAACAGCACGGGATCCTCATCCTCCATCTGCCACTCATAACAGCCATCCTCGCCGTAAATCGTAAAGCTCTCCATATAGGGCCGTGCGCAGTGGAACAGCGTGCGTGTGACCTCGGCCGCGAGGTCGCCCCGCTCCAGCCGGTAGATTGCCGTCTCGACCGGATACGGATTGCCATACTGCGCCGCGCAGCTCCTCACGCATCACGCCCGAGCCAAGGCAGCGCACACTAACCGCGCGCGTGTCGGCGATGGCCAGCAAGGGGGCCACCGCATGCGTGGCATACCACATCGGCGGCAGACCTGCCCAATACGGCGGCCAGCACTCCATATCCTGGTAGTGGGCCCCGCGCAAGAACTGGATACGGCCAAATGCTTGCTGCACCTTTAGTTCCTGGGCATACAGAAACTGGCGCGTGTATACCGCCGTTTCCATCATCATATAGTTCTTGCCGGCTGCGCGCTGCGCCTGCACGACCCGCTGCAACTCGGCAATGCTGGTCGCCATCGGCACCGTCGAGGCGCAGTGCCGGCCGGATTGCAGCACGGCGACCGCCTGCCAGGCATGATCCGGAATCCCGGAAACCAGGTGCACCGCATCGTACGCATCGGACGCCAGCAACTCGCGCACATCCGTATAGCGCTCCGCAATGTCAAAGCGATCGCCCACCTTTTGCAGTCGCTGTGCATCACAGTCGCAGATGGCCACCGTCGCCACATGGGGGTGCGCCTGGTAGATCGGCACAAATTCGGCGCCGAAGCCTAGCCCGACCACCGCCACAGAAATCTTTGCTTGTGTGCTCATGCTGTCCGTTCCTGACGAATGTAGATCATGAACCCTGGATGGAGCCGGCGAGGATGCCTTCGACCAGGCGTTTTTGGCCAAGGATAAGAATCGGGATGATCGGCAGCAGGACAAGCATGCCGCCCGCGGCGATGATGTCGTACTGCGGCAGGAAGACGTCGCCGCGATAGGGCATTTCGAACAGCCGTACTGTCAAGACACGCTTCTCCGGCGTAATCGTCAAAATGTAGGCGAAGAGAAATTCATTCCAACCCGCAATAAACAGCAGCAGAAAACTGACGACAAAACTCGGCAAGGCAATGGGCGTCATGACCCGAAACAAGGCATCAAACCAGGAACAGCCGTCGATGGCTGCCGCATCGTCGATATCGCGCGGAATGCTGTTAAACGTCGAAAAAATCACCAGCATGGCGAGGGGAAGGCCGCCGGCCAGAAATACCAGCGTCAGCCCCAAGCGCGTGTCCAGCAGACCTATATCTTTGTACGCCATAAAGATCGGCCCGATCGTCACCATGCCCGGCAGCGCCATGGTCGCCACCATAAAGCCGTAAAACCACCGGCTGCCGGGAAACTTGAGCCGGTTGACGGCGTAGGCTGCCATGCCGCCCAGGATGGTGGCGCCAAGCGCCGAGAAGCCGGCGATGATCAAGGTGTTTGCCAGCACCGTGGGATAGGACCAGGTGCGCAGGAGAAAGGTAAAGGCCTCCAGCGTCGGCTCCTCTGGGATTACAGTCGGCGGCAGCCGATTTGCTTCCAGTGGTGTTTTGAGCGACGTGACCAGCATCCAGTAGAGCGGGAACGCGATAAAAATGAGCGCCAGTGCCAATAAGAGATACGTGAGGGCCCTGTTCAGCCGTCTGCCGCGTGCTTTCACCTGATCCAATTACCTTTCCACCTGGAACAGCCGCCAGGCATAATAGAGACCTACGACGGCGCTGATGGCAAATAGCACCACGTTGACGGCGGATCCATACCCATAGCGAAATTCGGTAAAGAATCGCTCATACGCATACATGGCAATGGTGCGCGTGGCCGAGCCCGGGCCGCCCATGGTAAGCCCATAGATTTGCTCAAACGTCTGTATCTCGCCCATCCCGCGCAGGAGCAGCACCAGCAAGGTCGTCGAGCGCAGCAGCGGAAATGAAACCCGCCAGAAGCGTGCTGCCGGTCCGGCTCCATCCACTTCGGCTGCTTCCAGCACCTCTTTTGGCAGCGAACGCAACCCCGCTAAAAAGATCAGCGAAACCCACGCTACGTTCTTCCAGACGGAAACCAGGATCACGGAAAACCTGGCCCAGAAGGGATCGCTCAGCCAGGGAATCCGGCCCAGCCCCATCATGGTCAGCACCTGGTTAAAAACACCGGAACTCTCGTAGAACATAAGCTTCCAAATGGTGCTGGCCAGCATCGGTGCGATGACCCAGGGCAGCATGACGAGCAAGATGGCGGCCCCTTGCAAGCGCAGCTTTTGATTCAGCAGGACGGCGATCCCCAGCCCCAAGGCAGTCTCGACGAGCATGGCGGCAATGGCATAGATAAACGTCCAGGCTATGGCATTGACAAACAGCTCGTCTTTCGCCAGGTAGAAGTAGTTGTCGAGGCCAACAAACCGGCCGGGATTGGTGATCGAAGTATTGGTAAAGCTCAGCCATATCGTGCGCAGCAGCGGAAATACGGTGAACACGAGGCGCACGGCGATGGCCGGCAGCACCAGTACATACGCCATCCAATACCTTTTCCAGGCGCCGGCCCGTGGTTGCGTCTTTACCTGGGGCCTGCTGACCGTGATTGATATGTTCGCCATGGTTGAATGCCGTTCTAACTCACTTCCATTGCGTGGGCAGGAGGAGAATACGGTTCGGACCGTGCATTTCCTCCTGCCCCCTGCCACCGGTTGCTACTACGCGGCGTCCGCCATGATTCGTGCGTACTCGCCGACTGCCCACTCTTGTGTCTGCTCCGGTGTCTTTTCGCCGGAGAACAGGAACTTGCCGATGTTCTGGAAGAGATTCCACAGCTCGTTGACGGGTTTCTTGGTGACGATCGGTGCCCGGAAATTGGCGCCCTCCAGCAGCGTCTCCCAGCCGACCGGCATGCCGAGCGTTGGCACCACGGCGACGACGTCCGGGTCGTGAATCAGCGATTTATACGCGGGCGCGTCCTGCAGCACCGTGATCACATATTCCTTCATGACCTCCGGCTGCGAGAACCAGTCGAGATATTCCACCGCCAGGTCCTTGTTGCCTGCGCTCTTGGGCACCATCCAGCCCCAGCCGTGCATCAAGCCAGTGTCGCTCGCCGGGCCCATCGGCCAGCGCGCCGCCGTCGAGTTCTCCGTCGTCAGCACGCTGTTCTCGATCTTGAGCGCATTGCGATAGCCGCCCGTATAGGTCCACCACATTCCCGCTTTGCCCTGGGCCGTGAGATTGTTGATCTGGTCATAGCCCTCGTTGACGGTGGACTTGGGGGTAATCTTGTGCGTAAAGACCCAATCACTCATGAACTTGAACGCATCCAGCGTAGCCGGATCGTCGAGCGTGTCGAGGTCGGCGCCGGCCTGGTTGAGGAACAGCAGAATGGTATTGAATTCGTGTCCCGCGCCGTTGAGCGGCCGCCAGCCCCACACATCGGCATCGGGTTTCGTGACTGGTTGGGCCGCGGCGACCAGATCACTCCATGTCTTGGGCGGCGCCGAGACGAGATCCTTGTAGTAGAAGAATGGCTCCAGGTCGAGCAGGTAGAAGATGCGGTAGACGCCGCCCAGGATGCTGTTTAGCCCATGGACGCCATCCACGACATCGTCCTTGTGTTTCATCCAGGCGTCAGTATCGCCCAGGTCGACCGCGTAGCCGTTGGCGGCCATCATGCCGGCGATCAAGTCGTCGGCAATGGTCAGGTCATAGGCCGAGTCGCCCGTCTGGCTCCACAACGCAAATTTCTGCATCACATCCGTCCAGGCGCCGGATGGGAAAGCGGCGTAGTTGATCTTGGCGCCGGTCGCAGTCTCGAACTGGGCATTAAATTTGCCGAAGTTTTCATTGTCCCAGTGCATCAACGTCAGTTCCTTGGACGCCGCAACATCGGGAGCCGCGGCGGCTCCTTCTCCTGTTGCTGCCGGCGCCGGCGCCGCGGGTGCACACGCAGCCACCCCTACGGCGACACCCATCAATGCCGTGCTCTTAAGAAACGTGCGGCGACTCATCCAGTTTTGTGCTGGCATGTTCATCCTCCATTGGCTCCATTGGTAAAAAAAAGTCCAAATTTGTATAGGCAGGCGAAATCGGGGACGTGGTGTAGACTATTCTATAGACCTTCCGCCATCCCTTCAATCAAATAACGGCCAACAAAAGGACCGGAAAAGGCCAGAACAGGTCAGACTTTGGGACTGCCATGCTTTCATATCCTGACTTCTTACGCGAGCTGCGGCACGCGCTGAATTATATCTACGAACCCCAAATCCTGCGCCTGAGTCCCCTGCAAAGCCTGTTGCTGCCCAATAGCACAAGCCGGTCTACGTTGGCGCTGGGCAGTTTTCTGGTGAAGGCAATTGAGGCACTCAAGCCTGCCGCGATAACCCCCGGTGACTCGCCTGCGTGGCAGACTTATGAATTTCTCTATTATCGCTATGTACACGGGGCCAGCCAGGCAGATCTGGCAAAACAGTTGAACTGCAGCGAGCGCCAGGTGCGGCGTCTACAGAACCACGCCTTGGCCGTACTGGCCGAATCGTTGCTCCAGCACGCCGGCTTTGCGGCGGACCAGGTAATTGGTCGTTCTGCCGATCAGCAGTCCGGTACCGAGGCCGCCGATGTGCGCGTGCTCAAGCATGAGTACGATGCCCTGTTGGCCGGCCACACGCGCAGCAGCACCGAAGTGACGACGGAGTTGACGGCCATCAGCGACGTCTTGCAGCCCCTCCTGCTGCAGTATGCCACCAGTCTGCGCTTGCCTTCCACCGCGGGTTTCATGAACACTTCGGTTCCCGACATCGTCTTCCGCCAGGCATTCTTGAGCATGTTTGCTGCCGCCGCGCGCCTGGCTGCTGGGGGACAGATCCAGATCACGTACCATGAAGAGGCAGACTGGGTGATCGTACAGGTCAGCCTGATTGGCGCTGCGACGGTCGAGGGCCGCCTTGACACCGGCCAGGGCGAGACGCGTGCGGATTTCGACGAGGCCGCCTCTTTGCTTGCGTTGTGCGGGGGAGAACTGGAGGGCCAGGCGCTTGGCGCAAACAGCTGTGAGCTGATCGTCAGGTTGCCTGCGGTCCGCTTTGTGACGGTGCTGGCGGTCGACGACAACAAGGATATTCTGCAGCTGCTGGTTCGCTATACCGCCGGCACCCGTTATGAGTTGGTGACGTGCGCCGATCCGGCTGCCGTAGGCGGCATGGCTGTCAAGCTGAATCCTGCGCTGATTACGCTGGACGTGATGATGGCTGGGGTGGACGGCTGGCAGCTGATCAAACAACTGCGTGGCGATCCGCAGACGGCCCACATACCGATTGTCGTCTGTTCGGTTCTGGCCCAAGAGGAGCTCGCGCTCGCTTTAGGCGTCGATGACTATGTCCGCAAGCCGGTCAGCCAGGAAACCTATCTGGCGGCGCTTGATCGGCAGAGTTCTGGAAGGGAGACACAGTCTCGGCCAGCGCATGAATGATTTCAACCAGCTCCTTGCCGCTAAAACCGTTGGCGCGAAACAGCGTAACGTGATCGCTGATGATCGGCTCACTGGCCGGGTCTTGCGCCGACGTCACAATGATGCGGACGCTCGCCAGCGTAGGGTCTTTTCTGACAGCGGCCACGACTTCAAACCCATTCAGTCCAGGCAGCGCCAGGTCAAGCAGGACCAGGTCAGGCCGCCGGGTGCGAATCAGCTCAAGCCCGCGCCTGCCATCGGCTGCCCGCAGAATTGTGTACGCTTCGCTGGCGGAGGTTAGCATGCGCGAAAAGAGCTGGAGCACCTCCGGCTCGTCGTCCACGATCAGGATGCTGCGGAGGGGCTGGGCAACCTGTTCGACTGCCGCCAACAGCTGGTCGCGTGCGATCGGCTTGATCAAATACCCGTCAATGCCCATCTGCGCACTCTTGTTCAGCACGCCCGGCAGCGCACAGGTTATGAGCGGTATTCGCTGCGACAGGCTGCCCAGTTCCTGCTTCAATACTTCAGTCTGGCTGCTCTCTATCTCGTTGACGACAAACATCTGCGCCGAAAATTGCTGCAGGTCGACCAGGGCAGCGTGGGCATCGGGAACCAGGGTAAGCTCATACTCTTCACCCAGGTTGTGCATGGCCAACGAGTGAAGCCTGTTCTCCGCACCCACAAACACGATCCGCTTGTTGATTGGCGGCAGTTCATGATGTTGGCGGCGGTCGCGATATTCGAACTCAGAGGATATCCAGCGCGCGGGACGCCCCATGCTCTGCGCAGACATTGGCACCGGCAGGCTAAAGAAGAAGGCTGCACCGCTGGTGCGCGCCTCAGCCCACATGCGGCCGCCGTGTAGCTCTACCAGCCTTTTGCTGATTGCCAGCCCCAGCCCCGTGCCCGGCTTAGCAGTCGTGGGCCGCGTTTCCAGCTGGCGGAAGGGTTCAAACAGGCTCGTGATCTCATCTTCCGGGATGCCAGGCCCCGTGTCTTGCACCTGCACCACCACGTCGTTTTTGTCGAGGTAGCTCCTGATGGTAACGCCGCCGCTGTCTACGATCTTGCCGGCGTTACTGAGGAGATTCATGACCACTTGCCGGATGCGGGTGGGGTCGCACAATACTTCGGGCAGGTGGGGCTCCGTCTCAAGTTTGAGCCAGAGGGACTTAGATGCAAACAGATCGCACATTGGCTCAACAGCATGTTCGAGCAGGTCCGCTACTTGCACCGGCTGCAGTGACAGCGTCATCTGGCCGGCGTCGGTCTTGCTCAGGTCCAACACGTCGTCGACGAGGCTGGACAAGTGTTCGGCGTTGCGCTGAATGGCAGCAATATCGGCCAGGAGGTGGGCCGGCAATCTGTGTTGATAGGTCAACGGCGCACGCGTGATCAGGCTGCTAAAGCCGATGATCATGTTTAGCGGTGTGCGCAGTTCATGGCTCACATTGGCGACAAATGACTCCTTGGCCTGTCTGGCTTCGTCGGCCACGCGCTGGGTTGCCAGCAGCACCTGGTTCAGCCGTCCCAGCTCCTTGTAGGCATTGCGCAGTTCCTCATAGGCCTGATTCAGCTCCTGTTGCCGGTCGCGGCTCTCTTCCAGCAGTTGGCGCGCAAGGGCAAAGTGATACCATGACTCGGTCGTGGCGGCACGCAGCGGGCGCAGCGCGGCCCACACCAGGCCGACCGATCCCCAAATGCCGGCCAGTGCAATGATGACGAAATTGCCGCCCGCGCTGGGCTGCAGCAGCACGGCTTGCAGCACCAGCAGGAGCGAAACGAATGCGCCCAAGGTCACACCTTGCAGGGTTCCGACGTAGCTGGTCACCAAGATGCAAGGCAGCGTCAAGAGCAGGAGCAGCGCGCTCGTACCCGCAAGCCAATAGGCAAATACAATCACAAGCGAGACCCCGCCGGCCAGAAACCACGTACCCAGCGGATAGCGGTCACGCAGCAGCCAGGCGCCGAGCGCCACAAGACAGACGAGCAGGCCAAACAGGTCCCAACGCTGTATCTGGCTGCTATCGGTGTGAAGCCAGAAAAAAGCAGCCGCAGCAACGGCGACGAGGACGATGGCAATGGCGGGCAGGGAGCTTTGTTGCAGGCTGCGCAGATAGTCCTGCAGCAGGCTGGCTTCCTGTCCGGCGCCGGCGCCGTCCATCGCCGGCTGCCACACCTGGGTCTTTTTCATATTGCGTCCTTAGCACAGCCGGGGAATATGTGACCTACTATACCATAACCCTGCACTGGTTGCTCGGGGCTTCATAGAAGGAGCTCACAGACGCATGTCCAAACAGCCCTTGGCGGGCTAGGCTATAAACTGCTGCTCCACCACTTGCCGCGCCTGCTCAGCAATCTCGTCGATACGGGCCGGGCAGCGGTCAATCGCCCAGCGTGTCAGGTCGAATGCCTTAAGCAGGGCCAGGCTGCGCACCTGAGGCAGCAGCGCGGCAAACTCGGCTGCGTCCAGTCCGTACCCCATCAAGAACGCGCCGAAGCGCTCGTCGCTGGGACGCAGCCGGCGCAGAATCTCCAGCAGATCATAATGCGGGACAAGATGCGCCTCGGCGGATCCCCAGTCGAGCAGGCTGACCTGGCCTGTCTCATCCACAACCGTGTTGCGAATGGCCAGGTCATAATGATTCAGGCCAATGCGAAAGGCGGTGCGGCGCAGGGTTTGAAACACCTGGCGAATGTCCTCGACTTGTGCAGGTCTGTAGACGTTCAAGCGCAGCAGCTCATCATCTTGCGTCAGGCTGTGCAGATTGTAGTCGATATAACGCCTGCCATTCCGCTTGCGCGTTGCCCTTGTGAAAGTCAGCGAGGGTCTCGCCGAAAGCCATCCAGGGCAATCGCGTGAATGCGCCGTGCATACCGCCCCAGCACACGCCAGATGTCCGCATTCATCCAATCCGCTGTCTTCGCCGTTCACGCCGGCCACAAGCGTCTGCAGTATGTAAGGCCGCCTGCCCCACCGTCCAATCTCCAGCACCTGCGGTCCGGGAATCCCCAAAGCGGCCGCTTGCCCAAGCACCATGCTTCTTTCTCGTAAAACAGCAGGCCACGCACCTCATCCTCTGGTTTGCTCATCCGCACTACGACGGCCACCGCGCGTGTGTGCACCACAAAGATTTGATTGACGCTGCCTTTGCCGCAGATGGGCGCGACCTCTTGGACTGGTTGGCGTATAAACGCGGCCGCAATTTGTGCGGCCAGGTCCAGATCGGATGTGGCAGCGTTCGTCATGACTTCGTCTCGCATTGCGTGCTAGGCTGTAACTCTCTTTCTACCAAACCGGGGCAGAATCATCTAAACACGCAGCACACCGTTGAGTACGCCCAGCACAGCGCACACTCCCAGCCAAAGGTAGATGTCCGGCATGGACCGCACGAGCATTATGGCATAGAGGGCTCTCCATGTCGGGCGGCGGTATGTGCATGAGCTTGATCAATTCCGGCGCGACCAGGCTTTCTGCGCCAAATCGGCCCTCCCTGTCTTGCATCACGTGCTATGTGGCCGGCGCAAGCTCCTCCGGCGGCTTTGTCGTCTTAAAGCTGCGATAGAGCAGCAGGTCGTACACGATCTTGAGCCCGCCCGCGATAAAGAACGGGGCACTAAAGGTCATCGCGCCTGCCAGCAAAGCCCCACTCAACGCCGGCGCCGCGGCCGCCCCCAACGAGCGGGCAATGCTTGTCACCCCTGCGGCCGCCGACCGCTCGTCGGGCGCCACCACCGCCATCGTGTACGACTGGCGCGTCGGCACGTCCATCTGCGAGATCGAGAAGCGCAGCAGCATGACAAAAACGGCGATGGGCAGGGTCGGCATCAGCGGCACCAGCATGAGCAGCACGTTGGACGGAATATGGGTGAAGACCATCGTGTTGATCAGCCCAAAGCGCGCCGCGATGCGCGCCGCCAGCAGTGCCGAAATGCCGGCCAGGATGTTGGCGGCAAAAAAGATCGCGCCGATCGTGTCGATGTCGGCGCGCAAAGCGCACGCTGAACCAGAAGGCGACCATGCTCTGCACGACAAAGCCGCCGGCAAAGGCATCCAGCGCAAACAGCGCGCTCAGCTTGAAGACGATCGACCGCGACTTGTGCAGACCCAGGAAGCGCTTTGGCGGCTGCGTTCTGTCGCTGCCTGGGCGGACCTCCACGGCGGGCGACAGGCACAGGAAGGCCAGCAGCAGCAGCGCGCCGATCAGGGCGTAGCCGACGATCACGGCCCGGTAGGCGTCCAGCGGCGTCCAGCCGCTGTTCTGCAGTGTCTGGGCGATGACGCCCGCGCAGAGCGCGCCCGTGGCCGTGGCAAAGGAACCCACCAGGTTGTACCAGGCGAAGATGCGCGTGCGCTCGTTTGTCCGGCACCAGTTGGCTCAGCGCCGCCTGTTCGATCGAGAGAAACGGCCCGATCTCGTTGCCGCTGGGGCTGATGACGCCGACGATGGCCGCCAGGGTGAGCAGCAGCGGATGTCTGCGTCAGGACAAAGGCGACGCCGGCGCCCAGCATCAGCGCCGCACCGATGACCAGCGTACGCCGCCTGCCCATGCGGTCGGCGGTGGTCGTCAGCCAGAGCGAAATGACGGCGTCGCCCAGCAGGGTGAGCGTGAGCAGCATCCCGATCTGGCCGGTGCCAAGGCCGGTTGTCACCAGGTAGAGGACCAAGGACCACCGAGACGAAAGCCATAGGCAAAGAGCCGGGCGATGCGCGTGCCAAACAGCAGGCCGGTGTCAACCCTTGAACGCGCCATCTGGCTTCCCCTGGCGGATCATGGCCTGGCAGTAGGCATAGAGCGCATCGTAGACAATCCATTCGGCCGCGTTGACGGCGTGGTCGTCGGCGTAGCCGAGATGGCGGAAGCCTTCAGCGATGGCCTGCAGCCCCGGCCCTTCGGGCTGCTGCCACAGGGCGTTGTCGGTGTCGGCGCCGTTGACGATCTTGCCCAACAGCACCAAGCGCTGGGTCGGAAGCCAGTCCGTACTTTGCGACGATCGCCTCGAACGAGCACTGCCAGGCCGTGATGCCCCAGTTCAACGCCGGGTACATCGTAGGGAATTGCATCCCACTGCGCCGCTTGCGGCAGCACCTGGTCGCCGGGCACAAACAGGAATTCGGCGTCGCCGTCGACGAATTTCCTGATCAGCCAAGGACAGGCAACCCGATCAACCTTGACCTTGTTCGCGCGTGATCCACTTCATGTTGCACTCCTGACCTCTACATCTCTTAATAATTCCTGGGACCTGCACAGGTGAGTCGGCCACGCCTGCTCGCCGTCCGGTGTAGCCCGTGAGTATTTGCGCACCTTGCCTCACCGCTGGTGCGCAGGAGGCGGCGCTGAGCGCATCATAACATGTAGGATGTCAGCGGAGAATCAGGTCCAAGGATTACGGGCAGACTCGAGATAGGGTATATCATGCTCAATGTTATGTCGATAACGGCTGAGCAAGGCGCGGTGTTTTGGCGGCACCGCCTCCAGGTTGCTGCGCAACGCCACCTGATTGTACGCGAGGACGGCAACGTAAATGTTCATCTCTACCAGCTTTAGGCAGGTTGGCAGCCGCTCCAGCCACCCCGCGCCAAGTACGTGTTCACGCCTGTAACCCACCCACATATTCTCTAACACAAACGCGGCAAAGACCGCATTGCTCTGCTCCGGAGGTCGCTCCCACAAGGTAAAATAGAGCGCTGTGGCGATGTCCATGATGAACCAGTGATACCCACAGCCATCAAAATCAATCACCCAAAGCATCCCGTTGTCGAGGCACAGATTGTTGGCCTGCAAATCCCCATGAATTACGTCGTAGGCGTCCGGATCGGTGGGCAAGGCATGAAAGTACTCCTGTAGGGCATCGAATTTTTGAAGGACAAGTTCCTGATCCGCCGGGATTTCTTGCCGGTCGCGGGCTGCGCTTTCGTTCCAGTGCTCGAAACGCCCATGCTGTTGGTGTGGCGTATACTGCCTGCTCAGTGCATGCAGTTGGCCCATGAGTTGCCCCCAGCATTGAAAGAATTCCGCGGTCCAGGTCGTGCGTTGCGGTCGTTCACCCGGCACACGCGTATGACAGACCGCCGACACCAAGGTGTCGTCCAAAGGCAGTTGCTCCACCAATATTCCGCGGCGCGAGGGAACCGGGCGACTGACCGGCGCGCCGTGCTCCGCCAGGAAATTGACCCAATCCACCTGGCCATGCAGGGTTGAAAAACTGCGCACCGTGGGTAACGTGTATTTGACGACAAAGTCCTGACCTTGACGCGTGAACCCATAAACGCCGTCATCAGGATTGTCGGTCAGGCAGTCCAGTTGGGATGGTTCGATGCCGTAGCACTGTGCAATCTGGTTAATAATCAGAGTTTGCTCCGGCGTACTCATTGCCATGTGAAACTCTAGTTTCCGCTAAACCAGAATGGTAGTTTCGCTCATTTTCGGGTCAAGATCGTGCACTTGCGATCTAACTAGGGTGCGAGTCTACTGTCCGACCGGTTCTCGTCGGTATCTACTAACGCCGGCAACCTGACCTTACCTGTTGAGAGGCGCTCATGGTACGCCAATTCGTCCCCCGTTTCTGTCCAGTACCGGACACTTTGTACGATCTCCGCCTTTCACCTCCAAAGGCATCGCCGTTCACCTAGGCAATCTGCGCCAGGTACTCTGCCAACTTGGACTCCTTGACGATCAGAAAGCGCTCGGCACTCAGTTCGATCAGACCAAGATCCCGAAAATGCTGCAGAAATCCGCAGACGCGCTGCCGCGTGGTGCCCACCATCGCCGCCAGTTCCTCATGCGTGATCCGCTGCTCGATGCGAATGCTGCGCGGATCCTGTTTGCCCAGCCTGCGCGCCAGGTCGAGCAGGATGGCGCCCAGGCGCTGCTCGCTGTCCACCGTCACCAGCTGGGCAATCACCTCTTGCTGATCAGCCACCCGCAGCGCCAGATACTGCACAAAACCCTCAAGCAGCGAGTCGCGGCCCAGACGCACCAGAAACTGCGTACACGGCATGGCGGTAACCACTGTCTTCGCCATGGCGGTCGCCGTTTCCTGCCGCTTCCCCAGCCCCGACAGGCACAGCTCGCCAAAGATGTCGCCGGCGACCAGGATGGCGAGCAGACATTCCCGCCCTGCCGGCGAAACCGTCGAGAGCTTGATCTGTCCCCGCCTGAGGAAGAACACCGTCTCGCCGTGGTCGCCGCAAACGTACACATTGTCGCCTCTCGCCAGCGCGACGGTCCGGCCATGTACGGCCTCTTGCCGCAAGGTCTCCCGCAGTTTCTGCTGAAAGCGATCGATTTCGGGGGTTTGCCGTATCATGTTGCGCCACACTCCCACACCAACGATCCTGGTAAATCGTCAGCAGCAACAGGCCGCATCTTAGCGGCCTTCTTGTTCGCTGCATGCGAGAGCTACCCCGGCTGAACTCGTGCGCCGATCTGCGCCATCAGGCCTAAGAAGTCAATGTGGTTCACGTCGCGGATGATCTTGCCGTCGCGGAGATAGAAGCTGCTGGTGCCGGGCGTCGCCGTCGTCTTTCCGCTCGCTGGTATGGTTCCGATCCCCGTTTGCCACTCTCCCTGGTGGGTGCCGTGCGCCGTCCAGCGCACAACGACCGTCTCGCCCTCGGCCACGATGTCCTCAATCGTGAAGTGCATGTCAGGGAAGATCCGATGCCACATGGCATGGCCTTCCTTGTTGGCTGTGACACTCGGCGCCCCAGCGCCATATCCCTCCTGGTACACATAGTCCGGGTGCAGTAGTTCATCAGCTACCTCCAGCTTCCCGGCGTTCCAGAACTCGTCATACCAGCGGCGGACGATCACCTTGTTGACTTCGTTGGACATATTGCCTGCTGCTGTAAATGGCGCCTGCGAGCGCTTGCGATTGGTCGTCGTCGTGCTTGTCGTAGTCATGTCGTACCTCCTGAGGTATAATCCAGCTCTTACCCGGTTTCTTAGCATGCGGTCTGTCGTTGCACGGGGCGGAAATAGTACATCACATTCTCTGCGTGCTGTGGTCATGGTTTCATAGACAGAAAGCGGGACAAAATAATGGACCACCAGCCCCAACCGAGCGGCAGTGACGACACCGTGTTTTTCGGCCAGTGGCTGCGACAGCGCCGGCGCAGCCACGATCTCACCCAGGATGCGCTCGCGCAATGCGTGGGCTGCGTGGTCGATACCGTGCGCAAGCTTGAGGCGGGCCTGCGCCGCCCGTCGAGCGCGATGGCCGAGCGCCTGGCACAGTGCCTGTCGATTCCGCTGGAGCACCACGCTGCTTTCCTTACCGCAGCGCGCGCCGGCAACGCTCCCCGCGACCTCTCTGCCTCCCGCAGCCTTCCGCCGCCGAGCACCATTGTGATAAGCGCGGCGCCGGCATCGGTTTCCATCGCTCTCCGCAAGGGTTATCTGCCGGCGCCTATCACCTCGTTCATCGGGCGCGAGTGGGAGGTCGCGACAGTCGCTACCCGCCTGCGCGCACCCGAAGTGCGCCTGGTCACACTCACGGGTGCGGGTGGCATCGGCAAGACCCGGCTGGCGATCCAGATCGCCGGTGCGCTCCACGACGCTTTTCCCCAGGGAATCTGGTTCGTGAACCTCGCGCCAATCAACGATCCAGACCTTGTCATCCCAACGATTGCGCAGGCGTTCGGGGTGCGCGCACAGCACGGCCCCCCTACTGTCGACACCCTGCGTGCTGCGCTGCGTGAGCAGCAACTCCTCCTAGTGCTCGACAATTTCGAGCAGGTGGTCGCGTCGGCTCCCGCGGTGGCGGCGCTGCTCGTTAATGTGCCGGGATTAAAGGCATTGGTCACGAGCCGGGAGGCACTGCGCCTCTCCGGCGAGCACGTCGTAATCGTCGCCCCCCTGGCGGTGCCCGAGCCCGTAGGGCTCCCGGTGGCCACGCAACTGATGCAGTACGCAGCGGTGCGCTTATTCGTCGAGCGGGCACAGGCCGTGGCGGAACACTTCTGCCTGACCGATGCGAATGCCTCGGCGGTTACGCGAATCTGCGCCCGCCTGGACGGGCTACCGCTGGCGATCGAGCTGGCGGCGGCGCGGGTGTCCTTCTTCCCGCCTGCGTCGCTGTTGGCGCGCCTCGACCAGCGGCTGCCGCTGCTGACGCGAGGCCCCCGCGACCTGCCGGCACGCCAGCAGACCTTGCACAACACCATCGACTGGAGTTACCAGCTCCTGAGCGCCGGCGAACAGGCGGTGTTTCGTCGCCTCGCCGTGTTTGTGGGCGGCTGCACGATCGCGGCGGCCGAGGCGGTGTGCGGCGGGAAGGAGAACGATGTCAGGGACGTCCTGGAAGTGATCGCGTCGCTCGTCGACAAGAGCCTGCTCCGCCAGACTGAGCAGGAGTCTGGTGAGCCACGTCTCGTCATGCTGGAAACTATCCGGGAGTACGCGCTGACGCAGCTGGATGCGGCTGGTGAGATGGCACGCCTGCAGGCGCGCCATGCCGCCTTCTGCCTGGAACTCGCCGAGATCGCCGCGCCGCAGCTTCGGGGCAAAGCGCAGCCCGTCTGGCTGGCGCGGCTGGTGGCCGAGCGTGGCAACCTGCGCCAGGCCCTCAGCTGGACCCTCGGCGGCGGCGACGTTACGACCGGCGTGCGCCTGATGATGGCGAGCGCCGACTTCTGGCTGCTTCAGGGCCAGCTGCGCGACGGACTGACATGGCTGGAGCTGGCACTCGGCGCTGCGAGTGAGACGATTCCCTCAACCCGCGCACGCTTGCTCCAGCAATCGGTCGACTTTGTCTTCTACACTGGTGACTATACCCGAGCGTCAGCGCTTGAGGAAGAAGCGCTTGCACTGTATCGCGCGCTGGACGATAGGGCTGGCGTGGCGCAGAGCCTGAAGGGACTGGCGGAACTCGCGTGGCTGCTAGGCGATCTGGCGCGTTCCGCCACGCTGGCGGTGGAAAGTCTAGCACTTTTTCGCGCGCTCGGTGACGATGCCCATATCGCACAGTTGCTCCATCGCCTCGGGGATGTCATGCGGGAACAGGGTGAATATGCGCGTGCCCATGAGCTGTTCACGGAGAGCCTTGCGTTGTTCCGCGAGCTGGGGGATCAAAATGAGTTCGCCTCCGCGCTAAACGGGCAGGGCGATACGCTCTTTGACCAAGGGGACCTGGTGGCCGCAAAACAGGCCCACCAAGAGGTGATCGAGCTGACCCGTGCCACCGGATGGGGGACTATCACCGCGTTTGCACTCAGTAATCTGGGATCCATTGTCTACATGCAGGGCGATACCGCGCGTGGGCGAGCGCTATTGGAAGAGAGCATGGCTTGGTTTCGAGATGAAGGCGTGAACTTCGGATTTGCCCCCCGGCTGCAGCGGCTGGCTGCAATCGTCCACGCGCAAGGTGACACGCCCGCGGCGAAAGCGATTCTGCGCGAGGCGCTGCAGTGGCAGTGGCAACTCGGCAACCCGCGCTGGATCGCCGAGAGCTTTGAGATCTGGGCGCACATTGTAGGGCCGGATGAAGACGCAGCTCTCGCCGCACGCCTATTCGGGGCCGCCGCCGCTCTGCGAATAACCGCAGGTATGCCGCTTCCGCCGGTTTTCCGCACAGACTATGATCACCTCATGGCCATGGTCCGTACGCAGCTTGGCGCGGCAGCCTTCGCGGCAGCATGGGCAGAAGGTAACACGCTGTCACGTGCAGCGATGGAGCCACTGGCACGTGATCTCTAGCCTGGGTCTCAAGCCACTGCCAGCCGCCTGCAAATCAATGCCAACAACCTGAGCTTGCCTGTTGACAGGCGCTCATAGTATGCCAGTTCGCGCCGCGTTTCTGTCCAATACTGGACGCTGTGCAGGATCTTCGTCCTTGGAATTCACAAGCACGGCAACTGCAGTGAGTCTACCGGCAGCTTGCTTATTTACGCTTCCACTCTGCCACACCGCCTGTCGCCGGCTCGACGTCGTCGCGTCCTAACCATTGCAGCGCCAGCGCGTCTTCGCGTAGGTAGTCGTCCAGAAAGGCCAGCGCCACCGAGCGCAACGTGCGCGCAACCTCGTCACATTTCTGCTGCTGCGCTGCGTCTGTGCGGCATTTCTGGCTGTCGGTGTTCAGGTCGAACAGCTCGTGAAACGTAGCGGCGTCATGAAAATAGATCAGGTACTTGTCACCCGGAGCCATACGCTCGAAAGCAATGCGGCGTCCATAGGGCGCATCCCCAAAGCAGCTGCCTGGTTCGTCAAGCCCGTTACACGTGCTGTCGCCGTCGCCGGTGCCAAACAGCACCGGCCGCGTAATAGGCTGCCACGAGTGGATGGGTTGTCGATGCCCCGTATCGAAGAAACCTTCGCTGCCGGACTGCTGCGGCGAGAAGGCGAGAAATGCCACGGGCCGGTGGTCGGGGTCAGACAAGTCGACGGGCGTCCCGGTAAAATTGCGCAGCGCACCAGCCACTGTCAGCGCGCCACTCGACCCCGACGAGTGGCCGCCCACGGCAATATGATCCAGGTCGATCAGACCCTGCAGATCGCCGCGCGCGTTCTTGCGCTCCAGCTCGTCCAGCACCGCGCGGATGTCATGCGGGCGGTCCCAATTCAGGTATTTGAAGTGTTGGCATGTCGTTACATCGGCGAGATTCCACTGCGGGTCAGGCTCTGTGGCGGCGATCGCCTGGCACAGCGCCCACCGCGTACCCGTAAGTGTATCCGTACGTGCCAGGTGCGCCATGCTAATGGTCAAATAGCCTGCCTCGGCGGTTGTCTCGCTCCACTCGACCGAGCTCCTTTCCGGGCTGGTGTGCCCCCCAGCGCCGCCGTGCGACCAGATCACGACCGGCATGGGGAGGGGCGCCGAAATCGGGATGCGGATCGCAATCGGAACGCTGCGCTGTAAGCCGGCGATGTCGGTGTAGGTGATGGTTGCCGTAATCGTCGGCGAGACCTCATAGCGGGCGCTTGGGAAATACAGGCAGCCCGGCTCCAGCAGCGCCGGATCGCACACCGGCGCTTGCGCGCTGGTCGCAATCGCCCATCCCCCCAACACCATCAGGGTCACAGACAGCAGCACGAGGGTAGATAATCTCTTCAGCGTGCGTTCCATTTACGGTCTCCTCACTTTTTTGCCAAAGAACTTGCCTCCTGGGGCCCAGCCCGGTTGGACTCAAATCCTTTTCCAGCCGGTCCGGCTTGCCCTGAGATCAGGTGCGGCGAGAGGCGAATTCATGCGCTTATAGCCTGTGCGCTGCCGGCGACTTAGCGCCAGTGTTGGGTTGACACGTGTCTTGGCATTCTCCACCAGAAACGCCGCCAACCCTGTGTAGAAAATCTTCGCAGCTGCGAGGCTCCCGCCCACGAGGCGGGACAACTCACTTTGGAATTTGCTTGTAATCATCTTCCTTTTAAACCTTTACCTTTCTAGCCAAGCACTAGCGCCTTGAATACAGTTGCCTGCAATCGATTCTAATCGCCCGCCGTGATCAAATCGCGACCACGTCACGGCCCGATCGTGACCAGGTCGTGACGAAGGTGCGCTAGATTGTATTCTCTGCTTGGGTGCCAAACACCGTGATCGGCTGTGCGCCGCAGCACGCGAGGGTGGGGGCGAGGTAATCGCCGCTCTATGTCAAGCGACCGGCGCTGTAATGATTTTGTGCAGCTTGGTGCGCTCGACTCAGGACATTGCGCCCAGTTGTCGCATCATCCCCATGTCGTCGCCGTGGCCCCAGTGTTCGACGATCTTGCCGTCGACCACCCGCAGAATGTGGATGTTCGAGACCTCGATCGAGTTGCCGGTGGCGGGGGTGCCCAGGAAATCACCCAAATGTGTGCCGCGCAAGGTGTAGCGGCCAACCACGCGGTCGTCTTCGGCGAAGAGATCCTCTTCGTGCCAGGCGCAGTCGGGAAACGCCGTCCGCAGAATCTTGCGATTCATATTCCAGCCCTCGCGTCCCGGCGGCAGTCCCGGCAAGCTGTAGTGATCGACCACGTCGGGCACCAGCACCTCCAGAAATGCCGCTTCGTCGTCGCCATTGATGGCATCAACCAGCCGGCGAGCGATTGCTTTACTTGCTTCCGTTGACATAGTTCTTCTCCTTGGGTTTTCTCCTCAATTGCGCTTGCGTTGATTCACTCTCTCATTCACGCCAATTGGAGCAAGATATCTCCCAACTCCTGCGGCCTGGTCTCGGTCGGGCCATGCCCCGTATTCAGCTCGTGATAGCCCCAGCCGGCATCAGCCTTTGCCCGTGCCGCCGCTTGTGTGATGGGCACGCCCAGCCCCCCCATGGCGTCCTTCTCTTGCGTGCAGTAGATGAAGGTGCGCGGCAGGCGTGCCGCGTCGGGGTTTACCACGCTGACCGGCTGACCCACTGGTTTGAACAGTAAAGGCGTCAGGCGCGGTGCGTCCGGCGGATCGGGCGGTATGCGCCAGCCGTCGCCATAGGTCTCCGCCACCTGCGCAAAAAAGGCAATTGTCTCCGGCCCCATCATTGCCGCCATTGACTCGCCATCACCCGGCACATAGGCGTCCAGGTACACCAGCTGCGACAACCGTTCCGCCGCACCCTCAGCCACACCGGTGACGACCATCCCGCTGTAGCTGTAGCCGACCAGGACTACGTCGTGCAGGTCCTCATACTCCAGCACGTTTAGTATGTCCTGGGTATGCGTGTCCAGCCCGACCACCATGCACAAGCACGAACGTTGCCATGTTATTGTCTCCTCCTCCCTAGAATGTCTTGCCTTTAGTAGATGGTTGCGAGTGCCAGCAAATCAACTGCGGCAACCTGAGCTTGCGTGTTGAGAGGTGCTTATAATACGCCTAGTTGCGCCGCGATTCTGTCCAGAACTGGACATTGTCACGATTTCTGCCGTCTGCATCCTAAGCGATTCATTTCCGGTCTCCTCGCTTGTGTGAAGGAAGAAGATCTCGTTTACGCCGCAAGACGGTTGCGTTGGAGTTGCCAAATCCGGACACGCTCAGGCATTCTGCGGCCTGAGCGGCCGGACGGATGCAGCGAAAAAAAGGTTTGGGCAATTGAGCGGCCAGAAATCGAGTTCATTCTGCTGGATCCCCGCAATCTCGACTACAAAGCTTCATGCCGGTTTCGTTTAGGCTCGACGAATTGATCCTACCTATATGCCGCTGCCAGGCGCATGCCGGTGCGCTCTCAGGATCGCTCTCGATGGCCAGGACGTTGCCGTAGGCGCCGGCGACCCCCCTTCGTTGAGTCTGAGGGCGGGCGCTAGCTGCCGTCCGACCACGTCAGGCTGACGGTCGCGCCGCCGACGTTGGGCTTCAGACATTCCACCGTCTCTGTCCACACCTGATCTATGCTGGTGCTTAAGTGGATCCGTGCGTTCTTATACATCCGCAGATCCTCCGGGCCGTCCACTCCGAATGATGTGCAGCTCTTGTCACAGCCGTCGCCGTTTCGTGCTGTCGCCCAGCCCGGACAGGCACAACTAGTCGAAACATCGCCTATCGTATGGATGGAAAGCAGGCATTGGTGCCTTTCCGGCAACACCATGACAACCTTGATCTGCCCGCGCTAGATAAGATCGATCTCCTGGTGGAGGCGTCGCACGTGTAGACGGGCGTCACCTCTTAATCTGAGCTAAGTGGAATACGCACCCTGCTATTGCGAAGCAGACTTCGTCTACCCACCTCCGCTTTCACTATTTCCTGCGAAGATCTCTTCGCCTCGAACGCGACACGGGCTGTCCGAGCCAGTTGTTCCCCACGGTGTGTACCCTACTCTCGAACATCCCACCGCCTTTGAAGCTCCATTGCCACCTCCTGTACGCCAGTTCTTGCAACAAAGATAGGTGCCTAATGTTTGCTCTTTTTGGAAATGTTCAGGTCGGTGCGTTGATTTGGCACGGATCTTGCTGCAAATAAAGGGTAGAGTGGAAAGCTGTCCATTCCAGGAGAGAATTGACTTATCAGTCAGGGAGGACCTATGCACGACCTTGATCGCACACAGCTAGAGATGGGGTGGGAAAGCGGAAGCTTTGGATACGAAAGCGACCAGGAGTACGGTGAAACCCAAGATGAACTTTATGGCGAACTCAGCGGCGCGACCGGCGTCTTTAACGAGATGGACGAGTTGGAGCTGGCAGCCCAACTGCTTGAGGTAACTGACGAGGCCGAACTCGATCAATTTCTGGGTTCGCTCCTCAGCACGGCGAGTGGGGCCATTGGTGGTGCACTTCGTTCACCAGTGGGGAACGCCGTGGGCGGAATTCTCAAAGGGGTCGCCAAGAAGGCGCTACCCGCCGCAGGCGCGGCTGTGGGCGACTGGTTGGCTCCCGGCAGGGGCGGAAAGATTGGCAGCCAACTGGCCACAGCTGCCGGAAACCTCTTCGGGCTGGAATTGGAAGGTCTTAGTGCTGAGGATCAGGAGTTCGAAGTGGCGCGCAATTTCGTGCGCTTGGCCGGTGCGGCCGTGGAGAATGCTGCTCAAGCGCCGTCCAATGCACCACCTGCGGCTGTTGCCCAAAAGGCAGTTGCTGCTGCTGCCCAACAGTATGCGCCTGGTCTGCTCAAGCCCGCCCGGCCAATGCCAGCCCGCAACGGCGGCCAGCGGCGCCATGCGGCTGCCGGCAATGGGCGAGAAGTTGCCATGTCTGGCGGTGGTGGCAGTCCGTTTAGCGAAGCCGAGGAGATGACATTGGCTGCTGAGTTGCTGGAAGTCGCCGACGAAGCCGAGTTGGATCAGTTTTTTGGTGATGTGATCAAAAAGGCAGTAGGCGGCCTGAGTAAAGCGGCCAGCGGGCCGCTCGGCGGGGTGCTCAAGGGATTGGCCAAGCAAGCGCTGCCGATGGTCGGTGGCGCGCTCGGTTCTTTAATTCCAGTCCCAGGTGTCGGCACTGCCGTGGGCACTGCCGTGGGCAAGGCATTGAGCAAAGCGCTCGAAATGGAGTCTGCAGGTCTGGATAGTGAGGACCAGGAGTATGAAATGGCCAGGAATGTGATCCGTGTGGCCGGGAACGCAGCTCAAAAAGTCGCCCAGGCGTCACCGAGTGCCGATCCACAGGTGGCGGCCAGGAATGCTGTGATGGCGGCCCAGCGCGAAGTTCTCCCTGGAGCAATACAGACCGGTATGGTCGGCCCCGCGCAAGGTGCGATCAACCGCCAGGAGGGCCGTTGGGAGCGTCGCGGGAATAGAATTGTTCTGCATGGGGTCTAAACATCATGCCGATTACTCCCTTGTCACTCCGGCTGCTCTCGCACGAGGCGCGCGCGTTAGCGACCCGACTCGAGCGAGTGAAGCCTCTTGCATTGGTCGAAGCCATGGTTCCTGCGGCTGCGCTCGCTCCGGCAGCCCAGACGGCCATTGAAGCCTATCTAGCACGCGAGCGGCGGACCATGCAAGCGGTAGTGCAGGGTTATCTTCGCTGGCTGCATGGACCTGCGGGACAGAGCGCGACGGCCGCCGAGGCGCAGCGCCGCTATTCTTTTCTGCGGCTGCGCTTCAATCGTGTGCTTTCGCAGTTCGACATCTTTGCCGACGTGCTTACCCAACGCAGTGAACACGAAACCGGCGTGTGGTTGGCCGGGCTGGACGCTGTCGCCGCCGATGCCCTTGCGCTGCCTGGTGGCTATTATGCGCCACCACCTGTAATCTGCTACCTCGACCGTGGCCATGGCGCTGCCATCCGGCGGGCGCGCACTCGGCTGCCAGGAGGGGGCGAAAATCCGGTGGCGATTATCCGGGTACCGCGCGAACGCATGGTGGGCAGCGGCATCGCATCTTCGTTGATCCATGAGGTCGGTCACCAGGGCGCGGCGCTGTTAGATCTGGCCAATTCACTGCGCCCAATGCTTCACGGAATGCAGCGCAGCGGCGGCACGAACCAAGTGACCTGGCAGCTCTGGGAGCGTTGGCTCGGAGAAATCCTGGCCGACTTCTGGGCCGTGGCCAGGGTGGGGGTGACGGCGACGGTGGGGCTGATTGGCGTCGTCAGCCTGCCGCGCGCGTTTGTGTTTCGATTCAGCCTGGATGACCCCCATCCCATTCCCTGGATCCGGGTCAAGCTCAGCTGTGCAATGGGCAATGCACTGTATCCACATCCGCAATGGCAGCGGCTGGCGGAACTGTGGGAGTCTCTCTACCCGACTGCGAACCTGACGCGCAGAGGCGTACACTGTTAGCCCAACTCGAAGCCAGCATGCCCGGCTTTGTTGGGCTGCTTGTTCACCACCGGCCGACTGCACTACACGGTGATTCGCTGGGGGAGGCGCTGGCTGTACATGAACGCCAGCCGGCCCGCTTAGCTGCGACGTATGCGGCCTGGCGAACTGCGCCGGCACGCATGCAGATAGCCCCACCGTCCTTTGTCTTTGCCGTGATTGGGCAAGCCCAGGCCGCCGGCTGGCTCACTCCGGAAGCAGTGAGCCGCATACTGGCCAAACTATTGACGGACTGGGCATTGCGTACCGCGTTGGACGCCTCCGCACACTGTCAGGTGCCGGCGCGCAGGAACGGCGTTGTCCAGCCATCCAGTCAGTACGATCGGTAGTTCGCACTTGCTTCATCTAAATATCATCAGGAGGATTGTATGGCTAGCAAAAATGATCCAGATGCTCGTGAGTCAGCACCTGGGGAGCAACCTCAACTGGCAAAACCCATTACCCCTGAATCAACTTCGTTGTCAGAGTTCAAGCAAGAGTTTGACGACAAATTGGATCGGGTCGCGGATGGGGTGCAGAAGATAGCGGCCGGGGTTGAGAACATTGCCGAAGATGTCAAGCGAGCGCTGGCACCACAGCCAGTCCCGGGGCAGACCTCGACTGCGGAGATGCTCCGGCCCACGGCGCAGGAGGATATTAGCCGGCAATCTGGCAGGTTAACGAACCCGATCGGGACCGCTGCCGACGTGCGCGCCGAAGTGACCTTGCAGCGCACAGCCATCACACCAACCGCCGACGTAGCACTCTGGGAGGTGATCCGCAACCGCACCGGGGCGATGGGCTTCAATGTCTACAGTGAATTCATTGAACGCGTCCTGTGTGCGCACAGTGCGACGGACCCCGCCGAAATAGAACTACAGACAAGATTGCATAACCAACGCGCGCTGCTGGCGAAGCCGCTCTCCGGCGTTGACAGCTACCAACTATTGAAAGCCGCGACGGAAGCTTTTCTGCTGAAAGAGTGCGGTGTACAAGTTGTTCCAGCACCCAAAGACGGTATTCCCAGTGACCCAATCCAGGATCCCAAATCTCTCGAGTCAGACGGGGCAAGGCGTTTGGGTGCGGACATCACTTCCAGTGAGATAGAGAGGCGGCTAGGGCAATTCCTCGGCCCCAAGCGACTGGACTACCTCTCGAACATCGTCGCGCAGATGAACCTGGCCGAGACTGAAGTGGAGCCGTTTTGTTATGGGATTTTGCGCAACCGCTACTCGTGTCCATTGCTTCTCGAACTGATCTGGTCGTATTGGCACGAGGAAGGCATGCTCGTCCAGACGCTCAATGCCATCAGTTGGCGCTTTCAGAACCGGCGCAATCCATCTGGCCGGGATCCGTTGGCGCATCTTGAACTCGACCCCTTGCGCCCGTTGAGCAGTCTGCTGTGGGGGTACATACAGGACGAACAGCACCGGCTGACAGTAGCCCGCCGCGCCTATGAGTATGACCATCATTATGGGCTTGCGCTCGAGGGCAAGGCAGCACCCAAGCTGCACTCGGCCGACAGCCGCTCCAAATTTCTGGAGGCGTTTCACAACCTGCTGCATCTCTGCACCGCCTTCTTCAGGCAAGATGATGACGCGACCATCATTGCCGATGCGTTCCCGCTGCTCAACGCGTTGGGCGAGGTTCACCTGATATTGGCCGAGGGTGCCCACAATCAGTATGGCGATCTGCCCTCGACCACGCGTGTGGAAATGCTGATTCAGAAGTGGCTGCTCGCCCGCCCGGAGATGCGTGAGTTTCTCCGCGGCCGCTACATGGTTCCCTACGAAGAAGGCTGGATGGGTGCGGTTGACAGCATGAAGACGCTGCAACACTGGACCGATGCCAGCGTGACTCACTTTGTGCATCTGGGCAACTATGGTGAGCAGTTGTTGCTTTCCATCCGCTTTGGCGACTGGAGCCGCGTGATTGACACGCAGCAGGCTCGCAACTGGGCTCGCTTCTGGCGACCGGAAATCCAGAGCTATCTCCACGCCTATCGCACCGTCACGGGCGTCGACTTGACGATCAGCGGTGTCAGCACGCAAGACCATGCACTGCGCTACACGCAGCCATCGGCCTTGATTCGGCAGCGGTTGAACGGCAACGGCGCCCGGCCAAAATCAGCTGCAGGAGCGACGAGCACTGCGTCATCTTCCTTTCGCGAACGTCGGACAATGGAGTAAACGTAGGTAGGTGGCGGCCCAAGTAGCGCGCATGTAAGGGTGTGAGCGGGCGCGAAACGCCCGCTCCACGGCCCGCCTGTAGAGCAAGCGTAGACGACTGAAGAATACTGCTCATCCTAAGCAGAAGGAGACAATGCCATGAACACACACAGCCCGTTTGTCATTGAACCTTTCCTGGCACGCGGCCACCAGGCCGATTGTCGATGCGCGCAATGCCGGCATAATGGCCTGGCACAGGAGTTTCTCCCCTTGTTTGCGGAGAACGTTCCGGCTCGCGGAAGCCGGTACATGTTTGAGGCCGTGCCATTTACCGGCTTTAGCCCCACTGCCGCAAACAGTCGACCGGCGGGTAACGAAGCGATGGAGGTGCAGGCAGGCGAATGGGGGCGGCGTGGGCAGCCCACGCGCCGGGGAGCACAACCCAGCCAACGGCCTGCCCCCTCGCGCCGTCAGCCTCCGCGTCGTTTGCAGCGGCGCGCGCGCCGGCCCTTCCCACTTTTCGCCACGGATCCAACGACGGTTGCAGCACAGGGCAGCGAGCAAGTGCGCTGGGCACAGAATGCATTGAACCAAATCATGGGCCTGAACCTGCCAAGCAATGGTGTCATGGATAGGGCAACCCGCAGTGCGGTGCGGAGCTTTCAGCGTAGCAACAGTCTGCCCGCGAGCGGCATCGTAGGTCCGGATACCGCGGAGGCGCTGCGTGCAGCTTTTGGCGGCTACTCCGCTGGGGCGGATAGTGGAGGTGAATACGAGGAAATTGAAATTGGGCCGCTTGACACAACAGTGGAGTGGTTCGGGCCTCTTACGCTAAAAGAAGCGAAAGGAAAAGCCACGCAGCTAGGTGGTGGAGTATACATAGTTGCTAAACCAAATGAGGACGTTGCTAAAGCCAAGGCCAATCCCATAATAATTCTCAAAGTTGGAAAGACGGAGTCATTCACATCCCGATTAAGCGGCTATAACAAGGGTCTTGAGTACCCCAAGAAAAACATCCAGGCTACCGCTGATAAGCTAATATTTTATTTAGGGGCAATTCAGGGCGTAGACCCATTCGCACAGACCGAGCGCGCCCTGGCGCGCCTGCTAATCAATAGTGGTGTGCCCTTGCCAGGAAGTCGGAACGTCGGCCAACAGCCTGTGAAAGGCAGGGTATTAGTGAAGAATATTTTGCCGCCGAAGCTAAAGAAGAATATTTTGCCGCCGAAGCTAAAACTGGCGCCCGTTAAGCTCAATGGCAATGACCTTGATGTTCCGTCAGGTGCAAAGAAATGGGAGATTGCCTGAGCTCCGTCCCAACTTGACAAAGCAGTTCGATGTGAATGCGGGAATCGCGCACTATGGATTTAACAGGAGTTTCACCATGATCATCGACTGCCACTGTCACGCCGGCCAAGGCGACGGCTTGACCGGCCCGTGGGATACCGCCGCCCCACTTGCCAAATATCTGAAGCGCGCTGCGCAAGCCAGCATCAGGCGTACAGTCCTATTTGCTGCTTTTCATTCCGACTACGCTGTTGCTAACCGGGAAGTGGCGCACATTGTGCAGAGCCGACCAGATCGCTTCTATGGCTTCGCCTTCATTCATCCCGTGCAGGACCGGGGGCGTGTCGCCGTGCTGGTGCGCGAGGCGGTGGAGCAGCATGGCTTTGTCGGCATCAAGGTGCATCGCCACGATGCGCGCATCACACGCGAAATCTGCGCGGTGGCGGCGGCTTATCGCCTGCCGGTGCTATACGATGTCATGGGTGAGGTCTCGACGGTCGAACTGCTGGCCACAGAATATCCCCAGGTGTCGTTTATCATTCCACACCTGGGCAGCTTTGCCGATGACTGGTGGGCGCAGCACGCGCTGATAGATTCCCTGGTGCGCCACCCGAATGTCTACACCGATACCTCGGGGGTGCGCCGTTTCGATCTCCTGGAGGAAGCGGTGCAGCGGGCGGGTGCGCATAAGATTCTCTTTGGTTCGGACGGGCCGTGGCTGCATCCTGGCGTTGAACTGGCCAAGGTACAGGCGCTGAACTTGTCGCACGCCGAGCAGAACCTGGTGCTCGGCGGCACGCTGCTCAAGCTGATTGCACCTATGCGGAGGGGCAAACGGCTGCCGAACCTACGACAAGCCGCGCCCAGTCGACCAGGCGGACGCGACAATGTCGCCGCAAGCCCGCCGGCGACTGATCCCTGGCGTGACGGTGACAACCTGTTCCGTGACGCATTGGCATGGTTACGGGTCTAAACCAATGCCTGAAAACTCAGCCTGACCCGCCACGGCGTCGAGCACACGCTGGCGCTGTTCGGCGCGCCGCATTTGTAGCGCGCGATCCGTCACCCCCAGGCGGCGTGCGGCGCGAGGCACGTTGCCCGCTTCCTCCGCCAGCGCAATCCGGATCGCTGCCTCTTCCGCAGCACGGCGAATCTCTTTAAGACCCGCTCCGCCGGCAAAGGCGCAATGAACCGCCTGCTCCAACGCCGGTGTCTGCCAGTCTGCCGGCTCACCAGGGTTAACGGGACGTTCGTCATCGGGAATGTCGCCGATCGTGATCGGCCCCGTCCCGGCATGGCGATACATGATGCGACAGGCAAGGCTGCGCAAGTCGCGCACGTTGCCGGCATAGGTGCGTGTGAGCAGATATTCTTGCACCGGTTGATCCAACTCAGGCGGCTCATGATTGGGGTGAAGCTCACTCATGAAGTGGCGGGCCAGAGGAATGATGTCCTCGATCCGTTCGCCTAGGGCAGGTAACTTGAAGGTCCAGTTTGCCAGCCGGTAGTACAAATCGCTGCGAAATCGGCCGTGCGCCGCTTCCCGCAACAAGTCACGATTGGTGGCGCAAACCAGTCGAAAATTGGTCTCACGCCACACGTTGCTGCCGACTCGCTTATAGGTGCGCTCCTGGATGGCGCGCAGGAGTTGTGCCTGCAGTCCCAATGGCAGTTCGCCCACTTCATCTAAAAACAGTGTACCGCCGTGCGCCAGTGCAAACGCTCCTTCGCGCATGGCCGCGGCGCCGGTAAATGATCCGCGTTCGTGGCCAAACAGTTCGCTGCCGGAGAGTTCGGGGACAATGGTTGTGCAGTCCGTGGTAACCAGTGCCTGCTGATTGCGTCTGGAATCCAGGGTATGGATCAGGCGCGCTACCAGCTCTTTGCCGGTGCCCGTTTCACCCAACAGCAGGACAGCAGAATCTGTAAAGCGCGCCGCTTCGACCACCTGGCGCAACACCGCGATCCAGGCGCGGCTGTCACCGATCAGGCTGTTGCGCACCAGTGGCGAGGCCAGCACTTCATCCACTGCCTGCCAACGTTCTAACCGCGCCGCTACTGCACTTGCAGGATTAGGGGCCGCGGGATGGTGGGCCGTGAGACTGGGTGACGTGTTCCACACCAATACATCCGCCGCGCCGGCCTGTAACAGGCGCCAGGCATGGCCACCTGCCATCGCCGTGCTCGCGGTGGCGATCGCAAGCAGCCGATCGTGACCATTGCGGCTGCACGTCTGTATAAAACTGCATAACGCGACCGTAACCTCGGCAAAGAATACTAGACCGACGCCGGATGGTCTATCAAGATTTAACGGCTCCGCATTAATACCGACACCGCTGAGCAGTGCAATCACATCATGGGTATGCAAGGACGCATCGGTCCTGTGGAAGTGGAGCCATGTATGCATCGGTTCAGTCCAAGCTCAGGTCCAACTAAGACTGCATCAACGTTTGCGGACACCCTGGCGGTGATTGCGCGGCATGACGCCCAGTTCCTCGCGATATTTTGCCACCGTGCGTCGCGCCAGGGTCCAGCCCTGCGCTTGTAAGCGTAGGGCCAGTTCGCGATCACTCAATGGACTGTCTGCCTGCTCAAGCACACGGCGAAGCGCTTCCTTGACGCTGCGTGACCCGTCGAACAGATCGCTCATGGCAAGCAGACGACCATTGGGAAGCTGTAGAATCTTGTCGCGCACAGCCCGGCTCACGGTGGATTCGTGGATGTCCAATGCTTGGGCGGTGGCCACCCGCGTCAATGGCTTGAGGTGAGCGGGGCCAAAGGTGAAGAAGTCGACCTGCTGTCCCACAAGATAGGTCGCAATACGGCGCAACGTTGCCCAACGTTGATTGACCGCGTTGATAAACGATTGTGCGCTCGCAACCGACTGGCTTACCCAGGCCTGCTGCCCTGTCGGCAACGCTCCACCGTCGACAGAATGCATGGTAAGCACCTGCTGAAAGTCGCGATGGATGGTAAGTCTATAGCGTTCGGCAGCGGGCACCTCGATCAGGTACCGGCATTGTTCAGCCGTGGCTTTGTCCGGATCGGGCCGAACAATGATATCTGCCTGGCGGTAGATCGCTGTATCAGCCGTGGGTTCATCGATCAACAAGAGTGGATACGGGTATAAGTTGCCGCGCATGAAGTTGCGCGCGGCTTCCACCGTGCTTGGGTGGATACCGAGTGTAGCGGCCACGCGCGGCCAGCGTTGCGCAAGAAAGTCATCCCAGGTTTCGTTCAGGATGCGGCAGATCAGGTCACAATTCACACCCTCTGTGTCGAGGGCGGCGCATTGCAGTAGGAAGCACTCTCGAATATCCCTTGCGCCGATCCCAGGTGGCTCTAGCTCATGTAGAACGCCTATTACACGCTCTATCTGTCGCGTGTTGACGCCCAGTTCGCTTGCCAACTCTTCGTTTGTCGTCCGCAAAAATCCGTGCACGTCGAGTGAATGGATCAAATAGGTGGCGACATCCAGATCGTCGGCGGCAACGAGCAGTCGCGCCTGCGCAACCAGCTGTTCCCTTGCCGATGCATGCCAGACGCCAGAATCAATATCATCCGTGCGATCCTCGTTTGACGAGCTGGCCGAATCCTTCCATCTCTCCAACGGCGACAAGGTCCCGAGCTGCCAGGTGGGGTCGTGGATGACATCAAGCTCCAGCGCCGGGTTGTTGGCTGCTTCACGTTGCAGCACATCCTCGAGTTCGCTTACCGGCAGTTCCAGTAGGTGGCTCGCCAATACCATCTGGGGTGTAGCTATTGTCTGGGTCTTAAACGCAAGCTGTGGTATCATTAATGACCTGCTTGAGTTGTCGATCGCTGTCGGCAAACACTAGTGCGGGCCCAACTCTTCTTTTGTGGTTCGTCTGCTGCCCTGTCACTCTTGCCGTAAGCCTGGTAGAACTACGTATACATCTTTCCCCTATGCTTCCCCTTCGCCGACTAACTCATATTCACCTAACTGCAACTCCTTCGTGGAGGTGTCATATTGGATTGGTTTCTCATTCCTCAGAAGGTCCACCAACATTTGCATCTCCTGTGGAGATGTAGGTGTCAAGACGTAGGATGTAACGTACGGTGGTTGAGGACTTCCACTCGGGACGTGAACATAAATCTGTCCCGTGTGGCTATTCAGGTTCCACTTGACCCTGTAACTTACTACTTGTGCCATTGGGGCTGTCCTTTCTTCATCGCTACTTGCTATAAGCTTGATGGCGAACACGACACGATACTGCATTCTGCAAAAAGTCAATTACTGGGCCGGCGCTGCAGACAAACGGCCCAACAGCAAACGGGCGCCCATTGTGCGTAAAGTTATCGCCGTTGCCGTAGATTGCTTCCGTTGTCAAATTTTCAACCAAAACAGGCTGGGTTGGGCGTCGTAGCCGCTGCCAATGGACGCGCGCTGAGGAATATCAAAACTGAGACGAAAGTGGATGCGAGTAGTGTATTCATAGCGCTGCGCCATCTTTCAGAATGCCGTAACGACTGGGCCATCCGGAACTCGTTACACCACCGGTGGATGATCCGCTTTTTGGCATCGTTGGCAATATAGCCTGCTGCGAATGATGTTTGCATCCAGTAGGTGGTTGCCGGCGCCAGCAAGTCAACGCCGGCAACGTGAGCTTACTGGTTGACAGGCGCTCATGCTACGCCAGTTCGCGCCCCGTTTCCGTCCCATAGTGGACACTATTTAGAATCTCCGTCACCCGCATCTATAGGCATGGCCACCCACCTAGCCAATCTGCGCCAGGTACTCTGCGAGCTTGGCCTCCTTGACGATCAGATAGCGCTCGGCGCTCAGCTCGATCAGGCCAAGCTCACGAAAGTGCTGCAGGAACCCGCAGACGCGCTGCCGCGTGGTGCCTACCATCGCCGCCAGTTCCTCATGCGTAATCCGCTGCTCGATGCGGATGCTGCGCGGATCCTGCTTGCCCAGCCTGCGCGCCAGGTCGAGCAGGATAGCGCCCAGGCGCTGCTCGCTGTCCACGGTCACCAGCTGGGCGATCACCTCTTGTTGATCGGCCACGCGCAGCGCCAGATACTGCACAAAACCCTCGAGCAGTGCGTCGCGGCCCAAACACACCAGAAACTGCGTACACGGCATGGCGGTAACCACCGTCTTCGCCATCGCGGTCGCCGTTTCCTGCCGCCTGCCAAGCCCCGACAGGCACAACTCGCCGAAGATGTCGCCGGCGACCAGGATGGCGAGCAGGCATTCCCGCCCTGCCGGCGAAACCGTCGAGAGCTTGATTTGTCCCCTCCTGAGGAAGAAGACCGTCTCGCCTTGGTCGCCGCAAACGTACACATTTTCGCCTCTCGCCAGCGCGACGGTCCGGCCATGTACGGCCTCTTGCCGCAAGGACTCCCGCAGTTTCTGCTGGAAGCGATCGATTTCGGGGGTTTGCCGTATCATGTTGCGCCACACTCCCACACCAGCGATCCTGGTAAATCGTCAGCGGCAACACGGCATCTCTTGAGCATCTTCGATTGAAAACGTGCGCCGAAGTGTTCATACTTGTCGTGATACATGTGAATAGACATGGCGAGGGTCTCCTAAAAAGAACGGCAAGTTGTTTTGTTCCCCGGGCCGTTGCTGGACGCGCAAGGGCCACGGGTTTCCGGCGAACCCGTGGCCCTTGCGCAAGGAGGACAGGAGCTGTCATCGCTATCCATCTGTATGGATGGCGGCGACCGGCAGTTCCAGGTTCCTGACTGGCAATAAAAAAGCCACGGGTTCGGTGCACCCGCGGCTTGTCGACGAATGGAGTGGTTCGTTAGCAGACAAGAGGCAGGCGCGAACAGGTGGTGGTGACGATATGCACTTGGACCATCTTCCTGCGCCTCCCTTTTTGTTGAAAAATATGCGACGAAACGAACCGTGGTCGAGAGCATAGCACAGATTGGCCGTCTTGGCAATACCCCAATTTTCGGTAAATTCCACATTGTATCATCATTCCCACGTCGTCGCGTGCCAGGAGTCGTGCACCCAATGCTCGACGATCTTGCTGGTGGCCGGTTAACCAGGTTGGCGTGGGAATCGTCAAAAATTGGCGGGTGACAAGCCTGCCGGTTTATGCCATAATGATTGCTCTCAACTGGTATAACATGTAAGACCGGCTGTTCATCGTCGTCCGCCTTTTGCGCCTGCCCGGCATCCCGGTGCGTGTAAGTCAACCATTGGTGCGGCTGCCGTGGGTCGTCGTTTGGGCCACAAAAGGTATACAAAAAAGGAGACAGCGACACCGTGTCCCCGATCGACGACAATGCTTCCCTGGGGTATTGGATACGGCGACGGCGCAAAGCCCTTGATCTTACGCAAGCCAGGCTGGCGCAGCAGGTGGGCTGTGCCGTCGCAACCATCAAGAAAATCGAAGCGGATGAACGCCGCCCCTCGCGCCAGATGGCCGAACGGCTTGCCGACTGTCTTTCCCTCCCGCTGGAGGAGCGCGCGGCTTTCCTGCGCGTTGCGAACGCAGAACAATCGCTGCACCGGCAGGCGCGTGCGCTGCCTGTCGACGTGCCTGCCCGCCCGCTCCCGGCTGCGTCGGTAACACCCGCACCGGCCGCGCCCCATGCCTGCCATCTGCCGGCATCATCCAATCGCCTGGTGGGACGCCGGCAGGAAGTGGCCGAGATCCACGCGCTGTTGCAGCGTACGGACGTATGCCTGGTCACGTTGACTGGGCCAGGCGGCATCGGCAAGACGCGCCTGGCGCTGCAAGCTGCCCAGGAGTTCGCAACCGCCGACGCGATCGAGTGTTGGTTTGTCGATCTGGCCCCCGTGCTGGAGGCAACCTTGGTCATGCCTACGATTGCCCAAGCCCTCGGCGTCAACACGGCTGCCAGCCAATCTACCCTCGAGAGCCTCAAACACTACCTCCACCGGCGGCAGGTGCTCTTGCTCCTCGACAATTTTGAACAGGTGCTTGCGGCTGCTCCGCAGATCGGCGAGCTGCTGGTATTTGCGCCGGGCCTGAAGATTTTGGTGACGAGCCGGGCAGTGCTGCATCTCTCTGCGGAACATGAGTTTAGCGTGCCGCCGCTGACCGTGCCGGACGAGACGGACCCCGCCGATCCGGCCGCATTGGCGCGCTGCGACGCGGTGGCGTTGTTGCTCGAACGCGCGGAGGCCGGCGGCGCCAGGCTGGCATTGACGCCCGAAAATGCTGCCGACGTAGCCGGCATCTGCCGGTGGTTGGAAGGGCTGCCGCTGGCCATCGAACTAGCCGCCGCACGCTGCAAATTGTTCACGCCGAAGGAACTATTGGCTCGGCTTGAGCACCGTCTGCACATCTTGACGGCCGGTGCACGCGACCAGCCTCAGCGCCAGCAGACGCTGCGCGCAACGATCGACTGGAGCTACCAGCTCTTACCACCCAACGCGCAAATCCTCTTTGCCCGTTTGAGTGTCTTTGTAGGCGGCTTTACGCTGGAGGCAGCGGAGGCTGTCTGCGGCACCGCCGGCACTCCCTCACTCGAATCCTGCGCAACGCCGCTGGACGTTCTCGGCGGCATCGCCACCTTGCTGGACCAGAGCCTGCTCCGTCCGCTGGAAGACTCAGCTGGTCCACGGCGTTTCTTGATGTTGGAAACCTTGCGCGAGTATGCGCGTGAAAAGCTGGCGGCACACGGCGAAGATGCTGCCCTGTGCGATCAACATGCGGCGTACTTTCTGGCGCTGGCCGAACAGGGGGAATCATATCTGTTGACCGCACAACATATCGTAGAGCAGAGCAACTTGCGTGCCGCGTTGTACTGGTGGCACGCCAACGACAACTGTGCGCAGGTAGCCCGCCTGGGCGCGGCCTTGTGTTGGTTCTGGTTGAAACATGGGGAGTTGCAGGAGGAAATGCCGCGGCTTGAGTGGGCACTGGCGGAAACCGAACGCCGGTGCGCAACAATCTCGCCAATTGTGCGTGCCAAGGCCCTGTTTAGTGTTGCTACGGGCGCATCTTGGCAAGGAGATCTTGCCCGGGCGCGTAATCTCTTTGAGGAATGCTTGCAGCTCGAAGAGGAGTCGGGCTCCGTGTCTGGCTTATGTTCTGTGTTGAGTGCTCTGGCCGAAGTCCTGGTATGGCAAGGAGATTACCGGCGCGCTACGCTCCTCAACGAACGTTACCTGGTGTTGGCGCGCGCCCATGGCTTCACGCATGGTATGGGTGATGCGCTAGAACAGCTGGGTGAGTTGGTGCGGCTGCAAGGAGATTGTGCAAGGGCCTGCCAACTGCTGCAGGAAGGCCTCAGCCTGCGCAAAGCGGTGGGCAAAGCCGCATTTATTGCGGGGACACAAGGCTATCTAGGGATTGCCGTATGTGACACGGGAAACTTACCGGAGGGGGAACGTCTATCTGGAGGAAGCGCTGCAACTCTCCTCTTCGCTGGAAGACAACATGATGGTTGCGGGTGTAACCTCCGAGCTGGGCGTCGTGGCGCAGTTGCGCCACGAATATGAAAAAGCCAACCACTATCAACAGCGGGCCTTGGCGCTGCTCAATGAAATGGGTTTCCAAACCTACAGTGCGCTTGCGCTTACCCGACTTGGCAACCTGGCGCTGCTGCAGGACGATTTGCCATCGGCTCACGCCTATTATGCAGAGAGCCTGAGAGTGTGCCAGCGCACCGGGAGCAAAAGGAGTCTTGCCTCCGGGCTGGAAGGTCTGGCGGGCGTGGCGGCGCTGAGCGGGCGGCCAAGGCAGGCAGCGCAAATCCTAGGCGCCACCGAAGCCTATCGCCAGGAAATTGGGCTTGTAGTCAGCATCGACGAACGTGCCGTCTACGCCCGTACGGTCGCCGCCGCCAGATCAGAGTTGGGCGAGCACCAGTATGACGTGGAATGCCTCGCGGGGCGGACAACCGCCCTGCACGATGTCATAACCCACGTGCTTGGCGCATAGCCTGCCTGGAAATTGTGAATTCGGTATGCCATATCGATAGCTTGCCTTTTTCACGCCCCAGTGGTACTATGAGATTTGTAGTATGTTTTATGTCAAAGCCAGATCAGGAGGATCTTGTACTTTTGTGACTAGAAGAAAAAAGAATAGCAGCAGTCAGCGGCCCGCAGCGCCCTCAACGGCGCAGCAGACGATGAGCGGAGGACACAGGTGGTATAAGGTTGACCTGCATGTCCACTCGCCGGCGTCTCGGGACTACGAGGAGCCGCATGTCACTTACTTGGATTGGCTGCGTAAGGTGGTCGAGAAGGGCATCGAAATCGTTGCCATCACGGACCATAACACGGTGGCCGGTATCGGGGCCATTCGCCGGGAATTGGAATGGTTGGCCCGGTTGAATGAGCAAGGCCGATTGAGCCCCGAGGAACAGCAGCGTTTTGACGAGTGGCGTGCGTTGAGCAACCAGGTGGTCGTTTTGCCGGGATTTGAGTTTACAGCCACCTTTGGCTTTCATATCCTGGGTATTTTTCCGCCTGATACTTCGATCCGACACCTCGAACACGTGCTCTTGGACCTCAAGGTTCCGACCGCCAAGCTGGACGAAGGCAGCACCGAAACCGGTGCAACAACGGATGTACTGGGCGCCTACCGCATCATTCACGATGCCGGCGGGCTTGTGATCGCCGCGCATGCCAACAGCACGCACGGCGTCGCCATGCGCAACTTCCCATTCGGCGGGCAGACCAAGATCGCCTACACCCAGGACCCCTACCTGGACGCGCTCGAGGTCACCGACCTGGATCGCATCGGTCATTCCACGATGCGCTTCTTCAATGGGACCAAAGCCGAATACCCGCGGCGCATGCACTGCCTGCAAGGCTCCGATGCTCACCGCCTGACCGTCGACCCGCGCAATCCGAAGCGCCTGGGCATCGGCGAGCGGCCGACCGAATTGATGCTCGACGAACCAACCTTTGAGAACATCGGCGCCGTGTTGCGTTCCAAGCAGTACGACCGCGTGCGCCCAGCCCAGCCCGCCGACCGCATCTTCGACCCGCTTGACGTGGTGCGCGAGGAAGGGCCGACGCTGGTGCAGAGCTTCCACGAGACGGCCACCGAGCGCGGCGGCAAGCTGGCCGCCATCGTGGCCGACCTGTGCGCCTTTGCCAACACGGCCGGCGGCGCCGTCTATGTGGGCTGCAAGCCGGGCAAAGGCAAGATCAAGGGGCTCACCGATGCGGCGCAGACGGAAAAGGAGCTGCGCGCGGCCGTCGAGGAGCGCTTCTCGCCGCGGCTGGAGGTCAAGTACGACATCCTGCAAAGCCAGACGGCCAAGGTGCTGCGCATCCAGACCCCCAAGGGGCCGGACATGCCCTATGCCATCGATGACAGCAAGTTCTACGTGCGCGACGAGGCCGACACCAGCCTGGCCGTGCGCGACGAGATCGTGGCCCTCGTGCGCGAGGCGTTTGGCCTGGAGCGCGATGTCGAGCCCGAGGCGACCGGCGAGCTGATCGAGCCGCCGCCCTCGGCCGCCGACTACGAACCGCTGCCACCGCTCGGCCCGCAGCCCATCATGCTGCCCGAAGTGCCTGTGCCCAACACCCGCACACAAGGCAGCCGCGGCGGCAGTCGTAGCGGCAGCCGCAGGGGCCAGCAGGGATCGCCCAACGGTGCACCGGCGCCTGCCCGCACGCGCGAGCCGGTCAAGCCACAGGCCAAGGAGCCGGCAAAGCAGCAGTTAGATAAGCTGGCGGCCGGCAAACCTGCGACAAACAAACCGGCCCCAAAGTCCCAGTCGCCACAGATTGCCCAGGCTCACCAACAGCCGAAGCGCAGCGACAAGGGTGGCCAACCCGCACAGTCAGCAGCGGCACAGCCGCAGGCCAATGGCGCGGTCGATACCACCTTCTACCTCCCGCAGATCGGCGTGGAGATTATCGAGGCCGAGGAGCGCAACGGGCACATCTTTTACGCCATTCGTGACATGCGCAACGGCAACGTGATCAAGAACATCACCCGCCACGGTGCACGCAAGCTGTGGAGCTATGCCATCGAGCAGTACGAGAAGCAGGACCCAGACCAACTGCCCATCGAGTGGCAAGGCAACATCGGCCTCGTGCGGGCCGAAAAACGCGTCGGCAAGCTGCGCTACGACCTGGCCCTCCGTGAGGGCGACGACGTACGCATCTTCTACGGCGTCACCGAAGACGGCATGGAAGGCGCCTGGTCCACCTTCTTGGCAGACGAGTAATCAAAAATCATGTGCGCGGCGGTACCCAGGATGGGTACCGCCGCGTAGGGGCATGAGGTCCGGCGGAACAACGCTCGCTGTAACGGCGAACCATACTCCGCCGGACCTCGTGCCCCTACACCCTCACACCCCTACTCACCCCATTACCAGAAATAAATCAACGCCACCACCGTCAACGCCCACAGCGCGCTGTTGATCAGCAGCGGCTTATCTTCCAGCAGCAGCTCGTCCGGCGCGCCGCCCAACCCCTTGACGTGCACCAGGTACAGATAACGGGCGATGAAGTAAAAGACAAACGGTACGGTGACCAGCATGCGGTTGTGCGCCAGCGCCGTAGCGGCGTCAAAGCTGTAGAAGGTGTAGGCGATCAGCGTGCTGGTGGTGATGATGGTGATGATCTGGTCGAGCAGCGCCAGGTTGTATTCCTGCAGGCTGGCCCGGTGCTGGCCGGCGCTGCCTTCGAGCAGCACGATCTCCTGCCGCCGCTTGCCGAAACCCAAAAACAGCGCCAGCAGTGTGACGCAGATATACAGCCAGGGACTGAAATTCTCCACCTGCACGACAACCACACCCGCCACCACGCGCAGCAAGAAGCCCAGCGACAGTACCATCACGTCGATGATGACGATGTTCTTGAGCCAGAAGCTGTAGGCGAAGTTCTGCGCCAGGTAGGCGAGCAGCACCAGGCCGGCCCACGGGTTGATCGTAAACGCCGCCGCAATGCTGACCACGCCGAAGATCAACCCGGCGACGGCAGCAAAGCGCGGGTCAAGCGCCCCACTGGCCAGCGGCCGCGTGCGCTTGCGCGGGTGCTGGCGGTCCTTCTCCATGTCCACCAGGTCGTTGAGAATGTAGACGGCGGACGAGAGCAGACAAAAGCAGAAAAAGATCAGCGTCGTCTTAAGAAAGAGATCGGGGACAAACAGCTTGCCGTCAAAGACCAGGGCAGCAAAGACGATGATGCTCTTCACCCACTGCCGCGGCCGCATGGTCTTGAGCAGGCCGCGCCAGTTGGAGCGGCCAACGGCGAGGGCGGCTTTGGGGGCCCCGGGGGCTTCGGGGGGCTGTGAAGTCGTCATGGACATTTCTGGATCATACTACGAACGCATCACTTCGCGAAGTTCTTCATAGCCGATGGGCACGATTTCCTCGCGCTCGAGGAAGCTGCGCAGCCGGTCGGATTGGAAATACTGGTACTCAAAGGTGCGCCAGTGGGCACTGAGCGGGTTAATCGTTTCGATGTCACCCGGTGCATTGGCGTGCAGGCTGAAGTAGGCGATGCCCGGCGGCAGCTCGTGCAGAATACGCTCGTACAGCTCGGCGCGGCCGCCCTCGGCGTCAGTGGCGTGATAGCCGGGTGTGATGCGGAAGGTGTCCACCAGCGGCATGCCGCGCGCTTGCAATCCCGCGACATAGTACGCCCACTCCCCGTCGTTCATGCCGCTGCTGTTAAAGCTGCGCGTGTAGTCGTCAAACCCGCGCAGCACGAGCACAGGCACCCGATACTCAAAACCCAACTCGATGTAGTGTGGATACAGCTCGGGCAGCATCGCCGCCCCCATGTGGCTGTCGATATGGGTGAACTCGATGCCAGAAGCGCACACCATCTCCACCTGGGCGCGCAGTTCGGCCACGGCCGCCTCCACGTTGAGGTTAGAGGCCGCGATCGCCGTCTGCGGCCAGAAGCAGCCGGTGGCGTCGATCAAGCCGCTGTCCCAGTCGCGCGTGCTGATCGGCCCCCAACGGTACTGCGGCCACTCGCTGGTGAGCGTCAGGTGCACGCCCAGGTCCAGGTCCGGCCGCTGCTGGCAGATCGCCAGCATCTCGTGCGACCACGGGCAGGGCGCCATCAGCGAGCCGGTCTTAACGATGCCGGCCTCGTGCAGTTCCAGGTAGGCACGGTTGCTGCCGTGGCACATGCCCACGTCGTCCACATGAAAAATGACCAGGCGTGCATCGTCGGGAAAGCCGAGGCGGTCCAGCATGGGATCGGGTGTCGTCATTGGGTTAGCTCCAGGATCTGGAAGACCGGCAAAACGGGCAAAGGCCGCCAGTTCGGCGCGGCAGTCCCCGTAGATAATGCTGAAGTGGTGTTCGAGGCCGTGGCGCATGACACGTTCAAAGACCTCGAGCGCGGGCAGGTCAAAGCGCACGACGCCGCACGTGCCGCCATACGGCCGCGGCGCTGCCACCATTTCGCCGCCGCCAATCGCAAGTTGATAGGTGCCAGACGCAGTGCGATGCAGGCGCGCCAGCGTGATACGCCCAGGTTTGAGCGGGAATTCAAACAGCAGCGGCAGCTTGCGGTTGCTGTGTACGGTCCCGCGCACGCCGGCGTCAGGGTCGGCCATGGCAAAAGGAGCCAGGCCGCAGTGCCAGAATACGCCGGTGTCGCTTTGGGGCTCGATCGAGACCAGATCGGTGATGAACGCCTGGCTGCCGCCCAGGCTCTGCAGCAGCAGCGACGTGAGTGTGCCGTTGACGTCCGCCTCGCAGCTTGCCGGGCAGTGATCTTGGTTGAGCACGCTCATGGCCCCGCAGGCGGCGCAGCCCAGTTCGGTAAAAAACTCGGGCCAGCAGCGCACGGCCACACCTGACAGCCCGCCGTCTTCCACCTGTTGGCGCAGCGCGACGTACACGCCGGCCGTCCCATTGGTGGCCTGTGCGTCAAGTTCGTCCAGGTTCGCTGCGTAGCCCCGCACTCGCTGCAAGAATTCTTGCCGGGCAACCTTGCCTGCGCTGCGGGCGGCTTGCAGCACCGCAGCCAGTTCGAGCGGGACAACCGTCACGCCAAAGAGGCTCCTCAGATCGCCTTCATCGTAGCGGCATGTCTCAAAGCCACCCGGGTGCTGGCCGACTACGCCGATCGTGGCAGTGCGCAGCGCCCGCAGCGCCTTGCCCACGCGCGCCAAGACGCCTACCTTCTGCGGACCGGCCGCATCGCCAATGGGCGCCAGCACATAGTCGTAGCCGATGCCATGCAGGGTTAGCGCGTGCCCGGCCAGGTTGATGCCGCACAAGCTGTTGAGCCGCAGGCGACCGCCGTCGCGGGCGTCCGGTACAGCCCACAGCAAGACAGGCACGCCCCGGGCGTGCGCGACACTGGCCAGGTTTACGGCCATGCTGCTGTCGGCAAAGGAGGCCTGCAGCAGCACAAGCAGGTCAAACTGTGTCCCTTCCAGCTTTGCCTGCGCTGCAGCAATGCCCGCCGCATCCATGATCAACTCGGACGCCGAGCCCACCAAGACAAACCCGGCGGCCTGAATGGCAGCCGCCGCCGCGTCGGCCACCGACTGCGCCAACGGCACGTCAAAGGTAGGACGGGCAATCGCCACCATGGCAACGGTGGCAACGCCGGCAGCGGCGGGGGGGCGTGCTGATGCGGCAGCACTCATCGTGCAACTCCACTGGACCGGCCTGAAGCCGGTTCAGCTGAGAATTGGGATGCAAGCCCTGCTTCCTCGGCCAAAAACTGGGCTACATCCACAGCATGCCCGCTGGCCGCCGAACGGTTGCCGGCCAACGCCACGGCGGTGGACAGCAGGCCTGTGCGCAGCGGCGTGCGAATGTGGGCGGCGTCACCGCTGCGGACGGCAGCCATAAAGGCCCGGTTGAGGGGACGGTGCAGCGGTTCGGGGTTGGGCCATTCTTCGACACCGTGCGGGGTGAACAAATACAGCCCCTTGTCAGTCACGCGCACCAGGCGGTCGCGCAGAGCAATGTCGGCGCGCGGCGGCTCCTGGATTTCCGGGAACAGCCCGTAGGTGCCGGCGCTGACGCCAACTGCGCCGCTGGCATAGTGCAGCGTTACGGCGTAGCCGTCCCAGTTGTCAAACTCCGGCTCCTGGTTGACCTGCCGGCTGTTATAGGCGGCATAGACAGTCTCAATTTCGCCGACCAGCCCGCGGCTGACGTCGAGCAGGTGAATGCTTTGATCCACCAGTTGCCCACCGGCCAGGCTGCGGTCCCACATCCAGCGCAGCGGCGGCCGCGTCCAGTACCAGCGCAGGTTAACCAGCGCCACCGGCTCGCCGGCGATCAACTCCTCAGCCCGCAGGTAAGCTTCCGTGTAACGCCATTGAAAAGCCGTCATCGCCAGCGCACCCTTTGCCTCGGCTGCCGCGACAAAACGGTGCGCGGCCGCCAAATCCAAATCGAGCGGCTTCTCGACAAACAGCGCGGCGCCCGAATCCAGGCAGTCCATCCCCAGCTGTGCATGCGAAGGCGTCGGCGTACAGATATAGATCGCAGCCGGCGCTTCGTGCGTAAGCATCTCCTGGTGGCTGGGGTACGGGGTTCCACCCCACTTGGCGCAAAATGCCCCGGTGCGCTCACCCACCCCATCGCAGGCCGCCACAATCCGCACGTCGGGCTCATTCTGAAGATGGTCCGCGTGCAGATTCGCCATACGGCCGGCGCCGATAAACGCTACAGGAATCAGATCAGACATGGTTATGCCTTCATCCTACGGGAGGGTGGGAAGCGAGGCGGGCACAAGGTCCGGCGGCACAACGATCGTGGCGCCAGCCAGGCTATTCCCGCCGGACCTTATGCCCCTGCGAATCGTGCTCGCCGATCACCCTCGCTCCGGCTCATCATATTGGTTTCACACCCGCAACTTTATCTGGCGCGACAGCCTCGACGGGTGGAACTTCGACTGGCGGCGCAAAAAATTGTTCCAGAAAGTGCTTGCCCCACAGCAGGGATTGCAGAATCTGGCCCTCGCTTTTGTCCCACACTTCGTCTTCTTGTTCGATACTGAGACAGCCGCTGTAGTCCACACGTTGCAGTTCGGCGATCAGCGCCGGCCATGGCAGTTCCCCCCACCCGGGCAGCGTGTAACGCCACCAGCCTTCGCCGTCGATACCCTCGCTCGCCAGCCGCCGGCGGTCCACCGTGGCGTCTTTGACGTGCACGTGCGTCACCTTGTGGGCAAACTGGCGCAGTGCGGCCGCGGCGTCGACAAACTGCCAGACGAGATGGCTTGGGTCAAAGCAGAGCGTGAGATCGGGCGCGGGCAAGGCAACTTCAAACAGTTCGTGCCACATGGCAGGGCTGGTGGCGACGTTGCCCACGGCCGGGCAGTTCTCGATGGCGATGGTCACGTTGCCCTGGCGCGCCAGCGGCAGCACTTGTTCGCCCAACCACTGGACCACGGCAGGCAGGTTGGCGCGCAGGCTCTTGCCCGGCGCGCGCCCCGTGGCCAGCACCACCAGCGGGATGCCATACTCGCAGGCGAAGCGCACACGCTCGAGCACGTTGCGCTGGTGCATGGCGCGCTCGTCTGCATCGCCCGCCAGCACGTTGCGCCCATAGGTTAACGAGAAGATCGCAGCCCCGTGCGCCCGTGCCGCGGCGAAGTCCGCCGGCTTAAGCGGCACCGCCGGCCCCACTTCCACTCCAGCAAAGCCGTTTTCCACCGCCCAACCCGCCATTTTGGGCAGGCTCCAAGGCTGGATGCCCTGAAAAATGGTGAGGATATTGGTATGGAAGGCAACTGGTGGGCGAAAGCCGCTGTAATGCATAGACCGCTCCTGCGGTTAAGCGCTTCTACGGTTCTAAGCTCTGCACGGGCTTCTTGTGATAGACGACCGCGTCGGTCGAGAGCGCCATGATGGCCCCGCTGACAGCAGACTGCAGCACCGTGACGAGCACGTCGGCGGCATCCACCACGCCGACAGCGTGTGCGTCCACTACCGTTTGCTGTTCCCAACCATATGTCGCCTGCACCCCGCCGTCGGCCACGCGCTGAATGACCACGGCGGGCGGCTCCACTCCGGCGTTTTCCAGCAACTGGCGCATGGGGGCGGAAAGCGCGGCAGCCAAGACGCGCATCCCCAACCGCACGTCGTCGTCCAGTTCCTGCTCGGCGGCAGCCTGCTTTACGGCGGCCATGCAGTGAACATAGGCGGCCCCGGCCCCTGCTACCAGCCCGCTGCGCTGCACGGCAGACAGCACCTTGAAGGTGCGCTCGGCCTGAGTCTTGCGCAGCTCGGTGGCCAGCTTAGATATGTCGCCGACCTTGAGCACGCCCATGCCGCCGCTCAGTGCAGCCATGCGGCGTTCGAGGGCCGGGCGACCTTCGTCGTCCAGTGGCATGCGATCGAGCCGGCTGCGCAGATCGGCGATTTCACCCTGCACCTCGGCGCGGCGGGCGGGCTCGGCCACGACGGCCAGCTTTTCGCTATTAAATTCGGCGCGCATGGCGCTGCCCAAATCGGCAGGCGTCGCCTTTTCGACCGTTCTGCCCGAAGGCATGCCAAACACAGTCGCGCCCGACAGCAACGCCAGGTCATTCACTGCCCATGTACGTTCTTCGCCCAGCAGCGTTATGGTCGTCGCCAACACGGCGACCTTGCGCTTATCGGCCGGCTGGGCGTGGTTGGCCACCAGCAGCTGCAGCGCCGCACCGCCGACGTCGGGCGCCACGATCAAGAGGCTGGAACGCTCGGCCTGCAAGGTGGCATTAAGCAGGCTCACCGCCTGCTCGGCAGTGTTGAGGTTGTAGTCCATCAAGGCGATGGCGGGCGCAACCAAGGCGGCACGCTTGTGCTCGCTCTCGGTGTAAAAATGAGCCGAGGAGATCTTGGCCTTATAGACAGCCCCGGCGACGTACTCGCGCTGCAGATAGGGGGCGACATAGGTCTCGATTTGCACGGGTGCATCGGGGCCCAGCAGGTAGCTCATCTCGCCGAGCATAGCCGAGAGGTCGTCGTCGCGCGTGACCGTGCGCGCCGCCGCCGCCAACTGCGACTCGTCGCCGCACGGGCGGGCCTGGGCGGTCAAGGCCGCAACAGCGGTGTCCATGCCCAGGCGAATACCGCGCACAAGCTGCATGGCATTAGCCCCCGCGGTAACCTGGCGCAGACCACCTTCGAGGATCGCGCGGATCAGCACGGCCGCCATCGCCCCGCCGTCGCCGGCGCGCTGCGAGACACGCCAGACCACGTTGCGCACCATCATGGCGCCCACGTCAAGGCGAGGATCGCCGAGGCTGATAATGCGGCGCGCCACTGTAGCGGCGTCGTCGAGGAGGTCGAGACGGCTGCGGGTGTTACCTTCCACGACAACAGGTGTACCGGCTGGGCCAAGCGTCGGGGCCAGGACATCTGCCATGCGCGAAATGCCCATTCGTAAGTGCTGTCGCGCATCAGCATGTGTGGCGACGTGAGGAGTATGATATTTAGACATGGCAGCGATTTTGCGCAGGTTCCTATCAGATTAATGGACGGATCGACAGAATAGAATTTGGTTCGCCTGACTGGGGTGGGCGTTGCCGGGAACGTATATTACCGCACGCGCCGCTTTTTTGCCAGATCGGGAAATCACCTGCGCCTGTGCTACAATCGATGGCAAGTCCCAGTTAACGGCCCAAGTGCCATTTTGGTTAGAAAAGGATTCGATTCGTGCCCATTTTGCTATCCCTTTCCTCTAATGAGGGGCGTCTTTGGGGCGCGGGCCCCGAGGGCCTGTTTGCTATCGATGGCGCTGATTTGCAGCCCACTCCACAACCGCACCAGTTTCCCGCCTGCTGCCTGGCCACCGAGGGACGGCTGCTGGTAGGCGGCGCGCCGCTGGGCGTGGCCTTTACGCTGGATGACGGCGCCAACTGGCAGGCCAGCTGGATGGATTATGTGGATAACCGCGTGGTGGCGCTGGCCGCCGACCCACGTGTGCAGGAGACGGGCGTGCTGCTGGCCGGCAGCGAGGGCGGCGGCGTGCTGCGCTCCTTTGACCGCGGCCGCACCTGGAAGGCTGCCAACTACGGGCTGCACAACTACCAGGTGCTGGCGCTGGCCTGGGCGCCCCCTGCACCGCAGGGCGCCTGGCCGGCTTGGGAAGTCGCCTTTGCCGGTACGGAGGACGGGCTCTACCGCTCGCCCAACGGCGGCCGTGCCTGGAAGCGCAGTGAAGGTGTGCACGGCGTGGTGCTAGGCATTGCGGCCGCACGCGACTTTCATAGCAATGGTGTCGTGTTGGTAGGGACGGAAGAGGACGGCCTGTGGCGCTCGACCGACGGCGGCCACTGCTTCACGCCCGTAACAGGGGCACCGCAACAGGTGAACACGCTGGCGGCCACTGCCACCGGCTGGCTGTTAAGCGACGGCGAATCCCTTTGGCGCTCGGCCGATGGCCTGCAATGGGAGCGCGTGCCGGGCAGCGAGCCGAGCCTGGTGATGCTGGCCACGGAACAGGGTGTGCTGGCCGCATCGCAGGACGGTGTGACGCTGGTGGCATAATGGCTCTTGTACTCCATACGCCGCGATTCACACTTGAGGAGGCCGCCGCCATTGTGCGCGACTGCTTTGGGATGCACGGCGAGCTGACCGCACTGCCCTCCGAGCGGGACCAGAATTTCCGCGTGCGTGACGCACAGGGCAGGCAAGCCGTGCTCAAGATCGCCAACGCCTTGGAGGATCATGCCCTGCTGGATGCGCAAAACCAGGCCTTACACTATCTGGCCGAGCGCGCCGGCGCACCGCTGTGCTCGCAGCCACTGCCGGCGTTGGACGGAAGCACAATCGTGGCCGTCACGGGGCCAGATGGCCGCCGGCACTGGGTGCGGCTGCTAACGTACATCGACGGCAAGCCGCTCGCCGTGGTAAAGCCGCACGACGACGACTTGCTGGATGACCTGGGCCAGTTTATGGGCAGACTGGATGCGTCCCTGACCGGCTTTGTGCACCCAGCGCTGCGGCGTGCCTTTCACTGGGACGTGGCGCGAGCGTCTGTTGTTATTAAGCAGTACAAGAATGAAATCGTGCATCCGCAGCGACGTGCACTCGTCGAACGGCTGCTGAGCCGTTTTGAGACGGAAACGCTGCCCACCCTGCGCAGCCTGCGCCATGCGATCATTCACGGCGACGCCAACGACTACAACGTGCTGGTGCGCGACCAACGTGTGGCAGGCATTCTTGATTTTGGCGACATGGTCTACAGCGTCGTGGCAGCGGACGTGGCAATCGCCGCAGCCTATGCGCTGCTCGACAAACCCGACCCGTTGGCTACCATTGCTGCGATCGTGCACGGCTATCATCACGCCTACGCATTGCGGGAAGACGAACTGGCTGCGATCTTTGACCTTGTCTGCATGCGTCTGTGCATGAGCGTCTGCCATGCTGCACATCAGCAGCGGCATGAGCCGAATAACAAATACCTCTCGATCAGCGAACGCCCGGCCTGGGAAGCGCTTGGGCGTCTGGCGGCGATTCACCCGCGGCTGGCGCATTACACGCTGCGCACAGCGTGCGACTTGCCACCTGTTCCGCAGGCTGAAAAGATCACTGCGTGGCTGCGCAGCACCACGTTTGCGCCCGTAATAGACACCAACCTGAAAAGTGGTCCCCTCGAGGTACTGGACCTTTCCGTTGCGAGTCCACTGCTGCAGAGCCGCAACCTCCAGGAAGGGACCCCCACGCCACTTAGTCTACACGGAACCTTTTGGCGCGCAGGCTGTGCTACCAGCGCCGGTTGCTATCGGCCGCTATGACGAGGCACGTGCGATCTACATGAGCCCGAATTTCGCCGTTGCGGGCAGCCCAATCGGCGAACGGCGCACGATCCACCTGGGCATCGATCTGTTTGCCCCGCCGCAGACGCCGGTCTATGCACCACTGGCAGGTGTAGTGTACGCCCTGGCCAATAACACAGACCGCCTCGACTATGGACCGGTCATCGTGCTGCGGCACCTTTCCGGCGATGGCACACCGTTCTACACGCTGTACGGTCACTTGACGGTCGAATCGCTGAGCGCTGTACAGGTCGGCCAGCGCATCCAGGCGGGTGAACAGGTGGGTGCTATCGGTGCTCCCCCCACAAATGGGGACTGGCCGCCTCACTTGCATCTGCAACTTGTCACCGACCTGCTCGAGCTAGACACGGACTTTCCCGGCGTCGCGGCTCCCAGCCGGCGCGCCGTCTACTTAGGCCTCTCTCCCGATCCGAATGTGCTGCTGGGAATACCTGCGTCTGCGTTCCCCGCAGTGCCTCCCAGCAAGGCTGAGACGTTGGCGGAGAGACGCAAGCGCATTGGTTACAACTTGAGCATCTCGTATCGACAACCGCTCAAAATCGTCCGCGGTCTGGGCGTCTATCTCTATGACGACGAGGGGCAGCCTTACCTGGACTGTGTCAACAATGTGGCGCATGTCGGGCACTGCCATCCACACGTGGTGGCTGCCGGCCAACGGCAGATGGGCGTACTCAACACCAATACGCGCTATCTGCATGACAGCATCATCGAGTATGCAAAGCGGCTGACCGCGACCCTGCCCGAGCCGCTCAGCGTCTGCTTCTTTGTCAACTCGGGCAGCGAGGCCAACGATCTGGCGCTGCGCCTGGCTCGGGCTGCTACCGGGCAGCTTGACATGATCACGCTGGATGTGGCCTATCATGGTCACACGCAGGCGCTGATCGAGGTCAGCCCGTACAAGCACGATGGTCCCGGCGGCAAAGGTGCGCCGCCTTTCGTGCAGACCGTCGTCATGCCCGACCCATACCGCGGGGCGTACCGCGGCTATGATGCAGTCAGCGGGCGCGCCTACGCCGGGCACGTGCAGGCTGCCGTGAAGGCCATTCAAGCGCAAGGGCGCGGGGTGGCAGGTTTCATCTGCGAATCTTTGATGGGGTGTGGCGGCCAGATCGTCTTTCCTGATGGATTTATGGCCCCGGCCTTTGCACATGTGCGGGCTGTAGGGGGCATCTGCATCGCCGACGAGGTACAGACGGGCCTGGGCCGCGTAGGCAGCCATTTCTGGGGCTTCCAAACGCAAGGAGTCGTGCCCGACATCGTTACGGTCGGCAAGCCGGCCGGCAATGGCCATCCGCTGGCGGCCGTCATCACTACGCCCGAAATTGCACAAAAATTTGCTAATGGGATGGAATATTTCAATACTTTTGGCGGAAACCCAGTGTCATGCGAGATCGGGTTGGCCGTGCTGGACGTAATCGAGCAGGAAGGGTTGCAGGCAAACGCGCTGGCGGTGGGCAATTATTTGATGGACCGGTTGCGCAGCTTGATGGCCGATCATGCCTTAATCGGGGACGTGCGCGGCTTGGGTTTGTATATCGGCGTCGAACTCGTGTTGGACCGCAGCAGCCGGTTACCAGCGGGGGAGCATGCAAGCTACATCGCCAACCGCATGCGCGACCTCGCAGTGCTCATCAGCACGGATGGCCCCGACCATAACGTTCTGAAAATCAAGCCGCCGATTATCTTTAGCCGCGCCGATGCCGACCACCTGGTAGACAGCCTGGCAGTCGTGTTCGAAGATGATGCGGTGCAAGTATCGTAGTACAATATAGTTCTCAATTCGCGCAGCGAAACAGGTCTAGCCGATGCCATCCATCCCGCTTACCCACGTCTGGCTCGAAGCGCCGCTGTTTGACGAGACGGCGGCTATGCTGCCGCCGGATGTTGTCACGCTGCTGCCGGCCGCCACAGCCCCCATTTACGCCAATGCCACACCGGCCCAGGCAATCATCGCCTCATCCTTGCTGCGATATAGCGGCGAAGTGATGGACGCTTGTCCTCATCTCAAGTTGATCGCCCGCACAGGGATCGGCGTGGACAATGTGGACCTGGCAGCCGCAACGGCGCGCGGCATCGTCGTCACCAATACGCCTGACGGACCCACCGAATCAACTGCCGAGCATACGGTCGCCATGCTGCTGGCGCTGGCCAAGCGCCTCAAGCAAGGCAACGACAACCTGGCCGAAGGCCGCTGGGGGCCGCGCAGTGGGCTGCTGATGGGCGACGAAGTACAAGGCAAGACCTTGGGGCTGGTAGGGCTGGGCCGCATCGGTCGCCGGGTGGCGCAGATCTGCCACCTGGGGCTCAATATGCGCGTGCTCGGCTACGACCCATTCGTAGCGACAGAGCAGGCGGCTGCCCTTGGTATCGAGGCGGCCTCGCTCGCCCGCGTGATCGAAGAGGCGGACTTTCTTAGTCTGCATGCGCCCGCCACAGATGAAACACACAAGCTGATGGATCGCACGCGCATTGCGTGTATGAAGCGCGGCTCGTACTTGTTAAACATGGCGCGTGGCACACTTGTGGACGAAGAGGCGCTACTCGAAGCGCTCGACAGCGGCCACTTAAGGGGGGCGGGGCTGGATGTATTTGATCCCGAGCCGCTGGCTGCCGATTCACGCCTGCGCAACCATGCATGCGTCATTGCCACCCCGCATATGGCTTCGATAACATTCGCGGGCAGGCGACGTATGGAAACGATGGCGGTCGAGCGCCTATTAAGTTTCTTCCATGACGAGCGCCCGGCGGATGTCGTCAATCTTGGCGTATACGTATAGGCTCTCGGCGCATCAATCTCAGCGAGAACAGCATGTCAAAAACAAGATCGACATTGACACACCTCGAGTGTGGCTATTGCGGCAAGAGCTATGAGCCAAATCAACTCATCAATCTCTGCAGCGAGTGCGGCAAGCCACTGCTGGCGCGCTACGACCTGGCCAAGGCAAGACAGACGCTGACTAAAGAGAATCTGGCAACGCGCGAGCCGAGCCTGTGGCGCTACGAAGAGGTCCTGCCGGTGCAAAACGACTGGGCCATGCTCAAGCTCGGCGAAGGCTGGACCCCCCTCCATCACGCCCGCCGGCTGGGCGAGGCCATCGGCTGCACCAACACGTATATCAAAGATGAAGGGCTTAACGTGACGGCTTCGTTCAAGGCGCGCGGCCTGGCGTTGGCGGTCAGCCGTGCGCTGGAGTTGGGCGCCAAGGAACTCGCCATCCCCAGTGCAGGCAACGCCGCCTGTGCCATGAGCGCTTATGCCGCCGCTGCCGGACTGCCGGCGCATGTTTACATGCCCTCCGACGTGCCGAGCCTGTTCCAGGTCGAGTGCCGCGAACTAGGCGCCAACGTCAACCTGGTTAACGGCTTGATCAACGACTGCGGCGTCAAGGTGCGCGAGGGAGTGGCGCAGTATGGCTGGTTTGACGTCTCCACGCTGCGCGAGCCCTACCGCATCGAGGGCAAAAAGACGATGGGTTACGAAATCGCCGAACAAATGGGCTGGACGCTTCCAGACGTCATCATCTATCCGACCGGCGGCGGTACAGGGCTGGTTGGCATGTGGAAGGCGTTTGACGAAATGGAACGCATGGGGCTGATTGGCCAACCGCGCCCGCGCATGGTGAGCGTGCAGAGCACAGGTTGCGCGCCGATCGTGCGCGCCTTTGAGCAAGGGGTGGAGTTTGCCGAGCTATGGCAGGGGGCAAAGACCGTGGCCGACGGGCTGCGCGTGCCGGCGGCCATTGGCGACTTCCTGATCCTGCGCGCCATCCGTGCCAGCGGCGGTGTAGCCATCGCCGTCCCTGACGAAGAGATGTTACGCTACGCCCGCGTCATGGGCAGCAAGAGCGGCGTCTTTCCGGCTCCCGAGGGGGCGGCCTGCCTGGCAGCGCAGGTGCGCCTGATCGAACAGGGCTGGATTGGGCCGGAGGAAAAGGTGGTGCTGTTCAACACCGGCAGCGGCCTCAAGTACGCTCATCTGTGGGCATGAGAAAGAACAGAGCCAGGTGAATGCCATTGTCGCCCAATGTGGCGGCCCTACACCAGTCATCAACGCCACCCTGGCGGCCGCGGTCGCCGAGTGGCAGACGAGGAGCAAGGGAGCAATCTATGGGAGCCGCTTCGGCTTTGAGGGACTGTTGGCTCCTGACTGGGTCGATTTGACTGGGTTGGACGGCCAGGCGCTGGAACGACTTGCTCATCAGCCGGCAGCTGCCCTGGGCGGGAGCCGCTTCCGTCCCGGCGACGAGGATTTCGTGCGCATGGTCGCCAATCTGCAGTCCGCCGAGATCGGCGTGGTGTTCCTGATTGGCGGCAACGGCACGATGGCGGGTGCGCAGCGGCTGGCAGCAGAGGCGCAGAGCCGTGAACTTGCACTCCAGGTCATCGGCATCCCCAAGACGATCGACAACGACCTGGCCGGATGCGATGTCACGCCAGGCTATGGCAGCGCTGCTCGCTATGTTGCTTACACTACCCAGGAGATTGGGCTTGACCTGCGCGCCATGCGCGGCTTTGACCAGGTGGCCGTGGTTGAGGTGATGGGACGGCACGTCGGTTGGCTGGCGGCAGCTTCGGCGCTGGCACGACGACAGGAAGGCGACCCGCCACACTTGATCTTACTGCCAGAAACACCGGTAGAGATCGGCGAGGTGCTGGAGCGCATCACGGAAGTGTATGGCCGGCGACAGGTGTGCACGGTGATTGTCGCCGAAGGGGTGCGTGAACGCAGCGGCGCCTACTGGGCAGAACTGGTGGATGGCGCGGCCTATGATGCATCGGGGCAACGCGTGTTTAGCATGTCGGCCGGCGCAAGTGCCTATCTCGTGCGGCAGGTGCAGCAGCGGCTGGGCCTGCGCTGCCGCCAAATCAAGCTCAACACAGCGCAGCGTGCGACCCGTCTGCTTGCCAGCCCGATCGACCGTGGATTGGCCCAAATGGTAGGCAAGGCAGCGGTGGATGCATGGGCGCTGGGAGCGTCGGGCGCACTGCCGGTGCTCTTGCGCGATGACGCCGGCTGGCAGACAAGATTGGTGGACATACCGTCTGTTATTGGACGTGAGCGCACACTGCCGGCGGCATTTATTGACGCACAAAACTACGACGTAACGCACGAGTGCCGGCGATACATTGCCGCGCTGATCGGCGAGGCGCCGCCGGAGCCCTTGTTGTGGATCGAGTAGGTAAACAGCAAAACGATCTGGCCTGGCTTTGGCCGATAGGAGCTGCAGTTTTGGCGCTGCTGCTCCTACGCCGCAAAGCCTAGATCACAGCACGATCTGCCATAAGCCGATCCCCCAGCGTCTACACATCGTCGGCAGCCGCAAAAATACTGCGAATGACGGACATGTCGAACTTCGGCTGCCGTTTGTCGTCAAGCAGGCCGTTTGTTTCCTGCTCGGTATCGGTTAACTGGGTATAGCAGAACCCGGCGATTCCAGGGCACTCAAGCACGGCATCCACCAGGTCACGGATCTTGTCGACATATTCCTGCGCCGACGAAACCGTGCCGTAGCCAAACCATTTAGTGTCCGGCTGCGGCTTATACGAGATACCGCCAAACTCCGTCAGCATGACCGGGGCATCGGGCGCGATGAGCTTTTCGTCCAACAGCGGCGGGTAGTGCAGGGGACGGCCCGTTTGGACTAGATTGGCCAGGGCGGCGTCGGTGCCGTAGCGCTCGCGCAGGATCGTGCCTTCGCGTGAGTAGTCGTGAATGGTGATGATGTCTGTGCGAACATGTTCCCAGCCATCGTTATCGACGACTGGACGCGTAAGGTCGAAGCTCTTGGTCAAGGCATACAGTGCGCGCAGATGCTCACGCTGGCGTTCGTCTTGCGCCAAGGTTGGCACACCCCAACTCTCGTTTACCGGCACCCAGGTGACGATGCAAGGATGGCTAAAGTCCCGCTTGAGCACTTCCATCCATTCGCGCGTCAGCCGTTCCGCCGACTGCCAGGTGTAGGCATAGCTGTTCGCCATTTCGCCCCACACGGTCAATCCCAGCCGATCGCACCAATACAGGAAGCGCGGATCCTCCACCTTTTGGTGGATGCGTACGCTATTAAAGCCCAGTTCCTTGATCAGCCCCACCTCGCGCATCAATGCCTCGGGGCTGGGTGCAACCAAGTGGGATTCAGGCCAATAGCCTTGTTCGAGCACAGAGCGCAAATAATAGGGGCGACCGTTAAGCAGGAAGCGACCGTTGCCCACGGTGGCGCTGCGCAGGCCCGTGTATGTGTGCACCGTATCGATTTCTTCACCGTCGTCCAGCAGGCATACTTCCGCCTCAATCAGGTTGGGATGCTCGGGGGACCACAAGATTTCTTCCAACTGCATGGCGAGGTCGTTGATCGGCAGGATAAACTCGCGTCCTAGTTCGCGCTGCCGCACCAGGCACGTGTCCTCAATGAGCAGTGAGCCATGCAGCCACAAGCGCACACACATGCGCAGCGGTTTGGCCGGCACGCGATTCAGCTGTGCGATCAGGCGCAGCCCCAAGCGGTGCATACGCGGCGTCCAGCGCACCTCGCTGATATGGACGGGCGAGACAAGTTCCAACCAAACCGGCTGCCAAATTCCCGTCGTGCGGTAGTACCAGATGATGTGTGGGTCGGGCAGCCAGTCCTGCTTACCACGCGGCTGGCTCATATCAAGCGGCTGGTCTTCGGCGCGCACGACCACAACCTGTTCTTCGCCTGCGATCAACTCGCAGGTAATATCGGCGGAGAAGGGCGTATGGCCGCCTTCATGGCGCGCGACCAGGCGACCGTTTACCCAAATAGTCGCCAGGTAATCGACGGCGCCAAAATTAAGCATGACACGATCTTTCCCCTTGCGCTGCACCGTAAACGTGCGTCGATACCAAACGACGGGGTGACTGCTCGGATCATGGATGCCGCTAGCCTTGGACTCAGGCGGGAACGGCACGCGAATTGTGCGTGTAAAGACGTCCGTGCGACTGGCCCAGCCTTCGTCGATCCCGCAATCGTCGTCGTCATGGGCAAAACCCCACTCGCCGCAAAGATCGATCCAGTTATCACGGAAGAACTGTGGGTTAGGCGGCAGTTCATCCGCCGTATAGTCCAACAAACTCTTGGATGGCATAAAGCACCTCACAACAAATCAAGTTTCTTTTCATGGTCTCCGCATGCGGAGACCCCTATTAAGGGCATCGGCGTAGCCATGTGTTGGCGATAGCGCTCCACTAGTGGCGTAGCCGTGCGCTGCAATAAACGATCCTTGTCCCGCTCCAGTTCGTAGAGCCCCAAGTGCATGAGGTAGCCGTCGATGGGGCGTGTGCTCAGCCGACAATCCCAGCGGTATAGACTGAACATAGGGAACCACGTATAGCCGACGACTGGCAAACCTTCGCGACGCAGCGTGCGTACGGTGTCGATCGTGTCGTCCATCCACAGTTGGCGCCCCACCACGTCGTGGTGTGAGGAGGTCTCGGTAACCATGACCGGCAATTTGCAGTGGTCATACACATAGCGCAGGACTTGACCCAGGGCAGCACCGGGCGTGACGTGGCGCATAAAGCGAATCTTCTCGCGGCGTTCCACCATGGGGCTATACGACCAAGGATAGAAGTTTGCGCCCAGCACATCGTAACGTACGGCATTGCGGCGAAACCACTCGAGGTCGTGTTCGGCAATGCCATGCTCGACTAGATAGCCGTAGAGGGCATGGTCGGCATCTACCCGCCCGGTGGACAGGTCAAAGGCAAGGAACTGGGCCGCATTCTCAGCCGCGACTCGTTGCGCCAGGCGCGGGTCCTTCGACCAGCGATAGCCGACCGCCTCGACCTGCACCGTCTGCGCCTCGGGCTGTACAGACAACAGTGCCTGTGTCGTCAATACCATGCCGCGTGCCAGGGCGACCAGCACCTTGTAGTAGCCGTCCTCGCCGTGCAGGTACGGGGGCCATTGGCCGAGGCGCCCTGCCTGGTGAGCATTAATCGTCGGCTCGTTAAGGGGAGTATAGATATGAACCAACGACTGGTAACGCTCAGCTACCGCTGCCGTGTACTCGGCAACTCGCTGCGGGTAACTGGCGTTGACAAAGCTGTTATCGAGCCAAAGGGGTGTGCCGTAATGCATAAGGTCCAGGATCGGCGTAATGCGTTTGACGTTGACCAGATAATCGAGCACTTCGTCAGTCCACTGCCAATCCCACACTTTTGGCTTGGGTTGAACGCGATACCAAGGAATGCCCCAGCGCAAAGCCTGCACACCAGTTTCGGCGACAAGGTCAAAGTCCGAGCGCCAAAACTCATAGTGCTGCGTGAGTGCGTACTCGTCCAGGCTGCGCATGCCGGCGCGGGTCTGTGGGACGAAGGTATTTTCGATTCCGGTCGCCCAAATGAAACCCGTTGTACTGTCGGGGGGTAGATGGAGCTTCATAAAATCTTCGCCACCTTTCTGCGCGGCAAAACTAACGCCTACCTGCAACTAACGGCGTACTTCAAGGCTGGTCCTCAAATCCGGTCAAGAATAAATCCAACTCACCTTGCTGTCAAATTATCGCCCCGAGAAACGTAAAGACTTCGTAAGGTCGAATAAATTCTATAACGATGACCATTGCCCCAGGGTTCCCACCAAAAAGGCACACCTATCGAACACGGCCGCCCTAACCCTAAATGTGTTACACTACGCAACTAATGAAACGTTATGCCGGCTTGCGTCATACATTGTTGCGCACGCCGCTCTTCTACAAAATCTTGTTGGCAAACCTGGCGGTGGTGACCTTTGGCGCCATCGTCGGCACCGTCGTCACCATCTGGCATGTGGCTACCTTCCCGCAGGCCCTTCATTGGCAGTTGATATTTCTTTTTGCGGCCGTTGGCCTGGCAATTTCCTTCGTAGTAAACAGTTGGGTGCTAAAGCGTGCCCTGGATCCTTTGGATCGGCTGCAGCAGGCAGTGGACGACGTGCGCAGCGGCAGTGTCAACACGCGTGTGTTGTTGAGCGATAACAGCGACGAACGCTTTGATCGGCTGGCCGACACTTTCAACCAAATGCTGGGCCAACTGGAACGTGATGCTGAAGAGATGCAGCAGCTTTCCCGCCAGATCCTGCAAGCGCAAGAAGATGAGCGCTTCCGGCTGGCACGCGAGCTGCATGACGAGGCCGCACAGGCGTTGACCTCGCTCCTGGTGCACCTGCGTTTATTGGAGCGTGCGCACGAACCGGCCGAAGCGCAGAAGCGCGTACAGGAGTTGCGCGAGCTCACGGCCCACGCACTAGAGGATGTGCGGCGCGTGGCGTTGGACCTGCGTCCTACCATTCTGGACGACTTGGGTCTTGGTTCAGCGTTGGAGTGGCGGATCGACGAACTCAACAAGCATAGCGACATGCGCGCGAAAGTCACCATCACGGGTCTGGACGAGCGCCTATCCAGCGACGTAGCGTTAGCACTCTATCGGGTGGCCCAGGAGTCATTGAGCAACGCGGGCCGGCATGCCAAAGCGAAGAACGTCGAGGTGACGCTGACTCGCCTGCCCACACAGATCATGCTGGAGATCTGCGACGACGGCGTCGGATTTAATCCCAATGCCCCGCCGGCAGTAGGGTCCCGCCACGGGTTAGGTCTGTTGGGCATGCGTGAGCGGATGCGCATGGTCGGCGGCGAGCTGACCATCGTCTCGAACCCCGGCCGCGGCACGCAGGTGCAGGCGCGCGTGCCGATCCCGGCCGACCTGTTGCATCCCAACCCGGCGGCAGTTACACCAGCGCAGGCGGACGTCGTGCCACTTAACAGGTAACGGAAATGCAGAAGATTCAGGTGTTGTTGGCGGACGACCACATGGTGGTTCGCCTGGGCGTCAAGGCGCTGATCGAAGGTGAACCGGACATGAAGGTGGTGGGCGAGGCAGCCAATGGGCTGGAAGCTATCGCCCAAGCGCATGCATTGCGCCCAAATGTGATCGTGATGGACATCTCCATGCCCGAACTGGACGGGTTGGAGGCCACACGGCGCGTGCGCGCCGAACTGCCCGAGTGCTATGTGCTGATACTGACCGTCCATGCCCAGGAGCGCTATTTATTTCCTGTGCTCAAGGCGGGCGCTGCCGGCTACGTGCTGAAGTCCACAGTTGACACGGAGTTGATCGACGCCATCCGCACCGTGGCCAAGGGTGGGGCCTTTCTGTATCCCGATGCGACCAAGATGCTTCTGCAGGACTATCTAGGCCATCAGCGCAGTGGGCCGGACCAGGATGCCTACGAGAGTCTGAGCGAACGCGAGCGCGAGGTGATCAAACAATTGGCCCTCGGCTACACCGCAGCCCAAGTCGCGGACAGGCTCGCGCTCAGCGCCAAAACCGTCGAAACCTATCGCTCGCGTATTATGGACAAGCTCAACCTCAGCAGCCGCGCCGACCTTGTTCAGTATGCCCTGGCGCGCGGCCTGCTGTCGGAGTACACGTAAGTTTTGTCAGGGATTTTGCCTGCGACCTATCATACTTTTCCCGATAGACGCTCGGCGCACTTCGCCGTATCCTAAGGACGGAGAATCACCATGCAGCTACGCTTGCTCTTCGCCACACCGGAAGCCGAATTTCTCAAGGTACTCGACTCGGTCATCGATTCGGCCCTTGAGTTGACGCCTCTCCACGTTGTGACGACGGCGGTGGCGGCAAGGCAGACGCTTTTGCAACGCGTCGATGCAGGATCAGACGACATCGTAGTGCTGGACTGGTCATTAGCCGGCCCCGGTACGCCTGACCTCGTACGCGAGATCCTGCAGCGCAACCCGCAGCTGCGAGTAGTGGCCCTTCTGCCCGAGATTCAGCGCCAGTACCGCCAACAAGTCTGGAATGCAGGCGCCTGCAGCAGCATCCCCAAGGAGCACATGGACCAGGAATGGCTGTCGAGCATTCTCTGCGTCATGCACCGTGCCATGGAGCGCGAAGCACGTCTGCGCGCTGCTTATTGTGCCGGCGAGCCGTTGCCCAGCCTGGGAAGCAGCTCTTGCTGCGTCGAAGTCGAAGCAGGTCCTGGCGACTAGATTCTCCGCATTCAAGTACACAGCGGTTCACCGCCACAGCATAAGCGAGGAGCAAGATGGCGAAAATTCATCTGGATATCACGCGCCGCACTTTCCTCAAGGGCGCCCTGGTCGGTAGCGGAGGATTGGGGTTAGCTGCCGCACACCTCTCTCATGCTATCGCCGCGCCCAGTGCAAGAGACGAGCCGCAGCCCTGGTACTATCAAGGCGAAATCAAGACCACCTACAACTACTGCGACATGTGTCCCTGGAAATGCGGCATTGTCGTCCAGGCCGTAGGCGATCGTGTCCATAAGATCGACGGGAACCCTCTCGACCCAAAGAGCCGGGGCCTGCTGTGTGCACGTGGCCAGGGCGGTGTTTCCTTCATGTACGACCCCGACCGCCTGCAATCCCCGATGATCCGCACAGGAGAGCGCGGCCAGGGCAAGTTCCAGGAAATCTCCTGGGAAGAGGCGCTTGACGGTGTTGCCGACAAGTTGGGTGCTATCCGCGACCAGTATGGCCAAGAATCGGTTGCCATCTTTGGCCACACGACCGGCGACTTCTGGTTCACCGACTATTTTGCCCAGGCCTGGGGCACGCCCAATGCCGGCAAGCCTTCTTCCGGCCTCTGCACCACCCCGCGCGACGAGGCGGCCCTGCTCACCACCGGCGTTGCCGTCGGCGGCCACGAGCCGGTCGACTGGCCATCCCTGCGCTGCCTGACGCTGATAGGCTCTCACATCGGCGAAGATTCGCGCAACACAGTTATGCAAGACTTTGCCACGGCCTGGAGCAACGGCGCCAAGGTGATCGTGGTGGACCCCCGCTTTTCGAGCGTGGCCGCCAAGGCCGACTACTGGCTGCCGATCAAGCCGGGCACGGACACCGCCCTGCTGTTGGCGTGGATCAATGTGCTGATCAGCGAAGAGCGCTATGACAAGGCATACGTTGCGGAGTGGACCGAAGGCTTTGAGCAGCTGGCAGCGCATGTGGCGGAGATGACGCCGGAATGGGCAGCCGCCATTACCGAGCTCGACCCCGAACTCATCCGCACAACGGCACGCGTAATGGCCGATACACTACCCCAATCAGTGATCATGCCGGGACGCCACACGACCTGGTACGGCAACGACACGCAGCGTATGCGCGCGGTGTACATGATCAACACGCTGCTGGGCGCGTACGGCCGTGAAGGCGGCCTCTATTTCAACAAGTCGGCCTACATCGAGGCCTACCCGCACCCGCCCTTTACCGTAACCGGCAGCGCAGGCGGCTGCTCGGCCGAACCGGGCACGGAGAGCGCTGAACTGCCCACGGGCCCGACGGGCAAAGCACGCGCCGATGGCGCCCGTACAACGTTTTTGCGTGGGGCCACGGCTATCCACGAGTTGATCGAGCCAATGATCACGGGCGAACCGTACCCGATCAAGGCGCTGATCGTCTACGGCGTCAACCTGCTCCAGACGGTGCCAAATCCGGAGCGCACGCTTGAGGCGCTCAAGAAGCTCGACCTGGTCGTCGTGATCGACGTGCTGCCGCAGGAGCACGTGGCGTGGGCCGACTATGTGCTGCCCGAAGCCTCCTACCTGGAACGATACGACGAGCTGAATGTCATGGCGCACAAGACGCCCTTTATCACCCTGCGCGAGCCCGCCGTCGAGCCGCTCTACGATTCGAAGCCGGGCTGGTGGATGGCACGCGAGCTGGGTATGAGGCTGGGGCTGGAGAGTTACTTCAAGTGGAAGACGGCCGAGGAATATCTGGACACCCGCCTGATGTCGATCGGCTCCAGCGTAGCCAAACTACGCGAGGCGCAGGGAGTTATCGTCCAGAAGGGGAAACCATACCTCGAGGACTATGGTGAGACCTCGCCCTTTGGTACCCATTCTAAGAAGATCGAGTTCTATTCCTCTGAGCTTGCACTGGCCGGAATCGACCCACTGCCCAGCTATGAGCCGGTCGAGGAACCGCCGCAAGGGTTCTTCCGGCTACTGTACGGGCGTCACCCCGTACACACCTTTGCCAAGACGCAGAATGCGCCGATGCTCAACTCGCTCTACCCGGAAAATGAGTTGTGGATCAATGCCGACACGGCGCAGGGCCAGGGACTGGTAGACGGCGCCTATGTGTGGCTGGAGAATCAGGACGGCGCCCGCAGCGGACCGATCAAGGTCAAGGCAACCCAGCGCATCCGCAACGACGCCGTGTTTATGGCGCATGGCTTTGGACTGAACTCGCCGGGGCTGACCAAGGCCAATGGCAAAGGGGCCAGCGACGCCAAGCTCATGACCCGCTATGCCTTGGACCCAATCAGTGGCGGCGCGGGGATGCGCGTCAATTTCGTACGCATTGTGAAGGAGGCCTAACAACGTGGCGGCTCCCACTACTTCCATGGCATTTTTGCTCGACCTGGCGCGCTGCATCGGCTGCCAGGCCTGCACGGCGGCCTGCAAGACCGGCAATGAACTGGCACAAAACGTGCAGTACATTCACCTGATCGAACAGACGCGCGGCGTCTTCCCCAACCTGCAAGGTGGCTTTGACAATCATCGCTGTTATCACTGCGCCGATGCCGCCTGTGTCGCAGTCTGCCCGACGGGCGCGCTATACAAGCAGGACGGTATGACGCGGCTCGAGCGCGACAAGTGCAGTGGCTGCACCTACTGTGTGGCCGCGTGCCCGTACGGCGTGCCGGCGATGGTGGACGGACGCGCCAGCAAGTGCGACGCTTGCGCCAGCGTGACGGCGGCCGGCGGCACGCCCTGGTGCGTCAAGACCTGCCCCAGCCACGCACTTATGTACGGCAATCGCAGTGAAATCCTGGCCGAAGCCACGCGGCGCGTGGAGTCCATCAAGTCCCGCTACCCCAACGCGCGGGTCTACGGCGAGACCGAGGCCGGCGGCCTGGGCGTGATCATGGTGCTGCCCGACGATCCCGAAGTGCTGGACCTGCCCGCTAATCCGGCGCCGCCGCTGACCGTCAACACCTGGCAAAAGGTGGTGCAGCCGGTGACTCTAGGCCTTACGGGGCTGAGTGTGGTAGTGACCGGCATAGCAGCGGTCATTGCACGGCGCAACCACATGCAGGAACTGCGCGATCTGCACCAGGAAGTCAATAAGACGGCAAAAGGGTAAGCACCTATGGCAACTCAGACGCAATCAATGCCCCAACGGAAGATCCTGCGCTACCGCATCGGGCCGCGCATCAACCACGCCATTCTGGCCAGCAGCTTTGTCATTCTGCTGCTCACAGGTTTGATCCTGCTCTGGACGCCGCTGGCAGGATTCGCAGCGGGCGGCAACTCGCGACTGCTACACCGCGTCGGCGCTGTACTCTTTATGGCCGTACCCATCTTGTACCTGCTGCTGGACCGCCCGGCAGCCAAGGAACTACTGTGGGATTCGTTCCACTATGACAAGGACGATCTGGCGTGGGCCAAGCAGGCGTACCGCTATTTTTTGGGCCACACCAAGGACATGCCGCCGCAGGGCCGGCTCAACGCCGGGCAGAAGCTGCACCATGCGGCGGTCGTAGTCATATCGGCGCTGATCGTTGCCTCCGGCCTGGTGTTGTGGTTTGGCAAGGGCACGCTAGGGGCCGATGGCCTGGCGATGACCGCCATGGTACACGACGTAACCATGCTGATCCTGACTGTGCTGCTGGTCGGCCACCTGTACTTTACGTTTGTCTACAAGGCGCTGTCCGGCATGACCACCGGCTATGTGCCCGAAGAAGAGGCGCGGTTGGAGCACAGCAAATGGGTGGAAGAACTGCCCCAGCAGGCGCCGTATGTGATTGATGAGGGGAAGTAACGCCGGCGTGTGCACGTGCATGCGCAGCGGCGAAATCGTTTTTCTTTTTATAGCGAGATACAGAGGAGTATTTCGATGTCCACCAAATTGCGCTACTTATTGAGCGTACTGGTATTAGCCACACTCGTATTGACGGCGTGCGGCGGCGCCGATGAGCCGGCCCCGACCGAAGCACCAGCAGCCGCACCACTGGCAGCGGAAGCCACGGCCACACCTGAACCGGCGCCGGCCACCGAAGAGGTAACAGAAGTTGCCACCGAAGCTGCCACCGAAGCTGCCACCGAAGCGCCGGCTGAAGAAGCTGCTGCACCGGCGGCCGATGCTCTCACAACTGCAGTCGACACCTTCCTGAGCAGCATCCCCGAAGGCTATATGGCGATGGGCAAGCTGGACGACGTGAAGGCAGCCATCGACAGCGGCATCTACTTGATCGACGTGCGCGAGCCAGGTGAATATGCCGAAGGCCACATTCCGGGTGCGGTGAACATTCCACTGCGCACGGTCGCCCAAAGCCTGGACATGATCCCGAGCGACCAGCCGGTTCTGGTCTACTGTGCCTCCGGCCTGCGCGCCGGCCAGGCCACAGCTGCGCTGCGCCTGCTCGGCTACGACAACGTGAAAGCGTTCCCCGGCGGCTGGAAGGCCTGGAGTGAAGCCGGCGAAGAGGCCTCGACGGAGGCTATGGAAGCGCAGACCTTTGAGCCCAAGGCAGTCGATGCCGACACACTGGCGGCCGTCGACGCCTATCTAAGCGGCATTCCCGAAGGCTTCTACTCGGTGGGTGCAGTCGACAAACTGCAGGAAGCCATGGACAACGGCGCCGTCCTCATCGACGTGCGCGAAGACACTGAATATGCCGACGGCGCCATTCCGGGCGCAGTCAACATCCCGATCCGCACCCTAGCGAAGAGCTTGGACCAGATCCCTACAGACAAGCCCGTCGTCGTGTACTGTGCCTCCGGCCATCGTGCGGCAATGGCCAATGCCATGCTGCATGTACTGGGCTATGACAACGTACGTGCCTTCCCGGCCGGCTACGGCGCCTGGGAAGCAGCACAGGGTGAATCCGGCGATGTGCCGGCCGAAGTAGCGGCAGCGATTAACTCGGATACCGACGTCGTGGCTACGGTCGATGCGTTCCTAAGCGCCCTGCCTGACAACTTCCGCTCGGTCGGCAACCTGGAAGCCTTTAAGGCGGCCATCGAATCTGCCAACCCGCTGCTGATCGACGTGCGCGAGCCTGGCGACTACGAAGCCGGCCACATCGACGGCGCGGTCAACATCCCGATCCGCACCCTGGCGGACAACCTGGACAAGATTCCGGCCGACAAGCCGGTGATCGTCTACTGCGCGTCCGGCTTGCGCGCCGGCATGAGCACGGCAGCGCTGGCCATGTTGGGCTATGACAACGTACGTGCTTTCCCGGGCAGTTGGAAGGCGTGGAGTGAGGCGGGCGAGCCGGCTTCGACTGAGGCTGTGGAAGCCGCAACCGTAACGCCCAAGGATGTCGATCCCGAGGCGTTGGCAGCAGTTGCCGAATTCCTGACCAACATTCCTGAAGGCTTCCTGTCCGTGGGCGATGTCGAGAAGCTGAAGGGGGCGATGGATGCGGGCGCCGCGGTGATCGACGTACGTGAAGAGTCCGAGTTTGCCGAAGGACACATTGCGGGGGCCGTCAACATTCCGATCCGCACCCTGGCGCAAAACCTGGATCAAATCCCGACCGACAAGCCAGTCGTCGTCTACTGCGCCTCTGGCCACCGTGCCGCCATGGCCAACGCCGCCCTGCACGTCATGGGCCTGGACAACGCGCGTGCTTTCCCCGCCGGCTACGGTGCCTGGGAAGCGGCGGGCGAGGCCACTGAATAAGCGTTACACCTCTTTGGGTTTCTCCTCCTCGTGTGAGCAAGGGCCCGCTGTCAGAGTCACGGCAGCGGGCCCTTGCGTTCCTCACTCATGGCGCAACCTACGTGTCCGAAGCATCCACAGTCTTCTCCCCGCTGGACATGATATCTTCCCCTGTTCGCCCACGCTTGACGGCATCGAGGTCCTTTTGCAGGAAGTAGTTCAGCAACGTCCGAATCGCGGCGATAATGGCCAGTTGTGCCAGTTCCTCAAACGAAGGTGCAATTGTGGTCGAAAGGATATCCGAGCCAAGCTGGAACTCAAGCGCCAGCACGAGCCAACTGCCAAAGCTCACCCGCAGCTGACCGATGACATCCGGGTCATTCAGGTGCGTTCGATTACGCCAGGCCAGCCACAGGGTGCGCAGCAGACCGACCGCAACGCAGAGTGCGGCGACTAGTTCGAGAATAGCCTTCAACACTGGTACGACTGAGTACAAGATCGGGTTTTCCATGGCGCCTATCTGCTGCTGTCACGAAAAAGGATTTGCATGCCACGCAAGTATAATGCGGTTGGATGCCATGTGAAGAACAAGGACAACTGGATGAGTCTCGACAACATCGCCGGCGCGGATTTGGTTGACCGCACCAGACGGCATAACTTCTTCTCTTGGTCGGCACAAGAAGCGATCAACCCGATCCCGTTCGTGCGCGGCGAAGGGGTTTACTTCTGGGACGCCGACGGCAAGCGCTATTTTGACCTCAACTCGCAATCGATGTGCGTGAACATCGGTCACGGCGACCGCCGTGTGATCGAAGCGATCCAGGCGCAAGCAGCGACCCTTACCTATGCAGGCCCGGGGATGGCGACGCCGATCCGCGCCGAGTTGGGCGAGGCACTGGCCGCAGTCACCCCGCCAGGACTCGACAAGTTCTTCTTTACGTTAGGCGGTTCTGACGCCAACGAAAACGCCGTCAAGCTGGCGCGTGCCGTGACGGGCCGGCACAAGATTCTGACCCGCTACCGCGCCTATCACGGCGCGACGTTCGGGGCGGTAACACTGACCGGCGACCACCGCCGCTGGGCCAGCGAACCGGGCATCCCGGGCGTGGTGCGCATGTTTGACCCGTACAAGTATCGCAGTCCGCTCTACCGCCCGGGCGACAGCGACGCAGAATTCGCCCAGCGCTGCTTGGAGCAAGTCGAGGAGATTCTGCAGTATGAGGGGCCACACACGGTGGCAGCCATCCTAATTGAGACCATTACGGGCACCAACGGCGTGATCATTCCGCCCGACGGCTACCTGCAAGGGCTGCGAGCCATCTGTGATCGCCACGGCATACTGCTCATCTGCGACGAGGTGATGACCGGTTTTGGGCGCACTGGCCGCTGGTTTGGCGTAGACCACTGGGGCGTTGTGCCCGACATGATGACATTGGCCAAGGGATTGACGTCGTCGTACCTGCCGCTTGGCGCGGTAGCGATGAATGAGCAAGTAGCGGGGCATTTTGCCAAGAACGTGTTTTACGGCGGTCTCACGTACAGCGCTCACCCAATGTGCCTGGCGGCGGCACTGGCCAACCTGCACGTGATCCAGGAGGACGACCTGATCGGCAATGCACAGCGCATGGGTGTGGTGTTGGCAGGGCTGCTGGAGGAGATGAAGGCAGAGCACCCGTGCGTGGGGGACGTACGCTCGATTGGGCTGTTGGGATGCATCGAGTTGGTCAAGGACCGCATGACCAAGGATCCGTTTGGCCAATATGCCGGCACGGATGCCCAGATGGCACGGTTGGGCGCTTTCCTGCGGGAACGCGGGGTGTACACGTACATCTGGCGCAATTTGCTGCATACCAATCCTCCTTTGTGTGTGACCGAGGAGCAGTTGCGCGAGGCATTTGCATTGGTCAACGAGGCGTTGGTAGTGATGGATGGATTAGTTGAAGGGGGAGTCCTTTGATGCAAACACGAGCCGCCGTTCTGCGTGAGGTTGGCGGGCCGATAGTAATTGAGATGGTCGAATTGGAGGCGCCGAAGACGGGCGAGGTGCTGGTAAAGGTGGCGGCGGCCGGCGTCTGCCATAGCGACTGGCATATCGTCAGTGGGGCGACGCACCATCCCTTGCCGGTGGTGCTGGGGCACGAGGGGGCCGGCATCGTGCAAGAGGTTGGTCCGGGTGTCACGAATGTGCGCGTAGGCCAGCATATCGCACTCAACTGGGCGCCTAACTGTGGGCGCTGCTTCTACTGCCAGCACGATAGCCCCAGCCTGTGCGCGGCGTATGTCGAACCGATCTGGGCGGGCACAATGATGGATGGCACCACCCGTTTCTCGCAGGACGGCAGCCCAATCTACCACTACAGCGCACTCGGCTGTTTTAGCGACTGGATCGTCGTACCTGAGGCCTGCTGCGTGCCCATGCCGGACGCCGTCCCGCTGCCGGTGGCAGCGCTGATCGGCTGTGCCGTAACCACAGGGGTGGGCGCCGTGCTGAACACGGTCCAGGTGCGCCCGGGCAGCAGTGTAGCCGTTTTTGGCGCAGGCGGTGTCGGCCTCAGTGCGGTTCTGGGCGCCAAGCTGGCAGGCGCCGCACGCATCATCGTCGTGGATCGCGCCGAAAGCAAGCGCGCCCTGGCGCATGCCTGCGGCGCTACGGACTTCCTGCTTGCGGGTCCTGATGTCGCCGAGGCAATCAGAACGCTTACCCAGAACCGCGGCGCGGATTACACCGTCGAAGCCGTCGGCCTGCCTGCCGTGCAGGAAACATGCCTGGCCGCGGCGCGGCCGGGCGGCACGATTATCCTGGCAGGATTGGCGCCCATGGGCAGCAGCACGAACTTGCCGGGGGCGACAATTACGCGCCAGGAGAAGACAGTCAAGGGTTCGTACTACGGCAGCGCCAGCCCCGCTCGCGACTTCCCGTTCTTTGCCGACCTGTACTTGCAGAAGCGGCTGGACCTGGATCAACTCGTCAGCCGCACATACACGCTGGAGCAAGCCAACGAAGCGTATGCCGACATGCTGGCCGGTGTCGTCGCACGCGGCGTAATTGTGTTCGAGCAGGCATAAGCCATACCTCCATCATCTGCGAAAAAAAGTACACAATATTGCCGATGCCGTGCGGGCGTTTATTGGGCAGACTCTATGTAGGTCTGAAGCGATGAGAAGGAAAGGAGTATCGCCGGTGATGGCTGATTTGATGTATGGCGCCGAGTCGGCGTTGGCAGTGTTGCCAATCAGGGGGCGTTTTGACGCGCATTGCGTCCATCATGTACAGCACGAATTTGATTCACTGCTGACCGCAGGCGCTCGGTTTATCGTGCTTGACCTGTCAGAGGTGCAGTCCGTAGATTCCAGCGCCCTGGCCGTTATGGTGCGTGGCATGAAAAGCTGTCGCGAACGCAACGGCGAGCTCCTGTTGTGTGGCCTGCGCCAGCCTGTCAGCATCATCTTTGAGCTCACACACATGGACCAGGCTTTTCGTATTTTCAAGGACGAGGCAAGCGCACGAGCTGCAATCGCGGGGCTCTAGTGTACGCAGCAAGAGTACACATTCCTGGTTTCGAGGACGACAGCCTGTTACTCAGATTCCAAGCCAGCGTTCTAGCCATCGCCGGCGCCAGACCTGGCGGATCAACACGAGCCACACAACCAGGCAGCCAACGATCAGGCCGACGTGAATTGGCTCCAGCGGCGCCAAATCAAAAAAGGCACGCAAGTCCGCCACGAGCATGATGATGACAAAAGCGACTGCCAGGCCCATCGCCAACCAGGTAGGTCGCCAGTCGCCGCTGAGGACATCTCCGCCTGTCCACCATTCGGTCGGCGGCTCGACAAACAGCAACAACAGCAGGCCCGCGCCGATCAGAAAGGCCGATAACGCCGTCTGGCTGGCAAGGATTTGCGGTGCAAAGGCGGCCAGGAACTGCTCCGCGCCCAACCCGCGCGCCTCCGGAGTCAAATGCAGGCCCAAGGGCACATAGAAGACAATTAAAGACAGGACACTTGACAACAGTGCCGGCGGGATGACAAAGTGCACCAACTGTTGGATCAAAGCCGTGTGCGAGCGATATCCCGGTCGCGCCCAGATTGCCAATAGTACGGTGGGAATACCGACTGTCAGCAATGTGACCAACGTGCCCTGGCGCACGGCGATGGGAAAGAGGCCGATCGTCCATGCCGATATGATCACCAGCATCATGGTGGCAATGCGCGTCAGGAACAGCTTGAGAATGTCCTGCATGCCGTTGACGATACGCTGCCCTTCCTTCACTGCCGGCCCCAACGCAGCAAACGAATCGTTGACCAAGATGATATCGGCAACACCGCGAGTGGCCTGGCTGCCGCTCTGCATGGCGATGCCCAGGTTTGCTTTTTTGAGCGATAGTACATCGTTGACGCCGTCACCGATCATGGCCACATAGTGGCCGCGGCGGCGCAAGGCATCAACCAGCCTTTCTTTCTGCTGAGGCGTGATACGACCGAAGATATTGCTGGTGACCGCGGCATTATCAAAAGCGGTGTCATCCATCGCATCCAGCTCCACCCCTGACACGAGCTTGGCATCGCTGTCAAAGCCCGCCTGCCGCGCCAGCGCAGCCACCGTCTCCGGGCTGTCGCCGGAGATTATTTTGGGATTGACGCCGCTGGTGATAAAGCCCTCCAGCACTTCTTTGGCCTCCGGGCGCAACTCGTCACTCAGGCTCACCATGCCCAGCGGCGTCATGCCTGAAGGCAGCTTAGTTGCGTCGTCTTCGTCGTGGAGCAGCGATGGATCGGGGTGATAGGCAATCACGAGAACTCGCAAGCCCTGGTCTGCATAATCGGAAATTCTTTGCTGCGGGCTGGAAAGCGCCGTGTCTTGCGGTCCATTGCCCGAGCTGTGCGCATGATGCTGATTTGCAGCAGGGTTCAGATAGGGGCGCAGCATTTCTTCGGCCCCCAATGCGTAGATGCCCCGCAGCCTCTCGTTGTCGAAGGCGACAGCGCTCCACTTGCGCGCCGAGGAGAAGGGTACCTCCGCCACGATCTTTTGCGGCGGCTCGTCGCACTCAGCGGCAATCGCCGCACTTGTCTTGTTGCTCGTCGTGGCGCTGGCTACCATGGTTCCAAGCACGTGCGCCAAATCCTCATTTGTCCCTTGCCACGCCACCACCTGGTCTACATGCAGCTTATTAGTCGTCAACGTGCCGGTCTTGTCCAAACAGAGTACATCGACATTGCTTAGGGATTCGACCGCATTGGATTGCTGCAGGAGGGCACCAAACCGCACCATGCGCACAGCTGCCAAGGCATAGGCAATGGCGATAGACAGGAATAGACCGTTGGGCACCAGGCTCACAAAGACTGTGGCCTGCGCCACCCCGGTCGGAAGCGGAACAGCGTTGAGCAGGTTGTTCGCCACCAACAAGATTTGCAGATAAATCACCATAGACAAGATCAGCCGCACCGCCAACCCGATCTGGCTCTGCAGGGGCGTTACCATGCGGCGATAGGCGCGGGCATTGGCCGTCATTTTGTTGGCCATGCTCTCCTCGCCTACCTTTTGTGCCTCATAGTAGCCGCTGCCGCTGACACAGAAACTACCCGAGAATACCTGGTCGCTCGGATTCTTGCGGATCAAGTCGGACTCACCCGTCAACTGTGACTCGTCTACCGCCATGCTGCCGGACAGCACCGCGCCATCCAGCACCACCTGGTCGCCGGGGCCAAGTTTAAGAACATCGCCTTTCACGAGATCTTCCGGTGGGACCTGCTTCTCCTGGCCATCCCGAATGACGCAAGCCTGCGGCCGCGTCAGCAGCGCAACATGGTCAAGGATGCGCTTGGCCCGCACCTCCTGCACCACGCTGACAAGGATGTTGAGAATGATAATGCCGACCGAAAGCAGGGCATCCATGGGTCGCCCTACCAGTACCAGCGCCGCGCCAAGTACGAAGATCGTGATATTGATGAAGTTGAAGACGTTCTCCTTGAGGATCTGCACGTACGTGCGCGTAGTTGTAGGCGGCGGCGAATTGCCTTGCCCCTGGCTGCGACGAGCCTGCACTTCCTGTTCCGAGAGACCGCTGGGTAAGTTCGATGCTTGCGCCATAATATATCGTTACCGACCATTTCTGAAGTGTGAATCAGTAATCATTCCAGCGGCTGGGTTACTGGCCTCTTTGTGACTTCACCGAAAATCGGTTTCACGTGAGTCAGGCCGGCAAGGTCAGCAACACTGCGCTCGGGCGACCCTTTTCGCTACCCACCAGGTGAAATGATATGTCATTCTGTGCGCCGGCACGGTCGATCCGCCATTCGCCCGCCCGGTGCAGGTGCCCCGAAACAACATGGGTAACCTTGGCGTACTGCCGCACCAGGTCACCCAAGGTGAAGTTGCCCAGGTATGCGCGCTGCAAGGAATAGATTTCGCTTTGCGGATACGGCGGCAGGGCCGGCGCAAAGATCGGCACGTGTGTCACCACGATAATCTGGTTCACCTGCGGGTCGGCCTCTAACGCTGCCAGCCGGTCGGAAAAGCGCTTCGCAAGGAAACGCGCCATGGCGCGGTCGCTCCACGGCCAGTCGATGTAGTCGGCGTCGTGGTTGACCAGCTTTTTCAGGTGGGGATAGTCTTCGCTGGCGAATGGCAGGTGCAGAGAGCGCGCCGAGTAGTCATACCAGCCCATCGTACCGCATATGCCCACCGCTCCCAGGCGCCAGGTCGTGTCCTCCAGCCAGACGAACCCTTCGTCGCGCGCCGCCGCAGGCAGCTGTACCTCCCACAGCGTGCGGCTGTCGTAGTCGCCACGATAGACGTCGTGGTTGCCAGCGATCAAGAGGCGCGGGCAGGTGAGATGCGAGAATAGCTGCAGACCACGCCGGAACAGCCGCAACGGATGGCCGACATCACCCGCCAGTACAAAGCAGTCAGGAACTAGTTCTTCAGCCCAGCGTGAAAAGGCTACATAGTCGGGGCGCCGAGAAGGTATGTAATGCAGGTCAGCCGTGACGAGAATTCGCATGTCGTTATTCGCCCCGTTGCCCGAAGAGCTGTCCAGTCGCACTAGTCCACACCAAGCACATCCCTCAGCTTAAGCAACGTCTTGCGCTCGCCAAAGCTCATTATAGTGAAACGAGACTCCAGGCGAAAACCTCACTGCCGCACGATTCCAGCCCAATTCGTCCAGAATAGGAAAACGCTGGATATTGCCATCATACAGATCCTGTGCTATGATGGTTTGTGATTAAAACGTTTTAACCTCGAACGTTTTTGAATGACTCCGAACCCTCTTTCTATTGCAAATTTTAAACACATATTGGAGACTTCTATGAACGCAACTACTAAGCCTCTGACCTTAGGCATGATTGTCGGCAACCGCGGCTTCTTCCCTGCCCACCTTTGTGACAGCGGTCGTAAGACCATGCTCAAGGTGCTGGCCGATGAAGGCATTAATGTGATCGCCCTCACTCCGGAGGAGTCTCGCTACGGCAGCATCGAAAGTATCGAAGAGGCACGCCGCTGCGCCGACCTGTTTCGTGCCCACCGCGACGAGATCGACGGCGTGCTGATCACACTGCCCAATTTCGGCGACGAGCGTGCCATCGCCAACGCCATGCGCTGGTCCGAGCTGAATGTGCCCGTGCTGATCCACGCTTTCCCCGACGACGAGAAGAACATGACGATCAAGGATCGCCGTGACTCCTTCTGTGGCAAGATGTCGCACTGCAACAACCTCAAGCAGTACGGCATCAAGTATACGCTGACCAAGTCGCATACGACGGACCCGGAGAGCGCCGAATTTAGCGCCGACCTGGCGCGCTTCGGCGCCATCTGCCGTGTCGTGCGCGGCCTCAAGTTTGCCCGCATCGGCGCCATCGGCGCGCGCCCCAGGCGTTCAACACCGTGCGCTTTAGTGAAAAGCTGCTGGAAAAGAGCGGCATCACGGTCGAAACACTCGATCTATCCGAAGTCTTTGGTCGCATCGACCGCCTGGCCGACGACGACGCCAGCGTGTCGGCCAAGCTCCAGCAGATCGAAGACTACATCCAGACCAAGGGCATCCCGGCCGAGTCGCTGCTTAAGATGGCCAAGTTGGGCGCGGTCATCGATGGCTGGATGCAGGAGATGAATCTGCAAGCCAGCGCCGTCCAGTGCTGGACCTCGCTGGAAGAGAACTTTGGCGTCGTGCCTTGCACGGTCATGAGCATCATGAGCAATGGCCTCATGCCCGCCGCGTGCGAGACTGACATCGCCGGCACGGTCGCCATGATGGCCCTCGCCTATGCGTCGGGCAAGCCTTCGGCCATCGTAGACTGGAATAACAACTACGGCGACGATCCCGACAAGGCAGTCCTCTTCCACTGCTCCAACCTGCCCAAGGACGTCTTCGTCGATACGCCCGGCAACTTCTTCAAGCCGGAAGACATCCCGGTCATGGACTACCAGGAGATCATCGCCGGCACGGTTGGCCGTGACAATACCTACGGCACAATCAACGGTCGCGTCAAGGACGATGCGTTCACCTACCTGCGCGTCTCCACCGATGACGTCGCCGGTCGCATCGTCGCCTATGTCGGCGAAGGCAAGATGACCAACGATCCGCTCAAGACCTTTGGCGGCTATGGCGTAGCCGAGGTGCCCGAACTGCAGAAGCTGCTGCACTTCATTTGCGAGAACGGCTTCGAGCACCACGTCTCGATGAACCTCTCGCAGACTGCATCGGCCGTGCACGAGGCACTGGAGAAATATCTGGGCTGGCCCACCTACTTCCACGGGCGTGCGTAATTGGGTAGGGGGACGAGATCCGGCACGTTGTGCGAGGGTGTAGGGGCACGAGGTCCGGCGATGAGAGACTAGCTTTTGCAGCGAGCGTCGTTCCGCCGGGCCTCATGCCCCTACGGTTGAGATGCCGCCGAGCCAAGCACAGGGGTTGAACCATTATGTCCAATAAAAAGTACGCCATCGGCGTCGACTTCGGCACCGAGTCCGGCCGCGCCCTGCTTGTGGACGTGGCGACAGGGGAGGAGATCGCAACCGCCGTGCATGCCTATGCCAACGGCGTGATCGACGAGAGGCTGCCCGAATCCGGCGTGCGCCTGGAGCCGGATTGGGCGCTGCAGGATCCCAACGACTACATTGCGGTCTTGAAAAATGCCATCCCGGCCGTACTCAAGCAGAGCGGCGCCGATCCCGTTGACGTGATCGGCATCGCCACCGACTTCACGGCGTGCACGATCCTGCCGGTCAAGGCGGACGGCACACCTTTGTGCTTTTTGCCCGAATATCGCAATCGCCCGCACGCCTGGATCAAGCTGTGGAAGCACCATTCGGCGCAGCCTGAGGCCAACAAGCTCAACGAGACGGCGCGGCGTCTGGGCTACACTTTCTGAACCGCTACGGCGGCAAGATCAGCTCCGAGTGGTTGGTGCCTAAGACGATGCAGATCCTGGACGAGGACCCCGACATCTACTTTGCCGCCAACCGGCTGATCGAGGCCGCCGACTGGGTGATCTGGCAGTTGACCGGCGTCGAAACGCGCAACCTCACCGCGGCCGGCTATAAAGGGATGTGGTCCAAGCGCGAGGGATTCCTGCCCAAGGAGTTCTTCAAGGCGCTCGACCCCGCCTGGAGAATTTCGTCGAGGAGAAGCTGTCGCTCGACATCCGGGAACTGGGCCAGAAGGCGGGCGGGCTGACCGAGCAGGCGGCCAGTGGACGGGGCTCAAGCCGGGCACGGCCGTGGCCATCGGCAACCTGGACGCCCACGTGTCAGTGCCGGCCTCTAGCGTCACCGAGCCCGGCCGCATGGTCATCATCATGGGCACGTCCAACTGCCACATGGTGATGGGCGAAGAGGAGTACATCGTGCCCGGCATATGCGGCTATGTCGAGGACGGGATCATTCCAGGCCTCTTTGGCTACGAGGCGGGCCAGGCCTGCGTGGGCGACCACTTCGCCTGGTTCACCGAAAACTGCGTACCTGCCGCCTACGAAGAGGAAGCCAGGCGCCGCGGCATATCCATTCACGAGTTGCTGGAAGAAAGGGCAGCGCAGCTTAGCCCGGGCGAGAGTGGCTTGCTGGCCCTGGATTGGTGGAACGGCAACCGCAGCGTGCTGGTGGACGTGGACCTGACGGGGATGATCGTGGGCATGACCCTGGCCACCAGGCCGGAGGAGATCTACCGTGCGTTGATCGAGGCGACCGCCTATGGCACGCGCATGATCATCGAGAACTTCGAAGCGAACCGGGTGCCCGTGCACGAGATCGTCGCCACGGGCGGCCTGCCGGACCGCAACAAGCTGCTCATGCAGATCTATGCCGACGTAACAGGCCGCCCCATCAACGTGGCCGGCACACACCAGGGCGGGCGCCAAGGGTTCGGCCATGCATGCGGCCGTGGCGGCCGGCAAGGCAGCCGGCGGCTACGACAGCATCGTCGACGCCGCCAAGGCCATGGCGCGCCTGCGCGAGGACCACTATGAGCCGCAGGCAGCGGCGGGCGAAGTCTACGACCGCCTCTATGCCGAATATGTCACTCTCCATGATTACTTTGGCCGCGGCGGCAATGACGTGATGAAGCGTCTCAAGCGGCTCAAGGCGAATATTTTGGCGGGCAAGGCGTAGAATACCGTCTTGCATCCGGCATTTATTAGGAGGAGACGCCGGGCTGAACGCTGCTATGATTGCAGCGTTCAGCCCGGCGTCTCTGTATGATTAGAGATAGTGAGTACGTGCCAGGGTGGCTTGATTTTTCGTGCTTGCGAACTTTGTCTCGACGCGTGTATTCTTATGCACAATTTTCCTATAAGCATCGTTAAAGTCGCTGCCCATACGTCGTAGAGGTACATAGAATCGATGCCCCCTGCAACCTATGAAAACTTCGACGTCCTCATCGGACGCGTTGCCATCGATTACCAGACCAGGCTTCTGTATTCTCCTGCCGGCGAAGCAGCAATAGAGTTCACTTCACCTTTTTCCGAAAGCGAAACTGCCGAGTTTCGCGCACACTGGAGTGGTGCTCAGCCGGCAGCGCTCGCGCTCGACGCTACTGGGCGCCGTTTCGATGCCCGCGCTTTTGGGACCCAGCTCTACCAAGCGGCGTTTGCCGGGCCGATCGACCTGTGCCTGCAGCGCAGCCTGGACGAGACAGCGCGGCGCCAAGCCGGCTTGCGTATCCGCCTGCGCCTCGATCAGTCGCTGGACGGTGCGGCTAATCTGCCGTGGGAATTACTCTACGCGCCAAGCTTGGGGCGTTTCCTGGCGCAATCTGACCTGACGCCGATCGTGCGCTATGTCGAATCACCACGCCCCGTGCAGCCGCTGCAGGCTCATCCACCTCTCATTGTGCTGGCCATCATCGCGAATCCGCAAGATTTGCCCGCATTGGCTGTGGAACAGGAATGGCGGTCCCTGCAAGATGCACTGGCGGATCTGGTCAGCACTGGCCTGGTTGTTCTCGAACGGCTGGAACCTGCCACGCTACCTGCACTGCAGACCCGTTTGCGCCGAGGAGTAGTGCATCTCTTGCACTTCATGGGACATGGTTTCTTTGACCCGCAGGCAGACAGCGGCGGCCTGATCTTTGAAGATAGCCGCAGCGCCGGTGTCGTCGTAAAGGCGGAAACGCTGGCCATGTTGGTGCACGACCAGCCGTCGCTGCGGCTGATGCTCCTGGCCGCCTGCCAGAGTGCCCAAGGCAGTGTGCACCAGCCGTTTGCAGGCGTTGCCCATCGCCTTATCCAGCAGGGCGTCCCAGCTGTGCTAGCCATGCAGTTTTCCGTGACTAACGCAGCTGCCATCGCCCTGTCGCAGGTATTCTATGCGTCGCTGGCCGATTGGCTGCCCGTGGATACGGCGCTGAGCCAGGCGCGCAAGGCGATTGCTGCGAGTGGGAACGAACTGGAGTGGGCGACGCCGGTGCTGTTCAGCCGCTCCGAAGACAACCGGCTGTTTGAACTAGCGGCAGAAGAGCCGGCGCCGACCGTAAAGATTGCGCTGCCGCCGCCGCCCACGCCGCCGCCAACTGTCACAGGATTTGTGGGCCGCCAACAGGAATTGGCCGACTTTGTGGCCAGCCTGGTCGGCAATCATGTCGCCATCATCGCCGGTATGCCGGGTGTGGGCAAAACGGTGTTGGCAGCTAGGCTGGCGCGCCAGATCGCCGGCAGCCAGGACCGCATCTTCTGGCACCAGTTCCACGAAGGCGAGGGCATCGAGGCGATCATCTGGCGCTTAGCCGGGATGCTCTACCGCCACGGTAAGAAGACGCTGTGGGAGCTGCTGGAGGGCGCCCGTCAAGGGGGAGGCCGGCCGCCGCCGGCCGAGGTGCTGTTGGACCACCTGGTGCAGCAGCTGCGCGGGCAGCGCTATGTGATCTGTCTGGATGACTTTCATCACGCCGAGGAAGACCCACTGGTCGAGAAGGCCGTGGAACGGCTGCGCGGCCTGCTGGCAGACGGCGAGATCGACCTGATTGTCACGTCACGGCGGATGCCGCGCGCGCTCAAGGTGCTATCGTTTGTGCCGCTGGGCGGGCTTGGCCCGGCAGAGGCCGGCGAGCTGCTGGCCGTGCACAAGGTCGTGCTGGCGCCCGAACTGGTGGCCGAGCTGCATCGCCACACCGGCGGCAACGCCGAGCTGCTAATGCTGGCGGCACAGGCACTGCAGCGCAGCCGCAAGCCCGAGCAGGTGGTGGCGGGCCTGGCAGACGAGGATAACATCGAAACGTTCCTCTTGGAGGAGGTGGACAGGGGCCTGGCGCCGGACGAGAAGGGTGCGCTCAGCGGCGTCGCCGCCTTGCTCGGTTACCCCGGCACGCGTGACGCCATCGAAGCAACGATGGCGGGGGCCAACCTCAAGCGAACGCTGCTCTACCTGGCGCACCGTTTCCTGCTGCGCGAGCAGGATGGGCGCCGGGCGCCGGAATACTTGACCCACGCCATCGTGCAGGCGTTTTACTATGACGTGTTGAGCCGCAGAGAGCGACAGGAGATGCACCAGCGCGCAGGCGAGTACTATGAACGCGAGGAGTTGGATCTGCTCAAGGCTGCGCTCCACTATCAGCGTGCGGGTGAGGTTGCGCGGTCGGCTGAATTGGCGACAGCCGATATCCGGGGTGCGATCAACCAGGGCCAGGTGCGTCTGCTGCGTGCGCTGCTGGTCTCGCTTAGCCAGGGCCAGCTTGAAGCGCCCCTGCGCATCCGGGTGCACCTTGCCATTGGCGAGATCGAGGCGTTTCTCGACGCCGGCGAGGCAGCACAAGCGGCATTTGAGGCTGCGCTGGCGGGCTTGACCACCGCGGCGTCCATCCCAGCAGCCGGCGAGCTGGAGGCGCGCATCTGCCTCGGCATGGCCACGCTGCTGGCCAGGCGGGCGCCGCAGGGTGCCTTGGGCTGGATCGAACGCGGATTGGCAAGCGGCGGGCAAACGCCGGCGCTCCAGAACCGCCGGGGCGTGATCTTGATCGGGCAGGCCCACTACCCGGCCGCCATCGCTGCACTGGAACAGGCCCTCGCCTTGCTGCCGGCGACGCCCAGCCAGCTGCGTGCCAGCGTGTTGACCAGCCTGGGGACCGCCTGGGCCTGGGGTGGAGATGGGGAGCGCGGCCAAGCCTATACGGCCCAGGCGCTGGCGGTGAGCACCGCACTGTACGACACCTACGGTGTGCTGACTATCGTAAGCAACATCGGCATCGACAAGGAAATCAGCGGTGATTGGGCGGGAGCGCAGGCGGACTACGCGGCGGCGCTGGTCCTGGCCGAACAGGTGGGGAGCCTGTCCGAGCAGGCACGCATTCACAACCTGCTGGGCACGCTGCGCCTGCACCAGGGCAACCATGGCGCGGCCGAGACCCACTTGGTGCAAGCGGCTGCCAGCTTCCGGCAGATCAACAATCTCGAATACCTGGCGGCGACCCTGCCGGTGCTGGCGCAGCTGCAGATCGAGCGCGAGGAGTGGGAGCCGGCCTGCGCCGGACTGGCAGAGGCGGAGACACTGGCGACTGCCCACGGCTGGGAGTACATTTTGCCCGAGACCTATACGACCCAGGCGCAGCTTGCCCTGGCCCAACATGATCCGGCGGCGGCGCAGCAGCGGGCGGAGCAGGCCATCGCCGTCGCGTCCGAGCTGGGACAGCCGGTGGAGGAGGGCAAGGCATGGCGGGTCAAGGGCCAGGCCCTCGCCGCAGGCGGCCAGATTGAGGCGGCGACCAGTGCGCTCGAGCAGGGCATCGCGCTGCTAAGCGACAAAGACCCGTACGAGACAGCACGATCCCTGCTAAAGCTGGCCGGGGTGCTTGCTCTGGCTGGCGACGCCGAGCGGAGCGCCGGTCTGCGGAGCGAAGCCGAAGCCACCTTACACCAGTTGGGCGCGGGCAGTTAACTACTAAGTTTGGTGTGTTGCCATGGAGGGAGAATGGGATGGTCCAGTCATTCCTGTCTTGTTGCAGTCATTCATCTCGCCGCATGACGCACATTTTGATAGCGTTCGGCCCTGCGTTGATCTTGCTCCTGACTCTTCTGTCGGCTGCACGCGTGGTAGCTCAAGAGGAGACTCCATCTACACAACCGAACCAACCAATTCTGGTGACAGGATGGTCGTCACCTAATCGGGACTACACCTATAGCGTGGCGTGGGGCGACGTAGACGGCGACGGCGACCTCGACCTCTTCGCAGGCAATGGTAGTCCCAACTACTTCGGCAACCGGCTGTATCTTAACCATAGTGGCAAGCTAGCCGAAGCGCCGCCAGAGATCTTTGAAGACAGGTACAAGAATGACACCAGAAGCGTGGCGTGGGGCGATGTAGATGGCGATGGCGACCTCGACATCTTCGTCGGCAATGACGGCAGGGACCGGCTGTATCTCAACCAGAGCGGCAAGTTAGCCGAAGCGCCGCCAGAGATCTTCGAAGACAAGTACGCGGATTACACTTCGAGCGTGGCATGGGGCGACGTAGATGGCGATGGCGACCTCGACCTCTTCGTCGGCAATGCCGGCATAACCTACGGCAGCGACCGGCTGTATCTCAACCAGGGCGGCAAGTTAGTCGAAGCGCCGCTAGAGATCTTCGAAGACAAGCACAAGGAAGACAAGGTTAGGGACGCCACCTTAAGCGTGGCGTGGGGCGATGTAGATGGCGATGGCGACCTCGACATCTTCGTCGGCAATGACGGCAGCGACCGGCTGTATCTCAACCAGGGCGGCAAGTTAGCCGAAGCGCCGCTAGAGATCTTCGAAGACAAGCACAAGGACGGCACCACAACAAGCGTGGCGTGGGGCGATGTAGATGGCGATGGCGACCTCGACCTCTTCGTCGGCAATAATGGCAGCGACCGGCTGTATCTCAACCAGGGCGGCAAGTTAGTCGAAGCGCCGCTAGAGATCTTCGAAGACAAGTACAAGGACGGCACCACAACAAGCGTGGCGTGGGGCGATGTAGATGGCGATGGCGACCTCGACCTCTTCGTCGGCAATAATGGCATCCCAGTCGGCAGCGACCGGCTGTATCTCAACCAGGATGGCAAGTTAGCCGAAGCGCCGCCAGGGATCTTCGAAGACAAGCACAAGTTCAGCACAACAAGCGTGGCGTGGGGCGACGTAGATGGCGACGGCGACCTCGACCTCTTCGTCGGCAAAGCCGGCATTGGTTTGCTGTATCTCAACCAGAGCGGCAAGTTAGCCGAAGCGCCGCCAGAGATCTTCGATGACAAGTACAAGGACGGCACCACAACAAGCGTGGCGTGGGGCGACGTAGATGGCGATGGCGACCTCGACCTCTTCGTCGGCAATAATGGCAGCGACCGGCTGTATCTCAACCAGGGCGGCAAGTTAGTCGAAGCGCCGCTAGAGATCTTCGAAGACAAGCACAAGGAAGACAAGGTTAGGGACGCCACCTTAAGCGTGGCGTGGGGCGATGTAGATGGCGATGGCGACCTCGACATCTTCGTCGGCAATGACGGCAGCGACCGGCTGTATCTCAACCAGGGCGGCAAGTTAGCCGAAGCGCCGCTAGAGATCTTCGAAGACAAGTACAAGGAAGACAAGGTTAGGGACGCCACCTTAAGCGTGGCGTGGGGCGATGTAGATGGCGATGGCGACCTCGACCTCTTCGTCGGCAATAATGGCAGCGACCGGCTGTATCTCAACCAGGGCGGCAAGTTAGTCGAAGCGCCGCTAGAGATCTTCGAAGACAAGTACAAGGACGGCACCACAACAAGCGTGGCGTGGGGCGATGTAGATGGCGATGGCGACCTCGACCTCTTCGTCGGCAATAATGGCACCCCAGTCGGCAGCGACCGGCTGTATCTCAACCAGGATGGCAAGTTAGCCGAAGCGCCGCCAGAGATCTTCGATGACAAGTACAAGGATATCACTACAAGCGTGGCGTGGGGTGATGTGGACGGCGATGGCGACCTCGATCTCTTCGTCGGCAATGTTGGCAGCGACCGGCTGTATCTCAACCAGGATGACAAGTTAGCCGAAGCGCCGGAAGGTATCTTCACCGATTCGGACGCGGACGATACCTACAGTGTGGCGTGGGGCGACGTAGATGGCGACGGCGACCTCGACCTCTTCGTCGGCAATATCGACCAGCCCAACCGGCTGTACCTCAACCAGGGCGGCAGGTTGGCGCCTGCGCAGGAGGCGGTCTTTACGGACCTCTACGCGGGCCATACCAGAAGCGTGGCGTGGGGCGACGTAGACGGCGACGGCGACCTCGACCTCTACGCCGGCAATGCCGGCATAACCTACGGCAGCGACCGGCTGTATCTCAACAGACAACCCGCTGCAGCTCCGTACGGAACAGGGATTGTCGCTGCCGCAAGCCGGATGCACAGCGACGCTATACGCACTAGTGCGAATCTCACCACTACCTTCCTGGCGCCGGCAGCTTTCTACGCCGTAGACAGCGTCCGCGACGGCATCATTCCGATCAGCTATACCTTGCTGCATCCCGATGCGCAACCCGTGCGCGTCATGACAGGAACATACTCGTTGAACGGTGGCGGTGATCATGATTGGACCACAGCCGTTCCGACCATTCCTATGTTGAGTGATCTCTCGACGCTTGCGCATCAGGTTTACGGCAGCCATGCAGAACGGCTCTTAGATGATTTCGCGACCGTCTCGGCGACGCTCGTCGTGACGCGTGCCCAGCCCATCGTCGACCTGGACGTCTGGCTGAACTTGACGCACACGCTTGCCTCCGATCTTGAGATCGCGCTGGTATCGCCGGCCGGCCAAACTATCCAGCTCATCGCGGCGACGCAGAGCGTCACCGGTTATGTCGAGACGTTGCTGGACGACCAGGCCGCGGTGTCGCTCCATGCCGGCCGCGCTCCCTTTACGGGCCGCTACCGCCCAGCGGGGAGGCTGGCAGACCTGGATGGCGAGAGCAGCAAGGGCAGCTGGACGCTGCGCATCGCCGATCGCCGGTCAGGGAACAGCGGGGCCTTGTTGGGCTGGGCGCTCCACTTCAACCGAACGACGCCAACCGAATACACTGGCACACTCTCCTCCCCACGGCGAGGTACGGTCGCGACCGCAGTGATCACAGTGCCCACGGCCAGCCCGGTAACCGATGTGGATGTGCTGCTGAACATCTCACGCACGTTGGAACAGCCCGTTGTCGAGCTGGTGCCGCCGCGCGGCAGAACCGTCATGCTGGTCGAGATTCAAGGCCGAACCCAGTTCACCAGTACAAGGCTGAGCGACCAGGCCGTCAACTTGCTCCAAGATAGCGAACCGCCCCATACGGGGATCTTCCGCCCCGTAAGCCCGTTGGCGGCGCTGGACGGCGAGAACCCACAGGGGCCGTGGACACTACGGGTAAAAGGCGCGACCGCCGATGCAAGCGCCGCCGCCATAGGCAATTGGACGCTGCTGCTGCAGACTGCCGATGGCGGCCAGCATGTCTACTACTGGGATGTCAACCGCAGCGGCTTTTTCGGCCAATCCGACAACGTCGTCTTTCGCCTGGCAGCCTATCCTGGGCTGACCCCCACCCGCAACGGCACTCCGGGCCCCTTCGAGCGGCCCTTCGTCGCCACCCAGACCTATCCCTTCCGCGTGCGCGGCAACCAGGTGCAGGTCTTCAGCGACACCGTGAGCAGCAGCAATACGGTGACAGACGCTGTCGTCTATCGTTTTCCCGCAAGCACCGAAAGCGGCGCCTTACCTCTGGGCGGTAGGGACGCGCCATATCGTACGGCGAAGACTGGCTTCCTGCAAGGTCGCGCCCCAATGGTGGTTTCTGCTAACGAGCTTGAGAGCGATCGGCTGGTGGCCGTTCTGCCTACGGCAGAGGTAACGGACAGCGTACCTGCACTGACCTTTCTCAGTCAGGATAGCTTCCCTATCACTGTGACGAACGGAACACCAGTCCGCTCGCACCTGGTGATTTCCGACGCACGCGGCATCGGGGACATCGGGCTTTGGGTTGAGATCTCTCACGCGTTGTCGCAGTCGACCCTGATCACTCTTACCGCACCGCGCCACGGCCCGACCGAGCTTGACGTTGAGAAGTTGTTCCCGTCTGGGCAGCGCAACGTGATTTTTGAATCAGCCCCGGAAAGCGTGGTGGCGGTTTGCCCCCAGGACAGCGTGACGGCCTGCCACGTGGATGTTCAGGGGTTAACCGACCTGCACGGCACGTTGGCCGACGGTACGTGGACGTTGGAGATAAGCAATCCGACCGCTGAACCGGTCGAACTGCTGCGCTGGGGGCTCATCCTGCAGCTCAGCCCGTTGCACTTCACCAGCGCCGCCCCCACCCCGTTTGGATTGGAACCATATACGGTAACGAGCGGCGGCGTCCAGACGTTGGTGGTGAGCACCAGCAACCCGCTGCTGCTCTTCGACCTCAACGTGGCACTGGAGTGGGATGCAAACCTCGACGAACATTATAGGGCCCAGCTCAGCGCCGATCTGCACCGCGCCTCTGAACTCCTGTACGACTGGACGAACGGCCAGGTCGCCCTGGGCAATGTGCGCATCTACCACGACGCGTGGCGCAATCCACTGCCGGACGGCACCTTTGCCTGGAACAACGCCCACATACGCATCTACGCCACCAATCGCCTGCGGCCCAACGCCGATCAGGGTGGGTACGTCTCTAGAGATATCACCGAAACGGTCAAGATTTCCGATTCGGTGAAGGAGATCGTTTACCTGCCCGGGCAGGTGCGCATGGGCTCCACGTGGAACCGCCTTGGCGACGCGACGACCGGCAACCTGGGCGACGACTGGCCCGCGGCGCTGGCGCACGAGCTTGGGCACTATCTGCTCTTCCTCGACGACAACTATCTGACAAGCGAGAACAACTTGCTGATCCCGTTGAGCGAGGAAGAATGCCCAAGCGCCATGAACAACCCCTACAGCAACGCATACAGCGAGCTGCAGCCGGTGCAGTCGTGGCTCAAGTCGAATTTGAATTGTACGAAGACCCTGTCGCACCAGAACACGGGTCGATCGGACTGGGCGACAATTGTGCACTTCTACTCCTGGCTGAGCGCCCCTAATCAGGAGTTCGAGGCACAGAATCTGGGTCCCAGCCTCCTGCCCCTTGCGGTCACGCAGGTCAGCCACATAACGTCGACGGCGACAACCACAACCCCACTGGTAGTGCCTATCTTCTATCTCAAAAAGGGGGAAAAGCGGGAGCCCTATCGCGCGGGCAGCCAGGCACGTGCCGTTCTCTTCCAGGGTCCACCCTCTCCGTCGCTCGTCGATTTCGGCCAGCCGATCAACGACCAGGTCGTGGCACTCGGCGCCCGCCGCGGGGACCGCCTGTGCGTTTTCGATGCCGGCGAAAATCGCGCCGGATGCAAAGATATCGTTCCCGGCGATGATCAGGTCCCGCTGTGGACGGCCGCAGGCTGGGAACCACAGATTGTCGTCACGCCGGAGACGACGCAGACGCTCACCATAAGATCGGAACTGCCCTTCACCGCGACAAACCAACTGCCCTTGACTGCAACGCATCAACTGCCCTTGACCGCGACGAACCAGGTGCTGACGCCGCTGGTGCGGCTCTTTCCAGCCAATGCGCCTGCGCGGCAGCCAGCGCCCATGTCGCTGTCGGAGGTGACCAGCGACACTGTGACCTTCACTGCCACCATCTCGACCGGCGAAGCTACCCTGGAGGGATATGTTTGGGTCTGGGCGCCTGACCCACCGGCTACGCCAGCTGACCAACTCTCTGAGCCGGAGCCTGTCGTAAATACACTCGATGACTATAAAGGCGCGCGCCAGGCTATTACCGACTTCGCAATCGGCGGCAACCCGCTGCGCATCCGCGCGCTGCGCGCTGCCCTCGACGCACGCGACGTGCGCATCCGCGGAACGGGTGTGCGTATCCGCGGCACCGGCGCCCCGGTTGCGTCCACCGACGGCCAGGTGATTGTATACCCGGATGAAGATGAAACGGGTCTGGACCCCAACACCGAGTGGTCGTTCACGCTGCAGCCGGCAAGCCGGCTGCCCAGCCCCATCGAATATGCGAAACAGATCGGCCGCGGCTACTGGCTGGCAGCCTCGCAGGGTATCGGCGACTTCGGGCAAAGTTCAATCACCTTCGAGTACCTTAACTCCGATGTCCCGCCGGGTGAAAAGCCCTTCATTCACATGTACCGCTGGGATGATCAGGGGCGCCGTTGGATCCGTTTGGCGGAGCAGACAAACTATCAAGCGCACAACCTTATCTCGGCGCGTCTGGAAGGGCCGGGGCTGTACGCCCTCTTCTCGCACATCGACATCCCGCTCGAACCCGGCTGGAACTTGATCGGCTACCCAGTGCAGGGCACGCGGGCGATCTCAGAGGCGCTCGTCTCGATTGACGGCAAGTACTCAATGGTGTTTGGCCTCGACGGCGATACATCTGGAGACGCCTGGCGCGTGTATATTCCCGGCGCAGGCGCTGCCGTGAACGATCTTGACGCGCTGCAGTTTGGCCGCAGCTACTGGATCCAAATCACCGCAGCGCCTCCTTTCGCCGACGACCTTGTGCTGCGCCTGAAGGGCAGCGCCGAACTGACGGAAACGCTGCCCTTGACGTATGTGCCCGCGGCCATGGCCAGCGCGCCTGCACCCGCGGTCTACTACGGTGCGGTGCGGAGGAGCGACGGGGCAGAACCGGCGCTTGCGCCGGACTCGCGTGTCCTCGCGCTGATCGGCGGCCAGGTGTGTGGGGAAGGCGAGATCGACGACTTCGGCAATTACGCCGTCAAAGTCCTGGCATTCAGCCCGGCGGCGCCTGGGTGCGGCATCCCTGACCGGGAGGTCGTTTTCAAGGTTGGCGCTGACGCCGTGGCGGTCGCAGCGTGGGACAATCAGGCACCCCATCAACGGGATCTGTGGGTCCCTGCGGCGCCGCCCTAATCGACGTCGGCTCTAATGCCCACATATTCAGGGGCAGACCAGCACAAGCCATAACAAAAGCACTCCCGGGCGAACGACGCTGGCTCACGGAGCGCGCCGTACATCTGGGCGCGCACAAGTTCAATTCCGTGCCGCATACTCTTCAGAAAATTCGCTATTGACAAACGAACAAAATTCATCTAAATTCATAGTTGTCCCCAGTTGTTCGATACCTGTTCATCCAATTTGTTCGATATTGTTCGATCGGCGCCGGCCAAACGCTGTGCCTGAAAGTTGACATGGGCGAGTTACCAGACGAGCTGCCGCCACGGCGCGCGACCATTCGCGACGTGGCAGCCGAAGCCAATGTCTCAATTGCTACCGTCTCTCTCTACCTGCAAGGCGGCAAGGGAGTGGCCGGCAATACGGGTGAACGCATCGCCGCTGCCATTAAGAAGCTGGATTACGTGCCGCGACCACGCACCACTCTCGGGCGCGCCACCAATGGGCGCAAGGGTGATTTTGTCGCCTTGCTCATGGAAGAACTGTCCTTCATGGCCTTTCCCGAGGCCATCTACGGGGCAGTCATTCGGGCTATCGAACTGGAAGCGCGGCGGCATGAAATTGGCCTGCTGCTGGCTACGATCGAGGAGAACCACATCCCCCAGTCGGTACGCGATAACCAGGTGGAAGGCGTAATCATCCTGGGCGGCTCACCTACCAACGATGCCTTGGCCGTCGAACTGGCGGCGCGCAAGGTGCCGCTCGTGCTGGTGGATACGTACAATGCCAACCTGCAGGTTGACTCGATCGTCCCCGACAACGAATGGGGTGGCTACAATGCCTTTCAACACCTTGTAGAGCTGGGGCACCGGCAGATCGCCATCATCGAGGGGCCGCCCAAGTACAAAACCCTGACCGACCGGCGCTGGGGCGCAATACGCGCCGCGGAGGAACTCGGTGTGCCGATTCCGCCGCCCTACCGCCATCCGTCCATTTCGTCAGGTTACCCTAAAAAGGGGTATCGCGAAATGCAGCAACTGCTGGCCCTTCCCCAACCGCCTACAGCCGTCTTTGCGGTCAGCGACCGTGCCGCATTGGGCGCCATCGATGCCATCAAGGACGCGGGCCTGCGCGTGCCGGAAGACATCTCAATCGTCGGTTTTGACGATTTGGCGAACGCCGAGCACTCGGTTCCGCGCCTGACGACGGTGCATTATGCGCGTGAGGAAATGGGCACCTTTGCTTTGCAGTGCCTGCTTGATCGTATCGCCAACAAATCGCAGGCTCCCACCCGCACCTGTGTCCTGACCGAGTTGGTCGTGCGAGCGTCGACGGCTCCCTGCCGTGGTTGAAGCGCCAGGGATGAACCGCCGTACGCAAGCTTGTTCATAGCAATTTACAGCAGCATCTTGTTACGAGTTATTGCACAGGAGGAAAGACATGTCGCACCAAACCGAATCACAGGAGTCTTTGGGCCAGCGCCAGATTAGCCGCCGTGACATGTTGCGGCTGTCGGCGATGACTGCGGCCGGAGCATTGCTTGTCGCCTGCACGCCGGCGGCCCCGGCAGCGCCTGGGCAGGCAGCAGAAAGCGGAGGCGCCGCGCCGGCACAGAGTAAGGTAAAGATCGTCGCTATCACGCAGATGCCAATTACCCAATGGGACCCAGCGATCGAACGAGCAGTCGATCAGCTGCCCAACATCGACCTTGCACTGTCGCAGACCGTCATCACTACAGAAGGCGGATGGGCAGGCTACTCGGATAGCATTGTCACCCGTATCGCAGGTGGCGAGCAGCTTGATGTGATCATGATCGCGATTGAAGGTTTAGGCCTGCTCACCGACAAAGGAATTCTATCCCCGCTAGACGACTTCCTGGCTGCGGATACGGCGGCCAAGGAGCTGCTGGAGAAGGATGTTCATCCCACCCTGCGCACCATGCTCCAGGTGGACGGCAAGCAGATGGAGTATCCCTTCTCCTGGAACAACATGGTCACCTATTACAACACCAAGATCTTCGAGGACAAGGGCGTCACCCCGCCGGGCCCAGATTGGACGTGGGATGAGTTCCTCGACACGTGCCTCAAGATTGCCGACGTCAAGGGTGGCGCGGACGACCTGTTCGCCTATTCGTTCTGGGGCAGCAGCGCGTTCGGCATGAGCGCCTGGTACTTCAACAACGACACCTCAGCGCTAACTCCGGACTGGGCGGATTCCAACCTCAAGGACCCCAAGGTAGCGGAGACGCTGCAGTTCTTGGCCGACCTGATCCTCAAGCACAAGGTATCGCCTAACCCGCAAGGCTGGGACGAAGCAGCACAATTCTTGGCCGGGCACCTGGCCATGCGCACCTGCGGGCGCTGGTGCATTGCTGGTTTGCAGAACGAGGAGTTCACCACCTACGACCTGCAATATCAGCCACACAAGTCTGGCCCCCTGAAGACCGTGGCCGGCACCGACGGCTGGGGCGTTTCCACATCGACCAAGACCGCACCGGAGGCGTGGGATGTGGTCAAGTTCCTGTCTAATACCGATGCAGCCATCGATATGGTCAAGGGCGGCGGCAACATCCCAGCGCTGCGCTCGGTGGCCGAGATGCCTGTGTTCACCGAATACGGCCCCGCCAACACCAAGATTTTCTACGAGTCGCTCGACGTGGCCAACACCGTACCATCGCCCAATAACTTTAACGTCATCGACCCGATCCTCAACCGCCACTACCAGACCATCTGGAACGGGGAGAAGAGCGTCGAGGAGGCATTGGCAGCTGCCGACGTTGAGTTGCAGGCAGAGATGGACAAGCTGAAGCAAGGGTAACAAGAGAGCAATGTCCCCGGGACCGTCAAAGGTCCCGGGGACATTCACCTCGTTCGTGCTGGGAGTTAGACATACAGTGTACTTTGGGAGGCCGCTGATGAGTACGACAGCTAGCAACTACACGCCGGCAGTAAGCGGCAAGCAATCCGGCAGTCGCTGGCGTGGCAACAGAATGCGGGAGGCTATTGCCGGCTACGGCTTTGTGCTGCCTGCCTTTCTTGCTTTGCTCATATTTTTGCTTTTGCCTATTCTGGCGGCCTTTGTGCTGGTATTCATGCAGTATGATGTGCTAAGCCCGCCTCAATTTGTCGGACTGGATAATGTTACGCGCTTGTTTAGCGACCAGCGCATGCTACAGACCTACTGGAACACGTTCCGCTTTGTCTTCTTTGCCACGTTATTCAACAATGTGCTGGGCTTGCTGTTGGCGATGGCAGTCAATCGTGCCATGCACCCGGTGTTCAAGTATGTGTTTCGCACCGCACTCTTCTTCCCGGTGCTCACGACTGCCGCCTCACTGGCTCTTGTCTGGAACTACTTGTTGACCCAGGACCGCGGCGTCGTAAACTACCTGCTGCAACAAGTGGGGCTGCAACCGATCCCGTGGCTCAGCAGTTCGACTTGGGCGATGGTGTCGGTCATCATGTTTGATGTCTGGCGCGCCTGCGGTTACCTGATGGTTATCTACCTGGCCGGCTTGCAAGGCATTCCCGACACACTATACGAGGCGGCGCAGATCGACGGGGCCAACCAATGGCAGAGCATGCGTTACATTACGCTGCCGCTGATCACACCTACGGCCTTCTTCTGCGTCATCATCTCGTTGATCGGCGCATCGCAGGTATTCGACAACGTGTGGGTGCTGACTGGTGGCGGTCCAGGAGACGCCACGCGTCTGATTGTGCTTTACATTTACGAAGCGGGGTTTAAACGGTATGAGATGGGATATGCGGCGGCGCTCTCGCTGACGCTGTTTTTGGTGTTGATCGTGCTCACCGTTGTTCAGTTCCGCGTGTCACGGAGATGGGTGCATTACGATTAAAGAGGGCGCGTGGCGTGGTGCGCCTGGGGGCACGGGTCCGCACGCGGCGTGCGGACTGGACGAGGTATGGGGGAAGCCGCACGCGGCGTGCGGACTGAACATTGGATTGTGTGTGGCAGGAGTGATGTATGGCAACGCTGACTGAATCGAAGCCCATTGCGCAGCGGCAGTCGCGCATGCGGCGCTCGCTCTGGTTTTACTTGGGCGAGATTGTGATCTGGACCTTCTTGATCGTCATGGCCATTATTGAGTTCGCACCGATCAGCTGGATCTTTGCGACCTCGCTGCGCAGTCCGGCCGATTCGTTCAATCTGCCGCCGGACTTTTGGCCAACGGCGTTCCACTGGCAGAACTATGTGGCAGTTGTGAACTCGCCCCAGATCAACTTCCTTGGCTTCTTTTGGAACAGCCTCAAAATTGCATTGATCGTTACGGCTTTACAGCTGATCACCTGCTCAATGGCAGGATTCTCGTTTGCGCGCCTGCGCTATCCGGGCCGTGACTTCCTATTCTTCTTGTTTTTGTCTTCGTTAATGGTACCCGCCACTGTAATAATGATTCCGACCTTTATCTTGATCAAGACTTTGGGGTTGATCGACACCCATTGGTCGCTGATCCTGCCCGCCATCACAAGTGCCTTTGGCGTCTTCCTGATGCGCCAGGCATTTATGACGATTCCCGGCGAACTGATGGACGCGGCCAAGATCGACGGTGCCTCATATTTACGCACTTACTGGCAAGTGTTGATGCCGCTCGTCGGGCCCGCTTTGTCGGCGCTGGGCATCTTTACTTTCCTGGCTTCATGGAACAACTTTCTCGGTCCTCTGCTGTTCCTGCGCACGTGGGACAATTATACGTTCCCCATCGCCATCGTCATGCTCAATGGCTATATGGGTACGGGTAACCGGGCGCAGGTACTGGCTGGCGTGATGATTTCGATGTTCCCTGTACTGCTGTTCTTCCTGTTAGCGCAGCGCTTTGTGATCCGCGGCATTGCCGTGACGGGGTTGAAGGGTTGAGCCGGCTCTTGACGCGCCCCGACAACGGCGAGCCAGCGCTGAGTCCACAGAGCTTCCTGCCACAGACGGTGGTCGCAACGTGGGACAACCTGCCGCAGATCATTGTGGCCGCCTTGTGGCTCAACCTCTGCCTGGCGCCGGCCATGGTGCTGGCATTCCTAGGCTTGGGCGCAGGGGCTGTGATAGCGGCGGTGCTGCTGGCCGTGCCCGGTTGGGTGACGCTGCAGAACTTTGAACTCGAATTGGTGCAGGGCAAGGCGGCGCCCTTACGTATGTTATTGGCGGCCTTTCCCCGCTTCTGGACGCGCAGCGTGCGGTTAGGGGTGCTGGGTTTGTTTCTGCCGGTCGTCACCTGGCTGGCCGGCGCCTGGCTGACCGGTACAGGCCTGGCCGTGCCCTTCCTGACGCTTGGGCTGCTGGCGAGCGCGCTGGTGGGAAGCGTGCTTGTGCTGTATGCCGTGCCCCTGCTGGTGCTGTATGACCACGACCTAGCGACGGTGCTGCGCAACAGCGTGATTCTGTCGGCGCGGCACATCAATAATACGGTCGGCATGGTGGCGCTGGCCGTGCTCTGTATCCTGGCCACCGTGTATCTGAGTTCGGGGCTGATGTTTGTGCTGCCGGCCCTGTATGGGATGTTTGTGGCCAACAACTGCCGGCTTGTTATCGAACTAGAGGAACCTGCATGACGAAATTGATCCTGGTGGGCGGCTTTTTGGGCGCGGGCAAGACGACCCTGCTGCTGGCGGCAGGCAGGGAGCTGCGCCAACGCGGGCTGCGCGTGGGGCTCGTCACCAACGACCAGGGTGACCAGCTGGTGGATACGGCGCTGGCCACGCAGGCGCGCCTGCCGGTGGTCGAAGTGGCGGGCGGGTGCTTCTGCTGCCGGCTGCCGGACCTGCTCAGATCGTTGGACGTGCTGCAGAAAACAGTGGCCCCGGATGTAATCCTGGCGGAGCCGGTGGGAAGCTGCACCGACATCATGGCGACGGTGATGCGCCCGCTGGCGGCGCGGGCGGACCTGGCGTTTGAGATTGCGCCGTTTACGGTCTTGGTGGACCCAGTGCGGCTGGCACAGCCGGACCAAGGGGCGGCCGAGTATGTGTATCGCAAACAGCTAGAGGAGGCCGAGCTGATCGGCGTGACCAAGCTAGACGCAGTCGATCCACAGCTTGGGCAGGCGACGCTGCACAGGCTGCAGCAGCGCTTTGGGCCCGGCCGCGTGCTGCCCCTGGCGGCGGGCAGCGGTGAAGGCGTGGCGGCCTGGCTGGATGCCGTGCTGGCGCGCCGGAGCGAACTGGCGCTGCGGCTGGAGATCGACTATGCCATCTATGCGGCGGCCGAGGCCGCGCTAGGCTGGCTCAACGCACGCGGCCTCGTCGAGGCGGATGTGCCGTTTTCGGCGCAGAACTTGCTGGCATACTTGCTGCGGATGCTGGACGCCGGGCTGCGCGATGCCGGCGCCGAGATCGCACATGTGAAGGCGCAAGTGAGCACTGACACGGCCGTTTACAAGGCGAGCATTACGCAGAGCGGCGGCCCGCTGTCGTGGGACCTACGGGGAGACGACGCGGCGGGCGAGGTGCGCAGGATCGAGTTTATTTTGAATGCACGGGTGGAGACTTCGCCGCGGGTGCTTGAACAGGTGGTGCGCGGGGTGATGGCGGAGCTGTCGCCGGAGCCCCATTTTCGGTATACGTTTTCGGATTTTAGCTGCATCAGCCCGGCTGCGCCGCAGCCTTCGGAGAGGATTTTGGCATGAGGCGTGCCTGGCACGGGCTTACATGAGCAGGTAGCTGCGAAGGCAGTAGGTCGACCCGTGCGAGGCTCGCCCCACCAGGTTCGGGGTAGGGGTAGGTAACTTGGGGCGAGCCAGGCACGACGATTGACAATTATTGAATCTAATTTTTGGGGAGGAATGGGATGGAGTCGTTTGTTTATAAGGGGACCAAGACGAACCAGATCAGCTTTCCGTTAGGCGGGATTGGGTCGGGGTGTATTGGGTTGGCGGGGAATGGGCGGTTGATCGATTGGGAGATCTTTAACCGGCCAAACAAGGGGAGTGTAAACGGGTTTTCGCACTTTGCGATACGGGCGGAGCGGGGGAGCGGCGACGAGGCAAAGGTGGTGGATGCACGTGTGCTGAATGGGCCGCTGGCGCCGCCGTACCAGGGCGAGGTGCATGTCACCCGCTTTCAGAGCTTTGGCTGGGGACCGCGGCGCGAATACCTGACGGGGCTGCCGCATTTTGACGATGTGACGTTTACGGGCAAGTTCCCGCTGGCCGAGGTCGCGTTTGCCGATAAGGATTTCCCGGGCCGGGTTTCGCTGCTGGCGTTCAACCCGCTGATCCCGCTCAACGACCGCGAATCGAGCATCCCGGCGGCCTTTTTTGAGTTCGCTATTACAAACACGAGCAAAGAGGAACTGACCTATACGCTGGCGGGCGTGCTATGCAACCCGCTGCCGGCCAACAACCGCAACGAGATCGTGCAGGAGAATTGGGGCACAGCGCTGCACCTGAGCTCGGACGGCGTGCAGCCAGGTACCCCCGCGTACGGCGACCTGAGCCTGGCGACAGACGCCGGGCCGAGCCGCGACCCTGATAAGGGCGCGGAGCTGAGCTGGCAGCAGTACTGGTTCCGGGGAGTGTGGTTTGACAGCCTGGAGGTGTATTGGAAGGACTTCACCACGCCGGGCGCGTTCCGCAACCGCACGTATCCGCTGGAGAAGGCAGGGTCGAACAACGAGGGAATGCTGGGAGTGCATGTACGGCTGCGACCGGGAGAGACGCGGCGCATCCGATTTGTCATCTCCTGGAGCTTTCCCACTTGTGAGAACTACTGGAAGCGCGAGCAGCTGGTGGCCGAGGGCATCGACCCGACGTGGAAGAACTACTATGCCACGCAGTGGGCGGACTCGCATGCGAGCGCGGCGTATGCACTCGAACACTGGGACCGGCTGCTGGCCGAGACGCGGCTGTTCCAGGAGACGCTGTTTGCGTCGACGCTGCCGGAGGTGGCGATCGACGCCATTGCCGGCAACATGGCGATCTTGAAGTCGCCGACGGTGCTGCGGCTGGAGGATGGGACCTTCTACGGCTGGGAGGGTTTGCATCCGACGGAGGGCTGCTGCGAGGGCTCCTGCACGCACGTGTGGAACTACCAGCAGACGCTGCCATTCCTGTACCCGGCGCTGGAGCGGTCGATGCGTACGGCGGACTACAAGTATAACCTGCGGCCGGACGGCGGGATGCCGTTTCGCATCCAACTGCCGCTTGGGGCTGGGCAGTGGGACTTCCGCGCCTGCGCCGACGGGCAGCTGGGCGGCGTGCTCAAGACGTACCGCGATTGGAAGATCAGCGGCGACAGCCAATGGCTGGCTGAGCTGTGGCCGGCGGTCAAGCAGTCGCTGGAGTTTGCCTGGAGTCCGGCCAACGAAGACCGCTGGGACCCCGAGATGACGGGAGTGCTGTGGGGGCGGCAGCATCACACGCTGGACATGGAGCTGTTTGGGCCCAATGCGTGGCTGACGGGTATGTACCTGGGCGCGCTCAAGGCCGGGGCAGAGATGGCCGATTACGTAGGCGATCCAGGGGCGGCCGAGCACTACCGGGCGATGTTTGCCCGCGGCAAGGCGTGGGCCGACGCCAACCTCTTTAACGGCGATTATTACGTCCAGCGCATCGACCTGGGCGACCGCTCGATCGTCGAAGATTTTGCCAAGGACGAGAGCGTGCTGATCGGCGGCTCGACCATGGATGCCTACTGGGACGAGGAGCACAAGGAGATCAAGTACCAGATCGGCGAGGGGTCGAGCATCGACCAGCTGCTGGGGCAGTGGCATGCATCGCTGTACGGGCTAGGCGAGATCTTCGACCCGGCGCAGGTGGCCAAGGCCAATGCCGCCATCTACAAGTACAACTACATTCCCGTGATGGGCGACGTGTACAACCCCTGCCGCATCTACTGTCTGAACGACGAGGGCGGGCTGGTGATCTGTGCGTGGCCGAAGGGGGCGCAGAAGCCGACGATCCCGGCGCCGTACTCGCAAGAAACGATGAACGGGTTTGAGTACTCGGCGGCGATCCACATGATCATGACAGGGCTGGTGGACGAAGGGATGGAGTGCATCGAGGCCATCCGCAAACGCTATGACGGCGAGCGGCGCAACCCGTGGAATGAGTTTGAGTGCGGGAGCAACTACGCGCGCTCGATGGCGGCCTATGCGCTACTGAATGCGTTCTCGGGTTTCCGCTTTGACATGGTGCACAAGCACATTGGCTTCCAGCCCGTGCGGACAGAGAAAGGAAAGTTCCGGGCGTTCTGGTCGCTGGCCTCGGGGTGGGGCGAGGTGTTGATCGAGCGCAAGAAGGCGGAGTTGCGCGTGCTGATGGGCGAGCTGGCGGTGCGGACGGTGGAGCTGCCGATCGGCAAGGGGAAGGTGAAGAGCGTGAAGATCGGCGCGCGTGCGATCCCGTTCCAGCAGCGTGGCGATACCGTGGCGATCGGCGAGAGTGTGACAATTGCGGTGGGGGAGACGCTGGAGGTGGGGTGGTAGAGAGCGTCCCTGGCTCGGCGCAGAGGGATCGCGGTTGGTGGGGTGGTACTGCGCCGTGCCAGGGTCGAGGCGATATAGCGTGCTAGGAAGAGGGGGCAGTCCGGTGGGTGGGGAGTGCCCCTTTTTGTTGGGGAATTCGTGCGAGGCTCGCCCCACTAGGCTGCAGGTGGGGAGGGGGGATGGGGCGAGCCTCGCACGGCGGGCTTCTAGTGTTTTTGGCTTTCCCATACCTGGCGTCCCGCAGCGTCGAGTCGCCGGAAATCCTCATCGCTCAACGTGAGTTCCGCGGCCGCCGCATTCTCGTCCAGATGACCGACCTTGCTCGTGCCCGGGATCGGCAGCATCACCGGGCTGCGCTTGAGCACCCAGGCCAGCGCCACCTGCGCCGTAGTGGCGCCCAGCTTCGCCGCAATCTCGTCCAGCAGCGTGCCTGCGCGCGCCAGACCGCCGGCCGCTAGCGGAAACCAGGGGATGAAGCCGATTTGCTCGCGTTCACAGTAGTTCAATACTTCCTCACTCTGCCGCATGGTGAGGTTGTACAGGTTTTGTACGCTCACCACCGGGAAATACCGCTGCGCGGCCTGAATCTCTTCCACGCTGACCTCACTCAGCCCAACATGGCGGATAAGCCCTTCGCGGCGCATGTCGGCAATGACCTGGAACTGCTCCTCGCGGGCGACGTTGCGGTCGATCCTATGGAGTTGCCAGAGGTCGATTCGTTCCAAACCGAGCCGCCGCAGGCTCATCAGCACACACTGCCGCAAATACTCCGGGCGGCCGACAGCCGCCCAGACGTCGGGACCGTGGCGCGTATTCCCGCCCTTGGTAGCGACCACGATGCCTTTATACGGATACAGCGCCTCATAGATCAGATTCTCGCTAACCTCCGGCCCATACGCATCTGCGGTATCGATAAAGTTGATGCCCAGTTCCGGCAGACGGCGCAGCACCCGCAGCGCCTCGTCCCGATCCGCCGGTTCACCCCAGATCCCCTTGCCCGTAATCCGCATCGCGCCAAACCCTAACCGATTCACCACCAGGTCGCCGCCCAGCGTAAATGTACCCGCAGCCGCCACACTCAACACTGTCATGTTTGATGTCTCTTTTCTCTGTGTACATTCCTGATCAAGTATCCTCACCCAACTCCCCGCCAATGGGAATGTCGCCCATCTCGGTGATGCGACCATTCTAGCACAGGCTCCATGGGCAGCGAGCCGGTGGGATTGGGAGAGGCGGGGACGAGGGGTGTGGTATACTTGCGGGAATGGATCGCTTTATTTGAAGCGGTGATTATCCTCTGATTGGACATGGCTGGGTGATTATGGGCTCTGAATCTTCTTCCCGGACGCAGTTGGCGGAGTGGCGGGCGCTGGCGCAGCATGCGGAGTCGGTGGGCGCGGCGCATTTGCGCGAGTTGTTTGCGCAGGATCCCCGGCGTGGGGAACGGTTGGCCTTGGAGTTTGCAGGGCTGTATTTTGATTATTCGAAGCACCGAATTACGGATGAAACGGTGCGGATGCTGGCGGCATTGGCGCGCGCATGCGGGTTGGAGGAGCGGCGGGCGGCGATGTTTGGCGGCGAGAAGATCAATGCGACGGAGAAGCGGGCGGTGCTGCATGTGGCGCTGCGCGCGCCGCGCGACACCCAGATCCTGGTGGACGGCGCCAATGTCGTGCCCGACGTGCACGCGGTGCTCGACCATATGGCGGAGTTTGCCGACCAGGTGCGCAGCGGGGCGTGGCAGGGATTTACGGGCAAGCCGATCCGCAATATCGTCAATATCGGCATCGGCGGGTCGGACCTGGGGCCGGTGATGGCGTACGAGGCGCTGCGGCACTACTGCCAGCGCGACCTCACGTTCCGCTTTGTGTCGAATGTGGACGCCACGGATTTTGTAGAGGCGACACAGGACCTGGATGCGGCGGAGACGCTGTTTATCGTGGCGTCGAAGACGTTTACGACGCAGGAGACGATGACGAACGCGCGCACGGCGCGGGCGTGGCTGCTCGAGCGGCTGCGCGACGAGAAGGCGGTGGCCAACCACTTTGTGGCCGTATCGACCAACGCCGGCGAGGTAGGCAAGTTCGGCATCGATACGGCCAACATGTTTGGCTTCTGGGACTGGGTGGGCGGTCGCTATTCGATGGACTCGGCGATCGGTCTCGCGACGATGATCGCCATCGGCCCCGCCCACTTCCGGGCGCTGCTGTATGGCTTCCACGCCATGGACGAACACTTCCGCAGCGAGCCGCTGGAACGCAACATGCCGGTGCTGATGGGGCTGCTGGCGGTGTGGTACAACAACTTCCTGGGCGCGGAGACGCAGGCCGTGCTGCCCTATGACCAGTATCTCAAGCGCTTCCCGGCCTATTTGCAGCAGCTGACGATGGAGAGCCTGGGCAAGTCGGTGACGCTGGGCGGCGAGCTGGTGACAGATTACCAGACCGGGCAGATCTACTGGGGCGAGCCGGGCACGAATGGGCAGCACTCGTTCTACCAGCTCATCCACCAGGGAACCAAGCTGATCCCATGCGACTTTATCGCCTTCTGCGAGACGCTCAACCCGCTGGGCAACCATCACGACCTGCTGACGGCCAACGTGCTGGCGCAGAGCGAGGCGCTGGCGTTTGGCAAGCCGATCGAGCAGGTGCAGGCCGAGGGCACGCCCGATTGGCTGGCGCCGCATCGCACGTTCCAGGGCAACCACCCGTCGACGACCATCCTGGCCGACCGGCTGACGCCCCGGACACTGGGCATGCTGGTGGCATTGTACGAGCACAGCGTGTTTGTGCAGGGGGCGATCTGGGACATCAACCCGTTCGACCAGTGGGGTGTCGAACTGGGCAAGGTGCTTGCCAACCGCATTGCGCCGGAGTTGGGCGCGGCCGAAGAACCCCAACTTGGGCACGACAGCTCGACCAACACCCTGATCCGCCGCTATCGGCAGCGAAAAAACGGCTAACAAACCGGTAAAAATTGGCCCCCATTTGACTTTCCAAGGAGGAAATCATGGCAAAAGTACGTATGTCGCGTGGCAAATTTGCCAGCATCAACGCCTGCGCCGACGGCAACGGCATCATCGCCGCCGCGGCCATGGACCAGCGCGGGTCGCTGGAGAAATCGATCGGCAAGGCGCGCGGGGCGGCCACCACGCCGGACGACCTGGTCGAATTCAAGAAGGCCGTGACGATGGTGCTGACCAAGCACTCGACGGCAATCCTGATGGACCCCGAGTTCGGGCTGCCGGCACTGCAGGTGCGGGCGCCGGGGACAGGGGTGCTGCTGGCGTACGAGAAGACCGGTTATGACACGAAGGACGACAGCCGGCTGCCCGACCTGCTGCCCGAGTGGAGCGTGTACAAGCTGGTGCAGGCGGGGGCGAACGCGATCAAGATCCTGCTGTATTACAACCCCTCGCATCCGGAAAAGATCAACGTGATCAAGAAGGCGTTTATCGAGCGGATTGGGGCGGAGTGCGCGGCCAACGACGTGGCATTCTTCCTGGAGCCGATCGCGTATGACGACAATGTCGGCGATGCCAAGAGCCTGGCGTTTGCCAAGGCCAAGCCCAAGTATGTGAAGGCGTACATGGAAGAGTTCTCCAAGCCGCAGTATGGCGTGGACGTGCTCAAGGTCGAAGTGCCGGTCAACATGAGCTACGTGGCGGACACGTCCACCTTTGGCGGGACGGCGGCGTATTCGAAGAAAGAGGCGATGGCGTTGTTCCAAGAGGCGGCCAGCGTGGCGAAGAAGCCGTTTATCTATTTGAGCGCCGGCGTCACGGACGAGGTGTTTCGCGAGACGCTGGAGTTGGCGGCCGAGGCCAAGACGCCGTTTGCGGGCGTGCTGTGCGGGCGGGCGACGTGGCAGGATGGGATTCCGGTGTATGCCACGCAGGGGTACGATGCGCTGGTGGCATGGCTGGAGGACCGCGGCGTGACGAACATCGAGGCGCTGAACAAGGTGCTGGCAAAGGGCGCGCAGCCGTGGTGGAACTTCTATGGTGGGAAGGACAACATCGAGGTGTATTAAGCGGAACGTCCCTGGCACGGCGCACGGCGATCGAGGCAGGGGTCGAGACAGATGTTCGTGAGCCTCGGCCAGCGCAGGGTTGAGGCAGATAGAAAACAAGAGCCGGTTGGGTGCTTAGGCAGCCAGCCGGCTTTATGTTTGACGGGAAAGAGGTAAACGGAATGAGGTAAAATATGAAAAACCAGCCAATGACAAACGAACCAAAGGAGAACAGCCATGCGGAAAATCATTGTCTACAACGTCATCTCACTGGATGGGTATCATACAGGTTTAGGGAACGATGTTTCGGTCATGTTCCCCATGATGGGCAAAGTCTTTGATTCCTATAATGCCGAACTGCTGCGTACAGCCGACGTGCATTTGATGGGCCGTGTTTCGTTCGAGCTGTTCCAAAGTTTCTGGCCCAAGGTCGCCGAGAATCCTACCTCGGATGAGTGGACGGACTCACAACGCGATCTGTCCCAGGCGGGCAGGTCCGTCAAGGGCATCGTCGTCTCAGATACGCTGCAGGGAAATTGGCAGGATGTCCGCATCATCCGGCGGCGCGACGCCTATCAGCAGCTGGCTGAACTCAAACGCCAGGCGGGTAAAGATATCTTGATCACCGGCAGCCGGACTCTCTGGAATGATCTGCTGGCCCATGACCTGGTGGATGAGATCCATTTGCTGATCGGCAACCTCATCCTAGGGCAAGGCGTCCCTGTTTTCGTGGGCCAGACTCCCCTATCGCTGCGGCTCAGCGACACCCGCCGGTGGGAAGACTCCGACAACATCCTCCTGCGCTACGAAGTCCCGCACCAAAGCGTGTGCAGGTAAATACATCGGCAGTGGCCGCCGCCGCGAGCGAGCCACTGCCGATGGTTAACAAGAAAGATGACCGGGGGGAAGGAGTTAGCTGCCCACCTCAAACCCCTTCAGCGCCGGGACAAAGATGTATTCAACCATCAATGCCACCAGGTCCTCGTCAGTCGTCGTCGCCGTGACGATGTAGGGCAGGCCGTCGCGGACGATCACGCCGTATACGTTGTAGCTCGCACTGCTGTCATCGCCTGTCTGCGCCGCATAGACCGACCAGTTGCCAGCGTCGGTCGCCAGCTCGGATGCCTTGCGCACCCCCGGGGAAACGTTGGGCATGATCGCATCCGGGTCTGTGTCGGGCGTGGCCGTCCATGCCTGGAGCGAAAGACTGATCGGCAGGTCGGGGCTGGCGTACCCATCGCCCGCCGCATTCATTTTCCAGCTTGTCGGGATCACGGTCGTGATCGCGCCCGAGGCAAACGGCGCCGGCTGCAGGTCGAGCCGCGCAAAGGCCAGCCGCCGCAGATGCGCGATGCCGGCGTCCAGCACCGGGTCGCCGCCCTCCAGCTTGCTGCGCTCAGTCTCCTCTGTCACGGGCACACGCACGTCAGGCTCCACCCCTACGGCCTGGAACGCCGGCTGGTTGGTCTCGTTGTCCAGGATCGTGCTGGCGGTATAGTTGAACTGCATCTTGCCCGGCAGGTACACGGCGTTGGTGGTGCCGCCCGCACCCGCGGTTGCATACTGGCCAACGATCGTGGCGCGCTCGTTCGCCTTGAGCCAATAGCTCATGAACTCGCAGGAGCTGGCACAGTGCTGGTCAACCAAGACGACGACATCGCCCCCGTACGGCCGCGCGTTGGGCGGGCTGGACAACTTTAGGGTCTCGGACGCGTGGGTGAACTCACCGGCCAGTTGGCTGTACGTGTAGCTGTCGGCGACGCCAAAGGTCAACGGCTTGTCCTCGCCGAAGAGGTAGGACATAATCGCATACTGCATGAAGGTGGAGCCGCCACCGTTGCCGCGCAGATCGATGATGATGCCTGGAATCTGGCGTTTGTTCATCACGTTGACGAAATCGGCAAAAATGTGGGTGGCGATCCCCGTGCGCTCAAAGGCGGGCCAGCTCACATAGCCCACCCCGTCCACCAGCTTATACTCCAGCGGCATCAACGAGTCTTCCGCCTGTTTCGGGATATCCGGCACCGCAGTCAGCACCGTCGTCATGACTTCCGTCGCGCCCGGCTGCTGGTAGCCAACTTCGACCTCAGTGCCCGCCGCCCCCTTCAGCAGATAACCGACCTGGTTGATACGCTTTGCCTCCGGCGTGCCGGGGAACTCTAGCGTGCGCAAGGGCTGGGCCAGGATTTCGTCGACCGGCACGCCGCCGACGCTGAGGATTTCGGTGCCAAACGCAAACCCCGCCGTCGCGGCCGGTCCACCTGGCGTTACGCTGGTCACAATGATGCGCCCATCGTTTAGCTCGACCAGTCCGGCCTGCAGCCCGCCCCACAGATTGGGCAGCCCCCCCTTCGCCGCTTCCAACGCCTTCGGGTCTGTCAAGATGCTTCCCGGCTGCACATAAACATGGGCGTCGGCGAGATCGTGCGCCAGGTCCAGCAGGACAATGAAATACTCGCCCAGATCGGCGTCGGCGTCGGCCTGCTCGACGCGCGGCAGGTAGGTTGCCTTCAGCGCATCCCAGTCAATATCGTAGAACTCGGTAAAGACATAGCGTTCCTTCAGGAAGTCGACCAGCGTGTTAAAGCTCTCGGCGATGCCCTGGTCCGAGAAGTCAAGCGTAGCTGCGCCGGGGGCGTCGGCCACATTCACCTTTGCCACCTGCGAGCGGTCAAAGGTGATGGTTCCATTGTCGATGTTGGCCACCGTAAAGCCCTGCGGCAGCGTGACGATGGGATCGTCGGCGGTAAACAGTTTGCCGTCGTCGCCATAGCCGCAGGGGAAGCCCTGCTTGTCATCCGGCGCATAGACGACCAGGGCGCCCTTGACGATCTCGTGCGTCAGCGAGTCGCGGTAGTAGGACGACAGGATCGCCCCTTGGGCGATGCCGGTTAAGGGCACCGTGTTGAGCATGTTCTGTGCCAGCGCCACGTTGTAGACCTGGACGCCGGGTTCTTTGCCGTCGTTCTGGTCCAGGTCCACCTGCATGCCGCTGCCGGCGAAGGGCAGGTTAATCGTGTAGGAGAAGGGTGTGCTGAAGAAGTCGGAGGTGATGACGCCCAGCACCTGGCCGGCGTTGGAAGGGAACGAATCGCGATCGCCCTCCGCGGCCAGCCCGTCGTCGATCAGCGCCATCACCGGCTGGTCGACAATCTCCGTGGGAATGCCGTAGAACGAATAGCTGCCCTGCCCTTCGATGCGCTCCACGCCTGGACCAGCGGCGGGCACGGCGGGGCATTCGTCTTGCGCCCAGGCGTGAGCCGGGGTCAACAACGACACGCCCAGTACCAGCAGTGCCGCCCCTATTGCAGTTCGTTGCATTTCGTTGGATCTCCTCTACTGAGTTACGGATGGATTAGATGGATCAACGCCTGCCTGAACTGCGTATCAGTCAAGCAAGAAGACAAGCGTTACTGTCTGGCCCCCTGCCGCGCGGCGGGCTGCCAGGAGAATGCCCGCCAGCTCCGCCCCATCGCCGATCTTGAAGGCGGCCAGCTCCGTCACGGCAGGATCGTCGAAGGCGCTGGAAAGCGCTTGCCGGGCGTTTTTGGGATCGGCGACTTCGTCCAGAACCAACTCCACCGACTGCGCGGCGGAGCGGTCCGTGATGGCGCGGAGTTCGGCAACGATGGCACGGTTTGCTCCCGGTGGTCGCGTGTAGACCTGCTGCCAGCTTCCCATCCACGCGTCTTTGCCGTAGCGATCCCACAGCTCGCCCACGAAATAGCGGTACTGCGCTTGTGCCGCCTGCTCCAGGTCGCCAGGTTCTTGGCCCTGTTCGTAAAATACCGCGCTCCCAAACCCGGCCTGGCTCGGTGGCCCATAGGCCGCCTCGAGTGCCGTCACGTAGTCGGGTTTCGCCGTAGGTGTAACCATAGTGCACGCCCCCAACCAAAGAGCACAGATGAGTGCCGTGAGAATTTTAACGTATGTTTGCTTCAACGATTGCGTTGATGACTGAAATCGGCGCCGTGACATATTCGCTCCAGGTAAACGCATCGGCAGTGGTCGCCGCCGCGAGCGAGCCACTGCCGACGGTTAACAAGGGATGGGGACGCCTATGGAAAGGTGCTGATCACGGCGTCGAGGTCGGGCTCGACCCGGCCCTGCAGCTGCTGTTCGAGGGCGTAGCCAAGGGCGATCAGCTTGGGGTCGGACAGGTAGTCGCCGCTCAGGATGACGCCCTGCGGGCGGCCGGAAGGATCGAGACCGGCCGGGATCGTCAGTGCCGGGACGCCGGCGGCGCCGGCGTTGCCGGCATAGGTCATACCGGAGACCAGCACGTCCACGTTATTGGTCGCCAATACGGTCTTGATCCACGTGCGTGCGAACGCCTGGGCGGCGGCGCGCACGCGGTCGTATTCCGCGTCCGTCAGCGGGTCGGCGGCGGCGGCTTCCAGGAACGCCTGGCCGTAGGGTGCGCGGTTGGCCGGGTCCTCGGCGTTGACGGCGACAACGTCGGCCAGACTGCCGACAGGGGCCGGAGCTGGAAGCGCGGCGAAGAACGCATCCAGGCTCGCCTTGAAGCTGTGCGCAAGCAGCGGCCGCGCCGTGTCGGGCAGTTGGGGCAGGGTCGAGTCTTCGATCGGCACGAACTCAATGCCCAGGGCTTCGAGCGCCTTGATCGCGACCTGCGGATCGCCGCCCCAACTGGGGATCACCTCCTGCTCGAGCAGCGCCTTGCGCTCTTCGTCGCCAAGCTGCTTGCCCGTGATCTTCTCCAGCAGAGCCACCTGGTTCTGCAGGTTGGCAGCCGCGGCCTGCGTGGGGATGATCACACCCACGCGCAGCTTGCGAGCTTCGTCCAGCGAGAGGTACTGCGTGAAATCGGTGCCGGCCAGCGGCGCGGCATCGGCGGTCTTGGGGTCGTTGGCGTCCTCGCCGGCCAGGGCCGTGAGCAGCACGGCCACGTCGGTGACCGAGCGGCCCATCGGCCCGGGGGTGTCCAGGTCCGGGCTGAGCGGGAGCACGTGGTCGCGGCTGACCAGCCCCAGGCTGGGGCGCATGCCGACCACGCCATTGTAGCGCGCCGGCTGCACCAGCGAACCGGCGGTCTCGCTGCCGACGCTGACGGTGGTAAGGTCGGCGGCCACGGAGACAGCCGAGCCAGAGCTGGAGCCCAGCGTGTCATAGAGGCCGTACGGGTTACGGGTCTGGCCGCCTACGGCGGAAAAGCCGCTGGGCATGCACGGATCCATGTAGTTTGCCCACTCAGAGAGATTGGCCTTGCCCAGGATGATGGCGCCGGAATTGCGCAGCTGCTGCACGAGGAATGCATCGCGGTCGGCCTGCCAGTCCTTGAGGGCGTAGGCGCCGGCGGTCGTGTGCAGCTGGTCGCCGGTGGCGATGTTGTCCTTGAGCAGCACAGGGATGCCGTGGAGCGGCCCGCGCACGGTACCCGCAGCCCGCTCGGCATCCAACGCGGCGGCCAGGGTGAGCGCCTCGGGGTTGAGCTCGATCACCGAGTTGAGCTTATCGACGTCGTAGCGCTTGATGCGATCGACGTAGTACGTCACTAAGTCTACGGCTGAGAGCTGCTCCCCATCCATCAGCTGCTGGATGTCCGGGATGCTCTTACCGGCCAGGAGTTCGTCTGCGGCTGCGACCTGCTCCGGGGTCCAGCCGTCGAGCGCCGCGGCAAAGGCCGTCAGATCGAGCGGGCGCTTGGCGTTGTAGTCAGGCTCTGCCAGCGGGAACTGCCGGCCGCCGGGGAGGATCACCTCGGGGCAGACCTCCAGCCGATCGGAAAAGGTTTTGCCCGAGGCCTGGGTTGCCGTCACGAAGAGGGCAAAATTCTCATCCGAGAGCGTGGAGAGTTCGTCAGGCACCGGTGCGGCGCTGCCTTGCTCGCCTGCGGACAGATCGGCCTTGCCTAGTTCCTCATTACTCATTTCGACCATAGTGCCGTCCTGCCATGCGTACGTGTTGCGCCGGTTGTAAGAGGGGCAGCAGTCGCCGTCGCCGGAACCGTGGCCGATGTAATCGACCACCACCTGCCCATCCGCCAGCGTGATGGATTTGACCTCCACGCGGTCGTCCAGTTCCACGGCTGGGCCGGTACTGGGAGTATTCCAGACGTCAAGCACCGGCGCCAGGTAGGTGAAGCGGCCGCTGCCCGGGGCGTCAAGCTCGAGTGCGGCCACCGCGTCGGTCCGGTCGTCGCCGTCAAGATCGCCGTACACGGGGAAGCCGGCGAGCAAGCCGATGTGGAGCTGTTCGCCACTGCTCGCATCGGTGTAGGTATAGACGCCGTTGGTCAGCGTGACAGGTGCAGACTCGACGAGGCCGGTGTATGCCAGCGACCCCAACACGGCGAGGGTTTTGGCGTCAGCACCGGCCAGGGCGCCTCCGCCGTCGTCGGCAGGTGTGCGGGTGACGGCCGTGCAGGCTGCCAGGAAGAGCACGGCAAACACGAGGATGGGTAGCAGAATTGTGTATTTGCGCATTTTGTTTCCTTACTAGAGGCGCACGCAGCGTGCGCATTAAACGAGATACAGAATGTATAACATGGGCACCTCGGGCGTTCATACCCGCACGAGGTCGTGCGGGCTGCGCAGGAGGGCCGGTGGAAAACGTACCGGCTGTGGCCGCCGCCGCGAGCGGACCACAAGCCGGCGGTTAACAAAGGGTGGGTGGCGCGGCTTAGATCCTACTCGCCCGCTTGTTCCTCGTAGAACTGGGACAAAACTATCGATAATTCCTTAGGCGAGCCATCATGCAGCATGACAGCATCGGCGCCTGCCCCCAATGCCCACGCCGTACGCAGGCGGGAGCGGATGAAGACAAGGCAGCGCGTGGGCAGCTGGCGCGACTTGATCGCGGTCAGCAAGGCCTCCACCTCTTCGTCGAGCAAGTTGCAGTCGATGGCCAACAAGGCCGGCCGCTGCGCATCCACATAGTTAAGCGCTGTCAGCCCGTCGCCAAGCGAGGCCACTACGGCAAGGCGCGGGCAAGCGACGAGCGACGTTCGCAGCGACTGCTGCATGACGCCGGGCCGCGAGACAATCGCCGTAGGCATTGGTTGATGGTGCTTGTGAGCAGGTTCCATGATCTTGTCTGTCAGCGCTTGCGAGCCGGTCCCTATTCCTTTGGTTCGATGGCCACGGTTTTCAGCAGCCCGGGATACATGGTTTGGCGAAAGCCGTCGACAATTGCCGCATTCGGCAGCAGCAGCACCACCTGATAGGTGCCGGCGTTGGTCGTAAATGCATACGAGTCATAGCCGTAGTCAGTGCCCCCAAGGTTTGTCGTCGTGCGCACGACTTTGCTCGGATGACCGGCGATGGAGCCGCCATCGACGATTTGCGCGTCCTCGACGACGGCGCTGAACGTCACGGCCGATTGTTTGATCGCATCCGTAATCGTATTGGTGGGTGAAATGACCGAGAGGCTGACGACCACGCCTGGCGGCACACTATACTGCCCGCTGCCGAGCGCCTGTGACTTGCGAGGCAGCGTCATCGAGATCGAGGCCGTACCATCGGCGCTCTTTTCCTGCGCCACCAGGGGGGCGCTGGGATCCGCAGCCGGTCGAAGCGGCCAAACGTTGTTGGCCTGGTTGGTTTCGACGAAGATGCCGCCGTCGAGGGTCACTGCTTTCACGTCTGCGGTGCCGGTGATCGGAATTGTCGCCGTCCGGGGGGAATCCTGCCAGATGGCCGGGTTCTGGCGGAACGTTGCCGTGCTGTCGTCGGCATAGACCACATTCACGTCAAAGGGGATGGCGAAGCCGCCCACGTTGTCCACGGTGAGCACCGTCCCGTCTGCTCCCTGCTCGACATTTTCAACCGCCAGATCGATGTAATTTGGCTCAAAGAACCAGTTGTCAAAGAACCAGGTGAGGTCCTCATCCGAAGTGTCGTTAAAGGTGTTGAACATGTCCCAGGGCAGGGGATGTTTGCCGTGCCAGCGGTTGATGAATTCCTGCAGGGATGTTTTGAATGCCGCCTCGCCCATCACTTCCTTGAGGGCCAGATACGCCAATGCCGGCTTTTCGTAGGCGTTGTTAGAGGCAATAGGACCGCGCGTCGCATCGGCGGGCGTGATGATCGGGATATCGACGCCGGGCGCGGCGGGCACCAATCGGCCGGACCGGACCGCTTTGAAGAGAACGTCCGCCTGCTCTTTACCGACGTCCTCAAGACCGAACAGGTATTCGAAGGCGGTGGTCCAGCCCTCGTCCAGCAGCGGATAGCGCCGTTCATCGATGCCCATATAAAACGGGAAATAGCTGTGCAGCAGCTCGTGCGCGGCGACAAAGCGCACTGTCGCCCCCGGCGACGGCGGCGCCGCGGGACTGTCGTTTGCCATCATCGGAAACTCTTCGTCGCCACCGCCGACAAAGATGGTCGTCTTGCTATAGGGGTAGGGCACGCCGGGCCATTCGGTCGAACCAAAGGCCAGTGCGGCCTTGCCGTCCTCGACCATGTGTTGGAAGTCCGCGGCTTCAACGGGATATGCGGCCTGCACGCTCGCCCTGCGCTCCGTCGCCGGGTCCACGACCACGCTGCCTGCATCCCAGACGTAATGGTCGCTCAACCCAATGCCGAAGGTCGTAACATTGTCGGCTTGCCACTTCCAGGTGACGGTGTCCGTCTGGGTAGTCACTTGACCTTGTTGGATTTCCTCCGGCGTGGCGATGTTGACGACCTCATCACTGGTCAGCGAGTCGTGCAGGCGCTGCGCATAGGTTGGCTGAAGCACTTCGTCCGGATTTTGCAGGTCGCCGGTTGCCCACACGACAAAGTTTTTGGGCACGTTGACCGCAACCGTGAAATCGGCGAAATCGTCAAACCGCTCACGCCCCGAGCGATACGTAAACTCTTCGGTGTCAAAGCCCGGCACCATAGACGCGACATCTGTATCGTTGGAGGTCGTGATGCGCGGGAAAAAGTACGCCAGGAAATAGGTGGTGGGGTCAAAGATGCCCTCGTGTTTGTATTCGGTGGCAAGGTCGTAGTGCCATTCGAACGCGAGATTGACAGACTCGCCCGGCGCCAGGGGCTGCGGCAGCGAGATGGCCTTGAACGTAGCACCGGAGCCAGGCAGAGGCGCCCACGGGGTTTCCTCGCCGCCGACACGGAACTCGTCAATGTGCACCCCGGAAGTCAGAAATTCCGGCGAATGGTTCTCCTCGCGCTGCGCTTCGGGCAGGCGCACATTCATATACAGCCGCACGGGAAGAGTGAGGATGTAATCCGGGCTGTTGTTGGTGTAGGTAATCGTTTCCGTGCCGGAAATCGTGCGACTCGGCGGCGCCACGGTGATGCTGATGTCGTGCACCGCTTTGTTCTGCCAGTAGTTGGGCCCGGGCATGCCGTCCGGGCTGCGGCTGCCCGAGTCATAGGCAGCTTGCACATTACGCGGCATATATAGTTCCTGCACCGGTGGTGCGTCGGGCGTGTCCTGCTGTCCCGCCATCCGGCCTGCGCCGGCGGTAACGGCCAGTAGGATAGCCAGGCAGAAAGCAACAAGTGTTCGTTTCATTATCGAGACTCCTCAATGCCAGAATGGAATGATGTGACGGTCCCTTGCTAATGGGCGCGCCGGTTTGGTATCAGCATAGCAGCGTAGGAGTGCTGCCGGAACAGCCCGATGGATGATTTCCCAACGACGAGCGACCCCCTACAGTTGTAGGGGGTCGCAGACAGTGCAGCGATGCGGCTGCGCAGCGAGCGGGCGCGCCGCCTACACCAGGTTGCGCTCCTGGGCCGCTACGGCAGCCTGCGTGCGGTTGGCGACGTGCAGTTTCAGGAGGATATTACTCACATGCGAACGCACCGTGGTCGCGCTAATACAGAGCGCGGCCGCGATCTCCCGGTTCGACCTGCCCTGGGCCAGCAGCCGCAAGACCTCCAGCTCACGCGCCGTAAACTGGTCGATCACAGGGGCGGGCAAAGGTGCTTGCATCAGGTCTCTAGCCAGATCCCGAGGGATAAAGAGGTTGCCGCGCTGGACGCTGCGAATGGCCTGGAACAGGTCGTCGGGTGAGGAGTCCTTGAGCAGGTAGCCCAAGGCGCCGGCGCGCACCGCCGCCGCCACCGTGACGCTTTCGCCAAAACTTGTCAGCACCAGGATGGCCGCGGCGGGGTTGTCCTGCTTGATCCGTTGAATGGCCTCGACGCCATCCATGTGGGGCATGATCAGATCCATCAGGATCACGTCCGGCTGCAGCGTGCGCGCCAGCTCGACCGCTTCAATGCCGGTGGCCGCCTCACCCACCACCTCCATGCCGTTGCGCGGCACAAGCAGGGCGGCCAGGCCCCGACGCACCACATAGTGGTCGTCGGCGATCAGGATGCGAATCAGTTCGGGCAGTTCGGACATCACTGGTTCTCCGTCGGATAAGGAATCACAGCTTCCAACCTGGTACCACAGCCGGGTGTGCTGGCAACTGCCAGCCGGCCATGAAGGCGGGCGACACGTTCCCGGATATTGCTCAGCCCCAGCCCGCCTGTGGTCTGCCCCGGATCAAAGCCGCAGCCGTCGTCGGCGATGACGAGGTGGAGCCGGCCGGCGGCAGCGGCGAGCGTCACGGCCAGCCGGCGGGCGGCGGCGTGCTTGATTACGTTGTTGAGCGCCTCTACGACGATGTGATACAGGTCCACCTCATAGTGAGGCGGCAGGCCCGGCAGGCCCGCCAGCTTGAGGTCAAGCTCCAGCCCGGCGCGGCGCTCCACCGTGTTCAGCCGCAGCTCCAGCGCCCGCTGTAATCCCTCACGTTCCAGATCGGCGGGACGCAGCTCGTAGAGCAGGAGACGCATCTCGCGCAGCGCGTGCAGCGTGTTGTGCTCCAACTCGCGGAGGCTTTCCTGCAGGCGCACAGTGTCGCCATCGGCGGCGGCTTCGCGCCCGGCGCGGCTGAAGAGCGTCAAGCTGTAGAGCGATTGGGTGACCGAATCGTGCAGGTCGCGCGCCAGCCGCTGCCGTTCCGCCAAGACGGCAACCTCTTCGGTGTGGCGGCGCAGCCGCGGCGCTGCCAGCATCATGCCGATCTGCTGGGCCAGGGCAGTTACCAGCGCAATCTCATCGATGCCAAAGCCGCGGTCGGTGAAGCGATAGCAGCTCAGGATGCCCTCGATGCGGCCGCCGATCTTGATCTGTGCCCCGAGGTAGGTCTGACAACCCTGCAGGCGGAACGCGGCAGGCAGGAACGCGGCAGCCGGCAGATCGGTCGTCAGCAGTGGATCGTTGGGCTGCTGCAGCCAGCGCTGGAAGCCCGCGGCAAGGGCCACAACCTGCAGCGGCGCCAGGACATCATCGGCAAGATTCTGATGTCCGGCCAGGCGCAGGGAAGCCCGCATTGGGTCAAGAAGGTGGATGCAAAGCGCCCGGCTTTGGGTGACTTCCAGAATACGGGGCAACGCCTGCGCGAACACGTCGCCGGGCTCGCCGGCCTGGCTCGCCAGCAGAGTCAGGTCAAAGAAAGCGGCCAGCTCGTCGGTGCTGGCGGCCACGCGGCGCTCGAGCGTGGCGACCAGCTGCTGGATTTCGGCGGTGCGATTGGCCACTTCTTGTTCCAGGCGCTCATTAAGACCGCGCAGCTGCTCGGCCTCTTTTTGGGCCAGGGCCGTGTCGTGGGCCACCTGGAGCACCTGCAGGCGCTGGTTGGCTTTCTCACCGGCGACCAGCTCGTGCAACTCGTGATAGCGCTTGAAGTGGGCCAGGGCTTGCGCAGCATCACCCAGCTCCTCATACACTTCGGAGAGCAGCAGGTGGGTATTGAGCAGCTCGCTGCGGGCGTCGATCGCACCGGCAACGGTAAGACCTTGCTGGAGAAAGGCCTTCGCACGGTCAAGGCGGTGCGCGGCACGATATGCCCGGCCCAGTTCCAAGAGGATGCGTGCTGCCGTCACCGGCGACTGCAGCGTGTGTGAGGCAGCCAATGCCTGGTCCAGGTAGTGAATGGCGGCGCCGGCGTCGTCCTGCTGCAGGCACAGCGTGCCGAGGATCTCAAAGCCGTACACCTCAAAGACCTCAAACGCTGCCGCCTGACTCTGACACAGCCCGGCCAGGCCATGTTCCTGCGCCAACGCATAATCGCCGGTCAGGGTATAAACCTGGGCCAGGTTGAGATGGGAAAGGCAAGCGATGCGCGCGTAGCCGGTGGCAGCGGCAAGCTGCAGGTTGCGGTGCAGCGTTTCGATGGCGCGTTGGTGCTGCCCCATTTCCGTGTAGATACTCGCCAGGTTGTTATAGGCGTTGGCAACGCGGCGCTGGTCGCCGATGTGTTCGGCGGCCGCAAGCTGCTTGTGGATGTAATCGAGCGATTCGGGATAGCTGCCGATCTGGCCGTAGATGCCGGCGAGTCCATCGTAGACGTCGGGCAGGCCATCGGCGCGGCCGAGCGATTCAAATATCGCCAAGGCCTGGGTTAACTGGCTGAGACCCAGCGGGTAGTTGCCAAAGCGCTGGTTGAGATAGCCCTGCGTGCGCAGGCTGAAAGCGATGCCGGCCTGGTCGATCGCTGCGCCAGCCCCGTCGCCGTCTTGGGGTGAGGAAGCGAGGGCGAAAGCCTCTTCGCTGAGCGCATACGCCTGTTTGGAGTCCGTGTCGCTCAGCTCCCAGGCCAGCCCGTTAAGGTGGTCGATCCGCTGGTGGACAGCGGATGAAGATTTGTCACCGTCCTGGTTATGGGGATTACTCAATCGCCACCTCATCGACATGCCTGCCGGATTCGCGGCTTCATTGTAGGCCAGGCCGGCGGTCTGGCCAAGCTTGGGGGCGCGGGGGAACGTCGCCGGCAGAGGGGGTAGCGGGCACAAGGTCCGGCGGTCTGGTTAAGGTAGGGGGCGCGCGGGGAGCGTCGCCGGCAGAGGGGGAGCGGGCACAAGGTCCGGCGGGAATCACCTGCTCGGCGCGCCGATCGTCGTTTCGCCGGACCTTGTGCCCCTACGGGGTTGATGGGCAGGATGCACTTTAAACGAGAAAAAACTGCTTGACACAGAACGGATGTTCGCATATACTGGGACGGCTCCGACAACGGAGTTTTTCCGCACGCGCAGCGCAATGGAGAAGGGAACCGAGGGAGGAACTATGCAAGCGAGACTCAATCCATATCTCAATTTCCGGGACAGCACACGCCAGGCGATGGAGTTCTACTATACCGTCTTTGGCGGCAAGCTGACGATGAGCACGTACAAGGAATATGGCGCCTCGCCGGACCCCAGCGAGGACAACAAGATTATGCACGCGCAGCTGGAGGCAGACAACGGCGTTACATTCATGGCTGCCGACACGCTTGACAGCATGGAGTACAGCCAAGGGACGGACATGTATATGTCACTCAGCGGGGACGACGAGGCGGTGCTGCGTGGCTACTACGAGAAGCTGGCAGCGGGCGGCACGGTCGTACAGCCGCTCATGCAGGCACCGTGGGGCGATACGTTTGGCGCGGTCAACGACCAGTTCGGCGTCAAGTGGATGGTGAATATCGCCGGGCGCAAGGATTAGCCAAACAACTAGCGCATCCCACGATGAACAAAAAGGCCGGCTGGATGCTCGTGTCATCCAGCCGGCCTTTTTGTTGGGCGAAGGGGGGAAATGCTCAGGCGGGGCGGTCGTCGGGATGGTTGGTGCGTTCGTCGATCATTTCGGCGAGCCAGAGGGGGAAGATGGGCTCGTATTCGGGGACGTAGGCTTTGCTGTAGTTGTACCAACCGACGATGTTTTGCATGTCGTGCTGCATGCGTTCAGCGTCTGTGCCATAGAGGCGGATGATTTCGTCGCAGACGAGTTCGCGCATGGATTGGACGGTCATGGTGTCGGCGTTGAGGCGCATGGCGATGCGTTTCATCTGCCAGATGAGCTTGCGGCGCATTTCCTCGTCCGTGTAGGAGCGCTGGCGGCGTTCGGCGCCGGCCCAGTCGCGTAAGCTGAGGCCGTGGTCTTGTTTGTTTTGCATCGCAAACAACTTTCTAAAGAATAAAATGGGCGGCAAGTGGCGGGCGGAGAAAGGCCGGCGTAGGCGACATCATCTCCGGCAGCGTCCCGATTCGCAGATCTGCACCCTTGCCACGGGACCTAAGAATGACTGCTTTAGATTACCAAAAATTAATTAATTGCACATTATGGCTCTTATACGATTGCTGTACGTAAGGAGTACAAGGCCTGTCCGACCGGATTACGGGTAATTGCGCGCCCTAGCAATTACAATATTGTTTACTGAACACCATCCAGCAACAGTCACATTAATCCCCGTTGCGCGCAAAATGTATCACTATATAGGGAGCGTGTCCGCGTGGTGCGATCATACCCGTCTGGAGTATAATCGCCGGCGTTCGCGAAAATAACGATGTTTTCGAAAGGCAATCAGGTTATGGCCAACGAACGTACGTACCCTGTCTACCCTGTCGCGATCTAGATGAAGCAATCACCTTTTACGAAGCGCTGGGGTTTCGGCGCACCTACCGGCAGTTGAACCCCAATCCTTACGGGGTCGTGGTGCGTGAACATCTACAAATTTATCTTTTTGGCATGCAAGATTTTAACCCTGCCGATTCCTATGGCATGCCCGCTCGTCGCTTGCTGCCGTGCGTGCGCTTGCGCTGTGACGACGAGCAAGCCATGATTGCCGATGAACTTACGCAGACGGCCGAACTGGTTTTGGCAGAGTAGCCGGTCTTCGTTCCCTCTGAATTGCCAGCGCGCAGGTGCGCTCAATTCTACACGAGGGACCAGACTACGGACGGTTCAGGACTCACGCGGGCCTGTCCCAAGGCAGCCAGGGTAGCCAGCAGCTCCTGCACGCGGCTCAGCCTTGCCTTGTCGCTGCCGTCAAATGCAGCTGCCAGCGCGTCTGCAGCCACAGGACCGGTCGCAGCCTGCAAAAGGGCACGAACGGCAGCAGCCTGGGCGGCCATGGTGTCGGGCCAGGGGAGGGCTGCTTTTTGTGGCAGTGTCCCCGCTGCCTGGCCTGCCGCGCCGGCGTCTTCCTCGACAAGCGCTTCCTGGAGTGGGGCCAGCCCGGCGCGTGGAACCTGGTAGGCGGGCCGCAGCCAGCGGATCAGCCCCTGCGCCTCTTCGACGGCGCGCTGGCGGTTGAGATCGACCAGGCGCTGCAGAATCTCCTGGTCGTCGAGGTCAACCGGCCAACCGTAGGCCTCCGCCACCGCCGCGTCGAGTTCGTCGTGAAGCTGGCGGAGGATGGTCAACTGGCCGGCCGCATAGGTGAGCTTCTCCGCAGCGTTCAATGCTGCCTCTGCACGTACTTTGGCGAGCACATTGTACATGTCCGTCATGGCCAGCTTCGGGTACTGCTCCTGCTGCCGCTTGCGATGAGCGTCGAGGCGCTCGGCCAGGTCGCGGATGCGGGCTTGCTGGGCAGGCGTTTCATTGGGAAACGGGAACGGTTCAAAGCAACGCGACTTGTTGTAGCGGGGATCGTTTCCAACGCCAAGTCGGCCCCCGGCAGCAAGTCCCCAGACGACGTGGATACGGCTCGACAGGACTCCCAGAATATAGGCATCATCCAGCGCGATCGCCACAAGCATGTTGTCCGGCAGCACGGCTTTATCAAGAAATACGAAGAAGCGATGCTTTGACGTCTCAACTGTAGCAACATAGCGTTGCAGCCCGGCTAGCGCTGCGCGTAGAACTGAGCGTGGCTCGCCATGAATCCACCACTTCTCGCGGTAAGATGCTCGACGATTCTGGTCTCGCTCTGGCTTGACCCGGTTGTAAACCCACTCATAAATGGCCGGATACCGGTCGCGCACCTCCTGCTCGGTAAGGCCAAACAGGTCGATAACATACACACTACGCGGCGACTGCGTGATATCGCGGCCGTTGCGATATTCACGGATAACGACGCCCTGCGCCCCAGCGTCCAGATTCTTGATTTCCTCTTCGCCGACAATAAAGCCCGCACCAAACAACTGCGTGCCTCGACTGCTGAGTCCTTGGTTGGCAAGCAGCACTTTGCAGCCGGCCACATCCGCGCCGATGGTGAGGTCGGCCTGAATTTTGCCCGTTGCCATCTCTAGAACAACGTCGTTTGTGCCATCTTCGCCAGTGCGCTCACCGATGACACGCTGCAATGTGCCACTGCTAGCGCCAGCTTCAGCTACCGACATGGCGATACGCACAGCTGCGCCCTCGGCAGTGTCCACCCAAGGATGGTCGGGAATCGCAAACACTAGCGAAAGTGGCGGCGGGGCCTCCATGTGATGCTCCAACACTCGGCGTGCCGTGGTCTGACGCAGGCTGTTGGTCGTGATGAAGCCAAACCGCTTGATCTTCCCTGCCCGCGCTAGTTCAGCTGCCTTGTCCCACCAGTACATGACGTAATCGGCAGAGTCCGGCACGTGCGGGTAGACGCTGCGAATCGCCTCGGCGTAACCATCCCCTAATGCTTCCCGCATGCGCGCCGTGCCGATGAAGGGTGGGTTGCCGACGACATAGTCGGTGTCCGGCCATTGCGCCGGGCGCGGGTTGTGATAGCGGTAGACGGGCACGCGGCCGTGTTCGTCGGGCACGAGTTCGCCGGTAACAGGGTGTGGACGGAAGGAGCGCCCATCCCAGCGCGTGACCGGTTGACCGGCGTCGTCGAGCAGCGGCTCTACGCCATCCCACGCCAGCACGGCGTCGCGGCACTCAATGTTGTGGAAGGCACGCACGATCGGCTCGGGCGGCTGCACGTCGCCGCGCGTACGGTAATGCCACTGCAGGTAGCCGATCCACAACACAAGCTCGGCAATGGCGGCGGCGCGCGGGTTGACCTCGATGCCCAGAAACTGCTGCGGCGTGATCTGCATGCCCTCCATCTCGAGGCTGAGCTGGTTCTGGCCCAGCTCGCCCAGCACCTGGAGAACCTCGCCCTCGATGCGCTTCATGTGTTCGAGCGTGACGTAGAGAAAATTGCCGGTGCCCGACGCCGGGTCAAGCACCCGGGTGTGCGCCAGGCTGCGCTGGTAGTCCTCGACCACCTCGACCGCCAGCCCCGGCTGGCCCTGGTCGTGCAGCAGCAGCGCGGCGGTCTTGACGCTGGCCCATTGGCTGCGCAGCGGCTCGATCACGGTGGGCAGCACAAGCCGCTCGACATAGGCGCGCGGCGTGTAGTGGGCGCCCAGCTTGTGGCGCTCGACCGGATCCAGCGCCCGCTCCAGCAGCGTACCAAAGATGGCCGGTTCGACGTCGCGCCAGTCGGCGCGCGCCGCCTCGCTCAGCAACTGCAGCTGGTCGGCGTCCAACGCCAGGGCTGCGGCGTCGGCATAGATGTCGCCGTTGAAACGAGGAATGTGCGTGCGCAGGATGACGGAGAAGCCGCCCGTGTTCATCGTCTGCCACAGGTGCTCGACCATGGGCTGAAAATCGCGCACGTTGTGGCGCAGGTCCCCCAGCAGCTGGGTAAAGGAACGGTTGGGCAGCAGCCCCACGTCCTCGGCAAACATGGTGAAGAGACAGCGCATCAGGAAGTGCGCCACGGCGTCGGGCGCATGCTGCCCCTCCAACGAGCGCGCCAGCTGCGCCAGCTGGCCGGCAATCGCACGCGTGACCCTTGCGCTGCGGCGGGCGGGGTCGAGGCTCATCGGGTCGGTCCAGACGGCCGCCAGCAGTTGGCGTACGGCGGGCTCACGCAGTTCGTCAAGGGCTATGCGATAGTTCTGCGGATCCGGGAAGGGGATGTATTGGCCGCCGGTGCGTGTAAACTCGCTGTACAGCTCGACAGTCGCACCCACATCCACCACGATCAGAAAAGGCGGCCGTCCGCCGTCGAGCAGCTCCGGCGGCGGCAGGTTGCGGGCGTAGGCCTGCGCCTGCTCCTTGGCGCGCTCCATGGCCGTGTCCCAGGTGGCGGTCCCGCGCACGGCCGTGCCGCGCTTGCGCCCGCGGCGGGCCTGGAGCGCGGCCGTGGACAGCGGCTTGGGTGCTTCCCAGTCATCGCTGCCTTGCTTAGCTTCCAGCACAAAACAGGCGCGCTTGTAGAGGTCGATGCGTCCGGCGCTGCCGTAGGGGAGCGGCACCGGCTTCTCGAAGACATAGGCGTTGGCAGCCTCGTCGGGCGTGCTCGGCTGCGGGCGCTGGATCTCCAGCACGTCACACAGTTCGGATAGGAACAGCTGGTAATTGGCGCGTTCGGCCGCACCCGATGTGGACCAGCGCTGCAGAAAGTTGTCGACCGGGGCGTGTTCGGGCATGGCGGCGTACAGTTGCGAAAGACAGGCGATTGGCGGGACCATTATAGCACAGGCGAGGTACGGCGCGCAGCGCAATGCCTGCGCACTCTCGTCCAGCCGCAGCCGGTAGTCGCAGCTCTATGCCGGCTCAGGTCTACTGCCCGCCGGCGCCGATGAAGCCGTACTTCTCGAGCACCTGCTGCCCTTCCGGGCCCAGCACATACGCCACAAACTCCTGGGCTAGCTCTGGGTTCTGGCTGTCGCTCAGCGCGGCAACCGGATATTGGGCAATGCTGTTCAGCGCATCTGGGATTTCGATCTGCTGCACTTCGTCCGCGCTGGCGCCTGCATCCGAGGTGTAGACGATGCCGGCATCCGCCTCGCCCAGCGTTACCTTGGCCAGCACCGAGCGCACGTTCTCTTCGTACGAGACGACATTGGCCAGCACCGCCTCCTTGTAACCCGCCCCCAGGCTGCCGTCGGCCTCTGCCTTGTCCAAGAAGTCGAGCACATATTGGCCGACCGGCACCTCCTTGGCGGCCAGCACGATCTTGCTGCCGGGCCTGGCCAGGTCCTGCAGGCTTGCCAATCCCGCCGGGTTGTCGCCGGGGGTCACCACCACCAGCCGATTGCGCGCAAACGTCTGCTGTGTGCCGCTTACGACGCGTCCACTATCGATTGCAGCCTGCATTTGCGTTTTGTTGGCCGCGGCAAACACGTCGGCCGGCGCACCTTGGCCGATCTGGGTCGCCAGCTGATTCGAACCGGCAAAGTTGAACACCACGTCCGTGCCGGCGTGCGCCGCGGCAAAGCTCGCGCCGATCTCGTCGAAGGCGTCGGTCAGCGACGCCGCCGCAAAGACGTTGAGCGTAGCAGGGGCCGGCTGCGTTCCTGCACGCGTTGCGCTTTCCGTCTGTGCGGCGCCCGCAGCCGGCGCTGAGAAGGGGGTACACCCCGCGACGACGAAGGTGACTGCGCACAACAGCAGCAGCATGTGGTATGGCCGGCGCATAGGAATCCTTTCCGTGTACAGTTGATCGATTGTGCTGATTTGTCAGTCACGCGTTTCCGGCCGCAGAAGGGTATGCCGGCACGTCGTAAGCCAGCAGCTGGAAAGCACTGGCAGTCTGCTGGCGCTCGGCGAAGTACAACTTGGCCAGAAACTCAATGCGCATCTGCCGGCCATGCGTTACAGGTGTCGCCAGCCAATCGTGAAACGCAGTGCGCCCGGTCGGGGTAAGGTGGAATATCTGCCACAGCCGGTAGGGGCATAAGGCTACTAATTGAACGAATGCTCAAATATTGAATATCAGTCTAGCCGTAAATCGCGGCAGCTCCAAGTGCGCTATAAATGCACATAAGTTGCTCAAGTCATGCAGGCACAACCCGCCAAGAAGTATTGACAAGCTGGCTTGATGTGCCTACACTTGCGCAACTATGGCACATCCTTTGGCATGAGTAGCACCTGCGCATTACGCTGGCGCGACAGAGGCGGATATTCGTCGCTACACGGAATGGAACCATGGCACCCGCTATCGAAAGGAGATTGGCATGGAAGGGCAGAAGACCGCGAGCTTTACCATCGACGACGCGCTGGCGAAGATGGCCGATGCCGCCGGCGGCGGCGGCCATTAATCATGATCCGTTGGATAGGGAGGCAGAACAGATGAACAGCCACGCGTTGCCCGGTGATCCACCGTTCACGGATATGGTTTGGATTCCGGGCGGCGCATTTCGCATGGGCTCGGACCGCCACTATCCCGAAGAAGCGCCCGTCCACAACGTAGCGGTGGATGGATTCTGGATGGACCGTACGCCGGTGACCAATGAGCAATTTGGGCGATTTGTGGCGGCGACGGGATATGTCACGCTTGCGGAGCAGACGCCCAAGGCGGAGGAGTACCCCGGCGCACTGCCAGAGTTGTTGTTCGCAGCGTCCACGGTTTTCATCAAACCCACCCAACGCGTGGATATGAGAAATGCCTACAACTGGTGGCATTGGGTTCCCGGCGCTGATTGGCGCCAGCCGCAGGGCCCGACGAGCTCAATTGCAGTCAAGGAGCAGCATCCGGTGGTGCACGTTGCACTGCAGGATGTCGAAGCGTATCTAGCTTGGATCGGCAAGGAATTGCCGACCGAAGCAGAAATGGAGTTTGCCGCGCGTGGCGGGTTGGACGGTAAAGAATATGCGTGGGGTGACGAGTTTACACCCGGCGGCCAGCACATGGCTAACACATGGCAGGGCATGTTCCCGTATCGAAATACGCTAGCTGATGGCTACGAAGGCACCTCTCCCGTGGGGGCGTTTCCACCAAACGGCTACGGGCTCATGGACATCATCGGCAATGTGTGGGAGTGGACGCTGGATTGGTATTCCGGCACACACGTCCCCACACATGCATGCTGCACGACAGATAACCCGCGCAGCACAGAGCGTGAAATGAGCATTGATCCTGCGATGCCCGACATCAAAATCCCACGGCGCGTGATCAAAGGCGGCTCGCATTTATGTGCTCCGAATTACTGTCAGCGCTACCGTCCCGCCGCGCGGATGGCGCAACCGGTCGACACGGGAACCAGCCACCTGGGATTTCGAGGTATCGTCAGGGCATGAGTGCGGAGGCGCAGCAGCAAACTCTTAGCCGGCGCATCTTGCAATCCTCGGATGGACGGTGCACCGGCGATCGGCGGTGTTGAGAGCGCGGGCCCTAGATGGGCCACGTGAAGTAGAAGGTGGCGCCGGAGCCCGGTTGGGACTCGGGTTGGGATTCGAGGCGGACGGCGCCACCGCGACTTTCGACGGTTTTTTTGACTATGCTGAGGCCAATGCCGCTGCCTTCCACCTGGTCGCGAGGCTGGAGCGTTTGGAACAGCTTGAAGACGCGGTCGTGATATTCAGGCGGGATGCCAGGCCCGTCGTCGGCCACAGCGAACAGGATGGCGTCGCCCTGGTCGGTGTGCAGTTCTGTGGCCGTGATGGTTACGCGGCCTTGCTCGGGGCGGCCGTGGTGCTTGCAGGCGTTTTGGATCAGGTTGCGGAATACTGCTTCCAGCGGCACGCGCTCGGTGAAGAGAACCGGCATGGCGTCGGGCAGCAGCACGGTAAAGCCAGGCGGCAGGTTGAGCAGCTCGATGGTGCTTTGGACGAGCCGGCGCGTATCGACCTGCTCAGGTTCGTCGTGGGTACGGCCCGCCCGGGAGTAGTCGAGAAGGTCGTTGAGCAGCTTGTCAAGGCGCCGCACGCGGCCGTTGAGCTTGGCCAGGTGTGCGAGCGATGCAGGCGACAGCACGGGCGCGGCGTCTTCCGTGATCCACTCGACCAGCAGCGCGATGGCGCGCAGCGGCGCCTTGAGATCGTGGGAAGCGACATAGGCGAACTGGTCCAACTCGCGATTGCTGCGTTCGAGTTCAGCGGTGCGTTCCTGCACCCGCTGCTCCAGGGAGGCATTGAGCAGCTCCAATTCCTTTTCGTAGCGTTTTCTGGCCGTCACGTCGCGGTTGATCACAACGTAGCCGGTCGTGCTGCCGTTCTCATCGCGCAGCACGGCCGCGGTCGAATCAATATAGAGGAGGTCACCGGCGCGGTTGTGGTGCACCGCCTCAAAGTGGCGCCTGTGGCCGGAATCCAACTCGACGACTCTTGTCTTAGCCTCGGCGAGCGTGACGGCCGTGCGCACGACCTCGCCGGCGGGGCGGCCCAGCGCCTCTTCCGCTTTCCAACCATAGAGCTCTTCGGCGCCACGGTTCCAGAGCGTGATCCGCAGATCGCCGTCAAAGGCAAACACGGCGTCGCTCACGTTTTCGAGCAGGAACGCTTGATAGCCCAACTGCCGCTCGTAGCGCTTGCGGTCGGTGATGTCATAGAACGAGATAGCCACCCCATCCCCGAGCTTGACGGCCATATTGCGAAACCAACCTTGAATGCCATCGGCATCATAGGGAATCTCGATGTCGTGTGGCTGTCCGGTCTCGATGACTTGTATATAGCGTGCGAACAGCTCGCTGTTTGTCTTGTTGCCGGGTAAGACTTCCAGCAGCCGCCGTCCTTCCAACTGCGCGCGGTCACTCTTGAGAATGCGCGTGGCCGCGGGGTTCACATACTGCCAGCGAAAATCGACAATGCGGCCGCCGTCATCACGCACGGCCTCCAAGATGGTAAATGCATCGAGGGAAAGCTCCTGCGCGACCCGAAAGCGCTCCTCGCTGGCGGCAACGGATGCCAACGCTGTGCGCAACTCCTCGCGCTCGGCAATAAGGTGAGAGCGTGCCCGCTGCAAGGCATAAATCAGCAGCACAAGGGCGGCGGCCACGACGAGGAACGGGATAGTTTCCGTGAACTGCCAGCTGCGCGGCTGCATAAGCTCGCTGCTGGAAAGCACCCAGAGGTCGAGGACCAGGGCACAGAGCACTACGGCCAAAAGCCCTGGGCCGAGGCCGCCATACAGCGCGCTCATGATGATGGCGGGAAAAAAGAAAAGTAGTGGCGTGCTCGTACCGACGGCCGGCAATGCCAATGTTGCCAACGAGGCGCAGGCGGCGCAAAGCAAGGCGAAGCCGTAACGCAGCCACGGCGCGCGATTGTGCGGCATGGCTGTGTCAAACAGGCGACGTAGAAAGTGGCGCACGGGTGTCTCCACCGATGGAGAGAGGAAAGCTTGGTGATGCAGATGGACGGACGGTGGGAAAAGGATAGCACGGTTGGGGGTCGGGGACAAGTGTAGTGGGGATGTGCTGTTTGCCCCATGTGGGGGGTGGGGATTTGCCCCATGGGAGGGAGATGGGTGGTCGAAAAGATGGTTGGTGAGAATGGGTGTGGATCCTGATGCGCGGGAGGTGGGGGATTGGTATGCTGGTGGCAACGATTATTGACGCAGCGGCCAGGCCGCGAAGGAGCGATACCTATGGGTTTTACTGAAATTGCGGTGATGACGGGCGCGTTGGCTGCGCTGGCAACCCTGCGGTTTGGGGTACCGATCGTCGTGACGTGGCTGATAGGCAAGGCGGCCAACCATTTTTCGCACGCGGCGTAGGGTGGGTGATAGCCGAAATTTGCTGTCTTCCCCCGGGCAGCGACTCATGTAGAGGAGTATGGGCAATGCGCACCGGTATCTGTAGTGATATTTATACGGCAATGGCGACAAAGCAAGCGTTGCGCCTGGCATTCGTCGCCATTGCCTTTGCCTTTTTGACGCTGGTTACGCCGCGCGTGGCGTGTGCGGCGGCGCCTATGCAGGAGCCTGCTGTACCAGAGGGCGCGGCCACGCCTGAGATCCCGATGACGCTGGAGGAAAAGCAGGGCTGCGGCTGCCATTCGCTGGAGAAGGAATCGTGGCAGATGTCGCCGCACGGGCAGGTGAGCGCGGATGGGCAGCCGGTGGCGACGTGCGCGACCTGCCACGGCAAGTATGTGGAGGGGCACCCGGAGAAGGGGATGATCCCACTGGCCACGGACTCGTCGGCGTGCACGGACTGCCACGAGCAGACAGCAGCCGAGTGGAAGGGCACAGTGCACGCCGAGGCGGGCATCCAGTGTATCAGCTGCCATCTGTCGCATACGCAGGATCTGCGCGTGACGAACGACCAACTGTGCGAGACCTGCCACCGCGATTCGCTGCAGGATCCGCTGCATGCGGCACACTGGCTGGGCGAGACTGGCTGCACGAGCTGTCACCTGGCCGACGGGACGCCACATACAGGCCAGAGTGTAGCCTCCAGTGATCCCAACGCTGCGCTGGAAGCGGCGCCGCGGCATGACTTTGTCTCGGTCTCGAGCGCCAAGTGCCTGGACTGTCACAGCAAGGATGTGACAGTGCTGAACGGCCCGATCCAGGCGAACTTTGTGGTACGCAATGACCTGATGCAGACGGCCGGCCAGGTGCCGCAACTGCAGGCCGAGCTGGCAAGCGCACAACAGGCCAATCGCACATTGAGCCTGTGGCAGCCGGTGAGCCTTGGCACGGGCATCGGTATCGGCGGCATCCTTGGCATTGTCTTTGTGCTGGTCGCGGTGCGATTGGCCCGCTCAAAGCAGAATGATGATGCAGACGGAGAAGGGGGCGCACAATGACACGCCAAGCGATCGCCTTAGAATCAAGCCATGGGCAGGGACTCTCCCGGCGAGCATTTGTCAAGCGAATGGGTCTAGGAGCAGCAGCGGCGGCGGGATGCGCCCTGCTCGAGGGGGCACGGCCGGCGCAGGCCAGCGCGCTATCCAGCGGCGGCGACGCGGCCGACACAGGCGAAGCCGTAGGCGTGCTGATCGACTTGACCCGGTGCAGCGGCTGCCAAGCCTGCGCGCTGGCCTGCAAGGCCGCAAACGACCTGCCACTGCCCGAGGTTGCCCCGACGAAACTGGACAGCGGTGCATTGTCGTTTGTGGACACACGGCAGCAGGTGGACGGCACGGGCAGTTATGTCAAGCGACAGTGCATGCACTGTCTGCACCCGGCCTGCGTGTCGGCGTGTACGGTGGGAGCCCTGCGCAAGACGGCGCAGGGGCCGGTGGTCTACGATGCAGACAAGTGCATCGGCTGCCGCTACTGCCAATATGCCTGCCCGTTTGGCGTACCGAAATACCAGTGGGACAACGTGCTGGGCTTGATTCACAAGTGCGAGATGTGTTTTGACCGCGTGACCGACGGACAGCGGCCGGCGTGCGTGGCTTCGTGCCCCAACGGGGCGCTGCGGTTCGGCAAGCGCAGCGAGCTGCTGGCGCAGGCCAAGGCCCAGATCGCGTCGACACCGGATCGTTATATCGACCACGTCTATGGCGAGCACGAGGTGGGCGGAACCTCGATGCTGTACTTGTCGGACGTGCCGTTTGCGCAGCTTGGCTTCCCGACGTTTGGCGAGCGCACCGTGTCGGGTTATGCAGAGACGGTCATGCAGCTTACGCCGGCCGTGGCTGCCACGGTGGCGACGTTGGCCACAGGTCTGCACCTGATCTTTCGCCGGCGGCAGCAGGTGATTGACGGCCGTCAATTGGAGTTCAAACTGCAGCAAGCCGAACAGGCGCATGACCAGCAGGGCAAGAAAGAGAAGGAGCTATGAGCACCAAGGGTTTGCGTTGGCAGCAACCAGTTGCAGCGCGCAACGAATCGTCGCTGCCGCAGAGGGTGGCGGCAAAGGACTGGCTGCTGGGTATCCTGGGCTTTCTCGCCGTGATGGGAGTGACGGCAGGCATAGGCCGCCTGTTTATGGGGCTGCAGGCCTCGACAGCGCTGAGCGACGACATCTCGTGGGGCATCTGGATCGGTTTTGACTTTGGGCTGATCGCATTTGCCGGGGCGGGATTTACGATGGCGGCCGTGGTGCACATCTTTCACCTGGAGCAGTTTCACCGGGCCTTGCGCCCGGCGCTGCTGGTGGGCCTGCTGGGGTACATGGGAGTCCTGGCGCTGCTGGTGCTTGACCTGGGGCGATGGGACCGCTTTTATCACTTCCTGCTGTACTTCAACCTGCACTCGCCGCTGTTTGAGATCAGCTGGTGCGTGCTGTTGTACAGCACGGTGCTGCTGATCGAAGTCAGCCCGGACTTTCTACGGTTTCTGCCATGGCGGTGGCCCACGCAGGCGGCCAAGGCGATCATCGTGCCGGTGAGCATCATCGGCGTGACGCTTTCGACGCTGCACCAGTCGACGTTGGGAACGCTGTATCTCAACATGCCGCACCGGCTGCATGCACTGTGGTACACGCCGCTGCTGCCGGTGCTGTTCTACGTGTCGTCGATCATGGCGGGGCTGAGCCTGGGCATCCTGGCCTACCTGGCGGCGTGCAGGCTGCGGGGGAGCAAGACGGATGCAGGCATCGGCGCCGGATCTGGGCAAGGGGCTGCTGTGGGTGGCGGTCATCTATGCGGTGCTCAAGGTAGCCGAGGTGATCTGGGCCAACGAGTGGCAGCTGCTGGGCGACGGGATGTATGGGGTGCTGTGGAGCCTGGAGATGGTCGTGGGTGTGCTGCTGCCGATCGGGCTGTTGAGCCGAGCGGCTTGGCGGCGCAGCCTGCGCGTACAGATTGCGGCGCCGCTGCTGGTGCTGAGCGGGGTGTTGATGAACCGGTTTGATGCGACGTTGTTCGGGCAGATTTTGCCGGCAGGGGCGCCGGCGTACACGCCGCATATCTTAGAGTGGCTGTCGACGATTGGGATTTTGGCGGCGGCGGCGTTGGCGTGGATGGTGTGTGTGCGGTTTATCGTACGCGATGAGGAACACGCCCATTAGGTGATATTTTACTCCTCCATTCTCCTTTTTCGAGGCAGGACCCGGCTCACAAAGCCGGGTCCTGCGCGTGATATTGGGGGCAGATCGGCGCGCGTCGGCGCGTTCAGTCAGCGCTTTGTTACGGATTCCTTATTCTCATTCCAGGTTCGCAGTACGACCTCTTCGAGTTCGTAGGGATACGCAAAACCGTGCCTGGCGGCGAGGCTACGACCGACGGAAGCCATCTCTGCGCGGATGGCGTCTATGACTGTTGCGGTTTCAGAGGGTGTCCGGGAGGGCGAGCCCAGGATGTTGTGCTGCTGCTCGGTGAGCTTGCCCTCCAAGCCCTTGTGCATGGCGCCGAGCATGTGAAGCGTTACGCGGGGATCGATGTCTTTTCCGACTGCCTGCATGTACCAGGCGCGCAGCAGGGCCATCCGCTCCAAGTAGAGCCCGGTGAAGGCGAAGTGATCGTATTTCCTGCCCAGGGCCTTAGTTTCCTTGTGCGTCATGATCCAGTAATCAACCAAGAACTGCCGCACGACCGCGCCGTCAATCTCGCGGACGATGGAGCCGGCCGGGTGCGCAAACCCCTCCAACGCCGCCTTGAACGTCGCACTGCGGCAGGCGAGGATTACAACTTTCGGCTCTTGATGCTGCGCCGCCGTATCTTGGACGTAGAAATCGACAATGGCGCCGTCTGCCAGTACCAAGTGGTGCAGCAGTGCCTGATCCCCAAAGCGCAGCAAGAGACCACCGCAGGGGCGTATGGGCAGATAGTGTTCCCAGTCAGGGTTTGTCCAGCTGTCGACTTGTCCCGGTTCGACCGCAATCCGGAAGTCAACATCGCTGTAGGCGTCACCATGGCCGGCAGCAAGGCTCCCCCCAACCCAGATCGCTTGAATGCTGCGATCCATATAGCACTTCTCGGCCATTGCGCGGATCAGATTGGCATGGGGACCGTTCTCTAGCGGTCCAAGGTCAATGTCGATCATGGTCCTTTTTGTCCCTTCGTTCCTGATGCCCACATCGCCGAACATGCTGCTTCCTGGGAGGCAATTTCTTGCCGCACGCTATCTTACACCCTCGCCGGCCATTCAGCATCTCCACTGCTGGCGCTCGGCTGTCAAGCACTTACGTGCGCGTTCCTCCGCACCTGAACGGTCGTAGCGGCAGGCCGGCTACCCTACACTTACCTGCATGGGCCGGCGACAAGCTACACGCGCCGAACGACAGCCTATAGGATTCCAGGTGGAAAGACTCACTTATTTACGGAGGCAAGACAATGACAGGAAACGTGGAAAACGGTGGCGGACGGCATGGGAGCCGTTGGCGGGTCGCGGCCTGGGCCGTCGCAGCGCTCCTCCTGCTGCTACCCTTGGTGGCGATGCAGTTCAGCGATGAAATGAACTGGGGTGTGGGCGATTTCGTTTTCGCCGGCGCCCTCCTGCTCGGCACTTGTATCACCTATGAGCTGGCAGTGAGGAAGACAGGCAACCGCGCGTACCGCACCGCCGTCGCCATCGCGCTGGTCGCAGCATTCATGCTCATCTGGTTGAACGCGGCCGTCGGCGTCATCGGGAGTGAGGACGACCCCGCCAACTTGCTGTATGGCGGGGTGCTCGGCGTCGGCGTCATCGGCGCCATCCTCGCACGCTTCCAGCCACAGGGAATGGCACGGGCGCTGTTTGCGACCGCGCTGGCGCAGGCGTTGGTCGGCATGATCGCGCTGGCCGCCGGATGGGGCACCACGGGGCCGCGCTGGCCGCTGGACATCTTGGGACTGACTGGGTTTTTCGTCGCGCTGTTTGCGGGATCGGCCTGGCTGTTTCGGAAAGCGGCGCGGGAGCAATCTGCCGCAGGCGCAGAGCCCGCGGTTTGACCGATTCTCTTACCCCGGCCTGCGTCCGCCAACACCTTTGGCCGGTTACCATAACCATTCACTTTCCTTCCCGATAGACGCAAATCCTTGGTCCTGGCGGCCAAGGCGCTAGACCACACCTCCAGGAGGTACCACCTCCTGGAGGTGGTCGATCGCGCAGCATGTTGACAGGGAATTACGTTGTTGTACAATCACAAGCCCTCTGGGCGAATGTGTCCTTATTCTGCCCGCTGGAGAGATCCGCGTAAACGCAAGGAGATTGCTTGTGCTCGCAGTCACTGCGACCGACGACTGGCGCACGGCGCATGCGGGTGCCATTATCGGTCTGCTCGAAGTCACCGGTGTTGTCAACAGCGCTGCCGCACCGGTCCTCGACGAACGCAAGCGCGCGGTAGAGGCGCAGCTGCGGGCGCGCTATCACGGTTTCACGCGGCCCGACTTCCTCGCGCTGCCGGTGATGGCCGCCTACGACCGCTACTACCGGCGTTTTGACAAGACCTACCACGTGCTGCTCCAGGTCGAGTCCATTGTCCTCAAGGGCAAGAACCTGCCCGCCGTCTCGCCGCTGGTGGACGCCAACTTTACTGCCGAGGTTGAGACGCTGGTCCTCACGGCGGGCCACGATGTCCAGCAGCTGCAGGGTCCGATGGTGATCGACAACGCACGGTTGGGCGACCGCATGATGCAGATGAGCGGCGCCGATAAGGCAATCCCGCCCGGCGATATGCTCATGCGCGACACTGCGGGGATCTGCTGCTCGATCCTCTACGGCCAGGACAACCGCTCGCCCATTGCCGCCGGCACGACGCACGCGCTCTATGTGGCCTATGCCCCGGCCGGCGTAGGTGCCGCCGCCGTAGAGGACCAGCTCGACGGTATCGCCGCCAACATCCGTCTCTGCGCGCCCGCCGCCGTTGCGCAGCAGCGCCTGATCCTGGCCTGAACTCGCGGTTGGCGGCGCCAGCACTCCGCCGGCCGATGAAGATTCCATCGTCCGCTTCGAAGTTGCGGTGCGCGTGCCCCAAAAGGGCAAGAAGCCACAGGCAACGGGCACGCTGACGAGTGTCGCAAAAGATACAGTCAATGTCGCCACGGATATACCCTTCAGCGGCCGCTATATACTGCACATCTTCGATCGCATCCACATGGAACGCAGCGCGCGCCAACGCCGAACTTGTGTGTCGCATTACCCACAATCTGTAGGCCGGCGCCATCCTCGTCCCCTTCCGGGAAGACCCACCCTTCCCGGAAGGGAAGAAGCGGGTCAGGGCTTGATCACATAGACGTGGCCGGGCTTCTGGATCGGCCGGCTGCCGGAATAGTCGGCCCAGGCAAAGACGACCCGGAAGACGCGCAGTTTGTGCGCCGGCTCGTCGAGCAGAGCGGGGCGCGGGCTGGACGAGAACAAAAGCGTGACACGCACCCGACGGCGCGCGGGGGGGTGCATTTCAGGTTAGGGGCGGGGGCGGGCACAAGGTCCGGCGAATGAATCATTGGCGCGACGACAGGTGCTTTTGCGCCGGACCTTGTGCCCCTACGTATTGTGCGTGCCCCGAACGAGAGGTGCACCCCGAGGGCGGGGAGGGGGACGTGACAAGCCCCGGCGGGGCTGCTATAATATTTGTAGGACGTTCGCTTTGTCTTGGCACATCCCGGGAACGGTCTTGCCGCGGCTTGTAGGAGCGCCAAATGCAACCCACCGGCGAACAAATCGAACAGCTCCAGCGGGCATTGCTCGACGCCTACAGCTTTGACGGCTTGCGGACGATGATGCGGATTGGCCTCGACACGGAGCTGGAGCACATTGTCCCCCTGCTGGACCGCAATCTCACGCAGATCGTCTATGCCACCATTCGCTGGGCGGCGGCACAGGAGGGCGGCTTCGCGCGCCTGGCGCAGACGGCACTGGCTACGAATCCGGGCAACCCCCCACTGCAGGCGTTTGTGGCCCAGTACGGCGCCTGCACTTTTGACGTGCTGCCGCTGCCCGGCGGCGGGACCCAGAACGGCGAAGAGGAAGCAGCCGCGGGGTCGATCTCTCTGCCGATCTCTCTGCCGTTTGAGCACGTCACCATTCCGGCCGGGCCGTTTTTGATGGGCAGCCCAGCCGGCGCCGGCGTGCCACTGTACGAGATACCGCAGTTTGAACTCGTGCTGCCCGCTTACCGGATTGGGAAGTATCCGGTCACGAATGCGGAGTATGCGGTGTTTGTACGCGCCACGCAGCGCCTGGTGGGGCCAGAGCTGGGATGGGATGGGCAGAGCGTGCCACCCGGCAAGCGGGGGCAGCCGGTCAGCGGCGTTACCTGGTACGAGGCGATGGCCTACTGCCAGTGGCTGAGCGAGCAGGCGGGCTGCCGCTGCAGCCTGCCGACGGAGGCGCAGTGGGAGAAGGCGGCGCGCGGCAGCGATGGCCGGCTCTATCCGTGGGGGAACACCTGGGAAGCGGGGCGCTCGAACCACGGCAGCAGCGCCATGACAGATGCGGCCGCCTATCCCCCGCAGAGCCCGTACGGCTGCTGCGACATGGTGGGCAACGTGCGCCAATGGGTCGCCAGCCCCTGGGGCGAGCGGCTGCAAGCGCCGGACGAAGCGTATCGCTATCCGTGGCGCGCAGACGCGGCGCCGGCGGACGCCAGCGACATCGTGCGCCGCGTCTGGCGCGGGGGATCGTATGCCGACCCGCAAGCGCAGCTGCGCTGTGCGTTTCGTGGCGCGCTGTTTCCGAGGCGGGCGGGCGCCCCGCATCTGCGCATGGGTTTGCGCGTAGTGGCAGAACCATAGTGGCAGAAGCATAACGGAACTGTGGACGAGGCAGGCAGCCTGACGGGAGGACGGTGCGATGACTACGTTGTCACGCAAGGCCAGACTTGATGCGCTCAAGCGACGCGCGGCGACGGCGCCCGCAGCAAAATCGGAAGAAGATTTGTGGGACGACATGTACCAGCGCATGCACAGCGGGAATGTCCTGCCGATCCTGGGCGGTGCTGTGCGGCTCAAGCGCATCTATGGGCTTGAACACACCGATGTGCAGGCAGAGGGTGAGGAGGGCAAACAGACTGGTGCAGCGCCCTCCGAGCCAAACGGCCAGGACGAAGAACCAAGCCCGGAGCCTGAGTCGCAAATCCTGATGGATCTTTCGGAACTCTGGGCGGATGAGCTGGGCTACCCGCTAAAGGAATCGCGCAACCTGTCGCGCGTGGCGCAATACAACAAGGTCATCTCGCAGGACAGCCTGCAGGAGAAGATGCGATTTCTAACGTTTCTGAAGGAGTCGATCCTGGACCTGGCCGAGAAGTATGATGTAAGCGTGCAGGAGGGCGTGCCCAGGCTGCGGCAAGAGTATCGCAGCAACAACCTCAGCTTTGCCGACATCGTGACGGAACTCGACTATCCGCGCTACAGCGATCGCCCGGATCCGCTGCGGATCCTGGCGCGCTTCCGGCTGCCGATCTATGTGACCACCAGCTACTTTGATTTTATCGAACGGGCCTTGAAAGCCGAAGGGGCGAGCACTGTGCGGACGCAGTTCTGCCTGTGGAACATGGAGGAGTCCCAAATTGCGCCGGAGCTGCGACCGGACCCCAACTATATCCCCACGCGCGAGGAGCCGCTGGTGTATCACCTGTTTGGGCTGGAGCGCTATCCCCAGTCGCTGGTGTTAAGCGAAGACGACTATCTGGATTTTCTGTTGGCGCTGGCCAAGGATTTTGATACGGAGAAGCACCTGCTGCCGCTCCAGTTGCGCAGCCGGCTCGAGGAGTGTTCGCTGCTGGTGATGGGGTTCCGCCTGGCCGACTGGGAGTTCCGCGTGCTTTTTCGCGGGTTGATCAACCTGCTGCACGGGGGGCTGCGTGAGGCGAGCAAGAGCTACAGCATCGCCATCCAGCTGGACCCGCGCTACCAGGAACCGGTCACCAATGAAGAAGGCGCCCGCCACTATCTGAAGCAATATTTTGAGAAATCCCGCTTCCAGGTCGTCTGGACGAGCACCGACAAGTACATCAACTCGTTGTGGGGCTATTGGGATCGGCGGCGGAAGGGTGAGATATGAGCACGCCAGGCGACGATGGCAATCCCTATGTCGGGCCGCATCCTTTTCGGCCCGAGCAAAGCCACCTGTTTTTCGGACGTGAGCGCGAGGCGAGCGAGCTGCTGGCGCTGGTCATCGCCAATCGCGTGGTGCTCTTCTTTGCGCAGTCGGGGGCAGGCAAGACTTCGCTGCTCAACGCGCGGCTGCTGCCCGAGCTGGCGGGCAAGCAGTTCGAGGTGCTGCCGGTGGGCCGCGTCAGCGGCGAGAAGCCGGCCGGTTTCGACGTCGGCAACATCTTTGTCTACAATCTGATCGAGTACCTCAACCAGGTCGAGGTCGAGGACGCTGCCCTGGCGCGGCTCCCGCTCAGCGACTTTCTGGTGCATCTAACGCATGTGGACGGCAAGTGGGTCTATGAAAAGGCCGCGCCGGCGGAAGATGCTGCCGAGGAAGCTGCCCTGGAGGCGGAAGGGCTGCCGGCGGCAGGGGACGCGCCGGGGGCGAGCGGCGATGAGCTGGAGATCCGGCCGCGCATGTTGATCATCGACCAGTTTGAGGAGATTCTCACGGCGCAGCCCGAGGCGTGGGAACAGCGCGCCGACTTTTTCCTGCAGATCCGGCAGGCGCTGGAAGAGGACCCCTACCTGTGGGTGCTCTTTGCCATGCGTGAGGATTTTGTGGGGGCGCTTTCGCCGTATACGCATCTGGTGCCCGACGGCTTGCGCGTGCGCTATCACATGCTGCCGATGGACGAAGAGTCGGGGCTGGCGGCCATCAAGCGGCCGGCCGCCCTGTATGGGCACGAATTTGCGCCCGGCGTGGCGGAGCTGCTGATCAAGAATTTGCGCCAGATCGAGGATCAGCGGCCGCAGAACGGCGCGGCGGCGAGCGCGGGTGAGGCCGGGGTCGGGCCTGCGGTGCGGCTTGACACGGCGGCAAAGCTTGGGCAGTTTGTGGAGCCGGTCCAGCTGCAGGTGGTGTGCCGCCAGCTGTGGGAGAGTGTGCGGACGCCGCCGGGCACGCCGATCACGATGGCGGACCTCCAGAAGCTGGCGGGCGGGGCCGGGCCCGAGGAGTTTGTCAACGACGCGCTGCGCGTCTACTACGAGCAGTCGCTGGTCCTGGCGTTGTGCCAGGCGCCCGAGGGCGTGAGCGAACGCAGCCTGCGCAACTGGTTTGACCAGGTGGTGATCACCAAGGAAGGCAAGCGCAACCTGATCCACCAGGCAGACGACGAAGCCGAGGGCATGCCCAACGACGTGGTCAGGGTGCTGGTCGATCGCTTTATACTGCGCCGCGAAACGCGCGGCGACCGGCGTTGGATCGAGCTGGCGCACGACCGGTTTGTCGAACCGATCCGGCGGGCGAACCGCCAGTGGTTTGCGCGTGAGCCGAGCCCGACCATGGCCTGGGCCGAGCTGTGGCTGAATGCCGGCAGAGATCCGGCGCTGCTGCTCACAGGCGACAAGCTGGCGGAGACCGCGGCGCGGCTGAAGGCGCACCCCAAGGAGTTCCAGCCGCTGGAGCAGGAGTTTATCGAGACCAGCGAGGGGGAGGCGCTGAAGGCGGCCGAGCGGCGCAGGCGTGCGCTGCTGCTGGGGCTGGCCGCAAGCGTGCTGGCGCTGCTCTCGATCGTGGCAATCATTTTCGGCATGTGGTGGAACGAGCGCGAGAGCCGCCGGCAGGCGGTGGCGGCAGAGACCAACGCCGTGTATGCGCAGGCGACGGCGGTCAGTGCCCAGGCTACGGCGGAAAGCGCCCTCTCGCTGGAAGCTGTGGCGCGGGCGACGACGCAGGCGGCCCTGTCCGAGAGCCAGGTGCGCGAACGATCGGCGCTGGCCGACGGGCTGGCCGTCAAGTCTGCCAGCCTGATCGACCGGCCGCAGCTTGCCCTGCTGCTGGCGGCGCAAGCGTCGGCGATTCAGCAGGCGGCGGGCGAGGAGGTGGCACCGGGGGTGGAACAGGCGCTGCACCGCGTGTTGGGGGCCGCGGGCGGCGAGGTCATTGCGCTGGGGCAGGCGGAGGCAGATCCGTTTGCCGTGGCGCTGAGCGCAGACGGCCGGCTGGCCGCCGGCGCCGAGCCCGGTGTGGTGCGCGTGTGGGACCTGGCGGATGCGGAAGGCGAGGCGGTCGCGTTGGGGGGCCATGAGGGCATCGTGCATGCCCTGGCATTTGGCGCGGAGGGCAACTCGCTGGTCAGCCTGGACGACGGGGGCCGCATCCGTGTGTGGGATCTGACGGCTGTCCCGCCCGTGGCGACTGTGCTCAACGAGGGCGGCGAAGCAGCCTGGGCGGTTGCCTTGTCGACGGATACGTTGGCATCCGTGAGCGCCGATGGGCGTCTGCAGCTCTGGAGTCTCGGGCAACCGGAGCAACCGGGGCAGCTGGGACAGCCGGTGCGCGAGTGGGAGGGGCAGGGCGGGCTGGCGACGATGGCCGTCTTTAGCCGCGATGGGCGGTACCTGGCGACGGGGGGCAACGACTATGACCAAGGCAGCGTACGGCTGTGGGATGTGGCGGCGGCATTGACACTCACATCTACGGCTACACCCACACTGGCAGGCACACTCACACCCACACTGGCACCTACGCCGGCAGGCACGCGTGCTGCGGGCGGCGCCCAAGTGGGGGCTTTGGCTGCTTCGCCCGCAACCGACCAGATTGCCGTTGGCTGGGACGACGGCACAATCAGGCTGTATGACCTGCCGGGTCTGACTGAAGCCCCGGTTGTGCTGCGCGGGCCAGGGCAAATGGCCACATCCATTGCATTCTTGGGCGACGCAGACCGCCTGCAGCTTGCCGCCACCTTTGCGGGCGACAACCGGATCCTGGTATGGGATCTGGCGCAGCCCCAAGCCGCACCGGCGGTGCTGCGCGGGCATGCGGGCGAGATCCGGCAGCTCGCCGCCGGGCCTGACAGGCGTATGGCCACGGTGGGCGCCGGCGGCGAGCTGCGAGTGTGGGACCGGCGCAATCTCACCTACGAACCCGAGAACCTGGTCGAGGCGGCGGAGCCGGTCGTGCACATGGCGCTGTCCTCCGGCAGCGATGTGCTGGCCACCGCCTATGCGGCTGACGCGCACGCCTACCTCTCGGTGCTCGACGATGGGCAGGCGCAGGAAGCAGTGGGCGATGGGGCGGCAGGTGATGTGACGGCGGTTGCCTTTGGCGCCGGCGGCGACGTGCTGCTGATCGGCACGGTAGAGGGTGCGCTGGGCGCCTGGGGGGTAGACGCAGGGACCACAGATCCGCCGCGCTGGACGAGCAGCGGCCACGACGCCCGCATCAACGACATTGTCGTCGATCGCGGCCGGGGGTCTGTGGCGACGGCGAGTGACGACGGCACGGTGCGGATCTGGGATGTGCAAGATGGCAGCGAGCTGGCCGTGCTGGCGCCAGGGTCGCAGGTACAAGGGGCGCAGGCATCGGCGCCGATCCTGGATGTAGCGTTTAGCCCGGATGGCGCCATGCTGGCGGCGGCCGGGCTGGACGGCCTGGTGCATCTCTGGGATGCGGCAAGCGGGATAGAACAAGAACCGTTGGGGGCAGACACGGGCGAGGCCGGCTTTACCAGCCTGGCGTTCCATACGGACGGCAGCCGGCTGGAATTGGCGGCGGCGAAAGAGGACGGCAGCATCTGGCGCTGGGATGTCGGCGCGCGGACGGCGCTGCCTGCGCCGCCGCCGAGTGTGCCGGCGCGTGCCGTTGCCTATGACGGCCGCCACCTGATCACGGGGCACGACGATGGGACGATCTACCTGTGGTATTTGGAGGCGATGGACGCGCTGCCGGCGACTTTGGTGGGGCACAGCGCAGGTGTCAACGATCTGATAGTGCAGCAAGATGGGGCCTATCTGCTCTCGGCAGGCGACGACGGCTTTGTGCGCCGCTGGGGGCTGGCCGTGGATTCACTGGTGGAGAAGGCCTGCCGGGGGGCGGGGCGCCCGATCAGCCCGGAGGAAACGAAGTTATACCTGCCGCGGCAGGGGTCCGGCCCAGGGTTTGGCGATATCTGCGCCGAGATGCGCTAGCGCCGGCGGCAGCGGGCAGGCTATGGCGCCTTGGTGGGCGTTTTTTCGGGTACTGTCGCATTGGTGCTGGTGCAGGTCTTGCTGCCGCTCGCGGGTATGCAGACACGATAGTAGTAAGAACGCCCACTGGTCAGCCTGGCGTCGGCGCAGCGATAGGTGCTGATGCGCGTCGAATAGGACAGACTGCAGGTTGTGACCGGCACCCAGGCGGTGCGGTTGTTGGAGCGCTCCACGAGGAAGGTGCCGCGAAAGGCTTTGCCGGTGTAGCGCCAATTCAGGTTGATCTGGCCGCGCTCCGTAGCGGCAATGGCCGTGAAGTTGGTGATGGTGGTGGTTGCCTGCAAACGTTGGATGGAAGGAAGGGGGACAATGGGCCTGGTCTGCGCGGCCAATGCGCTTGGGACGTGCAAGCTTGCCGCCAGCCAAAGCACGACCGCGCTCGCCAACACCAGCATACTGAGGAATATGCGCCGTTTCATGGGTACCTCCTACTGCACCTCCTGAAGACTTCGTGTAGCTTCGCAGCATCGGATTGGATGCGATTATAACACATTTTCGAGGATGGGAGCCGGTCATGGCGCAAACAGACGATTGGGACAACGTAATCGCTGCAGCGCTCAGGCTGAGAGATCGACATGGCGTTCTGCGTTGCCCGCAACGGTCACAAACCAGTGTTTTATGTCGCTCCCTTCCGGCTTGTCGGGCCAGCTGGCGCTCAGGCAGGCAAAGGCAAAGACAAAGGCCCGCAGCCTCCCCACGGGCACGCCCATGTGCTCGGCCAGCACCTGGGACACCGCCAGCAGGCGCGCTTCAGACAGTACCCGATCGCGCGCGGTGGAGGGGTTGCACAGGGTGTTGGCGGCATCGTATAGACGTTCGCCGTACAGCCCTTTGGGGTCATAGGCGAGCCAGCCGCGCCGCGGATGGAGCCGGATGTTGTGGTGCTGAATGTCGCCGTGGAGCACGCATTCCGCCTGTGGGTGCGCCAGCAGGTGCTGCGCCACGCGCGCGCCGCGCACGTAGATGGATTCTGCGCCTGCCGCTGTATCGCGCGCGGCGGTGCTGAACAGCGAATCGAAGCGCTGCTGCAGTGTGCGCAGCGGCGGCGTTGGCACGTGGGGCTGCGGGCGATGAAGCTGGTTCAACACGCCGGCGATCACCTTCGCCGCCGCCAAGTCATCGCCGCGCACCACCATGGGCGCCAGTTCTTCGTCCCCGGCATATTCCAGCAGCTGTGCCTGCTCGTCATGCGCCAGCAGCCGCACGGCGCCATGGCCGTCGAAGTAGCGCAGGGCGAGCACCGCGTCAGATTCGTCCTCGACACCGATGGGTGTGAGCAGCTTCAGCACCACCTTTTCAGTGTTCTGATAGGCAGCATAGACCGCACCGCGCGGGCTTTGCGCCAGTGGTTGGGGATCCCGCAGATTCCACAGCCGCAGATAATCGTTCAAGTTATCGGTCATTGTTGCACGCTTTTCCTTGATGCTGTCTGTCTACAGCAAGATGGCGTTCGTCACTGTACCAGGATCGCGGCGAGTGCGTAAGTGCCGCCAAGTCTGAATTTGGTATAATGACTGACCTTGGGCCCAACCATAGAACTCAAACTTATCCACGCAGGCATGCACGAAGGGAGCGCGAACATGGTCGAAAGGCCTTGGCTAGAACACTATGAGCCCAGTCTGCCGCATACGCTGCGGCCTTACCCCGAGTGCACGTTGCTGGACGTGATGAGCGATACCGTGCGCCAACGGCCGGAGCATACTGCCCTGATCTTTAAAGGGACGCGGGTGTCGTATGCGCAGCTGGAGCAGCTGACGAACGCATTCGGCGCGGCGCTGGTGGCGCAGGGGGTCAAGAAGGGCGAGCGCGTGGCGCTGCTGCTCCCCAATTCGCCGCAAAGCATTATCGCCCAACTGGGGGTGTGGAAGGCAGGCGGGATCGCCGCCCCCATCAACTCGCTGTACACCGCGCACGAACTGGAACACGCGCTGAACGAGATCGGCGCGGAGACTGTCGTGGTGTTGACCCCCTTTTACGATAAGGTCAAGTCACTGCAGGCGCGCACAAAGGTGCGGCGCGTGATCGCGACGAACATCAAAGAGTACCTGCCGGCACACCTGCGCCTGCTGTTTACCCTGGCCAAGGAGAAAAAGGAGGGCCACCGCATCCAGCTGCAGACGGGCGACCTGTGGTGGCGCGACTTGATGCGGCAGCATGCGCATGACGCGCGGCCCGCCGTGGCCCTGGCGCTCGACGACCCGGCGATTGTCTTGTTTAGCGGCGGCACGACCGGAACGCCCAAGGCGGCGATCGGCACGCACCACGGGCTGCTGATGTCGGCGATGCAGCTCCATGCGTACGGGCGCACGGCGCTGGACGACTGGGACGATATCATCACCCTGGTGATGCCCATGTTCCACGTCTACGGCAACATGGCGCTCAACACGTCGCTCGTGGCGCGCTGGCCGATGGCGGTGGTCCCCAACCCGCGCGACATGGACGACCTGATCGACACGATTCGCAAGGTGCGCCCCGCCGTGCTGCATGGGGTGCCGACGCTCTTTATCGCCTTGCTCAACCACCCGAAGGTGAAAGCGGGCAAGGTGGATTTCAAGTCGATGAAGGTGTGTTATGCCGGCGCGGCGCCGCTGTTGATCGAAACCAAGCGCCGGTTTGAGGCATTGACGGGCGGGTCGCTGCTCGACGCGTATGGGATGACCGAAACGATGCTGGCGGCGGTCGTCTGCCCGGTGCACGGCGCCTACAAAGAAGGCTCGACCGGCATCCCCGTGCCGGATGTGGACGTGCGCATCGTCGATATCGACACGGGGGAGCAAACCCTGCCCCTGGGCGAGACAGGCGAGGTGTGTATCAGCGCGCCGCAGATCATGGTGGGCTACTGGGGGCGCCCGGAAGAGACAGCCGCGATGATCCGCGATGGTTGGGTGTATACGGGCGACCTGGGCTACATCGACGAGGACGGCTACGTGTTTATCGTCGACCGTAAGAAGGACCTGATCAAGCCGGGCGGCTTTCAGGTCTGGCCGCGCGAGGTGGAAGAGGTGATCGCAACGCACCCGGCCGTGGCCGAGGTGAGCGTGGCCGGCGTGCCGGACGAGTACCAGGGCGAGGCGGTCAAAGCGTGGGTCGTGCTGCGCGAGGGCCAACAGGTCAGCGTCGACGAGCTGCGCGCCTACTGCCGCGAGCGGCTGAGCGGGTACAAGGTCCCGAAACACGTCGAGTTCCGCACGACGCTGCCCAAGTCGATGGTCGGCAAGGTGCTGCGGCGCGTACTGACGGCAGACGAGGCAGGCTGATGGCGTAACGCAAGTTAGGGTCGATGTCCACCGGCAGAAGATGCCGCTTACATGACGTCAGCAAGGCCTTTGACGCCTGCCAGGATGTCTGCCGTAAAAATCTTGCGCGCTTTCTCCGGTTCTTCAAATATGGGGCTGTGCGCCGAGTGCGCAAAGGTGTAAAAGCCCTTTAGGGGCGCCTTGAGCAGCGCAAAATAGGCCCTTGCCTCGGTGTAGGAGCAGGTGTAATCGTAGATGCCGTGCAAGAAATAGACGGGCAGGTCAAGCGCCGGCAGCTGCTTGCTCAGATCCGTCGCCAGCATCGTATCCCACAGGCAGCTCACGCCGGAGGCGGCCTTGCCGCGCCACAGGTTGATCTTTTCCCCGACAGTGTACTGGCGGCTTTGCAGCGACCGTAAAAAGATGCCAGCGACGACGGATTTCATGTCATGGGTCGTGCCGATGCCAAGGCTGTGCATTGCCTCGTCACGCACGGCCAGATAGGCGGAGGGTGTGCCGCCCGCCAGCGTGACGGGGGCTGCCTCCAGCTTGCGCAGCATTTTTTGGTTGCCGTTCGCCTGGAACTGCTGCAGCATGTGTTCATACGCCTGTCTTTCCGATTTGAGCTGAGACGCCATCTGCGCCATGCCGATGTAGGCGTGGTACAACTGCGGCGCGCGTGCCGCCGCTTGTATGGCGATAAAAGTTCCGCCCGAATGGCCCATCAGGTAGATCTTTTCTTGGCCGAAGCGCTGACGCAGGTAATTCGTCAGCGCCAGCGTGTCCGCGATCATCTGCTCCAACGTCATTGTCGCGTGGGGATGGCGGCGCTATAGGAGAGCCCGGCGCCACGCAGGTCCCACCAAACCATCGTGAAATCGTCTTCAAGCCCGGTCGGGTAACGCTCGGTCAGGAAGTACTCCGGCAGGCCCCCATGCAGGTAAAGCAGCACCGGGTGGGTTTGATCCTTGCTCTTGATAAACATGCCTTGTTGCAGGCCGTTGATATTGACGTGGATTTTCTCGGAAATGCTGCCTTCCAGCGGGCGCCCACGTTTGTCCACGAAGGGCCGCGGTTTTCCGGGGTAGCTCCAGAACAGCAATACACCCATCAGACTGAGCAGGCAAGCCAATACGACAGAAATTACAAGCGGCATAATACGTCCCGCCTTTCGCAGGAAGACCACCGGCGCTGCGTGGCAGCAGTCCAAGCGCCCTGTTTTAGATGTTGCAGGCATCCCACAACAGTCTACGCAAAGAGTTCCAATACGGATGCGCCCAGGGATGAGCGCAGCGTAAACGCGCAGCCTGTGACAATTGACATGTGACCATCAAGCAACGACAATTGCCTATTCCTTTCATTCAACTGCCGGTTGCCGCTGGGGAATGGTCGATGACCGATCGTCGATGCCGGCGTTCTCTCTTTGTCAATGGAGGTGTGGCCATGTCCAGGTTGCTTGCTCTGCCCGCGGCGCTGCTGCTGTTGGCGGCCGTTCTGCTGCCCCTGCTGGCGCAGGCGACGGCTCCTGCGGCTGCTGCCCTCACGGCGATGGCCCTGCCTTACCCGATCCTCTTTGTCACCCAGCCGCCCGTGCGGGCCGACTTTACCACGATCGGCTCGACCTTTGGCAACCACGGCGCCGGCATGGAAGATGCGGCGCGCGGCGGCGCGCTTTGGATGCGCTATCCTGACGGCACGCTCAAGAACCTGACTGCGGCGGCCGGCTATGGCAGCAGTGCGCCCGACGGCTTCCAAGATGCGGCTGCCATTGCCGTGCGCGACCCGGCGGTCCACTGGGATGGGCAGAAGGCGCTCTTTAGCATGGTGGTCGGTGCGCCCGCCGCGCAATATGATTACAGCGGCGTCTACTACTGGCAGATCTACGAGATCAGCGGCCTGGGCCCAGATGACACCCCTCTGATCCGCAAGCTGCCGCAGCAGCCGCCCGACTACAACAACATCAGCCCCATTTACGGCGCCGACGACAGCATCATCTTTAGCAGCGACCGCCCGCGCAGCGGGCAGCGCCATCTCTATCCGCAACTCGACGAATATGAGACTGCGCCTACCGTCACCGGGCTCTGGCGCCTCGACCCTGCCGGCGGCAGCCTGCGCCTGCTCAACCACGCGCCGTCGGGTGATTTCACCCCGCTGATCGACAGCTTTGGCCGCGTCGTCTTTACCCAGTGGGACCACCTGCAGCGCGACCAGCAGGCCGACGCCGACGCGCTGGCGTTGCTGGCGGGCGAGCAGGAACCCTACGGCACATTTGATTACGCCAACGAGAGCGCCGGCGCCACGGTGCTGGCCACGCGCAGCGAGATCTTTCCCGAACCGCGCTCCGAGCGCAGCGACCTGCTCGCCGGCACCAACCTGGCAGGCCATAGCTTTAACCATTTCTTTCCCTGGACCATCCTACCGGACGGCACGGAGGGCGAGGTGCTCAACCACCTCGGCCGCCACGAGCTGCACGCCTATATCCCGGCGGCCATCAGCGGCGACGCCAACGTCTACGACTACTATGGGCAGGAGGCGCGCTTCAACCCCAACCCCATCGACAACATGCTGCAGATCGCCGAAGACCCCAACCAGCCGGGCGTCTACTACGGCGTCGACGCGCCGGAATTCGGCACCCACGCGGCCGGCCAGGTGATCAGCATGACGGCGCCGCCGGCGCTGGATGCCGGCCACGTCCAGGTTACCTACGTTACCGCGCGCGCCACGGCGAGCACGGAAGATGTGCCGGAGAACAGCGGCCACTATCGCGACCCGCTGGTCTTGAGCGACGGCGCCTTGGTCGCCGCCCACAGCGACGCGCGGGGCGAGGAACAGGGCAGCGGTGGCCCGCTCGCCTCGACCTATGCCTTCCGCCTCACGCTGCTGGCGCGCGGCGCCGACGGCTACTATGCCGCCGCTGCGCCGCTGACCGCCGGCATCACGGCCACCATTCGCTACTGGAGCCCGGACGAACTGGTCGCGTATAGCGGCCCGTTGTGGGAGCTTAACCCGGTCGAGGTGCGCGCCCGGCCGCGGCCGCCGCAGCCAACTGCCGTGCTGCCGCCGCCCGAGCTGGCAGCGTTCCAGCAGGCGGGCGTCGACCCTGCAGAACTGCGTGAATACCTGGTCGAGAACAACCTGGCGCTGGCCGTGGTGCGTGACGTTACCACGCGCGACGATTTCGACCGCCAGCAGCCGTACAACCTGGCCGTGGCCGGCAGCGGCCACCAGACCATCGGCGCGGCAGGCAAGGTGTACACGATTGCGGCGCTGCAGTTCTTGCAGGGCGACCAGGTGCGCGGTTGGAAGGGCGGCGGCAGCGAGCCGCGACCCGGACGCCGCGTGCTGGCGCGCGCCCTGCATGACCCGGCCGCGCTGGCCACCAACCCTCCGGCAGCCGGCCCGCCGGGCAGTGTCGCGATCGCGGGCGACGGATCAGCCGCCGCGTTCGTACCTGCCGGCCGCGCCCTCTCCTGGCAGCTGACCGATCCACAGGGCGCCGGCGTGGTGCGCGAACGCTATTGGATCACATTGCAGCCGGGCGAGGTGCGCGTCTGCTCGTCATGTCACGGCCTTAGCGAGTTGGATCAGGCCGGCAGCGCGGCGGCGCAGAACACGCCGCAGGCCCTGGTCGACCTGCTCATACGCTGGGCGGACGGCGCGCCGCCGGCGGCGAAGAACGCGATCTATCTGCCCGCGGTGCGGCGTTGAGTCTACGCCGGCAGTATGAGGCTACGCTGCTCGCCGCTTGAGCTTCTCGAAATAGGCCGCACCCGCTTCCATCAGCCCGACGATTTCGGTCACGGTGCCGGCAGCGGCCGAGGTGTCGAAATAGCCAACCTCCATCAGCCCGGGCGAGTGCACACTCTGGATCATGGGGTGGCCTGTACTGGTCAGTTGCGCCGCAGCCGCTTGGAAATCGGATATCGGCACGGCGTAAGCCACGTGGTGGATACCGGGGCCCGCGTACTGATCGAGAAAATCCTGGAAAATACTGCGGCCGGAAACAGGTTGAATCAGCTCGATCCAGGTCTGGCCCGACCAGGCGATGCGCAAATGGAACTCAAAATCACCGGGCTGACCATAGTAGGTGCCTGCATAGTCGCGCGCCCGCACACTATTTTGCGCGGCGAAGCGGGGGATGCCCAGCGTATCCCTGAAGTACTCCTCCGCGGCGGAAATGTCCGGCACGACCCAAGCGACCTGCCAGAAGTGGTTACCAAACAGTGTGGCCATAGGAAAGCCTCCTTCCCCTTCCGCCGCTGCATAGCCGGCACAAAACCTTGCACATCTAGAAAGACGGCCCCCTGGAAAGCAATGGATATTTGTAGAAGATACGACTGTTCAAGGGCGATGTCAACATTGTGAAAAATGGCACAGCGGTGCCCGGTACGCTGGCCAGGCGGTACCCACCTCCAGGAAGTACCCACCTCCAGCAGGTCCAACCGGTCGTTATTGCCCGCGGGCGTGGTCCAGGATCTGGGAGAGGAAGAGCTTGGTGCGATCTTCTTGGGGGGTGTGAAATATGGCGTCCGGGGTGCCTTGTTCGACGACGCTGCCCTGGTCGAAGAAGAACATGCGGTCCGCTACGGCGCGGGCGAAGCCCATCTCGTGGGTGACGACGACCATCGTCATGCCGGTGCGCGCCAGCTCGACCATCACGTCCAGCACCTCTTTGATCATCTCGGGGTCGAGGGCCGAGGTGGGCTCGTCAAAGAGCATGATCTTGGGCTGCATGGCCAGCGCGCGGGCGATGGCGACCCGCTGCTGCTGGCCGCCCGACAGCTGGCCGGGATATTTGCGCGCCTGCTCGGGCATGCCGACGCGCTCGAGCAACTGCATGCCGAGGGCCTCGGCCTCCGGGCGCTCGCGCCGCCGCACCCAGATGGGGGCGAGGGTGATGTTGTCCAGCACGGTCAGGTGGGGGAAGAGGGCGAACGACTGGAAGACCATGCCGGCCTCCGAGCGCACGCGTTCGATGTTGCGCATGTCACTGGTCAGCTCCACGCCGTCGACGATAATCTGGCCGCGCTGGTGCTCCTCCAGCCGGTTGAGGGTGCGGATAAAGGTCGACTTGCCCGAGCCCGAGGGGCCGAAGATAACCACCACCTCGCCCCGCTGCACCTCCAGGGAGATGCCGCGCAGCACGTGGAACTGGCCGTACCACTTATGCACATCGCGGCAGATGATGATGGGCTCCTGCGTTTGCATGCTGCGCTCGCTTCTATTTCTTGTCCGGGCTGACGCCGATGCGTTCCTCGATGAGCAGGCCCACGTACGAGATGGCGTAGCTGATAAACCAGTAGACGGCTGCCAGGAAGGAGTAGACCTCGACGTGGCGGCCCAGGTAGGCCGGCTGCGCCAGCGTGGCCTTGGCGATGCCGAGCAGATCGAGCAAGCCCAGGATCAGGACCAGGGAGGTGTCGCGGAAGCCGGCGATGACCGACGCCGTGAGGATCGGGATGATAGAGCGCAGGGCCTGCGGGAGGATGATCAGCCGCATGCTCTGGTAGCCGTTGAGACCGACCGCGGCGGCGGCCTCGTACTGGCCCTTGGGCACGGCCTGCAGGCCGCCGCGCACGTTCTCCGCCATGTAGGCAGCGCTGAACACGGTGAAGGCAATGATGGCGCGGGCCACCCGGTCGATGCTGATAGTGTCGGGCAGAAAGAGCGGGATCATCGTCTGGGCCATGAACAGGACCGTGATCAGCGGCACCGAGCGGATGAGCTCGATGTAGACGATGCAGAAGGCGCGAATCACCGCATAGCGCGAGCGGCGGCCGACGGCGAGAACGACGCCGATGGGAAAGGAAAGCGTGAGCCCAATGCCTGCGATCACCAGCGTCAACAGCAGGCCGCCCCAGATATTGGTGGCGACGGTCGGCAGCACGGTGTCGTCGCCCAGGCCATAGATCAACACGAGGGAGAGGGGCAGAAATGCCAGCCAGCCGAACAGGGCCAAGCGGCGCAAGTGCTGGGGGAAGCGGCTGCCAAGCAGATAGGCAGCCAGCGTCACCAGGCCGACGGTCAGCCACAACAGCCGGGTGAAGGCGTCGTAGGGCAGGAGCGCCAGCAGAAACGGCATGCCCACGACGAGCAGCGTAGCCCCCAGGCGGTGGTAGCGCACCCACACCCCCCAGGAGAGACCGGAGATTGCCCCCATGAGCAGGAGGATCAGCCACAGCCGCCACACCTGGTCGCGCGGATACTGTCCGATCAGCAGGAGCTGCAGATTGGTCTGGATGACGCGCCAGTCGGCGGCGAACAGCACCCACTGGACCATACCGCGCACGACCACGAAGCCGACCGCCAACATGAAAATTGTTGCCAGGGTGCTGAACCAGTTTTGGAACAGGTTCTTTTTCAGCCAGCCCAGCAGGCTGTAGCGTTCCACCGGCGGCGGCAGGACTTCAGGAGTGGGAGAGGTCACGTTCGAGGTCACGTTAGCGCTCCACAATTCTGACGCGGTTGTTAAACCAGTTCATGAAGAGCGAAGTCAGCAGGCTGAGCGTCGCATAGATCACCATCAGCACAACCATCATCTCGACGGCGCGGCCCGTCTGGCTGGTGATGGTGCTGGAAATGTGCACGACCTCGGGAAAGGCGATGACGGAGGCCAGCGACGAATTTTTGATCAGGCTGAGGTAAGCGCTGGTCATGGGCGGGACGATCACGCGCATGGCCTGGGGGAAGATCACCAGGCGCAGCGTCAGGTAGCCGCTGAGGCCCAGGGCGTGGGCGGCCCGAATCTGCTCGGTGGTGACGGACTGCAGCCCGGCGCGCACGGTGTCGGCGGTAAAGGGGGCGCTGCCGAGCGTCAAGCCGACGACGATGGCTACGAACTCCGGGGGGAAGCCGACGCCACCGGTATAGTTCAGCCCCGTTTTTTGCGGCACGTCCAGCACGAAGGGCGGCACGGGGAAAGCAAACCAGGCCCCGATTGCCAGGGCGAGCAGGATGCCGAGGGCGGCCAGCGTGCCGAGGAAGCTGTCCAGCCGGTAGCGGCGCATGAGCAGCCTCGCCAGCACCACGGCGAGCGCCAGAAAGACTACCAGCAGCGCCACGTAGGCCGCGGTCGTGGCAGTGGTTTGGGGCAGCGGCAGGTAGAGGCCGCGGTTGCTCAGGTAGGAAGGCCCCGGCAGCACGATCGCCTGTTTGACGTCGGGCAGGTTGTAGATAATGACGGCGTAGGAAACGATGATCACCAGCAGCAGGGGGATGTTGCGGAAGATCTCAATGTAGAGCCAGGCGGCGCGGTTGACCAGGTAATTGTTCGAAATGCGCATCACGCCCACGATCACGCCGAGGATCGTCGAGAAGACGATCGACAGGATCGAGGCGACGAGCGTGTTGACGAGGCCGACTTGGATGGCGGTCAGGTTGGAGCTCGTGCGGCTATGGGAGAGAAACTTGATGCTGATGTCGAAGCCGGAGACCTGGTTGAGAAAGCCGAACCCCAGCTGCAGCCCCTGTTTGGCCAGGGCATAGGCCATGTTCTGGTAGAGCAGGAGGCCAATCCAGAGCACCGCGGCCACAAAGAGCAGCTGCACCAGAAACTGGATGACGCGCTCGTCGCGCAGGAACGCGGACAGGCGCCCGCGCGGACGGGTTGGTGGGGCTGCTGGTGGTTCTAGCGATGGATCTACCGGTGGATCAAGTGGCGGGCCGGCAGCAGTGCCATGAGTCATAGTGGTTGTGCGCGCCTGAATCGCCGCTCAAGACCAGGGTCGCGACCAGGGCCTGGCAGGCCAGGCCCTGGTCGCGACGAATTTCTAGCGGAACGGTGGCGAATAGAACAGGCCGCCGTCGGTCCACAGCGCATTGATGCCGCGCGGGATGGCGGTGCGGGTGTCGGGACCGAGATTGCGGTCGTAGATCTCGCTAAAGTTGCCAACGGCCTTGATCATGTTGTAGGCCCAGTCGTTGGACAGCCCCAGCTTTTTGCCCTGCTCGTCCTCCAGACCCAGCAGCCGCCGCACCTCGGCGTCCTGCGAATTGGCCTTCATGTCGTCGAGATTGGCCTGCGTGATGCCCTTCTCTTCGGCGGTCCAAAGGGCGTAGGTCACCCAGTTGACGAGATCAAACCACTGGTCGTCGCCGTGGCGCACCACGGGCGCCAGCGGCTCCTTGGAGAGGGTAACATCCAGGATTTCGAAGTCGTCGGGGTTGGCGAACGTCGAGCGCGAGGTGACGAGGCCGGACTTGTCGTTGGACATGGCGTCGCAGCGGCCCTGCTCAAAGGTCGAATTCACGTCGTTGGGATCGTCGAACAGGCTGGGGGTGTAAGTAAGATTCTTGGCGGCCATGGCGTCGGCGATATTCAGCTCGGTGGTGGCGCCGCGCCCCATGCAGATCGTGGCCCCGTTCAGGTCCTCCAGCTTGGTAATGCCGGCGTCCTTGCGCACCATGATGCCCTGGCCGTCGTAGAAATAGGTGGGCCCGAAGTTGAGGGCCAGGTCCGTGTCGCGGGTGAACGTGTGGGTCGTGGAGCGGACCAACACGTCAATATCGCCGTTCTGCAGCAGGGTGAAGCGGGTCTCGCCGGTGGTGGGCACGAACTCGACCGCCGTGGGATCGTTGAAGATGGCCGTGGCGATGGCGCGGCAGAGGTCGATGTCCAGGCCGAAGTAGCTGCCGTCGGCGTCGATCATGGCGAAGCCGGGGTTGGCGGGATTGATGCCGCACTTGACCTTGCCGCGTGCCTGCACCTCCTTGAGAATCTCGCCGAATCCGGCGGCAGGAGCGGCGGCAGGAGCGGCAGCGGCGGCAGATCCTGCGGCGGCGCCAACGGCGGCCGCTGCCCCCGCAGCCGGCGGCGGGGGTGCGGTGCAGCCGGCCAGGAGCAGGGCCAGGATAATCGACACGAACATGAGTCTTTTCATAAGAATTCCTCCTGATGCTAGTGCGTTGGAAAGAATGGCGAAACAGTACGAATCAGTCGCTAATGGTGCACACCAACTCATTCGCCAGCCAGTAGGGCGGCAGGTAGGCGGTGGCGTCGGTGAGCGGCAGCAGTTCTTCGGCCAGCCGAAACCCGATCGCTTCTTGCAGCACGCGGCGGCGCTGCTGCGTGCGCGTCCACAGCTCCGGGTAATTGGCGCGCAGCTCGGCCCGCAAGCTGGCATCGGCCACGGCCACCGTGTCTTCGCAGTTCATCAGCTGCCCCGGCGGCAAGGGGGTAGGGATGATGTCGCATTGGAATACCATACCGGAGCGGATCTGCTCGCCGCTGTCCGGCCGGATGGGCGAGTGGACCCATTCGTCATACGAGGTCAGGTGGCCGGGGTTGAGGGCAGGGCGGAGCGGGCTGTCGCCGAAGGCCTGGTGGACGGCCGCAAACACCTCGCCGCCCGCAATATCAAGGCGCATGGTCTGGTACCAGGTGGCGATGGCGCGGAAATAGGGCGTCACGACCTGCTCGAAATAGGTGGCGTCCGGCGCGCCCAGCATCATGCCGGCGCGGCACACGAGGCTGCCCCAATAGCCTATTCCCACCGAAACGCCATCGCCGTATTCGACGATCTTGGCGCTGGGGCTGCGCAGGCCGTTAATGGCGCCCTTGCCCGAGACGAAGATAGGGTGCATTGAGAGGGGGAGCCCGGCATACTGCATGTGACTGAGGGCGCGCATTTCACTCATGCCGGGGCGCGCGTTGTGCAGCACGCTGAACACGGCGGCCGAGGCGTGGCGGGCCGCAAATTCGAAAGCGGCGATCTGGGCAGCCGTCCCCGGGAGCGTACAGCCGTTGAGGGCGCGCAAGCTGTGCGCCGGGTGCATGAGCAGCGCGGTGCCGTCGACCAGTTGGCCGCCGGGGCCTACGAGGCTGCGCAGCACATCCACCAGGACGGCGGGAACGAAGGAAGGCGCCTCAGGCTGGTCCGTTTCGGTGGCGTCGAGGTATTTCCAGCCGACAACGGTGACCTTGGCGCCGGCGGTCACGCCGACCTGCGCCAGCACGTCGCGCAGGCGCGGCGCGGTGGCGCGCGGTTGGCCGCCCAGGCTGAAGGATTGGCAGAGAACCGGCTCGACGGGTACGGAAAGCACGGAGGTGTAGCCCATACATTCGTTGCCCAGCAGCAGCACCCGGCGGCCGCCGGGGCCGAGCAGGAGCAGGGCCTCTTCGAAACGCGGGTCGAAATTGATCAGGAAGGTGAGGTTGGCGTAGTGCTCACGGTCGGCATAGACCGCCACCCAATCGGCGGCGGCGGCCTGGTAGAGTGCTTGCAGACGCTGTTGATATTCGGCCGCCGGAATCTCCGGCGCGTCTGCGTCCACAATCGCCAGGGGAGGGGTTGGAACGGTCTTCAATTGAATGATCATGGTGCCTTCCAGTCTGTGTGGTCTGGCGCGGCTTGTGCGGCGGCACGGCTTGTGCGGTCTGCCGTGTCGAACGCTGCGGCCCGGCTGCGCGTGTTAAAACAGAAGCAGGGCGCAGGTCAGCCGACAGGCCGGCGCAATAGATACGTTTGGATATGGTGAAATTTGGGTGAGCTTACTGTGCGGTACGATACACGATCCTTACAGTTTGAGCAAATGAGGCAAATTCATGTGACGGCACCTCCAGGAGGTGGCAGCCTAGTCAGTCAACCGCCAGGCGCACGAATGAACGAATCTGCATATTATTGTTTGCTCGCGAGAAATTGAGTCACTTGCATTAGATATATGATTCATTTGGCTCACGCCAGGGCTGGAAAATTAGGATAAACTTACTGAGAATTAGGGCCTGCACTTTGTGGGCCCCTGCTTGTGGTCGCCAAAATCAGCGGCGCGGCGACTCCATTCATCGTATACCAACCCAAATTCAGGCTCTGCCGGTCATTGTGCGACCGGATCCATAATCCATGCCATATTCTTCACAGAAAGGAAAGTATCATGTGGTCTAGACATGCCAGAATTGGCTGGATCGTGCTGCTGCTGCTGGCAGTTGCATTACTGGCCGGCTGGATGGTCGCTACTCCTGTTGCCGCGCAAGACGCCCCAGATCCTGCCGCGACAGAGGTTTCGCCCGCAGTCCAGCCTGAGACCTGTGTGATATGCCACAGTGACGCCGGCGCCAAGCACCAGGCCTCGTATGATGAGTTGAATCAGGACGGTGTCATTCAAGTTACCGATCTGGCGTACGCGTATACTGCCCCGGATACGACCACGGTAACGTTCAAAATGACCAAGGATGGCGCCCCCTTTGATGCCAGCAAGGCAGATAATTTGGCGATCTACTTTGCACCGTGGGACGGTGAAGCTTTCCAGTTTGATCCAGCTGCCGAAAGACTGTCCCTCAAAGGGGACATGACCTACGATGGCGCCGGTGGCAACACGAGCACACTTGTGGGCGAGGCCCCCGATCTGACCGATACGGATGGTCTCGTCGTGCTGTACGGTACAGATGAGACGGTCGGTCAGCTGCCTGCCCGCGTCCGGCTGGCCAAGTACCCGTTTGCGGCCATACTGCAAATGGGCGGCGGCGTCGACTATGTTTCTCCCGCCAATAATGCCGGCTGCGAGAACTGCCATTCGATACCCTACCTCAAGCACGGCTACATCTACGGCCAGGTCAATGGCGATCCTGCGACGGACTTCCTCACCTGCAAAGCCTGCCACCTGGACAACGGTGAAGGCGGCCATTTCGAATGGCAGCTAATGGTGGATGATCCGGCGGCGGCGGCGGAGTTTCTTGCCCAGGGCGAAGAAGGCCAATTGACGCCTGAGCAGCAGGAGAAGTACGCCTATCGGACGACGCTGATGAATGACGTGCACATGTCGCACGCCATGGAATTCCCGTATCCCCAGTCGATGGCAAACTGCACCACCTGCCACGCCGGCAAGCTGGATACCACATTGGCGGACGAGAATTTCACGATCGAAACCTGCAAGAGCTGCCATCCCATGACCGGTTCCGAGGAATATGGGACCGCCGCGCTGGCACTGCAGACCATCATTCCCGCCGACAGCCATGACAAGGTAGACTTGAATAATGATGCCTGCACGGATTGCCACGAAGTAGGCAAGAAGGCCCCGGGCTTCAGCGAGATTCACACCGGTTACAACAAGGCGATCTTCACTGCCGACGGGGTGAAGTATTCTGACGCCATTTCGGTCACCATCGACAGTGCCTCCTTCGACGGCAGTAAGCTCACGTTTGGCTTTAGCGCGGCGGAGTCGCCCGATCTAGGGATCGACGTGGCGACCATTACCCCAACCGTGATGGTCGGCTTGTACGGCTATGACACGAAGGACTTCCTCGTCGGCGCCCACGAACGGCCTTTTGACGATAACGCCGACGGCGCGATCGACAACAAGGACCAGCGGGCCCTGGAGTATGTGGTAGGGGAAGAGCACCCGCGTGTGAGCACGGTTTCGGCCGGCGATGGCAAGTGGGAAGTTGCTGCCGACCTGTCGCCGTGGGCGGATCGGCTCGCCGATGGCAGCGTCAAGCGAGTCGAAATTGCGGTAATGCCGGCGCTGGAAAATGCGGATGGTGTTCTCCTCGCCCTCAATGCCCCATCGCGCACCTTTGACCTTGGGGCCAATGCCTTTGCCGACGATTTCTACAGCCCCATCGCCAAGGTCACGGACGGCTGCAACAACTGCCATGCGGCGCTGGCGACAACCTTCCACGAGCCCGATCGGGGTGGAAATCTGGTCGTCTGCCGCATGTGTCACATCACGAAGAATGGCTCTTCGCACTTGGAGATGCAGTCGCGGTCGCTCGATTCCTATATCCATGCGCTCCATGCCGGCCAGGCATTGGATATCGGCGACATCGACTTCAGCGACCCGGTGCAGGCCATGCACTATAACCATCACATCGAGTTCCCGTTCCCCACGCATGGCAGCACAAACTGTGAGGCCTGCCACGTGGAAGGGATGTACAATGTTCCGGACCAGACCAAGTCGCTGCCTGGCATACTGTCGGCGTCCGAGACGTTGAGTGGCACCGTCCGCAGTATCGGCGAGATCCCCTCGGTTGTCACCGGTCCCGCCTCGCGTGCCTGTGGTGGCTGCCACCGGGCCGAGCTGATCAACGAAGATGCCGTCGGTGAACTCATCCCCTTCAACCTGCATACGGAGCAGGGTGGTTACACGGTCGAAGCGGGCGAGGTTCCCACCGCTACGCTCAACACAGTCATCGATCAGATCATCACAAGCTTCAAGTAAGTGAGCAAGGGAAGGTGGGCTGCGGCCCACCTTAGTCAATAGTCAATAAGAAAGGGCCCGCAATAGGCCCTTTCTTATTGTGTGGCTGATACCCCTATCCCAACTCCGCCATTTTCGTGCCCAGGATCGTCTTGGCCGCGAAGTAGCGGAACCATCCCAGTTGTTCGAGTTCCTCGACCTTTTTCAGATAGACACCGATGTCCGGATACTCGATCACTGCCCAATAGGCGACTGCTTCATCTGCCCAGCGCGAATTGCAGCCGACAATCCACTTTGCCCCTGCTCGCTTGTCGACCTCTTCCACCTTTGCCGACAAGCTCGCCTGCTCCTCTTCGGAAAGGCGGTGCCAGGCTTCCGTATAACCTCCCATTACCAGCAGGTAGATAGGCTCTGACATTTATTGTCTCCTTTTGAATATATGGCAGCCACAACGTCCGGGGAACTGACCGGCGGCAGGTCGTACGCGAGGCAATCGCCGACCTTGGCCCACGCCCCGCCAGAAAGGGAAATGGCGCAGCCGGCGGTTGCACCAATCAGACAGCGCGATGCAGGCGAACAGGGTCAGATTTTGGATGGTGACAAAAGACACTCGGCGGCAAATGTCCTGTCGGGTAGATACGACAAGAATACTCTACATCGTTCCCGGTGTCAACCAGGTGAGAGAATCCGAAAATTTCCCTTGGTTTGCACATTCCACAGCAGTACGGTGGTGTCCCGGCTGCCGCTGGCGAGGGTGCCGCCGCCAGGGCTGAAGGCGACCGAGTAGACCGTGCGGGTGTGTCCCTCGAGCGTGTGCGCACGCGTTGCGAAGCTTCCCGTCACATCGAATCTGCCCATTTTATGCTATGATCCCCCGTGCGGAACCATCATCCATCATTTGCTCGCCGACGACACAGGTTGGCGGGCGCGCCACTGCCTTCCGTTTCGGCTACTGTTTCCAGAGGAGAATGTTTATGCGCATGGGTCTTCAACTCCGGCGGTGTTATCCGGGCGAATACGGCAATCACTTTGATACCATGCTTGCAGTTGCGCAAGCTGCTGAGCAGGCTGGACTCGATTCCGTGTGGATGCCGGACCACACGATGTTCCCCGACGAGGCGCACCCGGAGAAGGAAGTGCCGGTAATGGAGTGCTTCGTCGTCCTGGCCGCCATTGCCGCCAGGACAAGCCGCATCCGGCTGGGTGAATTGGTCACAGGCGTGCCCTATCGCAACCCGGCACTGCTGGCGAAGATCTATGCGAGCCTCGACGTGGTCAGCCACGGCCGCACAATTGTGGGGCTCGGCGCAGCCTGGCACGAACCGGAGTTCACGGCGTATGGGTGGCCGTTCCCGCCGCTGCGCGAGCGCATGGAGATGCTGGAAGAAGCGGTGCAGCTCGTCGATCGCATGCTCACGCAGCGTCCGGCCAGCTTCAGCGGCAAGCATTACACCGTCCAGAACGCGTACAACGACCCCATGCCGGTGCAGAAGCCGCGGCCACCCATCCTGATCGGCGGCGACGGAGAACGCGTGACCCTCAGGCTCGTCGCCCAATATGCTGACTTCTGCAACGTGTTTGGCGACCCGGCGACGGTGGCCCACAAGTTTGACGTGCTGCGGGGGCACTGCACCACAGTTGGCAGGCCGTACGATGAGATTACCCGCAGCAATTACCTCGGCATCCTGATCGCACGCGATGCAGCGGACCTGGCAGCAAAGCAGGAAAAGCACCCGAACTTTGACGGCATCGCCGGCACGCCGGATGTGATTCTCTCCCAGCTGCAGGAGTACGCGGCAGTGGGTTCGCAGTATATGACCTTCCATCTGGCCGATGCAGACGACATTGCGGCGATCCAACTGCTGGGGGAGACTGTCCTGCCCCAGGTAGCGAACCTGTAGCGGAGGGTTTCTAAGAACCCGCCAAGAAGCCTCGTCTTGCGAGGAAGTCCAGTCCAACGCTTGCGTTGCAAAAAGGAGTAGAAATGGCCACTGAATTTAGCCCAACCGAACCAGAAGATCGGAAAATCGAAGTGCGATACCGCGGCGGTTCTTCAGATGCTGTCTATGGATTGGGTCTCATCGGCGCATGGGTCTATTATCTCAGCCGCGCCACCACATTCCGTGAGGGCGCACTCGGGCTCCTGAAAGGCATCTTCTGGCCGGCGTTCATGGTTCACGCGCTGCTGGAATTCCTCCATAAGGAGTGACCCGCCTCGCACATCAACTTTGGCTGAATCGCCTGGTCTAGAGATGGGCCTGGAAGAATGCGATCGTCCGCTGTATGGCCTCGTTGAAATAGGGCGAGTCGATATTGTGACCGCCGCCCTCATACTGGTAGTACTCGTATTCCTTGCCCGCCGCATTCAGTACGGCCGCGAGGTCGTTGGAGTACCCCACGTTGACCACATCGTCGTTCAAGGCGTGATTCAGCTGCAGCGGCGCCTGCAGCAGGTCAATATGCTCGGTCAGCGACACCGCCTGCCAGAAAGGTTCGGCCGTGTTCGGCGGTCCATATGTGGCGCGAATCTGCTGGCCGATGCGACGGCCCGGAGATTCGGCGGAGGGGGGAACGTAGGAGGAGTCTTGGATGGAATAGCGCGTCATGTCGTCGTAGCTATAGACCGCACCGGCCCAGATCACGCCCGCCTTGATCGCGGGTTCGACCAGCATGGCGCGCAGCACCAAGTTGCCGGCCATGCTGTGGCCCCACATGCCGATGCCGTCGGGATCGACGTAATCGAGCGTCTGCAGGCTCTTGAGGGCGGAGATCGCGTCGATCGTGTAAGCCGGTGAGAAATAGGAACCCTCCGGCTCCCCTTCCGAATTGCCGAAGCCGCGCATGTCGATCTTGAACACGACAAAGCCGCTGCGCGCCAGCGCGTCGACATAGGCCACGTACCGCTCCGTCGTACGGTATTGCGCGGGCGGAATGTAGCCGTGGTTGAAGACGATGGCCTTGAACCCGCCCTCCGGCGGATCGCCAAACGGCACGGTCAGCAAGCCATAGATCTTGTTGCCCTCGGAAATATAGCTGGCGATATAGCGGGCGTAGTTGGCGCCATTCTCCAGCTGTTGCTCGATGGTGACAGGGCTGCCGTCGATCTGGCGCTGCAGCAGCGCTGCGATCGTCAACTCGTTGCCAACCGTAAACACGTCTGTTAGCTGCACTGGCGCAGCAGCCTCGGCGGCCGGTGCGGCTGCCGGCACAGCCGTCGCAGTGAGCCCAGCCGCTTCCGCCACCGGTTCGGCAACAGGTTCCGCTGCGGCTGTCGGCGTGGCTGTCGGCAGGAGCACGGGCGTCGCTGTCAGCACCGCCGCCGTATCTGCTGCCGGCGGCGCGGTTGCTGCAGATTCTGCAGCGGGGAGGCCGGCGTTAGCGCCCACCAACGGGGGCATGATGGCCTGGCAGCCGGCTACGGCGATGGCCACAAGGACGGCCAGGAGCACATTGAGCAGCAGAAGCAAGAACAAGCGCTTCATTTTGAGCAAACCATCTCCCGACAACCAGACCGAAATCAACAAGGCTCACATGCTACCGCAAACGGGACGAACGGAAAAACGGCCGCTATTTCGAGTTTGCAGTACACTAAGGATATCTACCATAAATCAAACTGCATTGTATGTAAGGGAGCAACAGGAATGAACGCCAAGTTTGTCCCGAGCAACACCGTTCCGCGTGACACCCTTGACTGGGGCGTGTTAGGCTCGCTGAGCCGCCCGTCCGTAACCGGGGCGCGCAACCTGACCGTCCTGGAGGTCACGCTTACCCCAGGGCAAGGCCACGCCTTTCACAAGCATCCCGACCAGGAAGAAGTGATCGTCGCCATCGAAGGCGAAGTCGAACAGTGGCTCGAAGGCGAAAAGCGCATGCTGCAGCCGGGCGACTCAGCCTTTATCGGCGCGGGCGTGGTGCATGCGTCCTTCAACGTCACGGCGGCGCCGATCAAGCTGCTGGCCATTCTGGGGCCGTGCGTGGGCGCCGACGGCTACGAAACCGTCGACATGAGCGACCAGGCACCGTACAATAAGCTGCGTTGAGGTTAACCCTTCCGGGAAGCCCGCCCCTTCCCGGAAGGCTGTCTGTGCCGACTGCTCTATGTCTACACCAATTTTGGCCACAAAACTCTATCTACCCCCGCCGCGGCCCAGAGTTGTGCCGCGCCCCCGCCTGGTCGAGCGGCTGAAGGAGGGGCTGCACGGCAAACTAACGCTTATCTCTGCGCCCGCCGGCTTTGGGAAAACCACGCTGGTCAGCGAATGGCTGGCCAGTTGTGGGCGACCGGCCGCCTGGCTGTCACTGGACGAAGGGGACAGCGACCCCACACGCTTCCTGACGTACTTTGTCGCTGCCTTGCAGACGATGGTGGCGAATCTTGGCGAAGGGGTGCTGAGGGCGCTGCAATCCCCGCAGCCCCCACCCACCGAATCATTGCTGACGGGCCTGCTCAACGAAATCGCCACCATTCCAGACGACTTTGTCCTTGTCCTGGACGACTACCACGCAGTCGATGCCACACCAGTTGACCAGGTCCTTACCTTTTTGCTCGAGCACCTGCCGCCCCAGATGCATCTGGTCATCACCACCCGTGAGGATCCGCAGCTGCCCCTGGCTCGCCTACGCGCCCGGGGCCAGATGACCGAGCTGCGTGCCGCCGATCTGCGTTTTACCCCCGCGGAAGCCGCCGGCTTCCTCAACCAGGTGATGGATCTAGAGCTCGGGGTGGAGGAGGTCATCGCCCTGGAGATGCGTACGGAAGGCTGGATTGCCGGTCTGCAGCTGGCGGCACTATCGATGCGGGACGCGCGGATGTTGGCGGGTTCGTAAAGACTTTTGCGGGCGACAACCGCTACATTGTGGACTATCTGGTCGAAGAGGTACTCCAACGCCAGCCCGAGCGTGTGCGGAGCTTTTTGCTCCAGACCTCCATTCTCGAGCGGTTGTGCGGGCCGCTGTGCGATGCCGTCACGAGCCAGAACGACGGCATGCTGCTGTTGGATGCCCTGGAGCGCGGCAACCTGTTTGTCGTGCCACTGGATGATAAACGCCACTGGTTTCGCTACCACCACCTCTTTGCCGACGTGCTAACCGCCCATGCGCGGCTGGAGCAGCCAGTGCAAGTCCCGATCCTGCATCAGCGGGCGAGCGCCTGGTACGCAGACAATGGTATGCCCGCTGATGCGATTCGCCATGCGCTGGCTGCCAAGGATTTCGCGCGCGCAGCGGGCCTGATCGAACTGACATGGCCGGCCATGGACGGGCGTTTCCAGTCTGCCACGTGGCTGGGCTGGGCGAAGGCACTCCCCGATGAGCTGGTGCGCGCCCGGCCCGTGCTCAACCTTGCGTATGCCTGGGCATTGCTGAACGGCGGCGAGCTGGAAGCCGCCGATACCCGCTTGTCGGATCTCGAACGCCGGCTGGACAGTGGGCCGGATGCTGGGATAGTAATCGTGGACGAAGCGCAGTTTCGGACGCTCCCTGCGTCGCTGGCCACTGCCCGCGCCTACCTTACTATGGCGCGCGGCGATCTCCGCAGCTCCGTGAAGTACGGGCAGCGGGCGCTTGATCTCCTACCAGCGGACGACCATCTCCGGCGCGGACCGGCCGCTGCGCTCTTGAGCCTCGCCCTATGGGCCAGCGGCGACCTGGAGGCGGCCCACAACACGCTCGCCGATGCCATGGCGAACTTTCAGAAGGTCGGCAGCCTGCATTTTGCCATCAGCGGCACCTATGGCCTGGCCGATATCAGGGTGGCGCAAGGTCGCCTGCGTGACGCAATCAAGACCTATACCCAGGTATTACAGCTTGCGCTGGCGCAGGGCGAGCCCCTGCTGCGGGGCACTGCGGATCTCTATTTGGGTTTGGGCGAGCTGTACCGCGAGCAGGGCGATCTGGCAGCCGCGGGCGAGCACCTGCAGCGCAGCGAGGAACTGGGCGAACAAGCCGGCTTGTCGGATTGGCGCTATCGCCAGTACCGTGCCCAGGCGCGCTTTAAGGTGACGGAGGGCGACCTCGCCGGCGCGCTCGCTCTACTCGAGGCGGCAGAACGCCACTATCGCCGCTCGCCCGTACCCGACGTGCGTCCCCTCGGGGCCTTGAAGGCGCGGGTGTGGGTGGCACAGGGCCGGTTGAGCGACGCCCTGCGTTGGGTGCAGGAACAGGGCTCGTCGGTCGACGATGAACTGAGCTATCTGCGCGAGTTCGAACACATCACGCTGGCGCGGGTGCTCCTGGCCGAGTATACACGTGATCCTGCCGGCGAGCATGGGGGCCGGGCCATGCGTGACGCTCTGCGCCTGCTGGGTCGCCTTGAGCAGGCCGCAGCAGCCGGCGGCAGGATGGGCAGCGTGATCGAGATCGGGGTGTTGCAGGCACTGTCCCTCCAGATCGCAGGGTCACCTGGCCCCGGCGCTCAGCGCGCTCCAACGCAGCCTGGAACTGGCGGAACCCCAAGGCTACGTCCGCATTTTTGTCGACGAAGGTCTGCCGATGGAGCGCCTGTTGTCGGCCGCGGCGGCGCAGGGGATTATGCCCGACTATGTTGGGAAGTTACTGGTTGCCTTTGCGGCAGTTGAAGCCGCGGCGCCGCCGCGGCCAGGCAAAGCTGATCCGCACCCGGTTTCCCCTGCGGAGCTCCAGAACCAGCCACCAGGCGAGCCCCTGATTGAGCCCCTGAGCGCACGCGAGCTGGAAGTACTCCAACTCATTGCCCAAGGACTCTCGAATGAAGCCATCGGCGCGCGGCTTTTCCTCGCCTTGAGTACGGTCAAAGGGCACAATCGCAATATTTTCGACAAACTCCAGGTGCAAAGCCGCACCGAAGCCGTCGCCCGCGCTCGCGAGCTGGGTCTGCTCTAATAGATGATGGCAATCGGGGGCATCGCCCATAGAGGAAATTCTTATGCAAGCGGTTGTTTACACAGAATACGGCCCGCCCGATGTTCTTCAAGTCAGAGAAATAGCAAAACCTGCCCTGCGGGACGATGAAGTACTGGTCAAGGTTCAGGCGGTGTCGGTAAACAGATCTGACTGGGAAGGACTGCTAGGTACTCCGTTGTATGCGCGCTTTGGGGGATTGCTAAAACCAGGTCGCCAGGTACTTGGATCGGACATTGCCGGGCGCGTGGAAGCGGTGGGCAGAAACAGCAAGCGATTGCGACCAGGGGATGAAGTCTTTGGCGACATCCTGCCGCGCATGGGTGGTTTTGCGGAGTATGTCTGCGCCCGTGAACGAGACCTGGCGCTGAAGCCAGCCGGTATGACATTCGAGACAGCGGCGGCCATTCCGCAGGCGGGCGTGATCGCCCTGCAGGGGATCCGCAACAAAGGCAAGATCCAGGCGGGGCAAAAGGTCTTGATAAATGGCGGCGGCGGTGGCGCCGGTACGTTTGCTTTGCAGCTCGCCAAATTAGCCGGCGCCGAGGTGACAGGGGTGGACAACAGCGGCAAGCTGGACTTCATGCGCTCGCTTGGCGCAGATCATGTCATCGATTATACACGGGAAGACTTCACCAAAAACGGCAAACTGTACGATCTGATCCTCGATGTCATCGCGCATCGTACGATTTACGACTATGAGCGCGCACTGAGCCCCGGTGGCAGCTATTACTGTGTCGGTGGTTCCGTTGCTACACTTTTTCAGATCTTGTTCCTGGGCCCGTGGATTCAAAGAACCCGGGGCAAGAAGATACGCATCCTGGCGGTGCAGCCAAACCGAGAAGATCTGGTCAATATCGCCGAACTTTGTGCCGCGGGCAAAGTCGCCCCGGTCATAGATAGGCGGTATCCGTTGCATGAAGTTCCGGCAGCGCTCCGCTATCTTGGAGAAGGGCACGCCAAGGGCAAAGTCGTAATTTCAGTATCTGATCGATAGTACTTCTCCCTGTTCAGCACCTCCACAACAGTACTCCCAAACAATACTTTAGTGCCTATACCGCCCCACCTGTTGCCGCTATGCTATCTGTACGGCGAGCAAGTGGTACAAACCACGACCGGCCACAAGCGATTCGAGGTCAGGTCAAGCCCGCTCAACTCGGAATCTGGTCACTATCGTCCAAGGGAGAGAAAGATGAATACGAACAAAGGGATTACCGCAATGCCAGACATGAAAGCGAGACTCTCAGCACTATGGCTGTTTGCCATGCTCACCTATACCTACGGCGACGTGGTAACACTGATGGATCCAGTGAAACACGGATCCATTGAATTGACTGAAGGATTCCTATTGGGCGGCTCCATATTCATGATGATTCCGATTACGATGGTTCTCCTGTCGCGGATCTTGAACTATCGGGCAAGTCGCTGGGCGAGCATCATTGCGGGCACGATCATGACTGCGGCTCTCACCTTGACGCTGTTTGTCGCGGTGCCAACGATGTATTACGCATTCTTTACAGCAATAGAAATTGCCTGTACTGCACTGATCGTCTGGTACGCATGGAAGTGGCGTAACCCTGATGCCAGCTCTACTGCCGCGGCGCCGGCTGCAGCGGTGTAACTGCCAACCCAACACCGGGTCCACAAGACGACACTTTCCAGAACTGAAACAGCATGATCCGCAGCAAAAAGGTACGTGATGATGTCAGGCCACCTCAACTCCAACGCTTTTCCAAGCCGACCAATGACCTATCAGATTCGGCTCAAGGGCCATCTAGGTCAGCAGTGGTCAGCGTGGTTTGAGGACCTGGCCATCACGCTGGAAGACAACGGCGACACGCTTCTAACGGGCCCCGTGGCCGATCAGGCCGCCTTGCATGGCTTGCTCAGAAAAGTGCGTGATCTCGGTCTGCCGCTGCTCGCCGTTACGTGTAGTGAAACGCATCCAGATCGTTCAGATAAAGGGGCATTACCATGAATTCAATCAACAAGATCGCAAGAAGTGCAGGATTCCTGTATCTGCTGATCGCCGTATGCGGTGGCTTCTCATTTTTCTATATGCGGTCCGCCATCATCGTATCCGGGGATGCCGCAGCCACCGTCACGAATCTACTGGCTTCTGAGTTTCTGTTCCGCCTGGGCATTGTAAGTGATGCCGTCGTCTTTTTGAGCGAAATCCTGCTGATGGCACTTCTTTACATACTGTTCAAGCCGGTCAGCAAGACACTCTCCCTGGCCGCGGCGTTTGCCCGGCTGGCAATGGTCGTGATGCAGGGCATGAATCTGCTCAACTACTTCTTTGCCTTGTTGCTCGTGAGCGGCGCCGGCTACCTGGCCGTATTCGAGGCAGATCAGCTGCATGCACTCGCGTTGCTGTTTCTCAATGCGTACGAATATGTGGCGCTGATTTGGGGCGCGTTCTTTGGACTGACAAACCTGCTGCTTGGCTATTTGGTGTACAAGTCGGGTTTCCTGCCCTGGGTGATCGGCATCTTGTTGGTGTTGACAGGGGCTGGCTATCTGATCGATAGCTTTGGCAATTTTCTTCTGCCCCAGTACGACGCGCTTTATGCCTCGATTGTGCTCTGGCTGGCGCTCCTGGGTGAACTGTCCCTCACCTTCTGGCTGTTGATCAAAGGTGTAAACGTCGAACAGTGGAACAAACGTGCGCTTGAATCTGCCCCGACGACCTCTGCCGAAGTGCCGCAGCCCATGCTCAAAATGGCGTAATCAGAACAATCTCAGGAGAAAACCTCATGCAAGCAATTGTTTATCACAACTACGGTTCACCCGATGTTCTTAAGCTCGAAGAAGTGCAAAAGCCGGCTCCGCAGGACGATCAAGTCCTGGTAAAGGTTGTGGCCGCCTCCACTGCGGCGGGTGACTGGCATCTTCTGCGTGCGGACCCGTTCTTGATGCGCTTTGTATATGGACTGCTCAAGCCAAAACACAAGATTTTAGGATCCGACGTCGCCGGGCGGGTGGAAGCGGTGGGCCGCAGCGTAACGCAGTTTCAGCCCGGCGATGAGGTGTTCGGCGACCTCTCGCTGTCCGGTTTTGGCGCCTATGCCGAGTATGTGGCTGTGCCCCAAACTGCCTTGGCGTTGAAACCCAAGCGGTTGACCTTCGAGCAAGCCGCAGCCGTACCGGTGTCGGCCGTCACTGCCTTGCAGGGGCTGCGCGCGGGCAACATCCAGGCCGGGCAGAAAGTGCTGATCAACGGCGCGTCGGGCGGCGTAGGCACCTATGCGGTGCAGATTGCCAAGGCACTTGGCGCCGAAGTTACGGCCGTCTGCAGCACAGGCAATGTGGCAATGGCGCGCTCGATTGGGGCAGATCATGTGATCGATTACACGCAAGAAGATTTCGCCCAAAATGGCCGGCAGTATGACCTGATCCTGGCTGCGAACGGCTACCATCCAATTCAAGCCTATCAGCGTGCATTAACCCCCCAGGGCCGGTATGTCATGACCGGCGGCTCCACGGCGCAAATGTTCCAGGCCATGCTCTTGGGGCCCTGGCTGTCCAGGAAGGGCGACCAGAAGCTGGGCAACGTACTGGCAAAACCCAGCCAAAAAGATTTGATCTTTATCAAGGAGCTGATTGACGCCGGCAAAGTGACACCTGTTATCGATCGCGGTTACCCGTTGCGTAACGTTGCCGACGCTATCCGGTATGTGGAAGCTGGCCATGCCAAGGGAAAGGTCATCATTACGGTGGAACGTGATGACAAAGCCGGCGAGGGATTGCCTTTGGCAGCGGGTATCGGAGTTTTCAATTAATGGATATCCGTTGCGAGGAGTTGCACGGGCACGAGGGCGTGCCAACCGCACGAGGGCGTGCGGGCTACGCGGGATATAAGAACCCACCCCGTCCAGTTCACATGCCTTCGTGTGAACTGGACGGGGTGGGCGCGTTACTACATCACCACGGGCGCCTGGATCTCATTCTGCTTGCGTGGGGCGCGCTTGGGTCTGGCGGGCTTCGCCGGCGCAGCAGGCTGTTCTTCCGCACCCGGAAGTGGGGTCAGCGCGGCGGCGATGACTTCGTCCACCGTGTCCACCAAGATAAACTTCATGCGCTCGCGCAGGGTTTCGGGCACGTCGTCAAGGTCGGCCTCGTTGCGGCGTGGGAGGATGACGGTTTGCAGGCCGTAGCGCTGCGCTGCCAGCACTTTCTCCTTGATGCCGCCTACCGGCAGGACCTTGCCGCGCAAGGTGATCTCGCCGGTCATGCACAGCTTGGGGCGCACGGGACGATCCGTCAGCAGGCTCGCCAGTGCCGTGGCCATGGTGATGCCGGCGCTCGGCCCATCCTTGGGAATGGCTCCGGCGGGAATGTGCAGGTGAATGTCGGACTTGTTGAAAAACTCGGGGTCCAGCCCCAATGATTCGGCCCGGCCGCGCACGTAGCTCAAGGCTGCCTGCGCACTCTCTTTCATGACGTCGCCTAATTGCCCCGTGAGCGTAAAGCCCTTGCTGCCCGGCACCTTGGTCGCCTCGAAGAACATGATGTCGCCGCCCGCCTCGGTCCAGGCCAGGCCGATCGCCACGCCTGGGTTCTCGGCCCGCTCGACGACTTCTTCGTCAAAGAACTTGCGCTTGCCCAGATAGGTGTTGAGATCCTTGACCTTCACCGTGCGCTTGCGCTTGATGTCGCCTGCCGCCACGCCTGCCGCAATCTTGCGACAGATCTTGCCGATTTGCCGCTCCATATTGCGCACGCCGGCCTCGACCGTGTAACCCTGGATGATGGCGCGCAGCGTCTCCTCCGGCAGCTCTACCTCGTGTGGTTTGAGCCCGTTTTCCTTGATCTGGCGCGGGATCAGGTAGCCCTGTGCGATCTTGACTTTTTCACCCTCGGTGTAACTCGACAGCTGGATGATCTCCATGCGGTCGCGCAGCGCCGGCGGCACGGTATCGAGCAGGTTGGCCGTGGTGATAAACAGCACCTGGCTCAGGTCGAACGGCACATCCAGGTAGTGGTCGCGGAACTCGCGGTTCTGCTCGGGGTCCAGCACCTCCAGCAGCGCACTGCTGGGGTCGCCGCGGAAGTCGCGGCCCAGCTTATCCACCTCGTCAAGCATAAAGACCGGGTTCTTGCTTTCCACCCGGCGCAGGCTCTGGATGATGCGACCCGGCATCGAGCCGATGTAGGTGCGGCGGAAACCGCGAATGTCGGCTTCGTCGCGCACGCCGCCCAACGCCAGGCGCACAAACTTGCGGTTCATGGCGCGGGCAATGCTCAGCCCCAGGCTGGTCTTGCCGACGCCCGGCGGGCCGACAAAGCAGAGGACGATGCCCTCGCGCTCGCGGCGAATTTTGTCGCCGACGTCATCCTCGTGTGCATGGCGGTAATCCTTGCGGTCGGCGCGCAGCTTGCGCACGGCCAGGAACTCGAGAATGCGCTCCTTGATCTCGCCCAGGCCATAATGGTCCTCGTCCAGCACCTGGCGGGCGTGGCGGATGTCGAGATTGTCTTCCGTGGCCTTTTGCCAGGGCAGGCTTACCATCAGGTCCAGGTAGGTCTTGATGACGCTGTACTCGGCAGCCTGGATAGGCATGCGCCGCATGCGGCCCAGCTCGCGCTGCGCCTCTTTTTGCGCTTCCTCGCTCATCCCCGCGGCGGCGATGCGCTCCTCCAACTCGCGGATGTCGGCGGCCTGCTCGTCTTCCTCGCCCAGTTCCTTCTGGATCGCCTTCATCTGCTCGCGCAGGAAGAAGTCGCGCTGCATGCGCTCCATCTCACCCTGCGCCTCGGACTGGATCTTGCGCCCCAGTTCGAGGACCTCGACTTCCTTCTTGAGCAGGGCGGTGAGCCGCAGCAGCTTCTCGCGTACGCTGTCCATTTCGAGCAGTGCCTGCGCCTCGGCCACCTTGAGCCGCATGCTGCTGGCCACCAGGTAGGCCAGCTGGCGGCCGTCGTCCACGTTGAGCGACATGACCGACAGCTCGTCGGGCATCTGCGGCTCCAGGTCTACCAGGCGGCGGAAGAGCTGCTGGACGGCGCGCATCAGCGCCTCCATCTCGATGCCATCCTCGAGCGTCTCGGGCAGGATCTCGATGCGGGCGCGCAGAAACGGTTCGTGCTGAGTGTACTCCAGCACGCGGATACGCTCCAGCCCCTGCACCAGCAGGCGCATGGTGCCGTCAGGCGTCTTGAGCACGCGGTGGACCTGTGCGGCCGTGCCGATGCGATGGATCTGCTCGGGGTCCGGTTCTTCCAGCTCTTCGTCGCGGCTGGTTACCAGAGCGATGATCCGGTTGTTTGGCAGTGTTTTTTCGACCAGGCGAATGCTGCGCTCCTGCCCGATCGGCAGCGGCAGCCACATCATTGGATAGACCACGACCCCACGCAGCGGCAGAACAGGCAGATCGTCGGAAATAATCGACTCCTGCGTGTCGCGGTCGCGCTGGCCGGTCTGTTCCTTAAACTCCTCGGACTCGTAGATCACCTCGTCCTCCTCAGAGTCATCCCAGTCGTCCATTTCGAAATCCATATAGTCGTTGTTCATGCAAATCGACTCAAAAGTTTAGTAATGACAGTTTTTAGGAAAAGTGCAGTGGCAATGGTGACTGTAGTAGTCACCAGGTCATCATTGCATTATAGCGCAGGAACACTGAAGCGCGTGTAAGCAATCCTCACCAAATTGCGCCTGGGCGCACTCTCTAACACAACGCAAACAAGCCGCTGGACACCCTTCCGGGAAGCCTGCCCCTTCCCGGAAGCCCGGCACTTCCCGGAAGCCAGACGCCTCTTGGAAGGCCCACTAACACTACGCAAAGAGGAGGGCTTTTTCTCCCTTGTGGTACACTTTTGATCGCAGTGCGTCACATTGATTAGCAGTATAACGTTGCTGGGACAATTGCGGCTCCCCTCCCGTACAAACTTGCCCTGTAAATTCGAAACGTAAGCAATTGATTCGCCATGATTCAGGTCGTAATTCGGGTCAAATCCAAACCTGCTTTCCCATCGAATTGCAGTCAGAGAGGACTGTACCTATGAACACAGCAAGCATGACGACCACCGAGTTTCTAAGCGCATTGGCTGCCGGCCAATCGACGCCGGGCGGCGGCGGCGCGGCTGCCCTTACCGCAGCGCAGGCTGCCGCGCTCGTCAGCATGGTGACCAACTTCACGATCGGCAAGAAGAAGTACGCCGACGTAGAGGTCGAAATGCAGGGTTACCTTGTGCGCAGCGAACTGTTGCGCGTGGACCTGCTGGCCGAGGTCGATGCCGACGCAGCGGCGTTTGACGCCGTGGCCGCCACCTACGGCATGCCCAAGGAAACGGACGAAGAGAAGGCGGCGCGCACCGCTGCGCTGCAGGCGGCGCTCAAGCATGCTGCCGCCGTGCCGTTTGGCGTGGCCGAGCAAGCGCTGGCCGTGATCGAACTGGCTCACCCTGTCGGCGCCAAGGGCAACAGCAACGTCATCAGCGACGCCGCCTGCGCCGTCTACCTGGCCTACGCTGCACTCAAGTGCGCGCTCGTCAACGTCAATATCAATCTCAAGTTTATTAAAGACGAAGCCTTTGTGGCCGAGTGGACGCAGCAAACAAATGACATCCTCGCACGCGCCGACGCCGCCTATGCCGCTGCCTGCGCCGCCATCACACAACCGTTAGGAGTTGCCCTGTGAGTGCACAACTGCTGGACGGCAAAGCGCTGTCCAAGACCATCCGCGAGCAACTTAAGCAGGATTTTGCCGCCTTTGCGGCGGAATATGGCCCTGCTCCAGGCCTGGCCGTGCTGCGCGTGGGCGACGACGAGGCCAGCGCCGGCTATGCCCGCGCCATTGACAAAACCTGCCAGGGCGTCGGGGCCGCCTACCGCGCCGTCGAACTGCCTGCCGGCGTGCAGCAGGCCGACGCGGCGGCCGCCATCGCCGAACTCAACAGTGACCCGGCCGTGCACGGCATCATGATCCTGGAGCCGCTGCCGGCGCATATCGACCATCCGGCCCTGATCGACCTGATGGCGCCGAGCAAGGACGTGGATGGCGTGCATCCGCTCAACGCCGGCCGCCTGCTAGCCAACCGGCCGCCCTTCTTTGTGCCCGCCACGCCGGCCGGCGGGCTGCGCCTGCTCGAACAGGCGGGCGTCGAATTCAAAGGTAAGAACGCCGTGATCGTGGGCCGCAGCGACATCGTAGGTAAGCCCATGGCGCTGCTGCTGCTGCACCGCCACTGCACCGTGACCATCACGCACAGCAGGACGGTCGATCTGCCGGGCGTCTGCCGCAGCGCCGATATTCTGTGCCTGGCTATCGGCCGCGCCGAGATGATCAAGGGCGACTGGGTCAAGCCGGGGGCGATCGTGGTCGACTTCGGCACCACCTACACGGATGCCGGCCTCAAGGGCGACTGCGACCAGGCCCAGGTGGCCGAGGTGGCGGGCATGCTCACGCCGGTGCCCGGCGGTACGGGACCCATGACCAACGTGATGTTGATGGAAAACTTGTTGGCCGCGGCAAAGCAGGCATGACGAATGCCTTCCGTCGACCCGGTTGCTTCCATCGACACTAGAAACCGAGTTTCTTTCGCCCATCTGCTGGCCCTGGCCGGCTATTTTGGGGCTACCCTGCTGTTCACCTGGCCGTTGGCCGGCAGCCTGGCCACGGCTATCCCCGGCGACAGCTTTGACGGCTGGCAGAACTACTGGAACCAGTGGTGGATCAAGCTGGCCTTGGTCGATCGCCTGACCTGGCCTCTGCACACCGACATCCTCTACGCGCCGACGGGGGTGAATCTCTATTTTCACACCCTCAACCCATTCAACGGATTGGCCACGCTGCCGATCCAGCTGGCGGGCGGGCTGATTCCTGCCTACAACGCGGTTGTCTTTATGAGCTGGGTGCTGGCGGGTTATGGTATGTTCCTGCTGGCACGCTGGGTGATTGGGGCCAATGTCCCGGGGACCGGCGAATGCAAGCGTTCGCTTGAGGTCCCCGGGACATTACTCGCGTCTATGGCGGCTTTTCTGGCCGGGCTTGTCTATACACTTTCGCCTTTTCATATGGCGCACCTGCTCGGCCATATGCAGGTGATGAGCCTGCAATGGCTGCCTTTCTACATGCTCTACCTGCTACGCGCCATCCGCCAGAGCCAGGCAGCCGCTGCGACCAAGCGGCCTTGGCTGCGCAGCGGCCTCCTGGCCGGGTTGTTCCTGGTCTTTAACGGCCTTTGCGACTGGTATTTTGTGCTGTACCTCCTCCTGTTTACCGGGTTGGCGGTGGCCTGGCAGTGGGGGGCTGCGCTGCGCACGCAAGGGGCGGAAGGGGGAACCGCGGGCCGCGGCGCAGCGTTGCTCCTGCAAGCACTGTGGGCGACAATCAGGCCGGCCCTTGTGGCCGCGGCGGTCTTTGTGGCGCTGTTGAGCTTCTGGCTTGTGCCGATGGTCCAGGAGGCGAGCCAGTTTCGTTTTATGGTGCGCCCGCCGGCTGACTTGTACATCCTAAGCGCCAGCGTGATGGACTTCTTTGTGCCGAACCGGCTGCACACGCTGTTCCGCCCGGACAGCTTCACCTGGATCGGCAACCAGATCGCCCCAATCAGCGAGCGCACGATCTCGATCGGCTACGTGGCCCTCGCCTTTGCGCTGGCTGCAGCCGTGATGGCGTGGCGCAAGGCGGCATTCTGGTGGGCCGGCGCCCTGCTGTTCCTGGTGCTGGCGCTGGGACCGCAGTGGAATTGGGGCAACATCACCTGGGAGAGTATCCCGCCGGCGGTGACGGCCGGGCAGGAGGTTGCGAGTTGGACGCCGTACACACTGCTCAACCAACTCGTGCCCTTTATGCGCATCAGCCGCAGCGTCAGCCGCTTCGCCCTGATGGTGCAGCTATGTATGGCCGTCTTGGCGGGGATCGGGCTGCATGCGTTTTTGGCCTGGTTGTCCGTTAAGCAGCGCAGACCCGCTGCCTATGCCGCAGTGGGGGCAGCAGCGGGTGTGGCGATCGTGGTGCTTCTGGCCGAATATTGGGTGGCGCCTTACCCGCTCAGCCCACCCGATACGCCTGGGTATTACACGCAATTGGCGACCGACCCGGATACCCGTTCCGTTCTAAACTTGCCCATGAACTACGACCGGCCAGGCTATCTCCTCTATCAGACCGTGCACGGCAAGCCGCTGACTGTGGCCTATATCAGCCGCGACGATCCTCGCACGCTGGTCGAGCGAACACCGGTGCTTCAGCATTTCCGTAATTTGGGCGACGACATCATCGCCGTGGACCCGGCTGCCATCGCCCCGACTGTGCTGGCAGACCTGGGCGTGGGCACGGTGGTCCTGGATCGCTACAAGATGCCCGGCGGGTTGGAGCGAGAGTACACCGAGGCGCTGGCCGAGCGTATCTTCGGGGGGCAGGAACCGATCTATGCAGATGATCGAATCACTGTCTACCGGGTGGCAGACCCAAGCACAAATCTTGCGCCGGTCCGCCCCTATGTCCAACTCGGCCCAAGAAACTGGGGTCCGCGCCAGGTGGACGAGACCGGCCAGCCCAGGCGAGCCCTAACCGGCAGTGCTACCCTCGAAGTCCTCCACGCAGCTGCGCCTGTGCAGGTAACGATTCGCTATCGCACAGAGGGTACGGACAGTGCAGTCGACGTACTATCCCTCGACGGCAGCATCCCGCTCGGGGAATTGCCGGCCGCGCCCGACGGCGGGGAAGTGACGATTGACCTACAGCCTGCCGGCGGCGTCATGGGCATGACGTTGGAACCAACGCCGGCCGGAACCGTCTATATAGAGCAGATACGCCTTGAACCATGAATGGAATAGCCGGCTTGTCAATTATCCGCTGGAAGCTCTTTCTTGCCACTTGCCTTCTCCTGGGCAGCCTGACTTTGGCCGGCTGTGGCAGTTCATCTACTCCTGAGGTTCCTGCACCCGTCACTGCACAGTCAGCCACCGGCGAGCAGGCGGCGCCACCTGCGAACCCCGCGCCCGCCGAAGTGCAGCCTCAAACGACATCCTCGGCACCCAATGAAGACGCCGACGTGGGCGCCAGTGGAGCAGGCGATGTCGCAGGGGGCGCCGCGGCGGCCGAGTCGCCCGAAGCCACCCCGGCCCTGGCCCTGGCAGCACCAAGCGAGCTGCTGGATGGCTATCGCATCGACGCCAGCTTTATCATTACATCGCTGCTGCCCAGCGGCGAACGCCGCATAGAGAGCACGCAGCTGCAGGGCGCATGGCGGCGCACCGACGGGCCTGCCGGCTTTGATGCCGCGTTCACGCTTACCAATGTCAGCGGCAGCCGCCGCCAGGAATTAAGCATGGTTGCGGTGGGCGACGCAGCCGCAATCCAGTCAGATGGCGCCTGGTCGACGATTGCACGTGACGCGACGTTGCCCTATGGCGACCCAGACCGGCTGCTCTCCCTGCCGTTTATCACCCGCGTCAACCATGGCGAAGACCTCGGCCAGGAAACGCTCGCAGGTGTCGACGTGACGCACTACCGGCTGACCGATCCCGCCACCTTTGCCGCCGCCGTCGAAGACATCACGCCGATGCCGGAAGGTACCGTGCAAAGCGTGCTTTTGGAAGGTTGGGTGGCCGACGCAGGCTATGTCGTGAAATATTTATTGCAAGTGGGCTTGGCCGATGCAGAGATTTTGGACGACACTGGTACCCGCGTGCAGGTGCAGCAGGAGGTCAGCGGCAGCTATCTCCTGAGCGACCTGGACCGCGTGCCGCTGATCGAGTGGCCGGCCGATGCGCAGCCGCCCAACACCGTGAGCGTGCCGGGCTTTGTGCCGAACACTTTTCCGCTGCCAGAAGGGGCCAAAGTCACGCCGCGCCTGGGCCTGCTAGAGATTCGCAGCAGCGAATCCGATAGTGACCTGGCGGCCTTTTACCGATCGCGTCTGTCCGAGCTAGGCTGGAGTTTTGAAGGAGAGCTAGGCTTTTACAGTGCCGGCAAAGATGGCCAGCGGATCAGCTTGACGATTTTGCCGGACGAGGTGAGTGGAGAGACGGTGGTGCGCGTGTTCGGGGCGGGGAGTGAGTGAATTATGTCCCCGGGACCTTTAAGGTCCCGGGGACGTGGCTTATATACTTAATGACCCAGGATGCGGACGTTGTTCTCGCGCGGGTGGTAGAGGATTTCCCACGAGCCAAACTCGCGCAGCAGGGTGCGCACGCGGTCACGGCGTTGGCGCATGCGGTCCTCGCTGCATTTCCATTCGCCCAGCACCTGGTTGATCACCAGCTGCGAGTCGCCGCGTATCTCAACGCGGGCCGTCGCGGGGTCGGCCTTAAAATCGTGCAGGCGCTTGACTACGGCTTCCAGCGCGGCGGCTAACGTGTCGTATTCAGCCTCGTTGTTGGTAACGCCGTCGCCGAACTGCAGTTGAACGATTTGCTGTGCCTGCCCCGGCCAGCGCAGCGCATAGCTGCCATAGCCGATGCCGGGGTTGCCCTTGCTGCCGCCGTCGAAGATGATGCCGATCGGCTGTTCGGGCGCCTGCCCAGGCAGGGGCGGCATGGCATGCGGATCGACGTCCTTTTGATCCGAAGGTACGCCGAGTACGACCTTGCCGCCGGCACGCCGGCCCTGGGCGTCGTTGACCCCGGCAAAGCGCAAAGGCAGGGGTGCACTCACCCCGGCTCCCGAGCGATCCGATTCCTTGTGCTCCACTTGCGACGTCCTGGGTTGCGGCGGCTGCCCTGCCTGCCCAGGCTGCGCAGGTTGTCCAGGGAGGCGGCGTTCAGACCCTGTTCCAGCGGTCGTCTGCCCGCTGGCCCGCGTGCCCAAGGCCGGCGCCTTGCTGACCCGATTCTGATCCGTGGTGCTATTTTGTGCCGGCAGCAGGCCGCTGACGCGCAGCCGCTGCAGCAACTGCCGCCGCGCCTCGGGCGACAGCTGCCGGATTAGCTCGACGATCTGTTCCAGGTCACGCTCGCTTGCCATATGGTCCTAGGCGGCCGCACGCTGTTGCCGGCGCTGCAGGCGGGCCTTCTCCCACAAATAGAGCATATTGTTGGCGTGGAACTGCTGCACCAACCCGCCCAACGGGATGCGGCTGCGGTTGAATTGCTCGATGTCGTGTTCGAGCAGATCATGCTTGGTTGCGCCTTCGTCCATCAGGCGGTCCACCAGCTTCTGAATATCCACCAGGTAGTTGACATTGGCATCGATGCTGCTCGTTACCTCGCCGCGCAGCAGGATGTCGCCATGACCCTGCACTATGCACTCGAGGTTGTAGTCATGCAGATTGAGCAGCGAGCGCTTGAACAACTCGACGTCGGCGTAGGGGTTGGCAATCATTGGCACCGGCATCATCAAGTCGCTGGCAAACAGCACCTTGTCCTCGCGCACGTGTACGGCGCAGGTGTCAGGGCTGGGGCCTGGGCTGTGGATGAGGTGCACCGTCTTGCCGCCCAGGCGGATCACCAGGCCCTCGCTAAAGACCATTTTCGGAAGACGAATCTGGACCGGGCGCAGCTCGGGCGTGTGCTCCTTGGCCTCCTTGAGGGACTTGGCGCCGTATTCCTGCAACAGCTGCAGGCAGATGTCGTGCGCCACCAACTCGGCGTCGGGAAACATGTAAGAGCCATACACGTGGTCGGCATGGCTGATTGTGTTGATGACATACTTGATGCCCTGGGGGCAGACGCGCCGGGCAAACTCGATGATCTCCTTGGTTTCGGAGGGAAAGGGCAGGGTGTCGATCAAGATCCCGCCTTCCGCAGTAACGACCAGACCGGCATTTACCTCGACATACATGCGGCTCGTAAAGACCCAGGTATCGTCGGCGACACGCGTACGAATGATGCTCACAAGCAACCTCGTGATTGAATTTTAAGCTCCCGATTGGCGCCCGGTGGGCGCGCAAAATTGAAGTGTTATCGTAACACGCTCCTGCTGTAGAGTCAAATAAGTTGACATAAGACTGGATGATCAAATGTCCCGGGAGCGTTCAACGTCCCCGGGACATGGCGCCGCGCGCGTGGTTCTATTGTCGCAGGCCGGCTACGATCAAGCTTGCGGTTGCCTCGTTGGTGGCTACGGGGATGTTGTAGACGTTACAGATGCGCAGCAAGCCCTGGATGTCAGGCTCGTGGGGATGTGCGTAAAGGGGGTCGACCAGAAAGATCACGGCGCACACCTGGCCCTCGGCCACCTGGGCGGCAATTTCGGCGTCGCCGCCGTAGGGGCCGCTCAGCATGCGCTTTACGTCGAGCCCCGTCGTGTGTGCCACGCGCTCGCCGGTCGTGCCGGTCGCGATGAGCTTGTACGCAGCCAAGGATTCTCTGTGTGCCTGGGCAAAGCGGACCATGTCGTCCTTCTTGCCATCGTGTGCGATCAATGCTATGGTGGAGGTCATTGCCTCAGTATATCACGCCAAACAGCATACCGCACACATACCCTCTCTTATGCCGACTGCCATATCTTCCGCCAACCTCCTGTTGTTGATCGCGGTGCTGCTGCCGCCAAAAGCGTTGGACGTCCTCGGCCCAGTTGTCGAGGAACGCACAGTGCTTACGCCCTATGGTGAGTCCGGACCCTTGGCGCTGCGGGTAACGCCCAACGGCGATGCCGTGTGGGTGCAACCGTATACTGGCTTGCCGACGCGCACCGATCCGCGCGCTACGATGTATGCCGCCAGGCAGCTTGGCGTGCAGCGTGTGCTCAACTGGGATGGGGGGATTGCACTCAATCCGGTGTTGCAGCGTGGGGAGCCGGCCATTGTTGCCGACTATATCTCGTGGATTTTTCGCCAGGCCGATTCGTTCTTTACCAGCGCCCCGGGCGAGATGGATCGCGGGGCTGCCAATGTGCGTTCGACGTTCTGTCCCCAGTTAATGGGTCACCTGCGCAGTCTTATGCCGGGTATTCCCGAAGTGGTGACGGTGGGGACAGACTTCTTGCGGCGTGAGACACGCGCCGAGGCGCGCATGTTTCGCAGTTGGGGCGCCGACACGTTGAGCTATAATCTTGTGCCAGAAGTTGCCCTGGCGCACGAGATGGGCCTATGCTACGCCGGACTGCTCACGCTGACGGCGCTGGGGGCCGAGCGGCCACCCGGCATCGACGATGGTACCGTACGCGCTACGCTGCACGCCATCGCCGATCTGCTGCCGATCTTCGTCGCCCTGGCCGCCGGGCCAATTACCTGTAAATGCATGTCTGAACCTTGATTCGTGGGATTCAAGGTTCAGACCAAAAAGGAACTTGAGCAATGACCACCACTCACGGTTTTGAATTGGTGCGCCAAGAACGCATCCCCGAACTCAACGCCCAGGCCCGTCTGTGGCGCCACGTCAAGACGGGCGCACAGTTGCTGTCGGTCGAAAATGACGACGAGAACAAGGTTTTTGGCGTCAGCTTTCGCACGCCGCCCACCGACTCGACCGGCATCGCCCACATCCTGGAGCACTCGGTTTTGGGGGGCTCGCACAAATACCCGCTCAAAGAGCCGTTTGTTCAGCTGATTAAGGGGTCGCTCAATACCTTTCTTAACGCTTTTACGTCGCCTGACCATACGACCTATCCGGTGGCAAGCACCAACTTGCAGGATTTTTACAACCTGGTCGACGTCTACCTGGATGCCATCTTTCATCCGCTGCTGACGCCGCACCACCTCGACCAGGAAGGTTGGCACTACGAACTGGAAAAGCCTGAGGACCCGCTGGCCTACAAAGGTGTCGTGTTTAACGAAATGAAGGGCGTCTATTCGTCGCCTGACTCGTTGCTGTATCGCAGCAGCCAGCAGGCACTCTTCCCCGACACCGCCTATGGCGTCGACTCGGGCGGCGAACCAAGCGCAATTCCCGACCTGACGTATGAGGCCTTTACGCGGTTTCATGCGACCTATTATCACCCGTCCAACGCCCAGATCTATTTCTATGGCGACGATGATCCGACCGAGCGACTGCGCCTGCTCGATCAGGTACTGAGCGAGTTTGAGCCAATCACCGTGGACGGTGAGGTAGCGATCCAGGCCTCATTCCCCGAACCGCGCCGGGTAACCGAAACCTACAGCGCCGATGCAAACAGCGACAACAGCAAGAAGAGCATGGTGCTAATGAACTGGGGACTGCCCGAAATCAGCGATCGATCGCTGCTTATGGCGATCAGCGTGCTTTCCTACTGCCTGATGAGCACACAGGCCTCGCCGCTGCGCAAGGCGTTGGTGGATTCCGGCCTGGGTGAGGATGTGATCGGCGGCGGCTTTGGCGCCGGCCTGCGCCAGATGACCTTTGGCGCTGGTCTGAAAGGCATACGCGCCGAAGAGGCAGCGCAGGTGGAGGAATTGATTCTCACCACGCTGAAAAAGTTGGCCGAGGAAGGCTTTGAGCCGGACATGGTCGAGGCTGCGATCAATTCTATAGAGTTCAGCCTGCGCGAGAACAATACCGGATCCTTTCCACGCGGCCTCGGCCTGTTTATGCGCTCGCTGCGTGCTTGGATCTACGGCCAAGATCCGATCGAGCCGTTGGGCTACGAACTGCCGTTGACCGTGGTCAAGGGCAGGATTGCTGCCGACCCCAAGTTTTTGAGGAAACTGATCCAGACCTACCTGCTCGACAACCGGCACCGCCTCACCGTCCTGCTTAACCCGGACCCCGAGCGCAGTCGTCGGTTGGAGGCAGAGGAAAAGGATCGGCTGGCGGCGGCCAAGGCTGCCATGACGCCCGACCAGATCGCCCAGGTGATTGAGAACACGCGCCTGCTCAAGCAGCGCCAGGAGACGCCCGACTCTGCTGCCGACCTGGCCAAGCTGCCCATGCTCAAGCTCCGCGACCTGGAGACGCAGAACAAATCCATTCCGCGCCAGGTGATCGAGCGCGAGCACGGCAGCATCGTCTATCATGATCTTTTCACCAACGGCATCGTCTATCTGCGCGTTGGCTTTGACCTCAAGTCACTGCCCCAGCCACTGCTGCCGTATGCCGAGTTCTTTGGGCGGGCTATGCTGGAGATGGGCACCGAGCGCGAAGACTACGTCAAGTTGTCGCAACGGATCGGCCGCAAGACGGGCGGCATCGGTTACACGACCTATGTTTCGCCAATGCTGGCCAATCCTGACGGTGCGACCTGGCTTTTCCTCAGCGGCAAATCGACCGTGGGGCAGGCATCAGAACTGTTGGCCATTATGCTCGACATGCTGCGGACCGTGAAGCTGGATAACCCGCAACGGTTCAAGCAGATCGTGCTCAAGACCAAGGCACGGCTGGAGTCAAGCTTGATCCCGGGCGGTCACCAATATGTCGGCGGCCGGCTGCGCGCTGCTTTCAGCATAGCGGGCTGGGTCGAAGAGCAGCTCGACGGCGTCGATTCGCTGTTCTTTGTGCGCAGATTGGCAGAGCAGGTGGAGAACGACTGGCCGGGCGTGTTGGCGCAACTGGAGGCGGTTAAGCGCTTGTTGGTAGACCGCAGCCGCCTGATCGCAGACGTGACACTGGACGGCGACAACTGGTCGCACTTTCAGCCGCAACTCGACGAGTTTATTGGCTCGCTGCCGGTCGGCAATTCCGAACGGGCGCAGTGGACGCCGGGCGTGCTGCCGGCGCAAGAAGGGCTGACCATTCCGGCCCAGGTCAACTACGTGGGCAAGGGGGCACGCCTCTACGACCTGGGCTACACCTATGACGGCTCGATTCACGTCATCACCAACTTTGTCCGCACCGGCTGGCTTTGGGACCAGATCCGCGCCAAGGGTGGCGCCTACGGGGCCTTCTGTTCGTTTGGCAAGCAATCGGGCGTGCTGACCTTTCTTTCGTACCGTGACCCGAACCTGCTGGGCACGTTGGCCAATTACGATGCGACCGCACAGTTTCTGCGCAACGCCGAGATCGACGACAGTGAGCTGACCAAGAACATTATCGGGGCCATCCGCGACATCGACTCTTACCAGCTGCCGGATGCCAAGGGGTGGTCGTCGCTCGTGCGCTATCTCGTGGGGGAGAGCGACGAGGCGCGGCAGCAGACGCGCGAGCAAGTCCTATCCACTACAGTGGAAGATTTTCGCAGCTTTGCCGACGTGCTTGCGGCTGCAGCGGAGCAGGCGCGGGTGGTGGTTTTGGGCTCCGGCGAGGCGATTCAGGCGGCCAATGAGCAGCTCAGCCCGCCGCTGCAGGTTACGTCGTTGATGTAACCGGCCGGCGCGGGCACGTGGGCGTGCCCGCGCGCACGAAGGCGTGCGCACTGGACGGGATATGGCTTGTCCTGCGGGCACATTACCATGTCCCGCCGTTCAATCTGCACGCCGCGCGTGCAGATGCGCACTGGACGGGAGATGGTTTGCACTGCTGGCACATCATACCCCGCCGTTCAGTCCGCACGCCGCGTGCGGGCTGGCACGCCTTCGTGCCCGGCGTGCGGCATCGTAGCCGTTCATGGTAACATGCTACACATTCCTGTTGTAGGGTGAATGTCCATGCTGCTCTCCGTTTCCAATCTTTCCAAGGCCTACGGCGACAACCAGGTGTTGAACGGCGCCACCTTTACCATGCACGCGGGCGACAAGTGGGGGTTGGTGGGGGCTAACGGCGTGGGTAAGTCCACCCTGGTCAAGATTGTGGCCGGCGAGGTGGAGGCGGATGCGGGCACGGTCCAGTTGGGCCCTGACGCCGAGATCGGCTACCTGCCCCAGGTGCTCACGGCCGCGGCGGACCAGACGATTGCGCAGCTGATCGCAGGGGCCCAGGCACGCCTGCATGACTTGGAAGAGCGCCTGCGCCTGCTGGAAGCGCATATGGCGAACCCCGAGGCAGATGACCTGGAGCGGACGCTGGCCGAATACGGCCATCTGGGCGAGGAATTTGATCGCTTGGGCGGCTACGATCGCGAGCACCGCGTCGAAGCCGTATTGACAGGCTTGGGCGTGGGCCATCTCCCGCAGGATCGCCTGACAGCGACGCTGTCGGGCGGGGAGAAGGCGCGCGTGGGGTTGGCCGCGCTGCTGCTGCAGGCGCCCAGCCTTCTCCTGCTCGACGAGCCGACCAATCACCTCGACTTTGCCGCCCTCTCTTGGCTGGAAGGCTTTCTTGCCCTGTACCGTGGGGCCATGCTGGTCGTCTCACACGACCGGCAGTTTCTCAACGCCACCGTGGCGGCCATCATCGAGATTGACGAGCACAGCCGCGAACCTGTCTTCTATAACGGCAGCTATGACTTTTTTGCTGCTGCCAAGGCACAGGCTTACGAACGCTGGGTGGAAGAGTATGCTGTGCAGCAGGAGGAGATTCGCGACCTGCGCCGCTATCTGCACAGCGGTGTCGCACGGCGGGTGGGGCACCACCGGCCGTGCGACGGTGACAAGATGCAGTACAACTACAGGGGCGGCCGCGTCGAAGATACGGTGGGTCACAACATTCGGGCCGCGCAGGAAAAGCTGCGCCGCATCGAAGAGGATCCGGTGCCCAAGCCGCCGCAACCACTGCGCATCAACCCGGAGTTCGATCCAGCCGACCTGGTCAACAGGACCCCGCTTTCGCTGTCGCAGGTAACGGTCGCCTATGGCTCGCGCGTTCTGCTGGACGGCGTGACGTTCGCCGTGGGCGCGCGCGACCGGATTGTGTTGGTGGGACCTAACGGCGTCGGCAAGACCACACTGTTCAGGGTGATGGCCCGGCGCCAGGCGCCGGATGCGGGCTCGGTAACCATTGCCGCCAGCACCGTGATCGGCTATCTTGACCAGGAGCAAGAGACGCTGGCCACCAGCGGCACGCTCTACGATGCCTACGTAGGCCAGCGGACGGGTGAGTGGGAAGACCTCAAGGTTGAACTGCTGCGCTACGGCCTCTTTTCATGGCCGGACCTGCTCAAGCCTGTCGCCAGCCTCAGCATCGGCCAGAAGCGCAAGCTGCAGATCGCCCAGCTCATGGCAGAGCGCGCCAACCTGTTGCTGCTCGACGAGCCCACCAACCACATCAGTCTCGACGTGCTCGAACAGTTCGAGGCGGCCCTGATCGATTTCCCGGGCGCCATCGTGGCCATCTCGCACGACCGCCGCTTTATTGAGCGGGTGGCGCAGCAGGTTTGGGAGTTGCGCGACGGCCGCTTGATCCGCTATCTTGGCGGCTGGGAAGAATATAAGGTAAAGGATCACGTCTCATGAGCAAGCTTCGTGTATTGCAGGTCAGCGGCGCCCCCTATGAACTCGGCTACCGCCACGGCAAGGCGTTTGCCAAGGAGATCGGCGCGCTGACCGAGGAGCGGCTGCACCTGAGCTGCGATCCGTTCTGGACCGGCGGCCAGCAGGCCACACTGGACGAAGTCCTGACGCTGGGACAAGCCTGCCTGCGCTACCACCATGAGTTCGACCCTGGCCTGATGGAGGAGATGCAGGGTATGGCCGAGGCTACGGGCATCGGCGTCAACGAACTGGTCATTATGAACGGCTTTACCGACTTTGTGGACGTCGTCGCCAACCCAGCCGTGCTGAAGCACCAGCGTTTGGCTGCCGTGGCCCCGGGTGAAGACTATGACGGCGGCGGCTGCACGGCTTTTGTCGTGGCGCCGCGTGCGGCGCAGGACGGCCAGGGATATCTTGGCCAGACCTGGGACATGCATTCGACTGCCACCCCCTACGTCATGCTGCTAGACGTGCGGCCCGACGGCGGCCCGGCGCTGCTCACTTTTACCATTACCGGCTGCGTAGGCATGATCGGCATGAACGAGCATGGTGTGGCTGTGGGCATCAATAACCTGCTCGGGGCTGACGGGCGCCCGGGCGTGCACTGGGTCTACGTCGTGCGCAAGATGCTGGCACAGCGCACGGCGGACGAGGCGTTGGGCGTGCTGTGCGGGGCGCATCTCTCCGGCGCGCACAATTACCTGCTGATGGGTCCCGACGCCGGCGGCGAGCTGCGCGGGTACAACATCGAGCAGATGGCAACGCGCGCCTATGTCACGCCGGTCGAGGACGTGTACGCCCATGCCAACCATTGCCTTATTTCCGAGATGACCGACATCGAGCGCCCGCGCAAGTCGGTGTCGCACGCCAGCACACAGGCCCGCTATGCCCAGGCGGCGGCCTATTTAGCCAGCACCAGCGGGCGGATCACGCTGGAAAGCCTGATAGATCTTACGCGCCTGCACGCGGGCGACGACCTCTCGGTCTGCGCTCACGTGCAGCCTGGATACGACGTGGAAAGCTCCGGCGCCTGCATTATGGCTCCTCACACTCGCCAACTGTGGGCGCTGTGGGGCAACCCCTGCCAGAACGAGTACGAGCGCTTTGACGTGGGTCACGTCACCGACGTAACGCATTTAACAAAATAAGTCTTGCGTAACAGGGAACTTCCCACCTTGACAGGATCGTTTTTCTTTCATATAGTTAGATTATCAAACTGTTTTGAAGGAGAAGTATCTTGTCTGTTACACCCGAACTATGCGCCCGCGAAATCCTCGACGTGACGCCTATCATTATGCAGGCGCTGCGTGTACAGATACGCGCCCAGCGCCATGACGATCTCTCAGTGCCGGAGTTTCGCACACTCGGTTTTCTCAGCCGCCATCCCGGTTCGTCGCTTTCGGCGGCCGCCGAGTTTATCGGCCTTACGCTGCCGACGATGTCGGTGTTGATCGAGGGCCTGGTGCAGCGCGGCATCGTGGATCGTACGCCGGACAAGCTCGATCGCCGGCGCGTCCTGCTCACGCTGACGCCTGAAGGTGAGGGGCAGCACAAGCAGGCCGTGGATGGGGCGGCTGCCTGGCTGGTCGAAGTGCTAAATCCACTCGACGAGAACGACCGCAAGGTAGTAGTACAGGCGCTGGAAATACTGCGCCCGCTCTTCGCCACGGTCGCCACGCCCAGTGGCGCGCATCACAGCAACGTGGCGGTGTAGAATGACTGTCTCAACTACAACGCGTGAACCTGGGGTAAATACCACCGCGCCCTCGCTAAACCCTGCCATGCTGCCGGCAAACGGCGCTGCGGCAGCCATAAGCCCGGCCGGACCGCCAACAGGCAATGCGGGCACGTTCAAGGCACTGCGCCACCGCAATTTTCAACTCTATCTGGGCGGACAATTGGTGTCGTTGGCCGGCACCTGGATGCAAAATATCGCCCAGGGCTGGCTTGTCTACCAAATCAGCGGGTCCGCCGCCATGCTGGGCGTGGTCGGCTTTGCCGCGGCCATTCCGGCGTTTCTGATTGCTCCCTGGGCCGGCGTGGTGGTGGATCGCGTCAACAAGCGCAATCTGCTGGTGGCCACGCAGGCCGTCCAGATGCTGCTGGCCTTCGTCCTGGCGTTCCTCACCTTTTCGGGCTTGGTGCAGGTCTGGCATGTCGTCGTGCTGGCCGTGCTGCTTGGCGGGGTCAACTCGTTTGACGGCCCGGCTCGCCAGGCGTTTGTCGTGGATATGGTAGGCCGCGACGACCTGCCCAACGCCATCGCCCTCAACTCGATGACTTTTAACGCCGCGCGCGTGATCGGACCGGCCTTTGGCGGCCTTCTCCTGGCCACCGTGGGCTCGGCCTGGTGCTTTGCCATCAACGGGCTCTCATTTATGGCCGTCATCATCAGCCTGCTGGTCATGCAGATACCGCCCATGATCAAGCGCAACGACCCGCGCTCGCCCTGGCAGCAGCTCAAGAGCGGCATAGCCTACTCGATGCGCAATCCGGAACTGCGCGGGCTGCTGCTGCTGGCCCTCTTCTTTAGCACCTTTGGCATTGCTTATATGACTGTGCTGCCTGCGTTTGTCGACCAGGTCCTAAAAGGCGGCCCAACTGCGTTTGGCTTGATCACGTCGGCGGCGGGGCTAGGCGCAGTGATTGGAGCACTGTCGGTGGCAAGGTACGGCGATAGTGGGTACCGTGGCCGCATGCTGTTCGCTGCCGCCGTGGTCTTCCCGATCGTGCTCACTGTGTTTGCCGTTACCACCAACTTCATCGCGTCGCTGTTCCTGACCTTCCTGCTGGGTGTCGGCTTTATGGTGCAGTTCACGCAGATTAACACGCTGTTGCAGACACGCGTGGAGGACAGCATGCGCGGCCGCGTGCTAAGCCTGTATACGCTGACCTTTTTTGGCTTTACGCCCTTCGGCAATCTGCTCGTCGGCGCCATGGGCCAGGCCCTCGGCCTCAGTGTTGCTTTGATCATCATGGCAGCTATCACGTTGGTATCCTCCATGGTGATCTTCTGGAGGACGCCGCAACTGCGACAGTTACCCTGACGTAGTTTGTGGTACGAGGCAGTTTGCAGAACAAACTGAAAAGTATTGGCCAGCCCATTCCGTGGTACGCTATGTGGCGTGGCGTTCGGCCTCTGCACCACCGAACGCCACGCCAAAAGCATTTGGTAGATACGGAGTAGAACGGAATGGTAGAGCGAACGAGCGAGTATGAAGTCGCCATCATTGGGGCCGGCCCCATCGGTCTTGAACTGGCGGTCCTGCTCAAGCGCGCCGGGGTCCACTATATCCACTTCGACGCCCGCCAGATCGCGCATACGATGACCTGGTGGCCGCGCAACACCACTTTCTTTAGCACCACGGAACGACTGGCCATTGCCGGCGTACCCATCCAAAACAATCACCAGGGCCGCATCACCGGCGAAGACTATATTGCCTACCTGCGCAGCGTGGTGGAGCAGTTCGATTTGCCCATTCATTCCTATGAGCCGGTTACGGGCATTGAACGCAAGCACGATGGCTTTGCACTCATCACCCTGCCGCAGACTGGCGCCCGCCGCTACCGTGCCCGCCGTGTCGTCCTGGCCATCGGCGACATGCACTATCCCAACTGGCTCAACATCCCGGGCGAAGACCTGCCGCATGTGTCGCACTACTTTCGCGACCCGCACGACTACTTCCGCCGGCGCCTGCTGATCGTGGGCGGCAAGAATTCGGCCGTCGAGGCTGCCCTGCGCTGCTGGCGCGCCGGCGCACAGGTGACCATCAGCTATCGCAAGCCCACTTTTGACCAGGACCGCGTCAAACACTGGCTGCTGCCGGACCTGCAGGCGCAGATCGAGGCCGGCACGATTGCCTTATTGCCCGAGACGCTGCCGTTGGCCATCAAAGCCGGCTGTGTCGAACTCGTGCGCATGCAGGACGGGCTGCCGCTGCCCGACGAAACGTTTGAGCATGCGACAGATTTTGTGCTGCTGGCTACCGGCTTTCACGGCGATCAGAGCCTGCTGGAGATGACAGGTGTCGAACTGCGCGGTCTGAATCGTGTGCCGGTTTTTGACCCTGCCACGATGGAGAGCAATGTTCCCGGTATCTATATTGCGGGCACAGTTGCAGCAGGGATCCAACAACGGTATACTTTTTTTATCGAGAACTGCCACGAACATGCCGCGAAGATTGCCGCTGCCGTCACGGGGGATCGCCCGGGGGCGGTCGGCGACGTGGCAGCGCGAAATTACGAGTTGACCTTGGACCAGATCGAGGCTAACTAGGCCGGCCAATCAGGCAAGCCAGTTCGGGGCCGCACGCTGAACGACAGGCGCCTATGCACAGTATATCCAAGCGCAACATCGACGTTGCCACCGCCAGGCAAATGGTTACTGCCGCCTTTGGCGCGCAGGCGGCTATTCGCCACTACGACGACCTGCGCGACGGCTATTTCAACGCTGCGTACCAGATCGAGCTAACGGATGGGCGGCGCGCCGTGCTCAAGGTGGCGCCGCCGCCTGACGTGCGCGTACTGCGCTACGAGCATGGCATTCTGCACAGTGAAGTGCAGATGCTGCGCCTGGTGCGCGAACACACCAACGTGCCCGTGCCTGCAATCTATTACCATGACGACTCGCACGCTATCATCGATAGTGAATACTTCCTGATGTCGTTTGTGCCCGGGCAGGCGTACCACCAGGTACGTGAGTCGTACACGCCGCAGCGCCGCGCTATGATCGAGCAGATCGTGGGCAACTACCTGCGCCAGATCAACACCATCACCGGTGCCTTCTTTGGTTACCCGACGATGGCTGGCCGCCGTTACACCACCTGGCGGGAGGCCTTTCTGGCAATGTTTGAGGATTTGTTGCAGGACGGGTCGGACAAGCAGGTCGTACTGCCGCTGGACTATGCTACGCTACGGCGCCAGGTCGAGGCTGTGGCGCCGGCACTCGACGACGTGCGCGTCCCGCAGCTAGTCCACTGGGACTTGTGGGACGGCAACATTTTTGTCGAGCCAAAGACTGGTCAGATCACCGGCATCATCGACTTCGAGCGCGCCTTGTGGGGTGACCCACTCATGGAGTTCCAATATCGCACACTGGAGATTACGCCGGCGTACGAGTCAGGCTACGGCCTATCGCTGCTGGAATCCCCCACGGCGTTCGTCCGGCGAACACTCTATAACCTATACCTCTATTTGATCATGGTCATCGAGTGTTCCTACCGTCACTACGAGACCGACGACCAAGAGCGGTGGGCGCGCCAACAACTCGCCGCCGACCTGGAACGCCTGGCAACGCTGTAGCCGGCTAGAGCAACACGGGCGCCGGCGCAGCTTGCTGCACCTGGCGTGTCTGCCAACCCGCACGCGGCGTGCGGGCTACACGGGAGGCAGGACCGGCACGGGGAGCGTGCGGGTCACGCAAAATATGTAGGGGTGCTGACAATTGCTACTCTTCCGCAACCCAGCGCGCGACGGCGCCGCTGGGCAGCAGCCGTCCCGGCAACGGACCCTGGTCCTCTTCCGCCAGTGTCATCTCGCCCGCCTCGATCGTTCCCTTGCGGCGGCCGACTACCAGCTCCAGCTGGTTTTCGAGCGTCAACGGCGTAAAACCCGGCGTATGGCAGCTGTACAGGACAAACAGGGCATCCTTATCCAGGAGCGACTTGCACGATTGCAGCAACGGCACCAGGTGATCCTCGATCTTGAACACCTCGCCCTGCGGCCCGCGCCCAAATGAGGGCGGGTCCAGGATAATGCCTTGGTAGGTGTTGCCGCGGCGTTCCTCGCGCTTGACGAACTTCATGGCGTCGTCGACCAGCCAGCGGATCGGCCGGTCGGCCAGCCCGCTTAATTCGGCATTTTTGCGCGCCCAGTCGACCACGCCCTTGGCGGCGTCCACGTGCACCAGGTGCGCCCCGGCCTGGCTGCAGGCCAGCGTGCTGCCGCCGGTGTAGCCAAAGAGATTGAGCACGTAGAGGTTGCGATCGTTGGTGGCGGCCATGCGTTTGCGAATGATGTCGCGCAGCCAGTCCCAGTTGTCCACCTGTTCGGCGAACAGGCCCATGTGGCCGAAGTTGGTCAGGCGGATGTGGAAGTGCAGGTTGCCGTAGACCACGTCAAACTCGCGCTGCACCTTGCGGTAGAAGGTCCACTTGCCACCATCTTCGCCCGTGTCGCGCGTATAGACGCCGTCGGCCTTGCGCCACTCGGTTTCCGCTAAGCGTGGCTCCCATACGGCGGCCAGCGATGGCCGCACCAGCACATAGGGGCCAAGCCGCTCCAGCTTTTTCATATTGCCCGAATCCAGCAACTGGTAATCGTTTGTTAAAGCGGCCATGCAATACCCCTATCACAGCTGACAATCTGGTTGAACTCGCCATGTGCCATTGTCCGCGATCCACAACGCGTTGAGTGTAGCACAGCCCACCACCGCACCCAAGGCACAACCTTCGCTATGGTATACTTTTCGATCATGGCTACTTTTTCTGCCACAATCACAAGCGCCGGCCTGGGTCCGGAAGACATCCTGCTCATCGAAACGCTGGCCGCTAATGCCTGGCCGCCCGAACGGTCCGTCACGCTTGACGGCTGGCGTTTGCGCAGCGCCGGCGGCATTACCTGCCGTGCTAATTCGGTCTGGCCGAACGCCGATACCGGCACCGCCAGTCTCAAAGACAAGCTCGCCGCCGTGGAGCGACACTATGCGGCCCTTGGCCAGCCGAGCATCTTTCAGATCTGCGCTGCTGCCCGCCCTGCCGACCTGGACGCCACCCTGGCTGCGCGGGGATACGACGCCAATTCACACACCTTCGTACAGACCGCAGCGATGCGCGATCTGCTGCAAAACCTGCCACCGCTGCGCCTCTATCCTCAATTTGAGATCGAGGTCAGCGAGGAGTTCTATGACGAGTGGTTTGCTTTTTACTGCCTGAGCGAGGAGGTGAGCGGCCACGCCGCCGCCATGCGCTGCAGCATCCTGCAGCGCATTGAGCCCACCAATGGCTTTGCCCTTCTGCGTATCGATGGCCGACCGGCGGCAGTGGGCCTGGGCGTCGTCGAGGCCGGCTGGCTGGGTGTCTTCTGCATGGCCACGCTGCCTGCATTTCGCCGCCAGGGTGCCGCCGGGGCCATCCTGCGCACGCTGGCCATCTGGGGCCAGCTCTACGACGCCCAACAGGCCTACCTCCAGGTCATGCAAAACAACCCGGGCGCCCAGCAGTTGTACGCCAAGGCCGGTTTTGCCACGGCCTACCACTATCACTATCGCGAGAAACGCCCCCAGTAAGGGATCGCCCCCAATTAAGGATTCGCATCGCCATGTCCACCCTGCCGCCCACCGAACAGCGCAACCCCGCCAGCATGCAGCTCGACCAGTTGTCGGCGCTTGACCTGGCGGCCCTCTTCAACCGTGAAGACGCCCGCGCCGTGCAGGCGGTCGGCGCCGTGCTGCCGGACATCGCCCGCGCCATCGAGATGATCGGCGCCGTGCTGGAGTCCGGCGGGCGGTGGTTTCTGATCGGTGCCGGCACCAGCGGGCGCCTGGCCGTGCTCGACGCCATGGAGCTGGAGCCGACCTTTAATCTGCCGCCGGGCCTGGTGATCCCCTTACTGGCCGGCGGACCCGCCGCCGCTACCGGCACGGCCGAGGACGTAGAAGATGATGACCAGCGCGGCGCAGCCGATCTGCGCGACCAGGGGCTGACCAAGCTGGACATTGTGCTCGGTGTCGCCGCCAGCGGACGCACTCCCTATGTGCTTGGCGCCCTCGGCTTTGCCCGCAGCGTTGGCGCCCCTACCATTGCGCTGGCCTGCAATCCGCTCTCGACCATCGGCGGCGTGGCCGACCTCGCCATCGAGCCGATCCCCGGCCCCGAAGTGCTCACCGGCAGCACGCGGCTTAAAGCCGGCACTACGCAGAAGATGGTGCTCAACATTCTCAGCACCGGCGTCATGGTGCGCCTGGGCAAGGTGTACAGCAACCTGATGGTGGACGTGAAACCCACCAATAGCAAGCTGCGCCGCCGTGCCGTGCGCATCGTCGGCGACGTGGCCGAACTGGACGCTATTCGTGCCGAACAACTGCTGGCCGCCGCCGGCTGGGAAGTCAAGACCGCCGTCGTCATGGCGCTGACCGGCGTCTCCGCGGCCACGGCCCGGCAACGCCTGGGCGCCGCACGCGGCCATGTGCGGCGTGCCCTCCAAACCGACCAATAAATCCTTTAGTATAGATTCCAAAAGAAAGGCTTGTGTAATGAATACGCTATCGTTTATGACGGCCAATTATGTGGCGCGCCAGATTGGCTACAACATGACGAAGGGCTGGATGGAGGGTGACGACGCTACCAACGCCTACTTTGCTCCCATCGACACCTATGCTGAGCGCTTTGGCGCCTTGTTGGCCGAGATCAAGTCGCTGGGCTTTGACGCCATCGACCTGTGGCTTGGTCATCTCAACTGGCGTTGGGCCACCGACGAGCACATCGCCATCGCCAAGCGTTCACTCGCCGAGGCCAACCTGAGCGTCTCCAGCCTTGCCGGCTGGTTTGGCGGCACACCTGAGGAATTCACCGCCGCCTGCCGGCTCAGCCAGGCCATGGGTGTCTCCATCCTGGGCGGCAGCACCGGCCTGCTCGATGGACAGCACGCTACCCTGGCGGCCATTGCTCGTCAGCACGGCGTGCGACTGGGCTATGAAAATCATCCTGAACGCAACACAGCAGAGATGTACGCCAAGATTGGCCAGGGCAACGAGGACGTGATCGGCTTTTGCGTAGACACGGGCTGGTTTGGCACACACAACTATGACGCGGTCACTGCATTGCGCGAAGTCGCGCCGCGCTTGTTCCACGTTCATCTCAAGGACGTGCTCGCGCCCGGCTCACACGACACCTGCCGCTACGGCCGTGGCTGCGTCCCCATTGAAGACTGCGTGCACACCCTGGTCGACCTGGGCTACAACGGCGGTATCAGCATCGAGCACGAACCCGATGACTACAGCCCCAACGAAGACGTCGTCGCCAACCTCGCCATGGTCAAATCCTGGCTCGGACAGTAGAGCGCCTCGGATCACCCTTCGTGCTCTTCATGGATCCAACAAGCGACAAACAGCCGGGCGGACGCCAATGTCCCCCGGCTGTTTGTCGTTATGGAAACGTTGTCTCGCCGCATGCGGCGAGACAACCCAGGCTAATACGCGCGCACGCTGCGCCGGCCAAACAGGCCTGCTAGCAGCGCAAACAACGCCGACCCTATGATCGCCCAGACCACAGGGAACGGCTGACCGTCAATGTTGATGACGAACAGTTCGGGCAAGCCCAACAGCCCTGCCAACCACCAACCCAACAGCGCACCGATCAAGCCAACTACGATCGAGATCAAAAACCCACCCAATGAGTAGCCTGCGATCGCCTGCCCCAATGCACCGGCAATCGCAGCAATAAGCAACAGAACAATAAAGCCGAGTAGTGACATCACATCCCTCCTGCGTGTTCCCGCATCCTCTATGGCGCACAGGCTACATCACAGCAAACGCCGCCGCCATGAACGTGGATACAAGCCAGAGTAACAATGTGTCCCCCCTCTGTACCAGGTGCGATGGTCTATGTCCCTGTCCTGTCCTATGCTGGCGCGACAAGCAAGTGAGAGAGGAACCAGAGGATGGCCCAAGCCCAATCCGACAACCACAACGGCATGCGCCCGGCCACGCCCAGCGCTGACGTCGCCCTGCTGCTGATCGACGTTATCAACGACCTGGCCTTTGACGGCGGCGAAGACCTGCTGGTGCAAGCTCGCCCCATGGCACAGGCCATTGCCGCGCTCAAGCAGCGCGCCCAGGCGGCTAACATTCCGATCATCTATGTCAACGATAACTTCGGCCACTGGCGCTCCGACTTTCAAACTGTCGTCGAGTACTGCATGCGTCCCGGCGTGCCCGGCCGTGAGACCACCGCCCTGCTGCGGCCGGACAAGAACGATTACTTTGTCATCAAGCCACGCCACTCGGCTTTTTATCAGACCAGCCTGGACTTGCTGCTCAAGTATCTCAAGGTGCATAAGCTGATCCTGACCGGCATGGCCGCTGACATGTGCGTGCTCTTCACGGCCAACGACGCCTACCTGCGCGAGTTTGAAGTCATCGTTCCGGCCGACTGCTGCGCTGCCGAAAGCGAAATCTATCGCCGACAGTCCCTCGATTTGATCGAGCGGGTCCTCAAGGCCTACATTTCGCCCAGTACTGAGTTGGATCTCGCGCCGATCGCGGCAGGCCAGAAGGCTCGGCAGTGAAGTAGCAGGCATCATTACCGGTTCACCAACCCAAACCAGTCGCCCGCCTCGCCGACGCTGTCTGGGGTCCATACCTGGCTGTCGGTGGCGGCCAAACCTGCGGCCGAGCCGTAGATCACGGTGACTGTCCCGTCATTGGCGTTGTTGACGCCGCCGGCACTGACGTCTTCATAATCTCCTGGTTTGCCCTGTTGTGTTTGCTTCGATGCAGCGGAGATTATCCCTGTTTTTCGGTGTCCGCGCTGTGTCGTAGCGCACAGCAAGGTTGTAGACCCTTGTGTAGCGGATGTACAATGGACCGTATGAACTTTCTTGACGTCATCAACCGCAATCCTCCCCAGCCCTGGATCGACGGCGAGAAGATCCCCTGGAATGAGCCCGATTTCTCGCAGCGCATGTTGGCCGAGCACCTTAGCCAGGCGCACAACGCCGCCAGCCGCCGCTTCACCATCATCGATCAGCACGTGGCGTGGATTCACCAGCATGTCCTGGACGGCAGGCCGAGCCGCATCCTCGACCTTGGCTGCGGCCCGGGCCTATACCTCTCACGCCTGACAACGTTGGGCCACCACGGTACAGGTATCGACTTCTCACCTGCCTCCATCGCCTACGCACGCGCCGCAGCCGAAGCTGCTGGCCTGCCGATTGACTACCGGTTGGAAGACCTGCGCACGGCTGAGTTTGCCCAGCCAGCTGAGCCTGCTTACGACCTGGCCATGTTCTTATTTGGCGAGTTCAACACCTTTCGGCCGGTCGCAGCGAGGGCACTGTTATGCAAGGCATATAGCGCTCTGCGTCCTGGTGGTCGCATGCTTTTGGAGCCATCCACCTTTGCCGCCGTGCAAGGCTTGGGTACGCCCGGCCGAAGCTGGTATGCTGCAAAATCAGGACTGTGGTCTGACCGCCCCCACCTCGTCCTGCAGGACAACGCCTGGGATGGCGAGCAGCGGGCGGCCGTGGAGCGCTACACGATCGTCGATGGCGCCACCGGCTCGCTTGTCCAGCACGCAATGACCACCCGGGCCTATGACGATAGCGAACTCGTCGGGCTGCTGGGCGATGTTGGCTTTTTGAATGCCATTATCTACTCCTCGCTGCTTGGCAGGGCCGACGACGACCACGTGGGGTTTTATGCCGTGCTTGCCCAGAAACCGGGTTGATGCCGTTCATGCCGCTAGACATCTCTCGCATCATCGACACACTCTATATTGCAGCCCATCCCACACCGGCCGACGCCGAGTACCTGCGGCAGCTGCCGACGCACCTGATGCTCTCGATTCGCATGCGTCCGCCACAGCCCTCGGTGCGGGCCGCCGCCGAACAATGGCTTCATTTGCCTTGTATGGACACACCCCTGACGCCGCTGCCGATGCTGCTGTTGTGGACAGGGGTAGAGGCGGCGCTGCCGGTGATAAACGAGGGCAAGAACGTAGTCGTGCATTGTGCCTACGGCCGGCACCGCAGCGTTGCTCTCGCCTGTTGCATATTAGTTGCCCAAGGGCGTTCCGCTGGGGATGCGATGGCTCTCGTCAAGCGGCAGCGCCCCGTCGCCGATCCCTACATCGGTTACATCCGGGCCCGTATTGAGCGTTTTGAAGCTAGGTGGACATAGAAAGAGGAGTAAGCCATGAGTGAGCTAATCGTTCTGGCATTCAATTCTGAAGGCGGGGCGCAGGAAGCCCTGGCCGAGCTGGGCCACCTGCAGAAGCAGGAGTTGATCAAACTCGCCGACGCCGCAACTGTCGTGCGCAAGTCAGACGGCAAGGTCAAGGTCAAGCAAGCCGTCGGCCTTGTCGGCGCCGGCGCTTTGGGTGGCGCGTTCTGGGGCATGCTGATCGGCCTGATTTTTCTGGTACCTTGGCTGGGACTGGCGATAGGGGCTATTTCGGGAGCCATTGCCGGGCGCTTTAGCGATATCGGCATCGACGACAAGTTTATCAAGGAAGTCGGCACCACGATCGAGCCGGGTCACTCGGCGCTGTTTATGCTGGTGGAGCGCATGACCGAGGACCGCGTGCTGCCCGAGCTGCAGAAGTTTCATCCCACCGTGCTGCGGACGAACCTGTCGGTCGAAGACGAAGAGAAACTCAAGGCTGCCTTCGGCGCATCAGAGTAGCGTTACAAAGTGACTGTATTCGCCCCTCGGCGCAGGCTGCTGCCACGTCCAGTTCATTACTGGCTCGTGCCGTTTGCATATGTGGTGGTAGCCTTAATACTTGGCTATATTTTGCCGCGGATCGACCGGCACTTTATTCCGGGCAGCTGGCAAACGGTCAGCATCAACAGCGAGACTGCCATTCTTTCGTCGATCGCATCGGGCATGATGGCACTGACGGGTATCGTCTTTGCGATGGTGCTGGTGAGTGTTCAGGTCGCCGGCAGCGCCTATTCGCCGCGTCTCGTGCAATGGCTCGTACACGATAGGATTCTGCGTCACGCACTAGGTGCCTTTACCGGCACTTTTATCTTTGCGCTTATGGCACTGTCGGCGGTGGATGTAAGCAACTCGGGCCGTGTGCCTTATCTCACGACGCTCGTTGCCTTTGTATGGCTGCTCGCCAGTATTCTGCTGCTGATCGCTCTTATCGAGCGCGTCGGCCAACTCTACATCTCCAACGTGCTAAATTCAGTGGGCGACCGCGGCCGTGAAGTGATCGCAGCTATGTATGCGTCGAGCGAACGCATGGTCGCGGCCAAAGACCCAAGCGACCTGGCCGACATGTCGTCCGCCGCGCAGGAGATCTTCTACCATGGGCCACCCCGGGTAATCGTCGCGCTCGACACGCCGTACCTCGTTCGGCACGCCCACAAAGCCGGCGGCCTGATCCAACTGGAATACGCCGTCGGTGACCTGGTGGCCGACGGCCTGCCCATTGCTCGCGTTTACGGCACCGACAAGAAACTCGACCCGCGTACTCTGTTCAAGGGAGTGATACTCGGCCGGGAGCGCACTGCCCTGCAGGACCCAAAGTACCCGATCCGGCTTCTGGTTGATATCGCGATTCGTGCCCTATCACCCGCCGTCAACGACCCCACAACTGCCGTCCAGGCGCTCAACCAGATCGATGACCTGCTGCGCCGCCTGGGTCTTTGCCGGCTTGACGTCGGCCGAATCGCCGATCCTTCCGGCGCGCTGCGTTTGCTCTATCCTACCCCTACCTGGGAGGATTTTCTGGACCTGTCACTGCTGGAGATTATGTACTATGGAGCCAACTCCGTGCAGGTTATGCGCCGGCTTGGTGCTCTGCTCGACGACCTGGAGTTGACCGTCACTCCCTCGCATAAGGATGAGGTGACGAAATATCAGCAGCGGCTGCATCGCCAGATCGAGCAGTCTTTCCGCCGCACCGATGTGCGCGAAGAGGCCGAGGAATTTGATCGGCAAGGCCTGGGCCTCACACGCCGTGAGGATGTGGCGGCGTGACAAAAAAACGTTCCCCGGACGAGCGGACGCATGCGTCCGCTCGTCCGGGGACAATGTCCTGTTACTTGACTTCTTCTTGGACCCAGTAAGGCGCGAAGCGGCCTGCCAGTTCGACCGGCAGCCTGCCTCGCAGGTGCGTGCCGTGCTCTGTGTGCTCCTCGTGCTCGACCACGCCGTGCTCGTGCATCAGCGACACCAGTTCGCCGCGCTGATAGGGGATCAGCACGTCGACGGCGGCCATGTGGTGCTTAAGCACGCGATCGACCGTCGCCAGCAGCTCGTCGATCCCCCGTCCGGTCAGCGCACTGATTGCCACCGACTGCGGGTGCTCAGCCTGCACGGCTGCCAGATGCTGCGCCTGCGCCGGGTCGTTCAAGTCCAAGCGGTCGAGCTTATTTAGCGCCACCACCACCAGCTTGTCGCCGGCTCCCAACTCGTCCAGCACTTCCTCGACCGCGGCGACCTGCTCCTCCATGTTGGGATGTGACAAGTCCACGACGTGCAGCAGCATGTCGGCCTCGGTCACCTCTTCCAATGTCGAGCGAAAGGCCGCCACGAGCTGCGTCGGCAGCTTCTGGATGAAGCCGACCGTGTCCGAGAACAGCGCCATGCGGTCGCTGGGCAGTTCGACGCGACGCGTCGTCGGGTCCAACGTGGCGAACAGCTTGTCCTCGGCCAGCACGTCGGCGCGAGAGATGGCGTTGAGCAGCGTGCTCTTGCCGGCATTGGTATAGCCAACGACGGCGATCACCGGTGCGGCCAGCTCGCGGCGTTGTGCCCGGTACTGGTCGCGGTGCTTGACGATGTCCTCCAGCTGGCGCTTGAGGAAGGCGATGCGCCGCCCGATCTCGCGGCGGTCCGCTTCCAACTGCGTTTCGCCAGGGCCGCGGACGCCGACACCGCCCGATGCGCCGCCCGCACGACCACCGGCCTGGCGCGCAAGATGCGTCCAGGCGCGTGTCAGACGTGGCAGGCGGTACTCGTACTGCGCAAGTTCCACCTGCACTGCGCCTTCACGTGTGCGGGCGTGGCTGGCAAAGATGTCGAGGATCAGCGCTGTGCGGTCGATCACCTTGACTTCGTCGCCCAGCACCTTTTCCAGCTCGCGCTGCTGGCGGGGTGAGAGTTCGTCGTCAAAGATGACCACGTTTGCTTGGAGCTCGGTGACCAGCAGCTTGAGCTCTTCCAACTTGCCCGAGCCGATCAGTGTTGCCGGGTTGGGCGAAGCGAGCCGCTGCGTCATGCGCCCGGCCACCTGCAGGTCCGCCGTCTTGGCCAGCAGCGCCAGCTCGTCCAGCGAATCCTCCAGCGTCAGCAGTGAAGGCATGCTGTCGATATCGACGCCTACCAGCACGGCGATCTCGGCGGGTGGGGCGGTCGAAACCAGCCCATGCGTGTCGCGTACGACTGTGCGCCGGCTGCGGCCGTCATCATCGGCGCTACCATTCGCATTGCCGGCAGGCGAATTGTTGTTGATCTTGGAATCGAAAGATTGTGGATTACTCATAGTGACTCGTGTAACTGAGAAAAAGTGTCTTGACAAGCGGCCGTCCAACGACGAATCTGTTGATCGACAGCCTGCCGCTGAAGCGGCAGCGTCGACTACACCGGCAGCGTTGGACGATTGCGCGCGTACTGCCAGGCGAATCCGGTCATCGCGGCACCAGCCTATGCAGGCGGTGTGCTTAACCGGCGTAGTGCAGATCGTACGCAATCGAAGGGGGGTCTCAGTTCCACATTCTAGTAGTCACCATGTTCCTTGGACGAAATTACAAGCGAACTGAAATTATAGCACGTATTGTTGCAAAAGTCCAATTTTGCAGTTTCTGTTTGGAGCGCAGGCGTCCGCCGACGCTTGCGTCGGAGCCTGCTGCGGTCTCTGCTGCAAGGCAAGGGCAGGCGAGGACGCCTGCGCTCCAGATCAGCTCTTTTCCACCAGGGAGGCGATCACACTGCCCTCGAACTCCTCGGCCAAAATATCCATAAAGATGCCGTCGTAGGCCTTGCCCGCGATCAGGCGTGCCTGGCGCCGCCGGCCAATTTCACGGAAGCCGACCTTTTTGTAGGCAGCAATGGCGCGTGTGTTGAAGGCATAGACGCCCAACATCACGCTGTTGAGATTGAGCAAGTTGAAAGCATAGTCGAGCAACAGCCGCATCGCTTCTTGTCCATAGCCCTGGTTTTGATATTCCTTCTCACCGATCATGATACCCAGCATCGCCGAGCGGTTCACGGGATCAAGGCTGAACAGCATGCAGCGGCCGATTGTAAGTTCGCTCTCCAGGTCGACAACGCTAAACACGTGCGACTGGTTGCGCAGGGCGCCGTCGATCTGCTCGTGCATCTTTTCGATCGAAGTCGGCGTATACGCTTCATCCCCGAGCGGGATCGCGACCTCCAGGTCATTCTCCCAGCGCGCGTGCGCCTCGGCATCTTCATGGCTTAGCGGCGATAGATAACAGCGCTGGCCGACAATCTTTTTGTAATGGGGCATATTTAGCTACCCTTTCACCTGGACGCCTGCTGACTCTTCCAGGTGCTTGATAAAGGCCGAGGCATTCTCTTCGCCCCAGCCCTTGTTGACCCCCGCCTTGATATTCTCCCGGATGACCGCCATGGCCGGAATGGGGGCCTTAAGGTCTTCCGCAAACTTGGCAATCAAGTTGGCATCCTTCAACATTAGTTTGAGTGCAAACGAAGTGTCAAAATTGCGTTGCACTAGCGCAGCACCTACGCCGTCAAAGATAGGCGACTTGAAGTCGGTGACGTGCAACACGCCCAGGACATCCTGGGGGTTTAATCCGGCCTTGGTGGCCAGGATCATGGCTTCGCCGATGGCCTCCAACTGGAAGGCCACTACCAGGTTGCCGACCAGCTTCATCGATGAGCCCTGGGCGTTGCCGCCCATATAATGCGTCGTCTCGCTCAGCTTTTCCAGGATTGGCTTGACCTGGTCGTACACCTCGCGCTTGCCACCCACGACGATCCATAAACCGGCATTGGCGGCCTCGCCTTTGGAGCCAAACACCGGCGCATCCAGGAACTCGACGCCCTTGGCGGAAAATGCAGCATACTCCTTGCGGCTGGTGTCTGGATTTACGGTCGTCATGTCGAGCACGATTTGTCCCGCCCGTACGCCGCTCAACACGCCGTCCTGGCTCCAGACGAGATCTTCAACGGCCTTGTCGTCGCTCAGGCAGTACATTACCACATCCGCTTCGCGCACTGCTTCGGCAGGTGTTGCCGCCTGCCTGGCGCCTTGCGTTACCAAAGGAGCCGTACGCGCGGCGGTCCGATTCCATACTGTCACCGGGTAGCCTGCCTTAAGCAGGTTGCCCACCATGCCGCGGCCCATGATGCCGATGCCCAAATACGCTATCTTTTGCATATAACCTTCTTCCTAAGTGTGCTTTGTATAGGTGAATGATAGAGTTCGTAACTCGGGCACGAAGGCGTGCCCAATGCACGCACGAAGGCGTGCGGACTACACGGCATCGGGACGGCAGCGAACGGCAGCGAAACCGTGTTGGTAAAGTATTGGGGCGTGTCCGTCGGCTAGTCCGATTTTCGCCTCATCTTGCGCTGCTCGCTGTAGTAGTTCACCACCATCACCAGCAACAGCAGGGCGCCCCAGGCAAATTGGCGGAAGAACTGGCTGCCGCTCGAACCGGATAACTCGAGCGTCAGCATATTGAGGCCGGTGGAAAGAAACTGCAGGCAGAGGACGGCCAGCACCACGCCGGCAATCGTGCCAAAGCCGCCATTGTAGCTCACACCGCCGAGGATGGAAATCAGCACGGTCAGCAGTACGAAGGACTCGCCGTAGTCGGCCTTGGCCGAGTTGGTGCGTGACAGAAATACGATGCCGGCAATTGCCGCCGTGGCGCCTGCCAGCCAGTAGGTGCGGATCAACACGCTGTTGTTGTTGATCCCCGAGAACAGCGCCGCGCGTGCATTGGTGCCATACATGTAGACCTGGAAGCCAAACGTGGTGCGTGTCAGGATGATGGCAAAGATGATCGCCAGCACGGCAAACAGGATCACAGGCAGCGGGATGCCCACTACGCTGCCGCTGCCAAGAAATTCAAGCTGCGTGTTCAAGATCGCCGGTCCGCCGGTGATCACGTACGAAAAGCCCTGGTATAGCGACAGTGTGCCGAGCGTGGCCAGGATGGGCGGGATGCCGATGCGCGCGACCAGGAAGCCATTAAAGATGCCGCACAGCGAGCCCACGATCAGCGCTACCACGATGGCTGCCACGAGCGCCAGTGCCGTGGGAGCCGCATTCGGATCGCCCCCGCTTAGCTGCAGCAGCGTCATGGCGACAACTATGGCCGACAGGTTGGCCGTGCTCACGATCGAGAGGTCGATGCCGCCCGTGATCATGGTCACCATGATCGCCAACGCCAGGATACCGTACTCGGGGAACTGCACGGCCATCGACTGCAGGTTGCGTACAGTGGGAAACTTGTCCGGCAGCACGATGCTGAAGGCGATGAAGATCAGAACTGCGATTACCAGCAGCCGCAGGATCGGGTTGTCGTTGCCGGTAATACGTTCCCAGAAAGGTCGCTTGGCGATACTGGTCTGTTGCATGATTCTTTCCCGCTACTGATTTCCCGCCAACCCGATACGCCGCGCGTTGCGCTGCGCCTGGATGGCTGGAATCCCTGTGCCGATGATAATGATCAGGCCGGTCACGACGCGCCGCCATTCCGACGGTACACCCACCAGCACCAGGCTGTTGCTCATAATTGTGACCAGCGCCACGCCCAGCAATGCGCCGATGACTGACCCGCGACCGCCGGTCAAAGTCGCCCCGCCCAACACGACGGCGGCAATGACGTCCAATTCGGTGCCCACGATGTCCTGCGGGTTGGCCTGGCGGTTCAGTGCGCCATAGGTCATGCCGGCAATGCCCGACAGCAGACCCACAAAGCCGTAGATGAAGTATTGGATGCGACTGACATTAAAGCCGGCCCGCTCGGCCGCCTCGCGCGCTCCACCCAAGGCATAGATGCCGCGGCCAAGCATAGTGTAGCGCAGGAGCAAATACACCAGGATGGCCGTTGCCAGCGTGAGAAAGATGGCTGGGTGCAGCTTGGATACGCCGCCGGAGGCCATCGGCACCTCCACAAAGGTGGCACGCGACAGTTCGGTCATGCTGGGGGGAATGTCCCGAATGATCTTGTTGCCGATGGCGAACAGCAACAGCCCGCGATACATGCTTAACGTAGCGAGCGTCACGATCAGCGTGGGCAGTTTGAAGCGGGAGATGAAAAAGGCGTTGACGAAACCCAAGCCAAGCCCGATCAGCGCCGAAATTACAAATGCAATCCAAATTGGTGCGTCGGGCATATTGGCGTTGAGGATGCGCACGGTCGAGTACATCGCAAAAATGGCGATGGCGGTAAACGACACGTCGATGCCCCCTGAAATGATGACGATCAGCACGCCCATGGCAAAAATGCCCATCACCGTCGCCGACCGCAGCAGGTCAAACAGATTGCCGACCGTAAAGAAGACGGGATTGATGATGCCAATGATCAGCGAAAGCACGACGATGGTCAGTGCCACCAGGGTTTCGTTTTTACGCAAGAGGGAACGCCACACGGCCGGTATCCTTTGCTCTAACCTCGCTAAAATCTGCTCTAATCTTCCACCAGTTTGGCGGCCAACTCATTTTCGTTGCTCTGCACTGGATAGATCTCTTCGACAATCCGGCCGCGGCGCATCAAAAGGATGCGGTTGCAGGTTTGCAGCAGTTCGGGTATATCGTCAGAGATGACGATCAACCCCATCCCCTGCTGTGCCAACTGTTTCATGATTTCATGGATTTCGTTCTTGGAGCCTACGTCTACGCCCATGGTCGGCCCGTTGAGCACGAGCAGCTTCGGCTTGGACGCCAACCACTTGGCCAGCACGACGCGCTGTTGGTTGCCGCCCGAGAGCGTGCGCACTGCCAATCCAGGATCGTTGGTCTTGATGCGTAGCGCTTTGACCCACTCGTCGATCTCGTCCGCCACTTGCTTATGGTCGGTCAGCCGCAGCCCGTTGCGCAGGCGATCCATGACGCGCACGACGACATTTCTGCCGATCGACTGTTCCAGGAAAAGTCCCTCGGAAACGCGGTCTTCCGGGACATAGCCGATCCCGTGACCGATCGCATCCTGGATCGAGTGGATGCGCACGCCTTGGCCGTCGATGGCGATGCTGCCGCCGGTCGTAGGCAGCATGCCAAACAGTGCCAGTGCCACTTCCGTGCGGCCCGAGCCCAGCAACCCGGTTACGCCCACGATCTCACCTGGGTAGACCACAAAGGAAACGTCCTCAAACACTCCCGTCGCGGCGAGGCCGGAAACTTGGATTAAGGGCGCAGCGTTGTCGGTAGGCGTGTAGGTAAATGTGCGTTCGCCGATTTCGTGCCCGGTCATCTCAAGCACGAGCCGCTTCTGGTCGTATTCGCCGACGGGCCCCTCGCTCACCTTGCGGCCGTTGCGCATGACGATCACCTGCTCGGAGATCTCCAGCACCTCGTTGAGCTTGTGGCTGACAAATAAGAAGGCGATACCCTGCTGGCGCAGACGATAGATGACTTCAAATAGCGCCCGTACCTCACGCTCGGTGAGCGCGCTGGTCGGCTCGTCCATGACGATCAAGCGCGCGTTTTGTCGCAGCGCCTTGGAGATGGCGATCAGCTGCTTGTTGGCCACTCCCATCTCTTCCACCGGCGCGTCCAGGTTCATATGCACGCCGATCTGCCCTAAGGCATCCGCTGCTACACTGCGCACCTGGCCCCAGTTTACGAGGCGTTTCCCATCTGCAAGCTCTTCGTTGAGCGCGATGTTCTCCGCCACACTCAGGTTGGGAAAGAGCGAAAAATCCTGGTAAATGACCTGGATGCCGGAGCGAATCGCGTCGATCGGGCGGTAGGTGTGGTGCTCCTTGCCGCCGATGGCGATCGTGCCGCTGTCTGCGCTGTAAACACCGGCAATGACCTTGATCAGCGTTGATTTTCCACAGCCGTTCTCGCCCACCAGCGTGTAGATCTTACCCTGGTCAACGGCCAGGCTCACATCTTGCAAGGCCTTGACGCCGCCAAAGGACTTGCTGATATTGCTGAGTTGCAGAAGTTCGTTGGACATAGGAGTGAGAGGGTGAGAGGAGGAGCAAGGGTATTAATGTCCCCGGGACCGGCGAACGCTTGCGTTCGCCGGTCCCGGGGACATTAATACCCCTCTCACTCCATCATGCTAGAACGGATACTCGTCCTTGTTTTCGGCCGTCACGTCGACCCACGCCTGGCCGTAGAGGACGTTGCCGTCGCCGGTCAGTGCTTCATAGCCGGGCAGGCCCAGGTCGGCGCCCGCAGCAACCGTCTCGCCGCCGAGCTTCATCAGGGCGATCTTGTTGCAGGCTTCGCCGGCCACGGCTGGGTCCCAGAAGCTGATCAGGTCCACAGCGCCGGATTCGAGCAGATCGCCTGCGATCGATGGCAGGCTGGTGCCGACGACGAAGGTCTGGTCCTGGAGGCCGGCCTCTTCGATGGCCTGGCCGATGCCGGCCACGTCAGTGGAGGCGCTGCCCTGGAAGCCCTTGATATTCGGATACGCCTTGAGCAATTCCTTGGTCTTTTCGTAGGCGTTCTTGGAATCGTCAAAGGTCTCGTTCTTGTCGCCCACCAGCTTCATGTTCGGGTAGGCTTCCTGCTGGCGAGCGATGCCGCCGTCCACCCACTCATTGTGCGTCTTGGAGGAGAGGCTACCCACGAACACGGCATACTCGCCCTCTTCGCCCATCATCTTGGCCAGGTGGTCCATGAGGTGCGCGCCGTAGCCGACGTTATCAAAGGCCTCGATGTCGTAGTCCATGTTCTGCTGGTTGGAGGCTTCGTGCGTGACGACGGTGATGCCGGCGTCCATTGCCTTCTTAAGAACTGGATCCAACTGCTCGGGCGACATGGGAACCACACACAGGGCGTCTACGCCTTGGGCGATCAGGTCTTCAATCATCGGGATCTGCAGCGCCGCGTCCGCCTGGTCAGGGCCGACGAGCGACGCCTTGACGCCGGTCTCCTCGCCGAACTTGGCAACGCCTTCTTCCATGCGATTGAACCAGTTGATGCCGGCAATCTTGACGACGGTCACGAACTCTTTGTCGGCGTTGGCTGCGGTATCAGCTGCGGGTGCCGCAGTTGTTTCACCAGCCGCCTCAGCGGTCGCCGTTGTCTCGCTTGCCGCCGGCGCTTGTGCCGCGGGAGGAGCCGCGCATGCTGCAATCAGCCCGGTCAGCAGTACAACCAACGCAAACAGATACATCTGCTTCTTCATGAATGGTTTCTCCTGTTTAGTCGTTACGAACACCATAAATCATTCAACGGAACCACACAGGTACAACCCCATGCGGCCTGGCGTTGAATTTCTACCCTACCAATGCGTCGAGGATGATGACGAACGCCTCGCAGCCAGGATCCACCTGGCCTTCGGTACGCTCACCCACCCACCCGGCGCGACCAATCTTGCTGCGCAACGGCGTCACGCTGTCGCGGCCGGCCTTTGCCGCAGCCAATGCCGCTTGCCCGGCTTCTTGCGGCGATTTGCCTTCCGCCACTGCCTGGACAAACGCTTCTGCGGCCGGGTGCATGGCGTCGATTACGGTCTTGTCACCCGGCTGCGCCTTGCCTCGCTCCTGGACGCCGGCATCGGCGGCGCGAAAAAAGGTCGCCAGATCCTCGGCCGACCACTCGTTGGTGCCGGTCACGGCCTTGCCCCCGCGCATCAACGCAGTGGCCAGCAGGGTGCCGAACGAGGAAGACCCGGCCTTGTTGGCCGCCATACCCGCCTTGCCCAGCCACTTACCGAGATCGCCGTCTACAGGCGTGCTGTCGGCATATTCCACCAGCGCCTGCCCGATCTTGCTCAACGTGATGCCCAGGTCGCCGTCGCCCATGGCCTGGTCCAGCGCCGTCAACTGCTCTTCGTGGTTGACGACCGCCCAGCCGGCACGGCGCACGGCGCCGACCACGGCCTGCTCGCCAATAATTGCGCTCATAATCCTATCCCTGTACAAAGAAGGGCGTGCGCGCCGGGTGGTCAAGCAGCGCCGCCAACTCGTCGTCCAGCCGGAACAGTGTGAGCGACGCGCCTGCCATCTCCATCGAAGTGGCGTATTCGCCTACATAGGCTCGGTGCACGTCGATGCCGCGCCCGGCAAGGATGTCGTGCACCTTGCGGTAGATGATGTACAGCTCCTCGGGTGGCGTGGCGCCCAATCCGTTGACCATCACGGCCAGCCGGTCGCCTGCCGCCGGCTGCAGGTCGTCGAGGATCGCCGTCGTCATGCGTTCAGTGATCTCGTCTGCGGTCTGCAGCTTTTCGCGTTTCATGCCCGGCTCGCCATGGATGCCCATACCGATCTCCATCTCATCTTCGCCAATGGTAAAGGTCGGCTTGCCCGCGCGGCACCGTGCAAGGCGAAAGCGCCACGCCCATCGTGCGGATGTTGGCCAGCGCCTTTTCGGTCACCACCACCACTTCGTCCAGCGAGCCACCCTGGTCGGCCTTGGCGCCGCCGATTTTAAAGGCAAAAACCATACCGGCCACGCCGCGCCGGCGTCCGGCTTCGGGGGGCGGCGCCGAGGCTACGTCGTCCTTTACCAACACGGTGCGGACCTCGATGTCGTCAAACGAGGCCATCTCGGTGGCCATGTCGAAGTTCATGACGTCGCCGCCATAGTTGCCGTAGATGTAGACCACGCCCTTGCCGCCATGGATACGTTTGGTGACTTCCAGCATCTGGTCGGCCGAGGGGGAAGCGAATACATCGCCCACGGCGCAGCCGTCGAGCATGCCCTTGCCCACATAGCCCAGGAAGACGGGCAGGTGGCCCGAGCCGCCGCCGGTGGCCAGCGCGACCTTGTCTTGCACCGGCGAGTCGGCGCGTACGATGCAGTGCACGTCGTCGCCTGCATAGGCAAGCTGGTCGGGGTGTGCCTTGAGCAGACCGTCAAGCATCTCGGGCACAAAATCCGCCGCCTGGTTGAGAATCTTTTTCATGCCTCAGCTCCTGCAACAGGGTTGGAGTGAATGGTTATATAGAACGACAGCACGCCACCGGCGAGACAATGCGGGACAGGGATGCCGCACGCGCGTTACCGCTATGTCAGATCTTGGGATATTGTTCAAGGTACGCACAACTGCGCAATGGGTCGGTAATACTATACATGATCCCCACCCAACGCGCCAATTGTGCGCGCGTCTCTTATGTCCCCGGGACCTCTCAGGTCCCGGGGACATCTAGCCCTGAAGGAAGTCGAAGTCCGCGCCCAAATTTACTTGCTGGCAGTGACTTTGGTAGAGGGCTTCATAGCCACGGGTGAAGCGCTGTATGGCCGGGGGCAGTGCTGCTCGCCGCCGCGCCAGTTCTTCGTCGTCGACGTGGAGCGTCAACTCGCGGCGGTCGACACACAGCTCGACCAGGTCGCCGTTGCGCACGAGCCCGAGGGGACCGCCTACTGCAGCTTCCGGCGCAACATGCAACACAACTGTGCCGAAGGCGGTGCCGCTCATGCGGGCGTCGGAGATGCGCACCATATCCGTTATGCCGGCTGTGGCCAACTGCTTGGGGATCGGCAGATAGCCTGCTTCGGGCATGCCCGGCCCGCCCAATGGCCCCGCATTTTGCAGGATGAGGAAATCGTCCGGCGTCACGTCCAGGTCAGGGCTGTCGATGCGTGCGGCCATGTCTGCCAGCGACGTGAAGACGACGGCGCGCCCACGCTTGTTGAGCAGCGCCGGCGTGGCGGTTGACCGCTTGATGACGGCCCCGTCCGGCGCCAGGTTGCCCCTGAGCACGACCAGGCCGCCTTCGGGCTGCAGCGGCGCCGCAGCGGGACGGATCACGTTTTGCCAGGTGGGAAAAGTATAGGTCTCGTCGAGAATCTCGCGCCAGGTCTGGCCGGCGACCGTCAGCTCGTCAAGCTGCAGCAGGTCCTGAATCTCGTGTAGCAGCACGCGCATCCCACCGGCGCGATGAAAATCCTCCATGTAGCCGTCGCCGGTAGGTTTCAGATCCACCAGCAGCGGCGTCGTCGCCGCAAGTTCGTTGAGCCGGTCCAACTCCAGCTTAATGCCCAGCCGCCCGGCAATGGCGGTGAGATGGATGATGCCGTTGGTCGAGCCGCCGATCGCTTGCAGCACGCGCAGGGCATTTTCGAAGGCACCCGGCGTCAGGATCTTTTGCGGCGTGAGTCCCAGTTCGATCAGGCGCATGGCCTGCTTGCCGCTCTTCTCGGCGTTGCGCAGGCGGTCGGCATAGACGGCCGGGATTGAGGCCCCGCCGGGCAGCATCATGCCAAGCGCCTCGATTACGCAAGCCATGGTGCTGGCCGTGCCCATTACGCTGCAGGTGCCTGGTGTCGCCGCCAGCTGTCCTTCCACTTGGTCGATCTGCTCGCGGCTGATCTCATTGCGCCGATAGCGCGCCCAGAAGCGGCGGCAGTCCGTGCAGGCCCCCAGCCGCTCGCCTTCGTACTGGCTGGTTAACATGGGACCGGCGGCCACGACGATCGCCGGCAGGCCGGCGCTGGCGGCGCCCATCAGCAGGGCCGGCAGCGTCTTATCGCACCCGCCGGTCAGTACCACGGCGTCGAGGGGCTGGGCGCGGATCATAGACTCGGCGTCCATCGACATCAGGTTGCGATACAGCATGCTGGTAGGCGCCAGAAAGACCTCGCCCAGCGAGATCGTGGGGAACTCCAGCGGCAGGCCACCTGCCTGCCAGACGCCGCGCTTGACGGCATCGACCAGCTGCGGGAAATGGCGGTGGCAGTTATTTAGCTCGCTGTAGGTGTTGATAATCCCCACGATCGGCTTGCCGAGCGCCTCATCGCCAAAGCCCATCGCTTTGGCGAACGACCGGCGCAGGTAGAGCGCAAATTCCTTGTCGCCATATTCGGTGAGGTTGTTGGCCAGACCCTGAACTGCCATGGCTTGTTCGATATCCTTGCTAGCGTGTCGATGCTCTAGATTCCCAGTGAGACGAACTTGGTGTCCATGTACTCGTGGAGGCCTTCCACGGACCCTTCACGGCCGAAACCGCTCTGCTTGACGCCGCCGAAGGGCGCCTCAGCCGTCGCCGGTGTCATGTCGTTGACGCCGACGATGCCAAACTTGAGTCCTTCATAGGCGCGCACGGCCGTGCTCATATCTTTTGTCAGCACGTAGGCAGCCAGGCCATAGGGCGTCGAGTTTGCCTGCCGCAGCGCCTCGTCTATCCCATCAAATTGGTTTAGCAGCATGATCGGGCCGAACGTCTCCTCCTGCATGGCGCGCATGCCGGTCGAGAGGTTCGTGAGCAGTGTCGGCGTATAGAAAAAGCCGCGATCAAGATGAGCGGGAGGTGCGCCGCCGGTGACGACTTCGGCGCCCTTCTGTACGGCATCGGCGACAAAACCGGCAATGCGGTCGCGCGCCGCAGCCGTAACCAAGGGGCCAGTCGTCACCTGTGGCTCCAACCCGGGGCCGACGACAAGCGCGCCGATGAGCGAGCGGCTTGCCTCGACAAACTCCTCGGCGACGGCGCGGTGGACGTAGAAGCGGCTGGGCGAGATGCACACCTGGCCGTTGTTGCGGAACTTGGCCGCGACCGCCACCTTGGCCACCGCTTCCACGTCTACGTCCGGGAAGACCAGCACCGGGGCACTGCCGCCCAGCTCCAGCGACAGGCGCTTGATGCCGTCGGCGGCGTTGCGCATCAATAGTTTTCCGACTGCCTGCGAACCTGTAAAGCTCAGCTTGTCCACCAGCGGCGAGCGCAGCATGGCCTCGCCCATCGGACTGGGCGCGCCGTTGACCAGGTTGAGGACACCGGCGGGGAGTCCGGCTTCTTCTAGAACATTGACCAGCGCCATGGCGCACATGGGTGTGAGTTCGCTGGGGCGCGCGACGACAGTGCAGCCGGCCGCCAATGCTGCCGACCATTTGCGTGCCGACAGGTAGGCGGGAAAATTCCAGGCCGTAATTGTCGCCACCACGCCCACGGGCATCGGCAGCGACAGCAGCCGCTTGTTGGCGCGCCGCGGCGGGATCATGCGCCCGTAGGCGCGCTTGCCCTCTTCGGCGAACCAGTCAAACAAGTCGGCGCAGGCTGTCCACTCGCCGCGTGCTTCGGCCAACGGCTTGCCGCACTCGCGCGTCATGATCGGCGCCAGTTCGTCCAATCGACTGTAGAGCAGGTCTGCCGCACGTCGGAGGATGGCGCCGCGCTCGTAGGCGGTCATGGCCGCCCACTGCGGCTGCGCCCGGGCTGCCGCCGCAATGGCATCCTCTGCGTCGGCGGCGTCGCCAAATGGCACTGCCTGAATCGTCTCCTCCGTGGCCGGGTCAATCACCTTCCAGGAGCCGCCATTGCGTGCATCCACCCAATGGCCGTCGATGTACATGCGATAGTTCATGGTCAGATTACCTCTTCGCTGCGCTCTTGCTCATAAACAGCGCGGCGGTCCTTCAAATATGCCGGCACGGGCACATCCCACCAGCCGGGGGCTTGTCCGCCCGACGTGCCTAGATTCGCGTCGATCATAACCTCGACCACGGCCGGCCTTCCAGAAGCCAACGCCTCCGCCAGCGCACCCGCCACGTCTTGTGCTTCGGTCACCCGCCGGCTGTGAGCGCCGAAGGCCCGGGCGATGTCGGCAATGTGCGGTGAGATGGGCCGATCGTCCTGCTCGAACATGACGCCGTAATCGGCGCCGTCGCCAAACGCCAAGATTTGCAGGTCGCGGATCGCCTGCCAACCTTGATTATTGAATACTACCGCAACCACCGGGATATCGTATTGAACCGCAGTCGCCAATTCCTGCACGGTCATCAGAAAATCGCCGTCACCGACGAGTGCCATCACCGGCGCGTCCGGCCGGGCGAGCCTGGCCCCCAATGCTGCGGGATAGGACCACCCCATCGTGCTAAAGCCGCCAGCGGAGATATAGGTGCGCGGCTCGGTAAAAGCCATTTCCTGGAACACCTGCGCCTGGATGTTGCCGGCGGAAGTGAACACGATCCCGTGTTGTGGCAATACCCGGCGCACATCCGCAATGACGCGCCCCATGGTCGGCGGCGACTGGTTAGATTCGGCCAAGCTGCGGAAGCTGTCCAGCCACTGCGCCACTTGCTGCTTGATCTCCGCCGTGTAAGCCGCTTCCTGCCAGGCGCGCGCCGGCGTCGTCGCCATGAGGACCTGCTGCAGATCGCGCAATACGGCACGCGCGTCGCCGCTAATGCCGACTTCGGCAGGGTAGTTCTTGCCGATTTCAAAGGCGTCGATGTCTACATGGATCAGCTTCGTCGGCGGAATGTTGAAGGAATAGCCCGAGCGATACGACGAAGTGGCCTTGTCGGCGAAGCGCACGCCGACCGCCAGCAGCACGTCCGCCTCCGTCGTCAGGTGGTTGCCGCAGGTCGTGCCGTTGCTGCCCATGTGCCACCCATACAGCGGATGCGTTTCGGGAAAGGCGCCCTTGCCCTGCATCGTGCTGACGACGGCGGCGCCTAGATGCTCTGCCAACTGCTGCAGCTCGCGTTCCGCATTCCCCAGCAGCACGCCCCCACCTACAAGAATCACAGGACGCTTTGCCTGCGCAAGCAGCTCTGCTGCCCGTCTTATCGCTTCGGGATCTCCGCCCGGTGCGCCTTGCGGACGGCGCGTCGCCGGGTCGGGCAGGCTGCCGAGTTCGACGTTCGCCGCCTGCACATCCATCGGCAGGGTGATCATAGCCGGGCCCGGGCGGCCGGTCAGCATCGTGTTGAATGCCTGGCTCATTGCCCGCGGCAATTGGCCGGGCTGGTCGATGCGCCAACTGCGCTTAACGACGCCATCAAAGATGCGCGGAAGGTCCGACCAATACTGGCGGTCAATCTCCTGCAGTACGCCCACCCCACGCATATGAGTGTGCGTCTCGCCGATCAGCAGGAGCAGCGGAATCGAATCGACATACGCAGTTGCCAGACCCAAGGCGGTGTTGGTCGCGCCGGCTCCGATCGAGGTGTAGACTGCCAGTGGCCGCCCGCTTGCGCGAAAATAGCCGTCGGCCATGTGCACGGCCGCCTGCTCGTGGCGCGGCATGATGACCTTGATTTTATCCTGGCGACGGCGCAAAGCGTCGATGAGCGGCAGGTTGCCGTGGCCGGGGATGCCAATGGCATAAGCTACACCCTCGCGTACCAACATTTCGACGACGATTTCGGAGCCGTTCAATTGCACTGCCATGTTCAATCCCTTCCGAATTCGGTGTATATTCTGCTTTAACCTTGACGGCCGCGCCTACCGTGTCCTATTGTAGCACTTAAGCCCTGGTCTTTGACGCCCCTGCTCCCTGGTGCGAGAATGAACCTAATGCCGTCTAGACACTCGTGAAACCAATCAACGTAACGGAGATCGACCATGTCAGCCTACTGGCAGGCAGTGCGCTCATTCAGCCCGAGCCTGTGGCGGCTCTTCGCCTCGCTGGCGTTGATTATCTCAGTGTCCATGGGATTGCAGGCCGTACTGCTGAATCTGTATCTGCTGCGCCTGGGCTTCGATGCTCCCTATATCGGGTTGCTGGCCGGCCTTGGCCAACTGGTGTGGGCCGCGGCTGCGTTGCCTGCCGTACTGGTCAGCAACCGGATTGGCTTGCGCAACAGCTTTCAGTTGAGCGTGGCCTTGGGCGGTTTGGGTCTCGCCATTATACTCCTGGTCGAATTCATTGCGCGTGACTACTGGCAGGTATGGCTGTTGGCGGGCCAGGTCGTGATGAATATTGGCCTGGCCATCGGCACGGTCAACATGCCGCCCTATATCATGGCCGTCACAAGTGAGCGCGAGCGACCGCACGCATTCTCCTTTGTCGCCGCCCTCATCCCCTTTGCCGCCCTCGTCGGCAGCTTGATTGGTGGAATTCTGCCCGGTCTGCTGGCAGAACGGTTGGGCGCCACACTCGACCAGGCCGAGCCTTATCGCCTGGCCCTTTGGCTGGGACCCTTCGTCTGCTGGCTGGCCATCCTCCCTTTGCTGGGAGCTGACCCTGGCAACGTGCATACGCCTATATCCACTCCCATCCCTTCCAACTCTGCAGACGAGGCCCCCCGTGCGATCGATGCAGGGGTGCACTTGCATGCGCTCGCGAGCGCAGGATCCACTACGCGCGCACCGTTTGGCTTGCTCGCCTTTTGGGGGGTGTTTGTGTTCACGGCCGCGCTTGGCGAGGGCGCAGTGCGTACCTTCTTTAACGTTTTTTTGAACACAGAACTCGGCGTTTCCTCGGCTGCCATTGGCCTGATCATGGGTGCGGCGCAGATTCTGCCGATCGTGGCAGCGCTGGCGCTGCCGTTCGCGCTTACGACTTGGGGTGCCGGTTACACCTTGATCGGCGGGCTCGTCGTCATGGCCGCCTGCCTGGCGCCGCTTGCCGTCACCGGACAAATTTGGGTGGCGGCCGCCGCCTACACGGGTGCAATGGTCACTTTCACCGTTGTGGGCAGCAGTCGTGACCTATTCGGCCAGGAAATGGTGATCCCGCGCTGGCGCACCAGCAGCCAGGCCGTTGCCATCATAGGTTTGGGACTTGGCAACTCCGTGGCGGCCGTTTTGGGCGGACTCTTGATTGGGGTAGCCGGCTTCGGCGCACTCTACCGCTTCGGGACGCTGGCGGCACTCCTTGCCGCCGGACTGTTGTTCGCTTATTTGTACATAGCCGGCCGGCGGCGGTCACGGTATGTCCCTGGCAGCTCTGGAGTATCTGCCGGGTAATCTGTCAAGGCAGCGTGCAGAAGAAAAAGGCAGGAGAACAGGGCCGTGGGCGTGGTATGCCGCTTGCGGCGCTGGGTCCGCACGAAGGCGTGCGGACTGGACGTCGAACCAGGTGACTGGACGTCGAACTAGGTGACTTTTGTGCCGTTCTGGAAATCGCGCATATTGGGGTATTGCCAACGCAGCCAGTGTGTGCTATGCTGTTGCACGATTCGTTTCGTGATTTTGTTTTCACCTCGAAAGGAGGCGCAGCATGACAGCCCAAGTCTTTGTAGTCACTGCTTGCTCGCGCCTGCTGCTCGTCTGCTAACGAACCATTTCGTTTGTCGACAAGCCGCGGGTGCACCATACCCGCGGCTTTTTTGTTGCCAGTAAGGAACCGGGGACTTCCGGTCGTCAAACCTACGCAGTAGGCGGCCCACATGCCGGGCTGGACGACGCTCCTCTCCTTCCTTGCTCAAAACCCACGGGTTAGCCGGAAACCCGTGGCTTTTCGCGTCTAGAGGCAAGCCTCGGGGAAACAAAATGGCATCTGTTTTCCAGGAGACTCTCACCGTGTCTTTTGACTTGTATCACGACGAGTACGAATACCTCGCCGCACGTTTTCAACTGAATACCGACGAAGATCGCCTGCCACGCAGCGGCAAGCCGCGTAAGAAGGCCAAGCCCAACCAGGGTAAGACCAACGTGACCGCCACCTTGGCCGACGCCCAACCCAAGCTGGAAGACGCTTTTCACACGACCTACCGCCCGGCGCGTTACGAGGAGGGCTTCCTCAAGGAGTCGCTTCAGCCATTCGTCACGCAGGTGCTGATCGACGATGTGCTGGCATTGGTCAAGGGTGGCAAGGAAGCCAATGTTTACCTGTGCCAGGCCGCACCTCACCTCGACGTCGAGCTGATCGCCGCCAAGGTGTACCGGCCACGCCAGTTCCGCAACCTGCGTAACGACGTGACCTATCGCGAGGGCCGGGAACTGGTCAGCAGCCTTGGCATCCCGATCAAGAACCGCGACAACCGCGAGATGCGCGCCATCCACAAGAAGACCTCGTTCGGAGCCGAGCTGACGCATATCTCTTGGCTGATGCACGAGCACATTACGCTTGATCGGCTCTACAAGCTGGGCGCGGCCGTGCCAAAGCCTATGGCGGCGGGCGAAAATGCCATCCTGATGGCCTACATCGGCGACCGCAGCCGGCCTGCGCCTGTGCTGCAGAGTGTCTCGCTATCCTCACAGGAGGCCGCGCCATTGTGCGACGAGGTTCTACGCAACGTCGAACTGATGCTCGCGCACGGCATGATCCATGGCGACCTCTCGGCTTATAACATTCTCTATTGGGAAGGCAAGGTCACGTTGATCGACTTCCCGCAGGTGACGTTGAGCGAGAGCAACCACAACGCCTACCGCATCTTCCAGCGAGACGTACGTCGAGTCTGCGAATACTTCGCCACCCAGGGTGTCGAACGCGACGCCGACGCCATCGTGCGCCGGCTGTGGTCACGCTATGTCCGCTTGGCTCCCGACCGCACCGTCCAGGACGGCGTATGAGAGGTGTAAAACGCATGTCCCCGGGACGTCCAACGTCCCGGGGACATGACCCCTACTCGGACTATACCTTTACGACTTGTTGCACGAGCTGCTCGCTCACGTCCCACAGCCGGCGTTGCGCCGCCACATCGTAGGACACGGCCGACGACTTGACCGGCTGCTTCTTGACGAAGTACTTGCCGGTGACGCCCTCGACTTCGGGTGACATTGCCAGGTGAATAGTTGTCTCAGCGCCCTTTTCCGGGCTGATCGCAAACAGGTGGGCCAGCGGCATCAGCGCACCCCACATGCCGCCATTGGAGCGGCCGAAGTTGGAGGCGACAAAGCCCGGATGCAGCGCATTGGTTGTCACACCGCTGTCCTCCAGCCGCCGTGCCAGTTCGTACGTGAACATGATGTTGGCCAGCTTGGACATGGAATATACGCCAAAGGCACTATATTTCTTTTCGCTCATGAAGTCGTCGAAGTTGATCGATCCACCCTTGTGCGCATCCGAAGAGACGTTAATGATGCGTGCCGGTGCGCTGGCCAGCAGCCGGTCCTGCAGCAGATCGGTGAGATAGAAGTAGTTGAGATGGTTGAGCGCCATCGTCATCTCGTAGCTCTCGGCTGTCACCTGGCGTGAGGAGAAGACGGCGCCGGCGTTGTTGATCAGCACATCCAGCCGGTCATAGCGCGTCAAGAACTGTTCGGCCACCTGCCGCACCTGCGCCATCAGGGATAGGTCGCCGGCAATGTAGGTCACCTGGTCGTTGCCGGTTGCGGCCTTGATCTGCGTCGCCGTCGCCTCACACTTCTGGGCGCTGCGGCTGACTAGCACGACCTTGGCTCCTTGTGCAGCCAACGCCTGGGCCGTGATCAAGCCGATACCGCCCGTAGCACCCGTGATGAGGCAAACTTTGCCTGCCATGCTCTTCGTAGTTTCCTCGGCTTGTGTCGCCTTGGAAGCGCCGTCCGATTGAGACTGTGCTGTTGTCATGCAGCTTATACCAGGGTAGCAGTCAGTTTGATATTGCCGACGCCGGCCAATGCCTTTGAGATCGGGCAGCCAGCCTTGGCCTCTGCTGCCAGCTCCTGCAGTTTGGCGTCGTCCAAGTTGGGTACACTCACGCGCGTATCCAGTTCGATGTCGGTGATCGCCGGGCCCGCGCCAAGGTGCACAGTGGACGTTGTCTCGATGCTGGTGGCAGTAAAGCCCGCCTTGGTCAGCAGCGCCGACAGGAACATCGAGAAGCAGCCGGCATGCGCCGCACCGACCAACTCTTCCGGGTTTGTCCCCGGGCCTTCCTCAAAGCGGGAAGCATAGGTGTACGGTCCCTCATACGCACCGCTGCCCAGCCGCATCGTCCCAGCGCCTTCGCGCAGCGTCCCCTTCCAAACGGCACTCGCCTTACGTACTGCCATAATTCGTTCCCCCTTGTGTAATGCAATGGTTTTCACTCGTCCGCCAAGCGGTTCTCTCATCACACTACACGCCAGGGCCGGTCTATTCTGTGAGCGCGCTCCCAGAGGTCAGCAAAAACCGCAATGCTCCCGGCAACCGCCGAGCCCAGGCTGGTTCTGTGTGTCGTTCACCTTTGCCTTGCACGTAGGACAGGTCGATGCCCGCGCGGTAGCCCTTTTCGGTGGCCAAAGCCGCGAGCGGCTGCGCGCTGCTCTCGCGCGTGCCGTTGTCGATGTACAGCTTGCCGCCCCTCGCCAGTTTCTCGCGCACCAGGCCATAGGCTGCCCCATTTGCCACCCACAATGAGGGACTCATCACCATTGCGCCGCCAAATACGTCCGGCCGCACGCAGTAGGCATACAGGCTGATCAGACCACCCATGGACGAGCCGCCGATATTCGTATTTGCCGCGTCCCCAAGGGTGCGGAAATCATGGTCTACAATCGGCTTTAACGTCTCCGTCACAAATTCGACAAATGCGGTGCCGCGACCCATGCGCCAGTGCGAGAACGGATTATATTCCTGGATGCGCTGTATCTCCATGTGGTAGGGGGCGACCACAATCGCCTCGAGCGCTTCGTCCGCCAACAGTGCCATCGTCTCGCCAACTTGCCATGTCTTGCCGCCGAAGGCCGTGCTCGGGTCAAATAGGTTTTGCCCATCTTGCAGATATACCACGGGGTAGCGTTTTTGGGCTGTGTTGTAGGAGGCCGGCAGGTATAACAGCACAACCCGTTCGTTGCCCAGCTGTGGGCTTTTTACGAAGCTGCCCAACAACTGCCCCGGTACGCCAGCCCCTTGCCACGCTTCGACAAGGTACTGCGCCCAAGGCGTACGTACGCCGTCCAACATCTGGTGTAGCGAACTACTTTCCATTACCGCACTCATGCTTACAGCCGGCGCTCAGAAATGCGTCTATCCTCTCTTGTATTGCTATCATTGTACCTAATTACGCAAATGTTCCAACAAACCTTGCACATGGAAAGGGAATGAACACTGTTATGAAATTAGCCGTCTTTGGTGCTACCGGCGGGACTGGTCGCCAAATTGTCGAGCAAGCGCTTGGCCAGGGGTACGATGTTGCTGCCCTCGTGCGCGATCCGGCCAAGATCTCAATTCTGCACGACCATCTTACGCTCGTGCAGGGTAATGTGTTGGATAGAGACGCCGTCGACCGCACTGTGGGCGGGGCTGATGCGGTCTTTGTGAGCCTAGGCAACACCGCCAACAATCCCGATATGGTGGTTTCGCAGGGCACGGCCGTCGTGATGGCTGCCATGCATGCGGCCGATGTGAAGAGACTGATCGTGATAAGCTCGCTGGGTGTAGGCGACAGCAAGGATCAGATTCCGCTCTTCTTCAAAGCTATCATCGCTACGGCCTTGCGCAAGGCGTTCCAAGACAAGGAAGCTCAAGAGAAGCTTGTCATGGCCAGCGGTCTCGATTGGACCATCATAAGGCCCGGCGGCCTCACCGACGCCCCCGCCGCCGGGGTCTACCGTGCCGGCCTAGACCACACCATTGGGGGTCAAATCGCCCGCGCCGACGTTGCTGCCTTTGCTTTGGCCCAGGTTGGCAGCAAAGACTACCTGTGCAAGACCCCGGCGATCGCGCAGTAGCCTTGTCACGCTTATGTCCCGGGGACCTTTAAGGTCCCCGGGACATAAGGATGCAGGGACGCAGCGACATACATTCCCTCACCCCTGCCACAGCTTTGACAACATCCCCTCCTCGGTGCGACACTACCCCTTACACCCGCGGCCGCATGACGCGGCGCGGCTTAGAGAGGAACTGCGTTTGATCTCCTATTGTCCCACTAGCAACTTCCGCGGCCCCGCTGCTTTCAGCCCCCTGCGTTGCCCGACGACAGGTGCGCCGCTCGAATACATGGACTTCCCCGAATTTGTTCCTGCTGCAATCGACACGCGCGAGATGGGTATCTGGCGTTACGGCGCCTTCCTGCCGGTTGTCGCCCCCACCCAGGCCCGCGTGACGCTGGGCGAAGGCTGGACGCCGCTTATTCGTGATGAATGGGCGGGGCTGCCTTTACACTGGAAGATCGACGCCCTTATGCCCACGGGGAGTTACAAAGACCGCGGTGTTTGCGTCATGGTTAACTGGCTCAAGGGTCTTGGCTATGAAGTCCTGGTCGACGACTCCAGCGGCAATGCCGGCGCCAGCCTTGCCTGTTATGCTGCTCGCGCCGGCCTGCGATCGATTATCTTCGTCCCCGAGGTGGCTCCGGAGCCTAAGAAGGCCCAGGTTTCCATCTATGGCGGCGAGTTGGTAGAAGTGCCGGGGCCGCGTGCCGAGGCCACCAAGGCTGCCGAAGCCATGACCTACAACAGCCGCGAACTGGCCTACGCCTCACACGCCTGGCACCCCGCCTTCCTGCTCGGCCAAATGACCGTTGCCTGGGAGATCTGGGAACAGCTTGGCCGCCTGGTCCCTGACTGGATCGTGGCCCCCGTTGGCCATGGCGGCACGCTGCTGGGTGCCTGGCGCGGTTTTCAACACCTGCGCCGTTCGGGAGTCACTTCCAAGTTGCCGCGGCTGCTCGCCGTCCAGGCCGACCCGTACACGCCCATCTACGAAGCCTTCCACAACCACTGGGCCGAAATTCGCCCCGCCGTGCACATGCGTACGATTACCGCTGACGGCATCACCATCAGCCATCCCGTGCGCTGGGCTGCCCTGCTCGAAGCGATCCAGTTTTCCAAGGGCACGGTGATTGCCGTCAGTGAGGAAGAGGTCAAGGAGGCGCACCAGGGCCTCGCCACCCGCGGCCTGTTTGTCGAGCCAACCAGTGCTACTATCGCCGCCGCGCTGCGTAAGCGCGAAGGCGATTTGATCAAACCGCGTGACATGGTGGTCGGCATTCTGACCGGCCATGGTTTGAAGAGGCCACCCATGCTCACTACAATCTAAGGAGAAGACTAATGTCAGAGCAGCACCCGCTGCCAGATGAGCAGCCGAGTGACCAACTGGGTTCCACACCAGATGATCAGCCGGCTGACCAACTGGCCAATCAAAACCACCCGTTACATCCTGTCGAGTTGCGGTTGGACATTCGCTTTCACGACCCGGCCCTGCTTGAGCGTGCCTTTATCCATCGCAGTTTCCTCAACGAACTGCTCGACGACAACGCTGAACTGGTAGACAACGAACGCTTGGAATTCTTGGGCGATACGGTCCTGGGTTATCTCGTGAGCGAACGCCTCTACCATATCTTTCCCGAGCAGCAGGAGGGTGATCTGACTAACCTGCGCTCTGCCCTTGTCCGGCGCGAGACGCTGGCGCGCATGGCGCAAGAACTAGACTTGGGTTCGTATCTCAAGCTGGGGCACGGCGAGGAGGAGAGTGGCGGCCGTACGCGTCCTGCCACGCTCTGCGCCGTTTTTGAAGCGCTGATCGGCGCTATCTACCTGGATCTGGGCACGGACACGACCAAAGACGTCATCTTTCGCCTGCTTGCCGCCGATATCGAACGCCTACAGGCGACCACGCATACCAAGGATCCCAAGAGCCGGCTGCAGGAGCAGGTCCAAGCCAACGAAGGTATGACCCCACGCTACAAGGTGGCGGAATCCATCGGTCCCGACCATGCCAAGCACTTCATTATGCTTGTGCAGGTCAATGGTCGCCCGCGCGGCGTCGGTCAGGGCCGCAGCAAGCAGGAAGCCGCACAGCAGGCCGCCGCCATGGCTCTGCACCGTATGGGGCTGCCCGCCGCCGAATATGTGGCTAATCCGGAATTGGAAGTACGATACGGCCTGGCGGACAACCATGTCCCCGAGGCTTCCAATGTCCCCGGGACCTCCGAGGTCCCGGGGACATAATCCGGCCTACATTTCTACTACTTCCGCCAATTCGGGCGGCAGCGGTTCGCTCCCGCCTGCCGCCTGGTTGACGATTTTGTCACCCTCCAGCCGCAAGCTCATGACTCGGCTCACGCCGTCGTTGCCCATCGTCACGCCGTAGATCGTGTTAGCCCCTTCCAGGGTACGGCGGTTGTGCGTGACGATGATGAACTGCGTGTCTTGGCTCATGTCTTCCAGCATCAGCCGGAAGCGGTCGATGTTGGCCTCATCCAATGCCGCATCCACTTCATCCAGAACGCAGAATGGTGTTGGGCTGACACGCAAGATGGCGAAGATCAGCGCACACGCCGACAGCGAGCGCTCGCCGCCCGACAGCAGCGCCAGGCTCTGGGGGCGCTTGCCCGGCGGGCGGGCAATAATCTCGATGCCGCTGGCCCCGATATGTTCGGGGTCAGTCAGTTCCAAATGCGCCGTACCGCCGTTAAACAGTTGCTGGAATAAGCGCGTGAATTCCTTGCCTACTGCCTCGAAGGTGCGCCGCAGTTCAACGTCCATGCGCTCGTCTAGTTCGGCGATGATTTTCTTCAGATCGGCCAGAGCTGCCTCCAGGTCGGCCGACTGTGTGAGCAGGAATTCGTGGCGTCCAGCCGCTTCGTCGTACTCGCGCACGGCGTCGGGGTTGACGTTGCCCAGGCGCGCCAGCCGCGCGCGCAGCTCGCGCACCTCTTCATCCATACCTTCAGGGATGCTCTCCAGCACCGGCAACTGCTCGACAAAGGCGTCCCACGGCAGGGGAGGCTGATAGGCCACGTCCTCGCTCTGCTCCAGCGCCACCAGTCCCAAGTCCTGCTGAATCTCCGTGCGCAACTGCTCCAATAGGTCCTGGCTGCGTTGCAAGTGCAACTGTGTACTGTTCCATGTACTCTCTTCCTTGCGCAGCGCTTGCTGCAGGGCGCGCTCCTGCGCCTGCTCGTCAGCCAAACTGGTATCCAGGTTCTGCAACTGCGCCTCGATCGGGTCAATCTGTGCCTGGAGCATGGCGATCTTGCTGCTCAGGTCATTTTCCTGGCTGCGCAGTCTTGCTACCTGCTCCCCCAACGTAGCCATTTCCCCATCTAATCCGGCGATCTGGCGCTGCTTGGCCTCGATTTGGTCGTTCACTGCTTGCCGGTTGCGCGCCGTGTTCTCCAACAAGGCCTGCTGGCTGCGCAGCTGCCCCAGTGCCTCGGCCGCGGTTGCACGCCGGTCGGCCAGCTCCTGCAGCAACTCGTCGGCGCGGCCTGCCAGCACCTCGGCTTCGGCCTGCACCACGGCTGCTTGCGCTGCCGCCGTCGCCACCTCGAACTGCGCAAAGCTCGCCTGCAAGGTTGTCACTCGCTCCGCCAATGCTGCGATTTCCGCGTCCGTCTGGGTGCAACGTTCCTCCTGCCAACGGCGCGCCTGGACCGCGCGGTCAGCTCGCCGGCGTAGTTCTTCCACCTGCTGCCGCTCTGCCCGCTCCTGCCGTGCCATCTCGCCAAGCGCGTGCTGCCGTTCCTCGAGCTGCAGCCTGGCCGTCTCGATGCGCTTGTTGTATTCGCCGCACGCGGCTGCGGCACTGCGCGCTTCCTGGCTGCTGCGTTCGATTTGGCCCGGTAAGTCGCGCAGCTCGCGTTCGCGGCTCAGCAGCGAATCGTCGCCACGCGTGTTCTCGCTGCCGCCGGTGACTGCACCGCTTGGACGCACGATTTCACCCTCGATCGTGACGACTGTGGGCCGTGCACCGCCGCCGAAGCCGTCCAACGCACTCCGGGCGGCGACCAGGTTTTCAGCTACCCACACGCGATTGAGCAACTGCTGCATTGCCGGGGCCACGGTATCGTCAAACGCCACCAGGTCCACGGCGTTGCCCAAGACACCGCGTGTACGCGGGGCAGAGATAGCAGGCAGCACCGAAAGCCGGTCAAGCGGTAGAAATGTGGCGCGCCCGCCGCGCTGCTGCTTGAGGTGCTCGATGGCGGCACTGGCGTCGTTCCAACTCTCGGTCACGACGTTTTGCAGCGCACCACCCAGTGCTGTCTCGATGGCTTTCTCCAAATGGGAGGGCACGCGCAACAGGCTGGCCACCGTGCCCAAGATGCCGCGCAGCTGGCCGCCGCTTACTGTGCCGGCCCTGGCGTTAGTTTTGCCCCCAAGCTGCGCCGCGGCCAGGACGTTGCGCACGCCACTGCCGTAGCCGGCCCCTTCCTCGCGTAGCCGGCTTAGCATATCCTGCCGCGTGTGCAGCCGGTCAAGGGCGCGGTCGGCCGCCCGCCGCGTCTCTTCGGCCTGGCGCAGCTCGCCGCGCAATGTTTCCACCTGCTGTTCCAGCACCGCAATCTCGGCCTGGATGCCGCCCACCCGCTCGTCTGCCTGCCCCGCCTGATTTTCGGCGGCGCGCAGAGCCTCCTCGGCCACAGCCGCTTCCTGCTGCGCCTTTCCCAGCGCCGCCGTGTGCTGCGCAAACTCTCCCTGCAGCGCAATGCGCCGTTCGTCCATCTGCGCCAGGCGGCTGGAGGCATCCGTCTGTTGGTCTTGCTGGCGGCGCAACAGGCTGCGCGCCGCGTCCAGGCTTTTGACTAGCGCCTGTCTTGCCTCCTGGCGCTGCCCAACCTCTGACTGCAGCGCATCAGCCGTACGCTGCCGTTCGGCCAGCAGCACCTGAGTCTCGGTCACTGCTGTCTGCAACTCAGCCACACGGCCGGCCAGCGTCTCCTGCTGGCTGTGCATGGGAGCCAGCTCGCGGTTGGCATCCTCCTGGCGAGCGTAGAGCTGGCGCAGCCGCTCCTGCGCTACGGCCAATTCGCGGCCAACCGTCTCTGCGTCTCGGTGCAGTCCGGCTCCCGCGGCGTGCAAGTCGGCCAGTTCGTCGCGCAGCTGGCGCTGCTGCGTACGTACGCTATCAATGCGCGCCGTTATTGCGGTCAGGACCGCCTGGCGTTCACTCACGGCCGTCCGTGCTGCAGCTTCATTTGCATGGTTGGTTTCCAAATGGCGCAGTGTCGTGTGCCAGCGGAACCCATACCAGTCGCGCAGCAGTGCCTGCAAATCGGCTGCGATTTGCCCGCGTTCACGCGCTCGTTCTGCCTGGCGCTTCATATAGCCCAGGCGGGGGCTCAACTCGGCGACGATGTCCTGCACGCGTGTCAGGTTGGTCTGTGTCGCGTCCAGGCGACGCATCGCCGTGGTACGCTTGATTTGGTAGCCGGTGATGCCGGCAGCCTCCTCAAACAACGACCTGCGTTCGTCAGGGGCCATGCTCAAGGCACGGTCGATCAAACCTTGGCCGACCACGGAATAGGTGCGCTTGCCCAGGCCTGTCTGCGCCAGCAGGTCGATGACATCCTGCAACCGCACGCGCTGACCGTTGACCAGGTACTCGTTGTCGCCGTCGCGGTAGGCGCGGCGCGAGATCTCGACTTCTGTGTATTCGAGCGGGATCTCGCCGTTGCTGTTGTCCAGGGCGATGGTCACCTCTGCCATACCCAGCCGCGGCCGCTTGTCGCTACCGGCAAAGATTACGTCGCTGGTCTTTTTCGAGCGCAACAGGCTGAAGCTCTGCTCGCCGAGGCACCAGCGCATAGCGTCGACAATATTGCTTTTGCCGCTGCCGTTTGGCCCGACGACAGCCGTTACGCCCGGGTCAAACACAAATTCTGTGCTGCGGGCAAACGTCTTGAACCCATGGATGGAGATGCGGTTTATGCGCATGTTGCTCGATAGTTGAGGCCGTTCCCGTCACGCCGGCGACATGACCTACGGGATGGGCGTAAAATGCCAAAAGGGCGGCAAGACCAGTTCCAAGAGAATGCCGAGCACAAACATACCGCCAAACAGCAACAAGGGCAAGCGCCGGCTGCGGCCTAATTCGCGCAGCCCTGCCGTCAGTTTGCCCGATGCCAGCGGCTCAGCCAGCAGCACCAGCAGGCCGCCTCCGCCGATCACCTGCAGAATGCTCCACAGCGGCAGCGCCACGAGGACCCCTAGCGGGTTGGGCAGCGTCAGCGCCAGTGAGGCGGCGCCAAACGCCGCCAGGTTGGCCATCTTCATCAAGAACCATGCGCCTACCAGGCCGGCCGTCAACAGGCTGCCAAGCACGATCCCAGCAGCTTCGGCGATGCTCGCCAGCGGCTGCGTGGCGAATGAGGCAGGCAAGGGACTGGATTGGGCATTGTTGGCGTAGTACCATTCGGCAAATGCTGCCCGGTAGAGGAAACCATCTTCAAATGCCCGTTCGGCGCGCACGGCGTCGAACGCCGTCAGGGCAAACACGGCTGCCATGCTTAGTCCCAGCCACAAGAATACCACGGCGAGTGCACTGCGGAGATCGCGTTGACGCAGCGGCACCAACAGGAACAGCGTCAATGCCAGGGCTTGGACGAGGGGCAAAAAGCGGAATTGGCCCATTGCTAGCGGCAACCCGGCCGTCAGCAGCGCAAAAAAGCCTGCTGTGGCAAAGAAGATAGGGTCCCGGCTGAGGGTGTAGTCCTTCTGCATGTACGCTGCTTGCTCCCGTCGGTGTTGCTTGGCCTCAAATTACGACTGTCACGCCAGCGACGTGACCTACTTGGTTCCAAAAAAGCGGGGTGGCTGAGAATTCAGCCACCCCGCCCTTCGTCCTTGCGGCTCCGCACTGCATGTGCGGACTCAACCTCTTACTGCTGGCGGTTCGGGTCCAAGATCCATTGCACCAGGCTGTCGATCTCCTCCGGCGACATGCGCTCGGCGAAGTTGGCAGGCATCACAGGATTGTAACCGGCCACCACGTGAGCGGTGGGGTTCACAATGCTGTTGTGCACATAGGTGGCTGCATCTTCACCCGGGACCCGCGTGCCGGCCGTCTCATACAGGTTGGCCATGTTCGGGGCAACCGGGCCCTTCTCCGTATCGGTCTGCGGCAGGTTGATGTTGTGGCAGCCCGAGCAGGCCATGTCCACGTTGAACAGCTGCTGCGGCGTCCGCGGTCCGGTTGCTTCGGCAGGTGCCGCCGTTTCGACGGCCTGGCCGGTGTAGATGTCGGTCATCGGCGCATTCTGGAACGGCTGCCACGGGTCGGTTTCAGCCGTCTGCGTCTTGGCGTCCGCTTCCCAGTTGAGTACGAAGTCTGTTACGTCTTCTACCTGGTCGTCGCGCAGCGGGCCGCCGTAGCGGCTCGACCACGTAGGCATCATCTGGGCCCACTGCGACTGCTTGTTATTGGGGCGGCCTGCAGCCACCGTTAGCTTGACATAATCATGCAGTGAGCCGGTGAATCCCAGGTCGGTGAGGCGCCCTTCGAAGAAGTAGCGCGAGTGCAGGGCCGGGGCCACGCCGGGCAGGCCTTTGCCGTCCGGTCCGTGACAGGACGAGCAGTTGTTGGCAAAGATGGCGGCCCCGTTCTGGATCGATCGGCCTCCCCAGTTGAGGGTCTGCGCCTCCATGCGCGGGGTTTCGATCACCAGCTGGAACAGCAGCAGGCCCATCATCCCCAGCACTCCCAGCAGCGCCCAGAGCAGCTTGGCCAGCGGCGAGCGCACGTACAGGAAGCGATACCACGGTCGTTTCATAATCCGTTGCGTCCTTTATTTGCTTCCTATTCGCCTGCCGGTACTTCGCTAGCGGGGCGCATGAAGCTGAAGTCTTTCAGGCCGTACTGCTCCCAGTAGGTGGCGTCCTCGTGCAGGAAGAAGATACGCTTGAAGGTCTCTTCCTTGCCATCCGGGCTCAGCCAGAAGATGTCCCAGGTGATGCGTTTGAGCTGCGGCTGTTCCTGGGTAACGCTCAGCACGCCATATGCGTCGTTAAATGATGCGTCCTTCTTGTCGAACGCTGCCAGCGAGGTTTCGAACTCGTGCAACACGTGGTTGAACTCTTCGCTCTCCGACTCCGGATGCTCGCGCGTGTCGTAGACGCCGAGCGGCACGTTGGCGTAGCCCATCTCGCGCACCGGGCCCATGCCTTCTTCGGGCATCAACTCCTGCACGATTTCGACGGCTGGGGCGCCTTGCACAGCGTAGTAGGGCGTGCCCATCCAACTCAGGATGATGATGACGATACCTGCTACCACGCCACTGACGATCGCCACGCGGCGGTCGCGGCCGCGGCGGCTCGGGTTGCGGTCGAGGTACGGGATTGCCATCAGCAGCACGAGCAGGATGCCGGGGATGTACACGCCGGCAATCGTCTTGTCGGCAATTTTGAGCAAGCCCTGCAGCCAATAGAAGTACCACGGGGCCACCGTGTGCAGCGGCGTGGACTGCGGATTGGCGATCGACTCCAGCGGGGCGGTAAAGAAGAAGGTCGTCAAAAACACCATCACGGCGGTGAATACGATCAGCAGCGCCGTCTCGTCAAGCAGAACGTCGGGCAGGAAGTAAACACGGCGGTCGGCCGGGACCTTGTTGGCCGTGTCCTGACCCACCTCTTCCTCGTCCGAGGGCAGGCTGATGCCAAAGTGCACGACCTTGTAGTAGTGCACGAAGAAGAATAGGAACAGTGCCAGCGGCAGGAAGAGCACGTGCAGCAGGTAGAAACGCATGAGGCCGTTGGCGCCGATGTCGGGCGCACCGCGGGCCAGCAAGTTGACTGTCTCGCCGACGAGGGGCGGCGGGATGGCCTCGGCCATCGAGGTGCCGATGGTTACGGCCCAGTAGGCCAACTGGTCCCACGGCAGCAGGTAGCCGGAGAAGCTGAGGAACAGCGTCAGCACCAGCAGGATGACGCCTGTGAACCAGGTAAACTGGCGGGGTGCTTTGTAGCTGCCGGTGAGGTAGGTTCTCACCATGTGCAGCGTCACTGCCACCACCATCAGCTCTGCCCCTAAGCGGTGCATGTCGCGCATCATCTGCCCAATCGGCACATTAGCGAGCAGGCGGATCATATCCGTGTAGGCGCGCTCCGGGGTCGGGGCGTACCAGATCATCAGGATGAGGCCAGTGATTGTTTCGACAATGAACAAGTAGGTGGACAACAAGCCAAGGCGGAACGTGTGCGTAAAGCGCGTCACGCTCTCGTGGTAGTAGGTCGGCTTGATGTGCAGCAGAAATGCTTCCGAGTGCGGTTTCAGACGCGGGTTGGGGCGGCCCGGCGCTTCGCCGCGCAGCATACGGCGCGCTTCGCCGGCGGGAATGCCGGCTGTAACGCGCGTAAAGACGTCGTCCGCAGCGTCAAGAATCGTCTGTAAGATACTTTTCTTCTTGACTTCCGGTTGTACGGCCATGAGACTCCTTCTCCTCAAATCAGCGGGTCAGACAAGCCGAATGACTGATGGCGGTCATTATGCAGGTACAGCGCGGTCCGGCGACTCGGCGGATGGCGCGCCCAGCGTCTTCTTGCCGGTGTCGACGACGACAATGCCGTTCTCTTCCGTTAGCAGGAACGTGTCCAGCGAACGCGGCGCAGGTCCTTCGATATAGAAGCCTTCGCGGCTGAACTTCGAGCCGTGACACGGGCATTCAAAGCGGTTATTGGACTGCGCCCACTTGTAGAGGCAACCCAGGTGCGTGCACACCATGTACAGCGCCTTGGGGCCCTCATCCGTGGTGTTGACCAGCCAGAATTTGCCGGCCACTTCAGGCAGGGGCGGTGCATCGGTCGGCGGCAGTGAGCTCACGGGACCAACGAAGAACTTACCGCCGAATTCGCCGGCCTTGAAGCGCGGGTACATAAACTGGAACATGCCGGCGCCGACTTCAAGCAGGAGCAAACCCAAGGCGGCGCCCCACGCATAGGTGAGGAACTCGCGGCGATTCATCGCCTTCTTGGCCTTTTGCTCAGGCGTCTCTTCGGCAAACTCCGGCGGAGGCGCAACCAACACGGGCGCAGCCGCCACGGCCGTGCCGCCGTTGGATTTGACGCCATTGCCGGCAGCATAATCGGCCTGGTGAATCGCCTCGTTAACGGCTTTGGCTTCCACGGCCGCCGGGACGACCGGGGCAGGATGCTGGCTGCCGGCATTGTGCGTCGACTGCTCGATCACCGCAGGTGATGCTTCTGAAGGCACGGCCCGCGCCTCCTTGGCCGTGGCTGCAGCCGCTACAATCGCCGCTTCGCCGCTGGAAACCGTGGTCTTGACCGGAGGCTCGGCAGCTGCTTTCGGCTTCTCAGCCTCGCCACTCGCCGCCTTGCTCTTAGCCGCGGCCGCCTGCATCTTCGCCTTCATTTCGGCGATGCGCTTCTCTTTTTCTTCTGGGCTCAGATCGGCTAATTTATCCGCCATGTGGATCTGGTCTCCTTCTCGCTCCACCTGCTGTACCGGGGCGGCGCGCTCGCCAGTGCATACCCTAAAGCGAAACATTGCTTTTTGGCTCATCCAGAGTGGCTCAAAGCTTACTCGGGGTGCGCCTGGGTCGGCCTGTAATCGCCGTCTACCAATCGCAGCGTATCCAATCTGCTAATATGAGGAAAATGTGCCGACTGCCTGGCAGCACAACACCGGCCCCACTTTAGCACACGCACATGCGCTTGTCAAAATTATCACAAATTTCAGGGCTATTCCAGCACAGCACACCCGTTCGTTTGTGTATAATATCACAAGTGTAAAAGCTTATGCAAATCTTATGCGTTACGGTTGAGATCTGTGATTCAAGCAGCGCAAATGGCAGCAAAATGGTGGATCGTGCCCAGGATATGCCTGGGGTATGTGGGAGGCTTGTGTCAATTAGACCCCGTCCCGGCTATCCAGAGAACCTTAGGTTCTCTGGATAGCCGGGACGGGGGTGGAGCGCGTGACGCAGCTACCATGCTGCGTTTGCGATTGGGAAGCGAATCCCTAGCGGCGAGTGAACGGAGCCTGTGAGGCGGCATGGTCAGAGGCCGCGCCTGGGACCGGCTGATCGGCCCCGGCCGTCGAGACTGCGGCGCCGGAGAACAAGCCGGTTGACGGCGCGAACATGAACTGGCTGAAGGTCGTTCCGCTGGGTGCCGCGGCGAGGGTAAAGACTGGGAGCGCCGTACGACCATTGCTGCCATTCGCATAAGACGTCGAGATGTAGTCGCCTACCATGCGGCCTTGCGTCGTGTTGGGCAGCCAGCTCAGCGTCATCGGCCCCACAAGCTGGGTCGGCGCACTCCAGGCTCCGCCGCCGTTGACAGACGAGACGTAGCCGACGTAGAGCCGGCAGGTGGAGGCGCTGCAGCTGGCCGTCGGGTAGTAATAGTAGGCCAGGGCCAGCTTGGCGCTGGCGCCCGAGGTGGCGTTGTCCACGGCCAGGCCAGGGATAAAGTGGTCCACACCACTGTTGGTGCCGTCGATCGGGATGCGCACCACCGAGGACCAGGTCGTGCCGTTCGTCGAGGTGGTCATCACGAGGTCGTTCGCCTTGCAGCCCTTGCGGAAACGGCAGTCCTGCCAGACGACATAGACCTTGCCACTGGCGTCGATTTCAGCTGAGGGCAGCGGGCCGGTGCGCAGGCTGCCGGCCACGGTGTGGCTCGAAATGTTCGTAATCGTGGTGGTCGAACTCCAGGTTGCGCCGCCGTCAGTCGAACGGAACGCCAGCAGTGATGTCTCATTGGCGTTATCGATGGGCACAATCACGGTGCCGTTGGGCTGAACTACCGGCTGGCCGCCGATGCCCGTGGCGTTGTTAGCCGTCTTCTTGCGCGGGCCCCAGGTAAGGCCGCCGTCGTTGGATGTGCTCATGTAAATGCGGTTGCCGTCGCCGTTGTCATCCCATTCCGTGTAGCAATTGCCGTAGAAGGAACTGGTCGCGCTGTTGTCACACACGATCCAGTTCTTGTCGGGATTGCCGAGCGCACCTTCGGGGATGGCCACGGGGTTGCCCCATGTCAGGCCACCGTCGGTCGAGCGGCTCGTGATGACGCCAGCGCCGCGGACGCCGCCTGACTCGAGCAGGGGCAGCGTGGAAATCATCCAGACATTGTGCCTGGCGTCGTAGGCGACTACGGGGTCGCTGACGCGGTCGTAGGGGTTGGCCGGATTTTGGTGCTTGGTGATGCCGGGAAGACAGCCGTTTGTCCACGACGCACCACCGTTAGTCGAGGTCGACCAACAGATGTTGGACCCGCCGCCATCGTTGAAGCGGCCTGTCTGGGCAGCAGCGACGATGGTCGAACCATAGGCGAACGTGTCCGGCTCAACTTGCGTGAGGTGTTGGCTGGTCGCGTTTGTGTAAGGGTCGGCGCCAATCTGAGTTACCGCGACATTGGCAGCTGTGATCGGGGCGGGTTCCACCTGATCGGTAGTCGTGGTTTGTGCGTCGCCACCACTCAAAGCCGGCATGAACAGGTGGTTGGTGCCGGCGGGCAAGGCCGGCTGGTCCTGGGCGAAGGCGGCGGCTGGAAAGATGATGGCAAGGCAAGTAGCGAGAATGAGCACGGTATGCGACAGGTTGCGCATCGAAAGTCCCCCATGAAACTGACTCAACAACAGATGAGAAGCGATTAGAAAAGGAACGAAATGAGCCACCGGAAAATCAATTGAAAGCTTCGCGACCGCGGGCACGCGAAAATGCCCGTGCAGTTCACCTCCTTCAGCGCGTCAAAGCGGCGTCTTAAACAAGGGCGCTCAATACCTCGATTGTCGGTGGACGGGGGCGTGGGGCGCCCATAACAGCGAGAAGTTGTGGAACGAAATGAGACAGTACGCCTATTGCCAGCAAAAGTCAATATTGAGAAATATTTCACCAAGTGGGTGCAAGAAGGAGAAGTGCCGGGCAGGGTGGAAAGGTAGGGGCATGAGGCCCGCCGGGCCTCATGCCCCTACGCGATAGACTAAAGATCGGACAGGCGTTCAGACAGCTGGCCACGTTTGCCCTGGAGGTCGGCGAGCTTGGTGCGCTCGCGGTCGATGACGTCGGCGGGGGCCTTGCCGGTGAAGCCGGGGTTGTTGAGCATGCCTTCGATGCGGCTGACCTGGCGGTCGATGTTGTCGATCTCGCCCTGGATGCGCTTGCGCTCGGCAGCGAAGTCGACCAGGCCGGCGAGCGGCAGGTAGACGGTGACGCCGGCGGCGGCGAGGGTGGCGGCCTTGCCGGGGGCGGGCAGGTCGGCGGCGACCTCCGTCTCGCCGGCGTCGAGGCGGGCAAGGAAGGCCATAATCGGCAGGCTCTCGCGCAGCAGGGCGGCGTGTTCGCCGGCGCTGAAGAGGGCGGGGATGCGCTTGGGCGCGGGCACGTCGTACTCGGCGCGCACGTTGCGAATGCCGCGCACAATCTCCTGCACACGGCCGAAGGATGTCTCGGCCTCCTCGTTGCGGCGGCCGCTTGGGCCGGGCCAGCGCGTCACCATGATGGCGGGGGCGCAGACGGTGGGGGTGGGCATAAACTGAGTTTCTGGCGAGTTCGGCTTGGCGACAAGCGACGCTCGCCCGAGAAACTCAGTTTCTGCGCGCGTTGTTTCTGGGTTGGGCGCGCCCTGGCCGATGCCGGGGAGGTTCTGCCAGATGGCTTCGGTGACGAAGGGCATGAAGGGGTGAAGCAGGCGCAGGCTCTGTTCGAGGACGAACGCCAGCACCTGGCGCGTGGCCTGGGCCTCCGTGGCCGCGCCTTCGTTGAGGCGCACCTTGGCGGCCTCGATGTACCAGTCGCAGTACTCATTCCAGAGAAACTCATAGAGCTGGCGACCGGCCTCGCCGAACTGCCAGGTGTCGATCAGGCGCGTGATCTCGTGCCGCACGGCGTCGAGCCGGCTGAGGATCCAGCGGTCGGGCAAGCTGAGCAGCTCGTCGGGCGGCAGCCCATAGGTGGGGCTGTTGGGGTCGGTGACGTCCAGCGCGGGCGCCCCGCCATCTTTCGTGTCAGCCAGCTTCATGATCACAAAACGTGCCGCATTCCAGATCTTGTTGGCGAAGTTGCGGTTGGCCTCGACGCGGCTTTCGGCCAGCTTCACGTCGTTGCCGGGCGTGCCGCCCGTGAGCAGGGTGAAGCGCAGCGAATCGGTGCCGTACTGGGCGATCAGGTCGAGCGGGTCGAGGGCGTTGCCCAGGCTCTTGCTCATTTTGCGACCCTGCTCGTCGCGCACGAGGCCGTGCAGGTATACATAACGGAACGGCACCTGGCCGGTGAACTTGAGACCCATCATGATCATTCTCGCCACCCAGAAGAAGATGATGTCGTAGCCGGTCTCCAGCACGGTAGTCGGGTAGTAAGTGGCCAGGTCCTTGGTCTGCGCAGGCCAACCGAGCGTGCTGAAGGGCCAGAGGCCGCTGCTAAACCAGGTGTCGAGCACATCAGGATCCTGCACCAACTCGACTTGCTTGCCGTAGTGCGCGGCAGCCTTGGCCTGCGCTTCCTCGCTGGAGCGGGCGGCAAAGGCGGTCTTGTCGGGGCCGTACCAGACGGGGATGCGGTGGCCCCACCAGAGCTGGCGGCTGATACACCAGTCGCGGATGTTTTCCAGCCAGTGGTTGTACACACGCTCGAAGCGCTGGGGCACGATCTGAATCTCGCCCGTGCGCACGGCTTCTAAGGCAGGTTCGGCCAGCGGCTGCATCTTGACCCACCACTGCTCCGAGAGCAGCGGCTCGACCACGGTGTTGCAGCGCTGGCAGTGGCCAACCTGGTGCGCGTGTTCCTTCTCCCCCACCACGAGGCCAGCCACCTTCATGTCGGCCCACAGCTCCTTGCGGGCGTCGTAGCGATCGAGACCATTGTACTTGCCCCCAGCCTCGTTGATCGTGGCGTCCTTGTTCATGATGTTGATCATGGGCAGGTTGTGGCGCTTGGCGATCTCGTAGTCGTTGGGGTCGTGGCCGGGCGTCACCTTGAGCGCGCCGGTGCCGAACTCCGGGTCGACGTAAGGATCGGCGATTACGGGGATCTCGCGGCCGAGCACGGGCACGAGGGCGGTCTTGCCGACCAGGTGCTTGTAGCGTTCGTCGTCGGGGTGCACAGCCACGGCGGTGTCGCCCAGGATGGTTTCGGGGCGCGTCGTGCTCACCTCCAGAAAGCCCCCTTCCTTGAGGGGATAGCGGAAGGTGTAGAACTTGCCGATCACCTCTTCATAGTCCACCTCGAGGTCGGAGATGGCGCTCATGCAGCGCGGGCACCAGTTGACGAGGTAGTTGCCCTTGTAGATCAACCCTTCCTCATACATCTGGATAAAGGCTTCGAGGACGGCCTCGGTGAGGCCGGCGTCCAGGGTGAAGCGCTCGCGCGTCCAGTCGCAGGAGATGCCCATGCGGCGCTGCTGGTTGGTGATACGGCCGTGGTACTCGTCCTTCCAGTCCCACACCTCCTGCACAAAGCGTTCGCGGCCGAGCATGTGACGGGTGATGCCCTGCTGTTCCAGCTGGCGTTCCACCACATTCTGGGTGGCAATGCCGGCGTGGTCCGTGCCGGGGACCCAGAGGGTGGGGTCACCCTGCATGCGGTGGTAGCGGGTGAGCATGTCCTCGACGCTGGAGGTGATGGCGTGGCCCAGGTGCAGCGCGCCGGTGACGTTGGGCGGGGGCATCGAGATGACAAAGGAGGCGCGGTTGGGGTCGGCCAGGCCGCTGTTTACCTGCTGTTCGGGGGTGAAGAAGCCTTGCTTCTCCCACCATTCGTACAGGTCTGTCTCCACCTCGTGCGGGTTGTAGGCTTTTGCCATCTCGGACATGATGCACCTCTTGTGTTGAATCGTTTACGATCGCGTTGTATGTGCAACCGTGCCAGGCTCGCCCCGCCGTGTTGCGGGCCGGTGAATGGCTGGGGGGCGAGCGAGGCACGCGGAAGCTTGCGCAACTGGGCAAATAAAAAGCCTCTTCGTCTACAAGGACGAAGAGGCTTCGCGGTGCCACCTTGTTTACACGGTTGCTGCCTGGCTGGGCCAGGCGCGCGGCCGTGTCGCTCGACGCTGTAACGGGCTGATCCCGGAGAGGGCTAGTTGCTTCACCCTCCCGACCTTCCCGGCGACTTTCCCTGCTGCCCAGGCGGACGAGGCTTTCAGCCGCTGACCTCGTCTCTCTGGCGCCGGCGTGCAGGTACTCCTCCGGTGCACTGTCGTTGTATTATGGTACAAGATTATACAGGCCGGCGGGCAAATGTCAAGAAATTTGATTGGGAAGTAAGAGGGAGCACATGCCATGATCCAGGTCGAGAAGACAGACGTCGATCTGCGCGGGCGCAGCCTGACAGGGCCGGGAAGCTACGCCGGCACGCGGTTTCTGGGGCAGGTGCGCGGTGACGGGGCACGTTTTTCAGAGAGCGCTGATTTTTCAAACTGCGTGTTCGAGCAGCCGGTGACGTTCCAAGGGGCGCGCTTTGAGGGGGGCGTCAACTTTACCAATGCGGTGTTTCGCGCGGGCGCCAACTTTTCGTTTTGCCGCTTTCTCCAGCGGGCGTATTTTTGGCGGGCGCGTTTTTATGCGCCGGCTGACTTTTCGCAGTCGCTCGTGTATGCGAGCGAAAATGCCGAGCCGGACTTTATTTTTCCAGGGGAGGCTAACTTTAGCTGGACGTGGTTTATGGACCAGGCGACGTTCCGGCGCATGCAGTTTCACGGACCAGCCTATTTCTGGCGCACGCTGTTCTCCGCGGGGGCCAACTTTGAGGAGTGCACGTTTAAGGCAGAGGCCAAGTTCTACGGCAAAGTGGGCGACGTGCAGATCGCCCGATCCGAGTTCTCGAACCCTGACCTATTGGATGACCTGTTGGCGCGGGGCTTTCTTGCGGCCGAAGAGGAGATGTTTCTGCAGTTCGGCGACCGGAAGCAGTATCTCCTCTTTCTATGCCAGAACGTGTCGTCGGAGCAGCAGTTGGTGGCGAAACTGCAGGCGCTGCAGCTCGCGCAGCTGACGCCGGCGGCTGTAGATGAGTTGACGGCGGCGTGGCGTAAGGGCGCGCGGCCGATGTTTGGCGATCCGGCGCGTGTCTCCTGGCGCGGGACGCGGTTTGAGAAGCCGGTCGAGGTGGAGTTTCTGGACGTAGGGATCGATATTGTCAAGCTGAGCCGTGGCGCTGTGGGCGGGCCTGGTGGTGCGGGTCCAGGCGACGTCGTGCTGGCTCCCGACGAAGCCAAGCAGCTGCACGACGCGCTGCTGGACGCGTTTGATCGCAGCGCGCTGGAGCGGGTGGTCTACTTTGGCATGCAGGTGCGGCTGGAGAAGATCGCGCCGCCCGGCAACCTGGCGGACGAGGTGTTTGACCTGGTGCTGTGGGCGAACGACAACAACAAGGTGGCGGCGCTGCTGCGGGCGGCGCTCCAGGAGAATGCAGCCAACGTGGCGCTGCGCCGGTTTGGGGAGTATGCGCAGGCCAAGTGGCCGGGGGCAATCTGAACCTTCGTGTGGGAACAGGTGCATCAGGTTCGCACGCCGCGTGCGAACTGGGCAGCAAACACAATTCTTGCACGAAAATCCTATTGACATCTAAATCGATTTAGCCTATTGTGTAAGATAATCTCTGCTCCCGATCTCGTGTGTGTTTCATATCGTATACGCTGCAACCAGCGCAAGGGCCGGCATGCCGACTACCCTGAAGGACGTTGCCAAGCGCGTCGGAAAGTCTGTGCCTACGGTCTCGCGAGCCCTGGGCGGTTTCCCGGACATCAGCCCCGAGACACGGGCAGAGGTTCAGCGCGTCGCCCAGGAAATGGGCTACGAACCGAACGCAACGGCCACCAACCTGAAGAAGCAGCGCACAAACAACATCACGTTGGTGATGCCCAACGAAACTCGGCTGCGTCTCTCGGACCCGTTTTTCAGCGAGTTCGTCAACGGCGTGGTCGACCAGGCAGCACAGCATGGCTTTGACCTGACGATTGCGAGCAATGCCAGCGACGACGAGAGTGCCACTTACGTCCGCTATATTCGCAGCCGCCGTACAGATGGTTTCGTTGTCATGCGCGTCAAGCACCAGGACGCGCGCATCGACTTGCTGCGCACCCAAGAGGTACCTTTCGTGGCCTTTGGCCGTACGGATGGCGACGACGACTATCCCTGGGTGGATGACGATGGCGCCCACGGCATCGGGCAGGCGGTCGAACATCTTGTGGCACTGGGGCACACTCGCCTGGCGTTTATTGCCGAGCCACTTCAACTCACAAAAGCACAGCATCGCCTCAGTGGTTTTCGCACGGCGCTGACAGTTCACAATCTCTCGGACGAGCCGGCGTTAATCGGCGAAGCCAACTTTCGCCAAACCTCCGGCCGGCAAGCCGCCAAGTATCTACTTGACCTGCCGGAGCCACCTACCGCCATTGTCGCCAGTAATGACCTGTTGGCATTGGGCGCAATGAGCGAGGTGCAATCGCGGGGGCTGGCGGTGGGGCATGATGTGAGCATCACCGGCTTCGACGACATCATGCCCGCGGAATACGCTAATCCGCCGCTTACGACCCTCCATCAATCTGCCCAGGAGATGGGAATGGCGGTGGCAGACATGCTGGTCAAAGTGATCGGCAAGCAAGCGCTGCCGGAGAAGCATATCTTACGGCGTCCGGTGTTGATCGTACGCCAGTCCACTGGACCGCGGCGGTCAAGCAGCTAAGTAGAACCGGCCTGCGGGCCTTTCTAGCGTAGTACGCCATCCATGTTGGTTCTGTGAAAACCATCTGACAAGGAGAACCGTATGCGAAGACATGCCAAGCTGTTCAGCCTGATCCTGGTCGTGGCGATGTTGCTCACGGCCTGCGCTGCGCCGGCGCCGCCACCTACCGCGGCAGAAGCACCGGCGACAGAAGCTGCTACCACCGAGGCAGCGGCCACTGAAGTGGCGGCCACTGAAGTGGCGGCCGAAGAAGCTACACCCACTGAAGCGGCGGCGACTGAAGCGGCAGCAGCCGTACCCGCTGCCAGCGGTGACGTTGTCTTCTTCTCTACCCAGTTTGTGCCCGTGGAGGAGCAGGAGAAGTTCCGCGCTATCCTGCAAGAGGGCGGTTTTGACTTCACGGGGAGCGAAGAAGGCCCAGTAATCGATGCAGTGCTGGCCGGCGCACAAGCCGGCAAGTCGGAGATCGACGTGATCGGCTCCCTGCACGGCACCTTCCCCCCGCTGGCGCGCGCCGATGCGATGATGAACATGATCGACGTCGCCGACGACCTGGCAGCCGACCGCACGCTGGCCGCCGCCTATCTCGACACGGGCTTGTTGGGCAGCGAGGACTTCCTCTACTATATTCCGTGGATGCAGGCGACCTACATCATGGCTGCCTCCCAGGATGCGCTGCAGTACCTGCCTGAGGGCGCCGACGTCAACGCCCTGACATGGGAGCAGCTGGGCGAATGGTGCAAGAACATCTTTGACGCGACTGGCGAGGCGCGCTGCGGCTTGCCGCATGCCGGCCTCTTCCACCGCTTTTTGCAGGGTTACCTGTGGCCCTCCTGGACCGGCGGCATGGTCACCAACTTCAAGAGCGAAGAGGCAGCAGCCATGCTCGAGTGGGTCAAGACCTCCCTGTGGCCGTATGTCAATCCCCAGTCCATCAGCTACGAGTTTATGCAGGAACCGCTGATGTCCGGCGAGGTCTGGGTTGCATTCGACCACACGGCGCGCCTGTTGGATGCCTTCAACAGCGAGCCGGACAAGTTTGTGGCCTTCCCCGCACCTGCCGGTCCCGCCGGACGCGGCTTCATGCCGGTCGTCGTGGGCCTTGGCATTCCGGCGGCGGCGCAGAACCCAGAGGGTGGCAAGGCAGTGATTGAGTTCTTGACACGCCCGGAGACACAGGGGCGTGTGCTCAAGGACCTGGGCTTCTTCCCGGTTGTGGACGGAGTCGACACCACCGACCTGCCGCCGGGTGTGGCGATCGAGGCCGGCGCCGTGAGCACACAGTCCGGATCGGCGGATGCGCTGCCGGCGCTGCTGCCCGTGGGCCTGGGTGAGCGCGGCGGCGAGATCAACCAGATCTTCCGCAACGCCTTTGACCGCACCGTAATCAACGGCGAAGATGTGCAGACCGTCCTCGACGAGGAAGGGGCGAATCTGCAAAAGCTGATGGACGAGACGGGCGCGCCGTGCTGGGCGCCGGATGCTCCCAGCGACGGCCCGTGCCAGGTGAAATAGTTTCCTGAAAGGGGCGGGACGGGCACAAGGTCCGGCGGAACAGCGATTGCGGCGAAGGCGAGTTTCATGCCGCCGGACCTTGTGCCTTCACGGAACATCTGCATTCCTGGAGCGAGCCACATGAAGCAAAAACGCAACTGGGCGCCCTTTCTATTGATCCTGCCGTCCATCGTCTATCTGGCCCTCTTTTTTGCCTGGCCGATGTTTCGCGCGCTTACCCTCTCCGTATGGGATGAAGACGCCATCCTGCGTCTGAACCAAGAGGCGAGCGCCCGGAGCGCCCATGCGGGCTCGTTACCACGGGGCACGCGCATCGCCGTGCTGGACCGCCAGGGCAACGCAGTAAGCCCTGAAGAGCTAGGGCAGAACAACTTGAAGACGGAGACGTGGTACCAGATTCGTGGCGAGGATCCTGGCGGACAGATGATTGAGGGGTGGGCGCCGGAAACGCGTGTGCGTGTGCGTGAGCAGGACGCGAGCGGGCGTCCCACGGCGGGCACGATCCGGCGCAAGTTGGGCAGCGGCGTCGACCCACTGACGGATGTCTTCTCGGTTCCGTCACAGGTAGGCGAGGTCGTAGGAAAGCTGGATGCCAGTGTGGGCGTGGAGATTCTGGACACTTCCATCCTCGAACTCTGGTATCTCATTCGCGGCGCAGATCCAGGCGGAGCGACTGTAGAGGGCTGGTCCCAGTCGCGCTATATTCAAGTCTATGGCGACGGCGAGACCGGCCGTATCGACAGCGGCAATGCCGGCGAACTGACGCCGCGCTACATCCAGGCGATGGTGAACGATCGCTTCTTCTGGCCTGCCCTGACGACGACCCTATTGTTGATGGCGATCATCATCCCCTTGCAGTTTGTGCTGGCCATCATTATGGCGCTTGTCATCCAGGCGCAGCTCAGGGGCAACAGCTTCTTTTTGTACGTCTACGCGATCGCCCTGGGTGTGTCTGATCTGGCGGTAGGCATCGTCTGGTACGCTATTTTTACCCAGTATGGCTATCTCAACAGCATCTTGCAGTCGTTGGGGCTGATCGCCGCGCCTGTCGCCTATCTGACTGCCGACACCCGCTACTGGATCATTCTTGCGATCTGCCTGGCAGAAATATGGCGGGCGACGGCGATCGTCATGGTAGTGGTCGTGTCAGGGCTGCAAGCGATCTCCACCGACGTGCTGGAGGCCGCCGATCTTTTCGGCGCCGGCCTGTGGAAGCGCCTGCGCTATGTGATCCTGCCCATGCTGCGGCCCAGCCTGCAGGTGGCGTTGATCCTGCGCACGATCCTGGCGCTGCAAGTTTTTGCCGTGGTCATTGCGTTGAGTGGCGGCGACATCGTGACCGTGTTGGCAAACGAAGCGTACCGGCAGTACTACGACTTGCGCAACGTCAACGTGGCGGCGGCCTATGCCGGCCTGATTCTGCTGCTGTCCATGATCAGCGCAGTGTTCTATCTGCGCATGGTGCGCACGAATGAGGAGGCCCAAGCATGATCGCAGCAGGTGAGCTTGCCAGACCGGGAGCAGCGCAGGCCTCGGCCGAAATGCAGCGGGAGCGCGAGCGGGCGCTCAGACGGCAGCGCATCAACCGCGGGCTGGGGTATCTACTTGCCATTGCGATTTGCCTATGGGTGTTGGTGCCGATCTGGTTTATCGGGTCCATGGCGTTCACAACGCCGGCGTACGTGCGCGCGTATCCCAAGGGCGTGCTGCCCTTTATTCCGTTCTCGCTGGACACAATGCGTTTCTTCCTGAGCTCCAGCGGCATCGTCCCGGGAACGATCAACAGCATTGTCGTGGCGATGATCACGCTGATTTTATCGACCCTGATCGCCGCACCGGCCGGTTACGCCACCTCGCGGTACATCTTCCGCGGGCGAGACACCTACCGGCTCTCGATCCTGGCGGTGCGCGCCTTCCCCGTCGTGATCCTGGCAATTCCGCTGGCCGTGGTGTTTATCAACCTGGGAATTTACGACAGCGTCTACAGCCTGGCATTGATGCACACGGCGCTCACCTTGCCGACTACGATCCTGGTGATCGGCAGTGTTTTTGCCAGCATTCCCTATGAATTGGAGGAGGCGGCGCAGGTCTTTGGCTGCAGCCCGCTGCGGGCTTTCCGCACGGTGGTGCTGCCGCTGGCGGCGCCTGGGATTGCCGCCGCCGCCATTTTTACATTTGTCATGTCCTGGAACGAGGTGTTCGCCGCCAGCATCCTGACGGTGCGCAACCGGACCCTGCCGGCGCAGGTATTGAGCGCGCTGAACCAGTCGTCGGAAGCCTACCAATTTGCCGGGGCGTTTTTCATGATGATCCCCGCATTGATCTTTATTTTTGTCATCCGTCGCTACCTGTTCAACATGTGGGGACAGGTGACGAAATAGCACAGCCGTGCGATGATCTGCATTGTTAGCGCGTAGGTGAGCCATGGCCGAGATCAAGATCGAGAACGTCACAAAAAAGTTTGGTGACTTTGTCGCCGTCGACAACATCAGCCTGGACGTCGAGGACCAGGAGTTTATGGTGCTCCTGGGGCCAAGCGGCTGTGGCAAGACCACCTTGCTGCGTGCGGTGGCTGGGTTAGGCATGGCGGACGCCGGCCGCATCAGCATCGGCGGCCAGGACGTGACCTACATGCCCGCACGCCGCCGCGGCATCTCCATGGTTTTTCAGAGCTATGCCATCTTCCCGCACATGAAGGTCTACGACAACATAGCCTTCGGGCTAAAGATGAACAATGCGGACAAGGCCGAGACAGAGCGCCGCGTGCGCGAGGCGGCCGAGCTGCTCCACATCGAGGATATGCTCGACCGCTACCCGGGCAAGATGAGCGGCGGCCAGCGCCAGCGCGTGGCCGTGGCCCGCGCCATCGCGATGAAGTCAAAGGTGCTGCTCATGGACGAACCGTTGAGCAATCTGGACGCGCTGCTGCGCCTGGAGATGCGCGCCGAACTCAAACGATTGCTGGCGGAAATCAAGACGACAACCATCTATGTTACTCACGACCAGATCGAGGCGCTGAGCATGGGTGACCGCATCGCCGTGATGCGCAAGGGCGCCATCGAACAGTGCGACAAGCCCACGATCGTCTACGACCTACCCAGCACCGATTTTGTCGGCGGCTTTATCGGCAATCCGCCGATGAACTTCATGGATGCGCAGGTGCAGCGACACAATGGCAGTGTCGGTGGCAGTGTCGGTGGCAGTGTCGGTGGCGGTGTCGACGTGGCGATCGGCGATTTTCGTCTTGCCCCGCCCAGCGCGCTGCAACCGCTGCTTGGAGCATATGACGGCCGGCCGATCGTGTTGGGCATCCGTGCCGAAAACATGGAAACGCTGGCCCAACCGGTCGACGACGGTCTCAAGGTGCGGGTACTCGTGGTGGAGCCGCTCGGCGCGCAGAACCTGCTGACCGTGAAGATCGGCGCCAACACGGTGAAGGTTTCCACCCATCCATCATTCGTGGTGGCCCCCAACCAGGACGTCTGGCTGCGGTTCCCGGCCGACAAGATTCGCTGGATCGACCGCGACAGCGGGCGAGTCCTCTATCCTGGCGTGGTGTGAACTATGGCCATACGAGAATTGCTCTCGGCGATCTACCCTCAACCGCAGGTTGAGGAGCTATTTGACGCCATCGCGCAGAGGATCGAGGCATTCCGCCGGCGCTACCCGCAGCTTGCGAATGCTGCTTTCCTGGCCGACCAGATCAACCTGCAAGACGTCATCCTCATCACCTATGGCGACCAGTTCCGCGAGCCCCAGCGTCCACCGCTGCAATCCTTGCGTACATTTCTGGACGACTACCTGCAGGATCTAATCAGCGGCGTGCACCTGCTGCCTTTCTATCCCTACTCGTCGGATGACGGTTTTTCGGTGATCGATTATTACCAGGTTGCGCCGGACCTGGGCACGTGGCAAGACGTAGCTGCCTTGGGGGAAGAGTATCGCCTGGCGTTTGATCTGGTCGTGAACCATGTTTCAGCGCGGTCGGCGTGGTTTCAGGGCTTTCTTGCCGGCACCTCGCCCTATAACGGCTATTTTTTGATTGTAGATCCCGCGACAGATCTGACGGGCGTGGTGCGGCCGCGTGCCATGCCGGTTCTCACGCGGTTTGATACGGCGGACGGCGAGCGTCACGTCTGGACCACCTTCAGCGAGGATCAGATCGACCTGAACTTCCACAACCCCCTGGTCCTGTTGGAGCTGATAGACGTGCTGCTGTTTTACGCTGCCCGGGGCGCACAGATCATCCGCCTGGATGCCATCGCCTACCTGTGGAAGATTCCCGGCACCGCCTGCATCCACCTGCCGCAGACGCATGCCGTCGTCAAGCTGGTGCGGGCCATCCTGGACCTGACCGCGCCCGCGGTGCAGCTGCTCACGGAGACAAACGTACCGCATGCGGAGAACATCAGCTACTTTGGTGAATACAGGACCGAACGCGGCGGCAGCGACGAGGCCCAGATGGTCTACCAGTTTCCGTTGGGGCCACTCACCTTGCACACCTTGCTGACCGGTGACACAACCAGGTTGACGGAATGGGTGCAGGGGCTGCCCGAGCTTGCGCCCGGGACCGCCTTCTTCAATTTCACCGCCTCACACGACGGCATCGGCGTGCGGCCGGCAGAAGGATTACTCTCCGCAGGTGAGATCCGGCGGCTGGTGGAAACCACGCTGGCGCATGGCGGCCAGGTATCTTACAAATCCAACGCAGATGGCAGCCGGAGCCCCTATGAGCTGAACATCACCTGGTACGATGTGCTGAATGATCCGGCACAGCCCGCGCCTGCGTTGGATGTGGCGCGCTTCCTGGCTTCGCAGGCCATCATGCTTGCCCTGGCAGGAGTACCGGGCATCTATGTTCACAGCCTGTTTGGCTCGCGCAGTTGCGAGCGCTGCCGGGAAGCGACCGGCCACGCGCGCTCACTCAACCGTGAGAAGTTTTGGCTGGCAGAAATTCGGCGCGACCTGGATGATCCCCAGGCGCTCCGAGCGGCCGTCTTTGCCGGGTATCGCCATCTGCTAAAGATTTTTAGTGAGCAATTCCACGCCCATCCTGGGACACGCCAGCGTGTCTTGCGCTTGGGGGCCAACATCTTTGCCCTGCTGCGAACTGCGGAAGACGGTCACAGTGTGCTGTGCATGACCAATGCGCTGGCAGAAGAAGTATGTGTTGAGGTCAAGCTGCGGGAGCTCCAGTTGCCGCGCTGGGCCCCGTGCGTCGATGCACTGAGCGGCGAGACGATCAGCGCGCAAGGCGAGGTGCTGACGTGTTCGCTTAGGCCCTACCAGACGCGGTGGATTGTGCTATAGATATTGCCCCCATCACCCTTCTACTACCGCGGCAACCCGTTCCAACCCTAACGCCTGCGCCGCCCGCAGCCGATAGAGCCCATCCAGCAGCAGGTAGCCGTCGCGCAGCCGGCGCACGACGATGGGCGGCGCGATCCGCCCGTCGCGGCGGGCGCGCTGGATGGCGCTATCGAGCTTGGCCGGGTTGAGCGCCTGTGCCCCCTGCTGCGCGGGAATGCGCACCTGCGCCACCGCAATCTCGATGGCGGGTGTCGTCGCAGCCACGGGTGCAGTCGTTGCCGCCGCCGCTGCGACCGGCCCGGCGCCAGCCAGGCATAGACGGTAGCCTGTCTCCGCCCAGAACTCCTGCTGCCAGGCGGCCAGTCGGCCGGCGTCCGGCAGGGACGCGAGGGTGACGCTCACTTCGCCGCGGTCGACAAATATGCTCGGCCCCTTGACAAGGATGCATGCATGCTGCAGGCAGCGCAGCCGCGCCGCGTCCACGATCGCGCCCTGGTTGGGCTGTGGGTTGATGCGCAGCGGCCAGCCAATTTCTTGCGCCAGCCGATCGATCGTGGCGCGATGGCGCTCGCCCACCTGCGGCGAAATAAACGAGAGCACGATGGCGCCATCCTTAAGGCTGGTGCGATACAACGTACTGCCCGCCAGCGCCTGCTTGAGCACCGCGTAGGCGGCGTTGATCTCAAGCGGTTCACCCGTAGTGGCAGAGCCAGGCACAGAGCCCGGCACAGAGCCCAGCGTCTGTTCGGCGAGCGTGATCTCAAGCTTGTAGCCACTGATGGCGAGATAGCGCGCCTCCACCGCGTCCCACAGCGCTGCGCCGGGAGCAGGGGCGTGGCTGGCGGGCAGCGCGAGGGTAACGGCCACGCGGCGTTCCAAGCGGTGGATCGCAGGCCCCTTGACAACGGCCAACCCCTGCGGCAACACCTCGCTTACGAGCAGGTTTAGCGCACTCTGGTTGGCTTCCGGCGCCACCTCCACCTGCCAGCCGGTCTGTTCCGCCAGGGCAGCCAGTGCGCCGGCATATTCAACCTGTACCACATCGGGAAAATCAAAGATCAAGGCCAGCACGTGTTCGGCGAGCCGATAACCGGCGCGGCGCAGGCGCGCTTCGGGCGGAAAGTGGGCATTGGCCGTGGCCAGCGCCCGGTTCGGCTCCATTTGCACCGGGCTGTCCAGCGCGGCCAGCGCATCTGCCATGCGCCCCAGCGCAGCCGCGCTCACTGCCGCGCCGTCCGCCGCGCCCTCCGCCCCAGGAGCGAGCATGCTCAGCATGTCCTCGGGCCAGACCGTAAACCGTACAGGTGCGCTGCCGGCAACCGCTTCAAGCGCCGTCTCGGCCTGCCCTTCCGCCTGGACCTCTACGTGGTCGGCAGCAACGGCAACCACCTGCGCGACGCGCACTTCCCCCTCCGGGTCGCGCGCCAGCAACCAGCGTCCGTGGAGATCGCCGTGCGCCGCGATTTGCAGGCGCCGCCGCGTCGCCAGTTCCACTTGATCGCGGGCGCGCACACGATAGACATCGGCGCGCTGCCGGTCCGGCGCAAAGTACCGGTCATCGGCCGCCAGCGCGGCGGCCAGCGCCGCCACCTGTGCCGGTGAAGGCGCCGGGCGCTCACCCCACCAGATCTGCGCCAGCTCCAGCAGCGTGACCAGATCGCCGGCGCCGGCGGCCGCGTCGACGCTGGCTTGCAGCGCGTGCGACAAGCGCTGCAGGTCGAGGGGACGCCTCCGGCCGATGCCCTGGGCAGGCGCTGGACGCACAGCTGGGGTGAAGTCAAAGCCAAAGGCCTGGCCGGCGCGCGGCAGCCGCACGTTGCGCCCGCGTGCCCGCAGCGCAGCGGCGAGACTGTGGCGTGCGTCCTCGTCGCCATGCACGAGAAAGACCTGCGCCGGATCGAGCGTCTCCACAAAGCTGACCAATTGCCCGGCGTCGGCATGGGCGGAGAGCGAGTACGTCCCCAGCCGGGCTTGCACTTCGATCTTGTCCTTGCCAAGACGCAGCGTCCCGCGGCCGCGCTGTGCCATCTCCTGCAGCCGGCGGCCGGGCGACTCCTCGTCTTGGTAGCCGGTGAGCAGGATGGCGTGCTGCGGCTGGCCGGCCAGGCCGCGCGCATAGGCCAGCGATGGGCCGCCCGCCAACATGCCCGAACTGGCGACAATGATGGCGGGGCCGGGCTCCCAGAGCAGCGCGTTGCGTTGGGCTGCGCTGGCCACCGGCTGGATTTGTTCGGTGTAGAAGGCGGCGCCCTGTTCCTGCAGGGCCAGTGGCAGCGCCGCGGGAAAGCTGCTGTAGGACTGGCAGATCGCGCGCACCATGCCGTCGGCCCAGACCGGCACCCCGGCCAGTTCGCCGCGCCGCTGAAACTCGCCGAGGGTGAGCAGGATTTCCTGCGCCCGGCCAAGGGCAAAGGCCGGGATCAGCACCTTGCCGCCCGCCGCTGTCACCTCGGCTACGGTCTCCACGAGGCGGCGCTCCTCGGCGTGGCGGTTGGCATGCAGCCGACCACCGTAGGTGCTTTCCAAGATCAGCACGTCGGGCGAAAAGACAGGCGGGCGCGCGCCGTCAACCGTGCGCTGCGGCGAAATAGAGATGTCGCCGGAGATCAGGATACGCCCTTCGCTGCTACTCAACCCGATCATGGCCGCGCCGGCAATGTGGCCGGCCAGAAAGAAAGTAGCGGTCAGCCCCGGCGCCAGCGTGAGGGGCTGCAGCAGCTGCACCGGCGTGAAAGCGTTCAGCAAGCGGGTGGTCGCCACCTCGTCGAAGAGCGGCAGCTCGCCTTCGTCCTCCAGCCGCATCTGCATGATGCGGCGTGCGTCCTGGTGCAGCACGCGCGTCAGCTCGATAGTCACCGGCGTGGCGTAGACGGGTACGTTGGGGTAACGCTCTGTAACCAACTCCAGCGCGCCGGTATGGTCAGTGTGGGCATGGGTGACCAAAATGGCGTCGATGCCGCCGCTGCGCTCGATCTGGTCCAGGTCAGGCAGTTGGTCGCCGGCAAGGCCCCAGCGTGCCTTGGGCGTGGGGCGGATACCGGCGTCGACCAGCAGCCGGCGCCCACCGATCTCGATCAGGATGCAGCTCGCGCCGACCTCGTCGGCGCCGCCCAGAAACGTAATGTTCATAACGCTGATCGTCGCATGGACGCAGGAGATGTGCAAAAACTGCGAATGGCCGCGCCCAGCACCCTCATGGCGGCGTTGGAAGAGGAGTAGGTGCCGCATCTGGTGCTGGCGTATTCCCGAGCGCGTCGAGCAGAGTCCTTGCCGCACACAGGTCAGGTGTAGTGACGACGAGCGCCGGCGCCTGGGGCGCGGCTTCGACCAGATACTGCAGCCAGGCCAGTGTCTCGGGATCGCACCACTGCAAATCGTCGAGGACCAGCAGGAGAGGGTGAGGCTCAGCGGTGAAGCCACGACACAGCGCTTCAAAGAGACGTTTCTGCTCCCAACGCTCGGTCAGCGGTGCGGGCGCAGGTAAATGCGGATACTGAATGTGCAGCTCAGGGAGCAGGCGGGTTACTTCGCTCAACCAGATGGGGTCCAGCTTACCCAATCGGGCTTGGAGTGGGGGCGTACGCAGCAAGTCGGCCAAAGGAGCATAGGCAAGCCGACCCTCGAGGGCATAGGCGCGGGCACGCGCAGCAGCATGGCCCTGGCGCCCGACGTGGAGCAGCAGTTCCTCGGCCAGGCGCGCCTTGCCGATGCCGGCTTCGCCGCAGATGGAAACCATGTGGATTCCGGACTGCAGCGCACGCGACCAGGCAGCGCGCAGGGTCTGCCATGCTCCCTGGCGGCCGATCAGTGGATGGTCGACGAGTGCTGCACGCGTGTGCGGGCGGGCGGTCAGCGCGAGATAGTAGAGGAGGGCCTGCGCCTTGGAGGGCAGATGCTGCGCGCCGGCGGACCCATTGCAGCTGATCCGGGGGGCGCCCAGGAGATGAATTTGGAGCCTCGGAGACGCTGGCGCCAGCTGCAGCGGGAACGAGCGCAGCAGAGCTGAATGCCGCGTGGCGCAGGGCGATGGCGCGTACCCCCTGGGTTTCACGATCTGCGGACACTGCGGCAGGAGCTGCAGGCGATGGCGGGAGATCTCGATGCCGCGGCCCGCGACCAGGTGGCGTACTGGGACGCAGGGTCGCCGTCCTACCGCTGGATGGAGATTGCACTCGACCAGTTCAGGACCAAGCCGATTACCAACCCACGCACGTTGCGGGGCATATCGCTCATGAACGTGGCAATCTACGATGCAATGGTGGCCGTGTGGAACGCAAGGTACCAGTACAACCGTGTGCGGCCGAGCCTGGCGGACTTGACGCTGGCGCCGCTGGTAGCAGTGCCCAACAGCCCTTCCTACCCCTCGGAGCAGGCCGTGGCGGCGGGAGCAGCGGCGACGATATTGGGTTATCTCTATCCCGACGACGCGGCCAGTTTGGAGGCCAAGGCGCAAGAGGCGGCGCAATCGCGGGCGTTGGCGGGCGTGAACTATCCCTCCGACGTTCAAGCGGGCCTCGCGCTTGGGCGCCAGGTGGCGCAGTTGGTGATCGACCGCGCCAAGGCAGACGGCTCAGATGCAGTATGGGACGGCACGATGCCCACGGCGGCCGGCAGCTGGACAGGCGAGAAGCCCATCGAGCCGTTGGCGGGGACGCTAGCCTACCTGTTCCCCGACGAAGCCGATGCAATCACCGCCAGGGGTGAGGAGGCCGCCAACTCGCGCCTGTGGGGCGGCAGCACGCGCTTACAAGCCTTTCCTAGCTCTTGGCCAGCTGCCGCGCAACGCTGCTGAGACCCACGGCAATGATCAAAATGGCGCCCTGGAAGACGTATTGGTAGAAGGTGGGGGCGCCGAAGATGGCAAGGCCGTTGAAGCCGATGCCGATGATCAGGACGCCGATGAAGGTACCTGGGATGTGGAACTCGCCGTCCTTGAGCGTGGCCGAGCCTAGAAACGCGGCGGCGAAGGCGTTGAGCAGGTAGGAGTCGGCGGCGCTGGCCGTGCCGCTGCCGATGAGCGAGGCAAGCAGGATGCCGGTCAGCGAGGCGCAGACGGCGGCCACGACAAAAGCCAGAATCTTGATGCGGTCCACCCGAATGCCGGACAGGCGAGCCGCTTCGACGTTACCGCCGACGGCCTGGATTTGTTGGCCCATGTCGGTGCGGTTGACCAGCAGCCAGAGCAGGAAGAGCACCACAAACATGATGATCACGTTGTTGGGGACGCCCCAGGCACGGTTCAAGGCGATGGCGGTGAAGATCTTGGGGACGCCGGAGGCGATGGGGACGCCGGTGGAGTAGGCGAAGGTCAAGCCGACCAGGATGGAGCCCATGCCCAGGGTGGCGATGACGGAATTGACCTTGATCTTGGTGACGATGGCGCCATTGATGAGGCCAATGATAACGCCGACGCACAGCACGAGCAGGATGGCCAGCGGCACCGGTACGCCCTGGTTCACCATGAGACCCGTCACCAAAACGCCCGCCAGGCTGCCGTTGTAGCCAATACTCAGATCCATCTCGCCCACAATTAACACGACCGTGAGCCCGCCGGCAATGATCGCCGTCAGCGAGGCCTGGTTGAGAATGTTGAGGAAGTTGGACACCGTGGGAAAGGCGCGCGGCGCCGCGATCGAGAAGATCAGAATCATCAGGAACATGCCGATAATGCTGCCGTACTTGGCGATAAAGCCGAGGACGGCGCGGCGGTTGGCGCCGGCAACAGGCGCCGCTTCTCCGGCAGAGGTGTTGATCGGTTGCGAAGTGCTCATGTTCCTATTTCTGCTCTTTCCTCATGGCGGGCATAGCTCATGTGTAACAGTGACTCTTTGCTGATTTCCTCGCCGACCAACTCGCCGGCAATCCGGCCTTCCACCATAACCAGCACCCGGTCACAGAGGCCGGGCAGCTCCTCGACTTCCGAGGAGATGACGATCACGCCGGCGCCCTGTGCCGCCAGGCTGCGCACGATCGCATGGATGTCGCCGCGTGCGCCTACGTCCACGCCACGCGACGGCTCGTCCAGGATGATGACTTTGACCGTTTCAGTCAGCCACTTGCCGATGACGACCTTCTGCTGGTTGCCGCCCGACAGGTTGCGTACGGGGGTGTCCACCGAACGAGTCTTGACTTGCAGCTTCTGCACGATCTCCTGCGCCCGGGCGTTGGCGCGGCTTAAGCTGATGAGCGGCAGCCAGCTCACCCGGCGCAGCGACGACACGCGTGGGATGTTGACGTTGAAGGACACGCTCTTGTCGAGCAGGAGCCCTTGCGAGCGGCGCTCCTCCGGCACCAGTACGATGCCCTGGCGCACTGCATCGTACGGGCTGCGGATGGCGACCGGTTTGCCACGCAGCAGGATCTCGCCTGCATCCGGGCGGTCGGCGCCGTAAACCATGCGCACGAGTTCCGAGCGGCCGGCGCCGACGAGGCCTGCCAGCCCCAACACCTCGCCCTCGTGCAGCGTAAACGATGCGCCGCGTACGTAGTGCCTGCGGCTCAGCCCGCGCACCTCCAGCAGCACCGGACGGTCTGGCGGTGCATGCGACACGGCGTCCACCTGGCCAAGATCGCCGCCGACGATGGAACGCACCAGCGACGCCTTATTGAGATCGGCGCGCGGCAGCGAGGCGACGAGTGCCCCGTCCTTGAAAACCGTTACCCGGCTGCACAGATCCAGGATTTCGTCGAGGCGATGCGATACATAGAGGATGGCGATGCCTTCCGCCGAAAGCTCGCGCACGATGCGGAAGAGACGTGCGCTCTCTTCGGCCGACAAGGAGGCCGTCGGTTCGTCCATGGCGATCAGGCGCGCACGGTGGAGCAGGGCGCGGCCGATTGAGATCAGCCAGCGTTCGGCGACGGTCAAGTCGGCGACGGGCACATCCAGCGGGAAGTCGATGCCCAGCCGTTTTAGGGTTGGTTCTACCTGGCGGCGCGCAGCGTGCCAGTCGAGCAGCCCCGCGCGCTGGGGTTTGGGCAGGCCGAGCAGCAGGTTCTGCAAGGCATTGAACTTGGGAACGAGGTTGAGCTCCTGGTGGATGAAGCTGAGACCAAGATGGCGCGCTTCTTGCGGGTTGGCGATCTTGACGGGGCTGCCGTCAAGCAAGATCGTGCCTGCGTCGGGCTGGATGATGCCGGCCAGTGCGCGGATCAGGGTGGACTTGCCGGCGCCGTTGGCGCCCACCAGGCCGTGCACCTCGCCCCCTATGATGTCGAGGTTAACGCCCTTGAGCGCCTGTACGCCGCCAAAGTGCTTGACCAGAGACTGAACCTGCAAAAATGGCTGTTGGGATGACATGGTGTCTGTATCTGGGGTGGGCGGGCACAAGGTCCGGCGAAAGAACCCTCGCCACAACAGCAGGATCATTCCCGCCGGACCTTGTGCCCCTACGAATCGTGTGTGCCCGATTATTGTTGCAGAGCGTTCGGATCGATTGCCTCAGGGTGCTCGGCCAGGAAGGCCTCCAGGGTGTCCTTGTTGACTACCTTGACCGGCACTTCCACGGCCTTGGCCTCCCAGCTGTCGCCGGCCTGGATGGCTTCGTTGATGGTCTCGACCAGCACGCGGCCTTCGTCTTCCACGGCGGCCCAGGCGGTGGCGGTCATCCAGCCGTCCTGCACGGCCACGATGGCGTCGACATTGCCGTTGGTGCCGTAGACCTTGACGTCAGGGCGGTTCTGCTGCTTGAGTGTCGAGATGGCGCCCAGGGCGGGGTCATCCCAGCAGCCCCAGACGGCATAGTTGGCCTCGCCTTCGGGCCGGGCGGCGAGCCAGGCCGAGGCAAACTGCGCGCCTGCCTGCAGGTAGCCGGGGATGGGAACTTCGTTCTTGGTGACCTTGATGTCGGGATTCTCGGCCATGATCTTGTCAAACACTTCTTCGCGCTCGCGGCAGACCTGGCCGGTGTGATAGGTGAGGGCCAAGACTTCGCCCTTGCCGCCCATATCGGCGACCAGCTGCTTGATCACCTCTTCGGCCTGCGGGCCGCCGGTGCCGTTGGTGGCCACGATGCCGTCGTCCATGCCGTTTCCAAGTCCGCCGCCCCAGGTGGCAACCGGGATGCCGGCTTCCTTGGTGGCGGCCAGGCCGGCGCCGAGTGAGGTAGTGGGGAAGACCAGGTCGATCACGGCGCCTGCGCCGCGCTGGGCCAGGTTCTGGAAGGCGGCGTTGGCCTGGTCGGCGCTACCGCTGGCGTCGATGACGCTTACTTCCCAGCCCAGCTTGTCCGCCGCTTCGGTTGCCCCCTTAATAAAGCGGGCGTTGCTGGAATCGGACGGGGTGATAGACACGAGGCCGAGCAGGAATTTGCCGCTGCCGGCATCTGCTGCGCCTGCAGCAGCGTCTGCGGCCGGCGCCTCCTCCGTCGCCGTTGCCGCCGCTGCTTCGGTGCTTTCAGCCGGAGGAGCGGGTGCGGCGGGCGCAGCAGGTGCCGCGCAGGCGCCGAAAACCATGGCGAAAATGACGAGCAAGACGGGAATTGACCACTTACGCATACTCTTGCCTCCTGATGGTGGAATGGGTTGAAACGAGAACAATACGTTACTTAAGCGCCAGGGCATTGCCCGGCGAGCCGGAGCCCCCGACCTTGTTGAGCGGCGCGGCGGCAAACAGCCCTTCGTAGACTCCGTCGGCGGCGCAGTCGGCCGCCAGGGCATCGAGAGCGAACATCTCGCCCACGGCCATGCCTAGCAGTGGGATAATGCGGAAATGCAGAAAGCCCTCAACCGTCGGCGTGTAGGGCATGGCTTCGAGCGCCGGAACGTCGCACACCACGGCGGCCACCTGGTGGTCCCAGAGCCACTCGAGCGTGCTTTCGTCGGCGGAGAGGCCGGGCGCTTGCAACTCGGGGCCACCCAGCTTTGAGATCGCAACGCGGGTGTCCATCGGTGCGGCGTTATACCACTCGATCCAGCCCATGCGGAGCAAGAGTACGTCACCGCCGAGCAGCTTGGCGCCCTGGGCATCGAGGGCGGCCTGCACGTCGGCGATGTCGACAGCCACTCGCTTGGAGGCGTCGATGGGCCGTCCTTGTTGGCGCAGGTAGGCTGCTACGTCGGCCAGCACGAAGCGGCCGGCGATCCCGCGGCGGGCCCAGTTCTCGATACCATTCTTGGTGCCGGGCTCCCCGGTGATCTCCGCACGCTGCACGCCGTTGTAGTAGCCAAACTCTGGGTGCGGCATATGGCTCAGGGCATCCCACTGGGTGGACGACTGGGGCCAGTAGCCGTCGTAATAGTCGTCCGTGCCCCATTCGCTGTCATCGGTGCCGGGAGTCAGGTCGATAATGTGATGGTGCATGGCTTTGCGCCCGAGGATGGGAGGGTACGGCTTTTCCATCTCCCAGTTGAGGGAGAAGGTCTGCCCCTTGCGCACGAGGGACGCGGCGCGCACCAGGCGTTCGGGCGTGAGCAAGTTGATGGTGCCGACCTGGTCGTCCTCGCCAAAGACGCCCCAAGACGAGCGGGGCGGTTTGCCGGCGGCGACGGGAAGATCGCGATAGCGGGGCCAGGAGGTGGGGATTGCGGTAACTGAAGCCATAGAAACACGACTCCCTTGCAGGTAAACGATTGAATGAATGGTTGGCTGGAGCTATATCCGGCTTTTCGACGGGACAGGGACACACACGCCACTGCTACGCCGGCGGCAGCGAGATCCATAATGCCAGCAATGAGAGCTCCTATATACTTGTGAAAGGGAGAACTAGTCACATGGTAAACGTTTTCCGGGGCAAAGTCAATACGAACTCGAGTGGCGCAGTATAATACTGGTACGGATGAGAGGGCGGCTGAATTCAGCGGCCTGCGGGCGAGAGATACACAATCTTGCAACACAAGGAGAGCACAATGGACTACGTCAATCTGGGAAAAACCGGTCTCAAGGTGTCGCGCCTGTGCCTGGGCTGCATGACCTACGGGGTGCCCGAACGGGGAGCGCATCCGTGGACGCTTCACGAGGAGGCCGGCCGGCCGTTTATTGCCCGCGCCTTGGAAGTGGGCATCAACTTTTTTGACACGGCCAACGTCTATTCGGACGGTACCAGCGAGGAAATCTTGGGGCGAGCGCTGCGGGACATGGCGCGGCGCGACGAAGTCGTGATCGCGACCAAGGTGCATGGGCAGATGCGCGGCGATGCCAACGGCCGTGGGCTGTCGCGCAAGGCGATCATGGCCGAGATCGATAACAGCCTGCGCCGGCTCCAGACGGACTACGTGGACCTTTATCAGATCCACCGCTGGGACTACGAGACGCCGATCGAGGAGACGCTGGAGGCGCTGCATGACGTAGTCAAGGCCGGCAAGGCACGCTACATTGGCGCATCGTCGATGTATGCGTGGCAGTTCTGCAAGGCATTGTACCTGGCCGACCGACACGGCTGGACGCGTTTTGTCTCGATGCAGAACCACTACAACCTGCTCTATCGTGAGGAAGAGCGTGAGATGATGGGGCTGTGCCTGGCAGAGGGTATCGGCGTGCTGCCGTGGAGCCCGCTGGCACGTGGGAAGCTGACACGGCCTTGGGAGAGCGAGCCAACGGCGCGCATGGAGGGCGACGAATTTGGCAAGAGTTTGTATGCGCAGACACAGGATGCGGACCGGCGCGTGGTCGAGCGGGTGATCCAGGTGGCGCAGGCACGCGGCGTACCGGCTGCGCAGGTGGCGCTGGCCTGGCTGCTGCACAAGCCTGGGGTGACGTCGCCCATTATCGGGGCGTCGAAGCCGCATCACCTCGAGGATGCGGTGGCGGCGCTATCACTGGAGCTGCCGGCGGAGGAGATGGCGGCATTGGAGGAGCCGTATGTGCCGCGCCCGGTGCTTGGGTACGTGTAGGATGGTCAGGGGCACTTGACCTGCGCGAGATGTTGGAGGATCTGGTGCGCGAGGGGAAGATCCGCTGCTATGGTTGGAGCACCGACGACGCGGCCGCCGCGGACTTGTTTGGCCAGGGCGAGCACTGTGCGGCCATTCAGCACGATCTCAACGTGGTATTGGACGCGCCGGCCATGCTGGCGACATGCGAGCAGCTGGACCTGGCGAGCGTCAATCGCAGCCCGCTGGCGCGCGGCGCGCTGACCGGCAAGTATGCCAAGCAGGCCGCCTTTGCCGAGAACGATGTGCGCCGCGACCAGTGGTCGTACGAACACTTCTTTGCGCCTACGCTCGACAAGCTGGAAGCGCTGCGCGAGATCCTCACCAGCGGGGGACGGACCTTGGCACAGGGCGCGCTGGCGTGGATTTGGGCGCGCAGCGGCAGGACGGTGCCAATTCCCGGCTGCCGCACAGAGGCGCAGGTGCGGGAGAATGCAGGCGCGATGGAGTTCGGGCCGTTGACGGAGGGACAGATGGCGGAGATTGAGGGGCTGCTGGAACGCGAGTCGTAGGCTGACGGGCCGCGGCTGGGAGTAGAGTTGGCCGCAATTTTAGGGGAATGAGAAAACGGCAAAAGGGTTGAATCACCCGCGATTCGGAGTACAATTGGATCGAGGCGGGATGTTCATGCCAATGATGTGGAAGCGACTCCGTTTCTATGTCACATACACGTGGCGCTTTTTGGTGCTGCAGCGCCCCGAGCCACTCATCTACGGCATTGCGTTGACGGACCGCTGCAACCTGGCCTGCCGTGGCTGTCATGTCTCCAACACGGGGCGGCACGATATGAGCTGGGATCAGGTGGTTGCCGCGCTGCAGAATGCGTGGGCGCGCGGATTCCGCGAGCTGTATTTCAGCGGTGGGGAACCGACGTTGTGGCGCGACGGGGATCACACGCTTGCCGATGCAATTGGCGAGGCAAGGCGGATCGGTTTCTTCCATGTGCATGTTTACACCAATGGCCTGCGTGGACTTGAGACTGCGGCCGATCGGGCCGATCTCGTCTGGGTCAGTATGGATGGACTGCCGGGCACCTTTGAACGGCGGCGCGGGGACCATTTTCACCAGGTCGAGCAGCGCCGTCCGTGAGCGTTCGACCGGCCGTGTTGCCGTCATCTACGTGATCGATCGGAATACGGCAGGGGGGATTGAGCCGTTCTTGCGCTGGGTGCAAGCAACGAAGTTCCCGGTGCTTGGCGTCATGTTTTACTTTCATACGCCCTATTACGGGCGTGATGAGTTGTTCCTGACGGCCGAGGAGCGCGCCCCGATCATTGACCACCTGCTCGGTTGCATTCGGGCTGGGCTGCCGGTCATCAATTCACGGGCCGGCTTGTTGGCTTTGAAATCGGGGAACTGGCCGCGACGCTTTCCGGTGGCAGCGGTGGTCGATGTCGACGGCGAGTCGGTGTGCTGCCGCGCTGCCGACGAGGTATGTGCAGATTGCGGCTATGCGGCTTGCACGGAGCTGACGGAGTTCCAGCGTTTGCGGCCGAGTGCGCTGCTGGGTATGACGAGGTATTGGTGAACGACCGGGGGCATTGGCTATTACACGTCTTCACGCGCTCCATCCGCCGCTACCTTGTGGGGCCCCAACAATGCTGGGTGTTCGAGCGGCCTGCACCCAGCTGGACTCCGCCGCCCGTCGAGCGCACCTCGCTGTATCTGCATGTGCCCTTCTGTCGCCATTTTTGCCCGTATTGTCCCTATACCAAAGTCAAATATCGTGAGGAACGGGTGGAACCCTACACCAGGGCAGCGCTCGCCGAGGTCGACTGGTGGGCCAATGCGATCGGGCCGGCCGAGATAACGAGCATCTACATTGGTGGCGGCACGCCCACGTTGGCGCTTGACAGCGTCGCCCGGGTGTTGACGCATGTGCGCAAGCGATTCCGCCTGACCGGCGACATTTGCATCGAGACCAATCCGGCCGATGTGGACGATGAGACCGTGGCGCGGCTGCAGGATATGGGTGTTGCACTGGTGTCACTTGGCGTGGAATCATTCCAACCGGGGAACCTCGGCACGATCGGACGCGACTACACGCCCGTCGTGGCGGAGCGGGCGCTAGGGCTGCTCGCCGAGAGCGGCTTCGCCTCGGTCAATGCGGACATCATGTTCGCCCTGCCCCACCAGACTGCCGGCGACGTAACCGCTGATCTGGCTCGGGCTGCGCAGCTCGGGGCAGATCAGCTCACCACCTATCCCCTGTTTACTTTTCCTTATACGTCAGTTGGGAAGTACCTGCGCTTGACGGCGGTACGCATGCCAAATCTACGCATGCGCCAGGCGCATTACCGGGCTATCAGCCGATGGTGTGGAGAAAATGGCTTTGAGCGCGTGTCAGTGTGGGGCTTCAAGCACGGCGCCGTCCCGCGCTACTCGTCGGTCACCCGGGATGGCTACATCGGGATCGGCCCCGGCGCGGGTTCTCACCTGCCCGACGGTTTTGTGCTAAACACGTTTGATCTCAAGAGCTGGATGCAGGCAGCATGCGACGGCCAGAGGGCAGTGGCGCTGCGTATACCGTTTATGGGCGAGATGGCCGGCTGGTGGTGGCTGTACTGGCGCTTTTACGATACGAGCATTCCGCTGGAGAGCTTGGATGCGGCGCTTGGACGCGACGCGGGCAAGGCCCGCCGGTGGTTGCGAGTGGTGGAGCAAGCTGGGTTAGCGGTGCGCAAGGGTGGGCGTCTCGAACTCACGGAGGCGGGCGCGTTTTGGCTGCATCTGGCACAGAATTATTTTGCACTGAACTATGTGAATACGTTATGGACGCAGGCGCGGCGGGAGCCGTGGCCGCTGGCGGTGGCGATCTGAAGCCAGGCGCAGGCCGACACTGTTTGTTTATGCCAACATGGGCACGAGGGCGTGTGGGGTATGCGCGAGCAGCACGACATCGATGTAAACACGTGGTGGGCGGCGAGCAAATATTAGTCTTGACTAATATATTGACGCGCGTATTTGCTGGACTTTGTCATGATCTTGTGCTATTGTTAGGCTGAGCGTCAGTTGACGTCTTGTTTGAGTTCCCATTGGAAAGGATGAGATATGTCTGTTGGGGCACCGTCTGCGGACGAGGTGCAGCGCAAGCCGTGGGATCAGTGGGAGGGTGAGCCGTCGAATTGGTATGGGCGTTTTGTGATCTTTCGGGATTTGGGGCCGGGGCGGAGTCTGGCGGCTTGCAGCCGGACCTATTGCCAACAAAGGAATAAAACGCTGCATCCGACCAATGTGGCCTGGAGCGAGGCGGCGCGGGTTTGGAAGTGGCGGGAGCGGGCGCTGGCGTGGGATACGCACGAGCGCGATGCGCTGACGCTGGTAGAGGCGAATCGCAAGGCGGTGGCGCGGGAGCGGCGATCGGTTGTGATCAATGAAGGCGTGGACATTGCGCGCGAGATGATCCGGGCGGCGGACTTGGAGAATCTGAGCGTGGAGGAGGCGCGGGCGCTGTTCCCAGAGTCGCGGAAGTATCTCAAGGATATGATTGAGGCCGACCGCAAGGAATGGGACAAGAATCTGTATGACGTGGAGGTAGAGGAGAATCAGGTCCTCATCACGGCGGACGACCTGCGGGCGGCGCAGCGCGAGCTGGAGAAGCAGGAGGCGGAGCGGGGTTTCCCCGGCGAGTGGGAGCCGGACCTGCGCTGGAAGGCAAAGGCCGCGACGGGAACCGTGGGACGGCTGCAGAAGGCGCGGTCAGAGAAGCGGCTGATCATCGTGCCGCGTCTGGACTACACACGCGCGAACTTGCCTGCGGTACACGCCGAGGGGCTGACATGCAGGCATGTGCTGGCGGCGACGCGCACAAGTTTTGCGCGGACGCTTCACCGAGAGTGCAGCCTGGGCCACCCGACGCAGCTTTTGCAGGTAGATGTTCGCTCATCGACGCTGGGGATCGAGTTTGCGACGAACCTGGCCGATGGGTATTGGCTGGGTGAGCGACTCGGTGCGGTGAAGGTATTGGTGCTGGGCTGCTATGCGGGGGAACAGGCGGCGGACTGGTTTGCGGGGATTGGGTGCGTAGTGACGCTGCGTGAAGAGATGCATCCGCGCGAGGCGCAGCGGTTTAAGGATACGTTCTGGGCGGCCATTGGACACGGGGAAGAGGCAAAGGCGGCGGTGCTCAATGCACTCGGGCAGTGTGAGCCGGCATTGGCGGGATGCGTGCGCTGGTCGCTGAGCAGCACGGTGAAGGAGCAGGCGGCAGGCTGATCGCGGGGAGTGGACCTGTGGCGTGGTGTTTGCCCTATGTGGCAGGGGACAGAGCAAGCACCATGCTATACAGATGTAAGATTCGAAGTGTATATGAGAACAAAGCTGCGCAGATATTTGTACCCTTTCATCCGGGGGTGATCGAT
>CAWIVN010000024.1:0-222500 GCA_963839515.1 uncultured Chloroflexia bacterium
ACGGTGCAGTCGGCGGCCAGGATGAAGCGGTTGGGTGCCTGGGTGAGGACCTCTTCGGCGGCGCGGTCGGATTCCTTGGGCGTGCTGCCGGTGGCGATGACGCCCTTGCGCTGCATGCCGCCCATGAAGGGGCGGCCGAAGAGGGAAGCCGCCTCGTGTGGCGTGAGGGTGCGGTCGCCGACTTCGAGGCTGCAGTTGACGATGTGGCCGGGATAGTCAAAGAAGGGCGTGAGATTGTCGTAGCTGCCCTGGTAGTCGCAGACGTGGAGAATGCTGCACTCGGTGTTGCCAATGGCGTCCCAGACGGCCAAATCGGTGGGTTTTACGTACTGCTGGAAATAGCCGGTCCCACTGAAGCGAAAGGTTTCGCCGCCCTGCGTGGAGGTGTAGAAGCCGTCGACGCCGGCGCGCCTGCAGGCGGCGACAAGGCGGCGCACGTTCTCGGTCATGATTTCCAGACCCTTGGCGACGGCCTCGGGATTCTGGCGCAGGTGTTCGGCCATGTCGGCGGCATCAGCAAGGCGCAGCGCCCACATCAAGGGCGAGTAGATAGTCATGATGACCAGGGCCTCGCGCTCAGCAGCCTTGACCAGTCCTTCCACGATGGCCGCCGGTTCGGAAAGAAGTCGTGCGGATAGAGCGGCATATCTGCCCAGTCGTCGGCGCGACGGATGGGGGTGTGCGGCGGCTGGCGCTGCTCATACTGGATTTTGACAAAGTCCATACCGGTGGCATGGAAGAACTCCAGGTGCTTGTCGACGGCGGCATGGCCGCGGTGGAAGGCCGGGTCGAAGTGGAGAAAGCAAGCAGCTGGCGTGTAGCCAGGGGTGGATCCACCTTCGATCTGGCTGAGTACGGCGTCACGCTTGTTCATGGTGAACGCTCCTGTTCAGTTTCTATGGTGCGCTGTCAGTCGGCGGGTAAAGTGCCGTCAATTTGCGCACAGTGGTCATGTTGCGCATGGTAGCGGGCATGCGCAGCGCCTTTTCCAGGACAGCGCCAGTGAACTTGGATTGGCCGCCTGCGTTCCGAAGCCAATAGGCCTCACGTCCATAAACGTGAAAATCGTCTACCTCGTTGCGCAAGGTGAGCAGGCGCGCATGGCCTTCTTGGACAGGGGTCTCAGGCAGGAAGGAGACAAAGAGCGTATAGGCTGAGTCGTCATCTGGGGCAATACCTGCGAACGGCCGGTACTGGGCTACGGCTGCCAATTGGTCGGGGGTGCGCAGAAAGGTGGCGACTTCGTAGCCCAAGGCGCGGTGGAGATGCTGTCCGATCCGATCTTCGAGGGCGCGCTCTTCGCCGGGCGGGTCGTCAGCTTGAAAAATGACGTTGCCGCTGGCGATGAAGGTAGTTACTTGGGCGAAGTCAAGTTCTTCGAAGAGACGGCGCAGGTGGTCCATTTTGACGGTGTGGCCGCCGACATTGATGGCACGGAGGAAGGCGATGTATTGAGTCATGGCGAAAGTTCGAGATGAAACCGCCCCAGGCTCGGCGCACCTGGTTTTGGGGCGGGTCAGGTGAGGTGCGCCGAGCGAGGGGCGTGGGAATGCCCCCGGTACGCGAGAAAGCATACGGCGGGACGGCGGTGATAGGACGCTAATCCAAGTACTCGTAGGCGATGAGGGTCAGGAAATCCAGGAACTCGTCGCTGAGGCAGAGGCGGTCGAGGATGGCGGCGGCGTCGCCGTAGCGCTCGACGGTGGGACCACCGAGCTTGGCCAGTTCTTCCGCACGCATCTGCTCATAGAGGGCACGGGTGGCGGTGCGACCATCCTCCAACTTGGCGCCGTTGTGAATCCACTGCCAGATCTGCGAGCGTGAGATTTCGGCGGTGGCGGCGTCTTCCATCAGGTTATTGATGGCCGCCGCGCCGTTGCCGCCCAACCAGGCGTTCATGTACTGGAGGGCCACCGAAATGTTGAGGCGCAGACCTCCCTCGGTGATCTTGCCGCCCGGCACATTGACGGCAGTGATCTGCTTGTCCGCCACGCGCACATCCTCACGCATGCGCTCCTTCTGGTTGGGCTTGTCGCCGAGATACTCGTCGGCGATCTCCAGCACGGTCGGTACGAGGTCGGGATGAGCGACCCAGGTGCCGTCGCAGCCGTCGCTGAATTCACGCAGCTTATCCTCGCGCACCTTGGCCAGCGCGTTTTCTGTGACGGCAAGGTCGCGGCGGTTGGGGATAAAGGCGGCCATGCCGCCGATGGCGTGAGCACCGCGCTTGTGGCAGGTGTGCACCAGCAGCTCAGTGTAGGAGCGCATAAAGGGCACGGTCATGGTCACCTGGGCCCGGTCCGGCAGAATCTGGTCGTGGCGCTTGGCGAACTTCTTGATGGCGCTGAAGATGTAGTCCCAACGCCCCGCATTCAGGCCGGCGGCGTGCTCGCGGATCTCGTAGAGAATTTCTTCCATCTCCAAAGCGCCAAGGATGGTCTCGATCAGCACCGTGGCGCGGATCGTGCCCCGGGCGAGGCCGAGCCCGTCCTGCGTGTAGTTGAAGACGTCGTTCCACAGCCGCGCTTCGAGATGGCTCTCCAGCTTGGGCAAGTAGAAATAGGGGCCAGAGCCGCGCGCCAGCAGGTCCTTGGCGTTGCGGAACATATAGAGACCCAGGTCAAAGAGGCCGGCCGAGATCGGCTCGCCGTCGACCAGCACGTGCTTTTCGACCAGGTGCCAGCCGCGCGGGCGGATTAGCAGCGTGGCGACGGTGTCATTGAGCTTGTAGGTCTTACCATCGGGATTCTGAAATGAGATTGTGCGGGCGATGGCGTCGGTACAGTTGATCTGGCCCTGGATCACGTTCTCCCAGGTGGGAGAGAGCGCGTCTTCAAAGTCGGCCATGAAGACCTTGGCGCCCGAGTTGAGGGCGTTGATCATCATCTTGCGCTCGGTCGGCCCGGTGATCTCCACGCGGCGGTCGTTGAGGTCGGCGGGAGCGGGGGCCACATGCCAGTCGGCCTGGCGCACTTCGGCGGTTTCAGCTAGAAAGCCGGGGATGACGCCGGCATCGAACTCCTGCTGTCGTGCCACGCGCCGCTGCAGCAATTCCACCCGGCGCGGGTTAAAGGTGCGGTGCAGCCCGGCCACAAAGTCGAGGGCAGCGGGCGTCAGCACAGCTTCCACGGCGGGGGTGATTGGCCCGACGATGCGCACGCCGGCCAGTACAGTCTCGTTCATATCGGTTTGCTCCTCCCAGAGTGCTTGGCAAAACGGCAAAGGGTGCTTGCCCCAGCATAAGGACGGCGTGTTTTGCCGCAATTCAGACCGTGTTATTTTTTTGGCAGATTGCGCTTGCCGCTCCGCACGCGGCGTGCGGACTGGACACGGAAACCTGCACGCCGCGTACGGGCTGGACCAGCGGCGGATCGCCTATTTTGGCAGTGTCATAGGTTTCTCGGTCAGGCGCGTCACAAAGTCGGCCAGGTTCAGGCTGGTCACGTGGTCGGGTTGATAGACCACAAGCGGGCTGCCGTATTGGACGGCAATGTTGAGCGCCTCGGCGGCAGGTGGGGCGACGCCGTCGATCGTGCGTTCCAGGCGGTTCTCGATCTCGCGCAGCGACAACATCATGGCGCCTTGGCGGTTAACCACCACGAGTTTGATCATGGGGCCAGTCGCTCCCCAAGCGGCCAGTTGGCGCAGTCGCACGACCGCCGCCGCCACGGCCGAGACTTCGGGCTCCAACAGCAGCACGACAAAGCCGCTGTTCTTGATCACTGTTTCATGCGCCGGCCCGGTCACAGAAGGCAAGTCGACCACCACATAATCGGCAAGCGGGATCAGGCGGTTGACGACAGCGCCGACACGACCAGGGTCGAGTTCGGCGAACTCCTCCAGCGTCTGCGGCCCGAATAGGATGCGGGGACCGAATGAAGTAGATGCCAGATGCGACACGACCAACGGCTCGCTGATTGCCGGCGACTCGAATGCCAGCAGCCCCGCCAGATTGCGTTCGGGAGTGGGCATTTTCAACTGCACACCAAAAGTGCCAAAGTCGGGGCGCAGCTCGGCCGCGATCACCTGTTTGCCGGTATTGGCCAGCAAGGCGGCGAGATTGAGACTGATGGTAGTGGTTCCCACACCACCCTTGGCCCCCAGCACGCTGACCAGGCGGCCAGCGCGGGGCGCCGCACTTTGACGCAGCAGCCGGTTGCGCTTGAGCAAGGTATCGACGCGCACCGTCAATTCGCGCAGGTCGATCGGCTTAGTCAGGTACTCGTCCGCTCCTGCGCGCAGGCCACTGACCTTCTCCTGGACATCCGAGAGGCCACTGAGCATGATGATGGGGAGGGTCTGCGTGTCGGGACGCTGGCGTAGAATCTGACAAAGTTCAAAGCCGTTAATGCCGGGCATCATCACGTCCAAAATGAGCAGGTCGGGCCGCTCGCGCGCAATGAGTTCCAGCGCTTCACTGCCATCGCGCGCCGTGAGCATGTCATGGCCTTCCAGTTTTAGCGTGTGCAGCAGCAGGCGTTGGAGAATCGGGTCATCGTCTGCGATCAAAATGCGCGCCGCCATTGGCAGTACTCCTTTACAGTTTCGTGAGTCGCTGATGGGATGATACCACAAATTGGGGGAAGAGAGTCGTTGAAATACGGGTCCGGTGCGCAGCAAGCAGCAAACTCGGCAGGCGCTGGGATATGATGAGTGCGTAGTCGGTTTCGCACGTAGGAAGGCTCGTGCTAAACTGCCGGATTATGGCGAAACAATATTACGGTGGGCAAGCGGTTATTGAAGGCGTAATGATGCGCGGGCGCAAGTCCATGGCGGTGGCGGTGCGCAATCCACAGGGCGAGATTGAGCTGCATGAAGAGCCGCTGACGGCACGCATTTATACAAGCAAATGGGGCCAGTGGCCGTTCATCCGCGGGCTTGGGATGTTGTGGGATGCGCTGGGGCTGGGTATTCGCGCGTTGATGTGGAGCGGCGAGGTGGCGGTACAGGAGGAAGGCAAGGAGAAGGTCGAGTTCGGCGGCCCAGTGGCATGGACGACGATTGGGGCCAGCCTGCTGTTTGCCGTGGGCCTGTTCTTTTTGCTGCCGACGTTTGCGGCCAAGTGGCTGGCGACGTATGTAAACGACGACCCGATGGTGGACGCCATCTTTGAGGGCGTGATTCGGCTATTGCTCTTTTTGGGCTACCTATGGTTGATTGGGCGCATGGCGGAAATTCGCCGGGTGTTTGGCTATCACGGCGCCGAGCACAAGACGATCAACGCCTATGAAGCGGGCGCGCCGTTAACGGTGCCGTCGGTTCAGAAATTCAGCGTGCAGCACACGCGTTGTGGAACCAGCTTTCTGTTGTATGTGCTGGTCATCAGCATCATCCTGTTTGCGCCGCTGACGTTTAGCAACGTCGAACCGGGTTGGCTGGCGCTGCTGCTACGCCTGGTGACACGCTTGCTGCTGATCCCGATCGTGGCAGGCATTGCCTATGAGATCATTCGCTTTAGTGCGGCGCACGACGACAAGCCGCTGATGCGACTGCTGATCGCGCCCGGGTTGGCCCTGCAGAAAATGACGACGCGCGAGCCCGAGGATGGGATGGTGGAGGCGGCGATCGCTGCGCTGGCCCCGGTGCTGGCAGCGGATGGACGCGAGTTGCCGGCAGGCAGCGCAGTGCCTGCCCTGGCAGGTGGGCTCGGCACAGCAAATCCAGCCGGAGTGCCTGCGGCAGCCGACTAAGCTGCGTTGGGGAACAGCGACGACGAAACCGGTTGGAGCCTGCGGGCTGCAACCGGTTTTTTCATTGGTGATCGTGCCAATGCTGAAGAGCGCCGACCGATTTTACTCGGCGTTGACCTGTTCTTCGCTGGCGAGCAACAGAATGCGGCGCAGTTCACGCTGGCGCTGCGAGGGGGGCTCCTCCAGCATGAGCGAGAAACGGGCATCCTCGTTAAGGGTTGTCACCAGCGGCAGCCATTGGAGATAGTCCAGGCGTGGGCCGGGAGCAGCTTCGCGGCCGCGCAGGCGCACCAATTGGTTGTAGCGTTTGCAGTACTGCACATAGCCGGCGGGCCAAAGCTGCATGAGGCGCTCGAAGACGTAGTCGCGAAACTGATCGAGGGAAACATCCTCCTGCATATAGTCGGCAAGGGCGGTAAGCTCGGCGATGCGCGCGTCGCGCACGTCGAGCTGAGTGGAAGGTGCGTTGTACATAAGTCCTTCGATAAGAACAAGAGCCAGGCAGGGGTGCGGATAATCGGCGGAAGTAGGGGATGTTTCCTGGATGACCTGCGTTGGCGGCCGGCCTGGGCGCCGAAAGCGAAAGTGTCTTACGGACAGTAAGTATAGCAAAAAGGTTTTGGGGCGTCAAGGAGGGTAGATGGAGCTAAAACGGCAGGCTCCGACGCAAGCGTCGGCGGACGCCTGCGCTCCAAAGGGGGCTATGAGCTGACTTGCCAGTCGTGGTCGAAGACGGTGTGGAGGCGCGTGTAGATGGCGGGGCTGTCAAGCATGAGAACGACTTCGCGGTTGAGCTTGAAGCTAACCTCGCCGCCGTTGAGGCTGCCGACGGCGGACCAGGTTCGGCCGCCGATGTGGGCGAGGAGCAGCTTGGCATGGATGCCGGCGGCGGTAGGGTTGCCGAGCTGCGCCTGGAGGTCCAGGCCTTCCACTTCGGCGAGCGAGCGGACGTAGGCAACTGTGGCGGCGTTGTTGCGTTGGTCGGCGGGGTCGTCGAAGAACGAATCGAGCAGGATGCGCACCTTGGCGCCGCGGCGAGCGGCGGCGATCAGGGCGTCGAGACGCGGGTTGGGGTCAGCGAGAGGATTGCTGGAGCTCGGACCCCAGTGGCGCTGTTCGTAGAGCTGCATCAGCGCCAACTCGTCGCCATAGCCAGCCTGATCAATTAATGCCAGCAGGCCAGCATCGGGGCGGAGGGCGTTTTCAGGGGCGGTGACAACGGTAAAGCGGGTCGCACCATGGGCGCTGAGAGGCTCGCTAAAGGGAGCGTCCGTCACGTCGTACTTGGGCGGTGGCGGGGGTGCATAGTCGGTGGGAGGCGCGCCGTACTTGGGGTCGGCGGGATCGTACGTGCGCAGATCCAGGAAGTGGTCGGGCGCCCAGTCGGCGGCGAAGAGTGTCTGCAATGCGACCGCGACGGGCTGAGCATTGGTAAGCAAGGCAAAGCCGCGCCGCCCGCCCTGTGGGCGGTGCGAAGGCAGGGGCATGGAGTCCCGGCTGAAGTTTTCGGTGCTGACCAGCGCCACGCGGCCATCGACGACGCCATACTTGGCATGCGCATAGCGGTAGCGGCGCTTGAGGCCGCTGGGTGCATCTTCGGCCACGGCAAAGTAGCGGACGTCGCCGCCGGCCGATGCCACCAACGCCACGCACCACTTCTGCAGCTTGGTGATGCCGCCGGGGGGCGCGCCGTCGAGCAACACGCGCACCTTCACCCCGCGGCGGGCGGCGTCGACCAGCAGCTGGGCCAACTGCGGGTGCTCGAGCGTGTAGATGGCCAGGTCGATCGACGTGACTGCGCCACCAAGCGTCTGGGCAATAGGCGTATAGAGCCCTTCGGGGCCAACGGCGAGCACTGTGTCGGCAACCGTCTCACCCTGCTGTGGCCACGCCCAGCCAGCAGCATCCCAGGCGATCCACCCCGGCCAACGAATCTGGCGGCCCCAGGCAGGATCACCCAGGTCGCCGGCCCAGTCCTGCGCCCAGTTGGCGTCGATGGGCAAGCCTGTGTGCGGGTCACGCTTGCGCTGCCAAACCTGGCCTTGTGCGGTGACGACGCCACGAGTATAGAGCTCCGCAGGGGGACCGTTCCAGCCGTCGACAGGTGTCGTCTCGTCGCCATAGAGCAGCACGTCCACAACGGAGCCACTGGGATCGAGCAGGCGCAGCACGCCGCCGCTGTTGGGCAGGTTGATCGTTCCTTGGAGGTCGAGCACGAGCGGGTCGGTGTCGATTATCCACTCGGCGGCAGGGAGATCGCCGAAGCTTTGGCGAAAAGCCAGGGCCTCGGCAGCCAGCCACAGGCGCCCGCCCGGAGCGAGCGCCAGACTCGAGGTGGCGGGAACAGTCGTGCGCCGTCCGCTGCTTTCCACCTGCCAGCCCGCGAGCGGCTCAATGCGGCTGCCGACGTTCCAGAGCATGATCGCCTCGTCGGCCTCGCCGCTGCGTGCACTGTCGATATAGGCGGCAGCGATCAGAATGGGCGGCGCTTTGGCCAGCCACGGCAAGTACACGTCGACGAGGGCAGATAGGGGCTTGGACCCCAGACCCGGTATGGGGCCGGGCCTGGGCATAGTAGTCCAAGGCAGCAGGAGCAACAGGCAGAAGGCGACGTGACGACGCATGAGCCAATCGTACTCCTCTTTTCAGGGTTTGCACCTCCAGCAAACCTCTAGAGACGGGAGTCTGTGCCATTTTTCACAAGCGGGAAGGGACAAGTGTCCCTAGGCGCGGCATCCTCCCTTGCGCTATGCTAGGCAGTGAGGAACCAGAGGGGCGCACCATGCAACTCGTATAACTCCCCTTTTGCATGGAGGTCTCGCCATGAACGAAGTCAGTCCGCTCACGCACAGCCCTGTGGGTCTCGATGCTCAGGGCCTTTCAAACCTACGTAGTGTTTATTGGAACCTCGCCACACCTGGGCTGTATGAGGAGGCAGTCAAACGTGACGAGGGTATCATCGCCCACCTTGGGCCGCTGGTGGTGCGCACCGGGCAATTCACAGGTCGCTCCCCCAACGACAAGTTCATTGTGGATACGCCGACCTCGCACGACCAGATTTGGTGGGGCAAGGTGAATCGGCCGATTGCGCCCGACCGTTTTGACGAGTTGCACCGGCGCATGGCGTCCTATCTGCAAGGCAAGGACGTGTTTGTGCACGACGTGTGGTGCGGCGCAGATCCGGACCACCGGCTCTCGGTGCGCGTCATAACGCAGTATGCCTGGCACAACCTGTTTGCCCGCAACCTGTTTATTCAACCGCCCCCAGCCGACCTGGCCACCTTCCAGCCGGAATTTGTGATTATTGACTGCCCGGGATTCCATGCCTATCCCGAGGTAGACCACACGAACAGTGATGTGTTTATTCTCGTCAACTTCGACAAGAAGATGGTGCTGATCGGCGGCACGGAGTATGGCGGGGAGATCAAGAAGTCGGCGTTTACGGCGATGAACTATTATCTGCCGCTGAAAGAAGTGATGCCGATGCACTGCTCGGCCAACATCGGGCCCAAGGGTGACACGGCGATCTTTTTTGGGCTGAGCGGGACGGGCAAGACGACCCTGTCGGCGGACCCAACGCGGCAGTTGATTGGCGACGACGAGCACGGTTGGGCGGACGATGGGGTCTTCAACTTTGAGGGCGGCTGCTATGCCAAGGTGATCCGCCTGTCGCGGGAGGGCGAGCCGGAGATCTATGCGACGACGCGGCGGTTTGGGACGGTCCTGGAGAACGTAGGAATCAACAGCATGACGCGGCGGCTGGATCTGGACGATGATTCGCTGACCGAGAACACGCGCTCGGCATATCCACTGTCGCACATTCCTAATGCGCGGCGGGACGGCAAGGGCGGGCACCCGCAGAACATCGTGTTCTTGACGGCTGACGCGTTTGGGGTGCTGCCGCCGATCGCCAGGTTAACGCCGGCGCAGGCAATGTATCACTTTATTTCAGGGTATACGGCCAAGGTGGCGGGGACCGAACGGGGGGTAACGGAGCCATCGGCAACGTTTAGCGCCTGTTTTGGGGCGCCGTTTATGCCGCTGCACCCGAGCGTCTATGCGCATCTGCTGGGCAAGAAGATCGCCCAGTACAATGTGCGGGTATGGATGGTAAACACGGGCTGGACCGGCGGTCCGCACGGCGTCGGCTCGCGCATGAAGCTGGCCTACACGCGGGCAATGATCAATGCTGCCCTGGACGGCAAGCTGGACGACGTGGCCTACGTGGAGGAGCCGGTATTTGGGTTGGCGATGCCGATGAGCGTACCCGGGCGTGCCGGACGAGGTGCTGCAGCCGCGCAAGACGTGGGCTGACCCAGCAGCGTACGATACACAAATAGCCAGGCTGGCGAAGATGTTTGCCGACAACTTCAAGCAGTATGAGAGTGAAGTGAGTCGCAGAGGTGCGTGCGGCAGGGCCGAAGGTGCTGGCAAAAGGCTTAGAAGTGAACTGCCCGAATGGGTGGGCTGGAAACTGCCCACCCACACTGCCCATTTGCCATCCGATTGTGCGTTCCATCACAAATAGTAAGCTGCTATCCTACCTCCAGCGTTGCTTTTACGGTCATTCACCGGGCACACATTTCCAGGAGGAGACATGCAGCTACAGGTTATCAGCCCCAAGACGGGCAGTGGTCCCGCGGGCGGGTCGGCCGGCGGGGCGCCGACAGCGGAGATCTCGAGCAAGTACCGGGCGGGCGTACGTACGTACGCCGAGGATTACTACGAGCCGGACTATGTGCCGAGCGACAGCGACCTGCTGTGCGCCTTTCGCATCACGCCCAAGAGCGGCGTGAGCATGATTGAGGCGGCGGCGGCCGTGGCGGCCGAATCGTCCACCGGCACCTGGACCGAGGTCTGGTCGAATCAACTCACCGATATTGATTTCTACAAGGCGAAGGTGTACGCCATCGACGACGACATCGCCTATATTGCGTACCCCTTAGATCTATTTGAAGAGAACTCGATTGTCAACGTGATGTCGTCGATCGTGGGCAACGTGTTTGGTTTCAAGGCGCTGGCGGCACTGCGATTGGAGGACATGCGTTTTCCCTTGGCGTATGTCAAGACCTTCCCCGGACCGCGCGTGGGCCTGTACGATGAGCGTGTGTGGTCCAACAAGTGGGGGCGCCCGCTCATCGGCGGTACAGTCAAGCCCAAGCTGGGTCTTTCGCCCAAGGCGTATGCCACCATTATTTACGAGTGCCTGGTGGGCGGGCTGGACACGACCAAGGACGACGAGAACATGAACAGCCAGCCGTTCAGCCGCTGGCGCGACCGCTTCATGTATGCGCAGGAAGCGGTGGTCGAGGCGATGAACGACACAAACGAGTTCAAGGGACACTGGCACAACATCACGGCCGGCTCCACGTCAGAGGCGCTGCGGCGCATGGAGTACCTGCACAGTGTGGGCGCTAAGATGTGCATGTTTGACTTCCTCACGGCGGGGTTTGCGGCGTCGAGCGACGTGTTTGCCAAGGCAGCCGAGCTCAACATGATTGTACACTGTCACCGAGCGATGCATGCGGTGTTTACGCGGCAGAAGAACCATGGCATCCACATGCGCGTGGTGGCCAAGTGGCTGCGGCTGACCGGCGGCGATCACCTGCACACGGGCACGGTCGTGGGCAAGCTGGAAGGCTCATGGAACGAGACGCTGGGCATCATCGACCTGCTGCGCGAGCGCAACATCAAGGCCAATCCCGAGCACGGCATCTATTTTGACCAGGACTTTGGCGGGTTGAAAGCGGTGTGGCCGGTGGCGTCGGGTGGCATCCACATCCACCACATTCCCGACCTGCTGCGCATTTACGGCAACGATGCTTTCTTCCTCTTTGGCGGAGGCACGCATGGACATCCCAAGGGCAGCCGGGCGGGAGCACGCGCCAACCGGGTGGCGGTCGAGGCGCTGGTGGCAGGGAAAACTTTAGAGCAGGCGGCAGCCACGTGCCCCGAGCTGAAGGAGGCGATGGAGCTGTGGTCGAACGTGCGGTTTGACGTGCAGGGCTAACATAGCAAAAAGAGGGTGATGCCCTGTTAATCGACGTCCCCGGCTCGGCGCACAGCGATCGTGTAAGTGGGAGTACGCATGCGCCGAGCCAGGGACGGGAGGCGGCTCATCCTACCAGGGAAGGGAGACCTGTAATGCACCGACCGAATAGGCCCATTGTGCTGGGGATTGTGGGCGACAGCGCGGCGGGAAAGACGACGTTGAGCCGTGGGTTGACGCAGATTTTGGGACCCGAGCGGGTGACGCACATCTGCACCGACGACTATCACAAGTATGACCGGGCAGAGCGGGCGGAGCGCAATATTTCGGCGCTGCACCCGGACTGCAATTACCTGGACATTATGCAGCTGCACCTGGAGCGAATGCACTATGGGCAGCCGATTTTGAAGCCGGTTTACGACCACGGCACGGGGACATTGGTGCGGCCGGAGTATGTGCAGCCCAAGGAATTTGTGATCGTGGACGGGCTGCTGAGCTTCTTCACGCCTGTAATGCGCCAGTTCTTTGACGTGAAGGTGTTCCTGGCCCCGCGCGAAGATTTGCGGCACGTGTGGAAGGTGCGGCGCGACACGAGCAAGCGCGGGTATACGCGGGCGCAGGTGCTGGATTCGCTCGCCAAGCGCGAGGTCGATTCGGAATGCTACATCCGCCCGCAGGCAGCGCATGCCGACGTCGTGGTGAGCTTTTGTCCTCCAGAGGGTGTGGACCCGGAGGGGAGTGGATCGGAACTGGACGTACGGCTCACGCTGCGGCCGACGATTCCGCACCCGGACCTAAGTTACTTGTTAGAGGACCCGGGTACCGGCGACGGCATGCGGCTCAAGTTAGGGCGTGACGGGGGCTTGCCGGTGGATTTCCTGGAGATCGACGGCAACGTATCGCACCGGCAGGCGCGGCGGATGGAGCAGGCGATCTGGCAGCACATGCCCGAGATGGAGCCGGTGATGGATTCGGAGTTTGGCGAGTATCAGGACGAGCGTGGGGAGCAGCACAGCGATCCGCTGGCGCTGACGCAGCTGCTGATCGCCTACCACCTTTTGCGCAAGCACAAGGATTTGTCGCACTTGCCGTTTGCGGCGCCGGTGGCGGCGCTGTCGAGGTTACGGGTGCCAGAAATGAATGGGGTAGTGCTGCGCGAGGTGGCGTGAGGCATTACACGCGTGCCATATGGACGACTGTGGGACGGTGCAGGACAATGGCACGATGCGCAGTGAACGGCACTAGGTCCGCACGCAGCGTGCGGGCTGGACGTGGAGAGAGGCAGTGAGCCTCCTGGAGGCCGGACCTCCAGGAGGCGATCAGGGCCCGGCGCAGACAGTGATGGTGAGATGGGCGACAGCGCCGTCGCGCTGGAACAGGTGCTCGCTGATGTGGTGTGGCAGGGCATGGCCTCGCAAGCGTTGGCTGCGGCCATCAGCGAATGAGATCTCGATTGCAGGGTCGTCTCCGTATATGAGCACGACGGGTATCTGGCAGTAGGTGAAGGCTAGCGCGCCGGCCGGAAGGGCGAGAGCGCGAGTGTGGCCGTCGAGACCTACATAGTCAAATTGTGACGGCTCGGCGAGAAATTCTTCCTTACGCAGCAGGGCGGGGTCGAAGGAGATGGCGCCGCCCTGTATGCGCAAGCCTAGTTCACCGAAGCGGGTCAGGATCTCTTCTTTGACCTGGCCGGTCATGCCAGGCTGTTTGGCGCCTTGGGCCTTGGGGGTGTGCGAGTAGGGGTCGGTGGGGAAGGCACCGTAGACGGCGGGCGGCTTGTTGAAGCCGATGCCGGCGCGGATGTCGTAGTAGGCGGCAGCAAGGCCCTGGCAGGTGGCAGAGCCGACGCCGGCAGCCTTGGCCCACCAGTAGTTTTCCTGCGCAGCCAACAGCAACTTGGAAACCATGTGCCAGTAGATGCTGCCTAGACCTTCGTAGGCAAAGAAGGTGCCCGAGCGGCCGGTAAAGGCGTGGTGGGCGAAGGTTGCCTCAAAGAGATCGAGGATGGCAAGCGTCTCGGCCTCCACCAGGGGAGCTAACTCCGCGTCGGCATGCAGGCGGTGCAGTACAGCGGCCACGTCCTCGGCGTTGCGAAACGAACCGTTGAAGTGGTAGACACCATTTTCGTCGCGCTGGAGCAAGGTGCGATCCCCGCGCTGCTCGAGGCAAGCAACCAAGGCCAGGCCGGCAACCTGTTGCGGCGCAACCTGGTTCTTGTGCAGAAAGCCCGCCAGTTTGCGATCGGGATAGAGAATATAACTGTGCTGGTCAGCGCGGTAGAGGTGGCTGGAGCGCAGCTCCCGCAGCAATGCCAGCGCCTCGTCGCCAGAGAGCAGGCCGGAAGAGAGAACGGCGACCTGGCCCTCCAGCATTTCATAGAGTGGATCGACGGCTGCCCCGCCTATTGAGAGGCGCAGAATATTGTAGGAATGATAGAGACCGTCGGCGCGACGGTTGGCGCGCAGAGTATGGTCGACGTAGGCCAGCCCCAGGTCCAGCAAGGCAAGGATATCGGCTACGGCAACGTCGGCGAAGTCGCCGGTTAGGCCGCCGTGATATAAAGTCGAGCGATAGTCGCCGGCGGCGCTGCCCATGGCGTCCATGAAGGCGCGGCGTGCGTGGGCGTCAAAACCACTGGCGAGCAAAGGCTCGTGCTGCTCCAGGACGGTGTGAACGGCGGCAAGCAACTCCGTGACTTCGCAGGTAAGGCGCTGCGATGTGCCGCCTTCGGCGACCAGACGGCGACAGAAGACGATAAAACGGCGCAAATAGGCGACAGTCACAATAGATAAACCCTTGCCGACCAAGGCGTTGTTGGCGTCGTTCCATTCCGGCCGCTGCGTATTCATCCAGATACCGCCCTCAGGGACGAGGTTGACGAGCTTGGCCAGCAGCAATACAAGCAATTTCTCGACCAGGTTGACGTGAAAGACCTGGCCGTCTGCGGTCATGAGCAACTTGCCATCAGTTCCGAGCGTGTGTGTACGCTGCACGATCTTGGCTTCCTGCTCCCAACTGAAGTCGATCGTGTGAAGCGGATCGCGCAGCAGGTCGGCGTAGGGACGAATGCGGTAGGGCACGTCAGCATAGCTAAAGATCGATTGCGGGAGCAGCGCCGTCAATGCGTCGGGTTGAAACTGATCGGCGACTTCGAGCAGCTTTTGCAGATAAACGATCTGGTGGTCGCTCCAGTAACCGATGTTGGACCAAGGATGATCGGGGGCAGGTGTTTCCCACTCGATGCCGGCGCGCGTGACGCGGTACGGGTTATAACCGTCGGCGGTGGTGGCGTTGAGGAACTTGGCGATCATGCCGACGACAAACATGGGATAAGACCAGGCCAAGGGTTCCCAGTTTTGGAAGATGTCGCGCCAGTTGCCCTGATAGTCGAGACGGCGGCGGCCATCGGGTTGGCGCAGGTTGATCGAGAACTGGTTCCAGGGCCGGCTGGGGTCGCCATGGCGACGGCTAAAGGTGAGCGGCAGGTACTCGTAACAGAGGCGGACGAGGTCGGGCACGCCGGTGGCGGCAGCGCGGACATAGAGATCGGCGACAAATAGAGAGTTGGGCAGATCAGCCAGGAAAGCAGCGATGGAGTTGGCTGGGTCCAGCAGGCTGCGATTGCGGGCGCGGATAAAGTCGAGCAAATCCTCTTTATCGACGCGTCCGTTGCCGATGAAGATGCCGCCGCGCATGATGTTGAATGTGACGTTGGCGAAATGGTGGGCAGTGGTCAACGGGTCGGCCGACTGCTGGAGCCCGTCGGCGGAAGCAACCAGGCTGACCAACTCGGTGGAACCGCGGGCGATGTCTTGCTCCAGGAGATCGGCTAAGTGCTGGCGGTCGCCGGCCAACAGGTTGAGCAACGCAGCAACTTGGCCGTGGTCCTGGTTGACATCGGCGACCAAGCTCCAGTTCTGTTCGGCGCGGCCGGCCAACTCCAGCGTCGTGCAAAGCAAGTAAGCGCAGCGCCGGCCCTTGACGTCCTCTTCCTGCGCGATGGGACGACCCTGGCGGAAGGCCTCTAACTCCTTGTTCGAGAGCAGGTAATGAGGGGCAGCGAGGCCGACCTGCCAGGCGACGCTGGCCTTGAGCGATTCGCTCGCTTCGGCGCGGTCGGTGAGGGTGGCACTGAGCGTAAAGATGCCGAGGCCGGTGGCGGGATCCAATTCGCTGCGTTTGTAAGCGTCGAGCAGGTTGCTCATGTTGGTCTGTAAAGCAACCGTGGCGCCATAAGGGAGGAGGTTCTGCACGCCGTCGACAAGATCGACGGTGCATGGTTGGTCCAGGTTGTTGTGCAGCCAGCTCGTGCGCACAAAGCCAAAGCGATCGCTGGTGCGCCAGGCATAGCGGTAGGTGATGCCGAGATCATGATTGATTTCTTCAAAGACCAGCTTGTCGCCGGCAACGTTCTTGTAGAGGTTGCGCTCGAGTTGGCCGGCTACCTGCCCGTCGTTTGCCGAGCAGGTGGCGAACGGCTGCCAGAGGGAGGTATTGGCGCCACGCTTGACACGCAGATAGACGACCGAGCCGGTGTTGACGCTGTTTTCGCTTACCTTGTCATCAGTGTAGTAGGGGAAGAGCGCGGACTCGGCGTTGATACGGCCGGCGGTGAGACCGCCCGTGCTGGAAATGAAGAGCCAGTGGTCGGCGCTGCTGACAATGCTCATGAAGAAGGGAGGCATGCGGTCATAGTGGCGAATGCAGTAGAACTGTTCGCCGAGCAGCGTGACATAGTCACCTTGAACTTGTGTTTCCGGCATTGTGAGTGCTCCTGGCGTGTGTCCGGTCGAGTCTACGTGTGCAGCCCAGCCCCTCGGTCGGCACCGTTGTACTAAGCGCAGTCGCGGAAACGGTTCTGCTGGCCACCGAGCCTGGGGCTGGGTAACATAAGGTTAATGTTGAACCAGCGGCAGGAAGAAGAGGGTGCTTCCCTCCGGCAGCACGGACATCGCGCCCGTAGCGGCAGCCTGTGCGACGACGGCCTCGTAGGAGCCGATGTCGCAGGCGGCGCCCTGGGGCCGCGTTGTGCCGCGTTGGTCGACCGCCGGGCAGGGTACGGCGTCGGCAGCGTCGAGGGCAGGGCTACCGGCTGACAGGGCATGCGTCAGGGTCGAGCCGCCGTTGTCAGCCAAAGGGCCAAGCAGCGCGTCGGCGACGATAAGGTCGCTGGCGGCGGGGGCCGGATTGGCGCAAGTTGAGTCGGACACCAGGTTGTGGCCGAGCGACGTGAAGGTGACGACACCGGCACCCCACGGGGCATAGAAGCATTGGGAGCCGCTGTTGCCGGCGATGATGGTGTTGGCAAGCGTCAGGGTGGCGCCGGCGGGCGTGAAGGTGCCGACAAAGCCGCCGCCGCTCGTGTCGCCGGGAGCGGTGTTGTTGGCGATGGTCGAGTTGATGATGTTCATAGCACCATCAGTGTGGAAGAAGGCGCCGCCGTGCCATCCGGTAGACGAGTTGCCGCTGATCGTGCTGTTGACGATGGTAAAGTTACCGAGCGAGCGGATGCCGCCGCCGACATCGTTGGCGGTGTTGCCGCTGATCGTGCTGCGCTCGATGGTGACGGTGGTGTCGAAAAAGCCGTAGACACCGCCGCCGGCGCCATTGACCACGCTGTTATCACGCACGGTGCTGTCCACAAGCTCCAGCGTACTGCCAGCGCCGTTGTAGATGCCGCCGCCGCCCCGCCAGTAGTCGATAGCAGGGGTTGTGACCTGGTTGCCGGCGACTACGACGTGGTCGAGGGTGAGGACGCCGTTGTTGAGGATGCCGCCGGCCAGCTCGTAGCCATAGCCGTCGGCGACCGTGAGGTTACGAATGGCAGCGGTCGTGCCGCTGTTGACGATAAAGACACGGACCGTGTGGCTGCCGCTGATAGTAAGCCCGGGGGCGGAGGCAGCGTCGACGGTGACATTTTTGCCCAGTGTGAGCGGAGCAGAGGTTAGTACGATGGTCTGGCCGGCCAACGCGGGCGCAAATTGGACAGTGCCACCTACACACACACTGCCGAGCGCCTTGCGCAACGACCCAACGCCGGAATCGGCGATGCTGCTGACCGTCACCTGGTCGGCGCAGGCCAGGCGGACCTGGTCTAGCTGCACCGGGTTGCGCATACCGCCCAGGACTTTGAAGCCAACGCTGTGCACCTTGGTCAAGTCCGGGCTTGCACCGTCCGAACCCTGGAAGGCGGCGAAGGGGAGAGCCACCTGTTGCCAGCCGGTGAAGTTGTCACGGAAGGAGGCCTTGAACTCGACCGGGAGCGGCCGCGCTTGATAGAGGCGTACATAGTCCACCAGCGTGGCCTGCGGGAAGGTCGTGTCCGGGCCGACGGAGCCGCCAAAGTTGCCGCCGACGGCGACGTTGAGCAGCATGAAGAAGGGGTGGTTGAAGACCCACTGCTTACCCTGGAGGAAGGGATCGCCAGGCGTCGCCTGGTGATAGGGAATGCCGTCGATGTACCACACAATCTTGTCCGGCTGCCACTCGACGGCGAAAGTGTGGAAGTCGTCGGCAACAGGCTTACCCAAGTCGTAGCTTCTGCCATAGCTCTGCCCGCCCGAATAGCCGGGGCCATGAATGGTGCCGAAGGCCTGGTTGGGCAGGCGGCCCACGTGCTCCATGATGTCGATCTCGCCGGTCTGCGGCCAAAGGACACGGTCGATGTCGGTGCCGAGCATCCAGAAGGCAGGCCACAGGCCGGCGCCGCGTGGGACCTTGATGCGGGCTTCGACGCGGCCATAGGCGACCTCGAAGCGATTCTTAGTCAGCAGGCGGGCGGACGTGTACTTGCAGGGGCCGTAATAGCACTGGAGCGAGCCGTCAGCCTGCTTAGTCGTAATCACCAGGTTGCCCTGGCCGTCGGTGGCGACGTTGTCGGTGTTGTTGGTGTAGTATTCGAGTTCGTCGTTGCCCCAGCCGGGGTTGCCGCTGGCGGTGCCATCGCCGATCTCATAGCCCCAGACGTTGGCATTGGGCAGCGCATTGGCCTTGCCGTCGAACTCGTCGCTCCAGAGCAGCTTCCACTGCGCGGGGTCGGCGACTGCGGCCGCGGCCTGGTTGTTGGCCAGCTTGACCTGGACTTCGCGGCCGCTGTTCTGGCCGTACCACCAGAAATTCAGCCCTGCGGAGTCGCTCCAGTCTTGCGGCGTGGGAAAGGTGCGGCCAAACTCGTAGGCGCCGGAACCGTTCTTCTGGCCGACGGAGAGCACGCGCTCGAAGGCGCCCTGGCCGGGCAGAGCCTGGGCGGAACCCGCAGCGATCTCCGGGTTATCGAGCGTAACCTTCTTGTCGCCCCACCACAGGTAGGGGTAGGTTTCGAAGTCGTCCAACAGGGTGGGGTCGTAGGCCTCGTTATCCTGGATGGTGACGCGAGCGACGGGCGGGAGGCCGAGGGCGGCGCCGCCGGTTGGGGCAGACAGCTCCACCAGCAAGCCGCGCTCGCCCTGATATTTGCTGTCGTCAAAGGTCGGTACGGTGAAGGACTGCTGCGTGCTGTTGGGCCCGAAGGTTAAGGTGCCTGCCTGAGGCACATAATCGCGATTGGAGACGGCGTTGCCGAGCTTGGTCGTGTAGTTGACGGTGACCGGGTCGGCGGACGGCTTGCTGAGCTTGGCAGTCACGGTGGCGGCGGTGCCTTCGATGACCTTAAAGTCAATTGCGCCAAAGCCGACCGTCAGCGGGCGCACCGGGGCAGTACCGTAGACGCTGACGTCATCCAGGTAGTAGACCTGTGTGCCAGGCGTGGTGACGGCGCCAAAGGCCCAACCATGGACCTCGGTCAGGCCAAGCCCGTCATTAGGGGCGCCGTTGCCGATCTCCTTGCGATGCAAGCTGGAGAAAGGGATCTCGACCTTCTGCCAACCGCTGAAGTTGTCTTTGAAGTCGATGGAAAAGCGTTCGGCATCATCCGTAGTCGAGCTGGGGTTACGGTTATCGAGCACGTCGACAAAGAGAGTAGTGCCGCTATTGTTGCCGTAGAGCCAGAACGAGATGCCGGCGTAGGCGCTCCAGTCTTGCGAAATCCACTGGTTGACCGACACGTTCTCAAAGCCGTGGACAAGGCCGGCGTAGGAGACGACGTTGACGTTCACCTGAAGCACGTTGTTGGGGCTGGCAGCGCCAGGCAGGGGTGCCGGTGGCGCGCCGGTCGTCGCAATGGAGACCGTGCTATTGGGGTCTTGGAAAGTATTGAAACCAATTGCGACTGTGCCATCGAGCCCGGCCGGCAAGCCCCCCTCGAAATCGTCGACAACAGGCGGGGTCGCGGCCGCGGCTGGGATGGCCGTGAAAGGTGTAATAATTAACTGCGCCAGGATACTGGCGATGACGGCAATTCTGAGCAATGGTCGTCTAAGTTGCATGGCTTCGTTCTCCTAGCAAGTCATCGTAACTGGGAGCAATAGGGTATTCAAGGCGCGTTGTGGGAATTCAGATCGTTCTGGAACTTATGCTAGAGGCTTTACAGAAGAAAGGCTTGGAGAAAAACGTGGCGAGGGAGGACGATTCCGGGACAATCTATTGAATCTGAGCGGCGGTTAGATGCGGCGAAATGTGTCCGGTGACATGCCGACTTCGCGGCGGAAGACACGGCTAAAGTAGCCGCTGTCGGAGAAGCCAACTTGCAGAGCGATCGCCGTCACGCTCTCGCCCGTCTGCTTAAGCAAGTGCTTAGCCTGGTTGATGCGACAGCGGTTGAGGTAGGTGATGGGTGTGATACCCAATTCCTGGCGAAAACAGTAGGTGAGGTAGTCCTCGTCGAGACCTACATGCTGTGCAATGGCATGGCGCGTCAACGGTTCGGCGTAGTGCTCGTGAAGATAGGCCATGGCTTTACGCACGAGACGCTGCGCCTCGCTGTTTAGCTTGCGTTTGTGCGACAGGGCGGACTCCAGGTGCACCAGCGTCTCCTCCAGGCTATAGAGTCCCTTCCCCATCACTGCAGTCACACCCTGGTTGAGACGCGCCATCTCGGCTTCGCTGAGCACCTGCCCAGTTACGACGATGACCGGGATATCGTGCATGGATGCCTCGCGGCGCATCGCGTCCAAGACGCCAAATCCGTCCAGCTCGGGCATGGTCAGGTCCAGCAAGACCAGATCGACATGCACGCGGCCCAGGATGGCGAGCGCTGCGCGGCCGTTGTGCGCCTTTAGCACGCGGTTGCCCGGCGAATGTGCCTCCACGATACGAGCGTGCAATTCCAGCGTCTCAAGGTCGTCGTCCACCACGAGGACCGTGCGCTGGGTTGCTGCTACCCCGATGGTGCGCCACTGTTGGTCAGATGCCTGGTGAAGCGCCCCGTCCGCCGGCGCGCTGTCGAGGGGCTGGTCGAGATAGCCCGTTTCCGGTTGCGCGGCGGGAGCCTGGATGATGGGAGCCGGCCTGGTGGGCAGCGTAAACCAGAACTGTGAGCCGGCGCCTTCTGCACCGGGCGAGGATACGCCGATGGAACCGCCATGCAGCTCGACCAGGCGTTTACAGATGGCGAGGCCTAGACCTAACCCGCCATACCCGCGCCTCACGCTGCGTTCGGTGCGGCGAAACTCGGCGAAGATCATCTGCTGTTCGTCAACAGGGATGCCGATGCCCGTGTCGCCGACAGTGACCGTGGCTTGCTCGCCCCCAAGGGTGAGTATCAGGCAGATCTCACCGCGGGCCGTGAATTTCACGGCGTTACTGATCAAATTGAGCACCACCTGCTGCAAGCGAGTGCGGTCGCCCCACACCCAGGGTCCTGCCTCCGGTAGCTGCTCGCGCCAGGCAAGGCCCTTGGCCTGCGCCAGGTGGCGGCCTGTCTTTGCCACCGTGTGCAGCACCTGGCCCAGGTCCACAAGATCGTCGACCAGGCGCAGTTGACCCGCTTCGCTGCTGGCCAGGTCAAGGACGTCATTGATCAGGGCGCCCAGGTGTTGGGCGTTGGCGTAGATTCGTTCCACGTCGGCGTGCGTCGTCGCCGGCAGGGCGGCGTCATTCTCACCTTCCTCGTGCAAAAGGATGCTGCTCAAGCCGACGATCAGGTTGAGTGGCGTACGCAACTCGTGGCTGACGGTGGACAAAAAGCGACTTTTCAGCTGGTTGGCCTCTTCGGCCAGGCGCCGGCCTTCCGTGGCAGCGCGATAGAGCTGGGCGGTGTTGAGGGCAGCCGCCACCTGTTGGACGATGGCTCCATAGAGCGTGAGTTGGGCCGTATCAAAGGCGACGTAGCCCAGCTGGCGTTCGGCGCTGACGAGCGGCGCCAAGGCGAGGCTCCAGGCCTCTTTCTGGCCGACCAGTTCGAAAGGCGGAAACTCGCGCGTACGGCAGCGTACCACAGGCAGGTCTGCCGGGGTGCTGGCAGGAATCAATGGGCGCACCGTACTCCAGGCCACAGGGTCATCGCCTTCGGGTGCAAACTCCGCCACCGCCGCCAGCGAGATGCCCATTTGCGGCAGGTGCTCCGCCAGGACGTGGTAGACTTGCGCCTCGTCCAAGGCAGTCAAGAGATGTGCCGTCAACATCCCAATCCGGTCAACTGTCCAACGTTGCTCGACCACATACTTGCGATGCCGGCGCCCACTGCCGGCGCTGATCGCCACGCGGGCATAGTCGAGCAGATCATAGGCGCGCGCGCGGGCGCCTTGTTCTGCCCAGTTGGGGATCCAGGCGGGCAGGCTGTCGGCCAAGATGGAGATGGCATTTTGCCACAGGTCGATCTCGTCGCCCGCGGCGAGGGCATGGCGCAGCAGCAGATCCAGCGCATGGCGAAACGCCGACTGCTGCGGGCGCGCAACATCTTGGCCAAAGCCGTCAATCAACTGCCGGCAGAGGTCACGTACTCGTTCAAAACCGAGCTGGTGCGTTTCGGCCAGGACGGCAGACGCCATGCGCGCCGCCAATTGGTCCTGGATGGTGGGGCGATCGTCCAAAGGTTGGCGGTCCTCGACGCCACGAACATGTACGTATTCCCGCCCACAACCGCAGGATTCACGCGGCACGAGATGGGTTGGGATCGTGACCGGCAGTGGCGGCGCAGGGGCGCCGTGGATACGGCTGCGCAACAGTTCGACGGCCCGGTAGCCCATCAAGAAAAGCGGAACATGTACGCTGCTCAGCGTGGGATCATGGGCCGCGCCTTCCGGCCGATCGTCGAAGCCGATCACGGCCACGTCGTCGGGAATGCGGCGGCCTGCTTCCGCCAGCGCCTGCATTGCGCCCAGGGCCGACTCGTCGTTGCTGGCACACACGGCGGTGAAGTGCGCACCGGAGGCGATGATCTGCTGCATGGCGGCGTACCCTGTAGCCAAAGTGTGCCGGCCGTAGGCGATTAGGTTGGGATCTGCAGGCAAGGAAAAGATTTGCTGGGCTGCCTGATAGGCAGTGAGGCGTGCACCGGAATCGCCTGCCAAATCGTCGGGGCTGCCGGCAATAAAGGCGATGTGGCGATGGCCATGTTCCACCAGGTGCTGCATGGCGGCGTGGACGCCTCCGGCGTTGTCCGCCACAATGGCAGTTCCCTGCTCGCCGGACGCAATATAGACAACCGGATGGCCGGCAGATTCGACATCATGCAGATAACACGAACGCGCAGCCGAATGAAGAGGATTGACGGCGATCAAGCCATCCGTATTCCAAGACCCGATCGGCACAAAGTCGCTGTCGGCAGCAAGCGTGGGCCAGGCGGGGCGCAGCGGATCGCTCGACGCGGCGGAGGGTCCCATGCCGCAGGCAAGCAGCAAGTTGCAGTCAAGCTCTTTAGCCGCCAGGCGAATGCCGCGAAAGATGGGATTGAGATAGCTAAGCGGAGTAGCGGTCCAATAGAATTGCCAGCCGGCCAGAACGCCGATCGTGGGGCGCCCGGGCTTCCTGTTCGGCATGTTGTTGGGCATAGCCGGATTATACAGCAAGGGGAGTGATCGCTGCCTTACCATAGGCTTGCAGCCGGCGCGGCCGGCGGTCGGGGTAAGTTCACTGGACCGGTGAAGCAAGCGGTGTCCAGTTCGCACGGCGCGTACGAACTGGACGACGGTGAGGTGACTCTGGGCGAAAAAGCGCTGCAAGGTAGATAATATGCACTATGAGCGATCTACACTGGATGTCGGCAACGGAATTGGTCAGCCGCCTGGCGGCGCGTGAGGTGAGTGCGGAGGCAGCGGTGGCTGCCTGCCTGGCGCGAATTGCGGCGGTGAACCCGCAGATCAATGCGGTGGTGCAGCTTGCGCCGGAGGCGCTGGAGCAGGCGCGGCAGGCGGATGCGGATCTGGCGCAGGGCGTATCGCACGGGCCACTGCACGGGCTGCCGTTTACCGTCAAGGATGTGTTTGACGTGGCGGGCGTCGTATCGGCGGTGGGGCTGGAGCACCGGCGCGGGTTTGTGCCCGGCCATGACGCCATAACTGTCGCCCGTCTCAAGGCCGCGGGGGCGATCCTGATCGCCAAGACTAATTGCCCGCCGGGCGGCGGCGGCGGAGATACCGAGAATGTTATTTACGGGCGGACGCACAATCCATACAACCCGGCCTGCACGCCGGGTGGGTCGAGTGGAGGCGAGGCCGCGCTGGTGGCGGCGGGTGGATCGCCGCTGGGGCTGGGCAGCGACTCGGGCGGGAGCATCCGGCTGCCGGCGCACTACTGCGGCGTGGCGGGCATCAAGCCTACGACGGGACGCGTGCCCAACACCGGGGCGTACGATCACCCGGGTGGGCTGACCGACCCGCGCACGCAGGTGGGGCTGCTGGCGCGCTCGGTGGCGGACCTCGCGCTGGGGCTGCCGGCCATCTGCGGGCCGGACAACTTTGACGGAGGTGTCGTGCCGATGCCGCTGGGGAGTGCACGGGCGGTGAGCCTGCGCGATTTGAAGGTCGCCTACTTCCTCGAGGAACGAGGGGCGGATGTGACGAGCGAGACGGCGCACACAGTAGGGGCGACGGCGCAGGCACTGTCGCGCGCAGGGGTAACGGTGGAAGAGCGGCAGCCGCCGCAGTTTGTGCGCGATGGCCGCCGCATCACCGAGGCCTGGTGGGGGCTGGAGAGCCTGCGCGGGCAAGATGTGGTGGAACTGCTCAACGCCTGGGACGGCTATCGCACGCGCATGCTGCAGTTTTTCGAGGAGTACGATGCCGTGCTGTGTCCCGTCGATTCGCACCCGGCGCCGCCATTCCGCGAGCGCGACCCGAAACGGTTTGACTATACGCTGCCGTTCAGCCTGCTGGGGTGGCCGGTGGTGACGGTGCGCGCCGGTGCGTCCAAGGCAGGGATGCCAATCGGGGTACAGCTGGCGGCCAAGCCGTGGCGCGACGATGTGGCGATGGCGTTGGGCATGGCGGTGGAACGCGAGTTGGGCGGGTGGAAAGCGCCGGCGATGGGGTGAGCGCACGCGAAATGGATGGCGGGCGTCAAGCGCCGGCGGTTAAGAGGTAGCGCCACTGGCCGTCTTCGTGGTGAACGCAGTCGATTATGAGGTAACCGGCGGCGAAAGCGGACTGGAGAGCTTCTCGCAGCCATAGACGCCAGGCCATGCTGAGCGGGTTGTCGATATCACGAATCACGTAGATGTCGTCGGGCAGCGGTAAGGCTAGAGGGCTACCATCCAGCGTGGGCAACGTGGTGGGCGGAGTCAGAAATCCGTTACGCAGCATCCCCGCCGTGAAGGTCTGAGCGCCGGGCGGCAGGCGAGCACGCCAGGATTCGTCACGGACGTGATCGTGAGCACGCTGCTCGACGCGCGCGCTGGTAAGCCACCAATCCACCTGGCAGCGGTCGCTGGGAGTGCCGGCGTTGATACCGTCGCGCATTTCGCCGTACAGGTTGACGTGATAGGTGTTGCAGATGGTGCCCAGACGGTGCAGGTTGAGGGCAGCGTTGGTACGGATCAGCGGGTCATAGGTCCAGGTCACCCAGTCGGTCATGCCTTGGGCGAGGATGGCGGCACGCTGGGCAAGCTTGAGGCGCAGGCCAAGCCTGGCGCCGCGCCAGGCGGGGAGGACGCCGGCCATGTGGCTGCACATCTTGAGATGCAAAGAGGCAGGCGAGGACGCCTGCGGTCCAATTGGCGGAGCGCAGGCGGCGCCCGCGTCTGCGCCTGCCTGCCTTACCTTAGCGTCCGGCGTGGTCGTGGGGCTGTCCAGGCCGGGCCACCAGTAGGTGATGCCGACCATGCCACCGGTCTCGTCTGGTCCATCCACGGCATAGGCGGCGAGGAGGCCGCCACCGTTGTGGATGGTCGTGACAAGCACGTGCAGCGGGATGGTGGAATCCAGCGGGGTGCCCCAAACCAGATGCTCAAGCATGTTGAAGTGTTTGAGGGATTCGACGGTATCGACCAAGCGAATCGTGATGGACATACAAGCCTGTCAGTCTAGCATTTTGGCTACGGTTTCGGCACCAGGGCGAGAACGCGCAGCGGACTGCCGGAGCCGTTGACGATCTTGAGCGGTGCAGCGATGACCACAGCGCCGGTGGGCGGCAATTGGTCCAGGTTGGTGAGGCTGGCGAGACCAAAGCGGCCGCTGCCGTGCATGATGTTATGGGCCGGGAACATGGGGTCGAAGCCGCCGGCCTGGCCGGCATCGGTGCCAACCGTCTCGACGCCCAGGCCTAACACATCGCGCTCGTGGGCGAGAAGGCGCACGCAGTCGGGGTGGAAGCCGGGCGTGTGGGAACCGTCCTCACTTGCATTGAGAAAGGCGTCGCGCCCTTCACGCTTGGACCAGTCGGTGCGGAAAAGCAGCCATGAGCCGGGCTGAATCTTGCCGTGCTCGCCTTCCCAGGCCAACACATGGTCGGGCGTGAGCAAGAAGTCGGCATAGAGGCCGGCTTCCTTGCTGCAGTCGATAACGCAGGCAGGGCCGACAAAACGGCCGGCGGGAATGCGGTCGGTAGTGTTGTTGGGCAGGTCCTTGCCGGTAATCCAGTGCACGGGCGCATCGAAGTGGGTGCCGGTGTGCTCGCCCATGCGGATGGTGTTCCAGTACCAGGCGGGACCCTTGTCGTCGTAATGCGAGATGGTCTCCATGCTCACGCCGGGCGAGGCGGCAAAGATGGGGGGCAGGTCGATGACCGGCGTATCAGGGGCGAGCGGCTGGGTCAGGTCGACAACCTGGATGTTACCCTGGCGTAGTTCTTCGACCAGCAGGGACAGTACGGTGACGCGCGATGGCATAGGTTCAGGCTCCTTGGGTCTGCTTCAAATTCTCACGAATCCAGCGCTTAAATAAAAACGCGTTCTCCGGCAGTTGGAAGTGCATGCCGTAATGGTCAGGCCCGGTGGCGTCGACACGGGCGACGATCACGCTGAGGGCGGGGCGCTCGAAGGCGTCGGCAGCTGCCTCCATAAAGTCGTAGGCGGTGCTGACCTCGTCCACGTGGGGGACGCCGGCGCCGCGGGCGATGGCAGCCAGGTTGGTAGTACCGTCGGCAGTGTGCGAGGGGAAGCCGCCGGTGGAAAGCAGGCTGCCGTTGTCGAAGACGATGTGCAGGAGGTTGGCGGGCTTGTAGCGAGCAAGGGTGGCGAAGGTGCCCAGGTTCATCAGCACCGAGCCGTCGCCGTCAAGCACCACAACCTTGGTTCCGGGAAGGCTGGTGGCCAGGCCCAGGCCAATGGAGGAGGCAAGGCCCATGGCGTGCTGCAGGTAAAAGAAGTTGTCACGGTGGCCCAGGTTGTAGAGCTCCTGGGCGCAGGCTCCCATGTTGGTGACGACCAGCTTATCCGTCAATTCGGGGTAGATCGCCTCGATGCACTTGGCGCGCTGCATATGTGCTCCTAGTCCTCCATCAGGTCGCGGGTGAGCAGCAGGGCGACGGGGGAAAGCGAGCTGTTGGCGAAGGTGTGCGCCTCGCGGATCTGGCGTGCGACCTTGGCCCCATCGCGGGCGTACTCGAAGGGAATCTGCAGGGCGCGCAGCACATCTTCGGTGACGATGCCGCCACGCGTGTGCCAGGGATAGGGTTCGCCCCAGTGGCCGCGCAGGGCGATCAGCATAGTGAGGGGGATTTTGTAGAGCTGGGCGAGCGAGACGATGCCGTTGATGCCGGCTAAGAAGCCGTGATTTTGCATCAGCAGGGCGTGCGGTTCGCCCGCAAAGTAGGCGCCGGCGGCGATGCCGATAGCCTCCTCCTCCTTGGCCACCTCAATCAGCTTCATCTCGGGATCGTTGGCGGCCAGCTGCAGCAGGTAGACCAGCCAGGTTTCGGGCAGGGCCGAAATCGATCGAATGCCGGCTGCCTTGATGCCTTCGTAGACAAGCTTGGAATTGTCGCGCGAGACGGTCACGAAGCCTCCGTTGGTTGGTGCGGTTATGCGGAGGGGAATTCTACCATAAGGCCGCATAAATGTCCTCGGGACCTGATAGGTCCCGGGGACATAGCGTCTCACCTTCTCAGTCCTGTGGCTACGGAGCGCCAGCCTGCGTCGTCGTGGCCCGGGGTGTAGGGCAGGTAAAGCGCGACGCGGTCAAGGAGGCGGCCGGCGTAGCGGGCTTGGATTTTGGCGGGCAGCTCGGCCCACCTGCCGCTGATGGCGAAGGCTTCGAGCATGGGGTCGGTGATGACGTTGCCCATGATAGACCATTCGCCGCGGCGGGCCATCTGGCTGAGCTGCTCGGCCTCGGCACCCCAGCCGTGCAGGTCGACGATGGTGCGATAGGCGGGGGTGCTCATGTAGAAGGCGATCTGCTCGCGCGCGGCGCGCTCATGCTCAGCGGCAGGGGTTTCGCCGTCGATGGGAATCGCGAAAACGGCCCCGATGGCCGTGAAGTTGAGGCGCGAGTGGCCGGCGGCGCGCAGTCCCTCGCGCAGGTGCGGCCAGGCGTATTCGCGCAGGTAGAGCGGCGAGTGGAAGGGGTGGACGTGCACGCCTTCGCAGATACTGCCGGCCAGGTGGAGCATCTGCTCGTTGACGGCGGCGACATAGACGGGCGGGTCGGGGTAGTCCAGTGGCGGCTCGGCGAAGAAGGGTGTCATCAGGCGCAGGGTGTAGTATTCGCCGTGGTAGTTGAGCGACGTGCCACCGCTGCGCCAGCTTGCCCAGACGGCGCGCATGGCCTCGATCGTCTCGCGCATCTGGCGCACCGGTTTTTCCCAGCGCGCGCCAAAGCGCAGCACGATATGCGCCTTGACCTGGGTGCCAAGGCCGAGGATAAAGCGGCCCTGGCTGTAGCGCTGCAGGTCCCAGGCGATGTGGGCCAGGACGGTGGGGGAGCGCGGGAAGGCAACGGCGATGCCGGTGCCCAGGCTGAGGCGCTGGGTATGCTCGGCGGCCAGCGTGAGGGGCAGGAACGGGTTGTGGGCAGTTTCAGCCGTCCAGAGGCCGTCAAAGCCAAGTTCCTCGGCGGCACGAGCCACGGCAGGCATTCGGGCCAAGTCTTGGCTGAAAAGAAAAAGGTCAAATTGCATGGATGCATCCTTTCTTGGAAGGCTTCCTGGAAGCGTTCTTGGAATGAGTGCTGCTAAAGTCAGAGGGGAATTGTAATTGGACTTGCAATTGCGATTCGTGTATACTTTCGCTGCACAGTGAGTGTCATCCGCAATTTGCTCCCCATCTTGCATAGACACGTTGGCACGAAGCACAGGAGGACCTGGACTCGCTCGCCGGTTGCTTTACAAGCAGTGCACATCTCCCATTTGAACTGATCGCCGCTTGTATTATTGGGACAAGCCGCGTCCGCGGGATGAATGCTGTGCTGTGCCCGCTCGGGTAATTAGCGTCGGGGAGCGAGTCATCAGGGTTGTAAATAGGGCGATTCCCTTCCTTTTCCTCACTCAACCTATCCACTCTACAAGCGTGGCCACACCTTGGCCGACGCCGACACATAGCGCAACCAGGCCGTAGGGGCTCGTAGCCGCGCCCGAGCGGTGGCGGCGTTTCATTTCGTGCACTAACGTGGTCATCAGGCGCGCGCCGGAGCAGCCGAGGGGATGACCCAGGGCGATGGCGCCGCCGTTGACGTTGGTGCGATCGTGCGGCAGTTCAAGCGCGTCCATCACCGCCAGGGCCTGAACGGCGAAGGCCTCGTTGAGTTCGATCACGTCGAAATCGGCGACAGAGAGGCCCGTGCGCTGCAGCAGTTTGCGCACGGCGGGAATCGGGCCGTAGCCCATGGTGCGCGGGTCGACGCCGGCGCTGGCCGAGGCGACGACGCGCACGAGTGGGCGCAGACCGACGGCGGCGGCGCGTTCCCTGCTTGCCAGGAGGAGGACGGCGGCGCCGTCGTTGAGGCCGGACGCGTTGCCGGCGGTGACTGTGCCGCCCGGGCGAAAGACGGGTTTGAGTGCGGCCAGCTTTTCGGTGCTGGTGACCAACTCGTAGCGCTCGCCCACCCTTTTCATTTGCGGGTGGCCGTCAGTGTCCACCCAGACTGGGTCGCCCTTGCGCTGCGGAATGGGGACGGGTGTGATCTCATCCACAAAGCGGCCGTCGTTGATGGCCGCTACGGCACGGCGCTGGCTCTCCAGGGCAAAGGCATCCTGGCGTGCGCGCGGGATGCTGGTTTCGGCGTAGATATTTTCGGCGGTTTCGCCCATCGATTCGAGCGGGAACATAGCCTCCAGCTTGGGATTAGGGAAGCGCCAGCCAAGGGTGGTGTCGAAGAGGGGTTGGCTGCGGTCGTAGGCGGAGTCAGCCTTGCCCAGTACGTAGGGAGCGCGGGTCATGCTCTCCACACCGCCAGCCACAAGGAGGTCGCCCTCGCCGGTGCGGATGGTGCGGTCGGCATAGATGATGGCGTCGAGGCCAGAGGCGCACAGGCGGTTGACGGTGATGCTGGGGACGCTGGGGGGGTAGCCGGCCAGCAGGGCAGCCATGCGCGCCACGTTGCGGTTGTCTTCGCCGGCCTGGTTGGTGCAGCCGAGGACGACCTCGTCGATGGCAGCGGGGTCGACGCCGGTGCGGTCCAGCAAGGCGCGCAGCACGTGAGCGGCCAGGTCGTCGGGGCGAACTGGGCTCAGGTCGCCGCGGTAGGCGCCGATAGGTGTGCGAACTGCGTCTAGAATGACCGAGTCAGGCATGGTTCAATTCTACTTTAGTCCAGCCTTGCCGGTGCGGAAGTACCAGGCCACGGCTTCGGTGCGGTTGGTCACGCTGAGTTTCTCGTAGATGTTTTTGAGGTGAAAGCGGATGGTGTTTTCGCTCACCATGAGCTCGGCGGCGATTTCGGCATTGGGCAGGCCGCGGGCGAGCTTCTCCAACACTTCCAACTCCCGCTGCGAGAGCTCGGGGCCATCGGCTGCAGAGCTGCGGTATTGGGTCATCCAACGCTGCGCTGTGCGCGGGAAGACGAGACGCCCTTGGGCGACCTGGCGAATGGCCTCGATCGTCTGGTTAGGTGATTCGGTTTTGAGGGCAAAGCCTTCGGCGCCATATTGCAGGGCGGCTTGGATGCTTTCGCCATCGGCAAAGGCGGTGAGCAGCAGCACGCGCACCGGCATGTCGCGGCGACGGATTTCGGCGAGAGCGTTGAGGCCGGAGAGAGGCATCTGCACGTCCACCACGGCCACATCGGCGTCATGCTGGTCGAGGTAGGCGAGCAGCTCCATACCGTCTTGCACGGCTGCAACGACCTGCATGTCGGGCTGGCGGTCGATCAGGCTGCGCAAGCCTTCCATGACAAGGGCGTGGTCATCGGCGAGGACAATACGGATGGGTGGCATGGTGGTGGTTCCGCATATACCCAACGTGAACAGTGGGGCTAGGTTGGATGTTCACCTGGAGCTAGGGGGGATCATAGCGCAGGATAGGCGGATTAGCCAATTACCGCGCTATGACCATTTGCAATCCAGCCGCCAAAATTCTATTGACAGTGATTTTGATGTGTGCTATCGTTTGTATGCAACAGATTGCAGTCAAACGTTTGTCGTAAAACGTCGTCATTTCCCACGAACAACCGAAGGACAGGTCCCTATCAGGTCCAAATCGTGTACTATTCGCGATGTGGCTAGAAAGGCGGGCGTGTCAGAGAGTACTGTCTCCCGCGTGCTCAACAGCGACGACACTGTGATCGCAATCAGCGAACAGACGCGCCAGAGCGTGCTGGAAGCCGCCAAGGAACTCGATTACCGTCCCCATCCGGGCGCGCGCTTCCTGCGCGGCAGGGGCACCGGGCTCATCGGACTGATCGTGCGCGACGCCAATGATCCGTTTTTTGCCGAGCTGATCAACGTGATCGCCCGCCAAGCACAGGGCAGAGGCTATGGTGTACTTCTTGGCTACGCCAATAATGACCCAGCCAAAGCTTTGACGCTGACCCACGTCCTCGATCCCAGACTCTGTGATGGGCTGCTGTTGCTCGGCGACCTCAACGAACCCGGGCACAGCGACGAGTTGACGAAGCATCTGCGGCGGCAGGACCATATGGTCATGGTTTCGCGAGGCGGCGGCGCCCTGCTCGGCACGTTGCCTTCGGTCGGTATCAACAACGACGCGGGTGGTCGCCTGGCGATGAACTATCTGTCCGAACTCGGCCACCGGCGAATCGGTTTTATTTCAGCCCCGCGCGCCGGAGACTTTCACGAGCGCCTACTGGCATACGAACGCCACATGAACGATCGCTGTGGCGGCGTTCCTGCGACGTATGTCCAGGTCGACGAGAACAGCCACGAGGGAGGGTACCAGGCGATGCGACGCGCGCTCTCCCTGCCCGAACCTCCTACCGCGGTATGGTGCGCTGACGACACAATGGCAGTCGGCGCTTATGCGGCGGCGCAAGACCACGGTTATACAGTGCCTGAAGATCTCTCAATCGTCGGCTTTGACGACACTAGGATGGCCGCCTACCTGCGGCCTGCTCTGACTACAATTCGCCAGCCACTGGAAGAAATCGGTCGCCAAGCAGTGGAACTGCTGCTTGCGAAGGCCGCGGGGAAGGCGCAGGGCGTCGAAGAAACCCGCATGTATGTTGAACCGCAGCTGGTCATACGCGATTCTTGTAAGCCGCCGCGATAAGCGGCTGGATACCTCTCAACGAAGCACAGCTCTCCGGCCCTCCGCCCGTGAGCCTGTACTCGCAATTACTGGCAGACGTGCATTGCATGCACCGGAACGCCGCGAGCCGCCGTGCATGTCTTATTTTCCTTATCTGAAATCAAAATTTTCGAAAGGGGGTGACGCCATAGCAGCAAGTGACTAGCATCTTCAGACCCTGGTTGCGAGATCCTGAAAGTCTTACTCAATAAGGAGGAGATGAGATGTCCAAAATGCTTGCACGCAATACCCTGTATCTGGTAGTAGTATTTACGATGCTGGCGGGCTGTGTCGCTCCGCCGCCGCCGGCCCCTGCTGCGCCGGCGGGTGAAGCAGCCGCGACGGCGGCACCGGTCAGCGAGGATGTAACCGCCTGGGCCGACGCAGTCAAGGCCAAGTGTGACGGGACAAAGGTTAGTGTGGCCGTGAGCACCCACCCATCCGTAGAGGCGTTCCGGGCGTTGACGCCCGCCTTTATGGACCTGACGGGAATCCAGGTCACCTACGACGAGCTGGCCGAGGACCAGGCGAAGGACAAGCACTTCCTGGAGGCAACAGGGCACACCGGTCTCTACGACGTCCTGATGATGGACAGCTTCTGGGTGCCGGAATATGTCGCCAAGGAGGTCGCCCTTCCATTAGACGACTTTGTCAACAACGCGGAACTCACCCCGGCGTGGTTTGACTGGGAGGACATTCTGCCTGCCTTCCGTAACGGCCTCGGCATGTCCGGCGACAAGATCTACGGCGTTCCCTTCGCCGGCGAGACGCGCTTCCTGGCGTATCGCAAAGACCTGTTTGAGAAGTACGATCAGAAGGTGCCTGAGACGCTTGACGAAATGCTGAAGGTAGCGCAATTCTTTAACGGCAAAGAGGAGGGGCTCTATGGCATCGGCCATCGTGCCAAGACTGGCATCTTCTTCGCCTCGGGCTGGCTGACCCATATTTACGATTTTGGCGACGGCTTCGTCGACCAGCAGAAGTGGACCTCGCGGATGACGGAGCCCGACGTCCAGCAATCGCTGGAATGGTTTACCGAGCTACTGAAGACGGCGCCGCCCGACGTGCTGAACTACACTCACGAGGAGGCTACGTCTGCCTTCAATACAGGCAAGACGGCGATGTGGTTTGATTCCACGGCCATCGTGCCCTGGCTCGAGGATCCGGAGCGCTCGCAGGTCGTCGGCAAGGTCGGCTACGCCAAAGGCCCAATCGGCCCCAACGGGCAGGGCGGCGGCACGCTGGCCGGCTGGGACTTCGCCCTTTCACCTGACAGCAAGAATCAGGAATGCGCCTGGGCATACGTCATGTACATGACTTCCAAGGAGATGGCGCCACAGTACATCGCCGGCGGCGGCGTACCGGGACGCGTCTCGACATTGATGGATCCCGCGTTCCAGGCGACCAATCCGTCGGCGCCGGCGCAGCTAGAGGCGTACGAGCAGGCCGACGAACTGTTGAAGCGCAACCTGCACTGGATCCCGCCGACACCCGTGCTCGGCAAGATCCTCGATCGCGTCGGCTATTACGGCACACTGCCCCTGGCCGAAGGTAAGAGCTACGAAGAGGTACTGAAGGCGGCCGACGAGGAGGTCACTGCGATTCTCGCCGAGGCCAACCAATAGCATGCCGTGTGATACGCTGGGGCGCAGCCGGGTAGGCCCGGCTGCGCCCCAGCGACTACCCTTCGCCAAGACATACAGCGACAGATAGCAGATGGCGCCATGACGAACCAGACCAAAACCACGTCAGCACCGGCGGCCAAACAATCCGAGCGTACGAGCAGCGGTGCTGCCGACCGACGGCGCACGCCGTGGGGGTTTATTCTGCCGGCACTGGTGCCGCTGCTCCTTATCACGATCGGGCCGCTCATTTTCCTCTACTACATGAGCCTGACCGACTTTGAGCTGGGCGCCTCGTTATCCGAAGCGCGCTGGGTGGGCTTGGACAACTACATCAGGCTGTTTTCAGGTAAGGATCCCCAGTTTTGGCCGGCCATCGTGAACACGATCGGGATTGCCGTTGCAGCCACAGCGATCGAGTTGGTCCTGGGGTTTGGCATCGCCCTGCTGATCGACAGCTTTGGCGAGCGTTTGAAAGGGATCCTGGTTGCCATCCTGATGCTGCCAATGGTCGTGACGCCGGTCATCGTAGGCCTAGTCTGGAAGCTTATGCTGAACAGCGAGCACGGAGTGATCAACTGGGCGCTCGGCTACATAGGCCTGCAGCCGGCCTGGCTAGGGCCGGAGCTGAGCCTCACGTCGATCATGATCGTGGAGATCTGGCAGTGGACGCCGTTTGTGGCGCTGATCCTTATGGCCGGCCTGGCCTCGCTGCCGGGCGAGCCGCACGAGGCCGCCGCGATCGATGGCGCCACCGGCTGGCAGTCGCTGATCTATATCACCTTGCCGCTGCTCATGCCGGTCATCGTGCTGGCCCTCCTGCTGCGGCTGATCGACGTCCTCAAAATCTTCGATATCATCTTTATTATGACCGGTGGCGGACCGGGATCCGCCACTGAGACCCTGGCCATTCATTCGTTCCGGCTGGGTTTCTATTTCACGGGCTGGATCGGCCGTGCGTCGGCCGCAGCGGTTGTGTTGGCGGTACTCACTACCGCGGTGAGCACCATCATGATCGTTCAGCTGCAGCGAATCTCGCGGGAGCGCTAACATGATCCACCTCTATCGCAAACGCTGGTTCCTCGTGCTGCGCTGGGTATTGCTGGCGGTGATCATCTTTGCCTGCATCTTCCCGATCTACTTTATGTTCACCACATCGTTCAAATATCCGATTCAGACCTACGATCCGAGCATCTGGCTCTTCTATCCGACGCTGGCCAATTACCAGAGCCTGTTTCTGAACTACGCGGTGGCGTCACGCCTGCTCAACAGCGTGATCGTGACCACAGGCAGTGTCGTGCTGGCCCTGGTGTTGGGCGCTTTGGCTGCCTACGGCTTTGCCAAATATGAATTCCGCGGCAAGGAGAACATCGCAGGCTGGATGCTCTCGATGCGCTTCCTCCCCGCCATGGCGGTGGTGATTCCGTTGTTTCTGATCGCGAATACCTTGCATGTGTTGGATACGCAAGCCCTGCTCATTGTCGTTTATTTGACGTTTAATGTTCCTTTTGCGGCATGGATGCTGCGCGGCTTTTTTGACGAAATTCCGGTGGAGCTGGAAGACGCGGCGATGGTCGACGGCGCCTCACGCTGGCAGACCCTTCTGCGCATCGTGCTGCCGTTGAGCACCCCCGGAATCTTCGCGACAGCGGCCTTGCTAGTCATCGCAACCTGGAACGAGTTCACCCTGGCCCTGTTCCTTGCTACCTTCCAGGCGCGCACCATGCCAACCGTGACCTCGCAGTTTCAGACCGTGCGCGGAATCCTATGGGGAGAACTTACGGCGCTTGGCGTGCTGACCACACTGCCGGTCCTCGTCTTCGCAATTCTAGCGCGCAAGTACCTGGTGCGCGGCCTGACCTTTGGCGCCCTCAAGTGACGGGCGCACCATCTATTTTGTTCATGGAGGTACCGGGGCCCAAGGAGTGGCCCAAGGAGCGAGTATGAAAGACAAAATCAAGCTGGCAGTCATCGGCTGCGGCGTGTGGGGCCAGGCGCATGCCGAGGTGTTCGCACATCATCCCCATGGGCAACTGGTCGCAGTGGCAGACCAACAGGCAAGCAAGGCGGAGGCGATCGGCAAACAATATTCCGTTCCCTGGTATAACGACTATCGCGCCATGCTCCAGCAGGAGGAATGTGACGCCGTGGGGATCGCCACGCCGGATTTTGCACACGTCGAACCACTACTCGCCGCGATCGAGCACGGCAAGCATGTCTTGTGCGAGAAGCCGCTGGTCACGCGCCGGGAGGACCTCGAGCGGGTGAACGAGGCGGTCGTCAAGAGTGGGCTGCGGGTGATGGTCGACTACCACAATCGCTGGAACCCGCCCTTTGCCATCAGCAAGCAGAGGCTGATGGCCGGCGAGCTGGGTACACCGGTCAATGGTTACATGCGATTGAACGACACGATCTGGGTGCCCTTGGAATATCTCCCCTGGGCGGCCTCCAGTTCCATCATCTGGTTTTTGGGCAGCCACTCCGTCGACTCGTTGAGCTGGCTGTTCGGCGATCGGGTAAAGCGGGTGTACTCAGTGTGTCACGACGGCATCCTGAAGGGCAAGGGCGTCGACGCCGTAGACAGCTACTTGACGACGTTGGAGTTTGCGGGAGGTGGGATCGCGCAGATCGAAAACGGCTGGATCACACCGAACACGAATCCGCTGGTCAACGACTTCAAATTGAACCTGCTGTGCACGCAGGGAATGGTCAACATGGACCTGAGCAGCAGCAACTTTTTCGAGGTCTATTCGGAGAAGCGCATCGAGCATCCGGATTTCTTTATCAAGCCCAGGGTCCACGGTGCGCCGACCGGCTTCGCCTACGTGGCGATCCGCGATTTTGTGGACCGGCTGTATCGCGACGAGGAGTTCATCGCCCCCTTCGCCGAAAGCGTAGCAGTGAACCAAGTGCTGTTCGCCATTCTAGAATCGGCGCAGAAACGCGAGCCGGTCGAAGTCATTTACTAGGGAGCTGCAGTGCACAGACATGAATAGGAGGTTGAGACGATGCGCGTGTTGGCGGTGGGCGCCCACCCTGATGATTTGGAGATCTTGTGCGCAGGAACATTGGCGCGCTTTGTGCTGGAAGGTCATTACGTGGCGATGGCGCACGCCTGCCGCGGTGACAAGGGCCACGGGCAGATCCCATACGAAGAACTCGGTGGAATTCGCGAACGGGAGGCGCAGGCTGCCGCCGCCGTCGTGGGCGCTGAGGCACTGTCGTTGGAATTTCTGGACTGCGGACTATATGTTGGCGACGACGCCATGCGCCGCTTTGTCGACCTCATCCGCCGCACGCAGCCCGACTTGATCATCACCCACCATCCCGACGACTATCACGGCGACCACAGAGCGGTGAGCAAACTGGTGGTGGATGCCAGCTTTGCGGCCGGACTGTCCTACTACGTGACCGATCTGCCGGCCGTTACGGTAACGCCGTCCGTCTACTTTATGGACACACTGGCCGGCATCGACTTCGCGCCGGAGGAGTACGTGGACATCACGGCCACGATTGAGGTGAAGCTGGCGGCGATGCACAGCCATCAGAGCCAGGTGACGTGGATCCGCGAACACCACGCCTCGGATATCGAGGACCTCATCCGCACCGTAGCCCATTTCAGGGGCCTGCAGTGCGGAGCGCCGTATGCCGAGGGCTTCCAGCGCCTGCGTGCCTGGGGGCGCTTGGGGACAAACCGTGAGCTGCCGTAGCCTGTCAACGTCCGTGCTTTGGGCCGGTGGCACACCAATCGTACAGTGGAGAGGGAACCCATGAGCAAGAGGCCGATCTCCCGCATCGCACCTGGATGGTGGGACTATACCACGCTCGACCGTGAACTGCTGGACGCCGCCGCCGCGCTGACGGCCGACGATCTGCTGCAACTCAGCCGGCCGGGATTTACCGTGCATTTTTATGACACGCTGGAGGACTTCTACCTGGCCGAAGCGCTCGAATATATCTCTGCCTGGCGCCAGGCAACGCCCCACCGGCCGGCGGGCATCTGCGGGCCGATCGGGCCCACCGAGCAGCTGCCGTTGGTGGCTCGGCTTGTGAACGAGCTCGAACTCGACCTGCGTCACTGCCATTTTTGGGGCATGGACGAATGGGTGGTGGACGGTAAAGAGGCGGGGATGGACTTCTCGCTCAGCTTTGCGCGCGCCGACATGGAGCTCTGCTTCAACCGTATCCGCCCTGATCTGCGCATGCCGCTCGAGAACATCCATTTCCCAGGTTACGATCCGGCCCCCTACGTCGCCAGTTGGGACGCGGCGCGCTGCGTCGTCATGCAGGGCGGCCAGGGCGAGGTCAAGCACTGGGCATTCAACGATCCGCCCCAGCGTACGGGCGAGTGGGTGGCCCTGCCGCCGCCGCCCGAAGTCTACCGGCGGCTGGGCACGCGCGTGGTGGATCTTCACCCCATCACCCTCATACAGAATGCGCGCACGTCGGGTGGCGGCGTAGTGCAGAACGTGCCGGTGCAGGCAATCAGCGTCGGACCCGTCGAGACCTGGAAGGCCGAAAAGGTGTCGATCTGGCACGCGGGGCAACACGACAACCCGTTCGGCATGCGCCTGACAACCCTCATGATCTCCCAGCACATCGCCGACAGCGCCGTGCCGATGTCGCTGCTGGCCGACCACCCGAACGTCCAGTTCAACTTCTATCGGCCCGGCATCAGCGTGACGGCGGTGGAGATGCACTAATAAAAAGTGAACTACTTGGCCATGCCGAACTGGCTGCCCGCGGCGGCGTCTGGTTTGAGGCGGGCGCAGCAAAGGTGCACTTGGGAGTCGAGCAGGCGTTCCATCCTGCGCGCAAGGCGCATCCCGTCTTCTTGGTCGAAGATTTGGATACGCTTGCGGCGCGTTGTGCCGCGGCAGGCAGTCCCGTGACTAGGGACGAGCCATTGGCCGGCTATCGCCGCGTGCATGTGGCTGACCCATTCGCAACCGTATTGAATTGATGGAACTCGTAGTAGTGCCAGATGCGTAAGCAAAGTGTAACGCTCACTGGATAGAAACTGTGCTAGAATCAGGCAAGTTCTGCCGCAGCGTGGCGAGTTACACTTGCCCGCAGCCTCAGTCTCAGCCGTTCACTCCGCCAGTGCCACGGCGGCACGGCAACCGTCTGCTTCTCCTCAGCTTTCCCTAGAGGTGCTGTAGCTCATCAGAAGAGAGTTTGGCATGGTGCGTTTTGTGCCCTTTGTCTTGACATTGGCTGTTATTTGCACTCTCTTATTGGCGCAACCGGCCCGCAGTCTCGCCGCCGAAGACGGGGCCATCACTGTCGCCGGCTGGAACGTAGGGCTTGACGACGCCGAAGTGGAGACAATTGCCGCCCGTATCGCCGAGTTTGACGGCGTTGACCTGTGGGGTATTGCCGAAGTCAATCGCACCGATGCGGCGAGCAGCTTAGAAGCTGCCGCCGAGGTGGGGGAGACGGGTGACTTTGCAGCCGTGGTGGGGCGTTCGGGCGACGCTATGCGGCTGGTGGCATTGTATGACGATACCCGTTTTGACCTGCTCGAATGGTACGAAGTAGACGAAATCAACACGACGGGCAATGCGCGTGCGCCGCTGGTGCTGCACCTGCGCGACACCTTGAGCGGCGAGCAGTTTCTATTTATGGTCAACCATCTCTACCGCTCGCGCGATACCGAGCGTCACATGCAGGCCCAACTACTCAACGACTGGGCAGCGCGCCAGGTGCTGCCCGTGATCGCGGTGGGTGACTACAATTTTGACTGGGAAGTAGCGGGCGGCAAGCGCATGCACGACCTGGGCTACGACCTGATGACCGAAGGCGGCACGTGGGAGTGGGTGCAGCCGGCGCAACTGGTGACGACGCAATGCAGCGGCTGGCCGTGCCGCTACGACAGCGTGTTGGACTTTGTCTTTACGGCGGGTGCGGCGCGTGAGTGGCGCGCCGAGAGCGAGATCGTGGTGGCTTCCGGCGACTTCCCCGACGACACCACGACGAGCGATCACAGGCCCGTGCTGGCGCAGTTTTGGCCCCATGCGGCGGGGCAGGCGGCTGTCTCGACGGCGGCCCCTGTGGCAAAGGCGACAGCCAATCGGGGAGCGAACCTGCGCGGCGGGCCGGGGACCAACTATCCCATCGTGGGCGCGGCCACTGCGGGGCAGGGGCTGGTCGTCGTGGGGCGCAACGCCGCGGGCGACTGGCTGCGCCTGGGCGGCGGTGCATGGATCGCCGCCTTCCTGGTCGACGATGCGCCCGCCGGCCTGGCTGTGGTCGATCCGCGGACGGCACCGCTTGTGCCCCTGGTGGAGGAACGGGCGACGATCGTCCCGGCCGCGCCGCCAGTCGCGCCAACCGCCACGCCCGTGCAGGCGATCGAGCAGCGGCAAGCGACCAACTGCGACGCCTCGTATCCCACACTGTGCATTCCGGTGGGGATCGGCGATCTGGACTGCCCAGACATCGACGCGCGGCGCTTTCCGGTGGTGGGAGCAGACCCGCATCGTTTTGACGGCGACCACAATGGGGTGGGGTGCGAGCGCGATTGATTTACGTGTGCGGCTGTGCGAGGTTGTGCCCCATCGGGCGCCCGAGCAACGCGGGCACGAGGGCGTGCCCACCACCCGCACGAGGGCGTGCGGGCTACGCGGGAAGGCGTGCGGGGTACGCGGGAGGAGTATGGGCAAGCCTTGCACGACGGGGGCGATCTTATATCCCTACTGGCTATACCCCTACTGGCACTGAGACCAGCACCCGGGTGCCATGGCCGGGGGCGCTTTCCAGCTGATATGTTCCGCCCAACAGCCGCACGCGATCGTGCATACCACGCAGGCCGATGTGATCCTCACGTTCGGCCTCGGCGGGGTCCTCCAGGTCGGGCGGCGTGAAGCCACGCCCGTTGTCGACGACCTCCAGGTGGATCCAGTCCGCCTCGCACCACATGCGCACCCACTGTTCCTCGACACCGGCATGGCGATAGCCGTTGGTCAATGCCTCCTGCAGAACGCGGTAGATGGCCATCTTAACCGCCAGGGGCGTGTCGGCCGGCAGCGAGTCGGTTTCGAGGTGTACGATGACGTGCGTCCAGTCTTCGTGCTGGATCACCAGACCCTCCACGATGGATGCCAAGGAACGTCGACGGAATTCGGGCGGGCGAAACGCGCCTAGGAAAAAGCGGATTTCGTAAAGCGAGGATTCCAGCAGCATGCCGACCTGGGCCAGGCGGGCCAGGAGCTTAGGGTCGGTGGGCGGTTCGGAAAGCTCGTTTTGTAGGCTGGTCAGCAGAGACAAGGCAGTAAAGAGGTATTGAACCGGACCGTCGTGGATGTCGAGGACGATGCGGCTCAGTTCGTCCTCGGCGACGGACAAGATGCGCGCCGGTTGCAGTTCGGTGATGGGATCAGGCATATACGTGCCGCGTCTTTCGCCAAGCAAACAGAGGCTTGCCTCGACCTACCCGTATGGACGGGTGAAAACTACTCAATTGTGCATGGGTGACCTATCGAGACGGCGATTGTCGAAGATCATACCGCAAGCTATAGTGGTGGCCAAGTTTCTCGATCGTTAACCTGGTCGTTCTCGATCGTTTCCCAAAACGAAGCTTGCGCATATAATAGCCGTTCATGTCCCCTGGCTCCCAGACTTACTACTATTTGCCCTACCTTTGTGCAGGAGGAATTTTTTATGCCTAGCGCTATGGACGCGATCTCCACAAAAACCGAGATATTTAGCCGTCCGCCGAGGTGATTGCGCAAGCCATCGTCCCCAACTATCTGGAACTGCGCAAGCAGGCCGTCGCCGATCCGATTCCCTTTTGGGACGCACGCGCCAAGGAACTGATCGACTGGTACGAACCCTACAACCAGGTGCTCGACAGCAGTACGGCCCCTTTCTACAAGTGGTTCGTAGGCGGTAAGACCAACATCGCACACAACGCCCTTGACCGCCATGTCAAGAGCGCACACAAGAACAAGCTCGCCATCATTTGGGAAGGTGAAGACGGTGAGCAGCGCGTCTATTCCTATTTCAAGCTGTGGAAGGAAGTCAACCGCTTCGCCAACGTACTCAAAAGCATGGGTGTCAAGCGCGGCGACACGGTCACCATCTACATGGGCCGCGTCGTCGAACTGCCCATTGCCATGTTGGCGACGGCCAAGATCGGCGCCATCCACAGCGTGGTCTACGGCGGCTTCTCCGAACAGTCGCTGGCCGACCGCATTACCGACGCCAAAAGCAAGATCGTCGTCACCTGTGACGGGGCCTGGCTGCGGGGCAAGACGGTCAACCTCAAGGAGATCACCGACGAGGCCGTCAACCGCAGTCCCATCGTGCAGAAAGTGATCGTCTACAAACGCACCGGCCAGCAGGTCAACATGCATCCCGGCCGCGACTTCTGGTGGCACGAGCTGATGGCGCTGCCGATCGCCAGCCCTGTCTGCGAGACTGAGCAGATGGATGCCGAGGACCCGCTCTTCATCCTCTACACTTCCGGCACCACGGGCAAGCCCAAGGGGCTGCTGCACACCTGCGGCGGCTACCAGGTGCACATCGCCACCACGCTCAAGTATGTCTTCGACATCAAGGAAGAAGATCGCTACTGGTGCGCGGCCGACCCAGGCTGGATTACCGGCCATTCCTATATCGTCTACGCCCCACTCATTCTGGGCGCCACCTCTTTTATTTACGAGGGTGCACCCGGCTACCCTCTGCCGGACCGGTGGTGGCAGTTGATCGAGAAGTACAGCATCTCGATCCTCTACACGGCGCCCACGGCCATTCGTTCGTTTATGCGTTTTGGCGAGGACTGGACCACACGCCATGACCTCTCCTCGCTGCGCCTGCTCGGCTCAGTGGGCGAGCCGATCAACCCCGAAGCGTGGCGCTGGTACTTCAAGTACATCGGCCACGAACGCTGCCCGGTAATGGACACCTGGTGGCAGACAGAGACGGGTGGATTTATGATTACGCCCACACCGGTGGTGCCGCTCAAGCCCGGTTCGGGCACGCTGCCCTTTGCCGGCATCCAGGCTGACGTCGTGCGTGAGAACGGTGAATCGGCCGATGCCAACGAGGAAGGCTACCTGGTCGTCAAGCACCCATGGCCGGGCATGGCACGCACGGTCTGGGGCGACCCCGACCGCTACCGCATGACTTATTGGTCCGATTTCTCGACGCAGGGTTGGTACTTTACGGGTGACAGCGCCCGCCGCGATGCCGACGGCTACTTCTGGATCATTGGCCGCATGGACGACGTGATCAAGGTTTCGGGCTATCGCCTGGGTACAGCCGAGATCGAAAGCGCGCTGGTGGCGCACCCAACCGTGGCCGAAGCCGCCTGCATCGGCGTGCCTGACGAGCTCAAGGGTCACGTTATCTACTCCTACTGCATTCTCAACGCAGGAGTGGATGGCAGCGAAAGCCTGGTCAAGGAGCTCAAGGAGCATGTGCGCCAGGAGGTCGGCCCCATCGCCATCCCGGCCAAGATCGAGTTTGTCACGTCGCTGCCCAAGACACGCAGCGGCAAGATCATGCGCCGCCTGCTCAAGGCGCAGGCGCTTGGCCAACCAATTGGGGATACGAGCACGCTGGAAGGGTAACGCAGGTGGGAGACGACCATGCTTGAACAAATTTTGCACACCGAAGATATATTTTCTGCACCAGACTGGCTCAAGGAGCAGGCCAATTTGCAGGACCTGGTTGGCGAGCATGCCCGCAGCCTGAAGGATCCCGAGGCGTTTTGGGGCGCCTGGGCGGAACGCTTCGTCTGGTTCAAGCCATGGGACAAGGTGATGGATTGGCAGTACCCGGACCATCATTGGTTTGTGGGCGGCCAAACCAACATCACGCTCAATGCGCTCGACCGCCACGCCGACGGCCCCAACCGCACGAAGGTGGCGATGATCTGGATCGCCGAGGATGGGGCCGAGCGCAAGGTTACCTACTATGAACTGCGCCAACTGGTGTCGCGCCTGGCGAGCGGGCTGCGTTCACTCGGCGTGGCCAAGGGTGACCGCGTGTTGATTTACATGCCGTTGACGCTCGAAGGCGTGATGTCGATGCTGGCCTGTGCGCGCCTGGGCGCAATTCATTCAGTGGTCTATGCGGGGATGGGCGTCGGCGCCCTGCGCGACCGGATCCTGGATGCGGGGGCGAAGGTTGTGATCGCCGGCAACATGAGCGTGCGCCGCGGCAAGGCCGTAGACCTGCGCTCGATCGTGGACCAGGCCACCGAGGACCTGCGTTTGCGCCACGTCGTCTGGTTCCAGCGTGGGACCAAGGCCGAGCTGCGCCCGCACGAGGTGGACTTTGATGAGTTGATGGCGGCCAGCAAGCCCCACGTGGACCCCGAACCAGTGGACGCCGAGCACCCGCTCTACATCCTCTACACGTCAGGCTCGACCGGTAAACCCAAGGGTGTCGTCCACGTCCACGGCGGCTACATGGTGGGCGTCTCCTACCATCTGCGCCACTTCTACGACGTCAAGGACAACGACGTGTTCTGGGCTACATCAGACATCGGCTGGGTAGTGGGCCATTCGTACATCGTCTACGGCCCGCTGATTGAGGGTGTCACGTCAGTCTTCCGCGAGGGCGCACCCGACTGGCCCGACCCCGGCATCTTGTGGCAGTGCGTGGAGAAATATGGCGTCAACGTCATGTTTACGGCGCCCACGGCCGTGCGCATGTTCATGAAATTCGGCCCAGAGTACGTCACCCGTTCCGACCTCTCGACGCTGCGCCTCATCGCGGTGGCAGGCGAGCCGCTCAACCCCGAGGCGATGCGCTGGGCGCACCAGTGGCTGCTCGACAATGGCAAGCGTGGCTTTGTGGCCGACAATTGGTGGCAGACAGAGCTCGGCGCACCGACGATCGGCACAACCTTGGGTATGAACGCCGTACCAGGCGCAGCAGGTGTGGCACTGCCGGGCGTCGAGGCGTCAGTCGTGGACGAGCACGGCAACAGTGTGCCGCGAGGCAAGGGTGGCCTGCTGGCGCTGCGCCGGCCTTTCCCGCACATGATGCGCACGATCTGGGGCAATCATCACCGCTACGAACAGTATTGGACCGAGATCCCCAATTGCTATGCGGCGGGCGACGTGGCCAGTTGGGACGAGAATGGTTACATCTCGGTGCTCGGACGCAGCGACGACGTGCTCAACGTGGCCGGCCATCGTATCGGCACAGCGGACGTGGAATCAGCTATGATTACTCACCCCTCGGTAGCGGAGTCGGCGGCCATCGGCATTCCCGACCCGATCAAGGGTGAAGCCATCAAGGCCTTTGTTGTCCTGCGGCTGGGCGCCGACCCGTCCGACGAGATGCGGCACAGCATCATCGACCACGTACGGCGCGAGCTAGGCCCGATCGCCACACCAAGCGAAGTGGCTTTTGTCGAACGCCTGCCCAAGACGCGGAGCGGCAAGATCGTGCGCCGCCTGCTCAAGGCCCAGGAATTGGGCAGGGACCCGGGCGACACCAGCACGCTAGAGGATTAACGCCAAGTCGAGGGACAAGGACATGCCCAAGAAGGTGTTGATTGTCGGCGGCGAGGCCAATACCGTCTTGTCCCTCGAATTTGTCATGCAGGAAGCCGGATACCAGGTGGACGTCGCCCGCAGCGACGAGCAGGCGCTGACGAAGGTCGACCAATTGAGGCCAGACCTGGTGCTGCTGGACGTCATGCTGCCGGGAGCAAACGGGCTTGATATTCTCCAGCACGTGCGCCGCAATCCCGCCTGGCAGGCGATGGCGATCATCATGTTGACGCCCAAGGGACGCGACGTGGAGGCAAAAAAGGGAATGGCTTTGGGCGCCAATGCCTATGTCGTCAAGCCTTTCTCCACGAGCGACCTTCTGGCCGAGGTGCACCGCTGCCTGGACGGGGACAGCCCCAGCGCCAGTCACGTGTAGCAGGGAACCGGCCATGGGGCGCCGGCGTTTACGTGTGGGCCGGCCACAGTGCGCAACGCCACTGTGTGCAACATTGTATCGTGCTCACAATGTGGGAGGGGCCACAGACGCAACGTCCATCCTGCGGCTTGATTGCAGGCATGAATACGCAACGCACCCGAATGAGTATGAGCCCTATGCGATCCGCCGAACATCCTTTGAACGCTGCCACGGCGCTTGCCAATCCAGCTACTGGACGCAAGCAGCAAGGTGTTTGGGGCCGCCTGCTGCAGCGCCCCTTGATTCTTTTCTGCGCCTTGTTTGTCAGCGCTGCAGGGCTCGCCTTTCCTTTTGTATGGCAAGGTTGGGTAGACTCGCAGTATGGCAGGCTGATCTACTCCGCCGCCGACGTGCCGGATGAACGCGTTGCCCTCGTCCTGGGGGCACGGGTATACGCCAATGGGCGCCTGAGCGGCATGCTGCGTGATCGCGTGGAGACGGCCGTCGCCCTCTACAAGGCGGGCAAGGTCCAGAAGCTCCTGATGAGCGGCGATAACAGCAGCCTCGAATACAACGAACCAGACGCCATGATGGCACACGCTGTCGCCATGGGGGTGCCCGCTGCGGACGTCCAGCCAGACTACGCCGGCCGCCGCACTTACGATTCATGCTATCGTGCGCGCGCCATCTTTCAGGTAGAATCTGCCGTCATCGTCACCCAGGCCTTCCACCTGCCGCGCGCGCTTTTCCTCTGCAACCAACTGGGTGTGCAGTCCGTCGGCGTCGCCGCCGACCAGCGCCAATATGACCCACGCTCGATCGCCTGGTCGGAAAGCCGCGAGGTGCCGGCCACCTTCTTTGCCCTGCTCGACGTCATACGGCGCGCCCCGCCCGCCGTATTGGGCGATCCGATCCCGTTGTCTGAACCTTGATTCGTAGGATTTTAGGATTATCATGATTCGTGGGCATACAATCAGGGTAATCCCTACATCCCGCGAATCGAGGTTCAGATCATGATCGATCCTTCCTACATACAGTGGCTCATTGAGCATTCCATGCTTCACAGCGCCGAGGTGCTCGGCCGTGCCTACTCCGGCCAAGGGCGCATGTGGCTGCATCCGTATGCCGAAACCCAACCGCGCGCAGCCTCAGCCCGCGCCTCGGTCTGGTTTGCCGCCTACCCGCCGTCGATCATCACGCGGCCCGAAGAGTCGGTGTTGGCCACGCTAGGCGACCCTGCCCTATGGCAAGCGCTGACGGCCATCGGCGTCAAGGGCGTGCACACTGGCCCGATGAAACGATCCGGCGGGATCACGGGGCAGGAGTACACACCCTCGATCGACGGCAACTTTGATCGTATCTCAAACGACATCGACCCGGCCTTTGGCACGCTTGACGAGTTCCTACGCATGACGGCCAATGCGGCCGCCAACGGCGCCATCGTCATCGACGACATCATCCCCGGCCATACCGGCAAGGGAGCCGACTTTCGCCTGGCCGAGCTGGCATACGGTGATTACCCCGGCCTCTACCACATGGTGGAAATCCGGCGCCAGGACTGGGACCTGCTGCCGCCTGTTCCCCCCGGCCGCGATTCGGTCAACCTGTCCGCGCTGACGGTGGATGCCCTTGCCGGCTTGGGCTATATCGTGGGCCAGCTCTCACGCACCATCTTCTATGCGCCCGGCATCAAGGACACCGATTGGAGTGCAACGGACGTCGTCACCGGCGTAGACGGCGTGCGGCGGCGCTGGGTGTACCTGCACTACTTCAAAGATGGCCAGCCGACGCTCAACTGGTTGGATCCATCGTTTGCCGCGGCGCGCCTGATCATCGGCGACGCATTGCATTCACTTGGCGTGCTGGGGGCAAGTGCGCTGCGCCTGGACGCCAACGGCTTTCTCGGCGTAGAGCGCCGCAGCGCCGGCCGCGCCTGGTCCGAAGGCCACCCGTTATCGGTCATCGCCAACCAGCTTATCGCCGGCATGGTGCGCAAGCTGGGCGCCTTTTCATTCCAGGAACTCAACCTGACCGTAGATGATATCGCCGCCATGTCGCACGGCGCCGCCGACCTCTCCTACGACTTCATCACCCGGCCGGCCTACCAGCACGCCCTTGTCACGGGCGACACTGAGTTTCTGCGCCTCATGCTGCATATCATGCGCGCCCACGGCATCGATCCGGCTTCTCTTATCCACGCTTTGCAGAATCACGACGAGCTGACGCTGGAGCTGGTGCACTTCTGGACCCTGCATGCCGATGACGAGTTTACCTACCAGGGACGCATCTGGCGCGGCAGTGATCTGCGCGAAGCCATCCGTGCCGAGATGTATGCGCTGCTTGCGGGGCCAGAGACGCCCTACAACCTGCCCTTTGTCACCAACGGCATCGCCAGCACGACAGCGAGCATCATTGCCGCTGCGCTGCGTATCTCTGACCTGAACGCTCTCACCTCAGAGCAGATCGAGCAGATCAAGCGCTGCCATCTGCTGTTGTGCATGTACAACGCCTTCCAGCCGGGCGTATTTGCCTTGTCCGGCTGGGATCTTGCAGGCGCGCTGACCGTGCCTGCCGACCAGGTGGCCGCGCTGCTGGCCGATGGCGATACGCGTTGGATCCATCGGGGGGCCTACGATTTGATGGGTGTGGAGCCAGAGGCTGCTGAATCGGCCGCGGGCCTACCCAAGGCAAGGGCCTTGTACGGTTCGCTGCCCGAGCAACTGGCGCAGCCCGATTCCTTTGCCCGCCGGCTGCAGGCAATGCTTGAGGTACGCGAACGCTACCGCATCTACCAAGCCAGGCAGGTGGCCGTGCCCGAAGTGCAGTCGCGGGGACTGCTGGTCATGGTGCATGAGCTGCCTGACGGCTTCGGTACACAGGTCACTGCGCTCAATTTTGGTGGGCGGCCCCTGGTCGAGCAGGTTGCGATCACGGGCGCGCACCATGGCAGCCGTGTGCTCGACATGTTCAGCGAGATGGCGCTGGAACCGCTGGCCGCGGGCGGAGCGCTGCGCGTCAGCCTTGATCCATACGAGGGCAAGTCGTACCTGGTGTTAAGAGAATAGCCTGTCTGCGCCGGCAGGGGCCTTTCAGAAAGGCTATCGCCCGTACGTGAGTTGCGCTATACTGTGAAATTACCGCCATCCACGGGAAGACGTAGTGCTGCCGTCGCAGCCGAGTTCGGCCGCTCCGCAGCAAAGGGGCAGAGGTTTTCAATGCTTCTCCAGGTTCGGCTTCTGGGTGGATTTGTTGCTCAATGGAACGAGGCGCCCATCTCCCATCTCGAGCGCGCCGCGGCTACAGTCTCTGGTGGCTTACCTGCTCTTGCATGCCGAGGCCGGCTTGTCTCGTTCACACGTGGCATTTGTCTTCTGGCCCGACTTGACGGAAGCAGCGGCGCGCAACAATTTGCGCCAGACGCTGCACCAGTTGCGCCAGGCGCTGCCACAGCTCGACAATTTCTTGCGCACTGACACTGAGACCTTGCATTGGTCAAACGCAGGCGGCTGTGAAGTAGACGTGCACCAGTTTGAGCAAGCGCTAGCCGAGGCCAGGCGGCTTGGTCCGACGAGTGACGCTTGGATCCAGTCACTTGAGGCAGCTGTGCACGTCTACGCAGGCGACCTGCTGCCCAGCTGTTACGACGACTGGATCGCTTTGCCGCGCGAGAAGCTGCGCGCGGCCTATGCGCATGCGTTGGAGCAGCTTGTGCAGGCATACACTGCCCGCCGAGAGCTCTCCACCGCCGTTCAGTATGCCGAAGCCTGGGTGGCATTGGACCGCCTGCGGGATGATCCCAACCTGCTGCTGATGAGGTTACATGCAGAGAACGGCGACCAGGCAGCGGCGCTGCGCGTCTACGACAGGTATGTAACTGTCATGCGCCAGGAATTGGATGCAGGTCCTGCACCGGAGGCTGCGCAGCTGGCGGAACGTTTACGGGCAAGACATGCCCTTGAACCGATGGGGCAAGCAGCAGAAACGACACCGGCCAAGTTGATCGGCCGCCGCCGTGAATGGCAGTTGCTCGCGCGGGCATGGGAGCGTGCTGCCGCCGGCGAAGCGCGGATGGTGGTAATCGAAGGTGAGGTAGGCATCGGCAAGTCGCGCTTAAGTGATGAGCTGACAGTGTGGGTAGAAAAGCAGGGGTATGCCGTTGCCCAGGCGCGTTGTTATGCGGCCGAAGGGCAGCTCTCGCTCGCCCCAGTTGCTGCCTGGCTGCGTAATGATGTGCTCCGCGCCTTGCTCGAAAGTTTGCCCAATCTGTGGGTCAGTGAGGCAGCCCGGCTCTTGCCCGAGCTGTTGCTGGAGCATCCGGCGCTCCCGCGCCCCACCCCGATTTCCGAATACGGGGGCAGGCTGCGGTTCTTCGAGGCGCTGGCGCGCATTATTGTGGCGACGGCTCGCCCGCTCCTACTTTATATCGACGACGTTCAATGGTGTGATCAGGAGACGCTGGACTGGCTGCATTTTCTTATGCGCTTTGCAGGGCAAAGCCCGCTGCTCGTGGTCGCCGCGGTGCGCAGCGAGGAACTGCCCCTGGCGCACCCCTTTCAAAAACTGCGCATCCATCTTCAGCATGAGGAACGCCTTATGGAGCTGCCGCTGCTGCCGCTGGATGCGGCCGAGAGCGCGCAGTTGGCGGCGCTGATCGCTGGGCGACAGTTGGACGAGCGTGCCGCGCTGCGCCTGTTTCGGCATACCGAAGGCAATCCCTTGTTCATCGTCGAGACGATGCGCGCAAGCGAGGCGCCGGCCCTTGCGCAGGGAGCTGGCGATGAAGGAGTTGCACTGCGGGCACTGCCGCCACGCATCCAGGCCGTGATAGCCGGACGTCTTGCCCAGCTCTCGCCGGGGGGCCGGGCGCTGGCAGAGCTGGCGGCGGCCATTGGCCGCCCCTTTGATCTCGACCTGCTGTTGCATGCAAACGGCGGCAACGAGACAGAGACAGTTTCTGCGCTGGATGAGCTCTGGCAGCGGCGCATCTTGCGCGAGCATGCCATGGCAGCGGCGCCATTTGAGCAGTATGACTTCACGCACGAGAGGCTGCGGGAAGTGGTATACGGCGCGATCAGCGGGCCGCGGCGCCGTCTACTGCACCACCAGGTCGCCGAAGCATTGGTGGTGCGCCATGCGGGAGATCTTGACCAGTTCAGCGCCGAGTTGGCCGCGCAGTATGATGCGGCGGGCCACGTCGAGCGGGCAGTCCACTTCTATGCGCGAGCCTGTGAAGCGGCAGAAAGCCTATATGCATTGGATGATGCGCTGCGCTGGACGCGGCGGGCGCTTGCGCTATTAGAAGGGCAGGGGGCCGGCGAACTCCGCGACCGCACCGAGCTCAGGTTTCTGCTGGCACTGGCGCGCATTTATCGCGTCACGCGGGGCTGGGCGGACCAAGAACTGGAGGCGGTGCTCGAACGCGCCAAGTCTCTTTGTGTAGCAGTTGGCGACCCTGTACAGCGCTCGCAGGTGCTATATGGGCTGCAATCCGTCTATGTCGTCCAGGCGCGCCACGACGACGTTCTCAAGCTGACTGTGCAGTCGGCACAGCTTTCACGCGAGACATTGGGCGTGGAACCACCTTCACTGGCCTCCGTGCACCCAACCATCAGCCACCTGCATGTTGGCGAGTTTCGCCTGGCCTTGGAGCAGTTTGACAGGATCGCGCGGGTAGAAGACCGTGCTGAGATCGAGCTTTTCCGGCAGGTGCAAGGGGTCAACTATTTGATCCTGTCCGACTGCAATCGGGCGGAAGCTTTGTGGTGCCTGGGACTGCCGGATACTGCCATGGAGTGCTGCATGGCAGGCTGGGAGCAAGCACGTGCGCTCGATCAACCCTTTAGCCAGGCGCTCGCCGCCACCTATATCGCCCTGGTGCATGAGCTAAGGGGTGATGCTACCTTCCCGAGTGCTGCGTCTGCGGCGCTTGCGTTGGCGACTGACTTCAAAGCCATCTACTATCAGCAATGGGCACGCATCCTGGTGGCCTATAGCGAAGCGATGGACAATCCATCCATTGCGCTGGCGCGCCAGCTGCGCAAGGCGATCGAGGTGTTCCAGGAGGCCGGGGCAGGCTTGCGCATACCATATTATCTCTCGCTGCTGGCGCGCGTCTGGCAGGCACTCGACCGCACAGATGCGGCGGCGGCGACCATTGCCGAGGCGCTGGCCACAGCGGCGCACAACAACGAGCATTGGTGGGACGCAGAGCTGTACCGCCTGGGCGGCGATCTCTTGGTGCGGCGGGCAGCTGAAGGCGACGGAGGCGGCCTCCTTGCTGCCGAGAATTCCTACCTGCAGGGGATGCGCGCGGCTGGACAGCAGCAGGCGCTGTCGTTGCAACTGCGCGCTGCGTTGGGTCTGGCTACACTTTGGCTGAACAGCAGCCATGCAGACAAAATCCCGTCACTGCTTTGGCCAATTTACGCGGAATTTGTAGAAGGTCACGCAACGGCCGACTTGCTGTATGCCCGCCGGCTGCTAACCCAAACGGCGGCCATGCGCTCCTAGAGCTGCAACGGCGAGCACCCATTACGTCCCGTGCTGGCGGAACACCAGCGCTTACTAACGCCGCTCCTAACGCCCGCCTAACGTGGTCTGCGGTATCCTCAAGTTCGCTCTCCGAGAAGATTGTGATCGGCCATCAGGTTAAGAACCGAGGAGGAAACTCAATGTCTATGGTACGCGAGGAAACAATCGGCACAGCCATTGTCGAACTCAAAGATGCATTCAAGGGTGCTCTACTAACCCCGGGCGACCCACGCTACGAGGAGGCGCGCCAGGTATACAATGCTATGATCGATCGCCGGCCGGCCTTGATCGCGCGCTGCAGCGGCGTAGACGACGTAGTCGCGGCGGTAAAGACGGCACGCAAGCACAGGCTGACCGTAGCGGTGCGCGGGGGTGGGCACAATGCGGCCGGCTTGGGCGTTTGGGATGGCGCATTGGTGATTGACCTGGGGGAGATGCACAACGTGCAGGTCGATACGGCAGCCCGGACGATCCGGGCGGAAGGGGGCTGTACGTGGGCGGACGTGGACAGGGCGGGCCATCCCCACGGCCTGTCGGTGCCCAGCGGGTTTATAGCAAGCACGGGAGTCGGCGGTCTGACACTGGGCGGGGGCCTTGGCTATCTGACGCGCGGCTGCGGTCTCACGATCGACAACCTCCTGGAAGTTGTCATGGTGCTGGCAGACGGCAGCAAGGTGACCGCCAATGCCGATGAGCATCCGGATTTGTTTTGGGCCGTACGCGGCGGCGGCGGCAACTTTGGCGTCGTCACGTCGTTTCTCTTCCGCGCGCATCCTGTGACCACTGTCTACGGCGGGCCGATGCTGTGGCCGATCGAGCGCAGCATGGACATCATGCGGGTATTTGACGACATCATGGAGCACGCTCCCGACGCTCTGGGAGGCTTTTTTGCCTTTCTAACCGTGCCCCCTGCCGATCCGTTCCCGGCGGAGTGGCAGATGCGCAAGGTGTGCGGCGTGGTGTGGTGCTATGACGGGCCGCCAGCCGAAGCCGAGAAGCTGCTGGCGCCCGTGCGAGCCATGGGACCGGTGATAGACTTCACGGGCCCCATCCCGTGGCCCGCGCTGCAGAGCATGTTCGATCCCCTTTACCCCGCAGGGCTGCAATGGTATTGGAAGGCGGACTTCTTCGGGGCGCTGACGGAAACCACCATGGCGCTGCACGCCAAGTACGGGGAACAGCTGCCTACGCCGTTTTCGACCACGCACTTCTACCCTGTAAACGGGAAGGCGGGGCGGGTGGCGGCCGATGCGACGGCTTGGAGCTACCGCGACGCCAAGTATGGCGTCGTCATGGTCGGCGTCAGCCCGGATCCGGCAGACAACGAACGGATGACGGCCTGGGCGCGCGATTACTGGCTGGCGCTGCACCCGTACTCGTCGGGCGGGGCCTATGTCAATATGATGATGGAGGAAGGCGAGGAGCGCGTCCACGATGCCTATCGCGGCAACTATGACCGCCTGGCTAAGATCAAGGCGCGCTACGACCCCGACAACTTCTTCCACGTCAACCAGAACATCCCACCCGCGTAACATTCTACCGCGTCGTGTTCTGCGCCAGCGTGCCCCTGTTGTCAAAACCACAGTATGCTGCCCGGAAACCTTGCAGGCGGAGTTTCCGGGCAGCATGCTCGTCAGCAGGAATTCAGTTTACATTAACGTACCACTTGCGATTGATGTGTTCGAAGTGGAAGGCCGGCGTCTTGACCGGCTTGGTTTCGGACAGCTTGGCGCGCACGATCTGTTCCCAGTTGGGACGCAGGCTGCCGGATTCGTCGAATGCTTCGGGACAGTAAACCTTAAGGTCTTGCAGATAGGTCATCGCCCCATTGAGCAGAGGGGTCATACCGTCCGTAATACGCACCGCGAGATTAGCGGAAAAGCGGCGCAGGAATTGGCTCCAAATGTCGTTCTTCACAAGTTCCTACCTTTTGAACTACTACACGATTCTCGGATGGCGCTCGAACTTGAGCCGACTTATGCCAGGACGCACGAATCACGGGTCGGAAAATAACCGCGCAAAACCAGGGTAAGGCGCTAAAGGAATAACTTCGAAGGTGATCAACCCTGCCGCCACCAGCGGCAGTGTCGCCAGTACATCGTGCGCTTCCTGGGTGGCTGCGCATTCCAACACAAGCACAGCAGCGTGCCGGTCGGCGCGGAAATACAGTTCGCGGATCACGCCGGCCTGGACCAACTCCCAGGCCCGCCTGGACTCCGCCTGCAGCAGCGCCGTGGTAAAGGCGCCCACATCGGCACCTGGCGCGTCTGCCTCCAACGCAAGAATTTTCAAGGTTTTCCTCCGCAAGGCCGTTTGCCTTGCGCCAAAAGCTGCTGCTTTCTAGTTTCCCAGTATAGCACGTTGTAATGTGGCCGCAAGTGACGTTTGTCTCATCACAGGGGGGACGTGTCCCTACTTTTGCTTTGCCCAAACATTCGGTAAACTGGCAGGGGACATACCCCGCGCGCCGCACGCGGCGTAGCGGGCGGCCCGCATCAAAGCATGCGGGCTGCGCGGGCTGGGTAGGGTAAACTGGCAGGGTATGTAAATACAATTAACGCAGACCACCTAGGATACGCATAATCGCACGGCAAGGAGTAGTGGATGCACGAGCGACCCGATTTGAGCAATCTTCCTGAGGATGTTACCGCCTATATCGAGGGGCTGGAGCAAGAGCTGGCTCACCTGCAGAGCGAGGAGGCGGCGCGCAGCGAAGCACCCCTGGAACCGAGCGAGGCGCCCACGACGGTGCAGGTGATCTCGATCTCCGCCGCCGGGGTGGCCAAACGCACGCCACGCCACCTGTACCTGCGGCAGCGCCGCGGCGGCATGGGCGTCTTCGACCTGGATGCACCCGACGAAGACGCGCCTGCCTTTCTCGTCTTGGCCGACATTTCCGTGGGCCTCATTCTCTTTTCCAACCAAGGACGCGTCTTCCGACTGCCCGTGCGCGAGGTACCCGAACGGGACGTGCGCGGGCGCGGCGAATCGATCATTGCGCGCTTCCCCTTCCGCCCAGACGAACGCATCGCCCTGGTCATGGAAGACACACACCCAAGCGGATCATTCCTGCTCGTGGTCAGCCAGCGCGGACAAGTGCGGCGCATCGCCAAGCAGTATCTCGGGTCAGGCCTGCAGTCAGGCACCTCGTTATACGACATCAGGGAAGGCGGTGCACCGGCTGCGGCTTGTTGGAGCAAAGGCAGCGACGAGCTGTTTCTTGTGACTCGCCAAGGTCAAGCCATCCGTTTTGCCGAGCGGCTGGTGCCTGTGCGGGGCTGCCTGGGCATGCGCGTCGATCCTGGTGATGCCGTGGTAGGCGTGGCGGCCACGGGGGCCCAGGGCGGCGTTTTTCTTCTCTCGAGCGACGGTAAGGGTACGATCCGCCAATTGAGCGGGTTTGCGGCGAACAAGTCGCCCGGCGCCGGGGGCAAGACGGCAATGAAGGCGGACGCCATTGTGGGCGCGGTAGCAGTCGACGAGGGCGCTGAAAGTCGCACCGATCTGTTTGCCATCTCGCGCCTGGGCAAGATCATTCGCTTCCAGGCTGCCGAGGTGCCCCCCAAAGAAGGTGTCGTGCAAGGCGTCAACTGCATGAACTTGCGCGCCGACGAATGCGTGGCGCTAGCCGCCGCAGTGGTCGAGCAAGTTCAGCCCTAGCCGAGCCGGTGTCATAACACCGGCATTGTGACCTACTGTGAGCTTTGCCCAACATGCCTTGTTGGCTGTTGTAGGTTGCACACTATGTGCAGATTCCTGTTTCAAGGTATAATCGGTTAGTTTTGGAACGATCGGTGGCCCGATGCAGTCTTCTTAACGGACCGCACGGCAGCGTACTCACAAGTGTGTGACGAACGCCGATACGTTCATACTGGTGTACACGGGTTAGGAAGCACAGCGCAGTGAACTCCAACCAGTTAACACGTTGTTGATGTAGTGGGTATAGATTAGGCAGCGGTGCACTGCCGCCGGTTGCGTACGCAGGTTACCGGCAGGTTGCCCTGGGGGCAGCCAATGCACCATGCTGCAAAGGAGTTGTGTTTTGATGCCAGACAGAGCTTTGTCTGCCGAATCGATGGAACGTTACCGGCGTAGCGCCGGCAAGGCGCAGGTCGCGGACCTGCTGGGAAAAATCACGGGCGCCAGCACAGACTTGATCAGCTATGACGCAGTCGCCAATCGGCTGCGCGCCCGCCAGCAAATAGAGATGGGCACCCGCATGGTGCCGCTGGACCAGATTGTGGGCAGCGTGGGTCGTTATCGCGACTTTACACGGACATTTCTCCCGCGGGCGGGGATCAATCCGGAACGTTGGGCTCGCGTCGACGCCATCATGCATTCGCTTGAAGGCTACTTGCCCATCGAGCTGTACAAGATCGGCGAGGTCTACTTTGTGCGCGACGGCAATCACCGCGTGAGCGTGGCGCGCGCAAACGGGCTGACCCATATCGAAGCGTACGTAACGGAAATCGAAACCGACGTCGATCTGACGCTGGACGACTTCGAACGCGACCAGTGGATCATCAAGATCGAGCGCTCCGACTTTCTCAAGCGCACGCACCTGGACGAACTGCGCCCGGGCAATAACGTGGTGCTAACGGAGCCTGGCCGCTATCGAATCATGCTGCGCCACATTGCGGTGCACCAATATTTCCGCAACCTGGACCTGGAGCGCGCCGGCAGCGACGAGCGCCTGGATTGGCTCGATGCGGTGACGAGTTGGTACGACAACGTCTACCTGCCCGTCGTCGCGTCAATCCGTGAGCAGGAACTGCTTGCCAACTTCCCAGATCGCACCGAAGCCGACCTCTACTTGTGGATCGCCTTTCACCGCGAGGATCTGGCTAAACGCTTTGAGCTAGCGCCTTTGACCGCCGACGCCGCGGTGCGCACCTTTGCCCAGATCCACAGTGATAAGCTGCTGCAGCAGGCGTTCATGGCTGTCACACATGGTTTGCGCCGCACCTTTGGCGACAACGACCGTCCGCTAGGGATGACCGAAGAGGAGTTCGAGGAAGCGCGGGCGCGCTACGCGGCGGGGGAGCGCACCATTGCCGAGGCCGAGGCCGAACGCGCGGCGCGCCAGGATGAGGACGGGGATGACCACTTCCCCCCTGACAGTCTTGACAGTGATTATCTCTATGAAGAGGATTTGGACGGTGTAACGCCTCTGCCTGCAGTAGCAGTCGCCCAAACTGCCCACAGCCGCGGCGGGGAATCTGCCGGCGGTCCTGCCAACGAACGGGAACATGAGCCGCACTATCGACCATACAACGAATAGGTCGATCTGCCCGCGCCCTATCTCAACTATGGTGATGACCAGGTGTCACCCCTTTAGGTGACACCTGGTCATCACCAACCCGCTTTTACATCACCCGCGCTTATGGTAGCATACAGCGCAATTTCGTATGTTTCAGATTTATCAGGCTGAAGGAACTGCCATTCATGTTGCGCGTTAAAATAGTTTGTACGATTGGCCCAGCCAGTCGCGAAATGCCCATTCTGCGCCGTATTGCCACCGCAGGCATGAACGTCGCACGGCTCAATATGAGCCACGGCACCCACGAATACCACGCCGAGACCATCGAGCGTGTGCGCATTGTCTCGGAGCAACTGCAAAAGCCCATCTCCATCCTGGCAGACCTGCAAGGGCCCAAGCTGCGCACGGGTAAGATGCAGGAGGGCGGCGTTCTACTGGAAAAGGATGCGCAGTTGATCCTCACCACCGAAGACATCATCGGCGTGCCCGGCCGCGTGCCGATCCAGTATAAAGACCTGCCCAAGAACGTCCAGCCGGGCGAGCGCATCCTGCTCGACGACGGCATGCTCGAACTGGAAGTACTGGACAAAACCGACACTGAGATCACAACGCGCGTGATCCTCACCGGCATCCTGCAGAGCAACAAGGGTATGAATTTGCCGGATGCCTCGCTTGACATCCCGGCATTGACACCCAAGGATCTCGAAGACGTCAAGTTTGCGCTCGACCACCAGGTGGATTGGGTTGCGCTCAGCTTTGTGCGCAAGGCGCAGGAGGTAATGGAACTCAAGGGCATTATCCAGAGCAACTCCGCCTTTGGCCGTGCCATTCCCGTCGTGGCCAAGATTGAGAAGCCTGACGCCGTGCGCAATATCGACGCTATCATTGAGGCGTCCGACGCCATTATGGTGGCACGCGGCGATTTGGGTATCGAGACCAGCCCCGAGACCGTGCCGACAGTGCAAAAGCAGATCATTGCCAAGTGCCATGCCGCCGCCAAGCCAGTGATCACCGCCACCCAGATGCTGGACTCGATGATCCGCAACCCGCGGCCGACACGCGCCGAGGCTTCTGACGTGGCCAACGCCGTGTTGGACGGCACCGACGCCATCATGCTCTCGGGCGAAACGGCCTCGGGCCAGTACCCGGTCGAGGCGGTCGCCACCATGGCCAAGATCGCCGAGGAAGCTGAGCGGCTGATGGACACCATGCGCAGCAAGATCACATTTACCGAGCCGCGTATCTTTACCGCCGCGGGGGCGATCTGCCACGCTGCCGTGTTTACGGCCAACGAAACCAAGGCCAAGGCGATCATCGCCCCCACCATCAGCGGGGCGACGGCGCGGTTGATGGCCTCCTTCCGGCCCCAAGTGCCGCTGATTGCAGTCACGCCCAGCCCGATGGTGCAGCGCCAGTTGGCGCTCTTCTGGGGCACCTATCCGCTTCTGACCAAGCGCCTGAGCAACACCGACGAGGTCGTGACCGACGCCATCAACGTCGCGCAGGCGCGTGGCTTTGTAGGCGAAGGCGATACGGTTGTGCTGACGGCAGGCGTCGTAGGCAACGTGCGCAACGCGACCAACCTGTTGATGATCCGGCGTATCGATCGCGTGCTCGGACGCGGCACAGGCATCGGCCAGCGCGAGGTGGCGGGACAAATCCTGACCATTCACCCCCCCATCGATCCCAACCAGGACTTGCAGGTAGGCTCGCAGCACATCATTTTCGCCGATCACATCGACCGCACGTGCATCAACGTCCTGCGGCGCGCCGGCGGACTCATCATGGTGCAAGGCGGGATGGACAGCCATGGCGCACTTGCCGCCGTCGAGCTGGGTTTGCCCGCCGTGATCGGCATCGAAGGCAACATACATGAGTTGGTGGATGGGCTCAGCGTTGTCCTCGATGCCAGCACTGGTCAGGTGAGCGAGTGGAAGCGGTAAGCGTCAGACTATTTCCGGCGCCTCGTTGCCGGCCTCGGCGATTGCCTTGCGCACGTTGACAAGTGGCAGCATGATGAGGCCCGCGATAAAGAAGACACCCACCGACAGCACGGCGAGGCGATATGAATCGGTCACCTGGATGGCGAGGCCAAAGAGCAGCGGCCCCAGCCAACTGGTGCCGCGCTCGCTGATCTCATACAAGCTGAAATACTCAGTCTCCTGCCCCTTGGGGATCATCAGCGAGAAGAGCGAGCGACTCAGCGCCTGGCTGCCCCCCAGTACCAGGGCAATGACCGCACCGACGGCAAAAAACTGGCGGCCAGTCTCCAGCAAAGGAGAGTAGGCATACAGCACCACGCCGCTCCAAATCACCAGGCTGATAATGATCGACCGCTTCGCCCCGATGCGCTTGGCCAGCATGCCAAAGGCCAATGCGCCAAAAAACGCTACGAACTGCACCATCAAGAACAACTGCGGCAGTTCCGCGGCGGTCATGCCTAACTCTTCGCTGCCAAACTGCGACGAGAGCGAGATCACCGTCTGGATGCCGTCGTTGTAGAGCAGGTAGGCGACCAGGAAGAGCAGTGTCTGCGGATATTGTGGCAACCGGCGTAACGTGTGGCCCAGCTGCTTGAAACCGATGGTCAAATAACGTTCGCCGCCTGGCAGGTCACGCCGCGGCTGGCGGTTGCGCAACGTCAGCAGGGGGATGACGGTAAAGATCGCCCACCACAATCCGGCCGAGGCGAGGCTGATGCGCACGGCGTCGCTGGTGCTTACGCCGAGACTCTCGCGCAAGGAAAAGAAGACCAGGTTGAGCGCCAGCAGCAGGCCACCCCCGAGATAGCCGAGCGCCCACCCTACCGAGGACACCTTGTCGCGCTCGTTCGGCTCAGCGATGTCGGGGAGAAAGGCGTTGTAGCAGACCATGGCCGCGCCAAAGCTTAGGTTGGCAACCAGAAATAGCAACCCGCCATACAGGTAGTTTGTGCCGTTGAGAAAATAGAGCCCGAGCGTGGCGAACGCACCAATATAAGCGAAAAGCCCCATGATGCGCTTCTTGAGGTGTGTGTAGTCGGCGACGGCCCCAATTACGGGTAAGATTAACACCTGCAGCAGTACTGAAAGCGAGACGACGAAGGGGAAGAAGGCCCCCGCACGAATGGCCACGCCCAGTGGGTGGACAAAACCGGCGGTATCGGCCGCAGCTTCGGTGATCGCGGTCAAATAGGGGCCGAGAAAGACGGCCACCACAGTGGTCGAGAAGGCGGAGTTCGCCCAGTCGTAGAAATACCATCCTGTCTGTTCACGCGTGCCCAACCAGTTGCGACGTTCGGAAGCGGTGCCCGTACTCGTTTCAACTGACATGATTGCGGCCTGACTTTCTCTTCTTGTTTGAAAAAGTGTTGTTACCAAGGTTCCTGCGGTGCGGCAGTCGAGCGGCGCACAATCAGCTCCACCGAGAGGGTCACCGTCTGCGCCTCCATTTCCACGCCCGCCTGCGCCAACTGCAGGATCGTATGTCCAGCCAACGCCCCCATCTCGACCTTGGGGAAGCGCACGGTCGTCAGCGGCGGTGAGAGATAGGCAGCGCTGGCAATGTCGTCGTACCCTACCAGAGACAGGTCGCCGGGGATCGACAGCCCTGCGTCATAGACAGCGCGCATAGCGCCCATGGCCAGGATGTCATTGTGCACAAACACCCCTGTCGGCGGCTCGTCCAACGCCAGCAGCTGCTGCATAGCGGCGTACCCTTCCACCTGGCTCGACCCACAGTGCACCACTAGAGCGGGATTGTAGACGATGCCTGCATTCGCCAAGGCTAACCGATAGCCGTCATGACGCTGCCAACTCATGGCGCTGGTCGGCTGGCGGCGAATGAGGCCAATATGCCGGTGGCCCAGGTCGATCAGGTGTTGCGTCGCCAGCCGCCCTCCCTCCAACTCATCAATCACGATGCAGTGTAAGCCAGGCAGCGAATGCTCGAGCACTACGACAGGGATATGCGCTGCCAGCAGTGGCCCCAGCAGACTCAATGCCTCGCTGTGCGGTGTAATAACTACTCCATCGACCTGCTTGGCGCGCAGTGTACGTACAAAGCGATGCTCGCGGTCTCCGGCACGATCGCTGTTGCAGAGTACGACGAGCGTCCCCTGCTGCGTACACACCCGTTCGAGTTCGCGTGCGATCTCCCCGTAAACAGGGTTGGCCAAGCTAGGAATGATGAGACCCACCAGGGAGGTCTGCTGCAGACGCAGGCTGCGCGCCAGGTCATTCGGTACGTAGCCCAGCTCCGCCACTGCCTCCTGCACCCGCCGGCGCGCAGCCACCGAGACAGGTCGTGGGCCGTTGTTGATCACATAGGATACCGTCGCCACCGATACGCCTGCTCGCTCCGCCACATCCTTATGCGTGACGTGCTTTTGTCTCATGGTATTCTAAGCCTACCACAGCATTATACAATCACCGATCACACGAGAACCGCCCCGGTTGGAGCGGTTCTCGTGTGATGCGTGAACAATGATCGCCGCCAAAACGTGCCTGCGCCGCCTGGGCGCGTGCCTCAACCGGATCTCTCCTCGCCTCAGGCCGGCTGCCAGTACTCGATCTTAAGGGGCTTGTTGGTGTGGAGCGATTCGACGGCCGCCTCAGCGATCAATTGGGCCGTCAAGCCGTCGCGCAGCGACGGGTAGGGGCAAGGCTTGCCTTCCAGCGAGGAGATAAAGGCGTCCAACGCCAGGCCAAAGCTAGGCTGCATGCGCTCGAACCAGCCGGCGTGCAGGCCTGCGGAGATCACCTTCTCGCCCTGGTAGAGCGAAACCTCGCGCACCGGCTTGCGGTTGGACTGCACCATGCCCTTGGAGCCAAAGACCTCGATGCGCTCGTCGTAGCCGTAGGCCGAGCGGCGGCTGTTGTCGATATGGCAAAATGCCCCGCTCGCCATTTTCATAATGATCATCGACGTATCCACGTCGCCGGCCTCGCCGATGGCCGGGTCGATCAAGGCCGCGCCCGTGGCATAGACTTCCACCGGCGTCTCGCCCGCCAGCCAGCAGGCCAGATCAAAGAAATGGATTGTCTGGTCGCGCAGCTGGCCGCCCGACACCTTGACATAGGAGATGGGCGGGGGCTGCGGGCCGCGCGAGGTCAGGTGCATGATCTCGATCTTGCCGATCTCGCCTGACTGCACGGCCTGGCGCACGCCCAGATGGTTGGGGTCAAAACGGCGGCTAAAGCCGATCAGGATCGGCGTATGCTTCTGTTCGGCGGCAACGGCCACTTGCTTGACGCGGTCGATATTCAGGTCAATCGGCTTCTCGCAGTACACCGGCTTGCCGGCAGCAATGGCACTCAGCAACAGGTCGGCATGCGTGTTGGTGGACGAGGCGATCACCACGGCGTCCACGTCACTCGCGCCCCAAACGTCGTCGGGCGAACTCACTACCGTCGCCCCAGTCAGCCCGGCCAGCTTTTCGGCGGCGGCCAGGTTTACGTCGTACACATAGCCTAACTGGGCGCGCGGGTGTGCCGCTACGTTCAACCCATGCACCTGGCCGATAAACCCGGCCCCAAACAAGGCAAATTTCATCATTTTGCATCCCTCATATTGTTCGATTGCTAGACTTTTACCCACTGCCCGCCGGCATGGTGTGACGCCACGGCCGCATCGATAAAGCGCACGCCCAGAACGCCGTCGTCCACATTGGGATACCAGGTGGACAGTGGATCCGGCGCGACTCCCTGTTCATGGGCGAGGATGGCGTCAGCCACATCGTTGTAGATGTTGGCAAAGGCTTCCAGAAAGCCTTCGGGGTGGCCCGGCCACAAGCGCGAGGCGTGCTGCGCCGCAGGCGAGAGATAGACCGACCCGCGCGTGAGAATCTGGTGCGGGCCGTTGGCCGGCTGCAGCAGCAGATCATTGGCGTTCTCCTGCACCCACTCGATGCTGGCATCTGAGCCGTAGACGCGGATGCGCAGCCCGTGCGTATTGCCGGTGGCCACCATCGACGCCCACATCATGCCCCTGGCGCCGTTTTCGAAGCGCAACAGGATATGGGCGTTGTCGTCCACCTGCCGCCCCGGCACCACGCTCGACAGTTCGGCGGAAAGCTGCGCCACTTCCAGCCCAGTGATGAAGCGCGCCAGGTTATGGGCGTGCGTGCCCAAGTCGCCCACCACACTCGACTTGCCCGCGATGGATGGGGTCGTGCGCCAGACGGCCTGCTTGTGTCCTTCGGCTTCGAGCAGCGTCGCGGCCCAGCCTGAGGCATGTTCGACCTGCACAAGCCGCACCTCGCCCAATTCGCCCGCAGCCACCATGGCACGGGCATGGCGCACCATCGGGTAGCCGGTGTAATTGTGCGTCAGTCCAAACACCCGCCCGGTCTGCCTGGCCAACTCGGCCAGTTCCTGCGCCTGCTCGAGTTCCGTCGTCAGCGGCTTATCACAGATCACGTGCAAGCCATGTTCGAGACAATCCTTGGCAATGGCATAGTGGCTGTTGTTGGGGGTGACGATGGCCACCACCTCGACGCCATCCGGATGCTGCGACTCTTGTTCGACCAGCTCCTGCCAGTTGGCATAGCGGCGGTCGGTGGCGATGCCAAGCTGTGCGGCAAAAGTCTGGCTGCGTACGGGATCTGTGGCGAAGACACCCGCCACGAGATCATAACGGTTGTCGATGCGGGCCGCATAGCGGTGCGTCTCGCCGATATTTGAGCCGGGTCCCCCGCCCACCATCGCCAGTCGCACCTCGCGCTTTGTTGGAATGACGCCGTCTGTCACGAATTCTTCCTCTTTACACAAAATCAAAATAGGGGCGCAGCACCTTCTCACTGGCCGTCCGCACCTGGTGCGCCAAGTCCTGCGGATCCCAGCCCCAATACTCAGGGCGGAAAAGCTCGATCGAGCAAGGGCCGTCATACCCGATCTTCTTGAGCGCGGCGCAGACTTCTTGCACGGGCGCTACGCCGAGACCGGGGATTACGCGGCTGGCGTCGGTGTAACCTTCCTTGCTCACATCCTCGACGTCGTCCAGGTGGAAGGCGTAGATCATCTTGGGGTCGAGCGCCTCGATCTCGGAGATTAGCCCGCCGCCGATGTAGAAGTGAGCGATGTCCACCACCATGCCAACGTTGTCGCGGCCGGCCTTTTCGATGATTTCACGTGCGCCGCGCGGGGTGCGTACGCAGCACCAGCCAAAGCCCAGGAACTCGAAAGCCAGCTTGACGCCATACTTATAACCGATGTCGCTCAGTGCGCGAATGGCTTGCACGTGCTCGTCCACCACGGCCTCCCAGGTGACGTCGTACTTGGGCGTGGGGCTGGGAATGATAGCTACGGACGGACAGCCTATCTGCTGGGCCAGTGCGCACAATTGACGGCAGCGCGCCTTGATCTGCTCGAAATCGGATCCGCGGAAGGCGATGAACTCGATCGAGTTGAAGGTCATGGGGGCGACGTTGTTGTTGGCCAAAAGCGCCTTCAACTCATCCACCGAATGGGTTTCCAGGTACTTGTCTACCTTGGTGGCCCACAGTTCGAGGGCCTTGAAACCGGCGTTTGCCGTGACGCGCACGTCGGTTTCCAAGTCGGATGTCATCGTAGTGGCACCATGAAATGCGACACGCATAGTTTGTTTTCCTTTTTTGAACGCGTACCGCGGGCGTTCATGACGCCAGTTCCAGCCCGTGGCCAGTCTGGCCCTGGCGGCGGCACGCACAATATAATTGGACAGACGTAAGTCAGGAAGAGGAAGAATACGGCGCGGGCAAGCCACACCCTCACCCAAATGCGGCTCTAATCGAATTGTCTAACCGATTAGATGAATCGATTAGCAACTATAGCGCGATCTCCGACGGCTGTCAACAGCCAATTTTCGTTTAATCGGGCTACGTCGAATATATGATGATATTCTGTCAAGTCACTGCATATCGCCACATTATGACATCCCGGGGAACGTGGTCTACACTCTGATTCTACGCGGGTACAGGGAACCCCAGCATCATTTCTGCCACGGCCAGCCGTGTCTGCTCCAGCAGCTCGGCGTTGGTCGGATCCTTGGCTACGGCAGCGATCCAGCGAGCGGTCTGCGCAAATTCCGCCTCACGCATGCCACGCGTGGTGCCGGCCGGCGTGCCCAAGCGAATGCCGCTAGTCGTCATCGGCGGCTTGGGGTCAAAGGGGATCATGTTCTTGTTGCAGTGGATGCCGGACTTGTCCAGCGCCTTCTCCACCAGCTTGCCCGTGATCTCATTGCCGTGCGCATCCTGGCCCAGCACCCCCAGGTCCACCAGGATCAGGTGGTTGTCGGTGCCGCCGCTGACGATGCGCAGCCCCTCCTCCTGCAGCGTTGCCGCCAACGTCTGCGCATTGGCCAACACCTGCTGTTGATAGCCCACAAAGTCGGGCTTGAGCGCCTCGCCAAACGCCACCGCCTTGGAAGCGATTACGTGCATCAGCGGGCCGCCCTGCATACCGGGGAAAACGGCCTTGTCGATCTCCTTGGCCAACTCGGCGCGGCACAGGATGAGGCCGCCGCGCGGGCCGCGCAGTGTCTTGTGCGTGGTCGTGGTGACCACGTCGCAATAGGGCACGGGATCCGGGTGCAGCCTGGCCGCAACCAAGCCTGCCACGTGCGCCATATCCATCAACAAGCGTGCGCCCACCTTGTCGGCGATCTGGCGCAGACGCGGGAAGTCCCAAAAACGCGGGTAGGCGCTGGCCCCCGATACAATCAGCTTAGGCCGGAATTCGAGGGCAAGACGCTCGACTTCGTCATAGTCGATACGCTCGGTCTCCTTGTCGACGCCGTAGTGCTGAAAGTTGTACAGCTTGCCCGAGCTGTTGAGCTTCATGCCGTGGCTGAGATGGCCACCATGGTCGAGCTTGAGCGCCACCACCGGGTCGCCAGGGTTGAGCAGGGCAAGGTACACGGCCTCGTTGGCCTGTGCACCTGAGTGCGGCTGCACGTTGGCGTGGTCGGCGCCAAACAACTGCTTGGCGCGCTCGATCGCTATGTTCTCGGCGATATCGACAAATTCACAGCCACCGTAATAGCGTTTGCCCGGGTATCCTTCGGCGTATTTGTTGGTCAGCACACTGCCCAGTGCCGCCAACACGGGCGCAGAAACGTAATTCTCACTGGCGATCAGCTCAACCCCCTCTGATTGGCGCCGCCGCTCTAATTCAATGGCCGCAAATACTTCGGGGTCACTCTCGGCCAGCAGCCGGCGCGGATCGGGCATCTCTGTCCAGGCGGGCAACACATCATCAACTACAGGTGAAGAAGCAACGCTCATAGCATGAGTCTCCGACAAACAGCGATAGTAAGCGAACCAAATTGCGTATTAATGACAAACTTTTCCGGGCCAAAGCCAGGGTCAAATTAGCATGCTTCGAGCCTTTCGTCAATATAAAACGCCATCTAACCTGATAGGTCACACCGCCAATGTGACATGCCTGAAGATCATTGACTTTCTATCTTGTGGTATAGTGGACATATGGAGCAAACACCTGTCTTGCCTGAGGCGGAAGCCCACACGGTCGATCACCCAGAAACGCACACCGAAACGCACACCGAAGTACGCCCTGCCGCGCACACCGTCGCGCACACCCGTGCCGTCCATCACGACAAGACGCTTGCCTATGGCCGGGCGCTGCAGTACGGCGAATTTGTCCAACGCTCGCCACGGTTTGCTCGCCTTTTGCGCACTCGCTACGACGAGACGCGCCTCGGCCCGGCCGTGCAAATGGCCGCCGCTGCCTTCCCCGATACACTCAACATCCTGGCCCTGGTCAGCGAAGAAGACCCTGATACGTTGACGGTGCTGCCTGTGATCGCGCGCCTAGTCGATGCCGGCCCGCGCCTACAGTTGCGCATTTTCTGCGACGAGGAAGATCTTTCGCCGCTCGCGACCCTGGCTCCCGAGTTGGATATAGCGGCGCTGCTCGACGAATGGGACCTGCCACAGTTTCTCTGCTTTGACGAGGATTGGTACCAGCAGGCACAGTGGGGGCCGCGACCGAGTCGCGCCGAGGCACAGGTCGAAACTTGGCTCGAAGCCCATCCCGAGTACGAAGAATTGGCCGAAGACGAGACACCGGAAGGCCATGAGCGTTATTTGGCATTGGTAGACGAACTGATCTACGAGATGCGGGTTTGGTACAATAGCGGCCTGGCCACCAGTTGTCTTGACGAATGGTTGGATCTGCTGCGTGCTTGGCAAGGCGACGAATCAGCCGCAGGAGAAGGAACTGAGTAATGCGCAAGATCTTGTTGCCACTGCTTCTCTTGGCGGCAATCGCACTAGCCGGCTGCGGTGGCCCCGCCTACTCCTTTCACGGCACGGCCTATAATCCCATCATTCCGGCGCCGGCAATTGAAGGGTTACAGGCGGGTAACACACAGTTTAAGCTCAACGATCTGCCAGAGAAGGTCAAGTTAGTCTTTTTTGGCTATACTTTCTGTCCCGACGTCTGCCCGTTGACACTGGCCAACATCAAGAGTGTCTACGAGCAGCTGCCGCCCTATCAACAGAAGGACGTGGCGGCCGTCTTTGTCTCCGTGGATCCTGAGCGCGACACGCCAGACCGGCTGGGGGAGTACGTACATTCCTTTAATCCCAGCTTTTACGGTGTACAGGTGCCGCCTGATGCTCTGGAGATCGCCAAGCAGGAATACGGCGTCTTCGCCAAGAAACACGAGGTGGATGCCAACCAAAGCGCCGCCGGCTATTTAATCGACCATACAGCCGTGATCTACCTGATTGACAAGGATGACAACCTGCGCGCCATTTACCCGACTGACGCGCCTGCGGCCGACATCGCCGCCGACGTACAGCACCTGCTCAAGCAGTAATCCCCCTCTACTACTTGGGGCTAACCCTGCCTAATACGGCAAACAGCGTATGGGCATTTCCTGCGCAGCATGTTACTATTTGGAAAGGTATGGCAGAAAACCCGGCGATCGCGGTCCGGGTTCGAGAAGCTTTGGGGAAAGTGTTTCCCGAGAGCATTTATTGGTTGAATGGCAAGCTGATGGGTATTTGGGTTTCTTTGCAGAAGCGAACACTACAAGCGTATGTACGAGTAAGAGGTGGGATCGTGGCGCACCCCAGGCGATTGGCAGCAGTGGTGTTGGCCCCACTTGCCCTCGGCATCCTCTTTGCCTGTGTACAGCCGGCCCTGGCCGCCGTCCAACTCAATTTCTTTAACGTTATCGCGTTTCCAACCTCTGTCACGTTGGAATGGAGCACATCCAGCGAAGTCAACCTGGCCGGCTTTGATATCCAATGCAAGCAGGCGAACGAGCCGGACGCCGCCTTTCACGAGATCGGCTTTGTGCGTGCGCAGGGCGGCCCCAACGTGGGTGCGCTCTATAATTTTCCGGTGACGGCGGGCGTCGTTCCTGGTGTGTCTTACTGCTTCCGGCTTAAGGAGATTACCACCGACGGTTCGCCCGGCGAGGTATTCGATCGCTGCGGCTATGGCCCTATGGTAACACCCACCCCGGGTCTTGGTGCCATCCCCGTGTTTACGCCTGTGCCCGTACAGACCGACGCCTTTGGTAACCCGATTGCCCCGACGCCGGTGCCGCCGGTTGCGACTGACGCCTTTGGCAACCCAATCCAGCAAATTCCACCGGCCGTCGCCACCGATGCCTTTGGCAATCCGATTCCGCCCACGCCGTTTAACCCTACCAGCCCGTTGGCGACGCCGTTTCCAGCACCAGTAGCAACGGATGCCTTTGGCAACCCGATCCAGCAGACTCCACCGGCCGTCGCGACGGATGCCTTTGGCAACCCGCTGCCTACCCCGATCCCGCAGGCGGTCGCGACAGATGCCTTTGGCAATCCGCTGCCCGCAACACCTTTGCCGCAGGCTGTAGCTACCGATGCATTCGGCAACCCGGTGCCGACGTCCGTTAACCCAACCGGCCCGGTGCCGACACCCAGCGTGCCCGCGGCTGCCTCTTCGGCTGCATTTGACGCCTACGGCAATCCGATCGCAACGCCGTACCAGGCCGCCGCCGTGGCAACCGACGCCTATGGCAATCCGCTGCCGCCAGACCAGTTGGCGAACGCGCCGCAGGCCGGCATGAGCGCTGCGCCTGAATATGCCCAGCCGGCCACGCCGACGGTCGCCTACGTAGTGGTGACGGCCACGCCTACCCAGGTGCCGATAGCCTTGGCCCCTGTCTTGACGCCGCTGCCCACGGCTACCCCCATGCCGGCAGGCGTGCAATTGGCTAATTCGTTGCAACCGAGCGGGCAAAACCTGACGCAGAACCTGATGATCATGCTGCTCTGCCTCACCTTTACCGGCGCCAGCGCGATTGGCATCCTCGGATTGATCACCAGCGTCATGTTTATGCGGTCACGTTCGTCGCAGCGCGACTTCTACGAACGCACGCCGATCCGCCGCCGCTTCTAAAGCCGCCAAACCGTTGCCGGGCCATTTACAACCGCCATGCGCACCTTTATCGCCATTGAGTTGCCAGCGAATGTCAAGCAGCGCGTATTGGAGCGTCAGCGCCGTCTGCAGAGGCTGTTGGACGAGCAAGCGAGCGGCGATGCGTTTCGTTGGACGCCCACCGACAACCTGCATCTTACCTTGCGCTTTCTCGGGGAAACCAGCGAGGCGCAACGCAAGCAGATCGAGACGGCATTGACAACCATTGTCGCCGCTGTGCCTGTCTTTCACCTGGCGCTGCAGGCGACGGGCGCATTTCCCAACCTGCGCAAGCCCAATATTTTGTGGTTGGATTTTGTGGGTGACGTGGGCGCGCTGGCTCCCTTGCAGCAGCGCATCGAGGTTGTTGCACAGGAGGCCGGCTTTGCCGGCGAAGAGCGCGCCTTCACGCCGCACCTGACCATTGCGCGGGCGCAAAAAAGTGCGGCGCCCAGCATACTGGCACGGGCCGGCGAAGCCCTGCGCACGGTGACAGCGCCGCAAGCTGCAGACGAACCGTTTGCCGTCGAAGCAATCCACCTTATCCACAGTGACCTGCGCCCGGCCGGTCCCGTCTATACGCCGCTGGCGACGTTTGCCTTAGCGAAATGAGCGCGAGGGCTGCGCCGCTTCCGGCTTGGACAAGTCCGGCTCGATCAGCGGTGCGCCAGTCGTCGCGTGCGGCGCCGGCGCAGATTGGTCGCTGCGCTGCAGGTGATGGAAGAGCAGCCCGAGCGGCGCACACACCACCAAGCCGCTGACAAAGCCCCACAGCGTAAGTGCCACGACACCGATCACCTGCGCCTGCAGTTGCCCAGGGAAATCAGGCTGAAAGCCGCTCGCCACCAACAGGCCGGAGACACCTTGCCCGGCAACGCCCAGGTAGTTGGCGCCTCCCATCAACTGCCAGCCCACGCCGGCTGCGCCGTCGGCAAAGACACCCAACAGCAGCAAGCCCAACAACGCTGGGAACCCACTGGTAACGATAACACCAGTGGCATCGTCCAGGTGCAGCAGGTGGTCTACGATGTAGGTGACAAAGGGCACCGTGGCTCCTGCCAGCATGCCTGTCAGCATTGCCGGACCCGGCTGGACAAAGGGAGCGATGGCTAGGCCGGCCACGACTCCGGCCGCCAGGCCGCGTCCAGTCAACGTTGGGTCGCTACGGCCGGCGACAAACCACGTGTAGAGCAGGGGTATGATCGAGCCACCAACAGCCGCCAGCACGACGTTGACGCTGCCGCGCAGCAGGCCCAGGTCGGTAAGCGTCTCTACCTGCAGCGGGTTGGACCACAGCCACCCCATCACGCCCGCCAGCAGGAAAAGACTGCCGATTACCGTCAGGAGCGGCTGGAAGGTGGGCGGTAGCGTTGTTGAGAAGTCTTCATCGCTCCTGGGTGAAGGCCACACCGCCACGGCCGCCAGTGCAAAGGCAGCCGCCAGCAAGAATACCGTGCCGGCGCCGCCGGCATCGACAAAGCCGTGGCCGAGTGACAGGTTGCGTCCCAGCGCGCCCAACCAGCCGCCGCCTTGGACCCAGTTGCCGGCCAGCGGATAAATCACACCGCCAAGCACGAGTGCCAGCACCAGCGTGGCGCTGGCGGGCGCGCGGCCGCGCAATGCCAGCACGGGCAAGAGGGCGGCCGTAAACACCCAAGGCAGGTGCGACAGGAAAAGCGCATAGGTCATGGCGGTCAGATCACCGTTCGACAGAAACCACCCTGTCAGGCCAGCTACGCCCCAACCCATGCCCCAGTCGGAGGGCAGCGGGCTCCACTCCCACACCAGGCCGCGCAGCTCGGGGCGCACATAGGCCAGGCCAATGCCGCCAAACTGCAGGGCAAAGCCAAAAGCCCAATACGCCAACCCGGCGAGACCGATTGCCCCGATGGCGCCCAGGGCGGCATGCCAGGCGCGCTCGGGCTCCAGGCCGGTCACGCCGATCAGCACCAGGCCGATCGGCACCAGCAGTGCGCTAGCGGCGGCGAGAAGATACCAAAAGAGGGGGGTTGTTGCGCCTGCCGGTGCAGCATTAGCGGCGCTGCCGACAGGCGATTGTGCATGCAGCACGCCTGGTGCCCACAAAACAAGTATTGTGAGGACGAGGGCCAGGAGGAGCACCAGCCGGCGTCGAACGGTTAGTTGGTTCATGGTACTGTGTCTAGTCAGCGAAATGCCCGCCGGTGGAACACGGGCGTGCGGCCATCCAACAGCCTGAAACGTGCCGCCATCATACCAGAGCATTTTTCAAACGTCCAGTCAGTTACCTGAAGCGAAAACATCCTGGTGCGCTCCCGTCACGAAAATCGTCTCGTCCGCACGTCTGCCTATGGCTTGGCACGCCTACGTGGCGGACCTGTGGTATGCTGGCCTGTGGACATAACCCATGCGCGCAGACTCGTCATCCACCAACCATCCGCCAGGGCGACATATGTTCGCCGAGTGGATTACTCTTCTCGCCCCCTGGCTCACCGGCCTGGCCTTTTTCGCTCTCTATGCTGCCACTGCCGCCCCCAGCCTCGTTACCCTCTTTGACGACAGCCTGGAATTCCAGTTGGTGCTGCCTACCTTTGCCATCGCCCATCCCACCGGCTATCCGCTTTACACGCTGCTGGGCGGGCTGTGGAGCCGGTTGCTCTTTCCCTTTGGCAACTGGGCATGGCGTGTCAACGTCTTTAGCGCTCTGGCCGCCGCCGCCGCCGTTGGGCTCGTATTTGCGTTGAGCCAGCGCCTGGTAAACGGAGGCCCACTGCCTGTTAAGCAGACAATCGCGGACTCGCCTGCAGGCCGCCGCTGGATTGGCTTAGCAGCCGGTCTCGCCGCTGCCATCACCTTTGGCCTGGGTCCGGTATGGTGGGCGCAGGCCACGCTCGCCGAGGTCTACGCCCTGCACAATCTCTTGCTCGCAGCGGTGCTGCTGGTGACGCTCACGATTCCCCACCTGAGGGGCTGGCATTTTGTGGGACGAATGACGCTGCTGGCATTGCTCATCGGCCTCGGCCTCACCCATCACCGCACGATCGTCCTGGCATTGCCCGGCGTGGTGGTTTACCTCCTGTGGAGCGTACCGGGGTTGTGGCGGCCGCGTACCGCCTGGCTGTTGTGGCTGGCCGCGCTGCTGGCGCCGCTGCTGCTCTATCTTTACCTGCCGCTGCGTGCTGCGGTCGGTATCGTCGACCTGCACGGCGCCTATACCAACAGCTGGGACGGCTTCTGGGACCACGTACTGGCGCGCGGCTACAGCAGTTTTTTTAGCGGCTCGGCCCTTGCCGTCGAGCGCACGCCGCACCAGTGGTTCGAGTTGGTCCTGGCCCAGGTGGGCTGGGCGGGCATCCTGCTCGCGCTTGCCGGCTGCGCCTGGCTTGCCGATGCGCGCCGGCGCAAGGGCTGGGTGCTCGTGCTGCTGGTGCTTGCCGCCAACCTGGTTTTCGGCTTGCTCTACCGGGTCGGCGACCAGGAAGTGTTTCTGATCCCCGTCTTCCTGTGCCTTGCCCTTCTGGCAGGCGGAGGCATCGCGGTCATCGTTGCCGCGCTGCTGAACCAATTGGGGGCACGGCAATCCTCCGTAGCGGGCATGTGGGCGGCGCTGGCGACTTTCGGCCTCCTCGTATTGCTGATCTGGGGCCCCGGCCGCGGACCAACGGTGAACCGCAGCCAGGACTGGCGCGCCCACGACTACGCGGTGGACATGGCCAAAGTACCCTTTCCGCCGCACAGCACCGTAATCGGCCTCGAAGGCGAAGTCACCGCCCTCAAATACATGCAAGCCGCCGAAGGTCTCGGCACAAACGCCACGCCGGTCGCGGCCGATGACCCACAGCGCCGGCGCGAGGCACTGGCCGCAGCGGTGACCGCCGGTTTCCCCACCTATTTAACGCGTGAGTTGGAAGGTATCACGCGTGACTACAGCTTCAGCGGCGAAGGCCCGCTCGTGCGCGCCTGGCCGCGCGGAATGGCGCAGGCCGGCAACCCGCAAAATCCACTTGGCCTCGCGATGGACCAGGGCCGCCTGATCCTGGAGGGCTACGATCTGCAGCGGCTCGACTGGGCGGGCGGCCCTGCCCTACGTGTGAATCTCTATTGGCAGCCCACCGCCGAACTGCCGCGCTCGCTCAAGGTGTCGCTGCGCCTGCTCGACGCCGCGGGCAACGTCCTCGTGTACCCCGACGGCTCGCCCGCCACGCTAGACGAGTTTCCGCTACGCCAGGTCGCCCCCACCACGACGTGGCTGCGGGGCGAGACAGTGCGTGACGTCTACAGCCTCTACCTGCCGGCGGCAGCGCATGCCCAGCCCACCACGCTACAACTTATCCTCTACGATGCCGAGACTGTGGCCGAAGTAGGCCGCTGGGAGACGGTGCTGGCTTCTTTCTGATGTAAATCCCAAGCAATCAGAAGTCTGTACAGCGCGTTGATTACACGGCTCTGTTATGCTATTCTTGCTACCTCTCCACAATAGGCTTTTTTGCTGCGTTGCTGCTAGGGGGGATTATGTATTCACGCTTGCCGCTAGCGATTATCGGCTCTCTGGTGCTTGTGGCCATCTGCGTTCGCCCGGCTCGCGCCGGCGATCCGAGTTTCCATGTCAGCCACAGCTTCGGTACAGGGGCGGACCGCACCGAAAGCGTAGTTACGGGCGACGTGGATGGCGACGGCGACCTCGACATTGTCACCGGCAACTACGAACAGCAGAACGTAGTCTATCTCAACGACGGCGCCGGTAACTTCACGTCTGCGCGCAACTTCGGTACAGGCTCGGATAAGACCAGGAGTGTGGCGCTGGGCGACATGGATGGCGATGGCGACCTCGACATCGTCGCCGGCAATGACGGACAGCAAAACGCTATCTATTTTAACGATGGTGTCGCAAACTTCACCACCTTCCGCACCTTCGGCCCAGGTGCCGACAGCACTACAAGTGTGGCGGTAGGCGATATGAACGGGGACGGCGACCTTGACATCGTCGCCGGCAACTATCGCCAGCAGAGTGTTGTCTATTTCAATGACGGCGCCGCCAGCTTCCTCACGACCCGCACTTTCGGCCCAGTCACCGACAACACCAGGAGTATTGCACTTGGCGACATGAATGGCGATGGTCACCTAGACATTGTTGTCGGCAACGACTCGGAAATGTCCGGCCCCCTTGTCACTCCCCAGAATAATGCCGTCTACTTGAACGACGGCGGCGCCAACTTCACCACCGTTCGCAGCTTTGCTGTCGGCGTATCCGACACCTACAGTGTAGCCGTCGGCGACCTCGACGGCGACCACGATCTTGATATCATCGTCGGCAATGGCGATAGTGGCGGCACTGCCGGTAACCCCGGCCGCCAGAGCTATGTTTTTCTGAACGTGGACGGCGCCGCGAACTTCACCACCGCGCGCAGCTTTGGCCCAGGTACGATTAGCACCGGCAGCGTCGCAGCTGCCGACGTCGACGGCGACGGCGACGTCGATATCGTCGCCGGCCATGCAGGCGTGCAGAACTTTGTGTACTTGAATGACGGCGCCGCCAACTTCCCTAGAACCAGCGGCTTTGGCCCAGGCAACGACAATACCGGCAGCGTAGCGGCTGGCGACATGGACGGTGATGGGCACCTCGATATCGTAGCCGGCAATGGCGACGTCGACATCAGAACCGGCGGCGTTGGTTGGCAGAATGTCGTGAGCTTCAACGATGGTGGTGGCAACTTCACCGCCACTCGCACGCTCTCCAGCAATGGTTTTGCCTACAGCACGGCAGTTGGCGACATGAATAACGATGGCGCACTTGATATCGTGGCCGGCAATGATGGTCCGCCCAGCACCGTATATTTGAACAGGGGCGACGCCAACTTCCCTGTGACTCGCAGCTTCGGAATGGTGCAGGATTTTATACGGAGCGTGGCCCTTGGCGACCTGAACGGCGACGGGTACCTGGACATCGTCGCCGCCAACAGTCGCCAGCAGAGCTTCGCCTATCTCAACAGCGGCGATACCAACTTTCTCACCTCCCGGAGCTTCGGCGCAAGTACGAACAACATGAGGAGTGTCGCCGTGGGCGATATGGATGCCGACGGCGACCTCGACATCGTCGCCGGAATTGATGGCCAACTGAACGAAGTATATCTGAACGAAGCCGTTACCTTTGCTACCGATCGCGGCTTTGGCACGGGCGCCGACAACACCCGCAGCGTGGCGTTGGGCGACTTGGACGGCGACGGTGATCTCGACATCGTCGCCGGCAACTATGGCCAGCAGAGCGTCGTCTATCTCAACGATGGCGCTGCCCACTTTCACACTGGCCACGACTTCGGCCCTGGCGCGGACACCATTACGAGCGTCGCCGTGGGCGACATGGACGGCGACGGCGACCTCGACATCGTCGCCGGCAGAGACGATACACAGAATGCAGTTTACCTGAACGACGGCGCCGCCAACTTTGCTGTCGTCCGCTACTTCGACGGCGGCATCTACGGCACGTCTAGCATTGCCGTTGGGGACCTCGACAGTGACGGTGACCTCGACATCGTCGCCGGCGGCGACTATCTACAGTCGTCCGTCGCCTATCTAAACGACGGCGCCGCCAACTTCGCTGCTGATGCTGCTGCGGTGCGCAGCTTCAATACTAGCGGTGAGGGTGGCGCCTACAGTGTGGCCGTCGGCGACCTGAACGGCGACAGCGTGACGGACGTCGTGCATGCGGCGCTGGCGTCAAGCAAGGTCTTCCTCAACCGTCTCCACACACCTCCTGGGCTCACAAATCCGCTTGCACGTGGAGGTCTGAGCCGCCCCATCGCCACGCGTGACGCCGGCTTCTACTCGACGCCGGTGGTGCTGTCAGACCGGCTGATCGCCGTACCCTACGTGCTGCGCGACGCCGAAAGCGACACGGTCGGCCGCATCGAAGTGCAATATTCCTTTGGCGGCGGCGGCCGCTGGCTGCCGGCCGTTGGGATCCCCGGCACACAGACAACCCACCTGACCACCACTCCCGCCGGTGTCGTGCGCACCTTTGTCTGGGATACTCTTGCCTCCGGCTTCTTTGGGCAGTCCGACAACGTCGTGCTGCGCCTTGTGGTCTACGCCCAGGCCAACGAACCTGCCGCGCTCGGCACGTACAAATATGTGAAGTCAGCGCCTGGCCCGTTTCAGCGCGCCTACTTCGCTACGCAGACGTTCCCCTTCCGCGTGCGCGGCACCCAGGTGCGCGTGCTGCAAGACAACCAGCCGCTGCCCGGCGCAAGTGTCTACCGCTTGGGGGCAAATAACGAACGCGGCGGTGACGAGCTGGGAAGCCCAGCCAGCCCCTACCGCACCGATGGCCGAGGTTACCTCTTGGGTCGCGGCGAAGTTGGCCTCGGCGACCGGCTGCTGGCACTGCTGCCGGTGACACAGACTGCGACCTACGACGTCTACTACACCAGTCCTAGCGAATCGAGCACTGGTCTGCCAGACTACACTATTGCGCAGACCGGCGTGCAGACGCTCACTGTCTCCAGCGACAACCCGCTCGTCCTCTTCAACCTGGACGTGGCGCTGGAGTGGGACGCGTCCAAGGACACGACCTACCTCACGCAACTCCAGTACGACCTCAACCGCACCTCCGAGCTGCTCTACGGCTGGTCCAATGGTCAGGCTGCCCTCGGCCGCATCCGCATCTTCCACGATGCTCGCCGCCAACCTGAGGAGAACGGCTTCCAGCCCTGGCTCAACAGTCACATCCGCATCTATGCCTCCAACGCGGTGCACCCCAACGCCATCCAGGGCGGCATCGTGAGCGATCGCGTCGAGGAGACTACCCCCAACGGCAAGACCGGCAGCTACACGCCCGGCATGGTGCACATCGGCGCGGTCTGGAACCGCTATGCCGACTCCTCCAGCTTAGGCGAGGACTGGCCGCGCGCCCTGGCGCATGAGCTTGGCCACTATCTCTTCTTCCTCGACGACAACTACATCGGCCAGGCAGCCCGACGGCAGCGTGCAGTTCATCTCCTCCGACCCAAATACCGGCTGCCCTGGCGTCATGAACGACCCTTACACCGACTTCCTGGCCAAGTACCACCCGCAAGGCGGCTGGCTGCCGGGCTGCACCGGCGCCTACTCGCAGCAGCTGCTCGGCCGCTCCGACTGGGAGACCATCGTCGCCCATTACCCCTGGCTCAAGGCGCCAAGCACTACCATTGACCAGGTCAACCCCGGCCCCTCCGGCCTGCGCCTTGCCTTCACCCAGATTGAGGTCGTGCCACCTTCGCCAGCGCCGGACGAGCAGCAGACGCTCGACCTGCCCATCTTCACCATCTCGACTGCCGGCGGCTCTGCCTACCAGCCAGGCCCGGATGCGTACGCCTTCCTCCTGCAAGGCGCGCACCTGATCGAACTCGGTGCGCCTTCACTCGACCAGCTTGTCGCCCGCGGCGCCCGCAACGGCGACACCCTCTGCCTGCTTGAGCCCGACAACCAACGCGCCGGCTGCGTCAAGACCACACCCGGCCAGGATCAGCTCGTCGTCCAGCCTGTGCCCGACTGGCGGCCGCAGGTCGTCTTCACCCCCGTCACCTCGCGTACGCTCACCTTGCAGGTGCTCGGCCTGCCGCCAGGTCTGGCGCTCAAAGCGCAGCTCTACCCGCGCGACGGCGACGCCACACCGGCAGTCGACCTGGCCGCCGCCGGTGCTGGCTACTCCGCCACCTTCGACCTGCCTGAGCCTGTCTTCGAAGGCAACCTGCGCATCTTCGATGCCAACAATCCCTTGCGCCAGGTGCTCACCGACTTCGTGCTCGGCTCCAACCCCGAACGCTGGGATTCACGCGACGCACGCTGGCGTGCCCGCCTCGCCCGCTGGCGCCGCCGCCGCGTGCCCGTCATCGCCAGCGGCGGCAAGGTGGCCGTGCTCGGCGACAACGTCGCCTTTGGCAGCGACGACTGGGTCTTCTCGCTCCAGGCTGCCACCGCCCTGCCCAAGCTGCCCGCCTGGGCCACGCCCATCGGCCAGGGCTACTGGCTGCACGCCAGCGCCAACGCGCCCAGCCTCGCCAACACCGCCATCAGCTTCAACTACGACCGCCGCGACGTGCCTCCAGGCCAGGAGAATGCCTTGCGCGTCTTCTACTGGAACGGCGCTGCGGGCAGTGACTGGACGCTCCTGCCGACCAACAGCGACCCCAAGCAGTTTATCGCCTCTGCCCTGACGCAGGGTCCTGGCCTCTACGTGCTCGCCGCCGCCCCCGAGATCCCGCTGCAGGGTCCCGGCTGGAACATCTTCGCCTACTCCATCATTGGCGACCCCACGCCGGTTGACCAGGCGCTCAACTCGATCGCCGGCGCATACTCCATCGTCTACGCCTATGAGCCGACCAACCCTGCCGACCCCTGGCGCGCCTTTGACCCCACGGCGCCCGACTGGGCCAACGACCTCAAACAGCTCGAGTATGGCAAATCCTACGTCATTTATGCCAAGCAGCCCACAATCCTGCATCCTACAGCGGCCGATACACTGCAAGCGGCGTCACCTGCCGATGCCACGACCGGCCTTGTTCCACCCGCCGTCTTCTATGGCATTGTGCAGGCAGCACAGAACTTTAGTCCTCAGCCCGGCATGATCGTCACCGCATCGATCGACGGCCGCGACTGCGGCCAGGCGCAAACGCAATTGCAGGGCAGCGATATCGTCTATGCCGTCGACGTCGCCGCCGACGGCAGCCAGTCCGGCTGCGGTGCAATTGGGCGCACTGTCGGCTTCAAGGTAGCCGAACACGAAATGCCCACCCAGGCAACATGGGACAATACCCGCGCCTCCAACGCAGTGCTGGGGGCCGACGCCAATTCGCAGCTGTACTTGCCAGCCGTGAAACGATGAACTGCCAGCCACAGGGCGCGCGCGCCCCTGTGGCTTCCTGGGACGAGGCGCACGATTGACAGCAAAAATATAGCGTGTTAATCTGGCGTGCCTAGCGGCTCCCTGGCACAACTATCACACATCAGAGCACACATGGCAGATACCCACCGATTCGAGCCGACACGATCGGAAAGCAATGATGGCGACGCTACCCCACCTCAAAGCGTCGCGCTTGGCGGCGATCAGGTTGGCCGTCTGTGCACGGCACTGGAGGATGCGTTTACGCTTGACCAGTTGCGGCAGTTGATGGTGACGGGGCTGGATGGCAACCTGAGTCTCAGCCTAGACGCCGTGGTGCCGGTGGCCGGCCGCAATCTGCACGACATCTGCAATGACCTGGTGCTGTGGTCGCTGCGCGATGAGCGCGTGGGGTTGCACGGTCTGTTGGACGCTGCGCTGCGCACGAACCGCACCAATCCGCAGCTGCTCGACCTGCAAAAAGAATGGGCGGGCGTCTCCTTCACGGCTCCCCCCTGCCCTTATCCCGGCATGAAACCCTTCACCGCCGCCGAGCGGGGCCGCTTCTACGGCCGCGCGGCCGAGATCCAGGGGGCCGTCGAGCGCCTGCGCCGGAATTCTTTCCTCGCCATTATCGGCTCTTCTGGCAGCGGCAAGTCGTCGCTGCTGGCGGCGGGTATCCTGCCGGCGCTGGCGAAGTCGCACTACTTCGCTGACAAGCCCTGGGTCGTGCGCACGATGCGGCCCGGGGCGACGCCCTATGATACGCTGGCCGCTCTGCTTGCCGTGGGTGCACCCACAGGTGCAGCGGCGCCAGACACTGGGGCAGTACCTGCCAGAGCGGGCAGCGGCCCGTCCGCTCAAGACGGCACGCCGTCTGTGGCGGGGCAGCTCACCCCGAAGGTGGAGGATGGTACGCGTCTGCTGGTGGTCGTAGACCAATTCGAGGAGTTGTTTACCACGACCAGCGCTGAGCAGCGCACGCATTTCGAACAGGCGCTGCTGCAACAACTGCAAGCGCCCAACTTCTACTTGATCCTTGCGGCCCGCGCCGACTTCTACGCCAACCTCATGGCCTCACCGCTGTGGGACCAGATCCGCGCGCACCGGCTGGAAATCACGCCGCCGCGCGGCGACGCCCTGCGCGAAGCCATCGCCCTGCCTGCGCGGGACGTGGGTGTGCAGCTGGCGCCGCAGCTGGTGGAGCGGCTGCTGGCGGATGCCGGCGACGAGCCGGGCGTGCTGCCCTTCATCCAGGAGACATTGGTGAGGCTGTGGGGCTACGCCGACCGCTACATTATCGGTCTCGATGCCTACACCGACCTGGTGGGGGATAAGAGCGGGCGGTCGGGGCTGCAGGCTGCCTTGGCTGAGCACGCCGAACACGTGTTTCGCGAGGTGCTGGCGAACGATCCCGAACGCGCCGTAGCTCAGCGTATTTTGCTGCGTCTCATCCAGTTTGGTGAAGGCCGTCCCGATACGCGGCGGCTGCAGACGGTCGATGATCTGGGAAAAGGGGGCGGGGACACGGCTGTCTTTGACAAGGTGCTGGCGGCGCTTACGGCTAACCGGCTCCTGACGTTGAGCGACGAGGCGCGGCGGGTAGACCTTTCGCACGAGGCGCTGATCCGTGGCTGGCCGCGGCTGTACGAGTGGATTAACCAGCGCCGCGTTGCCGAGCTGACACGCCGCCGGCTGGAGGAGAAAGCCGAGGAGCGCCAACGCCTGCGCCAGGGCGACGCGGCCGGCGGGTTGCTGGACGCCGTCGAACTGGCCGAGGCTGAGGCGTGGGTGCATGGGTCCGATGCCGCCGAGCTGGGGGTTAGCGACGAGCTGGCGGTGCTGGTGGCCGACAGCCGCCGCGCGATCGACGCGGCGGTGCTGGAGAAGGAACAGGCGGCCAAGCGGCTGCGCAAGCGAAACCGGGCCCTGGCGATTGCGCTGACCGCGGCGCTCATCGCCATGATCGTGGCCGTTGTGTCTCTGTTCAACGCCCGCAATTCCGAAGCTGTTGCCAAGGTTAACGCTGTCGAAGCCGATTACCAGCGTGCGACGGCACAGGTGAGCGCCGCCGAGGCCCAGAGCCAGCGCGCCACCGCCGTTGCCGAGCGTGCAGTCGCCCAACGCGCCGAAGCGACTGCGGAAGATCAGCGTATCCAAGCCGAAACCAATGCCGCCGAAGCGGCGCGGCAGCAGGCGGCGGCAGAACGTGCTGCACGTCGTGCCCAGGCGAACGAACTGGCGGGCTATGCCCAGGACGCGGCGACGGAGCATCCCAACGATCCCTCCCTTCGTCTGCTGCTGGCAGTCAGTGCCGTAAAAACGACGTGGCCGGTGGATGGTGTTATCTCAGTCAACGCCGATCGTGCCTTGCGCGATGCCGTTGCGTACGCGCCGCCTTATCGCCTGGCGCTATCGCGCCACCGCCACAAAGGCGATGTCTTCTCCGCCGGTTACAGTCCCGACGGTCAGGCCCTCGTCACTGCCAGCGGCGACGGCACCGCCATCATCTGGGATGCCGCCACCGGCCAGCAGGTGCACGTGCTCGCGGGTCATGGTTGTGGCCGATATAGCTCATGTGGGGTTGGTTCGGCGGCCTACAGCCCGGACGGCAAGACTGTTGTCACCGGTGGCGACGATGGCAGCGCCATCATCTGGGATGCCGCCACCGGCGAACAACTGCGCCAACTTGCGGGCCACGACGACTGGGTTCGCTCCGTGGCCGTCAGCCCCAACGGCGGCACCATCCTCACTGCCAGCAGTGACGGCAGCGCCATTATTTGGGATGCCGCCACCGGCGAACAACTGCAGCAGCTCACGGGCGAATCGGGCCAGTTCTATGCAGCGGTCTACAGTCCGGACGGCAAGAGCATCGTGACTGCCGGCAGTGACGGTAACGCCATCATCTGGGATGCCGCCACCGGCGAGGAACTGACGGAGCTTGTGGGCCACGGCGACGCGGTCCGTTCGGCGTCCTATAGCCCGGATGGTAGCACCATCGTCACCGCCAGCAGTGACGGCAGCGCCATTATCTGGGATAGCGCCACCGGCGAACAGCTTACACAGCTCGTCGGCGAGTCCGGCCAGTTCTACTCGGCGGCTTTCAGTCCGGACGGCACGCGCATCGTCACTGCAGGCGAGGACCATGTCGCCCGCATCTGGGATGCTGCTACCGGTGAAGAGCTGCGAGAGCTTGTGGGCCATGCTGACGAGGTTTTGTATGCCGCCTTCAGCCCCGACGGCACGGCCGTCGTCACTTCCAGCCTGGATCAAACTGCCCGCATCTGGGATGCTGCCACGGGCAACGAGCTGCGCCGGCTTACGGGCCATAGCTACGCGCTTAACGCCGCGGCCTACGGCCCAGATCAGAAAACTATTGTCACTGCTGGTGAAGACGCGATCACCCGCGTTTGGGATGCAGCGACGGGGAAAGAGCTGCGCCAACTTGTAGGCCACACCGGCCCTGTCTACGCTGCTGCCTATAGCCCGGATGGCAAGACCATCCTCACCGCCAGTTATGACGGCACGGCCCGCCTCTGGAATGCCGCCACCGGAATCGAACTGCGGGAACTCGCCGGTCACGAGGGCGCTGTCCTGTTTGCCGCCTATAGTCCGGATGGCCAAGCCATCGTCAGCACTGGCGCCGACGGCACGGCACGCGTCTGGGATACCTCCACTGGCAAGGAGCTGCGGGAGTTCGCCGGCCACGACGGTCCCGTCCTGTTCGCTGCCTACAGCCCTGACGGCACAGATGTCGTTACCGGCGGTCAAGATGGCATTGCTCGCATTTGGGACGCGTCCACCGGCGACGAACGAAGGACCCTTACTGGTCACGCCGGCCGCGTCAACTCGGTCGCCTACAGTCCCGATGGCGCAAACATTGTTACTGCCGGCGAAGACGGCACTGTTCGCATCTGGGCTGCTGCCACAGGCGAGGAACTGCGCCGGCTTACCGGGCATACTGGCCCGGTGTGGTCTGCGGCCTATAACCCTGACGGCGAAACGATTGCTACCGCAGGCAGCGATATGACGGCCCGCATTTGGGACGCCGCTACGGGCGAAGATTTGCAGCGCATAGTAGGTCACACGGCCCTTGTGCGGTCTGTTGCCTACAGCCCCGACGGTAAAATCATCATCACCGCCAGTCCTGACCAGACTGCCCGCACCTGGGACACCGTCCCGCCGAACAGCCGCCTTGTGCTCCGCAGCGACAGCGGCACTGTTTACTCCGGCGCCTACAGTCCCGACGGCGCGCAGATCGTCACCGCGGGCGAAGATAGTACTGCCCGAATCTGGGATGCTGCCACCGGCAAGGAACTGCGCCAACTCGTCGGGCATACGGCCCTCATCTGGTTTGCAGCCTACAGTCCTGACGGCAGGGCCATCGTCACGGCTAGTGACGACCAAACGGCTCGCATCTGGGATGCTGCCACCGGCAAGGAACTGCGCCAGCTCAGGGGTCACAGCGGCGGCGTCAACGCTGCTGGCTTCAGCCCGGATAGCAAGGCCATTGTCACCGCCGGCAGCGATAAGACCGTCCGCATCTGGGATGCCGCCACGGGCAAGGAGCTGCGCCAGCTTACCGGTCACGACGACAGTGTTACCAGCGCGGCCTTTAGCCCCAACGGCACGCGTATTGTCACCGCCAGTTGGGACGGTACCACTCGGATTTGGAACGTCGCCAGCGGCGAAGCGCTGCTCAGCCTGCCTGACCCCGCAGGTCGCGTGCTGTGGGCGTCCTTCAGCCCCGATGGCAAGACCGTGGTTACCGCGGGAGAGGATGGCACAGCTCGCATCTGGGATGCCGCCTCAGGCGACGAACTGCATCAGTTGGTTGGCCATCGCTGCGATCAGGACGGTAATTGTGGCATCACTTCTGCCATGTTTAGTCCAGATGGCAAGACAATCGTCACCTCTGGATTCGATCAGACTGCCCGCATTTGGGATGCTGTTACCGGCACAGAGCTGCGCCAGCTCACAGGTCACGACCACATCGTTTGGTCGGCAGCCTACAGCCCCGATGGCAAGAGCATCGTCACTACCAGCGAAGATCAGACCGCCCGCATCTGGGCAGCCGATATTGACGATCTCGTGGCCGAGGCGGGGCGGCTGGTCCAGCGTGACCCGCCGGAACTCACAGAGGATGAGCGGCAGTTCTATGGGCTGGATCCATCCGCACATGTGCTGCCCTAGAGCCGTGCATACCTTTGCCCATTCAGCGCTGATTCTTCCCTTCTGCATAGCAGCACAGACAACTTGGGACAATACCCACCCTAACAACGCTCCGCTAGCAGCTGCGGCCGATATCGCAATTTCCATCGCAACCTGGGCGCAACTCTCGTCTCGGCTGTCTTCCATGGCAATGTCGCCACCGCCCATCGTACTTGTCTCAACAGCGCCCGCGGCCACTCCTTGCGGCTGCGGTTGACCATCGACCCGCCCGAACTGGCCGCCTTACCCTGGGAATTCCTCTTCGATCCCCAGGAAGATGCATTTCTGGCTATCTCGCCCCAGACGGCCCTGGTCCGCTACACGCCCGTGCAGGCCCCAGTCTCGCCCATCGCCGTGGACCTGCCGCTGCGAGTGCTGGTGGTGTCCTCTATCCCACTGGACTTCCCCCTGGTCGACGCTGAACAAGGTGCCAACCAGGTGCGACAAGCCCTCGCCGGCTTGGTTGGCGAAGGACGGGCGGAAGTCGAAGTTGCCGAGCACGCCACCGTCTGGAGGCCTCGCCTACGGGCACCGAACACATCTTCACCTGGGATACGCTGGCCTCAAATTTCTTTGGCCAGTCCGACAACGTCGTGCTGCGTCTGCTTGTCTACCCGCAACCGGCACAACCTGCTGCGCCCGGCACCTACCGCTACATCAACGCGGCGGTCGGTCCGTTCCAACGCGCTTACTTTTCGACTCAGACCTTCCCCTTCCGCGTACGCGGCACCCAGGTGTGCGTGCTGCAAGACAACCAGCCGCAGAGCAATGCCCTAATCTATCGCCTGCAGACTGGCGCCGAGCGCGGCGGTCAAGTCATGGGTGGAGCCTCAGCTCCCGGCCACAGCGATACGAAATGCTATCTGATTGGGCGCGGACAACTCGGGTTGAATGATCGCTTGCTGGCGCTGCTGCCCATCTTGCACACTGCTGCCTATGACGTGTACTATACAAGCCCGGTCAACCCGAGCACTGGTCTGCCCGGCTATACTGTTGCGCAGGCCGGCGTGCAGACTGTCACCGTCTCCAGCGACAACTCTCTGGTGCTTTTCGGCTTGGACGTGGCGCTGGAGTGGGACGCGTCCAAGGACACCACCTACCTCACGCAACTCCAGTACGACCTCAACCGCACCTCCGAGCTGCTCTACGGCTGGAGCAACGGCCAGGCCGCGCTCGGCCGTATCCGCATCTTCCACCATGCTCGCCGCCAGCCGGCGGTGAACGGCTTCCAGCCCTGGCTCAACAGCCACATTCGCATCTATGCCTCCAACGCGGTGCATCCCAACGCCATCCAGGGCGGCATCGTGCCCGACGGCAGCGTGCAGTTCATCTCCTCTGACCCCAATACCGGTTGCGCCGGCGCCGTGAACGACCCTTACACCGACTTCCTGGCCAAGTACCACCCCAATCTGGCTGGCTGCCCGGCTGCACCGGTACCTACTCGCAGCAGACGCTCGGCCGTTTGGACTGGGAGACCATCGCCGCCCACTCCCCTGGCTCAAGGCGCCCAGCACCACCATCGACCAGGTCAACCCCGGCCCCTCCGGCCTGCGCCTCGCCTTCACGCAGTTCGAGGTGGTACCCTCGCCTGACGCCTCCGCCGAGCAGCAGACGCTTGCCCTTGCCCATCTTCACCATCTCCACGTCAGGTGGCGGCTCCTACCAGCCCTCTGCTGGCGCCCACGCTTTCCTGCTGCAAGGCGCACGCCTGATCGAACTCGGCGCGCCTTCACTCGACTAGCTCGTCGTCCAGCCTGTGCCCGACTGGGAACCCCAGGTCATCTTCACCCTTGTAACCTTGCGCACGCTCACCGTCCAGGTGAGGGGCTTGCGCCTGGCTTCTCGCTCAAAGCCCAAATCTACCCCCGCGACGGTGATGCTACACCCGCTATTGACCTCGCTGCAGGAGAAGGTGGTTATGCCGCTACCTTCGACCTGGAACAGCCCGTCTTTGAGGGCAGCCTGCGGATTTGGGCAAATGAAGCCAGCTCCAACAGCAGCCTGCGCCAGGTCATCACCGACTTTGTCCTTGGCTCCAACCCTGAGCGCTGGGACTCGCGTGACGCCCGCTGGCGCGCTCGCCTCGCACCTGTCATCTCCAGGGGAGGTAAGGTCGCCGTGCTCGGAGAGAACGTCGACTTCGGCACAGAAGACTGGGTCTTCTCGCTTCAAGCCGCCACCGCGCTGCCCAACCTCCCCACCTGGGCCAAGCCCATCGGCCTGGGTTACTGGCTCCATGCCAGCACCGACGCGCCCAGCCTCGCCAACACCGCCATGAGCTTCAACAACGACCGCCGCGACGTGCTCGCAGGCCAGGAGAGTGCCCTCCGCATCTTTTTCTGGAATGCCAGCAGCTGGGCGTCGCTCACAACCAACACCAACCTTGGCCAGGGCATCGCCTCGGCAGCAACCCAAGGTTCCGGCCTCTATGTCCTCGTCGCCGCTCTCGGGGTGCCGCTGCAAGGTCCAGGCTGGAACGTCATCCCGCCCGCTCTTATTTATGGCGTCGTGCAGGCAGGACAGGACTTCAGCCCCCAACCGGGCATGACCGTCACCGCCTTCGTCAACAGCAAAAACTGTGGCCAGGCGCAGACACAAGCATTGGGCAACGACGTCGTCTATGCCGTCGACGTTGCTGCCAACAGCAGCCAAGGTGGTTGCGGCACTGCCGCCCGCACTGTCCGTATCACCGTCGGGAGCAAGGAGCTGCCAAACCAATCGGGTTGGGACAACACCCACGCAACCAATGTTTCACTCATAACCGAAAACTCGAGCGACCTCTTCATGCCCGATGTACGCCGCTAAGGCCTGTTTCTTCTGCACCGGATGTGGCCCAATGGGGGGATCGCATCCGGTTGATTCCACATTGTAAGCGTGATATACTGGCATGCACGCTCTCCAAACGAATATTGCGCATGCTCGGGGATAAGGGCCCTTTGACAGTCATATGGACCCCGGTATGTACGAATCGCTCGAAATCCGGATCGACAAGAACGCGTCGCAGTATGAGGTTACCGTTAGCCAGTCGTCCGCCGGCGACGCAACCGGTACCTGCGAGTTGGATCCACTTTCCTCCTCGCTGCAGTCTATGCTGGCGGCCGTCGTCCAGCATCATGCCGACGAGGACCTGCTGATCAAGCTGGGTACCACCCTGTTTACGGCTGTATTCCATGATGCCATTGAATCCCTTTATCGTGCTTGTCTGACTGGCGCCCGTGCCCGCAACAACGCACTGCGGCTGCGTCTGCACATCGAGCCGCCGGAACTCTCTGGCCTGCCCTGGGAATTTCTCTTCGACCCGGCGGAAGACATTTTCCTGGCCATTTCAGCCCAGACTGCCCTGGTCCGCTACATTCCTATCCAAACCCCGGCTATCCCTGCCGCCATCTCACCGCCATTGCGCGTCCTGGTCGTTGCAGCTACCCCGCGCGATTTCCCGCTGGTAAACGGTGAGCGTGGCGCCGGCATCATAACGGAAGCGCTCGCCGAGTTGGTTACCGCCGGGCAGGCCCAGGTCGAGATCGTCGAGCACGCCACCGCTGCTGCCATCATGCAGGCCATGCGCCGCGTGCGGCCGCACATTTTCCACTTTATTGGCCACGGTACGTTCGAAAACAATCGCGGCGTCATTTTGCTTGAGGACAGCATCGGCAATGCCCGGCCGGTCAGCGACCGCACCTTCCGCGAATTTCTTACCGGTTACAATGACATTCGGCTAGTCGTGCTCAGTGCCTGCCAATCGGCGGTCGTTTCCACCTACCAGCCGTTGGCCGGCCTAGCTCCCTCCTTGCTGCAGCGCCATGTTTCCGCAGTCGTCGCCATGCAGTTCCCCATCAGCGAGTACACGGCCTTTGTCTTTGCGCGCGACTTCTACCGCAGCGTCGCCCTTGGCTACCCGTTGGAAGCCGCCGTATCTGAAGGCCGCCGCGGAATTTATCTCGAAGCAGACGACAGGTCCGATTGGGGCATTCCTGTCCTCTTCTTGCGCTCTCAGGACGGCACTCTGTTTGCTGCTGCCGCCAGCAGCACTGATAGCCGCGGCGACACGACGACTGGAGCCTCGGCTCCGCAGATAGGAGTAATCTCAGCCGCGGGACCTGTCATCGCTGGCGTGAAAGGGGACGTATATGTCACAACAGCGGTGGCGCCTCTGCAGGAGCCTATTACGCCCCCGCCGGCGCCTTGGCCGCTGCCGTCAGTAGAGGGCTTTGTGGGCCGCACCCGCGAACTGGCCGCCTACGGCGAAACCCTGCGCACCACTGGCATCGCCGTAATTGCGGGCATGACGGGCGTCGGCAAAACAGCGCTGGCTGCCAAGCTGGCGTTGCGTGTCGCCGCACCCGACAAGATTTTCTGGCACACCTTTCACGCTCATGAAGGGCTGGACACGCTGCTGTGGGAGTTGGCAGGTTTCGTCGCCTGGAATGGCGACGACCAGTTATGGCAGTTGCTCCAGCGCTCGTCGCAGCCGCCGCCCCGGGAAACGCTCGTCGTGTCGCTGCTCCAGGCAATCAGTGGACAGGACTACCTGCTCTGTCTCGACGATATACAGTTCATGGAGGATGACCCCGCATTTGAGGCCTCCATCGACCGTGTTGTCAGTGCCTTTGGCGCCGGTAGCCTACGTTTGATCGTCACAGCCGACCGCGTACCTGGCATTGAGCGCCTGGTGCACTGGGAGCCGCTGGGCGGCATGTCGCTGGAAGACGTCCGCGGCTTCCTGGCGGCGCGCAAGGTGATGCTGTCCGATCGTCTTAGCGCTGCACTGCATGCTAAAACAGGCGGCAATGTCCAGCTTCTCAGCCTGGCAGCCCATGTGCTGCACGGGGCGACCGATCCGGCGCGGGTGATCAGCCGGCTGGCGAGCGTCGACAATATTGCCTATTATCTGCTCGACGAAGTGGATAAGGGGCTCGACGAGAGCAAGCGCCGCGTGATGACGGCATTAGCTGTGCTCGGCGGACTCCCCAGCCGTGCCGCTGCCCTGGAAGTAGTTCTGGACGGCGAGAACCCGCGCCGCATCTTGCTTGCCCTGATCAGCCGCTACCTGGTGACCAGCCAGATGGGCGTAATCGAGCAGGAGTACAGTATTCACTCGACGCTGCAAGCCTTTTATTATGACGGGCTGGCACAGCGGGAGCGCCAGGTGATGCATACCCGCGCCGGCGCTTATTACGAGCAGCGCGAACGCAGTTACCTGCGCGCCGCCAGTCACTTCTGGAATGCGGGCGAGCCGTCACATGCTGCGCAACTGGCAACAGACAACGTGCGCACCTTGATCAACCAAGGCCAGTCGCGGCCCCTACGTAGTTTCCTCGAAGGTTTTGAGGCGCGCCAACTGCAGCCGGTGGAATGGGTGCAGGTAAACCTCGCCCATGCCCAAGTCTGCCGCATTCTAGGAGACAGCGCCGCGATGCAGGCCTCCTGCCAGGAGGCTCTCCGCACCTTGGATGGCATGGAAAACACGCCGCAGTTGAATGTACTCCGCGCTAAGGCGTGCCGCGGGATGGGTCTTGCGCTCAAATACGAGAAACCCCGCGAAGCATTGAGCTGGTTTGAACGTGGGTTGGCACGCTTAGCCATAGCGCAAACAACTCCTGGTGGTGAAGCTGGCAATCGCGAAGAAGAGGGTTTGCTCCAACTCTATATCGGCGGCGTGCAAATCTCGCTGGGCAACTATGAAGCTGCATTGCAGGCCACTGTGACGGCCGTGCAAAATCTTCCCCCGCAGGAAGATGCACTGGTGGCTTACAGCTATCAGAACCTTGGCAATATTTACAGCTACCAGGGAGATTTTGCCAAAGCCGCCCAATACAACGAACTCAGCCTGAACATCAGCCGTCGGTTACACGACGATCTCAACACGATAGCTGTACTCAACAACATGGGCATCGACAAGGAGATTAGCGGTGACTGGCAGGGGGCAGCCACCCACTATGAGGAGGCACTGCACATCGCCAATCAATTGGAAAGCGTGGTGGATCAAGTGCGCATTGCCAATGCCCTCGCAATGCTTCAAGTTCGCTGTGGCGACGACGTAGCGGCGGAACAGACATTAGCGCAGGCGATCGAGGTTGCACGCGCACACGCCATTGACGAAGGCCTCGTCTACCTGCTGCACACGCAGGCGGATCTTGAACTCAACCGACAGCAGTGGGATGCTGCCGCTCATGCCCTGGACGAAGGGGAGCAGCTCGCGCGCGCGCTCGATACACCATATGTGCTGTGCGAAATCTTGTCCAGCCAAGCGCAGCTTGCCTTGGAACGCGGTGCTCTGAAGCAGGCGCTTACAGGTGTCGAACAGGCTCTGCAGCTGGCCGAGGAGCTGGAACTGGAGTTGGAGAAGGGAAAAGCATTGCGCGTGCAAGGCCAGGTGCAGCTGGCGCAGGGAAACAAGGCAGCCGCCCTCACCAACTTTGCCCAAAGCATAGACCTGCTGAAAGACGAACCCTACGAAGTGGCACGCACGAAAGCCGCCTGGGGGGCCGCCTTGCTAGCAGATAGCGATCGGCAAGGAGTCATACTACTCAACGAAGCAGGCGAGACGTTCTCAAACCTTGGTGCCCAGCGTGACCGGCAGCGCATTGCCGTATTGGTGGGGCCTTATGCGCAAGAAGATGATGCGGTCGTGACCGACAGCAGCAACGCCGCATAACGCTGATCACTTTCATAGATGGCCTTGATCCCGGAGGATGCCATGTACAAAACCAAGCTATGTCACTGCTGCCTGCGGACAGCCGCCCGCTTGACGCCGGTGCTGTTTACTCTCCTACTGGGGCTAGCGCCGCCAACGCCTCTCCAATCGCAGAGTTCAACCTTTCCCCTTGCTCTCTCCTGGTCTGCACGTGATGCCGGACGTGCTGATCGGGCCGTCTGGGGCGACGTCGATAACGATGGCGATCTCGACTTGCTGGTCGTCAATGAAGATACGCACCTGCTTCTCTACCAGAACCTTGGCTCTACGCTCAGCTTCACCCCTATCTGGCGCTCTGATGCCTGCACCAAGCCCATCTCTGCTGCCTGGGGTGACGTGAACGGCGACGGCTATCTTGACCTTGCCGTAGGCGCCTGCCCAGCCGTCGAAAATGGCGGGGAGGTGAAGCGGGTCCGCGTGTTTATGAACGACAAGCACGGGTCCTTGAATCCAACGCCTGACTGGCGGTCAGACGAAGAAGGTGATCTCGGCAGTGTTGCCTTCGCTGATGTGGACGGCGACCAATACCCTGAGTTGGCGGTAGGCAACAAGGCCGGCTCCAATTATGTGTACCACAACAATGGCGGCGTACTAGCGACCACTGCGGCCATGCAAACCCAAGATGCCGACGTAACGTATGAAGTCGCGTGGGCCGATGTAGACGGCGACGGACGTCTAGACCTCACAACGGGTAACTTGGGACAATCCGTGCGCGTTTATCTAAATGTTGCCGGCCAAATCTCGCCCATAGGCAGCCAGGTAACCCCACCTTCCTATGGCGGAAACCCGGAGCTGACACATCGCATCGCCTGGGCAGATATAGACGGTGACGGCGATCCCGATCTTGCTGTAGCCAATGAAGGCACTTGCCGTATCTACAGCAATAGCAGCACCCCTGGCAGTATCACTTTGACTCTCGTGACCACCATGGGTACCCCCGCCTATATTGGCCGCGGCAGCAGCGTTGCCTGGGGAGATGCGGATGGAGATGGCGACCCCGACCTTGCCTTTGGTAACTTCCAGTCCCCGAGCCAGCTCTACCTGAATCAGAACGGCTCCTTATCCACGGCGCCGGCCTGGGCGTCCGACTTCGATGCCACGACCACCGTCGCGTGGGGGGACGTCGATGGCGACGGTGATCTCGACCTGGCCGCTGCTAACTGGGGTATCACCCGCGTTTATCTCAATCACGACAGCATCCTCGAAAACCAGGTTGGCTGGTCGTCGACCGATCCCGGCGGCCCCTATGCCCGCGACGTAGCCTGGGGCGATGTAGACAAGGACGGCGACCTGGACCTGGCTGTCGCCTCTTATGGTCAGGCTGCTCCCGGTCAGCCATCACGCCTCTACCGCAATGTCGACGGCCAACTTGTCGCCACGCCCGTCTGGTTGGCAAGAGATACCACCAGGGCAATGGCGGTCGCTTGGGGCGATGTAAACGGCGACACTTTTCCTGACCTGGCTATTGCTAGTGCGACCCAGCCCAGCCTCGTCTATTACCTCAACAATGGTGGCAGCCTGAGCGCGCAGCCGGCATGGGAATCCGAAACCTCGGACATACTGAACGCACTCGCCTGGGGCGATGTAGATAGTGACGGCGACCTGGATCTGGCCGTCGCCGCCCGGGGCTTTGTGCGCGTCTATACCAACAGCGGCGGCGTATTGGCAAAACCGGCTGCCTGGTCGCAGGCCACGACTGGTGAACCAAGCAGCGTTGCCTGGGGCGACATGGACGGCGACGGTGACCTGGACCTGGCAGCCGGCAATTGGGGTTTCCTCAGCGGGCCCTACCTCAATGCCGGTGCAGTCTACCGCAATGACGCCGGTATATTAAACAATACGCCTGTATGGACTTCGCCCCCATATGAGGCTACATCGTCGGTGCTGTGGGCGGACATGGATGGCAGCGGCGCGTTGGACATGGTGGTCGGCAATAAGGGACAGCCGGACCGCGTATATACCGTTACTGGCGGCAATGTTTCTACCCAACCAACGTGGAGCAGCGTCGAAGCCGAATCCACCTGGGACATTGCGATCGCCGATGCAGACGGCAATGGCTATCTGGACTTGCTTGCCACCTCCGACGTAGAAAATTGGAACCGCCTCTACCGCAACGACCAAGGCGTCCTGACGGCTGTCGCCGCTTGGAAGAGCGCCGACAAAGGTGGCACGCTGGCCGGAGCTTGGGGCGATATCGACAACGATGGCGATCTTGACCTCGCTGCCGCCCGCTATGACGGTACACACGTCTATTACAACCAGCGCAGCGAACTGGCCAAGAACAGCGGTACGCCCACGATCTCTATCAAGCTGAATTCCGAACTCTGGACTGCCGGCAACCTTGCCAGCGCCAAAATCTGGAGTGCGCCGGTGCTGCCCATCTCGTATATGCTGTATCACCCCGACGGCAGACCTGTCGCCCGCATTGCCGCCTACTATTCACTCGACGGCGGCGGCAAGTGGCAGCCCGCTGTGCCGACGGCAGATACACAGACCACCGACCTATCGACGTCGGCCTATTCTACACCCTCCTTGGCGGCTACGCACGTCTACAACTGGGACATCGCTGCCAGCGGGGTGATGGGCCAAAGCGACAACGTCGTGCTGCGGCTGGTAGCCGTACCGTCTCCAGTCACACAACCTAACCACGTGCCGGGACCTTTCCAGCAAGGTGCATTTGCGACTTCCACCGATACCCTGCCTTTCCGCCTTCGCGGCACGCAGGTACGTGTCCTCTTCAATAACCAACCTCAATCCCAGGCACTGGTCTACAAGCTGCCCGCCCGCGCAGAACGGGGCGGGGAAGCACTCGGCGGTGCAGCGCACCCATACCGAACTGATCCGCAAGGATATCTGCAAGGCCGCGCCGTGGTGGAAAAAGACGCCCGTCTCTTGGCCTTGCTGCCCATCTCGCAGACCAACGCTTACGAGGTCTACTACACCAGCCCCATTGACCCAGGCAGCGGCATGCCGCTCAATACGGCCGGCACTTCCGGCGTACAAACGCTGACTGTTTCCACCGAAAACCCCCTAGTGCTCTTCAACCTCGACGTGGCGCTGGAGTGGGATGCGTCCAAGGACACACAGTACCTCTCGCAGCTCCAGTATGACCTCGGCCGTGCCTCCGAGTTCATCTACAGTTGGACGAATGGTCAAGCTGCCCTCGGCCGCATCCGCATCTACAACGACGCCCGCCGCCAGCCCACTGTGGATGGCTTCCAGCCCTGGCTTAACGGCCACATCCGCATCTACGCCTCCAACGAGATCCATCCCAATGCCATTCAGGGTGGTATCGTCACCGGCAGCATTGATGATACGCCCCCGAGCGGCAAAACGATTATCTACACGCCGGGCATGGTCCACATCGGCGCCGTCTGGAATCGCTACGCCCAGTCGGGCGCGAACCTGGGCGAAGACTGGCCACGCGCTCTAGCCCACGAGCTTGGCCACTATCTCTTCTTCCTCGATGATAACTATATCGGCCAGGATAACAACGGCAGCGTCAAATTTATCTCCTCTGATCCCGCCACCGGCTGCCCCGGCGCCATGAATGATCCCTATACGGACTTTCTGACCAAGTTCCACCCCCAGCCCGGTTGGGATGCAGGTTGCCTCGAAACCTACTCACACCAGCTACTCGGCCGCTCGGATTGGGCGACCATCATCGTCCACTACCCCTGGCTCAAGTCACCCGCCACGCCTATCGAACAGGTGAACCCCGGCCCCTCAGGCCTGCGCCTTGCCTATAGCCAGGTAACCGTGCTGCCGCCGCCTGATGCGCCCGCCGACCAGCAAACCCTTGCCGTGCCCATCTTCACCATTTCCAGAAGTGACGGTGGCGCCTATCAACCAAGCGTCGGCGCCCGTGCCTTCCTCTTGCAGGGCTTACGTCTCATCGACCTTGGTGCACCATCACTTGACCAGCTCGTCGCCCGCGGCGCCCGCAGCGGCGACACCCTCTGCCTGCTCGAAACTGACAAGCAGCGTGCCGGCTGCCTCAAAACCGTGCCAGGTGTGGATCAGCTCGTGGTCTACCCGGTAGCCAATTGGCAGCCCCAAGTGACCTTCAAACCGGTGACGGCCACTTCGCTGACTGTAGCGGTGACCGGCGTCGGGGCAGGCCGCACACTGCAAGCCCAGATGTTCCCACGCAACGCCGATACACTCCCCCCGATCACTCTCGCCGCGCAGGCGGACGGCTATACGGGTTCGTTCCAGTTGTCCGGCGACATGTTTGAGGGCTATCTACGTATCTGGGATACACAATCCCCCGACCAACAGCAGGTTGTAACCGACTTCGTGCTCGGCTCAAATCCCCGGCGTTGGGACGCGCAGAACGCCCAATGGCGCACACGTCTCGCCCGCTGGCGCGCCAGCATGGCGCCCGTAATCTCTGCCGGCGGCAAGGTGTCCGTACTGGGCGACGAGGTCGATTTTGGCTCCGGCGATTGGCTTTTCTCACTACAAGCTGCCACTATCCTGCCCGACGTACCCCCTTGGGCTAAAGTCATCGGCCAAGGCTATTGGCTGCATGCCTCGCCAGGCTCCCCCGACCTGAGCAAGACCGCCATCAACTTTGTTTATGACGGCAGCTTGATCTCCACCGAGCACGAGTCCTTCCTGCGCATCTACTTCTGGCAGGATGGCCAGTGGACGGGGCTCCCCACCGAAGTTATTCCGCAGCAGAATCTTGCTTGGACGCCGACGCATGGTCCCGGCCTCTATGCCCTCTTCGCAGCCATCGAGATCCCATTACAGGGACCGGGCTGGAATATCTTCTCCTACTCTATCGGCGGTGAGGCGACCGTTGTCGATGCGCTAAAGTCCATTGCCGGCCTCTATTCCATCGTCTTCGCCTACGAGCCGACCAACACCGCTGACCCCTGGCGCGCGTTCGACCCAGCAGCTCCCGGCTGGGCCAACGATCTTGCGAAACTCAAGTACGGCAATTCGTATTGGCTGTACGCCACGCAGCCTACTACGCTCTATCCGGTCGGGGGTAATGCCATCCAAGCGGCGGCGATCTCAGTTGACCCGACGCAGACCGACGTCAATACGACTACCCTCGGACCGCCGGCCCTCATTTACGGCACCATGCAAGCATTCGACGATTTCGCGCCGCAGGCCGGTATGCTCATAACCGCCAAGATCAGCGACACTATCTGCGGCCAGGCGCATACGAAGGCAGAAGGCAGTACAATCGTCTACGCCATCGATGTCGCCTCCGACGTCAGTGTGGCGGGTTGCGGCGCCGCGGGACGCACCGTCCACCTTCTAGTAGGTGACCGCGAGATGCCGACCCAGGCGATCTGGGACAACACCCACGCCATCGACGCATCGGTGGCTCCCTCTGCCAATGCCTACGTTTATTTGCCCACTCTACTACGCTAATTCTCCATGCTCGGGATGGTGGTCCGCCACCACCCCGAGCACCTCCCTTCTGTGCACTCCCACCACTTTTGCGCGTGCTGCCAGCCGCGTGGAATAATGGTGCTTTGCATTCAGGAGAGATACCGATGATCTACACCAACCGAATTCTAGTTTCCGCCCTTTTGTTTATCGCCGTGACGCTGATCGGCGCCTGCGGCGGCTCCAACAGTACGACGCTGGCCGACGTGGTCGAACAGGTGGCCCAGCAGGGCAGCACGGATGGCAGCGCCGGCGCAACAAGTGACGCCATCGACGACGCCAAGGCCACGGTAAGCGCCCGCTCGCTGCGCGTGCGCGCCGAGCCCAGCCCCGATGCCAAAGTGATCGGCAGCATCAAGGAGGGCCAGGTCTACGATGTGGTCGGTCTCAGCTCGGACGGCGAATGGGTGCAACTGACCATTCCCGCCATCCCCGGCGGCAAGGGCTGGGTCTCGGCCAATTTCGTCAGCGTCCAAGGCGCCATCACGGGTGCGGCCATCACCGAGGCGGCAACGGCGGCCGCCGTTCGCCTGCCCACGCCGACGCCACGCGCGGCCGCCCAGATCGCCGCTGCGCCGGGCACGGCCACGGTGCAGACCGAAGGCCTGCGCCTGCGCGTGCGCGCTGAGCCATCCGCCAATGCCGAGATAGTCGGCTATGTCTACAACGGCGAGGTCTATGAGGTGACAGGCAAGACCGACGACGGCCTGTGGACGCAGATCGGCGGCCGCAATGGCACCGACAATCTCAACGGCGGCTGGGTCGCGACCGAATTCCTCGTTCTCAACTAGTAGGTCACGCCGATGGCGTGACCTACATTCGAAGTCATGACTAATTTCCCTTCGTCGCGTCTGCAGATTGGGACGGCTGTCGCCTTGCAGGCGCTGGCCTTGCTGCTCTTTGGGCTGCATCTCTACGTCTCCCTGTTTCTCCCGTTCTCGCCGCCCAACACGGTTCCCGACGCAGGCAGCGTCGAGGCAGCATGGTGGGGCCTATGGCCAGTACAGTATCTCTCCTCCTGGCAGGTGATCCTGGGTGGGGCAGCCCTCATCGGGATGATCGCAGCGTCGTGGCTCCCGGCCGGCAAACGCAATGGCGTTCCGGCAGGCGTGCAGCGCTACCTGCTGCCATCCATTACGCTTGTCTTGGTCGCCGCTTTCTACCTCTTTCCCATCGCCCACACTCGGTGGGGCGACGCATTCATGCTGGCCAAGGGCATTGCCTATCCTGACCCAGTTGTCCGCCTCACCCACTCCTGGCAGGCGCCGCTCGACGTGTTCTTGCACTCGCAGGCATGGCTGGCACTGCATGGGCGCCTGGGCTGGGAAGACGCTATGCCTGCCTATCACCTGCTCAGCCCGTTGGCAGGCCTTATCTACCTGCTCGTAGCTCTCGCCCTCAGCCGGCAATTCGAGCGTGAGCGGCTGGCTCCGCCCTGGCTGACATACGGCCTGCTGGCCACACTGGGCCTCATGCAGCTGTTCTTTGGCTACGTCGAAAACTACTCGTTTGCCGCGGCCGGCGTGCTCGCCTACCTGTGGTTGGGACTGAGTGTGCTCTACGGCCGCCGACCGCTGTGGCTGGCCGCCACCGTGCTGGGCGTCACCAACGCCACGCATCCTTCGACCGTCATCCTCGCCCCCAGCCTGCTCTATGTGGGCTGGCAATCCTGGAGGCAGGGAAACAAATCACTCCTTGGCAGCGTTCTGGAAATAGCGCTGCCAATGCTGCTGATTGGCGGCGCGACGTTTGTTTGGATGGAGGCGAGCGGGCACGGCATCTATGCACTGCTCAACACCGACCGGCCCGGCGGCGGCGACGCCCGCTGGTTTGTGCCCTTGTGGCAGACAAGCACACGCTGGGAACACTACACGATGCTGAGTTGGCTGCACCTGCGCGATTGGATCAACCAGCAGCTGCTTGTGGCGCCGGTGGTGCTGCCATCGTTGATCGTCGTGGGCGTGAGTCTGTGGCTGGCGCGGCAAGAGGCGGCACGTGGGCGTGCCGGAGATCCGCACGAAGGCGTGCGGACTACACCGGAGATGGCGGTACGAGAGATGCCGGGTGTCGTGGTGTTTCTGGCATTTGCCGCCGGGTTCTATTGGCTGTTTACTTTTGTTTGGAACCCGGACTATGGCGGCCAGCGCGACTGGGATCTGTTTAGCCTCGCCTCGCTGCCGGCGACGCTGCTGTTGATCGTCTTGCTGCCGCGGGCACTGCCCGTGCAGCGCTACTTGCAGGCGGGCGCCGTCCCGTTACTTGTTCTGCAGGGCTGGCATACGATGGCTTGGATTTTTCAAAATACGCTGCCGTGGCAATGGCCGGACTAAACATGTACGAACTGCAACCGATTCAAGAAAAACCGTCCAAACGCTCACGTGGTTCACAAACGGGTGCACCTAAAGGCTCCCCTCCCGGTTCACCACGCCGCGGGGGCCGGCGCGGCCGCTTCTGGCCGGGCTTTATCGCCGGTATCTTTGCTTTTGTCACGCTTGGCGCCCTCGTGCTGGCCTTGACCCTGGTCGGCTATGCCGCCATTGCCCGCGACCTTCCCTCACCCAGCGAGCTGCGCGAACGCGCCTCCAGCTTCCAGAGCACGCGCATCTACGACCGCGAAGGCAACCTGCTCAACGAGACCTTTGACCCCGATGCCGGCCGCCGCATCGAGGTGGCGCTCGACCACATGTCGCCCTACGTGGTGGACGCCACCATCGCCACCGAGGACGCCAACTTTTATCGCCATCCCGGCGTTGACCCGGTCGCCCTCGCCCGCGCCGTCTATTATGCCATCCAGGAACGCGACGTCGTGGCCGGCGGCTCGACCATTACCCAGCAGCTGGTCAAGCGCGTGCTGCTCACCTCTGAGGTGTCGATCACGCGTAAGATCAAGGAGGCCATCCTGGCCGCCGAGATCACACGCCGCTACGGCAAGGATGAGATCCTCGAGCTGTATCTCAACGAGGTGTACTACGGCAGCATGGCCTACGGTATCGACGCTGCGGCTGAGACCTTTTTTGGTAAGGACGCCGCCGACCTGACGCTGGGCGAGGCTTCGCTGCTGGCCGGCTTGCCCCAGCTTCCCGCCTATTACGACCCCTACACCCGCCCAGAACGCGCCAAGGAGCGCCAGGCGGTGGTGCTGGGGCTGATGGTGGAACAGGGCGATATCACGCAGGAGCAGGCCGACGCCGCCTGGGCCGAGCCGCTGGCCTACCAGCCGGTCGCCTACGACCTCAAGTCGCCCCATTTTACGCTCTTTGTGCGCCAGCAGCTCGAGCAGATGTTTGGCTCTGAGGGCCTTTACCACGCCGGCTTGAACGTTACTACCACGCTGGACCCCAAGCTGCAAGCCGAGGCCGAACGCGTCGTGGCCCAGCAGGTCGCCGCGCTGGCCGACCGCAACGTATCCAACGGCGCGTTGGTCTCCATGCACCCGCAGACGGGCGAGGTCGTTGCTCTCGTCGGCAGCGCCGACTTTGAGAACGTGGAGATCGACGGCCAGGTCAACATGGCCTTTGCCCCACGCCAACCGGGCAGCTCGACCAAGCCCTTTGTCTATCTCTCGAACTTCGAGTCGCCGGGCCGCAACCGCAATGAGGCCTGGACGCCAAGCACACTGGTAGCCGATATTCAGCGTCCCTTCCCTGACGGGGCCAACCCGCCGTACGTGCCGACCAACTACGACGGCCAGGAGCATGGCATGGTGACGGTGCGCACCGCCCTCGCCAACAGCTACAACATCCCGGCCGTGGCTGCGCTGCAAAACGCCACGCTGCCGCAGTACTTGGAACTCATGCGGCGGCTGGGCGTCACCACGCTGAACCGGCCCGACTTTGGCCTCAGCCTCAGCCTTGGCGCCGGCGAGATCCCGCTGATCGAGCTGACCGATGCCTTTGCCGCGCTGGCCAACGGCGGCGTGCGCGTGCCGCCCGTCACAATCCAGAAGATCACCGACAGCGCCGGCAGCGTCATCTGCGAGCAGAACACCGACCGCCCCTGCCAGGACGCCACCGGCCAGCAGGTGATCAGCCCGGTTGACGCCTTCCTGGTTACGGATATTCTCAGCGACAACGAGGCGCGCCTGCCTGCCTTTGGCTCCAACTCCCCCTTGGTGCTGGCCGACCGCCCGGTGGCGGCCAAGACGGGTACGACCAACGACTATCGCGATAACCTGACGATGGGTTACACACCGCAGTTTGTCACCGGCGTCTGGGTAGGCAACACCAACAACACGCCCATGCAGAACGTCACCGGCGTTACCGGCGCGGGCCCGATCTGGAACGAGTTCATGACCATTGCCCATCAGGGTCTGCCTGTCGCACCCTTCACGCCGCCCGCAGGGGTGCGCCAATTTGAGGTGTGCGCCGACACCGGCACGGCGCCATCCGACGCTTGCCCTGAGCGCCGCACGCGCTGGTTTGCCGAGGATCGCCCGCCGCAGCCCAAGGAGAAGGACCTGTGGCAGAAGCTGCGCGTCGTGCGCGGCACCAATGAGCTGGCAACCGAGTTCACACCGGCCGACCAGGTAGAGGAGCGTGTCTTCAAGGTCTACCCGCCCGAATACCGCGCTTGGGCCGAGGCACATGGCATGCCGCAACCCCCGGCCAACGCGCCGGTCGTGACTGACCCCAGCTTGCTGCAGGTGGCCATCGTGGACCCGCCCGACGGCATGCTCGTTGCGGGCGTGGTGCCGGTCTTTGGCAGCGCCAACGTGCCGGACTTTGCCAGCTACGAGCTGCAGTACGGCGAATCGCACGACCCCGGCGCCTTTAGTGCGCCGATCTACGGCCCCGTGGGTGGAGCTGTCGTCAACGGCCAACTCGGACAGTGGGACACCACCTCGCTGCAGAACGGCCCGCACACGCTGCGCCTGCTGGTGCGCGACAACAAGGGTGCGCAATACGAAGCGCGCGTGCGTGTCTTTGTGGAGAACAACGCGGCCGTGTCGACGCTGGAACCCACCGCGACCTGGACGCCCGAGGTAGTCCCACCCACCGAGACGCCCACGCAGCTGCCGCCACCACCTGTTGTGGAGACAGTACCGCCGCCTGCACCCGATACACCGGCGCCTGTTCCCGAGCAGCCCACGCCGCTGCCCGAACCGCCCACTGCCGCACCCGAGCAGCCGACACCACTGCCCGAACAACCAACCGCGGCACCGGAACAACCGACACCAGTCCCACCCGAGCAGCCGACGGCGGCCCCGCCTGAGGCTCAACCGCTGCCCGGCGACACGCCAACTGAAATGCCAACCGAAACGCCGACGCTAATCCCCTAGGGGTGCGTGTCGCGATTTTGGAGGCTGCGTAGGTGGCAACCGTGCGAGGCTCGCCCCACCGAACTGCAGGCAGGTAAGGTGGCGTGGGGCGAGCCAGGCACGCGGGGCCGAACGATGTGCCAGGAGGTGGGTACCTCCACGAATCAAGGTTCAGACTTCACGACTTGGATCTCGCCTATCTGCGCCAGGTCGTCGGTCAGCCGGTTGCCGTCAGCATCGACGGCCGCGATCCGCGCGTTGTCTGCTGCTTGGTCGTAGAAACCGACTGCCAGCCGATACCGTCCCGGCGCCGCGGCCTCAGGCACAGTGAGCACCACCTGGTCCACAATCTGTTCGCCTGCCGCCCACGACCAGGTTGGGTTGAGGCCAGCCTGCGGTATGCCGTCCGCTTGCGCTGCCAGACCGAGTTCCGGGCTGTAAAGGTGGACAAAACGTGTCAAGTCGGCACTTGTAGGCGCCACGCTGTGCCAGCCCAAGGTGACGGTGATGGCGCTGCCAGGAGACACCCCTTCCGCCGGCAGCTCTATCTTGGCCCCGGCCAATTCGGCTACCTCACCATAGCTGACCGCCGGGTGTAGCGGCCAAGCGACAGATTGTTTGCGCACGATCTTGAGCGGCGCCAGCACAACATGGTCGGCGACCGCACTGCCGTCTTGGCCGTGCATGCCTGTGACTGCCAACCTATCGACAGTCGCTCGCTTGTACAGCCCCACCTCCGGCCAGACGACACCACTCATGGCAGTGGCAGGGATCTGGATGCAGTACTCATCCATACGCGGAACACCCGGCAGCCACAGAGATGCCGGCCAGAAGTCAGGACCCGGCACCTGGTCGCGGTGCACCACCAGTGCCGCTTGTGCATCCACAAGATGAACAAATCCCCGGAGATCGAGTGTAGATGCAACCAGCGGCCGCCATTTCAGGTCTATGCACACTGCTTGCCCCGGCGCCACGACCGGTGGGCGGCCGTCGCTGCCCACAATCGCTGTGCCACCGGAGATTATTTCCGCAGCGGCCAAAGTGGCGACAGAGCCAAAACGTGCAATACCGTCTGTATCATCGCTCAGTCTCAATCCAGGCGTGGCGTGTACGTAGACCTCGCCTATGCCGACCGGTGGCACAGCCTTGGGCCGAAACGTTTGCCCATCCGTTTGATCCGCTCCGTATGCCTCCAGGCCCAGCGCAAGTGTATAAGTGCCGGCGCTCACACCTTGCGGCAAGGCGACTTGCAGGGCGTCTTCGACAAGCAGCCCCGACGACCAGCCATCGGCGCTTGCCTGGTTGAAATAGGGCCGTTGCACGTACTCCTGCACGATGCGTCCGCTGGTATTGCGCAGTTGCACACGCAGCCGTAGATTGGTGGGCGGCGACCCAGTAACATACCAGTAGAGCCGTACTACCGTCGGCCCGCTGCCGGCAGGGACCACCACATAGCCTCGCAGCTGTAGCCCGAGCCCATTTAGGGTCTCCTGCGGCGCTGGCACTGCGCTCATTGCTGGTATATGCGCCCATCCTGCCAGGCCGGCAGCCAGTAGCACGGCGGGCAGCAGCGCCCACCAACTCCGCCGGTAGAGTGCATACAGCACTACCAGCAGCGCAAAGGTAGCAAACGTGAGAACTGTGCCGGCTTGCGCCCACGGCGGTGCAGACCAACGTTTTTCCAGGCGATACCGTCCGGGTGGCAAATCGACGGTCAACAACCCTAACTCGCCGCTTGCATAGGTGGGCAATGCGCTGCCAGCCGGCCCCGTGATACGCCAGCTTGGATAGTAGTAATCTTGAAAACGGAGGGTAGTCGTCACCGGCGCCTGCACCTGCATTGCCAGCACACCCGGCCCTGTTGACAGATCCCCAATGGTGGCCGGGTTCGTCGCTTGCTGCGACGGGCGGATCGCCGCGAATACGGTCTTGGCCTGCGCAGCGTCAACGAGCGACCAGCGCGGGCGAAACTCCTGCACCGAGCTGGCAGCGTCCGCCGTCAGCACACCCTTTTCGACCTCGTGCGCCGCCAGGCTCGCCGCGCCCAGGGCATTGCCCATCTGCGGGTAAAACTCCAGGCCGCGCGGGCTCTGCACTGCAACGATCAAAGTCACAGTCGCCACAGCTACCAAGCCCAGCATGCGCTGGTGCCGCACTGGCTGCGGCCAGCACACCAGGCCGCCCGTCAGCATGGCACAAGACAGCGAAACCAGCGACAGCAGCCGCCATGGAAACTGCACGGCGGCCAGCACATCACTGCTCAACCAAAAAGGCAACGCCCAGCTGCCGATGAGAAGACAGCTTACGAACGCCGCTACGCAAAAAAACAGCCATTCGCCGTCACGCCGCCGCGCCAGGATAAAGCCTCCCAGGGCCAATCCTGCCTGCAGCAGACCCAACTGCGCGGGGTGCACGTTGGTGTGTTCGTAGAAAAGGCGCCAGTCCAGAAAATTTTGCCAGGTCCAAACGTTGTCCGGCAGCCAACCAAGCTGCGCCATGTGGTAACCGGCATCGGTCAAGTACTGCCGGTTGGCAAGCATCGGCAACCAGAAAAAGGCGCTGACGCCGGCTGCGACCGCCAAAGCCGAGGCTAGCCAGCCGAGTGTACGCCGGCTGCGGCCCGCTTGCCACCACAAAATGCCAAGATAGATCAGCAGGTAGGGCACAAACAGCATCAACAGCAGGCTGTGCGTCAGCATCAGTCCAGCCAGCAAACTGGCCATCAACAACGCATAGCTAGCCGGTTGGGGTTTTGTCGCCACGCGACGCCCAGTCCATACCACCCACGGCAGCAGTGCCTGTCCCAGCGCTTCCGGCAGAGCGCCGCGCAGATAAACGTTGACAAGCAAATAGGGTGCAAAAGTATAGGCCACGGCGGCCACCAGCGCAGCAAGGGAGTTGCCGTGAAAGACATCGCGACCCAGGAACCACGCTCCCGCAGCGGCGATCAAGATAACGGCTGCTAAGGCGAGGTTAAAGGCGTAGTCAAGTGGCAGACCAGCCAGCGCCGGCAGCAGGGCCAGGTAATAGCCGCCAATGGGATAGAAGAGAAACAATGGGTAGCCATGTCCCAACTGCATCTCGCCGAGCCAGCGGGGCAGAAACACACCCTCAGCCACGGCCCGCTGCAACGCACCAAGTCGCAGCACGTGCGTGCGCCCATCATACGACATGCTCAGCCCAGAACTGAGAAGAGGCAACACAGCCGGCAGTGCTAGGAGCAGCACTGCCGACAAGGAGAGGAATCTGGGGTACCTAACCTTTCGCATTAGGTCAGCATCTATCCCAACCGCACAATCAGTCTATACCAGCGCGTACAACCAGGGTGCATCTCTCGTTCGGGGCGAGGGCGGGCACAAGGTCCGGCGAATGAACCATCGGCGCGACGACAGGTGTTTTTGCGCCGGGCCTTGTGCCCCTACGGATCGTACGTGCCCCGAACGAGAGAGGCGCCCGTACAAGCAAAGGACATCGAGAAGGCTCCAAACCGCTCACGAATTCTTCGTTACTGGGCCGGCGCAAACGTCATCGTCCCCGAGTCCATCGGAAACTCCAGCACCAGGTTGCCGCCGGCAAAGAGGTAAGACTGCACGCCCAGCAGATCCTTTATATACGCTGCTTCCTGCGCATCGTTCGGGCAGGCCATCATCGTCGAGATCTGGAAATCGATCTTGATCTGGTTGCTGTCCACCGTGTAGCTGCCGGCATTGGTATTGCAGTCCGTCGTCGTGCTGATCGATCCATCGGTGCCAAACACCAGTTGGAAGGCGTCAGTCTGCGCGGGCGTGGACTTGGAGTCGTCGCTCATCAACGTCTCGGTCCATACCCACGACGTACCGGCCAGCTCATCGCTGCCCGCAGCGGCCCCAGCGTCACTCGCCGCGCCACCGGTAGCCGCATCCATCTCGGCGGGCGTCACCTGTTTGACACGCGTCAGCTCGAACGTGCCGTCGCTCAGCGTATCGCCGCTGCGCGTGTAGGTCGTCTCCGCCGGCGTCGCATAGGTCTGCTCAGCCGTACCCGTGATCGTGACAATAATGGTGCCGTCGTCATTTTGCTTCCACGTGCCCTGCTCGGCGATCGTAGCCTTGGCAATGTAGATGCTCACCTGCTCGGCGTTGTTGTTATCAAACAGCGACAGCACTGTCAGCAAGCCCGAGGCATCGGCGGCCGGGTACAGCCTGGAGACATACGTGCCGGCAGGATTCGTCATGGCTTCCATGTCGGCAGGCGTCACCACCGGCAGCTGGTGGAAGACAAACACGCCTTCGGAGAGCAGGTCGCCCTCGCGTGTGTACGACGTCGTCACCGGCGTCTCGTATTCCTTGTCTGCCGTGCCCGTGATTGTCACGTCGACAGAGCCCTCATTCGCGTCACTCCAGGTACCTACCTCGTGTATGGAATCCTTGCCCAGGTAGACGGTGAGCTGCTCCATGTTCATGTTGGGATACAGCACCATAAGTGTGACCATGCCGGAAGCATCGGCAGCTGGGTAGACATCCGTCACATAGACTTCGTAAGCAGCTCCACCCGTCGCCGCAGTGCCGGTCGTTTCTGCGGTGCTGGTCATTTCCGTGGTGCCAGCCACCGCGTCCGTAGCCGTCATCTCTTCCGTCGCCGTCACCTCGTCACCTGCCGCTACATCGACGTCGGCTGCGACCGTCTCAGTCGTCGTCTCGCTGGCAGCCACATCACCAGCCACATCTGCACCCCCCGCGTCGCTCGCAGCAGCTTCAGCCGAGGCAGCCTCCATCTCCGCCGGCGTAACCTCGTCCAGCAGATGGAATTCAAATGCCTTGCTTACCAACATGCCGTCCTGCACGTCGTAGGTTTCGGTACTGGGCGTGTCGTATTTGCCATTATCGTTCTCGGTCAGAGTGACGGCCACCTTGCCGTCGCTCATCTCCCACGTCCCGCGCTCGGTGACCGGCGGGTTCGAGAAATAGAAGCTCACAACTTCAGCATTGTTGTTCGGGTACAGCGACATCAATATTACGAGGCCTGGCGCCGAGGCAGCCGGATACACATTGGAAACGTACGTCCCGCTCACGTCATCCATCTGAGCTGGATTGGCGGCTGGAACAGACGCCGGCACACTCGCAAACGCCTGCTGTGGAGCAGCCGCCAGCGCCACGCCCGACAAGAGCAGCGCCAACAGGCACAGCGTGAAGAGCCGTCGAAGCTTCGTGTTCATCGTTTTCCTCTTTCGCTTGACTTCAACTGTGGACAATTTACACCTGCACCAAGGCTAACGCACCTCATCTGCCAATGGTTCACGAATTCACATATCGACGCAATCACTTGCTGACGCGCACCACCTCATACTCCACGTCTGGGCCAGTCGTGCCAAAGCGTGCGTTCACTGCATACAGCGAATTACCATGCTCGGCGATCGTGGTCGGCACACGGAAGGCCGAGCTGGTGATGGTGTCGACGACCTCACCGGAGCTAAGATCGTTTGCAAGCCGAACGACCGCAATTTGATTGAGCTGATTGCGCACCACGTACAGTGTCTTGCCGTCGAGCAGCAGGCCGTCGCCTGCGCTTAGCGAGGCGCCGCCCAGTTCAATGGCATTCGCCATGCCGGTGGCAGGGTCGACCCGGTAGATCGCACCCACGGTGCTGTTGACCACGATCAGCGCATCGCCATTGGGCGTGGCCTCGATGCCATTGGCATTGAACCCCGGCACTTGATTCCAGTCGCCGCTCAGCGGCAGTGGCTGGAATCCGCCGGCATCCGGCAAGGCGCCGCCCGGTCCCAATGGGACGACGTACAGCTGCGCATTCGCCGAGTCGGTGAAGTAGGCTGCCTGCCGCGTCACGATCACGTCGTTGACAAAGCTGCCCAACGTGGTGAGCTGGTAGGAAGCCACCAGCGCGCCCGTGCGCGAATCATAAACCGAACCGGTCCCCGTCGGGCCGCCCGCCACAAACAGGTAGCCGCTGCGCTCGTCGTACGCCAGCCCGACGGCAACCCGTCCCGCTGCGCCCGGCACAAGCACTCCTCCCTCGCCCGTGCGCAGATCGCCCTTGTAGATGGCGCCGTTCGCCAGCGAGCCGACATAGAAATCCGTGCCCGTCCCGCTCACAATGCCTTCCGGCCGCCAACCATTGGGCAATGGGATGATGTCGGGAAAGGCTTTGGCCACTGCCATGCTGCTCGTGAGCAGCACCAACACCAGTGCAAAGATAACGGCGAGTTTTCGCATGCTAATTCTCCTCTGGGAAACTATCGCATCCTAGCAGTTACCACTGCTATCCGGCCTTTACTGTACAGCCGGACCTGCGCTCTGTAGGTTAGAGCCGTTACGGTTATTCGCTTTAGATTACGGCCTGCCACAGTAGATCCATTGCCTGCGACACAGCCAGCGCAGCGGCCTCGGGGTCTGCGGCCGCAATCGCGTTGATGCGCTGATTGAAGGGTTCGGTGGTAACCGGGCCGTCGTAGCCCAGCGCGGCCAGCTTGCGCATAAAGCCGACCAGATCGATCACGCCGGTTTCCAGCGGCAGGCAGCGCACGGTGTCAGGCAGTTCGTCTACGGGAATTCCTGCCGGCGCATCGTTGATGTGGACGGCGACGATGTCGGCAGCCGTAATGTTGTCGAGCGCCTCCAAGCCGTCCCCTGAGGTGTACAAGTGCCAGGCGTCCAGCAGCAGCCCCACATTGCCGGTGCCGATATCGGCGGCCAGTTTCATCATTCCGTCGAGCGTGTAGATGAACTCATACTTGTGCCCCGTGCGCAGTGACTTCGGCCCCAGGAATTCGATACCGAAGCTGCAGCCATGCTCTCGCAATACCTCGGCAATGGGACGATAGCGCTCGATGTGCCACCGGTAGTTCGCCGCGTAGTCGCGGCTGTCCGACCACGATGGGCACCATGTTGCCGTACGACGGCAGCCCAGCTCGACGCCCAGTGCTGCTAATCTAGGCAGATCGGCAAGGTCGGCCTGCCACTCGTCCTGGTTCCAGGCGACGGGCAGTCCCCACGAGCCGGGCAGCACGTTGTGCTCGCCAAACAGGCTGCGCACATAGCCGACGCCATGTTCGTCGGCCAGCTGCGCCGCCTCCCGGATGTTGAAGTCGATCCCCGCAAAGCCGCTCTTTTTGGCCAGCACAATGGTTTCGGCCAGCGACTTGTTGTTAATCCCAATGGCGCCTGCATTTAAATTTTTGAACATAAGATTGCCCCATCACTTTCCGATCTGCTTAGATCTTCTACGCTGCACATGTTTTGGGTATGAGTTCGGGCGGGTTGGCATCATTGAACCACGTGCGCGCACTCGACGCAATCAGTAGTACACCTATTTTATCGCGAATATAGTCGGCGATACCTTTGGGTCCGACGCGTCGAGCGCCTGCTGCGTCGGCGTGTGCTATAATCCTGCCTGTATGCCTGCGCAAGCTCCCGCCCTGCTGTTCACCAAGCTCAACCGCCCGCCAGTCGTGGGTGATCGAATCGATCGGCAACGGCTGATCAAAATGCTCAATCGCGGCCTGCCTGGGCCGCTGACCCTGGTCAGTGCTGCCGCCGGTTTCGGCAAAACGACACTTGTCAGCGCCTGGATCGACAGCCTCAACACAGGCACTCGCCCACCCATCCCGGCGGCGTGGCTGTCGCTGGATGAAAACGACAGCGACCTTGAGGTTTTCCTGCTTTATTTTGTCGCTGCCATCCGCACGGTATTCCCCGCGGCCTGTGCCGAGGCACTCGCCCTGCTCCAAGCGCCGCACGCACCCGATCAGATGCCACGCCTGATTGCGCTCAGCAACGAAATCGAGCAACTGCCCGCGCGCATCATCCTGGTGCTGGATGACTACCAAGTCATTCATGGCGAGGCCGTGCATGACTTTCTGAGCGAACTGCTTCGCCATTGGCCCCAGCGCCTGCACCTGGTGCTGATTTCGCGCAGCAATCCTCCCTTACCCATGGCGCATCTGCGTGCCATCGGACAAGTTACCGCGATCCGCACGCGCGACTTGCGTTTCACCCGGGAGGAATCGGCTGCGTTCCTGAATAGGGCACTGGCGGCGCCGCTCAGCCAGGTGGCTGTAGACTTGCTCGACCAACACATCGAAGGCTGGATCGCCGGTCTACGCCTGGCGAGCCTCTCACTGCGCGACGCAGCCGATGCTGAGACCGAGGTGGCGGCCCTATCCGTCAGCAATGTAGAGATTGCCGACTACCTGATGAACCAGGTGGTCTCGCGTCAAACGCCTGCAATCGTGACATTCCTGCTGGTAACCTCAGTCATGGACCGCTTCTGCGCCCCGCTGTGTGAATGCGTCGTCGGCGTCGTGGGCCTCACCGGCAGTGATGGCGGCGGGAGTGACGTACATGCCTGCATTGAGTGGCTGCAGCGCGCCAACCTCTTTGTGATTCCTCTCGACAACGACCAGGAATGGTACCGTTATCACCACTTGTTTCAAAAACTGCTACAGCGCAGACTGCGCGCCGAGGTGAGCCTCCAGCAGGTGGCTGAGATCCACCGCACAGCCTCAGCCTGGTTTGCGGAGCATGGTTTGATCGATGAGGCGCTGCACCATGCCCTGGCCATCGACGATCTCGACCTGGCTGCGCGCCTCATGGCCGCGGGATTGCGCGATGTGCTTAACCGGGAAGACCGGGCGACATTGGAACGCTGGCTGCGCCTGCTGCCGGAAGAGTTCATCAAGCGCCGCCCCTGGCTCTTGATCATGGAGGCCTATACCTTTCAGTATGCATGGCAGCTCTCCGCCGTGTGGAAGCTGCTCGACCAGGCCGAGGCACTTATCAACGCAGGCAGCGAAGCCGCAGCACTCTCGGGCGATCTCCCCGATTTGCAGACGCTGCGGGGGCTGATCGCCGCCTTGCGGGGCCAGGAGGCATTCACGGCCAAAAGCGAGGCAATCCGCGCGATAGCCTTCTGCGAGGAGGCGCTGGCGCTGCTGCCCGACCAGTGGCGCTATCCGCGCGGTGGCGTTTTCATGTATTGGGGCATGAGCATGCGCGCCGGCGGCCATGCCGACGCCGCCCAGCGCATCCTGATCGACCACTATGAGTCTTTGCTCGGAAAGACAGATGCCTATGCGCTGCGCCTCCTGCTCACGGCGTGTCTCAACTCCCTCGAGATCGGCCAGATTGAGCAGGTGCGGCAGCTAGCGCAGCTCATGCTCGAACAGGCGCCGGCGGGCAGTCTGATGGTGCTGCAGGGATGGGCGCACTACCTTCTCGGCGTGGTGCACTATTCCTGCAATGAATTGGACGCCGCTGCACAGCACTTTGCCGAGCTCGTCGACAAACGCTACGCTGTGCATACGCAAGCCGCGCGTAACGGCATGATCGGGCTGGCGCGGGTGCATCGGGCCAGGGGCAACAACGCTGCCGCCTGGCAGATGCTGGAGTTGCTCAGCCAACTTGACCTGGATCGGCTGGGCAAGGAGAGCGATGATGTACGCTCACTGCGGGCACAGCTGGAGTATTGGCAAGGAAACACGGAAAGGGCTTTCCGCTGGGCAGATACTTACACGGCTCCAGTACCGGAGCGCTTGCTGACCTTTTTACAGGACCCACACCTGGAAAAGGCGTACGTCCTCCTGGCACGCGGCACCGCGGTCGACGTTCAGGCAGCGCTTGACATCTTGGCTGCGCTGCTTGGGATCGCCCAACGCACCTTCAGCGTCCGCTGGCAGATCGAGATCCTGGCTCAGCAGGCATTGGCGCTCCAGACGCAAGGGCAGCTTGCAGCGGCCTCCGCCGCGCTGCGGCAGGCGGTGGAGCTCGCGCGGCCGGGTGGCTTTATCCGGGTTTTTGTCGATCTCGGAACACGCATGCAAACTATGCTGATCGGCATTGCTGCGCAAGGTATGGCCAAACCAGAATTTGCGGCTGAGAGCGTGCGCAGCATCCTGGCCGCGTTCCCTGCCCAGTTCCCTACCCAGCCAAAGGAGACTACGGCCGGCCCACATGTTGGCGATGGCGAATTTAGCGGCCGCGTGGCCAACGCCCAACTTGCCGAGCCGCTCACCGGCCGTGAGTTGGACGTCCTGGCGCTTGTGCGCGAGCGCTTGAGCGACAAGGAAATTGCCCACAAGTTGGGTCTCTCCACCGCCACCGTGAAACGCCATACCGCCAATCTGTATGGCAAGCTCGGCGTCAACAAGCGCTGGGATGCCGTGATCAAGGCCGAAGAGCTCTGCATCCTTCCCCCTCGCTGACTTCCCTTTTTACAACCTACACCTTATTTACACCCTTCGGTGGTGTATCTTCGCATCAATTGCGACTACAGTTGATGTATGAAAGCTCTGCTGCCTGCGAACCGTTCTAAGTTTGATAGCCCGGCGATATACCGAATCAGCGTGCAGGGTCGCATCCCGACAAAATGGAGCGATCGCCTGGAAGGCATGGCTATTACCGAAGGCTCAGCGGGCAGCGGGCCACCTGTGACGACATTGTTGGGTGAACTGTCTGATCAGGCAGCATTGTCCGGGGTGCTCAACACGCTCTACGAGCTGCATCTGCCGGTGCTTAGGGTGGAACGCCAAGACTAGCCGGAGCTCAATCGCTACCAATGCCGGTTTGATGATGAGCAGCCTGGTGAACGGAGATGAGCCGTCGCTTGAACGGAGGAGTGCAGCTATTACAGAGGGCGCAAATAACAATGGGGAGCCGACCGCGTGCTTTCCCGGGGATCTCTCTAACATGTCAAGAAAGGATCTAACTTATGTCTACAGTACAAGCTGAGCCCACGCAAAGGGTTTCCACCACGGTACCGTTGAACTGGAAAGAGGTGTGGTTCACCAACTGCCCCATGGTATCCGCCAACAATGTTGACCAGGAGCTGGGGTGGTGCCGTGAGGAGTTCAAGAAGATCGGCGTCGAGTACGCCTACTTCCGCCATGCCCCCGAGAACAACTGGTACCCGCACTACATCCACAACCTCGACAACCTCATCCGCTTTGGCGGTCTCTACCCGCCGATCCACGTTCACGCCGACATCCGCCGCACCAGGCTGCTGGGGGCGACGTGGGTCTACGAGGGCGGCTGCATGGCGGTGCGCGCCCGCGACAAGATTTTCCGGATGCAGGATCTGAAGGGCAAGAAGATCGGCATCTCGAAGAGCCTGAACACCATCAAGAACGACTGGTGGCGCATCCAGGAACACATGGGCATCGAGAACATGCTGATGCTCAACGACATGACCATGGACGACATCGAACTCGTGGAGTTCCCGTACCCGGACGACTGGTACGACAAACCCGAGATGCTGGTGCCGCCGATGAACAACCCGTCTGAGCTGTGGATGCGCCGCGACCACAAGCACGACCTGGCTTTCCGGCCGCTGGAGAAGGCGCTGTTAGATGGCGTTGTCGACGCCATCTACACCCAGAGCAAGGTCTTCCAACATCTCCAGGAGGCCACCGGCCAGATCAAGATGATCGAGGACCTGTCCAAGTACCCCGATTGGACCATACAGGTTGCCAACACGCCCGCCGTCATCACCTGCACCGACGTGATGGCCGAGGAGCACCCGGAGCTGGTCGTCGCCTACATGAAGGCCATGATCAAGGTCGGGCGCTGGGCCAACGAGAACAAGCACGCCGCCGGCGCGATCCTCAACCGGCAGACCTTCTATCTCGATGCCGAGGATACCTACGAGGGCATCAAGCACGTCGACATGGTGCCAAGCTTGAGTGCGCAGAACCTGCAGTGCATCAAGATCGGCAAGGATTTCATGTTCAGCCACGGCTACATCAAGAACGACTTCGATGTGGACGCGTGGGCGGCGCCGGAATTCCTGGAGCAGGCGGCGACGGAAGTACTCAAGGAAGAGTGGCAGCGCAGGAGCTGGAGCAAGTTGCCTGCGGGCGGCGGGCTCGAAGTAGAGGGCACGCGGCTCGGGTAGGCAAGCGCGCAGTAGAAAGCGGCGTTGACCGATAGGAGTAGATACAGCATGTGAAACGCGGGCGCCAAACACCAAGGGTTTCCGGTTTGGCGCCCGCGTTTCATTTGGTTGCTAGAAAGGAGAAGATGAGATGAACATGGTTGAAGTCTCCACCCCTCATTCTACCCACCAGGTGCCGCAGGAGAAGCTGACCACGCTTGGGCTCTATGTGACTGCACGGGAAGCTTACGAGATGTGGAAGGCTGACCCCCAGCGGGTCAAGGTCCTTGATGTGCGTATGGTTGAAGAGTACGTCTTCCTCGGCCACGCGGCGATGGCGGTCAACATCCCGGTAGCTTTTCCCAAGTACGCGTGGCATGCCGACAAGCGCAAGTATGGCTTTGAGCTGAACCCCGATTTTGTCGACCATGTTAAGGAGGTGTTCGCACCCGCAGACACCATCGTGGCGATGTGCCGGTCCGGCGGGCGGAGCGCTTTTGCGATCAACATGCTGGCAAAAGCGGGTTTTGTGAACGTGTACAACATCATCGATGGCTTCGAAGGTGACACCGTCGCCGATCCGGAAAGCGTCTATTATGGCAAGCGCCTGAGGAACGGCTGGAAGAACTCCGCACCCTGGACCTACGATCTTGATCCGGCGCAGGTGTGGATTCCAACGGGTGAAGAGCTGGAGAAGCTGCGCAGCACCCTGGATATTTGAGCGAGTTCTGATGTCAGGAGCCGCCCCGTTTATGTTTCACCGAGGTGAAGACCGCCCACGAATTTCTGGCCGTCAACCCCCTGGCCAAGGTCTGCTTGCCCCCTATCAATGGATCAGGCAGGTGGCTTCGCATTGGGGCGGCACGCGCAATGGCACCATCGTGCACTGGCCCAACGGCTTCGCCACCAGGGGCGAGCAGTGGACGCAGTTCCACCACGTGATTGACGTGGCTGCCACGGTGCTCGAGGCAGCGGGTCTGCCCGAGCCGGCGTTCGTCAACGGCATCCAGCAGAAGCCATACGAAGGCGTGAGCATGGTCTACAGTTTCAACGACGCTGCGGCAGCCGAGCGCCACAAGACGCAGTACTTCGAGATGTTTGTCAATCGCGGCATTTATCACAAGGGCTGGATCGCGGTGACGCGGCACAGCACACCCTGGGTCATGGCGGCGCTGCCGGCGTTTGACGACGACGTGTGGGAACTGTATGCGCCTGACGACTGGACGCAGGCGCACAACCTCGCCGCCGAGAACCCGCAGATACTCAAGGAGTTGCTGTTCGCGGCATGGGGCGGCTCTCCGAAAACGCCGTCATCAACCTGAAGAACAAATCATGCACCGTGACCGCCGAAGTGGTGCTGCCGACCCCAGCTCCGCCACCGACCGCCACGCCGAGCGCGCAGCTTGCGTTCTGGGCCGACCAGACCACGATCAATCAGGGAGAGTGTACGACCTTGCACTGGTCGGTCGAGAACGTGCAGGCGGTCTGGGTCTACCCGCAAGGCCAACCTTATCAGCAGTACCCGCAGACGGGCCAAGGCAGCCAGCAAGTCTGCCCGCCGACTACCACCATGTATGAGATGCTGGTGCTGCAGCGGGACGGGACGACGGCCACCCTGCAGGTCACAATCACCGTCATCCCGGCGGCGCCACAGAATCCGCTGGCCGGCACGTCCTGGCAGGTCAGCGGCTACAACAACGGCACGGGTGCTATGGTCAGCGTCCTGGGCGGCACCACATTGACGGCCGCCTTCGATCAATCCCAGGTCAGTGGCAACGGCGGCTGCAACGCGTACGGCGGCCCCTATTGGGTAAGTGGCGCCAATATTGCCATCGGTCCGTTGGCGACAAACCAGATGATGTGTGGCGAAGCGGGTGTCATGGATCAGGAGCAGCAGTTCCTGACCGCGCTGCAGTCCGCTGCAACCTACCAACTGGATGGCAACCGGCTGGAACTGCGCCGAGCCGACGGTGCACTCGCCGTCAGCTTAGTCCGCTAACTGGGCAGTGTGGGCAGTATCTTCTGTTGCGACAGAAGCGGGAGCCGCACCGGCAGATGCGCCGGGCGTGACCAAGCAGCGTGCGCATAAGCGGGTGTAGCAGAAAAATGGTGAGGCAAGGGAAATTATGACGTCAGCGATTGCAGTGAAACAGCCCGCGCGCCGCCGGGGTTTGGCGGCGCTTTTCCCGATTCTGGGGTGGTTGCCCAAGTACGATCGTGCTTGGCTGCGCAGCGACCGTGTGGCCGGCCTGACCGTAGCCGACACTGCAGCAGCCGTGGTGCTCAAGAACAATGTGCTTGTCGGCAGCGTAAATGCCAACAAGCGTCACTGGTACAAGGCCGGGGAAAATCTGGCCCGCTCGAACAAGGCGTCGCTGAGCCGCCTGATCACACGTGGGGAGAAGCCCGAGAACTTCCAACAGGCGCTGGCGCGCCAACCTGACGACATCAAAGTCAGCATCCAGTTCTCGAAGATTTAGAGAAGGAGAAAATTCATTATGAAAGTAATCATCGTTGGTGGAGTGGCCGGCGGCGCCTCCTGTGCGGCGCGCCTGCGCCGGCTGGATGAAAAGGCCGAAATCCTGATGGTGGAACGCGGGCCGTACGTCTCATACGCGAACTGCGGCCTGCCCTACCATGTCGGCGGCGTGATCGTGCGCGAGTCGAACCTCATCGTGGCGGGTGAGCGCGTGTTCCGCACGAATTTCAACATTGACGTGCGCACGCGCTGCGAGGCCATCGCCATCTCACCGCAAAACAAAACCGTGCAGTTGCGCAATGTCGAAACCGGCGAGGTGACGACCGAGTCGTATGACAAGCTCGTCTTGTCGCCCGGTGCCACCCCGATCAGTCCACCCTTGCCGGGCATCGACCTGCCGGGCGTCTTTCGGGTGCGCACTGTGCCCGACGCCAAGGCGATCCGCGAGTGGATCGAAGGCCACACCGCCCTTCCCTCCGGCATGGATGCCTATACGGGCTTCCAGACGCTGCTCCCGGCCAAGCGCGCCGTGGTAGTCGGCGGCGGCTTCATTGGCATCGAGATGGCGGAAAACCTGGCCCACCTTGGGCTTCAGGTGACGCTGCTGCAGAGGGGTAGCCAGGTCTTATCCCCCATGGATCCGGAAATGGCAGGCTACGTCGAGCGCCATCTGGTCAAGAATGGCGTCAACCTCGTCCTCAATGCGAACGTGTGCGAATTCCGGCAGACGCCGCAGGGCGCGCTCGAGGTGCTCACGCAGGAAGGCCAGGTAGTTAGCGCTGACCTCGTGGTGCTTGGCATCGGCGTGCGCCCGGAGATCTGGCTGGCGCAAAAAGCCGGCCTCGAGATTGGCGAGCGGGGCGGGATCCGAGTCGACGACCACATGCGCACGAGCGCTCCCGATATCTTCGCCGTGGGCGATGCAGTCGAGGTCAAGGACTATATGACCGGACAATGGTCGCTCGCGGCGCTGGCGGGGCCGGCCAACCGGCAGGGACGCATTGCCGCCGACGTTATCGTCGGGCGCGACTCGCGCTATCGCGGCACCCAGGGCACGGCGATCATCGGGCTATTTGGTGCGGCTGCGGCCTGGACCGGCGTGAGCGAAAAGACGCTCAAACGGCTCAGCGACGCGGATTACGAGAAGATCTATCTCTATCCGAACTCGCATGCCGGCTACTATCCGGGCGCCAAGTATCTGGCAATTAAGATCATCTTCAGCAAGTCGGACGGCCGTATCCTGGGCGCACAGGCCGTCGGCCAGGACGGAGTGGACAAACGCATTGATGCCATTGCCATGGCCATCCAGTTGGGCGCAACCGTCTACGACATGGAAGAAGCGGAGCTGTGCTACGCGCCTCAGTTTGGCAGCGCCAAGTCGCCTGTCAACTTCGCCGGCATGGTGGCAGCCGACGTCCTGCGCGGGGACATGCCGCTCAGCCACTGGAACGGCGAAGATTCCAGCCTGCTCCTCGACGTGCGCCAGCCCGCAGAACTTGTCTTGGAGCAGACGCCGGGTGCTGTCAACATTCCACTGCCGCAGCTGCGCTCCCGTCTTGGCGAGCTACCTCGCGACCGCGAGATCCATGTCTTCTGCCGTTCAGGCCAGCGCGCCTACTACGCCACGCGCATCCTGCTGCAGGCGGGATTCAATGCCAAGAACATATCGGGTGGGATGCTGGCGCGCAAACAGGCCAACGCGTGACGGCGGCATCCAGAGCCGGGCGTGGGCGAGACATAAGGGGAGGTGAACGATAAAAACGGCGCGATAATAGGGGCCAGGAGGTTTGCCATGAAGTATAGCTGGCTGGCCCTTGCCACCCTGCTTACCCCCTTTATCCTGCTGCTGGCCGTCGGTTATCTGCTCTATCGGCCCGACCCCCCACCCGCTGCACGGGAGATCCTCGACGGCTACCTATCCGTGCACAACCGCATGGTAAACAAGTCCGAATCCGTGCAGTCCGTGCTGCACTCGTCACGCCCGGGCGCCTTCACGCCTGCGATGAGCCGCGTGACCTATGGCAGCAACTGGTATTTCGGCACGACCTATAGCACGACCGGCGTCCCGGGCGACGCGGCCAGCCGCCCGGCCCCCTTCCCGGTGAGCGATCTCTGGTGCGCCTGCCTGACCGATGGGGGCAGCCAACCGCGGACCGTCTTGCTTGCGGAGCACGAGGACATGTACGTTGCTGCGTGGGTCGTGCACGAGCTGATGCCGGAGGCGGACCTCGGCGCTGTCTGCCGGTAACGCCTACCCACGATGGCCCAACGCCTCGCGCAGATGCGCCCCCGAACTCTGCGGCGCCATCACCAGCACCGTGTCTTGGGGCTCGATCACCGTGCTCCCGCGCGGCACGATCATGTCATCTCCCCGCCCGATCAACACAATCAACACATCCGGCGGCAGGTGCAGGTCCACAATTTGCTTGCCCACGGCCGGCGCATCGGGCAGCACGTGGATCTCCGCCAGGTCGTTGGCGATCGCCTGGTCGCGCATGACATAGGCCAACGGCGAAGGTCGCGGCGGGGTGGCATCGTACACCTTGAGCCACTTGGCCATCGGAATGATCAACGTCCCCTGCACCAGCACCGAAGTCAATACGATAAAAAAGACCAGGTGAAAGATCGTGTCGGCCTTGGCCACCCCAGCCAATACTGGGAAGGTGGCCAGCACGATCGGCGCGGCCCCGCGCAAGCCGACCCAAGACACAAACAGCTTTTCGCGCAGGCTCAACCGCGTCGGCGCCAGGGCAAGAAAGACACTCAACGGGCGAGCGAAAAAGATCAAGAAGACGGCTACATACAATCCTGCCAAGGCAACGCTTGGCAGCCGTGACGGAAAGACCTGCAGGCCCAGCGTCACAAACATCACGATCTGCATCAGCCACGCCAGCCCGTCATGAAACTGCACCAGGCTGCGCTTGTGCACGAAATCTTGCTGCGCCATCACCAACCCTGCCAGGTAGACGGCCAGAAAGCCGTTGCCCCCCACCAGCGCCGTAGTCCCATAGGTGACGAGCACCAATGCAAGCGAAAGCACGGGATACAACCCATCGTATTCCAGCCGCAGCTTATTGATGAGCCAGACTGCCCCGCGCCCAATGCCAAGGCCGATCAGCGCGCCCAGCCCCATCTGCAGGACAAACATCGGGATCAGCGACAGCGGCGACTGGCCGGGGTTGGCGATCAACTGCAGCATACCCACGGTCAGAAAAACGGCCATGGGGTCGTTGCTGCCCGACTCAAGTTCGAGCAGTTCCTTGAGCCGCCCGCGCAGCCGCACGCTTTTGCTGTTCAGCACGGCAAATACCGCCGCCGCATCGGTCGAGGCGATGATCGCCCCCAGCAGGACGCCCTCGGCCAGCGTAAAGCCGAGAAAGGCCAAGGCAAACCAACCGACGCACAGCGCCGTCAGCGTGACGCCCAGGGTCGAAAGCGCCAGACCCTGCTTGAGCACCGGCCGCACATCTTTCCAAGGCGTGTTGAGGCCGCCGGAGAACAGGATAAACGCCAGCGCCACGACGCCCACCGACTGGGCTAACGCCGGATTGTCAAAATAGAAACCGCCTAGCCCGTCCGACCCCGCCAGCATACCCAGGGCCAGAAACAGCAAAAGTACCGGGATGCCGATTTTGGTAGCAGCCTTGCTGCCGATAATGGCAAGCAGCAGAAAGGCCGCGAGGGCGACAAACAGAAACTCGATTGATGGCATAGCTTATTCCGTTCTCCTGCAACCTGTTATGGTGTGCCCACTTATCGTATGCCCGCTTATCGTGGGCACGGTTCTGGTCTTGCCTGTTCCCAAAAGCCATCAATTCCCCGTCTTAATGATAGAATTCGGTCAAGACCAGCATAAAGGGTTCTGCAACAGGCATACAGTACCGACACTTCCATGACCGCGCCAAACCACGCAATACCAGGCACGCAAGCAGCAATTGACTTCGGCATTTCCAATACGGATGTGGTAGCGCGTGTCGACGGTGACCTGCGCCACTGGAATCAACCCTATGACGGTGATCCGGACGAAGAATCGGTGCGCGCCATCCTGGCAGCCGGCGGCATTCGCCTCGACGACCTTGAACGCCTGGCCGTGACAGGCGGGCGCCACAAGCTGCTACCGCCGCAGTTGGGTCGTACGCAGATCGTGCCCATCAACGAGGTGCAGGCCATCGGCCGCGGCGGCCAGGCCATTTTGGGTTTGCGCAGTGCCGAGCGCGAGCAGCCGACCATGGTGGTCAGCGCCGGCTCGGGCACCGCCCTCATTAAGGCCCAGGGCGACAGCTTTGCCCACGTCTCGGGCACCGGGGTGGGCGGCGGTACGATGTTGGGCCTGGCCCGCCTGCTGCTTGACACACTCGATCCGGTCGAGATCGGTGGTTTGGCCATGGCCGGCGACCGCAACAGCGCCGACCTCAGCCTGGCCGACGTCATCACCGGACCGATCGGGTCGCTGCCTGCCGACGCTACGGCCGTCAACTTCGGCCGCCTGGGCCGGCGCAGCTTTCACGGCGAGGTGAGCCGCCCCGATCTCGCGGCCGCCCTGGTGAACCTGGTGGCGCAAACCATCGGGCTGGTCACGGTCAACGCCGCCAAGGCCTACGGCTGTGAGCGCATCGTCGTCATCGGCCACATGCTGGACATGGACTATTTCCGCCACGTGCTGGGCCTGGTCGGCAAATACTATACTACCTCAATGATCCTGCCTGAAGCGCCGGGGTGTGCAACGGCTTTAGGAGCATTAGAAACCGTGAGAAGGTGAAAGGCTATCCCATGGAATACCGTCTACTCGGCCGCACCGGCGTGCGCGTCTCCTCCCTCTGTTATGGCACAATGTCCTTTGGCGGCGACGCCGACGAGGCGACCGCGGCCGCCTTGTACGCACGCTGCCGTGAAGCCGGCATCAACTTCTTCGACTGCGCCAACACGTATGGCCGCGGCCGGGCCGAGGAAATTCTGGGCAAGCTGATGGCAAACGAGCGCGACGATTTGGTTATTACCTCCAAGGTCGGTTTCCGTATGCGCGAGGGTCTCAACGGCGAAGGGCTGGCGCGCCGCAGCATCGTGCGCGAGGTGGAGGACAGCCTGCGCCGCCTCCGCACCGACCGCATCGACGTCTATTTTGCCCACCGCTTTGACCCCGACACGCCGATCGAGGAGACGCTGGCGGCCTTCGACGATCTCGTGCGCACGGGCAAGATCCTTTACCCCGCGGTCTCCAACTGGCCCGCGTGGCAAGTGGCCAAGGCGCTGGGCATCTGCGAACGCCACGGCTGGGCCAAATTCGCCGTCATGCAGCCGATGTACAACCTGACCAAGCGCCAGGCCGAGGTCGAGCTGCTGCCGCTGGCGCTCAGCGAGGGCCTGGGCGTCATCCCCTACAGCCCGCTGGGCGGCGGCCTGCTCAGCGGCAAGTATGGTGTCGGCGTGCGTCCCGAATCCGGCCGCCTCGTCGAGAATGCCGCCTATCAGAAGCGCTACGGCGATGCCTTCCACTGGGAGACGGCCGACCGCTTTAGCGCCTTCGCTGCGGAGCACGGCTACCACCCGGCCGCCTTGGCTGTGGCCTGGGTCATGAGCCATCCTGCCATCACCGCACCCATCATCGGCGCTCGCAGCGTGGCGCAGCTGGAGGCATCGCTGGGCGCCGCCGAGATCGCCATGGCGCCTGAACTGCGCGCCACGATTTCTTCGCTGTCTATCGAGCCGGCCGTAGCCACCGACCGCAGCGAGGAACGCGCGTGAACAAGCAGCCAAACTCCTACTTCTGCTTTATCTGCGGCGTCAAAAATGTCAACGGCGTCCACGTGAACTTTTACGAGGTGCCAGCGCAGCCGCCTGCCCTGCCACCTGCCGCGGCCCGGACAGCCAACGGCGCCGAGACGCCGCCAGCCCGAGAGGATCAGATCGCCCAGCACCCGATCGAGATCCTGGCGCGCTTTACCGGCCATGAGGCCCACCAGGGTTATCCTGGCCGCATGCATGGCGGCATCATCACCGGCATCCTGGACGAGGCCATCGGCCGCGCCATCAACATCGGCGAGGGCGAACACCCCATAAGCTGGGGCGTCACTGCCGAACTTACCGTGCGCTTTCGCAAGCCCGTTCCCCTCGGCGTCGAGCTGACCGCTCGCGGCCGCATCACGCGCGACATCCACCACATCTTTGAAGGCGAAGGCGAGCTCTACCTGCCCGACGGTGCTATCGCCGCCTCCGCCCGCGGCAAATGGGTCCGCCTCAAGCTCGACGACATCGCCGGCATGGACCCGGAGGAGCTGGGTTGGCGGGTGTACGCGGACTAGGTTCAGTGCTTGCCGTAACACTCCACGTCGACCCGCGTGTCGTGAAAATCGCCGCCGCCCCCCAAATCGCTTATGCCGTCGCTGGTCAATGCATTAGCGCCGGCGCCACTTGGACTGAGCGAAGCCCACCAGCCGGAAGGCATGGCAACGACGTCAGGGCGCACCAAGTCGCCGACGCGCGCCCGCAGGGTAAGCTCACCCAGGTCGTTGAAGACACGTACCCAATCGCCGTCAACGATCTTGCGTGGCGCAGCATCCTGTGGGTGAATATCCAGTCGCGGCTCGCCTTCGGCCTTGAGGTGCCGCGAGAGATGGGCGTAGCTGGAATTCAAAAAGTGAACGGCCGACTTGGCCGTGATGAGGGCCAATGGATACCGGCTCGGCAACGCTGAGTCACCCATACGGCTTTTGTGTGCGGGGGTGAACGCCGGTAAGGGGTCCATGCCGCTAGCGATAACGTTCTCTGCATAGAACTCGCACTTCCCTGACGGCGTGGCGAAGTGGCCGTCTGCGAAAGGAGACCAATCCGGTGGGATGTTGAGTGGCGCCCAGCCTTCACGCTGCAGGCGCTCATAGGTGATTCCCGCCATAAAGGGAGAGTCACTCGTCAAGGCCGCCCGGATGCGTTCCTCGTCCGACGTGTACAGGTAGGCATCCTCAAGGCCTAACCCGGCCGCCAGACGGCGGAACAACTCCGTGTTCGAAACAGCCTCCCCCAAGGGTGCAATTGCCGGCTCGTTGAGACTCAGGTATGTATGGCCCCACGACCCAATTAAGTCCAGCTGTTCCACCTGCGTCGTCGCAGGCAGGACGTAGTCGGCGTACGCCGCCGTGTCGGTCACGAACTGCTCGTGCACCACAGTAAAGAGGTCCTCACGGGCGAGGCCACGCCGCACCAGGTTCTGGTTGGGGGCGATGGTCGCCGGGTTACTGCTGTAGACGATCAGGACCCGAATTGGTGGGTCGAGTTCGGTGCTGGTCAACGCCTGGCCGATCTGCACCATGTTTACGGCGCGGATCGTCGGGTCCTCCAGTTCGGGCATCTCGACTGCGGCAGCGTTCATCGCATCAAAATGGAAGACCCAACTGACCGGTATCCCACCACCGCGCCGGCGCCACGCCCCCACGAGTGCCGGCAGGCAGCTGATTGTCCGGAATGTCATCGCCCCATTGGCATGATGCTCCATACCGATCAAGGTACGAATCGCCGCCGGTTGGGTCGTGGCATAGGCACGCGCCAGGCGCACGATCTCCTCGGCAGCTAGGCCGGTCAGTTCGGCCACACGCTCAGGTGGGTACTCGGCCAACCGATCGCACAGCTGCTCAAAACCCAAAGTGTAGCGTGAGACATAGTCCTGGTCATATAGATTTTCCGTCACGATCACGTGCATCATTCCCAGGGCTAAGGCGGCATCGGTGCCCGGCTGGGGCCGGATGTGCCAATCGGCCAGGGCCGCAGTGCGCGTCCGCAGCGGATCGATCACGACCACCGTGGCGCCCTGCTTTCTGGCCTCTTCGATGAATGGCCAGTAATGCAAGTTGGTGACGACCGTGTTTGTGCCCCAGAGAATGATGAAGCGGCTGTGCACGATATCCTCAGGCAACATGCTAGACTGGGGCCCGATCGTTACACCCATTCCGCTGCCGCCGGCACTACCACAGATAGCCCGTACCAGGCGGGTGGCGCCCAGCCGGGCAAAGAAGGGACCACCTGCGCTCATTTGGATCATCCCCTGCGTGCCCATGTAGCTGTAGGGCAGAATCGCCGTTGGCCCGGATTCGGCAATGATCGTCTGCAAACGTGCCGAGATTTCTGCCAGTGCCGTGTCCCAGCTAACCCGTTCGAACTTGCCCTCCCCCTTACCCCCTACCCGCCGCAGCGGGTAGAGGACGCGATCGGGGCCGTAGACGCGTTCCAAGTAGTGATTGACCTTGGCACACAAGCCGCCGCGCGTAAACGGGTGACTGGGATCGCCCCCCAGTTGCGTAGCCCTCCCATCTTCCACCGTGACCTGCCAGGCGCAGGTATCGGGACAATCGTGCGGGCAAGCGCCGCGCACACTCTGCAGCGGAATGTCGACAGCTGTCATGGTGAACTCCTGACCTCGTTATACTTGTCGGCTAGCACACAGACGTAAGCTTTATTTCGCCCACAAATACCCGATACTACCGTATTGGGGTTACCTGCCAAAATGAGCAAATAGAAAGGTCGGCAAACCAGCCCGTGCCAATCACGCCGAGACGAACCTTGGTGTTCACGCTTCCTCCCTAGCATGGTTCGTATCTCACGCTGTTGGCTTGATATTCTGGTTCACGCGGAACAGGTTGTTTGGGTCGTACTTGTTCTTGACCGTAACCAGGCGCGCATAGTTGTCACGGTAAGCGGCTTGTACCCGCTCCTGCCCCTCATCCATCATCATGTTGACGTAGGCGCCACCGGCCGAGTAAGGATGCAGCGCCTCCCAGTACGCCACCGTCCAGTCGCGCAGCTTCTCGGCGCTGGCAGGGTCGGGGTCGATGCCCGCAATCACGGAGCCCCAGGTGGATTCGCGGTAGCTCCAGGCGGTGTCGTGCTTGCCGACGCGGCCGGCGGCGCCGTTGATCGGGTAGAGATGCATGGTCGAGAGCAGCGAGGGCAGGTTACTGCCGAACTCGATGTGCTTGGCGATTGCCTCATCACTCAGCTCGTTGACAAAGTCAGCGCGCCAGTACCACTGGAGACCCTTGGGGTACAACGGGTCGAACATGCTTTGCAGCGCCGGATAAGGCAGCGGGCCGACGAAGTCGATCACCGGCGGGAAGCGTTTGCGGATCGGCGCAAAGGCTTCCTCAGCCTGCTCTTGCGGATAGGTGCAGCACCAGACGATCGCGCACGTATTCTTGCCGTGCCACGCTTCCGGAAATGGCGGCCCCGGGGGGACGTTCAGGAACGCAAAGAAACCATTGATGTCGTCAGGCGCCTGGGTGATGTATTCACGGTACCAGCGCATGATCTCGGCCGCCTGCTCGATCGGCCAGATCATCGGGCCGCCGTAAACCATGGCAATCGGATGCAGCTTGAAAAGCAGCGAGGTCACGACGCCGAAGTTGCCACCACCGCCGCGCAGTGCCCAGAGCAGGTCAGTGTTCTCGCGCTCGCTGGCCGTGACGAGCCGGCCGTCGGCCAGCACCACATCGGCCTCCAGCAGATTGTCGATCGACAGCCCGCACTTGCGGGTCAGATGCCCCAGGCCGCCGCCGAGCGTCAACCCGGCTACCCCGGTCGTGGACATGATGCCAAAAGGAATCGCCAGGCCGAAGGCGTGGGTCGCATGGTCGACATCGCCCAGGGTACAGCCGCCTTCCGCACGTACGGTCGCTGCGGCTGGATCGACGCGCACGCCCTTCATACCGGACAAATCGATCACCAGGCCATCGTCGCATGTGCCCAGGCCGCCGCCGTTGTGGCCGCCGCCGCGCACCGCCAGCAGCAGCTTGTGGTCGCGGGCAAAATTGACGGCCGCAATCACGTCGCCCACGTCCGCACAGCGCACGATGAGCGCAGGCTGCTTGTCGATCATCCCGTTGTAGACCTTGCGCGCTTCCTCATAATCGGCTTCGCCAGGCGTGACAAGTTGACCGCGCAAGGCGGAGCGAAACCCGTCAATTGCGCCGGACTGCACATTCGAAACTCCAGCAAATTGCACGTCTGACATGATCTTCTCCTCTTTCCAACACAGGGGGGCACGATGCCCAGTCTTTAATCGAAAGCAAACTTGTCCTCTGACTGGAAGTCGCTTTACGCTATAATAGCGATACAAAAGCGAAAGTTCGGCTTGGATACACCGTGCTTGGCTCCCCACGGCAATGACAATGGCGTCCACCCCATGGCAGACCAAGCGCCGTTCGAAGGTCCGGGTGGGGCAATCAGAGCGAGGGACACCCTGATTGCGCTGGTAATTACCGGTGGTTGCTTGGTGCCATGCTGCGCAACTGGTCAAGCGCCGTGGTGTAATCGCTGGCCGTGGGCTGACGTATGCCGGCGGCCATGTCGTTAAGGCGCTGAAGATGGCTGGAGAATTCGTAGGCGCTGGCGCCGGCAACGTTTTCCTTCGTGCCCATAGCTTGCAGTTGGCCCATCGCTCGCAGTTCATCCAACTGCAGGATGTAGTCGTTGGCTGTGCTGGTGGCAGCAGCCGAGGCGCCGGTTTTGGGCAGCGTATCGGGTGCATCCTGAGCTATTGCAATGTCGGTAAGCAGGAGGGCGCCGATGCACAGGGCGATAGCAGTCCGTGCAGCATTGTGGCAATAGGGTCTCATGCTTCTTCTCCTTGGGTAGTATCCACTGCTTGTTGTGTCTCTAGGTCTCTGGGCTGTTCGAGCTTGTACCGTTACTATGCGGATCGAGGCGTGGACAAAGTGTGGATTGCATGGCTGTCTGCAATCAAGGAGCGTGAATTCATCGTGGATTATGTGTGAATCGGGTGCCGATGCTGGAACTGTCTCTTCTGGGAAATCCGTCCGCCACACTTGACGGACACGTGCTGTCCGAAACCTTGTTGAACAAGGACCTGGGGCTGCTTTACTACCTCGCGGTGTGCGGCCAGCCTCAGCCCAGGACATCCTTGGCCGTGCTGCTGTGGGGAGACCTCAGTGAAGCGGCCGCGCGCGGCAACCTGCGAAAATCGCTTTCTGACCTGCGACGGTGCCTCGGCGATCACCTCGCGATCGAGATTGACCACGTGGCGCTCGTACAGACGCATACCACCGTCGATGTTTGGGATTTTGAACGGCTCGCCAGGAAAGGGCTGGCAACCTCCGATCTAGCGCAGCTGCAAGCGGCAGTAGATCTCTATCGGGGTGACTTCCTCGCCGGATTCAGCCTGCGTAATGCCGCAGACTACGATCGCTGGGTCTACAATATGCAGGAGCAGCAGCGCAGTCTGGCCGTTCACGTGCTCACTGCGCTGGCGTCTCACTATGCGTCGAGCGGCGAATTTCTGCCTGCCATTGCGGCGCAGCGGCAGGTCCTGGCGTTGGAGCCATGGCGCGAAGAATCGCATCGGGAACTGATCACGTTGTTGGCCAGAAGCGGTCAGCGAAGTGCCGCGCTGGCCCAGTATAAGGCTTGTGTCCAGGTTCTGGCAGCGGAGTTAGGCGTCCAGCCCAGCGCAGAGACAATTGCCCTTGCCGAACAAGTACGCGGCTCCGCCGTAACTCAGGAGTTGAGTCAGACACTGCCAAAGCCAGCGGCAGCACAAATATACAGCAAGCTTCCGCCGGAGTTGACGCCAATCGTAGGACGCTCGCAGGAGCTGCATGAGCTGTCGGACATGTTGCTCGGACCTGACTGCCGACTGGTGACGATTCTGGGCATCGGTGGGATCGGCAAAACTCGTCTCACACTGGCACTGGCGCACCGGCTGCGCGCAGAATTTGCCCATGTAGCGATGGTTTCCTTGCGGGCCACCGCGCGAGCAGACGAGATTCTGTCCGCTATCGGGCGCGCGCTTGGAATCACCCCCGGCAGGGGTGATGATGCCGTGCTGGAACTCTTGCGCAGTGACAACCCCCACTTGCTACTCGTGTTGGACAACTTTGAGCATCTGTTGCCTGAGGGCGTCGAGGTGCTGGACCTCCTTTTGAACGAGGTGCCGCGCTTGCGCTGCGTCGTCACCTCGCGCCAGGCGCTGTCTACACGCTGGGAGTGGCGCTACCAACTGGCCGAGTTGAGCTTTCCAGCCGAGTCGGCTGAGGACAGCCTCGCAGGCTACAGTTCAGTGCAGCTTTTCCTTCAGATCGCGCGCCGCGTGCGGTCGCGCCAGATTGAGGGCGCCGAACTGAGGCAGGTCATGCGTATCTGCCGCCTCGTCGGCGGCATGCCGCTGGGCGTCGAGTTGGCGGCGGCCCAGGTAGGCAGCCTCTCATGCGCCGCAATCGCCGACCAGATAGCGGCGGGTGTCGAACGCCTGACTACCGACTTGCGCGATCTGCCCATACGCCAGCGCAGCCTGGCAGCCAGTTTCGATGTCTCGTGGGCTGCACTGTCACCGCAGGAAAAGAATGTCCTGGCGCGGCTATCGGTGATCTATGGTGGATTCAAGCTGGAAGCTGCACTGATGATTGCCGAGGCTGCCGTCGCCGACATCACACGTCTGGTCGACAAGTCACTCGTGCGCTCGTCAGGCACGGATTGGTATAGCTTGCACGAAGTGATTAAGCAGCATGCAGCAGGCAAGCTTGAAATGACCCCAGGTGCGCGGGAAGCCGTGTTTGCCCGCTACAGAGATTACTTGACGATGTGGGGCGAGCGCAACCTGGCTCGCTATGTCACTCCGCTAACTTGGGAACAGGAAGCCGCTGATCAGCTTGAGAATCATGTGCACCACCTTTGGTATGTGTGGCTCAACAGCAGGGATCAGCCGCAGAGTAGTCAAATCGCCGTTGCGTTGGTTAGAGCTGAAGGCACCTATCGAGGCTATACCGGGAACAGTGCCGAGAACCGTGCGGGAAAGATGAGTACCTGGAAGGGATTAGAGATCTTTACCCAATATGACATGCAAGCTGTGCCCGTACATTCCGGCGTGTTGGTCATCGACAGCGTATGGCTGCCCTCGATTGCGGACAGGCTCGCCGACCTGACTGAAGAGTTCGCCACGCATGCTGAGTCCTTTCTGCCTGAGGTTGTGGATGCATGCCGCGTAGATGGTCGATTGTTGGCCCTGCCCAATGATGTCAATCTTGGACTGCTATACTACCGCCACGATCTCCTGCGCAAGTACGGCTATAGCTTACCGCCGGCCACCTGGGAGGAATTGGAGCAAATGGCGACAGTGATCCAGGCGGGTGAGCGTGCAGCAGGACACCGCGATTTCTGGGGGTTTATCTGGCCAGGCCACAAGCCTGAATCACTCACTTGTACTGCCTTGGAGTGGCAGCATTCCGAAGGTGGCGGATGCATTATCGAGCGCGATGGACGCATCAGCATTGCCAACGAACATACTGCTGCCGCGCTGGCGCGCGCTGCGAGATGGGTGGGGACAATCTCTCCCCCGGACTTCGCTGAAATGTCGGAGTGGGAAACGCAGCGCGAATTGGTGAACGGGAGTGCGGCGTTTATGCGGTTGTGGGCAAGTTTTTCTGCAGGCCGTGATCCTGCAACACCAAACTCATCGGTAGAGATTACTATCCTGCCGCGCGGCTCGGTTCGTCACGCCGCAACCTATGGTGGGTGGCCATCGGCCGTGCACACTGCTTTTGGACAGCGAAAGGAGGCGTTCGACTTAGTCAGGGAAGTCAGTTCTCTGGAGGTGCAGCGCCTGCTTGCACAGCAAATCAACTTCCGCCTGCCAGTGTCTTCGGCGCTCTATCATGATCCTACCCTCCTGCAAGTCCATCCGTTTCTAAAAGATGTCTACAAGTTAATCGCGAGCGGTGGATTGGCAGTTCGTCCATACCATGTTGCTGGCAAGCTGTACGCCCAAGTCTCGGCCTTGTATGCAGAGACAGTGGCATCCATCTTGCACAGTCGCGACGAGGCGCTGCCGGCGTTGACGAATCTGGAGCGATCGCTGGCGGAACTCGGCGGCTGGTCTCGCTAATTGATGGTGTTGCCTGGACCCCGAGAAAAGGAAGCTCCGCATGGTGACCGCGCTCACTCTATCATCGATAGCGCCGGCTCTTCGACGTTGTCGCGCGAGAGAGATTGACGAAGCGCGGTGCGCAGAGGCCACGCCGCTAGACGTCACAGGGTATAGTGGCTGATTTCAGAGTGAATATGAGGGGCGCGTGCGCTCTACCATGAAGCGCAACGGTTGCAGCAGCCAATACACTACCTACAGCCACTTTCCCAATATAGCCCCCATCGCCAACCTTTGGTAAGCTTTACATTCATGACGCCTCCCACCAATTGGGACTTTTACGCCCAGATGACCCTCATCCGCCAGACCGAGCAGGCATTCTTTGACCTCTACGCCCGTGGCCTGATGGCGGGGACGGTCCACACCTCGATCGGCCAGGAGGCTTGCGCCGTCGGCGTGGTGGCGGCGCTCGATAAGGCACGCGACGTGATCTTCTCCAGCCATCGCGCCCACGGCCACTTTCTGGCTTACTGCGACGACGTAGAAGGCCTGGTCGCCGAGCTGCTCGGCCGCCGCACGGGCGTGGTCGGCGGCGTCGGCGGTACGCAGCACCTGCACGTGCGCAACCTCTACACCAACGGCATCCAGGGCGGCATCGTGCCGAATGCCGTGGGCGCGGCGCTGGCCGAGAAGCTGGCGGGCAGCGGCGCCATCGTCACGGTATTTCTAGGCGACGGCACCATGGGCGAAGGCGTGGTCTACGAGAGCATGAACCTGGCCGCCCTGTGGCAGCTGCCCGTGCTCTTCGTGCTGGAAGACAACCAGTACGCCCAAAGCACGCCTAAGCATCTTGAACACGCCGGCCGCCTGGCCGACCGCCCACGCGCCTTTGGCATCACCACGCACGATCTCACGCCAGATCCGGCGCAGTCCGCCGATGCGCTCGACGTAGCCGAAATCTATGCTGCCGCCTGTACAGCCGTTGACTCCGTGCGCGGGCACTACGCCCCCTATTTTTTGGCCCTGCACACCTATCGCCTGGCTCCCCATTCCAAAGGCGACGATACGCGCAGCCGCGAGGAGCTGGCCGCCGCCTGGGCACGTGACCCGCTGCAGCGCCTGGGCGAGCGGCTGTCGCCCGGCGAGCGCGCCAAACTGGACGCCGCCGCCGCCGTCCGCGTGCAAGCGGCCATCGCCGCCGCCCTGGCCCAGGAACCCCAGTCGGGTGCGGAATTTGCGGAGCAAGCCCGATGGCAGGCCGTCTGACCTACTTGGAGAGCCTGCGCGCCAGCCTGCATGCGATTATGGAACAAGACTCGCGGGCAGTCGTCCTGGGCGAAGACATCCTCGACCCCTACGGCGGGGCCTTCAAGGTCACCCAAGGCCTCTCCACTCGCTTCCCCCACCGCGTCTTTACCACGCCCATCAGCGAGGCCGCCATCGTCGGCGTGAGCGTCGGCCTGGCCCTGCGCGGGCGGCGCCCAATTGCCGAAATCATGTTTGGCGACTTCGTGACCCTGGCCGCCGACCAGCTGATCAACCACGCCGCCAAGTACGCCGCCATGTACAACGGCCGTGTGAGCGTGCCCTTGGTCGTACGCACTCCGATGGGCGGCGGCCGCGGCTACGGCCCAACCCACAGCCAATCACTCGAGCGCCTCTTTCTCGGCATTCCGCACCTTACCGTTCTCGCCCCTTCGCACGCGCACGATGCCGGTGCATTGCTGCAAGCAGCTTTCGATGATGAGGGCCCGGTGCTGTTCGTCGAGAACAAGCTGCTCTATCCCCAGCCGCTGCTGCTCGGCGATGGCGAGGGCCCCATCCGTCGCCGCCAAACGCTCGATGCCTACGGTCATCCTGTCGTTTATCTAGCGAACTATGCTGACGGAGAGGAAGCCGACGTGACTGTCGCTGCTTATGGTGGGATGAGCCGGCTGCTGGTCGGCGTGCTCGAGTCTATGGCTGGCGAAGAGGTGCACCTGCAGGCCATCCTGCCCGCCTGCATCAGCCCGCTTGACGGAGGAATTCTGGCTGCGGCTGCAGCCTCCAGCGGCCGTCTGCTGATAGTGGAAGAGAGCCAGGCTGCTTTTGGCTGGGGAGCGGAGGTTGCGGCTCAAGTCATGGCTGCCGCGGCACATATGCACGTGGCACGACTTGGGGCGCAGCCAACGGTCATCCCTGCTGCCAAGGCGCTTGAAGACCAGATCCTGGTGTCGACGGCGAACATTGAAATGGCGCTGCTGCAACTCTTGCGCAGCAACCCCTAGGCCAACACTTTATCGCTCGGGCGGGCCTAGCTGAGGTGGTCGGCCATCTCGTGCAGCATGGCGGCTGCGTGCGATGTGGCAGACATGGGGACTTCCTGCCAGCTGGCCGCGCACGCAATAGCGGCGGCAGCAAGCAAGGAAGGCTTTACGCCGGTGGCGTGGCAGTAGGAGGCCAGATAAGCACGCGCCAACAAAGGACGCACGCCTGGCTCTGCACATGCCGGATAGCCACCGGACAGGTAGGCCGAAAAGATATTTGGCCAGACTTCGCCCAGCAAATAGGAGCGATACTGCGATACGGAATCATCGGGGATCTCGGCCAGGATCGAGGCTAACTCGGCAGGTGTAAGACCGGATCGCCGGCAGATAGACAGCACGCGGGAAGTGGCATCGGTGGGAGATTGCGAAGTGAACACGTTCATAAGTAGCTGCCTTGTAGTGCTACGATGCGAACGAATGCTGAATTTTCAACGCCTATCCTACCACTAAATCTGCAACTTGTATCCCACCAATTTCCCTACGCAAGCAAATCGGTAAGGAAAGGCGTGCCAGTGTTACCGCCTTACTCCACCTGGACGACCAGTTCTTCGCCTTCGACCCAGACGCGGTCCCCATGCCGCAGCTTACGTCCACGTCTGGTTTCCACCTCGCCGTTGACCTTAACCATGCCGGACAGAATCATCGCCTTTGCCTCCCCTCCCGTCATGGCAACCTGCGCCAGCTTCAAAAACTGATCCAGCTTGATAAACTCTTCGCTCGCGCTCACACCGGCTCCTTCCAACCGCCCCCGTGGCCCCTACACTACCTTGTGGAAGCTTTTGACCCCATACCACTGCAGCAGAACCGCATACAGTCCCAGCACCGCCACGCTCAACAGGATCGGCAAGCTGCCGCTCCCAAATAACGTCTGGCGCAGGCCGTCGACAACATAGGTGGTAGGGTTTACCAGCGCCACGCCCCGCATCCACAACGGCATGGAATCCAGCGGGTAAAAAGCGTTACTTAGGAACAGCAGCGGCAGGTTGAGCAGAAACAACATGGTGTGGTAGCCGCCGATTGACTTGCTGCGCAGCGCTACGCCATTGGCAAAACCGACAATCGCCAGCATGAACAGCGCCAGCACAATCAGAGCTCCCACCACGCCCAACGGCGAGGTTGTCAGCTGCGCCCCAAACAACACGGCAATCAAGAGAATCAACAGCGACTGCACCAACGTCTTGACAAATCCACTCAAGGTCGAGGCCAGTAGCACGCTCATGCGCGGGATAGGCGCCACGAGGTACTGCTTGAGATAACCCCGGATCTTTTCTTCCAGAATGGTCATGCCTGAATTGACTGCGCCGCTCAGCGCCGTGAAGCCCAAAATGCCAGGGGTGATAAACGACAGATAACTCATCCCGCCGATCGCTGCCTGGTTGACGATGCCCTGCATGCCCGCGCCAAACGTCATCGCCAGCAGCAGAGGCGCAGCCAGCGTGCCGCCCAGTTCGGTGGTGTTGCGCACAAATTTGTGCATGTGCTTGCGATAGATGACCCACGCCCCACGCCACAGTTCGCTCACATTACAATTGTCCCTTATCCATCGCATCCAGCAGCGCCAGTTCCCGGTGCACTGGATCACGCCGCACGGCCGCCGCCACTTCCTCGGCCATTACCTGCGCCGTCGCCCGCACGTCAGCCTCGTCGGCCGTCAGCACGCGGCCATCGCGCAGCAGCACGCGCCCTGCCACCATGACCAGGTCGACTTCCCTGCCCGTAGCCGAATACACCAGGTTGGGCACGATGTTGCGCACCGGTTCGGTCAACACCGGCAGCAGGTTGAGCGCGTTCAGGTCCACCAGGATCAGGTCGGCCTGCTTGCCTGGTTCGAGCGAGCCGATCTGGTCGCCGAGCCCGATGGCGCGTGCACCCTCGATCGTGGCCATGCGCAGCACGTCCCATGCCGGCATCACGGTTGGGTCGCGGTACTTGATCTTGTTGAATAGTGCCGTCAACTTCATCTCGTTGAATATGTTATTGCTGTTGTTGCCTGCGGCCTGGTCCGACCCCAAGGCGACCAGCCCACCGCTACCGCGGAAGTGCTGCGCCGGCGGCACGATACCGTCGATGATCGCGATACTGCCGGAACACAACACCATCGACGCTCCGCTGTAGGCGATCATTTCCGTCTCGTCATCGGTGGCCTCGGTCAGGTGCACGGCCACCAACTGCTCGTCCAAATACCCGATCTGGTCGAGATAAGCGGGCGTACGCTTGCCGTAGCGCTTGAGCATCTGGTCGATCTCGCGATCGCCTTGTGCCACGTGCATATGGATACGCAGCCCATCGGCCGCCGCCAGACGCTTGACATAGAGCAGCTGGTCGCGGTCAAGCATATCCGGCGCCTGTGGCCCGTACATCACCGTGATGCGCCCGTTCTCGGCGTTGTGCCATTCGCGGGCAAACGCGACCGCAGCCTGGATCTGGCGATCGCCCTCCCCCTCGTCCAGGGGATACACCTCGCCCACGCGCCAAGAAGCCATCCCGCCGCGCGGCAGAGCGTTGATCGTCGGCGTCAGCACGGCGCGCACGCCCACCTCGGCGAAGATATCGGCCCAGCCATCGTGCGGCGTGGCATAGTCGCCCATGGTAGTGGTACCGGTTTTGAGCGCCTCCAGAACGTTGAGTCGTGTGCCTGCCAGCGAGGCCGCTGGCAGCAGATGGCGCGAGTAGACCGCCAGCCCGCGCTGCATCCAATTTGCCACATCCTGCGCTACGCCGCGCACGATGGCGTACGGTGTGTGCATGTGGGCGTCGATCAGCCCGGGCAGCAAAGCGTGCCCGCCAGCGTCGATCACCTCGTGCGCGGCGTACTGCACCTCCAAATCGGCTGTGGCGCCGACTGCGACGATGGTGGTCCCGCGCACTGCCACGGCGCCGTCCGCCACATAGCCGACCCCATCGCCAACCAGTGTAAACAGGTGGGCGTGAACGAACATACTATCGACAACTTCACCCATAACAATCCTCATACCAGCCTCAGTGTGCAGGCAAAACCAGGGCGACGGCTGCAAGTATACTCCGTCGCCCTGGCCTGGCTATAGAGATAGCGCCACGCCCTGGTGCAGGCGCCTGTCAATTGCGGAAATGCGGTAAGCGTGCGAGGTGCTACTTGTATGGTGCTGGCTCATTGGCAAACGCACCCGGATAAGCCGGCCGCGTGTCTACCAAGCTGTCCTGGTGCATCTTGAGCAGCAGTGCTGCGGTCAAGCGCGTGTTTTCCTCTACGGCAATCTGCAGCGCAATCATCTCGCCCAATGCATACAGCAGCACAAAGTAGAACAAGCCGCCCAGCAACACGAAGATAGCCAGAAAGATACCGCCGGCCCCCGCTACGGTTGCTGCCACGGGGGCATATTGATCGCCTGCCAGCTGTAGAAAAGTACCCATCTGCCCGCCAGCTATGGCAATGCCGATCGCAGCCAGGATGGCGACCACCAGATTGATCCAGGCAAGGACTTTTAGCAAGCCGCTAAAAAAGCGCAAAATATCAAACCGCTTGGGAACTGACATGCAAGCCTCCTGCTGCTGGGTTGTTGACCTTCTGCTGGGTTTTGTAGTTCGCTCGCAATCTTATCTCGCCTGCTCTGTTAGCCGGTCCGCTTACTCTGCCTTGCCAGCCGCCGGCGCAGGGGACGATTCTGTCTTGCCCGATTCACTCTTGCTTGATTCGGCTTTGCCCGCTTCAGACTTAGGGGCCTCATTCTTGCCGCCGGATTCACTCTTACCGTCGCCCTTACTCTCGCCCTTACTCTCGCCCTTACTCTCGTCGCCGCCTGCCGGCGACCCTGTCGCCGAGCCTTTGGCTGCCTTTTTGCTGTCTGTAATATACCAGCCGCTGCCCTTAAAGTGAATCGCCGGTGCGCTCAGCCGGCGCTGCACGTGTACTCCTTGACAGTTTGGACAAGCCGGTGTGCTGCTGTCGGAAAACGACTGGATCTTCTCAAACTCGTGCCCGCAGTCCTGGCAGGCAAATTCATAAATCGGCATCCTACCCCTCACGCCCTTCAACCCAGCGCCATGCTCACTGCAACAGTTGGCAGACGATGGAATGACCGCTATACTCCCAGCTATAAAATCCACTGGCAAGCCTTGAGTATATGCAAGCTGCCGGTCTTTGTCGAATCTCTACTTAAACCATGTCTGTCTCACCAGGATCTATCTCACCAGGCCACTATTTTGCCATGTCCGGCCAATTTGAACCGGAAGGCATTTATCTCTCGCTGCCGCTGGAGGGAAATCCTCTCTTGCTGCAATCCTGGGGCGAATACCCTGAAATCTATGCTCGCTACACGTACAATGGCATTCGGCTCAAAGGGCACATAGGTATTGATTTGGGTGCGCCGGCAGGCGCCTGGGTGCTGGCGGCCGACGCCGGCCGTGTCACCGAGATCAGTGTCGAGCCGGGCGGCTTTGGCCGCTACATCAAGCTTGAGCACAGTTGGGGCGAATCGTTTTATGCGGGCATTGCCTCACCCGCCGTAGACGCCGGTCAGTCCGTACCTCGCGGTCATCGGCTCGCCCAGATCGAAGCCACACGCAGGCGCTATCCACCGCACCTGCACTTCGCCATCCGCATCTCACCCTACAATCGCTTCGACGGCTGGGGTGGCTTCTGCGATCCACTGCCTTACCTTTATGCCCCCAATTTGGAGACGGTTCCTCCAGATCCAAACGTGGAACGACTCGTCGTCGATGAAGAATCCCTTCCCCCCACACTTGTCGAACGTCCTAATGTTCGACGCCCCTAGTCTTGCCCACAGTCTTGAATCCAGATTTCTCTATCATTGTGTTCTTATTATAAGAATCTCTATTAGTCTTCATAGTAAGCCCTGTGGATAAGTGGATAAGGTGTGTATAGCGCATGGTATTCGTCGTTATCTAGTAGCTGCAGTTTGACGGCGCCATATATCCGGGGTATTTGCACGGTTCTAGGCTATTCATAGTTCTCCATGCTGCGCGAACAACCTATGGATAACCTGTGCATTGGTTTCCCCGCCCCGGCTGACTGCGTTTTTGCACAACACAATCCGTTGTATGCTTGTGCGGCGCAGCACACAAGTCTGTGGATTGTGAGGGAGAACTTATTCACAAGGGGTGGAAAAGACAGGGTACTTGTCCCCAGTCGAGTGTACTTATCCACAGGTTTATCCCCAACGCCCCAATTATTCCTGTTTGCTGACAGTTCGTTCAGCATCAGGTGTCTGTTATAATAGAATTCATGTGGGACGCGCCAATTGATACTTCTCCGTATACTCTGCCTGAAGCAATGGTCCTGGTCGATCACAATGAGCATGTGATCGCCGTCGATCCGGCGTTATGCCGCGCCTTGCAGCTCGATGCCAACCAACTGCTTGGTGCCTCCCCGGCTGCTTTCGTGGGCGCCGGCGCCTTTGGGGACATCGTTCAACCTGCCCTGCGCCGCTGCTTTGCCGGCGAAAGCGTGACCCATCAGATCATGCTAGTCTACCCTTCGCTGGGGCCGCGCCAGGTCAGTATGATCTATCATCCCTGCGCCCAGGCTGATGGCGCCGCTTTCATTTGCGCTATGATCCTGCGCGATGTGACCAGCGAAAAACTGGCACATGACAGCTTCGTGGTCTATTCCCAGTGGCGCGAGGCGCTGAATGCCATCGACCGTGCCAGCCTGAGTGACCAGGCGCTGTCAGCCATCGCCGCCATTGCCTTGGAACGACTGCGCTATTTGACTCCGTATCGCCAAGCCTGGCTCGCGGTCAGCGAAGACCTGGCTCGTGCGGCGGGCCTCGATCCGCTCAAGGTCACGCGTACCGCTGCCGGCCTCTGTGTCATGGCCTTTATGGCGCCGGGCGCTACCGCACTCTCCGCCCGTGCAGCGGAGGAGGACCCCTTTGGTGGGGGGCCTGCCCCCCTCAACCTGCGCCTGCAAGTCCAGGGGGATCACATTGGCACCCTCGTCGTGCAGGCCATGGACGGCCAGATATTTGGCGCCGGTCAGATCGAGATGATGCGCGAACTGGCCAACCGCCTCGAGCGCGCGCTGCACAAAACGCTGCTGCGTGAGAAGCTCAGCCGCTATACGATTGATTTGGAAAATGCCATCGCCGAACGCACCCATGAGATCGAGCGCCGCCGACAGGCCGCTGAGGGCCTGCGTGAGATCCTTGGCTTCCTCAATGCCAACCGTCCCCTGGCTGAGATCCTCAACCATGTCTTCAAGCAAGCCGAACTGCTGCTCGGTGCGGACGCCATAGCCGTCTTTCGCCCGCTCGATGCAACGCACCCGACGCTGCTGCCCGAGAATTGCATTTTTGCCCATAGTCGGAGCACCGTGGGCATCAACGCCGGCGATCTACTCGTTGCGCAGGCAGCCGTCACGCGTGCAGTGCGAGAAGGCCGGGCTGTCACACGCTTTGACGCCCCTGCCGCCGAGCAACTTTATCAAGCGCAACTCGTCGTTCCCATGTTTGCCGAGCACTCCGTCTTGGGCGTGATCATCTTCTTTTTTACTGACGAAACCGATCTTGCCCCCGAATCCATCGAGTTAGCTGTGGCGCTGGGCGAGCAGGTGGTGCTGGCCACTGAGAGTGCCTTGCTGCAGCAGAGAGCGCAAGATGCCACCACGCTGGAAGAGCGCGAGCGCGTTGCCCGTGAACTGCACGATGCCGTCACGCAGTCCATCTATAGCCTGACCTTGTTTGCTGAGGCCGGCCGCCGCCTGGCCTCGGCCGGCCAATTAGAACGCGTTCAAGAATACCTCACCTTGCTAGGCGACACGGCCCAACAAGCCATGAAACAGATGCGGCTGATGCTATACGAACTACGCCCGGCCGTGCTCGAACAGGTCGGCCTGGTGCAAGCCCTCACGCAGCGCCTGGATGCTGTCGAGCGCCGCGCCGGCATCAATGCCCGGCTGGAAGTTGCCGAGTCGCTGCGTCTTTCGCCTGCGGTCGAAGAGAGTCTCTATCGGATCTGCCAGGAAGCGCTTAACAATGCACTCAAACATTCCTCGGCGCGTAGCGTCGTCGTGCGCTTGCAGCGCGCTGACAACGCAGTCACGCTCGAAGTGTCCGACGATGGTATCGGCTTTGTCCTTGACCAGCCCGGCGAGGCCAAGATTGATGCTGCCGGTGCAGGGCTGAATCATATCCGCGAGCGCGTCGCACGTCTGAACGGTACTCTAGCTATCGAAACCGCCCCTGATCAGGGAACCAAGGTTCGCGTATTGTTGCAGGAAACTGAAGTCGGCGTAACTACGCCTTGGCCGGCGACCGATGGAGTTATACACTATGACTGGACTTCTTCACACCGAGAGCCAGTGGGAGGGGATCATTGAGCGAACATATTCGTGTTCTGATTGCAGACGACCATAATGTGGTGCGTGGCGGGCTGCGCGCCTTATTGGAAACGGAGCCCGGCATCCAAGTAATCGGCGAGGCGGCCGACGGTGTCGAGGCCGTGCTTAAAGCGCGTGCGCTTAATCCCGACGTGATCCTGCTCGACCTCGTCATGCCGCGCAAGAATGGCATCGAGGCTATCCAGGATATCAAATCGGAGAACACCGATGCTCGCATCCTGGTGCTCACCAGCTTCTCCGACGACGACAAGGTGTTCGCGGCTATCAAAGCCGGCGCGCTCGGCTACCTGCTCAAAGACTCGTCTACGCAAGAACTTATCCAGGCCATTCGTGACGTCTTTCATGGCGAGTCCTCGCTGCATCCCGCCATTGCGCGCAAGTTGATCCGGGAACTAAATCGGCCGGCCGCCAATATGCCGCCGGCCGAGGAACCGCTCACCGACCGCGAAGTCGAGGTGCTGGTATTTGTTGCACGCGGCCTTTCGAACCAGGAGATCGCCGATTCGCTGGTGATCAGCGAGCGCACCGTTCGTACACACGTCAGCAATATTCTTGGCAAGCTGCACCTGGCTAATCGCACCCAGGCGGCCCTTTACGCCCTAAAAGAAGGGCTGGCCAGCCTGGGTGAAGCCGAGAACCTCATGTGATCAAGAGTGGTGCTATGAGGACCCTGGGTCGCCTCTCGCCTTATTTTGCGCTTGCGGTTTCGGCCTGGCTGCTACTCGGCTGCACGGCCGCCATGCCACACATCTCCGCAACTTCTGTGAAGGCAAGCGCTCGCCTGGTTCCGGGAACACTATTCACACTTCAGTCCGTTACGGTTACCACGCCCACCGCCACCCCGCCGGCGAACACGATCGCCTTGATCGATGCCGCAGGTCTTGATTTTGCCGAGCGTCGTATTGTAGGCGTCTATGAGCGCGTCTCCCCGTCAGTCGTCAGTATCACCACCCAGGTCATGCGCCAGGACTTCTTCTTTAATGTCGTACCCGAAGAAGGCTCAGGCTCAGGCTTCGTACTCGATAAAGAAGGTCACATTCTTACCAACTATCATGTGATCGAAGGCGCCGAACGCATCGAGGTGGCCTTTGGTGACCAGCTGACTGCGCCGGCTGACGTCGTAGGCTATGACGCGCGCAACGATGTGGCCGTGCTCAAAGTGAGCTTGCCCACTGCTGCCCTCGAACCCGTTGTCCTAGGTGAATCGGATAACCTGGAGGTTGGCCAGTGGGCCATCGCCATTGGCAACCCCTTTGGCCAGTTTGGCCGCACCTTGACCACCGGCGTCATCAGCGCCCTGGGCCGTTCGCTGGAAGGACCTGACGGCCGCAAGATCAGCGACGTGATCCAGACCGACGCTGCCATCAACAAGGGCAACTCCGGCGGCCCACTGCTTGACTCCAGCGGCCGTGTGATCGGCATCAACTCTGCTATTTTCAGCCCTACCGGCACCAGCGCCGGCGTAGGCTTTGCCGTGCCCATCGATACCATCAAGCGCATGCTGCCGGACCTGCTCAGCGTCGGCCGCTACCGCCATCCTTGGCTCGGCGTGCGCTTCGCCTACAACATCACGCCCGGCCTGGCCGAGGTCCTCAAGCTGCCCACCAACGCCGGTCTGCTGCTCGTCCAACTTTACAGCAGCTCGCCATTGGCAGGGGCCGGAGTCCTGGGCGCACAGCGCCAGGATATCATCGGCAACCAGCGCGTCTACACCGGCGGCGATATCCTGCTTGCTGCCGACGGCCAGGCTATCAACAACCTCGACCAATTAGAATCCCTGCTCGAGAAGAACTACAGCGTCGGCGACAGCGTCACCCTCACCATTATCCGCGAAGGTCAGACCCGCGATGTCACCGTCGAATTAGTCGAAGAACCTGCCGGCGGGTGATTGGCACGGTTGTTAACAAAGTCACAACAGACCTGTGTCAAAATAGACTGTACTTGTACTGCGGCTGGCACAAGGATTCTCCTGCACGATATTGCTTGTACTGCGGCGGTTGCGTATTGCGTTGACATCAGGAGCTAACCATGAACACGTTGCGACGAGTTTTGCGGGCAACGCCCGCGATCGTGCTGGCGCTATGTGTGGGCTTTGCAGCGCCGGCATGGGGAGGCAGCGTATCCGCACAAGCGAGCGGCGCCATCGAACTTGCAGCATTGCAGGAGGCCTATACGCAGGTCTTTGACACATTGGCGAGCCAGGGCTCAAGCACCGTCGTGCCGCTGGGCTGGAGCTTCAAGGAAACCGGATCGAGCGCCGCGGCGGATGGACGCTACAGGCCTTTCGTTCCAACGAGCAACGCGGGTGACACCTACAGCTTTGGCGCCGCCGGCAGCGGCGAGCGTTCCTTTGGCGGCTTGCGCAGCGGCAACCTGGTGCCCATGATCGGCGCGCAGTTCACCAACAACACCGGCGCAACGATCGATTCGCTGGCCATCGTCTACACCGGCGAACAATGGCGGTTAGGTGCGCCCAATCGCGGTCCTGATCGGCTGGATTTCCAATTTAGCACCGACGCCATCAGCCTCTCCACCGGAACATGGACTGACTACGACGCCCTCGATTTTGCGAGCCCTATCACCACAGGCGCAGCCGGTGCGCTGGACGGCAATGCCGCTTCCAGTCGCAGCACCCTGAACTCGGCGATTCCAGGGTTAAGCATTCCCGATGGCGCTTCCTTCTGGCTCCGCTGGGTCGACGCCGATTTGCCCGGCGCCGACGATGGCCTGGGCGTTGACGATTTCTTCCTGACACCGCTTGGCGTTATCCCGGATGACGCCCCGGCCCTGGCTGGAACGTCACCTGCGGACGGCCAACAGGGCGTGGCCCTCGACGCCAGCCTCGTTATCACCTTCAGCGAGCCGATCACCACAACCGGCAACTGGTACGCTCTCGTGTGCGCCACTAGCGGCACCAAGACGGCCACGGTAAGTGGTGGCCCAAGCACGTTCGCCGTGGATCCCGATGCCGATTTCGTCGCCGGCGAAACCTGCACGTTGACCTTGGCAGCCGCCAATGTGGTCGACCAGGACACTAATGACCCGCCGGACAATCCAGCAGCAGACGTCTCCCTAACATTCACTGCTTGGAGCCCGTGCGTCGAAACGTACACGCCGATCTACCAGATTCAGGGCCCCGGCGCGACGGCGGCCATCACGGGTACGGTTACCACTCAAGGTGTGGTCGTAGGGGATTATGAAGGGCCCTCGCCTGCCTTGCGCGGCTTCTATTTGCAGGATGCTGTGGGCGACGGCGACCCCGTCACTTCGGATGGCATCTTCGTCTTCAACGGCAGCAACGCCGACAGCGTCAACCTCGGCGACGTGGTGCGCGTCACGGGCAGGGCGGGTGAGAACCAGGGCCAGACCCAGGTTTCGGTCGGTTCGTCCAACATCCTCAAGTGCGGTACGGGAACAGTAGCGCCGGTGGATGTGACGCTGCCTTTGCCCTCGCTTACGTTGCCTGAACAATTCGAGGGTATGCTGGTCCGCTTTCCCCAGCCGCTCTTTGTCACCGAGCACTTCCAACTCGGCCGCTTCGGCCAGATCGTACTCTCGTCAGGTGGGCGTTTGGTGCAGCCGACCAACGTTACGGCGCCCGGCGCTGCTGCGCAGGCGCAGCAGGCAGCCAACAACCTCAACCGCATCGTTCTCGACGATGCCTCGCAGAGCCAGAATCCCGAGCAGATCGTCTTTGGCCGCGGCGGCCAGCCCCTCGCTGCCGCCAACACGCTGCGCGGCGGCGACAGCGCCAGCGGCATCGTCGGCGTGATGACCTTCACCTGGGGCGGCAACCAGGCCAGCCCCAACGCCTACCGCGTGCGGCCGATCAACGCCCTGGGTGGGTCCGCCAACTTCGAGCCGGCCAACCCGCGGCCCGCAGCCGCACCTGCGCCAGATGGCCGGCTGCGCGTGGCGGGCATGAACCTGCTCAACTTCTTCAACACGTATGACGGGCTGCCAGACAACGTCGATAAGTGCGCCAACGGCGTAGGCGGGGCTGCCACCGACTGCCGCGGGGCCGACACGAAGGCGGAATTCGACCGCCAGTGGCCCAAGACCGTGGCTGCGATCGTCGGCACGGGCGCCGACGTCGTCGGGCTGGTCGAGCTGGAGAACGACGGCTATGCGCCGGGCAGCGCGCTGCAGTACCTGGTCGACCAGCTCAATGCGGCCACCGCGCCCGGCACCTATGCCTTGATCGACGTCGACGCCGCTACCGGTCAGATCAACGCTCTCGGCACGGACGCAATCAAGGTCGGCCTGATCTACAAGCCTGCCAAGGTGGCGCCGGTCGGGCAGACGGCAGTGTTGAACACGGCGGCCTTTGTCAACGGCGGCGACAGTGCCCCGCGCAACCGCCCGGCGTTGGCGCAGGCCTTCGAGGAAAACGGCACGGGCGAGCGATTTATCGTCAGCGCCAACCACTTCAAGAGCAAGGGCAGTGCCTGTGCGGCACCCGATATGAACGATGGCCAGGGTAACTGCGCGGCCGTGCGTACCCAAGCTGCCAGCCTACTCGCCCAGTGGCTGGCCAACGACCCCACCGGCAGCGGGGATCCTGACGTGGTGATCGTGGGTGACCTCAATTCGTACGCCAAGGAAGACCCGATCGCCGCTCTGCAAAGTGGGGGTTACACTAACTTGATCGAGGCCTTTAATGGCCCGAGTGCCTACTCCTATGCGTTTGACGGCCAATGGGGATATCTCGACTATGCACTGGGAAGCGCCACGCTGGTCCCACAGGTTGCCAGCGTGGCGGACTGGCACATCAACGCCGACGAGCCGACCGTACTGGACTACAACACTGACTTTAAGACCCCGGCCCAGCGCCAGAGCCTCTATGCGCCCGATGAGTTCCGTATCTCCGATCACGACCCCGTCTTGATCGACCTCAACCTGGCAACCATTACGACGTCGCCCGCCGCCCCTGCTGCCCTGCCCACCACCGGCAGCAAGCCATCTATGGTCTGGGTGCTGCTCATCACTGCTCTTATCGTGTTTGCCCTTGCCGCCATTGTCATAATCACTCGCCGTCACGCCACTTCATCATGATCAACCCGCGTGCCTCGCTCGCCTTGCGCCAAGTTACCAACCGGTAACCTGGCAGGGCGAGCATGGCACGAGCGATTATGCACGCTGAGCCAGGATATTCACAGCGTCTCTCACCATTGCCGCCGCCGTCGGCAGCGGCTCTCGCTCCCAAATCTTGTAGAACATCAACCCGTACAGGTCACTCTGCAGCTCGATCCCCATCTCCCACCCGTCGCACTGCCCCAGAAAGCTGTGCAGCGGCACGATCGTGGGCCGCACCGACAGCGCATAGCCGCCATCCTTGCGTTCAGCCCGCGCCACTAGCTTGATCGTATTGCTCATCCCGCGTGCCGCCCGCAGATCCTCTGCCGTTACCTCCGCGATCCCTTGCACGGTCACGTCCTCCAATGTCACTGACACGCCCAGGAAGCTGTTGGCAATAATTACCAACTTGTTTGCGGTGTCCCACCCGTCCACATCCAGGGTTGGGTCGGTTTCGGCAATCCCTCGCTGCTGCGCTTCGCTCAAGGCATCGGCAAACGACCGCCCCGTCGCCATTTCGGCCAGGATAAAGTTGGTCGTCGCGTTAAAAATCCCCGCCAGCGCGGTAATGTCCGCCGCCACCAGGTCACGCCGGCCAATGTTGATCACCGGCAGCGCGCCACATACGGTGGCGCTGTAGCCCAGGCCTGCACCGTTCGCCTTGGCCAGCGCCTGCAATTCCGCAAACGCCAGCACCAGTGGCCCCTTGTTCGCCAGCACCACCGGAATTCCGCGCCGCAAGCTGGTCCGGGTCACGCTCAACCCCGGCTCTCCCGTCTTCAGGTTCACGGGCGAGGCCTCCAGCACCAAGCCTACCGCCAGCTCCTCCAAGACCTGCGCCGCCGTCTGGCCAGGCGAAAACCCTGCCAACTCCGCCACGCGCCCGCCCTCTTCCTTGTGCAGCCGGGTCGCCACCGGATCGAATCCATCCGGGTTCACCGCCACCCCGCTGCTGTCCGCCACGCACACAACCCGGAATGCCAGCCCATACTCATCCGCCAGCCGCGTCCCCTTGCTTTCGAGAATGCGTAAGAAATTCCGCCCCACATTCCCCAACCCAATCACCGCCACATCCACCAATTTGCTCATGCTGCCACCCGCACTCTTCTTGTGGTTACTGTTGGACGTGCCGCTTCATCGTCTCGGCAAATCGTGCGAACAACAGATCGGCGTCGTGCGGCCCCGGGCTCGCTTCCGGATGGTATTGCACGCAGAACACCGGCCGGTCCGTCAGCCGCAGCCCCTCTACTGTCCCGTCGTTAAGATTGCGATGGGTCACCTCGACGTTCGCCGGCAGCGTGCTGTCGTCCACCGCATAGTTGTGGTTCTGTGCTGTGATCTGCACGTTGGTGGCATCCACATCGCTTACCGGTTGGTTGCTGCCGTGATGGCCAAACTTGAGCTTGTAGGTCTTAGCTCCCAGCGCCAGCCCGATAATCTGGTGCCCGAGGCAAATGCCAAACATTGGCTTCTTGCTCTCCAGCAGTGCTGCCACTGCCTGTGCCGCATACGGTACGCCCGCTGGATCACCCGGCCCATTGCTCAGAAAAATGCCATCCGGCTCCAGCGCCAGCACTTCCTCGGCCGAGGTGTGTGCTGGAACCACGGTCACCCGCAGTCCGTGTGACGCCAGCCGCCGCAGGATGTTGTGCTTGATGCCAAAGTCATACGCCACGACGTGCGGCTCCTGGCCAGGCTCAGCAGCCGTGTTCACCTCTGCAAGGCGCACCTGTACTCCACCGCCGCGCACCTTGTCGCTTCCCGCCGGCACCGGCGTCCACGCCGCTCCCGTCTCATCCAACCAGTGATATGCCTCCTGGCAGGTGACCTCGCTTACCAGGTCGCGACCGTCCAGCCCCTCCCAGCCGCGCGCCAGCGCCAGCAACTCCTCTACTGAGCAGCGGCCGTCGGTGGACAGCGCCGCTCGCTGTACGCCCTTCTCACGCAGCAGGCGCGTCAGCGCCCGCGTGTCCACCTCGCTAATGCCGGGGATACCGTGCCGTGCCAGGTAGTCGGGCAGCGTCTCGTTGGCCCGCCAGTTCGACACCACCGGGCTGACCTCGCGTACGATAAACGCCGTCACCTGCGGCCGGTCGGACTCCACGTCCTCGGCGTTGACGCCTGTATTGCCCACATGCGGCAGCGTCATGCACACCATCTGACCCCGATACGAAGGATCGGTGATGACCTCCTGGTAGCCGGTCAGGCTGGTGTTAAAGACCACCTCGCCTACCACCGTCGTTTGCGCGCCAAAGCCCTCGCCGCGCAGTACCGTACCGTCCTCCAGCACAAGAATCGCTTCCATGAGCCTCTTTCCTGCGAGACTGCGTCTTCGCCTGTCTCTTAATCCTGCTTGTCGCTACCCCTGTTGATCGGCACGAGCGCCTCTTCGTCCAGCGGCTGGACGTCGGCCGGTTTCTGCTTGTATGCCAGCTTCAAGGGCTGCCACTCGCTCCACTTGAGCAGGTGGCTCCACGCCGGCGTGCCGCGTCCATTCTCGCCCATGCCCGGCTTGTCGACCAGGTTCATCAACACCGCCACTTCGTCGCAGCGATGAAACTTGCGGCAGAAGATGCACGCTTGCCACACCTTGGGACTGATGCTCCAGCGGTCTACTACCTCGAACCCCAGCCGCACAAAGAAGTTCTCGCGCAGCGTCAGCGCACAGACCTGTTCAAACCCGCGCATGCGTGCCAGCTGCACCAGTTCCAGCACCACATAGCCGCCCAACCCCTTGCCTTGTTGGCTCTCGTGTACCGCCAGCGACCGTACTTCCGCCAGCGTGTTCGTCAGCGGCACCAGTGCTCCGCACGCTAAGATTGGCGGCGTATCGGCCGCAGGTTCGTCGCTTGCGGGCCCTTCCTCCACGGCTACTAACCAATCCTCCAACGTGTTGCGCACGCTCTCTTCTGTGCGCGGCAACATGATATCTTGTCCCGCATAGCGGTTCACAAGCTCTAAAATCGGCGATACGTCGGCTGCTTCCGCCGGACGAATCATGGTCGGCATTTCTTCTGTGTTTACCCCCTGTTAGACGGTCTGCAGTGCCCGTTCAAGGCGCACGACGACTTCTTTGATTTCCTCTTCGCTGATCACCAGGGGTGGCACAAAACGCAGAACGTTTGGCCCCGCACTCACGATCAGCACGCCCTCTTCGTAGCCCTGGTTGATGACCGGCGCTGCTTCCATATCCAGCTCGACGCCTACCATCAGCCCCTCGCCGCGCACGGCCACGATATGCGGGCTGTTGATCTCTTCGATCAACTCGCGCAGCAGCTCGCCCTTGGCCCGTACATCCGCCAAAAACTGCGGCTGTGCCACGCGCTCGACCACGTGTTTGGCCACATGCGTTATGTACGGCCCGCCGGCAAAGGTGCTGCCGTGGTCGCCCTTCTGCATTACGTCCGCCACCTTCTGCCGCAGGAGGATCGCTCCGATGGGCAGTCCACCCGCCAGCGGCTTAGCGGCTGTCAGGATGTCCGGCTCGAAGCGGCAGTGCCCGGCCGAGCAATTGCTCTCGTCACAGTAACGATCGCAGTAGCCTTGATGTGCCCACAAATAGCCGGTGCGTCCCACGCCGCACTGTACCTCGTCATACACCAACAGCGCGTCGAACTCGTCCGCCAGCGCTCGCAATCCCTCTAAAAATTCGGGCGTGGCCACATGAATGCCGCCTTCGCCCTGGATGGGTTCGACCAAGATGGCGCACACGCTGTCGTCCATTTGTGCCTGTGCGCTCTCCAGGTTGTTGTATTCGGCAAAACGTACGCCCGGCATCAGCGGCTTGAATGGATCCTGGTACTTGGGGCGTGGCGTTGCCGCCAGGCTGCCCATGGTCCGCCCGTGGAAGGCATTGGTAAAGGCCAGGATATTGACTTTGTCCTCGCTCCCATTGCGTCTCCCATAGCGGCGTGCAAATTTGATCGCGCCTTCGTTGGCCTCGGCCCCACTGTTGCAGAAGTGCACCTTGTCGGCAAAGCTTGTCTCGCACAGGACCTGCGCCAGCGCGGCGTGGGGAGCGGTGTGATACAGATTGCTCACGTGCAGCAGGCCGCTCGCCATCGCCTCGCTCATCGCCCGCCGGATGCCCGCGTCGCCATAACCCAGTGCATTGACTGCGATCCCGGCCACGCAGTCGATATAGGCCTTGCCCTCGCTGTCGTACAGCGTGCTGCCCTCTCCGCGCTGGAGCACAAACGGCGCCCGGCCATAGACTCCCAACACATAGTCGTGCTCGCGCGCCACAACCTCTTGTGTGTCCACGTTGTTCTCCTCAGGCTGACCCAATGATGCCGGTGCCCGTGCCGTCCTGCACGCCGGCCAGATTCGTGATCACCGCCTGCGCCACGCCCCCGCGCACCGCCTCAATCGCGCTGCGCACCTTGGGGATCATGCCGCCAAAGATAATGCCTTCCTCGATCCAGCTTTCCGCCTGTCCCGCGGTCACTGCCCGCACTACCCGGCCTGCCACCAAGATGCCCGGCACGTTGGAGATAAAGACCAGCTTGATTGCCCCCAACTTGGCCGCAATGGCCGTCGCCGCATGGTCGGCGTTGACGTTGTAGCTCAGCCCATCCAGCGCGCCAAAGCTGATAGGGCTGACCACGGGTACGATCTTGGCAGCGATCAGCGTGCGCAGCAGGTAGTCGTCCACATCCTGCACATCGCCCACGCGTCCGAGGTCGCCCAGCGGGTGCCACATCTTCTCGACATAGATAGTGCCGTCATCCACGCCGCTGATCCCCGCCGCCCGCACGCCTGCGTTCACAAGCAGCCGCACGATGCGCTTGTTCATCAGCCCGCTTAGCACCATCTCCGCTACGTCGAGGCTGGCCTCGTCCGTCACGCGCAATCCCTCGATACGCTGCTCGACAATGCCCAGTCTGGCGCCCAATTCCGTGACGGCCTTGCCGCCGCCATGCACGATTACCGGGAAATACCCCTCGGCGATCACCGCCTGTATCGCCTTTGCCAACCCAAACAGAAAGCTCTCGTCGTCCAACTCGTTGCCGCCGACCTTTAGCACCACCACATAGGGGACAGGCGTTTCCGTATCCTGCGCCTCCGGTTCTTGCACCTCGTTCATCGTACAGTCGCCATTCTTCAGCGCCTCACCTATCTCTCTTCAGAGTGTCCATTATCCGATAAACCTAGCCCACGAATGCCTACAATCCGCTGACATCTTCAGACCAACCCTGCTGCCGCGCGCGTCTGGTTCCGTCTGCTCCCGCGTAGCCCGACGCCCCCTCTCACCTCTATCTTTATATCAATCCCATGGTCTCCGGCAGACCGGCCGCCACGTTGTAGCATTGGATGGCCTGCCCGCTTGCGCCCTTGACCAGGTTGTCGATAGCTGCCACGATGATGTAATCCGGCCCGTCGGTCTCATCCGGGTTGGCAGGGGTGATGCTGATGGCGCAGCGATTGCTGTTGGCCACATGGCGCACTGTCGCCAATTGCTCGGCCGGCAACACCTGCACAAACGGTTCGCCGGCATAGATCGTGCAGTACAGCTGGCGCACGTCGGCTTCACTCACGCCGCGTGGCACGCTCACGTACATCGTGCTCAGGATGCCGCGGTTGATAGGCAGCAGGTGTGGCGTAAAAGTGAAGCGATAGCCGGCGTGATAGTCGCCCGCCTTGTTGAGCACCAATTCCATCTCGGCAATGTGGCGGTGACGGTAGCCCACGCTGTAGGGCGACATGTTCTCATTGGCTTCCACAAAGAGGTAGGGCAGTTTAAGCGATCGGCCTGCACCGCTGACCGAGCTCTTGCTGTCCACGATCACGCGCTCGCTCAACCATGCGGACTTGGCAAGCGGATACAAGCCCAGGTTGACGCTGGTGGGATAGCAGCCGGGATTGGCGATCAACTGTGCGCCGCGCATTTGGCTGCGATTCACCTCGCACAGTCCATACACAAACGACGCCAGTAGCTCCGGCGCCGTGTGTTCCTTGCCATACCATTTTTGATAGGCGGCTGCATCTTCCAGCCGGAAGTCTGCGCTAAGGTCCACGACACGCACCCCTGTCGCGGCAAAGCGCTTGGCCGCCTCGATCGACTCGCCGTGCGGCAGGCAGAGAAAGACCACGTCCACCTCGCCCACGCGCTTGAATCCTTCTGCCAGTGGGATGAGCGGGTAGTCCCAGGGAACAGGGTGCACGTCCGACAGCCGTTTGCCGGCGCTGTTCTCGCTGGTAATCCATCCAACCTCCAACTCGGGATGACGCTGAATCCACTGCACTAGCTCGCTGCCGGTATAGCCGGTAGCCCCTGCAATGCCTGCTCGCTGCATGATAATTGCTCCAAATAAAAAAGCCCTCCATCTGGAGAGCCTTGCCGACTTGATCAGTCCGATCCCGCGCGCCGATTCCAGATGTGGGTCACCCGCTTGGTTTCCTCATCCTAAAGCGCAGAATTTCGTAAGGGCAATGGTTTGGCATCATAGTGTCGCAAGTGTAACATGAGCTAAATGGGGTGTCAATTGCAGGCGAGGAAACCATAATCGAATGAATACTAAAAATACGCGCATCATTCTCGTTCGCCACGGCGAAACTGAAGCCAATCTGCTGCAAATGTGGCATGGCTCGCTCGATGCTCCCCTGACCGAACGCGGTCGCCTCCAAGTTGCCGCCACGGCGCGACGCTTTGCCGAATGTTCCAAGCACGAGCAAATCGACCTGCTCTACGTCTCCCCGCTCCCGCGTGCCCGCAGCACTGCCGCTGCCATTGCGCAGGCCATAGGCATGACGCCAGTAGTCGAGGATGGCCTGCGCGAGTTTAGCATCGGCGACTGGGAGGGCCGCACCTACCGCGACCTCATCGACAACGAACAGTTGTGGCATCGCTGGGCCATCGACCCTACCTTTACGCCGCCCAACGGCGAATCCCCTGTGGGCTTTGGCGAGCGCGCCGTCGTCGCGCTCGAAGACCTCGCCGCCCGCCATCGCCACCAGACCATCGTCGCCGTCAGCCACGGCGGTCTGATAGGGGCTGTCCTGGACGCCTGGATCGGCGATCGTTCCGGCGACTGGATGCGCTTTGAGCCGCATAACTGCGCCGTCAGCGTCCTCGACTGGGACGGCGACCGCTGGCGCGGCACGATCGTCAACGACATCAGCCACATCCCTGCCGAGGCTATCATCCACGAGCGACCCGACTATCACATGGAACCTGAAACGGCCGATTACGCAGACTAAATGGGATTTAGCTTACAAAATCCGGGTTTAGCTTACAAATTTGGTCGTTGACTTCCCCGCAGTCATCTGCTAGACTTTGGTCCTGTCAATCTAAAGCTGATTAAGTTTGGGTATTAACCCTCGAACTCTCGGCGGATTGACAATCCCGCGCAGATAAAATCTAGTTTTGCCTTCTTCATACCACCGCGGTTTTTTTACGTCCGGGGCGGGTTGAAGACCTACGCTGTTCTGCATTGCTTGCAGCACCGCCTGCTGCAGTGGTGCCTAACTCGTAGTCATCTGTCACCCCAAATCTATCTAGTCATGTCGACGCACCATCCTCGCGTTAACCTGGGTATTAGGTAGCCCTCTTCGGGTTGCCAGTGTCTGGGCGTACTTTTTCACGTCTTCTTGGGCTACATTCGAATACGCAAGGAGGTTGTCTGCCATGATGCGCTGGATTGTCGAATCAAGCATGCGGCTGCGATTTCTGGTCATTACGATCGCAGTCATTTTGCTCGCCTTCGGGCTCGCGCAGTTGCGTGAGATGCCCGTCGACGTTTTTCCGGAATTCGACCCTCCCATGGTCGAGGTCCAGACCGAAGCCCTTGGACTCTCCGCCACCGAGGTGGAATCCCTGATCACGGTGCCGATGGAGGGAAACCTGCTCAACGGCGTTGCCTGGCTTGATCACATCTATTCAACATCTGTCACCGGGTTGTCGTCCATCCTGCTCATCTTCGAGCCAGGCACAGATCCCATTCGAGCCCGCCAGATGGTGCAGGAGCGCCTGACCCAGTCCCATGCGCTGCCGAATGTCTCTAAGCCGCCCGCCATGATCCAGCCGCTGTCGACGACGAGCCGCGTCATGATGGTTGGGCTGTCATCGGATACTCTCACACCGATCGAAATGGGTGTGCTGGCGCGTTGGACGGTTCAGCCCCGCCTGATGGGTGTACCCGGCGTGGCTAACGTGGCGATCTGGGGCCAGCGCGATCGCCAGTTGCAAGTGCAGGTAGACCCGGCACACCTGAAGGAGCAAGGTGTAACGCTCGACCAGGTCATCGCCACAACGGGCGAGGCATTGTGGGTGTCGCCGTTGAGCTATTTGGAGTCCTCCGCACCCGGCACTGCCGGCTGGATCGACACGCCGAATCAACGGCTTGGTATCCATCACCTGCTGCCGATTTCCTCGCCCGACGACCTGGCGAAGGTGCCGGTGAAGGGGACTGAAGGTCTGCTGTTGGGAGACGTGGCTAATGTCGTCGAAGGGCACCAGGCCCTCATCGGCGATGCCATGCCTGGCAATGGCGCCAACCTCCTGCTCGTCATCGAAAAGTTTCCGGGCGCGAATAGCCTGAAAATCACGCAGGGGGTAGAGGATGTGTTGGATGCTCTGGGCCCGGGCCTTTCCGGCGTCACAGTTGACACGAACGTCTTCCGCCCGGCGAACTACCTGGAACTGGTGATCGGCAACCTGTCTACAGCGCTGCTCATGAGCGCCCTGCTCTTGCTGCTGGTGTTCTTCGCCTTCTTCTTCAACTGGCGCACTGCCCTGATCAGCTTCCTGGCGATCACGCTGTCGTTGGTGGCTGCGGTATTTGTGCTCTACTTGCGTGGAACTACCTTTAACGTGATGATCTTAGCAGGGTTGATCATCGCCCTTGCCGCCGTCATCGACGACGCCATCATCGACGTGGACAACGTCATGCGCCGTCTGCGCCAGCCACGCACGGAGGCTGACGGCACGAGCCCTGCCATGACCGCTTCCAGCATCATTCTCAATGCCGTGGTTGAAATGCGCAGTTCGGTCATGTTTGCGACCCTGCTCGTCCTCCTGGCCGTCCTGCCCGTACTGTTCTTCCCCTATCTAGCCGGCAACTTCTTTCAGCCGGTGGTAGTGTCGTTTGTGTGGGCGCTGATCGCCTCGCTGGTGGTCGCGCTGACGGTCACGCCTGCACTATGTCTAGCTCTGCTTGGCGAAGTGTCGCCTGGTCGCCGTGAGTCGCCGCTTGTGCGTGGGCTGCAGCGTGCCTATGGCGCAGTGTTGGGGCAAGCTATGCGGGTGCCGTTCGTGGCGCTGGTGGTGGTAGTCGTCATGATCATTGCCGGTACTGCGGTGGTGCCGCTTTTAGGCTGGTCGCCGCTGCCCAGCTTTAAGCAGACGGACTTGATGATCCAATGGCAAGGCGCCCCCGGCACGTCACTGGAGGCCATGAACCGTGTAACCGCCCAGGTGACGGAGGAACTGCGCGCTATCCCTGGCGTACGCAACGTCGGCTCACACGTGGGCCGCGCCGTTACGGGAGACCAGGTGGTGGGCAGCAATGCGGGTATGCTGTGGGTCAATCTGGATACGGCTGCGCCGTATGCAGCCACCGTAGCTGCGGTGAACGAAGTGATCGACGGCTATCCGGGGCTCTTCCGTGCCGTACAGACGTATCAGCCCGAGAGAGTCGGCGACGCGCTGACATTGGCCGGCAACGAAATTGCCGTACGCATCTACGGCTACGATCTAGCCATTCTCGAGGACAAGGCACAAGAGTTAACTCAGGCGCTGACCGAGATTAACGGCATTGTTGCGGCGCAGCCTACGTCGTTGGGCGAAGAGCCGCAATTGCAGATTGAGGTCGACCTTGCTGCCGCCGGCAAGTATGGGATGAAGCCGGGCGACGTGCGCCGCCAGGCAACCACGCTCTTATCCGGGCTGCAGGTCGGCAACCTGTACGAAGATCAAAAGGTGTTTGACGTCCTGGTCTGGGGTGCGCCGGAAATACGCAGCAATCTCACCAGTGTGAGCAACCTGTTGATCGCCACGCCGAGCGGCGAACAAGTGCCGTTGGCTGAAGTCGCCGATGTGCGCATTGCCCCGGCGCCGGTCAGCATCCAGCGCGATGCCGTCTCACGCTATGTAGATGTCAAGGCGACCGTGCAGGGGCGCGACCTGGCTGCGGTGGCAGCCGATATCCGCGGGCGGCTGCAGGTGGTCGAGTTCCCACGCGAGTTCCATGCCGAGGTGCTAAGTGAATCCGCCGATCGGCAGGCCGCTCAGCAGCGTTCTATAGCCGTTGCGCTGGTCGCACTGCTAGGTGCGTACCTGCTGCTGCAAGCAAGCTTTGGCAGTTGGCGCCTGGCGCTGATCGTCTGGTTGACCATGCCTGTAGTCCTGGCAGGCGGCGTACTCGCGATACTGGTGAGTGGCGGCGTGGTTTCGCTGGGTTCAATCTTCGGTCTTCTCGCCGTCTTCGCCATCTCTGTGCGCAACGTGGTGGTGCTGACCAACCACTTGCAGAATTTGCGACGGCGTGAGGGTGCAACCTTTAACCGCGAGCTCATCCTACGCGTGGGGCTGGATCGGGTGGCGCCGCTCGTGATGACCGCCACTGCTACGGCCGTGGCACTGCTCCCGTTAGTGCTGGTGGGCGACATTGCCGGCTTGGAACTGCTGCGCCCGATGGCTATCGTCATGCTTGGCGGCCTGGTGGCTGCAACGCTGCTCAACCTGTTCCTCTTGCCTGTCTTGTACTCGCGCTTTGGCGCCGGCAGTGCCTCGGCCGAGCCGAGCACACAGCTTGCACCAGCCGGTGCAGCGGCAGACTAAATAGCGGATTAACCGGAAGACTGATCTGAGCCTTGTATGAACTGCTTGGGAGGAAGACAGATGCAATACGCCAAGATGTGGATGATCGGATTCCTGATTATCATGAGTCTGGTACTAGCCGGTTGCAGTGCACCGGCGGCCGCTACAGAGACCAAAGTGGCTCCGGCCGTGGTCGAGAAGATCGAGGGCACTGAACTCAACCGCCTCACGCTAACCGAGAAGGCGGCGCAGCGGCTGGGCATCCAGACGGACGTGGTGCGTGAGGAGCTCGTAGAAGGCGCGCAGCGTCTGGTCGTGCCCTACTCCGCGATCATCTACGATCTGGAGGGTGGCACCTGGGCTTACGTCAGCTCCGACCCGCTTACTTTCTCACGCCAACCAATCACGGTTGACCATATCGAGGGTGACCGCGCCGTACTCACGGACGGCCCGGCCGCCGGCACTTCCATTGCTACCGTCGGCGTGGCCGAGCTGTACGGCGCCGACACCGGCATCGGCAAGTAGTCCAGCCGCGCCCTATCGCCATATGGATAGGCTTAACCACGGAGGTCACCCGCTATGATGCGTTGGATCGTTGCGACAAGCCTCAGGTATCGCTACCTGGTCGTGTTTGCCGCCGCAGTACTGATGATCTTTGGTCTAGACCGCATTCGTGCGATGCCGTTGGATGTATTTCCTGAATTCGCGCCGCCACGCGTCGAAATCCAGACACCCGCCCTCGGCCTGTCGTCGGCCGAGGTGGAAGCCCTCGTCACCGTGCCGTTGGAGCAGGTGCTCAACGGCACGCCGGGACTGGACGTCATGCGCTCCAAGTCTGTGGAGCAGCTCTCTTCCATCATTCTGATTTTCAAGCCGGGCACCGACTTGATGGCGGCGCGACAGGCAGTGGCGGAACGCCTGGCGATCGCCACACCTACGCTGCCGGGCTGGGCGGCTCCACCCTCGATGCTGCCGCCCCTCTCCTCCACTGCCCGGACAGTGAAGATCGGGATCTCCTCTGACGAGCTCTCCATGATCGACCTGTCTATGATCACCTACTGGACCATTCGCGAGCGACTGCTGCGCGTGCGCGGCGTTGCCAACGTCGCGATCTGGGGTTATCAGAAAGAGCATCAGCAGGTTCAAGTTGAGCCGCAGCAACTGGCTGACAACGGTGTGTCGCTTGATCAAGTCTTGCGCACGACCGCAGATACCCTTGATTCAGGTGTAATCCAATACACGTCCGGTGCGACGATTGGGACCGGCGGCTTCCTCGACACCCCCAATCAAAGGTTCGCCATCAATCATGTCAAGTCCATCTTGTCGCCGGAAGAACTGGCGCGCGTGCCCATCGACGGCGCTACCGGCAGCGACGGTGAACCGCTGCTGCTCGGTGATGTGTCCAACGTGGTGCAAGGCACGTGGCCGATGATCGGCGACGCCGTGATCAACGGCGGGCCCGGCCTGCTGCTGATCGTCGAGCGCTTCCCCTGGGCCAACACCTTGGAAGTGACCAACGGTGTGGAAGCTGCCATCGATGAGTTGCGTCCCGGCTTGCCCGGCATAGAGATCGACACCACCATCTTTCGGCCGGCAACCTTTATCGAGGTGGCGCTCGAAAACCTTTTCAGCTCGCTGATGATAGGCGCCTTCTTGGTTGTTTTGGTCCTGCTGCTGTTCCTGTGGGACTGGCGTGTTGCCCTCATTAGCGCCACGATCATTCCGCTGACGGTGGTCATCACCTTGCTGGTGCTCTCCTTCTTTGGCACGACCGTCAACGTGATGGTGCTGGCAGGGTTGGTGATCGCCATCGGCGCGGTGGTCGACGACGCCATCGTCGACGTCGAGAACATCGTCCGCCGCCTGCGCCAGCATCGCCGCGATGGCAGCGACGTGCCGACGGCCACGATCGTGCTCGACGCCTCGGTCGAGGTACGCAATGCCATCATCTATGCCTCGCTGATCGAGATGACGGCCTTGCTGCCCGTCTTCTTCATGCAGGGTCTATCGGGGGCATTCTTCCAGCCCCTTGCCCAGGCTTATGTGGTGGCGACGCTGGTGTCTCCCATCGTAGCCCTGACCGTCACGCCGGCGCTGATCCTGATTCTTATCTCCAATGCGCCGATGCACGAGCGTGTGTCGCCCATCATTCCTTGGCTGCACCGTGTATACGGCAAGATGCTCGCAAGCACCATTCGCACACCGCGGCCTGCGTATGCTACCTTTGGCGTCCTCATGGCAGCAGGTATCATCGTGTGGCCGATGCTCGGCCAGGAACTGCTGCCCTCGTTCAAGGAGCGCGACTTCCTGATGCACTGGCTGACCAAGCCCGGCACGTCGCACCCGGAGATGGTGCGCATCTCGCAGGCGGCCTGTAAGGAACTGATGACGGTGCCCGGGGTGCGCAACTGCGGTTCACACATCGGCCAGGGTGTGCTGATGGACGAAGTATACGGCGTCTACTTCGGCGAAAACTGGATCAGCGTCGATCCGGCTGTCGACTATAATGCCACGTTGGCTAAAGTCCAGGAATTGGTGGACGGCTATCCCGGCCTCTACCGCGATGTCCAGACGTACCTCAAGGAGCGCATCCGGGAAGTATTGACGGGGTCAAGCCACCCTATCGTCATACGTATCTACGGCCAGGATTTGAACGTCCTGCGCGCCAAGGCGGCGGAGGTGGAGGAAAAGCTCTCCGAGATCCCTGGCCTAACTGAGCTGCATGTCGAGCTTCTAACCGACATTCCGCAGATCCAGGTCGAGGTGAATATGGCCAAGGCCCAGCAGTATGGTCTTAAGCCAGGCGATGTGCGCCGCACGGCTGCCTACCTGATGGCCGGGATCGAGACGGGCGACTTTTTCACGGCAAATCGTATTTTTGACGTGACGCTCATGAAGCCGCCGGCCGGACGCGACAGCTTGACTGACCTGCAAAACCTGCTGATCGACACGCCCAGCGGCGAGCAAGTGCGACTAGCGGATGTGGCCGATGTGCGCATCGTGGCGACACCCAACGCCATCAACCGCGAACGCATGGCACGCCGCCTCAACGTGGAAGCCGAAGTGGAAGGCCGCGATCTAGGGTCGGTCGTAGCCGACGTCGAACGCGCCTTGCAGGAAATCGAGTTCCCGCACGGCTATCATCCCGAGCTGATCGGCGAGTTCGCCGAGCGGCAGGCTGCGCAGCAGCGCATCCTCATCGCCGGGTTGGCGGCCATGCTCGTGATCTTTGGCCTCCTGCGCGTGTCGCTCGGCAGCTGGCGCCTGGCCATCATGTCCTTCCTCAGCCTGCCGGTGGCGCTGGTAGGCGGCATATTGGCGGCGCTCTTTGCCAATGAAGGAGTCCTCTCGCTTGGTTCGTTGGTGGGTTTCCTTACCATCCTGGGCGTAGCGGCACGCAACGGCATCATGCTGATCAGCCACTATCAGCACCTGGAGGAATTTGAGGGCATGCCGTTTGGCCGTGAGCTGGTCATGCGCGGCGCGCGCGAGCGCGTGGCGCCGATCATGATGACGGCGCTCACCGCCGGGCTGGCGCTGGTGCCTCTCGTGCTGGCCGGCGATATCCCAGGCCATGAGATCGAGCACCCCATGGCGATCGTCGTTCTCGGTGGCCTGGTCACGTCGACACTGGTCAACCTATTCGTCGTACCGGCACTCTACCTTGTCTACGGCAAGCGCGACCTGCCGCCCAGTCAAGATATTGGGCCGGCCCTCCAAGCCGCCTGAACCGGAGCGCCATGGACCTGTGAGTCTGGCACGCTCCTTTGTTCCTCTTGCACACAAGGCAGGTAGAACAAGGGAGCGTGCCAGGCGATAGTCTGGCCCCACCGCTTTACCCGAACCCCGCTCGCCCCCAGCCGTACATGCAGCCAGCCCGGGCTGCTTTTCCTAGACTGCAGTGTCGCCGCAAACGGTGACTATGTCGTCGTGGAAAGTACGCAGATGGTTTGCCTGTTTCAACCACCTCATGCTATGGTTACACAAGTACGTGCAAGCGCTCCAAGTTACATTTCCCTTCCCGTTATACTCACATTAAGAATGCACAGACAGTGGAGGACTCTACGTATGCTGTTGCGCAAACCGTTAGCACTCTTGCTATTAGTCGCTACTTTATTATTGGCCGGTTGTACGGCTGCACCTGTCGCTCCTGCTGCCCCCGCTGCTGACGCCGGGGCAGCGGCCGATTCTGGTGCCGCACCGGCTGAAGGCGAGCCGGTCAAGGGTGGCACTGCCGTCGTCGGCACGCCGCAGGAGCCGGGCGTTCTCAACCCGCTGCTCATCCTGGCCACCATCGAGGACGTCGTCAGCTCCTTTGTGATCGAGGGCCTCGTCCAGGTCGACGATCAAGGGAATTATATCCCCGTGCTCGCCGCCGATCTACCGACGGTGTCGGACGATGGCTTGACGGTGACCTACCAGCTCAAGCCGGACGTCAAGTTCTCCAACGGCGACCCACTCACCTGCGCCGACGTGGCATATACCTGGCAGGCAATCCTCTCGGACCTGTCGCAGGCTAGCACATCCGGCTATTCCAAGATCGACTCCGTCGATTGCCCGGACGACACCACCGTGGTAGTCAAGTTTGCAGAAGTCTATGCCCCGTACCTGCGTCTCTTCTCCTATATCCTGCCGCAGGCCGCGGGGGACCCGGCTGCGCTTGATTCTTGGGAATTCAATCGCAAGCCGATCGGCACCGGCCCGTGGATGCTCACCGACTGGCAGGCGGGCAACTTCATCGAATTTGCCCCCAACCCTAATTACCGCGAGGCCGGTAAGCCCTACCTCGAAAAGCTGATCGTCAAGATCCTGCCCAGCCGTGAAGTCGGCATGCAGTTGCTCGGCACCGGCGAAATCCTCAGCTTGTGGGATGTAACCGAGGCTGATTTCCCTGCCTTGGATGCACTGAAAGAACAGGGCGTGGCCTATGCTACCGCACGCACCGGCGAGAACGAACTGCTGGTCTTCAATTTCGCCGATCCCGCCATGGACGCGCCCGCCGACGCCTCGGCCAACCCGCACCCGATCCTCAACGATCTGCGTGTGCGCCAGGCAATCCAGTATGCCATCAACAAGCAGGAACTGGTAGACACCCTGCTGTATGGCAACGTCGCCGTCGGCACGACGATCCTGCCCACCGGCGATTACGCCTGCCCGCTGCCCCCCAGCGAGTTTAGCGTGGAAAAGGCTAACGCCCTGCTCGAAGAGGCCGGTTGGACCATGGGCGCAGACGGCATCCGCGAGAAGGATGGCCAGAAGATGGAGCTGAAGATCACCAGCACTTCCGGCAACTTGCTGCGCGAGCAGACCGAACAGGTACTGACCGAAATGCTCAAGGCCGTCGGCATCAATCTGGTGATCGAGAACGTGCCTTCCGACGTGCTCTTCGCCGGCTGGAGTTCGGATGGCCTGCGCAAGCATGGCAAGTTCGATATCGTGCTCTACACCACGGGGCCGTACCAGGACCCCGACAGCCACCTGTTCAGCAACTATCATTCGACCAGCATCCCGACCGCCGAGAACGAAGGCAGCGGTTCCAACTACTCGCGCTGGGTCAATCCTGAATTCGACGCCGCCATCGACGAAGCTGCTTCTCTCACCGATATGGATGCGCGGCGCGAGCTGTTCTGCAAGGCGGCGCAGTTGATCAACGATGACCTGCCGCGCCTGTTCCTCTATGAGCGCCTGCTGGTTAATGGCTACAACACCAAGCTGCAAAACTTCAAGGTTTCGCCGGGGGCGTCAGACTTCACGTTCCAATCGGAAAATTGGTGGCTTAAGCCGTGACGCAATACCTGATTCGCCGCCTGCTGCAGGGTCTGCTGACCCTGTTCGCCATTACGGTCATCGTGTTCCTGCTTGCCAGCGCCTACCCGGGCGGCATCATGAGCGCGTATGAAGAGAACCCGGACGCGACGGCCGAGGACTATGCCCGGTTGCGTGCCAAGTACGGCCTGGACGATCCCCTCCCGGTGCGTTACTTCAAATGGCTTGGCAATGTGGCGCGCGGCGATTTGGGTACTTCGTTTGTCTCCAAACAACCGGTGATCGAGGAGATCGGTCAGCGCCTGCCCAATACGCTTCTGCTGATGGGCGTTGCACTGATCGTTACTCTCCTGATCGCCGTGCCGCTGGGCGTGATATCGGCTCTACGCCAGTATTCGCTGCTGGACAACAGCCTGACAGGGCTGGCCTTTGCCGGCAACTCACTGCCCGTCTTCTGGTTTGGGCTGCTGCTTATCATCGTGTTTCATGTCCGGCTCGGGTGGTTCCCCGGGTCGGGCATGACCACGTTGGGTCAGCCCTTCTCGCTGGTCGACCTGGCCTGGCACATGGTGCTGCCCGTGACGATGCTGGCTTTGGTCACAGCCGCCGGGTATATGCGCTACATGCGTTCCTCTATGCTCGACGTCAAGAATCAGGACTACATACGAACTGCGCGTGCCAAGGGACTGACCGAGCGTTCGGTGCATATGCGCCACGGTCTGCGCAACGCCCTGATCCCGCTGGTCACGCTATTAGCCTTTGAGATCCCGGTCCTCTTTGGCGGTGCGCTCTACACCGAAACTATTTTCTCATGGCCCGGCATGGGCCGCCTCTTCTACGAACGCGCCCTCAAGGGCGACATCCCCATGACGATGGCGCTGGTGCTCATCTTCAGCGCTTTGACCATCATTGCCATGTTCCTGGCTGACGTCGTTTACACGATGCTCGACCCGCGCATCAAGTTGGACAAGGTCCGCACATGAGCGACGCAGCAATTATGCTTCCGCGCAATGAGGCGGTGCACGACCAGCCGCAGTCCCCTGCCCGCATCTTCTGGCGTCGCTTTACGGCCAACCGGCGCGCCATCGCCTCGGCCGTAGTGTTGTTCATCATTGTGGTGATGGTCGCGTTTGCACCTCTCTTCACCCCTTATGAGCGCGATGCCCAGAACCTGCGCGCCCGCTTCCTGCCGCCCAGCCTGGAGCACCCCATGGGCACCGACGACCTCGGCCGCGATGTCTACACGCGCGTGCTCTACGCCGGCCGCGCCTCGCTGGCAGTAGGTGTGCTGGCCGTGATCGTCTCGCTGATTGTCGGCGTCAGCATCGGCCTCGTTTCCGGCTATTTTGGCGGCTGGTCCGACTCCATCTTGAGCCGTTTCACCGAAATTTTCCTGTCCGTGCCGCGCCTGTTCGTGCTGATCCTGCTGGCCGTCTACCTGCGTGCCCTCGACACTCCCTGGGCTCAGCCCGGCACCATTGGCCCCATCGCGATCGTCATCGGCCTCTTTGCCTGGATGGGCGTGGCGCGCCTTGTGCGTGCCTCCACCCTGGAGATGCGCGAGCAGGAGTTTGTCAACGCCGCTTATGCCACCGGCGTCAAAAGCAGCCGCATCTTGACCACCCACATCCTGCCCAACGTGGCCTCGCCTATCATCGTCGCCACTTCGTTGGGTCTTGCCGGGGCCATTCTCACCGAGTCAGGCCTGTCTTACCTAGGCATCGGCGTCCAGCTACCCACGCCTACCTGGGGCAACATGCTCAGCCAGTCGCAAACTTACCTAACCACCGCCCCCTGGATCGCTCTTTTCCCGGGCATCATGATCTTTATCGTCGTCCTTTGCATCAACTACCTGGGCGATGCCTTGCGCGATGCACTTGACCCAAGGACGATCGTCGGCAAGAAGTAGGTCAACGACGATTGCATGGTCGCTGCCGATCGCCTATACTAGCGGTCGCAGGCTTCCCTTGTTATTCTTTGACAGCTGATATTGTTGCCCGGCACGCCAAGCAGGTCGCAATGACGACTCCACCCTCTGCGCCAGACTCTGCACGCCAGCCTGACCCAAAGCTGGACCTTACTCATGTCACGCGCACTGAGTTCATCAACGCCATGGCGCATTTGTATCGCGGCGAACTGGGTGAGGCGACAGCCTGGCGCACGCGCATCGATGCCACCAGCAACTGGGCAGTCGTGCTGAGTGCAACCGCGTTGAGCTTCGTGTTTGCCGACAAGAGCAGCGAACGCCACATCTTGATCCCCATTATTACGTTGTTTGTGACCTTTATGCTGTTTATGGAAGCGCGGCGATACCGCTTCTATGATATCTGGCGCACGCGGGCGCGCATGATCGAGATCAACTTCTATCGTCCTATGCTCGACGGTTCGGCCCCAGCGGATGCCGGTTGGGCGGCGACGCTGGCTCACGATCTCGAGTGGCCGCACTTTCACATGCCCTGGTGGGAAGCAACCGGCCGGCGGCTGCGGCGCAACTACCAGTGGATCTACGGGATTCTGCTGGCAAGTTGGCTGGTCCTCCTGGTCTCACATCCAACCGCCACGACGGACTTGGGCGAGATCGCACAGCGGGCCGCGATTGGCCCGATACCGGGGCTTATCGTCATCGCCGGCATGCTCGCCTTTTACGGCGCACTCGCTGCGCTGGGCGTCTTCAGCTTTTGGAAAAGCCGGGTTTCCAAGACGCTGCCGGCAGGTCATCCGGGGCGCCTGCACGCAGAACATCCTGGATCGGTGTGAGCGTAATCACATAGATGATCGACAAGCCAGCACGCAGTGTTGCAGAGGCAACCAATGGCAGACTCTTCTACTCCTATCTATAGTCCTCTCGCCGGCTACGTAGAATACTCTGCTGCCGAGATGCTGGAGCGCGCCGAGTCCTTCTATCAAGAAATGCGTCGCCGCCGCACGGTACGCCACTTCTCGGATCGCCCTGTTGCGCGTGAAGTCGTCGAGCAGTGCCTCCTCACTGCCGGCACTGCCCCGAACGGGGCCAACCTGCAGCCCTGGCACTTCGTCGTCGTGTGCGATCCCGATATCAAGCAGCGCATTCGCCTGGCAGCCGAAGAAGAGGAGCGTGCCTTTTACAGCGGCCGCGCCCCGCAGGAATGGCTCGATGCCCTCTCCCATCTCGGCACCGACGCCGCCAAGCCCTTCCTCGAAACCGCACCCTACCTTATCGCCATCTTCGCCCAGTCCTACGGCATAACTCCCGACGGCGGCAAGCAGCGCCACTATTACGTACAGGAATCGGTCGGCATCGCCACCGGCTTTCTGATTGCCGCCCTCCACCATGCCGGTCTCGCTACCCTCACCCACACCCCCAGCCCCATGGGTTTCTTGGGCGAGATCCTCGGACGCCCCGCTAACGAGCGTCCGTTCCTCCTCCTAATCACCGGCTACCCCGCCAAAGGCGTCACGGTCCCCGCCATCACTAAGAAGCCGCTGGCAGAGATTGCCACGTTTGTGTGACGATAATAGAGTGAATCCATGCCTACCCGCGATCAGATCATTGACCGTATCCTGCGCGAAACCAGCACTCCCAACCTGCTCGACATCCTCAGCGACGGACTCACACCCACCGACCTGCAGTCGCTTTTGCTCGAGGCCTACCGTCGCCGTGCCGCCAAAGTGACGCCGGCCGCGCTGCTTGCTCAGCACGAACGGAACCGCTTCACGCGCCCCGCCACCGTCGATCCGCAAGTGCTGCTCGACTTTGACCGCCTTGCCTTCGCGCACGCCAACCCACCGTTTACGCCGATTGAACTAGCCCCTGTCACGCCTCTGGGCGCCAATTCGGTCGTTGGCCTGGTGGACCAGAATAAGGCCGTCGTCACCAGCCGCAACACCGAAGTCGTCTCTGACTCAACCAATGTCCTGGCGCTTGAATGTGCCGTGCGCCGCCGCTCCCGCCTGCGCACGCCCAACCGGCAGAACGACCTTGTCCGCCTGTGCGCCAGCCATCGACTCTTGCGTGCCCAATCCTACGGCGACCCACTCTCTCTTGCTCACTTCCGTCTCTTCGCCCTTTGCAGCGCCGGCCGTGACCAGGTCAGCTTCCAATTTGAACTAGCTGCCCTGCATGAACAGCTTGCCGCCTACCTGCGCTTGCTCAGCGCTGCCATCGCCATCGGCTACCGAATAGCCCACCTGCGCGTGGCAGTCACCGATCTTACCGCCGGCCGCCAGGAGGAACCACTGCGCAGTGCCGTCCTGGATCCCCTCGCAACTGCATTTCCTGCCGTCCAAGTTGGCTTCGACCCTGACCGCCCCGACGGCCGCACCTATTACACCAGCGCCTGTTTCCACATCTTCGCCAGTGACGAATCCGGCAACGAATATCAAATTGCCGACGGCGGCTTTACTACGTGGACCCAGAGTCTCCTAAGCAACGCCAAGGAACGCCTCCTCATCAGCGGTCTTGGCACGGAGCGCCTGTGCAGTGCCTTTGCACCTTGATCTTCTAATCATCGGCCATTCCCATTCAAAGGAGCACCCCATGAATTCACGTGAGCGCGTCCAGCTAGCGATAGACCACCAAGAACCAGACCGAGTCCCGCTCGACCTGGGCGGCGCTTGGCACGGTTAATCATGTAACTTCATTTCCGCACCAGTTCAGGCACACCAATCCTTCTGGCATAGTCTCTGCCAGGACACAGCCCGTATACGGAAAGCCATGTCGGCGTGCAAAGGTGAAGTCGACATTCCTCAACACCACCGGGAGCATCGCCAGGTACAGGCCGCCGTGCGCCACTAGCACGAGATTCCCCTTCGAATGACCCATTTCTGCTATCAATCCCTCGACAAAGGGAACAAACCGGTTGCGTATGTCAACAAAACTCTCGCCGCCGGGCATCCTGCTGTCGTACTGCTGCCGGTCAAACCACAGTTCCTGTACCTGCCGGTGCAGTTCCCAACCCAATGGATCCGTCGTGCCTTCGTAGATTCCAACGCTCCACTCGCGCAGCGCCTCCGTGGTTTCGACCGGCGCCCGCAGTGCCTCGGCCACAATCTGTGCCGTCTGGACTGCCCGCATCACTGGGCTGGAGTAGACGCGTTCCGTCCGCAGCCCAACTAGGCTGCGCGCCACAGCCTGCGCCTGTTCCACGCCTTTATCCGTCAACGGGTGCTTGAACCCTGAGTTAGAGAATTCACCCAGCAGATTGGCTACGCTTTCGCCATGTCGTACAAAATAAAGTCTCATGGCCACTTCCACTCCTCATCCGGGTGCCTGTGCTTGGCATCTTATGCTGCCTGCCGCTGCAGTACAATTGGCAGCTTGTGTTTGAAGCCCTGGAAAAGGCCGAATCACACCTGAACTTGGCTATCCTCTTTGCGACGCGTTACAATTTGTATATCTCCTTGTGGTTAGAGAGGATCGCACTATCTTGAGAGGCGATCTGTTCATGCACTAATCTGGAGGACTTATATCCATGCCCAAGCGCCGGCGCAACCAGCCCATTCCCATGCTCCGTCCTCAACCGGCTGAACTGTTCGTCGGCCGTAAAGCAGAGTTGGACCGCCTCCTGGATGTGCTCAAACCTAGCCAGGCCGTCACGCTCTTTGGCCCGCCCGGCATAGGCAAGCGCGCCCTCGCCGCAGCGGCCGTGGCGGAACTTGCGCCCGATGACCGCCGGCCCGAGTTGTTTCCCGATGGTATCGTCACCCTTTCCTGCGCCGAACACCCGAATGAAGAGTTTCTTCTCGCCGCCATCGCCCGCGCCTTTGGCACATCCACCGAACTCAACGTGTACTTTGGCGTCATCCACGCCCTGCTCGGAAAACGAGCCCTGATTATCCTCCAAGATGTACAATTCCTCGCTGAAGATGAAACCGACGAGACAGACAGCGACACAGACAGCGACATAGACGGTGCAAAAACCGCTGAAACTACAGGCGGCACCCTCGACGGCAGCGCCCAAGCGGGCGCGGCGGATGCACAGGCGGAAGATGAATATGAGCACACTGCTGTGGATGTGGAGGACGACAAGGAGAACGGCGCCGAGGCACTTGACGAACTCGATGGCTTAAGCCTGTTTGAATCGTTGGACAGACTCGCTGATCCCTTCGACAGGGTACTTGCCTTGATCCAGAGCGTGTCTGCATGCGGCGTCCTCATTACGACCACCGACAAGCAGCGCAGCTCGGATATCGTCGTCGAACTTGGTCCCCTCGCTGTTCCCGCTTGTTTGGACTTGTTGGATGCCTACACTGGCGACCTTGTCGCCAACGAGCCAGATGCGTTACGCCTGGTCAACATGCTTGGCGGCTTCCCGCTTGCGCTCGAACTGGCCAGCTACTGGATGGCAGGCAATGACCAGCCTGCTGCGGCCTGCATCGCTGCCTTGCAAGCGAATGACCCGACGGAATCACTGGCTGACTTCCCGGATGAGTCCGCAGCCGACGTGGCAGCTCGCAAGAGTGCCTACGCGGCTATCCGCCTCACGTATGCATCACTTAGCCCGCTTGCTCGTGCCGGCTTCCGTCTGGCTAGCTTGCTCGCCATGGCCCCATTCCCTGCCGCGTTGCTAGGCTATCCGTTGGGCTCCGATCAGGAAGGCGCCATGCGCGTCTTAGCAGAACTGATCAACTCGGGATTGCTGATCCATGTGCGCCCACTTCTACAGTTACGCCACGCCCTATTGTACGACTTCTCTGCTCCTGTCGGCGCCGACCAGGACGCCGTCAGTGACCTTCTTCCCGAACAGCTCAGCGACTTAATAGGAGCCGTCATCGGCTTTACACACATAGCAGTTGAAAATGACGCCGCTAGTCAATTCCAATGCCTGCACCCCCATATCCTCTCTGTGCAGGACGCGCTGCTGCATGCAGGGCAATGGGATATGGTGTGCGAACTAGCCGTTGCAGCCGTTCCTTATTTCCAACTCCCCGCCTATGCGATCGAATGCGGCGTGCTGTTCGATACTGCGCTCGCTGCTGCCGACGAGCTTGGCAACGCTGAGACCAGTGCCTTGGTGCTCTTTACGTCTGGCATGATCGAAGTGGAACTGGGACACGTGGGGAGTGCAACCCGTGATTTAGATGCGGCCCTCGGCCATGCCCTCAACAACGGCGCGCCGCAGCTCATCGCCCTTATCTCCGCAGCGCTCGTGCGCCTGTACAGCGAACTGGACAACCCTGCCCGCGCCCGCAGCTATGCCGAACATTGTCTTGAAGCCGTCAACCAGATCGACGATATCTCGCTGCAGGCCGATGCTTTGCGGGCTGTAGCCGAAATGATCCAGATCGATGCGGACAGCACCGACCTGCCGCGCGCCGTCGAACTGCATGAACAGGCGCTGGCGCTCTATCAGCAAATGGGCGACGGGCAAAGTGCGCTCGATACCTTGGTCAATATCGGCGGCATCCTCTTGCGGCTGTCAGACCTGCCACGTGCCGTCGAATTATCGGAGCAGGCGGTAGCCTTGGCGCGCCAACTGCGTAACCGGGGCGCCGAGGCGCAGGCGCTAGTCAACTTGGGCGCCGCCCATCATCAACTGGGCGATGATCGCCGCGCTATGCGCACGTATGAGAAGGCATTGGACGTCGCCAAGCGCGGCAAGGAGCGCTCAGTCATCCGCCATGCTGCCTGGAATCTGGCACTGCTGCTCGAGGAGCAAGGCAACCTGCGTCCCGCCCTCAAGTTCTACGAACTCAGCCTCACGCACCGCGAGGAAGACCAGGTTCCCCCTGAATCCGCTATCACGGCTAAAATCGCCGACCTGCGCGCTAAGCTTACGTAACAACAGCGGGCCTTCCCGGCTGGAGTCCATCCGCTGAAAGCCCGCTCTGGCAAACTGAAGCTACACCAGCACCGCTTTGCAAAGAACTAAATAAACAATAACTGCGCCCCGTCGGCCAGCTCCAAAAACTCCATTGCCCCCAAGATGTCGTCCACTTCCTCGACCAAATCCTCCTTGGTCAGGTGCATCATGTCAGCTGCCATGCGGCAGGCGTAGATCCCGCACCCCGCATCGTGCACCATGCCTAAAAACTCGTGTACCGGCGGGACGTCCAGCTTGGTCATTTCCTTCTTCATCATCACCGTCGCCATGTCCGCCATGCCCGGCAGCCAGCCTATGGCCTGCGGCATGTGCATGGCCGTGTTGCCTACCGGTGTCACCTTCAAGTGGTCCACCTTGTCCTTGCTGATGATGTCCATTCCCCAGAAGGTGAAAAAGATGTTGGCCTCAATCCCCAACATGCGCGCGGCATTGGCCAAGATCAATCCCGGATATGCCATGTCCAAGTTGCCCTTGGAGCAAATAATCGAAAGCTTGCGGTCCTCAGTCATTGTGTTATCTCCGTGTTGCATAACCCTATGTGCAACTTTGTGTTTTGTTTGTTTGTCGCGTTGAGACTAGATGCAGCCCTTGGGCTTCGGATAGCCCGACACCCGTGCTATCTTCTTGGCCGGCCCCTTGGGGAACAGCTCGTATATCTCCTTCGTCTCCACCCCCGAGCGCTTGGTGATCCCGCGCAGCGTCGGGAACTCGCCGGTCTTCTTCGTCTCTTCGCGCACAAAGTTGATCACCAACCAGCGCCGCTCACCCAACGGGGCAATCCCTTCTTCCTCAGCCAACGCCTCTGCAATCTCAGGCGTCCACTGCGCAGGGTCCGTCATAAACCCCTCGACGTCCATCGAAACTTTCAATTCCTTCGTCAACATTTTTCGATCCTTTCGTGATCTGATTTGCAGTTCATTTATCGTGCAGCCCGCACGCCCGGTGCAGACTATTCCCCTCACCCACCTCCAGAAAGGCCCACCTCCTGGATATCTTACCTCGTCTGCGCTGCCACTTTCTTCAGCGCTGCCAACGTCACGGCCAGCCCACGCCGCACCTCCGGGTCGCGCATCTGCCGCACTAGCCCAAACAGGCTCGTGTCCAGCTGCCCGGCATCCACCTCCGCCTCCGCCGCCTGGAATCCCGCCGTCAACCCGTTAACCAGGTTCAACATCTCCGGCTGCGTCAGCGACTTGACCGTGTTGAGGATCAGCACGACATTGTCGCCCAACTGCCTGACGTCTTCCTCGCCAAACGAGCTCACTACTTTGTCCAGCACATAGCCGCCCTGGCGCACAAAGCCAAAGTACCCCTTGCGCTCCATCTCGCTCAACACTGTCGTTGCCTCGGTCATCATATCCTTGGTCAGCGGCGCCGCATCGTGTACAAAGTCCAACCCGCTCTCAAGGTAATCCAGTACCTCGTTGATATTGCGCGTGTTGCGCGCCGCACGCTTGGCCAGCAGCAGCAAATCCTCCAACTGCACAAACTGCTGCATCTCCTCAAGCTGCTCCTCGGCCGCGTTGTACATGTCCTTGACCACAGGCGTCAGGTCCGCCAACAGATCGTCAATCGACTGCTGCCGGCGGCGGCTGTTCTCCGCCTGCTCCTGAAGATAGTTCACCTGCTGCCCCAGCACCATCATGCTTTGCGTTAACAGGTCCAACTTGCGGCTGATCTCCGCCAACTGGTCGCCGCGCTCTCCAGCCACCGGCGCTAGCGCCGAATCCATCACCAATGTGCTCATGCCAGCCTCCTTGCGCCTAACGCCACTTGCCGGCCATGCTCAACTGCGCCGGAATCGGCATTTCCTTGCCCTTGAGCAGCACGTTCCAGTACGTCCAGCGGAACATGACCTTGCCCCAGTGGTTGATGCGCGACTGCTTGAGCAGGCTGAACGGCCCCAGGCCCGGCATCGGGAACATCCCCGGCAGCGGCTCGACGTCGTAGTTGAAGTCGATTAGAAAGCCCTTGCCATGCCCAGACTCGATAAAACAGTTGGCGTGGCCGTCAAATGCCGGCAGCAATTCCAACCCATCGGTATAACGCACAAAGTTTTCGACAAACCCATCGACCTGGAAGTGCGCTACCGACCCTGCCTTGGAACTGGAGAGGTTGGTCGCGTCGCCCAACACAAAGATGTCGTCATAGTCTTTGGCCTTGAGCGTATACTTCTCGGTCGGCACATAGTTGAGGTCGTCGCCCATCCCCGAGCGTTCGATAACCGCCGCCCCCATGTTGGTCGGCACGCTCACCAGCAGATCAAACTCCACGCTTTGGTCGTCGTATGAGTTGATGACTTTCTTGTCCGGATCCACCTGCGCCAGGTTAAACTCGGTCACCAACTTGATGTTCTTCTCCTCCAGCATTGCCCCCAGTTCTCGGCTGGCGATCGGCTTGGTAAATGCCCCAGGCAGCGGCGTGGCGTACACCAGCTCCACCTTGTCGCGCATTCCCCGCTCCTGAAAAAAGGCATCGGCCAAGAAGAGGAACTCAAGCGGCGCCACCGGACATTTAATCGGCATCTCGGTCACGTTGAGCACCAGCCGCCCGCCCGGCCATGTGCGCAGGAACTTGTGCAGCGCCACCGCCCCATCCGCCGTATAAAAGTCAAAGATCGACTTTTGCCACTCGTGCTCCAAGAGGCCCGGCGTCTGCTCCGGCGCGATATGTGTGCCTGTGGCGATGATTAGGAAGTCGTAGCTCAGCGCCCGCTGGTCTTTGGCCAGCGCTACTCGCTTCGCCACCGGGTCGATCGACTCCACCTCGGACAGGATCACCTCGACCTCGCGCGGCAGGTAGTCGCGCTTCGGGCGCATCACGTCGGCCCTGCCATAGGTCCCAAACGGAATAAACAGGAACCCGGGCTGATAGTAGTGGATTTCGTCCTGGTCCACGATCGTGATGTGCCATTCCGATGGGTCCAGCACCCGCACCAATCGGTTGGCCACCATCGTGCCGGCCGTCCCGGCCCCCAGAATCAATAACCGCCTCATATTTGCTCCTCTTGCTCTTCTTCGTGCTCTCTTTTCTTCGTGCTCTTCGTGCTCTTCGTGGATCGCGCTCTATAGTCACGCGTGCGCCCGGTAAACTGTCGAGGGGTTCAACAGGTCATCAGTCCACACCTGAATCCTAGATCTGGCTCAGATCCGCAATATGCTGCAGTCGCGCAAACAACAGGTTGCGCTCACTAATAATGTGGGCAATAATGTCCGCCACACGCTGTACGTGTACCAGCACGGTCTGCCGTCCGGCCGCATCGAGCCGGTGTACTTCTTCCAATTCCTCGCGCAACACTGCTTCTTCCGCGTCCAACAGCTCTGCCAGCCGCGCCACCGCACAATCGCCCGGTGGCCATACCTCCGGCGCAATCCCGGCTGCCACCACCATCGCCTGGATTTCGCTGCCCACACGCACCAACCCACGCGTGTGCAGCAGCCCTAGGTGGCCGCTCACCAGCTCCGGCATCACGCTGGGGCTCACTGCCAACGCCGCCCAATCCGCCTTGCACAACTGCAGTCCGTCCTCGGACTGCACGGCCAACCGTAGCAGCCCATTCAAATTGCTGTAGGGCAGTATCGGCTCGCCCGCTAGAGTGGTCACCACCAGGGTAACGCCCAGCAGGTCGGCAAATGCATCTTGAATCTTCAACACGCACTCTGCCGGCAGCAGCTTGTCCATGAGCGCGCCGTTTCCAACGTGGGCGCTGTCTGTACTGCTCGCCGTCGCCCCCGCGTCCGCTGCCACACTGGCTCCGCTCTGGGTCTTCAACCAGTTCTCGATTGCCCGCCGCGGGAAACGCCACTGGTTGCCCACCTTCATCGCCGGCACGCGCCCATCGTCTGCCATGCGGTAGATGGTCGTGCGGTCGACGTGCAAAATCTCCTGCAGTTGGCGTGTGGTCAAGAATTCTGGCATCGTCTTGGCTGTTGCGGTTCTGGCTGCACTTGCGTTCATATCGGCTGCACTAAGTCGGCTTTGCTGCATCTGGTCATTTTTGGTCGTATTTGCTGCATTGAGTTGCATTTAGAGCATAGCGCACGGCACGTGCACCGACAGGTGACAGATGTCCCAATCGTCCCGGGACATCTGTCACTCCCGCAGCATAGATGCCGGCCACAATGTTTATTACCCCGAGACACTCCCCATTTTTGACAATATCCCTTCTTTCCCGCTATACTGACCCTCTGTTTGTGGCCAGCAGAGGCCCGTTTGCGCGCGGCAACGCGCCAGCGAATGGACTACGCCGGGGACCGCAGCCGCGTGGATGCCTCCTGTGCAAACAGGAGTACAATTATGCAATTTAACGTCGCGCAGCTCCTCAAGGAGCAGACGGGCGCCACCCGTCGCTATGAATTAAATGAGAACCTGGACGGCCTCGACCCCGAGCTCAGATTCCTGGGCCCGCTCGTCGGAACCGTCACCTTGTTGCGCACCAATAGTGGCGTCCTGGTCACGGGCGAACTCAGTACTGCTGTCCAAGCCACCTGCCGCCGCTGCGTGGAACCGATCGCCCAGGAAGTGCGCTTTCAGCTGGAGGAAAGTTTCCGGCCACTGCTCGAGGTCATAACCGGACGCTACATCCCGCCCGAAGAATTTGAGGGCGAAGAGGAAGATCTCGAAGATGCTGCGCTTATCATCAATGAGCGCCATATCCTGGACCTGTCCGAGGTCGTCCGCCAGGCCATCTGGCTCGCCATGCCGATGTACCCAGGTTGTAACTGGGTCGGCGCCGGCGAGTGCCCCAACCTGGCCCGCCGCCTCGCCGAACTAGGCGAGCTGGCCGACGTGGAGGTTCACTATGACGCCGATGTCGAAGAAGATGGCGCCGGCGCCGACGACGAAATCGACCCACGCTGGGCTGCGCTGCTCAAGTTGCGCAAACCAGATAACAACGTGGACGAGTCATAAACGAGTAACTGCTTTCGTGCCGCGCCTGGCTTGTGCCCTGCGCCAACTAATTGATGCTGATGCCTGTGGGATGCAGCAAGGAGACGTAAAATGGGTCCTTTACCAAAGAGAAAACTAAGCAAGGGTCGCCGCGACCGGCGCCGCGCCCACGATGCCATCGGCGCACCTCAGCTGGCCGAATGCGGCAACTGCCACCAGCCGATGCTGCCGCACCGGGTTTGCCCCCACTGTGGCTTCTATCGCGGCCGGCAAGTGTTGGATGTCGCCGTCAAGAAACCCTCGGCCAAGAGATAACCAGCCAGCACAGGGGATTTGGGACAACACCAAATCCCTTTTTTTATGCACCCGTCCCCTTGCCCGTACGTTACCACGCCAATCAACCATAGCTATCCTGTGAGTGATCCGATGCCCGAACTTTCGCTCATCCAAGCCGTGCACAACACCGCCTTGCTCTTTCCCGGACAGGGCAGCCAACAGGTCGGCATGGCCAGTGCAATCGCCGCTGCCTACCCTGCCGCCCAAGCTGCCTTGGCCGAAGCCGACGATGTGCTCGCGTTTCCTCTCAGCCGTCTCATGGCAGAGGGCCCTGAGGAGACGCTCACCGACACCATCAACGCCCAGCCCGCCTTGCTCGCTGCCAGCATCGCCATCCTCCGTGCTCTGGAATCTGAGCTTGGAGCGCAGGCGTCCCCGCCTGCTCTTGGCCTGAGGATGCAGGCGGGGACGCCTGCGCTCCAGATGGCGCCCCAGGTCTACCTTGCCGGCCACAGCATGGGCGAATACTCCGCCCTCATCGCCGCCGGCAGCCTCGCCTATGCCGATGGGCTCCGCCTCGTGCGCGAGCGCGGCCGTCTTATGAAAGAAGCCGGCAGTCGTTCCCCCGGCATGATGGCCGCCATCCTCGGCCTTGACGAAGACAAGGTTGCCGCCATTTGCGCTGAAGTCAGCGCCCATGGTGGCATTGCCCAGGTCGCCAACGACAATTGTCCCGGCCAGGTCGTCATTTCGGGCGACACTGCCGGTATGCAGGCTGCCATGAGTGCCCTCTCTGCCGCCGGCGCCAAGAAGGTGGTTCCGCTCGCCGTCAGCATCGCCGCCCACAGCCCGCTCATGCGTCCCGCCGCCGAGCAGCTGCAGGCTGCCATTGCTGCTACGCCACTCGCCCCGCCCCAAGCCCCGGTCATTGGCAACACCACGGGCGCACCGCTCACCAGCGTCGATGCTATCCGCAGTGAACTCGCCGCCCAACTCACCGGCAGCGTGCGCTGGACCGCCACGCTGCAATACATGGTCGACGCCGGCGTCACCACCTTCGTGGAAATCGGTCCCGGCGAAGTCCTCAGTGGTCTTGTCAAGCGCGTCGCCCGCAGCGCCACCCGTCTCAGCATCGCCGAACCGGACGCCGTCCGCGATTATGTTCAGACTGTTTCGCCCTAGCCAATAGCGGCGGTATAATGGTCCGCAGGATCAAGCCGCAACTTTGAAGTGAGCGTGACGTATGGGTTTTCAGGGAAGGGTCGCTCTTATTACCGGTAGCAGCAGCGGAATCGGCGCCGCCACCGCCAAGGAACTCGCCGCCGGCGGCGCCAAGGTTGCCGTCCACTATCGCGGCAACAGCGATGGCGCCACCGCCGTCAAAGAGGCCATCGCCTCCGCCGGTGGAACCTGCAACATCTACCAGGCCGACGTCGCCAACGTCGAGGCCGCGGCCGCCCTCGTCAAAAAGGTTCAGGCCGACTTCGGCAGCCTTGATATCCTGGTCAATAACGCCGGCACGACCCGGGACACGCTCCTGATGACGATGAAGGAAGCAGAGTGGGATGTCGTCATCGATACCAATCTTAAAAGCGTCTACGCCGTGACTAAGGCCGCGCTGCGCGGCATGATCCGTCAACGGTGGGGCCGCATCATCAATGTCACCAGCGTCGTCGGCATGGCCGGCCAGGCCGGGCAGGTCAACTACGCCGCCTCCAAGGCCGGAATCATTGGTTTCACCAAGAGCCTGGCTCGCGAGGTCGCCAGCCGTGATATTACGGTCAACGCTGTCGCCCCTGGCTTCATTCCCACTCAGCTCACCGACGTGCTCAACGAGGAACAGCGCGCCGGCATCCTTGCCAATACCCCGGTCGGCCGCATGGGCACGCCCGAGGAAGTGGCCTGGGCCGTGGCCTTCCTGGCCTCCGAACGCTCTGCCTTCATCACTGGCCACGTGCTCTCTGTCGACGGTGGCCTCGTGATGGCTTAGTTCCTGCGCTGGATACTCTGCAATGACTGCGACGACACATAACGCTGCCCACCAGCAGCAAATCCAACAACGCCAGCTGGCTCGCCAAATGGCTGTCCAGGCGCTCTTCGAAGTCGATAGCGTCGGCCATAAACCCGGCGACGTGGTCGACGCCCGCCTTGCCAATCCCATGCCCAGTGACATCGGCGATGACCCCCTCGTCACCCTCGGCCCGGAAACCGGCGATTATTTGCGCTGGCTCGTCAGCGGCGTCACCAGCAACCGCCAGGAGCTCGACCGCGTCATCGCCAAGTACGCCCCCGAATGGCCGGTGGACCAGCTGGCCATTATCGACCGCAATGTGCTGCGCCTCGCCCTCTTCGAACTGGGCAGCCGCACTGCCGACACCCCGGCCAAGGTAGTTATCAACGAAGCGGTCGAACTCGCCAAGCGCTTCGGCAGCGACAACAGCCCACGCTTTATCAATGGCGTGCTCGGTTCGGCGCTGGATGAGATTCAACGAAAGCTTTTCTAGCCTATGGACAGCTTCTTCGGTATTGGCCTCTTCGAATTGGTCATGATCGCGATTATCGCCTTGGTAGTTCTTGGCCCTGAACGGCTGCCCGGCGCCATGCGCGAGGTGGCCAAGTATATGAAACAGCTGCGCAACATCTCCAACGAGTTCCAGTCGCAGTTTAGCGAGGAACTCAAGATGCTCGACGAGATCAATCCGCGTCGCATCCTTAACGAGGCCATCGATCCCAATAGCCCGGCGAATAAACCGGCCACGACTGCCACCAAGTCGTCTGCCCTGCCGTCCACGTCTGCCGCCAAACCCGCCGCCGCTGCAACAGCCGCCGCCAAGCCGCTTGCGCCAAAGCCGGTCACACCCCCCGTGGCGCCAACTGCAGCGACTGCGCCTCCCGCCATCACCAACGGCGAGCCGGCCAACACCATTCTGCCCCCTGCCAAGACCGAACCGCCGGCAGCTGCGCCTGATACGGCTGGACTTTCAGTCGATGCCCTACCGCCCGCGGACGCTGCACCGCCTGCGGCAGATCTGCCGCAGGACGAGCGCCATGATCGCAATGGCTCTGCCCCTTCCTCCCCCCCCGCTCCCGACACGGAGGACTCCCAGTGAGCGGCAAAGCAGGCCGACAAGTAAGCGATCCTGTCAGCGAACAGGCGCCCGCAATCGTTGCCGAACCAGTGAGTGATTCTGTGACCGAAACAGTGGACAAGCCGGTGAGCGAGCCACAGCCGCAGCACGACCCGATTGAAGAAAGCCGCATGACGCTCATGGACCACCTGGTCGAGCTGCGCAATCGGCTCTTGTGGGTCGTCGGCGCACTCATCGTCGGCACTGGCCTTTCCATGTTCTTCGTCACGCCCCTTCTCAATTTCATCATCGCACCGCTCACGGCCCTCGGCGCCGTACCTACCGCCATCGGGCCCACCGATACCATCACGGTCTTTTTTAAGGTCTCATTCACGATGGGTGCCATCTTTGCCATGCCCGTCATCGTCTACCAGATCATCCGTTTTGTCGCGCCTGGCCTCTACCCGCACGAGAAACGCAACCTGATCTTGACCCTGCCCGGCGTTATGGTCCTGTTCGCCCTCGGCGCATCGTTTGCCTATTTCATGCTCCTGCCGACGGCTGTCGGGTTCCTGCAATCTTTCCTCGGCGACATCATCAGCCAGGAATGGACCATCGACCGCTATATCAGCTTTGTCACCCGTATCGTCTTCTGGATCGGCGTAGCCTTCGAGATGCCGCTCATCGTCGCCTTTCTTGCCCGCGCCGGCATCATCAGCGGCCCCAAGCTGCTGGGTTTCTGGCGCCAGGCTGTCGTCATCATCGCCGTCATCGCCGCCGCCATCACTCCTACCGTCGACCCCGTCAACATGACCCTTGTGATGGCTCCACTCATCGTCCTGTACGCCATCAGTGTTGGACTTGCCTACGGCCTTTACAAGGAACGCGCCCCGCGCGACTTCTCGACGGAAGACTTTATCCCGGCCAAGTACAAAGAATGACGTGGATCGTGACGCATTGATCGCCCGCAAACACGAAGTCCGCCGCCAGCTCGAACGGGCCCAATCCGCCCTTTCCCAATTAGAAAACGCCGCCGGTCCCAAGCAGGACCGGCGGCGCATCGCTCAACTCCAATCTCAGATCGACCGCCTCATGGCCGAGGAATTCAACCTCCGCCTGGCGATCGACCAATCTCGCCCAAACGACTAGGCCACCGTCTCCGGGTCGGCCTTCGCCATCTTCGCCTTCTCCTCGTCCAACAAAGTGCGCCGCAACACCTTGCCCACCTGTGTTTTTGGCAGTTCCTTGCGGAACTCAATGTTCGTAGGCACTTTGTACGGGGCCAGCTTCTCCTTGCAGAAGTTGCGGATCTCCTCCGGCGTGGCTGTGGCGCCTTCCTTTAACACTACGAACGCCTTCACCACCTCGCCGCGCCGCACGTCCGGCACGCCGATCACCGCCGCCTCCATCACCTTGGGATGCATAAACAGCACCTCTTCCACCTCGCGCGGCACGATATTGTAGCCGCCCGCAATGATCAAGTCTTTCTTGCGGTCTACGATGTAGAAATAGCCATCCTTGTCCATCTTGGCAATGTCGCCCGTATGCAGCCAGCCGTCCTTATCTACCGTCTTGGCCGTCTCGTCCGGGTTGTTGTAATACCCCTTCATCACCTGCGGCCCGCGCACGACGATTTCGCCTTCTTGCCCTGGGGCAAGGAATTGGTAGTCGCCCGCCTCGTTCATCTCTAACGAAACGACCGCACATTCTGTGTCTGGCAGCGGTATGCCGATCGATCCCACGCGCACCTGCCCAAAGATCGGGTTGGCCGTCGCGACCGGCGAGCACTCGGACATGCCAAAGCCTTCCACCAGCTTGCCGCCTGTGATCTCTTCCCACTTCTGCGCCACCTCGACCGGCAGCGCTGCGCTTCCGCTCAAACAGACCCTGATCGTGCGCAGGTCGTAGTCCACCACCTTGGGGTGGTTGATGATGGCAATGTACATCGTCGGCACGCCGGGGTAAAGCGTAATCTTCTCGCGCTGCAACACTTCCATGGTGTGCAGCGTATCGCGCGGGTTTGCTACTACGACCAACTCACCCATCAGCGCAAAGGTGAACAGCATACCCACCGTCATCCCATACACGTGAAAGGCCGGGATCGCCATGAGCAGCTTTTCTTCGCCCAGCTTCAGCGACGGCACCCACGACATCAACTGCATGGTATTGGCGATCAAGTTGAAATGCGTCAGTTCGGCTGCCTTCGGCACACCCGTCGTTCCACCCGTAAACTGGAATACGGCTACATCTTCCTTGGGGCTGACATTGATCGCCGGCGTCTGCGCGGGCGCACTCGCAATGATATCTTTCATCCAGTAAGAACCCGGCTTGAGCGCACCCAGGTCCTTCATCATCCCTGTCGCTTTCACCGTGTGGGCAACTCGTCGCTGCAGCAGCTTGGTCACCATCTCCGGTACGTCGGTCAGGATGATCGACTTGATCGTCGTCTTGGACTGGATCTCCAACACACGCTCGTACAACCCGCTCAGGGTGATCATCACCTCCGCCCCGGACGTCCGCATCAGCGGCTCCAGCTCATGCGCCGGATATGTCGGGTTTACGTTGACGACTATCCCCCCTGCCTTCAAAACACCAAAATAGGCTAGCGTTTGCTGTGGCATGTTCGGCAGCATGATCGCTACCTTCGTGCCCTTTGCCACGCCGAGCTTTGCCAGTGCCGCCGCAAACTGGTTGCTCATGCGCTCCAATTCGCCGTACCGAAGCTTCGCCTGCACGGCGATCCCCAGCGGCAAATACTTCAATACCATGCGCACCGCCGTCTTATTGGGATACTTCGCGGCGGCATCACTTAGCAGTTGCTGCACCGGCACGTTGGGGATGTCCACGACCTGTGGTACTCCCTTCTCGTAGTGCGCAAACCATGGCTTGGTCGCGGACATAGCTGCTCCTTATGAACGGTGGGATCAAACTTGGTTTAGATTCAGTTGCATGAGAACGCACGTACGTGTTGGGCAAGGAAAAGTGGAACAAGCTAACAACAACCGAATTATACCACAGTTCCGGTCGTGTTGTGCCTTTGACTTCCCTACTACTGGATATATACTCAATTGAATTGCCTGGGGATGTACCTGCCAAGGAATTGGCTTGGTTATAGTGGTCGCCACCCCTCGGCAATGTAAGCAATACCCACTAATGGATTGAACCAGCACGAAAGGCCGCACCATGTCCACTGCACGCATAAAACTGATCGAGGAAAAGACCTTCCTTGGCGTTGATGCCTATGGCCATGCCACCCTCATATCCACCAGCGACGGCCCTGGCGTTAGCCCTATGCAAATGCTCCTCATGGGCGTCGGCGGCTGCACCGCCATCGATGTCGTGGACATTCTGCGCAAGCAGCGCCAACCGCTTGAAGGCCTCGAGATTCAGGTCACTGGCGACCGCGGTGAGGAATACCCCAAGCCCTGGAGCGCCATGCACATCCACTACATCTTCTTCGGCGCCGACCTCGATCCCCACAAGGTCGAACGCGCGATCGAGCTTAGTGTGGAGAAATACTGCGGCGCCCACGCCACCGTCGCAGGCACTGCCACGATGTCCCACGACTTTGAAATCCAGCCTGGGGCTGGCGGCGCCACCAACGCTGTGCCCGTTACCTACGGCAACGCCTAGTCTCCCATGCTCCGCAACCTGTTCGGCCGCAACAAAAAATCAGGATCGCCCGCTTCAGCGGGATCGCCCGCTTCAGCGGGATCGCCCGCTTCAACTGGAGCACAGGCGTCCGCGCCTGCCCGCCCCCAGCCCATCGATGTTACCGACGCCACCTTCGACCAGGCGATTCTTTCTTCCCCCAATCTCGCCGTGGTCGACTTCTGGGCTGAATGGTGCGCGCCCTGTACCACCATGTCCGCCTACGTCTCATTTCTTGCCGCCGACTTTGCCGGCCAACTCACCGTTGCGGCCCTCGATGTCGACGAGAACCCGGCCATCGCCGAACGCTACCAAGTCATGGGCCTGCCGACCCTGCTCTTCGTGTCGAATGGTGCCGAGGTCGACCGCATCGTCGGCATCGTCCCCTATGAAGATCTTAAACGCCAGGTAGGCCGCCTGCTTGCCAACCACATACCTGATCAATCTGCCGATCAATCTGCCGAGGTGCACGATGCGAGTCTCTAAACTCTTTTTCCAAACTCTGCGTGAGGTGCCCGCCGACGCCGATATCGTCAGCCACCAGCTTCTCCTGCGCGCCGGCATGATCCACCAGATCGCCGCCGGTATCTTCGATCTCCTGCCTCTCGCCCTGCGCGTCAAACACAAGATCGAAGACATCTTCCGCGCGGAAATGGACGCCATCGGCGGCCAGGAGGTCACTCTCCCCGTCGTCCATCCCGCCGAGCTCTGGCAGAAAACCGGCCGTTGGCAGGCTATTGGATCCGATATGGCTCGCTTTAAGGATCGCGCCGGCCGCGATATGCTCCTCGCCATGACCCACGAGGAAATCATGGCCGACCTGGCCCAGCGCTTCATCAGCAGCTACCGCCAGCTCCCGACCATGCTTTACCAGATCCAGACCAAGTTCCGTGACGAGCCCCGCCCCCGCGCCGGCATCATCCGCGTGCGCGAGTTCACGATGAAGGATGCCTATACCTTTGACCGCGACCAGGCTAGCCTCGACGCCTATTACCCCCATTTCTACCAAGCCTACTTCAACATCTTTCATCGCTGCGGCATCGACGTGATCGCCGTGGGCGCCGACGTGGGCATGATGGGTGGCACGCTCGCCCATGAGTACATGGCCCTCACCCCCATCGGCGAGGACACGCTCGTCCTCTGCGACAGCTGCGGCTACAGCGCCAATCGCCAGATCGCCACCTTCCGCAAGCCTGCGCCGCCCACCGCAGCACCGTTGCCCCTGGAAGAAGTGGCCACGCCCGGCGCCGAGACCATTGCCGACCTCGCCGCTTTCCTCGGCATTCCCGAGAGTGAGACCGCCAAGGCAATCTTTATGATCGGGGATATCGAGCAGCCCGACGGTACGGTCGCCGAAAAGTTTGTCTTCACTGTCGTGCGCGGCGACATGGAGCTCAATGAGACCAAGCTCACCAATGCTATCAAAGCCCGCCGCCTGCGCCCTGCCGTGACTGAGGAAATCCTCGCCGTCGGCGCGCAGCCCGGCTATGGTTCACCCCTTGGCATCCAGCGTGATAAGGTCCTGCTCGTGGTCGACGACCTCGTCGCCGCCAGCCCCAACCTGGTCTCCGGCGCCAACAAGCCCGGCTACCACGTTCGCAACACCAACTACGGCCGCGATTATACGGCCGACCTGGTCACCGACCTTGTCGCCGTCTCCGATGGCTATGCCTGCCCTACTTGCGGCTCGCCTGTCTACACCTCGCGCGGTGTCGAAGTCGGCAACATTTTCAAGCTCGGCACGAAGTACAGCATCGCCATGGGCGCCACCTACCTCGACGAAAACGGCGAGTCCAAGCCCATCGTCATGGGTTCCTACGGCATTGGCTCCGAGCGCCTCATGGCCGTCATTATCGAACTGCACCACGACGACAATGGTATCCAGTGGCCCATTACCGTCGCCCCCTACCAGGTGATGCTCGTCTCGCTTGCCACCGAAAAGACACCCGAGATCGCCGCCGCCGCCGAGCAGATCTACGCCGACCTTCAGGCCGCCGGCATCGAGGTCCTCTACGACGACCGTGACGAGCGCGCCGGCGTCAAGTTTAACGATGCCGACCTGCTTGGCATCCCCATCCGCCTCACGGTCGGCGGCAAGGGTCTGAAAAACGGCATCGTAGAGATGAAACTGCGCCGCAACGGCGAAACCGGTGACCTCCCCCTCGCCACTATCGTCCAAGAGGTCCAGACGCTCATAGCCGTCGAAATGGCCGGTATTCAAGCCAAAGTCGTGCCCATGCCTCTAGAGGACTAGCTTGAACGCACGGCGTCCCGCGCAGCCCGCCTGCCTTTATGCAGGCCGCCCGCCACGCACTCGTGCGGGACCGCGGGTACGATCCCGAAAATCATTCACCACGGAGATATACCCGCTGTGAACTCGGCCAACGATTCGGCGCCCAACTTCCCCTACTACAACGTAGTCGACCAGATCTATCACGCCGAATGGGCGGCTGCCAAGCTCGCGCGCCTCGACCTGCTTGCAGAATCCGTCGCCGCCCTTTGGCCGCATGGCCACCCCACCCGTTTGATCCATGTGGCGGGCACGGGCGGTAAGGGCTCCACCTGTCGCTTTCTCGAGATGGGGCTCTCCTGCATCGGCACGTCCGGCGCCTTTTTCAGCCCCCATCTCTTCGACTACCGCGAGCGTTTCAGCATCGGCGGCCAGTTTGTCTCCCAGGCCGATGTCATGCATGCCTGGGAGAACCGCATCCGCCCGTTCTGCACACAGCTCAGCCTGCGCAACGAGGCCCACACCCACACCTTCCACGAGGTCTCGATCCTGCTCGCCCTTGCCCTCTTCGAACAGCATGAAGTCGTCTGGGCCGCCCTCGAAACCGGCATCGGTGGCCGCTACGATCAAACCCGAGCCCTCGACGTCGTCGCCTGTGCCCTCACCAATATCGGCAGCGACCACGCTCACATGCTCGGTTCCGAGCTTTGGCAGCGCGCGCTCGACAAGGCCGGCATCGCCCGCTCCGGCGTCCCCTTCTATACCAGCGACCGCAACGAGGCCAGCCTCGAGATCGTGCGCCAGGTCTGCGATCACGCCGGCGCACCCTTTGCCATCGTCGACGAAACAGACGTCGCTGCCCTTACCGAGGAACTGGCCACCCACACCGTCGCCGCGGCGGCCCAATCGCTGATCCATGCCGACTATCAGAAGTGGAACGCTGCCCTCGCCTTCGCCGTCATCTGCGGCCTCCATCCCAGTATCGACCAGCACTGCGTCGTCGAGGCCTTCGCCAATGCCACCCTTCTGGGCCGTTTCTGGAAAGTCGAAGACGGCGTCTACGCCGACATTGCCCACAATGCGGAAAAGATCGAAGCCCTCTCCGGCGAAATTCGCAACCAATTTGGCGACGCCGGCAAGATTCTCGTCGTCGGCATGAGCGGCCAGCGCGTCCCCGGCAAAGTCTTCGCCGCCTTAGCGAGCGTCGCCCATACTATCATCGTCACCAGCGCCTCCTATAAGGGCCAGGAGCCCGCCCGCGTACGTGAAGAAATCCAGGCTGTCGTCGGCGATACCCCCGTTCTCCTCGCCATTGAGCCGCGCCAGGCCTTGCACACTGCGCGGTCCATTCAGCGCCCCGGCGAAGTCATCATTCTTACCGGCAGCACCTACATGATCGAACAGGCCCTGAACCCCGACCCCTACCTCCGCCACCTCAGCGCCCACTTTGGCTGGCGCACCCAGGAACCCAATGAAGCCACCGGCACCCTCCAGATCCAACTTCCCAAACCTCCACCCGGCGTCCGTTAAAAAACACGTGTCACTCACTCCCTCTCTCTGGCCCGCTCCAACAATTCCACCCGCTCGGCCCTCGGATCGCGCCCAAACAGCGGACCGGCATCCACTGTAAAATGCATCAAATCGTACTCCGCCGCATCAAACTTCGGCCACACCGGCAGCGCGTCTACGTTCGGATCTCTACTCTTCACAAAGTTGGCGACATACGTATTGAACGCCATTGCCATCTCCTCGTCCTTGGCCGTCACGGCGTCCCCATACCGAGCGGCCAACTGGTCAAACATGAACGGCAGTTCGCCCGCATGCCCCTGCGCCATCGACTGGGGCCGCGTCGCCTCCGCCGTATACGTAAACCGGTATAGCCACGCCGGGCTGCCATGCGCCGTCACCTGCCTGGCCGCATAACGTGCCGGCTCGTGCATCGTCATGTCCGCCCCAATCGACAGCAGCAGCGATGCGAGGCTGTTTCGATCCAGTGTCTCCGGTACGCTATACGCCACCCGTGCTTTCTCCGCATCCTCACCAAAATACGCCAGCGGATTCAGTTTTGACGGTGGGAAAAATGCCGGCAAGTCGAGCGCCGTCGTCCCAATAATCAGCGGCATCCGTGGCGCCGCATCGCTGGCCAGCATATCCCCCGGTTGCCCCGTCACGATCTCGCCGTCGACCATCTGCGTCCCCGGATACACCTGGTCGCCCAGCAGCGCCATCTCTGCCAGCTTGTTCAGGTTAAAATCGCCCTGTACCGTCGCCGCCGGCAGCGCCCGCAACGCCTCCAGCGCCTCTGCCCCGTCGCCCTCGATGCCCAACCCTGCGGCAAAGCGGCTGTCGATCTGGTCGGCCGACGGCCGCTCGGGCGTCCCCCCCGTCATCGGCTTGCTGACGAGCCCTTCGCGTCCACCTCCTGACAGCACCATCACTTGCTGGAACAGACCCTTAGTGACCGGTGAGGTCAGCAGCGCCAGCACTGACGCTCCACCCGCTGACTGCCCCACCAACGTCACCTTGCTGGGATCGCCGCCGAATGCCCCAATGTTGCGCTGCACCCACTCTAGTGCGGCAATCTGGTCCATAAAACCGAAGTTGCCCGTCGGCCGTTCGCCCGTCGCCAGCAGCGCGGGATGCGCAAAGAACCCTAGCCGCCCCAGCCGGTAATTCATACTCGCCACGACGATGCCCTTGCGCGCAAACTCGCTGCCGTCATACCATGGAATCGATGATCCGCCCCCCACAAACCCGCCGCCGTGAATCCACACCAACACCGGTAGCCCAGCGTCTGCTGTGACTTCTGCCGGTGTCCACACATTTACAAACAAGCAGTCCTCGCTCGGTATCGTCTGGATTTTCTCGAGATCATTCGGTGCCTGGATGCAGTCGCTCCCGAAGGCCGTCGCCTGTCGTACACCTGCCCATGGCGTCACTGCCTGCGGCGCCCGCCAGCGCAGCTCGCCCACTGGCGCTGCGGCATACGGAATCCCTTTGAACGACAGCGCGCCATTCGCCATCATCCCTTTGACCCTGCCGCTGTCGATCGTCACGACCGCATCGCCACTCCCGCCTGCCGACCGCGGGGCGGCTGGATCGGTGTGCACCCCGCCAATACCAAGGCCGTCACCGCCAGGCAACCCAGTCCGAACCGCATCTGCCTACGCATCAGCTTTTCTCCTTTTTATGCACTTGTCTCCAGGCAAAAGCCTGCCACTTCCAACCCTAGTGGCTAGGAACATTCGTACGCTTCAGTAGCATAAATTGTGGGAACGGGGCTCGCTCAGTGGCGGTTCAAGCGTGCACGCCGCTTAGGACCTATTGTCGCGGGGCTGGTCGCCGCTATCATATCCATCCATCTCTTCTCTCGACTGTGATCCTCTACCCAAATCTGCCCTTCCAAGCTTACCCTTCATGATGAGACCCTTCCCTTTAGCTTCCTCATCGCATGGACAGGTCACTTCTCCGGTCGCAGCCTTCAGCCGCCAGGTCAGCTTTCCACTCCTGTCCGCTCCATCGCCTGATTTTCCTTACGGCATATTCATGTTGTAATGGCGTTTCCGCCGTGCTTTTTATTGGTGTTATAGAGAAGTTACCGGCTACCCACTCGCACGGCCGGTTATGTATATGTGTCAGCAATGCGGTGTCGTATGCGTGCTATTTCCTCTCGCTCCATTTTGATTCTCTCGATCGTCACCGCCTGCATCGTTTTGGTGATCGCGTTCTGGGCGCATGGTTTTACCTTCTGGCTCCCCTTGTGGTTGCTCCAGATTCTGTTGCTCTGTTTTGTGGTCTGGCTCATGGCGCGCGAACCGGACGAGCGCTGCACCACCCAGACCGCCCCTTCGCCGTTCTGAGAAACGCTTCACCGTCTGGGACACCGGTATCGGCGTACCGACCGCTGGCCTGACGGGCATCGTCACACTCTTCACCCAAGCCGACGGCAGCCTCGCCGGCAACCACGAAGGCGTCAGCATGGGGCTTGCCTACGTCGACCGCATGGTCACGCTCCTCGGCGGTCGCTTCGACCTCGACCCCAATTTCCCTGCCGGCAGCCGCTTCATCGTCACCCTGCCCACCTGATCCCGGCATTGCTGCCTATATCACCCTCTCCCCAACGCCTCCGCCATTGCCTGCGCCAACTGCCGGCTGTTCGGCGGCTTGTCCAACCACGCATGCACTCCCAGCTCTTGCCGGTCCACCTGCTCCTCACCCATCGGGTGCCCGCTCATCAGGATCACCGGCGTCTTAAGATTGTGAAGCCTCAACGCCTTGACCAACCCGATGCCGCCCAGCCGCGGCATCACTACGTCGGTCACGATCAGGTCCACCCTCTCCCCTGTGCGCGCGCCGTCGCCCGTTAGGAATGACAGCGATTCCACCCCATTGGCGGTCTGCACCACTTCGTAGTTCCACAGCCGCAGCAGCTCGACCAGCGAAGTGCGCAGCACCGTGTCGTCCTCGACGACCAAGATACGCTCGCCCTGCCCCTGCGGCAGCACCGGTCGCTCCATTCCCGTTACGCCTGGTTCACTTTCTGTACGATATGCCGGCAAACAGATGTGAAAGGTCGTGCCCACGCCTACTTCGCTCGTTACCGCGATGTGCCCCTGATGCTGCGCCACGATCCCATGTGCCTGCGCCAGCCCCAAACCGGTGCCTTTGTCCGGCTCCTTGGTGGTGAAGAACGGGTCGAAAATGCGCGTCACGATCTCCGGCTTGATTCCCATCCCCGTATCCTGCACGGCGATCTGCACCCACTCGCCCGTGCCCATGTTGGGTGTCCCTGTGTACGGGAAAGGCATTTCATTGATCGAAGTCGTGGCAAAATGCCCCAACTCAATACGCAACTGGCCACCTTGGGGCATGGCATCGCGTGCGTTTACCGCCAGGTTCATCACCAACTGCTGCATACGCGTCGGATCCGCTAACACAAAATACTCACCCCGCGGAGCGACAAGCTCGATCTCGATGCTCTCCGGCAGCGTCTGGGTGAGCAGCTTCACCTGCTCCTTGAGCAGCGGCAGCAGGTCCACTACCTGCCGTTCAAAGAGCGACTGCCGGCTGAAGTCCAGGATCTGGCGGATCATGCGCGTGGCGTGCATCGCCTGCTCCATGATCGTGGTCGTGCGCGCCCGCTCCTTCTCGGTCAATCCCGGCGCCTCGCTTGTCAGCTCGGCGTAGATCGAGATCACCGACATGATGTTGTTGAAGTCGTGGGCGATGCCTGCCGCCAACTGCCCCACTGCCGCCAGCCGCTCCTGCCGCTGCAGCTGTTCCTGCACCGCCAGTTCCGCCGTCACATCGCGCAGCACCAGCACCCCGGCACCGGTCCTGACTCCACGGGGCGGGCGATCACCTCGTAGACCTTCTGTCCCACCCGCACCGTGTGCCACTGCCCCGCCGGCGGCGAAGTGAGCAGCGCATCTAACGCTATGTCCCCCAGCCCTGCCAGCCGCCACTCTTCGTCATACGCCGCCAGCAGCGCCAACATTGCCTCCGCCCGTGGGTTGGCCAGCAGTACCTTGCTGCCATTATCCAGCAGCAGCACGCCCTCCGGCACGCTGCGCATCACCTGCGCCAGCTGCTCCGCCTTGTCCTGCAGCTGCAGCAGCAGTTCCTCGCGCTCGACCTCCCGCAGCTTGCGCTCGGTCTCGTCCTGTACCACGCCCGAGAGCTGCACAATGTGCCCAGCAGCGTCTAGCGTGCGGTCGCCCGGTACAGCCAGCACGTAATGAACACTTCCATCCGGCCATACCACGCGGCACTCAACTTCGACCACTTGCTGCTCGGCGAGCACGCCGGAGACCATCGCCCGCAAGCGCTCGACGTCGTCCGGATGAATGGCACGCCTGATCGTTTCGTCTAAATCGCCCGCATCCATCGCTGAGTCCAGGCCAAGGACGTGTCTCAGTTCGTCAGACAAGGTGACCGTGTTGCTGCGTGTGTCCCAGGTCCAATGGCCGATGTGCGCCACTGCCTGCGACCGCTTGAGCGCTGCCTCGCTGCGCACCAGCGCATCCTCCGCCTGCTTGCGCTTGGTCATATCGTATGCAATCGCGTGGCGCAGCACACGGCCGTTCAGTTCGACCGTGCTGGTGTATACCTCGACATCACGCAGCGAGCCGTCCGCCAGCCGGTGCCGGAACCAACCGTGGTTGCGCTGTTCCGCCTCCGCACGCTGGATTTCCGCCTTGACCTCGGCCGGTGACGCGGCGTTGATAAAAATGCTCATCGTGCGGAGCTGCTCGCGCGTCCAGCCATAGAAGGCTGCCGCCGCCGGGTTGGCATCAAAGATGTCCCCGGTCTCACGATGGATCAGCAGCATGACGCTGTGGTTTTCCTCAAACAAGGTGCGATAGCGCGCCTCGCTCTCACGCAAGGCCTCCTCCCTCGCGATGGCCTGCGTGATGTCGACGTGCGAGCCAACCATGTGCGCCGGTCGCCCATCCTTGTCATGGTACATCTTGGCTTGCGCCAGGATGTGCAGGTACGAGCCGTCTCTGTGGCGAAAGCGAAATTCCTGTTGATAGTTGGGCCATGGCGCCGCGACATAGCATTCCACTGTTTGCTTGGCGCGTTGGAGGTCGTCGGGGTGCACACGGCTTTCCCACTCGAATAAATCGTCGCCGATTTCGTCATCTTCGTAGCCGATCTGCCGCTTCCACTCCGTCGAGTAATGCACCTTGTTAGTGTATAGGTCCCAGTCCCACAACCCTACGTTGGCAGCCTGAATCGCAGCCTCCAGGCGTTCCCTGTCTCCGCGCCGCCTATCTTCTGCCTGTGCGCGCCCACTAACCAAAGCTCCCAGCAGAAGAACATGCCGTCCAGCGCCTTCGTCGCCCTCCCTAAGCGGCGCCACGGCCACCCGCAGCATCTCACCTGCCGGATACGTCACCTCAAACCGGCTGCATTCTCCCGTCAGCGCTGCGCGCAGCGGCGCTTCCACGGCTGCCCACGCCTCCTGCGGCAGCAGCGCCTGCACGGACTGGCCTACCAGTTCTTCGGGCGTGTGATGCAATTTGTGTAAGGCGTCGCCACCGGCGAAAACAACGCGTAGTTGGCGGTCGAAGCGACAGAGGATGCTGTCGGGCAGAAGCTCGATCAAATCTCGATGATCGATCCGTATCCGCTCGTCAGGGAGTGATGTCGATGCCATTGCTTCCCTCAAGCTGCGGGTCATGTGGGAACGTACAATCGGGAGCGGACCTGACCGCTGCCGCATGATTCTACCATATTGCTGGTAAATCGTTTTGCAGCGAATGTTCCATGCCTCGCGCGCAGCTCGGCACTGTGAATTCAAAGCCGTCCCTGCAAGAAGTAAACACCTAAGCCAATCAATCCCCCCGCCAGCACCAGCCAGGCCGAATTGATCTTGAAGCGGAAGAGGAGCAGTGCCGCACCGGCCGCCAGCAGCGCGGTGGGAATGTCGACAATCGCCGACCTGCCCAGCTGCAACGTTACACCCGCCATCAACGCCAGTGCCGTGACATTGACGCCGTCCAGAAACGACGCCGTCCACGGCGACTTGCGTATGTGTGGCATGATACGAGCCAGCAGCGCCACAAAGAGGAACGAGGGCAGAAAGATGCCGATCGTTGCCACGGCTGCCCCCGGCACGCCGGCGAGCACATAGCCGATAAACGTCGCGGTCGTAAAGACCGGCCCTGGCGTAAACTGGCCAATGGCGATAGCATCCAGTAACTGCTGGTCGGTCAACCAACCATGGTTCACGACCAGGTCGTTGCGCAGGAAAGCCAGCAAGACATAGCCACTCCCATAGAGCAGTGCCCCTACCTTTAGAAAGACCAGGAAGATTCCGCCCAGCGTGATGGGGGTGCTTTCACTCGCCTGGCGCAGCCATGCATTTGTGCCCCATACCAGCGCTGCCGCGATCGTTCCTGGAAAGCCGCGCACAGCTTGCAGCGCTACTACCAAGAAGGCGCCGCCAAAGAGGATGACCAGCTCGTTAAACCTCAGCAGGTACAGCGCCAGCGCTGCGAGGCCCACTGTCCCCAGCATCCAGTTCTTGAGCGCCTTCGGCGCCAGGCGCACCAATGCCTGCAGCACGATGGCAATGATGACCGGCTTGATCCCATAGAGCAGCGCATCGCCTTGTGGCGTGCTGCCATACTCTACATAGGCCCAGGCAAGCCCCAGCACGATCAGCACGGCCGGCATGATAAAACAGATCCCCGCCGCCAACAGCCCACGCCAGCCGGCACGCTCGTAGCCGATATGGATAGCCATTTCCGTCGAATTGGGGCCGGGAATCAGGTTGGTCGCCCCCACGAGGTCGAGGAAGTGCTGGTCCGTCATCCACTGGCGGCGCGATACCACCTCGTCATGCATCATCGAAATATGCGCCGCCGGCCCGCCAAAAGCCGTAAAGCCCAGGCGCAGAAATAGAGTAGTGACCTCGCCCAGTGAACTGCGTCCCGTCGCCATGAATTCCTTCGCTGGTGCCAGTCAAAGAATGCCGTGCTCCACCACCGACGTGTTGAGCGTCTGGCCGCCTACCGTGACGTAGAGCTGGCCTTCGGTCACAGTGATGGCCAGGCTAGTGCGGCGCTCGACCAGGCTGACAAACTCCTCAACAAACCGGTGATCGAGGGCGTACACCGGGATCTCTTCGCTGCGAAAGATCTTTTTACCCGCAAGTTGTTTCAGCAGCTGATCTACGTCGCGATGGGTGTAGACCGCCACCCGTTCAGCGGCCCGACTCCCCCGGTGCAGGCGCTCGGCATCGGGCAGGCCGACCTCAATCCAGGCCTGCAGCTTGCCGGTTCGATCGTGGATCCAGACCGCCGGCTCATCCTTGGCGGCAACACCCTGCGTAAACGAAATTCCGTCAGCAAATTCGAGACAGTAGGCCAGCACACGCGTGACCATGTATTCGGCTGACTCCGACGGCTGGCGCGCCACGCGCAAATCGAGTGTGTCGTACACGCTGCGGTCAACGTCGGACAGTTCAACAGCGAATTGGTAGATTGTTGCGGTTAGGGCCATGATATCCGGCTGTGAGCTAAGCTAGAAAACGCCTATCTTACTATGCCTTGATGGCGCCGCACAAGCCACAAGGAAGCTGCCCGGCTGCTGCCCGGCTGCTGCCTAGCTGCTGCCGAAAATTTTGCCATACAGATCTTCGCCAAAACTCGTCTGCAGTGGTTCGCCTACCGCCACCTTGAACGTCCGTCCGCCGCCTTCTTGCCGCTCGGCCCGGAGGAAGACAGCGTTGCGCATCCTCTTCTCGTAAAGACCGTGCGCAAACACATACAGATGCGTGACAAAAAACACCTTGACCCGCCCCTCGACCAACGCGCAGACGATCTGCCGTGCGATCTCCGATCCTTCCCTTTCGTTGGTCGCTGCAAAGGATTCATTTAGCAGCAGCAAGCTGTTCGGGGTCATCTGGTCCACGATCTCGCTCATCCTGCCGAGTTCCTCGTCCAGTTTCCCACTCTTCATGCCCGCGTCTTCTTCCCGCTTATAGTGCGTGAACAGCCCATCGCACACGTTCGCACAATACGACTCGGCGCCCACAAACATCCCGCACTGCATCATCAGCTGTGCTTGCCCGATGCTGCGCAAGAACGTCGATTTTCCGCCCTGGTTCGCCCCTGTGACGATCACCAGCTCCTTGTCATCCGCCTGGAGGTCGTTGCCCACCACCCGCTCCCCCAGCAGCAGCGCCAGGCTGACATCGTATAGCCCCCGGCAGGCATGTCTGCGTTCGCCCACCTCTGCCGGATGCGGAAAGCATGTCGGCTCCCCCTTCTGCGCCAGCGAACCGTGCACGTTCAGGCAGCCGATGTAAAACGCCAGCTCGGCCCGCAGCAGGTTGAAGAAGCTCAGGATATGGTCCACTGCCTGCGCCAGCGCATTGGCCGCCAGGTTGATCCCCCTGTCCCGCAGCTGCCACAAAGCCCTGGCCCCGCTCTCGTCGCGCTCGGCAATGCTGATGCTGTACGCCTCCCCCTTGCCGCCAAAGATCCGGTCGCTCCACCGCGTCCCCTTGCGCGGCCTGCGCAGCGTATAGTTTTCCCCCTTGTTGCCCGTTCCCAGTTCTGCGCTAATCAGCACCCCGTCGCGCAGCTCCAGTTCCCGCAGGTGTACTTGTACGCTGTCTAGATATTCTTCGCCCAACTCGCGGTCGATCGTCGCAAACATCTCGGTGAAGGCCACTGCCGCAAACTGCCTCGCATGTTCTGCGCTTACCTGTTGCAGTCGCCGCAGCAGGTTCACGAACATCCCCAATACTTCGCACGCTCTGCGCAGCACCATCTCCGGCGACTTGCTGTACAACCCGAAATGCACCTTTCTTTCGCCGGCAATTGCCCCCACTGCAATGTCATACAGCTCCCGCACGACTGCCGGATTAGCCAGACAGTCTTTAAGCACGGCCTGCCGGTAGAGGATCGTCTCCACATCGTTTCTGACGCCGGCCAGGATCGCCTGCCTGGCCACCGCCAGCACGAATCCGTCCCCCTGTGCCATGGCGCGCAACAAGTGCTCCAACTCCAGGTCCTGGATCAGTGCTTCCTGGTTCGGGGGTAGTTTCCCTTCCAGCTCAAAATCCCGGTCTCGGTGCATCAGGTATGCTTTCACGCCTTGATCCGCTCCTTCAACCCCGCGTAGGTCAGCCGGTGCTTCTCCGCAATCGAGATCGCATAGGCCAGGCCGTCGGCCGGCCTGCGCACGATTCGGTACGTCCGCACTTCCGGGTGCTCAGGCACCACGCTGCTCACCATGCTCACGATCGTGTCGCTCAGCCCCGCCAACTCGTCCATGAAAGTTACGCAAACGCACAGCAGGTCCAGCCGTACGATCTGCCGCATTACCTTTTCGCCCAGCAACACGGCGTCTTGCAGCGTCGTCGAGGCAAAGATCTCGTTGGCGATCACGATGCTCTTGGGCGTGGCCTGCTCCAATATTCGATGAATTCGTAACAGGTCGTCCTGCAGCTTGCCGCTCAGGTTCGTGATGTTTTCTTCCGTCTCAAAATGCGTGTAGATTTTGTCGCACAAAAAGAGCTGCGCTTCTCTCCCTGGCACCGGGCAGCCCAACCCGGCCAGGTAGTGCATCTGCCCAAAGCTGCGCGCGAAGGTCGTCTTGCCTCCCTGGTTGGGGCCTGACACGACAAAGATCCGTTCCTTGCCCTGCAGGTGGAAGTCGTTGCACACAACTGTACCATTCTGTTGGCACAGCTTGTACGCCAGCGCCAGGTCAAAGCCTCCGTAGTTAAAGACTTCCTTTTCGGTCTCTACGACCTGCGGATAGCAGATCGCCAACCCTCTGCGCCGGAAGATCGCCATGTATTCCAGCGTGGCGACATAAAACTGTACTTCGCGCTCAAACCTGCCGATCACAGCGTCCAGATAGCCCCGGTTGCGCGCCCAATACTCGTCAAGCGCCCGAAACTCATCCACAAATAGCAGCGCCACCAAGTTCAGAATCTGGTATTCGACATGATTCATCTCCGGCGCGCTGGCAAATGTCGCCCGATAGTCTCTTGTCTTTCCCCCTGCTCCCTCCTTGAAGCGCTCGAACGTGTGCTCGACTTCGGCGCTGTAATCGACCTCGCCTTCATACCGGCGCACCTTGATCGTGTTGTCCTTGATTGCCAGGCAGTACCGTACCGTCGCCAGCACGGCTTTCACCTTCTGCGTCTCTGCCATGAGTGTCCGCAAGCGCTCCGAACTGGCATAACCTCGCACGTATTCGCGCAGCCCCAACAGCCCGTGCGATCGCAGATCGGCTGCAGCCAACTGCTCGTCCAGGCGGGTAACCGCCGTGCAGTAGATGTCCGCCGCCTCCAAAAACCAGCGTTCCCTCTGGTAGCGATTGCCAAGCCTCTCCGCCAGGCCCATATATTCGCGCCGCGTACGCATGGCTTGTGCAAATGCGCCAATGCCCTCGAACAACGCCTTGTTCTCCAACTCCCGCATGACCTCGTGGCGGTACTCGATCGTACCTTTACCGTGCATGGTGGTGTAGAAAAACGGCTTCAGATCATACTCCTCCTTGCCCGCCGTAATCGCCTCGATGACCTGATCCAGGTTCAGATCTTCCAAGCACTCAGGCGCTTCCCGCGTCTCTGCAGTGCTGTTTTGCTCCGCCCCGTCAAACAGGATGCTCCAAAAATTCATACCCAACCATCCCTCCTTCTCCAACGGCCCTCACCCTCTCATCCCTCTCCCAGCAACACCACCACCCCCTCATATCGCCTCACCAACCGTAATCCTGCCCGCCGCGCCGTCGCCCCTGACGCCTCGTTCGCGGCCAGGCAGTGCCACCCCACCCGCTCCATCTTCCGCCCAAACGCCTCCGCACACAAGGCCTGCGCCAGCCGCGTCCCTAACCCGCGCCGCCGGTACTCCTCCACCACCTCGATCCCCACCTCGCAGCGTCCACCATAGTTATATTCCGACAAGCACCACCCCGCCAGCGACTTTCCCTTCTCGTCCAGCAGGCACACCCCAAAACTGCGTGCCAAAAAATCCTCGACGGATACTCGCTCCGAGCACATCTCCTCGCGCAACTGATTCATCCGCCCCAACCCCGCCTCAGCCAACAGTTCAGCGTCCACCGCCCGCAGCGCCAACCCGCCTGCACGATTCTCTATCCCTACTTGCTGCCAATCCCCGACTGCAATTTCCCAATACTCCCTCTCCATCCTCCTCCACTCCACCCCATTCAGCACCCGTTCCCATGCTAACCCAGCTGCGCCATACACCCCGATTCCCCAATCCCCCCGCTCCCGCGCCGCCACTGCGACCTGCCGCACCACCTCGTTCAATGCCTGGATGTCCTCTCCCACCACAAACATCCGGTGCTGCACCCAAATTGCCCCAGCCATGGGCGCCTCCTCATCGTCCACCCACACCCGTCCGCTCGCCACGCCCTGCAGCACCGCCTCCACCGCCAAGTGCTCCTCCAGTCCCCCAAACAGCGCTCCCGCCTTCTCTGCATTCCACGTCATAATCTCTCTCATCCTCATGCTCTACCCCTGTTCAGCGCCCACCCTCTAAAACCCACTGTAACCAATCCCCCAATCCATAGTACAATACGCTCCACACAAGCTTTCCGTCACCCTGTAGTTCATGGAGGTCGCAATCATGAATCTTTCCGAGACCTGGCAGACCTGGCTGCGTGTCACTACCAGCCCCGGTGAACCTACCTTTGAGGCCGAACGCCAAAAGCCCCAGGCTACGCTGGCGACCGCCCTCATCTGGATGCTCATTGCCGGCGCCGTAGCCGCCCTCCTCGGCCTGATCCAGACCGCCATTGCCGCCGGTGCCGTCCAAAACAGCATCTCCCAGGGTCTTGCCATGGCCGATCTGCCTCCCGAGACTCGTGCCCAACTGGAACAGTTCCTCAACTCCGGCGTCCTCGGCAGTCTCGGCGGCGTTAGCGTCGGTTCTATCATCACCGTCCCGCTCGGTTTCCTGATCGGCACCGGCATCCTCTTTCTGCTCGCCAAGCTGCTCGGCGGCACCGGTGACTTTGGCCGCTATGCCTATCTCAACGCATCCTTCACTGCGCCGCTCACCATTCTCTCGTCCCTCATTTCCATTATCCCGGTGCTCGGCTGCATATCCATCTTTATCGGTATCTACCAGCTCGTACTGACCTACTACTCGACCAAGGTCGAACACAACCTGAGCAGCGGTCGGGCCCTGATCGTGGTCCTTCTTCCTATGTTCCTGGTTCTGCTCCTGGTCTTCTGCTTCGTCTTCTTTATCGTCGGCGCCCTATTGGCCATACCTGTTCAGACCAACTGACGCACAATGCTTATGCCTGAATCCAAGTCAAAACCAACGTCTGAGCCCATGCTCACGGCCGACCACAATGCGGGCGGCCCCGACCAAACCCCCGAGGCCGTCTCCGCTCTCGCCGCGGTCGACGACTTGCAGGCAGGCTTGCCGCCCAATCATCGCAGCGGCTTCATCGCCGTCGTCGGTCGCCCCAATGCCGGCAAATCCACGCTTCTCAACCGTCTCCTGGGGCAGAAGATTGCCATCACCTCCCCCAAGCCCCAGACCACCCGGGACCAATTGCTTGGTATCCTTACCACTGCCGATGCCCAATTCCTCTTTCTTGATACCCCGGGCATCCATAAGCCCCTGAACAAGCTGGGCGAATACATGGTCACCGTCGCTGCCGAGACTATCGAGGACGCCGATATCACCCTCTGGCTCGTCGACATCACCGTTCCCCCCACCGACGAGGATGCTGCGATCGCCGACCTCCTCCTCCTTCTCCATCGCAAGCACAAGCTGCGAACCCTCGTTCTGGGCTTCAACCATGCCGACCGCTGGTCCGCCCCCGAAGCCGACACCGGCCAGCGTATCAATCAGTACGTCTCCCTTGTCGCGCCGCTCGTGGGCGAGCTGAGAAACCGAGTTTTTGCCAAAAACTCGGTTTCTGATGCCGAGTCTTCCCCCGAGCCTCTCCCTCTCCTCAATACCGCCATTATCAGCGCCGCTAACGGCGCCGGCGTCGGGGCGCTCCAAGATCTCCTCCGCTCCCTTCTTCCCCTCGGCCCCCGCTACTATCCCGAAGACCAGGTCACCGACCTCCAACTGCGCTTCATCGCCGCCGAGCTCATTCGCGAAAAGGCCCTCCTTCTCCTCCAAGATGAAGTTCCCCACAGTATGGCCGTCGAAGTCGACGACTTTATCGAGCGCAGCCCCACCCTCACCTACATCTCCGCCGTGATCTACCTCGAGCGCGAAAGCCAAAAACCCATCGTGCTGGGCAAGGACGGCGCCATGATCAAACGAATCGGCCAGACCGCCCGCCCTGAAATCGAAGAACTCGTCGGCACAAAGGTCTACCTCGAGCTCTGGGTCAAGGTGTGGGAACGCTGGCGCCGCCGCGACAACCTCCTCCGCCAACTCGGTTACGCCACCCAACGCAAAAAGTAGCTCGATCAGCCAGGGCACATCGTCTCTCTTTACGGCTGTGCCTGTCGAAGCTAGGCCGCTGAAAGCAAACTGTAATGATGCGTGCGCGATTGCCTTGCTATACTGTGATGGCTAGTTGGGCCTTGCACGCAAGTGGGAGCAGGCAAATCTAGCCCCAAAAATGCCTCGTACTAACCGCCAGAGCAGGGGGCAACATGCCTGGAATCGTTGGATTTCAAGGAGTACTAGGCGCGCCGGGTGCCGGTGCGCTGATGACTGAGTTGGTAAATGCGCTCGGTACAGGGAGCGACAGCGAGCAGGGCTACAAGGTGGACTGCTTTTCCTCCGCCGACCTTGGTCTCGCTCGCGTGCATCTTGGCATTATCGACCAGCAGCCGCAGCCGCTCTGGAGCGCGGACGGCACCATTGCGCTGGTGATGACGGGCGAGATCTTCAGCTGGGATGGCGTCCGGCTGGAGCAGCCGCTGACGGGCAAGGAGGCGGACTTCAGCAACGCTGCGCTGCTGCTGGCGGCGTACAGGCAGCACGGGGAGGCGTTTGTCGAGCATGTGAACGGGACGTTCGCCGCCGCCATCTGGAATGCGGCCGAACAGACGCTGCTGCTGGTTTCCGATCAAGTTGCCTCCCACCCGCTCTACTACACGCAGGTCGGCGACACGCTGGTCTTTGGCTCCGGGGCACGTGCGGTGGCGCAGGCGCCGGGTTTGCGCCGGGCCGCCAACACGGATGCCATCGCCGAAATGGTGGCGTTTGAGCATTTGTATGGCGACAAGACGCTCTTTGGTGGGGTGCAGCTGCTGCTGCCGGGCACGATTCTGCGCTTCCGTAACGGCCAGCTCTCCCGCTCGCAGTACATCGACTTCCAGTTTCCTGAGTACTACGATGTTCGCGACGAAGCACACTACGTCGATGCGCTTGTGCAGTGTACGCAGACTGCCGTGGCGCGGCAGGCGCGCGGCCCCGCGCCATTGGGCGTGCTGCTCACCGGTGGGCTCGATTCGCGCACCATCTTGGGTCTTCTTGTCGATAGTGGCGTCGACGTGCGCACCATGACTTTTGGCATTCCGGATTGTGACGACGAGCACTCTGCACGCGACCTGGCTCACGTGCTGCACCTGCCGCACCAGTTCATCCCCTTGGCTCCCGACTACCTTGTCCACCTTGCAGCCGAGGGTGTGCGACTCACCGATGGCCAGAAGAGCGTCGTTCACTTTAATGTGCTTGGCGCTATCGACAAGGCCACACAAGAGTCAAAGGTTCTCTACAAGGGCTTTCTGGGCGGCACCATTCACGGCGACGTGGTGTCTCGCAACCGGCTTGCCCCCGTTCGTGAAGAGACCCTGTTTGACGACGTGTTTCGGACGCGCAACCGCATCTTTAAAGAGGACCATCTGGCCCAGCTTTATACAGACGCCATGTATCAACAGGTACGCGACGTCCCGCGGCAGTCGATGCGCGACTCGCTGGCGCGCTCGCACTCCACCTGGTTGGTGGATAAGTTAAGCTACCTGGACCTGTATGAAGGGGATGTGCGCTTTACCGTCATGGGGGTGGAACTTGCCCGCTCCCGTGCCCTGGTGCGCACGCCGCTGGCCGACAAGGACCTCCTGCGCTTGACCTCGTCAGTGCCGCCCGGCTTTCGCCTCGACAAGACCTACTACCGCAATGCCATCGTCAAGGCCTTCCCGCAACTGGCCAAGGTCGACTACGCAGGCACGCGGCGTCCAGTCACGGATGGCTGTTTCCGCGATGTGCGTATCCGTACCAATGAGCTGACGCGCCACTGGCTGCGCAATCACGGCATGAGTTGGGTTCCCGTGCGCCAGGCACATCCCTACGCCGACTACGGCGCCTGGCTGCGTCACGAACTGCGCCCGTGGGTCGAAGACACGCTGCTCGCGCCGCAGTCGCTCGAGCGTGGCTACTTCCAGCCCTTCTATCTTCGCAACCTGGTGGCCGAGCACATGGCCGGCTGTGACCACACACGCCGCCTCGGCGTACTCCTTGCCTTGGAGCTGTGGCACCGGCTATTCATGGATTAACCCCCCTCACCTTGTCCCCCGCCTCTCCATATGTTATGATCTTCCCCCGCGCCGCGTGACGTCCCGCGTGCTATAGTTTGACCAGGTGGTAGTTATGAACCCACGCGCATTGCGTGTTCTCGAATATCAGAAAATTCTCGAACGGCTCGCCGCCCACTGCGCTTTTTCCGGTGGCGCCGAGATCGCGACATCCCTCCTGCCCAGCGACGACCTGCAAACGGTCCAGGAGTGGCTCGCCCAGACCTATGAGGCTTACCAGCTCCTCGGCCAGAAGGACGATGTCTCCTTTGGCGGCGTTCATGACCTGCGTCCGCTGCTCGACCGCGCCGAACGCCGTATTGTCCTCCTTCCCCCAGACCTGCTCGAGATCAAGCATACGCTCGTGCGCGCCCGCCAACTGCGCAACCTGCTCACCAAGCTCGAGGCCGCCTTCCCCCACCTCGCCGCCATGGCCGTCAACATAGAGCCCTGCGACCACGTGGTGGACGAGATCGGCCGCTGCATTAATGAGCGTGGCGACGTCGTCGACAATGCCAGCAGCGATCTCTCCCGCATCCGCAGCGAGCTGCGCGTGGCCCAGGACCGCTTGCTCACAACGCTTGACCGCATCGTGCACAGCACCGATATCAAGCCTTACCTGCAGGACGCCCTCGTCACCCAGCGCCAGGGCCGCTATGTCATTCCCGTGCGCGCCGACGCCAAGGGTTTTGTCGACGGCATCGTCCACGACCAGTCCGCATCCGGCGCCACGCTTTTTATCGAGCCGCTCAAGGTCGTCCAGCAAAACAACGCCGTGCGCGAGCTCGAGCTACAGGAGGAACGCGAGATCCGCCGCATCCTCGCCGAGCTCTCCGAGTCCGTCGCCGAAGAGGCCGTCTATCTGCGCCGCAACACCCAGGTGCTTTCGGACCTTGACTTTACCTTTGCCAAGGCCAAGTACGCCTACGCTCTCGACGCCACCCTGCCCATCATGAGTGCTTTCCAGCCTCCCAAGCAGGTGCACCGCCACGCCAAGGACGGCAGCCCCGAGGCTGAAGCCGGCAACGAGGCGGACGTCGATCACCCAGGCTCGGTCATCGACCTGCATCGGGCGCGCCACCCGCTGCTCGACCAGAAGACGGTCGTGCCTATCGACGTCTACCTTGACGACGATACCTATCTCATCGTCATCACCGGCCCCAACACCGGCGGCAAGACGGTTACGCTTAAGACAGTCGGCCTGCTCGCCCTTATGGCCCAGTCCGGCCTGCTCATTCCCGTCGACCAGGGCTCCAAGCTCAGCGTCTTTGACGGCATCTACGCCGACATCGGCGACGAGCAGAGCATCGAGCAAAGCCTCAGCACCTTTTCGGGTCACATGACCAACATCATTTCCATCCTCGAAGAGGTGGACCCGCATTGCCTCGTCCTGCTCGACGAGCTGGGCGCCGGCACCGACCCCGAAGAAGGCTCGGCTCTCGCCATGGCCCTGCTCGAAAACCTGCGCGACCGCGGCATCACGACCCTGGCCACGACGCACTACAGCGATCTCAAGCTCTACGCCCACAACACCCCTGGCGTGCGCAACGCCTCTATGGAGTTCGACGTCGAGTCGCTCAGCCCTACCTATGAGCTCAGTATTGGCCTGCCCGGCCGCTCGCAGGCGCTCACCATCGCCCGCCGCCTCGGCCTCAACCCGGTTATCGTCGACAAGGCTGAGTCCATCGTCCGCCCCGACACCCTTCAGGCCGACGCCTTGCTCGAAGATATCAAGCGCGCCAAGATGGAGGCCCTCACCGCCGCCGAACGCGCCCGCGAGCGCGAACGCCAGGCCAAGCTGGCCGAAACCGACCTGCGCAGCCAATTGGCCAAGATTGAAGAGGCTCGCCGTGCCGTCATTGCCGAAACCCGCGATCTGATGCAGGTTGAGCTTGACGAGGCGCGCAAGGAACTCGACCAGCTGCGCCGCCAGGCCCGCAACAGCGTCGCCCAGAATCTGGCCCACGGTCAAGGCCAGTCCGGCCAAGCCGGCGCACACGACGATTTTCTGGCTCGCGCCGACAAGGAACTGGCCCGCCGCAAGCAGGCCACCGAAGAGGTCAACCGCCGCGTCGAGGTTCCCGGGACCAACGGCGAGGGGCTTACCGGCCCCATCGAGATTGGCGACCGCGTCTGGGTTGCCACGCTCCAAGCTTCCGGCGAGGTGCTGGCGGTCTATCCCTCCAGCAACGAGGCCGACGTCCAGCTCGGCAACTTCCGCCTCAAGCTGCCGCTCAAGCGTCTCGAGCTGCGCCAGAAGGCCGTCAAGGAAGCGCCGGCCCCACGCACCGGCGTCGCGGGGGGTGCTGATCGCGGATCACCCGTCGGGGCCAGCCCAGGCCTTGAGCTCGATTTGCGCGGCGAACGCGTCGAGGCCGGCCTCGACCGGCTCGAACGCTATCTCAACGATGCCTATATGGCTCGCCTCCCCTGGGCGCGTATCATCCACGGCTACGGCACCGGCGCCATGCGCTCCGCTGTGCGCGACGTCTTACGCGGCCATCCTTTGGTTGCCCAGATGCGCTCCGGCGAAGGCAACGAAGGCGGTGACGGCGTCACGGTCGTCAAATTAGTCAGCGCCTGAGTCCGGCGCCATTCGCTTGTGCCGCGCCGCATGCACCGGCTAGCACGCCCAAAGGCCAGGTCATCATGTCAACCGCCCAATCCGAAAAGATCCGCTGTAGCGTCGGCGTCACCGCCTACAACGAAGAAACCAACATCGGCCATCTGCTTGCCGCCCTTCTCGACCAGCATCTCCACAGCGTCGAGATCGCCGAGATCATCGTCGTCGCCTCCGCCTGCACCGATCGCACCGTCCCCATCGTGCGTGAGTACATGGCCCAGGACAACCGCGTCATCCTGATCGAGCAGGAGCGCCGTGAGGGCAAGACCAGCGCCATCAATCTCTTTCTGGCCGTCGCGCAGTCCGAAATCTGCGTGCTCGAATCCGGCGACACTCTCCCGCATGAATACGCAGTCGAGCATCTCGTCCGCATGTTCAAGGACCCCGATGTCGGTATGGTCGGCGCCCAAAAGGTAGCCGTCAACACTCCCGACCACATTACCGGCCTGCTCAGCCATCTGCGCCTGCGCATGGAGCACGAACTCTGCCTCGAAATTCCGCGCCTTGGTGAAATGATCGCCTTCCGCAAGCTGTTCGACCACATCCCGCCTGATGTGGCCATGGACGAGGCCTTCGTCGAATCGCTTGTCGTCAAGCATGGCCTCACCGTCAAATACGCGCCCGACGCCATCGTCTATAATACGGGCCCGACCACCATTCCCGACTTTATTCGCCAGCGCCGCCGCAACCATGCCGGCCATCTCTACCTACGCCACAAGTATGGCTATGCCGTTTCGAGCATGGACAACTCGCGCGTCGCCCGCATCGCCTTCAAGGAACTCTGGGGCATCGTGCGCCTGGTGTGGGTCATCTTTCTGCTCGGCTTTATCGAAGGTTGGAGCCGCCTGCTCGGCTGGTACGACTTCGCCATCAAGCACGACCGCCACGTCGTCTGGAACATGGCCTGGTCCCAAAAACAAGACGTCCAAGACGTCCGCGAGGCCCGCGAAAACAACAAGGCCGGCGAATCCTTTTCAATTCAGACTCGCACGCAATGACTCCCATGACTCACCTGTCCAACGCGACCCGTGACCTGTTTTTTCGATTACAATCGCCCTAGATGACTCGAACGCAACTATTTAATCTCTTAAAATTTCTTATCGCCGTCGCTCTCCTCGTCTGGCTCTTTCTAAAACTGCCCGATCCGGCCGCCCTTTGGCACCAGATCCTGGCCGCCAACAAGTTCCTCCTTCTGCTTGGCGCCCTCTGTTATACCGCCGCCGTCGCCATCAGTGGGCTCAAGTGGGGTATCCTCTTCCGCGCCTCCGGCATTGTCGTGCCCACCGGCCGCCTGCTCTCTTACCAGTGGGTCGCCGAATTCTTTAATAATTTCCTGCCGGCCCAGGTTGGCGGCGACGTCATGCGCGGCTACGCCGTCGCCGCCGACACTCGCCGTACCGCCGACGCCACCGCCAGCGTATTGATCGATCGCTTCATCGGCCTTATCGTCTTTATGGGCTCCGCCGCTCTAGCCGCCGTCGCCATGCTGCTCTGGGGCAAGCCCGATCACCGTCCTTTTACTCCCGAGGGCCTGCTCTTCATGCGTTTTGCCGCCGTCGGCAGCGCGCTCATGTTCCTGGCCTTATCGATCGCCGTCGCCGGCCTGCTCAGCCGCCGTCTCAAGGTCGTGATCGAGCGTGTCATCCGCATCCTGCCCTTTTCCGACCGCACGCTGCCCATCTGGAACAAACTCGCCGTCGCCTTCGACGTCTATCGCCACCATCCGCGCGCCCTCGTCGCCACTGCTGCCGGCAGCGTGCTCATCGTCATCTTGACCAGCATCAATATCTGGCTGATCTCCTGGGCCTTGCAGCCCAACAGCATCACGCTGCTCGAAGTCCTGGCCATCAATCCCATCATCGTTTTCGCCCTGCTCGTCGTGCCCTTGTCGCCCGGCGGCCTCGGCGTGCGCCAGGTCTCCTTTGCCGGACTATTTCTCATCATGGGCGCCGGCGCCGCCTTGGGCACTGCGGTCGGTCTCCTGCAGCAGTTTATCGGCTACATCGTCAGTCTCCCCGGCGGTTTCCTGTGGGTTCGCGGTCGCCGCCCCATCGACCCCACCCCTGCCGACAACCCCACGTAGCGACACATGTAGCGACACATATAGTAAGCCGATCTTCCCAGTGACTTCTCCAATCTGCCCACATGCGATGTATTTTCTTGTCTACTTAAACTCTCCTATAAATTAGCAGATGCATTCATCTACCTATCTTACCGATGTTCAAGCACTTGCCCTGTATGCCGGTAGCGGCGCCTCCCCCGACGCCGCTCACGACTTTGATCACGTCCGGCGTGTCACTCACCTTGCCATCCGTATCGCCGAGGCCGAGCACGCCGATGTCGAAGTCGTCCGCCTCGCTGCCCTGCTTCACGACGTGCCCACGCCCGCCACGCAGCGCCAGAGCCATCACCGCGCCGCTGCCGACTACGCACGCCAACTGCTGACCGAGCGTGGCCTGGCCCCCGATCGTGTTGCCAACGTTGCACACTGCATTGAGGCCCACCGTTTTCGTGACCGCTCTGTGACCCCTGCTACCATCGAGGCCAAATGCCTCTACGACGCCGATAAGCTTGACAGCATCGGCGCTATCGGCGTTGCCCGTGCTTTCGCCTTCGCCGGCGCCCATGCCAGCCGCTTGTGGAGCGAACCATGGCCCAGCGCCCCGCCCGATGCCGCCAAACCCACGGGCCCCAATTACACGCCCGTACACGAATTCGTGTATAAATTACAGAGAATCGCCGGTACGCTCTACACGGACAGCGCGCAACACATCGCCGCCGACCGCCACCGCTTTATGTGCACATTCTTCGACCAACTCGACGCCGAGATGCTCGGCCTGGCCTAGCAACACCTGGCGAGATTGTGATTGACCAAGGAACACTAGTAAAGATGTCATTCCGACCAGCACTCAAGCGCGCTAGCGCTCACCTTCCCACGCCTTCGTCCCGTCGCCTCCTCATCCTTGTCTTCCTGCTTGCCGCCCTGCTCATCGCCCCTACCACGGCCCGCGCGCAGGACGATCAGCCCCTCCCTGACGACCGGCCCACCTACATTCCCGGCCGCCTGGTCGTGGGCGTCTCCCCCGATGCCCGCACTGGCACGGCGGACCCGAGCGGCACAGTGGACACTGCAGGCCCGGTGGGTGCTGCCCTCCAGGCCGCCGGTGTTCTCCAAGCCATGGACGTCCAAGTCATCCAGGCTACCGACCCCTGTGTCGCCTCCGACCTGGCCGGTGCCCAAGCAATGGACCAGGCTGCGGGCAACACCGTTGTCCAATCCTGGCAGGTACCCGCTGGCCAGGAAGACGCCGCCATCGAACTCCTGCGCCAACAGCCCGGCATCGTTTTTGTCGAGCGCGATGTCTATGTCTACGCCGCCCAGGAACCAGGACAGGACGGCACGCCCGCCAACGCTGCTGAAGACTCTGCTGAAGACTCTGCCGAAGATTCTGTCGAAGTTCAAGCCACGGAGGCCGCCTATTCCCTAAACGATCCACTTTATGCTCCCTACCAGTGGGCGCCGCAGCGCGCCAACTTTCCGCGCGCATGGCAGCTTGTTCCCGACACCAGCGCTCTTACCACCATCCGTGTTGCCGTGATCGATACCGGCGTCGACTTTGCCCATCCCGATCTCGGCTTGCGCCTGCTGCCGGGCAAAAACTACATTGATCCCGCTAAGCTCCCCCAGGACGATAGTGGTCATGGCACGCATCTCGCCGGTATCATTGCCGGCATCGCCAACAACGGTCTCGGCATCGCCGGCAGCGCCTCCAAGGTTCTCATCGATCCCCGCAAGGTGCTCAATGGGCCGTTTGGTACCGGCAGCGGTCTCGACGTGCGCTATGCCATTTGCGATGCTGCCCGCGCCGGCGACCGGGTTATCAACATGAGCTTTGAGGTGCCGGCTGAGGATTCGTCCCCCGGCAGTGCGCTCTACAATATGCTTAAGGGCGCTGTAGATTTTGCCGAGGCGCGCGGCGTTCTGATGGTCGCCGCCGGCGGCAACCACGGCGCGGTAGCCTATCCGGCCATGTTGGACGAGGTGATGGCTGTCTCGGCGCTCACGTTTGACAACAGGCTTGCCAGCTACAGCGCGCGCGGCTCCAAAATAGAGATCGCCGCCCCTGGTGGCAACTCAGCCCGGCGAATTTTGAGCACCTGGCCATCCGAAGCAGACATCCGCAACTACTGCTCTAGTGGACCACTCGTCCAGTCAGGCTCGGCCTGGTACTGCGCCGTTGCCGGCACCTCGATGGCCGCGCCTTATGTGGCCGGCGCAGCCGCCTTGGCTTGGAGTATCAATCCCACCCTGACTGCTGCCCAGATGCGTAGTTTGCTCAAAGAGACTGCCACCGATGTCGGCTTGCTCTCCACCGAGCAGGGCGCAGGGCTGCTCAACGCCGAAGCACTCGTCCGCCGGCTCCTGCCCAGCAGCCTCATCGCCACGCCCGATGGGTCGGGAAAATCCGTCGCACCTGGCAGCGCGCCTTATACCACCACCATCGTCCTCAGCAACTCGAGCCTGGATCCGCTTGCGCTCACAGCCGTCGCTGTCGGCGCCGGCGACTGGCTCACAATCACCAACAGCACCGCCCCAACCGTCACCGGTTCGATCGCCTACGGTCAGCCGCTCGCCTTGTCCGTCGTTGTTTCGCCTACGCATTTGGCAGTCGGCACCTATGCGGCCCAGATCCAGCTCACCGGCACGCGTACTGATGGCACGATCGTTGCCAAGACGCTCACCATGTTCGTCGCCGTAGGCGTAAACCAACCATCGCTTTACCTCCCGATCGTCCTGCTGCGCTCACCTTTGCAGGAACAGGTCGCAACCAGTGTCGGCTTCACCTGGGAGACGCCCATTAGTCCCACCGTTTACCCACTGGGCGCAGCCGGCAACGTCGTCGTGCCACTGCCGTTCGTCTTTCCCTTCGCCGGCCCAGCCGGCGCCGATCCGCTAACCTATGGCAGTGCCCGCATCTACGCCGATGGCTTTGTCACCTTTCCCGGCAATGACTATCCTGTCGTCAAGAGTCCCGACTCAAATCGCTGCCTGCCTATAGTCGACCTTGGCCAGGTCCAGGGTATCTTCGGCTGGTGGGCCGACCTCGATGCAAGCGCAGCAGGGGCCGAAATTTCCACCTTCCGTCCTGCCGGCGCGCCTGGCCGTTTTGTCATCCAATACAAGGACGTCGCTTCCGTCGGTGTCACGCCATCCTACCGGGTCAGCTTCCAGATCGTGCTCTACGCCAATGGCGACGTCCAGCTCAACTATCTGCAGGCGCCACCTGCCTGGGCCGCCACCCTCACCGACCTGCGACCGCTCGTCACCGTCGGCGCCCAAGCGCAAAACGGCCTCTTCCGTAACCAGATCGCCTGCCAAACCACCACCCGGCGCCAGGGGACCTTACCCCAATCCAGCCAATCCTTGCGCATCAAGAACAGCGACCTCTACTAACTACCTTCAGGAGGCACCCCCACCTCCTCATTCAAGGAGTCGACCTATGGGCGTCACCGACCACCGTGCACAGTCCGCCAGCCAAGGCGCCGTGCCCATTGCCATCGTCACCGTCAGCGACACTCGCACCCCGGACACCGATGTGAGCGGCCAGACCATCCGCGATCTTGCCACCACTGCCGGCCATACCGTCGTCGACTACCGTATCGTCAAGGACGAGCCCGACCAAGTGCTCCGGGCACTAGATGACTTCAGCGCCGGCCCCGCCCGCATTATTATCTTTAACGGCGGCACGGGCCTTGGCCGCCGCGACCGTACCTTCGACGTCATCAGCAAGGCGCTCGAGAAAACTCTCCCCGGCTTTGGCGAAATCTTCCGCCTGCTCTCCTACCAGGAAATCGGCGCTGCCGCCATGCTCACCCGCGCCACCGCCGGTGTCTACCACGATAAGGTCGTCTTCAGCACCCCGGGCTCGCCCCACGCCGTCCGCCTTGCGATGGAAAAGCTCATCCTCCCAGAAATCCAACACCTTGCCTGGGAACTGATTCGCTGAAGGCAATCCGTGTCTGCCGCTGCTCGCCCATCGGCAAACCCGGCGCGCCACTATGCTGGCACCTCTGGCGGGCCTCGCTCGTTATCCTTCGCTGCGGCCACGCACGACAGCCCCAATCGCGGCCACCGTACGTTCCAAATCCGGCGCCAACCGCGCTCGCGTCGCCTGCTCGTAGGCGTACCCGAGTGTGATCAGCCGATCCTCGCCCAAAAAATCGCCGAGCAGCGTGACGTCCACCGGCTGGCCGCTGGCATCGTAGCCCGCCGGCACACTCAAGGCCGGAAAACCTGCCGCCGCATATGCTTCAGACCTGCTGACAAGTGCATCAAGATTGTACTCGGAAAACAGCGCGCCCAGCCGCTCGCCCACCGCTCGATTGGTCGTCGCCTGTGCCGCGTACTCGTCCGCCGTCATCGCGCAGTGTTGCGCCGCCTCGAGGTGACCTTGCCCGTACGGTGCGCGGTTGGCCGGGTCTTCCGCATTGATGGCCACGATCTCTGCCAATGACGTCACCGGCGCCTCCTCTCCCAGCCCTGCCAGAAAACGATTGAGCACATCGCGGAACGCGTATTCGATCACAGCCATTACCGGCGGTTCGTCCGGCACAGCTGCTGCCGGCACCTCGACCAGTATGACACCCAGCGCAGCAAACACCTTTGACTGTTCTTGCACCCGATCCCGCCACTGATGAATCTCGCGGCGCCACTTGGCGACGCTCTCCGCGTCCTGCGCCAGCTTGGCAACCACCGCCTCGATCGCAGCTTCATCCATGTCGACGATCCCCAGCCGCATTCCGGCTGCACGACGGGGGTCGAGGAACTGCGTGTAATCCATCCCTGCCTTGCCCGCCGCCTGCTGCGTAGCCGGGTCGTTTTCGTCCAGCCCCGTCATTGCTCCCAGCAGCACTGCCACGTCGGTCACCGTGCGCCCCAGTGGGCCGGGAACGTCCATCCAGTCGATTAACGGGATAATGTGGTCGCGGCTGATGAGACCCAGGCTCACCTTGAGACCCACAACCGCATTGGCGATAGCGGGCATAATGATCGACCCCTGCGTCTCGCTGCCCACGGCCACCGCCGCGAGGTTCGCCGCTACCGCCACCCCGGACCCGCTGCTCGATCCAAGCGGGTCAAAAGGCCCGCACGGGCAGCGCGTTTGTCCGCCCAGCACGCTAAATCCATTGGGCATGGAAGGGTCCATAAAGTTTGCCCACTCCGACAGATTGGCCTTGCCCAGAATCACCACCCCCGTCTTGCGTAACTGCCGCACCAGGAATGCATCCCGCCGCGGCTGCCAATTGCGCATAGCCCACGCACCGGCAGTAGCGTGCATCCCGTCGCCGGTGGCAATGTTGTCTTTCATCAACACTGGGATTCCGTGCAGCGGCCCGCGCCTTCCACTGGCAGCGCGTTCGTCGTCCAGCGCCTGGGCGATCTCCAGCGCCGCCGGGTTGAGTTCGATCACCGCGTTGAGCGTGCCCACGTCATAACGCCTGATCCGTTCTATGTAATATGTGACCAACTCCACTGCATAGAGCTTATTAGCGTCTGTGTCGGAGATCACCGAGAGTGGGCGGTCTGCGTAACAGCGGCGGTGGTCTGGGCATCATAAAGTGTCGATGAACTCTATTCCGATCCATTGCCATCACAACAAAGCCATCGGAGGATCTGGAAGCGTGTAGGACGCGGTCGTTCGTGTCGGTGCCGGGCGCCGCAAGGGAGATTACCATGACGAGAAACGAGTTGCTCGACCAGATACGCAGCGGAACGATCGCAAACCTGCGCGCTTGCTTCCCTGATCTGGCCGAGCGTGACCTCATGCAGCTTCTCCTCTCGAAGCCTGCGCACGCCGTCTATGTCCTGCAACAGAGTTTTGACTGTGATGTCGAAGATGCCAAGGCTGCCTGGAACGACTATGTGCTGCGCTATATAGATGGCGCAGGCGCTGCTGATCTCGCAGGCTCACCACCCACGCAGCCGCTTCGCCTGTCCTGACGCGATCGAATCACTCGCTCCGCTAGCGGAATAGGCTGAATTCTCCACTGACTGCGTATGTCCGCGGCCGGGCTTCGGGCTTCTTCCCTCTGGTTGACACGCTGCCCGATCCAGCCTATGATCCAACTGCCTATGTCCCACGACCTGGTTGTTGGCCTCTCCGATCCCGGGAACGATCCGTTTTGGTTGCAGGTGAAAGACGCCATCTATCAGAAGGCTAAGCACCTGCCGATTCAGCTCGTCCCCATCTCGTCGAGCTTACCTGCTGCTGCGCAAGGCATGGCTGCCCAGTTGGCTGTGGTCGAAGAACTCCTGGCCCTCGAGTTGCATGCTGTCGTCAACTGGGCGTGGCCCGAGCAGTTAGCACTGCCAGTGCTCGAAGCGGGCCTGCCGATCATTCACCTAAGTGAGACTGAGATTTGCCACCCCTTGGCAGTATCCCCACTCGGCCTGCATGATGCAGCTTACCTGGCTGCCAGTCACCTGGCGGAACGCTTGTACGGGCGCGGCCAGGTCCTGGTCATCGGCGGCATGTGCCAGCCGGGACTGCCTGACGATGGCCGCAGCCGCTTGGAAGGAATCCAGGCTGCCTTCGCCCACTATCCGGGTATTCAATTTGTCCATGCCGGCAGCACTTGGAACGCGTCTGCCCAGCCCATGGTTTATGCCGCGCTGCAAAATCTTGCTGCCCCACCCGATGGCATCATTGCTCTCTCGGACTCTTTGGCGCTTATGGCGTTGGACGCGGCACGCAATCTTGGCTTTCTCGCCCGGCAGGTCTCTGTCGTCGAGCAGATAGCCATCGTCGGCATCAACGGCGATCCGCTGGCGCTCTCGGCAATCACCCGCGGCGAGATGATTGCGACCGTGGAAACCGATCCCTATGCCTTGGGCGAACGGGCTCTCGAACTGGCATATCTCGCCGCCCAGCACGCACCGTTGCCTGCCCACTACCCATTTGTCTATCAACTCATCACCGCGCAGAATGTGGCGGCGGTTGCCGCCAAGCGCCTGATCGCCACGGCTGCTTTACCCAGTCACCTGGTTGAAGAGGTGGATCAGATCGCCCAGCAGCGCAGATTGCAGCTGCAGACAAGTCTGGCAATCAGCCGTCGCATCGGCTCACTGCTCGATCCGGACGCGTTGGTGCAAGAAGTCGCCGACATCATCCGTACGCATTACGGCTTCGATCGTGCTTTTCTTTATCGTTGGGATCACGAGCGGCAGACGCTGATGCTGGCCGGTGCGCCGCTTGTTCCTTTCGCCCCCGCCGACCAGGTTTTGGAATCGTCGGGCCTTCTTGCCCAGGCACTCTTTGGCGACGAGGCGATCTTCATTCCCAACACGCGGCGCAGCTTGCGCTTTGCTGAGGACCCACTTTGGCCAGATATCCACGCCCGCGTCCTGCTTCCTATTCGGCTAGGAGGCTCCGTCGTCGGCCTGCTCGACCTCCATTGCACACATGCCAGCTCCCATCTCGGCCATGAGCAGTTAAGCGAGCTGCGTTCGTTGGCAGACCAGTTGGGGGTTGCCATGCACAACGTCCAGTTGTATCTGCGCCGATCCGAGACACGCGCCGCCGCCGAAAAACTGGAGTCAGTGAAAGCACAGTTCATGGCCAATGTGAGTCACGATCTGCGCTCTGCACTCACCGCTATTCTTGATGACGCTGTACTGCCGCCGGCTGCCTCCAATTTAGATTCGCCCGCCGCCCATGCACTAGCCGCGAGCCTTGAACGCATTCATACCAGCGCCATGGACCTGCTCAAACTTACCGGCGACCTGCTCGACCTCTCGCAGATCGAAATTGGCGAGCCCGCGCTTTCCCCAGTCTTGCTCGACCTGTCCGCCGTGCTCGCCCAGTTGCCCGTCCCGCTTCCGTCCGGAGACGCAGGTGAGCCGGCGCGTTGCCATCCGCATTTACAGCTGCCGTCGCGCTTGCCCTTGATCCTTGCCGATCCCCCCTGCCTGCACCAAGGCATTGGGGCCCTGTTCAACTACGTACGCCGGATAGGCGCATCCCCACAGTCAGCCGGACCCGTGGTCGACGACCTGGTCGTTGGCGCCGATGTCGATTTGCCATTCGTTCATGTCTGGCTGTGCACCGGCCACGATCCGAGTTCGCCGTTAGGGGCAAACAGGCAGCATACGTGGGGCGCCGAAGTGAGCTTCACACTTGCCCGTCGCTTCTTTGCGCTTTTGGGGGGCTCGCTGGCCGTTCAGACGGATCCACGCGGCATGCTTTCCTTTCATATTCGCCTGCCCTTGCCCACCTTGTCCGATCTGCCGGCATCTGCCGAGCCTCAGCACTCTGTTCTGGTGCTCGCCATCTCCAGCATTGGCGCTGCCCACGCAGACCTGACGGGCTCTTTGCTCGCAAGTGAGGCCGTACGCTCGCTGCAAAGCCCTGCCCAACTCGAAGATCTCCTGCAGCACACTCGGCCTGGCGCTCTTCTCTGGGATGCAGCACACGCGGCCGCTGCCGATTGGGATCTGCTGTTGGCCGTACGCCAGCACCCGCAGCTGCAGCGTCTGCCCTTCTTGCTCTACGCACCACCGGCTGAAGCCGGGGACCCGTCTGCCGGTCCCGCGCTCGTACGCGGCCGGTCGCTCTCAGCCACAATTGCCGAACTCTGCCCGGCCACAGCCAGTAAGTCGATCCTGATTGTTGAACCCGACCACACGCTCGCGCGTGCCTACACCACGCTCATCGAGCGCAGTCTGCCCGGCGTGCCTGTTGCGGTCGCTGGCAGCGCTTGCGAAGCGTCGTCTGCTCTACAGAACACCCCTCCTGCTCTCCTGATCCTCGATCCGCAGTTGCCCGACTGTGATGGTTTGGACCTGGTGGAGCAGCTGCGCGCTGACGAGGAAATGCGGCATTCTCCCGTCCTTGTTCTTACCTGTCGCCCACTTGACGCTGAACTGCTTGCCCGCTTCGCGTGTCTCTCCCCCGTCGTGTTTGCCGGCAAATACATTCTCACCCCGGAGGAATTGGCGGCCCTTATTGCACGCGCCCTCGCTGGAGCCGAGACTTTGCCTTCCCGTACCAGCGACATGGTGAAGCAAGCTGTCTTCTACATAGAGCAGCACTTTGATCAGCCACTCAATCGCTCCGATGTGGCCGATGCTATCGCGGTCAGTGAAAACTACCTCAGCCAGATCTTTCGCCAGGAGATGGGAATTTCCTTGTGGGATTACCTCAACCGCCTGCGCATCAACCATGCCAGGCATCTCTTGCAGTCCAGTGCCCTGAGCATCACCGGCGTGGCGGCCGCATTGCCTGGGGGCCGATGATGGCCGCTACCGCCCTCAGCGCCTTGCCGCCGCTGATCGTCTTCCTGCTCGCCCAGAAGCAGCTGATCGGCGGTATCGCCGTCACCGGTATCAAGGGCTAGTCACCGCTCTAGAATGAGAGGCACGGCATGCAACACGCTGTTATGCAACACGTTCTGCAACGCGTTCAGGTAGCTGGACTGGAGTTTGAATTTGACCTCGCGGTGGAAGCGGCAGCACCGGTGCAGGCACATTCCGCGGTCGCTCCCTCGCCGGACGATCCCGACACATACCTGATCCGCTTCTCCGCAGCTTGCGCCGGCGGCGAGCAGTTTTCTGCCGGCGAACTAGCCTTGCGCTGGCAGGTTCCATTGATTGATATGCACGGCTTCTTCGCCGGCTCGCCTTGGCATATGGACTTAATTGGGTTGCCCTTCTGGGAAGTGGAAAAGAGTTCTGCCGCCAACCATGGCATTCCCTTCGCCGCCGTCTTCCACCGCAGCGGCGAGGGTCGCTATGCCTTTGGCTTTATCGACCAACTGGCCGAAACCGATCTTTCCTGTACCCTCTCCGAAAGCAGCCGCAACTACCATTTTCACTGGCGCAAGCCCGCGTGTGCTCATGTCGACCACTATCATGAGACGTTTTTTGTCTCGTGTGCCCGCCGCCCCTGGCCCGAACTAGTAGCTCTCTACCGCGCAGCCCTCGACGCCGAATGGCCGCAGCCGCGCCTGCCTGTGCCCGCGTGCGCCTACGACCCAGTCTTCTGCTCCTGGACGGCCATTCACCATGATGTCAGCCAGGAGTGGGTGCTGCGCAATCCGCGCCTGGCGGCCGATCTTGGTTTCGGCACCTGGTTGACCGACGACGGCTGGTTTACCGACAAGGCCAGCTTTGCCGACTACCGCTATACCGGTGATTGGCAGCCTTGCGCCGCCAAGTTCCCCGACTTTGCGGGCCATGTGCGCGCCGTCCAGGACCTTGGCTTGCGCTATGTTCTCTGGGTCGGCCCCTTTATGATCGGCGACGAAAGCTGGGCTGCCGAGCGCTATGCTCACCTGCTCCACGCGCACGACGACCGCCTGCACTACAGCCAGCTTTCCCCCTGGTATGCGGCCACTACTGACATCGTCGGCGATCTTCTCGAACGCTTGATCGAGGACTATCGACTGGACGGCCTCAAGCTCGACTTTATCGATGCCGTCGCGCCTGGTCCTCGCCCACAGGACGCCGATTATGCCACGCTCGGCGAGGGTCTCTACGCCGCCCTCGGCGGGGCTGTCGAGCGCGTCGCTGCCCAGCATCCCAATTTGCTGATCGAGCTGCGCAACAGCTATACCAATTTTGCCGGCCGCCGCTACGGCAACCTTTACCGTGCTTCTGACGTGCCCTTTAACTTTGGCTGGAACCGTTGGCAGGCTGCCATGCTGCGCCTGCTGGTTCCAGATCGCGCCGTTCATCTTGATCCGGCCATCTGGCACCCCGAAGACAGCGATGAAAACGTCGCCGTCCACCTGATCAATCTCATTTGCAGTGTGCCCATGGTTTCCATCGAACTGGACAGCTATCCACAGAGCCACATCGATCTGGTGCGCCACTGGATCGCCTTCTACCAGGCTCACCGCCAGGCGATCGTTCAGGGCTGCTTTGAGCCGCTACTGCGCCTGGGCCACGTGCCGTTGATTCGCTTTGGCGACCAGAAAGAAACTATCGTCGGCGTCTACGAGGACTTCGCCTTTACGTTGGCGGTCGATCCCCTGCCACTGTGGCTGCTAAATGCCACTACTCGTCCTTATCTCGAGTTGCTGCCCGGCGGTATCCAAGGGCCACACCGCCTGACCTGCTATGACAAGTTTGGCCGCACGCTGGGCGACTCCCGCGTTAGCTTCCCACTCGACCGCCTGCCGGTCGAAGTCGGGGGTTACGTCCGTATTGACGCCGAGGACGGCGCATGATCGTCAACGATCTTGCCCCCGTGCTCGATCTGGACGGTCCCTGGCAGTTCGACACCGGCGTACAGCCGCCCGGCACCATCGTCGTGCCCGGCTGTTGGGAGGCACAGGGCTATCCCAAGACGCTGGATGGTCCCGTCCACTACCGGCGCACGTTTTCGCTTCCGACCGATTGGCCCGGCCAACCCGTGGTGGCCGAATTTGATGCCGCCAGTTATGCCACAGAGGTGCGCTGCAACAACCAACTCGCGGGCAGCCATCTCGGCCTGTGGACCCCGTTCGCCATCGACCTCTCGCCGGCCCTACATCCTGGCGCCAACACGCTCGAGTTGGCGGTGACGAAGCCGAGCCACGCGCTCACCGGCGGCCTCTACCCCATGCGCACGACCTTGGCCGGCTTTCTGCCTGACGTCGCCACCACCTTCGGCGGCCTGTGGCAAAGCGTCCGCCTACGCGTTGTGCAGTTCGGTTTCGATGCCTTGCAGGTAGACGCCGACCCATCGCTCCGCCAGGTCCGGGTCGCTGCCGTCGCCGTTGTCCCCCGCCCCGCTGCAGCCCTGACCGTGCAGGTTGAGATCCAGCTCAACGGCGCCACCGTAGCCCGTCACGCACAACCAGTGTCGCCTGGCGAACTCTTTCACCTGCTCGTGCCACTTCCCGACGCCGCTTTCTGGTCCTCTACGCAGCCTGCTCTGTACGCAGTGCAAGTGTACCTGCTGGCAGACGACCAAGTTGTTGCCTCGGCCTCCCGGCGTGTCGGTTTCCGCCGCCTGGTTGCGCATGGTGAGCAACTCCTGCTTAACGACGAACCCATCTGTCTGCGCGGCGCACTGAGTTGGGGCTGGAACCCGGACGTCATTGCTCCCCGCTATACGGCAGAAGAGGCGCGTGCTGAGTTGCGCACGCTGCGCACACTCGGCTTTAACCTGGTTAAGCTTTGCCTGTTTGTGCCGAACCAGGTCTACTACGACATTGCCGACGAAGAAGGCATGCTCGTGTGGCAGGAATGGCCGCTATGGCTCCCGGATGTCAACGCCGAACTGTGCGCCCGTGCTCCCGCCGAATATGCCGCCTACATGCAGCTTACCCGCTCTCATCCTTCCGTCGTCGTCTACAGCCTCGGCTGCGAGCTTGACAGCAGTGTGGACCGTGTCCTGCTTCAAGATCTGGATGCCGTCGCCCGCAGTGCTGTCGATCACGTGCTCTTCTGCGACAACAGCGGCTCGGGCGAAGCCTATGGCGGCCTGGCCGAGGACTTTGCCGACTTCACCGACTATCACACCTACAGCGATCTTCACTACCTGGAGCCGGTTCTCGACCACTGGCACCGCGATTGGCTGCGGTTGCGCCCTTGGCTGTTCGGCGAATTCTGCGATTCCGACGGTTTTCGCAACCGCCAACGTTTGCTCACCGCCAACGACGGGCAGGTCCCTTGGTGGCTGACGGCCGACAATCCTGCCTCCATCTGGCGTCCCGAAATGCGCGCTGTGCTCGAATACGACGAACGCATGGCGGCCGCCTTCGCATCGGAAACCATTCCTAACACACCCATTCACCTGCACGTGATCCTCAACCATACCAACCCGCAGCCTATCATGCGTGCAGCCGTGTCCTGGCAACTCGTCGCGCACGATGGCGCCACCCTGGCCGCCGGCCGCTGGGAAATCCTCGACGATCTCCCAGCCGGCTTCCCCTGCGAGTTAGGCCATATCGTACTTCCGGCGCTCCCCAGCGAGGACCCGCAGGCAGTTACCCTCCAGGTACAATTTGACGCAGGCACGCTCCACTGCCGCAACCAGTGGCCGCTCTGGATCTACTCGCGCCCGCGGTTTGCCCTCGACGCGACGCTTCTCTATGATCCAATCAATGCCCTCGATATAGAGTGGCACGACTACGCGCGACCCGCTGCTGCCAAAGACCTGCTCCAAATCGATTCGGTTGGCGCCGGCAGTATCGTAGTAGTCTCCACTGTTCTGGACGAGTCCCTTCGCCGCCTGCTCCACCGCGGTGGCCGCGTGCTCCTGCTCCAAACCGGTGACGGGCCGCTTCCCAGCCGGCGCCTCCCCTTCTGGCGTGAAGCCATCAAGCTGCCGGTCCCCCACCCGATCTGGCGCCGTTTTCTCCATGCCGGCTTCGTCGACCTGCAGTTTTTCGGCCTGGCTTGCGACGTCGCGTTTGATACGCAGCGCCTCACCTCTGCATTGCCTGAATTGCAGGCGTGGGCGCCGATCCTGCGCCGGCTCGACGCTCGCCAGTTCACCACGACCGATTACCTGTTTAGCGCTGTCATTGGAGGTGGCAACGGCCGCCTTGTCGCCAGTGCGCTCCGCCTGCAAGGAGGCGCCGGCTCGCAGCCAACCGGCCTGACTTCAAATGTTGCCGGCCAGTACCTGCTGGCCGAGCTCCTCCAACTCCTGCGCTCACCGGGGGAAACCTCGGCAGGAGGTTAACCAGCCGCCGTTCATTCGACCTGATTGAGGCCACACAAAGGAACCCTGCGATGATTGCCAGCGTTACTCTGGACTCTTCCGACAAGCTGCTCCGCCAAGGCTTCGACTGGGCCAAGACTCAGGCGCTAGCCTATGTCTTCAATGCCGCTGCCACAGGCGATCCGGTCGGCGATTGGTACGAGGCCGCCCTGCCTGGTCGTGAGGCCTTCTGCATGCGCGATGTGTCTCATCAGAGCACAGGCGCGCACGTGCTTGGCCTCGCGGCCCATACGTACAACATGCTCCACAAATTCGCCGTCAACATTGCCGCATCACGCGACTGGTGCACATTCTGGGAAATCGATCGCCGTGACCTGCCGGCCCCCGTCGACTATAAAAGCGATGAGGATTTCTGGTACAACCTGCCGGCTAATTTTGACGTGCTCCACTGCTGCTGCCGCCAATACCTGTGGTCGGGCGACCGCCGTTACCTTGACGACGCAGCCTTTCGCAACTTCTATGCCCGCACAGTCTCGGACTACGTACAGCGCTGGGACAAAGATGGCGACGGCATCCCCGAGCACTACTCGCACTATGGCCGGCGCGGCATCGCCAGCTACAACGAAGACGTAGCCCGCCCCTTTGTCGGCGGTGACCTGATTGCCGCCCAGGCAGCCGCCTACGACGCCTACGCTGCTCTTCTTACTGGGTCTGCCGCAAGCGTGAGTTCGGCATCCAAACCTGCTTCAACTCGGGAAGCAAGTCTGCTGTCGAATACAGGTACTGCTGCAGTCTCTGCTGCAGACGCCGCTACCGATCCCGTCCAGGTCTGGCGCGCAAAGGCGCAAGCACTGCGCACAAAGTACGACCAGGAGTGGTGGTGTGCGCCCAACAGTCGCTTTGCTGGACTGCGCCGCCACGACCTTAGCTACGAGTGCAGCTACTGTGGCATAGCCAACTTCTTTCCACTCTATTTGAACCTTATCGAGAACAAGGAAAAGACCGAAGCCGCCCTGGCCGACGTGATTCGTCGTCGCCGCCAGCATTGCATCGAAGAACGCAGCTATCTGCCCGAACTGTTCTATGCCTATGGCCATCCGCTGATCGCACACGACGAGTTGATGGAGCAACTCGAACCCAATTACGCCCGACGCGAGTATCCCGAAGTTTCCTACGCGGCCATTGGTTCTATCGTCGCCGGCATGCTGGGAATCACCCCTGATGCCCGCACGCGCACGCTCACGACCCGTTCGCATCTCACTGTCGACGCAAGCTGGGTACAGATCTCCTCAATGCCCTGCCTGGGCAACATTGTAGATGTCCGCCATGACGGGCAAGACCGCACTGTTCTCACGAACCACGAGGGCCCACCGCTGAAATGGCAAGCCGTCTTCCCCGGCCACCTGCCACAACTGCTGCTGGACGGCGCATCCCATCGCCCCACTTGGCTCACCGATGCCCACGGCCAACCCCAAAGCGTGCTCACAACATCAGTCGCCGCCCATTCAACTCACACGGTCGAGGCTCGTTAATCTACCACCCGTCCCGGCAAACAAAACACCGAGTTTCGACAACACTAGCGTCGAAGCTCGGTGTTCACCCTTTCCTCTGGTTCGCACCGTCACGCTACGAACTGCGATTACCGTCCAGCTCCAATTGTCCAGTTCGCACACCAATGTGCGAACGCACGCCGCGTGCGGCGCCAACTCAGTTACATCGCCTGTGCAAACGGGAACAAGCTGGCGACGATCCCCACCAGTAACGCCAGCAGCGGCAGCACAAGCCCGACTGCCAGCGGCAGCAGCATGCATAGGAACGTACGTCCGCCGTCCAGCCTGGTCGCGTAGCGGACGGCCTTATAATAGACCGCAAACGCCAGCACCGCCGCCGCAATCGCCAGCAGCGGTCCGATCACCGGGATCGGCGCCAGTCCTGTCAGCAACAGCGGCACCGCCGTAAAGGCTGTGGCAGCATAAAATGCCTGCAGCGTGTTGCTTGCGCCCATCAGCCGGGCAATGCCAAACACAAGCAAACCGTATACGATCCAGTAGGTCAGCCAACTCAGTGGCGTGTTGATCCACATCCCTAGCGCCGACAGCAACGCCGCCAGCACGCCCGGCATGCGCGTCGGCAATCCCGCCACCGTCTGCACTGCCGTGCCGATAATTGTGACCGGCGAGTCTGGCGGGTAGGCCGTCATCAGCGGCGTCACGTTATTCGCCGCCTGCGCCAGCGGCACCGCCGTCTGCATGGACAACCCCAGCCACAGGTTGGCGATCAGCGGGATGATCCCCGCCACCAGTGCCAGCAGGACGATCATGCCGATTCCCTGGCGCATGGTTACGGTTACCACGCCGCGCTCCCATGGGTCCACGGCGTCAGCCACGTTGAGCCGCGCCGCCGCTCCCATTTGTTCCACCGGCGGCACCCAGTTGGACCAGCGCGTCCAGTCCTCGCGGTCCAACCTGCCTGGCTGCACGACGTAGGTCTTGTTGCTATAGGTGCGTGGCTGGCCTGGATTCACGTTGCTCGCAGGGCTGCTTGGAGGAGGCCCGCCGGTCGGGCTCGTAGCATCTACCGGGTTGGTCGGGTTCATCGGTAACCTCCTGCCGTCAGGCCCACCGCAAACGCTGCTGCCAGCAAGGGTGCCAGCAGCAGCGCCAAGATATAGGGGACGATCGTCACGATGGCGGCGCGTGCCCAACTCAGTTGGTGCGTCGTCTGGACGGCCCGGTAACCGATCAGCATGCCCCACGCCGACAGCAGCAAGCTGCTCACCGCCGCAAAGGGAATCACGCTGAACACCAGCAGCACCTGGGGGGCTACCATCAAGGCGGTCGCGCCCAGCGTGTCGTTCAGATTGCCGTTGCCGCCGGCCGCGCGTGCCCCACCAAACGTCACAAAGCCAAAGAATAGCCACCATACCAGCAGCAAAAACGGCGTGGCGATCAGCGGCGTAACAAGTGTCCAGCCGCCGGCATAACCGGAGGCCGCCGAGAATAGATTCCAGATCGGCCCAACCAGGGCATCTACCACTGCGGGAGGCAGGTTGGTGGCCGCCGCCAACTGCCGCCCCGCCGCCAGCAATGCGTTCTGTAACGCCACTGGGTCGGGCAGGCTATTCGCCGTCAGCCATCCCCCGATTACCTGCGCGACTCCTGCCAGCAGTCCCACCG
>CAWIVN010000025.1:0-194206 GCA_963839515.1 uncultured Chloroflexia bacterium
TCCACCACTGGCTGCCGGCCGGATCGCCCTGGTTTTGGTGGATATTGTGTACGCCCAGGCCGCTGGTGAAAGGTTCGCCAAAGACATACAGGCGCACTGCCTGGTCTAGCAGGGGTTCGAGCACGTTCAGCGCATCGATGCTGGTCCCAGGCGTCCAAACCGGATCATTGGCAAACAGACTGCGAATTGTGTCCCCAAAAGGCATGTAGCGTACAAAGACGATGTTGCACCCAGAAGGATGAAATGCACTTGTGCGGATATAGTCCAGTGCACCGGAAGTCTCGTTTGATTGGAGGAAATGCCAACCATCAGCTAACGCAAAGACACCTTTCATATCGGCCTCAGTTAGCGCCACAACCCGCCACTCGACACCATCATTCGTCATCTTCGTGTCGACGTCTATCGCACAGTGATACGGCCCTGCTGGCGTCTGAATGTAAACGTTCTCGTGATAATACTGGCCAAAGTTATTAAGCGGATCACGCTGATAGTGCTCCAGTGTACCTATAACAACACCATATCCATGAGGTAGTGACATACGTGGGCTCCTAACAATCTGTGCTACTTGAGTGCAAGCTTGGGGCATTGGTTATGCACAAGTATCCCGAAAAAAGGTCGACAGAATGTCCACAACTTCGTTACGATGGTTCGGATTTAGCGCGGAGCGCACAACTTCGGACCACCCCAATCAAATCAGGGTAAATCGAATCCGCCAGCCAGATCGACCATGTTTAATTAGAAAATATTAAGTTGATTAACTGAATTCACTGCTGTATGATGACTGTGATCCATTTTACGTCGTGTTCACCCCGGAACACGCTGGCCTGCAACCCCGCAGACAGTTTGCTGTGTCCCCGCGAACACCAGCAAATCTTTTTGAGATTCATATAAACTCGGTCCTAAAGCAAGGATGATTCTCCCGTTGGTTTCTGCGGCTGTACCATCGTGGCCGATAAGAGGTGCTCCCATGCCTGATGAAACGCAGCAAGCGGTGGCCAGGTTGGCCAGGTTGGCCAGGTTGGCCAGGTTGGCCATAGCGATGCTACGCAACCACAAGTCGTCATGCGCCTGCTCGACAGCGTCCCGCCGGCGTTTGCGCTGCTGGCCGGGATGCAGCTTGACATCTTCACCGCGCTCAGCGCTGGCCCCCTGCCGGCGGCGCAGATAGCCCATGCGCTTGGCGTCGATTCTGATAGTCTTGAACGACTTCTGTATGCCCTGGTCGCAGCGGAAGTACTCACGGTGGATGACCATTGTTTTGCGAACACACAGGAAGCGAACGACTGCCTGGTGCGTGGACGGCCGGCGTATTTCGGGCACGAATTCCCGCGGCGATGTGGACCTGGTTGGGACAGACTGCTGAAACCGTGCGCACCGGCGCGCCGCAAGCCAGGCATTAATTTCGCAATGTCCGGCGATGAGGTGCTGGAGTTCTTATATAGTCTGCACCCAGGGACACTGGCGGCGGGGGCGACCTGGCCCGGCGATTTGACTTCTCGACACGGCAAACTGTATTGGACGTTGCCGGCGGTTCGGGCGGGCTTGCCATTGCGCTCTGTGATGCCTATCCCCACCTCCGCGTAACCGTCGTCGATCTGCCGCAGGTGACGCCGATTACGGAACGCTTTGTCGGGGAAGCAGGTGCCGCCGGCCGCGTGCAGGTGGTTGCCGCCGACGCCGTCAGTGAAACCCTGACAGGGACGTTTCATGCGGCAACCATGGGGCGTTTACCCAGGTGTTGGCACCGCACCAAATCCGGCGTGTGCTTTACAACACCTGCAATGTTTTGGCGCCGGGTGGGGTGCTCTACATCGTCACGCGTGTGGTCGATAACTCACGCACAACTCCGCCCGAGACAGTCTTTTCCGATCTTATCTTGAATGTCTATGACGATGGACGGGCGTACACCGAAGAGCAGTACCGTGAGTGGTTGACAGAAGCAGGATTTATCGATGTCGAACGGATTGCACCGCCCAGGGGCGACAGCATCTTGGTGGCGCGCAAACCAGTCTCGTGACCTGCGCTGAGCACAACATGAACCGGCTGCCGCCGGACCCAAAGGAAAGCAAAGATGCCCGATCGTGTTCGATTGGTATCGCCGGTGCCAGTTGGTACCCCGACCTGATGCACCTGCCCTCGCTCAGGAACCATCCGCATGCCGAGCTGCGGTCCATCTGCAGCCGCACTGGCGACAGTGCCGCAGAAATGGCGAAAAAGTATGGCATTCCGGAGGTGTTTACGGACTATCGCGCCATGATCGAGCAAGGCGACCTCGACACGCTGATCGTCGCCACGCCGGATGACTAGCATTATGCGATTACGATGCACGCGCTCGATGCCGGCCTCCATGTGCTGTGCGAAAAGCCACTCGCGCGCACGGCAAAAGAGGCTTGTGAGATGTACGAGAAGGCGACAGCAGCCGGCGTCAAGCACATGGCGTACTTCACCTACCGCTGGATCGCGCCTTATCGCTATATGCACGAGCTCATCGACCAGGACTACCTCGGTCGCTGCTTTGACTGCAACTTGCGCTATCTCGGTGGCCATGGGCGTGCAGCCCAATACGGCTGGCGCTTTGACGGGCAGCGTTCACACGGTATTTTAGGTGATCTTGGGTCGCACATGATCGACCTGGCGCGCTGGTTTGCCGGGGATATTGCCAGGGTGAGCGCACATCTGGCGACCTACGTCGAGCGGCCCGGCGCCAACGGCGCTATCCTCGATCCGGCCAATGACGCGGCCGTGCTGGCGGTCGAATTTGTAAACGGCGCACACGGCGTGATCCAGGTCAGCGCCGTGGCTCACGTCGGCGACCGCGGCCAAGAGCAGCATATCATCTTACATGGCGCAGGAGGCACGCTCGAAGCTGACTACAACTTCCAGAGCACTGAGGTGCGCGGCGCGCGCCAGGCCGAGGAACAATTGCAAGTTCTTCCGATCCCGGATGAGCTGCGGGGGCATGTCCACGCAAGCGCCCCCTTCTTTACACAGATGTTTCAGGCCTTTGGCGCGGAATCGATTGGTACGCGCCTGTTCATCGATGCCATCAGGGAGGATCGGCCACTGTCGCCGAGTTTCTACGATGGCTGGAAGGCGCAGGAAGTGGTTGAGGCAGCAGTCGAGTCGCACCGTACCGGGACCTGGATCACGCTGCCACCTCAATAGAATGACGATGGCAGCGCGCTGGTCAAGACTAATGCGGAACCGTGTTGCTGACAAACGCCAGCTGTTTGCCGTCCGGTGACCAGGAAGGGACATTCATGGTGCCCTGGCCTCCATAGAGATAGGCCACGACTTTGGGCGTGCCGCCGTCCAGCGGCATGCATGCGCAGGTAGACCCGTTTGGCCGGCGGGTGGTCGCTCGGCTCGACTTCGCCGGCAAGATAGGTCACAAAGACGATCCACTTGCCGTCCGGCGAGATGTGCGGGAACCAGTTGTTGTACTCATCGTCGGTGATCTGTTCCTGTTCGCTGCCATCGGGCTGCATGCGCCAGATCTGCATGCGCCCGCTGCGGACGGAATTGAAGTAGATGTAGCTGCCGTCCGGCGTGTATTCTGGGCCGTCGTCCAGCCCGAGGGCGGTGGTAAGCTGCGTTTCCTCGCCCCCGCGGCGGGGATGCGGTAGATATCGAAATCGCCGTTGCGCTGCCCGGTGAAGACCAGGAACTTCCCGTCAGGCGACCAGCCGTGCAGGTAAGATGGTCCGGTTGGGGTAACCTGCTTTGGCTGGCCGCCCTGCACTGGAACTGTATATACCATCGAATGGTGTTCTTTTCCGCTGTGGCTGCTGATGGCGAGCATGGTGCCATCAAACGAGAGAACATGGTCATTATTGTTGTATATCACCGCTCCGTGTCGATCGGCGCAGGCGTTTTGGTCGCCAGGTCAAAGCGGTACAGCCGGCCCTCGCTGTTAAAGATCAGGGCCTTGCCGTCGTGCGTCCAGTTGGGGGCTTCGACGATGTTTCCGTGCTGTAGATGATCTGCCGGTGGCCGCTGGCCACATCCAGGATCTCCAACTGGCTGCCAAAGGGATCGCGCTCGCGGTCGAAGCCCGCCTTCACTGGCACGACGATGCGCACATCGTGAAAGATGGCTTTTTCGACCACGTCATCCTCATGCGAGCAGACAAACAGCCCCACGTAAACTTCGTCGCCCAGATCAATATCCTCACCTGCACCGTGGTAAACGGCTCGCCGAAATGTGCAGCCGACATAATATAGGTATTGCCTTTGCGCTCCAGCTGGATCACGTCGGCCCCGGTGACGGGCGCGCACTTCTTCGGTCTGCCCGTCCTGTGTGCGCCGGAACTGGAGCGAAACCAGCCCATCGCCGTGGATGCCGGTGCTCACATCGGGTGAGCTGGTATCCAGGCTGGTGCGCGCCATCCATCCCAGCTTGCGATGCGGGTTCACGCCTGCGCCGAGGAATTCGGCGCGCATGGTGACGATGAAGTTGCCGGGCATGCGCCTCCACACAAAGTGGAAGTCATCGTGGTCTCCCCAAATATTGGCGCCGGCGCTGGTGAGCTTGTAGACCTGTTGGCGTGCATCATACTCGCAGGTGCCGGGAGGAATCACCATCCGACATCCGTCTGGTTCTCAAATTGGCCGAGCATATGGGTTTGCGCTGGAGAATTCATGACAGCGATCTCGATCACACAGTCCGTTGATGGGCGTTAGCAGGCCACTAAGGTTACCAGAAGACAGACCAGAAGGCGATATCTGGCTTGGCGCACTCACTGCGCCGGTCGTATTTGCTAATAGTAGTCTTCCCACTGCGTTCGCACCCGGTCTTCCGTGACCCCACGGTCATAGGCGGGCGAAACAAGGGATAGAGCCCGTTGAACTTCCACCATCACGACGGCTTGAATCCGGCGCGGAGCGTCAGATCGCTCTTGTCGATCATAGAATGCAACGAGTTCGTTAAACAGGGGGCCGTCTTCAATCACTGTTGCGATGCCTTTGAAGCGATAGCCCTTGCGCGTAAACCAGTCAACGACATTGATCTCGACGGCAGGATTTTGCCTGAGATTCGCAATCATTCTTGGCGAACGAATGTCGGCAAAAACCAAGTGGTTATCGTCCCATACAGTTGTTGTGCCTTTGGGCGATAAGTTGGGCGTTCCATCGGGACAGACCGTGGCTACGTAGCCAAGCCGCTGCTCACGAATGACTCGTTTCATGTCTTCGGTTAACATTGCCATACACGCTCTCTCCTATCACTGGCACTATCTGGGATAGAGCAGGCGAAAGCGTTGGCAGCCCAGTGGCATGCTGCCGCTCGGCACACGCCCGATGCGTTCACACGCCTGCCCCCAATACTCCCAACTGTCGGCGCGCCAGTCGGCCAGTGTGCGCAGCCCTTCCCCATATTCATAGGCAAACTGCTCGTCCACATCGTCAAACGGTCTGACGATGACTTCGGTCACTTCTATGACACAGAGCGGTTCCCCTTGACCGCCGACCACGACCGCCAGCTCGCCGACCAGGGGCAAAGGTTCGCCAATCTGTTCCATCTCCCACACCAGGCAGCTCGTGGATGTCTTGACGCCGAGACGGACAAGATTGCCGACCTTGGTGGCTGCCTCCGGCGTATCCGCAAAGTCCCACAGCGTATAGGGCAGGCCGCGCTGCGGGGCATCTTGTGGCAGCGTCGCCAGGTACTCCTGCCAGAACGCATCGGTTTCGCTTGTCTTCTGCATTTTGCTCCTAGTTTGCGTATTTGCCGCAGGTGTCTATGAACCGCATCAGCTTTGGCCCGCGCCCCCATCTACACCACCGCAGGCAGTGTAGATGGGGGCAGTTTCAGCAAGAAATCAGTGTAATACCGGACGTACTCATGCGCAATGTGCAAAATGAGTGCCATACTTCACCTGATTGACTTGCACCTCGAAAGCGAGTACCCTCTTTGCACCGACGCTCATCATCCTTATCCTACAGGCGACAACATGACCTTCCTCCGTGTGATGACGCTCAACAACTTCAACGCTGTCCCGGAAGACGAGATTGAATTCTACTCCGACGTGTGGGCCAATCGGGCCGCCTTCAACGTCAAAACGCTCAAGCGCTACGATCCCGACGTCATCGGCTTGCAGGAGTTTGAGCCGGTGCACTGGGCGGCCTACCAGCAGGAACTCGGCGGCTACCAGCACGCTATTGCCAACGAGCAGGATCCCGGGACTGCCATCCTCTGGAAATCGCAGCGCTTTGACTTGCTGGCGCATGGTTTTCTCTCGCTGCCCCGCAGCGACCTGCCCCACCTGGCCGATCTCGAAGACGAGATCCTGCTGGAAACCACCTGGGTGAAGCTGCGCTGCCGGCAAAGTGGCAGCGAGTTCATTTACCTGAACACACACTTGAACGATGTCAGCGAGGAGGCACGCCAGGTGGGCACCCAGCGCAATTTGCAGCAGCTGGCCGAGTTGGATGCCGCCGGCGACCTGCCTGTGATCATGGCCGGCGACTTTAACTGCAATCCCTGGTCACCCATCTATCGCACGCTGCTGGGCGCCGGTTTTGTCGATTCCTATCGCGCCGCCGGTCACGCCGATTCAGTGGAGTCAAGCACCTTTCATGGCTTCCAAGGCCGCGACTACTTTGGCCTGGAATGGGGCGGCGCCGTCTTCTGGCGGGTGGACTGGATCATGCTGCGTTCCGGCCGGCAGCCCGTCCAGACCACCTCCTGCACCATCGTGCGCGATGCCGAACCGCCGGTCTATGTCAGCGACCACTATCCCGTGGTGACGGAGCTGTTGATCGGCGCGTGAGTGCGCGATCGATTCCCATGTCCTGCAGAGGCGAACAAGGAGCCTGCTGATGCTGTATCCCCAATCGAACCCATTTCGCCAGTCGGTCGATCTTGCCGGCATATGGGACTTCCGCAGCGATCCCGCGGGTGTGGGCGAGCGTGATGGCTGGTTCCGCGGGCTTGGTGCCGGCCGGCCCATCGCGGTGCCGGCCAGTTGGAACGACCAGTTTGTCGACATGCGCGACTACCTTGGTCTTGCCTGGTATCAGACGACCTTCGATCTGCCCTGGGGTTGGGACGGGAAGCAGATTCACCTCCGTTTCGGCTCCGTGAACTATCTTGCCTCGCTGTGGGTCAACGGCGAGTTCGCCGGCAGACACGAGGGCGGCCATCTGCCTTTTCAATTCGACATTTCGCCTCTCGTGCAGCCCCGCGCCAACCAGCTGGTCGTGTGTGTCGACGGTGCGCTCGCACCCGATCGCGTCCCGCCCGGCAACGTGCCGCCAAATGCAGGCGATGTCTTCGCCAACCAGAACTTTCCGCCCGCCAGCTTCGATTTCTTTCCCTTCTGCGGCATTCACCGGCCCGTCTGGATCACCGCCCGCCATCCGCAGGGAATCGACAATATCCAGGTCACGACCAATGTGGACGGCGCGGGGGCGAAGTCGCCGCCAAGATCTGGTGTGGGGCTGCTCATGCTGTCGCGGACTTTCAGATCAGCGGCCACGGCATGCAGGGGAGCTCTGAAGTGGCTGTCATCGGCGGCCAGGCCGCCACCGTGATCCCCATCCCTGATGCCGCGCTGTGGGAGCCCGGCGCGCCGAACTTGTACACGCTGCAGGTTGAAGTCCGCCAGGCTGGGAAGCCGATCGACCAGTATGCGCTGCCCATTGGAATTCGCACGATCGCGGTTGAGGGCGACCGGCTGCTGCTCAACCACAAGCCGATCCTGCTCAAGGGCTTTGGCCGCCATGAGGACTTTCCGGTCGTCGGGCGCGGGCTGCTACCGGCCGTGATGGTCAAGGACTATGCCCTGCTCGAATGGATCGGCGCCAATTCGTTCCGCACCAGCCACTACCCCTATTCCGAGGAAATGCTCATGCTGGCCGATCGCCTGGGCTTTCTGGTGATCGCCGAAACACCCGCCGTCGGCCTGTTCTTTGCCGAAGATGGGCTGGACCGGCGTCTTGCCCTCTGCCGCCAGTTTACGCAGGAGCTGATCGAGCGCGACCGCAACCATCCCAGCGTGATTATGTGGAGCCTCGCCAACGAACCCCACTCCCGGCCGGTCGTCAGCAAGCCCTTTTTTGCCGAACTGCACCAACTCGCCCAGGCGCTGGACGCCACGCGCCCCATCACGCTCGTCAGCTACATCGGTTTAGCCGAAGAATCCTTCGATTTCCTCGACGTCGTCTGTATCAACCGCTATTTCGGCTGGTACACCGAGACGGCCCAACTGGAAGCGGGTCTTCACCGCCTGGCCGAGGACCTGGACGCCATTCACGCCAAATACCCCAAGCCGATGATCATCGCCGAATTCGGCGCCGACGCCGTACCGGGTCTGCACGCCCTGCCCCCCGAGATGTTCAGCGAAGAGTACCAGGCCGAGTTCGTCAGCCGCTACATAGAGCTGCTCGATACCAAGCCGTACGTCGTCGGCCAGCACGTCTGGAACATGTGCGATTTCAAAACCGCCCAGGCCGTCCACCGTGTGGGCGGCATCAACTACAAAGGCGTCTTCACCCGCGACCGCCAACCCAAGCTGGCAGCACATAAGCTGCACGAACTCTGGAGCCGCAAAGGATAGCCACACCGCCAGGAGGTGGGACCTCCCAGCCCCACGCTCGGTGCGCTGGGCTGTGGGTTGGTACTGTTCAGGGCACCGAGCGAGGGGCAGACGGCCACCGTCGTTCGGCTGAGGACACGTGCCGCCGCGTGCCTGGCTCGCCCCCGGCACCTCACCCAACCCACAACCGGGTGGGGCGAGCCTCGCACGGTTCCCCCGGCCGCAGCCTCGCTCACCGCGGGAGTGAATCGCCAGCGATCACCGGGGCAGCTAAGGGGTAGCACAGCCCCACGCTCGGGGCGCTGGGCTGTGGGTTGATACTGTTAAGGGCACCGAGCGAGGGGCAGACGGCCACCGCCGTTCGGTTGAGAACTCGTGCAGTCGCCGCGTGCCTGGCTCGCACCCCCTGCACCTCACCCAACCCACAACCAGGTGGGGCGAGCCTCGCACGGTTCACCCCGCATGCAGCAGCCACGCTCAGCGCAGCAGCGCCGGCTGGCCTGTGGACGCCAACACTGCATTCCACAGCCACCCGTTCAAGTCAATCTTCTTGCGCTGCGATGTGGCCATGGCGATCGGTACGTGTGTGAACTCGTCGCGCCAGTTGCCTACCACCATGTTGGTGCGCCCGCTCATGCCCGCATGCGCGGCGTTATGCCCTAGCAGCAGGCTAAAGGCGGAGTCAAACGTGTTGGCGGGTACGCTGCGAATGGTGTAGCTGGGGTCAATATACTTGATGTTGACGTCCATCCCGATGGCCGTGCAGCAGTTCTTGAGCTCGTCACGCAGGTACAGCCCGATGTCAGCATACTTGAGATTGCCCGAGGCGTCGCGCTCGCCGTAGCTCTGCAGCAAGTCCTGCCCAGCCCCCTCGGCCACGGCAATCACGGCGTGCCCGCGCTCCTGCAGCCGCCGGCGCAGCGATGGCATTAACGCCTCGATCGTAAACGGCGACTCGGGCACCAGGCAGTAGTTGACCCGGCTGTCGGCCAGCGCCGTGAACGCGGCAATAAACCCCGAATCGCGCCCCATCAGCTTGACCAGCCCGATCCCGTTGCGCGCCGCCACTGCCTCGGTGTGCGCCGCTTCGACCGCTGCCTGCGCCTCCGAAGCCGCCGTCTGGAAGCCAAACGACTGGTAGATGTACGAGATGTCATTGTCGATCGTCTTGGGAATGCCAATCACGGCGATCTCCAGCCCCCGCCGCGCAATCTCGGCCGCAATCGCCGCCGCCCCGCGCAGGGTGCCGTCGCCGCCCACAGCAAACAGGATGCCCACCCCCCGGTGTTGGAGCTCATCCACCATAATCGGCACCGGCTGCTCCCCACGCGAAGTGCCCAACACTGTGCCGCCCTGCGTGCTGATCACCTCCACGTTGTCCGGGTTCAGCAGCTCCGGCTCGTGGCCAAGGGCCGGATTCAACCCCTCATACCCATAGCGAAATCCCAGCACGGTTCGCACCCCATAGTGGTAGTGCAAGCTCAAGGTGACCGCGCGGATCACGTCGTTGATGCCCGGGCACAGCCCGCCGCAGGTGACGATGCCGCAGCGTAAGTCATTGGGATCAAAGTACAGCTGCTCGCGCGGCCCCGCCTTCTCCATCACCGGTGGCGCCTGCCCGCGGTCCAGGTACGCGCGTACCTCGGCGAGGTCGCCGTGATACAGCACCTGCTCGTCGTCTGCCACGAACTGCACCGACCGCATCGGCGACGGATAGCGCGGCGCACCTAGGCGCTCGATGCGAAAGTCAAGGGTTGCCTGCGCCGGTATGCTTGCTTGCGCCTGTGCTTCGTGGCTCATCAATCGTGCTCCTTGTGCGTAGGACCATTTACTTGGCAGCCGTGCTGTCTGGCGTCGTCTCGACCAACGCCGGCGTGCTGTCGTCCAGGTTAAATAGGTGTTTTACGCGCCGCGGCTCGCGCACGGTAAATATCAGCAAGATCATCGCCAGCGCGCTGACAAGCGTGGCAACGGCAAACAACAGGTTGTAGCTCAGCACCGCCAGCAGGCCGCCGATGATCGGCGCAACCGCGCTGCCCAATCCGGACACCGTGTTGCCGACGCCTACATAGGTGGGCAGGTGGTCGCGGTGCGAAAATTCCATGCTGCTCAACACCGCCGACACGATCGTGATGCCTGCCGCCAACCCCAGGAAGAAAAAGACGGGATAGTACCATTCCGGCGTCGGCGCCAGCCAGGCCATGCCAAACCCAATGATCGCCATTACCTGGCCGATCACCAATGTTATCTTATGCCCCCACCGATCGGCAATCACGCCCGCCGCCAGGTTGCCGATCGTCTGCCCCAAAAACAGCGCCGCCGTATACCAGCCCACCGTGGCGTCCGACACATCCCAGAAGAAGATCGCCGCCACCGTGAGATAACCGAGACCCATGCGGCCGACGTTGATCAGAAAGCGCGCGATCAGAAACTGGCGGAAGTTGTGGTCGCCGCGCACGATTACCATCACCTTCTGCCACGATGCGCCCGAAGTCTTGGCCGCATTGACCGGCGCCTGCTTGACCGGCTCACGCGTCAAGGCCAGCGACGCCCAGCTGATCGTGATCGAGAGCGCCGCCAGCGCAAACGAATAGACAAAGTTGTACGGGAAGACATAGTTGACCAGCATCCAGCTGCTGAAGGCTGCCCCCAGGATGCCGATACCCGTGCCGATAAAGGCCGTAAAACCAAAGAACCAGGCGCGCTTGCTGACGGGAAAACAGCGGGCGATCATGTCCGACCAGGCCGGGGCAATCGCCCCCGCGCCCAGCCCGTGCCAGGCATAGGCGGCAAAGAAGATGATCAGCGCCAGGGTTGAGCTGTAGGGCGCCGCCAGCGCCGCCAGCGGCAAAAACCACAGCGGCAGGCGTTCGAGAAAGAAGCCGACGTTGATCACCACCGGCTTCTTGCGCGCCAGCCGCTCCGTCCCACCCGCCGTAAACAGCTGCGGCAGATACCAGGAAGCAGCACTCAGCACGCCCAGCAGCGCGATCCAGAACTCATTACTGCTCAGCTTGCTCACAAACAACGGCAGAATCGTCGTGGCCGAAATAAAGCTCAGCCCAAACCAGAAAAATACGCCGTCGCCCACATTCCAGAGGAAATTCCAGTTATAGTTGGCAGCCGCCTGGACCTCCAGCTCCTCCTCCGTATGGTCCGGCACCGGCTTATCCAACTCCAGCAACCGTCGCACCGCCGCCTGCCAAATTCCCACCCGCCGCACACCAACTTCCGTACTCATAAACCCATCATCCGTTTCCTAAACCGCCAAGAACTCGCTCACACATCCCACAACCCTCTACCTTTACTCCACCCCCACCCCACGCAACACCGCCAGCGGCCCAATCTCCCGCAAATACGCCAATTGCGCATCCGACCGCACCAACATGCTGCCCGCAAACCCCAATGCATTCACCGCGATCCCAGCAAACTCCTCTCGCCGGCGCGGCACCAACGCCATCCACGTCCGCGTTGCCAGCAGATTGTACGGCGGCAATAACCCACCACTCGCCAGCCTTATGTCAAATACCTCCAACAGCGCCTGATAGCATGCAGCCAACCGCTCTCCCGCCGCCTGGGCATCCAACAGCCAGGCCGGATCCAACCGCAGCGCCGCATGTGCATACGGCCACGTGCGCACTTGCGGCTCCTCCCCCAACTCATCCATCGCCAACGCATCCTCTACCGGCAGCCGCCCGCTGCCCGGTCCCCACGGCAGCGGCGCCACCTGCAGATGCTTATGCCGCTGGCTCGCCCCTGCCAGCTTGCCCGCGTTGTAAAACGCCAGCCCATCCACCTCCGCCATGCACATCCACAGCGCCGCAAAGTCGGCAGCGTTGATGGCAGTATCCTGCTCCTCAAACGCCCGCGTCACCACCAGCAGGTGGTGGTCGATCACGTTAAACTTGTTGAGCAGGCACACATGCGTAGGCGAGATGTCCGCTACGAACATGTCCGGTTCATACGGCAAAAATGGGTCAAGCGCCGGCGAAGTATCAATATTGGCGCTGACCTCTTTCTGCTGGATCGCCGCGCGGCCGGCCCGGCCCGCCAACACACGCACAAGAAAGGGGATGCCCTGCTCTTCGACGACACTCTGGGTAGTTACGATGGGTTGCAGGGCCCCACTGGCGCGTGCCCGCGCCGTAGCCGCCACTGCCCGCGGCCAAATAGAGCCCGGAAGCAAGCGCTGCTGTTCGTTCACGAGACAACTATGATAACGCAAACGAAAGCAAAAGCGGAATTGCCGCACGATGTTCGGAGGAACACGTGGGGGGGCAGTGCTGTACGACAATATTCAGACCGTATACCGCCGCTGCCTTACGCACGCCAGGCGTAGCCGTAATGCCCTGACCGTACCCGCCCGTCTATGCTACAATGATCGCAGCACCCAATCGCAGCCCGCCACGCCGTCCGCCACGCCGTCCGCCACGCCGTCTATGCCTCGTAGTCTTCTCATACGTTTCGTTGTGCTACAAGCCACGCACGGCACCTCGTTCTCCCCGGTGGTCGCTCATGTCTCTACCGTCATTACCGTCAATACGAACAACTTCCCCGGCTCCGCCGGTTGTCTTGCTCGCCTTCGCCAGCAGCGAGGCGCCGGGCTTCCGCACGCTGAAGGAGCTGGAGCAGGAGCACAAGCAGCTGCAGGCACTCTACGAGTTCGCCGCGCACGCCGGCCGCTGCGAGCTGGTCCATTACGCTGCTGTTACGCTGGGCGAACTCCTCGCCGTCTTCCAAGCGGAACGCTACGCCGGCCGCATCCAAGTCCTGCACTTTGGCGGCCATGCCGACGGCGAAGCGCTGATGATGGAGGACGGGGCGGGCCTGGCGCTGCCGGCCGGCGCCGAGGGTCTCGCGGCCTTCCTGGCCACCCAACAGGCCCTGCGCCTGGTCTTTCTCAACGGCTGCCGCACGCAGCCGCAGGTCGACGCCCTGCACGCCGCGGGCATCCCCGCCGTCATCGCCACCACGGCCGAGATCGACGACGAGCAAGCGCGCGCCTTTGCCGTTCACTTCCAGCGCGGCCTGAGCGGCGGCGTTTCGATTGCTGCTGCCTTCGCCGCGGCCCAGGCCGCCCAACAGGCCGCCACTTTCGCCGGCGCACGACCGTGGGACAGCGACCTCTGGCTCCTGTCGGTAACCAATGCCTCCGCTGCCCAGTGGCAGCTAGGCCCGGCGCCGGCGCGAGCACCGCCGATCGCTGCGAGGCAGCCTGCGCGGCCGGCCGCGCAGCTGCCGGCGAATCCGCCTGTGGACCCGCGCTGGCACGTGCCTTTCCTCCGTAACGATCTATTCGTCGGCCGTGAAGACGATTTGCGCGAGCTGCACGACGCGCTCGCCGCCGGCGGCACGGTGGGGATTGGCCCGGCGCCCGCAGTCGTCGGGGCGGGCCTGCGCGGCATGGGCGGCATCGGCAAGACCCAGTTGGCCGTGGAGTACTGCTACCGTCACTGGAACGGTTACCCCGGCGGTATCTTCTGGATCAACGGCGCCGCCGACTGGCGCGAGGAATTTGCAGCGCTAGGCGCCTATCTGGCGCCGGACCTGATCTCCGATCTGCCGTTGCGCCTCGTCCAGGCGGCAGCCAGATATCTCAAGTCGCACCCCGACTGCCTGCTGGTAATCGACAACGTGCGCGACCCCGCCGAGCTGCGCCGCCCCGTCACACCCGACCTGATCCCCGCGGGCCTGCCTTGCCGCCTGCTGATTACCACGCGCAACGGCAACCTGGCCGATTTTGGCGACGTGCGCGCCGTGGCGGTGACGGCCCTGCCTGAGGAGCCGGGCCTGCAGCTGCTTCTACGCGCCGCCGCACGCCATGCCGCGCTGGCGCACGATCACCCCGAGCATGCCGCCGCCTGCGCCATCTACCGCATGCTGGGCGGCCTGCCCCTGGCGCTGGAGATCGCCGGCGCCTTTTTGGCCGAGTGGCCCGAGGTCAGCCTGGCCGGCTTTGGCCGGCGCCTCTCCGGCGAGGGCCGCCTGACCACCCTCGACGCTGCATGAGTTTGTCGAAGGCAAGACGCCGGCAGAAGAACGCCCATCGTTGCGGCAAGAATGCGCCAGGCGGCTGCTGGCCGCCTACCAGCAAGTGGCCATCCTCGAACAGCAGTACGCGCAGCGCGGGATTGACGCTATAGAACAGGACTTGATGGCGGCGCTGGCCCTGCTGGCAGAGGGGCCAGGCAAGCAGCTCCAGGCGCACAAGACGGACGCGGCAGATCTACCGGCTTTGCCGGCGAGTCCTATTCGCCGCTGGCGCAGGACGAAGTCGCCCGGCATTGGCACAGATAACAGCGATCTCACCAGTGAGCTGCGCCCTTTGCTCCGCCGCTTGCTGCGCATGGTGCAGCATGAATCACACACCTTGCGCGTCCGCCGACAGGAGCACCAGGCGCAGCTGCAAGTGCGGCAGCGGGCGTATTTCCTGCAGCAATGGCATAAGCGGGCTCTGATCGATCGCGCCCCGGAGCACGCCGCCATGGCCAGCGCACGGCTGGGCAGCCTCACCATCCCTTCTCTCATGCTGCAGTGGACGACGGCGCAGGAGAATGGCGGGTGCCTGCGCATTCTCAGCGGCCACACCGACTGGGTATACGCAGTGGCCATCACGTCGGATGGACAGCGGGTCGTCTCGGCGTCAGGCGACGGCACACTAAAAGTATGGGACCTGGAGAGCGGGCGCGAGCTGCACACGCTCGGCGGCCATCGCGGCGAGGTGCGCGACGTGGCGGTCACGGCCGCTGGACGGCAGGCGATCTCGGCATCGGCTGACGGCACGCTCAAAGTGTGGGACCTGGACAACGGGCGCGGGCGGTCTCGGCGTCGTATGATCACACGCTCAAGGTGTGGGATGTGGAGCAGGGGCGCGAGCTGTACACCCTCAGCGGCCACACCGCTGCCGTCAAAGCCGTGGCGGTGACGGCGGATGGGCGGCGGGTGGTCTCGGCGTCGGTGGACGGCACACTCAAGGTGTGGGACATCCGGAGGGGGTGCGACTGTACACCCTGCGCGGCCATGCCGGCGGCGTCTATGCGGTGGCCTGACGGCGGATGGGCAGCGGGCGGTCTCCGCATCGTGGGATGACACAGTCAAGGTCTGGGACCTGGAGAACAGGCACGAGCTGCACTCGCTCAGCGGCCCTGCCGACTGGGCACGGCTGTAGCGGTGACGCCGGATGGCCGGCAGGCAGTGCTGGCATCGTGGGACGACACGCTCAAAGTATGGGACCTGATGTGCGACCGCAAGCGGCCGGCGCGCGCCGGCCACGCCTATTCCGTGGCGGCCATAACCGTGACCGCAGACGGGCGGCGAGCAGTCTCCATGTCAAGCGACGGTGTACGCAAGGTCTGGGAGATGGAGAACGGGCGCAAGCTGCACACGCTCGGCGACCGCCCGGATGCCGTGTCCGCCAGCGCTGCGACGGCGATGGGCGGGAAGTGTTGGCGTCGAGCGACGAGACACTGACGGTCTGGGATCTGAGAGCGGGTACAAGTTGCGCACTGCCGTCGACGCGCGGGCGAGGTAAACGACTCGTGTGACGGCGGATGGCCGGCGGGCAGTGGCAGTGTCCTGGGACGATACGCTTAGGGTATGGGATCTGGACAGTGGGCGCGAGCTGCACACCCTCCACAGCCAGGCGGAAGAAGTGTCGGCGATGGCGGTGACAGAGGACGGGCAGCGCGCCGTCGCCGGCGCGCAGGACGGCACGCTCAAGGTCTGGGACCTCGAGAATAGCTGGGACCTCGAGCAAGCAAGTGAACAAGCCAGCATCACCCTAGATGCGCAGGCATTCTGTCTCGCCCTCGCCCCCGACAACACAACCATCGTAGCCGGCGACGCCTCCGGCGACGTCCACTGCCTCCGCTTTACCGAACCATTCCACCCCTGACACTTCCTGGAGGTGGGACTTCCTGGAGGTGGGACTTCCTGGAGGTGGGACTTCCTGGAGGTGGGACTTCCTGGAGGTCCGGCGGCGAAGGTTTCGCCGCCGGACCTTGTGCCCTCCGCGTGTATGCCCCCTATTTGTGCTTTTCGATGAACTCCTCCAACACCTGCCGCAGCGTCGGCTCCCCAATCTCCTGCAGCTCATAGCGCACACGCAGCGCCGGCTTTTCAATGTGCACCAGCCGCCGCAAATCGATCGGCGTGGCGATCAACACCACGTCGGCCGGGGTGCGGTTGATCGTCTCCTGCAGGTCCATCACCTGCTGGTCACTGTATCCCATCGCCGGCAGGATCGGCCCTGTGTTGGGATACTTGCGGAAGGTCTCGGCCAGCGTGCCCACGGCATACGGCTTGGGGTCGATGATCTCGCTGGCCCCAAAGCGGCGCGCCGCCACCCAGCCGGCCCCATACTTCATCTCGCCATGCGTGAGCGTCGGGCCGTCCTCAATCACCAGCGCGCGCTTGCCGCGGATCATCTCGCTGTTCTCCACAAAGATCGGGCTGGCGCCGTCGATGATGATCGCCTTGGGGTTGAGTTCAAGGGCGATCGAGCGTGTCCGCTCCACTTGTTCGAGCGTGGCCGTCTCTACCTTGTTGATCACGATCACGTCGGCCCGCCGCAGATTCACCTCGCTGGGATAGTAGTGCAACCCGTGCTCGGCGCGATGCGGGTCCACCACCGTGATCCACAGGTCCGGCTTGTAGAACGGCATGTCGTTGTTGCCGCCGTCCCAGATCACTACGTCCGCCTCACCCTCGGCCTGGCGCAGAATGCGTTCGTAGTCCACGCCCGCATAGATGATGCTGCCGGCCATCACGTGCGGCTCGTACTCCTCGCGCTCCTCGATCGTCACCTGGTGGCGGTCCATATCCTCCATGCTGGCAAAACGCTGCACGGCCTGGGCCACGAGATTGCCATACGGCATCGGGTGGCGCACAGAGACGACCCGCAGCCCCATGTCGCGCAGCGTGCGCACCACGGCCCGGCTGGTCTGGCTCTTGCCGGCGCCGGTGCGCGTAGCACATACGGCCACCACCGGCTTGCTGGAAGGCAGCATCGTCTGGCGCGGGCCCAGCAGCATATAGTTGGCCCCGTCCGCCAGCGCCTGTGCGCCCAGGTGCATCACGTGCTCATACGTCACGTCGCTGTAGCTAAACACGGCCAGGTCGATGCGCTCGTTGGCAATCAGGTTGTCCAGCTCGCTCTCGCCCACGATCGGAATGCCATTGGGATAGAGCTTGCCTGCCAATTCCGGCGGATAGCGGCGATTATCGATGTAAGGAATCTGGGTGGCAGTAAAAGCTACCACCTGATAATCGGGGTTATCGCGGAAAAAGACGTTAAAATTGTGAAAATCGCGGCCGGCTGCTCCGAGGATAATTGTGCGCTGCGCCATCGCAGACCTCCTGTCAACTGCAAAACAAACTGACCTTCAATGCGAAAGTCGAGCGCCTCCAGTCTACCGATTTAACGGCCATCATAGCACAGTCCAGGGTAGAGTCGCGCGCCTAGCCACCTGACCAGTAGAACTGTAAGCGTCGCAGGTACACGAGATCCGATCGGCGATTGGCGGGCCGGCGACAATCACAAATGTGCACATACTGCGCAAATTCCCGCTTGACACCGCCCGTGCAAACGATTACACTATAGGGAGTAATGAATCGTGAGTGCTGTGTCCCCTAACTGGTTATGCCAGCAAAAATCGAAGATGTAGCCCGCCAAGCCGGCGTATCCACGGCCACCGTGTCACGCGTGCTGTCGGGTAAACCGTATGTCAGCGATGATCTGCGCGAACGCGTAATGAGTGCGGTGCAGGACCTGAACTACCGCCCCAGCCGTGTGGCGCGCAGCTTGCGTGTCCAACGTTCGAGCATTATCGGGTTGATCGTTTCCGACATTCAGAATCCGTTCTTTACATCCGTCGTGCGGGCCGTGGAAGATACGGCTTACCAACACAAGTTCTCAGTTTTCTTGTGCAACTCCGACGAAAACTCCGACAAGGAGACGATGTACGTGGAATTGATGGTCGCCGAACATGTTGCCGGCGTGATCCTGTCGCCGACGCTGGGGCAGAATGATATCTACCGCCACCTGGCCGAGGCCGGCGTACCCGCCGTCGCCATCGACCGCCGCGTGACCAATGTGGATATCGACTCCGTGCTGGTGGACAACGTGGGAGCCGCTCGCCAGGCCGTGCTGCACCTGTTGGAGATGGGCCACCGCCGCATCGGCGCCGTCGTCGGCACACCCGTATCGAGCACCGGCGAAGAACGGCTGCGCGGCTATGTCGAGGCCTTGCAGATGTACGGCATTGCCGTCGAACCGGAGCTGATCCGCACGGGCATGCCGCGTGTCCCCAGCGGCCACGATTTCACGAATGAGCTGCTGGCCCTTCCGCACCCACCTTCGGCGATCTTTGCCGGCAACAACCTGCTCACCCTCGGCGCACTCAGTGCCATCCACGAACGCGGCCTGCGCATCCCCGAGGATATCGGCCTGGCTGCCTTCGACGAGATGGAATGGATGTACTTTGTCAAACCGGCGTTAACCGTGGTCGCCCAGCCGACCTATGATGTGGGACGCACGGCGGTCGAACTCCTGCTGCAACGCATGGAGGACCCCGACCGCCCCTACCAGGAGGTCGTACTGGCAGCCGCGCTGCACATACGCGAATCAAGCAACCGGCGACTGGCCGCCTGATATACTCGTCAACACGGCCGGAGAAAGGAGACCGCCATCCACTGATCCGCATGAGAGTAGGTCCCATTTCGTCTATCGTTTTGTCACAGGTTGTTGTAAGTTGCTACCCTTTCAAACCAATTGTGTGCAGGTAACCGTGTGGTCGCCTCCCCTGGCCGACCTGGTGTACGACAAGCAAGAGCAAGTTGATTTGTCAAAGCAAGGAGAAAATACGTATGCAACTTAGTTCGCACAAGCTGTTTAAGTTATTGAGCATCCTGGTCGTGGCGGCCATGGTGCTGACCGGCTGCACGGCCGTGGCTCCGGCTGCCCAGGCTCCTGCGCCTGCCGCCGGCGAGGCCGCCGCCGCACCTGCCGCCGACAACTGGTGGGCCACCGCCGCCGAGGCCGCCGGCTGCAAGGACGTGACGATCCGCGGCATTTCCGAGAGCACCCCGCCCACCCGCTTTGCCTCGGACGTGCTCGGCCCCGCAGTTTGAGAAGTCTCCGGCATCAAGGTCGAACTGGAGCCGACGTCCTGGGACGAGATGTACTCCAAGGCCATCAATGACATGCGGGCCGGCACGGGCATCTACGACTTCGTCTACATCGAGCAGGACATCATCTACAGCTACCTGGCCAACAACTATCTGGTCAACCTGACCCAGATGCTGGCGGACAACCCGGAGCTGGCCTCGACCGATTTTGACTTCGCCAAGTTCACGTCGTTCATCGACAACTTCAAGGATGCCGATGGCAACGTCTTCGGCGTGCCGATGGAAGCCTTCGTGAAACCCTACCTGTATCGCACCGACCTTTTCAACGACCCGGCGATCAAGGATTCCTTCAAGGCCGAGTACGGCTACGACCTGGCTCCGGCCACGACTCACCAGCAGTATCAGGACATTGCCGACTTCTTCACCAAGTATGGCCAGGACAATGGCCTGGAGCTGTGGGGATCGACCGTTCAGGGCGCCACCGGCCATTCGTCGTCCTTCTACGAGTTTGTCGAAACCGTGGCGCCTACCTTTGGCGTCTACAACTGGGGCATCAACTCAGAGAACTGGAAGGCCACGGTCGAGAACGGCGGTGAGATGAACAGCGACAAGGCCAAGCAGGCGCTTGCCTGGTGGGTGGGCCTGCTCAAGGACGCCCCGCCGGAAGCCACCGCCAGCACGTGGGACGAGGTCGCCGCTTCCTTTGCGGCCGGCCGCGCTGCCCAGGGCCTGGTCTATGGTGAAAATACCGTCTGGATCGCCACCGATCCCGAGCGGTCCAAGGTCGTAGGCAACGTCGGCGTGGCACTGCCGCCACTGGAAGATGGCGTGCTGGACGCCGCCAAGGCTGGTACGGGCTACGTCGGCTATTACGACGGCGGCGCCTTCGGCATGCCGGTTGTCGTCCAAGAACCAGAAGTGCACGCTGCTGTGGCTCCAATACATCGGCCAGGAATCCGTGCAGGCCGACTGGGCCATCGCCGGCTCGCGTATCGTCATGGAATCCACCTACGACGATCCCAAGATCAAGGAAGCCGACGCCAAGGCCGGCAATTATTACACGTTCATGCGGGAGCAGGGTCCGCTGTTCCGCGGCGCGCCGCCGTTCCCGTTCCATGCCGCCATTCGCTCGGTCGTCGAACCGTTCATCTGGCAGGCACTAGCCGGCGAAATCACGCCGGAAGAAGCGCTAGACCAGGCCGCGGCTGCGGCGGATGCCGAACTGGTCAACCTCGGGTACGGTCAGTAAGCGTTAATGCATGTTGGGACGGGGCCGTTTGGCCCCGTCCCGTCTATATTCTCGTGCCTGCGCCCGCCCGGGTGCTGTTCATACCAGGAACAACACAGCCATGCGCTCAAATCGAATGGGCTGGGGTCTCCTCACGCCGACCATCGTCATCCTTGTCATCATGGGTTTTTTGCCGTTTCTTTACGTCATATATGTAGGCTTCTTTAATTGGAATGCCTTTTCTGCCCAGCTAGGCATGCAGTGGGCCGGCGTCAACAACTACCGGCGGCTCGTCTTCGACGATGCGTTTCTGGGTTCGCTCGGGCGCACCGCTCTCTTTGCCTTTCTTTCCGTCACCATTGAACTGATTTTGGGGTTCCTACTGGCGCAGACGTTGATCAAACCCTTCCCCGGCCGTGCCGTCTTCCGTACCCTGTTTACATTCCGCTCATCATGGCCCCGATCGCCGTCGGCGCTACCTGGCGCTTGCTGACGATCCCCGGCTTTGGCCCTATCCCTTATTTCCTTGACAAATGGTTTGGCTACGACTTCCGCATCGCCACCTATGGCGGTCAGGCCTTTGCCACCGTAATTCTGATGGATATCTGGCACTGGACACCTTTTGTCACCTTGACGCTGCTGGCCGGTTTGACTGCCATGCCCAAGGAACCGCTGGAACAGGCCCAGGTGGACGGTGCCAACCGCTGGCAGACCTTCTTCTATCTCACCATCCCGATGATGATGCCCATCCTCTTGACTACAGTCTTTATTCGCCTCATGGACGCCCTGCGCGTGGTCGACGAAGTCTATATGCTGACGAACGGCGGCCCCGGCGACGCCACGCGCTTCATTGGCATCTTCATCTACCGCGTCGTGGTGCCCAAGACCGATTACGGCTACGGCTCGGCCATGTCGTTGCTGGTGTTATACTTCACGATCGTCCTGTGCTGGCTGCTATTCACGCTCCTGACGCAGGTTGGCAGGCAGAAGGAATAGGTGCGACCATGAAGACAACTCGCTTTCGCAAGGTACTGAGCTACGTAGGGCTGTATGCCCTGTGGATCATGATGGTGATCTTCACGCTGCTGCCCATCTATTGGATGTTCGTCGTGTCCGCACGCAGTCGAGTTGAGTTGTTTGACAGGCCGACGATATTCATCAATTCGTTCTATTTGCAGAATTATTTCAAGCCGTTGAGCGACCCGGTATTCCAACGCTACCTGATCAACTCGTTGATCATCGCCACCAGCAACGCCGTGCTCGTCACTATCTTGGCTGTACTGGCAACGTACGCATTGTCACGCTGGCGCCTCCCGGGTTCGGACAGCATATTCTTCTGGACCATTACACAGCGTATGGCCCCGCCGGCCGCCTTCATCTTGCCGCTCTTCTTGCTGTTTACCGGCGTCTTCAAGATCGGGAACTGGACGATGTTCGACACGCGAATTGGCCTGATCCTCCTGTACTGCGTGTTCAACCTTCCGTTTGCCGTGTGGCTCATGAAGGGCATTATGGACGGCGTGCCGCCCGAACTGGACGAGGCCGCCTTCGTAGATGGCGCCACCCGTTGGACGGTGCTTTCACGCATTATCGCTCCCCTAGTGGCCCCAGGCATGGCCATTACGTTTATCCTGAGCTGGATTTTCGCCTGGAATGAGTATCTATATGCTGCTAACTTGACCAGCGTCGATGCACGCACGATCACGACCGGCCTGGCCGAATTCGTGTCGGTAACAGGCACGAACTGGGGCGAAATGGCCGCCGTATCGATGGTTTCGATCCTGCCCGCGCTGGTCTTCCTCATCTTTGTCCAGCGCTATATCGTGACCGGCCTTACCTTTGGCGCTGTAAAGGAGTAGCGCGACAATGACACAACAAACGCCGATTCAGGCGCCCGTGCAGCGCAAGGAGGCCCGCCAGGGCTTCCTGCCGATACCGACCAATACCTTCGACCGCTGCTTTATCAGCGTCGTCATCTTTATCGCTATCAGCCTGCTGTGGATGCGTTTTCTCGAACCTTTCGGCGCACCGCTCTGGATCTCCACCATCATCTGTGTGGTGCTGGCCGTGTGGATCGTGCGCAAGGGATAGCAATAATCGTCGTAACAGGGTGTAGGGCATGAGGTTCGGAGGAGATCGTTTCGTTTTCGCGGCGATCGTTACCCCCGGACCTCATGCCCTTACAGTGATCAACATTTCGTAGGAGGAATAAAAATGGAAGCTCTTGTCCTTGAAAGGAAAGACGAACTCACTCTGCGCAATATCGAGATTCCCGAGCAGTTGGGGCCGCACGACGTGCGCATCGCCATCCATACGGTCGGAATCTGCGGCAGCGACGTGCATTATTACACCCACGGCGCTATCGGCCAGTTTATCGTGCGCGAGCCAATGGTGCTGGGCCACGAGGCCTCGGGACGCATCATCGAGGTCGGCAGCGAGGTCAAGAATCTCAAGGTCGGCGACCGCGTCTGCATGGAGCCGGGCATTCCCGACCCCAACAGCAAGGCGACGCTGCTGGGGATGTACAACCTGGACCCGGCCGTCCGCTTCTGGGCGACACCGCCCATCCACGGCGTACTGCGCCCGACGGTCGTCCACCCGGCCGCCTTTACCTTTAAGCTGCCCGACAACGTGAGCTTTGCCGAAGGCGCCATGGTTGAACCGGTGGCCGTCGGCATGCACGCCGCCACCAAGGCCAAGATCAAGCCCGGCGACGTCGCCATCGTCAGCGGCGCCGGCCCCATCGGCATGGTCACCGCGCTCGCCGCACTGGCCGGCGGCTGCAGCCAGATCATTCTGACCGATGTCCAGCAGCCCAAGCTCGACCTCGCCGCCACGCTGGGGCCGATCACGCCCGTCAACGTCGCCAAGCAGGACCTGCGTGCGGTCGTGGACCAGCTGACCGACGGCTGGGGCGTCAACATCGTCTTCGAATGCAGCGGCAATGAGCGTGCGGCAGCCGGCGTCTTTGCGCCGCTCTGCCCCGGCGGCACCGTCGTCTACGTCGGCATCCCGCTGCAGCCCATCGCCTACGACGTGGCCGCCGCCATGGTCAAGGAAGCACACGTGGAACATGTTTTCCGCTATGCCCATGTCTACCCGCGCGCCATCGCCCTTATGGCCAGCGGCAAGTTGGATGTCAAGCCGCTCATCACCGACAAGTTTACCTTTAAGCAGAGCGTGGAAGCGTTCAACTTCGCCGTCCAGATGCCGCCGACATCGGTCAAGGCGCAGATAGAATTATAGAAAAGGCATGTGGGCGTGGTGCGCCGCAAGCGGCGTCCAGTCCGCACGCGGCGTGCGGACTGGACGGATTTTACGGTCTACTTTCGGCTTTCGTCCAGTGCGCACGCCTTCGTGCGCACCTGCATGCCGACGTGCGGCATTTCGAGGTAGCAATCGTCAATAGGGTATGGGAGTCATTAAAATGAAAATGCAGGGTGTGCTGCTGCCGGGCCAGCGGCGCGTGGAATTCAAAGAATTTGATGTGCCGGAACCCGGTCACGGCCAGGTTCTGATCAAGATGAAGGCCTCGTCCATCTGTGGGTCCGATATTCGCGCCATCTATCGCGAGCACCTGGGTCACGGGCCTGAAGGCTACCAGGGCGTCATCGCCGGGCACGAGCCGTGCGGCCAGATCGTCAAGGTAGGGCCGGGCTGCAAGCGTTTCAAGGAGGGCGACCGCGTCATCCTCTATCACATCAGCGGCTGCGGCGTCTGCAACGACTGCCGTGAAGGCTACATGATCAGCTGCACGTCCGAATACCGCGCCGCCTACGGCTGGCAGCGCGACGGCGGCCACGCCGACTATCTCCTGGCCGAGGAAACAACCTGTGTAGCGCTGCCCGACAAGCTGAGCTACGTCGACGGCGCGCTGGTAGCGTGCGGCTTCGGCACGGTCTACGAGGCGCTCAATCGCGTGGGCGTGTCCGGCCAGGACCGCGTGCTGATTACCGGTATGGGTCCGGTGGGCATGGCGGCCGGCTTGATCGCCAAGAAGATGGGGGCTACGCTCGTGATCGGGGCCGACGTCGCGCAGACCCGGCTCGACTTCTCAGTTAAATGCGGGGCGATCGACCACGCCGTGCGCGCCGACCACCCGGATGCGCTCAAGGCCGTCCATGCCCTGACCGATGGCTACGGCTGCGAGGTCTCGGTTGACTGCTCCGGCTCGCCTCAGGGCCGGCTGCTGGCGCTGCAGGGCACGCGCCGCTGGGGCCGCTGCGCCATGGTCGGCGAAGGCAACCGCGTCGACTTTGACGTGAGCCAGACCATTATCCACAACCAGATCACCATCTACGGCTCGTGGGTCACCAGCCTGGGCCACATGGAGGACCTGGTCGAGAAGCTGGTCGAGTGGAACCTCAAACCCGAGGTCATTGTCTCGCATCGCTTCCCGCTGTCCGAGGCCGCCGAAGCCTACCGCGTGGCCGACGAAGGCCAGAGTGGCAAAGTCTGCATCGTATTCGACGAATAACTCCCATCAGGAGCACTATCTATGTCCGACCCGGTACTCACCGCACAACCAATCCTTGAACGCTTCCGCCTCGACGGCCGCGTGGCGCTGGTCACCGGCGGTGGCCAAGGCATCGGCCGCGCCTTTGCCCACGCCTTGGGCGAGGCGGGCGCCTCCGTAGCCGTCGTCGACATGCGGCTCGACCTTGCCGAAGAGGTTGCTGACGAACTGGCGCAAAAGAACGTCCGCAGCATGGCCGTCAAGGCCGATGTCACCAAGCCGGACGACGTGCAGGCGATGGTGAACGCCATCGTCTCCACGCTGGGCACCCTCACCATTGGCGTCAACAACGCCGGCATCGGCCAGTGGGCTGAGGCCGAAAACATGGACTACGGCGACTGGCTGCGCATGATCGACGTGGACCTCAATTCGGTCTTCCTGTGCAGCCAGACCGAGGCCCGCGTGATGCTGCCCGCCGGCTACGGCAAGATCATCAACACGGCTTCGATGTCCGGCCATATCTCCAACACGCCCCAGAACCAGGCGGCCTACAACACGGCCAAGGCCGGCGTGCTGCACCTGACGCGCAGCCTCGCTGCCGAGTGGGCCAAGCGCGGCGTGCGCGTCAACAGCATCAGCCCGGGCTATACCCGCACTAAGCTGGTGGACGACCTCCTGGCCACTCCCGTCGGCCAGTCCATGTTGCCCGTCTGGATGGGCATGACGCCCATGGGCCGCATGGCCGAAGTCACCGACCTGCAGGGGGGCGTTGTCTACCTTGCCTCAGCAGCCTCGGACTACATGACCGGCAACGACCTGATCATCGACGGCGGCTACTGCGCGTGGTAAGCGAAAAGAAACCGAGTTTTTGTGAAAAACTCGGTTTCTTTAGATGTTGAATGGAGTAACTTATGCAAGCAGTGATCTTCCCTCAAGCCGAAACCATCGCCGTCGAGCGCATGCCCGACCCGACCTGTGCTCGCGACGAGGTCGTGGTCCAGGTGTCGCGCTGCGGTATCTGCGGTACGGATGTCCATATCTATCGCAACGAGTACATGTCGGACTTTCCCCTGATCCCGGGCCATGAGTTTGGCGGCGTGGTAGTAGAAGTCGGCAGCGATGTGACCGACGTTCGCATCGGCGACCGCGTGGCGGTCGATCCTAACCTGTACTGCGGCCACTGCGACTACTGCCGCAACGAGCAGGCCAACCACTGCTCCAACTGGCAGGGCGTGGGCGTGACCAGGTCGGGCGGCTTCGCCGAGTACGTCAATGTCCCCGCCAAGGCCTGCTACCAGCTGCCGGAAGGGATGAGCGATCTGCAGGCCGCCTTTATCGAGCCACTGGCGTGCGTGGTGCACGCCATGAAACGCTTCCGCATCCTGCCCGGCGAGTCGTTGCTCATCCTCGGTGGCGGTCCCATGGGCATGCTGCTGCTCCAGGCGCTGCGCCACAACGGCGCGGCCCAAGTAGTCGTGGTCGAGAAGCAGCCCGCCCGCATGCAACTGGCGCGCAGCCTGGGTGCGTCTGCCGTCGTGGCGGTAGGGCCCGACCAGGACGCAGAGCTCAAGGAAATCGCCCCACGCGGTTTTGGCGTGGTGGTGGATGCGACCGGCATCCCGGCCGTAATCGAGCACGCCTTCAGTTATCTGCGCCCGCGCGGCCAGTACTTGCAGTTCGGCGTCGCGCCCAACCATGCCAAGGTCCAGATCAGCCCCTACGATCTCTTCCGCAACGATTGGACGATCCTGGGCAGCTTTGCCCTATGCTACACCTTCCTGCCCGCTATTGCCCTGCTCAACAATGGCGTGGTCAAGGTCGAGTCGCTGGTCAGTGACACTGCACCGCTCGCCGGCTTTAGCGATGTCTTCCACCGCTTTGCTGCGGGGCAGACGATGAAGGTCCATGTAACGGCAAAATAAAAGGGTAAACGGCTGCTGTCGCTTACCCTCTCACATGAGGATAGATGAATGTACGCAGCGACAAGACAAATTCTAGGCGAGATCGACCGCGTGCTCAGTGCGGTGGAAACGCAGCAGGTGGATGCGCTGCTCAACGCCATCGTGGGCGCGCAAACGGTCATCGTCTATGGCCTCGGGCGTGAAGGGCTGGTAATGAAGAGCTTTGCCATGCGCCTGGCCCATTTGGGCGTGCCCACTGCCGTGGTGGGTGACATGACGGCGCCGCCGGCACGGCCGGGCGACCTGTTCCTGGTTAGCTGTGGGCCAGGCTATCTCTCCACGGTGGATGCGCTGGTGGGTGTGGCGGAGCGCGCCGGCGCGCGCGTGGCCATGATCACGGCGCAGCCGGCGGCCGAGCTGCCGCGTCGCGCCGACCAGCTCCTGGTGTTGCCCGCGCAGACGATGGCCCAGCGCGAGGGCAACAGTTCGGGCCAGGCGATGGGATCCGCCTTTGAACAGTCACTGTGGATTCTCTTCGACGCCTTGGTGCCCATGCTGCAAGTGCGCTTGGGCCAGAGTGTGGAAGAGATGCGGGCACGCCATACCAACTTGGAGTAACGTTCGACACAAAATGAACAAGACAATGATGGCGGCTCTGTTGTACGGACCGCGTGACATGCGAGTAGAACAAGTCCCCTGCCCCGAGATGCCCGGGCCGGGGATGGTGCTGTTGCGCATCAAGGCCGTGGGCGTGTGCGGCAGCGACTTGCACACCTATATGGACGGCCGCATTGGCGACTGGGTCGTGGAGACGCCGCTCGTGCTCGGGCACGAATTTGGCGCCGTCGTGGAGGCCGCCGGACCCGATGCCTTCGACGGTAACTTTGCGCCGCTGCATGAGGGCACGCGTGTGGCCGTGGACCCGGCCCAGCCCTGCGGGCGCTGCGAGATGTGCGAACAGGGTCACCCGAACCTCTGCCATCGCCTGCATTTCTGCGGCCTCTATCCCGACGGCGGCAGCCTGTGCGAGTACATGCTGATGCCGGCGCACTGTTGTTTTCCCGTGCCCGACAGCATCGATGACGCCGGTGCGGCCATTCTGGAACCGCTGGGCATCGCGCTTCATGCCGTCGACCTGGCCAGGCTGCACGTGGCCGACAGCGTGGCTATCCTGGGCGCCGGCCCCATCGGCCTGCTGCTGCTGCAGGTAGCAAAGCTGGCGGGCGCCGCGCCCATTTACGTCGTCGACCAGTTTGCCTGGCGGCTGGAACTGGCCGCCAGGTACGGGGCCATTCCCATCAACTTTGCCGAGGTGGACCCGGTGCAGGCAGTCATGCAGGCTACCGGCGGCCGCGGCGTAGACGTCGCCCTCGAAGCGGCTTGGGCCGACCACTCGGTGCAGCAGGCGGCCGACATGGCGCGCATGGGCGGACGGCTGGTGCTGGTGGGCATCCCCGGCCCCGACAAGCTGGAAATGAAGCATTCCACCGCGCGGCGCAAGGGCTTGACGATCCGCGTCTCGCGCCGCATGAAGCACGTCTATCCGCGCGCCATCAAGCTTGTGGAGAATGGCAGCATCGACCTGCTGGGCATCGTCTCGCACCACTTCCCGTTGGCAGCGGCGCCGCACGCATTTGCGCTAAACGTCGCTTATGCGGACGACGTGAACAAGATCGTCATCGACATATAAGCCAGTCACTATGCAACCAGGGGACCTCACACGAGGACCGTTCGCAGCCCATGAAACCAGAAGCACTGTTGGTCGGTATCGATCTCGGCACGACCAACATTAAGGCCATCGTTTTTGATCCGACCGGCGCCATCGTCGCCGGCGCCAGCGTACCCACCCCCACCGTCTATCCGCGACCCACCTGGGCGTATCACGACCCCAACGAGTTCTGGGCCAAGACAGCCCAGGCGATCCACCAGGTGGTCAGCCAACTGGAAGATCCCAGGCGCATTGTCTCTGTCGCCGTCACCAGCACCGGTGAGACTGGTTTCCCGCTCGACAAGCACGGTGAAGCCACCTACGAGTCGATCGCCTGGTTTGACGGGCGCACCAAGGCCGAGGCGCAGTGGCTGGACGCCAAGATCGGCGCCGACCGCCTGTTTGCCACGACGGGGCTGTCGCTGCAGCCCATCTTCAGCCTGTGCAAAATTCTGTGGCTGCGCAAGAACGCGCCCGAGGCCTACGCCCGCACGGTGCGCTGGCTCAACGCCGCCGACTTCATTGCCTTTCGACTCTGCGCCACACCCGCCACCGACCGCTCGCTCGCCTCGCGCATGTTGATGCTCAACCTGCGCGAGCTGCGCTGGGCTACCGAACTGCTGGACGAGGTCGGCATTCCGCATGACCTGCTGGCACCACTCCTGCCCAGCGGTACGCCCCTGCAGACTATCACGGCCGAAGCGGCGGCGCTCACCGGCTTACCCCCCAGCACGCTGGTAAGCGTAGGCGGCCACGACCACGTCTGCGGCGCGCTGGCCGTGGGCGTGACCGAGCCAGGCAACATGCTCAACTCGCTGGGCACAGCCGAGGCAGTCTTCTTGCCCCTGCGCCAGCCGATGACGGACCCGCAAACGGGCCGCCAGGGCTACACGCAGGGTGCGCACACGGCCGGCGGCTACTATGTGTTTGGCGGATCCTATACGTCGGGCGCCTGCCTGGACTGGTTTCGCCAGGCATTTGCGGCGCAGACTGACCACGCCACGCTCACGGCCGAGGCGGAAAGCGTGCCGGCCGGCAGCCTCGGCGTTTCTTTTTGCCCATTTTTGCGCCTGGCCAACCCGCCGTACAATGACCCCAAGGCACGCGGTGCGTTCCTCGGTCTATCCACCGACGTGCAGCGCGGGACACTTTTTCGCGCCGTGCTCGAAGGGATCGCCCTCGACACGCGCCACGGCCTTGAGCCGCTGCTCGTACACACCGGCGTCGGCAAGCTCAAGAACATCTATGCCATCGGCGGCAGCACGCGCAACCGGCTGCTGATGCAGATCAAGGCCAGCGTGCTCAACCAGCCAATCCACGTGATGACCGTTGAAGAATCGACTGCCTTGGGGGCAGCCGTCCTCGGCGGTATCGGCGCTGGGGTCTACCGCGGGGTAGCCGACGCCATTGGGAGCCTGCAGCTCAGCGAGACACTTGTGGAGCCGGTGCCGGCCGACGTAGCCTATTATGAAGAAGCATTCCAGACGATCTACAAGCAAATTTACCCAGCCCTGCAGGCAATCAACCACAGGTCCTTCGACCTGCAACAGAAGGTAACAGCCGGCCCATGAATCGACTCAACGAGCAACCCCAGGTCGTCGTAGCCGGCCATGTCTGCGTAGACATTATCCCGTCCTTTGGCGAGACAGTGGCGCCATTGGAGGCGCTGCTGCGCCCAGGCCATCTGACAATCGTGGGACCCGCCGTGATCTCGACGGGCGGCGCTGTTTCCAACACCGGCCTGGCGCTGCACCGCTTGGGCATTCCCGTGCGCCTCATGGGCAAGATTGGGCACGATCTCTTTGGCGAGGCCATCTTGTCGGTCTTCCGCAGCCACAGCCCCGCCCTGGCCGACGGCATGCTGATCAGCCCCGGCGAAGACTCGTCCTACACGCTGGTGATCAACCCACCCGGCATCGACCGCATCTTTATCCACTGCCCCGGCGCCAACGACACCTTTGGCGCAGCCGACATCCCGATCGACGAGGTGCGCCAGGCGCGCATCTTTCACTTCGGCTATCCATCCCTCATGCAGCGCATGCACAGCGACGATGGCGTCGAATTGGCGCAGTTGATGGCCAACGTCAAGGCTGCGGGCGTCATCACTTCCCTGGATATGTCCCTGCCGGACCCGGGCTCGAGCGCCGGTCGCGCCGATTGGCAGGCAGTTCTCGAGCGCACGCTACCCTATGTCGATATCTATGCCCCCAATCTTGAGGAAACGCTATACATGATCGACCGGCCGCGCTATGCAGCCATGGCCGCCGGGTCCGCTCTTCCCCCTGACGGCGAGCTTCTGCACGCACTCTCCAGCCGGCTGCTGGCAATGGGGGCCGCCATTGTTGCCCTCAAGCTGGGCGACCGCGGCCTCTACCTGCGCACGTCCGACCAGCCTGGCCGCCTGGCGGCCCTGGCCGGGATCTTGCCCGCCGACCTCACCGGTTGGGTGGGGCGCGAGCTGTACACACCCTGCTTCCGGGTAAAGGTGGCGGGCACCACGGGGGCCGGCGACTGCGCCTACGCCGGGCTGCTGGCAGGTCTACTCTACGGCCAGAGCGTCGAGGCCGTACTGCTCAGCTCCGCCGCTACCGGCGCGTGCAGCGTCGAGCGCGCCGACGCCACCAGCGGCGTTCCGCATTGGGACGACGTGCAGGCGCGCCTGCGCGCCGGCTGGGCGCGCTATCCAAATATGCTGCAGCTTGCGGGCTGGCACGGCAGCGCCGACGCCGCCATCTGGTACGGCCCAACCGATCAGGTACGCGGCCAGGAGCGCGGCGCATGAGCGAACCATACCTCCTGGGCATCGACCTGGGCACCTCCTCGCTCAAGGTGCTTGTCGTCGGATTGGACGGCCGCGTGGCGGCTTGGGGCGCGGCTGAATACCCGATCCTGCATGCACAGCCGCTGCATGCCGAGCAGGATCCCCATGCCTGGTGGGAAGCTTGCGTGCAGGCCGTGCGCGCGGCGCTCGCCGGCGTACCGGGGGTGGAGATCGCCGCCATCGGCTTATCGGGCCAGATGCATGGCGTGGTCATGCTCGATCGCGAGCAGAATGTGGTCGCACCGGCCATTATCTGGCCGGACCAGCGCAGCCAGCGCCAGGTGCAGGAGATCACCGAGCGCGTCGGGGCCGAGCAGCTGTACGCCATCACCGGCAGTCCTCTCTCCACCGGCTTTCTGGCTGCCAGCGTGCGCTGGATGCAGCAGGAGGCGCCGGCCATGTGGGCGCAGGTGCAGATGCTGCTCCTGCCCAAGGACTACCTGCGCTGGCGCATGACCGGCGTCTTTGCCACCGATCCCAGCGACGGCGCCGGCGCGCTGCTGCTCGACGAACAGCAGCGCGACTGGTCGGACGAGCTGCTCCACCTGCTCAAAATCGACCGCAGTCATCTGCCGCTGGTGCGACCTTCCGACCAGATCGGCGGCTACCTGGTGGATGTCGCGGCCGCGCAGATGGGGCTGCCTGCCGGCATCCCCATTGTCACCGGCGCCGCCGATACCCCGTGCGGGTTGTTGGGGGCCGGGGCGGTCGCCTCCGACCGGCTGCTGCTCAGCATCAGTACGGGCGGCCAGCTTGTGCAGCCGGTTCACGAAGTGCGCGTCGACCGCCTTGGCCGCATTCACACCTTCTGCAGTGCCCTGGCGCCGGGGCCGCAGCAGGCAGGCTGGTACCAGATGGGGGCGACGCTCAACGCCGGGATGGCGCTGCGTTGGCTGCGCGACGGCGTCCTGGGCTGGCACTATCCCGATGCCTATGATGTCATGAACGTGGCAGCTGAGAACTCGCCCCCGGGCGCGCAGGGCTTGCTCTTTCTGCCCTACTTGGTGGGCGAGCGCTCCCCGCACATGGACCCGACCGCCCGCGGGGCATTTTTTGGCTTGACCCTGCACCACGGCCAAGGCGACCTGGTGCGGGCGGTGATGGAAGGCGCTACCTTTGCCTGCTACGATGCCTACCAGGTGCTGGCCGAGTTGGGCGTGCAGTCGCAGAGTGTGATCCTGGCCGGCGGCGGCGCCAAGAGCACCCTATGGCGGCAGATCGTCGCCGATGTCTTTGGTAAGCCCGTGCAGCCGCTACTGACGAGCGAACAATCTGCCCTGGGTGCAGTGTTGTTGGCCGGCGGGGGGGTCGGCCTGCTCGACATTGCGCAAACCGCGCGGCGCTGGGCACAGTTGGGCCCCGCCGCAGAACCGGACAGTGCGCGCCACGCACTCTATCGCGATCGCTTTGGCGCCTTTCAGGCGCTGTACGCACGCAATCGGGGGCATTTCGCATGATCTACACGGTCTCCACCAACCCCGCCCTCGACCTGATCCTGACCGTGCCCGCCATCGAGTTTGAGGTCGTGCTGCGCGCCTACGAGGTGCGGCGCGAAATGGGCGGCAAGGGCTTCAACGTCTCGCGCTATCTCAAGGCCCTCGGCGTCGACAACGTGGCCGTCGCCTTTGCCGGCGGTTTCACCGGGCAAGCCCTGGAGGCAGGGCTGCAGCGCGCCGGCGTCGCAACAGACTTCATCTACCTGGACGGTGAGACCCGCACCAACGTTGTGATCCAGGAACCAGAGGCGCAGCGCCACATCAAGGCCAATCAGCCGGGGGCTACGGTCACCCAAGCCGGCAAGGCGGCGTTTTGGGACTTGCTCCACAGGCGCGCGCAGCCGGACGACCTATGGGTGCTGACCGGCAGCCTCGCCCCGGGACTGGAAGCGGAATTCTACGCCGAGGTCAGCGAAGAACTGCAGCGCTCAGGCGCACGCGTCGTGCTCGACACCAGTGGCCCGGCTCTACGCCGCGGCTGTGCCGCGCGGCCGCTGCTGGTCAAGCCCAATGTGGTCGAAGCCGAGGAGTTCACCGGGCTTGTGATCCGCTCAGTGGAGGTTGCGGCCGAAGCCGCGACGGCCTTTCTCGACGCCGGCGCGCAAAACGTAGTCCTGTCGATGGGCAAAGACGGCGCCATCGTGGCCGGCGACGGCGAACTGCTCCACCTGCAGCCGCCGCCGGTTACGGTCAAGACGGCCGTGGGGGCAGGCGACGCCGTCGTGGCCGGCGCCGTCTGGGCACTGCTGCAAGGCCTGCCCGCACGCACGGTGGGCCTATGGGGCGTCGCAACCGGGACCGTCACCGCCATGCACGACGACCTGCAGCCGCAGAACCGATCGGAACTCGACGCCATCATGCGCCAGGTCTCCGTACGAGTCCTGCTATAGGACGAATTCGTAGTACAATAGAGCCATTATCACCCTTTCGAAATCATTACCAGGGAAATCGAAACATGAGCGCAACCACGATTCATCTCACCCCCAGTATGTTTGAAGACAGCGAACGCGTGCTGATCGACCACGGTACGCTGGCTGCGAGCACTTTTCGCTTTGCTACTGGGGTCGCCGGCCTGCGCCTGCGCAACGATGTCGGCGAGTTGGTCCTGCTTCCCTTCCAGGGCCAGCAGGTCTGGTCCGCCTCGTTCCGCGGTCGCAACATTACGATGAAGTCGATGTTTGACGCCCCCCGCGCCACGCGCAACTACCTGGAAACCTATGGCGGCTTCAGCATCCACTGCGGTTTCACCTCCATGGGCGTCCCTGCCGCCGGCGACACGCACCCGCTCCACGGCGAACTGCCCAACGCCCCCTACACCGATGCCTGGGTCGAGGCCGGTTCCGACGAGCGGCGGCGACTACCTGGCGCTGGGCGGCGAGTACCAACACACCGTCGCCTTTAGCACCAACTACCGCGCCGAGCCGCTGGTCAAGCTCTATGCCAATTCGTCGGTCTTCACCGTCGCCATGACCATCACCAACCTCAAGCGTACGCCGATGGAATATATGTACATGGCGCACGTCAACTTCCGTCCGGTGGACAACGGCCGCCTCGTCTACAGCGCCCACTGCGCTCCATCCGACATGCGTGTACGGCGCTCGATCCCCGCGCATGTCAAGCCGCCGGCCGGCTTTGCCGAGTTCCTGGACGAACTAGCCAACGATCCGGCCAAGGCCAACGTACTCAAGCCCGGCATGGCATTCGATCCCGAGGTGGTCTTCTTTATTGACTACCATGCCGATAGCGACGGCTGGGCCCACACGATGCAGGTCCACCCGGACGGCAGCGCGGACTACATCCGGCACAAGCCTGCCGAGCTCGACAAGGGCGTGCGCTGGATGTGCCGTACCCCCGACCAGGACGCGCTGGGCATGGTGCTGCCCGCCACGGCCGAGCCGGAAGGCTACAGCGCCGAAAAGGCCAAGGGCAATGTCAAAGTCCTGGGCCCCGGCGCTATCTTCCACTGCGAGATGGAATGTGGCGTGCTGACCGAGGGCGAGGCGCGCAAGATGGAGCAGAAGATCGACGGGCTGGTAAAGTAGGGGCATGAGGTCCGGCAGTGAGAGCCTCACCGTAGCGCCGACCGTTGCCACTGCCGGACCTCGTGCCCTCCACGGAGGATAGAAAATCATGGAAATGGCGCCGAACTACAAAGCTGACTTGGTAGGCGTGTTTGGGTCGCCCGTGGCCGAAAACCCGACGGGCGTAATGCAGGAGGCCGGCTTTGCCGCGCTGGGGCTCAACTGGCGCTACCTGACGATAGAGGTTCGCCGCGAGGATCTGGCAGCCGCCATGCAGGGTCTGCGCGCGATGAACTTCGCCGGCATCAACCTGACCATTCCGCACAAGGTGGCCGTGCTGGAGTACCTGGACGAGATTTCGCCCGATGCACGTTTGATGGGCGCCGTAAACACGGTGCGCCGCGCCGGCAATCGGCTGATCGGCGAAAACACAGACGGCAAAGGCTTCCTGCGTGCGCTGCGCGACGACGCCCAGGTAGAACCCAAGGGCAAGCGCGTGGTCGTGCTTGGGGCGGGCGGCGCCGCCCGCGCCGTGTGCGTCGAGCTGGCGTTGGCCGGCGCCCAGGCGATCGAGGTTGTCAACCGCAACCCCCAGCGCGGGCAAGACCTGGTTTGGCTTCTCAACGAGCACACGCCAGTTAACGCCACCTATGTTCCTTGGATGGCAGGCATGCGCGTGGCACCTACCACCGACCTGCTCGTAAACTGCACGTCCATCGGCCTCTACCCCGACGTCGACGGTATTCCCGACATCGACACGCATGCCATCGCTCCGCACATGGTCGTCTGCGACGTAATCCCGAACCCGCCCAACACGCCGTTCCTGCGTGCCGCCGCCGCCCGCGGCGCCAAGACAATCGACGGGTTAGGTATGCTGGTCTACCAAGGCGCCATCGCCTTCAAAATGTGGACAGGCCACGACGCGCCGGTAGAAGTCATGAAATCAGCCCTGGCAGCAGAATTCGGCTTGTAGCGACAGAGATGAATTACACGCAACGATTCTATCGCGATGAAACCGACTACGCCGCCATGCTCCGTCTGATCGCCGACAGCTACAGGCTGTCCGGCCCGCACTCGTACATGCTGCTGGGCGACCTGGACTGGTGGCGGGCGTTGCTCGGCGAGCCGGACAGCTACCTGCCGACCGTGCCGCTCTGGTTCGCCGGCGACACGCTCGTGGGCTTCCTCTGGCCGGCCGAGGGCAGCGGCGACATCATGCTCCACCCGCACCAGCGCGCGGCCGAACCGCTGATGCTGGCCTACGCAGAGCAACACCTGCGCAAGCCTGCAAGCGACACGGAACCGGCCAGCCTTATGCAGGTAAGCCTGCAAAGCGACACGCGGCGCAACGAACTGCTCGCGCAGCATGGCTTTGTCCGCTCTAACGACTTTCTCGCCAGCCATGTGCTCGATCTGGACCAGACCACCCCGCAGCCACAGCTGCCAGCCGGCTTTACGCTGCGCGACATGACAGGCGACGCCGACTTGGAAGCACGCGTAAACGTCCATCGTGCCGCTTTCCACCCCTCGAAGCTCACGCTCGCCAAGTATGCGGCGGCACGCAAGGCCGCCACCTACCGGCCCGACCTGGATCTCGTGGCCGTCGCGCCCAACGGCGATTATGCCGCCTTTTGCATCCTGTGGTTTGACGAGGAAAACCGCGTGGCGCTCTATGAGCCTGTCGGCTGCCATCCCGACTACCAGCGCCGTGGCTTGGGGCGAGCTGTACTATACGAAGGCATGCGGCGACTACGCGAACTCGGGGCCACGCGCGCTCACGTCGGCTCGTGGATGGACGATTCGCCGGGCGCGATGCTCTACCGCGCCGCCGGTTTCCAGCTGATCGACCGCTTTTACGAATGGCACAAGACCTATCCTTCCGACGCCCAAGGTGCGGCCTGATGCCACGACGTTCGCAGACCAGTTCCTTTGGCACGCAGAGCCGCATCAGCCACGACGCCTCGCAGTACTACGAGTCGAAGTTGTATGCCGGCGTGCCCAAACAAAATACCGTGACCGGCCCTGACAACGATCTGCCTGTGGCAATGACCGACCGCATCGTTACTGGGCAGTTCCGAACACATGGACGGCCTGCCTGACAACTGCGTGCACCTGATGGTGACGTCACCCCCTTACAACGTTACCAAGACCTACGACGACGACCTCTCATTGCACGAGTATCTGGAACTGCTGCGCCGTGTCTTTGCCGAAACGTATCGTGTGCTGGCCAACGGCGGCCGCGCCTGCGTCAACGTGGCCAACCTGGGGCGCAAGCCTTATATCCCGTTGTCCGACCACATCTCGCATATTATGCTTGAGATCGGCTACCTCATGCGCGGCGAGATCATCTGGGCCAAGGGCGCCGGGGCAGGCGTGTCGATGGCCTGGGGCAGCTGGCAGTCCGCCGCCAATCCCGTCCTGCGCGACACGCACGAATACATCTTGGTCTTTTGCAAGGGCTCGTTCAGCCGGCCTAAGAAGGACAAGCAGAGCACGATCTCGCGCGACCAGTTTATGGATTGGACCAAATCGGTGTGGACCATGAACCCGGAATCGGCGCGGCGGGTTGGTCACCCCGCCCCCTTTCCGCTCGAGCTGCCCGCCCGCCTCATCCAGCTCTACACCTTTGCCGGCGACGTCGTGCTCGACCCCTTTCTGGGCAGCGGCACGACCGCCCTGGCCGCAGCCCAATCCGGTCGCCGCTACGTTGGGTACGACACCAGCGAAGAATACTTAACGCTCGCCCAAAAGCGACTCGCCGCCGCACAACCGCCGTAGGGGCACAAGGTCCGGCGGAAGAGCAATCCCCACAAGGACGAGACTCTTTCCGCCGGACCTTGTGCCCTTCCACGAATACGTTACCGTAACACCAAATATCAATCAAACGTCTCCCCGTTCGACCTATCAAACAAAGAGGATGAAACAATGGCAAACACAAACCTACAAGTCACCGAACCACGCAACCGCCTCCTGGGCGACATGCCCAAGATCGGCATCCGCCCCACCATCGACGGCCGCCTCGGCGGCGTGCGCGAATCACTCGAGGAACAGACGATGGGCATGGCCAACCGCGTGGCCGCCTTCCTCAGCGCCAACCTGCGCCACTATAACGGCCTGCCCGTCGAGTGCGTGATCGCAGAGAGCACCATCGGCGGTGTCGCCGAGGCCGCCCGCTGCGCCGAGCAGTTCCGCAAGGCCGGCGTGGGCGTCTCGCTGACGGTCACCTCGTGCTGGTGCTACGGCTCCGAAACCATGGACATGGACCCGCACCTGCCCAAGGCCGTCTGGGGCTTTAACGGCACCGCCCGTCCTGGCGCCGTCTACCTGGCCGCCGTCTCCGCCGCCCACAACCAGAAGGGGCTGCCGGTCTTTAACATCTACGGCCACGACGTGCAGGATCCCGACGACACGACGATGCCGCTCGACGTGCAGGAGAAGCTGCTGCGCTTTGCCCGCGCCGGGCTGGCCGTCGCCAACATGCGCGGCAAGTCGTACCTGGGCATGGGTGGCGTCAGCATGGGTATTGCCGGCTCCATCGTCAATCACGACCTCTACGAACGCTTCCTGGGCATGCGCGTCGAACAGATCGACATGGTCGAGTTCGTCCGCCGCATGGAACAAGGCATCTACGACCCCGAAGAGTACGAACGTGCCTATGCCTGGGTGCGTGAAAACTGTCCCGAAGGCAAGGACTACAATGTCGCGGAAAAGCAGCACAGCCGCGCACAGAAGGACGAGGATTGGGCCAAGTCCGTCAAGATGGCGCTGATCGCCCGCGACCTCATGATCGGCAACCCGCGCCTGCGTGAACTGGGCTTTGGCGAAGAGGCCAACGGTCATAACGCCATCGCCAGCGGCTTCCAAGGCCAGCGCCAGTGGACCGACTTCCTGCCCAATGGCGACTTCCTCGAGGCGATCCTCAACTCATCCTTCGACTGGAACGGCATTCGTCCGCCCTTTATCGTGGCGACCGAGAACGACGCACTCAACGGCGCCTCCATGCTCTTGGGCCACCTGCTGACCAACGCCGCCATGATCTTCGCCGACGTGCGCACCTATTGGAGCCCCGATGCAGTCAAGCGCGTGACCGGCCACCAGCTCACAGGCCAGGCAGCGGGCGGCATCCTGCACCTGATCAACTCGGGTCCGGCTACGCTCGACGGCACCGGCCGGCAGAACCGCAACGGCGAACCCGTCATGAAGCCCTACTGGGAAGTGACGCCCGAGGAAGCCGAAGCCTGTCTCAAGGCCACCACCTGGCACCCGGGCAGCCTTGGCTATTTCCGCGGCGGCGGCTGGTCTACCCGCTTTACGACGCGCGGCGGCATGCCGGTAACCATGTGCCGCCTCAATCTCGTGCAAGGCCTGGGGCCGGCCATGCAGATCGCCGAAGGCTGGACGGTCGAACTGCCGGATAACGTGCACCAGGTTCTCAACGAGCGCACCGACCCGACGTGGCCGACCACCTGGTTCGTGCCGCGCACGACCGGCAGCGGCCCCTTCCGCGACGTCTACACCGTCATGAACAACTGGGGCGCCAACCACGGCGCCATCGGCTACGGGCACTTCGGGGCGGACATCGTCAGCCTCTGCGCCATGCTGCGCATCCCGGTCTACATGCACAACCTGCCCGAAGAGCAGTTCTTCCGCCCCAGCGCCTGGACCATGTTCGGCGCCAACGAGCCCATGGGCGCCGACTTCCGCGCCTGCGCCAACTTCGGGCCGTTGTACGGGTAAGTTGTCTGAACCTTGATTCGTGGGATTTGTAGGATTTACAGGATTTGTCGGGCTGCGCCTGGTGCGCGGCCCGACAAATCCTGCCTTAGCCGATGTCACCGGGGAAAAAGCCGGCCAGTCCGGCGGCGATGAGCAGCGCGGCCCCCTTAGCGCCGCCGCCAGCTTCTCCACCAAGCCACGATCGCAACCATGCCCACTGCGGCCACGCCCAGGAGGGCAACGTTATTAGCGCTCAGGCGGCTGTGTGTCTTAGCGGCCGGTTCCAGCGCTGCCTGTGCAGTCTCCGCCCCATTCGCCGCGTCCAGGAGCGTAACACTGCCGGCATCGCCATCTACCGTTATGCGCTGTCCGCTCTGCAGCCGTTCTGTTGCGGAGCCCGTGCCCAGCACTGCCGGAATATGGTACTCGCGTGCCACGATCGAGCTGTGACTCAGCGGGCCGCCTACATCGGTAACTACACCCGCCGCCAGGGCAAAGAGCGGCGTCCAGGCCGGCGTCGTGATTCGTGCGACCAGGATGTCACCGCGCCGCATCTGGCCGAATTCATCGGGGCCATGCAACACCCGAGCCAGGCCCGTCACACGCCCAGGGCTGCCCGCAACACCATGCAGCGTCGAGCCAGACGGCTGATTGCTGCGTTCAGGCATCACGGAGCTAAAGTCAATACCCAAGAAGCGCGCACCACTTTTCAACGGCAGTGCTACCGGCGGCTTGATCGCTCGTTGGCGTTCCCAGGTTGCCCGCCGCTCGGCGACAGCTTTGTGATACGCCAGCGGCGGTTGTCCCCCGTCGAGTGCTGCTGTTGCCATTTGTAGTTCGTCCAGCGCCAGCCAGAACACATCGTCGACGCCCCCAATAGCATTGGCCGCCACCAGGCGCCGCCCTATCTCCCGCAGCATCCGGCGCAGGACCGGCCAGCCCAGGCCGACATCGGCAAGCGCGTCCTCGCGCAAGGGGGCGAACCCCTGCGCGCCTGCAACCAGTCGCCGCATTAGGCTCAGGCGCAGGCCAGCCAAGCGCGAGCAGCGCAGCCGTTGCCTCTTCGCGTTGCGCGGCCGCGCTCGCTTGGCGATCATACGGGCTGGGCGCCTCCCCGCTTATAAAGAACTTGAGCGTTTCCAGGAGCGGCCCAGGATCGTCCGCCGGCACCGCCTTGGCAAAGTCGAGGTCATAGATCGCATGGCCATAACGGTCCAGGTGCGCGGCAAAGCGTCGCCAAAACTGGGGCCACGCGCCATCTTCCGCTACAGCATCTGCCTCTTGTGCATGGTACGCTGCGGCAAACTGCTCGCTGGACATTGCCGCCAATCCGGCCACCAATTCTGGCTCTGCGCCTGCCCATTGCGCAAGGTCATACAGCGATTTCTCGGCCTGGATCGGTTCACTGTCAAAGCCCAGCACAAACGTCAACGCACTTGGATCGTTGCCCCGTTTGAATAGACGGTTGTAGGTCTCGCTAAACAGTGCCTCGGTCATATACGCCGCCGGCAGAATGCCGGACTGAATCGTAATGTAATACTCGGCAGCTTCATTGCTGATGGCACGCACTCCGCTCAGCAGTTCTGCGGCCTTGCCGGCCACCAATTCTAGTGTGCGCCAGTGCTCGACGAGCGCCGTATAGCGCAAGCGATCCTGCTGCCAGCGTGACTTTGCGGACGGCAACAGGCTGGGCAGGCGCGCCAGAAAGCGTGGCATGGTAGCCGCTGCCTTGACCGACTGCATCGGCGTATAACTGACGTCATAGTAGCCATACCCGTTGATCGCAATCAGAGCGTCACGATCGGTCATAAAGCCTTCCAGACCATAGGTCTTCACCATCGCTGCCAACGCATTCGACAATGACTCGAGCCCAAGCGTAGCGAATAAGGGCGACAGCGGGTCGGGCAGCAGCTCCATGACGCTGGCCCGCATGTACGTCCCATTGGGATTTGGCAGCTGCCACTCTGCTGCGCCGGCCGGTGCGGCACGAAGGGCGGTGATGGGACGCGCTTGCACGACGAAGATGCGGTCCTCCTGAATCGCCCATTCAATATCCATCGGCTGTTTGTAGAGACGCTCGATCTGCACCCCCAAGCGGGTCAACTCCGCTGCAGTCTGGGCGGTGAGGACTGCCATGCTGCGCCGATCGGACGGCACCGGTTCCTCGTGCGTGCCATCAGGCGTACGTACCGTCATCACCTCTTTCACGCTGATCTGCTGGTCTATGATGGTGCCGCTTGTCTTGTCCACCACGACCGTATCTGGTGTGACCAGCCCGCCAACAATCGCCTCACCCAATCCCCAAGCCGCATTGATAACCACTTCGTCACGTTTCCCGTTGATGGGATTGGCGGTGAACATGATCCCGGCGCTATCCGCAAAGACCAGATCTTCCACCACGACCGCCATGGCGACGGTATTTTGGTCAATCTGATTCCGCAGGCGATAGGCGATTGCACGTGCGGTCCAGAGCGAGGCCCAGCATTTTTTAACTGCTTCCAGCACCGCAGTGACGCCACGGATGTTCAGATAGGTTTCTTGCTGCCCGGCAAATGACAGCCCCGGCAAATCTTCCGCCGTTGCCGAGGAGCGTACCGCAACCGGAAGTCAGCACCAAGCGCCACATAAGCTTGCCGGATCGCATTGTCGAGATCGTCGGGCAGCGCACCCCTGGCGAAGATCGCCTGGATTTGAGCCGACGCTGCCTCCAGCGAGGCCGGATCGTCAGGGTTCGCCGTGGTCACTGCGGCGAGGATCGGCCCCTGCAGACCGTTGTCCGCCACAAAACAGCGGTAGGCGGTCGTGGTGACGTGAAATCCCGGGGGCACTGGCAGACTGGCCGCCGCCATACGCGCCAGCGATGCGCCTTTACCGCCAACCCGCTCGATGGTGGCAGCGCTATCGTCGAGCAGCATAACAAGAGGAATAGCTTCTATATTGCTCACTTCGCATTCTCCTGACTCTGAAGAACAATGTTCGGCCCATTGCCAAAAACTGTTCTTCATCAACCCTACCTCGTTCAAATCCGTGTGACTGGTTAGTCATATGACCGCTTGGTCATATGACTAACCAGTCACATTGTCGCGCCCCTTGCAGCGATTGTCAAAAAAGTAGACCAGCGCCCCGTGCGTTTTTGCTCTTGACAAGCTCCCCAAACAGTTCTATACTCGATCTTACTTCACTCACTTAATTTAGTTATTAAATCAAGCCATGCTTACTGTCCGCGCTGGCACCAAACATCTCATCCGTGAGATCAACCAGGCAATTGTCCTGGACGCCATCCGTACCCACGGCGCCCTTTCCCGCACCGAAGTGGCAGCGCGCACGAATCTCAGCCAGCCGACAGTCTCCGGCATCGTCGCCGAAATGATCGAGGCCGGCCTGCTCTACGAGCAGTCCACCGGCGTCTCGACCGGCGGCCGCCGCCCCATCTATGTGGCATTTAACGAACGCGCCGCCTATGCCGTCGGCGTCAAGCTGACCGAGCGCACTGCCATCGCCGTCTTGACAGACCTCAACGCCAGCGTGATCGCCCAGCATCATGCCCAGATCCCCGACCAGACGCCCGCCGCCGTAGCCGACACGGTCGTTGCAATCGTAGAAACGCTGCGCGGCGCAGCCGGCGAACAGCCGATTCTCGGCGTCGGCCTCGGCATGGCCGGTGTCATGGACTACCGCCGCGAGGTGGTGCGCTACGCCACCTATTACGGCTGGGAGAACTTGCCGCTCGCTGCCATGCTCGAAGAGCGGCTCGACCTGCCCATCGTGCTCGACAATGACGTCAACGCCCTCGCCGTGGCCGAACACTGGTTCGGCGCCGGTCGCGGCGTGGCCGACTTCCTGGCCCTCAGCATCGGCCGCGGCGTCGGCCTCGGCATGATCCTCAACGGCCGGCTCTACCGCGGCAGTGCCGGCGGCGCCGGCGAATTCGGCCATACCGTCGTCGAACCCGGCGGCCCGCTTTGCGCCTGCGGCAAGCACGGTTGCCTCGAAGCGCTGATCAGCGACGGCGCCCTCGCCCAGCGCGCATCGACTCTCTTGGCCAGGCAGCTGAGCATCGAAGAGGCCGTGCGCCTGGGTATGCAGGGCCAGCCGGAAATCGAAGAGATGTTTGCGGAGGCGGCACGTGTGTTGGGCACGGCGGTGGCCAACCTGGTCAACATCCTCAACCCGGCGCTCATTATCGTCGGCGGCGAAGGCATGCGGGCCGGCAGCCTGATCATGGGTCCCTTCCGCAAAGCCTTGCTCGAACACAGCTTTAGCAGTCTCGCCCATGACGTGCGTGTCGTATCGGAACCTTGGGGGGACGATGCCTGGGCACGCGGCGCGGCCAGCCTGCTGCTGAGTGAAGTCTTTCAGCCGCCGCTGCATCGTGGCGACGAAGAGCGGCCTTCGCTGACGGCGTCGCGGCAAGCGTAAGGTTTACTCGGAGTTTATTGCGGAGCTAACCAACATGATCGGAGAACGCGGATGGAGCAAAACTGCCTGGTTGATCCTGTTCTTGCTGCCTGGCGTCGGCGGCCTGCTGATCTTTACCGTGCTGCCAATTCTGGCCTCCTTTGTGCTTGCCTTTTTCGCCTGGGATCTACTGACGCCGCCGCAGTTTGTCGGGCTGAAAAACTTCGCCGACATTGCCGGCGATAAGGAATTCTGGGCGGCGCTGCGCCATACACTCACTTTCATTGCAGGCTACTTGCCGTTGGTTATTATCGCGGGCCTCGGGATGGCACTCGCCATGAACGTTGCCCTACGCGGCATCGGCTTCCTCCGCACGCTCTTTTTCTTTCCCGTCGTGTCGTCCTGGGTCGCAGTGGCACTGCTGTGGAGCTGGCTCTTTAACCCCAAGTATGGCCTCGTCAATTACCTGCTCAGCCTGATCGGCATTACCGGCCCCGGCTGGCTGTTTGACCCCCACTGGGCCATGCCCGCCGTCATTTTGACCAGCGTGTGGAAAGACGTGGGATTTGTGCTGGTGCTCTTCCTCGCCGGCCTGCAGTCGATCCCGCTGGACTATAACGAGGCGGCGGCATTGGACGGGGCCGGGCGCATCGCCCAGTTCCGCTTTGTCACGCTGCCGCTGTTGGCGCCTACGACTTTCTTTGTGTTGATTATCTCTCTGATCAACTCGTTCCAGGTTTTTGACCAGGTGTGGGTGATGACCGAAGGCGGGCCCGCCGGCTCTACGACAGTGCTGGTGGAACGCATCGTACGCCATGCCTTCAGCTATGGCGAGATGGGCTATGCCGCCGCCCTTTCCTGGGTCCTGTTCTTCCTGGTTTTCGCCGCCACCATCGTGCAGTTCCGCGTGCAGCGAATGGGGGCTTTCGATGTCTAGCCGCCGCACCTGGCCGGCTCTCCTGCGCTACGTAGTCCTGGTCGCAGGCGGCCTGCTCATGATCATTCCATTCTGGTGGATGCTGGTAACATCGCTCAAGGCGCCCGGCTCGGTGCTGACTGTCCCGCCCGAGTTGTTCCCGCGCCAACCGACCATTGCGAGCTACCAGCGCGTCTTCGACACGGTGCCGATCGGACAGATGTTCTTCAACAGCCTGGTCGTGACCGTCGTCAGTGTCGGCGCCCAGATCATCACCTCGGCCATGGCCGCCTATGCCTTTGCCCGCATGCAGTGGCGCGGACGCGATGCCGTCTTTCTGCTGTATGTAGCGACCCTGATGGTGCCGTCGCAGGTGACGATCACGCCGCTCTTTATCCTTATGCAGCGGCTGGGCTGGGTCGACACGTACCAGGGCCTGATTGCCCCCAGCATCGTCAGTGCCTTTGGCACCTTTCTGCTGCGCCAGGCCATGCTCAGCGTGCCGCGCGAGTACGAAGAAGCAGCCGTACTCGACGGCGCCAATCACTGGACGATCTTCCGCCAGGTCGTCGTGCCGATGATTGGCCCTTCGCTGGCCACGCTGGCGGTATTTGCCACGATGAGCACCTGGAACAGCTTCTTGTGGCCGCTTTTTGTCACGCGCGACGAACGCTTGATGACTCTCCCGGTCGGCCTGGCGCTGTTGCACGGCCGCTTTACCACCGAGTGGAGCATGGTCATGGCAGGCGCCGTTATCAGCGTCGTCCCTATCATCTTGGTGTACTTGGCCGCCCAGCGAGCATTTGTGCGCGGGGTGGCGCTTAGCGGTTTGAAGTAGGTCGTCTTTTTCATCTACTTGTGTACATAAAGGAGAAAAGTATTATGCCACGTCTTTCGATTCGCTTTCTACTGCTCGGCTTGCTGATAGCCGCGTTGCTGGCGGGCTGCACCGGCGTCGCACCGGTCGCCCCGTCGGGCGCAGCCCCGGCCGGCGAAGCCGCCGCCCAGGAACCCGTCACCATCACCTACTACACTTTCTCGGCTTCTCCTGACCACATGGAGGACCTGGGCCAGATGGTGGCTGCCTTTGAAGCCGCCAACCCCAACGTCAAGGTGAAGGTGGAAACTGCCCCCTTCGACGAGTACTTCACCAAGCTGCAGACGTTGATCGCCGGCGGCACGGCCCCCGATGCGTTCGAGCTGAACTACGAGAACTTCGTGTCCTACGCCAGCAAGGATGTGCTCCTGGACATGACCCCGCTGGTGGATGCCGACCCGGGGTTTGCCGACCGCTTCTACCCCTTGGCCTACCAGGCCTTCAGCCGCGACGGCAAGCAGTATGGCCTGCCCCAGAGCTTCTCCAACGTGGTCCTCTACTACAACAAGGACCTGTTTGATGCCGCCGGCGTCGAATACCCAACGGCGGAATGGACCTGGCAGGATGAGCTGGCCGCGGCCCAAAAACTTACCGACGCGGCGAACGGCGTGTGGGGCGAATACAGCCCGATCCAGTTCTGGGAGTTCTACAAGACGGCTGCGCAGAATGGCTGCAGCGTGTTGAGCGCCGATGGCACGACCTCCACGATCAACGAGCCCGCTTGTGTTGAAGCGTTGACCTGGATGGTGGACAAGATCAACAACTACAAGATTTCACCCACCGACGCCGACATGGCCGGTGTCTCCGATGGCGACATGTTCAAGCAGGGCAAGCTCGCCATGCTGCGCACGGGCATCTGGATGTTCGACGGCTTCAAGGATGCACCTTTCACCTGGGACATCGCCCTGGAGCCGGGCAACACGCAGAAGGCGCACCACTTCTTCTCCAACGGCGTCGCCATCTCGGCCGCAAGTGCGCACCCTGACGAGGCTGCCGCCTGGGCCAAGTTCTTCACCAGCAGCCCAGAAGCGGCCAAGATTCGCGTCGACGCCAGTTGGGAACTCCCGGCCCTTAACGACCAGACGCTGTTCGACCAGTGGCTGGCGATCGAACCGCCCGCCTCGCGCGAGGTCGTCTTTCAAGCGCTCGACACGCTGGTCACCCCGCCCGTGATCGAAAAGCAGAGCCAGATGCAGGACGCCGTCAATCTCCTGCTTGACCAGGTCAAGAACGGCTCCCTCACCCCGCAGGAAGCCCTCGACCAGGCCAAGACCGAAATCGACGCCCTCTTGCAGTAGTTGCTATCGTGCCTGGCGCCGCCCCCATCCCTTGCCCTGCCGCAAGCCTGGTGGGCGGCGCCTCGCACGGACGCAAACGATACATCCCCAATTGAAAAGTAGTCACCTCATGACCCAACCAATTACGATCGTTCACACCCCCTACGGCAACGGATCCCCCTACGTTCCTACATTGGCCGAGCGCACGCCGCAGGATCCCGTCGGCAGCGACATGGTCACCCTGTGCTTTCTCACGACACCCGGCGACCCGGCCACCTCCGTGACCTTGCACTGGACGCGCAATCGCGCGCGCCCAGACGCCGATCGGCGGCCGCGCCCAATCGCGCTACGCGTCTTTTGACCAGTGGATCTTCGAGCTCGGGGTGCTCGAAGCCGGCGACGCCGTCACCTATTGGCTGGAAGTGGAAACCTGTCCCGTAAAATGCGAGTCCGCCCATTTCCACTTCGTGACGCGCCGCATGCGCCGGCTGGGTGGCCTGGCCGATGTCCGCAGCGCCGCACAATCCGTCACCGCCACGCTGCTCGACGAAGAAGGGCGACCCGGTCCGCAGCTAACTTTGGCGACCACAGCCGACCAGCCGGCCGTAATCCGCTGCACGATCGAGCAAGGCCACGCGCCTGCCAGACCCAACACCACCGGCGCTGCGCTCACGCTTGCCGCCGCCGGCTTACAGCTGACAACCGCCGGGCATGGTAGCCTTCTCTACCTGGAGTGGCCCCAGCGTGGGCTGCACCTTCCCCTGCAGATGCGCTGGCTCGAAGAGGGTGACGGCACGCTCGCAGCCGTAGAAATCACCGGGGAACTGCAGGAACACGAGGCGCTCGTAGGCTTCGGCGAACGCTTTGACGCCGTCGACCAGCGCGGCCGCACGCTCGACACAGTCGTCTACGAGCAGTACAAAAACCATGGCAACCGCACCTATCTGCCGGTCCCGTTCTTCTTCTCCGACCGTGGCTATGGTTGCCTGGTCGAGGGCACAAGTCGCGTGCATTACGATCTCGGCCGCACGATACCCGACCGCTGGCGCTGTCTCGCCGAGGCCGATGGCCGCCGGCGCGTGACGGTCGACTGGCTTGGCGGGCAGCCGCTCGAACTTGTGCGCGCGTTCACCGCCTTGACCGGGCGACCCAGCACCCCGCCGCCCGCCTGGGTCTTCGGGCCGTGGATGAGCAGCAACGAATGGAATACCCAACAGCGCGTCGAGCAGGAGCTGGCCAGGACACTCGAGCTGGACATACCGGCAACGGTGCTCGTGATCGAAGCCTGGAGCGACGAGACGACTTTCTATATCTGGAACGGTGCCCGCTACACGCCCAAACCGGGCTCAGACTGTTTGCGTCTGGAGGATTTTGAATTTCCAGCCGACGGGCCGTGGCCCGATCCGCAGGCCATGCTCGCCCGGCTGCACGCAGCCGGTGTGCGGCTGGTTCTTTGGCAGATCCCGGCCCTCAAAGTCGTCGACGAAGCACACCCCCAGCATGAAGCCGATATCGCTCACGCCGTTAAACGCAGTTATGTGCTGCGCCAGCGCGATGGCAGCCTCTATCGCAACCCGGCCTTCTGGTTCCACGACGCCTTGATTCCTGATTTCACGCAGGCCCAAGCGACCGATTGGTGGCTGCAGAAACGCGCCTACCTGCTCGACCAGCTTGGCATCGACGGTTTCAAAACCGACGGCGGCGAACACCTGCAGGGCCACGACGTGCTTGCCGCCGATGGACGCCGCGGCGGTGAACTGGCCAACGCCTTTCCCAACCTGTACGTCGGCGCCTACCACCGGTTTGCCCAGCACCTGCGCCACGGCGATGCCGTTACCTTTAGCCGCGCCGGCTATACGGGGGCCGGCGCCGTTCCCGCTCACTGGGCCGGTGACGAGAACTCCACCTGGGAGGCCTACCGCCGTTCGCTGCATGCCGGCCTCTCGGCGGCCTTGAGCGGCGTGCTCTTTTGGGGCTGGGACATCGCCGGCTTTAGCGAAGCATTGCCCAGCGCCGAACTCTACCTGCGCGCCACGGCCATGTCCGCCTTCTGCCCGATCATGCAGTACCACAGCGAATACCGCCAGCCCGGCACCCCCTCCAAGGACCGAACGCCCTGGCATATCCAGGAGCGCAGCGGCGACGAGCGCGTAGTGCCCATCTATCGCCTCTTTGCGCGGCTGCGCATGCAGTTGATCCCCTACCTGGTGCGCGAGGCGGCACACTGCGTTGCGACCGGCGAGCCGCTGCTGCGCCCGCTTCTGCTCGACGAACCAGCCGACCCAACAGCATGGCGCCTTGTCGATCAGTACCGGCTGGGGCGTGATCTGCTGGTGGCTCCAGTAGTCGAAGAAGGCGCCTCGTCACGCACGCTGTATCTGCCCGACGGCCAGTGGCAGGATTTCTGGACCGGCGCACCGGTCGTGGGTGGACAATGGCACACCGTTGCTGCACCGCTCGACCGCATACCAGTCTTTGTACGTGCCGGTGCGGAAATCGGCGTCAACGGGACGGGCGTGTGATATACTAGATCACTTGGAATGGACTATCTGGCTGTGGCAGGGCGACTGTGCTCAGCCACAGCCTACGTGTGAAGCGAGTACAAGTGAACGACGCACAAAACACTACGAACGAAGAGCCGGCCAATGCACTGCCGGATGTTACCATCGACCAATTGTCCGCGCCCTTGCGGGCCGCGGTCGAACGAGCCGGCTGGCCGGCCCTGATGCCCGTCCAGGCGCGCGCCATCTCCTACCTGCTGGAGGGACGCAATGTCATGATCCAGGCGCGCACTGGCTCCGGCAAGACCGGGGCCTTTCTGCTGCCGATGATAGAGCGGCTGGATCCCAAGAAGAACCGTACCCAGGCCCTGATCCTGGTGCCGACGCGCGAGCTGTGCCGCCAGGTATCCAACGAGGCTGAGGTCATTTTTGGCGACGCCGGCTTGCGCACGGTTGCCGTTTATGGCGGTGTTGGCTACGGCGCCCAGATCGACGCGCTCAAGCAGGGCGCCCATGTCGTGGTCGGCACGCCCGGCCGCGTCCTCGACCACCTGCTCAAACGCAATCTTTCGCTCGACCAGCTGCAGATGCTGATCTTCGATGAGGCCGACCGCATGCTGTCGATGGGCTTCTATGAAGACATGCTGGCCGTCAAGCGCTATTTGCCCGACCGCGAAATTAACGCCTGCATGTTCTCGGCCACCTTCCCGTCTTATGTGCTGCGCACGGCCTGGCAGTTCATGGACAACCCTGAGTTTATCAGCCTCAGCCGCGACCATGTGCACGTCACGGAAACCGAGCATGTCTATTACCAGGCGCCCGATCGCGGGCGCGAACGTGCTCTCGTGCGATTGATCGAGGTAGAGAATCCCGGTTCGGCCATCATCTTCTGCAACACCAAGGTTAACGTGCACTTCGTCTCCGTCGTGCTCCAGCGCTTTGGCTACGATGCCGACGAGTTGAGCGCCGACCTGGCGCAGAACGAGCGCGAGCGGGTGCTCGAGCGCGTGCGCAAAGGCACTCTGCGCTTCCTCGTGGCCACAGACGTTGCCGCGCGCGGCATCGATATCCCCGAGCTGTCGCATGTCATCCAATACGAGCTGCCCGAGGACCCCGAGTCCTACATCCACCGCGCCGGGCGTACGGGGCGCGCAGGCGCGGCCGGCATCGCCATTACCTTTATCAACGGCATTGCCGACAAGCTGGCGCTGGACCGCATCGCCAAGCGCTTCAGCGTCGAATTTGAGGAGCGCTCCCTGCCCACTGATGCCGATCTCGAGGCGGTCGTCGCCGAACGCGTGACAGCCTTGCTGGAGGCGCGCCTGCGCGAGCGCGACAATATCCAGAGCGAGCGCAGCCGCCGCTTTGTCTCCTTAGCCCGCAGCTGGGCCGAGAGTGACGAAGAAATTGCCCTGCTCACAATGCTGATCGACGACTATTATCAGTTGATGCTCCACAAGCCCGTGGCTCCGCCCGTAGAGGAAGGCCAGGCGACAGCCCAGGAGTGGAAGCCCAAAACAGCCCAAATGTCCAGCCAATCGACAGAGAAATCGAGCGGTGGGTCCCGGCGGCCGCGCCGCCGGAGTCCGGGCCGCTAAGGCACTCCCGCGTAGCCAGCACGCCCTCGTGCTGGTCCTCGGGCACGCCAGGCGCAGTTCGCTGCGCACCGTGCCCGTGTCAGTGCAATTGCGACAATACACCCGCAATCAAAAAGCGACGCTCGTTAGGCGTCGCTTTTTCTTACACTCAAAAACGCTCTTACCGTCGCCGCCGCCGGAGAATATCGAGGTAAACCGCAAATATGACGATGGCGCCGGTAACCACCATCTGCCATTCCTGCGGCACGCCCAAGATACGCAGGCCGTTTGTCAATGTGCTGATAATGAAAGCGCCAATGATCGTGCCGAGGATCGTACCTTCGCCGCCACTCAGGGACGTACCGCCGATCACCACAGCTGCGATGGCGTCCAGTTCGTAGCCTGCGCCGAGTGCGGGCTGCGCCGAGTTGAGACGCGAGGCAATCATCACGCCGGCCAGGCCGCTAAAGACACCGCCCAACGTGTATACCGCCGTCTTCCAGGACGCCACGTTTACGCCAGAGAGCCTCGTCGCCTCTTCATTGCTGCCGATGGCTACCGTATAGCGCCCCAATACAGTCTTCGACAGGATAAAGGCTGCCACAAACGCCGCGCCAAATAAGATGAAGACGGCGTTGGGAATCTGCAGCCCCGGAACAACGGAAGACAATACCGAACCCATCATGATTTGGCGGAAGATAGGCGTGTCGTTGAAGTAGATAGGTTTGACCTGCGCGATCACCAGCGAAAGGCCGCGGGCGATCATCATCATACCGAGTGTAGCGATGAACGGCGGCACCTTCATGCGCGAGATGACAATGCCGTTGACAAAGCCTGCGAGCGCGCCGGTTAATAACCCTACGATCACGCCCACCCAGACAGGCATGCCCATGTTGGTGACCGCCACGCCGGTCATCACGGCCGCCAACGTCATGACGGTGCCCACCGAGAGGTCGATACCGCCCGTGATGATCACAAAGGTAACGCCCAGCGCGAGCACACCGTTGACCGCCGTCGCCAGCAAGATGCCGATGATGTTGTCAAAGGTGAGGAAATAAGGCGACAGCACGGAGAAGACGATAAAGAGAACGATAAGTCCCGCAAACGCTAGCAGTTTCTGCGCCGCATCCGAACGCAGCACGTTGGTTCGCTGCTTGGTGACAGTAGTATCAATTGCTGCCATGGTTATGCCTGCCTGCCTTCTACAGTTTCTAGAGAAGTACCGTTTGAAGAACCATTGCTCGCAACATCATCGGCGGCCACAATGCCGCCGCGCTGCGTGGCAAACTCCATAATGCGTTCCTGCGTTGCCTCCGCCGCCGTGAGTTCGCCCGTAATGCGCCCCTCGCACATGACGACGATGCGATGGCTCATGCGCAGGACCTCAGGCAACTCCGAGGAGATCATGATAATTGCTTTTCCCTGCGCCGCCAGGTCGTTGAGCAGGCGGTAAATCTCGCTCTTGGCGCCTACGTCGATGCCGCGCGTTGGTTCGTCAAAAATCAAGACGTTGGTGTCGGCCGTTAGCCACTTGCCGATAACCACCTTCTGCTGGTTGCCGCCCGATAGGTTCTTGACCTGCTGCTGCAGATTGGGCGTCTTGATCGACAACGCCTCGACGTAATGCTGCGAAGTCGTACGTGTGCGTGTCCGGTTGACCAGTGCGGAGCCGTCAAGGAACTTCTTGAACGCCGCCAGCACGATATTTGCCTCGACGTCCAACCCTAGCGCCAGCCCATAGCGCTTGCGGTCTTCGGACAGGTAGCCGATGCCATGCGCCACGGCATCGGTCGGACTCTTGATCTGCACAAGCTTGCCGTCAACATAGATCTCGCCCGAATCGATGTGGTCTGCCCCAAATACGGCGCGCGCCACTTCGGTGCGGCCCGCACCCATCAGACCAGCAAAACCCAGGATTTCGCCCTTTTTAAGCTTGAAATTGACGTCGCGAATGGCCGTGCCGCGGTTGAGGTTCTTGACCTCCAGCACGACCGGCTGGCCGACGTCTTCAGGTACTTCGGGCGCCGACTCGAAGATCGTGCGGCCCACCATCATGCTGATGATGCGGCTGATCGGCACCTCCGCCGCCTCCACCGTATCGACGTAGCGTCCATCGCGCATGACGGTGATACGGTCACTGATCTGCTTGAGTTCTTCCAGGCGGTGCGAAATATAGACGACGCCGACGCCCTGTTCGCGCAGTGTGCGGATGATGCGGAAAAGTTCCTCGATCTCGGACTCGGTCAGCGCTGCCGTCGGCTCATCCATGATCAGCACTTGCGAGTTAAACGAGAGCGCCTTGGCAATCTCGACCATTTGCTGCTTGGCCACCGTCAGATCGGCAGCCTTGGTGCGCGGGTCCAGCTTGAGATGCATCGAGTCAAACAGCGCCTGCGTTTGCGCATTGAGTTGGCTCTCGGCCAGCATAAAACGCACGCCCTGGCGCGGTTCACGTCCAATAAAGACATTCTGTGCCAGCGTGAGATGCGGCATCAAATTAAGTTCCTGGTGAATCATGCTGATCCCCAGGTGCTGCGCAGCACGCGGGTTCGCAATGACGACCTCGCTGCCCCGATACATGATCTGGCCCGCATCCTTATGATAAATACCGGCAAGAATCTTCATCAATGTGGATTTGCCGGCGCCATTTTCGCCCACCAAGGCGTGCACTTCGCCTGCCCGCAGTTCAAAACGGGCCTGGTCCAGCGCATGGACACCAGGAAACGACTTATCGATCCCTTCCATTGACACTAGGATTTCGCTCATGCTTTTTCCTTCAATCACACCGATATCGTGCACTGGCACCTAGCGAGGGTAGCAGTAAGGGCACGACGTCGCGTGCCCTTACTGGTTATGCGTACAAGACTATTGCCAAACCCGACGCATCAATCGTACAGCAGCGGCTGCATCTTCGCGTCATCCATGGTCGTGGCATCGTACCAGACAAAGCCGGTGTCGATAACCTTGGGCAGCTCTTCGCCAGCGATCGCCTTGACGGCAGCCTCGACACACTTGTAGCCGATGCCGACCGGGTCCTGCGAAATAGCGCCGGCCTCGAGGCCGCTGCGGATCGCATCCTTCTGCTGCTTGCCGGCGTCATAGCCGATCACCACGAGCTTGCCTTCCATACCCAATTCGGTCACGGCATTCAAGACGCCGATGATCGAACCTTCGTTGGCGCCAAAGAAGCCCTTCAGGTTCGGGTGGGCCTGGATGATCGCCTTGGCCAGGTCAGTGGACTTGAGCTGGTCGCCGCCACCGTACTGGACGTCTACAACCTTGATGTTCGGGTACTGCTCGGCAATGCGGTTGACAAAGCCGTCGCGGCGGTCGATGCCCGTGCGGCTCGTCTGGTCGTGCACGATCACGGCAACTTCGCCTTCACCGCCGATCAGTTCGGCCATCTTGTCGGCAGCCGCGCCGGCAGCCGCGACGTTGTCGGTGGTGGCGGTGGCGACAGGAATGTCGCTGTCCACGCCCGAGTCAAACGCGATGACCGGGATACCCTTAGACTGGGCTTCCTCCAACTGCGGAGCGAGAGCCTTGCTATCCAGTGCTGCCAGACAGATAGCGGCGGGGTTCTTGGCCAGCGCAGCCTGCACCATCTCAATCTGCTTGTCGACCTGCGTCTCCGTCTCCGGGCCTTCAAAGCTGATGTCGACGTTAAAATCCTTGGCGGCCTGCTCGGAACCAAGCTTCACAGCCTGCCAGAACTGGTGCTGGAAACCCTTTGAGATGACCGGGATGTACGGCTTGGTTCCGCTGTCCGCAGTGGTGGCGGCAGCGGTGTCGGTCGTGGTCTCGGTGGTTGTGACCTCGGTCGTCGCCGTTGTGTCGCTTGCAGTTGGGGCAGTCGTCGGGGCAGCGGCCGGGGCGGCGCAACCGCTGATCAGCGCAGCCACCAGCATGATGCCCAACACGACACTCAGCAAATGCTTGTTCTTCATGTGGATCTCCTTTTACTTTGATAATATATATTGGCAGGCTCAAAGGGGAGCCGTCAACGCATTTTGGAAACGCCGTTTTGTGCGCAAGCGCAAACGGAAGTAGTTGTTAATGATTTCGCCGAAGTTAGTAATGAGATCGCAAGGGCTTGCCCTGATTATACCGCCGCTACAATACGTGTCAAACCCCAGTGACATCTCCGCCGATTTTCAACGTAAACGCATGCCGGCCCGGCAGTTGCGCCGGCAGCCGGATATGCAGCCCGTCGCCATCACGCCGCCATCCCAGTTCACCCGTATGTCCCAGCAACTCCACCCGCTGCACGAGGCGAGGTTCCTGGCCCTCCGCCAGCGAGCGGATGTGTGCCTCGTGGCCGGGTTCGGCCAGACAAATGGCGTAAATCACCCCGTCCTTCTGGGTAAATCGGAAATCTTCCGCCGTAAACGCCGCCCGGCTCGTATCCATAAACGCACCCTCCGGCACCTCCGTCGGACCCTCGCCGTAAATTCGCCACGGCCGCGTGCCGTAAATAGCCTCGCCGTTCACAGCCAGCCAACGCCCGATCTCCCGCAGCATCTCCTGCTCCGGCTCCGGAATCGTGCCGTCGGCGCGCGGCCCAATGTTGAGCAGCAGCGCCCCATGCTTGCTCACCACGTCGATCAAGTCGTGGATCAGCGACTCGGCCGTCTTGTAGTCCTGCTCCTTGACATAGCACCAGGAATTCTTGGACACCGACGTGTCGTTCTGCCACAGCTGGGGGCGGATGTCCTTGAGTTGCCCGCGCTCCACGTCCAGCACGGCCGTTCCCTCGGGATAGGCCACATACTTATAGTTGATGGCGACGCCCTTGCCCCACTCCTGGCCGCGGTTGTAGTAATAGGCGGCAAACCGCTGCAGATAGGGCGCAAACGCCGCATGGCCGATCCACCAGTCAAACCAGACGAGCTGCGGCTGGTACTTGTCGACCAGCTCGCAGGTACGCGCCAGCCAATCCTCCAGGTATTCGGGACTGGGGTGCGGGGTGTTGTCCAGCGCATGGTCGTCTTGCCCCTCGTCATGGAGCATGGCCGGACCATAAAAGTCGGCGTAGGCCGGGTCCTGCACGTCCGACGGGAACTTGCGCCCGCCGTTCATAAACCACCAGTGCTCGGCGCGGTGGCTTGACACGCCAAACACCATCCCACGCGCCCGCACCGCTTGGGCCAGCTCGCCGACGATATCCCGTTGCGGCCCCATCTTGGCCGCCGTCCAGCGCGACAGCGCACTGTCGTACATGGCAAAGCCGTCATGGTGCTCTGCTACCGGCACCACAAACCGTGCCCCTGCCTCTGCAAACAGCGCCGCCCACGCATCGGGGTCAAAATGCTCCGCCTTGAACAGCGGGATAAAATCCTTGTAGCCGAACTCCGTCTGCGGGCCATAGGTCGCCACGTGGTGCTCGAACGCCTTCTCGCCCTGCCGGTACATGTGCCGTGGGTACCACTCGTTGTCAAACGCAGGCACCGCGTACACGCCCCAGTGAATAAAGATGCCGAACTTTCCATCCTCATACCACCCCGGGATGCGGTACCCGCGCAGCGATTCCCAAGTCGGCTCAAAACGGGTACTATCCTCTACCACAGCCATAATCTGCTTTCCTTTTGCTCGTACGTATCGTGTTGTCTACCCTACTATCACGGACACGTGCCCGTGTTCGCGCTGTCCTATGCCGGCGCGTTCTCCCAAATCGGCTGCGGCGTAATGGCCAAAGAATGGGCCGGCCCTTGTGCCAGCGAGGCAGGCAGGTGGACTGCCATGCCGCTATCCATTTGTTGCCATTCCAGCCGCTCCTCGCTCGCCAACAGCCGCACGCTCGCGCCCGGCGCGCCGTACAACCCCTTGATCACAATCTGCCGCTCGCCCGGCGTCTCGAGCAGCGTGGCATACAACGTCCCCGCCTTCTGCGTAAAGCGCACCTCTACCCCACCCTGCGTCTGGCTCTCGGCCACTTGCCAGGGCCGCGTGTCAAAGATCGCCTCGCCGTTCCCATCCAGCCAGCTCCCCAGCCCCAGCAGCCGCTCCAACTGCAGCTCGGGGATCGCCCCCTCTGCCGTCGGGCCGACATTTAGCAGCAGGTTGCCGTTCTTGCTCACGATATCCACAAACGACCGCACCAGGTTCTCGATCGTCAGGTGCTGGTCCGCCCCCTCACGCCGGTTGTAGCCAAACGAGGCACCGATCCCGCGGCACGATTCCCACTTCTTCTGCCGAATGTCCGGGAACGAGGCGTATTCCGGCGTCTCAAAATCAAAGAAGTTGTCGCTGACGATCCCGGTCTGGTCCATCTGGAACCGCTGCGTAAAGCGGTTGTTGACCACGCCCTCTGGCAGCCGGTTGTAGTAATCCGCAAACAGCACGTTGAGATCGGTGTTGGCAGGATAGGCGATGTCGTTCCACAGGATCATCGTCTCATACCGCTCGATCAGCTCGCGCCAGTGGTTGTTGGCATAGTTCACGTACTCCTGCACCTGGGGCACGGCCAGCGGGAAATCGGCGATGTGCTGGATCACCTTGTCATTAAAGGTCCAGTCCAGCCCGCCCGAGTAGTACAATGCCGCCGTCATCCCGTGCCTGCGCACAGCCTGCATAAACTCCCCTACCAGGTCACGTTCGGCGTGATAGCCGGGGATGAACGGGTTCAGTTGGCGGCTGGGCCACAGCAGAAACCCGTCATGATGCTTGGTCGTCAGCACCGCATAGCGCGCATGCACGCGCTTGAACAACTCCGCCCAGGCATTGGGATCCCACTCTTGCGCAGCCTCGTTGAACAGCGGCGCAAAGCTGGAATACGGGAAATCAGCCCCGTACGTAGCTGCATGGTACGCCGCGGTCGCGCTCCCGGGCACACGATACGAATTCATGTACCACTCGGCATATGGGTTGTTGGCAAACCACTTTCCCCAGTCGCCGCTGGCCAAAATCTCGCTCAGCTCGCCTGCCCGCGGCGCCCACCCCGGTACCGAATACAGCCCCCAATGGACAAATATCCCCAGCTTGGCGTCGTCAAACCATCCCGGCAGCGGGTGCGTCGATACAGACTCTCGTGTTGGTTTGTACATCATTACGTGTTGGGCCTTCCGCCCTAGATGAAATTGATTTCCACCATCTGGTGCCCCATAACCTTGGGTACAGTAAAGGTGATTCGATCACTCTCCACCGTAAACGGCAGCAACTCCCCACCCGGCGCCGTCACAACGCTGGCCACCGCAGCCGGCACGCGCAGCGAGATTGGCACATCATACAGCGGGATCACATCTTCTATTATGTCAAACTGGGTCCCCCGCCGCTCCGGAACATAGTGCAGCAGGTGGAGCACTTGCCGTTCCTGGCCGGCCTGCTCGTTGAGGGTGACAAACAACGTGCTCGGCCCGCCATGCCGCACCAGTGGCTGCGGCAAAAACATGTCCAGCGCATTGAGCAGCAGCCGCTTGCACCAATACGGCGCCACCCGGTCATACAGTGTAAACACCGGGCTGCTAAAATAGATCACGCTGCCGCTGCGCACGATGCCAGGATTCCCCGGGACCCCGGCCGACGGCGTCTGCCGGTGCGAACAGAAGTGGTCCCACGTGCGGTCAAAATAGCTGGGGAATACCGGCGCCAATACCTCGACTCCATCCCGCGCCTTCACGTCCATGCCGCGTATGTACATCACATGTTCGGTCGGCGGCAGCCCACGCCCAATCTCGCCCTGCGGCAGAATGTAGTCCACATAGTCGCCGCGCTCGTAGAACACGCCGCGCACCAGCTTGCCCGTGGCGTCACGCGGCCCCTCGCTCGCCACGTCCACGCCAAACAATGCCGACGCAAACCCACTCTGATCGGGCACCAGGCCGGATTCAAAGGTGGCGATCACCTTGCCACCCTGTGCCACATACGCCTCAAGCTTGGCCGCCAAGGCGGCATCCACCGGGATGATGTCCGGCAGGATCAGGACGGCATATGGCGTAAAGTCGCTGTGCGAGTCCACGATCTCAAACTGCTGCGCCGCCTCCTCGAGGATGCGCGTCGCCCCCTTGATCGCCGATGGCAGGTGTGAGGCGCTGGCCGAGGTGAACTCCTCCGGTGTCATGATGGCGATCTCGCTGATCGCCTTGGCGCCAACGCACCAGGGCTCCTTGGCCTCGACTTCGGCATAGACGTTGCCGATCCGTTCATACACATAGGGTTCCAACTGGCCGCGCGGCGGCAGCTGGTCGCCGATCATGCACTTGGCGCCCAGCGCGATCATGCGGAAGCACTCGAACTGCAGCGCCGCTTCATTCTTGAACGAGTGAAAGTCGCCCCAGGAAGTGTGAAACTTACCCGTCTGCCCCAACACGTCGAGCCCCAGGTTGCGCGCGTAGCGCATGGTGACCGGGAAGTGCTGGTAACCCCAGCCGCCGCTCGGCAGTGTCTCCAGCTCCCAGTGCGAGTAGGCATCCATCACGGCCCGATGGCGCGTCCCGACGTGCCCCGCATTAAAGAACACGCTAACCTCGGGGTTGATCGACCACACAAACTGGCTGAATTCACGCTTAAACTGGTTTAGCGACTCCAGCCCGAACTGCGCCCGATCGCCCGCATTGGCCGGGTTCAGCCCTGCCGCCCGCATTTTGTCCTGCGTGTAGGGATCGCTGGAGGGCAGCGGCTGCACGATGTCAAAGAAGAAGCCATCCACCGGCAGCATGTCAAAGATCTCGCGCACGTGCTCGCGCAAAAAGTGAATATACGGCGAGTTGACGTTGAGCCAGCGGTAGAAACCGGCCTCAAACGGCTGTGTCTCAAAGATGCGGCCGTGCTCGTCGGTCAGCAGCCAGTCCGGGTGCTGCCGCGCCGTGAAGTGATCCCATTGGATCGTGGTGTAGATCGGCGCACGGATTCCCCGCGCATGGCAGGCTTCGATCTGCTCTTTGAGCAGGTTCGGCCGCGCCAGGTGCGGGTGAATACGCTCGGGGTTGACCTGCGACTGGTAATAGTTCCAGCCGTGATGGCAGCGTGCAAACACGGTGATCGAGTTGACGTGGGCCTTGACCAAGGTCGCCGCAAACTCGTCGGGGTCAAAATCGGCCCCGATGCCTTCGATCGCCTCGCTGGTATGGAAATCAAGGTGAATTTGCCGGTAGGGCAAAAAATCGGCGCGGTTCATGCTCTATCCCTTGTTTTAATTGCAATGTGGCGTGGTTCCACCACCCAGAACGCCAGCAGCAGCGTTCCACAGGCGGCCACAATCGTTGCGGTGATCATCAGCCCCGGAAAGCCGATCAGCGTTGCCAGCAAGCCACCTACCAGCGGCGCCAGTACAACCGGCAGCGCCAGCAGCGTATTTGTCAGCCCGATGTACGTGGGCCGGTCGTGAGGCTCGCAGAACTCCAAGATAATGTTGAGGCTCGATACCCAATCGGCGGTCAAGTAACCGCCCAGCAGAATGAATGTCAGGATCAGCCACTGCCAGGTCGGCGCCAGCAGCGTGACCAGCGTCGCCAGCGTGAGACAGACAGCTGCCAGCGTGAGCACAATCTTGTGCCCCGCTCGGTCGCCTAACAGACCCCATACAAGGCTCATGACGGCCTGGCTGCCAATCAGCATGGCCGTGAGCAGGCCGACCTGCGCCCCATCTAGCCCAAACTTTTCGCTGCCGTATACGATAAAGAAGCCAATCGCCATGGCCCCGACGATGACGACGCCGCGGCTGAGCAGATAGCGGCGGTAATAATGGTTGCTCTGTAGGACTGCTGGCAGCTGCCGCAGGTAACGTTGCAGCGACTGCTTTTCTTTGGTCACTTCGCTGGGGGGCTCACGGTTGAGCGCCAGACCGACCCACGAGATGCACACCGCCACAAAGGCCAGCACAAACAGGAGGCTGAAGTTGCCCGGATACGGGTACGCATCCAGCACGCGGCCCACCATGAACGCACCCGCAATCCCCATCAGTGCCCCCAGCCCGCTGCTCAGCCCGGCCCAGAAGCCGCGCCGCTCGACCGGGATTACCTTGGCGATCATGTCGTACCACGCCGGCGTCCCGGCTCCGGCGCTAAAGGCGGAAATGGCCAGGCAGGTGAAGAAAAGCACCAGCGCCAGGTTCGGCGCCGGCACGGCAAAAAACCACACCACGAGCCCCATCAGCAGGTATGGCAGCCGTTCACCAAAGGCACTGAGCCACATAATGAACGGCTTCTTATAGCGCAGACCTTCCGCATAGTTAGCGGTGAGCAGTTGCGGCAGGTAGATGCCAAGCCCCCAAATGGCCCCGATCATGCCGATCGCGATCTTGGAGTCCGTCAGCGAGCTGACCAGCAGCGGCATCACCGTTTCGCGCGAAACCAGGCTCATGCCCAACGTGATAAAGCTGACGTCGATCACGTTGACGGCGAAGTTCCAGCGCAAATTAGCATGCGCCATGTCTTGAGCAGCATTTTCGGTTGTCGAAACGGCCATGGCCCCAACTATCCCTTAATGCCAGTCAGGGCAATGCCGCGCACAAACAGGCGCTGGCCAAAGAAAAAGACGATCAAAACCGGCAGCAGGACCAGCAGGGCAACGGCCATCATGTAGTTGTAATTCGTGTTGCCGTAGGCACCCCGGAACATGTTGAGGCCGACCGCCAGCACCTGCCTGTCAGTCGAGCGAATGTAGATCAACGGGTATAGAAAATTGTTCCAGTTGCCGATAAAGCCAAAGATCACGACCGTCGCCAGCGCCGGCTTTGAGAGCGGTATGACGATGTTCCAAAGAATGCGCCAGGATGACGCACCGTCAAGCCGCGCGGCTTCGTCCAACTCGCGTGGGATGCCCATGAAGAACTGGCGCAGCAGAAAGATAAAGAATGCCCAGCCGAACCAGGGCGGCACCATCAGCGGCAGCCAGCTGTCGCTCCACCCAAGCTTGGTAAACAGCACGTACTGCGGGATAACCGTCACTTCCTGCGGCAAAAGCATAGTCGCCAATACCAGGATGAAGAAGAAGTTCTTGCCCCGCGCCCGCAGCCGGGCAAACGCAAAGGCCGCCAGGCAGCACGAAACCAGGTTGCCGATAATATTGTTGGTCGTGATGATCAGGGAGTTGACCAGGAAGCGGTTGAACGGCAAAAAGTCATTCCACCCCTTGGAGAAGTTCTCCCACTGGGCAGGGTTGGGTATCCACTGCGGTGGGAAGATGAAAATCTGCTTCTGATCCTTGAGCGCCGAGGAAAGCATCCAAAGCAGCGGGATGATAAACAGGACGGCACCGGGCAACACGAGCGCATAGACGAGCACTGCCTGCAGAAACTTGCGCGTGCTGGCTCGCTGCAGCCATGGCACCTGACGCGCCTGGGCGGGGCGCGGGGCCGAGGTGAGCGGTGGTTGGCTGGGTTGGTAGAGTTGTTCGCTCATACGGTCGCTCCTAGCGCGCACCCTCATCTTCGTAGTACACCCACTTGCGGCTGCCCCACAACTGGAGCAAGGTCAACGCCAGGATGATAGCGAATAAGATCCAGGCCAGCGCCGAGGCATATCCCATCTTCAAGTACTGAAACGCCGCCTGGTAAATATAGTACACATAGACAAACGTAGCCGTGCCGGGCCCTCCCTGCGTCATCACCAGAACGTCAGTCAGGATCTGAAAAGATGCAATCGTGGTGATTACAAGCACGTAAAACAGGACCGGGGAGAGCATCGGCAGCGTGACAGTCCAGAACTCATCCCACTGCTTGGCGCCGTCGATCTTGGCCGCTTCATACAGCGACGTTGGAATCGCCTGTAGGCCGGCCAACAAGATGATCATGTTGGCCCCGATCGCCCACAGGCTCTTGATCACCAGCGCCGGCAGCGCCCACTGCGGGCTGGACAGCCACAGTGGCCCCTTGATGCCGATGAGGCTAAGCATGTAGTTGACCAGGCCTACCTGTGGATTAAACAGCCATAACCACAGAATGGAAACCGCCACACCGGAGGCGATCGACGGCATGTAGTAGACTACACGCAGCAAGGTCGTGCCCGGTAAGTGCTGGTTAAGCAGCAGCGCAACTGTCAGCGCCCCGATGGTGCCCAGGGTTACGGCCCCGAACGAGTAGAAAAAGGTGTTTTGGGTGGCAGTCCAGAACAGCTTGTCCTGCGCCAGGTCGATAAAATTCTGCGCCCCGACCCATTCCACCGTCGTCAACCCCGTCCAGTTGGTAAAGCTAAAATACAGCGAGGCGAGTAGCGGCCCACCCGTAAACAGAATAAACCCGATCAACCAGAGGCCGATAAACAGGTAGAAGTCCCGCTCCTCGCGCTGCCGCAGCGTCAGCGGCTTCCGCGCCCGTGTCAACACCGTCTGCAGCATCAGTGCGCTGTCCTTTCACAATGCCGCACCGGAGTCATGCGATGCGGCGCAACTACCAATATCCCGGGGGCCTACAATGTCCCGGGGACCTGTGAGGTCCCCGGGACAAATCCGCCTGCTAGCTCTTCGCCTTCGCCGCCGCATCTTCGAGGATGGGCGTGCCATCCTTGATGATCGCCGCCACCGCATCCGGGACGGTCATGTCACCCGTCTGCACCAGTTGCGTGTTGCGCGTGAACACGTCCAGGATCTCGCCGCCCGCTAACGTGATGTACGGGTGACCGGTAACGGCATAGTTCTTGAGCGCGTCCAGGTAGTAGCTGGCGTGCTCTGGTGCACCCTCAGAGTTCAGCCAGCTGTCGTAGGCGGACTCGCGCGCAGGTGAACCACGGCCCGAAGCGCCCCACATGAATTCCATGCCTTCCTTAGACAGGTATTCGCTGAGATACTGCCACGCCGCCTCCGGATGTTTGGAATCGCGCGTGATGCCGAAACCGCTGCCGAACGCGCCCGTCTTCGCTCCTACCGGTCCCTTTGGCCACGGCGCCACGTCCCACTTAAACGTTGAGTTGGCGATCAGCGTCGGCGTGCCCCACGAAGCCAAGGCAAACATGGCCGCCTGGCCTGCCACCCATGGCCCAGCTGGGATCGCCGCCGACTGCGCAGGCAGTGGCGCAACCTTGTGTACGTGGATCAGGTCCGCCCACCACTGCAGGGCTGCCAGGCTCTCCGGCGAGTCCAACAAGATCTTGGTCTCGGTATCGTCCAGCACTTCACCACCCCACGGCCCCACCAGCGTGATGCCATGCTCGTTGCCCAACTCCACTACGTTGTTGTAATATCCGCCGTAGCCCCACTGGTTCTCCCCTACGGTCAATTTCTTCGCCGCTTCGAGGAAGTTGTCCATCGTCCAGGTATCGTCAGGATAGGCCACGCCCGCCGCGTCAAATAGGTCCTTGTTGTAACCCAAGATAATGGGGCCGTGATCGTACGGGATTCCGTGCTGCTTATCGTCGTAGCGATAAAGGCGGAGCGCTTCTTCCCAGATATCCTTGACGTTGAATTTAGTATCTGCGTCGATGAAGTCCTGCGTGCTGACGACAATGCCTTCGTGGTTCCACGGGCGCGAATAGCGGCCGTGTACATATATCACGTCGGGCAGAGTGCCTGCCGCGGCCCAGGTGGGCACGATTTGGTTGTGGTCCGCCCATGTGTTGTACGTGATCTCGATCTTCGTGTCCGGGTGTTCAGCGATGTACTTCTTGTCAAACTCGTCTTGGTGCGGCCGGAACGCGGCTTCCCAGTGGTGGCCAAACGTCAACGTGACCGGTTCTGCCGCGGCTGCTGCTCCTCCGCCCTCGCCCGTCGTTGCCGCAGGCGCGGCGGCCGGCGGCGCCGCACAGGCGGCAAGTAGAACAGCACTGGCTGCACCTGCCCCAGCCATCTGCAAAAACTGCCGGCGAGACAACTGATTGCTTTGCATGTTTCCTCCCAGGGACTACGGTTGTTATAAAAACGGCTATGTAGTGCCGCAGGTGCATGGGGTGGCAGCTGCGTGGAGCGAACCAGTACAATTTGCAGGGGAGCACGCGACATGATGCGGAGCGGGCGGTGCGGATCCCCAGTTATCAAAATGAAAGTAATGTTGCTTGGGAGCTAATAGGACTACAAACAGACGGTCACGTGCCGGATATTTCCAAAACGCTAGACAGCCTTGCACGCGTGTGATAGCATATGGTATGCGTACCACACGCAGACATCATACTCTGTGTCATGGATGATGTCAAGCCGTTTTTTGGACATTTACCCCAACCATGACGACGATTCGTGACGTTGCCAGGCGCGCGGGTGTGGCGCCCATCACCGCTTCCCGCGCGCTCAACAATTCGGGGTATGTCAGCGCCGAAGCGCGCGCCCGCGTCCATCGCGCCGCCGCCGAGCTCAACTACGTGCCCAACATGTTGGCCAACAGCCTCCGCTCCAACCGAACGCAGACGCTGGCGCTGGTGCTCTCCGATATTTCTAACCCTTTCTGGACGACCGCCGCCCGTGGTGTGGAAGACGAGGCCAGCCGCTGCGGCTTTACCGTGATCTACTGCAACACCGATGCCGGCGAGCAAAAGCAGGCGCAGTACATATCGATGCTGTTGCGCCGCCGCGTCGATGGTGTGCTGATCGTACCGGCATCTTCTTCCGGCGAATCAGTGCGGGCGCTGCAGGCCCAGGATGTCAAGGTCGTCGTGCTTGACCATCTGCTCAAGGATGTTGCCGTCGATGTCGTGCGCGGGGCTTCGTGCGAAGGTGCGCGCCAATTGGTCAACCATCTGATCGAGCTTGGCCACCGCCACATTGCGCTGCTTACCGGCCCTGCCGAGTTGTTCACCGCGCAAGAACGAGCCATTGGCTACCGCGCGGCGCTCCACGATGCGCGCATTGCCGTCGACGAAAGCTTGATGTTGTTTGGCAGCTACACGGTGGAGAGTGGTGTCGCCTTAACCGAGCGCATCCTGCAAATGCAGCCACGGCCCACGGCCATCTTCGCCGCCAACAACTTCCTGGCCGCCGGCGCCCTGCGCACCCTCTACCAAAATGGCCTACGCGTGCCCGCCGACATCTCCCTTACCTCGTTTGACGATCTGCCCTTCGAGTATTTGCTGAATCCATTCTTGACCGTCGTCAAGCAGCCCGCCTATGAGCTAGGCAGCACGGCTGCCAAGCTGCTGCTCCGGCGTATCAACCATCCCGAAGAAACCACGCGCCAGGAAATCGTGCTCCCTATCGAGATGGTGATCCGCACCTCGACCGCCCCGCCCCCACTGCCCTAGTGCCGCGTCGTCACACATCGTCGCAATCGTCATCTATCGTTGCGTATCGGCGTCCAGTTCGCACGCCTTCGTGCGAATTTGCGGCACGCCTTCGTGCCCCGATTCCAACTCGCTACCTCGACGTTAACCGCAAATAGAACATACGTCACCGACAAGTGCCGCTGCGTCCCCCACAATGATGCCACCGGGTACACCGGCAACAGTGATATTTGACGTTGGACAGGCACGAGGCGCCTACATGACGTACTTTGGTTTTCTAGCCTATTTTCTCGGCATCCCTATCGCCATCCTGGCCCTGGTCGCCTGGTGGGACGAGCGCCGCGGGCGCAAGCTGCCGGCCGTGCTGTCCAGTTGGTCCCCCTATGCAGTGATCGCCGCTATCTGTGCCGTCGCCTTGATCTACACGACCCCGTGGGACAACTACCTGGTCGCCACCCGTGTCTGGTGGTATCACCCGGAGCTGGTCACCGGCTTCGTGATCGGCTGGGTGCCCATCGAGGAATACACCTTCTTTGTCCTCCAGCCTATTCTGACCGGGCTCTGGCTGGTCTTCCTGGCGCGTCGCCTCACTCCGCCCACTGCCCAGATCGACACCTCCCACGCCGGCCTGCAGCGTTGGGGCGCGCTGGCCGCCTTCACCGTCCTCTGGCTCATTGCGCTGCTCATCCTCTTTACGGGCAAGCAGCCGTTAACCTACCTGGCCCTGCTGCTGGCCTGGGCGCTCCCGCCCCTGATGCTTCAGGTCGGCTTCGGCGGCGATATCCTCTGGCACTATCGCAAGCTGATCCTGTGGACGCTGATTCCCGCCACTATTTACCTCTGCGTCGCCGATGCGCTCGCCATCGAATCGGGCACCTGGACGATCAACCCCGAGCAGTCGGTCAACTTCTTCGTCGGCGGCCTCCCTTTCGAGGAGATCGTCTTCTTTTTTGTCACCAACGTCATGATCGCCGTGGGCACGACGCTGGTACTGGCGCGCCAAAGCCAGGAACGTGCCCCGCGCAGTGTATTGTCGCTGCTCCATCGCATGACAGGCCGCCATCCCGCCCCTGCCAATTGAGTCCTCTTAGTGAAGGAAAAATGCTGTGGGCGTCGAACTGCGTGCATTTCAAACTCCCGAACATGGGCCGTTCTATTGGCCGGGTCATGAACACGGCGGCGAGCATCCCGCCAACGCTGCCCTGCTCATCCACGGCTTTCCCGGCACACCCTCCGAGCTGCGCCGCGTCGGCCACCTGTTGCACCGGGAAGGCTGGACCACCCAAGGGCTCCTCCTGCCCGGCTTTGGCCACTCCATCGCCGAACTGCCCCAACGGCGCCACGCCGACTGGGTGGCAGCCATCGAACATGCGCTGTCGCATCTCCAGCGCGACCACCGCCGTGTCATCCTGGTCGGCAACTCGATGGGCGCCGCCCTCGCCCTGCATGTGGCGGCGCGGCAGCCGGTTGCCGGCGTGGTCCTGTTCGCCCCCTTCTGGCGCGTCGATTCCTGGCTGGACAAGGTGTTTCCGGTGGCCGCCACCGTACTCCCGCGGATCAAGCCCTTTCAGCGGGCCGACTTCGCCGACCCCAAGTTCCGCAACACGCTGCACCAATTCATGCCCGAGGCCGACCTGGACGACGCCGAGGTGCAGGCAGCCATCCGGGAGCTGCGCATCCCCGTGCGCATCTTGGGCCAGGTTCGCCGCAGCGGCCAGCTTGGCTACAGCGCCGCGGCCCACGTTATGGCCCCTACCCTCGTGATTCAAGGCGCGCAGGACCCCTTGGTCAAGCCCGCCGTGACAAAACGCCTTGCCGCTCGCCTGCCGAACCTGGCCGACTATGTCGAGGTGCCCGGCGATCACGAGCTGATCAATGCCAACGATGCCAGCTGGCCCGCCATCGCCGCCGCCGTGAGCCGCTATGCCAGCGTCATTGCCGCGCCGGGGACCGGCCGCTCCCACCAACCTGCCAACAGCTACTGATCCCAGGCGTCTCTATGTCTTTACTCTCCACCCCTACCCACCACAGCGCGGACCCACGCCGCTGGGCCCAGGCCCTGCTCGCCGTCCTGGCGCAGCCGCGCTACTGGCTCATCGTCGCCTGGGCCCTGACCATGATCTCCATCCCCATCATCCGCTGGGTCGTGGGCGACAGTGTTCTGCACTGGGGTGTCATCGCCGGCGTCCTGCTCCAGGCTGCCGCCGTCCTGGTCGTCGTGCACGCCGCCTGGGGCACGCGCGAGACGCTGCGCGTGGTGGCCATTGTCGTGCCGCTCGCGTGGCTCGTCGAGCGCGTCGGCAGCACGACCGGCATCCCCTTCGGCAGCTACTACTACACTCCCTCTCTTGCCCCGCTGTTGGGCGGTGTGCCGCTCATCATCCCCATCGCCTGGCTGATGATGCTGCCCCCTGCCTGGGCCGTCGCCGCTGCCATCACCGGCCGGTCCAGTGGCTGGCGTTTTGTCGTCGTCAGCGCCCTGGCGTTTACGGCCTGGGACCTCTTTCTCGACCCCCAGATGGTCGGCTGGGGCTACTGGGTATGGAACCAGCCTGGCGGCTACTTTGGCATTCCCTGGATAAACTTCGTCGGCTGGTTCCTCGCCGCGGCCCTGATCACGCTCGCCGTCCGCCCCCAGCAGCCGCCGATTACCCCCTTGCTCGTCGTCTACACCATCACCTGGTTCCTGCAAAGCGTCGGCCAGGCCGTTTTCTGGCACATGCTGGGACCCGCGCTGGTCGGTTTTGTGGGAATGGGAGCCTTTGTTGTATTGTCCATTCGCAGTCGCATGCGCACGCTGAAGGCGCTCGCATAAAACGCCCATCAGGCAAACCCAATGCTCGCACTGGTTATCTGGACTGTCACTGCTTTTCTCGCCGGATCCCTGCCCTTGTCGGTCTGGCTCGGCCGGGGGGTGCTCAAGCGGGACATCACTCGCTACGGCGATGCCAATCCAGGGGCCACCAACGTCATGCGGGCCGGCGGCAAGAAGTTGGGCGCCCTCGCGCTGCTGCTCGACACGCTCAAGGCGCTGCTGCCGGTCAGCGCCGCCTACTACTGGGCGGGCATTCAGGACTGGCGCATCATCCCGATTGCCGTGGCGCCGATCGCCGGCCACGCTTTCTCGCCTTTTCTCCACTGGCGCGGCGGCAAGGCCGTGGCGACCTCGCTCGGCACGTGGATGGCGCTCACGATCTGGGAGGGACCAACCTTTGGCGGCCTGCTCCTCTGGCTCTTTTCCTCCCTGGTAGGTGCCAACGGCTGGGCCGTGCTTTTCATGTTTCTGTGCATCTTGCCTATCCTGCTCCTGCTGCCGCCCTCCTGGCACCTGCTGGGTGCGCCGCCTTCGCCCGGCATCATTGTCGGCGTTTGGCTGGGCAATGCCGCCATCGTTCTCTACAAGCATCGCACTGATCTCGCGCATCCGCCGCAATGGCGCGGGCGCCGAAAGTCGACAAGTTTATGAGCCCCATCCTCCCCTGGCTGGCGCCGCTCCTCGTCAGCGCCGCGCTGCTTGTCATCTTTGCCATCGCTGCCGGCAACGCCCGCAGCTTTCCACGCCTGCGTGTGCAGTCGCAAGCTTGTCCTATTGATGACTGCGCGCAGCTTCCAGCCGTGGCCGTGCTGATTCCGGCGCGCAACGAGGCAGCCGTGATTGGATCTACTGTCAGTTCGATCCTGGCACAGAACTATCCTTTCCTCCAGCTCATCGTGCTCGACGACCACTCCGACGACCATACCAGCCCGGCGGCAGCGGCAGCCGCTGCCGCGGCAGGCGCCGCCGATTTCCGCTTGCTCTGCGGCCAGCCGCTGCCGCCGGGCTGGATGGGCAAGAACTGGGCCTGCCACCAGCTCGCCCAAGCCGCTGCAGATTGTGGGGCGATCACAGGCTCTGCCGTCGCGCGGGAAGTCGATATTCTGCTCTTTGCCGACGCCGACGTCTTCTGGCAGCCCGGCGCCGTGACGGCCCTGGTCGCCGAGATGCAGCGCAGCCAGGCCGACCTCTTGACAGTCTGGCCCACCCAGGTCACGGTGACCTGGGGCGAACGCCTGACCGTCCCGCTGATGGCCCTGGCCGTGCTGGGCTACCTGCCGCTGCGCCTGGCCCACGACTTCTATCACCCCCTGGCTGCTGCTGCCAACGGCCAGTGTATGGCCTTCCGTCGTGCGGCCTACGCTGCCATCGGCGGCCACGCCGGCGTGCGCGGCGCTGTAGTGGAAGACGTCCGCCTCGCCCAGCGTATCAAGTCCGGCGGCATGAAACTGCGCATGGCCGACGGCAATCAACTCATTTGCTGCCGCATGTACGAAGGCTGGCACGCCACTATCGATGGCTACGCAAAGAACATCCTGGCCGGCCATGGCAACCATGTCTCGCTCCTGCTGCTCTCTACCCTCTTCCATTGGGCCGTCTTCGTTTGGCCCTGGTTCTGGCTGGCAGCCGGCTCAAACTGGATCCTTCCCGGCTGGCCCCAGTGGCCGGCGCTGCTCGTCGCCCTGGGTGTCGGAGCGCGCGCCCTCACAGCCGCCGCCACCCATCAACGTATCGGCGACGCCCTGCTGATGCCGCTCTCCGTAATCCTTATGACGTGGGTCGCCTTACGCGCCGTCTGGTGGCGCTGGCGCTTTGGCGGCGTCGTGTGGAAAGGGAGAATCCTGCGCGACGCATGAACACGCCCCCGCAGCCCAACCAGCAGCCGCACACGCCGTCTGCCTTCGCCCATAATGTTGCCGCCGCTGAGGCTCCCGATATCGCCATTATCGGCGCGGGCATCGGCGGCCTTAGCGCCGCCATTCGCCTGGCCGCCGCTGGCCGCCGCGTGGCCGTCTACGAACAAAACGCCACCGTCGGCGGCAAGATGGGCCAGGTCATGCAAGACGGCTTCCGCTGGGACACTGGCCCCTCGGTGATCACCATGCGGCACGTGTTCACCGATCTCTTCGCCGCCGCCGGCCGCCACCTGGACGACTACTTGACGCTGCTGCCGGTCGACCCCCTCACGCGCTATTTCTACCGCGACGGCACGGTGCTGGACGCCACGGGCGACCTGGCACATATGGCTGCCCAGATCGAGCAGCTGGATATCCGCGATGTGGAAGGCTACCTCGCCTTTCTATCGTATGCGGCGGGCCTCCACCGCATCACCGGCCCGGTCTTTATCTACAACCGCCCGCCGGCGCTGCGCACCTTCCTGGGCGTACCCCCCGCCGACATGCTCAAGGTCGACCCCTGGCTGACCATGGACCAGGCCATTCGCCGCCGTGTCCACTCGCCGCACCTGCGCCAGCTGCTCGGCCGCTTCGCCACCTACGTCGGCGCCAGCCCCTACCTGGCCCCCGCCACCCTCAGCGTCATCGCCCATGTCGAACTGACGGGCGGCGTCTGGTACCCACGCGGCGGGGTCTACGCCATCGCCGACGCCATGCACCGCCTGGCCGTAGAGTTGGGCGTCAAGATCTACGTCAATTCCCCCGTCCGGCAGATCGAAACCAGCCCCGGCAAGGTCACCGGCAAGGTCACCGGCCTGCGCCTGCGGGACGGCCGCCATGTGCCGGTCGACACAGCGCTGGCCAACGTCGACGTGACCACCGTCTACACCCACTTGCTCAATCCCGCCCTAGCACCGCGGCGGCTGCAGCAGTTGCAGCATACGGACACCTCCTGCTCCGGTTTTGTCCTGCTGCTCGGCGTCGAGGGCGAGCACGCGCAGTTAGCGCACCACAACATCTTCTTCAACGCCGCCTACCGCGCCGAATTCGACGATATCTTCGCCCGCGGCCGTGCGCCGGAGGATCCCACTGTCTACGTGGCGATCACCTCCAAGCGCGACCCCACCCACGCGCCGCCGGGCTGCGAGAACTGGTTCGTCCTCGTCAACGCCCCCGCCCTTGGCCCCCACTTTGACTGGGCAGCACAGGCGCAGTCCTATCGCGACCTGGTCTTTGACACGCTAATGCGCTTTGGCCTCGACATCCGCCCCAAGGTGCGCAGCGAAGTCATGCTTACGCCGCAGGACATTCAGCGTCTCACCGGCGCCTGGCGCGGCGCCCTCTACGGCATCTCGTCCAACCAGGCGCTCAACGCCTTCCGCCGCCCGCACAATCGCTGCCCCGACGTCCAGGGCCTCTATTTCGCCGGCGGCACCACCCACCCCGGCGGCGGCGTCCCCATGGTCACCCTTTCGGGCAAAGTAGCAGCAGAATTGATCTTGGCCGATACCAGGCCAAAGTAGGATCCGTCGTGCCTGGCGCTGCCCCACTCATTCTGCTGCACCGCAAGCCCATGGGCAGCGCCAGGCACGAGTTAACACGAGCGTAACCCAGCTACACAGATCGAGCGTGCCGCACACCCAAAACCGACCAGCTGTCTGAAAAAGAAAGATGCAAACCATGGCAACCGAAACCACACCATCCACCAACCCCGAGTCCACGCCTGCCGCGCCGCGCAAAAAGCGCCGCCTCTGGCGCATCTTAGCCATTACCGGTGGGATCATCGTCCTGCTCTTGCTGGTGGCCGGGTTCGCCGCCATCGTCTACACCGCTTCCGCCGCCAAGCCCATGCCCGAGGCCATTGCCGCGTTGGAAAGTGACGCAGCCGTGACCGTCACCCGCGCCAACTGGCTCGAATTTACGCCCACCGAGGGCACGCCCACGACAGGCTTCATCTTCTATCCGGGTGGTCATGTCGACCCTCGCGCCTACGCCCCGCCTGCCCGTGCCCTGGCCGAGCAGGGCTACCTGGTGGCGATCACTCCCATGCCGCTCACGTTGGCCATCCTTGACCCCGACCGGGCCAACGCCGTCATCAACAACCACCCGGAGATCGAGCACTGGTACATCGGCGGCCACTCCCTGGGCGGCGCCACCGCCGCCATCTACGCCGACCGCCACCCCGACGCCGTCGACGGCGTCATCTTCTGGGCCGCCTACCCGCCCGACAACAACTCCCTGGCCGGCCAACCCGACCTCCAAGTCACCTCCATCTCCGGCACCCTCGACGGCCTCGCCACCCCTGCCGACATCGAAGCCAGCAAGGCCCTCGTCCCCTCCACCGCCACCTTCGTCCCCATCGCAGGCGGCAACCACGCCCAGTTTGGCTGGTACGGCCCGCAGCAGGGGGATAACGAGGCGACTATCACCCGCGAGGAGCAGCAAGAGCAAGTCATCGCCGCAACCGCCGTAGCCTTGGGAGGGGAGTAAGATCCCTCGTGCCCCTACTCGCATGTCCGAAAGCTGTGAGCCGTACCAACTGTCGGCGCCGGGCTGAGCGCAGCACATACCATAGAGAGACGCAAGAAATCGAAAGGGAGGATTGCGACGTGTTGGTCGCATCCTCCCTTTCAAGCCCGATGAGATCTTTGCGGATTGATTTAAGCTGGAGTTACACCGGCGACCATCGCTGCCGTGAAACGGATCACCCTACGTATCTCCTCAATTGCCATTGGTATGCCTCCTAAGTTCGCAAAGTGGTTGTCAAAATGTGATGTAAGGTTCAGTGATGAGCCGAATGCCTAACAACAATTATAGCAGAATGAGGAGCATCCCGGCGCGAGTGTTACGTAAGGAAGTTGTGTGAGTTCCGTAAGTAGTGATCGAGTGGTTGACTACTTGTTGGAGGCAGGGTCGCTTACGAGGATGTAACCATGGTGGGAAATCGTGCGTAGCCACAGCGGCTTTTCGGGTTCAGCTTCGATCTTGCGGCGTAAGTTCTTGACGTGCCATCGAACCACTGCCGGGTCGCCGACGCCAGTTGGATACAGCCAGACCTCTTGCAGCAGGCGTTCGCTGGACAAGATTTGGTCCGGATGCAGCATCATATACTTCAACAGCTCAAATTCGGCCGGGGTGAGGCGCGCCTCGCCCTGGTCAGACTGTACCAGCGCGTTGTCCAAGTACAAACGCAAACCACGCACTTCCAGGATGCGCTCGTTGCCGTGGTGGGGCGAGCCTTCCGCTGGTTTGTCTTTGTTATTTGCCTGGGGCGTTTGGTCCGCCTGGGTCTCGAGTTGCAGGGCACGCTCACGATCCGCGGCGTTCTGCCGCGCCGAGCGCCGCAAAACCGCCTGCAATCGCGCACTCAACTCCAACATGTCGAAGGGCTTCACCAGGTAGTCGTCGGCGCCGACTTCGTAGGCCGCCAGCTTGTCGGCCAGATCGGAACGCACTGACATAAAGATCACGGGTATGGCATGGAAGCGTGGGTTGCTGCGCAGTTCTTGGCAGAACCGGAACCCGTTCATCCCCGGCATTTCGATATCCAGCAACACAAGATCGGGCGCGTTCTTGTCTGTTTGCTGCAGTGCCTCGACGCCGTCAGAAGCACCGGAAACCGTGTACCCGCGGAACCGTAGGCTCTCGCTGATCGCTAATACAAACGCGGTATTGTCGTCGACGATCAGGATGTGTGCCATGAATCTCCACACTTGGTTGCGTCAAGCATGACATCTGCGGTGCCTGCGCGCGGCTCTCTACGCGGTCCACCCAGTAGCTTGACTTTCACCACGATCTTAACATATCCGGCGACCGCAGGCAAAGATAGACAGGAAATCCTCGATTTCCTAACGATCGGAAGCGCAGATACGGACTTTGCACAGGTTTTGTCCGACACTATTGTCGAATGTTTCACAATCAAACCGCGCCCGCCCTCTCGCGTAGCCCGCATGCCCACGTGCGGTTTGTCGGGCAGTGATGGATCACAAGGTTTGTTACAAGGAATCTGTTCACGCTTATGGAAACGCCAGATCGTATCTTTATCCGTAATCTCCTGGTGCGCGGCATTATCGGCATCAACCCCGGAGAACGATCCAACCGGCAAGACATCGTCGTCAATGCCACGTTCTGGACCGATACCCGCACTGCAGGCGCCAGCGACCGCATTGAGGACACCGTCAACTACCGATCTGCCGCCAAAGCCATGATTGCCCACATCGAGAACAACGCTCCCAACCTGGTAGAGCGTCTCGCCGCCGACCTCGTCCGCATCTGCTTTGCCTCCGACCCGCGCATCCAAGTCGTCGAACTGACCGTGGAGAAGCCGGGCGCCGTCCGCTTCTCACAGTCCGTTGGCCTCACGATCTTGCGCCGCCGCGCGGAGGTGGACCTGTGACCAAGGTCTTGATTAGCATGGGCAGCAACATCGACAAGGAAATAAACTTGCCGGCCGCCATTGCCCTGCTGCAAACCAATCCCAAGATCATGGTCCTGGCCGTCAGCCCCGTTCTGGTCACATCAGCGCTAGGTGCCGACGGGCAGCCGGCCAACCAGCCCAGCTTTCACAACGCTGGTGTGCTGGCTGACACGACGCTTACGCCGCAGCAGTTGCGCCAGTTGCTGCGCCAGATCGAGGCCGAGCTTGGCCGCGTGCGCAGCCCGGACAAGTTTGCTCCGCGCCCGATCGATCTTGACCTGGCTTTCTATGGCGATACCGTCCTGACCCCTTCATCCGGCGACGGTCAACAGCTGCCCGATCCCGATGTGTTGCGCTTTGCACATGTCGCCATGCCGCTGGCAGCAGTCGCCCCCGACTGGGTGCACCCGCTCACCGGCACAACCCTGGCGAGCATAGCCGCCACGTTCGCAGACGCGCACCAACGCGCCCCTTAAAGCATTACGGGCTATTCGGCTGCCGCGAGCTGGCTGCCCAACCGTACCTATCAGTAGAACTGGAACCCACGATGAATATCAAGCTGCAGCCAATATCAAATACCGGCGACGGGACAAGCAATGCAACCAACATAGGGACCAGTCACAGAGTCGGCTGCCGGCCGCCCATCGCACGCCAACCGGACTACCGGGCGCCCCAGCGCTACTACGACGCTGAATTTGTGGTGACCGATCCCTATCGCAAGTCGCTGCCCGACCTTCAAAATGGCCCGGCCTCCCTCATCCAGGGCAGTGTCGTCGCCATCCAACAGGTCGGGATCCACAACTTCCGCCTGCCGTTGCGCTACGCCACACCTAACGGCGAGGCACTGCTGCTGGAAACATCAGTCACCGGCGCAGTTTCGCTGGAGGCGCACAAAAAGGGCATCAACATGTCCCGCATTATGCGCGCCTTTTACGACCACAGCGAGGAGGTCTTCTCACTCGCTACGCTCGAACATATCCTGCTCAGCTATCGTCGCGACCTGGACAGCCTCGATGCCCACGTGACGCTGCGCTTCAGCTATCCACTACGCAAGGAATCCATGCGCTCCGGCCTGCTGGGCTACCAATATTACGAAGCTGCCATGGAAGCACGCATGGACCGCGAGGGCCAGGTGCGCAAGTTCCTCCACCTGGACTTCGTCTACTCATCCACCTGTCCATGCAGTTATGAGCTCTCGCAGCACGCCATCGCTACCCGCGGCGTCGCCGCCGTGCCCCACAGCCAGCGCTCGGTAGCCCGTGTCACGGTCGAACTTGACGGCCCCATCACGATCGAGGAACTGCGCAACCTGTGCCTGAATGCCCTTCAGACCGAAACCCAGGTCATAGTCAAGCGCGAGGACGAGCAGGCCTTTGCCGAACTCAATGCCGCCAACCTCAAGTTCGTCGAAGACGCCGTCCGCCTGCTCTACCAGGAATTGGACCGCCACTCGTCGATCCGCGACTTCAAAGTCCTCGCATCTCACCAGGAGTCGCTCCACAGCCACGACGCCGTCAGCGTAATCGTCAAAGGCATCCCCGGCGGCCTCCGCGCCGAAGTCGACCCAGCCGTCTTCTCGACCCTGATTCACCGCTAACTCACTCCCACCATGCCTGGCACTTGCCACTCACCCCCGCGCACCCTCATATTGGCGCGCGCCCGCGTAGCCCGCGCGCTTTTGTGCGGGCCGCCCGCCACGCCCTCGTGCGGGTCATCGGGCACACCCATGTGCCCGTGCTGATTCACCTTGGGCTAAATGCTCGCTAGGAACACCATGCAACACTATAGATTAATGGCTTCTTCACAAGGAGATTTCTATGCGAATTTATTGGCGCACACCGGGAGCCTTCGTTCTTGCCGTTGTGCTAGTCCTGCTGTCGGCGTCCTTGGCCTCGGCTCACCAACCATTCTTCGAGGATAAGGATTTCACGGCCAAGACGCCGGGCGTAGTCAAAGATCCCACGGTTTCGACCGCCCTGTATGCGACCCTGGACTCTAGCCGCGACATAGATTATGTCACGTTCGACGGCAAGCGCGGCCAATCCATCTTGGTCGGTTTGACCATCCCCACCATTGGAGGCCAGGAGAACTTCACGCCAACCGTCGCCATCATTGGCCCCGGTCTGCCTGCTGCCACTACGACCCATCTGCCGCGCCGAGTCGCTGCCCCTGCCAGGTCCGGCGCCGTCGTCTGGCCAGCTGCCCCAGGCAAGGCCAGCGTATTCTTCGAGCCGTTCAGCCGCACGAGTTACTGGGAGCGGCAGGAGAACCGCATCGAACTGCCCGCCGACGGGCGCTACACGCTGGCGGTGTGGAGTGACACCGGGGCTGTCGGGCGCTACACCTTGGTCGTAGGCGATCGCGAGGTGCTGGGCGGTGACCCCGCCTTCCCCATCAAACTGCCGGCGTATTGGACGCCGGTGCAGCAAAATTCCCGGTGACATGAAGGTTACGGCAAGCGCTGAGACGCTCGGCGCAGAAAAGGCTTGACAACAACATGACGAACGAAATCACCAAGACCCCCGATGTACTGGTGGTCGGCGCCGGGATCTGCGGATTAATGGCAGCCGGCCGCCTCTTGGAGCGCGGCGCTGCCGTAACCCTGCTCGACAAGGGGCGCAGCGTCGGCGGGCGTCTGGCCACGCGGCGTATCGGCCCCGGCCGCGCAGACCATGGCGCCCAATTTTTCACCGCACGCGCTGCTCGGTTCCAGCAGTTTGTCGACGCCTGGACCGAGCAGAGCCTCGTCTTTCGCTGGAGCACAGGCTGGAGCGATGGCAGCCTGGCGGACCAACCGCATGCCGATGGTCACCCGCGCTATGCCGTTCGCGATGGTATGAACTCCCTCCCCAAGTATCTTGCCGCCGTCCACAGTGCCGCCGGGGCTGAAATCTTGACCGGCGTCAAGGCGGTGTCGGTCGCCCACAGGCAGGGGAAATGGCGCGTGACTGCGGAAGACGGCCGCGTGTGGCACAGCCGCAGCCTTGTGCTGACCCCCCCAGCCCCGCAGTCACTCAACCTGCTCGAGGCAGGGAGTGTCGAACTGCCGATAGATCAGCGCCAGGCGCTGGCAGCAATTACCTATGCACCTTGCCTATGCGCCATGTTACTGGTCGACGGCTCCGTGTGGCTGCCCGCACCCGGGGCCGTCCAGCGTCCCCATGACGACATTGCCTGGATCGCCGACAACCAGCGCAAGGGGATCTCGCCCCATGCCACGGTCTTGACCTTGCACGGCGCGCCCCACTGGAGTGCGACGCACTACGACGACGGCGACAACGAGCTTCTACCCCTGTTCCGCGCGGCCCTGCACCCGTGGCTGCAGGGGGAGGACTGGCTGCGCGCCGCCGAAATCAAGCGCTGGCGCTATGCCCTGCCGACCATCCTCCATCCCCACCCCTACTTGCGTGTCCAAGGCCACCCCCCACTCTTCTTCGGCGGCGACGGCTTCGGCTCGCCCCGTATAGAAGGCGCCGTGCTCTCCGGCCTCGCCATCGGCGACGCCCTGGTCACAGAGTTGGGGCTAGGGGAAACCACCTAGCCACAAAGCACCTGCCCCTCACCCGGTACACCGGGTGAGGGGCAGGAATAAACCCATTATTGGGGGAAAAATGTCCGTTCCGCTGCCTTTACGCAACCAGTTCCTTGGCCTGTTCCAAAATCCGCGCCCGCAGCAAACGCTCGCTGGTCCAACCTAGGACGCCGGCTGCGGTTTCAGGCGGCAGGGCAGCCAGGTCCGCAAAGGTGTGAACGTTCGCCGCATGCAAACGCTGGCTCAGCTTGGGGCCAATCCCCTCGATCCGCGTGAAGTCCGCCTGTGCCAGGTCACCCGCTTGCACGATCTCTGGATCAACCTGACCTGCCGGTGGTGTGCTCGCGGCCGCCGGTGCCGCCGCGCTTTCCTGCACGCCACTGGCGGACACCCACCACTGTTCAGCCTGCATTTTTCGCTTGCCGTTGTTTCGCTTGCCGTTGTTTCGCTTGCCGGCAGTTCGCCTGCCGCTGGTTCGCTGGATGCCAACTCGCTGGCCGGCGTCTCGCTGGCCGATGTCACGACGCTAGATGTCTCGACGACAGTTGCCGCCGGCTCAGCCACGGACGGTTGCGCAGCCCCGGTGTCTGGTGCACTTGCTCCTTCACCTGGGGGGATCGGGGCCTCACCCGCCGGGCCGCCAGCCGGAGAGGGCACAGCTGCTGACTGCGACCCAAGATTCAGCACCTTGACCAGGATCGCGCCGACGCCAAACGAACCAAGCAGCAGCGCGCCCAGGCTGGCAAAAAAGCCAAGACAGCCGCCAATCGCCCACAAGAAGGCGATGATTGCACCTGGAACCACGACGCCTAGCGCCGTGCGCGAGGTCGGCGTCCACTGCCCGCTCATGCGCTCGCTCAGCCGGCCGCCAATTTCCGCTCCCACGACGGCCATGCCCGCCACGTTAAACGCCAGCATCCCGACGGCCAATAGCAGTCCCGGGGGACGCAGGCAGATGGTGATAAACAGGAAGCCGATCACCGCCAGCATCAATACATTTGCAATCAAGCCGGTCGCAAAGCTCAAGGCAGACTGGCGGCCAAGCACGCCCTGCACGTCGCGCGTCCAGCTGGGACGCAGCGCCGCCACGGCCGCCGCCCCTGCCACAAACAGGCCAAGCAGCAGCAGCGCGGCCAAGGCGCGGCCGACAAAGCCCAGCGGCCGGCTCAAGAAACCATCGCGGCCTGGTGGCACGGGGGCATCCGGCGCCTGCGGCGCCCTCAGCCAAGGCAGCAAGCTGATTGCCGGAGGTGCCGGAAGTTTCAGATCGGGCCCGCGCAAGATGTTGCCGCCGACTTCGGCGCCGGCACGCTGCTTGATATGGCCCGCCATGGCGCTGATGTCACCGCCAACTGATGCCTTGTCGCCCACCTCGACGTCGCCCGCCATCGCCGAGATCGAGCCGTCCACGCGGCCGTCGATCTGCACATCGCCGCTCCAGGAGGTGATATTCCCGTCGACACGTGCGCTTTCCTCGACTTCCACGTCGCCACTGTAGACGTTGAGGTTGCCTTGGATGCGGCCATCTTCGCGGATGACGACATCCCCGCTGTAGACGTTGACGTCGCCTTCAAGGACTTCTCCGCGCTCAACCTCCAGGTCGCCGTTATAAATCTGGCTCTGCTGCAGGTCGACGACCGTTTGCGGCGATTGGTCGGCGCGCGCATTCGGCGCAAACACCAGCAGCAAGGACAACGCCGTGATCAGCGCCGCAGCCAACAGCCACACGCCATGTTGTGTCTTCATTCTTTGCACCCGCTGCATATTCCTCACTCCATTCCTGGCAGTGCAACTGAGCCCGATAGTCGCGCGCTGCGGCGCAGCAGTTGCACCCAGCCAAAGACCATGATGATTGCCACTAGTACGTACATCATGCCCAACGCCTGCGCCTGCGGTGTGCTGGCCAGGGCAACCAACGAATCCACCACGGCGTCAAACCAGGCATCGACCGCCACGGACGTGTAGACCAGATTGTGCAGCTGCTCGCCCAGCCACGAACCGTGCGCCGCTACGATGTAGGCGCCCGTCCCAATGGTTGCTGCGATCGCACCAAACGCTACCAACACGGCCGCCAGCAGGGAGAAGGTGAGCACGCGCCGCTGCTGCAGCGCCTCTTGCTGGGCAAGCCGCAGCGCAAAGCGTTCGACAAAACCAGGCTCAGGCTCGGCATGCGGCAGCTGGTCCAGCCGGCTGTGCATGCCCTGCCATTCCGCCCACAACGCTGCCAATTCCGGATGCTGCACCTGGTGCGCCTCAAACTGCACCCGGTCTGCCTGGTCCAGCTGCTCGTCCAGCGCCAGCGACATCATCCAGTAGAACTCTTCCACCACCGCAGGCGGAGCGTCGCCCATATGTTGATCCTGCAAGATTGGTTCCATCATCGCTCACCTCAAAAACTGTTACAGATTGGCCAGACCTAGACGGAGATGCAGGGTGCGCGCCTTCTGCGCCACCTCGCGCGGTTGCTGCTTGACCGGCTTGCGCCCCTTGGAAGGCGGCGCCGCCTCGCTTTGATCGCGCTCATATAAAGCCATCAACTGCTGACGGGCTCGAAACAAGCGGCTCTTCACTGCAGCCACCGTCACCCCCATGGCCTCGGCAATCTCTTCGTAGCTCATTTCCTCCCAGTAACGCAGCACCAACGGCGTGCGATACTCGGGCTCCAGTAGACTGATCAGCGCCTGCAGCTCGACACTTTGCTCCTGGTCTAAGGCCCGGTGCTCCGGCTGCGGCGTATCTTCCTGCAAATTCTCCAGCACCGGGTTGTCGTCGATCGAGATGTGCGTCGCCCGCCGCTTGCGCAGCCGGTCGATGCAGTGATGGTTGGCGATCGAGAAAACCCAGGTCGAAAACTTCATCTGGGGGTCATACTGGGCCAGGCGCGCATACGCGCGCAGAAATGTCTCCTGCGCAGCATCCTCGGCCTCTTCGCTGTTTCCCAACATGCGATAGGTCAGGTTGAAAACAGGACGCTGGTACGCCTGCACCAGCTGGCTAAAGGCTTGCTTATCGCCCCGCCGGGCAGCCTCTACCCATCCCTGCTCCATCCAACTCTGTTCCTGCTGAATCATGAAGGCAAATCCTAGTTCTGCCGACGAAAATCTTCCCGCATATCCCGCACGCCCGAAACGCGTAGCCCGCATGCTTTTATGCGGGCCGCCCGCCACGCCCTCGTGCGGGTCTGCGGGCACGCCCACGTACCCGTGTTGGAACGTAGGCGGCTGTCTACTACACTACTACGCAGCCCAACTCAATAAGTTGCAGGATGCGTACAAGATGCAAAATTGTATCACGCGCCCGCTCCGATCGATTCTTGCCTGGCTCGCCTGTGCTATAATTTAGCTGAATACCGGCATCTCGAACACCGGAATGATGACTGATCGGGGATTTATCCATGCGACAAACATATCCATTCACCGCTATCGTCGGACAGGAGCGCATGAAACGTGCGCTCGTGCTCAATGCCATCAATCCGCAGATCGGCGGCGTGCTGATCCGTGGCGAACGTGGCACCGCCAAGTCCACGGCAGCGCGTGCTCTGGCTGCCCTGCTGCCGGCACTTGATGTCGTCCAGGGCTGCCGCTTCAACTGCGACCCAAACCGCCCGGACCTTTTCTGCGACGAGTGCCGCGAGCGCCTCGAACGCCTTGGTGCGCTGCCGACGAGCAACCTGTCTACGCCCTTTGTCGACCTGCCGGTGAGCGCCACGGAAGACCGCGTGGTGGGCACTCTTGACATCGAGAAGGCTATCCAGCGCGGCGAGCGCCACTTCGAACCCGGCATCCTCGCCGCCGCCAATCGCGGCGTGCTATACGTCGACGAAGTCAACCTGCTCGACGACCACGTGGTCGACCTGCTCCTCGACAGCGCCGCCATGGGCGTCAACGTCGTCGAGCGCGAAGGCATCAGCTTTCAGCACCCGTCACGTTTCGTGCTGGTCGGCTCTATGAACCCGGAAGAAGGCGACCTCCGCCCCCAGTTGCTCGACCGCTTTGCCCATGCCGTGGACGTCGTCGGCATCAGCGAAGCCGGCCCGCGCGTCGAAGTGCTGCGCCGCCGCGTCTTCTTCGAGCAGGACCCGGATAACTTCGGTGCTGCCTACGAGGAAGCCGAAGACAAACTGGCCGAGCGCATTGTCTCTGCCAGCCAGCGTTACCCGCTCGTGGAGTACACCGAAAAGGACATGTACACGATCGCGGCGCTCACGTCCTCCTTCAAGGTGGACGGCCACCGCGCCGACATCGTGATCCTCAAGACGGCCCGTGCCCAGGCAGCCTATGACGGCCGCCTGCAAATTAATGACAAGGACATCCTGCTGGCAGCCGAGCTTGCCCTGCCCCACCGCATGAAGAAGCAGCCCTTCCAGGACTCAGTGCTCAACCCTGACCAGTTGCAGTCCAACATGCGCCAGGCGCGTGCTGAGGCCGAACAAAACGTGACCGAGGACAGCACGCAGCAGGAAGGTGAAGGCGCAGCCACGGCAGACCAAAAAAAAGCATGGAGGGCGACGAATCGGAGCTGAGTGATGCGCCCGAGGCAGGGGAAAGCGGAACAGCGCAACCCGATGCCTCGCCTCAGCAAAGTTCTTCGCCTGCGGATAATAAAGGCGCTCGTAAACCCGTCAAGGTCGGCGACACGTTTGAAGCCAAGCGGCTTGATACTCCCCTGGACAAGATGACGCGCGAGCGCGCCGGCAAGCGTTCCTACACCCGCACCGAGCGTAAGCGCGGCCGTTATATCAAGGCTCGCCCCGCCGGCGACCACCCCGAAGACATCGCCTTCGACGCTACGCTGCGCGCCGCGGCGCCCTATCAGCGCCAGCGCCACGAGACACGCGAGAATGACCTTGCGCTCCAATTGCGCAAGGGTGACCTGCAGCGCAAGGTGCGCGTCCGCCGCACCGGCAACCTTGTCCTGTTCGTGGTCGACGCCAGCTGGAGCATGGCGGCCAGCGAACGCATGGAAGCCACCAAGGGCGCTATCTTCAGCCTGTTGGTCGACGCCTATCAGCGCCGCGACCAGGTCGGGTTGATTGTCTTTCAACGTGACAAGGCCCGTCTCGTCCTACCCCCCACCAGCAGCGTCGAGCTGGCGCAGCGCGCACTCACGGACCTGCCCGTGGGCGGCAAGACACCGCTCAGCAACGGGCTCTTTCTCGCCTGGCAGGTGCTCGACAACGCCCGCCGCCGCGACGCCGAGATTCGCCCGCTGATGATCCTCCTGACCGACGGCGCCGGCAACGTGAGCATGACCGGCATGCCGGCCCAGGAAGAGGCAGGCCGCATTGCCAACCTGTTCGAACAGGCCAACCTGCGCTCGATCGTCATCAACATGGAGCACGCCGCCTTCGACCGTGGCCTGGCCCAGAAGCTGGCCGACGCCCTGGGCGGCTCCTGCTACAACCTTCCAGAGCTGCGCGCCGACACCCTGCTCTACACCGTCAAGCGTGAGATCGACCTCTAGAACGGTTGAAATAGCCTAGGCCAGTACGCCTGGCGCAACAAACTTGGAAACCGAGTTTCTGACAAGCGAGGCTTGCTTGGAAACTCGGTTTCTTTCCTGGACTTTAACGGATACACATGACGGAAACACAGCAGACGCCCATTATCAAGGGCAGTTGGGAAGACCTGCTGCTGCAGGCGCAGCAACTGGCTGCCAGGCAGGACGATGGCGCCATCGAAATCTATCGCAAGTTGATCGACCGCCTCAGCCGCCTGCCCGCCAACCAGCGCCAGGCCGCCGAAGGACGTTTGCAGAACGTGATGCGCCAGGCCGCCGTCGACTTGCAATACTATCTTTCCTACCGCGACCGCTACGTAGAAGCGTTGGCCGTCAACGAAAAGATTCGCGTGCTGCTGGTTGACCCCGAACAGAAAGCCTTCGTACGCCACGCCGCCGCCATCCGCCTCCAGGCCGGCGAGGTCGACCAGGCGCTGGCAGATCTGCGCGCCATCGCCGCCGCCAGCGACGAACTCGACCCATGGGGCGACGCGCTCTTTGCCGCACTGGACAAGCAGCGCTACGAAGTCGCCCAGCAGGCCGTGCAAAGCGCCGAAGGTTGGGTCAACCGCCACCACCGTGCCGATATGACCAGTGAAGATGCCAAACGCGACCAGGGTTTTGTGGCCTACCTCAGGGCACGGCAGTCTGCTGCGTTGGGCAAGGGAGCGGAGGCACTCGCCTGGTACGAACACGCCTCGATGTTGGACCCGTTCTATCGCCAGAATCCGCAGTACGTCTACACGCACCTCGTCGACGTGGGCGCCTACGCCGAAGCGCAAACGCTCATCCGCACCGACAAGCTGGGGCCAATTCGTGCAAACTTCTGGCAGGGACTCATTTATCATCGCAGTGGCCGGCCGGCCGAGGCGCAACAGTCCTGGCAGAAAGCCGTCAAAACCGAGCTGCCCGACGACGGCAATGTCGATTACCTGGAGCTCGTGCTGTCGCGCTATTACCTGGGCGACCACGACGGCGTGGGGCTGGCCAGCGTGCTGCGCGCCATCAACGAGGACCCCGGCTTCTGGGGCCAGTTCTATCTGGCCGGGCTCGGCTGGGCCATGCGCAACGACCTGGTCACCGCCCGTTCCGACATGGAGCTGGCACTCGTGCGCCGCAAATCGCTCGCCGAGGGCCGCAAGCTGGCCCGCACCTGGTGGCGATTCTGCGCCGACCTGCTTGACGAATCCAAACAACTGCAACTTGTGGAGTATTTTGAAGATGCGCAAATTTAGCGGCGCGCTTGACGCCGGAGAGCATAATGAATTGCTGGCTTTTGCCAAGCTACTTGCCGATGCCAGCGCCGGCATTATCCGTCACTACTACCGCACCGGATATGACGTCGACATCAAGTCCGACGAGTCGCCGGTAACGATTGCCGACCGCCGCGCCGAGCAAATCATGCGCGAGTTGATCGCCCGTGAATACCCGGAGCACGGCATCCTGGGCGAAGAATACGGCGAACACCTGCCCGGCGCCCGCTATCGCTGGGTCCTCGACCCCATAGACGGCACCAAGGCCTTTGTCAGCGGCACGTACCTGTTTGGAACGCTGATCGCCCTCCTCAAAGACGGCCGCCCCGCTCTCGGCGTCATCAACCAACCCATCATCGGCGACTTTCTCGTGGGCACAGGCGAACAGACCTGGCTCAACGGCCGCCCCGTGCGCACCGCACCCTGTGACCGAATTGAGGATGCCATCCTCCTCACCACCGACCACTGGCAGGTCTACCGCGAGCAGAATGGCCTCGCCTTCGAAGCCTTGGCCAAGCGCGTCAAGCGCTACAACAACTGGGGCGACTGCCACGGCTACTACCTGGTCGCCACCGGCGGCGCTCATATCATGGGCGACCCGATTATGAACGCCTGGGATCTCATGGCCCTCATCCCCATCATCGAAGGCGCGGGCGGCCGAATCACCGACTGGCATGGCGGCGACCCCGTCACCGGCAACCATATCGTCGCCACCTGCGGCCCCATCCACGACGAGGTGATCGCCGCCCTGAACCCCTAGCACCTGCATTCGTGGTGCCTGGCTCGTACCACGCTACCTCGCTTGCGCCCAGACTGGCGGGACGAGCCTCGCACCGTGCAGCCGCAAGCACCCGTTCCTCCCCATCTTATCGTCCAGTGCGCACGCCGTCGTGCGCAGTCACAAGCTCAACTGATTAGGAGACAGCCATGCAGCACACATTCAGCGGGAAAGTCGCCCTTGTCACCGGCGGCGGCACCGGCATCGGCCGCGCCACCGCCCTCGCCTTTGCGGCAGCCGGCGCACGCGTGGCCATCGCCAGCCGCTCGCAGGCCACCGGCGCAGAAGTCGTGCGCCATATCAACGAAGCGGGCGGCGATGCCGTGTGGATCCAAACCGATGTCTCGCAGCCCGCCCAGGTAGAAGCAATGGTGGCTTCCGTCCTCTCCACATTCGGCCGCCTCGACGTGGCATTCAACAACGCCGGCAGCGGCGGTCATGGCGGCTGGCTGGCCGAGATCACAGAGGAAGACTGGGATCGAACCATTGACGGTTATCTCAAGAGCGTGTTTCTGTGCATGAAGCACGAAATCCGGGCAATGCTAGAAAACGCCGGGACCGAAAACCGCGCCATTGTCAATAACTCCTCGGTCGATGGCCAGCGCGCCTTCCCCTTCGACCCAGTCTACTCGGCCGCCAAGCACGGCGTCCTCGGCCTCACCAAGTCGGCAGGCGTGCAGTACGCCAACCGCGGCATCCGCATTAACGCCGTCTGCCCCGGTTGGATCCGCACACCTCCCGTCGAAGAAGTCCTGGCCGAACACCCCGAAGCCGAAGGCCAGTGGCTGACGCACCAACCAATCGGTCGTCTCGGCACCGCCGACGAAGTCGCCCAAGCCGTTCTCTGGCTCTGCTCACCTCAGGCATCGTTTGTCACGGCCACAGCGTTAGCCGTGGATGGAGGATATTTAGCTGTCTGAACCTTGATTCGCAAGATTAGGGGGATTACCTTGATTCGCCGCGCCGGGAGTTCTAATCAAGGTAATCCCAAAAATCAAGCAAATCGAGGTTCAGACGTCACCCCAAAATACTCGTCAAAAAATCGCCCCGCATCCACGCCCAGCGCCACTTCGTGCGGCCCCGCCTCGTCCTTGCGGAAATAGGTCATACCCGGTAACTCGGGGCTCAACAGCTCGACGTCGACCTGCCCGCGCGTATACGCACACACCTGCGGATCAAAGATCGACACGGCCGCGAGGGGATCGTGGAAGGTCACCTCCGGCCGCATCTGAAACCAGACTTCGGCCATATCCAGCACCGGCCGCAGCAGCGGCGTCTGGAAACGGCGTCGCACCTCGGCTGCCTCCATCTGCACCTGCAGCGTGACGTCCAAACCGACCGAACGATGGATCTTGGGCAGTGCTTTGTAAACGATAGCCGTCGCATGCGGGTCATTAAGCGCGTTCCACTCCCAGCGCATTCCCTCGAACACGATGCCACTGGTAAAGGAGCCGATCATCATGTACAGCCCGTTGAGCAAGTGTGGAATCTCCGGATCCATCGCAAACAGCAGGGCCACGTTGGTCATCGGCCCGATGGCCAGCAGTGTGATCTCGCCGGGATGCTTCCGAATTGTCTCGCGCAGAAAGCCGACAGCATGCGCTTCAGGAAACTTCTTTTGATGCGGCCAGCGCTCGAGCGCCGTCGCTTGTTGCGCCAATGGTTGGTGTGGCGGGATCAGAAGCGGCAGCGGCGCGCCCGGAAAGATGGGGATATCCTTACCCGCGGCCTTGCACACCGCGCTCGCCAGCATGGCACGCTTCTCCGGCTCGCCGCTCACTGTGGTAATCCCGAGCAAGTCACACTCGGGCTTGGCTAACAAATATGCCAGGCAGATGGCATCGTCGATGTCGCTGCCGATATCGGTGTCAAGCAACACTTTCATAGCACGTATCCCTCTCTATGGTTTTAACTATTTGATGCCGGTCGATGCAATGGACTGCACAAAGTAGCGCTGGAAGGGGAAGATCAAGAGCACTGGCACGATGGCGGCCAAGATCGCTCCCGCCATCAGCTGATTCCAGAACGTCTGGCGTTCCTCCACAGCCAGTGACACCGCCACCTGCACCACGCGATAGTCAGGGGCGGGGGCCACTACCAGCGGCCAGAAGAACGAGTTCCACGAGGCCAGGAACAGCACAAGCGCCCCACTGATAATGGCCGGCATCGAGATGGGCACAATCAGTTGGAACAAGATGCGCCCCCACGACGCCCCATCCACGCGTGCCGCATCCAGGATCTCCTGCGGAATGTCGGCAAAGAACTGGCGAAACATGAATATGACCAGCCCGTTTGCAATACCGGGAATAAAGAGCCCATACCAGGTGTTGACCCAGCCCCAGTCACGCACGATGACATATAGCGGGATGATGATCACCTCGACCGGGATCATAAAGGTAAGCAGCACAATGATAAACAGGACGTTCTTACCGCGGAACTCAAACTTCGCAAAGGCAAAGCCGGCCATGGCACTGATGAGCAGCCCCACGATGACCGTGCCTACCGACAGGGCGGCCGTGTTCAGAATCGCTTTCCCCATCTCTTGCTGCGTAAAGAGCGCGATGTATGCCTCAAGCGTAGGATCGCTGGGAAACAGCGCACGCCAAGAGAACGGATAGACATACTTGAAGACCAGTTCATTTGGCGTCAACGAGGCAGCTATGGCCCACAGCAACGGCACGATCACGATCAGCAGCGTGATGAAGAGCAGGATGTAAATGCTCGCCCTATTTGCCGTTGTGAGCAGTTGGCGCCGGTGCCGTAGACGCGCTGCTTCGTTGCGTACTTGCTGGGTGTTTGTCCGATTTACGACAGTCACAGGCTTATGCCCCTCCAGAATAATCTACGCCGAGTAGGTTCTGCTGGCGCCTAATCGCTGGCACGCAACAGCCAGAATTCGATGCCGACAACTGCCAGCGTCGCCAGCAGAAGCAGCGAGATCATAGCCGACGACGTGCCAAAGTCGCCGTAGATAAAGCCGCGGCGATAGGCTTCAAACATGAGCGTGTTCGTAGACAACTGCGGACCGCCCTTTGTCAGAATGAGTACAGGAACAAACAGGAGAAAGTTCGCCACGGTATCGGCTACCAGCACAAAGACCAGTACACGTCGCAGCAGTGGAAAAGTGACTTCTGCAAAACGTCGCCACCAATTGGCGCCGTCAATCTCAGCTGCTTCATAGAGTTCACGCGGGATGCCTTGCAGCCCGGCCAGCAGAAACAAGGCCCAATACGGCACGCCTACCCACGATGCCAGCATGACGATGCACCAGAGTGCCTGCTCAGTCGATGTCAGAAATGGCTGTGGGGGCAACCCGACAGTGCGCAACATGCCGTTGAATAACCCATTCTGCATCAGCATGAGTCCCCAGACGATCGCCGATACGTTAAGAGAAATTGCGATCGGCAGCAGGTAGATGCTGCGAAAAAAGCCGACGCCGCGCACAGCTTGATTAACCAACAGTGCGATCAACAGCGCCAGGCAGACTTGCAGTGGATTTACGATCAAATTGAAACGCAGCGTCACCCAAATCGATCGGATGGCGACAGGATCGGTCAGAATATCCTCAAAATTGCGCAGGCCAACGAATTCTTTGACCCCTCCGCCGGCAAAGGAGGTGGCGTACAGGCTTTCCAGCAAGCCCGATATCGCAGGATAGATGCGAAAGAAGACGATGACCAGCAACGCCGGCAGTAAAAAGACGTAGGGCACCCACTTCTCAGCTTTGGTCATGAGGGTTACGGCTTTCTTACTCCTGCAGAAAATAGTCCGGAGAGCGACGGGCAGTGGTCGCTGTGATCACTGCCCGTCACTGCCGAATTTATGCAACGTATTACTGGTACTTGTCTAGCTCACGTTGAATGCGTTGTGCTGCCGTGTCCAATGCAGTTTGCACGTCGGCGCCCTGGCTGATGTCAGTAAACGTCGTCTGCAAAATCTGCTCGTACTCCAAGTAGCCGGGCGTCTTGGCACGCGGCACTGGGTTTACTGTTGCCTCGTCTGCCGCGACCTTCATGTAGGCCCACGTGCCTTCGTTGAATTGTGGATCAGTCTGGAACAGTTCCAGCACGGATTTCTGCGCCGGGAAGTCGCCGCTGCCGTAGCGCCACCATGCCTCGGCGCCCTTACCGGTCGCCAGCCACTTGACAAATCTGCGCGCCGCATCCATGTTCTTGCTGTTCGCATTGATGCCAACGTGCCACGAGCCGGTGGGGGTTACGATCTCGCCGTTCTGGAAGTACGGATGACGCGAGACGTTCCAGGCGAAGGGCAGGCCCTTTCCGTCGTTGGCCTCGGAATATCGCCGGATGTTCCAAGGTCCGGCAATCATCATGGCAAGCTTGCCCTGCTCAAAGAGCTCTTGCGCGTTGGTGTCGCTGGGCGGTGCAAACTTCCACTCGTTAAAAGCCTTGCCATAGTACGTGAACGCGTCCACCCAGGGCTGCGAGTTGATGACGCCCTCGACGGTCAGGCCGTCTGCACCGATCGCATCGCCGCCCAGGCTCTCTTCCATCGCCTGCAGCTGATAAATGCGGTTGGTCTGTTCCCACGTGAAACCCCAGATGTCGGTGACGCCGTCACTATCTGTATCCTGCGTCAGTTTCTGGGCCATCTCGGCAATCTGCTCGTAGGTGAGGCGGTCGTCTTGGCCCGGAACAGGTACGCCGGCGGCATCGAACAAGTCCTGGTTGATGAACAGCAGTTGCGTCGAAGTGGACAATGGCGCGGAGATCAATTTGCCTTCATGGCTGCCGGCCTCGATGGCGGCATCCAGCATGTCAGCCTTTTCTTCCTCCGAGAACAGATCATCCAGGGGCGCCAGCCAGTTGCGCACGCCGTAGCCGGACGTCACCGGCACATCGACGCTCAGCACGTCCGGCAGTTCGCTGCCCGAGGAGAGCCGAATTTGGATTTGCTGGAACAAGTCATTAAAACCTACCTGCTCCAGTACCAGGTCGATGTCCGGGTTCTCTTCTTCGAACTGGGCTTGAACCTTGCCATCCGGGTCCCAGCCGCTCAACGTCAGCCACGTGACAGTTGTCTTGCCTGCGGCGGTTGCATCGCCGGCCGCAGTGGTGTCCCCACCAGTATCGCCCGCAGCTGGTGCCGCGGCACCAGGCGCCGGCGCCGCCGGTGCCGCGCAGGCAAGCAGCATGGCCACTGCCACCACAAGCGAGAGCAGTACAAATACACGATTTCGTTTCATGAGACTCTCCTCTGAATAAGATGCAGATCGAAGGAACGTAAACAGATTGCCGGGTAACTACACGCAGGCGCCACCTGTTCGGGGGGATACGCATGGTTTGGGAAGCCGCGGCTTCCGGTACATAACGGTCAATTGAGTGGCTGCTATGCTATAATACCAGGAATCCGCTCCCCCTGTCCCGTACCTTGGTTCGTAAATAGGCCATGAATGGGCCATAGATAGGTCATGCCCGCTGCGATACAAGCCGTCGACGAAGCTTTGGTAGATGCGTTGCGCCATGCGCTTAACCATCTATACGACCCTGAACAACTGCGAAACTCCCCGTTGATCGCACTCTTGGCGACCGAGGGGCACTTTCCAGCCAGCACAAAGCTGCAACACATATTACTGGATGCGATACGCGCCATGCGTCCGCCGGCGAATGAGCCCACCGCCTCGATGCGACGGCGCATCTACCAGATCCTCCAGCTGCGCTATGAGCAGCAGTTCGCCCAGAAGGAAGTAGCCGTCCAACTGGGCCTTAGCGTTCGCCAGTACCGCCGCCTGCAACACGCTGCGATCGAGGCGCTCGCCTTCCATTTGCTGGAACAGTACGATCTCGCCGATCGTATCGCCAACATACGTTCCGCTGGTGCGGCCATTGCCGGCGCTGCGTCCGCCGCGACTGACACGTCGGACGCGCCCGCTGCGGTTGACTTGCCTGAGTCGCTGCAATGGATTCTCGCGCTTTCGCCTACCGAGACTACTGACCTGAGGCAGGTGCTTCCCGAACTCATACGCTTGGTCGAGCCGCTTGCCATTCGCAATCGGAAGCAGGTCACGCTGTACAACGCCTGCGCTCAGGGCAATGCAGCTATCCATCCGCTTGTATTTCGCCAGGCAATGTTGCACCTGCTAAACAGCGCGATTCTCAATACCTCCGGCGGCGAGGTCAACGTCTCAACAAGTTCCGATCGCTGGCACGTCATAGTGACGGTGCACGTGCCAGGCAGCTCAGGCCTCCTCAAGAGCACAAGTCTCAACCAGAATCCGGAGGAAGACATGGTGCAGAAAATGCTGCACGCGTGTCATGCTTCGCTGCTTGTAAACCCCGCTGGCGAGAGTTGGCAGGCAACATTGACTTGTCATTGCGACGAACAGCCGCTCCTGCTTGTCGTCGACGATCACCTTGAAAGTACAGATTTGCTCCAACGTTATACCGAAGGGACGCGCTATCGCCTCGTCGCCTGCCATGATCCCAAACGGGCGCTGGAGATGGCGCAGGAACATCGCCCACTCCTGATCCTGCTCGACGTCATGATGCCAGACGTGGACGGCTGGGAGGTGCTCTCACGCTTGAAACAGCACGAGGCCACCGCTTCCATCCCGGTCTGGGTGTGTACGGTGCTCGACCAGTCGGAGCTTGCCTTCTCGCTGGGCGCGGATGGTTTTCTGCGCAAGCCGGTTACGCGCCAGTCGCTGCTGGCAACCCTTGACGCACAGTCGACGAATCGGGTGCCAGCACGGCACTGAGCGATTGGATGCACTGCAGCAGGTCGCGCGTCGAAAGGCCACTGCCCCGCGCGACAAACAGCTGGTTGCTCACGATGGGCTGGTTGAACGGGTCTAACGAACTGGCCACGATCACCGGAATATCGCGCAGAACCGGATCCTTGGCCTTCTCATGCAGAAGTTCAAATCCTGTCATCTCCGGCATCAACAAGTCTAATATCATCACATCCGGGTGCAGTTCGCGCAGCGCAGCCAGCGCCTCCACGCCTGACGTGGCCGTGATAATCTGGTAGCCTCGCCCTAACCCCGCCAGCATACGCAGGAATAGGCGCAGAACATCCGGCTCGTCGTCGCAGACCAGCACCGTGCGCACCTGCGGGCCGAGTGCCAGCACCGCCTCTTCCAATTGTGCGCGGTTTACCGGCTTGACAAGATATTGCACCACTCCCAACTCCTCTGGCCCCGCATCGCTGGGCAGCCAGCAGGCAAGCAAGGGCGTGTCAAAGGGCAGCTTCCCCCAGCTAGATTCTGGCCAGGACTGCTGCGGCAGCAGGGCGGAATTCACCACAAACGCACGCGCCGGCGATTCGCCCAGCACTTGCAGCGCCTCGTCCAATGTCTGCACGCGCACAACTTCTACGTTGTCCATGTACCGGGTCAGGAGCCGCTCCAAGGTGTGCCCATATTCCATAACGACGTAACGTGCTCTCACCTCGGGCATGGGTGCAATGCGCGCCCGTGTGCGCGGCACGTAGGCATCGTACGGGTGAACCCAACGCCGTGCGGCAACGGGTTCGAACTCATTCACAGGTCCGGGCGCAAGGGGCAGGCTGACATGAAAGACAGTGCCATGCCCTGGTTGGCTCTCCAACCAGATGCGCCCGTTATGCATCTCTACAAACTGCCTGCTGATGTTGAGGCCCAGCCCGCTGCCGCCATGTTTGCGCCGGATAGATGCATCGATCTGCTGAAACTGCTCGAACAGGTGCTCCTGTTCGTGTGGGTCGATTCCGGGCCCACTATCCTGCACACTCAAACGCATCTGTTCCTCTTCGGCCCAGGCGCGCAGGCGTACACCACCCTCTGTGGTGAAGCGGCCGGCGTTGCTAAGCAGGTTCATCAACACCTGCCGAATACGCGTAGGGTCGCAAAACACCTGCGGCAGGCTTTCCACCGCGTCCACTTCCAGATAGAGGCCTTTGGTTTGATACAACGGGCGCACTGCCTCCGCAGCCTCGTCTGCAATGGCTGCCAGGTCAACCCACGTCTTGCTCAGCGCCATGCGCCCGGCATCGATCTGGCTCAGGTCGAGCACGTCGTCCACCAGCTTTGACAGGTGTTGGCTGTTGCGCAGGATCACCGCCATGTCTGCCAGCAGTGCGGGAGGAATGCGGCCGCCATACAGCTTAGGGGACTGCGTGATTAGCTCACTGTACGCAATGATCATGTTAAGTGGTGTGCGTAACTCGTGGCTGACCTTGGCGATGAACTCCTGTTTGGTCTGCCGAGCCTCCTCTGCAACTTGATTCATGGCCTTGAGCCTGTCCAGCAGGCGTGACTGCTCGCGCGTGGCCTGCAGCAGGTCTTCCTCGACCTGCTTCAATTCCAGCCGTTGTGACCGCGCCTCGTCCACGGCAATCTGTGCTCGCTCCAGGCCTAACAGAGAAGTTTCAGCCAGTTCGAGCAGCGCGCTGACTGCGATCCAACACAGCAGGGCCGCCACTGCCGCAAAACTCGCCAAAACAACCGCCATACTCCAAGGCAACGCCGGTGCTGCCCCCAGGGTGGCCAGCACGCTGGGCGCCGCAGCAGTAAATAGCACTGCTGCAATGCCCGCAGGCCACCCGAGCAACATCACCGCCAGCGCCGGCAGACCCGCATACAGAATGACCAGCAGGGGCTGGCCACTGGCGGCCACGGCACACGGGAGCAAGATCGCTGCCCCTGCCAGCAGCAGCATGTGGGCGCGCAGCAAGTTACGTGATGCAAAGTAATAGGCCCCAATGCTCACTGCCAACCATGACAGGGTAGTGGCCAGCATCTGCCACCCGTTGCCGCCCGGCCACGGCGGGGCTGCGGCCGTAAACAGGAGCACCACGCTTATGCCCAACACAAGCGTGGTGCGCCGGCTCATGATCACCAGTGACTGGATGATCGAGGCGCGCGCAACGGTAAATTCGGTTGATTTGGGAAAGTATACTCGCCACACGTTTGTGATTTCCTATCGCTACAACAGCAATCGCTGCGACGAGGTCTCCAGCAGCCTGTCCATTTCGGCAACTACTGCTTGCTTCACCCCTGACGAACTGCTCTGCATCAGCAACTCGCCGGCGTGCAACGGCCTGCCCACCGCCACGGTGACGTGCACGGGGTACAGCCGCGGCGCCGCCACCTGCAGCATGGCGGCAAAACGCTCGCGATCTTTCTGGCTGCGGCGCAAGCGCGTCAGTGGGCTGGCCAACGAACGCGCTGAAAAAACGCCGCTAACCAACAGCGGCACGATCTGTGCCTGGGGCGCCAGGCGAGCAAACAAGCCGATGCTGTCCGTCCATTCCGCCAGCGCCGTACTCGCGCCAGGCAGCACGGCCGGGTCCGGCTCGATCTTGCCGGCCGGAAACGTGAGCACGCTGCCGCCCCGCCGCAGTTGTTGTGTCACGCTGCGCACCACGCCCAGGTGCGCGTTGGCTTCTTCATTCACGTAGATCAGCCGCTTGCTCATATTGTCCAGCGCCGCCAGAAAGGGCCGCACGGCCGCCACCGTATGCAGATCAGCCCGCGGCAGTGCTGCAAATAACGCCAGCGTGTCCGTGATGCCCGGATGATCGGATACGAACAAGACCGGCCCCGTCTGCGGCAGGCACTCTTTACCTACCAATTCGACCTCTGCGGCAAACTGCTGCACCCCCCACTTCGCCGCCGCGTGCAGACCATCGCGCGCCACGCGCCGGTCGAATTCGAGCACGGTCAGCGCAAAGCGCCGCGCCGGCCAGTAGCAGCCGGCCGCCAACAGCCGCTGCCCGTGGCGCACTTGGCCCAACCCGAACGATTCCAACATGTCCTTGGTGTTGATGCGGATCAAATCCTCGAGGACTGTATTCGCCATAGGTCGGTTATATTATACTAGATGGGAAGTTCACCCATTCATCGATTGGAAAGGGATAAGCACCGCATGGCGACCGAATTCCGTGCCCTACAGGTTGACGAACTGCCCGACGGAACTTTCCGCCGCTCGCTAGTGACTCGGTTGGTCGACGACTTGCCGCCCGGCGAAGTCCTGGTGCGCGTTTTGTTCTCTTCGCTCAACTACAAAGATGCTCTTTCGGCCAGCGGCAATAAGGGCGTCACCCGTAAATACCCGCACACGCCCGGTATTGACGCCGCCGGCATCGTCGAACAAAGCCAGTCGCCCGAGTTCTGGCCCGGGGACGCCGTGGTAGTCATCGGCTATGACCTCGGCATGAACACCCCCGGCGGTTACGGCGAGTTTATCCGGGTCCCCGCCAACTGGGTGACCAAGCTGCCGCCACAGCTCAACGCCTACGAGAGCATGATGCTGGGCACCGCCGGCTTTACCGCCGCCATGGCCGTCGAAGCGCTGCAATGGCACGAGGTGATGAGCCAGCAAGGCGAGATCCTCGTTACTGGTGCCACCGGGGGCGTCGGCAGCATCGCCGTCGCCCTGCTGGCGCAGCTCGGCTACGAAGTGGTGGCCGCCACCGGCAAGCTGCAGGAGACAAGCTTTCTCCAGGCGCTCGGCGCCAAGAGTGTCATCCACCGTGACGAGTTGGTCGATTCCACCAACAAAGTGCTGCTGCGCGAACGCTGGGCCGGCGTCGTCGACACGGTGGGCGGCCCGCTGCTGGCCTCCGCCCTCAAGGCCGTGCGCCTGGGCGGCAGCGTCGCAGCCTGCGGTAATGTGGCCTCCCCGCGCCTCGACACAACAGTCTTCCCCTTCATCCTGCGCGGGGTCAACCTGCTCGGCATCGACTCAGCCAACTACCCGATCGACCGCCGCCGCGCCCTTTGGCAGCGCCTCGCCGGAGAATGGCGGCTTGAGATCCTCGAAAACCTCGCTCGCGAAGTTCCGCTCAATCAACTGGACCGCGAGATTGATCGCATTCTGCAAGGCAAGCTCACGGGCCGCGTAGTCGTGGCGCATAGATAGTCTGAACCTTGATTCACTTGATTTCAAGGATTACCATGATTGCGTGACGCTCTCGTGCGCGCAAATCATGGTAATCCCCAAAATCCCACAAATCAAGGTTCAGACAGATACCGGCGCCACCCCTGCTGCCGAGATCGCCTTGTTCAGCTCACCGACCCCACTCGTCAACACCTGTTCCAGCTTGGCCAACTGCTCGTCGATCTGCTCGAAGTAGTGCTGCACCAACTCGCACATCGGCACGGTCGGCTTGGCATCGGCACTCGCAACCACTGGGATCGCCGATGCCAACACCTGGTTGAGCCGCGGACGCACGATGAGACCATAGGTCATCTTGTGATCGCCGGGCAGATACAACGCATCCTCGATCGGGGCCAGTTCGCCCAGCAGTTTGTCACAAGCCTGCAAACCCCCTGCGTGACCGCCCAGCCGCTTCTTCCACCCTTCCACCTGCTCACGTACGCTGCGCAGCCGGATGATCGCCTCATGCACGGCCGAAATCTTGTCGCGCATCGCCAGCAGCAGTTCCTGCTGTTCCACGAGGTCGGCGTGCGGCGTCTGCACGCGCAGGTCGTTGACCACCTCAAACGGCTGTATCTGCACCTTGCCGTCCACTGTTAAGCGCACCTGGTAACGCCCCGGCAGCGCCCATGGACCTTCGCTTGCTTCCGCTGCGGTCTTGTTCCCCAGCACCTTGGTGGCGCCCGCCAGCCGCAGATTCCACACAAAGGTGTTCATCCCCGCCTGCAAGGGCAGCCACGGTCCGGGGTCCATACCCTTGTGCGCATCGTCCAGCTTGTCATAGCCGAGGGGTTTGCGTCCATAGGTGCGCAGCACCTTGCCTGCCTCATCCAGGATTTCCAGCTTCACCTCTGCCCCATCTTGCGGGGCAGTTGCAAGATAGTAATGAATGACGGCCCCCCGCTGCGCGCCCTCACCCGCGTCCAAGTAGCTGCGCTTCACCTGGCCCGTCGCGCTCTTCTCGGCGATCAAGGTTGAACCAGACATGGCATAGATATGGCCCTCGGCCGGCACCCAGTCCGCAAACAGATCAGGCAAGATGCGATAGCTGCGGCGCGGCGCAAACAAGCGCACGGAGGTGCCATTATCTTGCTGGCTTGCGAACTGGTACAGCAGCGGCAGATCCTCGGCGATCCAGAAACCACGCCCATGCGTGGCCAGCACCAGGTCAGTATCCTTGATCTTCAGATCGTAGATCGGAGCAACCGGGAGGTTGGCGCCCCAGCGCTGCCAGTTTGCACCGTCGTCCACCGACACGTACAGCCCCAACTCGCTGCCCGCATACAGCACACCCTGCCGGTTCGGATCACAGCGTACGACCCGCAGAAAATCATCCGGCGGCAGGCCGTTGCCGATGCGCGTCCAGCTCTGACCATAATCGCTCGTCTTATACAGGTAGGGAGCCGTGTCGTCCAGCTTGTACCGCGTGGCCGCTAGATAGCAGGTAGCCGCTTCGTAGGGCGACGGCTCCAGCGTGCGGATATAGCTCCATTCGGGCAGTTCCGGCGGCGTCACATTCTGCCAACTTGCACCGCCATCACGTGAAATATGCACCAGGCCATCATCGCTGCCTGCCCAAAAGACGCCCGCCTCATGCGGCGACTCGCGGAAGGTGTAGATGGTGGCGTAGTGCTCGGCCCCACTGGTATCCAGCGTGATCGGCCCACCCGACGGACCCAACTTGCTCATGTCGGCACACGTCAAGTCAGGGCTGATCGGCTGCCAACTGTGACCCAGGTCGGTCGAACGGAAAGCAACATTGCCACACACATACAGCACGTTAGGGTCGTGTGGCGAGAAGAGGATCGGATATGTCCAGGGGAAACGATACTTGGCCTCACCCACGCCGCGGCCGTGCACATCCTCCGCCCACACATTCACCATTTGGATGTGACCACTCTTGCGATCGCAGCGCTGCAGCGCCCCTTGTCCACCCGGTGCGCTGCCCACGGCCCCCACAATGACGATCGACGAGTCGTCGGGCTTGACGGCGATATAGCCGCTCTCACCCGTACCCACAATCTCGCTTTCCGACCATGGAATGCTGCCGTCGATTGTGTCGCTGGGCACGCGAATACTCGAATTGTCCTGCTGCGTGCCATAGACGCCGTAAGGGAACGCGTCGTCAACATCCATGTGATAAAACTGCGCCGTGGGTTGATTGTAAATCGTGCTGAACGACGAGCCCCCATTAAACGAGACACACGCGCCGCCGTCGTTTCCCTCGATCATGCGCCGGTTGTTCTTCGGGTCGATCCACAAGTCGTGGTTGTCGCCATGCGGCGTGGGAATCGGCGTAAAGGTTTTGCCCCCATCCGTAGACTTTTGCATTTCCAGATTCAACACGTAGACCGTATCTGCATCTTGCGGATCGGCGTAAATGTGCATGTAGTACCAAGGCCGGCATAGCAGGTCGCCGTTGTCGGTCACCAACTGCCAGCTCTCGCCAAAATCGTCCGAACGATACACACCCGAGGCATCTTTGGCTTCGACGATTGCCCAAACACGTCCCGCCTGCACCGGCGAAGCAGCCACCCCAATTTTGCCCTTGAGTGTCTGCGGGAAGCCGGATTTGAGGCTGATCTCCTCCCATGTATCGCCACCGTCGCGCGAACGCCACAGGCCGCTGTCCGGCCCGCCGCTGGAGAGTTCCCAAAAATTGCGATACGCCTGCCAGATGCTGGCGTAGACAATGTCGGGGTTCTGTGCGTCCAGGCATAGGTCCACGGCCCCCGCCTTGTCGCTCCTGTAAAGCACCTTCTCCCACGTGGTCCCTCCATTACGCGACCGGAATACGCCCCGCTCTTCGTTGGGCCCAAAGGCGTGGCCGAGCGCCGCCACATAGACGAGATCGGCGTTCTTCGGGTGCACGCGCACCCGTCCAATATGGCGTGTGTCCCCCAACCCCAAGTGCTTCCAGGTGCGTCCTCCGTCGCTCGACTTGTACACGCCATCGCCGTGTGTGACGTCGGTGCGGATCGTGGTCTCGCCCATGCCGGCATAAATCACGCTGGCATCGGAATCCGCCACGCATAGCGCACCAACCGACGCCGTTTTCAGTTGACCATCGCTGATGCAGCGCCACGTCGTGCCGGCATCCTCGGTCTTCCAGACGCCGCCGGCGACGGCGCCAAAATAGTACGTTGCAGGGTCGGCGGTGTGCCCGGCGACGGCGACGACACGGCCACCGCGTGTCGGCCCAATGTTGCGAAAGCGCACGGCATCCAAAACAGCAGCCATAGATAGCGACTGTGACATGAAATCTCTCCGGGAAAGGTGTGGCGCCTGTGGAGCAGGCGCAATGAATTGGGAAGCGAACGAAAAACGAGGCTGCTCAGTGACATGAGCAACCTCGTCTTATGCTGATTGACAAAGCGCGACCAGGCGACTCCATCGGCCGCAGTCGCTCACCGGCCTTGCGGCCGACGCTGCCTGCTGGCCGACACGGCCTACTGGCCGACGTTGGCTTTAGTAGCCGCCGCGGCGATCCCGGTCACGATCGCGGTCGCCATAGCCACCGCCGCCGCCACCACGGCCACCACGGTCGCTGCCACGGCCACCGCCACCACCGCCGCCGTAGCCGCCGCGATCGCCACCACCGCCGCCATAGCCGCCGCCACCACGGCTGCCACCACCGTAACCACCGCCACCGCCATTTTCCTTAGGCGGGCGAGCTTCGCTCACGGTGATGTTGCGGCGGTTCATCTCGTAGTTATTATACTTTGCAATCGCATCTTGTGCGGCCTTGACGCTGTCCATTTCGACAAAGCCGAATCCCTTGGACTGTCCGGTCGCACGGTCCATAATGATCGTCGCCGAGACAACGGGGCCAACCTCAGAAAAAAGCTTCTTGAGCTCCTCTACGGTCGTGCCGTAGCTGAGATTGCCGACATACAACTTCTTCGTCATTGTGTTACCCTTCCGATGGTAAACTGGAACTGATGGAACTTTTACATGGACACTAAACAAACAAAGGAAGAACCCTAGCGGTAGGTCAGAGAGGTTCACCACCGGAGAAACGGGGCAACCGCTGGAAGACCCCGCGGTCGCCTGCAAACCGGACAGATGCGATCCTGGAACCTAGCACTTCTACATTAGCAGTTAAGTCTGTAACTGTCAATGCCCTATTTACTCATCTGTAACACAACCTTCCGACGCTGAGGCTACGGTCTTCATATACTTGTACAATACGCCCTTCGTAAACTTCGGCGCCGGCGCCGTCCAGGCCATACGCCGCTGCGCCAGCTCCTCGTCCGAGACAGCGACATTGAGCAAATTGCGTTCGGAATCGATGGTGATCAGATCGCCTTCGCGCACAAAGGCAATGTTGCCGCCCATCTGGGCTTCGGGCGTAATATGCCCCACGACAAAGCCATGGGTGCCACCCGAGAAGCGCCCGTCGGTGATCAAGGCCACGCTCTTGCCGAGCCCCGCTCCCATGATTGCCGATGTGATCGACAGCATCTCACGCATGCCCGGACCACCCTTAGGTCCTTCGTAGCGAATCACGACGACGTCGCCATGCGTGATGCGGCCTTGCTCGATGGCTGCCAACGTCAGCTCTTCGGAGTCAAAGACCTTGGCGGGCCCGGTAAAGATCGTGCCCTCCTTGCCGGTGATCTTGGCCACGGACCCCTCGGTGGCGAGGTTGCCGTACAAAATCTGCAAATGGCCCGTCTGCTTGATCGGCCGTGAAAGCGGGCAGACGATCTCCTGGCCAGGCGTCAACCCCGGCATTTCGCGCAGGTTCTCGGCCACGGTCTTCCCCGTGACGGTCATGCAGTCCCCGTGCAGCATTCCCGCCTCGAGCAGCAGCTTCATGACGGCCGGCACGCCCCCCACGCGCCACAGATCCTCCATCACCCACGGACCGCTGGGCTTCATGTCGGCCAGCAGCGGCGTGCGGTTGGACACGCGCTGGAAATCGTCGATGGTAAGCTTTACGTCCGCCGCCTTTGCCATCGCGATCAGGTGCAGCACGGCGTTGGTCGAGCCACCCAGCGCCACCAGGACGGTGATGGCGTTCTCAAAGGCTTCCATGGTCAGGATATCCTTGGGCTTGATATCCCGTTCCAACAAATTGACCAGGGCCTTCCCTGCCGCATGGCACTCATCGTGCTTTTCCTGGCTGTCGGCAGGGTACGACGAACTGTTGGGCAGGCTCATCCCCAGCGCTTCGATGGCCGAGGCCATCGTGTTGGCCGTGTACATACCGCCGCAGGCGCCCTCGCCCGGGCACGCGTTGTGCAGCACGGCGCGCAGTTCTTCTTCGGTGATCTGCTTGGACAGCCACTGACCGTATGCCTCAAAAGCCGAAATGATGTCCAGCTTCCGATCGCCCAGGTGCCCGGCGCGAATCGTGCCGCCATAGACGATAATCGTCGGCCGGTTGAGGCGCGCGGCTGCCATGATCGTTCCAGGCATGTTCTTGTCACAGCCTGGCAGGGACACATTGGCGTCATACCATTGGGCGCGCATCACCGTCTCGATCGAATCGGCGATGATGTCGCGCGAAAGCAGCGAACACTTCATACCTTCGGTGCCCATGGAAATGCCGTCGCTGACGCCGATGGTATGGAAGATCAGTCCCACCAGTCCCGCTTCCTGCACCCCGGCCTTTACTTCCTTGGCCAGATCGTTGAGATGCATGTTGCAGGTGTTGCCTTCCCAACCCATGCTGACGATGCCCACCTGCGGCTTCTGCATGTCCTCATCCGTCAATCCCACGCCGTACAGCATCGCCTGCGAACCCACCTGCGAACGCACTTGCGTCAGGTGGCTGCTGAACTTGTTCATCTGCCCGTTCTTGGTCGTGACTGTCATTTCGTTCTGGCTCCCAAATATAGGCTAAATAGGTCCCTACGCCGGCGTGATCTCGCCGGTGACATCCCAAAGATCTTCCCACGGCTGATTTTGCTTCCACAAGAAAACCTGGCCTTTGATCAAGCGGCAGTTCTTGTCGATGCCGGCAATCGCCTGCGTCTCGGCCTCTGTCAGCGGCCCCGACACCACACCCTGTAGGTTGGCCAGGTAATTCCGGCGCCTGGTGGACATCGGAATCGGCGTCGCCCCCAGTTGCACCAGCCACTTGAGACAGACGACAGCCGGATGTACACCCAGGCGCTGTGCGATGGCGACAATCACCGGGTCTTCGATGTCCACCGTGTCGTCCGGCGTGCGATCACGCTCCGGGCGATTGGGCGACCCGATCGGAGAATAGGCGACTGCCGCCATGCCGTTGTCGCGCACAAACCGGAACAGATCAGGCTGCTGGAAGTGCGGATGCATCTCCATCTCGTTCACGGCCGGCTTGATGCGGGCATCGCGCAGGAGCAGTTTGAGCTTAGGGATGGTCATGTTGGACGTGCCGATGTGACGCACGAGACCCATATCCACCAGCTTTTCCATTTGGCGCCAGGTCTTCATGTAGTTCTCGTGAATGTATGGCTGCGCATCGCTGTCGCGCGAGGAGACGTCCACACCCGGTGCATGCGTGTTGGGGAACGGCCAATGCACCAGGTACAGGTCCAGGTAATCCAGCCGCAGATCGGCCAGCGACTGCCGGAATGTCGGGATGACGTCTTCCTCGGCGTGCTTGTCGTTCCAAAGCTTAGACGTCACCCACAGTTCCTCACGCCGAACGCCGCTCGCCATCACGTCCTGCAAGGCGGCGCCGATCCGATCCTCGTTGCGGTATACTGCCGCACAATCAAAATGGCGATACCCTACCTCCGCCGCCCCGCGCACGGCCTCCGCCACCTCTTCATGTGAAGCATGGTCGGAACCAAAGGTGCCCAGTCCAATCCCCGGCATCTTGGCGCCTGTATACAGTACCCGCTGCGGCACGGTGCGCGGGTCTACGGCATCAACAGCTACCATCCCTATCTCACCTTTCGTAGGTCACGCCACCGGCATGACGATTTCATCCCTTACCACTCGCACAAGGTTTCCAAATATGCTGCCGACCCGTCACGCAGCCATCCGTCCAGTTGGGCAACTTCCTTGAGCTGTTGCCCGCGCAAACGCGGCACCGCGATAAATCCACAGGGTAGCTCCGGCAGGGTGGTCATGTCGCCCCACAGCTTCTCGAACTGTGCCACCGGGAAGACATCCTCCTGCCCCTTGCCCCAACGCTTCTTGACGTCCTTGATCGTGATGTACGTAGGCATGCGTGCAGCCAGGGTGCGCACGGCCGTCGCCACTTTCTCGTCATCCGCCAGGTCGCTGCGCGACAAGCCAAACAGTACCAACAGCTGGTCAATGTCCACCCAGCTGGTGCTCGAGTTGTAATAGGTCAGCCCAAACTCGATTTCCTCGCGCGGCAGCGCCAGGCCTTCCACCAGCCGTAGCCGGCCATCCACCCGCGCCAGCCCACCGCCGCGATCGTCCACACGCCGCGTGATTACCTCGACGCTCATTCCCTTGCCGGAATCGATAAACTGCCCGACCAGCAGCGGGTCCACGTCGGCGCCCAGCGTGTCGATATTGTGCACCATGAGATAGCGCAAGTTAGGCCGTTCCGCCACTAGTTGCGCCAAAACCCCATTGCGCAGCAGGTTGGGTACTTCATACCAGTGCCCGACCGGATGCAGGCATTGGTTAGGCAGGTTGTCGGTGTAGTCGCTTCCCTCGCCCGCCTGTTCGGCCCAGCGTATCAGCGCCGCGTGCAGGCTCTCGCGCACTTTCTGCGCCTGCTCGTCCAGCAGCTGCTGCGGCATCTCCTCCCACGCAAAACGCAGGTCGCGTGCCATCGGGATCAGGCGCAGGCCGACGCTGCGGCCAGGCGACAACAAGAGTGGCCCGGGATACGCGTAATTGCCCGCCCGCTCCAGCCATGCTTGTACCGGTGTGTGTGTCAGATAGCTCGTGGTAAAAATGTGCGGCAGCGTGGTACCGCACAGCCGGCCAATGCGCCGGCTCTTGGCCAGATGTACCTCGACAAAATTGCGGTGCTTGCCGCCCAGCCGTGCAAAGGGATTGAGTGCCTTGACGACACCGGCTCCCTTTGTCCAACGGCTGCCGGCCCCACCCGCCAAGGATACGGCGGCCACCGCTCCGTCGGCCAGCGCCTGCATCCCCAGCGTCACAAGTCGTTCTCGCTCTGCAGGCGCCAACTTCTCAATATCTACGACGTCCCCAGCTTCGGCATCCTCAATCAGGCTGCGCACGGGCAGCCGGTTTTGCGCCAATCCAATGCGCCCGCTGCGCAGGTCGGAACGGATTTGCTCGTGCTGCACGCGGTCAAAACCATTGGCATCCAGCAGTTCGGCCAGGCTATGGCGCCCTGCCGCCCCGCTGTCACTCTGCGGCAGCAGGCGGTCAAACAACCCCTGCACCATGCCTGCCAACGCGGGCTCAGTCCGACATGCCGCTCCAAAGGCATCCAGTTCGGCACGCCGTGAAGCGGACAGCGTGCGCTGTTCGTGACGCAGCAGGCCGGGCAGGATCAGCGTGTAATACCCGGCGGGCATCAGCGCACGCTCACTCTGCAGCAGTTCCGCCCAGGTGCCGCGCTCGTTGATGGCAAAGTCATACACGACGGGCTCCATGGCAAACGGCACCGCTGCCTCCAGCTCGCGCTTGGCTACGCGCATGATGCTCTGCAGCCTTACCTGCGCCGCCGCCTTGCACGACGGGTCGAAGATAAATCCCATGCCGCCGCCCGCCATACCGCCTAGCATCCAGAAGCCCCAGAAGCGATCGCCGAACTCGCCGCGCACTCGTTCGATCAACGTTTCGGTGTATAGGTTGCTGGCCCAGGGGATGATCGCCTGGATTGGCCCGCGGAAATTACGCTCGGTTGCGTCACCGATGGCGCGAATATCGCCCGCCCGCAGCAGGCCGGTAATTGCGTCGTAGGTCCGGATTGCCTCTTGTCTCCCCTGCCACTCTGCCTCAGCACGCAGCAGGTACTTCTCGGTCACCATCTCCAAGATCGGCCCTACATCCTGCGCCATACCGCCATGCACGAGCACCAGGCTCTCCTGCAACTGCCGGCGCGTGTCCGGCGATACGTCATCTTGCGATAAGATCGTATGATTGGGCAACAGCCGGCCGCGGCTGATGCCATGCTCCGGATCGTTCGGCCCGGCCTCGACACCTTGGATCAACTTCATCCCCGGCCACACGCCGCCGGAGTCCTGCCAGCCGCCGCCCGAACCACCCAGCCACTCGCCCAGAATGGCACGCGCCGCCACCACCCGCCGTTCTTCCTCGTTCAACTTGCCCGTGAGCGACTGCGTCTGCCCTGTGGCACGCATGCAGACGGCGATCAACGAGGCTAGCAGGTTGGTCGACACAGCCAGGCGTGACCCTTTGGGGATGCCATTGACCTGGCTGACCAGCTCGATTCCATATCCGGGCTGCACCAGCCGCCCCAGCAGTTCCGCCAGTGTCTGTCCCGCACCCTCCACGCCTGGCGGAACGATGCCGGCCGCGATCACGGCCGCCTTGAGCAGGCCAAGATAGTCCTTGGCAAAGTCAAACACGTCGGCCAGCGCTGTGATCTCGGCATGTGCCCCCAGGTCCACGCTGACGAGACGCAGGACTGGCTGGTCGATCACGCGGAAGTATGACTCTACTGGCGGCTTCGGCGGCGCGTCAGTATCCTGTTGGGCGCGTACTGCCAGGTCGATCGACACGTTGAGGACGCGTGCTCCCTCCGGGAAATCCATACCCAAGAAAAAGATGTCGCTCCAACCGCTGTGTGTGAGGTCCATGCGCACGGGCGTAGCCTCATGCAGGACCGGGAAAAGCGCGCTCTCGCCGTTGTGCGAGCCCGTCCGGCTGACCGCCTGGTACAGTTCCGGCCGCACACGCAGGGGATGATCGGCGGGGTGGCCAATGCGAAACATCCACTGGTTGCCGCGCACTGAACGTACCGAGCGCCGCACCTGGTTTGCCAATGTCTGAAAACCCAGCCGCCGGTAGGCTTCGGCCAAGGCGCTGGCCGTGCCGTCGCTCAGGGGCGCCGCTAGGAAAATGTCGATGGCTTCGGCAAAACGCCGCTTGAGCAGGTTGTCGTAACCGTCAAACGGAACGAGTCCACCGCTGGGCAGGTCCGGCTTGAGCGGAATATGAAAGCGATAGATGGCGTAAAGAAAAAATAGGGCGCGCACCCGCTCGTACAAGTTCTCGCTGTCGCGGCGAAAGCGGTCGAGGCTGGCGCATTCCTCAAGCAGTTGCGCCAGCGTAGCCGAACGGCAGAACGCATCCAGCGAGCGATTGCGTATCGCAGGCGCTTCGGCGGTGATGATCCGGATCAGTTCGCTCATCGTGATAGCCTCGTGATAGCCTCTGGCTTCACCCTTAGTTGCGTTCTCTGGCCTGGTCGCGCTGCGCCAGCAGTTCCAACAGCCGCGCCAGTACCTCTTCGCGGTCGCGTCCATTCAACGCCAGCGCCAACTGCGCTGTCAACAAACCATACTTCACGCCCACGTCGTAGCGTGCGCCGGTCTGTTCGAGCGCCAGGTACTTCTCACGCCGCGCCAGTTCGGCCAGGGCGGATGACAGCGTGACGGGCGCCTGGCCCTTGCCGTTGTGCGCGCCCTGCTCGATCTGCGCCCGCAGCAGCTGCATGACGGCAGGCGTCAGCACGTGCATGCCAAAAAAACATAAGTAATAACCGGCACGCAACCCCGGCACAAACAGCCGCTGCTCGGCCTCAGTTGGCGTCGGCTTCTCCAGCACCGTATCCACTTCGTACAGATCCTGCCGTCCGCCCAGGCGCCGCCCGCCGATCGCCCCATAGTAGGGCAGCAAGCTCTCACGCGTGGCCTGCACGGCCGAGACGGTGCAAGCCTCTGCCTCGGCCACGGCTACCAGCGCCTGCGCGCAGTTGGTGGCTGAATGGCTGACATAAAGATGATCGCCCACGAGATGAAGGAAGTGATCGCGTCCCACAAACTCATGCGCGCAGTAGACGGCATGCCCATGCCCCAATGGCTCTTCCTGGTGGACAAACTCAAGTCGCCCGGCATGTGGTCCCGCTACCTGCGCATAGGCTTTCTCGTCACCCGGGCGTACGACCAGGCAGATAGTGTCGATACCGGCCGCCACGACTTCGTCCAGCAGGATATTGAGCACCGACTTTTCCACACCATCGCGATCGATCAGGACTTGCAGGGGCAGGGTCCGCTGCCGGCGGCCGGCCGCGGTAATGACAGCCTTTGAAATCGGCATGTAATGGCTCCTGAGGGGTTTAACGCCTATGCTAGACAGCAAAGCGTAACGCTGTTGTCAACATTATCGCAATTTTCGCAAGAGTTCGCAAAATCGCGCTGCACTACCCTGACGCGAAGGTAATCATCGGGCGGCCGGCACGAAGAGAACGGCGCTGTACGGGGCCAGGCGAATAGTCACATATTCGTTCTGGATAGTGCGGCTGCGGTTGCTCACTACGTCGCGCCAGCTGCCCAGGCAGGGAAAAGGCAGCCCCACCGAGCGTTGCTGGTGGCCGAAGTTGATGGCGACGACGGCGGCACGCCCATCGCCGTCCCAGCGACGAAAACGCACGACCTTGTCATACGCAAAATCCTCGGGCAAGAATTCGATCCAGTCGCTGCGCAGGGCGGCATGCGTGCGCCTTGTGCGGATTAGCCGTTGTACGATGCGATAGTGGGCGGCATGCTCCTCGCGTCCCAGCTTCTGCCACTGCATGGGAGCGAAGTCGATCGTGCGCGGGCTGTCGTCACCATACTCCTGCCCCGCATACAGCATCGGCACGCCCGGGGCCGCCAACAACGCCACCAACCCGCAGCGCGCCAGCGCCAGCGCGGCAGCCTGCACGCTCATGTCCTTCGGGCGCTCGATATGCCCTGCCGAGTAGAACTTGATCTCGTGCTCAGGCCGTACTTCATCATGGCTGGCCGTATAGTTCACCACCTGCGTGGCAGTGGAATACCCGAGATCGCGGAAGCCGCCGATCGTCCGCGCAATATCCTTCTTTTCCCACTGCCAGCGATGGTTGAGTACATCTTCAATGTTGTGGTGGAAGTAACCGTTCCACACCGCGTCCATCGGCGTCTCTTGTACTAGCTTCAGCGCCGTCTTGTCCCCATGTGTGCCCTCCAGCGTCCAGAACTCGCCGATCAGAATGCAGTCCGGCTTGACGTTCTTGGCCGCCCAACAGATGGCGCTGATCCCATGATAGGGGTTAAAACCTGGATCTTGCGGGTTGTTGCTGTCGTAGTCGACGCCGCCCACCCAGTCAAACCGAAAACCGTCGACGTGATATTCCTGGAGCCAAAAACGCACGATATCCTGGAAATAGCGCGTTGTTTCAGGATCAAAATGATCCCAGTCCACGCCGCCCCACATGTTGATGGCGGGTGGCGTGTGATGAAAAAACGGGTTCCAGTCGCTCCATCGTTCGCCGTTGTCCCCATACATGGGCGGATACATCTGGTAGTAAGGATGCTCGCCCCAGGCATGGTTAAACGCAACGTCCAGAATCACGGCAATTCCGTTGCGGTGGCATTCGTTGACAAAAGTCTTCAGATCGTGCGGATTGCCATAGGTATTGGCAATGGCGTGATAGAACACGGGGTTGTAGCCCCAGCTGGAGTCGCCCGGAAATGCCTGGATCGGCATCAGTTCGACGGCGTTGACGCCTGTGCGCACCATGTGGGGAATCAGGCTGCGCAGTCGCTCAAGGTTGCCGAACAGCGGCCGGTTGCCGTGCCAGATGCCGGCCGCATCGCGCACGCATACCTCGTAAATGATCAGGTCGCGCAACGGCGGTGTGCGCCAGTCGCCATCTGTCCAGCGAAAGCGATGCACCTTGGCAGGCAGTACGCCCCATGGCGCCTTGGGCGTCCACTCCACCTGCGTGGCGTACGGGTCGCCGACCCAGGCATGCGTATCGTCGTCCACCAGAATGTAAAAACCGTAGCGCGTCTGCCCCGGGTGGCGAATCGTCGTCCACCAGGTGCCCGAACCGTCGGTTTGCAGCGGGTGGGCGCGCGTGTCCCAGTTGTTAAAATCGCCGACGACGCTGACAAAGGGCTTGTGGGGTGCGCGCAGCACAAAAGTGACAGTGCCGGGCCGCATCAGGTCAATGTGCGCGCCGCCGCGGATATCGGACGGCAACCGCTCGCTCGTGTGGGCGCGGCGGAAGAGGTCGTTAAACTTTGAAACCATAGATGAAGATGAGAGGGTGAGAGGGTAAGGGCCAATCCACGTCCCCGGGACCTGCGAGGTCCCGGGGACATTTACCCTCTCACCCTCTCACTCTCTCTCATATTTCCTTTACATGTTGGCGATCAGCGCCCGGCCAAACTCACTGCACTTGACCTCGGTAGCACCTTCCATCAAGCGGGCAAAGTCGTAGGTGACGACCTTCTGCGTGATGGTCTTTTCCATCGCGTTGATCACGAGGTCGGCGGCTTCACTCCAACCCATGTGCCGCAGCATCATTTCGCCGCTCAGGATCACCGACGAGGGGTTCACCTTGTCCTGGCCCGCGTACTTGGGCGCAGTGCCGTGTGTCGCCTCAAATACCGCGCGGCCAGTCTCATAGTTGATGTTGGCGCCCGGCGCAATGCCGATGCCGCCCACCTGGGCCGCCAAGGCGTCGCTGATATAGTCGCCGTTGAGGTTGAGCGTGGCGATGACCTCATACTCGGCCGGCCGGGTCAGGATCTGCTGCAAGAAAGCATCTGCGATTACGTCCTTGATGATGATCCCGTTTGGCAGCTTGTGCCAGGGGCCGCCGTCTAGCGGCGTCGCCCCAAACTCCTCGGCCGCCACCTTGTAGCCCCATTGCATAAAGGCGCCCTCGGTAAACTTCATGATGTTGCCCTTGTGCACCAGGGTCACGCTCTTGCGATTATTGGCAATGGCATACCTGATGGCGGCGCGTACGAGGCGGCTGGTGCCCTCTTCGCTCACCGGCTTGATGCCGATGCCGCTGCTTTCGGGGAAGCGGATCTTACTCACGCCCATTTCGTTCTGCAGGAAGTCGATAATCTTCTTGGCGCCTGCGGTGTACGCCTCCCACTCGATGCCGGCATAGATGTCTTCCGTGTTCTCGCGGAATATCACCATGTCTATCAGTTCGGGGCGCTTGACCGGGCTGGGCACGCCCGCAAAGTACTGCACCGGGCGCACGCAGGCATACAGGTCGAGCCGCTGGCGCAGCGCCACGTTGATGCTGCGAATGCCGCCGCCCACCGGCGTCGTCAGCGGCCCCTTGATGGCGATGATATACTCGTCGATGGCCTCAAGCGTCTCCTCCGGCAGCCAGATCGGCTCGCCGTACACCTCGTTGGCCTTCTCGCCGGAATAGACTTCCATCCACGCGATCTTGCGTTTGCCGCCATAAGCCTTTTCCACCGCTGCATCGAGCACCGGCCGGCTCGCCGCCCAAATGTCGACGCCTGTGCCGTCGCCCTCGATAAAGCAGACGATGGGGTTATCCGGTACGTGAAGCGTGCCGTCCTTCAACTGGATTTTTTCGCCGGCCTGGGGCACAACGACCTTCTGATACGCCATTTGGAGCTCTCCCTTGTGATGGTCCAGCAGTAGCTGGCAGTAGCTAGTGCAGAAAATGCTGGTTTGCGCCTGGTGTGGGTGCGCTTCTTTGCGGCGCAGTGTACCAAAGAGAGATCGATCAGTCCATTTTTTAGGCGATAGGGGACAAAAATAGGTGTCTGGCGCAGAAATTTGTAGGGGCACAAGGTCCGGCGGAATAACCAAGAAACCGAGTTTCTGTGAGAAACTCGGTTTCTGCCCCCAACGCCATGGTGGTAGCGCCGGGCCAAATGCATGAACCCCATCGAAAACCTATACGCCCGCGTCTGCTCGGTCTTGTTTGGCCAGCAGTACGGCCGCACCCATCAGCGAGAGCCCGGCCAGACTGAGCGGAGCCAACGGCGGCGGAACCTCTTCACCACCTTCTCGTCCACCACCCTCGCTGCCCTCGCCAGTCTCACCAGTCTCACCACCCTCTTGCGCTGCCATGCGTTCGCCGTCGGCGGACGGCCGGTAAGCAACCGTCATGTTCGCCGCAGCGCTGACCTGTACCAGTGACGGCCGGGCCGCCTCGCTCTCTTCCGACCGGCTCTCAAAATGTTCGTAGGTGCCGATCAGGCCGGCGACAGAAACGAGGGCCAGCAGAACTGCCAGTCCAATGCGCAGCCCACGCTTTGCGAACAAGCCAAGTAATACTGCCACTAAGCCGATGACTGTCGCGGCAAAGCCAATGAGCTGTGTGCCCTGCCAATGACGATAAAGATACAGCTCACCTAATACGACCAGAAAGCCGCCGGCTAACAACAGCAACAGAATCGGCGTCAGATACCGGCGGACGATCACCTGCAGATTTGTCATACACACCTTCCGAAACTCGTAAACGCGGTAGCCAACGAAACCCGTTAGCTGGCGGGCCCAATAAGCCCTTAACTGAGAGCTTAAAGCTGCCGTGTTCCCGCCCCGCCTTCAAGGAGTTGTGCGAAGGAGTCGTCGAGAAGTTGTTAAGCCTGGTCAGTCCTGAACGACCTCATGCGTGCCGGTGCGCCTACGCCAGGTCCTGTTGCACCTGCGCAAGCCACGCCGCATCGTCGGCGCGAAACTCCTCGCCGTTGCGTGATCGGCTCCACGGCCCGACAAGCCAGTAGATGAGGTCGGCGACTTCCGCGGTAGCGCCAAGTGCGCCGCTTGCATGCAGGTCATGAAAATGAGTCATGTCCAGGCGAGTTTCGGTGGTGTCGACGCTGCGGATGTCTTCCTGCATCGGCGTGTCTACAGAGCCGGGATAGAGCACGTTGACGCTCACCTTGGAGCCCGTCAGTTCCAGCGCCAGCGCGCGCGTAAACATGTCCAACCCTGCCTTGGCCGTGCAATAGGCGCTGAGCCCCATGATGGGCGTGCTCGACGCTCCGCTGCTGATGTTGAGAATGCGCCCGTACCCCTGGTCGATCATGACCGGCAGCACGTTGCGCACCATGAAGAACGGCCCGAGCAGGTTGATCATGATATTGTATGCCCATTCCTCCGGGTCTACGTCGAGCACCTCTTCCAGCGGCCAGATGACCCCGGCGTTGTTCACCAAAATGTCCACGCGATCAAATTGTTCGAGTGCCGCCTCGACAATCTCTTCGACGCCCGCCAGATCGCTTACGTCGGCGGCCACCGCAATGGCGCGGCCGCCCTTCTTGCGCAATTCAGCTGCCAGCGCCTCTACTTCCTCTTCCGTGCGCGCCGCCAACACGACTGACGCACCGGCAGCCGCCAGCCGCCGCGCCGCTGCCGCGCCGATGCCGCGCCCGCCGCCTGTTATGATCGCAACTTGTCCCTGCAACTTTTTCCCAGCCATACCACTCCTGCGGCGACTGCCGGTTGTTCCGGTGCGACCTGCTGTTGCGGTGGTCCCCGGCCGATAAGTGTTATACAACGAGTCTATCATACCTGCATCGCAAACCGGCAGGTAGCTGTGCCGCCTCGATATTGCCTATGATATTAGAAATGATCTGCCCCGGCTCTCCAGGCGAATTGACTTTTGCACGCGCACGCATCACAATAGGCGCGTCGTAACCAACTTTACACCTAGCGATGCTCATGGCCCTTACCGAAATTGAACTGCTGCAACAGATCGCGCAGCAAGACCAGCAAGCGTTGCTGACGCTTTACCAACAGTATGGCAACCTCGTCTACAGCTTGAGTTTGCGCGTGCTGCGCCAGCCGGCCATGGCCGAAGAGATCACGCAAGACATCTTTCTCAAGCTCTGGCGCCAACCGGACCGCTGGAATCCGTCACTTGGCCAGTTCAGCAGTTGGTTGCTGACGATCACGCGTAACGCCGCCATTGACCGCCTGCGCCGCGAGGGCAGGCAGGCGCCGGCCTCCTGGGACCAGACCGACGAGTCGAGTGACCTCCTCTCCGATGCCAGTTCCTATATCGCCAATCAAGCCAATTGGGTGAACGGCCAGGTCCTGCGCCGGCTGCTCCAAAGTCTTCCCGGCGAACAACGTCAGCTGATTGAACTGGCATTCTATGATGGCTATACACATAGCGAGTTGGCCGAATTGCTGCACCTTCCCTTGGGCACGGTCAAAACGCGCCTGCGCATGGGCATGCAGAAACTGCGTTTGCTGTGGGAAGAGAGCGAACGAGGTTGAAGCCGGCTGCACTTGACCCATCCAATCGGGACAATTGTAGCGTTATCTGATAGCATGGAAGTCGTTGCAATTCTGTGGGGTTTATAGGACGTGATGAAAGCGCCTGGCGCGCCGCAGGAACCCGTCGATCCGGGCCTGCCGCCTAATCTACTGGACTTGGCGCCTGCCTTCGCTATCGGTGCAACCGATGCCGACGAGGCTGCTGCCGTTTTGCGCGCAATTGCCCGCTCGGCTGGCGATTCTACTGCCGCACCGCAGGTGGCGGCAGAGGTTGCGGCTTACGAAGAGTTGGCCGAACTGCTGCACTATAGCGCGCCGCCGGCCAGCGCCCCCGCGGCACTGGAAGCACGTCTGCGCAGCGCAATCGGCAAGCCGTTGCCGCTACCTGCGCCGACACTTGTTTCGGCACCAGAGCTGCCGGTCCCGCCTTCCCGCCGTGCGCGCACCTGGCATTGGCCCCAAACCGTGGCCTTGGTCGCCTCGGCTGCCGCAGTGCTGCTCTTACTGCTAAACCTCTACTGGCTGCGCGAAATCAGGGCCCTGCATGCTTCCCAGGCCATACTGCAACAGCAGCTGGAGGCACAGACTGCGCAGTTCTCGGCCGACATGGCTGAACATACGCGCACGCTGCAAGCCCAGAACGACCAGATCGCAACGCAGGACGCCATCCTCGCCCAGCTCGTAGCCGGCAACAGCGAACGCTACACGATGCACGCCGTGCAGCCTGGCAGCAGCGCTGTTGCCCAAGTCGCCTGGCTAGGCCAAGACAACACCGCTGTCTTGCGCGCCGAAGGTTTCCCACCGCTGCAGGAAGGGCAAGCCTACCAACTCTGGCTGATTCGCGGCGACACGCGCACGAGCGGTGGTCTCTTCACCGTTGACGATGCCGGCTGCGGCACGTACATTTTTCATCCCACGCAGTCTCTCGATGACTTTGACGGCATGGGCATCACGCCTGAACCCGCTGCCGGCAGCCCAGGCCCCACGGCGCCGCCGGTGGTGCGCGCCCAGCTGTAGCGATGAGCGTACTATCCTCGTCGGGGCCGCCACCCTTCCTGTCCGGGCCGGACTTCAAGGCCGATCCCTATCCTGCCTACGCCTGGCTGCGCCAACTTGAACCTGTCTTCTGCCGCGTCAGTGCCGACGGCGCGGCGCGTATGTGGTATCTCACACGTTATGAAGATGTAGCCGAGGCCCTGCGCGACCACCGCCGCTATGTCAAAGATGTACACAACACCCTGACCGGCGAACAGCTCGCCCAACAGCCGGCTGAGCCTTATCTGTACAGCTTGCTCACACACCACATGCTCAATGCCGACGGCGATACCCACGCTCGCCTGCGCAGCCTCGTCAATCGAGCCTTCACGGCGCGCATGGTCGAGCAGTTGACTCCGCGCATCGAGCAGATCGCCCACGTATTGCTCGATCGCGCTGTCCCTAACACTGTCTCTAGCGGTCACATGGACGTGATCGAGGACTACGCACTGCCGCTGGCAGTGGAAGTCATCGGCGAACTCCTCGGCATGGGCGAACGCGACCATCACCGCCTGCGCGCTTGGTCGCGGGTCTTGGTTGCCCCTTCCGCCTCCAGCGCGCGCAACGAAGCCAAGACCGCTAAGCTGCGCCGCGTAATGGAGGACTTTGTTGCCTATCTGCAGCGGCTGTGCGAACAGCGGCGGCGCGCCCCTCAGCGCGACCTGATCTCTTCGCTGCTGGCCGCCGAAGATGCCGGCGACCGCCTCAGCCAGGAAGAGCTCTACAGCATGGTGCTGCTGATCGTCGTCGTCGGCCACGAAACCTCCGTCCACCTGATCGGCAATGCAGTCTACAATCTGCTGCTGCGCCCCGATCTCTGGAGCTTTCTGCGTGCCCAGCCGGCCAGGATCCCGCAATACGTCGAAGAGCTAATCCGTTTCGACGGCCCGGTAGAGCGCGCCACCATGCGCTTTGCCGCCGAAGATATTGAGCTGCACGGCCACACAATCCGCCGCGGTGACGCTGTAAGCCTGGTGCTGGCAGCCGCCCACCGCGACGAGGCGATATTCGGCTGTCCCAACCAACTGCAGATCGAACGCGCCGACAACCGCCACTTGGGCTTTGGCTACGGGGTTCACTACTGCCTGGGTGCCCCTTTGGCGCGCGTGGAGGCGCGTGTGGCAATCGCAGCACTGCTGCAGCGCAGCTCTGCCCCGCAGCTCGTCGTGCCCCCCGCCGATCTGCGCTGGCATGCCAACCCCATTTTACATGGTCTGCGCCGGCTGCCAGTCTGCTGGCCCGTGACCTGAAAATTGCGCGTCCACGCCCATGTGACCTGCTGCCAGCATAGCCCCGCCGATTCAATGCCGGCAGCCGTCCTATGGTATACTGACCATCTATGGATCAAGCTAGTCCGCACGCCGACTCGCCGGCGGCATCCTATAATGACGATATCCTGCGCTCAATGGTCCAGTCTGCGCCTGTTGCCATTGTCGTAGCTGGAGAGGCAGGCAAGATCGTTCTCGTCAACAACAAGCTGACTGATATGTTTGGCTACGACAGCAGCGAGCTGATCGGTAAATCGATCGAAACGCTGATGCCCGAACGATATCGCCGCGGCCACCTTGCCTACCGCGATGAGTACGTCGCCAACCCACGCCAGCGCCCCATGGGCTCCGGATTGGACCTGGCTGGACGCCGGCGCGACGGCAGCGAGTTTCCCATCGAGATCGGCCTTAGCTACAATCATAGTGGCGAACGCCTTTGGATAATGGCGACGGTGACCGACATCACGCGGCGCAAACAGAACGAGGAATTTCTCGAGCGGCGGGTGCAGGAGCGTACACGCGAGATCGAACGGCGCCGCCAGGTGTCGGACACCCTGCGCGACATCCTGGCTATCCTCAATTCGGACCGTCCACTTGCCGAAATTCTGCAGCACATCGTCGTCCAGGCCAGCCTGTTGCTCCAGGCTGACGCCAGCGCTATCTATCAGATGCAGAATTCTGACAACGCTATCGTCGTCCAGGCAAGCTGCGGTTTCAGCAGCCCGGAGTTGAGCAACCCGTTCACCTTGACCCTACCCACTGTGGGGCAAGTAGTTCAAAACGGTGAATCGGTCACAGTCACGACCGGCCATGCCACCCTCGTTGCCAACACCTACTGTGCCCAGCTCGCGGTGCCCTTGCGTATCAAAGAGGAAACCTACGGCGGTTTGATGCTCTACTACGTCGAACCGCGCAAGTTTTCGGACGAAGAGATTGAACTTGCCGTCATGTTCGGCGACCAGGCAGTGCTCGCGATCGAAAATGCCGGCCTGCGGGCGCGCGCCGAACGCACCGCCGTCGCTGCCGAACGCAATCGCATCGCGCGCGATTTGCACGATTCCGTGACTCAAACGCTTTTTTCCGCAACACTTATTGCAGAGGTGCTGCCCAAGCTGGTCGAACGCAACGGCAACGAGGGTATGCGCCGCTTGGAAGAGCTGCGCCAGTTGACGCGCGGCGCCTTGGCCGAGATGCGCACCCTGCTGCTGGAGCTGCGGCCGGCCACCTTGATGGAGGTCAACCTTGAAGAACTGCTGCGCCAGTTGACCGAAGCCGCACGCGGCCGCGCCCGCATCCCTATCGAGCTGCAAGCCCAGATAACAGCGCCGTTGCCGCCCGACGTCAAGGTCGCACTCTACTATATCGCCCAGGAGGCGCTCAATAACGTGGCAAAGCATGCCCGCGCCAGCAGCGCCTATGTGAACTTGGCTACCCACCCCTCCGGCGCGGTGCTTTCGGTGCTTGACGACGGCCTGGGCTTTGATATCGCCCAGGTGACGCCCGAGCATTTAGGCCTCGCCATCATGCGCGAACGCAGCGAATCGATCGACGGCGAGCTGACGATTGAGAGCGCGCCCGGGGAAGGCACGGAAATCACGATTCGCTGGACGAATCCGGAAATCGCAGGTGGCGGATGAGAGGGGGCGAAAATTGGGACAGCCGCCCAGGCGTGCGCCGCGAAGACGACACGCCCATTCGCGTGATGGTGGTGGATGATCATGCTGTCGTGCGCGGCGGCTTGGCCGCCTTTTTGCTTGCCTATGACGACCTGATGCTAGTAGGCGAAGCCTCGAACGGGGCAGAGGCCGTCCGCCTCAGCGGCGTCTATCACCCCGACGTAATCCTGATGGACCTCGTGATGCCGGAGATGGATGGAGCCACCGCCACACGCCTGATCCGCGAACAGCATCCGGGCATCCGCGTGGTCGCCTTGACGAGCTTCAAGGAAGACGACCTGGTGCAAAATGTGCTCAAGGCTGGCGCGATCGGCTACCTGCTAAAAAACGTGGCGGCCGACGAACTGGCTGCGGCCATTCGCGCAGCATACGCTGGGCGCCCTACGCTAGCACCCGAAGCTGCCCAAGTGCTGATTCACAACGCAACCCAACCGCGTTTCCAACCGCTGGGTCACGACCTCACCGAACGGGAGCTTGACGTGCTGGCATTGATGGTGACCGGCATGAACAACAGTGAGATTGCCGACAAACTTGTCGTCAGCCGATCTACCATCAAATATCACGTAAGCAACATTCTCTCCAAGCTGCAGGCTACCAGCCGCACCGAGGCGGTCGCCTATGCCCTGCAACAAAATCTCGTCAACTATCCTCAAGAAGATTAGGTTTTTCTCCCCATGTTTGCTGGCCAACCAGTTGCCTAGCCAACTGGCTAGGCACAAAACTGCACTAATGGCGGCGCAAAGTCTCCCCGCTTGTCTAGCGATTCGCGCCGCAACATCCTTTACACTACCTATGCGGACTCCAGGTCCGCCGTCCCAACGTGGCGAGCAGGCTCGCCGCCTGCGCGCTGCACTTGATAGACAGGTAGGGAGCAATATTTCATGCGTGTGCTGCTGGCCGACGGTAAACCAGCTTTGCGATCGGCATTGCGCCTTTTGCTTGAACAAGAGGCTGATGTTAACATCGTCGCGGAAGTGGCAGACGCTGAAACGCTGCTGGCTGTAATGGCCCAGGTACACCCCGATCTCGTGCTTTTGGACTGGGAATTGCCAGGCTTGCAGGCTGGCAGTACAGCCCCCAGCGTGTTCAGCGCCCTGTATGCGAGTGGTCCCAACGTGCGAATCATTGTCTTGAGTGGTCGGCCGGAAGCCGGCCGCCCCGCCCTAGCTGCAGGCGCCAGCAGCTTCGTGAGCAAAGCTGATCCGCCTGAACGCCTGCTGGCAGCATTGCACCACGTCAAAGGATAGGTGCTTCTGTTATGTCGACTTCTTTCGATGTTGTCGTCCTTGGTGGAGGTCCTGCCGGATTGGCAGCCACCACCTACGCCTTGTTTGCACGGCTCAACGTCGCGCTAGTCAGCCCAGACCTGGGCGGCAAAGTCAGCTATCCATTTGCGCTCCGCAATCATCCTACTGTCGATCTTGTTTGGGGCGCCGGCCTTACCCATGAGTTCGCCGAAAGAACTACCAGCGAGCTAAAGCACCATATAGAGGATACCGCCGCACGCGTCGAACGGTTGGACAGCGGCGAGTTCCGGCTGCAGCTCAACGGTGGTGATACGATCCAAGCGCGCGCAGTCGTGGTCTGTACCGGCGTGCGCGCCCAGCGCCTCTTCGTCACCGGCGAAAGCGAATATTGGGGTCGCGGCTTGAGCTACTCCGCTGTCAGCCACGCCCCGCTCTTTCAAGGTCGCAATGTGGCCATCCTTGGCGGCGGTCAACGCGCCGTGACAGCCGCCCGCATTCTTGCACCTCTGGCTAACCATATCGAGTACATCGTCGCCCGCCCGCAGCAAACGGTCGAAGGTGACAGCGGCGAGCAGTGGCTCAATCACCCCAAGATTACGGTCTTCCGTGGCTGGGAAGTGCAGCAAGTGGTCGGCGACGAGTTCGTCACTGGTATTGACCTGGTCGGCATCAACGGCGAAGTGCGCAGCCTCCCGGTCGACGGCGTATTTGTCCAGTTCGGCCTGCTCCCCAACAACAGCGCCGTTCGCGACCTGGTAGACCTGGACCACAATGGCCACATCGTGGTCGATGAGCAGTGCGCCACCAATGTTCCTGGGCTATATGCTGCCGGCGACGTGACCACGGTCTGCGCCGAACAAGTCGTCGTTTCGCTCGGAGAAGGTGCCAAAGCGGCGCTTTCCGCTTGGCAATTCCTGGCTTACCAGGGAGAGTAAACGGGGAAATCGTTTTGAGCGGCGAGAACATCCATGCCGAAACGGGGTACAGCAGTGCAGCAAGCGATGCACAAGATGCATCGGCGACTGTCCTACTGGTCGAAGACAACGAAGACAACATCCTGACCGTAGCGGACTATCTCGAGTTCAAAAATTACCACGTCCTCGTCGCACGCAACGGCAGGGAGTGTCTCGAAATGGCTGCCACTTCGCAGCCCGATGTCATACTGATGGACATTCAGATGCCGGAAGTGGATGGGCTGGAGGCAATACGACGACTGCGACGCATGCCCGGTTGGGCGCAAAAACCGATCGTGGCGCTGACAGCCATGGCGATGTCAGGCGATCGCGAACGCTGTCTTTCTGCCGGCGCCAACCGCTACATGAGCAAACCTGTCAGCCTGCGTGAACTGACAGCCGTGATCGAATCCTGTCTGCAACACATTTAAACGCCCCGTGCGCCAACCTCGTGCGAGGCTGGCCCCCCGTCACCTAACCTTCCCACAATCAGGTGGGGCGAGCCTCGCACGGTCGCACACACTACAGGCACTCGCACTTAGGTGAGCAGAATGCCGTTCTCGCTGCTGTGCTCGCTCGCCTCATAGGCGTCGGCTCCTTCGTCGTTAAACCAGTTGCCATCCTCGCTGTAATAGCGGAAGCGATAGCGCTGCCCCGGATCGACTACGACCGATACGCTGCACGTGCCATTGTTGCGCTTGGTCAAGCGGTTGCTGGCGTGGTTCCACTCGTTAAAATCTCCCACCACTGCCACCGGCGACTGGCCCTCGCTGTAGGGCAGCACAAACGTCACCTTGACCTTGCCGTTCTTATCAGTACTCTTTTTGATCATCTTGTGTCATCCTTTTCTTTCCGCCCGCCAAGGAGCGGCTCACACGAATATAGCCACCGCGAGACTAACCCCCGCAGCCAACGCGCAATCATACCCATTCTCCAGGGAAGCGCAAATCTCATTTAGTGGAATCGCGGTATATTGGCCCGCAGCGGCACATCTCGCCCGGCATACCGCCGCCTGTGATACAATGAAGCCAGTCGTCAACTGCACCACGCTCTTTGGGAGCGGTCGCCGCCAAAGAGCGACCATCACCTAGGTGAACCTATGCCCGAACCACCGGCGAAATGGTCGTTACATGCGCATGCGCCTCACCCCACGCGCTCTCCTGGCCGCGTGCTGGTGGTCGGCGCAGGTATGGCCGGCCTGGCCGCTGCTCGCATCCTGCACGACACCGGTTTCGACGTGACCGTCTTGGAGGCGCGCGACCGCATTGGCGGCCGCACCTGGACGGACGACAGCTTGGGCGTGCCGTGCGACCTCGGCGCGTCTTGGATTCATGGCGCCGGCGATAATCCCTTGACGGACTGGTCCGCCGCCATCGGGCTGCCCCTGGTTTACACACCCACCAGCCGCCGTCGCTTCTACCGGGCGGGCAACTGGCAGAGCCAGCAGGATTTGATGCGTGCAAGCTGGCGCAGCGTCAGTGCAGCCGCCCTGCGCATGTGGTTCGCCGGCCGCCAGTCACAACGCAGCCGCAGCCACGGCCTTTCAGCCACAGCCCTTGCTGCGGCTATCGGTCCCATCCTGGACGATCCATCCCTGCCGCTTGCCGACCGCCGCTTCCTGGCATGGGCCGTCTCGGTAAGCGAAGGCGTGCAAGGCGCCCCTGCGGAATACATCGACCTTGCCGAGTGGTACCCGCGCGAGGCAACCGGCGTTAACGCCATGCCGGTAGGTGGCTACCGCCACTTGGTTGAAGATGTGGCCGCCAGCCTCAACATCTGCCTGAACTGCGCGGTCGGCCTGGTTGCCTACGACCAGCATAGCGTCACTTTGCACACGCAGGCAGGCCCAATCTGCGGCGATGCCGTGGTGATTACCGTTCCTCTCAGCTTGCTCAAATCCGGGCGCATCCTGTTTGATCCCCCACTGCCGCCTGCCAAGCAGGCAGCCATCACCCGCATCGGCTTTGGCGGCGATGCCGTGCTTAACAAGGTCTTCTTGCGCTTCCCGACCCGCTTCTGGCCGGACATGCAGGATCGTTGCGTTGCCTTGCCCGAGACGCCCCAAGCGCGCGGCTTCTTTTCCAACTGGGTGAACCTGGAACCGGTGCTGCACGAGCCAATGCTGGTCGGCTTTGCCAGCGGCCGCGCAGCCGCCAGGCTCGATCGCGAGGCGGACGACGCAGTAATCGTCGACGCTGCGCTTGGCTCTCTGCGCCGGATGTTCGGCCGCCGCATTCCCGCTATCACCGGCTACCAGCTGACGCGCTGGCTGTCTGACCCATGGGCCGGCGGCAGCTACTCCTTTGCCCATATCGCTTGCCAGGCAGGCGATCGCGCTGCCTACGCTGCCCCGCTTGGCAAACGTGTCTATTTTGCCGGCGAAGCGACAGCCGACGTAGATTATGGTACGGCGCACGCAGCACTCCTGTCCGGCGACCACGTAGCGCATGCAATCCACGCCCATTTCTGCTGCAGTAGCGCAAGTTCAGACCACTTACCGTATGCGGCATGGCGCACTGCGCATCCCTGATTTAGCGGCGAGCCATGCCACGGCAATACTGACCAACAGTTAGCAAAGAGGCCACTTGTTACGGAGGCTTGCATGACCGACAACAGCCTTGCGAGGAATGGAGCAGGCGTTACGCCGATCCCCGTCGTTTACACCAATCAGCAGCTGATCGACGCCTTCTACTATGCGGCTGAGGCGCTGGGCATTGCTGATTACCGCCAGTTGCTGGCGAGTGCCGGGCTCGATCTGGACGCGCTGGCGGCCCAGCGCGCAGCCATCTATAACGGCCCAGCGATGGACCAGTTGGACGGCTTGTCCCCTGACCAGCGAACCGTGCTGCAGCGCGAACTGCTGGGCGAATTGCTCAAACAGGTGCGCTGGGTGGGCCTCGTCAATGCCCCGGACGGACTAAACCTGCGCCGTACCCCCGGCACGCAAGATCCGCCCCTCGCCCTTCTCAGTCACGAAACGCTCGTACAAGTGCTCGGCGAATCTGGCGACTGGCTGTTTGTCGTGGCCGGCGGCCAACCTGGGTATGTATTCGCCGCCCATGTGCTGCGCCGCATTGGACCGGGTCCAGACGAGCCATCGCCCGGCACCCCTACGACCCCGGCGGATGAAGATTATGCGCCGCCCGCAGAGGAACAGGTCGCCGCCCCGCCCGGCGCGGACTCGGCCACGCGCACGGTGGCAGACGTGTGGAATCACTACGGCGCCGCCCTGAAGCAGGAAGCTCAGCGGCTGCAGATCGATCCAACCCTCGCCGCAGCGCTGTTGGCCGCAGAATCCAGCGGTCACGGCTACGGGCCGGACGGCCGGCTCTTGATTCGTTTTGAGAACCACATCTTTTACGACCAATGGGGCAAAAGCAACCAGGCGCAGTTCTTCACCTATTTCAGGTATGATACCTCACAGCGCTGGCACGGTCACCAGTGGCGCGCTGATCCCACCGGGGAGTGGCAGGACCTACATCGTGACAACCAGGCGTTTGAGTGGCAGGCGTTCGCCATCGCGCGCCAACTGGACGAATCTGCTGCGCTGCTCTCAATCAGCATGGGTCTGGCGCAGATCATGGGTTTCAACTACTCAATGATTGGCTTTGGCAGCGTGCAAGAGATGTTCCGCGCTTTCCAGGCAAGCATCGCCAACCAGATTGCTGGCTTCTTCCGCTTTGTAGAAGCGAAACGCCTTGTAGAGGCCGTGCGCAGCGGCGACCTGCGTGCCTTTGCCGTCGGCTACAACGGTTCCGGCCAGGCCGATACCTACGCCGAGATCTTGCGCTCCTACACCGCGGCACTAAACCAGCTGCGCGCGCCGGCCGCAGCCCCGGTGATGCAGGACGTCCTCGGCGTTTCGCCAGGCAGCATTCACCCGGTCAGCGTACCCCTGCCGCCGTCACCCGTGCCGGGAATTCCTCTCGCAGAAGCAGACCCGGAACTCTATGCAACTTGGCGTAAACACATCCAGCAGGGACTGGCAAACAACCAGCTCATGTTTGAACGCGTCCTCCACGCTTTCATGGGCCCATACTGGACAACCGTCTGGACCTATCGGGCGCTCATCGCCATCGGCGTCGGCGGCTTTCTGACGGCAGCCGTCCTCGGTTTTCGTGACGCCCAATGGCCGGTGACGGCAATCTTCGGGGGGTTGAGCATCGTGGCCTTTCTGACATTTTTCTTGAGCAGGCCGTTGCAAGCGCTTGAGGAGAACCTCCAGTTCATTACCTGGCTTGGCGTGGTCTACAACACCTATTGGACGCGGCTCGTCAATGCGCAGAATGCCGATACATTCCAGACCGACCTGGCCGGCGCCACGAACGAATTCGTTCAGCAGTTACATCAACTGGTAAATGTACACGGCGACCGCAGCGACAAGCGGCCCAAGATCGGCTAGTTGTGTGGTAATCCCTGCCCCGCTCTATGGCAAATTGACAGGTCCTACGCTGCATGATAGAGTCAAAATATCGCAATTATTCTAAATCCTTGCAACCCAAGGTTGTCGACGCCGGCAACCACTGCCCCGGCGCCGGAGGACGGGCGGAATGAGCGAGGAAGCCCAAGAATATCAACCAGACGCCCAAGAACGTCAGCCCGACGAGCGTATACGCGCTATTGCGCGCGCACTGCATGAGCCGAAGATCGGCTTGCTGCAAAAGCTGGCCGACCACGTGGGCATTGACAGGGTCGAAGAGCTTTATCAGCGCACGCTAGAGATCGAAGCGGCCGGAGGGATGACGACCTCCAATGGCAAACGTCGACGTACGGCCGGCGGCGTGCTCTTCCAACTGACGCGCGAGTTAATGACGTCACGTGAACGCCGCCAGATATTCCGCGAGCGCAAGCCGCACCAACCCGGAGATCAGACGCAATCGGCGGAACGGCGCGAGCTGAGGGCCGAGCAAAAGGCCCCGCAGCCGCCGACCACCGAAGAGGTCGCCGTTCTGCTCAGAGCCGCCGCCACGATACCTGCCGACAAGAAAGGGAGCGCCAGCGTGAAAGTTACCGTCATCGGTCGCCCAAAACAAGTCAAACGACTCGATACCTGCGTTCTTGTGGTGATGGCGCCAAAGCCGCCCGGTACATTGCCCAAGGGCTTGCCGCCCGTTCCGGAAGCCACAAATGCGACATTGGCTGTGTTCATTGCCAATAAGCAATGGACCAAGGTAGAAGCATCGCTCAAGCAAGACCCCAACGATGAGTTGATCATCGAAGGCTTCCCATCCAACGATGCCAAAAACCAGATCACTGCCGTGTGGGCGCAGTCGTGCACCACAAAGATGATTCAACGCAGCCTGCGCCAGCAGAAGACGGAAGCAGGCGAATAGCGCGCAGGCGCCGCCAGGCCGAGCACGCGATGTCATTTGTCTACCAGTGGGGCTGTGCCTTGGCGCAGCCCCACTTCTTTTTGACCCGCGTGCAAGGCGTTCTCGGGTGGTGAAAGCCGGTTGTTTTTGCGCAGCCGTTGCACATACGCTAGACTGCCTAGTTGAGCAATCAAACACCCTTACTAGGAATAGACAGCATGAGCCAATATGAAAGAGTTTTCCGCATCCTGGGACCGATCATCGGTTTCGCGCTGCTGTACTACGTGCTGACCGGCGCCGCAAGCTATTTGCAGCGCGGCCAACTTGCCCTCGTCACTGAGGCGGCCACGGCAGCTGAAGCTGCGGCAGGCGAGGCTGGCGCTGCCATCACCGGCACCGTGGCAGCCACTGGCACAACCGCCGTCTCTGATACGGCCGCCGTCTCTGGCACTGCGGCCGTCACAGGCACCGCAGCCGTTTCCGATTCTGTTGCCGCCACCGAGACTGTTGCCGTCACAGAGACCGTCGCGGTGACAGAAACAGTCGCGGTGACCGATACGGCAGCCCTAACCGGAACCGAGGCGGTGACCGATACTGCTACTGCTGCCTTGACGGCAACCGGTACCGTGACCGATATCGTCGCAGTCACCACGACCGCCACGATCACCGAGGCCGGCGTCCCTGTCACGACGACCTTGCCCGTCACGACCACGCAGGCGGTTACGGCCACGGCCGCACCGGCCGCCGTACCCACCCCGGCTGCGACGCCCACCGCTGTACCCGCGACGCCGACGGCTGCGCCTGTCGCAGCGGCGCCCGCTGCCCCTGCTGCTGCCCCTGCTGCTGCCATAGACATGGCCGCTGTGACCGCTGCCGTCACTAAGGGTGGCTGCGGTGCCTGCCACACGATGCCGGGGGTGGCAAATGCCATGGGCGTCGTCGGCCCGAACATGGCCAACATCGGCAACGAAGCAGGTACGCGCGTCCCGGGCCAAACGGCCGAACAGTACATCCATGAGTCGATTGTCAATCCGAACGCTTTCACGGCCCCCAAATGTCCGTTTGGAGCCTGTGTGACAGGCACCATGCCCGCCAACATAACGCAGCTGCTCAGCGAGGACGAGATCAATACAATCGTGCAGTACTTGCTGGCGCAAAAGGCCGGATCGTAATCTGTTCTTCACCAAAAAAGGGCCGGCGGGAAAGTATCCCGCCGGCCCTTTTTTGGTTCTCATCCTGGCTGCACTGGCGCACGCCAGGCGCTAGGAATTTGATTGTTCTGCAGGCGCCCCCGCCGTGCCGTTGCCGCCAAGGCGCTGTTCGATCAATAACGCCAGCCGGCGGAACTCCACAGGCTTGGCGATGTAGTCGTCCATTCCAGCGGCCAGGCAGCGCTCGCGGTCTTCGCGCATGGCCAAGGCGGTCAGCGCAACGATAACGACCGTTCGCATGTGGGGATAGGCACGCAGACGGCGCGTAGTTTCAATACCGTCCATATCCGGCATTTGGATATCCATCAGGATCAGGTCAGGCCGCACCGCTAAAGCAATCTGCAAGGCGTCGATGCCACTGCGCGCCTTCAGCACAGTGCAACCGCGACTCGCCAGGTAGTCCTGCACCGCCAGGGCGGCCGATTCGTTATCTTCCACCAGCAGAATGGTGCTGTGCGCCAGAACGCTGGACTGGCTGGAGCGTGCGCCTTGCGCCTGCGTTTGTGGCAGTTGCAGACCTGTAGGGGCCCCATAGCTCGGCCAGCCGCTTCCCATGCCGCATTCCTCGCCGCCTTGCGGCTCCCAAGGCAAGGTCACGACGAAGCGCGTGCCTTTTCCGGGTGTGCTCTTTACCTCGACCCAGCCACCATGCAGTTCCGCCATGCGCCGCACGAGTGCCAGCCCCAGGCCCGTGCCGCCCTGCCTGCGCGCCAGGCGCGAGTCGATCTGCACGAATGGCTGAAACAAGAAGGGAAGATAGGTAGGGTCGATGCCGATGCCGGTGTCCCAAACACAAAAGCTGATCGTGCGCGTTACGTGATCGGCGCGCACGTCGATCCCATAAGATCCACCTTCGGGCGTAAACTTCACCGCATTGCTCAGGAGGTTGACAAGGATCTGCTTCAACCGGCGCTCGTCCGCCACAATCGAGTGAATAGTCTCGTCGATACGCAGTGAGCCGTTCAACCCCTTGTGCTGCGCTTGCTCCTTGACAAGTCGCAGGCTCGCATGGCACACGAAATCCACGTCAAGCGGCTCGCGCTCCAACTGCAGGCGTCCGGCCTCGATCTTTGACAGGTCAAGCACGTCGTTGATTAACGCCAGCAGGTGCTGCCCGCTCTCGGTGATGGTGGAGACATACTTGCGCTGCCGTTCGTTGAGTGGCCCTGCCACCTCGTCGCTCAACCCCTCGCTTAAGCTCAAGATCGCAGCCAGCGGCGTTCGCAACTCGTGACTCATGCTGGCCAGAAATTCGTCGCGGATGCGCAAGGTGCGCGCCAGCTCCGAGTTCGCCACCCGCAGCGTCTCTTCACTGCGCCGCAAGTTATCTTCGACTTTCTTAATGGACGAGATGTCGGTGGCCACGCCCACGTAGCCGGTTAATTCGCCCTCGACATCGTGCAGCGCGGCCAGGCTCAACATGACCGGTATGTGCGTACCATCCTTGCGTTGGAGCACCCATTCCTGTGTGCCACCGGCCTGCGCCAGGCCAAGCAGGTTCGCGGCCCGATCGACGACCTCTGTCTGCGAGCCGCCGGCAACGAAGCGCATCTCGTTCCTGGCGTGAATCAGCCAGGGGGCGCCGCGGCCGATCACCTCATCGGCGCGGTAGCCAAGCATGCGTTCGGCTGCGGGATTAAAAACCTGAATAATGCCGGCCGCATCGGTCGCCACGATCATCTGACCGGCGTTTTCCAGAATGGCTTGCTGAAATGCACCTGAAGGTAGATTCGAAGCGCCGAAAGTGACCCCAAGTGCCGCGTCGTCCGGGCCGCTAATGTTCGTTGTTATATCCATGTCGCCCCATTATCGGGTAGCCAACTTTCGCAAACGTAAGCCAATTATAACACGCGCATGGTTTCAAACTGTAATATGCCACCGCCCCATTCGTCGACTTGCCACCGACCTACAACTTCGACGGCTTGCCACGGAGCCGGCGGACGCTGCCCGCGCGGGCCGACCGCCACCAGGTAGCTGTGTTCGTCGCTCAGGAAAAAGCCCGTCCCGCCGGTCCAGCCCGGCAGCCGGGCTCCGGCTACCGTGGTGATTTGTCCCTTCCCCTTGGCCGTACCCCCCAGCACCTGCGCCCGAAATTCGCTGACCGAAAGTCCCTGCCGGTGATGAACCAGCGCCGCCAGTGGATGCTCGCTTACGGGCAGTCCCAGCACGTGCTCCTCCCATGCCAGCCGTTCGGCCGCCGTTTCGGCCGCCGTTTCCTCCGCCAGAAAGGCAAACCCCATCTGCGCCAGGCCGCCACGTTCAAAGCGCGCCAGTTCCGCCAACAGCCCGGCACGGCTGCTGCCCAGGCCGTCGAGCGCGCCGCAGCGAATCAGATGAGTAGCTTCCTTACCCTGCAGTGCCACGCGTCGCAGCAGATCGGCCAGGTCTGTAAACAGCCGTTCGCTCCGCGCTGCCTGGATGGCTGCAATCGTATTGCTGCGCAGGTCGCGCACCTGCCCCAGCCCCATCCATAGCACAGGTTTGCGCTGCGCGCCGTCGCCTTGCAGCTCCAGGTCAAAGTGAGCGCCACTGTGATTGACATGCGGCGGCCGCGCCTCGATGCCCAGCCGCCGCGCCTCGGCAATATAGACCGCCTGGTGATAGAAACCGCCCCAGTCCGCCAACCGAGCGCACAGAAAGGCGGCCGGCCAATGCGCCTTCAAATAGGCCGAACGGTAGGAGACCTCCGCATAGGCCGTGGCGTGGCCCTGGTTGAAGCCATAGCCGGCAAAGGCCTTTACCTGTTCCCAAAGCGTCTGCGCCTGCGCGTGGTCAAGCGCAGGACCCGTCGGCGCCGGCCGCTGGCAGCCCGTTACAAAGCGCTCGCGCATCGCGTCCATCTCGTCACTGCGAAACCGGCTCATGCCGTGCCGCAAATGGTCCGCTTCCTCCCAGCTTAAGCCTGCCACCTCGCGTGCGACGCGCAGGATCTGCTCCTGGAACAGCAGCACCCCCGCGTGCCCTGCAAGATTGGTTCCAGCGCCGGGTGCAGGTATTCTACCGGTTCCTCGCCGCGATAGCGCCGCACAAAATGCACTGCCATGCCGCCTGTCGCCGGCCCCGGTTTGAAAAACGCATTGGCGACCGCCAGATCGCGCACGGTGTGTGCCTTGAGTTGCCGCAGCGTGCGCTGTGCTCCACTGGACTCGCACTGAAACACCCCCACCGTCTCGCCGCGCGCCAGCAGTTCCCCAGTTACGGTATCGTCAAGCGGCAGTTCATCCAGCACCAAGTCCGTATCCTCATACCGGCGCACCAACGCTGCTGCGTCCGCCAATACGGTTAGGGCCCGGATTCCGAGGAGGTCCAGCTTGGGCAGCCCAATTGCCTCGATGTCGTCATGGTCGTACTGGGTGACCAGGAATCCCTTTGGCGCCCATTGCACCGGCACGTGGTCGGTCAGAGGTCCAGGCGTGATGACGACACCACCCGGGTGCACACTGAGGTGGTCCGGCTGCCCGACCAGGCTGTAGGCGAAGCGCACCGCTTCCTGCTCACGCACATCCTGCAGCTGGCGCAGCACGTCCTGTGCCTCTGAGCGCACGCGGCGGCGAGGGTCGGGATGCCATGTGTCGGGCAAGAGGTGAACCAGCCGATCGATGGCTTGCTCGCTCAATCCAAACGCTTTGCCCGTTTCTCGCACGGCGGACCGCAGACGCAGCGTACTGACGGTCGCCACCAACGACACCTGCTTCTCGCCATAAGTGCGCCGCACGTAATCCAACACCTCGTCACGCCGCCGGCTGCAAAAATCAAGATCGATATCCGGCAACCCGCTGCGCGCCGGGTTGAGAAAACGCTCGAACAGTAGATCATGCGCCAACGGATCGACAGTAGTTATGTCGAGACAGTAGGCCACCAGCGAGTTGGCGACGCTGCCGCGCGTGCTCACGGGAATTTTCTGATCGTGCGCGAAGGCGACGATGTCGGCGACGATCAAAAAAAACGGTGCAAAGCCACGCTCTGTAATCGCCTGCAGTTCGTGGAGCAGGCGGTGGCTTGCCACCTCGTCAGGGCCAAAACGCGCCAGCGCACGTTGTCGGCTGCGCTCGGCCAGTTCCTTATCCGCCGTCTGCCCCGGCGGGAGCTGCACCACCGGCCACACAGGTTTACTATCAATCTCAAACGGCGCACACTTGTCGAGCACGGCGTTGGCAGCCGCCAGCGCCGGCTGAAATGCCTCAAAGCGCCGCGCCATCTCGTCAGGCGCCAGCCAGTGTAGATTTACGCCAGCATCGCTGCCGTTCCACTCAGCCTGCGCAAGATCGTCGACTGTGCAGTTGCGCTCGATCGCCGCCAGCACCCGCAGCGTGGCGCGCTCGCTCGGCTCCAGGCAGTACACCGGTTGCACGGCTGCCGCTTCGACGCCAAAGCGGCGCGCGAGCGCCACCACTTCGCGGCCCACCGCCAGGTCCGCCGCCGTGTGCAGCTCCAGGCTCAGCAGGCAGTTCTCGTCAAACAGTCCCGCATAGCGCGCCAGCAAGGCGCCCGCTCGTTGCGGCTGGCCTAAACGCAGGGCGTGATCGATGTGGCTGCGCCGTCCTCCGCACAAGCACACCAGCCCGGCACGATTGGCAGCCAGATGAGCCCACGCCAGGCCTTGCTGCAGCAGTTGCTCACGCTGCGGATGTCCTTGCAGTTCCGACGAGAGCCGGCACAGAGAACGATACCCGGCAGCATCGCGTGCCAACAGCACCACCCAATCCGGCTGTGGCGATCCCTCTTCCGCGGCCACGGCCAGTGTCATCCCCGCGATCGGCAGCACATCGTTTGCGCGGCAGGCATGCGCAAAGGCAACCATGCCGTATAACGCATTGGTGTCGGTCAACGGCAGCCGCTCCAGCCCATCCGCCGCCGCGCGCTCTGCCAGTGCTGCCACCGGCGGCGTTGCCGCCAAAAGGCTGAAATGGGAATGCACGTGCAGGGGCGCAACAGCAGCCGTGGCCATGCTCGATTCAGACTTGGTAGTGACCAAGGTGGGCTTTGGGCAGCGCCGCCAACAGATCGACGGACCGCAAGATTACAGTCGTACCGCGCACACCCGAACCGATGGAAATTTCGTCTTCCGCCGTTACGCTCTCGTCAATAAACACCGGCAGCGCGCGCGGCAGGCCAAGCGGCGACACGGCCCCGGTGCGGTACCCCGTGACCGACAACACCTCTTCTTCCGACGCCATCGTCAACCGCGATTGCCCCAGCTGCTGGCGTAGGCTGCGCCATGAGACTTGCGTCGGTCCCGCCACCAGGACCATGGCGAATCGCTCCTGGTCCAGCCGGAAGAGAATGCTGCGGACGACTTGTTCCGGCCGCTGCCCCCGTTCTGCCGCCGCTTGTTCAAGCGAGTTGACCGGGCCGGGATGGGTGAACAGCCGATACGAAATGCCTAGGCGGTCTAAAGCCGCTGAAACCGGTGTGGATTGCATGGATCCAGTATACCGCAGGGACCGGTAATCGGCAGTTATGATAGGCCTACAACACGCCGCACATAGCTGCCAAACGCCAACGACTCGTAGCGGCGCAGCCGCAGTTCGATGCTGGCGCGTTGCGAGTTGAGCAGCGCCAGTTCCTGGCGTACCACGGCAACTTCTTGGTCGACGGCGCCATCGTTGTTGGCAGCCTGGTTGTCGAGCACCTGCAGCTTGGCTTGCCATTCGGCGCGCTGCGCCTGGTGGCGCTTGCGCAGTTCGTCCCGCTGTTGGGCTGCGCGCTTGCGCAAGCCGGCAGGCTCCTCGTCCAATGCCTTGAGCCGCGCCGCAGTGGCCGCCTGCGCCTCGGTAATCTCCTTCGCCAGCCGGCGCTGCGCCTTTACTTTCTCCTGTTCAAGCGAGAAGCGGCGCTGGAAATAACGCCCGCGAATCAGCGTCTCCTCGATCTTGGACAGGTTCTGCGGCGCCGTCTGCAACGCCAACGACTCTGCCTTGCGCCGCCATTCCAGCAGCACCCTCGCCTTGGCATCGCCGATCCCTTCAATCTGCGCCAGGCGCCCCGGCTCCAGGTCCTCGGCGCGCACGATGCCTTGCTTGCGCAGCGCCTGCTTGGCCGCGGGTCCGATCCCGGCAATAATGGCGGCGTCGATCGTCTGGCGCTTCATATAGCTGGCCACAAACTGCTGCTGGCGCCGCTTCAACGTCTGCTGCAGTTCGTTCTCCTCGAGCTGGCGCAGCCCCCCAATTTGGGTGTCCATCGACGACGCAAACGCCGCGTGCTTTGCTTCCAGCTTGCGCACTGCATCGGCCCCACTCTGCACCTCCAGGTCGCGGCGGCGCTTGATGCCTGCGAGGGCATCCTGCAGCTTCTGATCGTGGCGCTGCAGGTCCGCCTGCTCGGCGGCCTGGCTCTTCTGCAGCCGCTGCGCCACGCGCTCGCGCCGACGCCCGTGTGCGCCGTGGGCACGTTTCTGCTTGCGCTGCAGCCGCTTGAGCTGTCTGGTCACGTCGCGCGTCTTGAGGTCCACCTCGTGTAGTTGCTGCCACTCCAGCTGCTGCGCCTGCACGCTGGCATTGCTGCGATAGCCGTTTGCCAGCATCGCCAGCGTCGCCACTACCGCCGCTGCAGTAATTGCCGCCGGCACCGCCACGGGCACGCCAAACCAGAATACGACGATCCAGGTGAGAACAGTTGCCATCAGCGACCGGTGCAGAAACGCGCGCTCTGGGCCCAAGTCGCCGTCAAAATCGACCGCACCAACCTGCTGCACGCCGATAAAATCGCGAATCCAGCTTGGCTCTTCGACTATCGCCTCAGAGGCACTTTCGGCGGCACCGCGGGGCTCGCTCGCCGCCCGCGTGCCTTTGCCCGCGCGGCCGTCTGGCCCGGACATTGTTGCGGACGTTGCTGCAGACGCTGCCTGCGTCCCCCCCGCGATTGCCCCCCCGGTTGCCCCCCCGATTGCCCCTGTGGTTGCCACTGCGCTGGCCGCAGCCGGTTGCGGCTGGACGACATGATCGCGCAGCCAGTCGGCTGTGTTGGAGGAGCGGGCGCCGGCTGCCGCGGCAGCCGCATTGGCCCCGTTCGCAGCGCCATTGACAGCGCCGTTCACAGCACCATTCACGGCGCTGCTCGCGGTCGCAACGCTAAAGGCCCCGTCTATCGACGGCACCTTGTCTGCGGGCAGCAGCGCCAGCGACTCAAATACGTTGCCGAGGCTGCGCAGACGGGTGTCGCTCGACGCCTCCAGGCTGCGAAAAACGCGTGACCTGGCCGGCTGCTCGAAATCCTCGCGCCGGAAGATCAGGCACTCATCGCCGCCCCCGTGCGTGCGCCAGAGCTGCGGCTGGACCGAGAGCGCCACCAAGGACGTGTACACGACCCACGTCGAGAAGTGATCGACTGTGGGCCCAAACTCGCGTTCGCTGCGCTGTGGGTGCTGATAGTTGCGATGGCCGACCTCGTGGCTCTGCCGGCCGTTCAACGCCGGCACATACATTCCGTCATAATCGATCAGCCGCAGCTGGCTGCCGGTTACAATCACGTTGCCATGCTGAAGGTCGCCATGACCGATCGAGGCGCTGCGCAGCAGCTTGGCCATCTGCACCCACTGCTCCGCCAGGTTGAGCAGCACGGCCGGGTTGTCAAGGTTGCGCTCGACATAGACCTGCAGCGCATCTCCCTCCAACCATTCCATCTTCAGGATCGGGTACCAACGCCCGTTGACCCGGATGCCTTGCGCCAGGTAGGTAAAATTGGCCATGTATGGCAGGCGCACGCGCGCCAGGTGGGCGCTGATGGCCGCATAGCGCTCCTGCTGGTCGCCAAACTCGCGCAGAAAACAGCGCACGGCATAGGTGCGCTGGTTGGCGCAGACCATTTGATAGACGCTGGCAAATGCCCCCGTGATCGGCCGCGGCAGACCCAACGGCGTCAGCACAGGCTGGCCCGCACGCAGCTCTGCATCCTCAAACGCGCTGCGCGGGTTTTGAATTGCCTCGTTATACTCTTGTGGCGTTGGCCAACCCATGCCACTTCCTCAAAGCTCCCCACATCATTCGACCGCTACCAGCACAGCCGTTACATCGTCGTTGCGCAGTTCGCCGCTCTCGCGCAGGCCATCCACCCACTGCCCAAACGAACGCTGCTGGCCCGTGCGGTGCAGGTCCTCAAGCGCCGCCCAAGGCGGGTCGCCCGCCTCGAGCCCGCGCCACGCCCATTGGCCCAGCGCGTCGCTTAACAGGACGAAGCGGTCGCCCGGCAGCCAATCGCCGCCGGCCCACCGTGCTTGTTCTATCAGGCCGTCATTGCGTGTGCTGTTGCTCGGCACCAGGTATGGCCGCGAGGTAAAGAACGCCGAGGCCTCGGCCGGGAAGGCGGCAACCAGCTCGCCCGCCCGCCACTGCAGCACGCAGCAGTCGCCGATCGCCAGGCTCCGCCAGGCGCCGGTCGTTTGGAGCTCAAGCCCGAGCAAGGCCGCAAAGGCGCCGCTGTGCACCTTCTCCTCGGCATACCAGGGGAGAGGCTTCTGCAGCACCTCGGCATACCAGGCGGCCTGCTCGCGCCGCAACTGGTTCTGCCAGTTCCTGCCGGCAAAACAACCGCTGCCATAGGCACGGACCAGCCTCCGCGCCCACAGGCCGGCAAACGAAGTCTCGGTCGCGCCATCGGCGACTGCAAAGCGAAAAGACCCGCTGCGGTTCACCGTGCGGTTGATCGTGCGCTGAGGCCAGAAGGCATCCTCATATTCATCGCTGCGGTTGCCCGCCTTGGGCGCCCACAGAGCGCGGGCCATCACGTGCATAAGAATATTGGTTACCACACGTCCCCGGGACCTTTGAGGTTCCGGGGACATCGGGCTCCTACACGTCCCCGGGCCGGCCGGAAGCAAGCTTCCGCATGAGGTCCCGGGGACATTATCACTGTTAGCGCAAGTTGCTCGGCCGCGTGCCGATGTCCAGGAACTTGATCACCGACACCATGTCGGCATTAAAGACAAAGCCGCGGCTCGCCTCGCCCACCGCATGCCCTTCCTGCTGTGCAATCGTGCGCATCGTGGGCGTCAGCGTGCTCGAAAGCTCGAACATCTGCTTGGCATACTGGTCCGGCAGGCTGTCCGTCGTGTCCGGAAACTCGATCGGCCAGCGCGCCCTTGGACGACAGGTGAATGTTGAACAACAGCACGTTGCCGTCGTTGTTCGCCAGGTTGCGCAGCGCCAGCGCCGCCCCGGCCGGGTTGCCGTCGGTCGCCTCGCCGTCGGTTATGTTGATGACGATCGGCGGGAAGCTGTCCGGATGCTGCGGCAGCCAGCGCCCCAGTACCTCGTGCGCCAGCGTCAACGCCTGGCACATCGGCGTGGCGCCGTGTCCCATCGGGTCGAACCATACCGGGAAACGGATCGGCTGCTCCACCAACCCGCCGGCGCCGTCTTCCACCTTCTTGACACGCTGCTCGATGCGCGCCGGTTGGTTGCCGATCTCGCCGATCGACACCAGTTCCTTGCCGGCCAGCGCGCCGCCCAGGGCCGGGCCAACCTTGTCGCCGTACCCAATCACGCCCACGTAGAAGTAGTCGCGGATGCCCTCTTCCTTGGCACACTTGATGACCAGGTTTTGCAGCAGCCGGTTGATGGCGTCGGCCACCAGGTCAGCCTTCTTGCGGCTGGCATCGCCGCCGCCAAACGGATCCTCCATCGAGCCGGACTGGTCGATCAGGAACAAGAAACAGGACGGATTGGCGCGGCTGATCTCTGCGCTGTATGGCATGGGGCATTTCCTTTCATACCGTTTCGATTGTTCATGGCCCGCGCGCATTGTAGCACCGGGCACGCAGCAGGGCAATCATTTGCCCCGCTTAATTCTCTACGCAGGAAGGGGGCCCAAGTTGCACGCGTGCTATACTAAGGCGCATGCAAAAGGAACACCGTCTCCTGCGCGTGGGCGTCCTCGGCGCCGGGCCTATCGCGCAGGCCGCCCACTTTGATGCCTGCCGCAAGGCGCGCAACGCCGAACTCTACGCTATTTGCGACCGTGCGCCCGACCTGCTCGCCGCCATGGACGCCGTCCATCACCCGCAAGTCGCCTATACCGACTACGACGCCATGCTGGCCGACGAAGCCGTCGAGGCCGTGATCGTGGCCGCGGCAGACCAGTTTCACGTGAACTTATGTAAAGCTGCGCTGGCTGCCGGCAAGCATGTCCTGGTGGAGAAGCCGTTGGGCGTGGATGTCGCCGCCTGCGAGCAGCTTCAGCGGGAGGTCCATGCGTCCGGCCTGGTCTTCCAAGTCGGTAACAACAAGCGCTTCGACCCGGGCGTACGCGCCGCCCACGACTTTGTCGCCGCCGAACTCGGCCGGCGTATGGCCTTCAAGGCCTGGTATTGTGACTCGGTCTATCGCTATGCCATGACCGACAACCTGCAGCCGATCGTCCGGCAAAGCAGCCAGGCGCAGCGGCCGGCCGGCGACCCCAAGGCCAACCGCTCCCACTACTACCTGCTCACGCACGGCAGCCACCTGGTCGACACGACGCGCTACCTGGGGGGCGAGATCGAGGCTGTGCAGGCGCGCCTGCTCCAGCGCTTCGATGCCTGGTGCTGGTTTGTCGACGTGGCGTTTGCCGACGGCGGTTTGGGTCACCTGGAGCTGATCGTAGCCGTACGCGGCGACTGGGAGGAAGGCTTCCAGCTCTACGGCGAACACGGCAGCGTCAAGGGCAAGGTCTTCCTGCCCTGGTTTCACAAATCCAGCGAGGTTGAATGCTTCTCGACCGTCGACGGCCAATACCGCCGCGTCCTCGGCGCCGACGCCTACACCTACAAGCTGCAAATCGAAGGCTGGGCCGACGCCATCCTGCACAACGCCCCCCAGCTCGGCGCCACAGTCGACGACGGCCTCGCCGCCCTCCGCACCCTCGTCGCCATCGACCAGTCCGTCGCCGCCAACACCTGGGTCCCCGTCGCCACCGCCACAGGCAGCCTTTAATAGAACGCTTCCAGGAAGCGTTCCGATAATATCCACATGCAAATCGGAGATCGCCATGAATCGGTGGCCCGTCATTCTATTCTTGCTGCTGTTCCTGCTTTCTAGCGCCTTCTTGGGCCACGCAGCATCTGCACGCGTCAATGCACCAGCGCAATCACGTGTGTTGGCCTTAGCTTACGACACCCAGGCCGGTCGCGAGACGATCGGTACAGTGGACGTCATCAGCGGGACCATTGCCCCCTTTGGCGCGGGGCTGCCGGCCTGCTGCACCAACTCCGTCCTCGACGCGGCCTTGGATGCGGCCGGTAATCGCTACTTCGCCATCATGGCGCGCACCGGCGAAGCGGACCAACGCCTGCTGACCTTTAGCACGCAGACCGGGGCAGCCAGCGCGAGCGCGGCGCTGACCAGCACACTGTTCGCCAACTATCTTGCCTACGACACAACCTCGGCACAGCTGCTGGCGCTGCTGTCGACGACAAGTCCGTCCTCGCTGCAGGTGGCACGCCTGGACCCGGCCGCGGCCGCATTTACGCTGCTGGGCAGCCCCATTCCCGACTGCTGCAGCCCCAAGGCCTTCGATGCTGCCTACGATGACGAATCGCGCAAGCTGTATGCAGTCGTGCAGCCCAATTCCGGCGAGCCGCAGCCGCGCCTGCTGACCTTCAGCGGCGCCGACGGCTCCGTGCTGGCCGACGTGCCGATTACGTCAACGCTGGAGATCGACCACCTGGCGTACGATGCCGCCGGCGACACGCTGTGGGCCCTGGTCTACGACGCCGGAACCAATGCCGAACGGCTGGCAGTGATCGACACCGCCAGCGCAGCAGTAACGCCGATCGGAGCCGGCGCCGCCAACTGCTGCAACCGACTGGTGACCGACGTCGCCATCGATACCGCCAACAACGTGCTCATAGCGCCAATGATCGACACTTCGCCCGCGGGCGACCCGGTGCCTGCCTTCTTCCGCTTCTCTCTCACGACCGGCGAGGTGCTCGGCAGCGCCCCCATCGACCCTGCCTACACGCTGCACTATATTGCCTTCGAGCCTGCGCCCGCTGTACCGCCAACGTCGACCCCGTCGACCCCGCCGTCAACCCCCACCGCGACACGGACACCGATCCAGACGCCTGCCCCGACACCGGCCACCAAGCTGTACCTGCCCCTGGTTCAGCGCGAACATGGCACCTGAGCAGCTGCGCAACGGTTTATGCAAAGCATTGTGCACGAAGCGTTCCTTCCTATTCGGGAAGAACAGCCTTCTCAGCCATGGTGAGCAAAAGCGAGCGTTCTGTCTCGATACCCTCGCTCAAGCGCGCGGCGGCAATGACCGGCATCCAGGCCTCGAGGGCGCTGTCCGGACAGGGGCGCAGCGCTCGATATGCGCGCAGGTAGCCCCCTAGCAACTGCCCGCGCAGCAAGCCGATCAGCCTCATCTGCAGCGCGCTGGCATCCGTCGGTTCACCCTGCCTGAGCATGAGCACCGTGCGCGCGACATCCGCATCGGGGTTGCCGTGGCTGGCCGTCATCCAGTCTATGATCACCGGGCCCTGGGCCGTCAAAATAACATTGTCAGGATGAAAGTCGCAGTGACACACAGCCTGGCCGTCCGGCAGGTTGTCAAGGCGTGCCAGTACTGCCGCACGCACTTGGGGCGTCAGCTCGCTTGTCCGTTCGATGTCTCGCCGCAAGGCAGCGCGCACTGCGGGCAGCTGCGGCCGCGCCACGCTGTGCATCTTGGCGTGCAGGCGGCCAAGGGTGCGTGCTAGCCCGACAACAGACCAAGGTCGGCGCTGCAGCCGCGCCAGCATCGACTCCCCGTCGATGCGGCCGAACACGATCCCCCGCCTGCCCGCCACGACCACGACGTCCCCCATCGGCGGCGCGCCGACCCTTGCCTCGGCCACGATGCGGCCGGCGTGTGCTTCTTTGTCGGCCATCGTATCTGGGAAACCCGCGCGAAACAGCTTGAGGACCTGGTTGTCGCCCCACGCGTAAACCTCCGCCGTGCGGCCAACCGCCAGCGGAGGTTCCTGCAATTGTGGCAGTGATGACTCCATCACGTAGCTGATGACTCCATCACGTAGCTGATGACTCCATCACGTAGCTGATGACTCCATCACGTAGCTGATGACTCCATCACGTAGCTGATGACTCCATCACTCAATTGTAACGGTATGCGCCACGATCGTCGAGTCGCTCACGTCGGTAAAGGGCGCCGCCGCCATCCACTCCGGCCGCGGGGCTATGCCCAGCTCGGCGTCGGGCAGACCCAGGCGGCGGTCGTGCACGGTGACCTGCACCCGGGACCCGGCCGGCAGGCGCAGTTCGACGGTCACTGGTTCCTGCGGCCGGCCGTCGACGTTGAGACGCACGCTCGCGGCAGCCGCGCCGTCGACAGGGTCCCCGTTGAGGGCGGTGATTTGCAGTTCGCTCTCACCCTGCATTTGCACATACATGTCTTGCACACCCGCTGCCGGCGCGATCTCGAGCCGCAGCGTTCTTTCGGCGCCTTGTGTGCTGTCGTCCAACACGCTCACCTGCGAATGCGGCAGGCTGACCAGCGGCGCCGCGGCCTCCAAGGCGGGGTAATCGGCGTTGAACCACCCGCTGGTCCACGGGTTGAACAGGATCGGCGTGGCGCCGCCGGCAAAAAACTGGCTGGTCCACTCGTCGAGCTGGGCGCCCGTACCGCGCCCGCTGCGTGAATCGTCCACCGTGATCCAGCGTGCGCTTTGTTGGTCGGCGTCAAGCCAGTACACGGCCGCATTCAGCTTTGGGTGCGTTGCGTCAAAGCCGGAGCGCACCCAGCCCATGCCCAGGCATAATAGCGCCAGCACGCCCAATACCGCCGCCAGCTGCCAGCGGCGTATGGGCGCCAGGAAGTCGGCCTGCGGGATCAGCAGCACAGAGCCCAGGACCACAAAAGGCAGCGGCAAAGCCGCCAGCGGCAGCCCCGTCATCGCTTCCATGCGCGCACCAAAGACCGCCAACCCATAGACCACCGGGGTGATCAACAGGATCGCTGCCACAGAGGGCACGGCCAGCACCAACGCCCGCGGCCAGGCCTGGTGTGCCGCGGGCGGGTTCCACCACAACCAACCTGCCGCCAGCGCTGCCGGCACGAGCGGCAGGGCAAAGACATAGCCAAACCCGGGCAGCGGCTGTGCCGCCAACAGCGCCAGCGCCGCCCACCACAGCAGCCCGCCGGCCGCCAGCGCCGCCACGCTCAGACGCATTCGCCATATGCACTGCAGCGCCGCCAAAAGAGCCAGGCTCAGGAACACCAGGCCGGCAGTCGTCCATATGGCGCCATACCAGCCGCCCAACGCATACATGTGCAGATTTGGATTCCACAGCCGCAACAGCCACCAGACGCCGGTCGCCGCCGCCAGGACGAGAACCAGGCCCACGGGCACGGTCAGAGTGCTCGTCAGCAGCCCGAGCAGCGTAAAGGCGCGCCGCCGCCAGCCATAGATCACAGCTGCCAGCGCCAGCAGCCCTGCCACGATCGCCAACGGCAGGGCCAACGCCTGGCCATACCGAACCACCACGCGGGGCACGAGCGAGAAAGTACACGGCATCAGGCTCGGGCGTAAAACCAGCCAAATCCACGTTGCCAAAGTGGCGCACGAGGCTCAGCGCCTGCTCGCCATGCTGCTGGAGCGTGCCCGGATCAAGCGCCGGCACGTTGTCTGCGCCGCTGTGATACGACTGCGAGCCGTCGAGCGAGAGGTGCACAAACGCCAGCCCCGGCCCCCCGCCGGCCACAAACGCGTCCAGGTCCGATCCGGAGTTGCCGGCCAGCTTCCACATCACGTCGTTGATGTAGGCAAAGGCAGCCGGTTGCGCCATGGCGTCCAACGCCTCGCGCACGACGCCGCCCTGGTTGGGGCCGGTCGTATACAGGAACGAGCTGCCCTGTATGCCCAACCCCTCCAGCACGATCGAGAGACCCACATCCTGCGCCCACGGGTGCTCGCGCACAAATGCCGTTGCGCCGACCACACCCAGTTCCTCGCCGTCGGTGAACAGGAAGATCACGTCGTTCCGCAGCGGCGGGCCTGCCTTGACGGCGCGCAGTGTTTCCAGGACTGCCGCTACGCACGAGCCGCAGTCGCCCGCCCCGGGCGTTGTGGGCACCGAGTCGTAATGCCCGGTGAGCAGCACGGCTTTGCCTGTCCCCGCCGTGCCCGGCAGACGCACGACCACGTTCTCCACCGGCGTCACCTGCGCATCACCCGAAAGCGGCGACAGCTCGCTCACGGTCGTGCGCTGTACCTGCCCTTCGAGGCCCAGCTTGGCGATCTCAGACAACAGGTAGTCCCGCACGGCGGCGTTGGCCGGCGCCCCAATCGGGTGCGGCTGTGCCGCCACCACGGCCAGGTCCTGCATGGCACGCGCGGCCGAGAAGACGTCGGCCGGGCTGTCAGCAGGGACACCTGGAGGCACGCTCGTTAGCGATAGGGTCCCGACCCAGGCGGCCGCCAGCATGGCGACAACAAGAAAGATGCGTGGCGCCCACGCTCCAACCGCGACGCGGCTGCTTTGCTTGGGGGCTGCCCGAATGCGAGCGGGCATGGACTGGCGTAGTGACTGGCTCACGATCGACCTCGCTTTTCACTGCTAGCCAAGGCTAGCCTAACGACTTGATGACTTGCTCTTTCCAGGGCATGCCAAACGCCAAGATGACGACGACGTCGGCCAGCAGCACCCACACACGCGAGCTCTGCGTGATCACATTCCACCAGGGCAGCAGCACCACCAGGGAAACGACCGCCGCCGCCACCGCCAGCGCCGGCCACCACTCCTGCCGCGTCATCAGCCCGACCGCCGCCACCATAAAGCCCAGCATGGCCAGCAGCCACAACAGCGCAAACGCCTTGCCTATGGGGCTGTCCACGGTGAAGGAACCGGGCAGCAGCCACGGTGCACTGCTAAACCCCATCGGCGAATCGGTGAAAGCTTCGAGGAAAAACATGATGTGCCCGGCGCCGTGCATCAACATGGCAATTGCGATCAACCAGCGAATCATGGCTGCCTCCCCTTTGATGATGGAGTTGCGGGATGAATTAACGGATGGTAGCGACAAAGGCGTCGATCGCAGCCTGGTTCCAGCGCGTGACCGGCTCCTCAATGTAGATCAGGACAGGCCCATTGTGGCCGTCCCAGACGCCCGCCATTGCGCGATAGTCGCCGCCGTCCGAGTTGACGCCCTCGCTGATGGCAAATTCGACCGGATCGCCTGCCACACGCAGGGTGCGGCGATCGACGATCGTGCTTTCCTTCTTTTCGCCCCAGCCCAGCATGTCGCCAAAATCGCAGCGGAGCTGCTTTTCAAAGTCGGCCTGGTTCAGCTTGAGCCAGTCCGGCGCCTGCACCAGCAGCAAGTGGCTGTGATTGTCGCCGGGGTCATAGCCGACCAGCTTGAACCCCCCTGCGCTAAACGAGTAATCAGGGGCATACCCTTCGGGCAGCTGAAAATCGGCGATCGCCGCGGCCTGGCTGCTCACCTGCGCGCCGTCAAACTCCATCGCCCGCGCCATCCCAGCCCAGGCCAGGCCGCCGGCCGAAAAGAGAAACGTCCCAGCGCAAAGAAAAATCAGGGCGACAATACCCGTAAAAACCCCGAGGACAATTTTGGCAGTGCGTGACATGCTGAACTCCTTTCTTGCTGCTGGATCATGAATTGCTGTCAGCATAGCAAGAAAGAGTCTCAGCGGGCGCCTAGCCTTGGAAATGGATTGGCCTAGCCAAAAGGTAGGGAGCAGTTGCCTAGGCCTATATTCCTTCGCCCTCGTGTTTGCCGCTCGGCACTTCCCCTACATGCTGCAGCAGGCGCCGCATCGTCAATCCTTGCACAAAGACGGAGAACGCGACCACGGCAAAGGTCACCCAAACGATCTCATTGGCGCGCGGGATAGCGCGCGGGATGCCAAACGCCAGCGCCAAGGCCAAGGCGCCCCGCATGCCGCCCCAGAACAACACGTGCTGATGGCGTGGTTCGACGCGTAAACGCGACGTGGAAAAAAGCGCCGAGATTGGGTAGACGGACAGGGCACGGCCGAGCAGCACAAACGCAATGGCAGCCACAATCGCCGGTACGATCCGCGTAAACGGCTGTTGGGCTTCGTGGATGCCGATCAGAAGGAAGATGAGGGAATTGGCGACAAATGCGATGTATTCCCAAAACGACTCCACGGATTCGCGTCCCTTGGCAGAGATACTCCCAAGCGGTCCGACATTGCCGACCACCAAACCTGCCGTCACCGTGGCTAGTACGCCCGAAAAGCCAAGCCGGTCCGCCAGCAGGAACGAGCCATATGCGATCAGCACGCCAAAGATGATGGCACTCGTCCACTCCCACTGGACAGCATAGTGCATGCCGGCTGCAGTTACGGCGGCGGAAAGCACGACGCCAATCGTCGCCAACACCAGGACGACAGGCATATCGCGCCGTAACGGCTGCCACCGCATATAGAGCGCAGCCTCAAAAACGAGCGGCGGCAGAAAAGCCGTAAAGATCAGCTCGCGCGTCAGATCGAGCTCCGGCTCGATGTGCAGGAAACTGAGCGCAAGACCGGCCATCACCAGGCCCACGATGTACGGAATACGCAGGCGTGCCGCCACCATTGCTACGATGGCTGCGATCAGAAGCAAGACCTCGATCTGCTCGATTTGCAGTTCCATTGTTTTCTCTTTGTCTGCCCGTGGGAATCGTCAGTACCCCTTACCTACCTCACACGGGCCAGTCTCACTTGTGGTGCGGTTTGCCTGCCTCAATCAGCCTGAAGCAGGGCAAAGGAATAGCAGATGCCGGTTTGTGGACATTTTGTGGACCGGCATGTGGCAAAAATATCGTCAGTACTGTGCACTGAAGTCGAGAAGGAGATGCCGTTGTGCCTTCGCTACAAATCCGCCTCTTTGGCAAGCTCTGCATCCAAAATGCTGAGCAGATATTGTTCGATCTCGAGGCGCGTAAGGCGCAAGAATTGTTTGCATATCTGTTACTCTACCGCAACCGACCCCATTCGCGAGAAGCATTATCTACTATCCTGTCGAATGAGTCTGCCCGGGACCAATCTCTGAAGGCATTGCGCCAGACGCTGTGGCAGATTCAGTCAGTCCTGGATACCCAAACGTTTGGGCAGGACTGCATCATGATGCATTTGGACTCGGCGTGGGTGCAAATCAACCCTCAATGCGACTACTGGCTGGACGTAGCCGTGCTCGAGCAACGTTTCGCCGCCGTCCAAGGTGTGCCAGGAAGAGCACTAGATGGCGCATCGGCAGAAGCCTTGATAGAAGCTGCGGAACTCTACCGTGGTGACCTCATGGAAGACTGTTATCAGGATTGGTGCCTATACGAACGTGAGCGCTTCCAGAATATGTACTTGGCCATCCTGGACAAACTGATGGACTACTGTGAGGCTCATGGCGAATACGAGGCCGGTCTGGTGTATGGAACCCAGATCTTGCGCTATGACCGAGCTTGTGAACGTGCATACCGGCGAATGATGCGCCTGTACTATCGGGCAGGAGATCGCACTGCTGCTCTGCGCAGGTATGCACAATGCGTCACGGCGCTGGAGGAAGAACTTGGCGTAACGCCGGCCAGACGTACGATGGATCTCTATGACGAAATCAAAGCTGACCAACTACTGACTGCCTTGCCTGGATCGGTAGGTAGAGCCGCGACTTCCGCAGATGCAACATCACTCTTGTCCAACACGCTGACGCGTCTGAAATACATCCAGACGCTCTTGGTCAGTTTGCAGGGCAAGGTTGAAGAGGATATCCAGACAATGGAAACCCTCGTCGCCGGTTCGGTGGCCACACGTCCCAATCTTTACAAGTAAGGGAACCGCAACTGGCGGCAGGACAATACAGGTGGCATCTTTGCGCGATTCTCAATTCTCCGCTCAAAGACGTTTTCAAGACATTGCCAAGACATTTCCGAGACGGCAGCTTAGTAACATCGCACGGCAGATAGCCACTCGCAATACGGGCATGGTTTCGTTGGAGGCCAGCTTCACTTGTCAGCCAATCGATCTGCAGACCAGCACGAGATCGAAGAGTTCGAGGAACGTACCCATTCCTTTATCGTCAAAGTATGGCTTGAGGAAACCAGGCCGACGGCTGGTCGGCCAGTGTGGTATGGCCGCATCACGCATGTCCCAAGTGGAAGAAGACGCTATTTTCGTAATCTCAGCGATATCGTCACGTTTGTGGCCCCCTATCTAAAGGGGATGGGAGTCGAATTCAGTCTATGGGCCAGAATTCGTCACTGTTGGGGCAAACTAAATGACCACACAAGAGCAAATGACATCTCAGACGAGTCGTCGCTCTAGCAGATCAAACGCAACAGATCCCACAGCCCCTGCCGATGCAGCAAGCCAGCAGCACTTGGCGCTTGTCGAACTTTTGCCGCTCCTGGAACGGCTCGACCAGTTACTGCAGAACGCGATCAGGGGTGCCGACGCTCTGTACGGAACAGATGCTGCGACAGATCCATACCGCGGTCTTTACATTGACCAGGATGAGGTGGTGAGTCTGCTGCAGCGTGCACCGGGCGAGCCGGCCTTTTCCGGTACTGGACAAGCGCGGCTCGTTACCGCCGAATTGGATGACCGCACTTCGCGGCTGGCAACGCTCCGAAATAGCTATGATCTGACGCCGTTCGACGTCGATCTTCTCGTCGTGGCCCTGGCCCCTGATTTGGATCGCCGCTATGAACGGCTCTACGCCTATCTGCAGGATGACGTCAGCCGGCGCCGCCCCAGCGTCGATCTGGCACTAAATCTCCTCTGCGCCGACGCTAGCGAGAAACTGCTGCGTCGCAAGCATTTTGCACCCGAAGCACCGCTTATCAAGGGGCGTTTGCTGCATCTTGTACCCGAAGACGAAAAGATGCTGACGCCCCTCTTGGCCCATTCCTTGAAAGTAGACGAACAGATCGTCACGCTGCTGCTTAGACAGCAAACCCTTGATCCGCGGCTGGCGCCGTTCTGCCATCTTGCTTCGACGCATGAGGACGCAGCACAGCACTCACCAGTCGCGCAGGCGGCGCGGGCGCTGCGCACTTTGGTGAATCAAGCCTGGCAACAAGGTATACCGCTGCGTCTTTACTTCGAGGGACCTGCCGGCGACGACAAACGCGCCACCGCCGTGATGCTCGCTTCCACCATCGGAGTGCCTCTACTAGAGGTTGATTTGGGCCAGGCCCTGGAGGCCGATCCATCGCTGACCTGGGCACCCAAGCTGATTTTCCGTGAAGCGCGTTTTCAACATGCGCTGCTCTATATCACCGAATCGGATGCGTTGTTCCCCGCGCAGCAACATAGCGGTCGCCAACGCCTGCTCACGGAACTCAGCGACCACGAGGGTGTCACAATTTTGGTGGGTACCGAACCCTGGAGTGCTGCATCCGGGTTGACCATTGGTATCGTCACGATCCATTTTGATGCGCCGGCCTTTGAAGATCGCCGTGTACTTTGGCAACGGCACTTGGATGCGGCTGGATTGACGCTGCCTGTCCCGGAAATCGACATCCTTGCCGGGCGATTCCGCCTCACGTCGACCCAGATTGCCGCTGCCGTGGCAACCGGGGCGCAGCTCGCATTGCTGCGGGCGGCGGAGACATCGTTGCTCCCTGACGGAGCTGCAGCCGAGAACCTGTCCGGTATCACGCTGGCAGATCTCTTTGGTGCTGCACGTGCCCAATCCGGCCATGATCTGGCGCTGGCGGGCGCAGAAATGGGCGTACAGAAAGTCACACCGGTATACCAGTGGCAGGATATCGTCCTGCCCCAAGATACCGTCGCCCAGTTACACGAAATTTGCCAGCGCGTTGAACACCAACCACGCGTCTTGGGCGCATGGGGTTTTGGCAAGAAGCTATCGCGCGGCAAGGGCGTCAACGCGCTATTTGTGGGTACTTCCGGTACAGGCAAGACGATGGCAGCGGAAATATTAGCCAATGCACTGGGACTGGATCTCTACAAAATCGATTTGTCCAATGTAGTAAGCAAATATATCGGTGAGACTGAAAAAAAGCTGGAACGAATCTTTTCCGGTGCTGCCCAGGCCAATGCCATCTTATTTTTCGACGAGGCGGACGCTCTCTTTGGCAAGCGCTCCGAGGTTAAGGACGCTCACGACCGCTATGCCAATATTGAAATCAGCTATCTGCTCCAAAAGCTGGAGGATTATGAAGGCCTGGTAATCCTCGCCACCAATATGCGCAACAATCTCGATAGCGCCTTTGTCAGGCGCATGGCCTTCATTGTCCAGTTTCCACAGCCGGAAGAAGCCGATCGCCTTCGCATTTGGCAGACGATCTGGCCGTCAGCGACACCCTGCGCGCCGGACCTGGATTTTACGTTCATGGCGGGCCATTTCAAGCTCAGTGGCGGCAACATCAAGAATATTGCCATGGCTGCAGCCTTTTTGGCCGCCAATGACGGCCAGGTAGTCACCACGCCGCACCTGATTTGGGCCACCCGGCGCGAGCTGCAGAAGATGGGCAAAACGGCTGTGCCGCTTGATTTTGGACCCTACGGGCGTTTTCTGGAAGAGCAACAGTCATGATACGCGACCTTGATATCACGATCCAAGCGATGCTTGAAACGCTCGCTCCGCCTGGCTCAGTCCTCGCCAGCGCCGATGTTACCTTTGACCTGCCCGACGCCGAGTGGCGCACAGGGATCACAAGCCTGACTGTCAACTGCTACCTCTACGACGTGCGCGAAAACCGCGAGATGCGTACCAATGAGCGCCTGGTTCAACGGTCGGATACTGGTATTCCCATGGCGCTGCGCCAGCCGCCTGTGCGTGTCGACTGCACCTACTGCATTACAGCCTGGAGTCCAGCCGAAAACGAGTCGGTGCTCGAGGAACACCGGCTACTCAGCCAGGTGCTGCGCTTGCTGCTCCAGAACCCGACCATACCCCCTGGTGTGCTGCAGGGCAGCCTGGTCACGCAGATTCCTCCTTACCCGCGCGTAATTGCTGGCCCCAGCGATATCAAAAACATGCCCGAATTTTGGGGGGCGCTCGACCAGCAGCTAAAGCCGTCGCTAAACTACACCATCACGCTCGCGCTCTTGCTGGATGAAGAACCGCCAGTCGACGCGATCCTGAATGTCGTCGAGGAAGTGAATGTGGATGCGGAAGCCCAGCACTTGGCCAACGACCCCAGGCTGCCGCTCCATGACTCACCATATACACAGTATTGGCAACATCAGCTGAACAACCCGTGAAACCTGGGCACACCGTTGTGTGTCGGAACGCCCCGCCAAAGGCGCACTTGTAGAGCGAACGATGAAAAAGGAGATGGCGAACTATGAGCTTTGATCTCGGTCTCAATGTCGTCGAAGTGGATGGTCGTGCGACACCCAGCATTCAGCCTGCGGCCACGTCGGTGACTGGCTTTGTGATTCGCAGCCAACGCGGCGTCGCCGGCGACGTGGTGCGCGTCACAAACTGGAGCCAGTTCCTGGAACGTTTTGGCTCCTATCTGCGCGGCGCCTACGGCGCCTATGCTGTGCGCGGTTTCTTTGACAACGGCGGGGCGACCGCCTACGTCGTGCGCGTGGTGAACACGACAGCAGGCACAGCTACCCGAGCAGTCCTCACCTCCAGCCCAGGTCCCTGGGCGTTGGCGCCAGGAGGCGAGTTAAGCTTTAACACCAATTTGTCCGGCGCCCCGCTGACGGCAACCTTTAACGCCGGCGGCGCAACGCTGACGGGTGGCCCAGGGCCTTTCAATCTGGAAGACGCCGGCGCCGGGCGATCTCTGACATTGACGGTCAACGGTGTGGCACGCGGGCCTCATCAGTTTGATGCGGCCGATTTTGCCGGCGGGCTCGGGGCCGCTACCGCCGCCGAGGTCGCAGCAGTGCTCAACCGCGAATATCCCGGTATTCAGTCTTTTGTCGACCCCGGCGACAATCGGCTGCGGGTGCGCTCGGACCGCCGCGGCACTGGCGCGGCACTGGCGGCCGGCGGATCAGCCGCTGCTGAGTTAGGACTGGGCGCCAACACTTCAGGCACCGGCAATGTCGCCGATATCGATGCTGTGACTCCTGCCGAGGCGCGCGCCATCATTGCTTCCGTGTTGGAACCCGCACCGCTTGGATTCTCCGTCACAGTCGATGAAGGACGCATCTTCATCGAACACCCGAATACGGGCACGGACCAGACGATCCAGGCCGTAGCCGATGCAGCAAATACTGCTGCGTCTCTTGGTTTCGATACCGACCCCCACGCCGGCACCGGTGGCGACCCAGCCCAGGAGGCCACAGCTGCGAGCGCCACGTTCGGTGACCTGGCCGTCAGCGCCGGGTATCGCGGCCAGGCAGACCGCGGTGCTTGGGGCAATGACCTGCGTATACAGACGGTGGTTAACGGTGCTTCCTTTGACCTGACCGTCTACCGTGGCGACGACGACGATCGAGTGACGCTCGAGACTTGGCCCGGGTTGAGCATGGACGCCGCGGCCAGCAACTTTGCTGAAGCCATCATCAACGATGAAATCGCCGGCTCTAAATATATCGTTGTGGAGGCCACGGGCACCGCTGTTCCCCCGGCCACAGCACCAACGCCGCTCGAGGACGGTGATGATGGTGAATTCCCGCCGGGAATGGATACCAATGCCTACGCCGCCGCCTTCGCTCGCTTTGAAACGATCAACATCCAGCTGCTCTGTTGTCCGGAAAGCGCAGAAGCGGATGTTGTGAGCGCCGGCTTGAGCCACGCCGCTAACCTGGGAGATCGCATGTTTGTCGGACATACACCCTTCAGCAACGATCTGGGTGCGGCACTCACCTATGGCAAGCAGTTTCAGGCCAACAAGGTGTACGGTGCACTCTACTTCCCCTGGATCCAAATTAACGACCCCATCGGCAGCCGTATTTGGGTGCCACCAACCGGCCACCTGCTTGGCGTCTATGCTCGCACCGAACGCGAGCGTGGCATCTGGAAAGCGCCGGCTGGCAATGCCGCCCTGGTACAGGGGGCCCTAGATGTGCGCTATCACATCACCAATCGCGACCACACGGCGCTTGTCAAGGAAGGCAGCGTTAATGCCGTGCGCTTCATCGCTGGGCAGGGCATTGTCGTGGATAGCTCGCGTACGCTGAGCACCAATCCGCTGTGGATTTACGTCAACGTGCGTCTCCTCTTCAACTTCGTAAAGAGTTCACTCATGGGGGGCCTACGTTGGACTGTCCAGGAGCCCAATACATCTGACCTTTGGAACAAGGTCAAGTTTAACAGCGTGACTCCCTTCCTGCTGGGCCTGTGGCGCCGCGGTGCCTTTGGCCCGGGCACACCCGACCAGGTCTTTACGGTCAAAGTGGACGCTGAGAACAACACGCCGGCCGATATTCAGCAAGGCCGGCTCAACGTCGAGGTCTTTTTCTATCCAAGCCGCCCTGCCGAGACCATCGTGATCACGGTCGGCCAGCAAGAGGGCGGCGCCACGGCTAGCGAGAGTTGAGCGGAGGAGAACAACAATGGCAGATTTTGGCTTTACCGAGGCCTATCGAAGCGACGAATTTGTCGTGGAGATCGAGGGCATAGAAAGCCCGGGGATTACGAGCGTCAGCGGTCTCAGCGAGGGAACAATCGATTCCATCGATCAGCCGGACGGTGGCTCAAATATCACGCACAAGATCAGTTCCGGCACCATCAAGTATGACGACCTGACGCTGATTCGCAACATGGACGGCAGCCAGGCCGACAGCGATTTCCGAGACTGGTTCCAGGAGATGTTTACGCTCGACGGCACCGGGACCGGCTCCCAGCTGCGCCGCAATGGCTCAGTGGTCAAGAAGCAGTTTGGACAAGAGGTGCTGCGGTTTGCCTTCGAAGGAGCATGGATTAAGTCGTCCAAGTTCTCCGATCTCAACGCCGCCAACTCCGAGTTGTTCAAGCAAACGATCGTGTTGGCCATTGAGCGCATGTACCGCGTCTAGCAGCCGGCAAACGAGACAGCTACGAGGATGAAAATCAAGTTATGCAGCACCAAGCGGAGTACGAAGTTGTTCTACCCATCGGCTATACCGACGCCGCCGGCGCAGTCCACCGCCGCGCGGTTCTGCGCAAGATGCGCGGCCACGAAGAGGCTCTGCTCTACGATCAGTCGCTAACCACCGGTCAGCTCGTGACAGCGCTGCTGCTAAGCTGCCTGCTGAGATCGGGCGATCTGCCGAGCCTTGACGCCGCTGCCGTGGCGCACCTTTACACGGCGGACCGGAACTACTTGTTGCTGGAGTTACGGCGCATCACGCTCGGCAACATGCTGCAGGCCTGGTACAACTGCCCGCGCTGTACCGGACAAATCCAAGTGCTCGAAGATTTGAGCCAGGTAGGAGTGCGCCGGCTGGCCGATCACGAAATCCTCTCCGACATCGTTCTCATGCTGGAGGATGGCTATACCGACCGCCAAGGCGTGCAGCACAGCGAGCTGACGCTGACTCTTCCCAGCGGTGCTGACGAAGAGTTTGTCGCGCCGATGGTCGACAAAGATCCGCTCAAAGCGCAAGACGCCTTGCTGCTGCGTTGTATCAAGCGCTTTGGGACACTGCCCAAGGCGGCCATGGAGGCCTATGGCGTCAAGATCCTGCGTGATCTGACGTTGGGAGACCGCCAGCGACTGCACAAGGTCTTTCAAGAGCAAACGCCTGGCATCGACTTGCGACGTACCATTGTATGCCCTCAATGCCAGGCCGCGTTCCAAGGCATGATGGACCTTTCCAATTTTTTCGTATTGAGCTAGGCGGTGGTTCGTCCGGAGGCGGCGTCCGGCTGCGCCAAGAAGTCTTCTACTTGGCATACCACCTGCACTGGCCTCATTCAGAGATTATGAACCTGGAAATAGGAGAGCGCCGGATCTATATCCAGATGTTGGCACAACGGATCGAAGATGAAAATCGTGCGCTTACGGCATGGAGTGAGCGACTCACCACAGGGTAGATACATGTTGCGGAACCGTAGGGGAGCAGAAGCACGCCGGCCGCAGGTATGGCAGGCGAGGCAAGCAGCGCAGGAAGGGGCGGTATCATTCAGCCTTGTTCTGCCGCGCCTTGTGCTTAATATCCCCCAGCAGTTGCTCATGGCACTTGTGCCTTTCCTGCAGCTCCCTCGCCCTTCTGCCGCCACAAAGGCGGTACCAAGCGAGATAAACGCCCGCTCGGCATCAATGCCATGGCTGGAGGCAGAACCAACCGTGTGGGTCAAAGAAGGCCGCCGCACGCCTAACATCACACCAACCGGCCCAAGCGTAACCAGCGGCACGGGAAACACGGTTCAAGTAACAGCTGCTCCCCATGACATCGGCAGTACCGTCCCAAGCGGCGGTCCGGGACAGGGGGCGAACACTCGCGCGGCCGGCCAGCACTCGCCGGCGCAGATGGCGAACGACTCGCTGCCTCTACCGGCCAGCATCACCTCGATCCTGCACATGACGGTCATGCAAAACCAGGTTGGGCGCGGCGCTCATACACGCCGCACTTCTCGGCAGCCGGCGGCGCTTGCTCCGAAAGCTCCCAGCAGTATTTCGCTTGCGCGGCCGGCTGCTGCAGTGCACGCCCCCTTGCTGTTTCTGCTGCCGGGCCAGATGTTTGGGCGGGTTTCAATGCCCGCAGCGAGGTCAGACAACGCTGCGATGCCTTATTTGTCCGATCCATGGAGCCCGGTTCGGCAGCCGCAGCCGCCGGCAGTCTTGACTGCGGCAGCAGTGGCGCCCAAACAAGCCGAGACGGACCACTATTCAGGGCCGGCTGCAGCGCAGGCAGGACAGCAGCTCGTCTGGCGCGCTGCACTCGACGGCGAATCTGGGCGTGGTGATCTCTTGTCCACGCAATCGGGCCCGCGCACATCGGGCGTGCCGGCCTATCCCTCTCCGCTGCCGGCGAACCATGCTCGAGCGCCAGCCTATCCGAATCCACAGTTCGCGCCGGGCTCTTCTCTCGTTCACCTGGCGCTGATGCAGGAAACTGTGGTGCACACTGTAAAGAAACAAGTGACGCTGGAACTGGAACATCAGCGTGAGGCCTTGGCCCGGCACGCCGCACCGCCCAGCCGGGCGAATGCTCCCGCCGGCCGGACGATGGCGCTGGCCGAAGGCATGACCAATGAGGCAGTCGTGCAGCTGCTGCTTAGTAAGCTGCGCACGCTGCTACAGGAAGAGCGCTTCCGACAAGGATGGATCCGTTAATGGATTGGGGAGAATGGCTATATGGAAGAACGACAAGTACTGCGGGGCTTTCTCGCCAACGTCGATGTGCTGCCACCGCTGATCATCACGTTTCAATTCAATCCAACTTCCGTACGCGACAACAAGGCCGTGAACTATGCCGATCGCAACGACTCGTTGTGCGGCAATGCACCCGGCAAGGTCTACACCGGCGGTGGCCACCGTACCATTTCATTCAATTTTCAACTGCATGGATTGGAGAAAGGTACGAATGCACTCAATCCTACACCGCTGGACAACGGGATCTCCACGGAGCTGGCCAAATTGCGCTCTTTCCTCTATCCAAAGGCTGATGCCTGGGCAACCATAGGCGCACTGCTGGGTGGCAGCGAGGATGGGCGCCGTCTGGCCGCCCCGCCCACCTGTATCTTTGGCTTCGGCGCCAAGATTCTGGAGTGCGTCGTGACCGACCTGACGATCGAGGAACAGCAGTTCAACAGCCTGTTGGCTCCGGTGCGCGCCGAAATCGGTGTGACGCTGACGGTAGTCGAACGCGGTGACCATCCCTTATATAAGTTCGACACGCAGCATCGCAACGTCTTGGCTGCGCTGGGCATTCAAAATATCAGCATTTTTTAGCAGCGGAGAGTGTCTCATGGCGGTATCGCTCTATTCCAGGTACTACGGACTGGAAAACGTGGTTGTCGATGCGACATTGAGCCTGGCGCAACGTCCCATCGGCGCCGTGCCGGAGTTCCCCGACAGTCTCGTGCATATCCTTATCGGCGGCGAGACTTTGGATCAACTGGCGAAACGCTATTACGGACGGGAGGATCTCTGGTGGCGCATCGCCGACGCCAACCCGCGCCGCTTTCCGCTCGATTGGCAGCCCGGCGAACGGTTGGTGATCCCGCCGATCCGTGTGGCAACACGCATGCCGCGGCGCTGAATCCTGCAAGCGTGTAAATTCTGGCAGCACAGGTAAATCATGAACGGCGATCTCTTTTATCGTGTATCGGTCACAGCCGGCGGCGCCCACTACGACCTGTCGCAGGACCTGACCTCGCTGGTACTCGAGGAGGACACTGCAAAGCCCGACCAACTGACGGTCATGATGAGCGATCCGTTTAAGGTTTTGAGCCATGCACTGCAGGAAGGAATGGAGGTTGAGGTGGACCTGGGTTTTGCTGACGATCATTCGGTAATCTTCCGCGGGCGGATCTATCGTGCAGAGGGCGAGTTCCCACCCGACGGCGTACCGACGCACAAGATTACGGCTTACGACAAGAGCATGCAGATGGGGTTGCGGCGGCGCAATCGGCGCTGGTCGGATCTGAAACTGAGTGACCTTATCGAGGAAATTGCCGGCGAATATTTTGACAGCGATGTAGAGGTAAATTTACTCGGCGATCCCGAGTTTACCGGTAACGGCATCCGCCAGCAGGATGAAACCGACCTTGCATTTCTTCATCGCCTGGCTGCCATGTACGGCTTTGAAATGTTCGTGGTAAGCGACGATGACACCGACACGCTTCGCTGCGACGCACAATACCACATCATGTCGAGTGCGCCCGAGGTCACGGTATACCACGGTCGCTGTGAAGTTCCCAATCACCTGCGTACCTTTCAGGCTTCCAGCAATGTAAGCGATATCCAGCTGCCGCGTACCTTTTCCGGCATTGAATACGAATCGGGCGAGAGCGCGGAAGTCACGACGGCCGACGTTCTCCCGGTGGGAGACCAGGATGACCGCTTTCTCGACGAGAATCTGACGGAATTCCGCCAGCACCATCCCGAGCAGGCAGATCAACTGGAAGCACTACTCGACGCGGCGGTCTCGCTGCAGGAAGGTCTGCGCGAGGAACTAGGCAGCGTTGAACGGCAGGCGACGCCGGCTTTTACCACCCGCCAGGAGTTGGAAGAACGCGCCCGCAACCAGTTTAGCACCAGCCTGCACGGGATGCGCGGGAGCGGCTCAATGCCTGGCAACCAGCGCATTCGTGCCCAGGCCAGCATTGGTATTTACGACGTTGGCGGGCGTTTTTCTGGGCTCTGGTACTTGTCGCAAGTGCGTCACACGCTAAACAGCGAGGGTTACCAGACTGATATCACCTGCCAGCGCTGAGTCTCGCGGAAATTAGAACGGAGTAGCAATGGATGGAGTAAACGAACAGCTCCGTGGCGCACAGTCTGCCGTGGCCACGTACTACGGGAAATATCCCGCCATTGTGTTGGAGGAAGAACCGGAAGATGCCGCCCTGGCGCGCGGAGAACTGCTGGTGCAGGTGCCCGGCATTCTGGAGGAAACGGAAGATGGCAGCGGCCAGCAACCCATCGAAGTGCTGGCGCGCCCCTGCTTTCCACCTGGGGTTTTCTTTCTGCCCGAGGCCGGTGATCGGATTTGGGTTGAGTTCGCCGCCGGCGATGTCAATACACCGCTGTGGACGGGCGTCTGGTATCCCGACGAAATGGCGCCAGAGACGGCAGACGCAGAGGCGCCTGCCCGTGCCCAAAAAATAATCCGTACGCAACGCGGGCATGTTGTGCAATTGGACGACACCGAAGATGACGAAAAGATCATCGTCCGCCATAGGACCGACTCGCGGCTCACCATTGATAAGGATGGCCATATCCTTATCGAGCATAAAGACAATATCAAGATCGAGATTGCGGCGGACCACACCATCACCATAACGGCCGACAACATCAAGCTGGATGGCGACGTCCAGATTACCGGTGTGCTGACCGTAGGTACAGGTCCATCGACCAAGATTGACAAGAACGAGATCACAGGAAGCGCAGGGGCGTAATGATGGCCGATCTAAAGCTTGGTGGCTTGCTCAACTTAAAGGGCAATCTCAATCTAAAGGGGAGCGATGGCGGCAAGGTAAAAGTTGGCGAAGCCGAAGTGCTGGTCGAGGTGCAGAAAGGCGCGGCCACTGCCAGCCAGGGCCAGGGGGCGCCAGTTATCTTGCCGCCGCCGCCGGCCAGCCCGGCAGACCCCGGCGTCGACGCTTGGATCTTCAAGTCGTTTAATGCCACCGTCACCGCCAACGGTGTGCCGATCGTGACACAGGGCATGTGCGCCCAGGGCAATCCCGGCACGGCCACCTGGCCCGGCATGGTGCAGCCCAGCATGGCAAATACCACGGTAACGATCAATTTTATCCCGATCAATGTGCAAGGCGACATGGCTACTACTTTGCCCAACGGCGGTCCGGTTGCGTTTGCTCAAAGCGGCCAGGCCTAGCCGGCACGATTGTTTTGAGGACTATATGGCAGCGATTGGCCTAAGGATTGAAGAACCTGTTCATAACACCGCCTTCACTGGTAACCAGGCAGTGACCCTGCGCGGCGCGATCACACAACAGCCACCGGAGGCAGCCCAGGTAAGCTTCCATTTCCGCTGGTATTCCAGCGTGTTTTCCGGTGATCAAGACGATATTACGCAGGAGAAGTTTGCGATCAACAACGTGGAAGGCGTGGCAATCACCGACCCTGGATTCTCCTATTCGCCAAACCCGCCGCTTGGCATGGGCACGCACGTGATCTCGTTCGCTGCCACCGACCAGCCAGGCGAGACAAGTGCCGAGCAGGCGGCAGTGCAGCACGGCGGCGTGACCGGTGGCTCTGAAGGTGCTGGGCAGTGCATCATTCACATATTTCGCGCCAATCTCGTCAAACCGACGAACAATGAGCTGCTCAGCCGTGCAACCTCCACGCTCGACGCTGAGGCGCCGGCGACGTGGGGCATGGGAACGGGTACGCCTCATGTTTATGCACCAAATGCCGAGTATCACAAGCACAACCGTTTGCGTTACCGCTGGCAGTTCACACCGGTCGGCGCACCATTTAATCGTCCGCCGATTGTGCTCACACCCGCAGTCGACGAGTTGATCTTTCTTCCCCCGCCCGAGGCTGGTCCGCTGCCCCTCGTGCGTTATGGAGCCCCTCTGCCCGCTGACTTGACCGCCGGCTACAATCTCACGCTGCATGTCGACGACATCCAGGGGGTACTCGGCGGCGACAGTATGACCGTTACCAATATACAGGTAGGACCATAATCATGCCTGAGGAAATTGTGGGGTTCTCCATCCCGTTTCGTATCGACCCTGCCACCGGTGGCGTGGCGCAGGAAGCGGGGCCGGAGAAGCTAAAAGAAAACATCATTCACGTCTTGCTGACCGAAATCGGCGAACGCGTAATGCGGCGCGATTATGGCGGAGGACTGCGCCAGCTTGTCCACGACCCCAACAACGATGCCCTACGCGCCATTGTCCAGCATCAGATCGGCAAATCACTTGCTCAATTTGAGCCGCGCATCCAGCTACAAGAAGTCATCGTCACCCAGCAGAACGGGATGCTTACCACCCATCTGCGCTACGTGATCCGGCGCAACCAGCAGCTGCAAAGTGTATCGGTGCCGATCGGCTTGGGAGGGATATAAAGACGTGGACAACAACGGACGGCCGCAAGTTGATTATACCCATAAGGACTATGCCTCGCTGCGCGACGCCATGTTGGCCTTGGCAAGCGAAAAGCTGCCGGCATGGACCGACCACTCGCCCAACGATCTGGGGGTTGTGCTGCTGGAACTGTTCGCCTTCATGGGCGATCAACTTTTCTACTACCAGGACCGCATTGCCAACGAGAGCTACCTGGACACAGCCGTCGAGCGACGCAGCGTACTCAACCTGCTGCGCCTGATCGGCTATGAGCTGCGCCCGCCGCAGCCGGCTTCGGTCGATCTCACGCTCTTGTTTGCGCTGGATGCGCCAACTCCGCTGCAGATCGACAGCGGCGCGCAGTTTCAGACTACGGCGGCAGGTACCGGAACGCCGATCAACTTCCAATACCTGCGTGAGCCGCTCACCTTGAACCTCTCCATGCTGCCAGCGGTCACCCACACCGATGGCAAAGTCTACCGCCAGCTCACTAAGCTGCCGACGGTCCAGGTGGACGCCGCGATCAAGGGAGAGACGATCGGTTCCTCTGACGGCAGCGGCGGCCAGCGCTTTGCACTGGCGCGTACGCCGTTGCTTGAGGAGACGCTGATGGTGGCCGTCGACGAAGGCGTGGGACCACAGGTCTGGGAACGCAAGCCAACATTGCTTAACAGCGGACCGGCGGACGCCCACTACACCGTCCGCCGTGACGAAAACGACGTCACGTACGTCGAATTCGGCGACAACCAATACGGCAAGATCCCTCGGCGCGGGCGCAACAACGTCACCGCCGACTATCGGATTGGCGGCGGCAGCAAGGGCAACGTGCCGCCAAACACCATTACCAAGGCCGTCACTGCCATCCAGGGATTGGCCTTTGTCTTCAACGCCCAGGCAGCCAGTGGCGGCGCCGAAGCCGAATCGTCTGCCGCGGCAGCCATACGCGGTCCCCAACTCTTTCGCACGATGGGCCGCGCAGTGACGGCCAGAGACTACGAGGTGCAGGCAATGGAATTCGGGGTAGGCAAGGCGCGGGCCCGCGCCGGTGCGTGGAACCGGATAGACCTCTTCGTAGCCCCAGCAGGTGGCGGCATGCCCAGCGACACGCTCAAAGACGATCTGCGCGCCTATTTTGAAGACAGGCGCATCTTGACCTCGCTCGTCGAAATTCACGACCCGGTGCCGGTCAGCGTCTACATCGTGGGCCAGCTCGAAGTTGAAGCCTACTTCTTTACCGAACAGATTCAACAGCGCGTCGAAGCAGCCGTCAGTGGACTCCTGGCCTTCGATCAGGTTGACTTTGAGGATCGGCTCTTTCTCAGCAAGGTCTACGAGGCTGTCGAGCAGATCGAGGGTGTCCAGTCCGTCAATATCACCCATTTCACCAAGACAGACCCGGCCAGCACAACGCTTGCTCTCGACCTGCCCACGGATGGTGCACTCCGCTTTGGGTGGAATGAGATCCCTGTGGCAGGTTTTGCCCAGGGCATCAAGCTGGATCGTGTCACAGGAGGGCGCCGTGCTAACTGAGTTCCGCCCGCTGACCGATCTTCATGCAGATGCCACTCGCCTGGCTTGGACCTGGACAGGTCCTGAGGATCGGCCACTCTTTCGCCTGGTGCGCCGACCATTGACCTATCCGGATAAGGTGGCGGACGGCGTCACCGTACTGGACTTAGGCGAACTCTTGCAGACACCAGCGCTCCCTTGGGCAGCGGTCGAGCGTACCCTTTTCCTCGTGCCGAGTTCGCACGTCGCCAGCCCGCTGCAGCAGGCCGAAACCCTGTTTTTCTTTGCCGGCGCCGGCGATCTGCAGCCGGCGGGTGTGGTTATACGCATCTACGACACGACCAACGATAGCGATCAGATAATCCGGATCGAAAACGTGACGCGTGTTACCCGCACCGAACAGGCTTCGCCGCCTTGGGCGGCAGTCACCACGTTGACAATCTTTGCGGCGCAAGCTGGTGGACCAGAGATGGCGATCGGCGAAGTGGCCGTTGCTACGCGCCACGTCGATGGGCTGACAGCAGATCGCTTTACCTGGACGCCCGCCGCCCAACCTCCACTCCGCATCGATTTCGATCAATTCGACGCGCACATGACCGTTGTGGGCACCGTGACGGTGACAGATGACATCTTTCGGGCGGGCTTTCAGACCTGGCGTGGCGGCACAGGCTTGCGCGTTGGCACTCTTCCTGCCGACTACCTGGCTGCGCTCGCAGCGCAAGCGTCGACCAGTGCGGGCGGCGGTCTGCTGGCGCAGATTAGCATCGACGATCACTTTGACCAGGATACCGGCGATTGGCAGCGGCGCACGACGGTCGCCGAGCTAGGATTGATGCCTGGTACCACCTACTACTATCGCCTCTTCCTGCCCGATGCGGACGCTCCCGAAAGCTATCACACGGACAATACACTCCGTGCCGTTGCCGTGTCTACCGGCATCTATGGCCTCAGCCACCGGCTCTATCAACTGCTGCCGGCCGTCCATCAACAATACGATGAACCTGCGCCAGGCGAGCATGGAGATGGCCAACTCCGGCGTTTTCTCCAGATCTTTGGCAGCGCACTGGACCATGCGCGCGGGCTGGCCGAAAACCTGGACATGCGCCACGATGTCCACACCGTGCGCGCCGATCTTGTGCCTCATCTCTCACGCTGGCTCGGTTGGGAGCCGGATCAGACGTTGGATGTTCTGGCACAGCGCCGTGATATCCGATTTGCGCCCGAGATCTACGGCACGACAGGCACCGGGCCAAACCTCTGCGCCTTGGTCAACCGCATGACCGGTTGGGACTGCCGCATCAAGGAATTTGTCAATAATGTCTTTCAGACTAACGCGCCTGAAAGCATTCTGCTGTGGGAGATCTGGGAGCAGCGCCACGACGGGTTGACCTGGAGCACGCCGGTACCCAACACACGCAACGATAATCTTGATGGCCGCCCGGCAGCTGTCCTCGCCGCCGACAATACCCCTTGGCTCTTTTGGCACGCCAAGCGCACCGATCGCCGCGAAATATGGCTGCAGCGTCAGGATGGCATCGATGCCGCGCCACAGCGCGCTGCCGCCGGCGCGCCGGACGACGCACCAGCGGCTCATTTTATCGACGAGAGCCCGGCTGCGGCCCTGGTGGCAGGCCGCATTTGGCTCTTCTGGAGTTCCAACCGCGACGGCAACTGGGAGATCTACACGCGCCCCTACACCACTTTGCCCGGAGACCCTGCAGTTCGCCTGACCGATCACCCGGCGGAAGACCGTGCACCAGCCGCTGTGGGCGGTGTGAATGATACGCTCTGGCTCTTTTGGCAATCAAATCGGCGTGGCCCGACCGATCTCTGGGGACGTGCCAACAACGGGGACACATGGAGTCCGCCTGCCCGCCTTACGTCCGCCGAGTTTCGGCACGAAACCCCTGCAGCAGCTGTGGACGCGTCCGGCCGGCTTTGGCTTTTCTGGAGTGCAGATTTGGGAGACCGCCGCAATCTGTTTGTACGCGTTCGTGGCCAGAGCTCTTGGCTGCCAGGGGAAAGCCTGACGGCCGGTTGGGATGCACCACAGCAAATTACAGAGGGGCGCCAGCGCGATGAAGCCCCTACTGCCGTCCTTTTTAATGGTGGTGTCTGGCTCTTCTGGCATTCCGATCGCGGGGGACAATGGCAGATCTGGAACATGATTCACGACGGGGCAGGCTGGAGTGAGCCTTCGCCCACCGTCGCCGAAGTGACGGCGGATAAGGAGCCCACCGCGATAGTGGATGCCGCCGGCACTTTGCGCCTGCTTTGGCGTTCACAGCGGCGGGGACGCCATTTCCAGTCCCGCACCGTGGATACCGGTGATCCCGAGATGCTGGCGCAGCTCCACACGTTTGATGACCGGGCGCACTATACCTATCACACCGGTGCCGGCAACGAGGATTGGTATGCACGCGGCGTCGCCGGCATCTATCTGGCACCCGATACAAACGACACCACGGTAGTTGCAGATCGGATCAGTCGTGCCGCCAACTTTGTCGAATCATTCCGGCCGGCACCCGTGCGCCTGGTCTGGATTCCGGAGAGTGTCGAATGACAGGCGCTCGCCAGTATCTGAAATCAGACTGTTGTAAGTTGGGAGGTTCTGCGTGAACGGCCAACCATATTCACGAAATACGTTTGAAGCATTTGCCAAGGAGCGCCACTATGTCAGCGTGCGCCTTAAACAAGGTGTGCCCTTGGTGGATGCAGATATCAACGAGCTGGAAGACCTGCGGCGCTATGAGTTGCGCAATTTCCTGCGTTGGTTTGTCGGCGATGGCACACCCAATGCCAATACTGGCTTTCGCATCATGCCTTCGGGCGCCCCCAACGATGTGCTGATTATGGGTGGCGACGGCACGCCCGAAGGTGGTGGGCGCTGTCTGGTGGATGGCATGGAAGTGTTGAACCACGCCGACATCCGCTTCTCGGCGCAGGAGTTTAGCGACGCGGCGGCGGCAGGCCGGGCGGGCGTACCACAGGTGACAATGCCTGCCACGCCGGCGCTGGGCGAGCGCACCGATCTCTATTATCTTGATGTCTGGGAAAGAGAGGTCTCCAGCGCTGAGGACGGCCATCAGGACATTGTGGACGGCCGCATCGGCATCGAGTCCGCCCGGCGTATCCGCCGCGAGTGGGCGGTACGTGTTGTCGACGCAGGCGCGGGCCTGCCGGCCAACGATACGCCGCCAGGCCATCGCTATCTGGCACTGGCCCGCGTGTTGCGCACCGCCGGGCAAGACGTAATTACAGACGGCAGCATCGTCGATCTGCGCCGTCGCGGGGTCCTTATGCCCGCGCGCACAACCTTTGACCAGATCACGACCGATGCCTTTGGCAGCAGCTACGCACTTGGCGATGACGGCCTGCCCAAGCTGGCGTTACCCTTGCGTGAAGTAATCAATGCGATGCTACGCGATGGAGGACGCCCAGCCATTGTCGAGCCGCCACCTGAACCAATACCAAACGGGCCGCCCGACTATCCATCCGGCGCTATTGAAGCCAACGGCGACCAGTGGTTGTTCTGGGTTCGTCCACCAGCCACAGGCGAAACGGATGGCGAGATCCGCTACCGTCGCCAGATCGGTGGGCAGTGGCAGCCCAATTCCGAACTGTTCCGAACTGCTGCAGGCAGTTCACTCGGCGTCAAAGTTCTTAGTGACACCGCCGGTCGTATTTGGGTTTTCTGGCAGGAGATGCGTGGCGCGGCTTTTCTCTCGAATATCTTCGGGCGCCGTTTTCAAAACAACAGTTGGGGGGATGAGTTTAACGTCACTCAAAATGCCTCAAGCGCTGTATTTATCGATGAGCTGTCAGTTGCTATCAACGATGCAGATCAAGTCATGGTAGTGTGGCGGCAAGACGCGACCCAGTTCAGATCACGCACGGTGTCTGCCAACCTGTCACTCTCGTCGATTCGTAACGTGCCGGCGCAGCTGCGCGCCGGCCTTGCCGCCGTCAACGTGGACAACCGTTTTACGCTATTTGGCCTCGACGTCGATGTATCCAGTCCACCGGCAACGCCGGTGGCTATACACCGCACTCAGTGGAATGGCAGCGCATGGTCTGCGCCTGTACAGGTTGGCACCGTAAGCAACTCCGGGCCCTTTGAGCTAGCTGCTGCGCCCGATCGTTTTGGTGGCGTGTGGCTCTTCTATTCCAATGGCCAGCTATCCTTAACGGGGCGCTATCTGGCGGCAGGTGCATCGGCGGGTGACGAGCGGGTGCTTGCCCAGACAACCGGCTTGCCTAACCGACCCGGAACGGTGGTGGACCCGCAAAGCAATATTCAGGTACTCTTCCACCTTGGCGATACGGATTTTCTACAACGACTCATGCTGGTCACGCGTGTCTAGGTTCGCAGACTATTTTCAAGCAAGGGAGAAACCCCTCAGATGTCACACCTTCATGTAAGAAAACATCAAGTCTTCATCTTTGCAGTCGTGGTACTGGTAACCTTGCTGTTGCTGTCCCAACGAGTTGCCATGGCGCAGGTGACCGTGAGCGCATCGCTTGATCCCGCAACCCCTTCGTTTCCCACCTTTGATGGGGCGAATTGGAGTGACTTGAAAGTGAACCGCGTCCAGCCATCGCAAGGTGGAATCGTCGTATTCTATCCAAACACGTCCGGACAGGTTTATCCGCTTCAAAACGGAGCCGCCACAGCAGTCCGGCTGTGGACAGGCGAAGAGAATGTTGCTGATCCCATAGCTGGACGAGTCTGTGCGTTTGTGCCCACCGCAGATCCAGTACCTGGGACGCTAGACGCATGCTTTTATAAGGTGCTCGTCAACCGAGTCGAGATCTACCTGAATGGCAACTTAGCGGAAGGTCAGCCTATCCGCTACACCATCGCCAATCTACTGCCGCGCCCTGGCTCGGCGGCGACGATCAACAATTTCGACACCGCAACGATAGGGGTGGCGCTGGAGCCAACCAGCACCCGTGACCCTGCTCGTCTGGTGCTGGTATTGGACAAGTCCGGCAGCATGGCTTGGTCATCGCATCCCCAGGACCAGAACTGCGGTGTGTTCGCCCCGCCGCCGCCCGGCTGTGAGCCGCCGCGCTGGGAAATCCTAAAAGACGCCGCAGCCCAAATGCTCACGGTAGCCAAAGCCTATGCCTTGCCTGATGATCGCTTTGGCGCTGCTCTTTTCGACAGCCAGGTGGCTGCGGCGAACCGGTTTGCCTTTACCGTCATAGATACAGCCAGTGTAGATGCCTTCCAGGCCGCGCTGGATGCTCTTGCGCCCGGCGGCTCAACCTCAATCGGCGCCGGTGTCACCGCGTTTGAAACCGACCTGCTCAATCCGGGTTCGTCCGACCAAACAGTCCTGGTTTTCACTGATGGCGACCAAAATACCGCTCCTTTTCTTGTAACAAACGACACGCAACTGCTGATCAACACGACGACCAATGCGCCGGTTGGTGATATCCATGAGTTTGCACCGGGTGTGGTTGACGTCTGCCCCTTTGCCTTGCGTGCAGATAATCCCGGTGGCACCTTGGGCACGACCTATCTGCAAGACATCGCCGATCTGCGCTGCAACGGTCTCATGAACTCGGCAATGCAGGTCAACCCCAGCGATGCAGCTTTGCTCCAGTTTTTCCTGCAGGTGCTGAACGATGCACTGATAGGTGACAAGCTGGAATTGTCTACCGTACAAGACGGCCAACTCACCAGGAGCAGCACCGTTACAACGACTGCTACGGTTACACCGACTGCCAATGTCATCACGGCTACCCACACATTTACTACCAGCAGCGACGACCTTTCGTTCACAGTTCTCGTCAACTGGGCGGAACGCTTCAACGGTATGGAAGATGTTGAGTTGGTCAAGGACGGCGTCGTATTTCCGCTCCGCAAGCCCCAGGTCATTACTGTAGCCGGTGCCACGCCGCCTGACCCATTCGGCCTCATTGAAGAAGGAGATACCTACTTCTCCGTTACCATGCGCCAGCCGTTCTGCAATGGTGAAGGCGAGTGCGTAGATCCGGCTGGTGCGTGGCAGGTACACTTCGTGCCTTTCTACGAAGTCGGCGACACCTTCACCTATAACCTGTTCGCAGTCGTCGACAACTCTACGCTCGCCAGCGAATTCAGTGCATCACAGCCCACACCGGGCGTCGAAAAGCCGCTTCTCCTGCAGGCCACGCTCACGGAAGGAGGCGCGCCGCTGACCGGGCTGCCTGCCGGCAGCGTGCGCGCCATCGTCGCGCGGCCAAGCAACGGCCTGGGCAACATTCTCTCGACGACCGGCATCACCCTGTCGGCCAACTCCGCCGCAGACAACATCAGCGCCGCCGGACGCAAGGCCTCGGCTATGCTCAATGACCCCAACCTCCGCGCCGACCTCCTGGCAGCGGTCAATACCGGGCTTGCCAGCGAAGTGCCACTTGCCGAAGTAGCGCCGGGTGTGTATCGCGCCAACTATGCCGACACGGCGGTAGAAGGCGTTTACAATATTAACTTCTTTGTCGATGGCAGTACCCCCACCAACGGCCCCTTCATGCGCACCTTCGAGACCGGTTTCTATGTGCGGGTAGTGCCCGATCCTGCCGCCACCCAGGCCGGCATCGTCGTGACCCCACTGCCAAACTGCCAGTTGGCGGGCGGCTGTTTCAGTGTCCTGATCCGTCCCGTGGACGCGGCCGGCAATCTCCTGGGACCAGGCAAGGATCCCCTGCTCTTCCTGCCGGCCGACTCCTTTGGCCAGTTGCTGGAACCCGTGATCGACAACCTGGACGGTACCTACGAACTGCGCATCGGTTTCCCCCAGCCCGTCATCACCAACCCGGTGATCGACGTCGCCGGCGTTCCCATTCGCCCGCAGATTGTTCCCTACGAGCAAAACCTCTGCGTCGTAGGCTCGGTGATCACGCAGGCCGAGGAGCCACTCGGCGATGGGCGTACCGTGTCGGCGACCTTGACCGGCATTGGCGGCGGGCGCGTAGTGACACGCACAGTGGACGCCAGCGGTGTTTTCACGTATGAAAACGGCTCCTTGGTACCCGGCACATGGACGTTCGCCGTCGACGTGCGCGGCAACGAAGGTTGGGAGCCAGTCACCCCTGCCTCGTTCGACGTCACGCTGGCGCCCGACCCCGACAAGTGCCAGCGCATCCGCTTCAAGCTGCGGCAGTTGAGCACAGTCACCGTAACCAAGATTGACATCGACCACACCCCGTTGAGTGGCTGGACAATTCGCGCTCAGCCGGGCCCCAACAATTACTTTGCTGTGCCGGTGACGGCTACTACGGGTATCTCCGGAACTGCCGTTTTCTCACTCACGAAGGGTCTGTGGATTTTCAGCGAATTGGCGCCACCAGGCACGCGTTACATGCCAATCGTGCCGTTGGGCGGCCGCCAGGAACTCGTAGTCCAGCCGCCGGCATCCTATGAATTGCGCTTTAAGAATCAGATCTTCCGCACAGGTTGTATCGACGTGACAAAGGTAGATGTGTCGGCAGAGCTGCGTCAGTCTCCCGTTCCCCTCCCCGGTTGGAGGGTCCAGGTCCGCCGCACCGACGGTTCTCTGGCCGCCTCCGGCGTCACCGATGCCGGCGGCAAGGTTAGTTTTGCGAATCTGCCTTTCGGTCCGTACACAGTAGTGGAAGAGAGCCGCATCGGTTGGGAACCAGCAGTTTCCAGCGCCCAACCCATAACATTGACCAATGTGCAGTGTGTGCCGGTGCGCTTTGAAAACCGGCAGGCGCCCCGGCAGTTCTGCATCGCAGGCCGCGTGATCGATGCCAATGGCAGAGTCGGTTTGCCCGGCTGGAAGCTCACTGCCACCGCCGTCTACAGCGGAGGGTATCAACCGGCAGAGCAAATCAGCGATGGCGTAGGAGCGTTCAAGTTCGTCTTCCCAAGCGACGATTACCGCATCCCGGGCGCCCGCTATAAGGTCTGTGAAGAGGTAAAGAGCGGCTGGGCACCACACTCACAGATCTGTCGCAGTGTTGCCCTTCCCAATACACCAGGCGCCTGCGTCTCTGTGCTCTTCGTAAACCAGCAAGTCGGCCATTCGTCCAAGTGACTCCGCCCATGAGTTCGTCGCAGGGGTACAAGGTAACGTGACAAGCATCAGAGAAGTGTTCACGCCTGAAAAGTTCGAACCTGCTACGAAGCGTGGGGTGACGAGGGAGCTAACTCCCTCGTCACCCCACAAAAGCCAAGCGCACACGGCTCAACTGCGGCCATCGCGTGCCGGCGCGTCATCCGGCTGCACGCTGCTGTCGCTGCAACACGCGGCGGGCAACCGGGCTGTGAGCCACTTGCTGCACAGTGGCGTGCCCCGGGCCAAGCTCCAGGTCGGCCAGCCCAACGATCAATATGAACGTGAAGCTGACCAGGTGGCGGAAAACATCATGCGTGTGGCTGACGGCAAGAGCACAGGCATCCATACGGGGCACAAGGCAGTGCAGCGGCAATGTACTGACTGCGCGGGCGAGCGGGCACCGGGTAGTGGGAAGGCCCTTTCCTCTGCGCTGCGTGCGTATTTCGAGCCGCGCTTTGGGGCAGATCTCGGTGGCGTGCGCCTTCATACGGACGCGCAGGCAGCGGCGTCGGCGCAGGCTCTTCATGCTCGCGCCTATACGTGGGGTCAGGATGTCGTCTTTGGGCCGGGTGAGTATAAGCCAGACACGAGCAGCGGAAGAAGGCTCCTGGCGCATGAATTAGCACATACCTTGCAGCCGGACGCCGGGCGCCGCATCAGGCGCCAATGTGCCGGTACGCTCGCATCCACCGCCGTCCCGCAAGGCGAATCACGCCTCCACGCGAGTGCCTGGGTGGACCTGGGACGCGTGCCTGTCACCGGCAACATTACGGCAACCATCGCGTCCAATTTCGATGTATTGATCCACGTGCCGCGCGGACTGCAACGCGCTATCGGCGGCGGCGGATGGCTTGGCAACGCCCTCGGCGGGGCGGTGGTAGACGTCGATATATCCGGCCAGATCGGCAACTCGAGCGGCGCTGGTTCTAATCCCAGCCAGCTCTGTCTGTTCGTAACTTTTCATGAAGAGCCTGCCGGATCGAACGCCTGGATCGCCGATTTTCGCCTGTTGCGCGGCGGGCATATGTCTGTGCCGCTGCAAGTCAACGTGGGCACGGGCACCTCCGCGCCGGCGCCCGCAAATTCGCCGGTTGCGACACTGGGGCCGGTAGGAATTGGCGCACCCACAGGCGCCGCGCGGGTCGATATGCAGCTGGTAGAAGACGCCGCTGCCAGTTTTGGACCTGTGCGTATCCCGCGCACGGGTTCGCTCGCGGATATCTGGAGCAGTATCCGCGATCAACTGCGCGGCTTGCTTGCACTGCGAATCCAAGGAATCGCGCTGCGCGAGATCGGGCGCTTACGCGGCAGTCTTTCCGTGCCATTACTAGTAGGCGAAGGCGAGCAGGTTACGCCCCTGCCGCTGGAGGTATTGGGCGATCTACGCCTCGCCACAGAGGTGTCACAGGAAAGCGGTCGCTTTACAGTGCGGTTGAGCTCGAATACATCCGCTACCGCACTAGGCGGCTTACTGGCACTGGAACTGAGCGGCCGCGGCAGCGTGAGCGGGCCAATTCCCGCCAGCATACGGCTGAGTGACCTGAACACTGAATTCTTCCGCAATCTCTTGTCCAGCGGTGAAGGGGAAGGAGCCCTGCGCGGCCGCCTGAGTCTTGCCGGGCTGCCGAGCCGATTGGACGCCAATTTCCAGCTGCACGCGGGGCGCCTCACTGGCAGTGCCTCGCTTGTCAGCGTCGCCGGCGTCGGCAGGGGGACGTTTCAGTACTCGCTCGATCAAGGCTTCAGTGCGCGCGCCGGCCTGCTCGGCTTGACGCGTCTGGTCATCGCGCCGGCGGACGAAAGACCCGAGTCTGAACGTCATCTCGGCCCCTTCGGCGAGTATGATTTTGGTTCTCAAGTCTTTGGCCTCGGCGCAACCGGTGTAAGCATCAGTCCAGGCGCAACGCAAATACTCTCGCTCGGCGCAGGCCCGCAAATCGTCGGCGAGCCGGAAGGTGCTACCCGCGACATCCTCGGTACGGTTCGGCTGCCCGGCATTGACAGACAGGTCGGCCTCTATGGCGGCGTATCGTACACGCTTATAACTGATTTTGACAGGTTGTTTGGGGGCAGGCGCCGTCGCCGATAAGGCGCAGCGGCAAAACACGGATACGTCTGATGCAAACCTATCAGCAAACGGCTCACCACCCCGCTGGGCCACAACAACAAGAAGCTCAAGAGCGGACGGCCCAGTCGCAGCCGTCGCGTGCCGGCGTGCCATCTGGCCGCAGGCTGCTCTCGCTGCAGCACGCGGCGGGCAACCGGGCCGTGAGCCGCTTGCTGCATGCCGGCGTTCTCCAGGCCAAGCTCCAGATCGGCCAGCCCGACGATCAATACGAGCAGGAGGCGGAGCGCGTGGCGGCGCAGGTCATGCACATGCCGGAGCCGCAGGTCATGCTCCGCACTAGCCGCCACCCTGAATCTGTCCCGCCCATTGTACCGCCCATTGTCGACCACGCGCTTCAATCCACGGGCCAGCCGCTCGAGCCCGCTGCACGCGCCTTTCTGGAGCCACGCTTCGGCCACGACTTCGGCCACATCCGCATTCACACCGGCGAGACTGCTGCCGCTTCCGCCCAGGCGATCAATGCACGCGCCTACACTGTCGGTCGCCACATTGTCTTTGGTTCCGCCCAGTATGTGCCCGCTACCGTCGAGGGGCGCCGCCTGCTTGCCCACGAACTGACCCACACCCTGCAGCAATCTGCGTCCGGCGAGCACAACAGCCTTGCCAGCAGTAAAATGGCCGCGGGGAGCCTGCCTTCCCTACGTACCAAGGCGGCCGGCCACCGGATCCAGCGTGCCCAGTTTAAAGTTGGCGCCGAGACTATCAACGTAAATTTCGGCGGGCTATCCGCCATCGGCAGTGCCGATCTGGTGGCTGCTATTGAAACTCGCTTTGTCGCCTACACGGGCGCCGTGGATGCCTCCTCCATCCATGCGACGTTGACCCCGCTGACGGCTGCGCAGCAGCGCTGGGTGCTCTATGCCCTTGATCTGCTCCAGGACAATACTCGCTCACCTCTGCATGATCGCCTGAACCGGACACTGGCCGTGCAACGGCTGATCGCTCACGCGCCGGCAGCCGCGCATTCGTTGATTGGCTCCGCCCTGGGTCCACCCGAAGAAGAAGCGCTCCGGGTTTCGGGTTGGCTCGAGGTCGCCCTGGCCGCTTCCCTCAGCTTGCCCCCGGCTGCCTCCAGGACCCGTATTGGCGAGATCTTAAATCCGCCTCTGGCCGGGGGCGCAGGCGCAGCGCTTGATGTTGCTCACTTCCATGCGCGTATGGTGCCGGCAGTCAAGCATCTCATCGACCATATTGATCCAGCCCACTGGCCGTCGACCGGTACGCAGAGCCTTTCTACGCTGCAAACCATCGGCAATGAGCTGTTGGCCGAAGCCAGGGACTTCTTCAGCCCGTTTGCCCATACCTCGCGCACGACAGTATTTGGTCTAAATCCACCCTTTCACATCTCTGCCAACATCTTTAGCGTTTCTACCCTGGTGCCGAACCAGGCGCTGCGCAAGGGCTATCTGCGCAACCGGGCCACGATCGTGGGACGCAATACCACAAGCGAGCCGGCGTTCTCCGACACCAATATCTTCAGCGATGTCAATTTTGATATCACCCGCGCCGCCGACCGCGTCGAATTTGAGAAGCTTGTCACCGATCTTGAAGCGGATGCAGTGGTCGCCGCTGCTGTGGATCGTCTGATCCAGCATACGGGCCGCCAGTCCGGCACAGGCGCCGCCACCCAGATTGGCCTCTCTACAGAGTACAATGCGGATGTGCTCGACGAGTGCCAGGCCCGCTGGCAGTCGATCGAAACGCTGTGTCACGAGATCATGCATGCCCTGGCGCATCCAGACTTCACGCTGCAAAGCCAGCGCGTAAATTTCGGCCAGGTTCTGCTTGAAGGTGTTCCCGAAGTCCTGAGCACACAAATGTTCAACCAGCGCGTCAAACCCAAGGCGGCCACCAATGCAGCCTTTAAGGCCAGGATGGAAGCGGGTCTCGCCTCTGCTCCTTGCCCTGCGCCGCCCGATGCTACCATAGGCTATGGCGCTGCCGGTTCCGGAGCCGAAGAGATTCGCACGCGCCCAGGCGTTGGTGACGCCAAGCTGCGCGCTGCTTTCTTCTTGGGACAAGTTCACCTATTGGGGCTGTAAACAATGGTCGACCACGACATCAACACAATGCTCGCGCCGTTCCTCGCCGGTGACCTGGCCCGGTGGCAGGGACTGCCGGCCGTGTCGCCCGGCGAGCTTGAGGCTGCCCTGGGCGGCGCAGAGGAGCGCGCGACGGTCAACCTGGGCGCCTTTCCGGCCGAGCGTCTGCGCTTTGCCCTGCCCGCCGATCGCACGCTGCTCGCCTATGTTCGTTATGGGCAGGTCGTCATGGTCGAAATTCTACCTCCAGGTGATTTCAGCGCGGTGGCCGCCTTGCCGCCGCCCAGCGCGATTCTACCCCAGGAAATTGCTGTGGAAGGCGCCTACGCCCACGAGTATCTCTATGCCGGCCAAGGACTGCTGCTGACCGTAGCCGAAGACTTGAATCATGCCGTGCCCGATCGCCTGGTTCGCTGCCGTGGCATCCGGCCCGTTTCCGGTCCACAGGAGCTTGGCCCTGAACTGTACTGGCCACAAGATTTGGATGTGAAATGGTAAAAGAATTCGATCGGCAGATGCCGCTTGTCCATGCCCCTGCCGCCAAGGCAGCACCGCCGGCGCCTGCTGGAACGCACCCCCTGCTTGCCCTCCATCGCCGGCTGGGCAACCGCGCGGTGACGCAGATGGTGCAGGCTCGGCTCAAGATTGGACCGGCCCACGACCCATATGAGCATGAAGCCGACCAGGTGGCGGAGCAGGTGATGCGTACACCGGTGCCGGCGCCTGAGAAGCCTGCACCAATTCCGCCCTTTTCCCTACCGATCACGCCATTCCGTCCCGCGCGCCTGCAGCGGCAGCCGGTAGACGGCACTGCCGCAGAGCTGGACGCTGATGTCGCCGAGGAAACCGAACCTGACGTCGAAGAGGTGCTGCAGACCAAATCGCTCGGCAATGGCCACAGCCCGAACGCGGCCCGGCTCGCAGACGCCCTGCAGCGCAGCCGTGGGCAAGGCCAGCCTATCCCTGCCCTGGCGCGCACCTTTATGGAGCGGCGGTTTGGCGCCGACTTCAGCCAGGTGACGATTCACACGGGCAGCGAAGCGGCCTGGATGAACAGCGCGCTGGGCGCCCGCGCTTTCACCTACGGTCGCGATATCTATTTTCAGCAGGGCGAATACAGCCCCGCTACCATACCCGGCCAACAACTGCTCGCGCACGAACTCACCCACGTCGTCCAGCAGACCGGCCGGGTGATGCGCAAGCCCGCCGTGCCAGCGCAAGTACAGGTAAATCTCCACAGCCAGGAATCCATACAGCGCAGCCAGGCGCTCTACTTCTCCACCCACGGCAAACAGGGGTATTTTCGCTATGCCGAACGCTTTCACCGGGAGCACGGTTTTCCGGCGCCTGTGCGCGTGAGTTCTGTGGAAGAAATGCTGGAGCACATGGTAACGTTGGCCCGCCCCATTCAGTTTGTCCGCCTCGTTACCCACGCCGTGCCGGACGGTATATTTTTGCCGCTCCTGCGCGGCGGCGGCACCACGCTTTTCAGCCAGGATATGGAGTTGCAGCGTATGTCCTCGCTTGAGCGGGAGCTGGCTGTCGAGCATCCGACGCTACGCCAAGGCCAACAGTTTGTCGTCGTTACGTCGAATTATCACGTCGCCCCACGCGATTGGGTGCGCCAGGCCTGGTTGGAAATCAACTGGACGCGCGGCGGCCCTGACGTCCTGATCGAGCATAGACTCTTGTTGGCAGATGCGCCTGACCCAGACCGGGGACCCGTGACCGACTTAGAGATGCACTCGCTGTTCTGGTGGGCACTGGACCGTGAACTCATTACTGCCCAACGCGAGCAGACGGATCGTCGTGGACGGACGCGCCTTGGCTACGTCTTCAACATCCCGGCCCGTGACCGTCAAATACTGCAGCAGACCTTCAACCGCAACTTTGAGCTTTTCCGCGACCGCTTGATTGCGACGCGCTGGGGTACACGCGCCACGTTTGATCGCTTGGAGGCAATGATCGTGCGGGTGGCGCCACGCCTGATCGATCGTGCGTTGGCCGGCAGGGGTTTGCAGCTGCAGTATACGCTGCCGCAGGCACGCTATGCCAGCGTCCAGGGTGCGGTCGAGCGCGGCACGTACGCCGACAACTTGCTGCGCGCCAAATTCTGGCTGGCGAATGGCGCCGGGTTCCAGATTCGCGGCTGCCGCATCGGTCAAAACGTGCCCTGGCTTGAGACGTTCCGCGACTTCTTGGGCCACGGCGAGCAAGAACAGCGCAGCCGGCCCGATGTCAGCGCACCCGACTTGCGCCACGCCTTTGGCGTACGCTCACGGCGTGCGGGTCGCAGGCGCATCACGGAGTCGCTCGAATGGCTGCAGGATGGGCGCCGCCAGATCCATACGACCAGTCCCGAATTTGAGCAACATATTGTCCACGTTCGTTAGTGTCGGAAGTGATCGCTGATACACCCTGGCCGATGAACAGAACCTTTGCACCACTACTGAAGCCTGCCACGACCCCGCTTGGGCAAGCTGCCGCACATGCCGCACATGGGCGCACAGCGGCCGCCAATGCACTTGCTGCCATTCAGCGCCTGGCCGGCAACCGTGCCGCGGTGAGTCGCTTTGTCGCCCTGCGCAGTGCCCGGCAGCAGCAGGCGCTTGCTCCCTCCGCTTCTCCAGCGGTTGCCCCGCCCGTCGTCCACCAGGTCCTCCGTGGCGCTGGGCAGCCGTTGGCCGCAGATGTGCGCTCGTCCATGGAAAGGCGATTTAGCCAAGATTTTGGCGCAGTGCGCATCCACACAGACCCCCAGGCGGCAGCATCGGCCCGCGCCGTGCGGGCCGATGCCTACACCGTTGGCCGGCATATTGTGTTCGGCGCACAGCAGTACGCCCCCGGCACGGAAAGCGGCCGGCGGCTCCTGGCACATGAATTGACCCATGTCCTGCAGCAGAACCCTGCGCAGCCTGTGCTGCAAAGGCGCATTCACGAGGGCCATGACCACGGCGGACGCTATGAGATTGACGACGAGGCCTGCACCTTCACCTATCACCAAAACTGGTTCTTTACCTTTCGCACCGGCCAGACGGCCGCCGAACGCGAGGCGTATATGCTGGCGGCTAAGCGCCAGATCGAGGACGTATGGTCGGGCAAATTCCCATTGATCCCCGACGCGGCAGCCTGTGCTTGCTATCCGCACGGCTTTGTCGTTAACGTAATCATGCACCCGTTCGCACGGGCAAGACAGGGCCGCGGCTTTACTATCATCGTCACCCCCAACGAGGAACGGGGGTTCACCAATCAGCCACTGCGTCGCATCGATCTGGGCACATCGCATGATCGCCCTGTATCTACCGGTGTTGGCGGGGGACAACAACGCGTTGCCCACGAGTTTGGCCACACCATCGGCCTGACCGACGAGTATCATGGCTGGGCGTCACTCTTCCGGACCGAGGGTTCACGCGATGAGCCTTCGATTATGCACAGCGGCAATGAGGTGCGCCCGCGCCACTATCAACACTTTGCCGATCTGGTAAGCCTGGAACTTGGCGGCAGCTGCACCTATCGCCCCAACGGCGAACGCCGGCCGGAATACGAAAACCCGGTCAACCGCTTTGGTGGGGTGCCCTTCCCCTTCCTACCCTCAAATATCGACTTTGCCATCGGCCTGCAGTTTGACCGCCGCTTGAGCAATGAAGCGGTTTTGGGGCTGCTCTACCCGACCGGGGGACTGCTGTCGATTTGGAATCCGGCGAGCCGGAGCGTGCTGGCGGGTCCAACTGTCGGTCTGCGCCTGAACCAGATCGCCCATCCGCTCTATGTCGATGTACGCACTGGCATCCTCTTTGACCCAGAGCGGCCAAGCACGGTGTTTGATTTGCGGCTGCCGATCGCTGCCGAACTTGGTATTCGTGGGCGTGGATTCCAAGCAGGAGTCAATTACACGGCGATCAGCGACCTTCTTGGGCAAGGTCGCTGGACACACCTGGTGGGTGTGGGCCTACAGATTGACTTGCCCTTCAGCCGCAGAAGGTAGGATGACCCCACAAGATCCTGTATCGGAGATGACGATGCGACCTTTCGCACCAAGGCAACCCGAGCTGGAGGAAGCCGCAAGCTCCCATCCACCCTATTCGGCAATACGTCACTCAAATGAACCGGGGCACCCCCTCCTCAGTTTGCAGCGAAAAATCGGCAATCAAGCTATGCTGCGATTGTTGCAGACCGACCGAGACTTCGTTATCCAGGGACGCATCACACCCCCGCGCGATGAGATTCATGGGCCACTACTGGATCAATATAGCCGTGATACCGGCCTTCCCCGTGATAGGGTGACCCAGCATGACCCCGGCTACGAGGCATGGCTGTCAGGTAGATCACTGGTCCCGCCGCCAATCAACATCACCCTCGAGATGCCTGTGCCCGCTGCGATCCCTGCTCCCGACTATTCACAGGATGAGAATCAACTGGGCGCCTGGGAGAGGGCGAAATTCCTCTTCACTGCACGCCAATCGTTTGCATGTGATCACGTAACGAACAACGGCGTTGAAATGAGCTTTGTAACGGATGTCGGGATCCAGCTTACGCAATCGAGATTTGAGTATCTTATAGCCCGCCACATTTATGAGAACATGAATGATCGCTCCAGAGATGTCGGCGAACGAAATGTATGGCGGCAGATCCACACTCGGATTCGCCAGCATGCGGCTCAGCACTTTGTACGGTATAGGCAGGTTGTCAGCGCGATGCGGCAAACAATTGCACAGCAGTTCGCTGCCTTGCCGACCCGCAGCAGTCCTATACCCATTCCTCAGCAGGAACTGGAAACCTACGTAGGCAATCTACTGCTCTATCTTGTAGCCAGGCTGCACTTTGAACTGTGGCAAACTACGTGTGACTGGGAACATGCAGATTATCCAAACCTGCTGAGAGGTATACCCAATGTTAGTGGCCGCTTTGTTCCGGCGTGCGACCCGCGACCACCAGTGCCACCCGAGCCACACCTGCCAATAATAATCACGCCTGGTATTCCCCAGTCGCGGTCAAGGCGAGCTAGCCCGTCACGCTAATTTGTTGGGTAGGGTGACCTTCCGCCACTGTTTGCTTCCATCTGCCAAGCCGCCTCAATCTTGCGGCACAAATGGGTGTGGTTCACGTTTTTGTTCTCGTCCAGGCGCACGAAGGCGTGCGCACTGTACGCAACGGGACACCTGCCAAAATCGTGACACGCACCTGGCACAAATGGGTGCGTGTCGCGATTTTGGCAGGCACTTCCAGGAGGTGGCACCTCCTGGAGATGAGGGCCACGTACCCCACGCCGTTCGGCCCCGCGTGCCTGGCTCGCCCCACGCCACATTGCCTGTCCACAGCTCAGTGGGGCGAGCCTCGCACGGTTGGCCACGTACACAGCCGCCAAAATCGCGACAAACACCCTCGCGCAAAGCAAAAATTCGGTCTTGACAAACACCAACCCCTCGATCTATATTTATACGTATAAGCTCTGATACGTATAAATGACCAGTTCCCCCACCTAGCTCTTGGTTTTTCGAACACGCTAGCCCATTCCTTATGTCCACGACTGTGCGCCGCAAGCGCCCTACGCAGGCAGATGTCGCGCGCCGCGCCGGCCTCTCGCAAGCAATGGTTTCCTATGTGCTCAATGCCAACACCGCCGTGTCGGTGCCGGAAGAGACGCGGGCGCGCGTGCTCGCCGCCATGCACGAGCTGGGCTATGTCCCCAATCGCACCGCCCGCAGCCTGCGCACCAACAAGACCTTGACGGTCGCCAGCATCATTCCCGATATTGCCAACCCATTCTATCCGGCCTTCGTGCGCGGCATCCAGGATGTGGTCGACCACCACGGCTATGACCTGATCATGTGTAACAGTGACGGCGTCGCCGACAAGGAACGAAAATTCCTGCATTCGGTCGAGCAAGGCCGCGCCGACGGTATGGTGGGCGTCTTCTTCCATGTCAGCGCCCGAGAGCTTGGTGACCTGCTGGAACGGGGCATCGCCATCGTCCGCCTCGAAGCCATGCGCAAACCACCTGGTGAGCTGCCGCTCGATAACATCTTTGTCGACAGCCTCGCCGCTGCCCGCGACGCCGTCACCTACCTCCTCGCACGCGGTTATCGCAACATCGCCATGCTCGGCAACACCCCCGGCCCCGGCGAAGCGCGCCAGCAGGGCTATCGCCAGGCGCTGCAAGCGGCCGGGATCTCCGTGCGCGACGAGTTCGTCATCCGCTGCGACTTCACCGAGGCCGGCGGCTATGCCGGCATGCAGGCGCTGCTGGCGCTGCCTGCGCGCCCCGACGCCGTGTTTGCCGCCAACGACGTGATGGCCATGGGCGCCTTGGCAGCCCTCCAGGCTGCCGGACTCCAGGTCCCGGACGACATCGCCGTCATGGGCTTTGACGATATCCCCCTGGCACGCCTGTTGACGCCCCCCCTCACAACCGTACGCCAGTACCAGACACAGCTTGGACGGCGGGCCGCCGAGCTTCTGCTCGAACGGCTCTCCGGCGCATATAACGGGCCCGGTCGCAGCCAGGAAATGCCGTATGAAATCGTAGTGCGCGCATCGGCCTAGCCCCGTAAAACTGGAAAGGAGAAACGCTATCGCGACATCCAGACACACACTGTTATTCAGGTCCCAAACAATGTCTCACGCCATTCTGGTTTCAACAGGACAATAAGGAGAGGAACAATATGAAGCGTAAGATTCAGTTCGCGCTGGCACTCCTGACCATCGCCGCGCTCTTGGTCGGCTGTGCCGCACCTGCGGCACCAGCCGCACCAGCCGCACCAGCCGGCGACGCCGCCCCGGCCGACCAGACCGCCACAGGCGGGGATGCCGCCGCCGGTGAGAAGACCAAAATCGTCTGGTGGGGCGAAGGCAGCACCGTGGACGCTGCGTCGCAGCAAGCCATCCAGGAGCAAGTTGTCGACGCCTTTAACGCCGAACACCCCGACATCGAGCTCGAGATCGTGTGGCAGGAGAGCAACAACGAAACGCTGCGCGCCGCCCTGCAAGCCGGCCAAGGCCCCGATATTGCCCAGACGCCTGGCCCGGGCTACCTGCTCGAATACCAGAAGGCCGGCTTCCTGCTGCCGCTTAACGACTTCGCCACCGAATATGGTTGGCAAGATCGCATCCTGCCCTGGGCCTACGCCTCGGGCGTCGTGGACGGCACCCTCTACGGTTTGCCGTTGACCTTCGAATCGATGATCGTCCTCTACAACACCAAGGTCTTCGCAGATCTGGGGCTCGAACCGCCCACCAATCGCGCTGAGTTCGAAGCCGCCGCCGATGCCATCGCCGCCGCCGGCCTTGTTCCCATCGCCTACGGCAACGTGGGCTGGCAGCCCACTAACGAGCACCTCATTGGCATGTGGCTCAATGCCACCGCCGGCTCACAGGCTGTCTACGAAGCCATCATCGGCGAACGCAGCTGGGAAGACCCCGTCTTTGTCGACTCCATCAACCTGCTCACCGACTACATCGCCAAGCGCGGTTACTTCGGCGGCAGCCTCGAAGACTACTACTCGATAGACTGGGACACGGAATTCAGCCTGCTCCAGACCGGCAAGGCCGGCATGATGACGATCGGCACCTGGGGCTTTCGTGGCGCAGCCGACTCGTTTGTCGACAACCCTGATGATTGGGACTGGTTCATGATGCCTTCGATGACGGAAGGCGTGCCCCAGGGCTTTGACCTGGCCATCGGCAGCACCATCTCGATCAACGCCAAGTCGGCTCACCCCACGGAAGCCGCCAAGGTGCTCGATTGGCTCTACGCCGACCCGAAGCGCGCGGCTGCAGTCGCCTCGATCTTCTCCTTCGGCGAGTTCGTCCTCCCGATCCAGTATGGCGCCGACGACTTCCCGGCCGACACCGATCCACGCATCAGCCGCTTCTTCACGCAGTTCGGTGAGGTGACGGGCGCCGGCAACTACGGTTACACCAGTTGGACCTTCTGGCCGGCCGAGGCCGAAACGCAGCTCTGGACCGATATCGAGCTGGTCTGGTCCGGCGAGATGACGACCGAAGAGTACCTCGCCAAGCAGCAGGCGCTGTGGGACAAAGCGCGCAGTGCAGGCGGCATCCCGCCCGTTCCGGAGCGCTAAATCTCTGAACCTTGATTCGTAGGATTTTTGGGATTACCTTGATTCGTCGCCACGCCACGTGCTCCTAATCAAGGTAATCCTGAAATCCTACGAATCAAGGTTCAGACAAAGGAGCTTTTACCATGGCTACTACTTCATCACCCGTCTACGCTGCACAATCCACGCGGCCGGCACGGCGCCGTAATTGGCGCCGCAATCTCAAGCCATACTTGTTTCTGGCGCCGCTGCTCATCCTCAACTTCATTGTGGTGATTGTGCCCTCAATCCTCAGCATTCGCTACGCCTTCACCGACTGGTCGGGCATGGGGCCTGCCACCTATGTCGGTCTCGCCAACTTCCAGGAGATGTTCTCCGACAGCGTCTACTGGAAGGCGATCTGGAACAATGTGCGTTGGACGCTGGTCTTTCTCACCGTGCCTGTGGCCATGGGTTTGATCGGCGCCACCCTGCTCTCGTCGATCAGGCGCGGGCAGATGCTCTTTCGCACGCTCTACTTCATCCCCTACGTGCTGGCCAGCGTGGTCAACACCTATATCTGGAAACTGGTCCTCAACCCGGTCTTTGGCGTCGGTCCCTGGCTGGCCGAACGCGGCTTCCCTTGGCTTGATATCCGCTTCTTTGGCTCGGCCGCTACTGCCCTCTACGCAGTGGCCTTTGTCGATAACTGGCACTTCTGGGGCTTCCTGGTCGTGCTCTACCTGGCTGCCATGCAGAGCGTCGAAGCACAGCTCTACGAAGCCGCCCGCATCGAAGGCGCCTCACGCTGGCAGGAATTCTGGAACGTGACTGTCCCTGGCATCCGCCCGACGCTCACCTTCACACTTATCATGATCATGATCTGGTCGTTCCTGGTCTTTGACTACATCTACCTGCTCACGCAGGGCGGGCCCGCCAACTCCTCCGAAGTGCTGGCCACGCTCACCTACCAGACGGCCTTCTATAGCTTCCGCGTGGGCTATGCCACGGCCATCGCCCTTACCATGACGTTCTTCTCAGCCATCTTTATCAGCCTGTTTGCGATCCTGCGCCGCATCGGGTGGGAGGTATAGCATGTTTCGCTCCAAGCGCGAACCGTCCCGCATTCCCAGCTACATCGTCCTGGCGCTCCTGGCTATCTTTGCCGTCGGACCCGTCGTGCTGCTGGCGCTCAACTCGCTCAAGACGACCAACGAAATTCGTGCCAATCCCTTCGGCCTTCCCACCAACTGGCTCTTCGGCAACTATGCCGATGCCTGGGTCCAAGGTAATTTCGCGACCACAGTCGTTAACACTCTGATCCTCACCAGCGGCACGATCGCCGCCGTCGTCGTCATCGGCGGTCTCGCCGCCTTTGCTCTTTCGCGCTTCCGCTTCCCCGGCGCCGACGCTATCGCCTTCTACCTGCTGGTTGGCACCTCCGTGCCTGCCCTGGTCTTTATGGTGCCGCTTTACTTCATGTGGGCCCAGGTGGGGCTGATCAACAGCCTCTTCGGCCTCATCATTATCTACGCCGCACTCCATGCGCCCTTCGCCACCTACCTGCTGCGTTCGTTTATGATCTCTATCCCCGCCGACTTCGAAGAAGCGGCGCGCATCGACGGCGCCAACGACCTGCAGGTCATGACCCAGGTCATCCTCCCCCTCTCCTGGCCCGGTTTTATGACGATGGTACTCGTGGTTGGCCTGGCCGTCTGGAATGAGTTCCTGTTTGCCGTCACGTTCCTACAGCGCGCAGAACTCAAGCCGATTGCCACCAGCGTCCAGGCGTTCCAATCGAGGTTCCAGCGCGACTGGGGCCTTACCAGCGCCGCCTCCATGATCATGGTGCTGCCCATTATCGTGCTCTTCCTGCTGCTCCAGCGCCAATTTATTGAAGGACTGACCAAGGGCGGGCTTAAGGGTTAGGCCGCCTCACGCGAAAGGAAACACCGAACCATGCCCCTTCCCCAAACTCTTCCCGCCGACTATCTCGAGCGCACCTACGCCGGCGTCCTGGGCAAAATCATCGGCGTCTATCTCGGCCGCCCCTTTGAAGGCTGGACCTACGACCGCATCATGGCCGAGCTGGGCGAGGTCTGGTACTATGTCCACGAACGCAAGAACGTACCCCTGATCGTGACCGACGACGATATCTCCGGCACCTTTACCTTCCTGCGCGCCCTGCCCGACTACGGCAACCGCCGCGACCTGACGCCGGCGCAGATCGGCCAGTCCTGGCTCAACTACATCATCGAACAGCGCACGATCCTCTGGTGGGGCGGCATGGGCAACTCCACCGAGCACACCGCCTTCCTGCGCCTCAAGAGCGGCGTCCCCGCCCCCCAGAGCGGCTCGATCGCCCTCAACGGCAAGGTGGTGGCCGAACAGATCGGCTCGCAGATCTTTATCGACGGCTGGGCCATGGTCGCGCCCGGCGACCCCGAGCTGGCCGCCGACTTCGCCCGCCGCGCCGCCAGCGTCTCGCACGACGGCGAAGCCATCTACGGCGCCCAGGTGATCGCCGCGATGGAGGCGCAGGCCTATGTCGAAAACGATATCCAAACGCTGATCGACACCGCCCTGCGCTTTATCCCCTCCAGCTCGATCATCTACCGCCTGATCAACGAGATCCGCGAGTGGCACGCCTCCGACCCCGACTGGCGCAAGACGCGCGAGCAGATCGCCGCCTTCTACGGCTACGACAAGTACGGCGGCAACTGTCACATGGTGCCCAACCACGCCCTCATCATCCACGCCCTCCTCCATGGCGACGACGACTTCCAGAAGTCGCTCATGATCGTCAATACCAGCGGCTGGGACACCGACTGCAACTCGGGCAATGTCGGCTGCCTGCTCGGCATCAAGAACGGCCTGGCGGGCATCGACGCCGGCCCCGACTGGCGCGGGCCGGTCGCCGACCGCATGTACCTAGCCACCGCCGAAGGCGGCCGCGGCATCACCGACGCCGCCGCCGAGGCCGTCCACATCGTCAACAGCGGCCGCGCCCTCGCCGGCCAGGAGCCCATCGCTCCCAAGCACGGCGCACGCTTCCATTTCGACCTGCCCGGCGCCGTCCAGGGCTTTATGCCCGAAGACAGCCCCGAGGTGCGCGGCGCCGTCACGGTCGAGAACGTCCCCGGCCACAGTGCGGCGGGAAGCCGCAGCCTGGCCCTGCGCTACGCCGGGCTGGCGCCCGGCCGCCCGGCCCGCGTCGCCACCCCCACCTTCATCCCCTCGCGCCAGGTGGCCGACTACTTCCTCAAGCGCGGCTACGCCCTCTTCGCCTCGCCCACGCTCTATGCCGGGCAGACGCTGCAGGCCGCGCTGGCGGCCGATACCCAGAACGCCGCGCCCCTATGCGCCAACCTGTACGTGGCCGTCTATGGCGCCGACGACGAGCTGTTCCTCCTGCGCGGCCCGCAGGCCGAGCTGCAGCCCGGCGCCGGCGAACTGCTGACCTGGCAGCTCCCCAGCACCGGCGGCCGCCCTATCGCCGCCGTCGGCGTCGAACTGAGCCGTGAGGCAGGCGCCGGGGGCGACGGCCATGGCAGCGCCGGCGCAGGCAGCGGTTCCGTCTATCTCGACTACCTCACCTGGGACGGCGCACCCAACACCGTGCTGGCCAGGCCCGAGGGCGACGGCGTCATGTGGCGCCGCGCCTGGGTGGACGGCGTGGACCAGTACGAAGGCCGCTGGTGGGAAGCCTACCGCCTCGTGCAGAACAGCGGCCGCGGTCTCCTCATCCACGGCGGCCGCGACTGGACCGACTACCAGGTCTCCTCCTCGATCACGCTGCACATGGCCGCCGCCGCCGGCCTGGCCGCCCGCGTACAGGGTATGCGCCGCTACTATGCCCTGCTTCTGCGCCGCAACGGCAAGGCCCAGCTGATCAAGGCGCTCGACGGCGACACGGTCCTCGCCGAGACGGACTTCGCCTGGGAGTTTGGCGAGACGCACGACTTTGCCCTCACCGTCGCCGGCAGCCGCATCAGCGCCGCCATCGACGGCAAAACGCTCTTCACCGTCAGCGACGACGGCGACGATGGCGCCGGCAGCGGCGCACCCCTCACCGGCGGTGGTGTCGCCTTTGTCGTCGAAGAGGGCCGCGTCATGAGCGACTCTATGACGATCGCTCCCATCGCCTAGGACGCCTGTCATCTCACCTGGAAGGGCGCTGGTCAGCGCCCTTCCGTTCTATCAACGTCCAGTGCGCACGCCCTCGTGCGCATCCCAGCCCCGCCCGTTCCCCCAAGAAGCCCACGGCGACTGTGCAGGAGCTCCTCCTCAATTGTCAGCAAATCGAAAGCTCTGCGACGTTGTCTTGCAAAATATATCGCTATAATTCCATCTACCATACAGGTCGCCGAAGCAGTCGATAACCCTGTCGGCTGCTCACGCCCGTTATCCAGGAGGATTCGCCCATGCCCAATCGCAGGCTTCTCGCCATTGTCGCTGCACTCATACTGCTGCTTCTTGCCACTGGAATTGTCTTTGCCCAAGGCACAGCGCCCACTGCTGCCGCGCCTGCCGATGCGGACGGCGACGGCCTGCCCGACGCCTGGGAGATCCAGTACAACCTCAATCCCAACAATGGCAACGGCATCCACGGCGCCATGGGCGACCCCGATCGTGACGGGCTGCCCAACGGCGACGAGTATGCCAACGGCACCAACCCGCGCAACGCCGACACGGATGGCGACGGCCTGCCCGACCTGTGGGAGGTCGAGAACCTGACCGACCCGCTCCACGGCGACGGGGACTTGAGCGCCAACGGCGATCTAGACGGCGACGGCCTGCTCAACAAGGACGAGATGGCGCGCGGGGTCGACCCGCTCAACTGGGACACGGACGGCGACGGCCTGCCCGACGGCTGGGAGGTGGGCGAGGGCATCAAGCCCAACGACAATCGCGGCCGCAACGGCGCCAACGGCGATGCCCGCGGCCGCGGCGAAAGCAACCGCGCCAGGTTTGACCGCCTGAACGACGACTTCGTGCCGCCGGTGCCGCACCGTCCTCACCCGTAACCTTAACCCGAGGGGTAACTCATGCTGATCAACCACCGCCTTGCCGGGCTCAACCGGCGCTTTCACATCATTGCCCTCGTCGCCCTTGCGGCGACGCTTATTGCGCTCCGCTCGGCGCAGGCGCAGTCCGGCGTCTGCACGACCAGCAGCAACGGCTACACCGTCACGGTCTGCCTCACGCAGCCGGCCGACGGCGCCACGGTCAGCGGCCTCACCACGGTGACCGCCACGGCCACCGTCACCGGCTCCAGCTCGGGCATCGGCAAGCTGCTCTTCTCGCTTGACGGCGGCTATCTGCTCACCGACTTCCAGTCGCCCTATACCTACCAGCTGCCGACCGACACCATTGCCAACGGCGCGCACACGCTCTCGGTGTATGCCATCATGCGCGACGGCTTCGAGAGCTCGGCGCCGGCCGTGACGCTCAACTTCGCCAATGCCGGCGTACCCCCCATCGGCACCTTTACGCCGGTCACACCGGGGCCGCGCCCCGCCGGGCAGTCGCTGATCATGGCCGCCGTCGGCGACGGCGCCAGCGGCGAAGCCAATGCCGGCCTGGTCACGCAGATGATCGACGGCTGGAACCCCGACGTCTTCCTCTACCTGGGCGACGTCTACGACAAGGGCACCTATCCCGAGTTCTACAACTGGTACGGCCAGCCCAACGTCGACTACGGCCTCTTCCGTGACGTGACCAACCCGATTGTCGGCAACCACGAGTATGAGAACGGCGCCGCGCCCGGCTACTTCCGCTACTGGAACAACGTGCCCAACTACTACAGCTACAACGCCGGCGGCTGGCACTTCATCGCCCTCAACTCCACGAATGAGTACAACCAGCGGGCGCCCACGTCTCCGCAGTACCAGTGGCTGGTCGACGACCTCAACAGCAACAACACGCCCTGCTCGCTCGCCTACTTCCACCACCCCGTGCTCAGCGTGGGGCCGCAGAGCGACACGACGGCAATGAACGGCATGTGGAGCCTGCTGGCGCAGGCGGGTGTGGACATGGTGCTGACCGGCCACGACCACAGCTACCAGCGCTGGAAGCCGCTCGACGCCGACCTCAACCTCAGCGCGGGGGGCACGACCCACTTTGTCAACGGTGCCGGCGGCCACGGCGTGCAGGGCGCGGTGCGCGAGGATTCACGCCTGGACGTGATGTATGGCAACCCCGCCAACAGCTATGGCGCCATGTACTTCAAGCTCAACCCCAAGGGCGCCGAGTACCGCTACTACAACACCGCCGGCCAGCTGCTCGACCAGGGCATCGTCCCTTGCTCGGGCACGAGCGACACCACGGCCCCTATGGCACCCAGCAGCCTGGTCGCCACGAACTCTGCCAGCGGCCAGGTGGCACTGAGCTGGAATGCGGCCTGGGACGAAACCGGCGTCGCCGGCTATGGCCTCTATCGCGACGGTGTCCTGATCGCCACCGTGGGCGGCGCCGAGACGAGCTATGTGGACATGAACGTGGGTCTCGGCGTCACCTACAGCTACCAGGTGGATGCCGTGGACCCCGGCGGCCGTCGCTCGGCCAAGTCCAACACCGCCACCGTCACGCGGCCCGACCAGATCACCCTGGTCTTCAACCCGACCGCCGACACCTATGTGAATGGCGACGTTCCCACCACCAACTACGGTCTGAACGTGGCGCTCAAGGCGGACGCCTCGCCCGACATCCAGAGCTTCCTGCGCTTCAACGTCCAGGGCATCGCCGGCACCATCAACAGCGCCACGCTGCGCCTCTATGCCAACAACGGCTCCACCTTGGGCTACCAGGTCTACCCCGTGACCGGCAGCTGGAGTGAGACGGTCACCACCTACAGCGACAAGCCTGCCGCCGGCAGCCAGGTTGCGACCTCCGGCAGCTACGTGACCGGTTCGTGGGGATCGGCCAACTTGATGCCGCTCGTGACCGGCAACGGCGAGATCAACATCGCCCTCAAGACCACCAGCAACACCTCGCTGAGCTACAGCAGCCGCGAGGGCGCCAACCCGCCGCAGCTCGTGGTCAACATCTCGGCCAACCCGCCCACCCCCACGGCGACCGCAACTGCCACCCCAACGCCTACTCCGCTGCCCGCAGGCGGCGCCATCACCTTGACCCCCGTCGCCGATGCCTACGTGGACGGCGCCCAGGCTGGGGTCAACTACGGCACCAATGTCTCGCTGCGCGCCGACGCCTCGCCCGACCAGCGCAGCTACTTGCGTTTCACCGTGCCGGGCGGCCTTGGCACGATCACTAGTGCCACCTTGCGGGTCTACGCCAACACTGCCTCCACCACCGGCCATCGCATCAGCCGGACCGACGGCGGCTGGACGGAGGCGGGCATCAACTTCAACAACAAGCCCGCCACCATTGGCAGCCCGGTTGGCACCTCCGGCGGAGTGACCGCCGGCACATGGACCCAGGTGAACGTGCTCGACGCCCTGAATGCCATCGGCGGCAATGGCGACCTCAACCTGCTGATCGATACTACCAGCAGCACCGGCGTGCGCTACGACAGCCGCCAGGGGCCGAACCCGCCGCAGCTCGTCATCCAGACTGCGACGCAGTCCGCCCCCACCAACACGCCGGCACCGACAGCTACGTCGACGCCTACCAGCACGCCCTTGCCGGGTGACACGCCGACAAACACACCGACGAGCACACCGACGGCGACTTCGACGACGGTTGCGGCCGCAGGGACACTTACCTTCACGCCGCTCGAGGACGCCTATGTGAATGACGCTGCACCTGACACCAAGTATGGTGCGGCGACAAACCTGCGTGTCGACAGCAGCGCCCCCATCCAGCGCAGCTACCTGCGCTTCGACGTGCAAGGCGTGGGGGGCGCGGTGACAAAGGCCACGCTGCGTGTCTTCGCTGCCAGCGGCTCCACCTTAGGCTACGAGGTGCGCGCGGTTGCGGGCAGCTGGACGGAGGCAGCCGTCACCTACAACAACGCGCCGGGTGTCGGGACCGCGGCCGCCGGCGTCTCCAACAAGCCCTTCACCACCGGCACCTGGACCACGGTGGATGTCACCACACAAGTCGTCGGCAACGGCCTGCTCGACCTGGCGCTGACCCCCCTCAGCAGCACCGGCATCAACTTCAACAGCCGCGAAGGCACCAACCCGCCGCAGCTCGTCGTCGAGTACGGTGGCGGCGCGCAAGCCGCCATGGCAGCTGCGCTGGCGGCACCCGCCGCGTTCGACCTGCCGCCCGACAACATCGACACGGACGGCGACGGCGCACCCGATGCCGTCGAACTGCTCAACGACGGCAACCCAACCGTGCCCGACACGGACGGCGACGGCCTGCTCGACCTCTGGGAGATCGAGAACGGCCTCTCGCCTGCCGATGCTGAAGACCGCGACGGCGCCCTGGGCGACCCCGACGGCGACGGCATCGCCAACCTCGACGAGCAGCGCAACGGCACCGACCCCCTCAACGGGGCCGACCTGCCGCTGCTGCCCGACGGCATCAAGCCCACCCTCTTCCTGCCGTTCGTGGGCAACCAGTAGCGGCAACAAGCCGCCCCCCGCGCGAAATATCCCCGGGACCTTAAAGGTCCCGGGGACATGGGGGACACCCCCCGTCTCTCAATGGCAGTACGCAGTCCCCGAATCCGTAAAGGTCTTGCCTGCCACCGGCACGAACTGCCAGTCATAGCGGTCTGCATGCAGCGTAAGCCTGAGGACGCCAAAGGTGTCGACGTTGCGCACCTCGCTGTTGGGCTGCACCGATTCAATTGACGTGTGATTCGCCCCACCCGTACCCACGATAAACTGCCGGATTCCCCGCTCGCTGTCGCGCGTCCCGTCATATCGCTGCGGGGCAAAGCGTTCGTAGATGTGGTCGTGCCCGTTGAGGACGATCTCGGCGTTGTAGTCGTAGAGCAGCGTAAACAGCCCGCGCGCATTGGCGCTGGCCCGCCCGCCGGAGGAGAAAAGCGGGATGTGATAGAACGCCAGGGTGCAGCGAGATGGGTGGGTCTTGAGATCGTTCTCGAGCCAGGTGTACTGCGGGCTGCCCGACGAACAGCCATCAACTTCGCTGCACTGCGTATTGAGGCCAATGATATGCCAGTCGCCGATGTCGAAGCTGTAATACCCCTTGTCGCGGTCGCCGGCCGGCCCTGAGTAGCTGCCGGCGCCGTTGAAATAGTCGTAGTAGGGGGTCGCGCCGCTCGTGAGGTAGTCATGATTGCCGCTCATGGGGTGGGTGATCGCCTTGAAGCGGCCCCAGGACGGACCGTAATAATTCGCGTAACAGGCGGCCGTGGGATCGTGGCAGTTGTCGCCTATTGTGAGCACAGCGGCCGGCGGCTGATTCACGACGATCTGGGAGACGGCCATGTGGGCACAGGCGCTGGAAGTCGGCGATCCCATGCTGCTGCAGACAATATCCCCGGCTGCCATGATCACGGGGGCCGGCCCAGGATTGGGCGTGTTGGTCGGCGTGTTGGTCGGCGTGTTGGTCGGCGTGTTGGTCGGCGTGTTCGTCGGCGTCCTCGTCGGCGTCCTCGTCGGCGTGTTGGTCGGCGTGTTCGTCGGCGTGTTCGTGGATGTGTTCGTCGGCGTATTCGTCGGCGTGCTCGTCGGCGTGCTCGTCGGTGTTGGGGTCAGCGTTGGAGGCACGGGTGTATTCGTCGGCGTGTTTGTCAGTGTGTTCGGCGGCGTGTCCGGCGGCATGTCCGTGGGCATGCTCGTGGATGTACTCGCCGGCGTGCTCGTGGCTGAGCCCGTCAATGTTGGGGTCGGCGTTGGGGGCACGGGTGTGTTCGTTGGTACGCCAGTCGCGAAAGCGGTCGCCGTTGGAGGCAGGGGCGTACCTGTAGGCGTGGCCGCTCCGCCGACATCTTGCCGGTCGTTCTGCACGCTGGGCAGGAAAACGCGTGTGCCGAGGCCGTTGAAGGCAGGCGTCACAACCTGGGCATCTTCTGCTTGCGAGCCTGCGCCGATCAGGGGCAGAAAAACATGCAGGCGGCCGTCGCCGGGTGAGGGTTGGGCGCGGGCCGCCGACGCGGCGACGAAGACGAACCCTGCCATCACCGCCAGGGCAAGGACGATCCGCAGCAGTCGAACGAGGGATTTTGCACCAAACCGTGGCATACGTTTCTCCGAGCGACCACACCCAAGGGATCGATTTGATCATTCTCCTTCCAGCATACTCGACCTGTCAAGAGATCATAACACATGGCTGTGTGTCACGTTTTGTCCTCGTCCAGCCCGCACGCGGCGTGCGGGCTGGAAAAACGCAAAAGCACAGGGAATAATCCCTGTGCTTTTGCTGCGTTTTGGGGTCCGCGCTGTTAAGCGGATGGTATTCGGTCGAGACGGCGGCCAGTGGCAAAAATACCACTGAGAAAATAGCAAAAAAGTACCAGGGTTGTCCCCCGAAGGCCGACCGGTGAGGCCAGCCACAACCCTGGTGAGATGATAATACCACCGTTGGCGCAAAAAAGCAAGAGGCAATTTTCGTCAGTTAACATACTCTTAACATTGGCCCACGCACGTCGCAGTCTTCCTGTGTTATACTCTACCCCCCAATGGTCTCGCTCCACTGGGTAGACCCAAATGCGCTATATCCATTTACTGGTAAGGAGCACCGACATGACTGTCTTTCCCGGTCGTTATGCCAAGCGGTTGTGCGTCCTTTTCTTTGCCATAGTCGTGACCATCATGGCCGTCGCTGCCGCCATCGTTTCGCTGCCGTCGCTGATCACGGCAATGCCCCGCACGCTCGCCGGTGACGAGGCCGCCGTCTCCGTCGTCGTCGAGGCCGAGCAGGCCGCGCTCGCCGGCCCGGCGATTGTTGGCAGCAGCAGCGGCGCCGGCTACGTGCAGTTTGGCAGCTTCCAGCCCGCCGCCCCCTACTACGCCACGTTCTACTATCCCTGGTATGGCGCCCCCACCCCCGACGGCCGCTGGAGCTACTGGTCGGGCCAAGGCAACCAGCCGCCCAATACCTGGTTCTCGCACTATCTGCCGGACCCGCTCCCAAGCGAGTTCGACCCCGGCCGCGAGCTGTACAGCTCGCATGATGCCAACCTGCTCTACTGGCAGTTCGGCAAAATGGCCGAGGCCAGGATCGAGGTCGCCATCAGCTCCTGGCGGGGGCAGGGCGACCGGACCGACGACAACTTTGGCTTCATTCTGCAAGACGTGATGAAGCGCAGCGAGAATCCGTACCCCAACCTGCGCTGGGCGCTCTACTATGAGGCCGAGGGCAGCTCCGACCCCTCAGTGGCCCAGATCGTGAGTGACCTCGACTATATTGCCGGCCGGTACGCCGCCGAGCCGGGCTATCTCAAGATTGGCGGCAGACCGGTGATTTTCGTTAACTCCAGGTCGGAAGATGGCGTGGGTCTGGCCCAGCGCTGGAACGAAGCCAAGGCACTGGCGAAACTGCCCTTTTACGTGGTGCTCAAGGTATTCTCCGGCTACAGGACGGTCAGCCCGCAGCCCGACAGCTGGCACCAGTATGGACCTTCGACGCGTGCCAGCAACCAGTCGCCCTATTCCTTCTCCGTCAGCCCCGGCTTCTGGTATGACAGCGGCGGCGAAGCCCCGCGCCTGGGCCGCGATTTGGCAGAATTCCGCACGGCCGTGACGCAGATGGTCGCATCCAACGCCGCCTGGAAGCTGGTGACGACGTGGAATGATTGGGGCGACGGGACGGCGGTCGAACCGGGCGAGCAGGTGATGTTTGACGGCAGCACGGGGCGCGACATCCTCGATGCGGCCGGTGCACCGTTCAAGAATGCCTACGTGGATGTGCTGCGCGAGCTGCTGCCGCCGCTGGAGACGGGGATCACGCAAACGGTACCCGGCACGTTCAGCTTTGCCGTAGCCGGCGACTTGGGCGGCGGTAGTGCCGCCACGGCTTCGCTGGACGCGCTGGCCGGCGCGAGTGCGGACTTCTTCCTGGGCATCGGCGACATGAGCTACGACGAAGTCAAGCCGGAGTCCGCCTGGTGCAGCTACGTGCAGCAGCATGTGGGCCCCACCTATCCCTTTGAACTGCTGGTGGGCAATCACGAAGAACAGCCGTCCGGCCCCAACGGCTTTATCGACAACTTCGCCGCCTGCCTGCCCGACCGCCTGGGGGTACAGGGTCTCTACGCCCATCAGTACTACTTCGACTATCCGCCGGACGCCCCCCTCGCCCGCTTCATCCTCATCGACCCGGACCTCTACCGCGGCGCCACCGTGGCGGAGTACTGCACCGGCGGCGAGACGGAAAACTGCGACTGGCTCAAGGCGCGCATCGACGAGGCGCAAAGCCAGGGGCTGTGGACGATTGTCGGCATGCACAAGAACTGCCTCACCATCGGCGAAAAGTCGTGTGAGATCGGCGCCGAGCTGCTCAACGAGCTGATCGCGGCCAGGGTCGACCTGGTCCTCCAGGGGCATGACCACGGCTACCAGCGCTCGAAGCAGCTCAGCCTCGGCGCCGGCTGCGCGGCCGTGAAAACGCGTGCCTTCAATGCCGCCTGCGTGGTCGACGACGGCAGCGACGGCAGCTATCTGCGCGGCGCCGGGCTGGTCTTCGCCATCTCCGGCGCCTTTGGCCGCAGCGCCTATACGATGGACCCCTCCGACCCCGAGGCCGGCTACATGGCGACCTGGATGGACGACGCCGCACCCGGCAACGGCTTCCTGCAGTTTACCGTCACCAAGGACAGGATCGACGGGCAATTTGTCGCCGCGCGCGGTTCGTTTAGCGACCATCTCACCATTTCCGGGACAGCCGTAACGCCAACGCCGACGCCGGGCGGCACCATACCCCCGACGCCGGTCGGCACCGTGCCGCCGCCTTGTCCGGCGCCTTCCGGCCAGATGGGAGTTGCGGCGCTGAACGTGGAATTTCCCGCCGCCGGCAATTACTACATCTGGAGCCGGATGCTGGCGGCGAACGCAGCACAGCGGGGCATTCTGGGTGCAAATTGACGATACTTGCGCCACACGCGTGGCCGGCGGCGGCACCGGTGCCGCCTGGGAATGGGTCAACGATCAGGATGGCGCACCGGATTCGCGCATCCAGGCGCAGGTAGCAGCGGGCGCCCATGTCGTCCGGCTTTATGGCAGCGATGCCGGCGTCAAGGTCGACAAGCTGCTCTTCACGACCGACCCCAACCCAGAGCCGCTCCTGCTGGAGTCTGACCGCGCAGAAGATCACCTGTTTCTGCCGCTGATCGACTCATAAGGCAGTGCAGGGCCACCTCGCCGAACGCATAGGGATGTGCGACGGGCCGCGCCCAGTGCACACCCCTACACTCAACAACTGGTTACCAGATGCCCGGTAGCAGCCTCTGGCGCACCTGTTGGA
>CAWIVN010000026.1:0-152262 GCA_963839515.1 uncultured Chloroflexia bacterium
AGGGACATAAGGGTCGGAGCCTACCCCCCTACACCTAAAAAGGAGGGCGCGATGCCCGACACACACCAGCCGCTCTTCACCGCCGCCGGCGCCGACCGTTTTGGCGAGCACCGGGGCCTGGGTATCAGCGTGATCGACTTCAAGGTGGTCCCGGCGGACAGCAGCGGGCCGTTCGTGATCGAGAACACCTTTCACGCCAACGGCGGCCCGGCCCGCCACCTGCACTACGACCAAGACGAGTAGTTCTATGCTGCCGAGGGCGAGTTGGTCGTCGAGGTCGGGGCAGATCGCTTACAGCAGCGCTTTCAGCTGCGGACCGGCGACTCGCTGCTGGCCCCCCGCCGCATCCCCCACGTCTGGGCCCACGTGGGTGAAGGACGGGGCCGGATGCGGATCACCTTCATGCCGGCCGGCAAGATAGAGGCCTTCTTCCGCGAAGTGACCAAGGCTAACGCCATGCCGCGCCAGGACCCGGCCCTCTGGCAGGCACACGGGATGGAGCTGGCAGGACCCCCGCTGCTAGTGTAGTGAGGATACCCCATGTCTCGCGCAGGTCTTCGCCCAGCCGCCGCTCGCTGTAGGCGCATACCTGACGTTGTGGTCCTTACTCGAGGCGTTGTTGAGGCGGCGGGCGGAGGATGTAAGACTGCCGCTTGAGCGCCTTGGAACGTCGACGTTGCTCGACCACCTGTATTCACAAGGAGAGCTTTCCATTCGGCAGTATGACGACATACGGGGGCTAAAAAGTGTACGTGACTCCGTGGCGCACGGATTTGCGACCTCGCAGGTAGGTGAATCCCTGCCGAAACTGCGGAACTTGGTGGATGAATTGGTCAACTTGTGGTGGCCTGATGAACAGACGCAGGGTGGAAGTGACGAACTCACCCCACAAAAGGAGTGTGCGAGCCCGCGCATGCCGAATTACGGCACGGAAGTGGCAGGGGTAAAGGCCAGATTCAAGCCCAGTGCGCGCAGGACGCTCAACAGCGTGGTAATCGTGGGATTGCCGTGGCCGGAGAGCGTGCGATAGAGGGTTTGGCGGTTGAGCTGGGCAGCTTCGGCGACGGCGCTGAGGCCGCCGTGGGCGTCGGCGACGCTGCGCAGGGCAAGCAAGAACTCCTCGGTCGAACCTTCGGCGAGGGCGACGGTGAGGTAAGCCGCCGCTAGTTCGGGGTCGCGCAGTTCTTGCGGCAGGAAGTCTTCGTAGCTTTTGACGCTTGCTCCGCTAGGAGGTGCACTGTTTGTGGTGGTCATGGTTGGTTGAACTCCTGCCAGTACGTCTTGGCTATCTCGATATCACGGGCTTGGGTGGACTTATCGCCGCTGCTCGAAGGGTGCTTTGCCACTGCGCGCCACAAAGATCTGCACCCGGCGTACACTCGGTTCTGTAGTCATATTGTCGCCTATAAGCGAATGCCTGTCAAGCCCGAATGAATGGGCCTGACACCTGTAAATGTCAATCCAATATCCATGCGCCTAACTACCTGCCGTTAGCGCAAGATTATCAGGACCTTACGTTTTGATACTTAAGCTCCTTGGCAGTATCATTCTAACAACAATTACTGCCCGTCTCGTAATCCACAGAATTATAGATCTGAAAGGCGTAGCAATGAGAGACTCCCGAGTCCTGGCATTGGCAGCAGCCAGTGTGTTGGCGTTGGCAGCCGTTGCAGTGGCGTTAGCGCAGGATGGGCTGCTGGCGGAGACCAGCGGCTATCTAACACGTTTGATCGGCCGGCCGGCCACCGGCCTGGTAGAGGGACTGAGGGGCGGGAAATAGAGTCATGGAGCCTCGATGGCGCCAATCTTTGCCAGTCCAGGTCACGATCTAGTTCCCATTGGCCCAGATCGCCGTCCAATTGGCGGGGTCTTCGCCGCCCAGACGCCAGATGGCGATGCCGGCGAGGTCCGGGTGACGGTTGCGGGCGAAGGCCAGGCGTTCCGAGAGGGATTGGGCGTCGGCGAAGTAGGCGGTGTGGCGGCCGGCGTCGTAGGCGAACCAGGCCTCGCCGGGCTGATCACGCTGGACTTCAGCGCCGTTCTGCTCTATGCGCTTGACGAGCTGCTGCCATTCGAGGCTCTCAGCGGCGCTGCCCACCCAGTCGTAGCCGTAGAAGTGCACGCCCATCCAGGTTTTTTCGGGCGGGACGACGGTGGCGGCGTAGGCGAGGACCTTGTCGACCCACGCCAGCGGCGCAATGGGGCCGGCCTCGCTGGTGGACCAGTGATAGTCGTAGGTCATGATTTTGAATTCGTCTGCGGCGGCGCCGAGGCGCGGCCAGTCCTGGGCGGCGGGGCCGCCCCATGTGCCTTCGTCGCTGGTCTTGGCGTGAACGGCGAGGGATAGAATGCGGCCGTTGGCGTGGAGGGCAGCGGCCAGTTCCTCGATAAAGAGCGTAAAGATCGCGCGGTCCTCGGCGGCCAGGCTTTCGTAGTCGACGTCAAGGCCGTCAAAGCCGTTCTCCTCCACCAGCGCGGCCAATGCTTGCACATGGCGCGTGCGGTCGGCGGGGTCGGCGATAGCCTCCAGGACGACGTCGCGGTTGAAGCCGGCGTTGGCGATCGAGGGGACGATGCGCATCCCCGCCACGCGTGCGGCCTCCAGCCCCTGGACACTCTGGATCGAGCCCTCGATCTTCCCGCCAGACCCCAGCGTGTACCAGGCAAAGTTCACCTCGTCGATCAGGCCGGCGTTGGCAGTCAGCGTCTGCTGTTCCAGGAAGCCGGTGTAGGTGGCCCAGATTGAGACCTGGTAAGCGGGTGGGATAGTTGTGGGCATAATGGCCTCGGCGGTGGTGGATGCTGGCGCGGCCAGGAAGGGGGCGGCGCAGATGAGCTTGGGAGCAAGGTTCAGCACGTAGGCGGGCGGTGGGGCCGACACGCCGGCGAGTTGCGACAGCAGACAGAGCAGCAACCAAAAAATAGAAATCATTGCGTGCTCCCCGCGGGTGTTTGCTCCATCGTGCCTAATGCGGACTCAATCAAGGCTTTGCGGACGGCGGTGTGGTCGAGGCCGGCGGTGCGCATGGCTAGGAGGACGGCGCCGACTACGGGCGGCGTCGTCAACGGAACAAAGCGGGCGCGGGGGGCTTCGGCGTGGACGGCGGCGTAGAGCGGTTCGAGCAGGAGGGGGCCGCCGCGGAAGGTGCTGCCGACCTCCACGACGTCGAAGGCCTCGGCTTGGAGGTCGAGCTGGCGGACGACGCCGAGGACGAGGCTCCCCAGCTCCTCGCCGGCCCAGCGGATGACGGACTGGGCGACCGGGTCACCGCCGGCGGCGACCTGGAAGACGAGGGGAGCGGCGGCGGCGGCCAGGTGGTAGGTGTCCTGGCTGAGGCCTTCGAGCAGGTCGGCCAGATCGTGCGCGCCGACCAGGTCGACAAAGGCCCCCGCGAGGGCGGTGGCGGGGCCGCGGCGGGTCCACTGCATGCCGATAGCCTGGACCGCCTTCGTCACGATCTCATAGGCGCCGCCGTTTTCGCCGAACTGCTCGCCGTTGCCGAGGACGCGGCCCTCGCGGCCGCGGCGGTCCCAGCCGCGGCAGTTGTTGCTGGTGCCGGCGACGAGGGCGACACCCCAGCCCTGCTCGGCGCCAGCCAGGAGGCCGATGATGGTATCGTTGACGGCCTCGACGGGGGCAGCGAGGCCGAGGGTGGCGATGGCAGCGAGGGTCGGCGGGCGTTCGCACGGCCAGTCGTAGCCGGCGACGCCAAAGCCGCCGCCGGCGATGGCGCCGGGCGGGAGACCGGCGGCGGCCAGGGCTTGGGCGGTTACCTCTTGCAGGGTGGCGGCCAGGCCGTCGTAGCCGACGACCTCGTGGTTGCCGGCGCCGGCATGGCCAAAGCCGAGGACGCGGCCCGTGGCGTCGGCCAGCATGGCGTGGCTTTTGGAACCGCCGATATCAACCCCTAGGAAATAGCTCATTGTCGGAATCCGTCTCAGGTGATTATGGTTGTTGTGAAGAGCCCGTGTTCTAATGCCAGAACTGCGGCAGATACGGCCTGTTGATCTCCAGCATCTCGTCGAGCAGCACCTGGGCCTGTTCCACCTCGGGGCCGATGGGGTTGGCCAGGAGGGCCTGGTAGGCGGCGTCGCGGTCGCCGTGGACGGCCGCTTCGACGGTGAGCAGCTCGTAGGCCTTGACAGCCGCCACCAGCCCCGCGACGGCGGGGTGCAGCGGTTCGGTGGGTACCGGGTCGATGCCCGAACGTTGGACGGTGCAGGGCAGCTCCATCACCCAATCCGGCGGCACGCCGGGGACAGCGCCACGGTTGGGGACGTTGACTATGTGCGTCTCGCCCAGGTCGTTGTAGTGGGCGTTGAGCAGTTGCGTGGCCAGCGTCGAATAAAAGGCGCCGCCGCGCTTGAGCAGGCCGGGCGGCGGTTCGGTGCGGTCGGGCTCGGCATACTGGGCCAGCAGTTCCTTCTCGACCGCCATCACTTCCTCGGCGCGCGAGGGCGGCCACTTGTCCTGCTCGGCCAGCTTGTGCGACGTGCTGTAGAAGTAGTTGAGATAGTAGTTGGGGATCATCTTGAGCGTCTCGACCAGCCGCGGCTGCCAGTCCGGTTCGGCGCCAGCGACACTTTGCGCGCGCAGCTCGGCGACATAGTCGGCGATGATCTGCGGCCACACGTCTTCGCCGTCGATGGTAAAGCCGCGGTGCCAGGTAAGATGGTTGAGCCCGAGCGTCTTGAGCTCGGCGCGGTCGGAAGGCGACGGTGATGCCGGTGATCTGCTCCCAGCGTTCGAGCAGGTGCATCTTGGTGGTGATCGAGACGTTGCAGACGCCGACCGAAGGCACATCCGGCGCATAGCGGGCCAGCGCCTCGGTGACCAGGCCGGCAGGGTTGGTAAAGTTGACGAGCAGCGCGCCGGGGGCCAGCTCGGCCATGTCCTGCGCAATGCCGAGGATGACGGGAATGGTGCGCAGCGCCTTGGCCATGCCGCCGATGCCGGTCGTCTCCTGGCCGATGAGGCCATAGCGGCGGCCGAGGTACTCGTCCTGGCGGCGCGCTTCCATCCAGCCCACGCGCAGCTGCGTGGTGACGTAGGAGGCGCCCTCGATGGCGGCGCGGCGGTCGGTGGTGAGGACGACCTTAAAGGGGGCGCCCTTGGCCTCCACCATGCGCTGGGCAAAGCCGCCCACTACGTCCAGCCGTTCCTGCAGGACGTCGAGCAGCCATAGCTCGGTCATGGGGAAGGTGTCGGTGCGTGCGAGAAAGCCGTTAATGAGTTCGGGCGTGTAGCTGGAGCCGCCGCCCATGACTGCTACTTTCATTGGGACTCCTTTATTGACGCAAGGTGCGGGCACAAGGTCCGGCGAAGCGATGATCGTCGCAGCGACCGGTGTATTTCCGCCGGACCTTGTGCCCCTACGAATCTGGGTATGGTTACGTCACCACGTGTTACGAATCGGGTGCGGTCATTGCACTACGTATAAGGTCATCGATTGGGGCGGCAGGGTTAGCTCTGTGCCGCCGGCCAGGGGCTGGTGCTCGAGCTGTTCCGCCTGGTGGTCGGCGTCGAAACGCCAGACCTCTGCGTCGCCGGTGGGGGTGAAGCCGGACAGCTGCAGGGGCTTGGTGACGGGTTCGTCGCCGAGGTTGATGGCCATGAGGGTCAGGGCGCCGTCGGCGCGTCTGGCCGCGTAGAGAGAGACGTGTCGGAACGTCGGACGAGGCGTAGACGAGCTGGTCACCGAACAGCTTGTACATCTGGTAGGTGAAGTAGGCTGGGCGCGGCCCGTATTTTTCGAGGATGCCAAAGCCGCTTTCGCCGCCGCTGACAAGGAGGAACTGGGTGGCCACGTCTACCTGCTGGTTGATCAGGCGGCCGAGGACATCGCCGAGCCAGATGGCGCTGAAGAATGAATCCGGCGTGGCTTCGCCGCCAATGGCCTGTGACCAGTGGGAGTTGAACTCGGTCACGGCCACCGGCAGGTCACGGCCGGTCTCCTCACGGATGGTGGCCCGCAGCCGGCGCACGATGTCGTCCCAGGTGGCGGCGTCGGCGCGCAGTTCGGGGATGGTGGCGGAGCGCCGTTCGACGTGGCGGGAAAGGGATAGCGGTGAAACGAGACGATGTCGACCTTGTCGCCGGCAATCTGCAGAAAGGTGCGCATCCAGTCGGCGCCGGTGCTGTCTTTGGGGTCGACATCGGGCGTGCCGGTGAATTGGTGGACTTCCGGGCCGATGAGGACGATGTTGGGGTCCACGGCCTTCATGGCGTCGGCGAACTTGCGCCATTCCGTGGCATATTGCTCGGCCGTCCACGGGAAACCGGCCTTCTCGTAGAGGGTAGGCTCGTTGCCCATTGACCAGTAGCGCACGCCGTAGCCTTTTTCGACGTTGGCATAGCGCACGATCTCGGCGGCCTGCTCCGGCGTGCTGTTGGGAAAGCGCACGTGGATGTAGGGCTCGGCGCCCATGCGCCGCGCGAGATCCACAAACTGGTCGATCTGGTAGGGCTGCAGCTCGTTGTTGTCGCCCCAGGCGCCGCCCGGGTAGCGAATAATGGTGATGCCGGCCTGCTCGGCCAAGGGCAGGGTCTCGGGGCGCAGCGACACCCATGGTCCGTAGCCGGAGCCAAAGATCAGCGGGCTGATCGGCCCAGGTTCTGCCCGGCATCGACCGCCAACACGCCGGCAGCGGGTGTGGCAATCGGCGTCGTGGTCGGCAGCGAGCTGCCGGTGGCAGCTTCGCCGGCTACAGCTTCGACAGTGAGTGCGACGGTCGGTTCAGCGGGCGCCAACTCGCTGGTGGCAGTCGGAGCGACTGTGGGGATGAGAGCGACCTGAGTGGGGATGGCGGCAGCCGGTGCCTCGGAGGCGCTGCAGGCGGCGAGGAGGAGGAGGGCGGCGACAAGCAGGGTGATAGCGGTTGGCTTGGTGAACATCGAAATCGTTATCTCCAAAAAAGCCAGTCCGCATGTGGGCATGCGGACTGGACGGAAACCTTAGCGGTACGTGGCGTGGTGGGCTGCGGCAGCGCCAAATCCGCAGGTGGGCATGCGGACTGGACGTAGCATGGGCGGCTGACTACTTCTCTACGCCGGTGACGACGACGCCTTGGATGAAGACGCGTTGGGCCAGGAAGAAGAGCAGCACGGGCAGGGCCATGGCCATGAGCGAGGCGGCCTGGATCAAGCGGCGGATTGGCGCCATAGATGTTGTTGAAGCGCGGCAGGGCGACCGAGATCGGCTGCAGGTCGGGCACGGTGGACAGGTAGAGCAGCGGGCCAAAGTAGTCGTTCCAGGCAAAGACCAGGTGAAAGAGCGCCACGGCCAGCATGACCGATTTGCACTGCGGGATGATCATGGCCCAGAGAATGCGGATGGGGCCGGCGCCGTCCATCTGGGCGCGCTTCGTCCATCTCACGCGGGATCGTCATGATGTACTGGCGCATGAGAAAGACGTTGTAGGCATTGGAAAAATAGTGCGGCACGATCAGCGGCAGCCAGGTGCCCACCCAGCCGATGCGCACAAAGAAAGCGTAGGTCGGGATAATCGTCACGGCCGCAGGCAGGAAGATGGTGGAAACCAGCACCGTGAACCAGAAGTTGCGCAGCGGAAAACGGAAACGGGCAAAGCCATAGCCGACCAGCGTGGACGAGACGACAGTGCCGATCAGACCAAACAATGCAATCGCCAAGGTGTTGCGGAATAACAAGGGAAAGTCGATCGTAACCCAGGCCTCGTAGAAATTGCTCCAGGTGGGGGAGACAGTCCAACTGCGGTCGAGCGTGCGCCAGGCGCCTTCCCAGACGATTGGCTCACCTTGAGGGTTGGCGGGATCGACGAATGTGGTCTGCTGGCGACCCTTCTTGACGATGGCCAGGTCCTGGACGGTGCCATCCGGCATGGGCACTTCATAGACTTCCACCGTCTTGCCATCGATCTCGGCCGTGCCCGGCAAAGCCGGCCAGATCGGTGCGCCGGCCTCCGACATCTGGTCAGTCGTCTTGAGCGACGTGAAGACCATGTTGAAGAACGGCAGCAGGAACAGAAACACGATCAGCAGCGTGACCAGCGTCAGCAAAACGCTGCGCACAATATTGCCGGTGCGGCCCGTATGGATTGTCTTGGTCGTTGGTCGTATCGCGGTAGCAGCCATCAGTCTCTTCCTATTTGCAGACTCAATCTTATCTCAAGCAGCACGATCAGCGAACTGCGCCTTAGCGGTTGTTATCCGCTGTGTAGTAGACCCAATACTTCTGCGTCCCGAACATCACCAGCGTGACTGCCAGTACGATCGCAAAGAGCAGCCAGGCCAGCGTTGCGCCATAGGCCATGTTTTGGTACGTGAAGAACTGCTTGTAGAGGTAGAGATTGTAGAACATGGTGGCGCCGCCCGGCGCACCTGTGCCTTGGTTGAGCACCAAGCGGGACGGTGAAATACTGGAAGAGCCCGACGATCGCCAGGGTCAGGTTGTAAAAGATCACCGGCGAAATCAAAGGCAGCGTGACGTTGCGCATGGTGGCCCACCAGCCGGCGCCGTCGATCTTGGAAGCGTCGTACAGCTCCGTGGGCACGCCTTGCAGCGATGCCAAGAAAATCAGCATGGCGTTGCCGACGCCCCAGATACCCAGGATGACCAAGGCAGGATACACCCAGGTTGTGTCGTTGACCCAGTTGGGCGGTTCGACCACCCCCATGGCACGCAGTGACTTGTTGATCCAGCCAGTCTCTGGATTGAGCAGCGCCGCCCACACAAAAATTGCGGCGACAAAAGGCACAATGTAGGGGAAATAAAACAGCGTGCGGAAGATGTTTTTGCCCCACAGATGCTTTGTGTTCAGCAGCACCGCCAGCCCCAATGGGAAAAGGATGGCCACGGGCAGTGCGATCAGGGCGTACTTTAGCGTCACGCCCAAAGATGCCCAGACCTGGGGATCTTTGAACATCTGGATGTAGTTTTGCACCCCGATGAACTCCCAGGAGCCGCCGCTTAGCTTGAAATTGGTGAAGCTCATGACCAGCGCGGCAACCGTTGGCAGAAAGGTAAAGACAAAGAAGCCGATCAAGAAAGGCGAGATAAAAAAGTAGCCCCACCGTGCCTCACGCCGCATTAACGAGCCTGACTTCCCTGTGCGTGCCGCGCTTGGCTCTACGAGTTTGTCCGGGCTTCCTGCTATGGTGGCCATCTGTTGGTCTCCTTGGAGTCAAGACTTCGCCTCGCCATTCCCCAGTGCGGAAGTCACTGGGGAATGGCGAGGTGAATTGATTACTTTACTGCGCCTTGTCGAAGATCGCCTGCAGGTCGGTCTGCAGCGTGGCAGCTTCGGCTGCGATGTCGACATCCTTCTCGTTCATGATCAGGGTTTCCAGCTTCGTGATGCGATCGCGCGCTTCGTTGTAGTTGGGCATGTAAGCCTCGGCGCTCGGCACATCAGGATAGGCCAGACCCTGCACGATGGTGTCCCAGTTCTCGACGAAGGGGAACTGCTCCTTCTTGGAGTCGAAGAAAGCCTGCTGCTGCGACGTGCGTGCAGGCATACCGCCGTACGTCGTCGCCAGTTCGACCGCCGCGTCGCCCAGGAAGTACTTGAGCACTTCAAAGGCCTCGTCGGGGTGCTTGGTGTCCTTCAGGATGCGGAAGGTGTCGGCATCCATGCGGGAGTTGACGGTGCCGTCGGCATTGGCCGGGACGACGCCCAGGTCCCACGTCTCGCCGGCATCGGCGATGCAGCAGGTGTACCAACTGGGAGAGACGACGAAGGCGACCTTCTCGCTGGCAAAGCCGCTCGGCTGGAATTCAGGCGCAGCCAGAACGGGACCGTTCGGTGCGATCGGGGTGTCGCCCCACATGGCGTTGTGCCACCAATCCCACGCCGCGACCCAGCTTTCCGGGACCGTCGCGGTCTTGCCATCTTCGCCGGCCAATGGGCTGGCGCCGCCCAGGTAGGAACCGATGTAGCGCAGGTCGGTCTGCCACTGGAAGGTGAAGCCGTACTGCACGATCTGTGGTCGGGTCGAAATCAGGCGAGGTGGCGTCGTTGCCGTTGGCATCGACGGTCAGGATCTTGGCGATCTCTTCGACGGTCTGCCCAGTTCCAGTCAACTTCGCTGCCATCGGGCATCACGTACTTGTCACCATACTTGGCGGGCGGGTAGTTCAGGCCTGCCTCGTCGAACATTTCCTTCTGGTAGTAGCTGACCGCGGGGAAGACCAGGAAGGGGAGACCCACCTGGGCGCCACCCTCGGTCTGATACATGTTGATCAGCGCCGGGTCCAAGCCTTCGGTGTCGAAACCGTACTTCTCGATCAGCGGGGTCAGGTCCAGGTATTGGCCGTAGAACGAGTTGGAACCATCCCAACCTACGGGACCAATAATGTCAGGGCCGTTGCCGGAGGCAATCTGCGTGGCCAGGGTGTCGCGGGCACGAAACGTTCGGCACCACTTCCATGACCAGCTCGATCTTATCCTGCGATTCGTTGAAGCGCTTGACAAGCTCCTCTTCGATCGGGATCTGCTTGGCATCGGCGCCGGTGCCCAGGCCGATAAACCAGCGGACCTGAACACGGTCGCCGGCGGGGGCAGCGGCAGCGTCAGCCGGGGCAGCCTCAGTCGTAGCTTCTTCGGTGGTGGCTTCAGCGGTGGCTTCGTCAGCGTCAGCCGGGGCAGCTTCGGTCGTAGCTTCCTCGGTGGTTGCTTCGGCCGCAGGCTGTTCTGCCGGGGCCGCCGGGGCCGGGGCAGCGCCGCCGCCGCAGGCGCCCAGCAACATGCTGGTGATCACCAGGACGGACAGCAACGCAATAATTGATTTGCGCATGCTTCGATACTCCTTAGTCTGAAATTAGGATTGAAACAGCTAACCTACATGGTATAGTTCCACAAACGTGCAATTGACGCAGCACAGCCCAGAACTACCTGGACGGCGCAGCACAGCCACACGATTGTCGAATCACGAGTTCAACCGGCAGGACTGTCAAGGCATCTGCCTCGCCGGTGGCCAAAATGGAAAACAGCTCGGTTGCCGCCAGGTAGCCGCCCTGCTCGATGGGAGCACGCACGGTCGTCAGCGGCGGGTTGAGATGCTGGGCGAAGGGCAGGTCGTCGAAACCGACGACCGCCACGTCCTCGGGGACACGCTTGTTCATGTCACGCAGCGCCGTCAGTACGCCGACGGCCGCTTCGTCGTCGCCGGCGAATATGGCGTCGAATGCTACGTTCATGCGCACCAACTCCGTCAGCGCGGCGTAGGCAGTGCGCTCGTGGAAGCCGCCCCGCCGGACCAACATGGGGTCGAAGGCGATACCATGCTGCTGCAGCGCTTCACGGTAGCCGATCTCGCGGGCTTCCGATTCCTGGTTGCCCAAAGGACCATGCAGAAAGACGATACGCGTGCGACCGTGGGTTTCAATCAGGTGATTGACGGCCGAGAGCACGCCGGCGCGATTGTCAAACAGCACGGCCGGCACCGTGATGCTGCGCGGGGACAGGCGATGCAGCAGGACCATGGGAAAGCCGTGGTCATGGTTGCGGATGAGCTCGCGGTCGTCGAGCGTCGTCGTGAAGACGAGCATGCCGTCGGCATTGTGGTCGCCAATGGGCTGGCGGCGGTGCAGGTCGTAGCCGGCCGCGGCACGCGGGTTGGCGTAGATCAGCAGATCGTAGTCGGTCTGGCGTACGGCCGCTTCGATCCCACGCAGGAGCGGGGTGAAAAACGAACTGCTCAATTCCGGCAGCAAAAGACCGACGGTGGTCGTGCGGCGCACTGCCAGGTTGCGGGCCGCCACATGCGGCGTGTAGCCCAGCAGCTCGATGGCGCTACGCACCCGCACGCCCACGTCGTCGGATACGGGAGCGGTATCGTTTACCACTCGACTCACCGTCGAGATGGAAACGCCTGCCAGGCGCGCCACATCCGAGATCGTAGGCCTTTGTTTTGCCCGCTTGTTTGAAGTCGTCAACATGTGTTGTGAAAATGCTTTCAAGGCTTTCACAGGTTGACGATAAATCGGTGAATTACCACTGGGGAACCCACAACAAATACCCGTTGCTCGCCGATTTAGGAATTGTGAAAGCGCTTGCTGAAAGCGCTTTCAATATATCGCAAGTTTTTTGGGTTGTCAACCCCAAGAACCGGTAAAATTCCGTGAATCTATCGGGACATTTCCGGGAAAGCTAGGGCGAAGCCGCAAATGGCATGAACAGTTTGCGCAATCCCTCGAGGTCGATGCCGCCCTGCACCAGGTCGATTTCCTTCTGCGCGCCCGAGGCAGCGATCTCTTGCAGCCAGTAGTAGTAGACCAGCTTGGGCACGATTTGGGTGTCCGTAAAGGTGTAGATACTGCCGCTGCCGCGCGACAGAATCGGGTCAGGCGTGACAAGCTCTGCCGTCTCGCGATCGTTGGTCGTGTTGCGGAAAAGACGGAATGCCCAGGTATCGACCTCGCGCACAGTCTGCCAGGTGATCACGAGCGCGCCCTCCTCTACGGCCACGCCGAAGTGCGCCAGACTTACCGCCGTAGGGCCCTTGGGATCGGTCGGCAGGACGACTTCACCCTGGCCGGCGCCCTCAGGATGATAGGCAGACGGGTCCTCGACCAGAACGCGGTTGGTGACGGTGAAAGACCGGACTGACTCGATAAAGAAGACCAGGTCCGTGCGCATTGACTGGCCGGCAGCCAGCGGTCCCAACGGGCAGGTGACATACCAACGGTTCAGACGTTCGCAGCCGCCGGGATTGGTGGTGCGCAAATAGGCGAAGCCGCTGGGCACGATGTCGGTGAGAATGACATTAGGCGACAATGAAGGGCCCAGGTTGGTGACGAGCATCGTATACGTTATCTGAGTGCCCACGGTGGCCGTGAGCGACTGCGAGTGCTTGCTGACCAAGATGTTTACCAGTGGGCCAACATTGACAGGCGCCTGGTCCTGGTTGTTGCCGGGGTCGCGGTCGGGTGTATCGGTGAAGCCGGTGGCCGTATTGGTGAGCACCGTGCCGGGCAGCAGCGCGGCGCCGGCCGCAGCCGTGGCGGTGATGACGATCTCCTCGCCCGCCGCCAGCGCGCCGAACTGGCAGATTTCGCTGACGCAGACGCCGCGAGAGGGGGTCAGCGCGGTCAGCGTCATGCTCGGCGGCAGCTGCTCCTTGAGGTCTACATCCCGCGCCGCCGAGGGCCCGCGGTTGGTGACGGTGATGACATAGGTGACGTTCTCCCCTGCCAGCACATAAGTAGGCTGCGCGGTTTTGCGCACCTGCAGATCCACGGCGCCAAAAACCTGCGACTCGGCTGTGGCGACGTTGTTCTGCGCCACCGGGTCCCGGGTAGTGGTCGTTACGGCGGCCGTGTTGCGGATCAACAGCCCGGTTAAGGCGTCCGGATCGCTGCGGACGACGAGCGTCACAAAGGCCATGGCGCCCGCAGGCATGGACCCGAGCGACCAGGACGGTGCTGTGGGCATGCCGCCACCCGGTGCAGGCTGCGCGGCAACAATGGTCACGCCGGCAGGCAGCGGGTCCTGCACGACGACGTCGGCAGCCAGGCTCGGGCCACCATTGTAGACGCGCAGCGTATAGGTAATAAGACCGCCCGCGGTGGACAAGCCCACTGCGTCGCGCTTTTCGAGTTGGACGTCGGCCAACGGCGTCCCCGGCAGCACTGTGACCACGGCAGATGCAAGATTGTTTTGGGGTGCGGGGTCCTGGCGCTCAGATTGGACATAAGCCGTGTTGGTCAGTACCTGCTGCTCCAGTGTGCCGGGGGCAGCCCGGGCTACGACGGTGACCACGGCCGTGCCTCGCAGCGCTGCGCCGCCTTCGTCGCCGGTGCGATAGTTAAGGGTACCCAGGAGGCAGTTGATGCCGGCGTTGCAGTAGCCCTGCGACGCCGCGACGCGGACAAGCTGCAGGCCGTCGGGCAGCAGGTCGAGCAGTTGGGCGCTGTTGACCGGCGAGGGGCCGTTGTTGGTTACGACCAGCGTAAAGGTGACCAGGCTGGCCGGCTGTACAAGCGGCGGGTCGACATCTTTCCTGACCTCCAGATCGGCCAGGGGACCACTGGGCACAAGCACGCGCGTGTCCTCGCCGGCGCTTAGCACCGACTCTGTCAGCGCTGTCGTGCTGGTAAGGGTGGCCGCATTGTGCAGAACGGTGCCGTTGGGCACGGCTGCGCTCACGTGCACCATCACCTGGAACGTGGCGCGTTCGCCGGCGCCGAGTGCGCCCAGGCTGCAGGTCAGCACGCCGGCGGTCCCCTCGACGCAGCCGGCCGTGCTGCTCATAAAGGTGACTCCAGGGGGCAGCGTGTCCGTAACCACCAGGTTGGCGGAGCTGCTGGGCCCCTGGTTGACGACCACCAGTGCATAGGCCAGCAGCGCATCGGGATAAACAGGGTCGATCAGATCGTAATTGTCGATCGCGATCTGCGCCAGCGCGACGACTGGGGCCGTGTGGGTGGATTGGTTGTTCGCCTCCCAGGGATCGGGCGTGACGCTATCGGCGAAGACGGTGGCCGTATTGGCGAGCAGTGTGCCCTCGGCCACGGCAGGATCAACCCGGGCGACCACGGTCATGGTGATCTGTTCGCCAACAGCCAGCGGCCGCGCACTTTGGCAGATGGCGCCGGCACACGCTGCCAGGCCCTCGTGGGCATCCTGCAAAGAGGCGGCGACCAGCGCCATCCCCTGCGGCAGGCTGTCCTTGAGGTCGCGCATGTAACCGGTCGAGGGGCCGTTGTTTTGCACGACGATGGTATAGGTCACCAAGCCCCCGGCTACCAGTTGATCGGGGCCAAGCTTGCTGACGGCAAAGTCGGCCCGGGCGAGAACACTCGTATCGGCCGTGGCGAAATTATTGGCGGGCGTGGGATCGGGCGTTTGTGACGTGGCGACGCCGCCAAACTCCAGGCTGGTGCCGGGCGGGATGCCGGGAGCCAGGTCGACCACCAAGGCAAGCGGGACCTGGCTGCCGGGCGGCAGCGTCTGGTCGGTTGCCAGCAGCACATAGCCGCCGGCGGTGGGGGTGGCCGTCCAGCCGACGGGAAGCTGCGCCTGGTCAAAGGCAGCGCCGGGCGGCAGCGTGATCGTGACGACTGCCCCCGCCGCCGAGGACGGGCCGTGGTTGACGAGGTTGGCATACACGGTGGCGGTCATGCCCGCCAGCGCCGTCGGCGTGCTTTGCAGGATCAGCTGCAGGTCGGCGGATGAGGTGACCGGCGTCTTGATCGTCGTCGTGCTGCGTTGGCTGTCGCTCAGCGGCGTCGTAGCGGTCGCGCTGGCCGTGTTGACCAGGTCACTCGGTTGGGTGGAGCTGACCTTGCCACGGATCGTGACTGCAGCCGTGGCGCCCGCAGCCAGGCTGCCGAGCGTACAGGGCAGCTGCCTACAATCGCCCTGGCTGCCGGCCACACTGCTGGGCGTAAATCCCGGTGGCAGCTGGTCGTCGACCGTCACCCCGCCGGCGTCGCTCGGCCCGAGGTTGAGGATCTCTATCGTGTAGAGCAGGTCGGCCCCGGTGATGGCCGGGTCGGGTGCGGCGCTCTTGTGCACCACCAGCGTAGACTGGCGGCGGGCGGTCGCCGTGGCCTGCGCGGTGTTGTCGCTCAGGTCGGGATCGGACGGGCTGTAGATTGTGGCCTTGTTCGTAAAGGTCGTGTTGTCGGCCACCCAGGCGTAAACCCGTACGGGCAGCGTCAACGTGACCACCTCGCCCAACGGGACCACTCCCATTTCGCAGACCAGGTTGAGACAGACGATCGGACTCTGGCTCAGCGAACGCTGCGTCTGCACGGGGCCGACCTGTGCCACTTCGGCGGGCAGAATGTCGACCAGGCGCACCGCAGTGGCGTTGGAGGGGCCGGCGTTGGTGACCACGATCGTGTAGGTCAGATTTTCGCCGGCGAGCACCAGGTTGGGATCACTCAGCTTGAGGATGTGCAAGTCGGCCTGGCCGATAATGGTCGTCCCGGCGGTGGCGCTGTTGTTGACAGGGTTGGGGTCGGGCGTCTGGCTCGTGACTGCCGCATGGTTCTCGAGCACGGTGCCGGTAGCCAGCGCGGCGTCGGCGGCGACGACCAGCGTAAAGCTCATGGAGGTGTTGGCGGCCAATGCCGTGGGCGCGGCGGGGCAGTGGACCTGGCCAGGTGCAGACTCAGTGCACGCAAGGTCAAGGCCGGCCAACGTCGTGCTGAGGGGCAGCTGGTCGACAATCTGCACCTGGGCGGCGGCGGACGGGCCGGTGTTGTAGACGCTCAGGACATAGGTGATTTGCTGTCCCGCGTAGACCGACGGTACGGCCGTCTTGACCAGCGCCAGGTCGGCAGTGTCGCCCACCAAGACCGTGACGGCGGCGGCGAGCACGCTGGCGGGATCGAGCGGCGTGGTGGAGGTGAGGCCGGCACTGTTTTCGATGCTGCCGGTGGCAAAGAGAGATACCGTGCCCATGACAAGGATCGTGACCGTGTCGCCGGGAGGCAGGTCGCCGAGACTGCAGGCCGTGGCGCCACAGCTGCCGCGCGAACTGCTTAGCAAGGGAGTGAGCAGCTGCGCCGGCAGCAGGTCGGTCATGACCACGCTGCGCGCCAGGCTGGGCCCGCCGTTGTGGACGGTGATGCGGTAGTTGAGTGAACCGCCGGGCGCGACGGTCGCGACCGTCGCCTCCTTGGCGACCGTGAGCAGCGCGCGGTTGTCCACCGCCGTCGTAAATTGGGCGCTGTTGTTCGCCCCATTGGAATCGGCGTTGCTGCTGCCGGCCTGGGCGGCGTTGAGGAGCAGCGTGCCGCTGATGGCATAGGCGCTGACAACACCCGTGAGCTGGACCGTGACCGCCACGCCGGGGGAGAGGTCGCCCAGCTGGCAGACCATGCCGGCCGCGCACGTGCCCTGGCTCGCATGCAGTTCCAGCACCGTTACCGAGAGCGGCAAGGCATCCACCAGCTGCACGTTGGCGGCAGTGGACGGGCCATTGTTGGTGACGATCAGCGTATAGGTAATGCCCTGGCCGGCCGTCGTGTGCGGCGTGCCAAACTTGGCAACTGCCAGGTCGACGATGCCGCCCTGCGGCTGGCGCACCGTCGTCGCCACCGTGGCCGTGACTGCCTGCGCCGCAGTGGGGCTGGTGGCGGTGGCGACATTGGTGATCTGCACGCCGTCCTCCGTAGACGCAGCCACGGTCACGTTGATCAGCAGCCCGTGGCTTGCGCGCGCCGCCAGCATGCCGATGTCACAGGCGACGGTCTGGCCCACGGCGCTGCATTCGAGCGCGCCGCCGGCGAAGGTTGTGCCGGCCGGTAAGGTATCGGTGACGCGCACGGCCTGGGCGTCGCTGGGTCCATCGTTATAGACGACTACCTGGTAGGACTGCTGCCCGCCGGCTACGGCAGGATTGTTGAGCGCCGCCTTGGTTACGCGCAGGCTGGCCAGCGTCATGATGGTCGTCGTCTCGGTGACGACCGCCGGCGTGCGCTCGGCGGAATCGGGCGAATAGACCGCGGCGACATTGGCCAGCTGTCCGGCAGGTACGCTGGAGGCCACGTGCAGGGTCACAGTGACGGTGCGCGTCATGCCGGCGTCAAGCGTGCCAAAACGGCAGATGCCGGCTGCGCACTGGCCGCCGTCCGATGCTGCGATCTCCGCCAGGGTCATGCCCGACGGCCACTGGTCGGCGACGTCCACGGCGCGGGCGCTGCTGGGCCCGGTATTGGTGACGACGATGGTGTAGGTCACCAATCCGCCGGCCGCGACCGGGTCGGCCAGGTCGGCCTTGGCAATGCTGAGCACGGCGCGGCCGATAATGCTGGTGTCGGTGTCGTCCAGGTTGTTGGCCGTATGGGGGTCGAGCGTGGCTGCGGTGGCGATGGCGCGATTCTCGATGCTGCTCCCCAGGGGCAGGGCCGGCGACGTCGTGGCCGTGATGGCAAAGGTGCGCGTCATGCCTCCGGACAGTGTGGCGGCCAGGCAGGTGACCACGCCCCCCACCTCGCTGCAGGCGGAATCGGCGGCGACAAAGATGGCTTGCGCCGGGAGGGCATCGGTGACCGTGATATAGGTGGCGGTTGATGGCCCATCGTTGTAGACGGTCAATGTATAGACCACCTGGCTGCCGGCGACAACCGTGGCAGAGGCATCTTTGCGCAGCGCCAGGTCGGCAAAGGGATCCACCGTGACCAGGGCGCCGGCGGAGAGGATGCTGGCGGGGTCAAGGTCAGTGGTGCTGGCAACTGTGGCGGTGTTAAAGACGGGGCCGCCAGCGGCGGCGATGCCGACCACGATAATGGTGGCCTTGGCGCCCGGTGCGAGATCCCCCAGGTTACACGGGAAGCCGGTACAGCCGCCGCGGCTACTGCTGACAAGCGCATGGGCGACGGCGGCGGGCAGCAGGTCATTTACGGTAACGGCGCGCGCCGTGCTGGGCCCACTGTTGGCAACTACAATGCGATACTGGATCAGGTCGCCGACGAGCAGGTTGGCGGCGGCCGCATCCTTGGCAATCGTGATCAGGGCCAGCGCCTGCACCGTGCTGGTGTAGGCGGCGCGGTTGTCGGCGGGAGTCTGTTCGCTGTTGGCGCTGGCTGCTTGGGCACTGTTGACCAACTGCGTGCCGGTGACGATCTGGCTTTGCACCAGGCCCGTGACGACGACGGTGGCGGTGGCGCCCACCGGGAGGTCGCCCAGCTGGCAGCTAACGCCGCGTTCGCACATCCCCTGCGAGGCTGCGGCCGCGACAAAGTCGACGCCGGCCGGCAGCGCGTCCAGCACGTTGGCGGCGGTGGCCGTGACAGGGCCGTTGTTGCTGACAGTCAAGGTATAGCGTACAGTCTGACCGGCTAGAGCGACGGCCGGTCCGGTCTTGGCCAGGCGCAGGTCTACCGGCATACCGGCCTGCTGGCGCACGCTGACCGCAGCCGTGGCCGTGGCCGGCTGCAGCGCGGTTGGGCTGGTGACGGTGATGCTGTTGGTCAGCAGCAAGCCGTCGGCCAGCGCGGCGGCGCTGCGTCCTTGGACGAGGAGCGTGCGCGTGCTGCCCGCGGGCAGGCTGCCGATCGTACAAACGACCTGGCCGCCTGCCTGGCCGTCGACCTGGCTGTCGTCGGCCAGGCAGGCGGCATCACCACCGGCATAGGTCAGGCCGGCGGGCAGCGTGTCGGTCACGACGACTGCCTGGGCATCGCTTGGGCCCTGGTTGGCGACGACGATCTGGAAGAAGGCAACCTCGCCGGCGTTGACGGGCGTGTTGAGGGCCACCTTGGCGGCGTTTAGGCGGGCGGACGTCGTGATGGCCGTAGCCACAGTCTTCGTGACGACGGGTGCGTCCGGGCTGAAGACGGCCGCGGTGTTGGTGATCACGGCGGCAGTCACCGCAGGGCTGACACGCGCCACTACTGTAACCGTGCGCGTGCTGTCCACGGGCAGGTTGCCAAACTGGCAGAGCGGCCCGGCGCAAACGCCGCCTTCGGCCTCGATCGTTTCCAGGCTGAGGCCCCGCGGCAGCTGGTCCTTGATATCGACGCTGCGCGCCAGGCCGGGGCCGGTGTTGGTAAAGCGCAGCGTGTAGGTGACGAGGCTGCCGGCTGCGACTGCCCCAATCGGCGCGACCTGCGTCTTACGCAGCAGGAACGCAGCGTTGGTCGAAAGGCCGGGCGTTACCGACGCAAGCACGCCCGCGGGATTTTCAGACGCGCTGACGACGGCCGTGTTGGCCAGCTGTGCGGCCTGCGTAACCGTGGAAGCCACGCGGCCGTAGAGGTGCACCCAGGCGGTGGCGCCGGGGGCCAGCGCACCCAAATTGCAGGGCAGCGAGGCACACATACCCTGGCTGGCGACGATCAGCGCCGGCGCAAAGCCCTCGGGCAGCGTGTCGGATACCGTCACGTTGTGGGCGTACGAGGGCCCCGTGTTGGTGACAAAGACCACGTACGACAGCTCTTGCCCGGCAATGGCGGGATTGGGCGCAGCCGCCTTGCTCACCTGCAGTGCCACCTGCGGCACGACTGCAAGCGCGGCGCTCGCGCTGTTGTTGGCCGGGTTGGTATCCGCCGCCGAGCTGCCGGCAAAGGCCGTGTTGGTGTAGACGCCGCCGGCCACGTTAGCCGGGGCCTGCATGACCAGCGAAATCACGGTCGATTGGCCGGCGGCCAGGCTGCCCAGGTCGCACACGCCGCCACGGCTGCACTGGGCCTGCGTGACGGGTTGGCCGGCGTCGATCGACAGCAGTTGGAACGGCTGCGGGAAGAGATCGGTCACCTGGACGGCAGACGCCGGGGCGGGACCGTTGTTGGTGACCACCAGCGTGTACGTGATCGGCGTGCCGGCTCCCGCCACTACCTGAGTGGGTACAACCGTCTTGGCAATGGCCAGATCGGTGGGGCTGCCAATGGCCTGCAGCCAGGTCGTCGCCTCACTGTCCGACAGCACGCTGCCGGCAGTGAGAATTTGCGTCGTCGTCGCGACGGCCACCACGTTGGTGACAACGGTACCATTCGTAATCGTAGTGGGTACGGCTACGTTGATCAGAAAACCGTACCAACTGCCGGGCAGCATGTCGCCTGCCTGGCAAGTCACGCGGCCGGCGGCATAGGTGCAGCCGGGGCTGGCGCCCTCGAAGATGGCAGCAGCCGGCAGCGTATCGGTCACCACCACGCCCACGGCCGTGGCGGGGCCGGTGTTGGTGACCAGGATTTGATAGAAGTAGGTGCTGCCGGCATAGGCAGGGTCGGTAAAGTCGACCTTGGCCACGTGCAGCGCGGTGTTGGCAAACACGACCGTGCTGTGGGACGAGGCGTTGTTGGCCGGGTTCTTGTCGGCCGTGGCCGAGAAGGCGTAGGCCGTGTTGGTGACGACACCCGCGACGCCAGGGCCAACCGTAGCGGTGATGACAAGGGTGACGGGTACGCCAGGGGCCAGCTCACCTAGCTGGCAGATGGCGCTCACGCAGGCGCCTTGGCTGGCCGTACCACCGGCAAAGGCGACGCCCTCGGGCAGCGCGTCCTTGATGTCCACGCCATGGGCCTCGCTGGGCCCGGCGTTGGTGACGACGACAGTGTAGGTAATCGTGGCGCCGGCCGTGGCGGTAAGGGGGCCGCTCTTCTTGAGCGTGAGATCGGCTGCGGTATCGACCCAGGTTTGGGCTGTCGCCTCGAGCACCTTGAGCGCGCCGTTGGAATCCGTGAGCGTGGCAACCGCGTAGTTGTCGAGCAGGGTGCCGTCCGGCGTGGCCGGATCGATCCTGCCGGTCAAGGTGAACACGGCGTTGGAATACGGCGGCAGGTCCCCCACAGGGCAGCTAAAGACAGGGCGGCCGCCCTGATAGTAGGCAGGATCGCAGGGGCCATTGCGCAGCGGCGCCTGGAACGTAGCCGTGATCGGCGCAATCTGGAAGGGCATGAGGTCGCGCACGATCGCATTGTGACCCGTCACTGCGCTGCTGTTACGCAGCGTGACCACATAGGTGATCACGTCGCCGGCCGTGGCACTAAGCGGCCCCGTCTTGTCCAGGTTAAACGAGTCGAGGCTGACACTGGCTGCGCTGGCGGCCCGGTAATCGTTGACGCCACCGGCGCCATTGCGGCGCTCGCCGTCAAGATCGGTGGGCAGGCTCTGCCAGGTGGTGGTGACCACATTGGTAATCAGCGAGCCCAGGCCCGCGTCGAGATTGACCACGGCTTGGAAACTAAGGTCGAGCGGATCGCCGGCATCAAGCGTCGTGCTGATAACGGGGAAATAGGCGACCAGGAGCGGGCTCTGCTCGGTAAAAACGCCGCTAGCGGCAACCTCGGTCGGCTCGTTGTCACGCGACCAGGAACCGCTGATATAGGACAGACCGGCAGGCACGATGTCGCTGATGACGACATTGTAGGCAGGGGCAGTGGACGTCGGCGCATGGTAGACGCGCACGTGGTAGAAGACAATGTCGCCGGGGCGCACGCCCTTGGGCGCCGCCACCTTCTCGATCACGAGCTGCGGTTCAGCCAGCGTGGTCGTCACCAGGTTGGAGGTGACGGGCGTCACGGGCGTGCCGGCCTGGTCGCGCCAGCCGAGCGTGGCCGTATTGGTGTAGCGTACGCCATCCTGATTGGCGGGCACGTTTTCGACGACCGCCGTAACGACGACCGACACCTCGGTGTTGGATGGAATGCGCGAGAAGTCGACCAGGACGGTCTTGGTCGTGCTGCGGGTGACGTCCACGTCGCCGGGCGTGAGCGAATCAGGCGACCACGTAACCAGGGGCGGAGCGAGGAGCCGGAAACCGCCGGGCAGCGAATCGGTGAGCGTGGCCGTGTAGAGCGTGGCGGGGAGACCGCCGGCGGCCGGCAGTGTCAGCGTGTAGTTGAGCCGCTGGCCAATCGTGACGGTAGCCGGCGCGCTCGTCTTTAGCAGCGCGGCGTCAGGCGTACGCACGCCGCTGCTGTGGCTGCCGCCGCTGTAGCGACGTTGGACGCCGTCGGGGCGGTTGGCGGGCTGGCCGTCATAGGTCAGCAGCGCCTGGTTGGGCAGGCGAATGCCGGCGCTGACGTCGCCGACAATCCGCGTAGTCACGGTCAGCACAAGCCAGCCGTGTTTGAGCGGGTCGAAGGGTGCAGCCGGCGCCAGTTGCTCGACGCGCCAGACCAGTGTGCCTGCGCTGCCGGGCGCCGGCGCCGCAGTGACGAGCGCAGAGGGGTCGCTGCTCGCCATCGCGTAGCCAATATACTGCAGGCTGAGCGGAGGCAGCACGTCGCTGATCACCAGGTTGTGGCCGACCAGCCGCTCCTGGTTGGAGATGGTCAGCGTGTAGGTGATCAGGTCGTTGACGTCGACCATGCAGCCGGCCTCGCCCACCTTGGTGACAAGGGCGTCGTCGTAGGCCAGCCCGTTCTGATTGGCGGCATAAAAGCCCACGCTGCCGGTGAGGAAGGGCGTGGCGCTGGTATCGGTGTAGGTAAGCACCTGTTGGCCGTCGATAAACACGGCGTACTGTCGCCCCGTGGAACGGATTTCCAGGTGGTACCAGCGGTTGGTGACGTAGCCGCCGCCGGCGCCCAGATCGGTGAGTTGGTCGTCGGCAACCACGCCCGCTGTTACTTTGGTCACGTGGTATGAGCCCGCACCGGCGCCGGTGCGCGTCCAGACAAAGCGGTAGTAATTGGCGGCATCCTGCGCGCGGAAAACCAGGCCGGCGCCACCGTCGCCGTCGGTGGTGGAGAAGATAGCCGAGTAGCTGACGTCACTCCACGCATCAGCGCCATGGATGAGCAAGGCACTGCCGGCCGTGGGGGCACGCAGCCAGCCGCCGGAGGCGCTCCAGGCCGGGCTGGCGATTGTCCAGCCCCCAGCACTGTTTGTGTTGAAGTTGTCGGCCAGCAGGCGGGCGGCGCAGGCCTGCGCCGTCACGTATTCCTTGCCGATATGCAGCAGCGGTTCAAAGATCCGCATAGGTGACGCACTGTCGGCGAGCGTCTTTGGCTGATTATTCGCGTTTACGTAACGAACGTCCACCCGATTGGTCTTTTGTGCGCCGTTGTAGTTGACCGTGCGCAGGGGATCGTCGACCACCAGCAGCTGCATGGTCCAGGTGATCACCGCCGGTGCACCGGTGTTGTTGACGACGGGCGCAGTCATGCTCAGGATGGCAGTCGAAGCCGCCGTACCGCTGCCGCTGGATGGCGTGATGACATAGGCAAGCGCAATCGGCGTGCCTGTTGCACCAGCCGCCTCGACGGCGAGCGTGCTCGTAGGCGCCTGGTAGAGCAGGCCGGCGGGGACGGTGTCCGTCACAACCAGGTTGCGTGTCGTGCCGGTTGGCACGGTGATCCACACGGTGTAGGTGACCAGGTCGCCGAGCGTGTAGTCGAGGTTTTGCAGCAGCACCTTGTCGACAGTCACGGCAACGCTGTCAAGAGCCGCGCTGCTGCTGCTCCAGTAGTCATTGGGCCCACTGCCGCTGCCGTCGCGGTCATTGGGGTCGTCGCCCGGCCGGCTGCTGTAACGCACATAGGCCGTGTTGGTGTAGCGCGAGCTGGGTTCCAGCGGCAGGTCTGCAGCGGCCGTGAAGGTAATATGAATAGGCGCAGCCGGGGTTGGGTATTCGGAGACGGTAATCGCCAGGCTGTTGCCCAGCGCGCTGGTCGTGACCATCCCCGGAGCGGGGGCGCTGACGGCCAGCGAACCAGGGTTGCAGACCAAGGACGGAGGCACGGCGTCGGTGATGACCACGTTATAGGCAGTGGCATCGCTCGCGGTCGCATGGGTGACGATCAGGGTATAGGTAACCGTCGAGTCGGCGCGCACATCTGCTGCCGGCGCCACCACCTTGCGGATGCCCAGGCTGGGCTCCTTGACGATCGGCGCTCACCGTATCAGTGTAGTAATAGTACTGGCCGTCTATATAGTTCTCCAGCAGCAGCGAATTGATAAAGATGTTGCCTTGCCGGGCAGTAATCTCATTGGAGATCAACCCGCTCACGCGTACGGTGAGGCTGCTGGGGCCGTTGACGGTTCCGCCGCCGGTGGTAAAGGTGAGCACCCCGGGTGTCGCCGTGTCGGCAGTCCACGGGCCGGCGCCGGCCGCGGCGATGTCGATGTCGGTGTAGCTAAAGACCAGCCGCCCTCCCAACTGGGGCAGCGTATCGACCAGTTGCGTACCGGTGTAGGGCACGCTGCCGTAGAAGTCGGCCGTGATCGTATAGACAAACGGCCCGCCGATACTGACCTTGGCGTGGCTGATCTGCTTGCCAAACGCCTGCAGAGGGGCATTAAAGCTTGTGGACAGTGCACCCTGTTGGCAGCCGCCGTCGTCGCAGGCCGCGTGCACTTCGGCTGAAATACTGTAGGCCGTCTGCGCGGCGAGCGGCCGCGCCGAGACCACTGCGCGCCACGTTTCTCCGGCAGGCAGGCTGGCAGCCATCCAGGTGATCACCGTATTGCCGCCCACGGTGGCGACGGTTGGTGTGGCGGCAGTGGATTCGCTGCTGCCTACAGTAGCGGTAATATACTCAAGGCCTGCCGGCAGGGTCTGCGTCACGACAAAGTTGTGGGCTGGGCCGCTGCCGGTGTTGGGGGCCGTAAGCGTCCATGTGTAGGCGGCGCCTGCCACGATTGTCTGTGACACCGGCGTATGGCTAAAGCCGGCGAGATCCCCGCGCAGGACCGTCAGCTTGCCGCTGTCCTGCACGGCGTTGCCCTTCCACACGCCGCAGGTGTCGGCAAAGCCGAGCCGGGCGGAGACCGTGGCCGAGGTGAGACAGGCGCCGGCGGCGGCCAGGTCGCGCGTGATGCTGATGCGCAGCGTGTTGGTGACCTGCTGCTGGTCGATCTCGCCATAGGCAAAGACGAGGTCGCCCTTGGCGCCCGGCGCCGGCTGCGCGGCGGGTGCTGGAATCGTGCCGGCAGCCAGCCCGGCATACTGATAACCGCTGGGCAGCGTATAGGTGACGACGACGGCACCGGTGCGTGCGCCGGTATTGGCAAATGTCAGCAGCAAGGGTCCGGCACCGCATTGGTCGAGCGTAGCATTGGCCGCGTCGAGTGACAGCACGGGCGCAGTTGCGACTGCAGCCTGGGCGGTATAGACAGAGGCAGGACAGATGTCGGCGCCCGAACAGCCGTAGCTGGCCTCTACTACGTTGAACTTCGGGTCCGTGCAGGCCGCGGCGCCGACCGTGCCTGTAATCCAGAATGTGGTTGAAGATTGCGCCGGCGCCGGCGAGCTGAATCCCGTGCCGGAGATGATCGTCCACTGCAGGATAGGCGGCACGCTGGTGGTTGGTTCGGTGTAGACGTCGCTCACGGCAAACCAGGCGGGCAGTGTGTCGGTGACAAACAGGGCCGTCACATCCACGTCGCTGCTGTTGTCCACGTTGACTTTCCAAACCAACGTGTCGCCTCGCCCCGCCAGGACGCTGGCAGCGTAGGTCCCCCCCTCGCTGGCGTTGCGCACCTGTTTCTGCAGGCCCAGGATCGGCCGTCCCACCTCGACCGCGCGCGAATCTTCCGTGCTGCTGAAGACAGTAGTGCAGGCATTAACGGCAGCCACCGACGCCTGCACGCTGGGGGACGTAGCGGAACAGAAAGTGCGCACCCGGAACTGAATGATCAGCTGGTCGCCTGGGCCGCGCCGTGCGAGCAGGGCGCGTACGGCCGGGTCGTAGTCGCCCATCTGCGCAGCGTCCCATTGCAGCGTTTGACGATAGGGTGGCGCCGGGACTGCGGGACTGACAAGCGTAGGTGTAAACGGTATAAAGGCCGACGCCGGGCCGTCTGCACGCACGAGCTGCACCTCGGCCGTACCTAATACATAGGTAACGTCGGTCAGCACTTCCCGGACAAAAAAGTCATACAGGTCGGCCCGCGCCGAGGCATTCTTGACGATCAGACGCACGTCGCCGGCCGAGCACAACGGGATGGTGGCCTGCTGCGTGTTGCTGGTGAGCAGCGCGCCGCGGCCCTGCTGCACGCCCAGGCGTGCCATCTGGCTGCCGCCGCACGTATTGCCGATGCCGCCACAGGGCTGCGTGAGGCGGATCCACAGTGAATCGCCGGCGTTGCAGGTATCCACCGAGGCGCTGGCGGCAAACTGGATCGACGAACTCGGGGGGAAGATGGGCACGGTAAAGGAGACGACCTCGCGTTCGTCAAGTGTGCCCCCGTTGACCGTGCCGGTCGTCACGAGGATAGCATCCAACACACTCTGGTCGACGCCACTGCGCAGATCGCTGCGGTAGTGCACGCCGTAGGGCAGCGTGTTGGTCACCAGCACGTTGGTGGCGCTGAGGTCGCCGGCATTGCGCACCGCAAACTGCCAGTCAAGGTAACGCGAATTAAGCGTATAGGTGATTTCGGGCGAACGCAGATAGAGGTCGGACTGGCGCGTGGTGAGTCCGCCGGCGGCCTGGCTCGTCTTGGTGACGCCACAGCCGTCCGTATAGCGCACCAGGGTGTTCAGCGTGGTCGTGATGCCGCATGGGCGGAAGAGCTTGAAGGCGATCGTGCCCGCCTCGTGGAGGTCAAAGGCGGAATCAAAGGCAAATGAGACTACCTGGCTCGCGTCCACTGTGGCGGTGGTGACCGTCACCGGCTGCCCGGCAAAGCCGCCGCCGAGGCTCAAATATGGCGCCGTGACCGTCAGAATATCGGCGGCATCGGCGGTAAAGCTGACCACGATCTGGTTGGTGACGGCTTGGGCGGGAAAGTCGCCGTCCACGGTGAGCACGACGTTGTTCGTCGTGCAGGCGTTGAGGATTTCGGGGCTTACGCGCAAGTCGCTAAAGGTTGTACGCTCGACGTTGACAAAGACAGGTGTAGATCGGGTGACGCCACAGGCGTCGGGGGTGTCATGGCCTCCGGCCGTGAAGGTCACAAAGTAGACGTCGTTGCCGGCCATTGCCGTCTCTCCGGCCGTGACCTGGTAGGTGACGGTAATCAGCGCCGTGTCGCTGTAGACGCCGACATTGTCGAAATCAACCACCAATGCGGGCATCGTCGTCACCGTGACGTCGGCCGTGCGATCGATATCGTCGACGATCACGCGGACTGAACCGGCCACCACGTTAAGCGGGCCCACGGCGCCGCCGCGGTTGAGATCGTCGCGATAGGTCGTGCCGGTCCAGGTGATGCCATTCGTAATGCTGATGGCGGCCGTCTGCTGCGTCGGCGCCTTGCCGCACACGGCAACCTGGTCGCTTGTGACATGAAAATAGCCGCCGCTCCCGACGCCGGGCGCAGGGTCTTCCACATACAGGATGTGGGCGTCTGACCGGGCCAGGCACTCGGGGCAGGATTGCGGACGCGCGGAGGCGCGGTTAATCTGCGGCGCGCCGTCGGCGCAGATCCCATTGGTCGGCAGCGTGGCCGTCACAAACAAGGTAATGGTGTAGAAAGGCGTGGTGGTGGGCGTAATCCACGTAGCGATAAAGCGATCGTCGCCCTCTTGCTGCGACGTGTCCGAGGTGCTGCGGACGATCGTCCCCGACTGGAAGATCGCCGGCAGCGTATCGGTAATGTGGATGGGGCCGATGGCGGTGCTGATTGGGTTGCGGCCCCAGACCGTAACCGAATAGTAGACGGTGCCGCCGGGCGCAATCACGTTGGTGGAGGCGCGCTTTACGATGTCCAGGCTGGGAGCGAGCGCGCTCTGCAGCGCCACGTTAGCCTGCGTGCCCTTCTCGGGTGGGCCGGCCAGTGGACAGGCCTGGCGGAAGATCGGGCGCAGCACAAAGCTGCCGCTGTTCTGGGCACACACCTGGGCTGTAAAATTCACGCCGAGCGTGAAGGTGATGGTCTCGCCGCCGCGCAGCACGCCGCCGGCAGCGGTGTAGCTCAGCACATTGCCGGCCTGCACCCAGTCGGCGCTGTCAGGCACCAGAACGAACGAACCACTCTTTTCGACTGCCAGCGTCAGCTCACGCGCCGGGCCGCCGCTGTTGGTGACGGTCACGACCAGGCTGCGCTGTGGCTGGCCGCAGAACTGCAGGTCACGCAGCGGTTCCACCTCTACTGCTACTTCGGGATCTTCAAAAAGGTAGGACACGAAGGCATCAGCGTAGACGGGGTTGGTGACAAGCCCGGTGGCGTTGATGTTGCCGATCGACCAGGAGCCAAGTGCCACATTGCGCAGACCAGTGCAGGCGTTTACTGCGCCTGTCACCGTATAGAGCACCGACTGGTCCGGCTTGATCTCCGCAGTCGTCGTCGCGGGGGGCGTGATCGACAACAGGTGAATGCCGGAGTCGGGTGTGTCGTCAAACACGACGTCATAGACGCTGCCCAGGCCCGTGTTCTTGACCTGCACCGTCCAGGTAATGACATCGCCCAAACGGGCGCGTTGGACGTCGGGCAGCTTGACGATGGCCAGGTTGCCGCGGCCGGTGGCAACGTTCTCACGCGTGGTGTTGCAGACTTGCGGCAGGACTGTGCCGCTGCGCAGCGTGACGGACAGCGGCTGGCCGGATTTCGCCTCGCTGTTTGTGCCCAGGCGCAGCACGCCGGTGATCGTCGTACTGGGAGCCAGGCTGTTGGCAGGGAAGGGATCGGCTGCCGCAAGCACAAAAGGCTCGCCCGGCGGCGTATCGCCCATTGGTTGTGACAGGGCAAGCGCGCCAGATAGGCTGTGCTGCAAACTGGCGGAGGCATCCTTAAAGAAAAAGCCTGGGCTGGGATCGATCTCAAAGCTGACGTCGGTGGCCGTGGTCGTACCGGTGTTGCGGACCGTAAAGGTGTATACGTCGCCCGCCACGTTGCCAAAGCTGACCAGGTACGGGGGTGTGCGCAACTGCATAGGCAAGCGCACCGGCAGCGGGCACGAACTGGTGCTGATGGTGTCAACTGCACTGCACGCACTCACTTCGCCACTGATCGACAACGAGGTGGTGAGCGTTGGGTTGGGCAGACCACCGGGGGTAGCGCCAAGGCGATAGGTGACCGTCACGACATCGCCGGGCGGCAAGGTCTGCGACTCAGGGTTGGCTCTTACCACCACCTGCGCGAGCGCGCCGGGAGCGAGGTCGACCATGGGCTGCGCTACGGTGAGTGTGCCGCTCAGCTGGCTCTGGGCGGCGGCCGAATTGCCGGCAAAATAGAAATTGCCCGGCGCCTGCAGCGTCAAGCTCAGCGGGCCGGTGGGAGTGAAATAGTCGGTGTTGCTGATGACGACGGTGAAGGTGTAGGGGATGGTGCTGTTACCCTGGCTGACGGAGGCTGGTGCAGCGGTGGCGATGGCCAGGCCGGGCACGACACACATCCCGGCGCCGAACAGAGGCGCCCAAGGTCCTGGCCCAGATTGTTCGAGCGGTTGACCAGGACCGCCAAGGGCCGGGGCGGCGCTCCCAGAGTCAGTCGCCAGCCATGCCGGCGACAACGCGAGTTCGGCGGCAGACTTGTCACCGGGCGAGGCCCACCAGGCGGGAGTCAGGTTGGCGGCCGCAATGGGAGCGGCCGATACAAGCCCAGAGGCCAGTGCCGCAGGAGGTGCCGAATCCGCCGCAGTAGAGGTGGATGGTTCCATGCCGCTGCGGTAGGGGGCGCGTGGCGGCGCTGCAGCAGGTGAGGTCACGGCGCGCGCAGCCCAATCCACCCGGTCAAACGCGTTGGCCAAGGCAAGTTGGGGCTGGGTCAGCAAGGGCGTCACGGTGGAAAGCCACAGCGACAGCACCATAAGCAGGTGCAGCAGGTTGCGGGTCTGCTCGGCAGGGTGCAGGCGCGGGCTAGCGGCGGCGCCGATCGGCGCCCCGGCCACGGACAAGTACGGACGAGACATTGCCTTTACCTCCAACCTGCTGCGGCGGCGGACAGGTGTGATGTGTAGCTGCTAATGGGCGTCGAGCAGTTGCTCGACATATTGGGTTAATTCTTGTTCGGACATGGCGCCGATCTTGTGGACGACGATGCGCCCGCCGGCGTCGAGGAAATAGGTGGTTGGATAGCCTTCAACTGCATAGGCAGCGGCGCCCTGACCATCGGAGTCCAGCAGGATGGGGTAAGGGATCGCATGTTGCGCAACGTAGGCGGCAGCGACGTCAGGCTTCTCCGCTACATCGATACCGATAAATTGAACGTTGTCCTGTGCGTAACGTGCCGCGCCTGCCACCATGATGGGCGTTTGGCGGAGGCAGTACGGGCACCAGGTGGTCCAGAAGCTCAGAACGGTGGGCTTTCCGAGCAAGTCCGCGAAAGCCGTCTTGTGGCGGCTGTCTGCCAGCGTCTGGAGTTCAAACAGGGGCGCTAACTGCCCAACGACGACGCCGCGCTTTTCATCCTTGACAACGGCCGGGGGTGATTCGACGCCAGGTGGCGCGGTTACTGCCGACGTGAGAGCGATCAATGCAGTGGCGATGACGGGGGACGTAATGGATGTGGCGACGGTGAGCGGGTCGCCCAAGTGAATCCGGGCAGCAGCCTGTAGAGCGGCAACATACGCGTCGACTGTCGTTCCCTTACTCATCGCCGCCTCGTGCGCGAATTGGTCTACCAAAACCAATTCGGCCAGGTAGGCTTGAAACTGCGCGGGGTCGATCGCGTACGATTTTAGAATTTCGTCCAAATCGGCCTGGGTCTTGCCATTGGCAGCGAGCAACTCGGCCAGGCGCGGCGGGGCGTCACCAGGTTCGGCGTGGGCCTTGGCCGCCTCGCGCATGACGAGGCGGTGGTTGACCATTTGTTGCAGGAGTTGGGCAGGCGCGGCCGGGTCTATGCCCAGCAAAGTTGACATAGCCAGGTCGATCGCCTGAACACGCTCAAACTCGGCGCGCAAAATCAACTCGTTGTCTACCAATGCCACGTAACCAGCGGTGCGCGGTGCAGAGGAGGGCGGCTGCGCAACAGCAGGTTGAGCAGCGGCCGGCGTGTACGTCGACCGTTGCACAGGCAGCGGCTGCGCATCAGGCTCGACCGATGTATGTGCGCTGCTCTTGACGCCTAACAGCAGCACGAGGGCCAATCCGACAGCAATAATGGGGATAAAGAGGAGTCGCATGGATGGCAAGGATACCGATGGCTTTCGTTTGATTCTGCTTACGTTCTGACGGCGGGTTCGGATGAGATCGCCGAATTCTGTCTTTAACGTAAGTTTATCAGCAATAGAGTGCCGGCCATGTACGACAAACGATGTACTTTTTAACGAACAAAAAGAGGCTATCACCTTACAAAGTGACAGCCTCACAGGGCAGAAGAGTCTATGCGCCAGACGCGGAGTGGGTTTGGGGGATGTACAGGGTCGATCAGCCGAAGCGGCCAGTGATGTAGTCTTCGGTGCGCTTTTCCTTGGGCATGGTAAAGATCTGCTTTGAAGTGGCGTATTCTACGAGGTGGCCGGTGCGGGTGTCGTCTACCATGAAGAAGGCGGTGTAGTCGGCCACGCGTGCGGCCTGCTGCATGTTGTGGGTGACGATGATGATCGTGTACCTCTGCACCAGCTCGCGCATCAATTCCTCGATTGCCAGCGTGGCGATCGGGTCGAGCGCCGAGCAGGGCTCGTCCATGAGGATGATGTCGGGACGGACGGCGATGGCGCGGGCGATGCAGAGACGCTGCTGCTGGCCGCCGGAGAGCGAGTAGCCGCTCTGCTTGAGCTTATCCTTCACCTCATCCCACAAGGCGGCCCCGCGCAGCGACTCTTCGACCAGCTGGTCCATGTCGCCCTTGTAGCCGTTGATGCGTGCGCCCCAGGCGATGTTTTCGTAGATGCTCTTGGGAAAGGGGTTGGGCTTTTGGAAGACCATGCCAACGCGGCGGCGCACCTCGACGGGGTCGACGTCGGGGTGATAGATATCCTGCCCATGAAACAGGATTTTGCCTTCGGTGCGCGCGATCGGCACGAGATCATTCATGCGGTTAAAGGCGCGCAGCACCGTGCTCTTGCCGCAGCCGGAAGGGCCGATCAAGGCCGTGATCTTCTGGCGCTCTATGCCCAAGTTGATGTCGCGCACGGCGCGGAACTTACCGTAGTAGACGTTCAAGTCCACCGTGCGAATGGCGTATTTCTGGTCTGCGGCCGTCATGGCGCCGTTTTGGGTACTCATACTTAAACTCTCCGCGAATAGCGATTGCGCAGCAAGATGGCCGTAGCGTTCACAAGGATCAGCAGCACCAGCAGCACGATGATGGCGGCCGCCGCCAGGTGCTGAAATTCCTGCTGCGGCCGCGAGGTCCACTGGTAGATCTGCGCCGGCAAGGTCGTGTACTTGGAAAACATGCTGTCTGGGTTGACGACGATATAGGTCGAAACGCCGACGACGAGCAGGGGAGCCGTTTCGCCAAAGGCGCGCGAGACGGCGAGGATGACGCCGGTCAAGATGCCGGGCAAGGCAGCGGGCAGCACGTGATGCCAGGTCGTCTGCCAGCGCGTGGCGCCCAGGCCGTAGGAGCCTTCCCGCGTGGCGCGCGGCACGGCGCGGATAGCCTCGCGGGCATTGATGATGACCAGCGGCAAAATGAGAATGCCGAGCGTCAGGCCGGCCGAGAGAATGGTGCGGCCGTTGGCAGTCGTCGGATCGGCGAAGCCAAAGGCAACGCCGCTGGTGATAGCGCCCAAGAAACGTACGAAGACGGCCAGCCCCAACATACCGTAGATAATCGACGGCACGCCCGCCAGGTTGTTGATGTTGGTTTCGATCAGCTGGTCGATGCGGCTTTGGCCGGTGTTGTACTCTTCCAGATAGATGGCAGATGCCGTGCCGAGCGGGATGGCGACGAGAAAGGCCAGCAGTGTCACCCACAACGAGCCCAAAATGGCAGTGGCGATACCGGCCTTGAGCGGGTCGGAAGACTGCGGGCTGGTGATAAAATTCCAGTTGACCCAACTGCGGAACTGCAGATCCACATTGCCGGGGATCTTGGCAGCTTCGGCTTGCACCTTGCCCCGGTTGAAGAGAGAGTCGAACAATGTCCAGCTTTCCGCAACCTCAGGCTTGAGCACTTCGGCTTCGACCAGCTGCAGCAACTGCGCCTGCGTACGCTCGGCGAACGGCTGCTCCGCCTCGAGGGCACGGACCCGCCCGCCCCGCATATTGTCGGTGAGGATCGTGACCAGGGTAGAGGCAGGCTGTGCGGCCATGTCGCCGGCGGTGCCGGCCAGCAGTGACGCAGGATCCACCTTGTATTTAAGCGCTACATAGCCAAAGGCATTGTTGGAAATGTTCGCCAGCAGCGCCACCAGGCAGAGGACGCCGATCAGGGTGGCGCCAAAGTACATACCGTGCCAGAAGCGACCCGCCCCCTGGCGTCGCTTTACAAACGAGTCGTACTCCGCCCCCTCTGGGTAGGCTCCTGTCCCTAAACGTTGTTTGCGTACATCCTGCGCCATATTAGTACTCCTGCCGGAAACGCCGCACGACCCAACGGCTGATCAGGTTGAGCAGAAGCGTCATGATGAAAAGCATCAAGGCGATGGCAAAGATGCTGTCATATTCGATGGATTCGTAGCTGATATCGCCGCCGCTGATGCGCACGATGTGACCGGTCATTGTCTCGGCCGCCTTGAGCGGGTTCAAGAAATTGAGATGGGTCGTTGCGTCCTGCCAACTGGTAAAGTTGCGCGGGCCGGAGCCAGCGGCGATGGCGACGACCATCGTCTCGCCCACGGCACGTGACATGGCGACGATGGCAGCGGCGGCCAGCCCAGAAACAGCGGCGGGCACGACGATGCGCACTGCCGTCTCCAGTTTTGTAGCACCCATGCCATAGGCGCCTTCACGCAGAGCATGCGGCACGGCGCTCAAGGCATCCTCGCTCATCGAACTGACCAGAGGAATGATGAGGATGCCGATTACGATGCCGGCGGACAGGACATTAAAGACCTCGACGTTGTTTTTGCCCAAGATTGACTGGATCAGCGGGGTCATAAAGCCAAGCGCAAAAAAACCAAATACGACGGTGGGGATGCCGGCCAGGATCTCAAGGATTGGCTTCAATATGCCACGCGCTTTGGGCGACGCGTACTCGCTCAAATAGATCGCGATCATCAGGCCCAGTGGCATCGCTACGGCTAAACCGATAATACTCGTCAATATGGTGGCGTTCAGCAATGGGAAAATGCCGAACTGATTAATCTGCGGCTGCCAGGCGGTCCCGGTGAAGAAGCTCCACAGGCTGACTTCAGGCCGCATGAAGAAGACCCAGGCATCATAGAGAAGTACCAAGACAATGCCAGCCGTAATAAAGATGGATACAGCGCCCGAAATACGCAGGAAAAATTGGATCGCCGACTCACCAGGGCGCGCTTTTTTGCGCAGGTCAGGGCTGATTTCGCCTCGGCTGACTCCTAGCCCGGACGGCGAGACGGGCGCTGAGGCGGGCAGTGAAGTAACCAATCGGGGCTGACTCATGTCTTGTTCCATTCGTCTCCTCCTAGCAAAGGAGATTCCACACCTTTATACACAGGTAGGAAGGGGCGTTGGCCCCTTCCCATATATCTGCCACTCTCGCAGTTCACTTGTGCAGCCTACTGCCCGGTGGCGGTAAGCCAGCCTTGCTTGGCGGTGTTGAGAGCATCCTCGGCGGCAGGGAAGTAGCCTACGCCGGTGATCTCGTCGTTAACGTTGCTCAGGAAGTAGTTGATGAAAGCAGCCACCTGCGGCTTGCTCGCCATCACCTTGGCATCCGAGTAGACGAACAGCGGGCGGGCCAGCGGGTACTCGCCGGCGTTGACCGTCTCGGCCGACGGTGCAATCCCGTTGATAGCCAGGTCGCGCAGTTTGCCGGCGTTCTCCTCGAAGTAGGCGAAGCCGAAGTAGCCGATGGCGTTCTTGTCGCCTTCCACGCCCTGCACCAGCACGTTGTCATCCTCCGACAGCTGCAGGTTGCCGGCGCCCAGCAGCATCTGCTCGCCCTTGCCCTTGTCGGCCGCCGCATCCTTCACGTACATCTTGTCCATCAAGGCCTCGACAAAGTAGTCAAACGTGCCCGAGTCCGTGCCGGGGCTGAAGCGCTTGATCGGTTCCGCAGGCCAGGCCGGGTTCACATCCGACCAGTTTGTGAACTCGCTCGAAAACAGCTTTGCCAGTTCCTCCGTCGTCACGCCCTCTTCGCCGATCCACGTATTCTCAGGGTTCACCACTACCGCCAAGGCGTCGGTGCCGACGCGGAACTCGATCGGCGTGCGCCCAATTGCCGCACAGTTAGCGATCTCTTCTTCCTTGATCGGCCGGCTGGCATTCGCAATGTCTGTCTCGCCAGCTTTGCAGAAACGCTCGAAACCGCCGCCCGTGCCCACGCTGTCGATCGTGATGTTGCCGGCATAGCCGTCCTCTGTAAACAGCTCGGCCATGCGCTCGGCCAACGGATAAACCGTCGAGCTGCCGGCGGCGATGATGTCGCCCGTTACCGTCAGGGGATCCACCGCAGGCAATTCCGCCGCACCAGTTGCGGCAGCCGCTTCGGTTGCTGTGGCTTCGCCAGTAGCTTCTGCCGTCGCTTCGGTTCCCGTCGCTTCGGTTGCCGTCGCTTCGGCAGCAGCCTCAGTGGCTGTGGCTTCAGCTGCAGGGGCAGCTGGTGCAGCCGCCGGGGCCCCGCAAGCAGCTACGACGAGCAGTGCTGCCATGAGCAACGAGGCGATGATTGCTTTTCGCATATCGTGATGACTCCTTGTGTCTGTTGAGCGAATCTATACAGTTACCAGGAGTCATCATGCCAGACGCGAGTTAATGAACGTGCGCGGTGGCGTTAAAGTGTAATCAAGGTTGTGTTATTGGTGTGTTAACGAGGGGAAGCGTAAAGGAGAAGGTGCTGCCCTTGCCCTCGACGCTCTCGACCCAGAGACGCCCATTGTGCGCCTGGATCGTATGCTTGGCGATGGCGAGGCCAAGGCCGGTGCCACCGCTTGCACGGGCGCGGTCTGCCTTGTAAAAGCGTTCAAAAATGCGCGGGAGGTCTTCGGCCGGAATGCCGATGCCGGTATCGGCCACGGAGACGACGATGCCGTCGTGCACGGCGCGCGCCGTCACGGTGACAAAGCCGCCGGCAGGCGTGAACTTGATGGCGTTGTGCACCAGGTTGATCACCACCTGGCGGATGCGGTCGGCGTCTACCATGACCTGCGGCAGTTCGTCGGGCAGCACGACAGTCAATGTGATATCGGCACGTGCAGCCTGGGGGCGCAGCCGTTCGACGGCCGGCTCGACCAAGGCGGCCAAGCCGGAGGGAAACAGGCGTAGGGGCGCCTGGCCCGACTCGATGCGGGATAGTTCCAGCAGTTCCTGGACCATCTGGGTCATCGAATCGACCTCGATCTCCATGCGGCCGAGGAAGTGCTCGGCGGCCGGCGGGTCACTCATGGCGCCGTCGCGCAGAGTGTCCACCAGCGCCTTGATCGAGGCCAGTGGGGTGCGCAGCTCATGTGAAATGTTGCTGACAAAATCGCGGCGCACGGCTTCGAGCCGGTAGAGATGGCTGAGATCCTGGAGGAGAACCAGGTATCCGTTGGATGCACCCCGCAGAAACGGTGTGACGGTGATGCGCAGGAAAAAGCCGGCGCTGACCTCAATTGTGGCCGTCTGCTCCTCGCGACGCTGTGCGCACTGCTGCCAGACATCGGCCAGCCGGTAATCGCGCACGATCTGGACAAAGGACTCGTGCAGAACCTTGTCAGCCGGAGAGTGTAGCAGCCGTTCGGCAGATGGGTTCATCAAGGCCACAGTGCCGCGGCGATCGAGCATGATCACGCCGTCACTCATGTTATACAAGACAGTATCGAAACGGTCGCGCTCGCGCTTGCGGCGCGCCGCCTGGTGTTCCGTCCGCTCCGCCAGGCGATTAACGGCCCGGCTCAACTGGTTGAGTTCACTGCCGGCTAGGAGATCGGCGCGGGCGGAATAGTCGCCATGCGCGAGCCGATCGAGCACATAGGTTACACGCCGCACCTGGCTGGCGTTGATTTGGAGGGCGGCCACAAACAGCGCAGTCAGGGTAAATGATGCCGTCAACCAGCCAATCACCAACACAGTCCCGCCTGCAGGCGACCAATAGAGGCCGAGCAAGCCGATGGTAACAAGGACGGCCAGCAACATAAGCAGCGTGAGCCGCCAGTAGAGGCGCTGCGTAGCCCAGAAGTTCCGCCAACGCCGGCGCCAGGCGCTTGTGCCGGCGTCCCTGGCTGCGTCTGCGTTTGATGATGGTTGCGAATTCGCAACAATTGTCTCAGACACGGACGTGCTCTGCATAAACAATAACCTTACGCCGGCGATTGGCCGGCGCAAAGTCATCATACCTATGGATCATTAACATCGTGTCAAACAAAGGTTAACCTATCTGCACGACTTTGTCCGTTTTCAGCCTTCAAACCGGTAGCCGATGCTGCGCACTGTTACGATACGGATGGGGTTGGAAGGGTCGCGCTCGATCTTCTCGCGCAGCCAGCGCACATGGACGTCCACTGTGCGGCTGCCGCCATCATACTCCCAGCCCCACACCCGTTCCAAGATCAGGTCGCGGCTGAGGACTATGCCGCGGTTGCGGGCGAGAAAGGTCAACAGATCAAATTCCTTGGGTTTGAGGTGATGCACTTGTCCATCACAGGTCAACTCGCGGCGGCTGAGATCGATAACCATTTTATCGAAAACCATCTTTTCAGTCACAACATCGGGCTGGGGCGCAGCCGCCTGTTCTTCGCGGTCGAGGCGCACGCGGCGCAGCAGCGCCTTGACGCGGGCGACCAGTTCGCGCATGCTGAAGGGTTTGGTGAGATAGTCGTCGGCGCCAACTTCAAGGCCCACGATCTTGTCGATCTCCTCGGTGCGCGCCGTCAGCATCAGGATGGGGACGCTCGTCTCCTGGCGTAGAATGCGACAAACTTCGAAGCCATCCAGACCGGGCAACATGATGTCGAGCACGACCAGGTCAGGCGTGTGCTTGCGCGCCGACTCTAGTGCGGCCCGCCCATCAGTCGCCGTAAAAACATCATAGCCTTGGCGGCGCAGCGAATATTCAAGCGTTTCGACCAGCGTCTGCTCATCCTCTACGACCAGAATTTTGCTTTTTTCGTCTGCCATACATTCGATCCTCTACTAGATCCGTAGCATTAACTTGCCAATTCGGGCTTGCGCTCAGAACGGCGGCTGCCGGCGTTCATCGCCAGCCCACGCACGAGGGCGGCGAGGAGCACGATCGCCCCGCCCAGCAGGGCCATGGGGCCAGGCAGTTCGCCATTCACCAGGAACACCCAGATCGGATTCAAAATTGGTTCCAACGTCGAAATCAGCACGACCTCCAGCGCAGGCAGGCGCGTGATGGCATAGCTGTACAGGATAAAGGGGATGCCTAGTTGGAAGATGCCCAGAAACAGCAGGATGCCCACATCCGTAGGGGTGGGCGTAGCGGTGAGCAGAAAGGGCAGGCCAATGGCGGCAGCCAGGATATTGCCGAGCAGGATCGTCTCGATCGGGGAGCCGTCCTTCTGTTTGCGCAGGAACAGGGTCATCCAGGCCATGGTGACGCCGGAGAGGACGGCCAGGATGTTGCCCAGCAGGTCATCGCCCGTCAGGTGGTCGCCAAAGAAGAGCAGCATGCCGACGGCGATCAGTGCCATGGTGACGTAGTCGATCGTGTGCGGGCGTTCGCGCAGATACCAGATGCCAAACAGCGCCACCCATAAGGGAGCAGTGTATTGGAGCAGGATGGCATTGGCGGCTGACGTCATCTGGGTCGCCATGATGAACAGGACAAAGGTAGCAGCCTGGGTGACGGCCCCGCCGATCTGCGGCAGCGACCATGTAAAGTGGGGACGGCGAATATAGAGCGCCAGGACGACAGCCGTCAGCAGCGAGCGCCCGCTGACGATGGCCATGGCGGGCAGCGTAGATTCCTTGATCAGCACGCCGCTTGTGCTCCAAAGGGTGACACAGATCAGCAGCAGCCAGACGGCACGCCGGTCCTGGCGCGCATCAGAAATGGGCTCACTTACAGTCACGACGATCTTTCCATTCTATATACCGCCCACGCCGGAATACAGTCCGCACGCGGCGTGCGGACTGTATTCCGGCGTGGGCGGCGTGAGAACCATTCCACCGTCCAGTGAGCACGCCTTCGTGCGGGTTGGCGGCGAAAGCTGCCAGCGCAGGAGGGGTACAATAGCGTGCGGCTGGACGGTTTCGCATGAACCTAGTAGCCCCCCGGCAGGAACACGACCAGAAGCTGCGCGAGCAGGATTTTGGCGATAGTGGCCATCGGGAAGGCCATGGCGTAGCCGTGATTCGGCAGGTCGTTTTTGGCCTGCGAGATAGCGTAGGCCTGCACGGCAGGCTGCGTGTGCACAGCTGCCATCATGCCAATCGCCAGGCCAAAGGGAATCTTGAGCAGCTTGTAGGCGATAAGCAGCACCAGAAAGGCCGTCGCCAACGACACAATGGCGCCAGCCAGAAGGATCTGCAAGCCACCGGCATTTTGCAGCGTGGACAGAAAGGTATAGCCGGAACGAATACCGATGCCAGCCAACAGAAGGGTCAAGCCGAATTGGCGCAGCGTCAAGTTGGCGCTGTAGGGCAGGCTCCACACGATGGGACCGGTGCGGCGCAGGGCGCTGAGGATGAGCGCCACGATCAAGGGACCGCCTGCTTCGCCCAGCTTGAACTGGATCCCGCCCGGCAAGCTGATCGGGATCATGCCGACGAGCAGGCCTAAGGCGATGCCCACTCCAAGCGAGAGCCAGTTGATCTCGCTCAGCGAGCGGTACGAGTCGCCGAAGAAGTCGCTGATGGGTTTGACCTGGCTGCGCGGGGCAACAAAGCGCACGCGGTCACCTAGTTCCAGCACGAGATCGTCCGTCGCCAACAGCTCGATGTCGCCGCGGCGGACACGTGTGACAATGGCGCCGAATTTTTCAGGCAGGTCCAGGTCGGACAGCTTCTTGCCTACCAAGTGGTGGTTCGACACAAAGACGCGCCGAAAATCGTAGGCGCTGCGGTCCAGGTCGAGCTGCTGTTCTGCCGAGATACCCAGTTCGCGCACGGCGGCGTCGACGTTCTCTGGCGTTCCGATGATGCTGAGCAGGTCGCCTTCGTGCAGGACGGTGTCGCGTGTCGTGAGTTCGACGGTGTCGCCGTGCATGATGCGGCCAAACATCACGCCCCAGTCCTTGCGCGGAGCCAGCTCTTGCAGCGGCACGTTCAACACACTGGCGTTGGTGACGTGCACGGTGCGGTTATAGATTTCCTGCTCGACTGGGAACATATCACGCACACGCTCGGCGTCCTGGCGGTAGTTGATCTTCCATAGGCCGCGCATAATGCTGACGGCGAGCATCGGCCCAATCACACCCATCGGATAACTGACCGAGTAACCGACAACCGGTTCCGTGGCGGCGATTTTGGCTATATCGGGCGGGGCGGTGGTGGCGATAAAGTTGGTCACTTGCGCCAGGGCCGGCGTGTTGGTGAGGGCGCCCGTAAAAATGCCGGCGCTGATGGATGCCTTAAAGCCAAAAAACATGTGCTCAGCTGTAACGATCAACGCCGATACGATCAGCACACCCAGCACCATGAGATTGTCGCGCAGCCCGCTGCGCGAGAACGAGGCAAAGAAGCCGGGCCCACTCGCCAGCCCAACCATGTAGACAAAGAGCACCAGGCCGAGCGAAATCAGCGCCGGCGGCAAGGTGAGCCGCTCGTCGAGGGCGCCGAAGGCCAGGCCCACAAACAGCACGGCTGCTACACCCAAGCCCGTGCCCTTGATCTTAATCTCTCCAATTGCGTAACCGATAGCGGCAACCACGAACAGCAGCAAAAGCGGCTGTTCAGCAAGAAGGTCTATAACGCGGTCCATAGGTTCCTTTCGGATTTTGTTTTAATAACGCGTTCAGTATAGACCATGTAGACGGGAGTTCAAATGAACCTGGGCAAGTGCTGTATGATGGTTTCAACAAAGAGGCGATCGCGGCATGAAGCTACCCAACCTACCAGACCATCTCCGGCGGCATCGCCCTACCTATGCCGGCATCCTGCTGCTGACAACGGCCGTGCTGTTTTTCCATTGGCGCGGCATGGCGCCAGGAAAAGTGTTTCTGCCGGTGGACACAGCCAATCGCCTGCTGCCGTGGCGTGACGCCGACGCGGCGGGCCGCTTGCAGAACTGGCTGATTAGCGACCCCTTATACCAGTTCTACCCCTTCCTTATGCAAGCGGTGGCGAGCCTGCGCCAAGGTCAGCTGCTGCTGTGGAATCCTGCCCTCTTCTCCGGCCACCCCTCCCTGGCCGACCCGCTGTTCCAGACCTTCTATCCCTTTGTCACTGCATTTGGCCTCCTGTTCGGTCCGGCGCGTGGGTTCAGCCTGGCGCTGGTGGCGCACGTGCTGCTGGCCGGCCTGCTCATGTTTGGCTTCCTGCGCAGCCTGCGCCTGGGCGTCCCCGCGGCGGTGCTGGGCGGCTTGACCTATGCGCTCAGCGGCTACATGGTCACCTGGTTTGAGTTCCCCTTCTGGATCACGACGCTGGCCTGGCTGCCGGGCATCCTGTGGGCCTACCATGCCGGTGTCGAGCGGCAGCAGTGGCGCTATGCCGCGGTCGCCGGGCTGCTGTACGGCGTTGCCTTGCTGGCAGGGCAGTACCAGTTCCTCGTCGTCTTTACGCTGTTCTGGGGGTCATACGCGGCCGCCACGGCCGTCGCGCTGCGGCGCATCCCCGGCGCGATAGCCTTTGCCATTCTGAGCTGGCTGGCTGCGCTGGGGCTGGGGGCCCTGATCGGCGCCGTGCAGGCGCTGCCGTTCGCCGAACTGTTGGCCGTCAGCCGCCGGGCCATGGGTGGCGCCCAAGATGTGCTGCCCCTCGCGCAGCTCGTGACTACCCTGCTGCCCAACTTCCTCGGCAATCCTTCCTTGGCCGAGGATTACTGGGGCGCCGGCAACTACAACGAATATACCCTCTATGTCGGCATTGTCGCCACGTTTCTCGCCTGGATGACCTTGTTTGCCATGCCGCGTTACTGGCAGATCTTTCTCGGCGCCAGTGTGTTGGTCGTTACCTGGTTTGCCGTGGGTGGGCCGGGGGCGGCATGGGCCGGCAGCCTGCCAGTCATGGGACAGGTTTCGCCACACCGGGCCGTCTTCTTGCTGCCGCTGCTGGTGGGCTGGCTGGCGGCCGATACACTGGACCGGCGCGCCTTGGGCTGGCAGGCAGTCTTGGCAGGCCTGGCAAGTTTCTTGCTGCTGTGCGTCGCCGCCATGATCCTCGCCTGGAACGAATACACAGCCGCGGCCGGCGAGCTGTTTCGGAGCAACGTCCTGGTGAGCAGCGCGCTGCTGGCGTCAGCAGCCGGGCTGCTGTTGCTGCGCGCATGGCGGCCGCGGCTGCGCACGGCCTGCGACTGGCTGATGGTCGCTTTGGTTGCGATCAATCTCGCCTGGTTTGGCAGCAGCTATAACCCGGCTGGCAAGATTACAGACCTGTTTCCGCCCACGCCGGTGACCGAGTATCTGCGCCAACGCGACGACCTGGCGCGGGCGGTGCCGCTGCAGCGCGGCGGCGCCTTGTTGTTTGGCCCCAACGCCATCACGGACTACGGCGTGCTGCAGCCAGGCGGTTACTCTTCGCTGGTCATCGCCGGCTACCACGACCTCATCAGCCGCGGCGACCCCGTGATCGACCTGCCTTGGATCGACCGCAGCAGCAACTTCCTCTTGTTCAGCCAACCCAGCGAGCGCCTGCTGGACCTTCTCAACGTGAACCTGTTGGCGTCGCCCGTGGAGATACCAGATCCGGGGCCGGTGACGGAGTTTGAGGCCGGCCCGTGCCAGGGGCCGGGCATTGTCGTCGACGACCGGCGGCCGCTGCGGGGTGAGTTCACGGTCTGGCACCACGCCATCAATCGCCTCGACATCCCCTTGATCAATACAGTCGGGGCAACCGGCACACCCGGCGCTGATGCAACTGTCAAGCTGCGCCTGTGGCGCGACGGCACGGAGGGAACGCTGGTCGTGGATGCCGCGATGGCAGCCGCAGACGTACTGCAGCAGCCGCAATGGACGGTGTACTTTGCGCCGGAGGAAGACGCGCCGGGACGCCGTTATGCCTGGGAGCTGGCCACCGAGGGCGTCGACGGAGAGACCTTGCGCATCTGCGCCAACGCGGCCGGCGGCCCGGCGCTGGCGGCTTATGGGCCACGGCAGGCAGCTGTCGACCTCGCGCCTGACAACGGCGTACGGCTTTACCGGCGCTTTGCGCCCCTGCCGCGTGCCGCGGTCGTGTATGCAAGCGAGACGGTAACTGGCACAGAGGCGCGTCTCGACCGGCTGCTCGATCCGAATTTTGATATACGCAACATCGCCTTGACGGAGGCTCCGCTAACACTGCCTGCCGCTCCAGCGCTCCCCGCCACGCGCGCTAATATCGTGGCTTACGACAACAACCGCGTGGTGATCGAGGCAACAGCCGCGGCGGACGGCCTGTTAGTGCTGGCCGACCAATATTATCCCGGCTGGGAGGCAACGGTGGACGGGGTGTCGACGCCTGTCGTGCGCGCCAACCACGTCATGCGTGGCGTGCCCCTGCCTCCAGGGAAGCACACCGTCGTGTTTGCATTTGCGCCTCGATCGCTACAGCTAGGTGGCGCATTGACGATTTTGGGTTTGGTGCTGGCAGGCTTCCTCATTGCATGGGACCGTCAGGATAAAGATCAGGCTAAAGGTCAAGGCAAAGATAGCGTCACCCCTTAATTACCGCCACCGGTTCCAGGCGCGCCACGGCACGTGCGATGCCGGCCCCCGTCACCACTTCAATCACTTCCTCGATCGGCTTGTAGGCGACAGGCGCCTCTTCGGCCAGCCCGCTTGTGCTGCCGGCGCGCACGCGGATGCCGCGGCTCTGCAGCTCCTGTTTGAGCGCGGCGCCTTGCACCTGTTTTTTGGCCGCCGTGCGGCTCATCATGCGCCCCGCACCATGACAGCTGGAGCCAAACGTTTGCTCCATGGCCCCCTGCGTGCCTGCCAGCACATACGAGGCCGTGCCCATGCTGCCGGGCACGAGCACCGGCTGCCCCACCGGCCGATAGTCGGCGGGCAGTTCGTCATGGTGCGGTGCAAAGGCGCGCGTGGCACCCTTACGATGCACGCATACCTCCATCTCACGTCCGCCGATGCGGTGCGTCTCGATCTTGGCGATGTTGTGCGCCACGTCGTACACCTGGCGCAGCTGCGACGAGATCCCGCTGTTGGCAAAAACGCTGTCAAAGCTTTCGCGCACGAGCATGGCCAACGCCTGGCGATTGGCGAAGGCAAAGTTGGCCGCTGCCTGCATAGCTGCCAGATAAGCGCGTCCTTCAGCCGTGTCGAGCGGCGCACAGACGAGCTCGCGATCGGGCAGCACAATATTATGGCGCTGCATGACGCCTTGGAAGTCGCGCACGTAGTCGGTGCACACCTGGTGTCCGAGGCCGCGCGAGCCGCAGTGGATCAGCACGACGATCTGGTCGTCGCGCAGGCCATAAGCGTCGGCTACGTCGTAGTCGTAGATCTCGACGACGCGGTCAACTTCCAAGAAATGGTTGCCCGATCCAAGCGTACCGAGCTGGGTGCGCCCGCGCTCACGCGCCTGGCGACTGACCACGCCGGGCCTGGCTCCTTCCAGGCTGCCGTTGGCCTCGGTGTGCAGCAAGTCCTCCGGGGTCGCCAGGTCCTGGTCGAGACACCAGCGTGCGCCGCGCGCCAGCACGTCGTCCATTTCGCGGTCGTTGAGTGGGAAAGCCCCGCCGCCACCCATGCCGCTGGGGCAGGTCTTATAAAGTATGGTGGCCAGTTCGTTGATGTACGGCTCCAGCGCGGCGTAGCTCAGGTCACTGGCCAGCAGACGCACGCCGCAGTTGATGTCATAGCCGATGCTGCCGGGGGAGATCACGCCGTGCGGCAGGGCCGTGGCCGCCACGCCGCCCACGGGGAAGCCGTAGCCCTGGTGAACGTCGGGCATGGCGATGGCATAGCCGGCGACGCCGGGCAGCGTAGTGGCGTTGATCAACTGTTCCACGCTGCGATCGGTCAGCGCCTGTTCGAGCAGGGCGCGGCTGGCATAGACACGCGCCGGCACACGCATGTCAGGCCGGAAGGACTTAGGGATCTCCCAGACGTACGTGTCGATCTGTTTCAAGTCTTTGAGGCTGATCATATGTCGAAGAAGACCTCCGCCTTCCACCGTGCCGTATCTTGGTGTTCCTTCTCCTGGCCGATCCACAACTGGTGATAGGTGACCGCCTTGATTTGCAGCTCAGGTAGCTGGCGCGAGCGGCGGCCGCGGATAGTAGCCTGAATCGAACGCGAGCTGATCTCGTCCACCTGTACGTCGTCGGGAACGACACCAGAGACCTCGTGCAGGTAAAGAACTTCGTTGAGCCAGTCGACCAGCAGGCTTTCCAGATCGCCGGCGGTCAACTCAACTTCGAAGAATACCAGATCCTCCTCTTGTTCAGCCTCGACACCCGTCAGTCCAATCATGGCACTGGCCAGGCAGCGGAACAGATCGGCAAGCGAGGGCGCATAGACACACAAACCGATTTCGGATGTGTGACCTAGCTCTTCGACTTCGCAATCGGCAATCTTGTGATTCATCATAGGCGAGACATGTCGAGACATACAGTGAACACGGGCGGCGCTCTTCGCCACGATTGGAACACAGCGGTGATATAATTGCACGTTTGGAGGGACAGCGGAACGTATGCCAGGACAGAAGACAGGAACAATTCGACACACACTTGCCCTATTTGCCATCGTCGCCGCCTTAGGTCTGGCGCAGGTGCTGCTCGCAGGGTGTTCCACCACGCAGACGGAAAATCAACCAGCGGCAACGCCCGCCGCCACCGCCACTACGGTTCAAGCACCGGCGGCCCCGCCGGCCGAGTCGCCGCTCGCTGCAGCAGTCGCAGCACCGGCCACCGCAACGCCAGCGGAAGTCATGCCTCCCGACGCCCACCCGACCTCGCTGGTGGCGCCCAAGCTCTATACCTACCGCGTCGTAAACGTCTATCCGCACGACCAGGGCGCCTTTACGCAGGGGCTGATCGTGCGCGACGGCCAGTTTTTGGAAGGCACGGGCCAAGAAGGCCAGTCTACCTTGCGCCGGGTAGAAATTGAGAGCGGCAAGGTGCTGGAAAACCATAAGCTGGAGGACCAGTACTTTGGCGAGGGCATCACCGAGCTAAATGGCAAGATCTACCAGCTGACTTGGAAAAACGGCGTCGGCCTTATCTACGACGCCCAGAGTCTGGCGCCGGCCGGCCAGTTTCAGTACGGCGGCGAAGGCTGGGGCATCACGCATGACGGCCAACAGCTAATCGTCAGCGACGGCACCTCCGTCCTGCAGTTCTGGGACCCAACCACGCTGCAGCCGACCGGTGGCGTGTATGTCTCACTTTTTGGTCTGCCGATCACGCAGATCAACGAGTTGGAATACTTTGACGGGACAGTCTGGGCCAACATTTGGCAGACTAACTTAATCGTGCGCGTCGACCCGGCCAGCGGGCAGGTCACCGGTGTAGTAGACATGGCGGGCCTGCTCGACTATGCGCCGCCCGCCGCACAACCAACCGACGTTCTCAACGGCATCGCCTATGACGAAGAAAGCGGGCGCCTCTTCGTCACCGGCAAGCTATGGCCGGCCATCTTCGAAATCGAACTAGTGGAAGTGACGCAATGAAGATTCTCCTGATCGGCGGCGGTGGCCGCGAACATGCCATCGCCCATGCCCTGATCGCTTCGCCGCGGCTGGAACAGCTCTACGTTGCCCCCGGCAACGGCGGGACGGCAACCCTGGCCAAGACGGAAAATGTGGACATTGCCGTCACCGCGTTCGACGAGCTGGTCGCATTTGCACGGGAGCATGCCGTCGACCTCACCGTGGTCGGCCCTGAGGCTCCACTCGTGGCCGGCATCGTGGATCGCTTCCGTGCAGCCGAGCTGCCCATCTTTGGCCCAACGCAAGCGGCCGCGCAGATCGAAGGCTCCAAGGCGTTTTCCAAGGCCTTCATGCTGCGCCACAATATTCCGACCGGCCGCGCCGAGGCGTTTGACGACTTTGACGAGGCGATGCGCTATTTACGCCAGTTGGACTTCACACCGGTGATCAAGGCCAGTGGCCTGGCCGCGGGCAAGGGCGTGGTGCTGCCGCCCTCACGCGAGGCTGCTGCGGCGGCTGTGGCCAGTATGATGCTGGACCACCGCTTTGGCGAGGCCGGGGCCACCATCGTGATCGAGGAGCGTCTTAGCGGTCCCGAGGTGTCGGTGCTGGCGTTTAGCGACGGGCGCAGCGTGCGCACCATGCCGCCGGCGCAGGACCACAAGCGGCTGCTCGACGGCGACAATGGCCCGAACACGGGCGGCATGGGCGCCTTTGCGCCTTCGCCCCTGTTCAACGCCGAGGCGTTGGCCATCGCCGAACGCACCATCCTTCTACCGACCGTACAGGGTATGGCAGAGGAAGGGATGCCGTTCGTGGGTGTCCTCTATGCGGGGCTGATGCTGACCTCGCAGGGGCCCAAGGTGCTCGAATTCAACGCCCGTTTCGGCGACCCGGAAACCCAGGTGCTGCTGCCGCTGCTGGAGACTGACTTGATCGAGGTGCTGCTGGCCTGCGTGGAAGGACGTCTCGATCAAACACCCGTGCAGTGGAAAAACGAGGCCGCGGTGACGGTCGTCATGGCGGCGCAGGGTTACCCGGAACAGTACCCGACCGGCCACGATATCATGGGGATTGAGCGGGCCACCGACTCCGGCTGCATCGTCTACCTCGCCGGCGCGCGGCGCAAGGAGCGGCGCCTGCTGACGGCAGGCGGCCGCGTGCTCTCGGTGACTGCGCTTGGCTCGACCGTCGAACAGGCGGCACAGCGCGCTTACCGCGGCGTCGAAAAGATCGCCTTTAACGAGGCGCAGTATCGCCGCGACATCGGTCGCGAGGCGCCGCCGCAAGCGAGGGGCAGCAAAACGAGACCGCGGCCGAGTGGCACAAAAAAGCCGTCGGCTACTCCGCGCCACAAGCGCAAGCCATCAGCCAGATAAACGGGCAAATTGCCTGAATCAATAGATCGTTGGAATATTATGGCAGATCAAACGAAACCACAGCCGGTGCCCGCACCTGAACCCACACCGGCCAGGCCCGAACTCAAGGACGAAATCACCGAAACCGAACACACCGTCGTCATCAACGACCAGATCGTGGTCTATACGGCGACGACGGGACGCATGGTGATGAAGGATGAAGAAGGCAAGTCCAAGGCCACCATCTTTTTCATCGCCTATACACGCAAGAACGTAGAGAATCCCAGCCGGCGACCGTTGACTATCTCGTTTAACGGCGGCCCGGGGTCTTCGTCGGTCTGGCTGCACCTGGGGCTCCTGGGTCCGCGCCGCGTGGTTTCGGGCGACGTGGACAGCCCGGTGCCGCCTCCGTATCGGCTGACGGACAACGAATTTTCGCTGCTGGATGTGACCGATCTGGTCTTCGTAGACCCCGTAGGCACCGGATTCAGCCGCCCGGCCCCAGGCGAGGAAGCCAAGCAGTTCCACGGCGTGGAGCAGGATGTGGAGTCGGTGGGCGAGTTCATCCGCCTGTTTGTCTCCCGCTATAAGCGCTGGTCGTCGCCCAAGTTCCTGATCGGCGAGAGCTACGGCACCACCCGTGCCTCGGCCCTGGCCGGCCACTTGCAGAGTAAGTACGGTCTCTATCTAAACGGGTTGCTGCTGGTGTCGGTCGTACTCAACTTCCAGACGTTGGAGTTCGAGATAGGCAACGACTTGCCCTACATCCTATATGTGCCCGCCTACGCCGCCACGGCCTGGTACCACAAGCGTTTGGCGCCAGAGCTCCAGGCCGACTTCGTTCGCACCCTGAAGGATGCCGAGGCGTTTGCCTGCAGCGAGTATATGAGCGCGCTGTTCCAAGGCGACGCCCTGCCTGCCGAGCAGCGGGCAATAGTCGTGGAGAAGCTGGCGCGCTTCACTGGACTGTCGCCCGCCTATATCGAGCGCACCAATCTGCGCATCGAGATCATGCGTTTCTGCAAGGAACTGCTGCGCGACGAGCGGCGTACCGTGGGACGGCTCGACAGCCGCTTTACGGGGGCCGACCGCGATGCAGCGGGCGAAACGATCGCCTACGACCCCAGTTCGGCCGCCACCTACGGCCCTTATGCCGGGGCGCTCAACGCCTATGTGCGCGACGAGCTCAACTTCGGCAGCGATCTCGCATATGAGGTGCTGGCGCACCTGTACGAGACGTGGGACTACAGCAAGCACCAGAACAAGTATGTGAACATGAGCGAAACGCTGCGTGCCGCCATGACGCAAAACCCGTATCTCAAGGTGATCATCGCCAACGGCTATTTTGACCTGGCCACGCCCTACTCCGCCACTGAGTACACGGTCACTCACCTGGGGTTGGAGCCGCACCTGCGCGGCAACCTGCAGATGACCTACTACCAGGCAGGCCACATGATGTACGTGCACGACCCATCGCTGCGCCAGTTAGCGGACGACCTGCGCCGGTTCGTGGTCCAGTCTGTCCCAGCGTAAACGGCATCGTTCGTGCCTGGCTCGCCACCCTGCAACTTGCCTACAAGCTACCTGGTGTGGCGAGCCTCGCACGGCAGTACAAGTCAGGGTAGTCTAGAGAGGTATTTATGACAAGCAGTGCCTATCGCGCAGCGGGCGTAGATATCGACGCCGGCAGCCGTGCGGTCGAGTTGATGAAGGATGCTGTGCGCTCGACGTTTACGCCCAGCGTGTTGGCCGACGTCGGCAGCTTTGGTGGGCTGTTCGCCCTCGAAAACCTGCCGGCGCAGCCCGTGCTGGTCAGTTCGATCGACGGGGTGGGCACCAAGGTCAAGCTGGCGGCGCAGCTGGGACGCTGGCAGGATATCGGCCAGGACCTGGTCAACCACTGTGTCAACGACATCCTGGTGCAGAATGCGCGGCCGCTCTTCTTTCTGGATTATGTCGCCGCCAGCAAGCTGGACCCGCAGGCAGTGGCCAGCGTGGTCTCAGGCATGGCAGCTGCCTGCCGCGCCGCCCGCTGCGCGCTGATCGGCGGCGAAACGGCCGAAATGCCGGGCGTCTATGCCGAAGGGGCATTTGACGTGGCGGGAGCAGTCGTCGGCCTCGTGGATCGCGCCGCCCTGCTGCCGCGGCAGGACGAGATGGAGGCAGGCGACATGCTCGTCGGCCTGCCGAGCAGCGGGCCCCATACCAACGGCTATTCATTAATCCGCCGTGCCGTCGAAGGGCAAGACATGCGCCAGGTGCTCGCCGATGGGCAGACGCTGGCGGATGCGTTGCTGGCCCCACACCACTGCTATCTTGGTGAAGTGGAGACGATCCAGGCTGCAGGATTTGCCATCAAGGGCATGGCTCACATCACCGGCGGCGGCTTTGTCGAGAATGTACCGCGTATGCTGCCAGCGCACCTGGCGGCGCGCATCGTGACCAAGAGTTGGACGGTGCCGCCACTCTTTCAGCAGGTCATTCACTGGAGTGGAATTGCGCGCCAGGAGGCATACCGTGTCTTCAACCTCGGTATCGGCATGGTGCTGGTCATGGATGCCGACTGCGTCGAACCCGTACTAAACCTGCTGCCGCAAGCCAACGTGATCGGCCGGCTGATCGAACGACCAGCAGACGAACCGGCCATCCAGATCGTTTTTCCGGAGAGACAATGAGCGCACGACTGGCGGTACTGATTTCGGGCAACGGCAGCAACCTGCAGGCAATCATCGACGCCGCCCGCATGCGCGTGCTGCCGGCGGAGATCGTCGTAGTTGTCTCCAATCGCAAAGATGCTCTTGGCTTGGAGCGGGCGGACAAGGCAGGTATCCCCACGCTGTACCACCCGCTCAAGCCTTACAGCGACGCCGGCCGCAGCCGCCAGGAGTACGACGCCGACCTGGCCGCACGATTACGCACCTATAACCCGGATTGGGTTGTGCTGGCGGGCTGGATGCACATTCTCAGCCACGAATTCCTGCGCCACTTCCCCTACCGCGTCGTCAACCTGCACCCGGCGCTGCCCGGCCACTTCCCCGGCGCGCACGCCATTGCCGAGGCGCTGGCGGCGTACAAGGCGGGCACCATCAAGCACACGGGCTGCATGGTGCATCTGGTGCCAGACGAGGGGGTGGACAGCGGCCCGATCATCGGCTCCGTCGACGTGCCCATCTATCCCAACGACAGCGAGGAAACGCTCGCCCAGCGCATGCACCAGGCGGAGCACACACTGCTCGTGCAGTCGCTGCTGCGCCTGGTCGAAGGGGACGAAGACCTCGACGAAGAGTGGGATGAGGAAGACGAGGGGTAGTGCTACATCCCCTTGAGCATTCTCCTCAAGATTTTGCCCGTGGGTGACTTCGGTACCTGGTCGATAAACTCCACAATACGGATACGCTTGTAGGGAGCGACTCGCTCGGCGACAAAGGACATGATCTCCTCCTCAGTGACCTCGCCGCGGCGCACGACAAAGGCCTTCGGCAGCTCGCCGGCAGACTCGTCCGGCACGCCTACCACGGCAGCATCGGCGACGGCCGGGTGCGTCACCAGGATCGCTTCCAGTTCCGCCGGGGCGACCTGGTAGGCATTGTACTTGATCAGTTCCTTGACGCGGTCGACGATCCAGAAGTAGCAGTCCTCGTCGGCGAAGCCGATATCGCCCGTGTGCAGCCAACCCTCGGCGTCAACCGTGGCCGCCGTCGCACCGGGATTGTTCAAGTAGCCCTTCATCACCTGCGGCCCCCAGATCAACAGCTCGCCGTCTTGGTTCGGTCCCAGGTCGGCCCCCGTGGCGACGTCCACGACCCGCACCTTCGTATTGGGTATCGGCGCACCTACGCTGCCGCCCTTGGGTTTTCCCGGCGGCGTGATACCGCGGAAATGCGTGACCGGGCTGGCCTCAGTCATGCCGTACCCCTGCATGACGCTGACGTTGAGCCGCTGCTGCACGGCAGCTTCCAGATCGGCCCCTAACGGCGCTGCGCCGGACACCACCAGGCGCAGTTTGGACAGGTCGTACTGGGCTACGAGGGGATGCTTGGCGAGCGCCAGAATGATCGGCGGCACTAGGATGGCATTGGTGATCGAGTATTTCTGCATGGTGCCCAGGAACTGCTCCATGTCAAAGCGCGGCATCGTCACCACCGTCGCCCCCTTGTAGAGCGCCCAGCTCATGATGACCACCATGCCGTAAATATGATAGAACGGCAGCAGGCCCAACACGACGTCGCTCTCGCGCACTTCATTTTCAGGTGAAGCCGGCGCGGCGACACACTGCATGACATTTGCCACGAGGTTGTAGTGCGTGAGCATGACGCCCTTGGGGAAGCCGGTCGTACCGCTTGAGTAGGGCAGCACCACCAGGTCTTCCTTGGGATTGATCTCCACGGACGGCAGCTGCCCGTCGCTCTTCAACAGGCTGGCAAACGGCGTCGCGCCCTCAGCTTCGCCAAAGACAAAAATCTCCTCGATGCCGCCAACTGCTTGGACGGCAGCCAAGGCATTGGGCAGGAACTGGGGTATCGTCAGCAGGTAGCGGGCGCCGGCATCCTTGAGTTGTTGCGCCAGTTCGTGGGCCGTGTACAGTGGGTTGACCGTGGTGTTGATGCCACCCAAGGTAGCGACGGCATGGAAAGCAATAGCGTATTCGGGCAAGTTAGGGCTGTAAATCGCAAAGACGTCGCCTTTCTTGAGCCCGCGCCTGGCCAAACTGGACGCGACCAGGCGAATGGCCCCTACGAGTTGCCCGTAGGTCAGCGTCCGGCCCGTGGGGCCGTCGATGAGCGCCGGCTTGTCGGCACGCGCGGCTGCTTCTTGAAACAGGTACTGTGTCAACGGCAAATCGGGAATCGACACGTCGGGAAAGGGACTGGCAAACGGCATGGGTTCCTCCACAATATTCGGCTGTAGGTATAAACGGAAGCGGGTGCATGGGAAGCGGCGCTATCGTACCACGAAGCCGGCGTCTGCACAATCGCCTATTGTGAATTGCTCCACATAGCTATCGACTGGTATACTGCGGGCAGTCAAAAACAATTCCCTAGACTTGCTAGGAGCACTATCTGATGAGTGATATTTCCCATGAACAGGCGTTGGCTGTAGCGGTGGACACCGGTAAGCCGGCGCTCGAACGCGAGCAAGCCATTCACCAGCTAGGTGAATCGCCTACGCCGGACGTGATCGATCACCTGATCAAGCTGCTGGAGGATAACGCCGACGGCGTGCGCTGGGCGGCCTCCACGGCTCTGATCGCGTGCGGCGACGCGGCACTCAAGCCGCTGCTTCAGGCGCTGCTGGACCAGCACGACAGCGTGTGGCTCCGCCGTGGGGCTTACCGCGTCTTCCACGACACCAAGAGCTACAAGGTGCAGCAGGCGACGGGTGAGCTGGTCAAGGCGCTCAACGGTCCGGCGGCCGAAAGCACCACGACTGATGCGGCAGCACGCGCGCTGATGAAGTTGATGTAGCACGCTGTGTAGGGGCACGAGGTTCGGCGGCGAGAGCCTGGTTCGAAATGCGAGTGGTATTCCCGCCGGACCTCATGCCCCCTACGGCATGCCGCCTGGTGTGCTAAACGGTTACTGCGCCGCAAAGAAGAGCGGAAACCGGGCTGGCTCCACTTCGTGCATCAGGCGATACGCTCCCTCAAAGACATCTTCCACGTTTGGCTTGCTGAAGTAATCTCCATCAGTCCCATAAGCTGGACGGTGCGGTGCCGCCGTGATGGTACGCGGCTGGCTGTCAAGGTAGTGATAGCCGTTCTGCACTTCCAATACCTGCTGCAGAATATAGGCCGATGCGCCGCCGGGCATGTCCTCGTCCAGCACGACGAGACGATCGGTTCGTTGCAGCGATTGGCCCACCAGACCAAGCAGGTCAAACGGCAGGAGCGACTGCACGTCGACCACCTCCACCTCGATGCCCACTGCGGACAGCTGTGCGGCCGCCGCAAGCGCGATGCGGCAGCATGCTCCATAGGTGACAAGCGTCACGTCCGATCCGTTGCGCAGAATCTCAGGCACACCCAGCGGCACACAATAATCTCCCAAATTGCTGGGCAGCCGCTCGCGCAGCCGATAGCCGTTGAGCACCTCGATCACGATCCCTGGGTCATCGCCGCGCAGCAGCGTGTTGTAGAAACCGGCGGCCTGCGTCATGTTGCGCGGCACGAGCAGGTGAACGCCGCGCAGCAGGTCGAGCAGCGCAGCGAGTGGCGAGCCGGCGTGCCAGATGCCTTCGAGACGATGGCCGCGCGTGCGAATGATGGCGGGCGCCTTGTGCCCGCCTGCCGTGCGCCAGCGCAGGCAGGCCAGATCGTCGGCAAGCGTGGGCAGGGCGTAGAGGATATAGTCGAGGTACTGGATCTCGGCGATGGGGCGCAGGCCGCGCAGCGCCAGCCCGATGGCCTGTCCCGCGATGGTAGCCTCGCGGATACCGGTGTCGGACACGCGCCGGTCACCATACTTCTCCTGCAGGCCCGCCACCCCGCGGTTGACATCGCCCAGCCGGCCCACGTCTTCACCGAAGATGCATACGCGCGCATCGCGCCCCAGCAGGACATCAAAGTTAGCTTGCAGCACCTCGAAACCGTACACCTGTGGCGCGTCCGCGGCGTACTGGGGTGCGACGGCGGCCACGCGCAGCGCCGATTCCTCTCCCTCGCTGTAGACGTGCGAGAGATACCGGTTGCGGAGGCGAGCGTGCAGCGTGTCTTTCCACTCTATGATCGGCCGGCGTACATCAGGCTCGGCGTTGCGCAACTGGAGCAAGGCGGTGTGAGCGTACTCGAACAACTGCTTGCGCGTCAACCAATCCGCGGAACGCAACGCCTCACCTATCTCTTGCACGGTGGCCGGGTCACTTGCCGACACGGCAGCAGCGTCGACGAGGTCCGCCAGTTCCTGCGCCTGGCGGCGCGGGTTGGCGGTATAGCGTTCCCAGGCGGCATCGCGCTCGCGCTCGGCCACACCCTGCATCTCCTGCTCGATGGCGTCCAGTTCGGCAGGTGCAGCCATCGCCTGCTCAAGTATCCAGCTACGCATGCGGCGGATGGGGTCGTACTCAAGTTCGAAGACCAGCCGTTCTGGCGACTTGTAGCGCTCGTGGCTGCCCGACGTGGAATGGCCCAGCGGTTGAGTCATTTGCACCACGTGGACGACGGCCGGGACGTGGTCCTTGCGTGCCCGTTCGGCAGCACAGAGATAGGTTTCGAGCAGGCGCGGGTAGTCCCAGCCGGGTACGGTGTAAATGTCATAGCCTGGTTCATCGGCGTTGCGCCGCTGGAAACCTTGTATCAACGCAGAGAGATTGCCGCCCGTAATCTGGTATTCGTTGGGCACGGAAATGCCGTAGCCGTCGTCCCAAATTGATATAACGGCCGGCGCACGCAGCACGCCGATGGCATTGAGCGCCTCCCAGAAGAAGCCCTCGGCGCAGCTTGCATTACCGATGGCGGCAAAGACGACCTCGTCGCCCAAGTGCGAGAATTGAGGCATGGCCTGCAGTTGGGGCAGTTCGCGGTACATGCGCGACGCAAGGGCCAGGCCAACCAGGCGGGGCATCTGCCCGGCCGTGGGCGAGAGATCAGCCGAAGAGTTGAAGCGGTCAGTCTGCGGTAGAAAGCGGCCATCGGCATCCAGGATGCGGCTGCCATAGTGCCCAAGCATGGCACGACCGCCCGAGTTAGGGTCGGCATTGACATCCGTATGGCCGTAGAGCTGGGCGAAATAGGTGGAAGGCGTCAGCAGACCCAGGGCGAGCATCAGCGTTTGGCCGCGGTAATAGCCGACGCGCCAGTCACCTGGGCGGAAGGCACGGGCGAGCGCTGCCTGGGCGACCTCCTTGCCGTCGCCAAAGATGCCAAACTTGGCACGGCCGCCGTGCACCTCGCGGCGGCCAAGCAGAGATAGTTGACGGCTGAGACAGCAAAGGCGATAGTCGTGCAGAATGTCCTGCAGCAGATACTCTTGCCCGGATGGCAGCTTCGTTGGCGCCAGGAGCGTATTCATGATGGGTTGCCTATCCCGGCATGGGGAGCACCACGCCGGCTTGCGGAATCACGGCCACGGCCCGTGTGCGTTCGGGCACCGGCAGCCTGGACAGGGCAGCCACCATGGCTGCCTCCACGTCTGCGAAATACTCTGCGCGCATAGCCGCCGCGTCCTCGACAGTGAGGCCGGCGGAGACAAGCGCTATCCTCATCCGCCTGCGCAGCGACCCCCACATGACGCCGGTGGCCGCCTGCATGGCGTCGGCCATCTGTCTGGCCGCCTCGACTTTAGCAGAAAGGATGTCGGCGCGCAATAGATCAGGGTCGATTCCGGCGTAATAGGGCACAAGTGGATAGGTGCTGTTGCCCTCGGGCGCAGCGGTGACCAGGATCAATGTGCCGCCATCGGCTGTCACGAGGTCGCCCGCCCAGGCGCCCTTGATGCTCTGCCACAGATCCTGGTCATAGGGAGCGCAGTTGGCGATGACGATGGGGTAGCGACGCTCCACAGGCACCCCGTACACCCTGCGTGCATGCTCCACCCCGCGGCGATGAGCGGCGATGGGGTCACCTGCCACGCAGGCGTAGAGTGAACCATCTAGCCCCAGCACGACGTTGACAATGAAGTGGAGCGGCGCGTGGCGGGCGACAAAGGCTTCCAGCAGGCGCCGCAGCGGTGCGTCCGGGTCACCCAGCTGGTTCATAGGCACAAAGGCCGCGGCAAGGTGAAACACTTCGACGGTGGCCAGGCTGCATACACCCGGCAGGACCATCTTGGCTCCGCCGCTAAAGCCGGCGTCAAGGTGGGGAGTAATCATACCGATGCTAATGCGCAGCTCGGCGTCCAGCACCCAACGGTTGATTTGAGCGGGAATCGATGGCAGATCAAATCCTAATTGCAGCGCGTGCATGTGACCGACCTCGACAAAAGCTGTGGCGTCGGTGCAAGACTGGTTCACAATCCGATAGCCGGCCTGTGCTGCTGCACCCAGTTTGCTGGCCAACTCTTCCTGGCTCAGGGGACGGTGTGTGCCGAGAGCAACCACGATCGTTATGTCGTGTGGGCGTATACCGCCGGCGGACAGTTCCGCCAGCACGAGCGGCAGAATCTGCGTCGTTGGCGTTTTGCGCGTACAATCGTCGATAAGGATGGCTGCCCGCTGCCCCGGCCGCGCCAGTTCACGCAGCGTTGGTGTACCGATCGGGTTGCGCAGGGCCATCGTAATCAACTCTTCCGGGCCGGCAGCGGCGCCAGGCGGTTGCGGTGTTATCAAGGCCCCAAGCCAGGGTTCCGGAACAGAGAATGAGGATAAGAGTGTCTGATTTGTCATGGATGGATTCTTCCAAGCTGCATACGGTACGCTGGTCACGCCGCGAGTTGCTGGCGCGCAGCGGCGTCGGGTTGCTGGCGGCGAGTATGGTGGCTGCCTGCCAGGGTGCAGCCACACCGACGGACGCGCCGCCTGCGACCAAAACAACCGCTGCGCCAACTGCAATACCAACCGCTACGCCGGTACCAACCGCTACGCCGGTACCAACCGCTACGCCGGCTGCGACCCTGCCACCTACGGCAGTCCCGGCAACGTCACTTTCAACAGCTCCCTCACTGGAACGCATTCTGGCGCAAATGATCCTGGTGGGCTTTCGCGGTACCACGGTGAGGGCCGCTGCGCCCATTGTAGCAGACATTTCTGAACGTGGGGTGGGGTCTGTCGTGCTGTTTGACTACGATGTGGCGCTGCAAAGCCCTACGCGCAATGTCGAGTCGCCGGAGCAGGTAGCCACGTTGACTGCCGACCTGCAAGCACTGGCGCACGGCTCAGAGGCGCAGGCACCGTTGCTGATCGCGGCTGACCAGGAAGGCGGCCAGGTAGCGCGGCTCAACGCAACACACGGGTTTTCACCTACGTTGTCGGCGCAGGAGACAGGCGCGCACACCGACCTCACCTTTACTTATGCCCAGGCAGAAGCGATGGCCAAGACGCTGGCGGCAGCGGGAATCAACCACAATCTCGCCCCCGTCGTCGATCTCAACAGCAATCCCAGCAATCCCGTGATTGGCGCCTTGGGACGCAGCTTTTCCGCTGACCCAGCCGAAGTCGTTGCCCAGGCACGCGCGTTTATCGAGGCCCACCACGCGCAAGCTGTAACGACCACGATCAAGCATTTTCCCGGCCACGGCAGCTCGCACGCCGATTCGCACCTGGGGTTGGTGGACGTGTCAGCCACCTGGCGGCGCGATGAGCTGGATCCATACAGCGCCTTGATTCAAGAAGGCATCGTAGACTCGGTCATGACGGCTCATGTGTTCAACACACAGCTGGACCCCACCTATCCTGCCACCTTGTCGCAAGCGACGATCACAGGCATCCTGCGCGAAGAGTTGGGGTATGACGGTGTAGTGATCACCGACGACATGAATATGCAGGCGATCACGAGCCAATATGGCTTTGATCAGGCGGCGGTATTGGCGGTGCAGGCAGGCGCCGACCTGCTGGCGTATGGGAATAACCTGGTCTACGACCCTGATGTGGCGCAGCGGGCGATTGCGGCCCTGCTGGCAGCGGTCAGGCGCGGCGAGTTGACAGAGGAGCGGATCGAAAAGTCATACCGGCGGATGCTGGCGCTGAAGGGGAAGTGGGCGAGGACTAGTTGAAGCAGAATCACGTGCCACGCTCGCACCACCGGTCTGCAGGTAAGACAGTGGTCGTGGTGCGAGCGAAGCACGCGCGAATTACGCCGCGCGGCCGCTGGCGCCCATGAGGCGCAGGCGGTGCTGTGCGACTTCACGCACGCGGTCCATCGAGGTCTTGAGGACGCCATAGTGATCGCAGCCGGCCTCCAGGGCTTCGCGCGAGCCGGCACACCAGGCACGCGAGAGGGCGGCACCGATGTTGATCTTGACGACGCCCATTTGCAAAGCCGCGCGCACGTCGTCTTCATGCACACCACTGCCGCCATGGATGACGAGCGGTGCATTAGCCTTGGCCGCGATCGCCTGCAGCAGGTCGAGGTGCAGCCGGCTGGACTGGCCGTGCTCGGAGCCGACGGAAACGGCCAACATATCGACATTGCCCTGCTCAAACATCAACGGCACGTCTTCCGGCAAGGTCAACTCAAAGCTGCCCTGGCCGCCGCCAAAGGTGCCCAATTCGCCTTCGACCGAGGCGTTGAGGGCATGGGCGGCGCGGGCGATCAGCGCCGTCTCGGCCAGCGCATCGTCCAGCGACAGGTCGTGGCCGTCGTACATGACCGAATTGTAGCCCGCTCGCAGGCAGCGCAGGTTGAACTCAAGGCCCGGGCCGTGGTCCAGGTGCAAAAAGACTGGAACAGGGGCTTCTTGGGCCATCGCCTTGATCAGGACGGGGAGCGGACCCACATCCATTCCAAAGGCGGCATGTGCCAGATCGCCAGGATAGGTCTGGACGATCAAGGGCGCCTTTTCGATGACGGCAGCCTCGATCACGGCCTTAGCCATCTCCATGTTGCAGACATTAAATGCCGGCATGGCAAAGTGCTGCTCATAGGCGAAGCGTAAATATTCGCGCGGGTTTTGGACGAGCATTGATACCACCCATTTGTGAACAAATTGCGCACAAAATCCACGTGCACGGTGGCGACGGCCATTTCAGCAGCCCGTGGATTCCGTCGATTGGCGCCACAAGCCAACCGATCGTGTACCATGATCTAATGGATTAGATACAAACCGAGAAGTTGTTACTTTGACACGAACCTTGGACCCTAGCCCTCGTGTTCCATCGTCAATCCAGGCACCTGCAAACGCCGCTCGATCTCACGCAGAATAAAGTAGGTAATGCCGACCAACACGAGGTAGAAGACGGCGGCGGTGAGGTAGATGGGGATGGGTTGGAAGAATTTGCTCGACAGGTTTTTAGCCTGGCCCATCAGGTCCGGCACCGCAATCAGGTAGACGACAGCCGTGTACTTGATCATCGACACGACTTCGTTGGACCAGGCGGGCAGCACAAGGCGAAACGCTTGCGGTAGAATGATGTTCACAATCGCCTGGACACGGCTCATGCCAATGGCACGCGCGGCGGTCATCTGTCCTTCGCTGACCGACTGCAGCGCGCCGCGCAGGTATTCGGCCTGGTAGGCGGCGCTGTGCAAGCCCAACGCCACGTAGGCCGCCGGGAAGCGATCGAGGGTGAGGCCAAGCTGGGGGAAGCCATAGTAGATAATGAAAAGCTGCACAAGAAGCGGGGTGCCCTGGAAGACTAACACATAGAGGCTCACCAGCCGGCGCGCCCAGGGCGGGCCGTAGACGCGCAATACGCCCATTGGCAGCCCAAGCGCCATGCCCAGCAGCAGGGAAACCGAGGCAAGTTGCAGTGTAATAAGCGTCCCCTGCCATAAGACAGGCAGGACGCGTTCGATAAACAGCGAAATCTGTTCCATGGCGGCTGGCAGCGCCTACTTTTCCTTGTTGTTTTCGCCAAAGTCGGCGATGCGGTTGAGAAACTCGCGCGCCCGATCGGTGCGTGGGTTGGTGAACATGACGTCCGGATCACCCTCCTCGACCACGTAGCCACCTTCCATAAACACGATCTTGTCGGCCACCTCGCGCGCAAACTGCATCTCGTGCGAGACGACGATCATGGTGTCGCCTTCATAAGCCAATTGCTGCATGACTTCCAGCACCTCGCCCGTCAGCTCGGGGTCGAGCGCCGAGGTTGGCTCGTCAAACAGCATGACGTGCGGGTCCATGCCCAAGGCGCGTGCGATCGCCACACGCTGTTTCTGGCCGCCGGATAGCTGGGCAGGGTAATGGCCGGCACGGTCCGCCAGCCCCACGCGCTCGAGTTCCCACATGCCCTTTTCGCGCGCTTCCTGACTTTTGAGGCCCAGCACCTTGGTCATGCCGATGGTGACGTTTTCCAGGGCAGTGAGATGGGTGAACAGGTTGAAGTCCTGGAAGACCATGCCGATGCGCTGGCGCACCTTGTCCTGGTTAACGCCGGGAGCAGTAATCTCCTCGCCCTCCAGCCAGATACGGCCGCTGTCGGGCGGGCTGAGCAGGTTGATGCAGCGCAGCAGCGTACTCTTGCCGGTGCCGCTGGGGCCAACCAACACGACCACCTGCTGCCGATAGACGGACAAGTTGATGCCCTTCAGGACATGCGTGGCGCCAAACGACTTCTTGACGTCCTCGATGCGCACGAGCGGCGGCGCCGTGAGGTCGGGCATTGGAATTGCAGCAGGTGTTTGTTCAGCCATGGTTTTGCCGTGTTTCGCTAAGTCGTTTCGCTAGGTCAGAGCCGTGAAGCGGGCTTCGCAGGCCGGTTACGTCAGGAGCCGGTAACGGCGCTCGACGCGGCCCAGCACATAGCTGGTGAGCATCGTCAACGCGAGGTAGAGCAAGGCAGCCGTGCCAAAGGCCAGAAAGGGTTCGAGCGTGCGCGAACTCACATATTGAGCACGGCGCAGCATCTCAGGCACGCCCACGGCAAACACCAGCGTTGAATCCTTGAGCACGAGCGTGGCCTCGTTACCCCAGGCGGGCAGCGCCAGCCGGATCGCTTGCGGCAGGATAATGTGGCGAATAGCTTTGATACGGCTCATGCCGATGGCCCGCGCCGCCGTCATCTGCCCCGGCGCCACTGACTGCAGCGCGCCGCGGAAGATCTCAGATTGGTAGGCTCCGCTGGCAAAACCGAGCGCCAGCGAGCCGGCCAAAAACGGCGAGAGATCGACAATAGAGGCGATGACAAAATAAAGAATAAAGATGGTGACGACCACGGGCACGGCGCGTATGATAACGCTGTAAGCGGCGGCCAAAGCCGAGAGCGGGCGGTTGCCGTAAACGCGCAGTACGGCCATCAGCACGCCCAACACAAAGCCCACCCCCAGTGCGACCAGCGTTACACTGACCGTCACCCACAGGCCTTCCAGCAGAAAGAGTATGGTGGTATAGAAATCGTTCAGCAAATCCATGGGCGTGGTGCGTCCGCACAGGTATAGGTGTGTAGGGGCACGAGGTCACCGGAGCGCAGGCGTCCTCGCCTGCCACCCGACCCGGCGGCAGAAACCGAGTTTCTCAAGCGAGCGTCAGTTCGCCAGATACTCGGTTTCTCTAATCACCTAGCCGGACCTCGTGCACCTAAACGAATTGATTCTTACTGCTCCAGATTCGGCAGCGCGTTATCCTGCTCGATTTTCGTGAGCGTGCCGTCGTCGGTCAAACCCTTAATAATCGTGTCCAATTCAGCCTTCAGCGCGGTCTCACCCTGCTTGATAGCGATGGCCTTGCCGGCAGCGGCCGTGCTGTCGGTGATAAGCAGGACCTTGAGGCCCAGCTGCTCGGCCAGGGCCATCGCCGGCTCGGCGTCGATCAGCAGCAGTTCGATGCGGCCATTCTGCACGTCGAGGCCGCCCTGGTCCGCGCGCTCGTAGGAGAAGGCCTTGTCGGCCGGGGTCAGCCCGCCGCCGACGAGATGGTCCTGCACCCACTTCTCCTGCACGGTGCCGGTCTGGGCGCCGATGCTATAACCGGCGGCATCGTCGCCGGTCTTGAGTTCGATAGTCGAGTCGGCTGCGCCTAGGAAGGCGTCCTTGGTCGGGCGGTACACCATCGAGAAGTCAACCGTCTCGTCACGCTCGGGCGTCGCCTGCATGGCGGCGACCACGACGTCGATCTTGCCTTCCTGCACGGCGGCGATCAGCGAGTCAAACGGCATATCCTGGAACTCGACTTCGACGCCCAGCTTCTCGCCGATGGCGCGCGCCATATCCATGTCAAAGCCGACAAACTTGCCATCGGCATCAATGGACTCGTAAGGCGGATAATCGGCAGACGTGCCGACGATGAGTTTGCCGCGCTCCTTGATCTGGCCCAGCACTCCCTCATCGGCCGCAGCGGCCTGATCGGCTGCGCCGGTCTGACCGGCTGTGCCAGTGGTGGCTCCCGGCTGCACGGCCGTGCAGGCCGATAGCAGCAGGGCAGCAACGACGACCAACGCCCACAGTACTGATAGTTTTCGCATTTGTCCCTCTCTTGTATGCAGAATAGAAGGCGGCCTTAGTTGGCCGCCGCAGCTAGCGCTTCGTTAAAGATCGCCAGGCCGGCATCGATTTGCTCCGCATTGACGACCAGCGGTGGAATCCAGCGAATCACATTGCCATAGGTGCCGCAGGTCAAGAGCAACAGGTTGTGATTGATGCACTCCTGCTGCACGCGCGTAGTAGTGAGGGCGTCGGCCTGGCCATCACGCGTGAACTCTGCGCCCACCATAAGCCCCAGTCCGCGCACGTCGCCGATCACCGGGTACTCGGCCTGCAGCTCGCGCAGCCCTTTTTGCAGGCGAGACCCCATCTGCGCCGCATTATCGACCAGCCCCTCCTCTTGGATGGCGTCGATGGTAGCGGCGGCGGCAGCCGTGGCGATGGCATTGCCGCCGCCATAGGTGCCGCCGTGTGTGCCTACCTTCCAGTGGCGCATGATCTCGGCGTTGGCGCCCACGGCCGAGATGGGCATGCCGCTGCCCAGACCCTTGGCCATAACGATAATGTCGGGCTCGATGCCGGCGTGTTCAAAACAGAAGAACTTGCCTGTCCGGCCAAAGCCCGACTGCACCTCGTCAAGCACGAGCAGGATGCCGTGCTGGTCGCAAAGGGTGCGCAGGCGGCGCAGGAATTCGGGCGGGGCGGGCACATAGCCGCCCTCGCCCAGCACCGGCTCGATGATAATGGCAGCCGTCTCCTCGGGTGCAGTCTGGCTCTTGAGCAGTTGGTCCAACTGCTTGAGACAGAACTCGATCGTCTCCTCCTCGCTCCAGCCAAAATAGTAGGTGTAGGGGAAGGGGGCGACAAAGATGGCGCCCGGGAGCGGCTGGTAGTCGTAGCGATACGTGTACTTGGAGGTAGTCATGGCCATGGCCTGGTGCGTGCGGCCATGGAAGGAGCCCTGAAAGACGATCAGGTTACGGCGGTGGGTGGCCATGCGTGCCAGCTTGACGGAGGCTTCGATGGCCTCTGCCCCGCTGTTGGAGAAAAAGAACTGGTCGATGCTTTGCGGCGTGACCTCATCCAGCTTTTGGGCCAGTGCTACAGCAGTGGGCGGCACGACGATGTTCATCTGGCCGAAGATCAGGTGGGTGGCCTGTTGCTGGATGGCCTGCACCACGCGGGGGTGGCAGTGGCCGGTGTTGGTCACACCAATGCCGGAGGTAAAATCGGTGTAACGTTGGCCGCCGGCGTCATAGAGGTAGACACCTTCGCCCCGTACCGGCTGCACCTGCGTCATATGGGACCAAACGGGAGCCAGCAAGTCAACAGGGTTGCCCATATCGCAGATCTCCTGGTTACGTGCGCTGATCGTGGCAGATTCCTCAAAAGGCAATTATGCGCGATGGGAGGCAAAAGCGCGAAATGCAGTAGAGGTAAATATACCATACGAACAGAGATGACCACGCTCAGCGCGCGCAGAAACCGCGAGAATAGAGACAGCTATGGTATCCCTCCAGTGTTTTGTAGAACCGATGCAGCCCAGCACAAGATCAGCAGGACACCCACTACGTGCGCCAGATAGGCCCCATGGCGGGTCAAGCGTTCGGCTGCCATAACCGCGCAAAGAATCAACATCCAAATCAGGTTGACTCCGCCTCCTGCGAACATTAGCAGCATCAACGCCCAGCAGCTCCCAAGACAGAACACGCCGTGCAGCAGCCCCAGCGTCCAGCTGTTTCGCCGAGATGAATGTGCCAAAAGCTCGACCGCTCTGCCTTCGAGACGGCATCTGGACAAACAGGCTCGCTTCATCGGCGTCAGCTGGTAGGCGCCCGCCAGCAGCAAGACTCCAGGCGCAATGACGCCGGCCAGGGCGGGCAGCTGCTCGACGATTTCGTGCAGCACGCTGTCGCCCAAATAACTGAGACTGCCAAAGACCATCCAGATCCCCAGATATGCCAGGATCGCCGGCGCCAGGCGACCGCTGCTGAACGGCGTGTTCTCCAAACAGCGCTCCAGCAGCAGCAACGTGCCGGGCAACATCATGGCGATAATCATCAGCGTCCAACCTAACATGAATACGACCAGGCGCACGGCCGCAGGCGCAGCAATATGATCCATTCGGGCGTGATCCAACCACTCCGCATAGGGTGACATGCTCCAGGCGGCCAACACCACCCATGCCGAGAGAACCAGGCCGGCGGCGGCCATACGCGACCGCCGCCGATCTGCATCAACGTGTAAGAATGTGCTCATGATCGCAGCCCTAGACCCAAATGTCGGACGTGCAGTCACCGCCTGGGTAGCGCATTTCGTGTGTGCGCGCGGGACCTGCAGGTTCGCGCCCAAAGTCGATGTAGAAGTCCGGGTTGATCTTCAAGCCGCCTTGCTCCGTATCGCAGTCGACCTGGAGCAAGTACGATCCGCGCTGGGCAAGGCCGGGGTAAAACTGGTTGTCCCAGCTGCTCAGCAGCGAATTTGTGACATAGAGCCGCTTCCCGTCCAGGCTGAGCTGCAGCATCTGCGGCCCACCTTGGAACTGGTTGCCCTTGACCGTCCCACCCTTGCCGAGCACGCCGCCACACCAGAGCTGGCCCGTCAGTTTCGGCTGCGCTGGATCGCTGATGTCGTACTGGCGGATATCGCCATGCAGCCAGTTCGACAAATAGAGATAGCGGTCATCCAGCGAAATCAGCAGATCGGTGATGAGCGATGGCACCGGAAAGGGCCAGCCTTCGACCTCGACGGGCGGAATGCCCAATGACTTCTCGACGGTCCAATGTCCGTTTGGCTTGCTCCAGTGCCAGAGTGTGCTGCTGAGCGCGGCGCCTACATAGCCGTGCGTGCTGTCCGGGTTGTGATGAAAGCGTACTTCCAGCGGGATCAGGCCTTCTTCGCCGAGATCGACGCTTTGCACGATGCGGCGCGCCTGCCAATCCCAGAAGTGAAGCCGGCGTCCGTACAGCCCCGCTGCGACATCGTCGAGGCTGAAGCCCGGCACGTACGTTTTGGGCGCGCCGAGTTCGCTGCTGACCATCACGTTGTGGCGCGGCTGATACCAGAAGTCATAGTTGAACGGCATTCCGTCGGTGCCACTTTCCCACCGGCCGGCGATGTTGAACTCTGCGTCGAGCAGCAGAAAACCGCCCGGCGCGTTGCCTTCGGCGTCGCCGAGCATCGAGATCATGACGTGACCGTCGGCAAGACAGTGAACGCTGTGCGGCGCGCTGAGATTGGTCTTTGTTTTGATCTCCTGGGGCTCGATTACCTTGTGCAGTCGTGGCGCCCGTTGATCTGCTGTATCGACGACGTGGATGCGGCTGGATTGAAAGCCCGGAACGATCAGAAAGCGGCGCGCCTTGTGCTCGTCGCCGTGACACGAGCTGCACGCGTTCCAGCCGAAGTGATGAAGCTCATCGCCAACGTTGGGCATCATCGTGCGGTGAATCACCTGCGAGTAGGTCGGCGAGGCGGGATCGACATCAATCGTCGCCAGATAGCCGGGCGACTCGACGCCGGTGCCTTCATACAGGGCAACCGTGTAGAGCACTTTTTCGCGTTCAGCCTTCATTGCCTCCAGCGGCGATGCGTACCCCGGTCCGTGACAGGCGTGACCATCCTGCATCTCATGATCCGTATGCTGCGTATCCATGTTTCTCCTCCTGTGTGAGCTGAGCCTGTGTGACCGCCGGCTCGAGCGCCGGCAATGTCACTCTAGCAAAGCGGCGCTGCTCGCACACCGTGGAAAACACGTGATTCCGGTTCCGCAGTACGTGGTTTTGGTACGTGACTTTTGTTCTGGAGGCGGGAGGATCACCGATCCGGTCGCATGTTTTCGACCACCCAAGCAGCGATTTGGGCGCGTGACCGGAAGCCTAACTTGGTAAGGATGTTGCTGACATGCCCTTCGACGGTGCGTTCGGTGATCACGAGTACGGCGGCGATTTCGCGGTTAGATTTACCTTCCGCAATCAGGCGCGCGACATTGCGCTCGCGGCGGGTCAAATCGCCCGGTTGGTCGGAAACACGGTCGAATCGAGGCTGAGGTGTAGACGGCAACTCGAAGCCAGAGGCGGTGTGCGCATAAGCAGTTGCTTGATCGAGCGTCATGGCTTGTCCCTCCGCCCATGCCACTGCGAATGCCGCCTCGCCGAGCTCCGCACGCACAAAGGCAATATTACGATCATGCTCCGGTTGATCGTCAGGATCCACCAACGCACCGCTATGCTGAAAGAAGGCGTCCGCTGCGCCAAAGAGCCGCGCAGCGCCCACAGCATCTCCTGCTGCTCCCAGCGGGCCGGCGAGCGCGAGCAGCTCGCGCGCCACTTCGGCCGGGACGCCCACGTCCTGACATAGCGCGAGTGAGCGACGCAGCAGGCGAATAGCCTCTTGATGGTCACCTTCGTGCTGGGCAACAAAAGCCATGTTATAAAGTAGCGAATACTGGGCCCTTGTGTCACCCAGCCGCTCGAAGATTTCCAGAGAACCTTCATAGGCGCGTCTGGCTCGCTCATCGTCTCCACTGAGGCGGGCATGTTCGCCGATGCTGTTAAGCACCTGGGCAATACCTTGTTGATCGTCCAATTCTCGAAACAGAGCTTGGGCCTCGGCCAATGCCCCAGTCAGCTCCCCGGTTTCCGGCTCGCTCGTAAACGCAGGATCCAAAGCCCCCATGGTATACAATGCCCAGCCAAGCTGTGCCTTGTCCCCGCAGGCGCGTGCAGTGAGCAGGGCTTGACGGCTTAGTTGTACAGCAGTCGCGCTGTCCCTGTATGAAATCAGATGTGCTGCGCAGCGCAGCAAACGCACCTGGTACGCCGGCCCAGTAGCCGATGGAGTCTCATCCATCTGTGCGAGCAGATGCTGCGTCCAGCGAATGCCTTCATCTTGACGCCCATAGATATGCCAATAAAGCAGGGTGCCACTGATGATGCGGATTCCGACGGCGATATCGCCACTCCCAAGCGACCATTGGAGAGCCGCCCGTAGATTGTCGATTTCCATTTCCAGCAAGTGAAACCAATATTGCTGGTGAGCCCGCCGCAATTCGACTTCAGCGCGCTCAGCCAACCCCACAAAATATGCCGCGTGCTTCCTGCAGAGGGCTTCTAGCTCGCCGCCGGCTTCCAACTGCTCACGAGCATACTCATGGATCATTTCCAACTGAACAAAACGCGCCTCGCCTTCTGATGTCTCCTTGTGTTGGACGAGACTCTGATCTATGAGGGAAGCCAGGCCTTCAAACACCTCAACCGGCAAGTCTTCACCACATACAGCCTCTGCAGCTTCCAGCGAGCATCCGCCTCGAAAGATCGCAAGTCGCGCGAACAGGAGTCTTTCGTCTCCGTCGAGTAGGTTGTAGCTCCACTCGATTGTGTTACGCAGTGTGCGCTGGCGCAGCGGCAGGTCGCGCGCGCCGCCGCTCAGCACGTGCAGGCGCTGCTCCAGCCTGGCGTAGATGTCGTGCGGCGGAAGATGGCGCACGCGCGCCGCTGCCAGCTCGATTGCCAGTGGCAGGCCGTCAAGCCGGCAGCAGATGCCCGCCACAATCAGTGCGTTGTCCGGCGTGAGCGCAAAACCGGGCTGCAGCGCCACCGCACGCTGGACAAAGAGCTGCACCGCATCGAAGCTGCCCAGCCGCTCAGGCGAAAGCGCAGCCAACGTACGCGGGGCGCCGTGGTCCGCCAGCACCGGTGGCAGCGACAGAGGTGGCACCGGAAAGTTGTGTTCGCCGGAAACGCGCAGCAACTCACGACTTGTGACGAGCAGCTTGACGTTAGGCGAGCCTTGCAGCAGTTCGGTTAAGACGGGAGCTGCCTCAACCACCTGCTCGAAATTGTCCAGCACCAACAGCACGCGCTTGCTCGCCAGATAGTCTCCCAATTCCTCTATGAGCGATCTGTCCGTGACCTGCCTGAGACCCAAGACATGCGCAACGGTCGGCAAGACCAGGCCGGCATCGCTAACCGGCGCCAGGTCGACGAAGTAAACGCCATGGGGAAACTTGGCCGGCAGCGTGTTGGCGACGGCGACGGCAAGGCGGGTTTTGCCGATGCCGGGTGGGCCGGTGAGGGTTAGCAGCCGCACATCTGCGCGCTGAAGCCGGCCGGAAGCTGCAGCCACCTCGTGTTCGCGTCCTACAAGCGGAGTAGCGGGGAGGGGCAGGTTGTGAAGCTGGGGAGAGTCGGCGGCCCTCCCTGCCGGATCGTTCTCTTCAGAGGCCGCCATACGACAGAACCTACTGATAGCTGAGTAGCTATCTTCGACAACCAAAAGCTCAACCGGAGGAGGAAATGCCAACGTACCATGGTAAGCGGGATTGACTCGCTTGGGCTGTGCCGATTATAACGTGTGTTGGACTTGCCCCGAAATGCTATTTTTCTTCACAGGCCGCTTATGCGCCCCGCTACCAGGCCCTCCCCAGCAGGCGACGTAGCGGGGGCGCCGTTGGCGGGCGCGGCGGTGAGGGGCGTGCGCCGGTTGAGCATCAGGTCACGGACCGTCGCAGCGCCGGACAAGTTGAAGACCTGCCCAAAGCCATGCTGGGCGAGGATGCGCGTGCCCAGGTACGAGCGCAGCCCGGCCTGGCACGCGACGACGGTCGGCAGCGCCGGGTCCAGTTCGCCCAGGCGCTCGCGTAGGTCGTCGAGCGGAATACGGTGCGCGTGCGCTGCCTGCGCCAGCGCCAGCTGGGCAATCTCATCTGCGTCGCGCACATCCACAACCTGGTATGCCGCTAAATCCGTGTCCGGCTGCAGGAGCGGGGCAAGGCCGTCCAGATCGTTCTCGGCGGCAAACGCCGCCATGTGCACGGGGTCCTTCGCCGACCCAAACGGCGGCGCATAGGCAAGGTCAAGCTCGGCCAGGTGATGCACCGTGCCGTGAAAGTACATAAGGGTGGCAATGATGTCGAGGCGCTTGTCTACGCCTGCGCCGCCGACCGCCTGCGCACCCAGCACCCGGCCCGAGCCGTTCTCGTAGACGAGCTTGAGCAGCATCTGCTCTGCACCCGGGAAATAGCCGGCGTGGTGGTTGCCCGTGATGTGCACCGCCCGTGCGTCGAGACCGGCTTTGCGCGCTGCGCGCAGCGACAGCCCGGTGATGCCGGCGGATTTCCCAAATACGCGCACGATCGAGGTGCCATACGCTGCCGGGCTCTGCCGCGCAGCACCCGTCGCGGCGTGCTCGCCGGCAAGCCGTCCGGTCCGGTTGGCGGGACCGGCCAGCGCGACGCGCATGCGGGCGCCGCTGGGAGCATAAGCATATTCGGCCGCATCGCCGACGGCATAGATGTCCGCATCTGACGTCCGCATGAAGTCGTCGGTGGCGATGCCGCCGCTGGCGCCGAGCTGGAGGCCGGCGTCGGCCGCCAACTTGACGCTCGGGCGCACGCCCAGCCCCAGCAGCACGATATCCGCGGGGAGGCGCGTGCCGTCCGTGAGCATGACCGCGCTGGCGGCGCCGGCGGTTTCCTCGATCGAAGCGATGCCGCGACCGAGTTCGAGCTGCACGCCGTGCGCCTCGATCTCCCGGTGGAGCGGTTCCGCCATTTCCATATCGAGCAGTGGCAGCACCTGTGGCTGCATCTCGACCAGCGTGACTTGCATGCCACGCCGGGAAAACTGCTCGGCAACCTCAAGGCCGATAAAACCACCACCGACCACGACCGCACATTGTGCCTGGGGCATGGCCGCGGCAATCCGGTCCGTATCCTCCAGGTTACGCAGCGTAAACACCCCGCATGCATGCAGACCCCGCATGGCCGGCGCAATGGGGCTGGCTCCCGGCGCCAGGATCAGCTTGTCGTAGTGCTCCGTATAGATTGCGCCGGTGGCGTGATTCTCTACGGTCACCGTCTTGGCCGCGCGGTCAATGGCCGTCACTTCCTGCCGCGTACGCACGTCAATACGGAATCGCCTTTCAAACAGCTCCTGCGTCGCCACCAGCAGTTTGGCGCGGTCCTGAATTTCGCCGCCCAGGTAATATGGCAGGCCGCAGTTGGCGAAGGAAACATAGGCGTCCTTCTCAAACATCACGATGCGCGCCTGCTCGTTCATGCGGCGGGCGCGAGTCGCCGCGGAAGCGCCGCCGGCGACGCCCCCCACGATCAGGATCGTCGGGGCCGCGGCGGCGGGAAGGTTGGAATTGGACAGTGGTGCGGTCATTGCTTTCATTCTCCAATAGGCTCCTGCAAACGCGGAAGCCAAGAAAAAAACGATGCCACTCAGGCAAGACGGTTTGCACTAACAAACCCATCGCCACGCGCAGCATCGCAAATACAAATCAACAAGCATAAAAGGTTGCGCTCTCTTCCTCTGCCAGCATAGCACAGGGGAGCGCAGCAACCCAATATCACGCCACCCATGGGGTGCATGTCGCGTTCGGGGCACGCATGCTCGTAGGGGCACAAGGTCCGGCGCAATAGCGCCACCAATTACCGCGAGCTTCCCTTCGCCGGACCTTGTGCCCGCCCCAGATGGGGCGGCACTGCCCTCGCTCCCAACCTGAAACGCACGCCACCCCTGCGGACCCGGTCACCTCAGTACGCAACCTGGTGCCGCTATGTCCGGTCGTACACCACGCGCCCATCGCATAATGTCATCACCGGGCGCACTTTGGCGATCTCTTCCCCTCCCAGCGCAAACAGGTCGGCGTCGAGGAGGACGAGATCGGCGAGGAGGTCGGGGGCCAGTTGGCCCTTGGCTTGCTCCTGGAACTCGACCCAAGCGGGCACGCGCGTATAGCCGTCCAGTGCCTGCGCCAGGTCGAGCGCCTGGTTGGGCAGCCCCTCGGCCCACGGCTTGCGCGTGACGACGGCTTCCAAGCCGCGGTAAGGGTCCATCGTGACGATGGGCCAGTCGCTGCCAAAGGTGAGCGGCGCCCCGATTGCATGCACGTCGCGCCAGGGGAAGGCGTCGCGCCAGCGGCGGCGGCCCACAATCTCGGTCCAAAACATAAAGTAGTTGCGCTCGGGGCGCGAGGCGTGCAGCGGCTGCATGGAGGCGACAACGTCCAGGTCGCGTATACGCGGCAGGTCGGCCGGGTGCAGCAGTTCGATGTGCTCGATGCGATGGCGGCTGTCGCGAGGACCGTTGGCACGCCGGGCGGCGGCAAAGCCATCCAGCGTGCGGCGAATGGCGGCGTCGCCGATGGCGTGCACGACGATCTGCAAACCCAGGCGGTCAGCCTCGACGGCATAGCGGTTGAACTTCTCGGCCGACCACAGCACCTCGCCACAGGTGTCAGGCCGCAGCGCATAGGGTTCGAGCATAAAGCCGGTGAACGAGTCGATCACGCCGTCCATAAAAAACTTGACACTGCCGGTGCGCACCATGCCAGTACGATAGCAGTCGCGCAGCACAGCAGCCTCGTCCCTCAGCGCCTCGAACGGCGTCTCAGGCTTGACGCTGTAAGCGATCCAAACGCGCAGGCTGAGCCTGCCTTGTTCCTCCCTGGCCGCATAACGCGCCATCTGGGCGGCATCGCCGTCCATGTTGTGCACGCCGGTGATGCCCCAGGATGCCGCCTCTTGCATAGCGAGGTCCAGCAGCCGGTCGCGCTCGTCTTCACCCTGCGGCGGCATGGCGTCCAGCACATAGCGGAACGCGTCGCGCTCGGTGAGCTGGCCTGCAGCCATGCCATCCTCACCCATTACGATCTCGCTGCCGTGCGGCACCGGCGCGCCGCGCAAAATGCCCGCCAATTCGAGTGCCCGCGTATTGGCCCACATGGCGTGGTAGTCAAACGACATTAGCGCCAGGGGACGGTGCGGCTCGATAGCGTCCAAATCATGGCGCGTCAGCATGCGGTCGCCGCCCAGCACGTCGTACGCCAGCCGGTGGCCCGTGATCCACTGCTTGTGCGGGTACTTGGCCGCATACGAATGCAGAATTTGCGCCAACTGGTCGAGGCCGTGAATGTCTTCCAGCAAAGCATCCTCGTAGTTGGTCGACCCCCACTGCAGGTGAAAATGGCTGTCGATCAATCCCGGCAGCAGCGTAGCGCCCTGGCCGTCCACCACACGCGTAGCTGGGCCGCGCCAGGCCAAGGCCTCAGCCGTCTCGCCGACAAAGACGATGCGATTGCCGCGCACCGCTACCGATTGTGCCCAGGGCTGCTGGGGATTTGCAGTAAACGCCCTGGCCTGGGTAATAATTAGGTCAGCCTGCTCTTGCCGGTTCATCGCCCGCCAATCCTCCGTTGCGTATCAAGGTGCTACCGATCCAGGATCGAACGTGAATACTATGACAACATCCAAACCGCTTCAACTGGCCACCATGCAGTCGGAAACGCCGGCCGACGTCATCGACTTTGGCCTCGGCCATCCTGCCTCAGACCTGCTGCCGCGTACGATTTTACAAGAAGCAGCAGCTCGACGGCTGGGCCAGCCCGACGCCTCGCTGCTGCAATACGGGCTGGAACAGGGCGACGGCTACTTCCGCGTAGCATTGGCCAACTTTCTCACACCACGCTATGGTTTTGAGGTCGGCTACGACAACCTGTTTGTCAGCGCCGGCGCTTCGCTGGCGCTCGAGCTTATCTGCACCCTCTACACGCAGCCGGGCGATGTGGTCTTTGTCGAAGAGCCGAGCTACTTCCTGGCATTGCGCATCTTTGCCGACCACCACCTGCGCGTGGTCAGTATCGCCACCGATGAACACGGGTTGCGCATCGACGCCCTGCAGGAGGCGCTGCGCCAACACCGTCCGACACTGTTCTACGTGATCCCCACGCACCAGAACCCATCAGGGGCTACACTGCCGCTCGACCGCAGACAGCAGTTGGTGGCGCTGAGCCTGGAGCATGGCTTCTTGATTGTGGCCGATGAAGTGTACCACTTGCTGAGCTACAACGCCGCACCGCCCCCGCCGCTGGCACAGTTCGCAGCGGGCGGCAGCGTCCTGTCCGTCAATTCGTTTTCCAAGATCCTGGCGCCGGGGCTGCGGCTGGGCTGGGTGCAGGCCGCGCCCACACACATCCAGCGCCTGGTCAACAGCGGACTGCTTGACAGCGGCGGCGGCCTGAATCCGTTCACCTCGGCATTGGTGCGGGTCGTGATCGAAGACGGTAGGCAGGACGCTTACCTGGCGCACCTGCACGCCACCTACCGCAAACGCATTGACGTGCTGAACGACGCCCTGCGCGCCGAATTGGGTGACAGGGTAAGTTTCACGGCACCGCAGGGCGGCTACTTCTTCTGGCTGCGGCTGCCGGAGGGTTACGACGCAGGGGCACTGATGGAGCATGCAGCCCGCCACAAGGTAGGCTTCCGCCCTGGCGTGCGCTTCTCCAGTCGCGACGGGCTGCGCAACTACCTGCGGCTCAGCTTTGCCTTTTACGAGGCGGACCAGTTGGCTGCAGGCGTGCAGCGCCTGGCAGGGGCGATTGCAGACTATGCCCACACTCGTTGAACAACTGCGCGCGGCGTTGGGCACAGACACCGTACTGACGGGCGGGGAGGTGGCGGCGCGGGCCGCCAGTTGGATCGATCCATCGCCCTTGCAGGCGGCGGCTATCGTGCGCCCACGCACGACTGAGCAGGTCGCTGCGGCGCTGCGTATCTGCCACGCCGGCGACCAGCCGGTGATCACCCTGGGCGGCGCGACCAACCTGGTAGATGCCACGCACAGTACGCTGGCCGACGTGCTGCTTTCGCTCGAACGCATGCAGGCAGTGGAGGCGGTGGACGTGGCAGGACAGACGATGACCGTGCAGGCGGGCGCACCCTTGCAGGCCGTGCAGGAAGCCGCAGCCAAGGCCGGGCTCCTCTTTCCGCTCGACCTGGCGGCACGCGGGTCGGCGACCATCGGCGGCTGTGCAGCGATGAACGCAGGCGGGGTGCGCGTGCTGCGCTACGGCGTGATGCGCGACCTGGTGCTGGGCGTGGAGGCGGTGCTGGCAGACGGCACGATCATCTCCTCTCTCAATCGCATGCTCAAGAACAACGCCGGCTATGACCTCAAGCATCTCTTTATCGGCAGCGAGGGCACGTTGGGCGTCATCACCCAGCTCGTGCTGCGGCTCTATCCGGGGCAGAATCACGCCAACACCGCCTTAATTGCCGTAGACGAGTTTGCGCAAGTGGTGGGTTTGCTGCACCTGCTCCAGGCCGATCTGGGCGGGGCACTGGCCTCCTACGAGGTCATGTGGCCGCAATACTACCGGCTCACCACGACGCCGCCGGCTCCTTCCAGGCCACCGTTTGCCCAAGATTACGCGTATTACGTGCTAGTCGAAGCGCTAGGCACTTCATATGAGCGCACGCGCGATGCCTTCGAACGCGCCATTGATCACGGATATAACGCCGGCCTGATCACGAATGCCGTCGTGGCTGCGGGCGAAGCGCAGCGCGCTAAGCTGTGGCGCATACGCGAAGACTCGGAACAGATCGAGCGCCAGCACCACCTCACCTTTGGCTTTGACGTCAGCCTGCCGGTGGCAGAAATGGAGGAGTACGCCGAGGATGTACTGTCCGGCGTTGAGTATCACTTTGGCGAAGAGGGGCGCTGCTGGATCTACGGCCATCTGGCCGACGGCAACCTGCACGTCAACGTGTGGGCGCCAACGCTGACGGCGGCTGACCGCACCACGGTCGAGGGCGTTGTCTACCGCCCCCTGCGTCTGTGTGGCGGCTCAATCTCGGCCGAGCACGGCATCGGGCTGGAGAAAAAGGCCTATCTCAGTTGGTCCCGCACGCCGGAGGAGTTGGCGCTGATGCGGCAGATCAAGGTGGCGCTGGATCCAAAGCAAATTCTAAATCGAGGCAGGATCTTTGATGTCTGAGGGAATGGAAAACGCCGTCAACCTGGTCGTATTCCGCGGCTATGGTACGCCGCAGCGGCTCTTTCTGTCGGGCCGCGTCCTGCGCAATGCGCCGGACGTAGCGGTGATGGGCTCATCGACCCTGCGCAACCTGGCGGCAGCCCTGAATCGGCTGGACAGCAACGAACTGCCCAATATTACCGTGCGCGCTGCCTACCGCGATGAGAGTTGGGAGACGACCAGCGACGAAGAGGGCTACTTCGCCTTTCAGATTGAACCCGAAAACCCGGTCGATGCTGCACAGATGTGGCATGATTTTTCCGTCACCTGGTTGGACCCCGAGGCGGACGGCAGCGGCAGTGCCGTGCCGGCGCTCATCCTCACGCCGCCGCCAACGGCCACCTTTGGCGTCATCAGCGATGTCGACGACACTATCCTGCGCTCCTATATTACCTCGCTGGTCAAGATGGCACTGGAGATGCTGCTCAAAAATGCCTACTCGCGCGCCACGTTTCCTGGCGTGCCCGCCTTCTACCGGGCACTACACGCAGGGGCAGGTGGCGACGAGCAGAATCCCATCTTCTACGTCTCGCTCAGCCCCTGGAACTATTACAGCTTGCTCAGCCAATTCTTGGATATAAACCAGATCCCGGCAGGCCCGCTCATCTTGCGCGACTATAACTTGCAGGCGCTGGCCTCATTGGGCCAACCTTCGCCCAAGCGCAAGCTCATCCAAGAGTTGCTTGAAATCTATCCGACCCTGCCGTTTGTGCTGCTGGGGGACAGCGGCCAGCACGACCCCGAGATCTACGGCGAGGTGGTGCGTGAAAACCCAGGCCGTATCCTGGCCATCTACATTCGTGACGTCAGCGAAGGCAAAGACGATGACCGGGCAAAGGCGATCGGACTGCTGGCCGAGCAGATACGCGCTTGCGGGATAGAGCTGCTGCTCTCGCCGCACACGGTGGATTTTGCCGCCCATGCCGCCGCGCTAGGGCTGATCCAGCCGCTCGATTTAACACAAGCATCAGAGGACCAAGAGTAGTGCCATGATTTACCGCCAAGGACGACCGCGGCATGTAGGCCGAAACATAAAGAGAGAGGACGCCCGTATGGACGTCCTCTCTTCTTATTGCGTTTACCGCCTACGTGCAGGCTTTACTGCTCGCCGCGGCTTTCCAGGAAGTCGCGCGCCTGGCGAACCCATGAGCCATAGTCCGGCACAAGCGGCTTGCGCGCCTGGCAGATCTCGGCCAGCCGCTCCTCGCTCGTGTTTGCCAGTTCGCGATAGGTGCGAATCCCGGCGCTGTAGAGGCGCTGCTCGAAGATCTTGCCGATGCCCTGGATGGGCTCGAAATCGTCGGGCGTCTCGCCTTCGGACAATAGGCCTACGCTGCCGGTCTCTTCGGCCAGGCGCACGGCGTCGCTGCGCACCTCGTTCATATCCATGGCCAACTGCTGCATCTCGGTCAGCCGCAGGACGAGTTCGAAGTCGTCGTCGGTCATGTGCGCCACTTCCCAGAAGGTGCCGGCTCCAGCACGGTACAGGCGCTGCTCGAAGGTCACGCCAATGTGCTTGAGCAGCGACAGATCCTGGACATCGGCCGTGGAGTGCACTTCTACACCACGTGCTTCGGCAGCGGCACGTGCCGCCGCTTTGAAGTCGCTGGTCGTCTTTTCCGCCGGCAGCGTGATGGCCTCCAGCTTGGTCTCTGCCTCCTGGACGGCACTGTCACGTTCGGCAAGCAAAGCCTTAGCTGCGTCCTGGTCGGCGGTGAGTTCGTCCACCTGCGCCTGCAGCTGCAAGCGTGTCGTCTCGGCCTCGTTGTACTGGGCCTGCAGTTCGGCCGTTTTCTGGTCGATCACCTGGAGTTCTTCGGCATGCGCAACATTGGCAGCGTCAATCTGCTGCTGCAACGCCTCAAGCTGCGCCTTGGCTTCTTCCAAGGCGGCCGTCTGGCTCTGGTACTGCGTCTCCAGGTCGGCCTTGGCTGTGGTCAGCGCAGCTTGTTCCTGCTGTACCGAATCCAGCTGGGCGCTGGTTTCCTTCAGTGCCAGCTGCTTGTTGCGGATGGCGCCGGCCACGGCCACCGCACCAGCCGTCTTGGCCAGCGGCACGGCCATCGAACGCGTGGCCTCGCCGCCAGTCTCAGCACTAGTCTCAACGGCTGGGCCGATCAACTTCTCGGCGATGGCGCTAACGCTTTCCTCGTCGCCGGCCTCCCAGGCCGTGGCCAGGCTCGCCAGATCGCTGTTCAGTTGATCCAGCTCTGCCTGCAGCCGTTGGCGCTCCTCTTCCGTGGCCGTCAACTCGGCCTGCACGGCCTCGTGCTGGGCAGTAAGATCGGCCAGCGCTTGTTCCTTCTGCTGGACCTGGCTCTCCAGATCACTCTTCTCACTGGTCAGGGCATTGATCTGATTTTCCAGTTCGGTGACCTGGGCACTGGCGCTCTCGAGGGCATCCTTGCGCCGCTTGAGCACTGTACCCAGCGCGACCACGCTCGCCGCCGCGCCAACCTTCTTGGCCGGTGCAGTCTCGCCCGAACCCTCAGCCCCTTCGGCCACAGCGGCAGCCGGCTGGGCAGTGTCCTCGGCATCGCCGAATTCGGCCAGGTAGGCCTGCAGCTGGCTGTCGACTTCCTGCAGCTTGCTTTCCAGTTCACCACGGGCGCCTTGCTCGCCGGCATACTCGCCCTGCAGCGCCTCGAGCTGCGCCTTGGCTTCTTCCAAGGCCGCCGTCTGGCTCTGGTACTGGGTTTCCAGGTCGGCCTTGGCTGTGGTCAGCGCCGCTTGTTCTTGCTGCACAGAGTCCAGTCGGGCACTGGTTTCCTTCAGCGCCAGCTGCTTGTTGCGGATGGCCCCGGCGACGGCAACCGCACCGGCCGTCTTGGCCAGTGGCACTGCCATCGAACGAGTGGTTTCGCCATTGTCATGGCCATTCACAGCCTCACCTTCTGCCGGCTGAGACTCGCCGCCAGTCTCGGGCGCCGGGCCGATCAACTTCTCGGCGATGGCGCTAACGCTTTCCTCGTCGCCGGCCTCCCAGGCCGTGGCCAGGCTCGCCAGGTCGTTGTTCAGCTCATTCAGTTGCGCTGCGAGCCGCTGGCGCTCCTCTTCTGTGGCCGTCAACTCGGCCTGCGAAGCGTCGAGCTGGTTTTTAAGCGTCTCTACATCAGTCGTCAGCGTGGCAACGTCGGCTTGTGTGGTCTCGTACTGGGCAGTGAGATCGGCCAGCGCCTGTTCCTTCTGCTGGACCTGGCTCTCGAGTTCACTCTTCTCGGAAGTCAGGAGGCTGATCTGATTTTCCAGTTCAGCGATCTGTGCACTGGCGCTCTCGAAGGCATCCTTGCGACGCTTGAGCACTGTACCCAGCGCGGCGACGCTCGCCGCAGCGCCAACTTTCTTGGCCGGCGCACTCTCGCCTGCGTCCGCCGCCGTCGCAGCATCACCCTGGGCTGCTGCGTCTGGGGCAGGCGCTTCAGCCGGTTGCGCAACGTCTTCTGGATCTCCGTATTCGGCCAGGTAGCCTTGCAACTGGCCATCAAGCTCCTGCAGCTTGTTCTCCAGTTCGCCACGCGCGCCTTGCTCGCCGGCATAGTCGCCCTGGAGCGACTCCAGCTGCGTCTGCACATCGGAAAGGCTGAGACCGCGGCTCTCCAGCTCGGCGGCCAATGCATCCTTGGCCGCGCTGTAGGTTTCCAACTGCTCTTGCAGTTCTGCCAGTTGCGTTTTGGCGTCTTCCAGTGTGCTCTGCTTGCTGCGCACAAGTTCGACGACGGCCACTGCGCTGGCGTTCAAAGCGTCGATACTTGACGCTTCGACCTCAGCTGCAACAGGTGCAGCTTCTGCTGCTGGCGTTTCCACTGCCAGTGTTGCCGCAGCGGCCTCGCCGGCTGCTGCGACGGTGGCATCCGGCGCAGGCTCAGCAGCTGCCCCACTGGCCGCGCCATTAGCTGCGTAAGTCGCAGTCAACTCCTGGAGATCGGCGGCAACGCGGCGCACCTGCTCCTCCAGCTGGTTGCGGTCTAGCTGCCGGATTTCCATCTCGGCTTCGAGGCTGCTGGCATGCATGCTTAGAGCGTCGAAGCGAGCGCTGCGCTGGCTCATCGCCGTTTGCAGCTCTTCCACCTTGCCCTGCGTGCTGACCAGCGCCTGGTCCTTGGCCGCAACGGTGGACTCAAGCGTGCTCTTGTCGCCGGCGAGCACGTTGACCTGCTGGTCGTACTCCGCAAGCTTGGCATTCTTGCGCTTGAACAGGGCGACGGCAGCCGCCACGCCCGCCGACAGCTTGGCCAGTGCGGCGTTGGCCGGCGTCTCTTCCTTCTTCACAGGAGCTGAATCCGGGGAGGGCTCAACTGCCTGTTCCGTGGCCTGTTCGGCAGCGACAGGAATGGCCGCATCCGCCGCACGCGCAGCTTCCGGTACGACTTTAGCCGTGCTCTCCGCCGCTTCGCTGGGGGTCGCCAATGCAGCGACCTCGTCGGATGGGGCAGCGGGCTCTGCTGACGCAGCGGGCTCTGCCGGCGCAGCTTCCTCGGCTGGCTCACCAGCGGTAATCCCTGCCAGCTCGTCGTTCAAGGCATTGATGCGCGCCAGCAGGCCGTCCCACTCGCTGCTTTGCGCTTGCAGCTGCTGCTCAAGCCCGGCCTTGGCCGCAGCAGTGCTCTCGGCATCGGTCTGCAGCGTTGCCAGCTTGTCCTTGGTTTCGGTCAGCTCCGCGTCATGCGCTTCGAGCTGCGCCTCCAAGTCGGCCTGAGCTGCATTCAGCGCTTCGATCTGCGCCTGCAGTTCGTCAAGATTGGCCTGTAGCGGCCCCGATTCGGACTTTAGCGCCTCAAATTCCTTGCTGCGCTCGTCCAACTGGATCTGCAGTTCTGCGGCCGCCTTGCTGCGCTCTTCCAACTGCGTCTGCAGTTCTGCTGCCACCGCATTCGTGGCCGCGTACCGGGTTTCCAGCGATTCCAACTCTTCACTCTTGATCGCCAGATCGGCTTGGGCAGGCGCTGCTGCCTGCGTGTCTTCTAACTGCTTCATCTCGACATTGCGGGTGACGGCAGTCAAGCCGGCAACCTGGTAAACGAGTAGTTGCTGCTCGCGGCGACGCCGTTCGACCTCATTGGCCAGTTCAGCGCCCATGGCAGTCAGCATACCAATCGTGCGGCGCAAGTAATCAACCTCGCCGCGTGCATCGACCACGGCAACGTCGCGCTCGTGGAGCGCGGCGATAATGCGGTCGGGGTCGCCGGCCAGCGCCGCATATTCCTGGCGCTTCCCGGGGGTCAACTCAGGACGCAGCGCGACCTGGGCCGACAAGCGCGACAAGGCAGCACGTGCTGCCGACAGCTCAGTTTCGAGCGAGCGCACCTGGCCGGTCAACAATTCAAGGTCGGCCGTATGACTTGCCTCAGCTAGCGCGAGGGCGGTCGACGTGTCTTCGATCAACTCCTCGACGGCGGCGGCCTCTTCCTCTGCCTCTGTTTCGGCGGCTACCTTATCGGCCTCCGCTTGTTGAGTCAACTCCACGAGCCGGCTGCGCGTATCGGCATAGGCATCGCGAATGTGGCCCAGTTCCGTCTCCAGCCGCAGTCGCTCGGACTGCGACTCATTCAACTGCTGCTGAATTTGAGCGAGCTCTGCTCCGCTATCGGCCGCACTTTGCTCGAAAACAGCGATCTGCGCTGCAACAACGGCCTTCTCGGTTCCCAGGCGGTCCACCTGGACCACCTGCTCCTTCAGCTGGCCTTCGAGCTTCGCAACGGAACGGGCGCTGTCGTCAAGACTGCGCTGCAGCGAATGAGCATTGGCCTCGCACTCTTCCAGTGCATGCTTCGGTCCACTGCGCCCGGCAAACCAGGCGAAGAAGAAGCCGAGCAGAAAGGCCCCCGCTAAATATAGCAATTGCGTGGTGTCCATATCCTACTCCCTTCCGGTGCGGCCCGGTCTATCCTACAGCCTGGCTGGCCTTTTGAGCGTTCAACTCATGCATCAACTCAGCAATGCGCGCATTGGCGGTCACCAATTGCTCTTCCTTGAGCTTGACCATGGTGGAGGTCAACACGGCCATTTCGCCGGCCACGTCACCACGCACCTTCTGCAGCCGGTCTTCCAATTCGGCCTTCATGCTGTTCAAGGAAGCCACGTCCGTACGCACGGCAGAGAGCTCGGCCTGGGCAGCCGCCAAGGTCGCATCGCGATCCTCGAGCACGCGCTGCAGGTTGACGACGCGCTGGTACGATTCATTCAGTGCCGCATCCTTGGAGGCCAACGACTTCATGACCTCGTCCGAACTGCTGCGCACGCTTGCCAGCTCCGCCGCCGTCTGGTCACGCTCGGCAAGTGCGCTGTCGCGCGCCGCCGTGAGCTCAGCAATTTCGGCCACGCGCGTGTCCAAGCCGGAACGCAGCGTTTCGACGTCCGCCGCATCACTCGACTTGGCCTTATCGAACTGATCTTGCAGCAGCGCCAGCTGCATCTTGAGATCGGCTACCTCGATGTTGCGCGACTGTACATCAGCTTCAAAGCCGGCGCGTTCCTCGGTCACCTGCTGCAGACTTGCTTCGGCGGCGCTCAACTTGCCGCGCACCTCGTTCAACGCGCTCTCCGTGCTTGCTGCCGAGCCCTTGAACTGATCCGCCTGCTTGCGCGTGTCGGTCAGATCACGCTCCGTTTTCCTGCTGCGCGATTCCAAATCGGCAATCTGCGCCTCATAGGCCGCGTTCTTGCGCCGCGGTGATAGCCCAGTCAGCAGCCAACCCAGAATAAAGCCCAGCACCAGCGCAATCAATAGCGGCATCCAGTAAGTGGATATCCACTGCATGTTCAGCCAATCCATAGTCCCTCCAAAGAGAAATTTAGTTTGATGGTACAGTATGAAGACACGCCGTAGTTGACTCCGTAATGGGTCACCAACGGCACGTAGATATGGCTTGGCGCAATCAATTCCATTGTGGTGAGGAAACTGATAGCATCAGTTTCGGTCACTTTCGCCGGATTGTCAAAACAATCGAGACGATATACATTTACAGGACCTAGCACAGAGTCGGCTTGCTCCTTGGAGCACCATATGCTGCTTTTTCTGCTACAATCAGTTGCGTCTCCCCCAATCCATTCAATTATCATACGTGTCAACAGGATTGGCATGCACCAGAAAGGTGTAAATATGTACTACCGCTATTTGGGCAAGACCGGCATGAAAGTGAGCGAGCTCTGCTTAGGCGCCATGACATTCGGCCGCGAAAGCAGCGAAGACATCAGCCGCCAGATGATGGATCGCTTCGCCGCGGCAGGCGGCAACTTTATCGACACGGCGGATGTATATACGCAGGGCGCGTCGGAAGAGATCGTGGGCCGCTGGTTGGCGGGCCAGCGCCGTGACGATTTTGTCATCGCCACCAAGGTGCGCTTCCCTATGGGCGAAAAGGCTAATGACCTGGGTCTGAGTCGCAAGCACATCCTCGCCAACGTCGAGGCCAGCCTGCGCCGCTTGGGCACCGACTACATCGACCTCTACCAAGTGCACTGTTGGGATCCCGGCAGCCCACTGGAGGAGACGCTCAGCACGCTCGACCAACTGGTGCGCAGCGGCAAAGTGCGCTACATCGGGGCCAGCAACTACAGCGGCTGGCAGCTGCAGAAAGCCGTCGATCTGAGCAAGCAGATGGGATGGGAGCCCTTCGTCTGCCTGCAGCCGTTGTATAACCTGCTGGATCGTGCGCTGGAATGGGAATTGGTCCACGTCTGCCGCAACGAGGGCCTCGGCGTTATTCCCTGGAGCCCGCTGCGCGGGGGCTGGTTGAGCGGGAAGTACCATCGCGGCATGGCAGCGCCCGTGGAAGGTACGCGCATCGAGTCGGCCGAAAAGTTTGGTTGGAGCGAATCGTGGAGCAAGTACGCAAACGAGCGCACGTGGACCGTGCTCGATGCGCTGCATGCCGTCGCCCAGGAAACGGGCAAGTCACCTGCCCAGGTGGCGCTCAACTGGCTGCTGCAGCGGCCGGGCGTAACGGCCCCGATAATCGGCGCTCGCTCGCTCACCCATTTCGAGGATAATTTGGGCGCCGCCGGCTGGTCGCTCAGTCCCGAGCAAATGGAGCGGCTCACCAGTGCTGGCGACGCCGATCTGCCCTATCCGTACGACTTTATTACACGTGCGGCAGAGGATCGCTAGCAGCAGAGGACCGCCGGTAGCGGGGCCCACCAAAATACGTCCTTGGTGCAAATGCCCCGATTACGCTACAATCTTGCGTCGCGCCCGGCCGGCCTAGCGCCGGCTCCCGGATTCGTAATCTGACCGCAAAGGAGAACAAGATGCACAAACGTAGCGCCCTGTTGCTTGCACTCGTGCTTGCGCTACTGTTGCCTGGCGCCATGGCTTTAGCGCAACAAGACGCCGGCGCAGACGCTAGTCAAAGCCCAGCGGCAAGCCCCACGGCCGGCCCGACGGCCAATCCCAACCTGCAGATCATCTGGCCGCAGCCGATCTCCGAAGTTCACGGCGTCGTCGACGTGGTCGGTACAGCCGACATTCCCCAGATGGCGTTCTATCGATTGGAGGCAATTGCCCTTAACGACGACCTCAGCATTCCCGAAAATGCGGCTTGGATTCCCCTGACCACCGATCTCACTGCTCCCGTCACCGGCAGTGTGCTGGCCCAGATCGACACGTCCAGGTTGCCTGACGGGCTCTACCAGTTTCAGCTGGCGGCCTTCCTAGGCTCAGTCGATGCACCGGGCGAGGAAACCGACACGACGGTCGGCCCTGTGCGCGTGAACAACGATGCAGGGGGCGGCACAGGCATGACACCCACCCCGGCCCCGCCGGCTGCCACGCCGACGCCGGCTCCCGCCGACCAGGCGCCCTATATTGTGCCCGCTGGTGGCGCTACGGCAATCAACATCCGTGCCTGTGCAGTCATCGACAACAACGCATGCCCCGTGACGGGCTATATCACTGCCGGCCAGACTGCCCAGATCCTCGGCATCAGCAACGACGGCGCAGGCTGGTACCTGGTCAACGCGCCCGGCGGCTTGACCGGCTGGGTCTCTGCCACGGTAGTAACTGCCGTCGGCAACACGGCTGGTATTCCGATCGTCACGCCACCTACACCGTTCCCGCCACCGCCACCGCCACCGCCACCGGCGACACCAGTAGCACCGCCGCCTGCTGCCGGCAATGTCGTGCCCACCGCCATCGGCATTCAGGGCGGCGGCACGCCTCAGTGCGGCCAGGGCTTTACCGTGGAAGTTAACGTCAATAACGTCGGTGGTTCGCCGGCAGGTGGTGGCACGGTGACGCTGCAAGATATCCGCGTGGACAACGGCGTCGTGACGTTCACCGGCTACGGCAACTACCCGGCGCTCAATCCGGGCCAGAACTATGTCGTCACAATTCCGGCGACGATCACGGCCTATCAGGGCAACAAGCATGAGCTGCGCGCCAGCAACAATGGGCAGACCCAGAAGCTGCGCTATACCCTCGGCAACGGCTCGTGTGGCGGCCCTCCCCCGCAGCAGCCGACACCTACACCAACACCTAATCAGAGCGGCAATATCTACAACTTTGCCGTCGGCCAGTGTACGTTTGCCCTCAAGACCAACGTCAAGTACTTTGACCACCCTGACGGCAAACGGTTGGGCGAGACGAGCAGCGGCGGCTACACGGCCGTACAAGGCCAGCGGGTCAACGGCACACGCTGGTACATGATCGAGGTCAACGGCCAGTACGTCTGGATCCGGGACCGCGATGCCGTGAAACTGCAAAAGAGCTGCCGCGTCTTCTAGTTTGGCAACAACATCCCCGGACAGGCCGAATGCCCCCCGGGACGGCGCAAAATGATCTGGACATAGCCAAGATCATCGTGCGCCGTCCCGGGGACCTGATTCTCCCCGCCCTACTTTCCCGCTGCCACCAAGGCTTCGATCTGCTTGCGCGTTTCGGCCACCGTCTGATCACACAGTTCGGCGCGGTCAAAGGCAGCCTCAGCTGCATCTTTGTCCCCTCGTACTAGCGCCACCATACCCTCAACCATCGCTACCGACGGCCAGTCAGGGGCAGCCTGGCGCAGAGTCACCAGCTGGGCTTCAGCTTGTGAGAGCGCCGCCTGCTCGCCTGCCGTGTCGTTCAGGCGCCGCGCAACCAGCGCCAGCCGCACATGCAGGGCGGGCGCAAAAATGGCGGCGCTATCGTAGGAGTAGCTGGTTGCGTACGTCGCGAGCCCGTCGACCGCCTGCAGAAACTGATCCTGGGCGGCGGTGGCATCGCCGTCCAGCCAGGCAAGGTCGCCGAGCCATATTTGGGCATCCAGGTAATCCGGCGCCTGTCGCAAGGCCTCCTCAAATTCCGTTCGTGCGCTCGCAGCATCTCCACGCAGCACTTCTTGGCGGCCAATGGCGGTGTGAAGGGCAGCAGCAATGATTGGAGGCACGGCGGGCGCTTGCAGTCCAATTCTGTATTCGCTGATGGCAGTGGCGTCATCGTGCAGGGACAACAGGCTGCCGGCAAGCCAATGCGCCACGTAATCAGCCTGCGGTTCCGCTTGCAGTTGCGCTATCAATTGCGGCACCTGTTCGTTTTGCCCCTGTGCGGCATAGTATCCGCCAAGGCTGCCCACATAGAGAGGGACGGTGGGCGAGATGGCAACGGAGCGTTCCAGGTTGGTCACTGCTTGGGCGACGTCACAACGTTTGTACGCCAATTGCCCACGCGTGAAATAGACCGCCGGATCGGCAGGCTGCAGCCGCAGCGCCTGTTCGACGGCAACGCCGGCATCCTCCAGCTGGTTTAGCCAGTTCGCGACGTTTGCCGTACGCAACGCCAGGTCAGCATTGCCGGGCTCCAGGAGTGACGCCGCCTGCAGATGGCGCAATGCAGAAGGTAGATCGCCCTGCTGTAGGTATGCTTGCGCCGCATAGTCGTGGACTGGAGAAGACTCCTCCTGCACTAGGCACGCTTCATAGTTGGCGGCTGCTTCCTGCCAGTCACCTTGGGCAAAGGCCAGGTTCGCCAACGCAAAACGGGCCAGTGTCTGCTGTGGGTCCAGTTCGATCGCACGCTGGTACTCCTTGCGCGCCAGGTCGGTTGCGCCCTTGTCGGCATAAAGAGCACCCAAATAGGCGTGCAAGTCGGGCGACTCGTGCTCAGCCAAAGCTTGCACGTAGATCACTATGGCATCGTCGCTACGGCCAAGCTCCTGGTAAGCAAAGGCCAGGTCCACCGGTGGCGGCGACGTCTGCTCGCCCAGGTGTGCAGCTTCTGCATACGCTGCCTGGGCTTTTTCGTGCTCGCCCAGTGCGTCGTAAGCAACCCCAAGGTAGTAGTGTGCCTTGAGCATATCAGGCCGGCGGGCAGCCAGCGCAGCAAAGTTCTCGGCGGCTGCCTGGTTGTCATCCAGCATCAGGTTGTTCGCCCCGGCGGAAAATAGGACGTCAGGGTTCTGCGGATCGATTGACGTGGCTTGCGCATATGTGCGCTGGGCAGCGTTGAGGTCACCGGCGGCGGCCTGCGCCCCACCCAACAGCAGGAGAACGGCAGGGTCGCAGGCGCTGAGTTGCGCTGCCTGCGTGTACTGTGCCAAGGCGTCGGCCGGTTTGTCCTGCCCCGCAAACACGAGACCCAGCAGTGTGTGTGGAGCAGGGTCGGCGGGGGCCTGCTTTGCCCACGCTGTATATTCGGCCGCCGCTCGTTCCGTGTCACCATTCCAAAAATAGACATTGCCCTTAGCCAGGTGAAGCCGCAGGTCTTGCGGGGCCGCGATCTGTGACTTCTGATAAGCAGTCAAGGCTTCGTCGTAGCGGTCAAGTGCCATATAGGCGTCGCCGAGAGTATAGAGTGCATCAGCCGGCGCCGGAGACTCTCGATCAGCATCTTGTCGTGCCAATGATAGGGCAGTTTCTCGCGCGCTGCGGCCCTCTTCACTGCGCCCCAGGGCATCGTAGATCGAGGCAAGCAGCGCGTAGGTGGCGCTTTGATTGGGGTCCAGGTCGCGTGCTGATTCTGCAGCCCGCAGCGCAGTTTCCGCATCCCCGCGACGCAGTGCCAATTCTGCCAAGTATTGTTGGCTCATCACATCCATCGGCTGCAGAGCAGCCGCCTGGCGTGCTGACTGCAGTGCCTGGTCCAGGTCACGCGCCGGGGTGCAGTGGTCCGCCAGCACAGAAGCGAGGAGAAGGTGTGCCGGCGCATAGTCGGGCTTGAGCCGCAGAGCCTGCTCCAGGTCAGCCCGCGCCTCTTGAAAACGCCCCAGCCGGTATAGAATGCCTGCGCGCTGAAAGTGCACGACTTCCTGCCCCTGGATCGTCCCGGGATCGCCGGCTACACTGGACAAGGCACGGTCGAATAGCGTAAGGGCTCTTGGCAAGTCGTCGCTGGCCAGTACACTCATTGCCAACACAGTTGAGGCCACATAAGCCATCTGGTCCGGCCCATGGTTAGTAAACAGATCAAGGCTGGGCAGCGTCAGCGGCGTGCGCGTGACGGGAACCAGCTTGCTCAGCACCGGCTGCAGCGCCGGCGCCCCACCACCTGGCCCCGCGGCGTTGGCAGTGGCAAATATGAGTGGAATATTGCTTGGCCCTTCGCTGCTCCGTGGCAGACTGAGCACCTCCACGTGCGGCGACACGCCACGGTCGTCGTACCATCCCCAGATAACGATGCCGGCCTTTTGGCGTGCGCCCTCGCGGCGGGCCGATTCAGCATCGGCATATACGGCCGTTGTGCGCCTGACCTCGATCGGCTGGCCGGCATCTACGAGTTGGCTGCGAAGGTTCTCGGCAATACGCTGGCCGAAGTCGATGTACTCGCCTGCTTTGCTGCCCTCGAACTCACTCACCAGGATGCGGTAGCCTGCTGGCGGGCGGAGGGCCTCGTAGGCCAGCCAGCCGCTCCAACCGAGTGCGACCAGCAGCACGAGCAAGGTGCTTCCCAGCGCGAACACACGATGCCGCCTGCTCTTGGCCCGCACGGCCGTGTACATACCAAAACCGACTCCAACCAGCAGTAAGCCCCCGACAATATACGGCAGCGCACCTAACAGTGGCGCCAGCGGCCGCGTCACCAGGTCATAGAACTGCACGAGAAACTGGAGCACGGCCATCAAGATGCCGGTAATTGCCAACACCGTGGCCAGCCGTCCGCGCTGATCGTCAGGGATCTCTTCGGCCTTCGGCGCCTGACGTGCCACCAGCGGGGCTACCGTCTCGGTGGCGCGCACGACCGTGTGCAGCCAATCCTGCTTGGGCTGGCCGCCTGGCGGCTGTTCTGGGGGCGTAGCGTTGGCCGGTGAAGGATCGATGTCCGGATGTTGGTTCAGCTCTTGATCGGACACGGTAAGCCTCGATTGGGGTCGATACTTACCACAAGTTTAGCACAACATCCGGCGTACAGGCCACTAATCGGCGTATGCGGGGTGTATTTCTAGCTTGCGCGCACACGCCCCAATCTGATTTGCACCCGCGTATGCGTACATTTTGCATTGCGAGAATGGGCCAGGAACCCTTGCCAGGCGCAGCAAAGGCATGACCCATATCCAGAATGCAGGAGATACGAACGGAATCAAGCAGAAGCGCCGATTTGCCGGCTATGCTGCCGCCGGCTTGCTGGACATACCCGGGATGCTGTTGCGGTTGGCACGCACGTTACCGGCCAGGTTGCTGACGTCCATCAGCACAGCCAGGCCGATCCACAGCCAGTCCCAACCGGCAAGCCCGATCCCCGGAGACCACAGGAACACATAGAAGAGCGTGGTCAAGGGCAAGAAGATGATGCCCAGAATCGGCCAGAAATAATTGCCGCCAAACGGGGCCATAAACAGGTTCGGGCGCGCAATCCACAGGATGATGTCGGCGATGCGCGGGAAGAAGCCGGCAAAGATGGCGAATAGACAAGGCATGGTTTGTTTTCTCCTTTGACGTGTGTAGAAAGGCAGTTGAATGGCAGTAGATTGCCAGTAGAATAGCGTCAGTCAATCTGCAGCGCCTGCATCCGCGTGCTCACGTTAGTCAATGTTCATCGCCTGTTCCATCTTGGCCAGCACCTGGTCGATGCTAAAGCTGGCCGGCTTCATGCGCGGCGGGAACTCCTTGAAGGTCTCCAGGAACTCGCGCACGATGAACTGGGCGCCATAGGTCAGGTAGGCGCGGTCGATCAGCCAATCCCAGTAGGTGTTGGAGGTAATGTCCGCCCGTTCGAAGGGGTCGGTGCGCAGGTTGAAGATCTTGGGGATGCGCAGGAAGACGAAGGGCTCAAACCAGATGGCAAGGCTGCCCTGCTGCCGCTGCTCGGCAAAGACAAACTTCCAGTTGTCGTAGCGCAGTGCCACCAGGTCGCCGTCATCCGAGAAGTAGATGAGGCCCGGGCGCGGCCCTTTCTCCGCTGTGCCGGTGAGATAGGGCAGGAAGTTGTAGCCGTCGAGATGCACCTTGAAGAACTTGTCGCCTGCCTGGTAGCCCTCTTTCAGCTTGGCGGCGATGTCGGGCTCGCCGGCCGCCGCCAGCAGGGTGGGCAGCCAGTCGGTGTGGCTGATGATCTCGTTGGAGACGACACCCGCCTTGATCTTGCCCGGCCAGCGCAAGAGCTCCGGCACGCGGAAGGCGCCTTCCCAGTTGGAGTTCTTCTCGTTGCGGAAAGGGGTCATGGCGCCGTCGGGCCAGGTGTTCATGTGCGGGCCGTTGTCCGTCGAGTACATCACGATGGTGTCCTCAGCCAGGCCCAGCTCATCCAACAGGTCCAGCATCTGCCCCACGTGCTTGTCGTGTTCGACCATGACGTCGTGGTAGTAGGACTGCCAGCGCCCGGCCTGGCCAAGCACATGCTCCGGCGGGTGGACGCGGAAGTGCATCCAGGTGGTGTTGAGCGAGACAAAGAACGGCTTGTCTTCCGCATGCGCACGCTTGATAAAGTCTTGGGCCGCCGCCACAAACTCGCTGTCGCACGTCTCCATGCGCTTCCTGGTCAGTGGTCCGGTGTCTTCGATCTTTTGCTTACCCACGCGGCCCCAACGCGGCTGCTCGGTGGGATCGTCCTCTTCAGTCGCCCAGGTGTGCATAACGCCGCGTGGGCCAAAGATCTTTTTGAAGTTGGGGAAGTCTGCCTCCGCCGGATAGTCCACATTCTCCGGCTCCTCCTCGGCATTGAGGTGGTAGAGGTTGCCAAAGAACTCGTCAAAGCCGTGGACCGTGGGCAGGTACTTGTTCATGTCGCCCAGGTGGTTCTTGCCAAACTGGCCGGTGGTGTAACCTAGCGGTTTGAGCAATTCGGCAATCGTGGCATCTTCCGCCTGCAGCCCGATGTCCGCACCCGGCATACCCACCTTGGTGAGCCCGAGGCGGTAGGGGTTCTGCCCGGTGATAAACGTCGCCCGCCCCGCCGTGCAGCTCTGCTGGCCGTACGAATCGGTGAAACGCATGCCCTCATTCGCAATGCGATCGATGTTGGGCGTGCGATAGCCCATCAGCCCATCGCTGTAGCAGCTCAGGTTGGTGATGCCGATGTCGTCGCCCCAGATGACCAGGATGTTCGGTTTAGCATTTGGCATAGCGTAGCTCCTTACAGGAAGCAAGAACGTAAGCGAACAAAAATAAGCGATCCACAAGGAAGAGCATAGCAAAGTCCCAGCCCGTTGTCGTGCGCGCAAATAGGTAATTTTGGCGTAACTTTGATACACTTGGCGCTTCGGGGCAAATGAGCGTCGTTTGACGGCATAGCTTGGCCAGCCCCCACGCCTGTGGGCCATAGCCCCCGGTCGTGGTAAAATCTGGGTACGCCAAAGGGTTCAATTGGCAAGCCTGACCTACCCGCCTTTGCAGGTCAACATGGCCCAGACATTCGCACCGTCCGAGAGCCACGCAGCCGTCCCGCTGCTCGAAACCAAGCTGCGCCGGCCCACCGGGTCTTCACTCCAGGTGGCTCGCCCGCGCCTCCTCCAACAGCTGGCCGCAAGCGCCGACCGCCGCCTCATCCTGGTCTCCGCCCCCGCCGGTTACGGCAAGACCGCGCTCGATCTCCGGCTGGCTTGCTGCGCGCGGCAGCCCTTACGCCTGGCTCTCCCTCGACGAACATGACGACGACCTCGAATCGTTCCTGGTCTATCTCGTGGCTGCCGTGCGGACCGCCTGGTCCCATGCCCTGGACGATTTTGCACTGCTGCTCAACATGCCCACGCTCCTGCCCCCCCACCGGCTGGCGGATGCGCTGCTTCAGGGGCTGCTGGCGCTCCCCGGCCCCTTGATCCTTGCCCTCGACGACTATCACACCATAACCGCCCCGCCGATCCACGCACTCATGGTGCGCCTGGTCGAACACCTGCCCCCCCACGTCCACCTGGTGCTGATGACCCGCGCCGATCCCCCGCTGCCAATGGAACGGCTGCGCGGGCATCAGGCCGTGGGCGAAATCCGTGCCGCCGGCCTGCGCTTCAGCTCCGAGGAGACCCGGCTGCTGCTCCAACAGCTGCTTGGCCCGCAGAGTCCCCGGAGATGCTCAATGAGACCGCCGCCCTGCTGGAGGACAGCACGGAGGGCTGGGCGGTGGGTCTGCAGCTGGCGGCACTTTCCTTGCGCGGCCAACCCGATCCTGCCGCCTTTGCCCGCAAGATCGCCCAACACGGCCACGAGACATCACGGAATACCTGCTGGCCGAAGTGCTGGGGGGGCTGCCCGCGGCCCAGCGCGACCATCTGCTCCGGTCCTCGCTTTTTAACCGCTTCTGTGCCCCGCTGCTCGATAAGTTGATCGATACGTCGATCGATACTGCCCAGGCTGAGGACGAAGGGAGGCTGGCGGGCACCGGGAGATGCCGGCACGGAAGACTTGACGGCGAAGCCTTTGTCCGCGCCATCCGCCGCGCCAACCTCTTTGTCGTCGCCCTGGACGAAGAGGGCACCTGGTTTCGTTACCACCATTTCTTCCAGTCCTTGCTGCGTGTCCGGCTCGCCCAGGATGCCACGCCTGCCGAGATCAAGGCAATCCACGCCCGCGCCTGGACGTGGTTTGCGGGGGAGGGGCTGGTGGACGAAGCCGTCGTCCATGCCCTCCATGCCGGTGACGAGGCGGCTGCGGCGAGCCTGGTCGAGGCGCAGGTGCATGCAGTGCTCGATCGCGAGGACTGGCGCCAACTCGACCGCCTCCTCGGGCTCCTGCCCGCCGAGGTCGTCGAGCGGCCCCGCCTGATCCTGGCCCAGGCCTGGCTTCACTTTTTCCGCTGGCAGTTTGGCGCCATGGCTGCACGGGTTGATGCGGCAGAGAAGGCCCTGGCAGAGAACGTCATGGCAGAGAACGTCCTGGCAGAGAACGTCATGGCCGAGAAAGTCAGGATCGACACGACGGCGGATGCCCGGCGCAGAGGCCACGCTCCGGGGCGAAATCAGCTTCCTGCGTGCCGTCCTCGCGAGCGCACAGGGCAGCAGCGCGTCGACGGTAAAGCTGGCGGAGGCGGCGCTACGCGCGCTCCATCCCGAGATGCGCTTTGCGCTCGGCATGGCGCAGTTCTACTATATCTGGGGCATGCAGGCATGCGGCCACTACGATCGCGCCGTCGAATTTGCCCAACGGCAGCTCGAACTCTATGGCTGGCAGGCGAACGTACTGACGCTGCGGCTGTTCCTGGCCCTGGGCACCGCCCATTTCGAAATGGCCAATCTGCCCGCCATGCAAAGCGTTACCACGATCTGGCATAAGCTCGCCGACCAGACCAGCTTTGGGCTCAGCATCGGCTGGTCGTTCTTCGGCCTCGGCTGGCTGCACTATCAAAAAAACGAGCTGGATCGGGCCAACGAGTTCTTCCTTCGCCTCACCGCCATGGCCTGGGCAGCCCATGGGCGGGCGGTTGTAGACGGCTACACCGGTCTTGTCCTCATCGCCCTGGCCCGCGGCCGCCCGGCCGACGCGTTGGTTCATATCGACGCCCTGGCATGAACACCTGGTGGAACGCGGCATGTCGGCCCTCGCGGGGGTAGTCCAGTCGCTCCAGCAGCGCGTGGCGCTGGCCACGGGGTCGGAAATGGCCCTTGCCTGGCGCCGTGCGACAGGCACGCCCGGCGGCGGCGATTTCTGGGACCAGCCCGAACTCACCGAGGTGCGCACCCTCCTGGCGGCCGGCCGGTTCCAGTGGCCACTGGCGCAGGCGGGGGCGCTGCTCTCCGAGAGCCGGGCCTACGCGTTGGCGCGCAACTCGCACCGCCGGCTCATTGAGATCGGCGGCCTGCAGGCGCTTGTATATGCCGCGCAGGGGGACGCAGCCGCCGCACTCGCCGCCCTAGAAGAAGCTGTCGCGCTCGCCGCGCCCGGCGTCGCCCTGCGCCTGCTCCTCGACTGCGGCCCGGGCCTAATCCCGCTACTGCAAAAGCTGAAAGCTGCGGGCGTAGCACCAGGCTACATCCAGAAACTGCTGGCTGCGTTTGACGCGACAGCCATCGGTTCGCCTGCGCTGCTGAACGAGCCCCTCCCCGCAGGACCTGCGGCAAGGCAGGAGACGCCGGCCGAATTGTTCACCAATCGCGAGATCGACGTTTTAACGCTCCTGGCGCAGCGGCTTGGCGACAAAGAGATTGCCGCACAACTGTTTCTTTCACCGCTGACGGTAAAAAAGCACACCCAGCGCCTGTACCGCAAGCTCGGCGTGGCGAACCGGCGCGTGGCCGTAGCCGAGGCGGGCCGCCTGGGTCTGATCTGAGCGCAACACCAACTTCTTCCCACACCGTTCCACCTTCGTCTGGACGCTTTCTCCCTCTCCTGATTACTCCCTATTAGCTCCTTTTTGGGTTCTAGCAAGCGCTGGCTGGACAACATATCATAGCCGCATGTCGGTATGGCGGCACTGCAGAGGCGAGGAACGCCGGCTGTTTGCCTGTTCGGGAGCACCATGATGCAAGCAGCCCAAGCGGTACGCTATCGGATCGTCGTGGAAGGGGTGATTGATCCCATGTGGCACGAATCCCTGGGCGGCCTCGCCATCGCCGAACAGCGCCAGCCTGGGCGGCCTGTCGTCACGCAGCTCGAAGGTAGGCTCGTGGATCAGTCCGCCTTCCAGGGAGTGATCGCCACATTGTTCATGCTCGGCCTGCCCCTGCTGTTCGTCGAGCGCCTGCCCACAAACACGACACGCGACATTTTCACCAACTCATGAGGAAGGAATCAACACCATGATGCGCAAAGGTTCATCGGGACAGCGGAGCGCGAATCGCGAGGTTTTTGGCCGCGGCGGCACAGCCATCCGCTACAAGATGCGCGAGAAGCTGGTCTCGTTTGGCAACGACTTCTGGATCGAAAACGAGGGTGGCCAGCGCGCCTTCAAGGTCGACGGCAAAATGCTGCGCGTGCGCGACACCCTCTTCTTTGAAGATCTGGCCGGACGTGAACTCTGCAAGATCCAGGCGCGGCTCTTGACTGTTCGCGATACCATGGCCATCGAGGGGCCTAACAACGAAACACTGGCCACGGTAAAAAAGGCGCTGATTACCCCTCTGCGCGACCGCTGGACGGTCAAGGTAGGCAACGGCCCCGATCTGCTCGTACAGGGCAACATCCTCGACCACCAGTACACCATCGGCGAGGGCGGCAGCAAGGTCGCCGAGGTCTCCAAGCGCTGGTTCCGCCTGGCCGACACCTACGGCGTGCAGATCGAGCCCAGCCAGAACGACGTCGTCATCCTGGCAGTCACCGTGGTCGTCGATATGATGGCGCATCCGTAAGCCGGTGAAGGCAAGCATTCGCACGCGCATGAAGTCACTGCGGCCGGACCGATCGCATCTGCAATCCGATGCGATCGCCGGCCTGACGTTTGCCGTGGCCGTGGTCGCAAGCGCGCTGCTGACGGCGTTGGTCACACGGAAGAACCAAAGATGACGGTCGCACCCGTCCCATTTGCGCCGTGTGCCAAGTTCCGCCCTCCGCGCCTCCCAAGCGACATCTTGTCGCGCACCCGGCTGCAGGAGCGGCTCGATCGCCCGGCAGCCTTGACCCTTATCATCGCGCCGGCTGGCTACGGCAAAACCACGCTGGCCGGCACCTGGCTGGCGGGCTGCCGCCGCCCAGGCGCATGGATTTCGCTCGACAGCGAAGACAACGTGCTGGCGGTCTTTCTGCACAGATTTGTTACTGCTATTCGCTGCGTGTTTCCGACCTTTGGCGAGGAGATTCTGAGCCTGTGTGCCTCACAGGCGGAGCTGACCCCCGGGCTGAAGCCGGAGCCGACCCCGAGGCGAACCGCAGGGCTGACTCCAGAATCGGTGTTGTCCATTCTGCTCAACGAGTTGGATCGGCTGGATCAGGACTTTGTCCTGGTGCTCGACGACTATCATCACGTCGTTGACAGCTCCATCCACCAGCTGCTGTGGGGGCTGCTCGCACATCCGCCGCGGCCGCTGCATCTTGTGCTTATGGCGCGCCACGATCCGCCCATTCCACCACGCATCCGCGTGCAAGGGGCGGTTACCGAACTGCGCGCCCGCGACTTGGGCTTCACTGCTGTCAGAGACAACTGAGTTCTTGCGCCAGTTCGTCGAGCAGCCCTTGGATGCGCAGTCTATCGCAGCATTGGTGAAGCAGTCGGAAGGCTGGGCAGCCAGCCTGCGCCTGGTGGCCTTGTTCCTGCGCCAACGGCAGGATGTCACTTGCCTGCAAGACGTGCTACGTGGCTGCGGACGTTCCTTGATTGGACTATCTAGACGCCGAAGTGATCGGTCACCTGCCGGCTGACGTGCAGCTGTTTCTGGCCCGCACCTCGATCCTCAGCCAACTGAATGGGCCGCTGTGCGACGCCGTCATCGGCGACTCGCTCTCTCATCTCGACAGCCTCGCGACCCTGCACATGTTGGAACAAGTCCGGCATCTTCGTGACGGCACTCGATGCAGAGGGGGAGTGGTTCCAGTACCACGGCCTGTTCCGCACGCTTCTGCAGCACAAACTGCACCGGATACATGCGCCGGCTGAAATCGATGCGCTGCACCAGCGTGCCGCGACCTGGTATGAACAGCACGATCCGTGTGACGACGCCTTGCAACAGGACCTCACCTTGGACGGCCAGGTTGGGGCGGTGGCATCGGTGGCAGGCTCACGCCCCCTTCTGCCGGCACCGCAGGAGTTTCAGCAATCAGAGCGGTGGCAGAGCGTCTTTCAACGCGCCGTCGAGCTGCCTCTTGTGCCGACCGCACGCCTGCCGGCGCCACTGCCCGTCCAACCAGCACGCAACTTACTCGAAGTGCTCACATTTCGCGAAATGGACGTGCTGTCGCTGCTAAACCAGCGGCGGTCAAACAAGGAAATCGCACATTGTCTGGGTATTTCGACCGAAACCGTGAGGCAACACACGGTCAATCTCTACCGCAAGCTGGGTGTCGAAAATCGACGCCAGGCCGTCGTGCGGGCAGACGCATTGGGATTCTCAGCCGAAGTAAGCCGGCACGATGCGTAGAACGCAGCGTAGGTCAGCTGTGCGGCAAAACCGATATGATTGCGAATATGGTGGACCCATTTCCTGAGTCCACTATAGTTCATTTCTTAGCGCGCTGGCTCGCGGACTAACAGGAAAATCAACGCCGCGCCGGAAGCCATCAACAGCGCGCTGACGCCGAACGCGCCCACCGCGGCAAAGCGATCATAGAGCCAACCGCCCAGCAGCGGCCCGATCACTCCGCCCAGCCCCGCGGCGGCGGTGTAGAACCCTAACGCCCTCCCCTGGTGCTCTTCGTCCGAGAAATCCACAACCAACGCCTCCTCGGCGGGCACCGCCGCCGCGAAGGCTGCTGCCTCGAACACCCACAGCAGCGCCAGCGGCCAAAGCGACTGCACGAACGGGACGGCCAGTGCGGCCAGGGCACTCACCAGCAGCGCAATGATCAGCGGCGGGCGCCGTCCGAAACGATCACTCAACCCGCCCAGACGTGAAGGCAGCACCGACCCCGCCAGCGTGGCCGGCAAAAAGGCCAGCGCCACTATGAACAGATCGGTCGAGACGTTGTCATACAGGTATTTGATCAGAATCGGGTTTAAGAGCGCGGCGGCAGTGGCCGTCAAGACCACGATGCCCAGAAAAATCCGCAGTTGGCCAGAAAGACGCCATCTGTCTGCCGTCTTCAACGATTGAGCCTTCGTCACGACAGACGCTTTTGGCGGACGGTCAGCGCTGCGCTCAAGCGATTCGGGAACCCCGCGCCAGGCAATGACCACGGCCAGCAGCGTAGCGGCGGTGTACCCGAGGAACATCAGGCGCCAGCCCGCAAGGGAAGATTCTCCCCCGCCGGAGACGGCGTCGAGGGCGCCCCCACTCAGCAGGTAAAGCAGGGCCAGGCCAACCAGCGTCCCGAACAGGATGCCGCGGATTGACATTTCCTCGATCCGCCCATATTCCTGGCCAAGATTGTCTTCGTGCGCCAGATCGGATACGACGGCCAGGGCCGAAAGCCACAGCAGCCCCGCGCCTATGCCCTGCACCAACTGGGCAAGCAATAGTCCTCCCACATCGGAGGTCAACCCGAAGATTGCGTTCGAGAAGGCGTAACCTAGCAGCCCTACGAGTAGAAAAGGACGCCGGCCAAAGTGGTCTAGCCCATACCCGACGACGGGCTGGACCGCAACGACGATCAGCGCGTAGGCCGCAAACAGCCCGCCGATCGCGACAGCGCTGGCCCCCAGCGCACGCGCAATCAAGGGCAAGCCAAAGACGAGCATGCCGAAAGGCAGCGATGTGAGAAACACGCTAAGGTGCAACCGGCGCAGGATGGTGACGGTGTGCTTCCCGTCTCCGTTGGCGTCAGGCGTCATGTTAGCGATCGGGCCAATACTCGCCAGATTGGATGTCACTCAAGTAGACTCACCTTCGGCGTCCGGTTGGCGAGCGGATTCAGGCTATACTTCGGTGGGCGTAGAGCATCTTCAGTAATCCAGGCACGTTTCTCATGGGACACCTCGAATGGTGCCCCCTCTTCAGGAAAGACCAAACGCAGATCGTCCGGGCCTGCGGCGCCGAGACCAAGCTCCCTCGCCCGTTGGATCGCAACCCAGTCCCAGTTGCTAAACTCTGGATCACAGAGTTTCGAGTCGGTTCCCCGGAAAATATGTTCTTCTTCAGGCCATCGCAAGTCTTTGTATTTAGCACGGAGGGCTTCAAGCCACCCGGCAGGCTGAGATTCAGGCTGCCCGAGTAGGCCATCGGGAGCTTTCAATGTGCCGTACCGTAGTACCGCCAGACTGACCACATCCGCTGCTATGATATCGCTTGCTGCCAGCACCAGATTGGTCTGGCATAAAGGTCGGTTCGTCTGGTCAGGTCCCCCGGTCAAAACTATCTGAGTAGCATCGGCGACGCAAAGCCTTTCTTTTTCGGTGTGGGCTAAGTGCAAATCTGCTAATTGTTCATGATAAGGTGGCTCGGTTCTGATCGGGTGATCATGCCCCAGCCCGTTCACGATGTGCCGATTATTCCTGAGATAGTTGAGTTGGTGCATCCAGACTCGATCATCCGGGCGCATTATACCGATCCAGTTCTTGATGGCCATGGTGAACTGGGACCAGACATGGGTCGAAATGCGAAAAACATTGATGATATGATCAGCTTTGTCTAGCAGGATTGGCACATACAACCCGCTGACCGCCTGATTGGACCTCGCCCCAACAAGCTGAGGCACATATCTCCCATCAAAAAGCCGGGGTATGTACGCGCGCTGGACTTTGCGGCCGGAGGACAACTCTTCGGCCTGCTTTAACTGCTTGCGGACCCATTGACGGCTTAGGTTAGAGCCCTGACCAGTAAACTCGTGCTTCCGCCAACCGTCCTCGCGGAAGGTCGTAATGTGGATGCGATCTCTGGCGTCAAGCTCATCGCCAACTTGGTTGACAGCGTCAGCTATCCCGGTCTCCGGAAGGATTGAACGGTTCGATCTTTATCGTATCCGGCATATTTTCCCGTTTTCCAGTGTTTTAACATAGTGTGCTCAAAGCCCATTTCGTCGGCCACGAACACCATAGCCGCACCCCGTTCGAGGCACATTCGGACCAGTTCAGCACAGGCACCTGGACTGGCTGTAAAGGGAAACTGTCCTGCGGAATTGAGCGCAGGCTTAATGACTACAGTCTGGCCGGCCTCGAGCCAATCCATTCCGCCGGCCAGCTCTACTACTCGGCGGATGGCTGCTCCAATCCTGTTTTGATTTGCATTTTCTGCAACTGCTACCGTGCTGGTCATTGAACTTCCTCCTATGTGATGACGAATATCAACATGAGGGCTATCGCTAGTTACATTCCCCGCTGAATCTCCGCCAGCGTATCCGCCAACCGATCCAGCACTGCGTCGATCTGCTCGTAGGTGATGACCAGCGGCGGCTCGATGCGGATGGTGTGCGCGCTGGTCAGGGTGCCGGCCACCAGGACGCCGCGTTTGAAGAGCCCGGCCGCCACCTTGTAGCCGATTTTAGCGTCGTTGAAATGCTGGCCGATGAGCAACCCCTTGCCGGTGATACGGTGATAAATCTGCGGATACTGCGCGGCCAACGCGTTGAGCTTGAGGATCAGGTACGCGCCCTTGGCCGCGGCCACTTCCCACAGCCGGTCGCGCAGCGTCACGTTGATCGCCGCAATGGCCGCGCTGCACGCCAGGCCCCCGCCGCCTGTCGTCGAGGTGTGGATGAACGGGTTGGGGTACATCATCACCTGCCAGATCTCCTCGGTGGAGCAGAAGGCGCTCACCGGCATCACGCCGCCGCCCAACGACTTCCCCGCCGCGAGGATGTCCGGCGCCACGTTCCAATGATCCACGCCCCACAACTTGCCGGTGCGGCCCAGGCCGGTCTGCACCTCGTCGGCGATCAACAGGGCGCCGTAGGCCCGGGTAACCTCCCGCAGCCGCGGCCAGAAGTCGTCCGGCGGTACGATAGCGCCCGCCTCGCCCTGGATCGGCTCCATCAGCACGGCGGCGATTTCGACGCCGACCTCGCTGGCAGATGTCGAACTGCTTCTCCACCGCGCCGGCATCACCATAGGGCACGTAGTAGACCGGGCCGCCGTAAAGCAGGCCGGCCGGCTGGCGAAAGTCGGCCTTGCCGATCATGCTCAACGAGCCCATGGTTTGCCCGTGAAACGCCTTGACCGCAACGATGAATCCGCTCCTGCGGGTGTACATCTTGGCCAACTTAAGCGCGCCCTCGATCGCTTCGGTGCCCGAGGCACAGAAAAAACTGTACTTGATGTCGCCAGGGGTGATCTCGGCCATCAGCCGGGCCAGCACCCCGCGCAGCGGATCGATCAGTTCCTGGCTAGGCATGGGGGTGCGGCCGAGCTGTGCCGTCACCGCGGCGATCACATCCGGATGGCTCCAACCGAGATCCATCATCCCGTAGCCGCCGAGGCAGTCAATGTACTCACGGCCCAGTACGTCGCGAAAGACCGCGCCGGCGCCGGTCCACTCGGTCGCGGCCCAGTCGCCCGCCTCGGTCACCGACTTGCGGTAGTCGAGCCAGCCTCGATTGAAGTGCTCGGCGAAGTTGCTCGTGCTTTCTTCGATGATCTGCTTGCCCTGTTCCTCGTTCACGACTGGGTTCTTAATCAGGTCGAGCCACCGATTTGAGAAAGACAGAGCCTGGTCCAGCGACTTGTGCATGGTAAAGCCTCCTAAAGTTGTGCAGGCGGATTGCCCAATCGGTCCACGTGGACCGATTGGGGATGCTCCTGACCTATAAAAGATGTCTGGCGGAACAAAACTCGATGTGAAGCCAACTGCACTATTTGGCTGTAAGACCGTTCATACTCGTGCCGCCGGACGCGTCTGTAGAAATATGAATCCGGTAAAGTACAATTGCGATCGCCCCCAGGACGATCTCAGTCACGGTATAGACGACGAGTAACCAGTGCGGCATACCGTCCAGGACGAAACTCAAAGTGCGCCCTGCAGCAAGCCCGAGCATAAATACCGCGCAACTGACTAGTGCCGGTCCTGCCATCGGTATGCTGAAAGCGCCCCATAACCAGATCACAATCATACCGAAGTAGAGTCCCATGATGGCGCGCATGATGTTAGCAAGGTTTGTGCTATCCACGGTGATTCCGAAGAGGACATCCAGACTGACCGCTGGCACGACCCCATAGCTAAGCGCAACTGGCGCCAATCCGATGGCACACAATACGAGAAATGCACGTATTTTCACTAACGGACTCTCTCTTTCTTGAACGAACTTGTCCACAATACTGAGACTAGAATCAGCGCGTCGATCTCGTTGCTTACACACGTTCGCTGCACTGATGGGCGCGATGCCGTGGCGACTGTACGTTGATGACCAGGATCAGCACGCTGATGAAGAAGACCCAGGCAGGGAAAATCAGCGTTACCCACAGGTTGAAGTCGATGACCAGCAACAGCAGCAGAGCCAGGACGTAGGTGGCCAAGACCAGCCACTTTGGCATGAGGCGCGTGCGCAGCCAGATGGTTGCGATCGAGATCATGAAGACCGCCGCCATGCGCAACGCGTACACGTTGCTGATCTGCAACATGACAGCGCGGCCAAACGTGATCGCGTCCTGGTTCAGATTCTCGTCGACAGCGCTGTTTGCGACAACCAGAATGCCGCCAGCAATGGCCGTCGAGACACAGACCATGGCCAGGAACAACAGGCTGCTGCCGAAAAACACCGTTGCAAAAAACTGATCTTCCTGCTCGCCCAGCCGGTCGCGGATGACGGCCACAAACCACAGAAAGGCGATCACGGCAAAGGGCATCAGCACCAGGGCAATCTGAAGCGGCCTGTAGCTGCTCTTACTCCAACTCGCTGCTCCTGAGAGGTTTGCCGGGATGTTCATGCGAATCAGGCTGACGCTTGCCGCGAACAGAATCGCGAACAGGATGCCGGCAATGGCGGCAGCACGCGGCGCCTTGAGGCGCTGGATGCTTTGGCTGGATGGGTGTTCCGTCGTCACAGAACTCACGGGGCCTCCAGTGACGCCTGGTCCAGCCAGGCATGGGCTGCTGCAATCGCCTGATTCATCGCCTCGCCCAGATGTGGCGCACACGCAACATCTGGCCGTCGACCTTGAAGGCTCGCTTCTCACGTCGATTTCCGCCTACCATAGTTCTTTCGATCCTTTCAACTAAACGATCACGCTTTCCGCCAGGGCCAGCGCCTTTCGATTTCGACCACCAACGCCCAACTTAGGAAGGTGCGTCCTGGCTTTTTGTGACAATCCACTCTTCAGCGTCGTCGACGGCGTCCTGCAGCGCCTGCCCAACACCTGGTTGGACGAGAAAGATGTTCTCATGACCAATCTTGTGCAGCACCGCCGTTCTTTCCATCTGCTCCTTGACGTCCGGATCGACGCCCGCCAGCATCAACTTGCTCTCTTGCTTGCGCAGCGCATCGGCATAGCGGGTGAGCACTTCCAGGAGTGTGCTGCCCACATCCTTCTTACCGCGCAGCGCAAGGACCACGACCGCATGGCGTGAGTCCGCGGTCACTTCCGGGAGCTGCTCGGCGAACACCGGCGCCGCAGCATAGAACAGGCTGCCATAGGGCACCAGGACTGTGACGCGTTGCGCCGGAACCGCGGCCGGCGGTGCACTTTCAACCGGATAGCGTCCCGGCTCAATCTTCCAGGCCACCACGGTGATCTTGTTGGATTGCTGAAAGACATAGAGCAGGACAGCGAGCGCGACGCCGATGAGCACCGCAAATTGCAGCGGCACAAGCAAGGCGGCGACAAAGGTGATCACCATCACCACCTGTTGCACCAAGCCGGTCTTCCAGACCATCTTCACCTGATCCAGCTTCAACGTGCGGAACCCAACCACGATCAACAGCCCAGCCAGCGCCGGCATCGCCAGCATACCCACGAGGCGGCCAAAGAGCAGGATGGCAAGCGCCATGGTCACGCCGGCGATCATATTCGCCAGCCGAGAGCGGGCGCCAGCGCTGCGCACGAGCGCCGTGGCCGACATCGAGCCGCCCACCGGCATCCCCTGCAGCAGACCGGCAACGAGGTTTGCCGCGCCTTGCCCGATAAAATCACGCGACGCATCGGGGTATTTGCCATCAGGGTTGGGAACGGACTGGGTGATGCTGGCACCCTGCACCAACCCGACGAACGCCAGCGCGAGGGCCGGAATGATCAGTCCGGGCAACACGGAAAGCGGCGGCAGCATTGGCATCGGCAGCGAACCCGGAATGTCCGCAATGTCCCTGACCTGTGCAACTTCATTGGCCCCGAACAGCGGCACAACCAACGAAGCGAAGATCATCGCCACCACCATCCCCATCGCTTTCAGGCTGGTCTTTTCCAGCGTTACGATCAAGATGATGGTGAGCAGGCCGACGATCAGCGTCGGCAGGTGCACTTCACCCAGGTTGAGCAAAAGGTCGATCGTTCTGACCACCCGGTTTGGACCGGAAGTGCTATACCCCGTGAAGTCGTCCAACTGGCCGAGCACGATCAGGACAGCAACCGCGTTGACGAATCCGGTCATGACGGAGTTGGGCACAAAGCGCACCAGTGTGCCGAGCTTGAGAAAACCGGCCGCCAGCATGATCACGCCGGTGAGGATCGCCAGCGCAAACAAGGCACTGTTAGGGTCTTTCGACTGCGTCACCTGCGGCACGCTGGCCACGATCAACGCCATCGCGCTGGTGGCTTGAATCGACATAAAGACCGAACTTGTAAAAAAAGCGCCGAAAAAAACACCGGTCATGTAGCTGTAGAGGCCGTAGATGGGGTTGACAAGCGCCAACAAACCGGCGGCCATGCCATCGGGGACGCTCTGTATGCCCAACACAAGGCCCGCGCTCAGGTCGGCGCCGATGGTGTCGCGATTGATAGATGGCAGTTTCATAGGTTTTAATACCCCGTCATAAGTCAATGTTCAGTGCGCACGCGGCGTGCGCACTGAACATTGTTGGATGACACAGGACTAGTGGTCTATCAAGCGTGATTGTTTAGCCTCTACGCCGTGTGCCGCATGTCCACAGGCCGACGCGAAGACTACACAATGGCGATTGACGCTCCACTAGTCAATGTTCATTGCCTGTTCCATCTTGGCTAGCACCTGGTCGATGCTAAAGCTGGCCGGCTTCATGCGCGGCGGGAACTCCTTGAAGGTCTCCAGGAACTCGCGCACGATGAACTGGGCGCCATAGGTCAGGTAGGCGCGGTCGATCAGCCAATCCCAGTAGGTGTTGGAGGTAATATCCGCCCGTTCGAAGGGGTCGGTGCGCAGGTTGAAGATCTTGGGGATGCGCAGGAAGACGAAGGGCTCAAACCAGATGGCAAGGCTGCCCTGCTGCCGCTGCTCGGCAAAGACAAACTTCCAGTTGTCGTAGCGCAGTGCCACCAGGTCGCCGTCATCCGAGAAGTAGATGAGGCCCGGGCGCGGCCCTTTCTCCGCTGCGCCGGTGAGATAGGGCAGGAAGTTGTAGCCGTCGAGATGCACCTTGAAGAACTTGTCGCCTGCCTGGTAGCCCTCTTTCAGCTTGGCGGCGATGTCGGGCTCGCCGGCCGCCGCCAGCAGCGTGGGCAGCCAGTCGGTGTGGCTGATGATCTCGTTGGAGACGACACCCGCCTTGATCTTGCCCGGCCAGCGCAAGAGCTCCGGCACGCGGAAGGCGCCTTCCCAGTTGGAGTTCTTCTCGTTGCGGAAAGGGGTCATGGCGCCGTCCGGCCAGGTGTTCATGTGCGGGCCGTTGTCGGTCGAGTACATCACGATGGTGTCCTCGGCCAGTCCCAGCTCGTCCAAGAGGTCCAGCATCTGCCCCACGTGCTTGTCGTGTTCCACCATGACGTCGTGGTAGTAGGACTGCCAGCGCCCCGCCTGGCCAAGCACATGCTCCGGCGGGTGGACGCGGAAGTGCATCCAGGTGGTGTTGAGCGAGACAAAGAACGGCTTGTCTTCCGCCTGCGCACGCTTGATAAAGTCTTGGGCCGCCGCCACAAACTCGGTGTCGCACGTCTCCATGCGCTTCCTGGTCAGTGGCCCGGTGTCTTCGATCTTCTGCTTACCCACGCGGCCCCAACGCGGCTGCTCGCTGGGATCGTCCACTTCCGTCGCCCAGGCATGCAGAACGCCGCGTGGGCCAAAGATCTTTTTGAAGTTGGGAAAGTCTGCCTCCGCCGGATAGTCCACGTTCTCCGGCTCCTCCTCGGCATTGAGGTGGTAGAGGTTGCCAAAGAACTCGTCAAAGCCGTGGACGGTGGGCAGGTACTTGTTCATGTCGCCCAGGTGGTTCTTGCCAAACTGGCCGGTGGTGTAACCTAGCGGTTTGAGCAATTCGGCAATCGTGGCATCTTCCGCCTGCAGCCCGATGTCCGCACCCGGCATACCCACCTTGGTGAGCCCGAGGCGGTAGGGGTTCTGCCCGGTGATAAACGTCGCCCGCCCCGCCGTGCAGCTCTGCTGGCCGTACGAATCCGTGAAACGCATGCCCTCATTCGCAATGCGATCGATGTTGGGCGTGCGATAGCCCATCAACCCGTCGCTGTAGCAGCTCAGGTTGGTGATGCCGATGTCGTCGCCCCAGATGACGAGGATATTCGGTTTACCATTTGGCATAGTCGATAGCTCCTTGACAGGAAGCAAGAACGTAAGCGAACAAAGATACGCAATCCACAAGCGAAGAGCATAGCAAAGTCCCGGCCCGTTGTCGTGCGCGCAAATAGGTAATTTTGGCGTAACTTTGATACACTTGGCGCCATGGCCCAGACATTCGCACCGTCCGAGAGCCACGTAGCCGTCCCGCTGCTGGAAACCAAGCTGCGCCGGCCCACCGGGACTTCTTTCCAGGTGGCGCGCCCGCGCCTCTTCCAACAGCTGGCCGCAAGCGCCGACCGCCGCCTCATCCTGATCTCCGCCCCCGCCGGTTACGGCAAGACCGCGCTCGTCTCCGGCTGGCTCGCCGCGTGCGGCACCCCTTACGCCTGGCTCTCCCTCGACGAACATGACGACGACCTCGAATCGTTCTTGGTCTATCTCGTGGCCGCCGTGCGGACCGCCTGGTCCCATGCCCTGGACGATTTTGCACTGCTGCTCAACACGCCCACGCTCCTGCCCCCCCATCGGCTGGCGGATGCGCTGCTTCAGGGGCTGCTGGCGCTCCCGGGCCCCTTGATCCTTGCCCTCGACGACTATCACACCATAACCGCCCCGCCGATCCACGCACTCATGGTGCGCCTGCCCCCGGCAGAACCCGACACAGTCCGGGACACCGATCCCGGCACAGAGACCACGCTCCGCGGCGAAATCAGCCTCCTGCGTGCCGCCCTCGCCAGCGCACAGGGCAGCAGCGCGGCGACGGTAAAGCTGGCCGAGGCAGCCCTCCCTGCACTCGGGCCTGATCTGCACTTTACACTCGGCACGGCGCAGTTCTACTACATCTGGGGCCTCCAGGCCTGCGGCCACTACGCCCGCGCCGTCGAATTTGCCCACCGGCAGCTCGAACTCCACGGCTGGCAGGCCAATGTCGTGACGCTGCGGCTCTTCCTTGCCCTGGGCACCGCCAGTCCAGGTGCGCTGGGATATCTCCAGACCCTGCTGGGGGCCTTTGGGGCGCCTTCCGCAACCTCGCCCCTGTCAGCCAACTGGCCGGTCCTCCCGCCGGAGCCCCCAATGCGGCAGCCATCACCAGCCGAACTGTTTACCAACCGCGAGATCGACGTCCTGATCCTCCTGGCCCAGCGGCTCGGCGACAAAGAGATCGCCGCCCAGTTGGTCCTATCGCCGCTCACGGTCAAAAAGCACACCCAGCGGCTCTACCGCAAGCTCGGCGTCCCCAGCCGCCGCGCCGCCGTGGCCGAAGCGCGCCGCCTGGGTCTCATCTGATCTGGCCCATTGCCCCCAAATAGCTCCTTTTTGGGTTCTACCCAGCGCCGCCGGCTTGCCTTATAGTGGGCACCATGCGGCAAGCTCCCCAACCCCTCACCTACCGGATTGTCGTGGAAGGCGAGATCGATCCCATCTGGTACGACTGTCTAGGCGGCCTCACGCTTGCCGAACAGCGCGGACCCGGCCAGCCTGTCTGCATGCAGCTGGAAGGCCGGCTCCCGGACCAGTCCGCCCTACATGGGGTGATCGCGACCTTGTTTATGCTCGAACTGCGCCTGGTGCGCGTCGAACGGCTGCCCACGCACACGCTGCTCGACGCATAGGCGCAAAGCATCACAGAAAACAGAAGGAGTACAGGAGAAAACGCAATGAAACACAAGGCACTACCGATCATGCTCGTCATCGCCGTGCTGCTGCTCGTCGCCATCCCTCTGGCGGTGCAGGCGGCCGGCTCCCCCCTGGGCGGCACCAACTGGGTGCTCAGCTCGCTCAACGGCCAGCTGCCGCTCGCCGGCACGTCGGTCACCCTCCAACTTGGTGAGGACGGCACCGCGACGGGCAGCGACGGCTGCAACCGCTTCACGACCACATACACGGCCGGCCAGTCCAACATCAGCTTTGGCGCGCCCGGCGCGTCCACGATGATGGCCTGCACCGACGCCGTGATGCAGCAGGCCTCCGACTACATGGCCGCGCTGGCGGGTGCCAATCGCTACCAGCTGCGCGGCGGCCAGCTGATCCTCTTGAACGGCACCAAGGTCCTGGCGACCTTTGTGGCGGCCAAGGCAGACCTCGCCGGTTCCACCTGGCTGGTGACGGGCTATAACAACGGCCGCGAGGCGGTCGTCGGCCCGCTGCTCGGCGCCGACATCATCGTCACTATCGATGACGCCAACCTGATCTCGGGCAACGGCGGCTGCAACGACTTCTTTGCCTCGATCGAGGCCAACAACGGTGCCATCGAGGTCGGTTCCGTGGGCGCCACCCGCCGCTTCTGCGCCGAGCCCTCCGGCGTTATGGAGCAGGAGTCGGCGTTCTTCGCCGCCCTCGAAAGCGCCGCCACCTACACGGTCGACGGCGACTTTATCGAGCTGCGCAACGCCGACGACGCCATCGCCGTCCACATGGTGCGCGAACTCGAGATTTCGTTTGCCCCGCCCGCTCCCGCCGTGCCGACCGGGCACGTCACCGCCCCCAACGGCGTGAATGTCCGTACCGGCCCTGGGACCAACTTCCCGGTCATCGGCGTGGCGCCGTTTGGCCGCGAGGGCGAAATCATCGGCCGCAGCGCCGACGGCAACTGGTGGGTGGTGGCGGTGCCGGCTGCCGCCGGCGGCATGGGGTGGGTTTCTACTAGCTTTGTAGCCGCCAGCGATGCGGCGGACGTGCCGATCATCGCCTCGCCGGCCCCGCCGGTCGTTATCGTGCCGACCCCGGCGCCGACGCCCACGCCTGCGCCGCAGCCCACTGCGACGCCCACCGCCCAGATCTCCTTCAGTGCTGACCGCACCACCATCAACCAAGGCGAGTGCACGACGCTGCGCTGGTCGGTGGAAAACGTCCAGGCCGTCTGGGTCTATCCGCAGGGCCAGTCGTTCCAGAATTTCCCCCGTGTCGGCCAGGGTTCGGAGCAGGTCTGCCCGCCGGTGACCACCACCTACGAGATGCGGGTGCAGATGCGTGACGGCTCCGTGCAGTTCCGCACCGTCACGATCAACGTCACGCCTGCCGCGCCGCAGAACCCGCTCAACGGCACGGGCTGGAAGGTCACCGCCTACAACAACGGTGCCGGCGCCCTCGTCAGCCCGCTAGGCGGCACGACCTTGACCGCCAGGTTTGGCAGCAGCCAACTGAACGGCCAGGGCGGCTGCAACGACTTCGCCGGCGGCTACTCGGTCAGCGGCAGCAACATCAGCATCGGCGCCCTTGCCGGCGGCATGATGACCTGCACCGAGCCGGATGGCGTGATGGACCAGGAAGCCGCCTACCTCGCCGCCCTGCAGTCAGCCGCAAGCTTCCAGTTTGACGGCAACCGGCTCACGCTGCGCCGCGGGGACGGGTCAACCGCCGCCCTCTTCAATCGGCTGCAGTAGCCACGCTCGCCCCTTCCGCGAAGACGACGGCAACCTTCGGTTGCTTGGTCGCTTGGTCTTCGCGGAAGGGGCACCACTTTCCGCGCCCGCTATCCCATGGCGTTTGCCTGCGCCTGAATATACTCACGGCAAATCAGCAATTTGTACGATCGAAATACGGCAGCCGCCGCGGCCTGGCGCCCGTTCTAGCCAATCACTTCGAAATCGGGCAGGGAATACGATTTGTCAAAGAACGGTTCGGTCGGGGCATAGAGTCTGAAAATGACGAACCAACCGTCTTCTCCCCCAGTCTGCATGAAATTGCGTTCCCGGCCTGCAGGGGCTTTCGCACCGATGAACAAATCAAGGGAGCCATCATCGTTGTATTGAAGCTGTTCCATACGGCTGTCCAGGCTGGTACTCCAGACCTCGGCCCCGCCGTTGTCATATGGTCGCCGGGTATTCTCGCTGTAGAGCGTCAGAGACCAGAACTGGACGACGGGAACACCTTTGGGGACATGGAGCCGATACGTTCTGTCAGCCCGGAATAGATTCCCGCTCCGATCCCGCTTGGTCGTCATATAAACCTGTCCCTTGCCGACGACCGGATTCACCATGCCTTCGGAACTGGTGACGGCTTCATAAAACCAGGTGGCACGTTCGTCGAGCTCGACTTTGTAGTCGGTCACCTGCGGGATGGTGAAGTCAAAACACTTGTACCAATGGGTACCTGCCCAATACGGTTCTGCAAAGCGTGGGTTGATCTGGATATTGCGGGTCATCAACTCGCCCATGGCTGCCCCCTCCAGAAGAATTCTCGCCTGCCTTGCATCGGGCGCGAACGGTTCACCTTTCTTGATGCCAAGCGGTTCCAGCATGGCCATCCAGACCTTGTCTTGCTCGCGCACTGGGTTGTTGTCGATAGCCTTCAGAAGGTACTTCCAGTAGGTCAAGCCACGTGGGGCAGTCGCATCCCACTCTCTGTCGAGGTTCTCCTTGAATTGACTGGAGACCATCCTTCCGCCAAAGATCCCCATCTTCAAGGCTTGTTTGAAAGTCGCGGCAAACTCCTCACTTGGGTCCAGCAGGCGCAGTCCCACCAAGATGTCATTGGTCTCCGACCGGTAGACATAGGCATCTTCACGTTCATACGTTGCCGGATCATCATTCGGCCCAACCACGATGAATCGTCCGCCCTTGCCTTTGTCAGGTCCGGTCAGCCCCATGTCGGCAATGGGACGCTGCCAGAAGTCCAGCAAGCCCCCAGCAGTTGGCCCTGGGGGATAGTCGACCACCAGCGCACCCTTTGACAGATCAAAGAATGAGATGATGTAGGGTGTGGTCTACCTGCTTTGTCTGTCACCAGGCCTCCGCCGGCATAGGTCACCCGTAGATCCCGGTCCAGGACAAACACGATGCAGCCCGGCAGGTTATCCACCAGCTTGCGGTAGCGCAGCTGCACCAGCTTCTCATGCCGCTGAGCGTCAGCATCCATTCTATTCTCCGGTGGGAATCGAGACTTGCTTGCACAAAGGCCAGATAGACCAGAGCATAAAAAAGGTTCAGCCCCCTGTCTCGCGGGGGAATAGGTAATTTTGGCGTATTCTTGACGCTCCTTCTCCCAAATAGCTCCTTTTTGGATTCTACCCCGCGTCGTCGCCTCACTCTATGCTAGGTGCATATCACAAGTTTATGACGGAGGAATCCACACCGTGCTACGCAAAGGATCGTCGAACCGCCGCGAGCAGCGCGAAGTCTTTGGCCGCGGCGGCACCGCCCTCACCAGCTCCACCGTGTCGCTATCATTCATGCTGTGCAATTCCACATTCCTGCCCCATACCCTTTCGTGGGACAAAAGTCGCAGCGCACCCACACCTCTTTCGCTACCCTATATACGGGTAATCGGTCGGCTCGGCCGTCCACAACTTAGCTTAAGGAGCAACCTGTATGTCCAACCTGCCACTGCCGCGCATCGCAGCCGCTCTCTGCACCGGCTGCGAGCGCTGCGTCGAAATCTGCCCAACGCAGGCGCTGGCACAGGTCGACGGCAAGGCCATGCTCGTCTATCCCGACCGCTGTACATTCTGTGCTCTATGCGAAGACCTCTGTCCCGAAAACGCCATCGCCTTGCCATTTTTGATCGTCTTCGCCGACTCACAAGCGAACAACAATCCGTAACATTCCATTTTTCACACATGTGAAGGAGCCTCTCAATGAAACGCCTGTTGTCCCTTCTGTTGGTCCTGCTCCTGTTGGGCACGGCGCTGGCAGCGTGCAGCGATGAAGAGGGAACCCCCTCGGATAATCCCACGCCCACGCAGGTCCCGATCAGCGCAGCCTCTGCCTCCGGCGATGCCGCCGCCGACTCCGGCAATGGCGCCGCTGCCCTGCCGGCCGACGTGCTGACCATCGCCAACCAGCGCGGCCTGACACCCGCCGACGTGCGCGCCGCTATGATGACCTACACGCCCAGCGGCAAGATGGATGAATACTATCTCTTCTCGTCCGGTGGCCAGTCCGGCAGCATCATCGTCATCGGTGTGCCCTCTATGCGCATCCTCAAGAACATCGCCGTGTACACGCCCGAATCGTGGCAAGGCTACGGTTATGGCGCGACCGATACGGAAGCGGTGCTCGATGGCGGCAACGTCGGAGACACCAAAATCCGCATGGGTGACACGCACCACCCGGCACTGAGCGAGACGGCGGGTGACTACGACGGCCAGTACCTGTTTATCAATGACAAGGCGAGTGCCCGTATGGCCGTGATCGACCTGCGCGACTTTGAAACCAAGCAGATCGTCAAGGACCCCAACCTGATCAGCAATCACGGCTCGACCTTTGTCACACCCAACACCGAGTACATCGTCTCGGCCAGCCAGTACGCCACACCGCTTGGCTGGACGTATGCACCCATCTCCGAGTACAAGGAGAAATACCGCGGCCTGGTCACATTCTTCGCCTTCGATCGTGAAAAGGGCCGCATCGACATGGCCAAGTCCTTCGCCATTGAACTGCCGCCCTATTGGCAGGACTTGTGCGACGCCGGCAAGCTGGTATCAGACGGCTGGGCCTTCTGTAACAGCTTCAACTCTGAAATGGCGACAGGCGGCATCGAAGAAGGCAACCCGCCCTTTGAGGCCGGCGTCAGCCAGCGCGACACCGACTATATGCACATCTTCAACTGGAAGAAGGCGGCCGAAGTGGTGGCAGCTGGCAAGGCCGAGGTCATCAACGGCATGCCCGTCATCCGCATCCCGACTGCAGTCGAAGAAGGCGTGCTTTTCCTGGCGCCCGAACCTAAGAGCCCGCACGGCGTGGACGTAACGCCTGACGGCAAGTACATGGTCGTGGCCGGCAAGCTCGACCCGCATGTCACCATCTACTCGTTCGACAAGCTGATGAAGGCCATCGACGCCAAGAAGTACACGCCGGACGAGTTCGGCATCCCGGTCCTCAACTTCGACGATGTCATGCTGGCGCAGGTTGAGCTGGGCTTGGGGCCGCTCCACACGCAATTTGACGATAAGGGCAACGCTTACACCAGCCTCTTCCTGGACAGCGCCGTGGCCCGTTGGACCCTCGGCGGCGATGACCCGGCCGGCTACAAGCTGCTGGAAAAGCTGCCCGTGCAGTACAACATCGGCCACATCTCGGCCGCCGAAGGCGACACGGTCAGCCCGGACGGCAACTATCTGGTGGCGCTCAACAAGTGGTCGGTCGATCGCTTCCTGTCCACAGGCCCGCTCAAGCCGCAGAATGAACAGCTGATCGACATCGGCACGGACAAGATGAGCGTGCTCTATGACATGCCGATGGGCATCGGCGAGCCGCACTATGCCCAGATGATCAAGGCCGACAAGATCAAGGCGTGGGAGGTCTACCCGCAGGTAGGCTGGGATCCCATTACCCAGGCGCCGTCCGAGTTCGCCACCATGCCCGGCCAGGAACGCGTCGAGCGTGACGGCAGCAACGTGGAAGTCTTCATGACCGCCGTGCGTTCGCACCTCAATCCGGAGCACGTCAACCTCAAGCAGGGCGACCATGTCGTCTGGCACATCACCAATATCGAGTCGGCTCCGGACGCCGTCCACGGCTTTGACCTTGGCGGCCAGAACCTGAGCCTGAGCATCGAGCCAGGCGAGACGGCAACCTTTGAGATGGACGCCAAGGACAGCGGCACCTATGCCTTCTACTGCACCGAATTCTGCTCGGCGCTGCACCTGGAAATGATGGGTTACATGTTCGTGGAAGACGACACGGTCGCCGCCAAGTAAATGGTCTGAACCACGATTCGTGGGATTGATGGGATTTCCATGATTCACGCCGGCAACCGCCCGCACGAATCATGGAAATCCTCAAATCAAGCGAATCAAGGTTCAGACAACGAAAGGAAGTTACGATGATGACTGCCGATATGGAAAAAGTGATTGGCCCCCGCGTCCCGGCGGACGAGTTCAAGGCCCATCGCGCTCGTTACATCATCCCGACGCTGCTCTTTGCAGCCGCTGCTATCCTGCTGGTGATCTCGATCTATCGTCCCTGGTGGCGGCTCAAGCTCAATGCGCCGCAGTATCCGCAGGGTCTCTATGTGACCGCCTATGTCAACCGCATGACGGGCGATGTGAGCGAGATCGACGGTCTTAACCATTACATCGGGATGCGCCCGCTGGCCGAAGCCGCCGAATTTGAGCGCTCAGTTTCCGTCTTCGGCATCGCTGCCTTGGCGCTGCTCATCTTGGGTGCTGCCTTCGTACACAACCGTTGGGCCGCCCTGCTCGTGCTGCCGGCGCTGTTCGTGCCCGTGTTCTTCCTGGCCGACCTGCAGTTCTGGCTCGCCAACTTCGGCATGAACCTGGACCCGACCGCCGCCCTCTCGAGCAGCGTAGACCCGTTCATCCCGCCGGTGCTGTGGAAGGGCACGATCGCCCAGTTCAGCACCGTGCCCCGCCTGCTCAGCGGCTTCTGGCTCGCCATGTGGGCCTCCGGCCTCATCCTGGTCGGCCTGTTTTTCCACCGTCGCGCCTACAAGCCCTTGGTAGATAAGACCCACGTGGCCAATGTGTAGGGAGCACGCCTACGTGCGGCTCTGCACGCCACGTGCTCGCTGATGCAAACTCGACCTGATTAACGGGTGCAACCAATGAAGGCTACCATGCAAACTCGTAACCAACCGCCGGCTAACCCTTCAAGACGCAATATCTTTGCCCTCCGGCGACTCTGCATTGCAGCCAGTGCCGCCACAATGCTGGCACTGGCCGCCTTCAGCCTTCCTGCCATCACATCCGCCCAATCCGACTTTGATTTGCGGGCGGCTGTCGCAGCGGCCCGGCCCGGCGCTACCATCCATGTTCCCGCCGGCATTTATCCTGCCCCTATCGTCATCGACAAGCCGTTGACGCTGATCGGCGAAGGTATGCCCACCATCCAGGGCGACGGCACCGGCGACGTGGTCGAAATCAACGCACCTGACGTCACCCTGCGCGGCTTTGTCGTGCGCGGCAGCGGCGACTCGCTCGACGCCGAGAATGCGGGCATCACGGTCGGCGGCAAGCATGTCACCATCGAGAACAACCGGGTGGAAGACAGCCTCTTCGGCATCTACCTGCACAACGCGCCCGACAGCGTGCTGCGCGGCAATACGGTCGTAGGCAAGGACCTCCCCATCTCCCGCCGCGGCGACGGACTCAAAATCTGGTACAGCGCCAACACCCTGGTCGAAGACAATTCCGTCCACGATTCACGCGACGCCGTCATCTGGTACTCGCCTGGCACAACCGTGCGCGGCAATACGATGGAGCGCAATCGTTACGGCTTTCACTTCATGCAGAGCGACGACCATCTCATCGAGGACAACGTTCTGCGCCACAATTCCGTCGGCATCTACTTGATGTACGGCAACAACTACACCATCCGGCGCAACCTGATCCTCGACAGTCGCGGGCCGAGCGGTTATGGACTTGGCCTCAAGGAAATCAATAACGGCATATTCGAGGGCAACTACCTTGTCAACAACCGGGTCGGCGTCTATACCGACAGCTCGCCGATTCGTCCCGATGGCCGCGTCGAGTTCAGCCGCAACCTGTTTGCGTATAACGATATTGCCCTCACCATGCTGCCCAATACGCACCACAACGCTTACAGCGACAATATCTTTCTCGACAACAGCGAACAGGTGGCGGTGGCGGGCGAGGGCGAGCTGGTGCAGAACGACTGGGCGGTCGCGGGACGCGGCAACTACTGGAGCGACTACACCGGCTACGATGCCGATCACAACGGTGTAGGCGACATCCCGTATGCGGCCAAGAGCCTATATGAAAACTTGATGGACACTCACCCCGAACTGCGCCTGTTTCAGCTCAGCCCAGCGGCAGATGCCCTGGACCTGGCCGCCAAGGCATTCCCTATCTTTCAGCCGCAGCCCAAGATGGCAGACCCAAACCCGCTCACCGAGCCTCCCAGCCTGCCGCCTGTACGCGGCATCCCGCAGACACCGGTAGCGGAGAATCTGGTGGCTTCACTCGGCCTGCTGGCGCTTGCCCTCGCCATTCTGGCAGCCGCAGCCGGCACAGCTTTTGGCACGTTTCGCCCGTACTCTCGCTCCCAGGGCCAATCCCAGGATCACGACCGCCAATATAGGACGGCACTATGATTACGTTTACGAATCTCACCAAGCGTTTTGGCAGCTTCACTGCCGTCGAAAACCTGTCCTTGCAGGTGGAAGAGCGCGAAGCCGTGGCCCTTTGGGGACCGAATGGCGCCGGCAAGACGACGGCCGTCAAGTGCCTGCTCGGACTGCTCGCGTACGATGGCCGCATCACGGTCAACGGCTTTGACGCCAGGAAACAGGGCCGCCAGGCGCGCGCCACCATCGGCTACGTACCCCAACAGCAATCGTTCTATGACGAGATGAGCACGCTCGACACGGCGCTCTTTTTTGCCAGGCTAAAGCGTGCGCCTGCCAAGGAGGCGCCCGAGCTGTTGGCCCAGGTAGGCCTGGGCGACCAGCAACGCAAGGCTGTAGGCGCCCTATCCGGCGGCATGAAGCAGCGCCTGGCGCTGGCCCTGGCTTTGCAGGGCGACCCGCCCGTCCTGGTGATGGACGAGCCTACCTCCAACCTGGACGCCGCCGCCCGCGATCAGCTGCTTCATCTGCTGGCCGAAGTCAAGGCCGCGGGCAAGACGATCATCTTCTCCTCGCACCGTATCGAAGAGGTGGAGACGCTGGCAGATCGCGTGCTGGTGATGGAAAAGGGCCAAGTGCGCTTCACTTGCACCCCGCGCGAACTGCCCACCCGCCTTGGCTGGCGCTCCGAGGTCAAGCTGCGTATGGCCCCCACCGTCTTGGATGCTGCCCTGGACGTGCTGCATGCCGACGGCTTCGCGGCCCGCCGCAACGGCGTCGGCGTGATCGTCGAAGTGGCACACGGCGACAAGGCTCGTCCGATCCACGTGCTGAGCCAGGCTGACATTACCGTGACCGACTTTGAGATGGAGTAACCTGATGAGCATCGTAACCATCTGGACATTAGCGCAAAAAGAGATGCGCGACGCCCTGCGCAACCGCTGGTTTCTGCTGTACACGATTGCGTTTGTCGGCCTGTCGTTGGCTTTCTCCTATATGGCGCTCGCCGGCGCCGGCATCGCGGGGTTTGCCGGCTTTGGCCGCACCGCCGCCAGCCTCATCAACCTGGTCCTGCTGATCGTCCCGCTCATGGCGCTGACCATCGGCGCGCAGAGCCTGGCCGGCGAGCAGGAGCGTAGTACGCTCACCTACCTGCTGGCCCAGCCTGTCACCCGGCTCGAGGTCTTCCTGGGCAAGTACCTGGGCCTGCTGCTGAGCCTGCTGGCTTCACTCGCCCTAGGCTTTGGTATCGCCGGCATGGTCATGGCGCTCAACGGCGCCGGCGCGGGCAGCCCCATGGCCTACATTCGCCTGGTCGGCCAGACCTTCCTGCTCAGCCTGACCATGCTCAGCGTCGGCTTCCTGATCTCGGCCCTCAGCCGGCGCGCCGGCGTCGCCATCGGTATTGGTCTATTCCTGTGGCTGGCCTTTGTTTTCCTGGGCGACCTGGGACTGATGGGTACGGCGATTGCGCTCAAGCTGCCCATCGAGCAGTTGTTCCTGTTGGCATTAGCCAACCCGCTGCAGGTCTTCAAAATGGCTTCGATCCTCGACATCAACGCCACGCTCGACATCCTGGGCCCGGCCGGCATTTTCGCCATGCAAGAGTTTGGCCGCCGTCTGCGCTATGTCTTCCTGGGCGTAATGGCGCTTTGGATCGTTGTCCCCGCGCTGTTGGCCTATGTGCGCTTTGCATCCAAGAGTGATCTGTAAACCCGAGTATACGCTGAGAGCACAACCATGAAACACCAATCTTTCTTCCCGATCCTGTTCGTCGCATTCGCGCTCCTGCTGGTTGCCTGTACGGGCCGGCCGGTGCAGCCCTCCGCCCCCGAGATACACTACGGGGAGGACATGTGCAGCGACTGCGGCATGATCATCAACGATGCGCGCTTTGCCGCCTCTTATGCCGCCAAAGAAGGCGAAGGCGCCTACCAAACCTTTATCTTTGACGACATCGGCGACATGCTGCACCACATGCAGCAGAACCTCACGCTCATAGGTGTGGGCTGGTGGGTGCACGACTACGACAGCCAGGAGTGGATCGATGCCACCACCGCCTATTTTGTCCTCAGCGAGCAGATCAAGACGCCCATGAACCACGGTATGGCCGCCTTCGTCACGCAAGCCGCCGCCGAAAAGCTAGCCGCCGAGGTCAAGGGCCAGGTGTTCGACTGGGACAAGATCCGCATCCAACACGCCCTGGCCGGCCACCAACACTAACACCTCCAGGAGGTGGGTACCTCCTGGCACTCTGTCATGTATTTCTTGAAAGGAATGAAAGTCTGTCATGCGTAAGTACTATCTTCTACCCCTGATTGCCCTGTTGGCCGTCGTGCTGCTCGCTGCCTGCGGTGGCGGCGACGAGCCTCAACCGACCGCCACGCCGGCTCCCGCGGCCGCGTTGCCCGCCGCAGCACAACCTGTGGTAGCCGCCGCGGCGGGCAACGCCGAGCACGGCAAGCAGATCTATTCGCAAATCTGCATCGCCTGTCACGGCCCGGAGGCCAAGGGCGTGCAGGGCCTGGGCAAGGACCTGACCACCAGCACCTTTGTCGCCGAGAAGAGCGACGTCGAGATGGTCGACTTTCTCAAGGTAGGCCGCGATCCGAGCGACCCACTCAATACGACAGGCGTCGCCATGCCCCCCAAGGGCGGCAACCCGGCTCTCAGCGACCAGGACATGCTCGATATCGTCGCTTTCGTGCGCACCATTCACCAGTAAGCGGGCCAACCATTATGTCTACCACCCAACCGGGACAACTGAACGTCTATAGCTTTCGCAACCAGAACACGGACACCATCCAAAACGTCAAGCTGTTCGAAGCAGAGGAACTGCGGGCCTACCTGGTCGTCATGCCCCCCGGCAGCACGATCGAAACCCATGCCCATGCGAACACCAATGAGCTTTTCGACGTTGTAGAGGGTGAAGGGCAATTTACCGTCGACGGCCGCACCTTTCGCGGCGACAGCGGCAAATGTGTCTTTGTTCCTGCCGGCGTTCCGCACTCCATCCACAACGACAGCGACTCGCTCTGGACGTTACGCGTCACCTATCAAGAATGTATCTACCCGCGCCACATCGGCAAGATCGTCAAGCGCACCATCCGCAAGAAATTGGTCTGAACCACGGAGCCGCACAGATGAATCCCTTTGCCAGCCTGAATGGAAGCGCCAAGCCCGTCATCTGGACCATCGCCGGGTTGGATCCGGCGCCGGAAGAAGAGTGGGTGCGCATGCGCGCCTTCCTGGGCATCAACGATGCCGAGATCGAAGCCATGCTCGCCACAGTCGAGCCGCTCTTCAAGCGCGGCCACGAGCTGGTGGTCGGCACGTATGACTACCTGCTGCAAAATCCGGAGACGGCCGCCATTCTCGGCTGGGAAGGGGGCGCGGACCAGGAGCACCTGTCCGAGCGCCGTCGTTTCTTCACCGTGTGGCTGGCACGCCTGCTTGGCATGGACTTTAGCGCCGATCTGGCCCGCTACCTGTTCCGCGCCGGCAAGCTTCACGCCGCCCACGGCCCGCGCCGGGCTCACGTGCCACCGATCTACGTCACCGGCTCGATCAGCTTGGTCAACGCCACCTTTGCCCGCTTCCTGACCGAAGAGATGCCAGGCCACCCCGTCGTCCCGGCGGCGCTTGGCGGCTGGAACAAGGTGCTCGCCCTGCACCAGCACATGATGCACCTGGGCTACCAGGCCAGCCTGGCGCTCGACAGCGGTGATCTTCCGCTGCAGTTCACGCTCTTTGGCCGTATGCGCACCATCACGGGGGCGCAAGAAATGACCGTGCATCTGCCGGAGGGCGCAGGCGCGGATCTTGCCCTGCGCAAATTCTTTAACTACTACCCACAGGCACGCAGTGAGGTCTTTAATGTCGAGTGGCTGCCCGACGAACAGGTGGATGCCCGCGGCACGCCCTGGTTCACGGCTAAGCCCGCCTATGCCGTAAAGCCCATGTGGCGCGTACTGCTCAACGGCAAAGATCTCAGCTATATTGGCGGCCCCTCTGTGCCTGTTCACGTTGGGGACGAGATTCACGTTTTTCCACCGGGGAGATAATAATGACTACAAAAACCAATCTACATGCAAGCACCGCAACCGATTTCACGATCATTCCCGACATCGAAGGCATGATCGCCTCCATCACGCCCGACTCGATCGTCAGCCGCACGGTCTACCAAGGCCCGACACTGCGCATCATCGTCTTTGGCTTTGCGGCAGGGCAGGAGCTGTCGGAACACACCTCCAGCAAGGAGGCTGTGCTGCACTTCCTGCGCGGCGAGGCGACGGTCACGCTCGGCAAGCTAGCTGAGGGTGGCGAAACTACTTCAGCAGCGGCCGGCACGGTGATCCGTATGCGCCCGGGCCTAGCACACAGTGTGTACGCCGATACTGACACGTTGATGCTGCTTTCCATGATGGGTTGATCGATGACAACCAGCAAAGAGGCAGCCAGCAGAGAGCCGGCGGGACAACATCCGGCGCACAAACAAGCAGTTGGTGGCTCGGCTGCCATGCGCCAGCTCGGCGCGCAGCAGACTTCCGCCGATCGCTATCTGCGCGCCGGCCTCATGCTGCTGGCCGTATCCGCCCTGCTGTTTGGCATGTGGGCGGGGTTGATCCGGCTGGGCTGGGTGTTGCCCATCTTGCAGCCGCCACTGCCTATGCTGCACGGCCCACTGATGGTGTGCGGCTTTCTTGGCACGCTGATCGGGCTGGAACGTGCCGTCGGCACCGGCATGAAATGGGCCTACGCCGGGCCAGCACTGACCGCCTTGGGCGCAGCGCTCGCGTTGATCGGTGTGCCCGCTCCTGCCGGCCCGCTGCTGATCACGCTGGGTAGCCTCATCACCTTTGCCGTGCTGCTCACCCTGGTGCGGCTGCTGCCCGCCCTCTTCACCGTGGTGATCGCCCTCGGCGGGCTGACCTGGGCCATCGGCAACGCCCTCTGGCTGGCCGGCCAGCCCATTCCTGTGGCAGTGCTGTGGTGGATCAACTTCCTGGTGCTGACGATCGCGGGCGAGCGGCTGGAGCTTAGCCGTATGCTCAAGCTCTCGCGCCTGGCGCAAGGGCTGTTTGGCGCGACGGTAGCCATCCTGCTGCTCGGAGCAACCATTGGCGTCTTCGATTACGCCCTGGGCATGCGGCTGATGGGCGGGGGCATGGTAGCCATGGCCGTCTGGCTGCTGCGATATGACATCGCCCGCCGCCGCATCAAAGCGGGTGGCGTGGCCAAGTTTATCGGCATCAGTCTTATGTCAGGCTATGTCTGGCTGGCGATCGGCGGCATCCTGGCATTGCGTTACGGCGGCGTCATGGCCGGCCCAGCCTACGACGCCACGCTGCACTCAATCTTTTTGGGCTTTGTCTTCGCCATGATTTTTGCCCACGCGCCGATCATCTTTCCGGCCGTCCTGCATGTGCCCATGGCCTTCACCCCACGCTTCTACAGCCACCTCGTGCTGCTACACATCAGCCTGATCTTACGCGTGATCGGCGATCTTATCCCCTATTGGCCCGCCCGTCTCTGGGGCGGCATGCTCAACGTGCTGGTGCTGCTCTTCTTTATCGCCAACACCGCTCTGGCCGTCCGCGCAGCCCGCGCGCCCAAACTTGCGCCGCCGCCCCTCCACCCTGTATAAAGAACTGCGCAAGTTTTTCACAGCCGCAGCACGCCCATTGCGCAAGCGTCCAGAAAGCGGAACCCGCACGTGTACACCTATAAGCATACGCTCCACGCCTGTTACTTGGGCTACGTGACCCAGGCAATCGTCAACAACCTGGCGGCCATCCTCTTCATCGTCTTCCAGACACAGTTCGCCCTCTCGTTCGAGATGATCGGCCGCCTGATCCTGATCAACTTCGCTACCCAGATTTGCGCCGACGTCTTCGCCGTCAAATACGCCGACCGCATCGGCTACCGGCCCACTGCCATCGCCGCCCACATCTTCTGCGCTGTTGGACTGATCGGTCTGGGCGTCTTTCCGCTGTTGTTTCCCGACCCCTACCTTGGCCTCGTGACGGCCGTTGTGATCTACGCCATCGGCGGCGGCCTGATTGAGGTGCTGATCAGCCCCATCGTCGATGCGCTGCCGGGCGATGCCAAGGCCTCGGCCATGAGCCTGCTGCACTCGTTCTACTGCTGGGGTCAGATGGCCGTGGTCATCATCACCACCCTGCTGTTGTGGGTTTTTGGCCTGGGCATCTGGTTCATCTTGCCCATCATGTGGTCGCTGGTGCCCATCTACAATATCTTTCGCTTTGCCAAAGTTCCATTGGTGCCGCCTATCCCCGAAGAGCACAAGACGCCGATCAAGAGCCTGCTCAGCACGAACATTTTTGTCGTCGCCATGGTCCTCATGGTCTGTGCGGGTGCCTCCGAACTGACCATGTCACAATGGTCGTCGCTCTTCGCCGAGCTAGGTTTGCAGGTACCTAAAGTGATAGGCGACCTGCTCGGGCCGGCGCTATTTGCCTTATTCATGGGTATCGGCCGCACTATTTACGGTATTTGGGGCCACAAAATCCATCTCAAGAGTGCGCTCATGGCCAGTGCCATCTTTTGCGTGGCCTGCTATGCAGTAACAGTGTTTGCGGCACAGCCTATCGTAGCGCTGATGGCTTGTGCGCTGTGCGGTTTGTCCGTTGCCCTCATGTGGCCAGGCACTTTTAGCCTCACCGCCGCCTCCTTCCCGCTGGGCGGCACGGCCTTGTTTGGTATTCTAGCCATTTGCGGCGACATTGGCGCTGCCACCGGTCCCTGGCTGGCAGGCGTCTCCTCGCAGTATGCCTTGGAATCCGAGCGCCTGCTGGCATATGGCGTGACCAACGGTTTGACCCCCGAACAGGTGGGCCTGCGCTTTGGCCTCCTTGTCGCGATGATCTTCCCCATTACCGCCATTATTGGGCTGCTAGTATGGAAGGAGCGCATCGTAACAGCCGAACCGATCATTGCGCCGACAAGCTAAGCGGAAACGTCGCCTTTTGAGCCGCCATTCTGTACAATAGGTCTATGCCACCGATCACTCGCCTTTACGTCAAGACGGCGCTGGCGTATTTCGTACTCGCCCTGCTGACCGGCATGCTGATCACCATCCGCCCGCTGACGGCTGCCGTACCCTTCATCGGCGCGCTCTCACCTGTCTATTTCCACCTCTTCATGGTCGGCTGGGTGACGCAGTTGATCGCCGGCGTCGCCTACTGGATGTTCCCCAAGTTCACTAAGGAGCAGCCTCGCGGCTACGACAGCCTGGCCTGGGCCACCTACTGGCTGCTCAACATTGGCTTGATCCTGCGCGTGGTGGCCGAACCCATGCAGGCCGTCAATCCGCAGCCGTGGTGGGGCTGGCTGATCGTGGCAGCCGCCGTGCTGCAATGGTTGGGCGGTCTGGCCTTTGTCGCCAATACCTGGCCGCGCGTCAAGGAGAAGTAGGGATGCCGCGCCTCAGCGTCTATTTCGTGCGCGCCGCCCTGGTCTACCTCGCCCTCGGCCTCACCTTGGGCATGCTGCTGCTCTGGAACAAGGGCATCCCCATCAGCCCCTATGTCTGGCAGCTGCTGCCCGCACATATAGAGTTCCTGCTCATTGGCTGGACCGTGCAGCTCGCCCTGGGAGTCGCCTTCTGGATCCTGCCGCGCTGGCAGACGCAGCGCGGCGACGTGCGACCCGCTTGGGTAGCCTTCTTCTTGCTCAACCTGGGGGTCTGGTGCGTGGTGTTGACGCCGTGGCTGGCGCTGCCCTACTGGGTGCTCAGCATTGGCCGGATCTGCGAAGCCGCGGCCGCCGGCGCATTCGCACTACATGCCTGGCCGCGCGTCAAGCCATGGGTAGAAACAACGTAAGGGCATGAGGTCCCACCGGAGCGCAGGCGTCCGCCGACGCTTGCGTCGGAGCCTGCATCCAATGGCCCTCATGCCCCTACAGATGCCTGTTTCGCTTCGTTAAGCAGTCTTCTTGGTGCTTGCCGGGATGGCAAACGCGTTCTTCACGCCCGGCGTCAAAGCATAAATCAAGACGATGGCGTTCAACACAATGGAGACCGCCATGTCAGCAAATGTGGTCTGGCCCAGGATCGAGACAAAGGCAAGAATCAGGTTCAACGTCGCAATCACGACGACAAACAGCCAACCCTGGGGGTCCAGGTTCCACAGCATGCGGAACACCCACAGGTAGATAAAGAACATCAGCCCCCACATGATGGCCCCGAACAGGTCAAAGCCAAAGAAGCGGTAGTCGCCGATGCGGAACGGCAGAAGGTGCAGCATCTGCAGCGTGTGATAGCCTGCTGCCAATGCCGAAAGCAGCGCAAAAATGGCCAGCAATGTGACGCCAAACGGTCTCTTTTTCATGCAAGCGTTCTCCTTTTTGAATGGTTAATCGAATCTACACCACTATTATGACTGAAACACCCCAATTCACCCTACATCAAAAGGACGTAAGTTTGGTCAGTGTGCAACTGCGTCATACAATGTAAGGCGTGAGCATTGCTTCCCAAACTGTACTCGAATTGTGGCGCAAAGTGTCTTATCTGGACGATGTGTCCGGCCCTGCGCTGGCAGATCTCGCCGCGGCAGCCGTCCGGCACGCCTATTCCCAGGGCCAGATGATCTTTCTCGAAGGTGACCCCAACGAGGGCCTGTACCTCGTCGAACAGGGCACGGTCAAGATCTGCCGCTTTGCCGCCGATGGCCGCGAGCATATCCTGCACCTCGTCCACCCCGGCGACACCTTTAACGATGTTGCCGCGCTCGACGGCGGCCCCAATCCTGCCTGCGCCACCGCATTTAACGACGTGATCCTTTGGTGTGTGCCACGCCCCGAGTTGCGGCGCGTCGCCGCCCAGCACCCTGAGCTCGCCTGGGCGCTGATCGAAAGCATTGCCAGCCGGGCCCGCTACCTGGTCAACGTCGTGCAGGACCTTGCCATGCGCAACGTCAAGGGCCGCCTGGCGCGGCTGCTGCTGGAACAAGCCCAGGCGGCCGAGAAGGGTATGCCGCCGGACGCGCTTACACAGGAGGAAATGGCCAGCCGCTTGGGCACCGTGCGCGAGGTGGTCGGTCGCGCCCTGCGCAGCCTGGTTGCCGAAGACATCATTTCGATGGAAAAGCAGCGCATCGTTATCGTCGACCGCAAACGCCTGGAACAAGCCGCAGAGGTATAAAAGAGAAGCCAATGACCACTTTCGATCTGTCCCGCAGCGCCGTCGAATCGCACAGCATCGACGTTCGCCAGTTTATCGACTTCCGCCAGTTCACCTTCGCCAATGGCCAGCGCGCCGTCGACGCCTATAACGCCAGCGGACTTACCTTCACCCTCCTGCCCGACCGCGGCCTCGACGTGTGGTTGGCAGCCTACAATGGCCGTCCCCTTACCTGGATCAGCCAAGGCGCACCCCACGCTGCCGACTTTGGCGCTGCGTGGACGCGCCAATTCAACGGCGGTTTGCTCGTCACCTGCGGGCTGCGGCATGTTGGGCCACCCGAGCAAGATGAGCGTAACGGCGAAATGCGCGACCTGCACGGCGACTACACACGCTTGCGCGCCAACAATATCTCGGTCCAGGGCGGCTGGCAGGATGACCGCTACGTCCTCGAATTGACCGGCGTGGTGGCCGAGTCACTGCTCTTTGGCGAACAACTGCGCCTCACCCGCACAATCCGCATGATCCTGGGCGAACCGGCGCTCGAGATTCGCGACGTGGTCGAAAACCTTTATGACACGCCCGCCCCCTTGATGCTGCTCCACCACTTCAACTTTGGTTACCCGCTGGTTCAGGAGGGCATACAACTGCACGTGGCTACCAAGCAGGTGTGTCCGCGCGACCTGACGGCCCGCGCCGCCTTTGGCACGTGGGAGCGCTACAGCGCCGCCACCCCGCACCACCTCGAAGAAGTGCACTTCCACCAGGTCTTTGCCGGTCCCGATCAGCGCGCGCTAGCTGCGCTGGCGAGCGAAGACTTCGGCCTTCAAGTCGAGTGGGACACAACGCACGAGCCATATCTCACCCAGTGGAAAAACTTCCGCCGCCGCATCTATGTCTGCGGCGTCGAGCCGGGCAACTGCGTTCCCGAAGGGCAAAATCGTGCCCGCCGCGCGGGCCGTCTCGCCTTGTTGGAACCAGGTGAACAGCGCACCTTTGTCAACAAGCTCACCGTTCTCCCGGACGCCGAAGCGGTAGCTGCGATGCGCAACCGCGTGGCCGATCTGCGGACGTCCGGCCAACCAGTGCCTATCGACCTCTCCGACTACGACCCATCCTAGCGCCGACCTGAGGTCCGGTGGCGATACCTGCGCCGTCGTGGCGTTCGTTATCCCTGCCGGACCCGACACCCTGCTCTGATCCCCTCACAAACCTCACACGCTGCCACTCGGCCTGCTCCGTACGTGTGCTACGCCTGGCTTCGCTGTACAAGTGGGCAGATCAACGCTTGATCAACGCGCCCGATCCCATACTAAAAGTGCAGATATTAACAGTCAGCAGCGTTGCGACCTTATTCAGCCCTGAGACAGTGCAACCCATCCGTGCAGTACCGCACGACCGTTGCCAATCCCGCGTGGCAGCGGTCGTGCGCGTCTGGACCAGGCCATATCCCCAGAACACGTATGGCGCTACTGCTCGCGCACAAACATGATCAAATCGATATCGCCCGGCGAGCAGCCGTAACTCGTCAACACGTGCGCCATTTCGGCGCGGTGCTGCGTGCCGTGGTTGACTACGTGCGCCAGGATCTGCCACAGCACGGCCTCGAATGCCCGCCCCTTGGTGTTGCGATAGAGCACCGGCCGGTTTACCTCGTCGTCCAGCAGCCCTGCCACATAAGCGCCCAGTTCTTCCTGCTCCGCCCGCCAGCGTTCGACCAATGAATCATAGGTAGGGAAGTCGGGCGGGCGCAACAACTCCGTAGGCGCTGCTCCATGCTGCAGACGCATGCGCCAGATCCACTCCGCCCCCAAAATATGCACGAGCACGTCGCGCACGCTGCCCCAACTCAGGCTTGTCTCGGCCAGGAACTGCTCCGGCGTCAGCTTGGCCGCCGCAGTCAAAATGCGCCGATTGGCCCAGTCGTTGTATTTGTACAGAGTCACCAAATCTGCTGCCTGCATGCCGCCGCCCCCTATTTCCGCAACCGCGCCGCATGCAGAACGGCAATCATCGTCATCGCGTCCCGAATCTCGCTGCTGTTGACCATTTCGACCACTTGCTCGAACGGGAATATCGCCTGCTCCAGCTCTTCGGTATCGTCAGGCGGCAGCGCCGCAGGCTTCAATCCGTACGCAATGTACAAGTGGGCGACCTCATGACACACGCTCTTGGACGTGTAGAATGTGCTCACCCATTCCAATCGCTCTGCTGTGTGCCCGATCTCTTCCTGTAATTCACGCTGTGCTGCCGCCTCCAGTAGTTCCCCAGGTTTGATCCCACCGGTAGGAATCTCCCAGCGGTATGATTCGTCAAATACGTAGCGATACTGGCGAACCAGGAGCACATGGTCAGCGTCTACAAATGGCAGCACACCCACTGCCCCGTCCATCGTTACGACGCCATAGATGGTCGTCCGCCCATCCGGCAGTTCCGCCACATCCTCGCGCACGTGAATCCACGGATTCTTGTATACTTCCCTACTCGACTGCGTCTTCCACTTCGCCGGCGCCATGCTTCCCTCTCCCTCGCTCGCCCTGCCCTGTCCCACCTTATTGCCTGCGCAGACGCTGGATCAACTTGCGCAGGATCAACTCCTCCGCCGCCGTCACCTCCGGCATCGGCGCGTCGTCGGGGTTGAGAATGATCTCACCGAGCTTGCTGAACGCCAAAATGCGCAGGTCCTCCTCCAGCGGATCGAGCACACGATGATCCTCCACGATGTGCCCGTCCTGCATGCGGAGGATGCGCACAAACCACCCATATTATGCGCAGCCAGAGTTGCGACACCGTCAATCGGCCTGTATCATGCTTCGGCCACACGCGTTCATCCAGACGAGAATAGGAACTAAACAGATTCCAATGTGAAACTCGCAGATCTGGGAGGCACACTGTCAGCGATACGACAGAATAACAGGGGTTTGAGAGTGACAGATAGGCTTGTTTCGCTGGAGCGCGACTCCATCTTGGTGGCACCATACAACCATGAAACAAAATAGCGCTCGACTGATCACCGAATGTGCTGCGTTGCGTGCACGCGTGGCTGAATTGGAGGCGGCATTGGCCGAACGGCGGTCAGTGCAGCAGAGCTTGCACGATCTGGCCGAACGCGTCAAGGAACTGAGTACTTTGTACGCTCTCTCTAGATTTGAAAGCACGCCGGGTATCACGTTGACTGAGTACCTCATGCAATTGGTCGCCATCCTGCCTGGCGGATGGCAATATGCGGATGACGCTTGCGTGAGTGTCACCCTCCGTGGTCAAAGTTATGCAACACCAAATTACCAGGAAACCGCCTGGCAGCAGCGCAGCCCTATCGAAGTCCACGGTAAACCTGTCGGCGCAGTGACAGTTGGTTATCTCTCGCCGCATCCAGCGGGCGACAGCGGTCCCTTCCTGGCCGAGGAACGCAGCCTGCTTGAAGAGATTGCCCACCGGGTGGGACGTTTTGTCGAACGTATAGAGGCAGATGAGGCGCAACGGCAGTTGGCGGCCATCGTCGAATTCACCGAAAATGCAATTTTCAGCAGGACGCTGGATGGCTTGATCCTGACCTGGAACGCCGCGGCCGAACAGATTTTTGGTTATAGCGCGCGCGAAATGGTCGGCCAGCACACTTCACGATTTCTGACACCAGCCCAGGTTGCCGAAGAGGCGAGCGTGGTCGGGCGTCTTGGCCTGGGCTACGGCGTCGGTCAGTTTGAAGCCAGACGTCAACGCAAGGACGGGCAGCAGATCGACGTCACCCTCGTGATCTCACCGATTCGCAATCGCACCGGCCAAATTGTTGGCGTCTCCACAATTGCCAGTGATGTCACAGCACGCAAGCGAGTGGAGGCGATCCTGCATGAAAGCGAGGATCGCTTTCGTGCCACGTTTGAACAAGCCGCCGTGGGTATTGCACACGTTGGTCTTGATGGCCGTTTTCTGCGCGTGAACCATAAGCTGTGTGAGATCCTAGGCTATACCCCGGCGGAATTGATGGGGCTCACATTCCAGGAAATTACCGCACCGGCATTTTTGGCTGCTGACCTCGAAAACGTCCACAAGATGCTGGCCAAAGAGTTGACCACCTATTCCATGGAGAAGCGCTACGTGCGCAAAGACGTTGGTCTCACTTGGGCGAATTTGACGGTGTCGCTGGCGCGTGAACCCACTGGTGAGCCGAAGTATTTCATTTCCGTGGTCGAAGAGATCGCGCAGCGCAAGGATGCGGAAGAAGCCTTGCGCCGCAGCGAGGCCCGCTACCGGGACCTGTTTGAGAATTCGCCAGTTTCGTTATGGGAGCAGGATTTCTCGGCTGTCAAGCAGCGGCTGGACACGTTGCGCCAAGCAGGCGTGACCGATTTCCGCGCGTATCTGCGGGAACGCCCCGGCCTTGTTGCCGAGCTGATTGCGCTGGTCAAGAACGTGACCTGCAACCGGGCCAGCCTTGACCTCTACGGAGCCAGCAGTTCAGAGGATCTGATGGTGGCGTTGGATCGCTTTGTGCCGCCTGCAGCGCACCAGCTATTTGTCGACGAACTTGTATGGATTGCAGAAGGCCGCAAGTCCTTTTCTTGGGAAGGCATCAACTGCAAACGCTCAGGCGAAATCTTCGATATGCGCCTGCACTGGTCGGCAGCACCCAGTCACGAAGAAACACTTGATCGGGTGCTTGTTTCTATCGAGGATATCACTGTGTCAAAACGTTCCTAGTGTCAATCCGTCAAGCGGATTGACGCCAGCTGTACTTGGCGTTCCGTCTACCAGCACAATGTTACGTCGCCCTACTTACCGTACCGACGATATTTGTGCATCCTGCACAAAAGACATATAGTGTAACCATAACCCGATTTTTTTGCTCGCAAAAATAGGCTGTCAAAACTGAAGGACGTTATGGATGGCAAACAATGCTCGACCGCGCGTGCCCAGCCGCTATTGGCTGGCGGGATCGGCGGTTACCTTTGGCGTGCTGATCGGCTTGAGCCTCTTTACCTTTGTCTACGCCGAGGGCTTCTCCTACTTTTCGAATGATCCCAACTCGTGCATGAACTGCCATATCATGCGCGAGGAGTTTGAGGGTTGGAACCACTCGACGCATAAGGCAGTGGCAACCTGCAACGACTGTCACACACCACACACCAATTTGGTCGAAAAGTACCTGGTCAAGGGTCTCAATGGCTTCAATCACAGCCTCAGGTTCACCTTGGGCAACTTTGCCGAGCCGATCCAGATTACGGACCTGAACGCGCGCGTGGCGCACAACAACTGTGTCGAGTGCCACAAGACCGCGCTCAGCCAGGTTTCGCATGAAGTCATCGAGGAACCGTTGAGCTGCGTGCGCTGCCATGGCAACGTCGGGCACGGCAGTACGGCGCATGGGCCGTAACGGTAGCCCACAGAATCGAACTTGAAGCCGTTTGAAATCATGACCGTTGTGAAAGAGGCACGAAATGAGTGAGCAGACACCGAAAAAGCCCTGGTGGCAGCAAGTCTGGTTGTATATCGGCCTTATAGTCGTCGCAGCCATCGCTACGATTGTGGTGTTCGCTTTGTTGATGAACATTCAGAACAAAAAGGCCGAAGCGACCCAGTATCCCTTGAAGGTAGTCGACATACCGGCAGACGAGCTCGACCCGGCGGTGTGGGGCAAGAACTTCCCGTCGCAGTACGACTCGTTTATGCAGACGGCGACGAACTACGGTCCGACGCCCTATGGCGGTTCTGAGCCCTACAGCAAGCTGGACAAATACCCCGCCATGAAGCGGTTGTGGGCCGGCTATGCCTTTAGCGTCGACCACAACGAGGAGCGTGGCCACCAGTATGCCCTCCAGGACCAGCTAGATACGCAGCGTATCGTCGTCAAGGAGCAGCCGGCCGCCTGCGCCAACTGCCATGCTGCCGAAGCGCCGCAGTTGATCGAGCAGATGGGCTGGGAAGAATTCAACCATACCCCCTACAACGACATCAAGTCACAATTGCACACCGGCACCTCGTGCGCCGACTGTCACGATCCTGAGACGATGGAATTGCGCATCACGCGCCAGGCGTTTATCGATGCCATGGCCAAGCGCGGTGTAGATGTGACCAAGGCCAGCCGCCAGGAGATGCGCTCGTACGTCTGCTCACAGTGTCATGTCGAGTACTATTTTGCTGGCGACAATAAGGTGCTGACTTTCCCCTGGGAAAAGGGCATGAACATCGACGACATCGATGCCTATTACAAGGAGGTCGGCTTCACCGATTGGGTGCACAAGGAAACTGGCGGCGGGATGCTCAAGGCCCAGCACCCGGAGACCGAACTCTTCAGCACGGGGCTGCACGCCGCTTCCGGGGTGGCTTGTGCGGATTGCCATATGCCCTACGTGCGTGAGGGCAGCGTCAAGACTTCCGATCATTGGCTGCGCAGCCCGCTGGTCAACATCAACGGCGCCTGCCAGACCTGTCACAACTACAGCGAGGAAGAACTCAGGGCGCGTATCGACACTATCCAGACCCGCACGGCCGAGTTGCTGCGGCAGAGTGAAGAGGCGCTGCTGGACACGATCGATACCATCGTGGCGGCCAAGAACGCGGGCGCCAGCGAGGAAGAGCTGGCCGAGATCTACGCCCTGCACCGCTCGGCGCAGTTGCGTTGGGACTTTATCTCGTCCGAGAACAGCACCGGTTTTCACAGCCCGCAAGAAGCGGCCCGCGTGCTGGCTGATTCCATCGACATGGCGCGTCAGGCGCAGATCGCCGCGCTGAATCTGCTGAATGAGAAGCAGGGCCAGGCCCTTGCCCCGCAGCAAATGGTGAGCAGCACCGACTGACAGTAGATCGGGAAGCGGCAGCAGTTCAGTTGCCGCTTCCCATTTCGCCGCCCCTATCCCCAGGGCAGGTTTCATCTCCACCCTATAAGCCCTGGTTTTCCTGACAGCGATTCGCGCCTGTGGTAATTACGTATCACTCCATTGTCAACATCAGAGATGCTTTATAGGTCCTGCCCTGTTCAGTTGGCGTGTTTTGGCGCGGGCCCTCACCCCAATTCTTGCTGTCCCTACTTTCTTATGGATGCAGGTCTAGCGATCACCGTTTAAGGAAGATTACGCTCACTTTAGGAACTGGTCGCTACGTTTCAGCGTTACTTACCCGTTGTGCAATAAGCATTTAGGAGAGAAGGTTCTACCCTTCAAGGAGTGCAATAGAAAGGAACGGAGTCTAAACATGAGAGATTATCGACGGCGACGTTTTGGAGTTTTGGCGGGCATCTTGGTACTCAGCATCGCAGTCGCCATCGCTTCCCTTCCATCGATCCCCTTGGCCATCAGCCAAACTCGCAATTCTGTTTTCCGCCAAAGTTCAGCGCAAGCAGCAACATCCTTCAGCTTTGGTGCAGGCGGCGATATTGGTGCCAACAGCTCCACGTCAGCTTCGCTCAATGCGTTGGCCGGCGCGGGGACGAGCTTCTTCCTGGCACTGGGCGATATGAGCTATAACGAGATCACGCCCGAATCGGCCTGGTGCACCTACATCAAGCAACATGTGGGCTCCACCTATCCGTTTGAGCTTCTGATCGGCAACCATGAGGAGACGACCGCAGGCCCGAATGGCTTTATCGACAACTTTGCGGCCTGCCTGCCCGACCGCCTGGGCGCCGCCGGCATCTATGCGCACCAGTACTACTTTGACTATCCGGCGGGGGCGCCGCTGGCCCGCTTCATTCTGCTCGACCCGGCGATGTACCGCGGCGCGAGCAAAGCCAACTACTGCACGAGCGGCGACACGGCCAACTGCAACTGGCTCAAGGCGCGCATCGACGAAGCCAGGAGCCAGGGGCTGTGGACGATTGTGGGCATGCACAAGAACTGCATCACCATCGGCGAAAAGTCATGTGAGATCGGCGCACCGCTGCTCAACGCGCTGGTCGAGCGCAAGGTGGACCTGATCCTGCAGGGGCACGATCACGGCTACCAGCGCTCGAAACAATTGAGCCTGGGCACGGGCTGCAGTGCGATCGCAGCGAACGCCTATGACGCCGATTGTGTGGTCGACGATGGCAAGGACGGCGCCTACAACAAGGATGCAGGTCCTGTCCTGGCGATCGTCGCCAACTTTGGGCGCAGCGCCTACAAACTCAGTTCGTCCGACTCGGAAGCCGGCTACTTCTCGACCTGGATGAACCCGAACGCCAATGCCAAGGGCTTCCTGAAATTCACCATCAGCCCGAACACGATCGATGCGCAATTTGTTGCCGGCAGCGGCTCGTACTCCGACCGCTTCACCATCAGTGGAGCCGGCGCACCTACCCCTACGCCTACATTCATGCCCGCGTCTACCGCGACGCCGACGCCGCTTGCGACTTCTATGCCGACGCCGACGCCGACAACTGGGGCAACGCCTGTGTCTGCCTCGAATACGTTTACGTTCACGGCGGCAGCGGACAGCTACGTGGTGTCGACCGATCCGAGCGCCAATTTCGGCAATTCGGTGCAGCTGCGGGTAGACGGATCGCCCACGGCACGCAGCTATTTGCGCTTCAATGTGCAAGGGCTGGTGGACCCGGTGGCGAACGCGAGGCTGAACGTCTACGCAAACAGCGGATCGAGCAGCGGCTACCAGGTAGGTGGTGTAAGCGACAATAACTGGACAGAGACCGGGCTGACCTACAACAACGCACCGGCGGTGGGAGCAGCTGTGGGCAGTTCAGGGGCTATTGCGTCGAACACCTGGACGAGAGCCGACGTCACGGCACTGGTAGGGAGCAACGGAACGGTGAACCTCGCCATGGGCGGGACCAACGATACTGCCATCTCCTTTAGCAGTGGGGAAGGCGCAAATCCACCACTGTTGGTGGTCACGACAGGCGTACAGGGAGCTGAAGGCATAGCTGCTGCGCCGCAGACGACATTGGCGGAATCGACGGCGTCAGGGCTCTCTGTGGACACGGACAGCGACGGGCTACGTGACGCAGACGAACTGGCGAACAGCACTGATATCAGCATGCCCGATACGGACGGCGATGGGCTGCCGGACTTCTGGGAGGTCGAGACGGGGCTCAATCCGCTGTCCGCCGACGGCGCTGATGGCGCCCAAGGCGATCCCGACGGCGATGGCGTTGTCAACCTTGATGAATTGAGCCGGCAGACCGATCCATGGGAAGCGGGTGGTACGAGCAGCCAGCATCTATTCCTACCACTTATTGAGGGAGGTGCAACTAGGTAGATAGGTCAGCGTCCAACGCAGGGAGCCCTGTCCGTAACCGGACATGGCTCCTTACCCTTTATCCCCGCCGCCATCGTTCCCTCTCCCTCTCTTGCCCTACCCTGTCCCACCTTATTGCCTGCGCAGACGCTGGATCAACTTGCGCAGGATCAACTCCTCCTCCGCCGTCACTTCCTGCATCGGCGCGTCGTCGGGGTTGAGAATGATCTCGCCAAGTTTGCTGAACGCCAAAATGCGCAGGTCCTCCTCCAGCGGATCGAGCACGCGGTGATCCTCCACGATTTGACCGTCCTGCATGCGCAGGATGCGCTGTGTCGCCTGGGCCACGCGCGGGTCGTGCGTGACCACGGCAATCGTTGTCCCCTCGCTGCGGTTCAGTTCACCCAGCAGCGCCAGGAGTTCCTGGCCGCTGTTGCTGTCCAGTGCCCCGGTGGGCTCATCGGCGAGGATCAATGCCGGCCGGTTGGCCAGCGCCCGGGCGATGGCGACACGCTGCCGCTGCCCACCCGAAAGCTGGTTGGGCAGGTGGTGCGAACGGTCGGATAGCCCCACGAGACCCAGCAAATAGCGCGCTCGATCCCTGCGTTCGCGCGCGCCAATCGGCCGTCCTTGCATCGGCACCTCGACGTTTTCCTGTGCCGTGAGCGTCGGCAGGAGGTTGTGCAGTTGGAAGACAAAGCCCACGGTCGAGGCCCGGAACTCGTCTACATCCTTGATCTTGGCCAGGTTCTGCCCCGCTACCCAGACCTCGCCGCTCGTCGGCTGGTCGAGCGCCCCCAGCAAGTTGAGCAGCGTGCTTTTCCCACACCCGCTAGGCCCCATGATGGCAAAGAATTCGCCCTCCTCCACCGCCAGGTTCATATCGTGCAGGGCGTGCACGGCCGTCTCGCCCGTGCCGTATACCTTGCTCAACCCAACCGTCCGAATCAACAACTCCGGCATACCGTCCATCCCCTGCTCCGTCCGCTGCTCCGTTCGCTGCTCCGTCCGTCCCTTGCTCCGTTTAGTCCGCACGCCCTTCGTGCGGACCTGGCGCCGCTTGCGGTGCACCACGCCTTCGTGCCTATTCTAACGGCCGAATATTGACAAACGCCGTCATGCCCCAGCGCAGCCCAGGGTCCAATTCCTCCACATCCACATCCACCGTGTAGTTCGTGCTCCCCTTCTCGGCCGAGCTGACTGGCGCCACCTGTGTCACGGTGCCGCGGAAGATATGGTCGGGCACGGCATCAAACGTCACTTCCACCGGCATGCCCACTTGCACGCGCACGACGTCCGTCTCACGCAGGTCAGTCGTCTCCACATGCATGGCCGAGGTATCGCCCAGCAGGATCGCATACGCACCCGGCGCCAGCAGTTCTCCCAGCCGCACGTTGACCGCGCCGACCTGGCCGTCAAACGGCGCGTATACCTGGCTCTGGCGCAGCTGCGCCCCCGCGCTTGCCACCGCCGCCTGTGCCGACTGCACGCGGGCGTCGGCCATGGCAATGTCCTCCGCCGTCGCGCCTGCCAGCAGCTTATCCAGCGCCGCCTGTGCGCTGGACGCCTGCGCCAGCGCCGCGCGCACGTTCGCCTCGGAACCGGCCTCCTTGTCCTGCGCCGCTGCCACTGCGGTCTGCGCCTCGCGGATGGCGGTCGCCGCCACCGCCAGCTGCTCGGCCGTCGGCCCGCTCGCCGTCACCGCCGCCTGCGCATTCGCCGCCTCCAATGCTGCCGTTGCCTGGCTCAGCCCCAGTGACTCGGGCCGTGCGCCAATGGCCGGATCACCCTTTACCAGGTTGTACGCGGCCTGGGCGTTGGACACTGCCGCTTCGGCCTGGGCGATCGCTGCCCGAGCAGCCAGCTTCTCCGCCGCAGTGGGATGGCTGGCTACCTCCGCATAGCGGGCGCGCGCCATGTCCACACCGACTTGCGCTGCTGACAGTGCGGATTCCACGTCCTTCATCTGGCTGGCGGCGATTTCCACCTGCGCCTTGGCCGCCTCGACCGCTGCCTCGGCCGCGGCGATATCGGCGTCGGTCGCCCCGGCGCGCAGCTTGGCCAACGCCGTCTGCGCCTCGACCAGCGCGGCCTCGGCGACTGCCACCTGGCTGTGCAGCACGCCATTCTCCAACTCCAGCAGCAGGTCCCCTGCCTTTACAGAGGCACCTTCTTGCACGTAAATCTTCTGCACGGTACCGCTGCCCGCCGGGGCTAACCCTGCCCACACCACGGGCTGCAGCTTACCGGAAGCCCAGATCACCTGCTCCAGGTCGCCAGTCTCCTGCGCGGCAGCCGCCGCTTGCGCCGCCAACTCCGCCTCCTGCTGCGCCTGGTACTGCCCATACGCCCAATACCCGGTCCCGCCGATCACGGCGAGAATTAGCACCACAACAATCCATCGTTTCATCATCTGTCATCCTATCTGTAGGCCACGCAACCAACGTGCCGTTTTTCACCTGCTCCTACTCATAGCGCAGTGCCTCGGCGGGTTCCAGCTTGCTCGCCCGCCATGCCGGGTACAGACCGCCCAAAATCCCCAGCACCGCTGCCGTCGCAAATGCCGTGACGAACACATCAGGGCTCCAAGTCGCCGACACAAACTGGCCCACTCCCGGCGCCTTCGTTACCAGCGTCAGCAAGCCTACGCCAAACAGCGACCCCAGCACTGCCGACACCATGCACAACAGCAGGCTCTCCAGCAAAATTTGCCCTAAGATGCGCCGCCTGCGCCAACCCAGGGCTCGCAGCGTACCTATCTCGCGCGTGCGTTCGAAAATTGACATGATCATGGTGTTGGCTACCACAATGCCGCCCACGATCAACGCCAATGCCCGAATTCCGCTCACCATACCTTCGGTGTTCTGCAAGTCGTTGGTACTCTGCGCAAACTCGCTGCTCAGGCTCGCCCGTGCCTCCGGGAAGCGTTGGTTTATGACATTCATCACGGCCTCGGTTTGCGCCGGGTCCTTGACGTCCACAAAGATAAAGGTCACTGCTCGCGGCCGCCCCATCAGCCGCTGCGCCTCACGCAACGCCAACATGCCGCCGGCGTCCTCATACGCCGTCCCCGTCTGCGAGATGCCCACGACCTTGTAGCGGTTGTCGTTGACGTTGAGCGTGTCGCCGATCCCCACGTTGTAGGTCTCGGCCGCTACCTTGCCCAGCAGAATCTCGTTGGGCCGCTCCACGTAACGGCCCTCGACCAGTTTGTAATGGCGCATGGCCGGGCTGTTCGGGTCGAGCCCCGCAACCAAAAACATGGGCATGTCGGGCGCCATGATCACGCCCAACATGAATGGGCTGGCCGACTTCACTTCGGGCATGGCGATGATCTGGCGCACAATGCGTTCGTCCAGGCTGCTCAAGCTCATGTCGGCCACGTCCCGCTGCATCACGGTGATGTTGCCCGCCCCACCGCTGCCGGTCAGCCCGTTGAGTTGGCCGATCATGCCTTTCATCAGCCCGCCCAACATGACGAGCGTGCCCACGCCGATGCCGATGCCCGCGGCCGAGAGCAGCGTGCGGTTGCGTCGCCGCCACAGGTTGCGAAAACTCTGGTTGCCGATGCGCGCCAGCCAACCGGTCGAGGCCGTGGCCCCGCCGCCCTCATAGCGTAGCGCCTCTACCGGCTGTAGATTAGCCGCCGTCCAGGCCGGATACACCCCGCCCACGACGCCCAAGATCAGTGCCGTCACCATCCCCTGCACCACCAATGCAGGGCTGACCGACCCGGCCAGCATGGCGCCCATGCCAGGCGCCTGGCCCGCTGCCCAGGCCAGAACAAATCCAATCGCGACCCCAACTACGCCGCCAATGGCGCTAAGTGCCACCGACTCGCCCAAGATCATACGCAGCACGCGCCCGCGGCTCCAGCCCACGGCCCGCAGTGTCCCGATCTCGCGCGTGCGCTCCAGCACGCTCATCACCATGGCGCTCATCATCCCCAACCCGCCGATCAGGATAGCAATGGCCGCTACGCCCCAAGCCATCCCCTGCAGATACTGGGTCCACTGCTGCGAAGCCGAGTAGCCCGAGGCCGTCGTCACCGTCACCTCGTCATCCAGCGCCTCGATACGCGCCATGACCGTGTCGGCATCGGCGCCGCGCCGCAGCCCTACCTGAAACAGGCTGACCGTACGCTCCTTCTGGGCGATCGCCTGCGCGTCTTCCAGTACGACCACACCGCCCGATTCCTCCATGCCCTGCCCGGTCTCGTAGATACCCACAATGCGATAGGGCGCGCCGTTGATCCGCAGTGTGTCGTCAACCCCCGCCTTGAGCGCCTCCGCACCACGACCGCCGATGGCGATCTGTCCTGGCCCCGTTACCGGCTTGCCTTCGACGATGCGATAGTGGTGCATTGCTACACTGTCGGGCTCGTAGCCGTAGATCAGGAAGTACGGCAGTTTGTCAAACGAATACCAGCTAAACACGCCCGGATCGACGTTGGCCACGTCCGGCACTCCCTGGATGCGCTGCCCTAACGTCTCGTCCAGGCTGCTGAACACCACGTCGTAGGCATTCGCCTGCGTCACGAGCAGGTCGTTGTCAATGCCGAGCGAGTTCCCGTAGTTCTCGGCAATGCCGTTGGCCATCGCCCCAAGTGCCACGACCGCCGCCACGCCGATCGCGATCCCCAATATCGTCAGCAAGCTGCGCGTCGCCCGCCGCAGCAGATTGTGCAGAACCATATGCGTCTCTTCCCTACTCGCGCAAGACCAGCGCTGCGCCCATCCTAAGCCCATGCCATGGGGCATGCCAACTATCCAACGGACAGGTGGTGCGCCTTCATTTTGGAATCATTCTAAACTACTTTCCTGACATTTGTCAGGTAGCAGGCTGACATCGACCGCAGCCCCCTCCATACTCTCTTTCGCACTCCCCGCATCTACCCTCATTCCACTCGTGTAATCAAAATGCCTTCCCGTGTAATCCACACGCCCTCCCACGCAATCCACACGCCCTCCCGCGCAATCCACACGCTTTCCCGCGTAGCCCGCACGCCCTCGTGCGGGTCCCCGGGCACGCCCACGTGCCCGTGTTTGTCGCGCCCCCGTGCGCCACCTGCCAACAGAGTTGCGACACCGTCTAACCGCCTGTATCATGCTTTCACCACGCGGGACGATCCAACCAAGAAAGATAAGGAACAAGGTATGGCCTACGTTGCGCTTGACACCAGCACCGTGCTCGACTACCTGCGCACAGTGCCCGCCCTCGACGGCATCTTGCCGCAGGAGGCCGGCCTGCATGCGCGCGAAGTGGGAGACGGCAACCTCAACCAAGTCTTTATCGTGCAAAGCGGCAACGCAGACGGCGGGGGCAACGGCTCAGTTGTCCTCAAGCAGGCGCTCCCGTACCTGCGCGTGGCAGGCGAGTCGTGGCCTCTTACGCGCGAGCGGATGCGCTTTGAGACGCAGGCGCTGATCAAGCACAACGAGCTGGCTCCTGGTTTAGCGCCACAGGTTTATCATTTTGACCAGGAGATGTCGCTCGTGGTGATGGAGGATTTATCGGCGCTGGAGGTAATGCGCCGGCCGCTGGTGGCGCGCAAACGTTTCCCGCACTTTGCCGACCACATCTCCACGTTCCTGGCGCGCACGCTCTTCTTTACCTCGGACCTGTATCTCAGCGGCTTGGAGAAAAAAGAGCTGCAGGCGACGTTCATCAACCCGCATCTCTGCAAAATCCAGGAAGATTTTGTCTTCACCAATCCGTTTATGGAGTCGGCTGAGAACCGCTGGAACCCCGAGGTGGACGCCGAAGTGCAGGCCGTGCGGCGCGATGGTGCGCTCAAGCTGGCGATCGCCGAGTTGAAGGAAGGCTATATGACCCGGGGACAGGCCCTGATCCACAGCGACCTGCACACAGGCAGCATCATGGCCGACGAGCAACAGACGCGCGTCATCGATCCGGAATTCGCCTTCTACGGCCCCATGGGCTTTGACATCGGCGCCGTGCTGGAGAACCTCGTGCTCAACTACCTCTCCCACTTCGCCCACACGCCCGACGCTGATGTACGCCGCGAGTACCAAGGCTACCTGCTCTCGCTCGTGCGCGAAATCTGGGAGCAGTTTGCGCAGAAGTTTGACGACCTGTGGAGCAACAACAATCAAGGCGAACTGGCCCCTCCCAAGTACTGGGGCTTCGCAGGCGGCGACGCGGCTTTTGCAGAATTCCGCCGCCGTTACATTGCCCGCCTGCTGCAGGACACCGCCGGCTATGGCGGCTGCAAATTCTTGCGGAGGATGATGGGCATCGTCACCGTGTGGGACATCGGCAGCATCGCCGATCCGCAGCAGCGCGCCGTGGCCGAGAGGCTCGCCATCCACATCGGCCGCCGCTGGGTGCTGGAGCGCAGCCGCATCGCCACCATCGACGACTTGATCGGCATCGTCACCGAGGAAGCCACCGCGTAGGGGGATACCTCCAGGAGGTGGGACTTCCAGGAGGTGGGACTTCCAGGAGGTGTGGCTTCTTGGCAGCGTCGCCGGGGGAGCAGGCGAGGACGCCTGCGCTCCGGGTTTTTTGGTCACCTGGTGGGCCTGCGCGTCCTGCTCGGGCGCGAGGCTTGACGCGGCAAAACGGCAATTTCGGCGCGCGTGGTATAATCAGCCAGATTTCCACCATAAGAAACACATTTGTAAGGAATCGCCTGTATGGCCCTGCTCAAAACTGTCTACCAACCAGGCTCCGCCGCCGAGGCTGCTGCCCTCCTGGCGCGTACGGACGAGAAACTGGCTCCTCTCGCCGGCGGCAGCAAGTTGATCGCCGACCTGGAGACGCGCAGCCGCCGCGACCTGGATGGGCTGGTCGACCTCGGCCGCGCTGGTCTTGATCGCATCGATATCGTCAACCAAGACGAACGCGAATACGTACGCGCCGGTGCCACGGCCACGCTCAGCCAGGTGACAGAACACGAGGTCGCCGGCACATTGGCCGGTGGCCTGCTGCGGCGCGCGGCTGGCTGCGAAGGCCCCGTCAACCTGCGCAACGCTGCCACGATCGGCGGCGTGGTCGCCAGTGGCGAGCTTGACAGCGAGTTCTATGCCGCCCTGCTGGCGCTCGATGCCGGCGTCGTCCTGCATGATGGTACCCAAGAGCACACGGTGCGCCTGGAGGACCTGCAAAGCATGGTTGGCCTCATCACCGCCCTGCTCATTTCGACTGCCAGCGCCCGCGCCGGCCTGGCGCGCGTTGCCCGCACCCCAGCTGACCGCCCGATCGTCGCTGCCGTGGCAGTACGCACTGCCGCCGGCGAGCGTGTCGCCCTTTGCGGCGTCGCGCCCCGCCCCGTGCTGTTGGGGACCGAGCTCAACCCGCCCGACGACTTTCGGGGCAGCGCCGCCTACCGCCGCGCCATGGCCGAGATCGTCGTCCAGCGCGCCCGCGCCGAAATTGCCTAACCAGCCACACGCCTAAATGGCCATAGAGGACGCACCCATGCAAGTTCATTTCATCGTCAACGGCAACGATCACAGCCTCGACGTGCACCCCGGCGAGCTGCTGCGCACTGCGCTGCGCCGCCTGCGCTACTACAGTGTCAAGTTCGGCGACGAACACGCCCTGAGCGGCTCTGACGCCGTCCTGCTCACGCTGACGCCCGACCAGCCGCGCTCCTACCGCCTGGTCAACAGCGGCGGCATGCTCGCAGTCCAAGCCGACGGCGCCTCTATCATCACGGCCGAGGGCCTGTCCAGCCCGCGCGACCACGATCTCCATCCGCTCCAGGAGCAATTCGTTTCCTGCGGCGCCATCCAGTGCGGCTACTGCACCCCTGCGCAACTTCTGGCCGCCAAGCAGCTGCTCGACGAGAACCCCTCCCCCAGCGAGGCCGAGGTGCGTGAAGCGCTGGCCGGCGTGCTCTGCCGCTGCACCGGCTACCTCAAGCCGGTCGAGGCCGTGCTGCGCGCCGCGGCCCAATTGCGCGGTGAAGACGTGTCTGCCTACCAGGTGCACGTCATCGACGCCCTCGAATCGGACGAATGGCCGACCAGCGGCGACGCGCAGGATGGCGCCGGCGGCGACGGTTCCGATGGTGACGCCGATACCCAGACGCGCACCAAGACGGTGCCGGTCAAGCTCGCTCCACCCGAGACGGTCGTGGTTAATAAGTCCGAGCCCAAGGTAGACGCCCTCAAGCTGGTCAAGGGCCGTGCCGTCTTTGCCGACGACATGGAACTGCCCGGCATGCTCTATGGCGGCCTGCTCACCAGCCCGCACGCCCACGCCCGCATCAAGCAAATCGATACCAGCAAGGCACGCGCCCTGCCCGGCGTCCACGCCGTGCTGACCCACATGGACGTGCCGCGCGTGCTGTACGCCTCCGGCGGTCAGAGCTATCCCAACCCGCCGCCCTACGACCAGGTCAGCCTTGACAACAAGGTGCGCCACGTGGGCGACCGTGTGGCGGTCGTCGCCGCCGAAACGCGCGAGATCCTGCAGCAGGCGCTCGAACTGATCGAAGTCGAGTACGAGGTACTGCCTGCCATCCTTGACCCCGTCGCCGCCATGCAGCCCGGCGCGCCGGTGGTGCACGACGAAACCGACGCGGTCAAGATTCATGATGCCGAGCGCAACCTGGTCCACCACCTCGCCGTCAACCACGGCGACGTCGAGGCCGCCCTGGCCAAGGCTGCCCACGTGTACGAGAGCGAGTACACGGTGCAGCAGGTGCAGCAGACGCCGATCGAGCCGCATGTCGTGCTCTCCTGGTGGGACGAGGACGACCGCCTGGTGATTCGCACCAGCACGCAGGTCCCGTTTCATGTGCGGCGCATGGTCGCCCCCTTGCTCTGCCTGCCCCTGCGCAAGATCCGCGTGGTCAAACCGCGCATCGGCGGCGGTTTTGGCGCCAAGCAGGAAATGCTGATCGAAGACTTGTGCGGCCATCTTACCGTCGCCACCGGCCGCCCCGTACGCTTCGAACTGACCCGCGAGCAGGAATTCACCAGCTCGCGCTCGCGCCACCCGCAGATCCTGCGCTACCGCTCGGGTGTGGACGAAAACGGCAAGCTGGTGGGCATGGACCTGCATGTCATTGCCGACACCGGCGCCTATGGCACGCACGGCCTCACGGTGCAGATGGTCACGGGCTTTCGCGGGCTCAGCACCTATTGGCTGCCCAACGCCCGCTTTGACTGTCTCGTGGTCTACACCAACAAGCCGACGCCGGGCGCCTTCCGCGGCTACGGCGCGCCGCAAGCGCTGTTTGGCCTCGAACAGCACATGGAGGAGTTTGCGCTCAAGCTGGGTCTTGACCCGCTCGAGTTTAAACGCCGCAACTGGGTCAAGGTCGGGCAGAATCTGCCGCTGGCCGAGGCGATGGGCGAGGGCCGTGAGGGCTTTGCGCAGATCGTGCGCTCCAATGGCCTGGACGAGTGCGTGACGGCCGGCAGCCAGGCCGCCGGCTGGGAGCGCCGCAACGATCCCAACTGGAAGAGTGACCCACAGCGCCCGCACGTCAAGCGCGGGATCGGCCTTGCCATCTGCATGCACGGGACCGGCATCGCCGGCCTTGACATGGGCGCCGCTTCGATCAAGCTCAACGACGACGGCAGCTTCAACCTGCTGGTCGGCGCCACCGACCTGGGCACCGGCTCCGATACGGTCCTGGCCCAGATCGCGGCGGAATCGTTGGGCGTGCCGCTCAGCCAGATCCTTGTCTACAGCAGCGACACCGATTTCACCCCCTTTGACACCGGCGCCTATGCTTCCAGCACGACCTACATCTCAGGCGGCGCCGTACTCAAGGCGGCCGAGGAGGTGCGCGAGCAGATCGTCGCCCATGCCGCCAAGCACTTCCTGACCGGCGTCAGCCCCGACCGTCTGTGGCTCGAAGATGGCGGTGTCGTGGCCCCTGACGGCCGGTCGGTAAACCTGGAAACAATCGCCCTGCACTCGCTGCACCAGGCCGACCAGCACCAGATCATGGCCACCGCCAGCCACATGAGCTACATCAGCCCGCCACCCTTCGCCGCCCAGTTTGCCGAGGTCGAGGTGGACACGCAGACCGGCCAGGTAACCTGCGAAAAGCTGGTCATGGCCGTGGATTGTGGCATCGCCATCAATCCTGTCACGGCCAGCGGCCAGGTGGAAGGCGGCATGCTGCAGGCCCTAGGATATGCCCTGTGCGAAGAGATGGTTTACGATAGCGAAGGGCGGTTGCTCAACCCGAAGTTTGGCGATTACCGCATCTTCAGCGCCGACGAGACGCCCGAGCTGAAAGCCATCCTGGTGCAGACCTACGAGCCGAGCGGCCCCTACGGCGCCAAGGCCGTCGCCGAAATCCCGATGGACGGCGTTGCGCCTGCAGTGGCCAACGCCATCTATGACGCCACGGGGCTGCGACTGCGCAGCATTCCATTCACCCCAGAACGCGTCTGGCGCGCTTTGAACAACTAACCGATTATCGCCCCAAGCGCTGCCCACAAAACCTGGCTGCACAAGCCAACCAGTGGACAGCGCCTGGGGCGATCCACTCCCCTACGCAACTGGAGCCATTTCGCCTCATGCCCGATCCAACTACCGGCGTCCTTCAAATTCTCCGCCAAGGCGGCGGCTTTTTGCGCGACCCCGCCGTATCGCTGCAATCCACCTCAGTCGACGTCTTTGTACCGCAAAAGCTGATCCAGGACAATGGCCTGGTCGAAGGCGCCACCGTCAGCGGTGAAACGCGCCCGGGAACGAAGAACGATCAGCTTGTCTCGGTCGAGAGCGTCTGCGGCCTGCCACCGGCTGAGTTTAAGGCGCGTCCCCGCTTCGAACGCCTGGTCGCCATCGACCCCAACGAGCGCTTCCGGCTGGGCGACGGCGGCAACCTTTCCATGCGCATCTACGAGCTGATTGCCCCCATCGGCAAGGGCACCCGCGGGCTGATCGTCGCCCCGCCCAAGTCAGGCAAAACCATCCTGCTCGAACAGATTGCCGGCGGCATCCGCGCCAGCGAGCCCCACACGCGCATCATCGTGCTGCTGGTCGACGAACGCCCCGAAGAGGTGACGCATTTTCGCCGCACCGTCGACGCCGAGGTGCTGGCCTCCTCCAACGACCAGGGTATCGACGCGCACGTCAACCTGGCCGAGCTGGCTATGGCACACATCCGCTGCGAGCTCGAATGCGGCCGCGACGTCGTCGTGCTGATCGACTCCATCACCCGTCTCAGCCGCGCCTTCAACCTGGCGGGCAGCGGTGCGAACCGCACCATGTCGGGCGGTCTCGACGCCAAGGCGCTCGAAATCCCGCGCCGTTTCTTTGGCCTGGCGCGCAACATCGAAAAAGGCGGCTCGGTGACCGTCATCGCCACAGCGCTGGTGCAGACCGGCTCGCGCATGGACGACATGATCTTCGAGGAGTTCAAAAGCACGGGCAACAGCGAACTGGTGCTCGACCGCAGCCTGGCGGAGGCGCGCATCTACCCCGCCATCAACCTGCTTGCCAGCGGCACGCGCAAGGAAGAACTGCTGTATACGCCCGAGCAGATGGAGAAGCTCTCGCTGCTGCGCCGCGCTCTTGCCGGCCGCGACCCCAAGAGTGCCATGCTGGGGCTGATCAAGCTGCTGGAAAAGGAACCCAGCAACGACGAGGTGCTGCGCCGGCTGAAGACCAGGTAACAGCGCGCCACCTGCGCGAATCGTACTTGCGCTGCTCCCTTCTTCTATAACCCGGCTCCTCGCCAACGCCTTCGCTTTCGACTACGCTGTTACCCTAAAGCGCCTAGGAGGGGTCATGTTCGTAACACAGAAACTCGCCAACCGGTCGGCCTGCTGTCTTATCATTATCGCTTCCTGTTTGGCGGTGCTGTTCTACACCGCCACTGCGTCTGCCGCCAATCTGCTGCAGGAGAATCCGCCTGCCGCCGAGCCCCAGGTATCCATTACACGCACGGTGAATATCCGCAGTGGCCCAGGCACCAACTATCTGATCCTGGACGTCGCCAAGCCGGGAGAAACGTACAGCGTAACCGGCAAGAACGGCGCCGGCACATGGTGGCGCATCGACTATGAGGGCGAGGCCGCCTGGGTGTACGCCAGCTTAGTCTCGGCGGAAGACGTGGAGAACGTGCCGACCGTGCAGGTGCGCCAAGGCAAGACACAAAACCAAACGGGCGGCAGTGCCGCAGGCAATAGCGGCGCTGCGACCACTGCTCAAAGCCCACGGCTGCAAGTTGACCTGCAGAACGTAAAACTGAAGCTTGAGACCGTGTTCTCCGGCCTCGGCCAGCCCACGTTTGTCACCAATGCCGGCGACGGCAGCGGGCGCATGTTTGTCCTCGAGCGCGCCGGTCGCATCAAGGTGTTTGCGCAGCCAAACAGCGATGGCCAGGTATTTCTCGACATCGAAGATCGCGTGGACGACACCGGGCCGGAACAGGGGCTGCTGGGACTGGCCTTTGCGCCGGATTACGAGACGAGCGGCCTGTTCTATGTGAACTACACCGACAACGCCGGCGACACCGTCGTCGCCCGTTACAAGGTGAGTGACGACCCCAACAAGGCAGATCGCGAGAGTGAAAAACAGCTGCTGTGGGTGGATCAGCCGGCCCCCAACCACAATGGCGGGATGCTGGTCTTTGGCCCCGACGGCAAGCTGTGGGTGGGCATGGGTGACGGCGGCGGCGCCAACGACACCTTTGGCAGCGGCCAGAACCCGAACACGCTGCTCGGCAAGATCGTGCGCATGGACGTGAGCGGCGACAGTGCGACCAACGAAATCTGGGCTACCGGGCTGCGCAATCCCTGGCGCTTCAGGTTTGACCGCAAGACGAACGACCTGTGGATCGCCGACGTAGGCCAGGACTTGTTTGAAGAGATCGATTACGTACCGGCGGCACAGGTAAGTGTAGGTGGCCTCAACTTTGGCTGGCCGATCATGGAGGGCGCACACTGCCGCGGGGACCAGGCGTGTGATACTGCCGGGCTGCAGCAGCCCGAATTCGAATACGGCCACGCCGGCAACGGCTGCTCCATCACCGGCGGCAGCGTGTATCGGGGGCAAGCCTATCCCCAGCTGCAGGGAGTCTACTTCTATGCAGACTTTTGTTCGGGCAACATTTGGGCCTACTGGCGCGGGACAGACGGCGCAGCACACAATGAGCGTGTCCTCCCTAATGCTGCCGCCGTGGCCTCCTTCGGTGAGGACGAAGCCGGGGAGCTGTATGTCGCCGATTTTGGCGGTGCTATTCACCGCCTCGTCGTCACGACAAACCCATAGGCAAGCGAAGCCCTGGCGCTGCTCCGCAGATCAGACGTGAATGGCAGAGGAAGCGGGCAAATCAATCCTCAACACAGGTCTGTCTTGCGTTTTGGCTATGCGTGCTGCCAAGGCCACGCTCAGTGACTATGGAGTTCCAGTACGGTCACTGAATGCGGCGGCAGGGAGATCACACCGTGTAGACATGTAAGCTCTGTTTGTTGCGGAATGACACGATCAGGGGTGCCTACATCGTTATAAGCGTCAGGACTATCGCCGCTCAGCACTGTCGCCCGGTGTGTTCCGTCCAGTGGTGCTCCAGCCATCAGGATGCTGCAATCTAGTTCACAGTCAGGCAGGCGATTGACCAGCGCCAACCGCCAACTCCCCTGCTCCTGACTGCAGGTGGCGATGGCGTCTAGAGCGGGTGCCGATGAGCCGCCATGGGCAAACGGCAGGCTGTCAACAAAGATGTCGCCTACATGGCTGCCGAGAAGATTGGCGTACATGGCGAGCACGTGAAAGGTCGTGCGCCGTACAACGCCGGTGGGATGCACGAAGAGCGGCCCGCGCGTATTGACGATGGGCGCCATATTGGCCATCCACACCGTGTCTGCGTGGCGCAGGCAGGTGTTGAGAAAACTGGCGGAGAAGACCGCATCGGCCATGGTGTAGGTGGCGTTAAGGTCATTGCGGTCGCGCGCCTGGATGGCCGCAGAGTCATTGCCGTCCGGGTGATGCCAGCCGCGCAGGTTCCACTCGTCGAAGGCGATGCCCAATTTACCCGCAAACCCTGCCACGCCGATGATATGCTCGGTGAGGCGGATAGCGTCTTCAATCTGACCCGAACGCACGACGCAGGTGGCATAGTCGCTGGGCTCGTCCCTCTGCCACAGCGGATCGTAGTAGCCGTGGATCGAGACCATGTCCAGGTACCTGCCGGCCTGGCGCAGCAGGTTGAGCGTCCAGTCCACGTCGGCGAGGGCGGCGGCGAGCAGCCGGATCGAGGGGTCGACGCGCTTCATCATCTTGGCCGACTCGGCCACGAAGCGGCCCCATTCCGTCGCTGTCTTGGCCCCCATCTCCCAGTCACCGTAGTTCTCGTTGCCGATGGACCAATAGCGGACGCCGTGCGTCCGCGTATGGCCATTGGCCTGGCGCAGCCGTGCCCAGCGGCCCGCCGCGGGCAGGTTACAGTATTCGACCCAGTCACTCATCTCCTCGGGCGTTCCGGTGCCGGCATTGGTGCAGATGTAAGGTTCCGCCCCGATTTTGCGACACCAAGCGACAAACTCGTCCGTGCCGAACGTGTTGGGGTCTTCGACACGCCAGGCCTTGTCATAGCTCGGCTTCCGCTCGTGGCCGACGCCATGCAGCCAGTGGTAAGCGCTGGCAAAACAGCCCCCCGGCCAGCGCACCACCGGCACGCGCAGTTCGCGTAGAGCGGCGATTACGTCGATGCGGAAACCGTCAGCATCAGCCAGCGGGGAGCCAGGGTCGAAGACGCCTCCGTAGACCTGGCGGTGGAAATGCTCGAGAAACTGGCCAAAGAGCATGCGGTCGTATGGCTTGCTGCCGCGATGCGGGTCGATGTAAACGGTAGCGGGGATAGTCATCAAAGGGCCCTGATTTCTCTACGATCACTCCCGTGGCCGACATGCCCGTCAGAAACGGGCACTGGAAGATTAGGAACAGGAGAATGGCTGGCTGGAAAGGTCAACCAATTGTAGTCTAGCACACGTTTGCAGTGAGATCAAAACGTTTTAACTGTTGACAATCAGGCATGGCTCCTGCTATACTCGTTCTTGCCTAGCCCGATCAAATTCAGCTTCTGCAACTTATCCAGGTGTGCGCTTCCGCGGCAACGCAATTGCATAGTTGTTGCGTATCTTTCACTGAAGATAATCTGTTCCCACAAGTCACAGATGGTCATCGTGCGTTGGCGTTTTCTTGCTGCCCGCCTCAAATAAATCGGTTTAGCCGTTCCCCTGCGAGTCATTTCGTACTGTACTGGCAGGCGCCGGTGCAATCGAATCAATGTCGTGCTTAATCACCAGTGGAGGAAAAAAAATGGAAAGATACACCAGTACGAGACGCGACTTCTTGAAGGCAGCGGCGGTATTTGCTGCTGGTGCCGCAGCCCTGTCCGCCTGCGCGGCCCCCACCACCGGCGGCGCACCGGCCGGCGCAGCGGCAGGCGCATCGGCGGCAGCTGGGGCAAAGGAAATTCAGCCGGGCGTGCCGCGCAACGAAACCTTAATCCTTGAGAACCCAACCGGGCGCGTCACTCCGGCAGATGACTTTAACCGCTGGCGGCCCGGAAGTCAGACTGCTTCAACCGGTTTACAGCAGATCGCACTCGACGCATTGTGGTATATCGACCCCGACGCGGGCATCGATGGCGTTTGGGACAACGCGTTGGCGGCTGAGAGGCCGATTTACAACGAAGACTTTACCGAGATGACCGTCAAACTCCGCGAGGGGCTTTATTGGAGCGACGGTGTGGAGTTCACGGCCGACGACCTGTACTATACCGTCGACGTGCAGATGAAGACGCCAGGCTTCAACTCTACGGGCACGTTCAACGGCAATGTCGAAAAAATGGAAATGCCGGACAAGTATACGGTCGTCTTTACCCTGAAAGAGCCAAACTCACGCTTCCATGCTTTCTTCACCGTGCGCTGGGGCGCCGTCTTTATGATGCCCAAGCACATCTTTGAGAAGGAGGCCGATCCGCTGGCGTTCAAGTTCAATCCGCCGGTCAGCCTCAGCGCCTATACCCTCAAGGACTTCGATCCCAACGGATCCTGGTACCTGTGGCAGCGCCGCGAAGACTGGCAGAAAACCTCGCTCGGTCGCTTTGGCGAACCCGGCCCCAAGTACGCCATGTACATCGATCCCGGCCCCAGTGACAAGCGCGTGATCGCCCAGATGCAACACGACCTGGATGTGATCCACGATATCACCCCGGAAGGCCGCATCACCCTGGCGCAGAAAAGCCCCAGTTCCGTAGGCTGGTTCAAGTCGTTCCCCTGGGCACATCCCGATCCCACCCTGCCGGCCGTGATCTACAACAACGAAGTCCCCGGCTTGGACAAGAAGGAAGTACGCTGGGCTCTGACGCTGGCTATTGACATCGTGCGCGTTGCTATGGCTTCCTATCGCGGCGCGGCGACGATCTCGGCGATTCATGTCCCGCCCACCGGAATGTACCCCCAGTACTACTTCGATCCGCTGGAAGACTGGTTGCATAACTTCACGATCGATGTCGGCGGAACGCCGTACACGGCCTTTGACCCGGAAGCCTGCAATCGCATTGCCGAAGAGGCGCGCAAAACCCTAGGCGACCTGGTACCCACAGATCCCGCGGAAATCAAGAAGTCTATCGGCGGTGGCTGGTGGAAGTACGATGTGAAGGCCGCCGAGCAGTTGATGCTGGACGCCGGCATGAAGCGCGACGGGTCGGGCACCTGGCAGCTTCCCGATGGTTCACCGTTCAAAGTGCCCATGATGAGCATGAATGAGACCAACCCGACGATGAACCGCTGTGCCAGCATGGTAGTCGAGTGCTGGAAGGAATTTGGCATCGACACCCTGCTTGACTCGCAAGCATCGCCTTGGCCAATCATGCAACAGGGTAACTACAGCGCCAACCTGGCCTGGACGATTGAGACCTGGGGGGGGCATCCTGACCTGTCGTTCTTCCTCTCGTCCTGGCACTCGAAGTTTTACAAGCCGAGCGGCGAACAGTCAGCGGGCAGCAACAACATGCGCTGGAAGAACCCCGAGCTCGACGCAATCATTGAGGAGATCCAGAAGGTCAGCTTCGACGACCCGAAGGGCATCGAGCTCGGCCAACAGTTCATCAAGCTCGCAGCGGCAGAGATGCCAATCACCCCACTGATGGCTTACAACGTCTTCACCGTGTGTGATACGACGTATTGGCAAGGCTTCCCGACTTCGGAAGATCCCTATACGGACCCGGTGCCGAACTGGGCGAATACGAAGTATATGTACGTCAAGGTCAAGCCACAGGAGGCATAACCTTGCCGCTGCATAGATGCTGTCGCGGCCTGGTTCAGGATAGGGGATCATACGCGATGATCGAGGCAGAAGAGCATTAGCTTTGTGTTTCCTCTCCACAGCGGTTGCGGTTGCCACATCCGCTGTGGAGAGGCTTTTTTTTGCGGAGGGGTTCCAATGCGAAAGTTTTTGTTGG
>CAWIVN010000027.1:0-55233 GCA_963839515.1 uncultured Chloroflexia bacterium
TCGATCAACATGAAAGTAATCATCGTGGGTGGAGTGGCCGGCGGCGCCTCCTGTGCGGCGCGCCTGCGGCGGCTGGATGAAAAGGCCGAAATCCTGATGGTGGAACGCGGACCGTACGTTTCGTACGCCAACTGCGGCCTGCCTTACCATGTCGGCGGCGCGATCGAACAGGAGTCGAGCCTCCTCGTGGCGACGGAACAGACGTTTCGCGAGCAGTTCGCGATCGACTGCCGCACGCGTTGCGAGGTGGTTGGCATCGCGTCCGCCCAGAAAACAGTGCAACTCAAGAATCTAGTGACCGGCGAGGTAACGACCGAGACATACGACAAGCTCGTACTCTCGCCCGGCGCGGCGCCGATCCGTCCGCCCCTGCCCGGCATTGACCTACCGGGCATCTTCTCGGTGCGCACTGTGCCCGATGCCAGGAACATACGCGCCTGGCTCGACCGCGATGCAGCAGGCCAATCGGGGATGAACTCGTACACGGGATACCAGACGGTGCTGCCTGCCAAGCGGGCGGTCGTAGTCGGCGGCGGCTTCATCGGCCTCGAGATGGTGGAAAACCTGGCCCACCGCGGGCTTGAAGTGACGCTGGTCGAGCGGCTCAACCAGGTCATGCCCCCGCTCGATCCGGAAATGGCGCGGCTCGTCGAACGCTACCTGGTCAAGCACGGCGTCCGCCTCGAGCTCAACGACGGCGTGGCCGGCTTCGAGCAGTCCGCCGAGGGTGCGCTCGAAGTCCTCACCAGTTCAGGCAAGCGTCTGCCGGCAGACATTGTGATTCTCGCCATCGGCGTGCGTCCGGAGACGGCGCTGGCGAAGATGGCCGGCATCGAGATCGGCCAGCGCGGCGGCATCCGTGTCGACGACCAGATGCACACGAGCGACCCCGATATCTTCGCCGTGGGCGACGCCGTCGAAGTCAAGGACTTCGTTACCGGCCAATGGTCGCTCGTGGCACTGGCAGGGCCGGCCAACCGGCAGGGCCGCATCGCCGCCGAAGTGATCTGCGGTCGCGACTCCCATTACCGCGGCACGCAGGGCACCTCTATCTGCCAGATCTTCGAGGGCGTGATCGCCTCGACCGGCGCCAGCGAGAAGCTCCTGACGCAGTTAGGCGACACGGATTTCGAGAAGATCTACCTCTACCCGAATTCGCACGCCGGCTATTACCCTGGCGCTAAATACATCGCGATGAAGGTCATCTTCCGCAAATCCGACGGGCGCCTCCTGGGCGCGCAGATACTCGGCGAGGATGGTGTGCCCAAGCGCATCGACTCCTTCGCCATGGCGATCCAGGCGGGCTTCACCATCTACGACCTGGAGGAGGTTGAGCTGAGCTATGCGCCGCCCTTTGGCAGCGCCAAGGATCCGGTCAACTTCGCCGGCATGGTGGCGGCCGATATTGTGCGCGACGACATGCCGCTCATTCACTGGGGGGCGGTGGACGGCGAGCTCCTGCTCGACGTGCGCCAGCCAGGCGGAGCTTGCCGTGGAGAACGTGCCGGGCGCACTCAACATCCCGCTGCCGGAGCTTCGTGCGCGCCTGGGCGAACTGCCCCGCGACCGCGAAATCCTCGTATTTTGCCGCTCCGGGCAACGCGCCTATTATGCAACACGTATCCTTTTGCAGAACGGGTTCAAAGCCCGCAATATCTCCGGTGGCATGCTGGCACGTTCGCATCTTGCTGGAGATTGAGATCATAAAGGAAGGTTCGACATGAGTGAACAGGAAGTACCTACTCCTAAGCAGCAGGTGGACGATGTAATCGTCAATGTGCGGAATGAGGCAATTGTACAGACTGCCAATCTGTACTTGTTCGGGCGCCAGGTAATGCTGACCAGTGTCGGCATGGCCGCTCTCGCCATCGACGCTGCGCAGGCCATTGTCCAGCGCGCCGTAGAGCGCGGCGAGATCATGGAAGCCGATACGCACAAGCTGACGACTGATCTACAGCAGAAGGCAGCAGACCGCGCCAAGACTGCCAATGACGGGCGGGTCGAGAAGACCGAGCAAGTGACGGCGGCGTTGTTGGAGAATACCAACGGAATCCTCAAGCGGCTCGGGGTGCCGGAGATGAAAGTCGTATTTCCTGACCAACCCGCGACCGCGACCGAAACCGAGCCCAGTGGCCGATACCGGCGAGACGCCGTCCATTTAAGCATCTCGCCGGTATCGGTAAAACCAGCAACAAACACAATGCGCTGAGGAGCGCCACGTTGCGTGACGCTCCTCAAGTCGCAAAGCTTACTTGATGGCCAGCGGCAGGTAGAGCGGTGTACCGGCAGCAGTTCCCGCTGCGATTGCCGAACTTGATTCGCCGGTGGCAGACGGTGGTCGGTAGTAGGGCTGCGGCGGCTGGTACTCGAAGTCGAATCCACCGGCGGGTGCAAAGAACTCGTTCGGTGGCCAGGCGCTATACTGCAGATACGCCTGCAGTCCCATCACTACCGCAACCAGCTGGGCGCCCGTGAACTGGCAGTGACCGACGCCATCCGTGTACAACTGGTGCAACAAGTTGCTCTTGCCGGCTGCGTTCACGGCCTCGGCGTACAACCGTTCGTGGAACGGCGGGTTGATGGGATCTACCGTTGTGTGGATGGTCAGCACCGGCCGTTTCAGATCTCCTGTAAAGGCAGCATAGTGCTCCACATACTCACGCGCCGAACGCTTTGCCTCGTAAGTGCGGGCAGCATTCATGCCCGGCAAGCCACTGTGCCGGATCCCCACCCGATCCCGCAACCGCATAGAAGTCATCCGCTGCCAGGCTGTACACATGGTCACGATTTTGTGACACTGCGCCGTTGGCGCGCTGCTCGATCTCGGCGCGCGCCTGCGTGGCAAAGGCCATGTCGACCAGGAAGCCGCCCGGCTTGTTGGCGGGGTCGGCCGGATCCGGATAGAAGTCGTTCGCCGGCAAGTCAAGCACACGCCGGATGAACTCGAATTTGGCCAGCGCCAATGGATCGACGGCGACCGAGGCCATCTGTGGGCCGATCACACTCAGCACATCAGGACTATACAGAAGATTGTCGCGGACATCACCAGGCGTGCCCCACGCCTCCGGCCAGCCAAAGGTCACATCATAGGCGAGGGCCAGGTCCAGTGCCAGGTCGGCAGTCACAGGCGTTCCACCACCTACGTTGCAGCCCGTGATGGCACCGTCATAGATGCCTGGATACTTCTCGATCCCTTCCAGCGCGACGACCGAACCCATGGAGAAACCCCACAGGATGGTCTGCTTGGGCTTGCCGACGAGGCCGTTGAAGCGGTTGGTCAAGGCCAAAGTATTCTGCAACCCTTCCTTGACCGCCCAGCCGCCGTTGCGAAAAGCGGATCCAGCCACGGCGTAACCCGCTTGCGCCAGGCCATACGCCAGTTCCTGGGATGGAGCGGCGACAGCCGGTCCCAGGTCAAAGCTATATCCATGCGCATAAACAAGCAGGGTACCATTCCACTTCTCGATCGGGTTCGGCACGATGATCTGGTAGTCAGCATTCGTGAAAGAACCTTGATAGATGACCGGTGGCAGCGGCAAATCAGGCTGCGCTTGCGCAAACACCTTACCTGGAACAAGCACGAGGGCAAACACCATCAGTAAGACGAGCGTCCGCGTGAATAACTTGTCACGAGCGGCTCCTTTCTCCGCCCGGTGGGCGGACTGCGGAATCATTGGCCGGTGAGAGCCAGACAAGTCGACGGTGCACAGATTTGAGTCCCCTCCAAGGCGGATTGCGCAAAGGGACTTGTGCACATTGTTCAGTCTTCTATGCTACCGGCGACGCCAAGCCTCGGCCTGACGAGCACGGCGCCACATGTAATGATAGCACAGTTTCCCAGGTCAAAACCTTACAGTTTTTGCCAACGGGTTGAGACCTGAGTCAAATGGACCAAGGCTTGTTGCGTACGCTATAATTCTTGGCGATACCAGGCGCGCACGATGCGCATTCTGATAGCATTATCAAAGTCATTCCCAACTAAGGATTCGCACCATGGCTTCGCTCGACATTTCACAAGTTCAAGCTCAGGTGGCTGAACAGGCGCAGACAATCATCAAATTTCTTGCGCGAGATTTGCGCCATTCCTTCGATGGATTCCAAGATCGGCCCCGTCGGCGAGCGCATCCAGGAAGAAATGCGTAAGCTCGGGTTTGACGAAACCTGGTTCGACAGCATGGGCAATACGGTCGGCCGCATCGGCAACGGCCCGCGCGTGCTGGTCTACGACAGCCATATCGACACGGTCGGCATCGGCAACCCAGACGAGTGGGATTGGGATCCGTTTATCGGCAAGGTCGACAAGGGCCGCCTCTATGCCCGCGGCGCCTGCGACGAGAAGGGCTCGACGCCGCCGATGATCTACGGGCTGGCGCTGGCGCACAAGCTGGGGCTGCTGGAAGGCTGGACGGCCTACTACTTCGGCAACATGGAAGAATGGTGCGACGGCATCGCACCCCACGCCTTTGTCGAGCACGAGGGCATCCGCCCCGACTTTGTAGTGATTGGCGAGCCGACCAAAATGCAGGTCTACCGCGGCCACAAGGGCCGCGTCGAGATCGAGGTTATCTCGCGCGGGCGCAGTGCCCACGCCGCCTCCAACCACCTCGGCGACAACGCCATCTACAAGGTGCTGCCTTTGATCGAAGGCGTCAGCAAGCTGGAGCCGGAACTGGGCGACGATCCGTTCCTCGGTCACGGCAAGATCACTGTTACCGATATGACAGTCGAAACGCCCAGCATCAACGCCGTGCCGGACCTGGCCAAAGTCTACATCGATCGCCGTGTTACCTTTGGTGAGAGCGTAGAAACGGCTCTCGCCCAGGTGCGCAAGCTGGTACCCCAGCAGTACCTGGAAGACGGCTCGATCACGGTGGAAATGATGAAGTACGACGAGCCCTCGTATACCGGCTTTGTCTTTCCGGTGGACAAATACTTCCCGGCCTGGGCGCTGAGCGAGGATCATCCCTTGGTGCAAGCCGGGTTGAAGGCGGGACAGATGATCGGCCTCTCCGACATCAAAGCGTCCAAGTGGAACTTCAGCACCAACGGCATCTACTGGATGGGCAAGGCCGGCATTCCCTCCATCGGCTTTGGGCCAGGCGAAGAGGAGACTGCACACACCACGCATGACAGTGTCCTGCTAACCGACGTGGTAAAAGCGGCCGAGTTCTACGCCATTCTGCCTGCACTGCTCTGACAGTGAACTGTCTGGTGAACCCGCCACGCACGACTTGGATCGAGGTCAGCCGCAGTGCACTGCGCAACTAATGTTGCGCAGTTGCGGCGGCTGGCCCCTTCCGTGCCGTTGATGGCCGTCGTCAAGGCCAACGCCTACGGCCATGGTGCTGTGCCGACGGCTTTGACATTGCAGGAAGCAGGCGTCCATTCTTTTGCCGTGGCCAGCCTGAGTGAGGCGTTGGAGCTGCGCAGCGGCGGCGTTACCCTTCCGATTCTGGTGTTAGGCTATACGCCCGGCTGGCAGGCGGCAGAGGCGCTGGCGGCGAACGTGACGTTGACCGTGTTTGACGCTGAAACGGCTGCGGCACTGCATGCGACAGCCACTAGCGTGAATCAGGCGGACCAGCTCGCAGTCCACGTCAAGGTCAACACCGGGATGAACCGGCTGGGAGTGCGTCCACAAGAAACGGCAGGACTGCTTGGCAACTTGCGCAACCTGCCAAGGCTGCACGTCGAGGGTATTTTTACCCATTTTGCCACTTCGGACGAGCTGGATAAGAGCTACGCTGAGTTGCAGTTCGCCCGCTTCGCCGAGTTGCTGGCCCAGTTGACGGCAGCGGGCCTGCGGCCACCGGTTGCACATGCCGCCAATTCGGCCGCGCTGTTGACCATGCCGCACACCCACCTCGACCTGGTGCGCAGCGGCATCGCCCTGTACGGGCTGGACCCCGACATGGAACAGTGCTGCTTGCCGCAGGGCTTCCAGCCGGCGCTCAGTTGGAAAGCAGTGGTAACCCACGTCGCCACCTTGGAAGCAGGCGAACCGGTCAGCTACGGCCGCGAGTTCACGGCCGCCGGCGCCATGCGCGTGGCGGTCGTTCCGGTAGGCTACGCCGACGGATTTCCGCGCAAACCACATACGTGGGGCAGTCTCCTGATCCGCGGCCGCGCCGCGCCTGTCATCGGCCGCGTCTGCATGGATCAGACCGTAGTGGACGTGACCCACATCGAGGCAGAGAGCGGTTCGCTCCACCAAGGCGAAGAAGTCGTCCTGATCGGCCGCCAAGGCGACGCGCACCTCAGCGCCGAAACCGTCAGCGCGCGCATCGGCACCAACAACTACGACGTAGTCAGCCGCATCCTGGCCCGCGTACCGCGCATGTATGTGGATTGACTACAATGGGAAACAAAAAAGGGGCCGTACTCGCTAGGAGCGACGGCCCTTTTCTTTTGACTGGTTCTATCTACGCAGAAACTACGCAGCAGACTTGTTGAGCGCCTGCATCAGGCGGCTCGTGCGGCGAGAAGCATTGTTCTTGTGAACCACGCCCTTGGTGGCGGCGCGGCTCAGTGCCACCTCGGCGCTGCGCACCAGTTCGGCGGCATTGGGGTCGCCGGCGGTGATGGCCAGGCGTGCCTTCTTGACAGCCGTGCGGGCTGCGCTGCGGTAGATCCGGTTGGCGGCTGCCCGCTTCTCGCTTTGACGATTGCGCTTCTCGGCAGACTTCATGTTTGCCATGTTCAGTAAGCTCCACAAAACTACAGGGCCATAACGCTGGCCGTTTGCACGGTGTACTCTGGCATCACACCTGGATGCGTCGGAGGCAGCACGGTTGAGAGGACGGCTGTCACCCGACAAAACATAAGTATAGGAGACGCGGCGCAAATTGTCGAATTGGAGGGGACGCAAAGCGAATTATGTCCGTGATCATGCTACAATAAGGCCAAAATATTGCGGGCAAATGTCAAGGAAACCAAAGTACCTATGAGCAACATCGTCAACCATCGCTACGTACGCTTTGCCTGGGGCGTGCTGGGGCTGAACGTACTCGTGATTATCTGGGGCGCCTTTGTACGCGCAACGGGGTCGGGCGCGGGCTGTGGCAGCAACTGGCCGCTCTGCCAGGGCGAGGTAATCCCGCAGCCGCAGCAAATTGAAACCATCATCGAGTTCTCGCACCGCATCACCAGCGGCCTGGCGCTCTTGGCCGTGCTGGCCCTGATCGTCTGGGGCTTTCGCGCCTATCCCAAGGGCCATCCGGTGCGTAAAGGCGTGGTGTGGACCGGTATCTTCATGATCTTGGAGGCGCTGATCGGGGCGGCCCTGGTGCTGTTGGAATACACCGCGTTCAACGTCTCGGTCGGCCGCGCCATCTGGATGGCAGGCCACCTGGTCAACACGTTCTTGCTGCTGGCGGCGTTGGCGCTGACCATCTGGTGGGCGAGACGGCGGTGACCGGCTGCGGCTGCGCGGACACGGATCCGCGGCTTGGACCTACTGGCTGCTGGTGGCCGGCATGTTTGTGCTGGGGGCCAGCGGCGCCATTACCGCCCTCGGCGACACACTGACCATCACCGGCGGTATATCGCCGCAAGAGAATGCGCTCGTCGCCACGTTTGTCGACCTGCGCATCTTCCACCCACTGATCGCATTTGCCGTCTTCGGACTGACACTGTTGGCAGTCTGGACGGCCAATCGTGGCGGCAAGGCCAATGCCGACATGCAGCGCTATGGACAGGCGATCGTGATCCTGTTTATCGTCCAGTTACTGCTTGGCGCCCTCAACGTGCAGTTGAAAGCCCCTGTCTGGCTGCAGATGGTGCATTTGCTCTTCACCAGTACGATTTGGGTGCTGGTAGTCCTCTTTGGGGCCGCCACGCTCTCCAACCGGCCGGCCGAAACCGTAAAGCCGGAGACCGCGTATCTGAACGCAGGCGCCTGACGATCTTTGCTTGAAAAATGACAAGATATCTTGTAACTCCCAATTTGACAGCGGAGATCGACTGTGGGTAGACTGCTTTTATCAGCCTGATGGCTGCTCCAATCCCACCCAGTTTGAGGTCTGCCTGGCCGTCCTTCACGACTTCTAAGGTAGACAAGCCATCACTGGCCCCTTTCCGACGGAAAGGGGCCACTGTTTATTGTAAGGTGCAAGAGAAATACGCCGATTCCCCTACGATTCCCCGACGACAGTCCGAATTCAGTAATAAGTAAGACCAGAACCAGACCAAAGCCCCACAGCCCAATTTTGCGACGCCGCACAACTGTTTATAATGAAGCTATTGGAACTTGGCGCGCCCTGCTTTGGGGCCTTGGAAAAAGACTGGTAAAGGGATCAACATGTTGACCTCTTGGATGAGCAATACGCTGCTGCTGGCGGGTGTCGTCATGCTGTGCCTGTTTGGACTCTTGCAGTTGACAGGTAACACGATCGATCCACTGCTGCCGGCGGCCTCGGCTTTTTTGATCGGCTGCACGGCCGTGATTGACCGGGTTGGCACTCGCAAGCTTAACTGATTCCTGCTCTTCCCACTCGAAACAAGCGAATAAGGAAATTAATGCGGCGGCATATAGTGTGCCGCCCCATCGTTATTGCTGTGAGATGCCAATGGGGCTGCCAACCCCGGCGTCGCGACGCGTACGCTCGACAAGGTTACTGGTCTGCCGGTGCCGCGCCCAGAGAAGGGCCACAAGCCGGGGCGGCGGCACCCGGCTCAACATTGGCCTGGGCCAGCGGCGTGACACGCAGGCCATACACGATCAACCCATCATCGGCCATCCACAGGTTGATCGTCTGCACGCCGGGCTCCCCCGCACTCACCGTCACCGCGCCTGTGGTTCCCGCCGCCGCGTCCAGCCAGCGATCCTGCCAGGTATAGCCCGGCCACGCCGCAAAGCCGCCGATCGGCAGCATCAGGCCCAGCCCATCACTGGCGGCCGCAACGCCGTTAAAGCCGACATAGACGGAACTGTTGTTGTCGGCGTTGCTGACGACATCACCCCCGACCGGCCCGCCCGCCAGTTCGTCGGCTGTTAGCTGCGGCGCGCAGCCACAGACCGACACGACGTAGTCGCCGGCTTCAGGCAGTTCGACGTTGTACGCCAGACCTGGTGCGCTTACCCAGTCGGCGGCGCGCGCCTCACCGGCCAACGTACGCTCATCCGAGCCGGGCGGCCGGGCGACCAGCGCGTCCGGCGCAGGAGGGCACGTGCCAAACGCCGTGGGTGCCAGCCAGGCGTAACCATCCAACGGGCCACTGCCGGCCGTCGAGCTGCTAAAGGCAGAAACTGGTATTTCCATTGGACCGCTTGCCCCGCTCGGGGCATCGGGAGGAGTAGGTTCGACAGGAGGCTGGAGAGGACTTTCCATCCCATCCCCTGCGCCAGGCACTACCTCGTCGGTGGGAGTTGGGCTCCTCGGTGGCGGTCGGCTCCTCGCCCGGCAGCTCAGGCGAGAGAATTGCCCACTCGACGGACGCAACGGACACGCCCCCCTCCGTATCCTCGGCGGTAAAATCGCTGAAGTAGGAACCAAGGGCATCGTCGGCCACAAAGCCCGTAATCACGCCATCCACCAACGCCAGGCCTGGTGGCATGGTGTCTACCGTCAGCATGGCCGCGCCGGCTTCGGCATCCGCATCCGGGTCTACGACGACGATCGGCAGATTGACCTCTGCGCCGGGTGTAAGCGTGATGATCGGATCCAGATCGATGCGCGGGGCATCATTTACCGGCAGCACGGTCACCGTCACAGGCAGCGTGATCGAGAAGCCACCGGCATTGCTAATATTGAAGGTAAAGGTGTCTTCGCCTGCAAAATCTGGCTCCGGCAGATAGACAAAGCCACCTGGCGAGTTTGTCGCCGCCTGCTCTTCGCCACCGGTCGCCTGGTCGATCGGGGCCTCACCGGCGCCCTCATCCGGCGGCGCAGTGACCATATCCTGCGCCACCTCGCCAGTGTTATCGGTAGCGTCCGGCGCTGCCTCCGGTGTTGACTCGGGCGTTGCCTCCTGGCCAGGTTCTTCCGTTTCAGGTGGTACATCTTCTTCACTGCCGGGTGTGCCTTCTCCGGCGTCGAGTTGATCGCCTGTTTCGCCTTCAATACCAGCCGGCTCCGGTTGTGCGACCTGGAGCAGCGGATCACCAGTCAGATCGTCGAGCGCGGTGGTCAGTGTCAGCACACCGTAGGAGGGCGATATCTCGACTGTATACGTCAGCATGCTGCCGCCGGTAGACGTGGCCGCAATCTGGCTCTCCAGTGGCGTATCCTCGTCAATTTGCAGCTCGAGCGGGGCCACTTCGATCGGGGCTGCCTCCACAGCCACAGTGAAGCTCTGCGTTACCACCACGCCCTCCGCATCGGACAGTTCGAGTGTTACGGAGTGTTCGCCGACATCGCCCAGTTCTGGTGTACCCGTCAGCAGGATTGCACCCTCCAACGTATTCTCCAGGGCGAGCCAAGGGGGCAGCAATGGGGCCGTCACCGTAAACAGGCCGGCCACCTCGGGTGCAGGTCCCTCTTGCGGCTGCTCCTGCAGACCAACTTCCACGGTATAGACATAGGTCGTTCCCAAGCTGGCTATCGTGACGGGTTCACTGGCCATCATCAGCGGCAAGCGCGTCGGCAGCGGTACTGGTGTCTGGGTGGGGGTTGTCGTCGGCGTCAGAGTGGCAGTGGCCGTCGGTTCTTCCGTCGGTGTCAACGTGGCAGTCGCAGTCGGCGTTTCGGTAACTGTAGGTTCCTCGGTCAACGTGGCAGTGACCGTCGGTTCTTCGGTAGGCGTTACAGTATTTGTGGCAGTCATCGTCGGCTCTGCGGTTGGCGTAGCAGTGTCCGTGACTGTGGCTGTAACCGTAGGCAGCGGCGTTGCCGTCAAGGTCGGTGTCTCGCTCGGCGTTGCAGTCAATGTCGCCGTCGGTGTCATCGTCGACGTCTCGGTCGGCGTGAAGGTAGCTGTATCCGTGGGCAGTGGCGTGCTGGTTTCAGTCGGCGTAACAGTCAATGTCGCCGTCGGCGTCATCGTCGACGTCTCGGTCGGCGTGAAGGTAGCTGTATCCGTGGGCAGTGGCGTGCTGGTTTCAGTCGGCGTAACAGTCAATGTCGCCGTCGGCGTCATCGTCGGCGTCTCGGTCGGCGTGAAGGTAGCTGTAGCCGTGGGCAGTGGTGTGCTGGTTTCAGTCGGCGTCAGGGTGGCAGTCGCGGAAGGTGTTACTGTCGCCGAAGCAGTAGGAGTTACCGTGGGCGAAGCCGTGTTCGTAGCCGTCGGCAGCGGCGTCCACGTCGCTGTCGGCAAGAAAGTTGCGGTTGCACTCGGCAACGGCGTCCACGTTGCAGTTGGCTGTGGTGTCCAGGTCGGCGTTGACTCCAGCCCGCCCACGACAATCGGTACAGGCGTCCAGGTCGCCGTCGCTGGCGGCGGTGCGGACGTATTGGTCGGCGCGGGTGTCCACGTTGGTGGCGGCGCATAGGTGGCCGTCTCCGTCGCAGCCGCAGGCGGGGGAGGAGGTGGCGGGGGAGGCAGCGGCGTGTCGGTAGCGGCCGCCCCAGGCGCCGCTCCTGGTTCCGCAGGCGGCTGTGTTGCCGGAGGAGCGGCTGCTGGACTCGTGGCAGTCGGCACCGACGTGTTTGTCGGCGGCAAAGTAGGCGTGAAGGTAGGACGCAGCCCGCGTGTAGGTTCCGGCGTTATCACCGATACCTGTGCAGGTTGGGGCGAACCGAAGAGTGCCAGGCCGACCCAATACCCTCCAACCAGCGCCGCCACAATGGTGGCGCCGATAATTGCCCAGCGCGCCCAAGGGCGGTTGGCCGGATCCGGCCCGCCGTTTTCAATGCTCATCCGCATTCTCCTTCAATCTAGCCGTCGGCTACTGCTTCTGCAACTGGTGATCAATATGCTACTATACTCACTGATTGACGCAGCCGCGCCCTCTTCGGTTCCGGCAATTACCAAAGGGCAGCGAAAGCCAAACGTAGGGCAAATGTAGGATTGTTGGGGAACGTCTTTACATTATAGCTTGAATTGCGCTATACTAGTTGCAGCTTTGCATGAGCCGCGCATGTAGGGTCCAATTCTATATCGTGACACCACAAAATAGCGCATATTATATGGAGGATGATTATATGACAACTAATGCTGTTGCTGTTGACAAGCCGCTGCGAATGCCCTGGTGGTTACTGCTGGTGCAGGGCATATTGGCGATTTTGATTGCACTGTTCTTGTTCGCCAATCCGTTTGCCACGTTGAACACAATCGTTTGGGTGATCGCACTCTACTGGCTGATTACCGGCGTTTTCACGCTGGCACGCCTGTTCGTCGATCGCTCGCACTGGGGCTGGAAGCTATTTAGCGGCTTGATCGGTATTGCAGCCGGCTGGATTCTGTTGGACGCCGGAGCAGTCACACGTACGTTGGCCTTTGGCTGGACGGTCGTATTCCTGCTCGGTATTCAGGGTATTATTATGGGCATTATCCAGCTGATCGAAGCCTTCCGAGGCGGCGGTTGGGGCCCTGGCATCATCGGCGGCATAAGCATCGTGTTCGGCTTCCTGTTGCTGGCCAACACCTGGGCGGCCGCTCTGGTGCTGCCCTGGGTATTAGGCGTGTTCTTGATCGTAGGCGGCATCTTCGCCATCATTATGTCCTTCCGCCTCAAGGGCGCACAGGCCTAAACCAGTCTAGCCTGCCAACACCGCAGCAGGTACGTTCCGCCGCGCGGCCGGCGCTTTATAGAGTAAGCTAAGGGGCGAACGCGCGCGTGTTCGCCCCTTAGTTATTCTCTGCCCGAGGGAGTGGAATTCCATGCTATATCTATTGCTAAACGTCATCGTTTACGCCTTGGTAGTCATATTTGCCCTGCTGCTCACGCCCGGCATCCATGTCGGCGAACAGCGCGGCATCATCGAGTGGTTAATCGTCGGCACTGTCTACGGCCTGCTGAACGGCCTTATCCGGCCGGTCATTGTCCTATTCACAGGCCGCCTGCTGATCCGGTCGCTTGGTCTGTTTCTCATCGTGATCAACGCCTTCCTACTGTTCTTGCTGGCATGGTTGCTTGGCTGGACAGTAGACTCAGCATTCTGGCTTCTGTGGGGTGGCTTGCTGATCGGTATTGGCACTGCCCTGCTGGACGCGCTCTTTGGCTTGAACCGCCCGCTGTTTAAAGAGAACAAAGAAACCAACAGGCTGTGGAATCGCGCTATCAAGTTGTCGGGCAACCGCAGCAACCAGCTGATTGCCAATCTGCGCCTGCAGGTCGTATATGACATTCTGTACCGCTACGCCCTCGAAATCGGGCTTGACCGTGTTCCCATCGTTTCTGCCGTCCGCGCCTGGGTCGGCCGGGTCTTTTTTAAGGACGATCCCGGTATGATCAGCGGTTTGAGCACACCGGCCCAAGTCCGGGTGATGCTGCAACAACTTGGCCCTACCTTTGTAAAATTCGGGCAAATGATCTCCAGCCGGGCCGAGGCGCTGCCCAAGGAGTGGCAGCTTGAGTTCGAAAAGCTGCAAAGCAACGTGCCGCCGTTCCCGGGCGACGAGGCCATTGCAATTGTCGAGGCGGAGCTGCGCAAGCCGATCGGCGAGCTGTTTGCCAACTTCGAACAAGAGCCGTTTGCTGCAGCTTCCACCGCCCAGGTGCACAAGGCGCAGCTGCATGACGGCACCCCGGTCGTCGTCAAGGTACAGCGTCCGAACATCGTACCCGAAATCAACTCCGACCTGGAGATCCTGGCCGAGCTCCTGGTGACATTGCAAGGTCGTTTTGAATGGCTGCGCGACAACGATGTCTTGGGCATCTTCCAGGAATTCGCCAATAACCTGCGCGAGGAGTTGGACTATCGCGTGGAATCGTTCAACGCCCGCCGTCTTGCGGACGACATGGCCGTTTTCCCGCGCGTAACCGTGCCAAAAATGTACGGCCACCTGACCACGTCAAAAGTGCTGACAATGGAACTGGTCAAGGGCGTCAAGATTATCAAGACGGAGGAGATTACGGCCGCCGGCTGGAACACCGACGAGTTGGGCGGCTACTTCCTCGAGGTGATGATCAAACAGATCGTCATCAACGGTTACTTCCATGGCGACGCCCATCCCGGCAATATCCTGTGTGACCTGGGCGACGGCAACATCATCTTTCTCGACATGGGCATGATGGGCACGCTCAGCCAGGATCAGCGCATCAACCTGGGCGACCTGATCTGGACGCTCAACGGCAGCGATTCGTATGACCTGGCGGAATCGTTGCTGCGCCTCACAACCGCCTTCAAGGATGTAAACGTACCCAAATTCCGCCAGGACATCGACAATGTGGTCATGCGCTACCTGCGCTACCCCGACGAAGCCGGTTCCTTGTCGGCAGTGCTGAACGGCGTGTTCTCCGTATTGGCCAATAATGGATTACGCCTGGGACGCGACCTCACGATGGCGCTCAAGACACTGGTCCAGGCCGAGCAGATCGTGCACACGCTCTCGCCCACGCTCGACATCAGCAAGCAGTCGCTCGTCTATATCCAAGGCTTCCTCGCCGAGCAGTTCACGACCGAAGCCATCAAAAGCACCGCCGAGACGCAGCTGCGTCGCTCAGTCAAGGAACTGGTGCGGCGCATCCCCGACCTGCAGCAGGCGACCATGAGGTGGATCACCCAGTATGAAAAGGGCAAGTTTGAAGTCGAGCTGAACACAGATGAGCTGAACAGCAGGCTCGATATCTTCAACCTGGCCGCACAGCGGCTGTCCGTGGGGATGATCTTGCTGGGAATGGTGATCGGCTCGGCTTTTGCCACGAGTATGCAGGGTGCTATATTTGGCATACAACTATCGCATGTCGCGTTCATCATCTTTGCTTTCACGCTGGCCTACAGTGTAGTCATGGTAATTCGCATGATGCGCGAAATGGGACGCAAGCCGTATACGCCGCCAAAAATCAATTATTGATGAGTTTTCTCGCCGGAAATTCTGACTACCGCGTTACGTATGTAGGCCATGCCACCACGCTGATCGAGATCGGTGGCGTGCGCCTGCTCACCGATCCCGTGCTGCGCCAGCGCCTCTATCACCTGCGCCGGCGCAGCATCCCGGTTCCTGAACACTTGTTGGCAAACGTCGATGCAGTGCTCATTTCACACCTGCATCATGACCATCTCGACTTGCCGTCTCTGCGCCGTCTCGGCGCGCTGACGCGCTTGATCGTGCCCAATGGGGCGGGTGCGCTGCTGCGTAAACACGGCTTCCGGCGCGTCGAAGAAATGCGCAAGGGGGAGCGCACTAGTGTCGGCGGCGTCACGGTTACGGCCACCTTTGCCTTGCACGACGGCGGTCGCGGCCCGTTTGGTGTCGAAGCCGACACCCTGGGCTTTATCGTCGGCGACCGGCTGGTCGATGGGAAACCAAGCATCTATTTTGCCGGTGACACCGACGTCTTCCCCGCTATGGCGGAACTGGCAGGTTCGCTCGACCTGGCGCTGTTGCCCGTCTGGGGCTGGGGGCCAACCTTGGGGGCTGGTCATATGAACCCGGAACGGGCCGCGGAAGCATGCCAGCTGCTTGCCCCGCGCCTGGCCATCCCCATTCATTGGGGCACGCTGTATCCAGTTGCCATGCACCGTATCTCGCCTGCCTTTCTCACGCAGCCGCCGCAGCTGTTTGTTCAGTTCATGTTGCGCCTGGCCCCGAAAGTGGAAGTGCGCGTGCTTCAGCCCGGTCAGCATTACACCGCAACTTTTGCCGCATAGATTGCTCAAACACAAAAATGGTGTATACTTGCGATCAGAGTGACGCACACGCCCGGCGCAGCCGTTGACCACCCTTGCCGGAGAGACTTTAGCATCCATGGCAGAACAGCAGATCCAGGTTATTCTGATCGACGACGACGAGGTGGATGTCGAGGCTGTAGCGCGCCTTTTGCACAAGCATCGGTTGCCCTACGACTTAGTCACCTTTAGCAATGGCAGCGACGCCAAGAACGCACTGGCAGGCAATTTTGGCTGGGAGTTGACCAAGCAGCCTTATATCATCTTGCTCGACCTCAATATGCCACGCATGAACGGCATTGAGTTGCTCGATTGGTTGCGGGCGCAGCCACACCTTTGCCGTTCCATCGTTTTCGCATTCACCACGTCGGAAGCACAACAAGACTGTAAAGCAGCGTATGATCGGCAGGTGGCCGGCTACCTGGTGAAATCACATTTGGGTTCGGGCTATATCGCCTTGGCGCGTATGCTCGATACATACACGCAGAACGTCCTCTTCCCGCCCTCGATTGTGGCGACCAACTAGGGTCCCCAATTTGGCCTTTGCTTTCTCATTTACGCCGCCGATCATGGTACAATGCGCCCACTATTAAGGTGAGGAGCAGTCCGCCGTATGAGTGAATCGCACGGGGGGGGAAACGACAACCCACTCAGTGAACGCGAAATGGAGGTGGCCCGCCTGCTGTCCACGGGTGCCAGCAACGCTGAAATCGCGCGCGAGTTGGTAATCAGCCCGCACACCGTCAAGGTTCACCTGCGTAATATCTTCGAGAAACTCCAGGTCAACAGCCGCACCGAGGCGTCAATGCTGCTGGTGCAGCGCGGTTGGGTGATAGTTCCGGGCGTCGAGGTAGGTCCCGCCGAACTGGCGCCAGTCGAACCACCGCCACCGCCCGAACCCGAACCTCTCGACAACTTACCCTTGCCGGTCGCGCGCTGGCAGGCGCCCTATCTGTTGGCCGCCTTATTGTTGAGCCTGGCTCTTGTCATGCTGCCAAACATGGTAAGCCTGGCGGAGGCGCCGGCCAACCTGCTGACTGATGCCGGCCAGCCCTTGACCGCACCGGCCAGCATACGCCTTGAACCGCGCTGGGAGATGCGCACCCCATTGCAGTCGTCATTGAGCCGGCTGGCCATGGTCGCGCTGAACAACCATCTTTACGCGGTGGGCGGCGAAACCAGCAGCGGCGAACCTGTCGATACGGTAGCGGTCTATGACTTGGAAAACAATGAGTGGAGCCAGACGACGCCGCTGCCGCAGCCGCTGGCGAACGCTGCGCTTGCGGCAGCCAATGGCCGCCTCTACGTGGCCGGCGGCAGTGGGACAGCAGGGCAGGGAACCGGCGAGCATGGCCTGTCCGACCGCCTTTATGTGCTCGACACCGCAACCGGCGCCTGGACAGAGGCGGTAACCTTGCCGTATCCTGTAGCTGGGGCAGCGATGGTTACGGACAGCGAATCTCTGTACCTGATCGGCGGCTGGGATGGTCGTAACATGCGCGACGAGATCTGGCGCTATCCCGTTGCTGCCGCCGACGGGGCCGCTACAGCGGCGGATGGTGCTGCCGCTAACTGGCAGCTGCTCGGTCATCTTTCGACGCCGCGCGCTTTTTTGGGGGCAGCCATGGTCGGCGGCGAGATTTACATCGCCGGCGGCTATGACGGGCAGCGCGAACTGGACTTGGCCGAGGTTTTCACGCCCGCCAGCGGGGAACGGCGCCAGTTGCCCTCAATGGGCACTGCGCGCGGCGGGTTGACGCTAGTCTACGATGGCCTGGCCTTGTACGCCCTGGGTGGAGGCTGGACGCGCAGCATAGCGACCCACGAGCGCTACGATACAATCACCAACGCCTGGAGCAATTTTCCCTCGCCAATCCAAAACGAGTGGCGCAATATGGGCGCCGCCGCTGTCGATGGCCATCTCTACCTCGTCGGCGGTTGGAGTGGCTCGCCGCTTGACACGCACTTGGAGTACCAAAGCTCGTTCCGCGCGCTGCTGCCGGTGATCAGCAACCCATCGGAGCCCTGATGCCAGGCCGGGCAGCGTCTTCTTGGATGGTCCGTCCAGAGTAAACATGCCAATGATCGCCCAGGATCGCTACGGCTTCGGCGGCGTTGTGAACTTGCAGCAAGTTCCGGCGCAGCGCCGCCCCGTTAGGTGCATGGCGCGCGTACCAGGCCAGGTGTTTGCGCATGGTGAGGAAATGGTAATACGGCAGTTGGCCGAAGACAGCTTCGTACAGCTGTACATGCTCGATAGCTACCTGCAGCCAGCGAGTGTCATCCCTTGCCACACCGCGCGGATCGAACACAAACGGATTGCCGCAGGCAGCGCGGCCGATCAGAACGCCGTCCAAGCCACACTCGTCAATACGCTCCTGGGCCTCGCTCCAGGACTGCACATCGCCATTGCCCAGGATGACCACACCTGAGCCGCGGGCAATTTCGGCAGCGAGGGCGATCTTGTCCCAATCGGCCAGGCCGCCATATGCCTGGCGCAGGGTGCGGCCATGGATGGCGATGGCAGCAGGCTCTGTTTCCAACAAGCGCGGGATCCAAGTTTCGATCTGGGGTGCGTCGTAACCTACACGCGTCTTGACGCTGACTGGGAGCAGCCGGCGCCGGCAGTGCGTGGGCGGCAAATCCGCAGCACGGCTCTCGACCAGGCGTGTGATAAACGACGGCACATCTGCGCAGTCGCGCACGGTTGCGCCGTTGTACCACTCACGAATTCCAGTCTTTACCGCGAGCACAATCTCCTGGGCCAGCTGTGGTGTCTTGATGAGGGCGGCGCCCGCTCCGCTGTGCGCCACGCTCCGGGTTGGACACCCCATGTTGATATCTACACCATCAAAACCCAATTGGCAGAGCAAAATGGCCATTTGACGGAAGTGTTCAGGCGAGCGGCCGAAGATCTGGCCCAAGATGGGACGCTGGGTTTCGTCGTAGCGAAAGTCCTGCAGCAGGCGGCCGTCGCGCGTAAAGGAGCCTGTGACGCTGGTGAACTCTGTGTAGAGCACGGCGGGCCGGCCATGCTTCTTCTGAATATAGCGAAAAGGATGGTCCGAGATCCCGTTCATCGGCGCCAGGCCAAGGATGGGGCGAGGGAGAGCAGTCCAGAATGTACTTGTGCTCAACATAGGTAAAGTGTAACACAAGTCCCAGATCTTACACTGCCTCACCCACCTCATACCCCTTAGACATTGAAAAGATCCTGAAACTTCCATGCCCCACCCAAACAGGTTACGATGTGCTCAGAATCGATGACTTCAGAAACAATGCTAGCGAGGCATGCCGTGAACCAATTTTTTGCCGTTACCGCACCAGGTGTAGCACCCTACACAGCACAGGAACTGTACCGGCTTGGCCTGCTGCCCCAGGCGTCTGGCCGCACGCGTGCGAAGCACGGCCCCTTGCACCATGGCGGTGGCGATTTGCAGGGCGGCGTGGCCTTTGCCGGCGATCGCGCTGCCTTTTACCGCGCTAATCTCCATCTGCGCACGGCCAATCGCGTGCTCATGCGGCTGGGCGATTTCCCCGCGATAGGCTTTGTCGAGTTGCGCAGGCGCGCGGCACGCCTGCCTTGGGAACGCTGCCTCGTCCCCGGCCAGCCGTTGTCATTGCGGGTCACGTGTCACAAATCTCGCTTGTACCATTCCGATGCCGTGGCCGAACGTGTGGCAGGAGCTATTGCCGATCGCTTGGGTAAGTCCCCAATCCTGCGCAAGTTCGATGAGGAGGAGGCCGGCAGTCCGCCACAGTTGATCGTAGTGCGCTTGCTGCATGACCATTGCACGATCAGCGTCGATTCGTCGGGTGAATTGCTCCATCGGCGCGGCTATCGACTGGCCACGGCCAAGGCCCCCTTGCGCGAGACGCTGGCAGCTGCTATGTTGATGGCCTCCGGTTGGGATCCGGCGGCCGAAACGCCGGCGGCCCTACTGGATCCGTTTTGCGGGTCGGGAACGATTGCGGTCGAGGCTGCACACATGGCCCTGGGCGTGGCGCCTGGCTTAGCCGGCCGCTCGGGCGCCGGCTTGGATGCGGGGTGGGGAGATCGCCACACACGCCGCTTTGCCTTTATGGAATGGCCGGACTTTGATCCTGCGTTGTGGGGACAGTTGGTTGAACAAGCCCAACAACTGAATATGCAGAGGGCAGCGCAGCTTGCTGGAAGGCTGCACATTGCAGCCTCAGACCGCGATGCAGGGGCCATCGAACAGGCACAGGCCAATGCGGCCCGCGCTGGGGTGGCAGAACAGATCGAGTTCAGCAGGCTGCCGGTTTCGGCCGTTACACCTTGTTGCGAAAATGGTTGGATTGTTACCAACCCGCCATATGGGCTGCGTGTGAGTGCCACAAACGACGTGCGCAACTTGTATGCCCAGTTCGGCAATATCTTGCGCACCTCTTTTCGCGGCTGGCAGTTAGCGGTGCTCTGTAACGACCGCCAACTGATAGGCCAGATCGGCCTGCCACTCGACACGAGTCTCAGCCTTGTTAATGGCGGCTTGGCTGTTATCCTGGCTCGGGGCCGCGTATGAGTGCCAGTCTAGGCTGCACTCGCTTTTGCACTTGCAGCCGTTGCCGTCAAAAGCTCGCGCAGGACATCTTGGTCTACATCCTGCAATCTGTTGATATACAGGCAGCCTTTGCCCTGTTTGTATTTGCCCAGCTTTGCCAGTAACGCCTGATGAGCATCGAACCCGCCCACACCATATAGGGTGAGATTTTGTTTGCGCGGCGAGAAGCCGATAACAAACCAATCTCCTTCGCGTCCGCTCGCGTATTTGTAGTGATAGTCGCCAAAACCAACAATAGAGTCCCCCCACATCTTCGGCGCCTCACCTGTGACCTGGCGCAACATCTCCACAAGAATATGGCTGTCGCCACGTTTTCTTTCGTCGGTCAAAGAGGCAAGGAAGGCTTCCACGTCGGCATCATTGGGCTTGGTTTTCAGCTCAGCCATAGTTGTCTCCTTTGGAACATATGTGCGATCGACGCTGTTTAGAATATCACACATTCACGCATCGTGTACAGATGGATTGAAATTTCTGGCCGGTTTGTAATTTGACTCTACCAATTGGGTCAAATCTGCGCTACACTTACGCATCAGTTTAACGAGCGTTCCGCGAGTGGACCATATGGGCGATAAACCATTCGATACAAAAGCCATCGAATCCAATGCTAAACGTTTGGCAGTGCGTGTTGCCATCGTCTATGGCATCTTTGGCGTGCTCTGGATTCTCCTGTCAGACGCTCTGCTCGCCTGGTTGGTGCGCGATCCAGGCACGTTGATGCAGATGCAGACCTCCAAGGGCTGGCTCTTTATTATTATCAGCACGCTGCTGCTCTATGCCCTTTTGCGGCGCGGTTTGCAGGAGCAGGTCCGCTTGCAGAGTGCACTTGTCGAGAGCGAAGCCGCACATAAGCGTTCGCAGGCAGTTGTAGAGTTGCAAAGCGCCGCCTTATCCGCTGCCGCCAATGCCATCGTCATCACCGACCGCGCTGGCTCAATCGAAACGATTAATCCCGCCTTTACACGCTTGACCGGTTTCAGCGAGCAGGAAAGCGTCGGTCGCAAGCTAGGGGACCTCGTGCGGTCCGGTCAGCAACCAGACGAGTTCTACAAGGTAATGTGGGAAACGATCCTGGCGGGGCAGGTGTGGCAGGGCGAACTGGTCAACCGGCGCAAGGACGGGTCGTCGTATGTCGAGGAGCAGACGATCACGCCGGTGGTAAATGCTTCCGGCGCCGCAACACATTTCGTAGCCGTCAAGCACGACATCACCTTGCGCAAGCAGCACGAGCGCGAGCTCGAAGCTGTTGCAGCCGTTAGTTCGGCGCTGCGCGACGCCGCTACACGCAACGAGATGCTGCCGGTCGTGCTTGACCAGGTACAAGCCCTATTTGCCGCCGATGGAGCGACCATCGCATTTGCCGACGGCCAGCAGCACTGGCTGAATGTTGAACATGCCCGCGGTGTATGGTCCTCGCTCTCCGGTATGACGATCGCAGTCGACGCAGGCATCGTTGCCCAGGTTTTTGCAAGTGGCGCCCCTTACCTGACGAATGACGCCCACAACGAACCCAACCTTCTTTATCGCCAATTGCTTGGCTCGGTGCAAGCTGTAGCCTGTGTCCCGCTGATTGCACAAGGCAACATCAATGGAATATTGGGTATCGCCAGCAGCCAACCGCTAACCGAGCACGACCTGCGCGTGCTTATGGCCATTGCCGATATTGCCGCCAACGCCATTCAGCGCGTCACGCTGTACGAACGGACCCAAACACAAGCCGAAGAGATGGCGCAGATCATGCGCAATGTACCCGACGGCTTGCTGCTGCTCGACACGCATGGCCGCGTCGTGACAGCCACCCCGCGCGCCCAGTACTATCTCCAGCTCTTGGCCGGCACAAGCGCCGGCGAGATGATCGAACGATTAGGTGATCGCTCGCTCGCCAGCTTGCTCACGTCGCCGCCCCTCGGGGAATATCACCGGGTGGCAGGTGTGGGCCGCACATTTGAGGTAATCTCCCGTCCCGTCGAAGCCGGCACGGCGGTCAACGGCTGGGTGCTCGCCATACGCGACGTAACGGATGAACTGCTCAAGCAGCGGCATGTGCAACGTCAAGAACGGCTGGCTGCCATCGGCCAGTTGGCGGCCGGCATCGCGCATGATTTTAATAACATCATGTCCGTGGTTATGGTCTATGTCCAGTTGCTGAGCAATGCACCTGGCGTAGACACGAGAATGCAGGGGCAGTTGCTGATCATCGAGCAGCAAACGATGCGGGCTACGGAGATGATTCGCCAGATTCTCGACTTCAGCCGCCGTTCCGTGATGCAGCCCCAGACGTTGGACTTGCTCGGCTTGTTGTGGGAACAGGTGAAGTTGCTGGAACGCACGCTGCCCGAAAATATCGAGATCGCAGTCAGCCACTCACACAGCCCGTTTATGGTCAATGCCGACCCCACACGGTTGGCGCAGGTCATCATGAACCTGTCGATCAACGCGCGTGATGCTATGTCAGATGGCGGCAAGTTGTCATTTGCGCTGGCGCATGTGCAATTGACCAGGACAAACAAGACTTGGCAGGATGCTGCGATGGCCAATCTGGCAGACGGCGACTGGGTGCGGCTCACGGTTAGCGACACCGGCACAGGCATTGCCCCAGGAGTCATCGAACACATCTTTGAACCCTTCTTCACCACCAAGGAGCCAGGCAGCGGAACGGGTCTGGGACTGCCGCAAGTTCACGGTATTGTGGGCCAACATGGTGGTCACATTTCCGTGAGCAGCGAACTGGGCAAGGGCACGCAGTTTACCATCTTTTTGCCCGCCGTACCCGTAGTCACAAGTGACGGCGACGGCGCGTCTGCTCCAAAGGATCTGCCGCAGGGTCACGGCGAGACGGTGCTTTTGGTCGAAGACCAACCTGCCTTGCGCCAGTCAATGGTGGAACTATTAGCGATGTGGAACTATTGCGTTCTCGAGGCGAGCAACGGGCGTCATGCCCTCGACATCCTGGACTGTACGCCCGGCGTGATTGCCTTAGTGTTGACTGATGCGATTATGCCGGTGATGGGAGGAATCGGCTTGCTTAAAGAAATACGACAGCGCGGCCTCCAAATGCCCGTCATACTGATTACAGGACATCCGCTGCAGGACGAACTGGAAGCGTTGCGCCGCCTGGGCATGACGGCATGGCTCACGAAACCTGTCAATATGGTCCAGCTGGCGAATACGCTGGCGCTCGCCCTACGGCATTGAACCAATCACGGCTACTGCACGAACTCAGCTTTTGGCCAGGTAAAGCGGAATATGGCTCCTTCGCCGGCAGTCGAATCGACGCGAATGGAGCCACCCATGCTCTCCACAGTCTTTTTGACGATAGCCAGGCCCATGCCACTGCCCTCGACTTGGTCGCGCGGCTGCAGTGTCTGAAATAGTTCAAAAATCCGCTCGTGGAAATGCGGCGCAATCCCGGGACCGTCGTCGACCACGCTAAACTCCACCCGATCTATCATGTCCACCGCCGTGACATGAATACAGCCGTCCGTGCGATCATGATGCTTGATCGCATTGCCTATCAAGTTACGAAGCACTGTCTCCAGCGGCACACGCTGGGTAAGCAACAGCGGCAAAGCGTCGTCTACTATGAGACGGAATTCCGGAGGGGGTGCCAACATATCAAAAATAGAGCGTACCAGGTCGCCGGTCACGACCTGCTCTGGCGCGTGTTGAACACGGCCGGCGCGCGAGAACGCAAGCAGGTCGTCGAGCAGCCTTTCCATGCGCTGTACGCGACTGCGCAACTTGGCCAGGTGTTCCTGCGAAGCAAGCGGCAAGAGGTTGCCGGCATCGGTTTCTATCCATTTAGACAGGTTGTCGATGGCACGTAGTGGGGCCTTGAGATCGTGTGAGGCCACATAGGCAAAGCGGTCCAGTTCTCGGTTGCTGCGTTCCAACTCGGCCGTACGTTCGATCACACGTTCTTCCAATGTCTCGTTCAACTGGCGCAGCGTTCGTTCGGCGGCGCGAGCAGCAAAAAACAGCCTTTCATTTTCCAGCGTCAAGGCCCTGCGTTCGCTGATATCTTCTACGACGCCAATAAAGTAGAGTGGGTTTCCGCTGTCGAGATCATAGGCGAGCGAACCGGTCACCTGCACCCAGACGGTCGAGCCGTCGGCGCGCACGTAGCGCTTTTCCATGCGCATGCCTTTGAGTTCCCCAGCAACCAGTTGGCTGCGCAGGGCGAGGTCGATGGCCAGGTCATCGGGGTGCGTAATATCGTGCACGTGTTTGCCGACCAGCTCTTCCCGGCTGTAACCGGTGATGTCGCAAAAACGCTGGTTGACGCGCAACAAGACGCCGTCCAGTCCGGTATGGGCAATACCGACGGCCGCCTGCTCAAAGGTGGAACGAAAGCGTGCTTCACTCTCGCGCAGGGCCATCTCTTGCTGCAGACGCAGCTTGGTCTGCATGAGGTGCTCCGCCTGCCGCTTTTGCTCGCTCAGGTCGGTCACCACAATACACACGCCCTGCACCTCGTCCAGCATCAACGGGCTGCAAGACAATAGGACAGGTGTTTCTTCCCCGCCAGCATCTGAGCCAGCAGCAAGCAACGAGACTTCACCTTTGCTGCGCTCGCTTGCGCCTTGGCTGACCAGCTGCACATAGTGGTTCGCATGGCGTGCGACAACAAAATCTGCCAGATTGGCGCCGATTACTTTTGCCAGTGGGTACCCGAGCAATGTCGCGAGCGCTTGATTGCAGTAAAAAATCGTGCCATCCGCCCCCAGGGTTGCCGCTCCCTCGCTGATACTCTCTACGATGACGCGGTATGGTTGGTCGGCGCCTTTGAGTGTAAAGACCTGTTCTTGGCCGTGCGTCTGCACGACAAAGGCATCGACTTCGCTGTGGGCAATGGCATGCAGAATTGACTCCGCCTCTTCCAGCCGCGCGCGGAGTTCTTCCCTCGTCAGGTCGTCACCGAGTGTCGTCATTTCCTCCTCCGGGCGCCTGACGTCATGCTGCATAGACATTCAGGAGGCGCATGACTTCATGAGTGTTTGACAGGGTGCCGATCAGCCTGCGCACAGGTGGAGGAGACGTCTTAATCAATGTGGGCGCCACTAGTAGCTGTTCCTGGCGCGCCAGTTCAGGCTGCTGGTAGAGATCGATCACTTCCAACTCGTAACGGCCGTCTAGATACTGGCGGCAGAACTGCTTGAGATTTGCGATCGCTTGCAGCGAGCTGCGCGATGCTCCGGTTACATACAGGCGCAGGCGGTACACCTGTTGCGTCTTATCCATGGAGCCACGTTCGAATTCCTCGAACGAATTTTCATCTTCGGCCATACTCAAATGTCCCTCACCGGGCATTTCGCCAGCCTGCCTGGCCTCAAGAAACGGGTCGTACATCCAACCCCAACAGTACACGCTCCTTGTTCGACAAGTCGCCGATGATTTTACGCAACGGCTCCGGCAGCTTGCGCACCAAGGTCGGTATCGCCAGAATCTGGTCCTCACGCGCTAAGTGCGGATTCTGCAACAGATCGATCACTTCGATTTGATACTGGCCCCGCAAGTGTTCCTCGCAAATACGTTTCAGGTTGGCAAAAGCCACTAGGGATTTCGGCGTTTGCCCCGCCACGTACAAGCGCAACTCCCATACTTCCGCAGGGGCTTCGTTAGTCACTGTTGTCATGGGTTCCTCTCCGGTTGCCACGTGGGCGTAAGCCGCCCCATGCTCAACTGCCATTTCCTCTCAAGTCATGCCCTCGCTGCTGAGCAATGGTATTGGCAGCGTTTAGTTGGACCTGATCATTCTCTTGCGCAACGTTTAGCAAGGCCTCTACCTCCTCCTCTTCAGCTGCAAACTCCGTTTGCAGCATGCGAATATTGGCCTCAAGTAATGCGCGTCTGCGCTCCAAGTCACGCTGCTTGCGGGTCAGCTCCATCTGCCGGCTGAGTGCCGCCTGCCGATCCAAAGCTTCCTGCGCAGTGCGCGCGGTGCCGGTCAGCACACCGCCGGATCCCGTATAAACATCCAGCAACTGAATACCATTGTCGCTTAATTGAAACTCACGAATCTGGTTGGAGTGCGACATCCCGCGCGCCTTGAGCACATAAATGCCGCGGTTGCGCTCGCCACTAGATTCGATCATCTTGAGCAAGATCCACAGATCCATCAACGACGAGATGTCAACCTCCGATTGCTCTATCTCGTCCGGCGCAGTGGTCAGGCTGGTGAAGAGTGCAGTCACATGCGCCGTCTTGAGATAGTCCACCAACCTCATCAGGACAGCTTTTACTTCAAGCACGTTGCCCACCGCAGTAAAATTGGTGACCGGATCCACGATAACAAGCTGTGGTTGAAACTCCAGCACCAACTTATGAATCATCACCAGGTGCATTTCGAGGCCATGGACGGTCGGGCGCGCATTGTAGAAACGCAACTGCCCTGCCGCTACCCAACGCTGCAAGTCCAGTCCTATCGAACGCATGTTGCGCAGGATTTGCTGTTCAGATTCTTCCAGCGCCACGTACAGGCAACGCTCGCCCCGTTGGGCCGCAGCATAGGCGAATTGCGCAGCAAAGCTGGACTTACCGGCGCCTGCCGTCCCCGAGATCAAGATCGTACTGCCGCGATAATACCCTTGCCCCCCGAGCATGGCGTCGAGCCGTTCGACGCCCGTAGACACGCGTTCGCTGGAGGCATCATGGTACAGGCTCAAGGATGTGATCGGCAGCAGCGAAATGCCGTCGTCGCCGATCAGGAAAGGGTACTCATTGGTGCCATGGCTGGACCCCCTGTATTTGACCACTCGCAGTCTGCGCGTGGTGAGTTGATCCTCCACACGATGGTCGAGCAGGATGACACAGTCCGAAACATACTCCTCCAAGCCGTGGCGGGTCAGGGTACCCTCCCCCCGCTCGGCCGTGATGACGGCCGTCATACCGCGTTCCTTGAGCCAACGGAACAGGCGACGCAGTTCGGCGCGCAGGATTGACTGGTTGGGCAGGCCGGCAAACAACGCCTCCAAAGTGTCGAGCACAATGCGCTTGGCGCCGACTTGGTCGATGGCAAAACCAAGTCGGATAAAAAGCGCCTCCAGATCGTACTCACCCGTTTCTTCGATTTCGCTGCGCTCGACGCGTATGTGCTCGAGCAGCAGCTTGCCCTCTGCCTCCAGCCCGGCCACATCAAACCCAAGCGAGGCCATGTTCTCTACCAGTTCGTGGGGCACCTCTTCAAAAGAAACGAAAACGCCTGGTTCGCCAAACTCACGCGCGCCGCGTACCAAGAATTCCATCGATAGCAAAGTCTTGCCACATCCGGCGCGCCCTGTAATGATCGTCGGGCGCCCGCGTGGCAGACCACCACCAAGCACTTCGTCTAGACCACTGATTCCGGTCGGCGCCTTGGCAATGGCGCCACGCACCGCGTCAGCAAACAACGGTTGCGATTCCAAAGGCTACTCCCCTCTTGCCCGTGTGCATCACGTCGCAAAGGATGATTATATCAGCAAACAGTTTTGGGAGGTGCGGACAACGTTTCCTGCACATCCCATTATACAGCACAAACGGGCAAACTCAACGGGCGTGAATCTTTTCCATGCCACCCATGTATGGCCGCAGCACCGGCGGGATGGTCACAGAGCCGTCGGCGTGCTGATTGTTCTCGAGGATGGCGATGATAATGCGCGGCAGCGCCAGGCCGGAGCCGTTGAGTGTGTGCACATACTCGGGCTTCTCGCCTTCCGCCGGGCGATAGCGCATGTTGGCGCGCCGCGCCTGAAAATCGCGGAAGTAGGAGCAGGAGCTGCACTCCAACCATTCGCCGGAGCCGGCGGCCCACACCTCGAGGTCGTACTTGATGCAGGCAACAAAGGAGAGGTCGCCGGTGGCAATCATCACGCGCCGGTAGGGTAGCCCCAGCCGCTCGCACAGCACCTCGGCGTCGGCCGTCAGCATTTCCAGTTCGGCACGGCCATCCTTGGGTTCGACAAACTTGACCATCTCCACCTTCTGGAACTGGTGCACGCGCTTGATGCCGCGCACGTCCTTGCCAGCAGACATCTTCTCGCGCCGGAAGCACGGCGTAGAGGCCACATAACGGATCGGCAGCCGTCCCGGCTCGATGATCTCGTCACGGTAGATATTCGTCACCGGTACTTCGGCTGTAGGGATGAACCAGTAATCTTCCTCAGCGTCACGATAAAGGTTGTCGCCGAATTTTGGCAGGTTGCCCGTACCCACCATGCAGTCGCTGCGCACCATAAAGGGTGGGTAGATTTCCTCGTAGCCGTGCTCGCTCACGTGCACGTCGATAAACCAGTCGGTCAGCGCGCGTTGCAGGCGGGCGCCGGCCCCCTTTAGCAGGTAGAAGCGGCTGCCGGACAGCTTGACGCCGCGCTCGAAGTCAATGATGCCCAACGCCTCACCTAATTCCCAGTGCGGCTTGGGTTGAAAATCAAAGGTCGGCTTGGGGCCGCATTCCTTGAGCACCACATTGCCGGACTCGTCGGGTGCAACCGGCACATCCGGTTCCGGAATGTTGGGAATGCGGAGCATGGCGGCGTTGAAGCCCTCCTCCACCTCGCGCAGCTCGGCGTCGAGACCCTCGATCTCAGCGCCAACCTCGCTCATACGCCCCTTGAGCGCATTGGCCTCCTCGGACCTCTTCTGGCCAAACAGCTTGCCGATCTCCTTGGAGCCAACGTTGCGTTCGGCGCGCAGGCTTTCCACCTGTGTCAAGATCTGGCGGCGCCGTTCGTCCAGGGCCAGCGCCTGTTCCCAGGGGGCCTCGGTGTCGTTCAACTTGCGCATGGCCTCGGCCAGCGCCTCGCGGTTTTCACGCATCCAGCGAATGTCCAACATAATCTTTCCTCCCTCGGCAAAACCAATAGAAAAGGCCCTTCATCCAATTCAGGACGAAGGGCCTTCGTGGTGCCACCTGAGTTTGCAAGGCGCATCTTGCTGCGCACAGTGCCTCATTGCCCGCATAACGGTGGGAAACCGCCCGGCCATTGCCTGCCGGGGACTCGAGAGGGGCTAACCTGCGCTCATCTGCTGCCTCGCACCAACCGGCAGCTCTCTGTAAGACGGCGGCGACAGGCATTCACCTCTGTCAACGTCGGTACCACTTGTGTAATTACCGTTATGGTAGCACACCGAGCCAACACTGTCAACGATTTCGTCCACCGTCCACCCCACAATTTTGCCCACCCACGGCGCGTCCATCCACATCGCGTCCAGTCCGCACGCCGCGTGCGGACCCGGCACGCCCACGTGCCGCATGGTACAATGCTCGCCACCATGAACGATCTGCAGGCCAAAGCCTGGGCCATCTACACCACCCTGCTCGACCACTACGGCACACCCACGTTCACACCCGGCGACGACCCGGTGGACGAACTGATCGCGACCATCCTGAGCGCCAATACCAATGACGTGAACAGTGGGCGGGCATTCGACCAACTGCGCGCTGCCTTCGGCCCCGACTGGGATTCTGTCCGTACCGCCCCACTGGATGCCATCAAAGAAGCCATCCGGCCGGCCGGCATGTATAATCAAAAAGCCCCGGCCATCGTGGCTGCACTCGAGGAGATCCTGCGTACGCGCGGCCAGTACGACCTGCGCTTTCTCGCCGACCTGCCCGTGGAAGAAGCCTTGGCCTACCTGACAGCGCTGCCTGGCGTCGGCTTCAAGACCGCCAGCATCGTGCTGCTCTTCTGCTTCAACGGCGCCGCATTCCCCGTAGACACACACATCCAGCGCATCTCGCAGCGGACGGGCATCAGCGGGCGCAAAGCCAACCCCGACAAGATCCGGCTCATCTGGCAGGCACTCCTGCCGCCTGAGACATACTACCCGCTGCATATCAACCTGATCCAACATGGCCGCCGCACCTGCCAGGCATTACGCCCGCGCTGCGACGTCTGTCCCATTCAGGAAGTATGTGACTATTATCAGGGCGATGGAGAGTGGCGAATCAGCGGCTAGCGCTCCGGCTAACGCTCTGCCTGGCGCGGCAGAAACTCTTCGTCCAGCACGTCCTGCATTGCCTCTTCCAAGTACGGATACGCAAACCAAACTGAGGCAAAGCCAAAGAGCGCGCCGGTCAGGGTGCGCAGCCACCAATTGCTCTCACGCCAGCCGACCAGCTGCGTCAGTCCGTCCACGGCAATCGGAATCACAAACAGGACGTAAATCTTAAACGGCAGTTTGCGCACACGATGGCGCACCAGCCCGTAGAGTAAGCCCGTCAGGAACACCGACGCGTAGATGGCGACATCGCGCTGGCAAAGCGCAACCTTCCAACCCACCTCTGGGCTGCCGATAAACGAACGCACCTGGAACAAGTTATTGCCGCTGCTCATGCCCGCGGCGATCAGTTCGTGATCGTGTGGGGCCAGTTGGGGGCCGAACAGGAAATAGCTGTGGTCCGGCAGCTGATGGCACAACACCGAGTAGACCGAGTAGATCACTTGTGCCGCCTCGGGCATGCCTGCCTGCACAAGAATGGGCGCCAGGAAAGGAACAATCACGTACAGCGCCCACGCAGTGTTGAAGATAGCCAGCCAATGACGCGCCACAAACACAACGATTCCGTTGGCGCCGCGCGATAAGGCGCTAGGTGCAGTCGCAGGGCGGTCTGGCGGCAGGGAAGAAGGTCGCTGTTCGTTCATTGATCTGTTTTCTCGGCCGCGGCACGCAACGCATTCACCAGCACACTCCACTCATACGGAGGATACAACAACGGGCCGTTCTCGATATCAAGCACCGGAATCAAGTAGCGATAGCGATCCATATCCGCTGGGTCATCCTCGATGTTGCGCTCAACCAACGTGAAGGCAACATCGCCCTCCAGCGCGGCGAGTGCCGTCTTCAAATCGTCACACAAGTGACAGCCGGGCCGCGAGTAAAGTGTGACACGCATAGTGGCCCGACTTAGGCTTCAGGCCGGGCGCCGACGACCGTCCCACTCAAGTAGCCGATGTACGCCGGCACCAGCGGCAGCACGCACGGGCTGAGGAAGCTGAGCAGGCCGGCGCTAAAGGCCAGGATGACGCCCACCAACGCGCTGGCCGCCGCTGGGTTGCCGCCCGTGCCGGTGACATTGCCAAGCCACTTCTCGCCGACCAGGACAACGTCGTTCAGCTGCAGGAATAGATTGTTGATCGCCGGGTACTGCGTCGTCAGGCTGCCCAGTTGGCCGCTCCAGAGCAAAAAGGCAACATACAGCATAAAAAAGCCGCTGATCAGACTGACAATGCCGGCGTGGCGGTTCAACTTGCGCAGCCAACGGCTCATGCTGCCAAAAGCCGCCCCCGTCAGCAGAAACGGAATACCCAAGCCGGCGGAATACACCAGCAGCAGCACTGCGCTCTGCCACACCGTTTGGCTGGACATACCCAGGAACAGGATGCTGCCCAAGATGGGGCCGATACACGGCGTCCAACCGGCGGCAAAGGCCACACCCATGGCCGTGCTGCTAAGATAACCCCAACCGCGCTTGACGTCGTTGACGCCCGCTACACGCCGCTCGCTGTAGATCAGCTTATTCGGAAAGTCCAGGATGCTGATCAGCGCCGCCGCAGCTGGATTCCGATTGGGATCAAAGTGCTTTGAGATCTGGTGAATAAGCCACCGGAAGATGCCGAGGGTAGCTAACGCAAAAATCGTCAGCACGATAGCACCAATTTGCATCAAAAGCTGCTGATTCAGCGCGCTGCCAAACAAGCCCACGGCGATGCCGGTAAGCGTGAAAACGATCGTAAAGCCAAGCACAAAGAACAGCGAATGCAGAAATACAACGTGGCGAGGCACGCTGTCGATCGGCGACTTCGTAACAGTGGCAGGTGCGGCAGACGTCGTCGTCGCCGGCTTCTGGGCCAATTCGGCCATAATAATGTCCTACTCTCCAATCACTTCTGCTTGGCTTGCACTTCCTCTTGCAGCATGCGCATGTCGGCCTCAATCTGGCGCTGCCGCACGCCCAGGTAGATCACATAGCCGGTCACGAACAGCCAGACGGCCGCAAAGCCCATAAACAGGTAAAACATCACGCAAGTTCCTCTCGTAATTCGGCCAGGTTATCTTCCATGCGCAGCTGTCGCCAACGCAAAATGACGAGTACGCTGAACAACATGCAGAAGCCAATGATACTGAAAAGTAAAGTCTGTTGCATGGTCTGGGCGCCGATCGCAAAACCGCCCTGCGCATCCGGGTTTTCGTTACCGAACACGACGGGATGGATCGAGCGGAAGAAGCGGGCGCTAAAAAAGGTGAGCGGCACGCTCATAAAGGCCAGGATGGCATAGATGCTGCCAAAGCGGGCCCGCGTACGCCGGTTGTCGATGCCGTTGCGAAATAGCAGGTAGGCGATATAGACGAGCACCGTAATCGTCGATGTCGTCAGGCGTGGATCCCACGTCCAGTAGGTGTTCCACGTCGGCTTGGCCCAGAACATGCCCGTAACCACCGTGCCCAAGCCAAAAACCAGCCCGGCCTCGATCGCCGCCTGCGCCACACGATCCCAATCCAGGTCGCGCTTCACCAAATAGACGATGCTGCCGACTACCGACAGCAAGAAGCCGGCAAAGGCGCCGATGTTACATCCCATGTGGATGTAAAAGATCCGCTGCGCCAACTGCTCGTCGCCGGCCAGGTTCGTCGCCGGCCGCGCATAAATCAGCGCCGCCCACATCAGGGCCGAGGTCATCAACAGCGCCAGCACGCCCAAGCCAAGTTGCAGCCAGTCGATGCCGCGCCGGGGAACGCTGCCGGACTTTTGTTGTACAGCCGTAGTAGCCATTGCTATACCTCTTCCAAGATCAGGTCAAACAAAAGATAGGCAACCACCAAAAATAAGACGTCAAAACCGGCCAGGATCCACAGCCAGGTGGAGATCTTTTCCAGGCCGCCCCCGTCCAGCACACCCGCCGCAGAAGCCACCCCTGCCATGAAAACCGGCACCATGACCGGCAGCAGCAAAATCGGCAGCAAGCTTTCCCTTGCGCGCACGCTGGCCGTGAGCGCGGCAAATATGGTGCCGACGGCGACGAAACCCAGCGTGCCCAGGGCAGTGCTGACCAGAATCCAAGGCTGCAGCAGCGGCGTGTCAAAGATAAAGTACATAACGACCAGGATTACGGCCGCCGTACCCAACGTGAAGACGAGGTTGGCGAGCACCTTGCCGAAGTAGATGGCGCTGCGATCCATGGGCGCCAGCAGCAACGCCGGCAACGTGCCGCGGTCCGTCTCGGCACCAAAGCTGCGATTCAGCCCCAATACGCCGGCAAACATGATAATCACCCACAGCACGCCCGGCACAACCATCTCAGCTTGGGGCACACGCAGGTCGAACGCCATGCCGAAGATCAGCACTGCCAGGCCGCTAAAGACGGTCATCGTGCTGAACACCTCGCGACCATGCAGCTCAGCGCGCAAGTCCTTGGCTGCCACGGCCCACACCTTGCGCAGGAAGGCCATTGGACCACCACCTGTACGCATCTGTACGGCGGGCAAAGACGTAGCCGGCGTCGCCACCTCGAGTTCGGCAGCACGGTTGACGGCATGGCTTGTAGGCTGACTGATTGCGTGGCTCATGCCATCATACCCGGTTCCAACACCAGCCGGCGCAGGTCGGCATCGCTCAAGCTGGCGGACGATTCGTTAAAGGTGATTTTACCATCTTCCAGAAAGGAAATGGAATCCGCCCACGTGCGCGCCCGCTCCAAGTTGTGTGTCGTGAGCAGGATGGCCCGGTTGGCGGCGCCAAAGGCCCGGATCAAGCCGGCAAGCTTCTCGGCGCTGGCAGGGTCAAGACCGGTGTCGGGCTCGTCGAGCAGCAGAACGGGCGGATCGTGCAGGATCGCACGGGCGATCGCCAGTCGCTGGATCATGCCGCGGCTAAAGGTGCGCACCGGGTCGCGGCGGCGCGGCCACAAGTCTACCGCCTGCAGCACAGCTTCGATCCTGGCTTCCGGCGCCTGAATGTCATAGAGGCGGGCAAAAAAGTGCAGGTTGTCCAGCGCGCTCAAATTGTCATACAGCAGCGGCGCATGCGTCACCAACCCGATATAGCGGCGTAACTCATGACCTGTCTTGCGCAAGGACACGCCGCCCAACACCACATCGCCGCGATCTGGTTTCGCCAACCCCGAAATGATACGCATCAAGGTGGACTTGCCTGCGCCATTGGCGCCCAACAGCGCCACCACCTGCCCTTGCTCCACGTATAGGTTGACCCCCGCAAGCACACGCTTGCGACCAAAGCGCTTATGCACTGCATCTACGACAATCAGCTGCTCGCCCACACATGCCTGCTTCTGCTCACCACTTACCTATCGCGTCGACTCCACATACACTTCTTCTGGTTCTTCTTCATAACGGCTGGGACATTTGAGCAACAAGGTCTCGGCTAAAAAAGTGCCGTCCGGCTGCAAATTGCCCTCAATAATGGCGGATGCAGCGCGCGTGAAATTATCCGGTCGCGGGCCGTAGAACACAATCGGCAGTTGGCCGTCGCCGCTCTCGTCCATAATGCTGAATTTGAGCGTGATTTCGCGCGCGTTCCAGATCTTCACTCCCCGCCACGACATTGCCGTTCACACGGATGCGTTGGCCGGTCAGTTCCGCAGCCTTGCCCTGGACCTCGGCGACCGTCAAGTAATAGGCGCCGGTCGTGATCGTGGCTTGAATCATCTGGAAGGCGAGGAAGCCGACAAACAGCAGGAGCAAGCCGCCGCCCATCAGGTACTTGGTATTGACCTTGCTGCGGCTGCGTGCGCCGAGCTCACTCGGGATGGATACAGGATTAGAAATGGGTTGAAGTTGTTGTGTCATAGTTCTACCGTAAACAAAACGCGCCCAACACGCAAAGACTTATGTCTCACTGCTCCGCTTGCTAGTCGACTTGATCATTTCCCTGATCGTCAGCTTGATCTTCGGAAAACAGGATCTCCATAGCCCGTTCGGCCAGCGGCCCCGGCACCAACACGTCGGCACGCGCCAGGCCGCCTGCGGTCAGGCCATAGATCACGCCTAGCGCCTCACTGCGAACAAAGGCAGGTATGCCCTCGCTTTCAAGGCGACCCTTGACGACCTGTGCCTCCATCAGGTTGGCGGCTTCCCAAACCACGACCGGCTCCTGGCTCGAGCCGCCACCCGTCGTGGTCGAAGCTGTGGAAGACGTAGTCTCGCCGTTCTCTGGGGTTTCGCCGGCCGCACCCTCGGCGCTATCTTTCGCCGCACCACGCCGGCGCCTGAACCAGCCCGACATACTATCGCTTAGCACCGTCATAACGGATCCTCCGGCAGGGAATACGTTCCATCCTGGTTGCGTGGGAAGGGGACGACGCGCCGCACGGCGTTCCGCTCGATGGGGCCATAGATATGTGGGAAAAGGTGATCGTCGGCAGTTTCCCAACGCACGTCCGCACCCACTTGGTTGAGGTCAATGGCCAGGATCAGCCAATCGCCGGGCTCGCTGCGGTAGAAGCGGTTGGCCACAACCTCTAACATCGCCGGCTCTGCCGTGCAGTGGACAAACCCCTCACTGTCCAACGTTGCGGCACGATAGGCGCTGCCTGCCGCAAGTGCATCCCAGGCTGCCTTGGGCAACATGTGAAAAACGATTGTCGGCTGAGCCGTCACGGCAGGCTGACCTCGCTGTGCACGCCGACGTAGGGGTTGTGCTCGCGCTCGAAACCGATCGTCGTGGCGGGGCCGTGGCCTGGGTAGACGGTGTAATCATCCGGCAGCGTGAGCAACTGCTCGCGGATGCTGCGCAGCAATGTCGGGCCATCTGCTCCCGGCAAGTCATAGCGCCCGATGCTGCCCTGGAACAACGTGTCGCCGGCAAAGACCTGGTTGCCGGCATGATGCACAAATACGACATGGCCGGGGGCATGGCCAGGAGTAAAGCGCACCTCAAGTTCTTCCTCTCCTACCTGGATAATGTCGCCGTGCTCCAGGTAACCGTCAGGGTCGGCAACAGGATCCACGTCCATGTCGAGCCACAGGCGTACGCGCTCGGGCAGTTCGTGCAGCACCGGCAGGTCGGCGCGATGTAAATAGAAGGGAGCGCCTGTGCTAGCCTTAATCGCCGGCACAGCCATCACATGATCAAAATGGGCGTGAGTGTTAATGATCTTCTCGACCGTGATCGCCTGCTGATCAACGACACGCAAAATGGCGCGCGCGTTGTCGCCGGGGTCGATAATCACGCCCTTGCGCGTGCGGCTGCAGGCAAAGATGTAACAGTTCTCCTGCAGCAAGCCGACCGTCAAACCCTTTACAATCATCGATCACCCCATCCTAGACGAGTGCCCAGCGCACCGGCAGCGCGTGCAGACGGCAGCCCTCAGCCGTTATTCGCAACGATCGCCAAGCCACACGTTGCTCCAGCGAATTACTTCCAGAATAACCGGCTTAAGCTGGCAGCCCATATCGGTCAGGGTATACTCGACATGGGGGGGAATAGCGCTAATTTGCCTGCGATGCACGATTCCCTCCTCTTCCAGCATTTTGAGCCGGCTGCTCAGTGTACTGGGGTTGACGCCGCCCAATTCATCCTGCAGCTCGCAAAAGCGCACCGACTTGCCGTCGAGCAAAAAGTAGACAATTTGCAGTGTCCACTTCTGTCCAATGATGCGGGCAGCAGGGGCTACAGGACACAAAGGAAGATTTACAAGTGACACTTCACGTAGATCGACAGCCGTTTCCATCGCAGACCTCATATGAATCCAAACTTCACACCTTAGATACTACAATAATTATAGCGATGGGTCAAAGCTGAATCTGTTTACTCTACCGGCAGCGCAGCGAGCGAAACCCGCTGCCCGGCCACCTCCACTTGCGGGCGTGCACCTGTGCCATCGAAGGGGATGTCAAACTGCCCGCGTACGATTTCCCCGCCCTGCCATTCGCCGGTTGGATACCCTGCACCAGCCAACGGTGCGGTGACCACCTGGTTGCCGAGATGCAAAGTCACGGTAAGATCTTCCGGCCAATCCGCCGGCAGCGGATCGGGCGCCTGCCAATAGAGAACAACATGCGCCAGGTCACCTGGCTGGAGCGGCGTCTGCGGCGCATGGGCAAAGTCCTTGCGATAGATGTCATACCCTGACAGCACCACCGGCCCCAAACGCCGCTCCAGCCACTGCGCCATCGGGACAAGGCTCGGAGGCAGCGCGGCTTGCGGGCGATCAACCCAAACGCTGCCCAACTCGACGCTGTCCCCGCCTGCATGGGTGAGGCGTTGGCCGGTTTGGGCATCATACATCGCTGCCGCCAAGCGGTATTCTCCCGGAGGTGTGCCAAATGGCACCGGCAGCGCATAGTTGTCGCGGATTTGATCCCCCATGCGCCAGGCATCCGTGGGGCGAGAACCGCCGACAGGCTCGCCGTCACGCTGCGCCACCACCTGGTTCGCAGAGTCAAGCAGCTGCACACTCACCTTATAACGCCGATTCACATCCTGCAGCACGTCCCAGCGGAGTTGCACCAGCGCGGCATCGCCGGCGGCCACCCGCTGGGGATTTTGGGGCTGCGCCTGGCCGGCAAGCGTGATCGCAGCGCCCAGTTGCACCGGCGTCATTGGCAGCGGCTGCAGTTCCCCGGCCAAGGCGTAGGTGGCGAGGCGCACGTTGCCCTGCCAGACGTCGAGCGCCTTGTACCCATTGCGGTCGAGCCAGGTTTCCACCAGTCGTTGCGGGTCCGCCTCGTCCGTGGCCCAGAACAGCGCATACACGTTACGGCGCCCGGCCGTGGCGGATGCCAGGTCGGATTCGACGTCGGCGGCCGACGGCGGTCGCGCGACGGGCAGAGCCAGCACCGGCAGCCCGGGATCGTAGTAGCTCCATACCTCCTGCTGGCCTGGTGCATCCAAGATGACCAGGTCGCGCTGTGGGTCGCCTCTTCCGTCAATATAAGCGGCGATTCCCTGATAATTATCGCGCGGCATACGCGTCCTGATAATAGCCGGGCAGCACAAGACCTGCCAGCACCACGGCCAACATGGCCACGCCCGCCGCCAGTCCAGTGCGCACGCCCTGTTGCTGCGCCACCAGCGGCACGCAGGCGACCAGCAAACACCATGCAGGCGCAGCGGTAATCAGGAACTTCAAGAACGCATCCGTAAACAACCCTAAGCCCGCCATCAACCCAATCGGCAATCCCAACCATAATACCAGCGGCAGCACCTCAGATGATGCCCACAACCGCGTCGGCGAGGTCCGGCTGCGTGCGACGAACAGGCCTACCACCCCAATGAGCGGCAACAGCGCGCCCACCGCCAGCCAAAGCGCCTCCGGCGTCACCCGCACTGGTCCAAACAACAAAGTGCGCAGGGTGTCTTCCATGCCGGCCCACCAACCAACCGCTACGCCACCCTTGGGCCAGGCGGTCACGCTCGCAATTGCCGTCGGCAGCCAAGGCAAAAACGCCAGTAACGCAATCAGGTTGAGACCGGCCCACGCCGCCAACACATGCCATGAAGCAAGTGCAGGACCCTGGGCCAAACGTTGGCCGGACCGTTGGGCGGACCGTTGGAAGCGCACAACCAGCCACCGTACCAGCCACGCCACGTTTGCCGCTGCCAGCACGATGGCAAAGCTGTAGTGAGTCCACAGACCGAGAACCGCAAACAGCACATAGCCGGCACCAGCTAGCCAGCCTCCCCGTAAGAAGGACTTCCAGGAGGTGGGTACCTCCTGGAGGTGGGTACCTCCTGGAAGTGCCACCTCCTGGAAGTCCCAGATCTCGCCTGCCAGCATGGCCCAAAACAAGCCGGCTCCCGCCAACGCCAGGAGCATGTACATGCGTGCTTCCTGGCTGTAATACACGAGCAGCGGGTTGGCGGCAGCTATCAACGCCGCCAGCAGCGGCAGCCAGAATTTAGCCGAGCCATCGGCAGCCAGCCAACGGCCGATCCGTTCCACGACCACCACGAGCAGCACGCCCGCTGCGGCCGAGAAGCTGCGCATAGCCCAGGCGCTGGTGCCAAAGATGCTTGACCACAGCTTGAGCAGCCAGTAATAACCAGGAGGGTGAATATCGGCGGCGGCGGCCCCCGCGATCTCGCTGTAGCTGCGGCTGAGCATAGCCCAGGTATTGCCCTCGTCGCTCCACAGCGAGGAAGCGTCAAGCCGGTAGAAACGTAAGAAGGTTGCAGCCAACAGGATGGCCAACAAGGCAGCTAGATAGAGCGTGCGCATCCGCCGCTCACTGGTCATGCTCGTCCTCCACGCCTCGCTCAACGCTTTGCGTATAGGCCTTCATGCTGTCGTACACCGGCTGCGGCGTAAAATCGGGCGCCAGTAAGCGGAAGTAGGCTTCGGGCTGCCGGTTGGTTTCCCACTGGTCCGTGGCGCGCTTGAGATACCAGGTCGCAGCCACGCCGATCCAAGGCCAGTCGTTGGCCACGCGCGCATAGGCCATGGGCAGATAGCGCGCCTGCTGCTCCAGCGTCACCCGGCCATAGCGCGGGTCAACGTCGTCTGGGGCAGCGTTCCAGTTCATCTCCGCGATCCAAATGGGTTTACTAGCGTCGCCATTCTTAACCATCAGGTCCCGCACAAATTTATGGCGGCTGATATTGATCACGCGCGGGTGCATGCGATCGTCGGTCGGCCCGCTGTAGAGGCCATAGCCCTGCATAGCGACAATGTCAAAATAGGGCGCGGCGCCGGCATCATACATGCGCTGCAAAAAGAGCAAGTCATTCAGACTATTGCCGGGTGGCGCATCGGCCGGCTGCAGGTTGATAGTCGAAGCCAGTGCCCCCATGATGATCTTCGCTTCGGGGTCGGCGGCACGCACCGCCTGCGCGCCCGCCTTGAGCAGCTGCACGTAGGCTTCCGGATCGATGGCCCCACTTCCCCATTCCGGGTAGATATTGGGCTCATTCCAGAGCTGGTAGTACTTGACGCGCCCGGCATAGCGGCCGGCGACGGCCCCCACGAAATCGGCGTAATCCTGCAGGTCGTCAGGCGGTGCGAAGGTATCGACGTCGTTCTCGCCTTCGCCGCTCGCACGTGTCCAACCAGGCGGGTTGCTGAGACGGACGATCAGTTCCATCCCGTTTTGCTCGGCAAGGTCCACGATCTCGTCGTACTTGTCCCATGCCGAGCGATAGGGCTCATGGCGGCGGTCTTCAAAGTCACCCTTGCCGTGGATCTCGATATCCTCCCAGGGAAACTCCTGGCGCAGCCAGCGATATCCCGCATCGGCCGCCATCTTCACGGCCTGGGCGCGCTTGGGGGGCTCTGCCTCCTGTTCAAGGAAGACGTTGACGCCAAACGGGCTCACAGCCACATTCTCTATGGCGCTGCTTGCAGCCAACGCCAGGGACGGGCGCAGACGGTCTCCAGCCAAATCGGTTAACCCCTTGACCTGTGCCAGCAGTTCCTCTTCACCCGTATGATTCCACAGCCAGGTGCGGGCAGAAGGCAGTTGGAGCAACAAAAAGCCCAGCCCGCTCACGAGGAGCAGGCTGAGCCCCAGAATCAACGTTTGTCGCAGCGCAATCTTCATCGAAGCAGGGAGTGTCCGGTGTGACAGGCTTACTTCTTGAAGAAAGTGATTCCAGTACACTGCTCGCTAGCAGTCAGGGTCCTTGTCCACTTGGGGGACTGTGGGGTCAGGTCGCCAAAACCGGTGCCCTCAGTCTGCCCGCCCGCAGGCATGTTGGGGGTGCAGGGAACAACGAAGATTTCGACATTCAAAGGAAGCTCCTTTACAGGCCCCCCAAATGGCGAAAATCCCCAGTTGCCGTCGCCTACGCCGTCACAACCTGAGCATTTGGTATTCCGCGGCCCATAGTAAGCAATATGAATACACACAGCATTCAGTGGATTGTTGTTGCTATCGCGTACAAAGCCTTGGAAATAGGTCGTACCTGGGTTAGGATCGCACCGCTCTGTTGTGCCCAATGAGTAAGGAAAGTTGCCTGCATCTGGAGCGGGCTGCACAGCGGCAGGCTGCGTCGCCTCGGCAACTGGAGCCGGCGTCGCTGCTGGGGCCGCAGGCGCCGGCGTGTTGGTGGGCGGCACCGGAGCCGCAGTCGGTGGGGCCGGAATATTCTGTGCCACGGCCACGCCTTCTGTGCCGCTGGCCGTTACCAACTGGCCAAAAATCCAGCCTGTCTGGCCGTTATAGTTGATCTGCCACCAGTCACCGGTCGCGTTCTTGCCTGTCACAGGGAACGTCTCGCCGACCTGCGCCGAGCCGACCAGGCCATAGTTCGTCCCCGGACCGCTGCGTATGTTGACGATATCGTTGGTGGTCACCTGGGCCGCCGCCGATGTCGGCGCCGTTGCCGCAGTCGGTGTCTGGGCCGGGGCCGGGGTGTTGATCACCACCTGGTCAGAATCGGTTGTGGTCTGTGTACCGGTAATCGCCTGCGTGTCGGTAGTCGGCGCCTGCGCGGCGACGGTGGGTGCCTGCGCAGCAGTATCGGCGGGAGGCTGTGCTTGCGTTTCGCTCGTGGGGGCGGCAGCGGGCGCACCGCCTTCGGGTGTCGGTGTAAAGGTGGGCAGCGGCGTGCGTGTGGGCAGCGGTGTGGCCTCGGCCCCGCCCAACCCACCGCAACCGGCGAGCAGCAGGGCAGCGACAAGACCAGTGAGAGCCACCAGCCGGCGCATCGGGCGGTTCAACTGTGTAGCCATATTAGGTTTCCTGTACATCAGCAATAGAACATTCTATTTCGACGAGTGCTACGGCGGTGAACGCATCGCCAACTGGCGAGTATAGCACACCGTTTAGAGGACGTCGAAACTAGTGGGGATGGTTCCCTGTGCACAGATAAGAGAGTAACGAAGTGATGCGTCGAAAAGCTTTACCGGTCCTGAAGCCTCAGCCTTACCGGGATTTGCGAGTACTGCGCCTGGTGACATCAGTGTGCTCATTTCTACTTGCAAGGAAACCTGGCGCCGTAATGCCAAACCAACGACAACGGTTAATATCCAGCATTCGTTGACGCAGCCAGGGTTCGATTTGGTCTGGCTTTGAACTTGTGGTTACGACAGTTGGTAATAGAGCAACATATCGGAAATTTAGCAGCTGAAAAAGTTTCTCGCGTGCCCATGGAGTGGCACTCTCCGTACCTAGATCATCTAGAACCAACATCTGCGCCCGCCTAATCTCGTCAAATCGGCGATCATATGGGGTAGTAGACTGTGGGCTGTAAGTTGCACGAAGATGGTCCAGCAGATCCGGCACTACAACGAACATAACGTCATTGCCAGTCGCTGTAATATTCGTTAGCGATGGCAGCAGCCAAATGCGTTTTCCCACAGCCATTGCGACCGGAAAGCACAAGCCATCCATGCGGCTCTTTGGCGAAACCACGACAAATCTGCACTGCTTCGCGTAGATTGTCCTGTTCGCTCGCAGATAGGTCTCTGCGCAGCTCAGTCGAAAATTACAAAACGCTTGTCATCATATAATGAAAGCATGCTTAGTTCACTTTCACCGCTGATCCTTCCAGCTCGATAATCGGGTGCCAAAATTGTGCGAGGATTAACCAGTTCGGCATCCATAAGCCGACTTCGAAGGCGCGGTTCAAGCTCATCTAGCCGCAAGTTAGTAGTGATAACTGTCGGTAACTGTAAGTTATAGCGATAATTAAGAAGCTGAAATAGCTTTTCCTGCGCCCATGGTGTGCTAGACTGTGCTCCCAAATCATCCAGGACTAGAAGCGGCGCAGTTCGCAGTTGCTCGAAGCGCTCATCATAACTCGAGTCGGTATTAGGACTATATGCTGAACGCAACTGGTCGAGCAGGTCGGGTGCGGTCATAAATATTACAGGGTATCCCATTGATGACCGCTCATTAGCGACCGCTGCAGCAAGATGAGTTTTCCCACAACCATATGTGCCCATAAGTAGCAACCAACCGTCTGGATTCTGTGCGTACGTAACGCATGTATCGAATATCGACCGTAGGTTGAGCGCCTTTTCTGCATCCAAGTTGCTCAGGACCGGATTGAATGAGGCAAAAGTCAAGTGCGAAAGCAGGCTGTGTGAGCTTATCATCTGTAACTTGCGCATTCTTCGTTCTCGACGCTCTTGATCCCGACAATGACAAGGGACTGCGCGGCCGAACTCAGGATGGCCAAACGGCAGGTCTAGCACGTAAAAGCCGACACCGCACAGACAGGGCATATCACTGATTCGCCCAGTCCTGTCTGCCCAAAAGCTGTTAGGTTCTTATTCGTAATCCCACTGCCGGCATCAGAGGCATGTGGATTAGCCGAGGATGATGTCGGAGTACTCGTCCGGGATGTATGCTCGGCGGCGATCCTCTTCAGTATCTCGTCGAGACTCTGTGGCTGTTCGCTCATCTTTGCCCTCCGTTTCCCATCGCTTCAAAATGGTCTGGATATAGCGTAGCTTCCGCTTGTTATTAGCTACAGCCAGGACAAAGGCCTCGTCAATCCAGTCTGGGGGATAGCTTTTTTCCAGGTCACGCAACTGATCGGCAATCAGCGGGGTCATCATGCCGATATTTTGTTCATATAGAACAAAGATATTGGGGCGATTGACCTTGAGCCGCGCTTCGTCGGGAATGGCAGCCTGGAGTTCGCCCAACCGGCCCTCGCGCACAAGCGCCAGCGTCTGCCGCCCTTTGGGCGTATTGATAAAGTACCAGTCGTCGACCTTGACGCCGGCCTGCCCCTCTTTGCCTTCGCTATCGCTTTCTATCTCCAGCTTGAGCAGGGTATTGCGGGCCACTGCACGTTCGAGTGCATCTTGCAAGGCCTGCTGCGCCGTACGCAGGTTGCTGTTGAGGTGCAGGCTGCGCAGCAGCGTCTGGTCGCTGCGCAAGTCGTCGCCGCGCAGGAACTTGGCAGCACTGGATTGCTCGTTGAGCAGCCAAAAACAGTGCAGCGTCAGCTTCAGCTCACCCAAATCTTCGATCTGGGGCAGCAAATCGCTAAAGAATAAGTCCGGCACAATCACCGGCTTCATTTTCGTGTCGGGGAAGCCGACAAAACCAAGAGTGCTCATAATCTTTAGTAAAGCAGAACTAGTAATCCAATTCTGTCCGCTGAATCTCCAAATCCCGGAACTGGGTCAGCTCCTTGCGGAAGTAAAGGCTGACCGTGCCGGTAGAGCCATGGCGATGCTTGGCCACGATCACGTCCGCAATGTTCTGCTGCTCAGAATCTTCCTTGTAATAATCGTCTCGATAAATAAATAGCACTACATCCGCGTCTTGCTCAATTGACCCGGACTCACGCAAGTCCGACAACATAGGTCGCTTGTCGGAACGGCTTTCAACGGCGCGGCTGAGTTGGCTAAGTGCTATCACCGGCACATTAAGTTCACGTGCTAAGCCTTTTAGCGAGCGACTGATATAGCTGATTTCCTGCTGACGATTCTCATTGCGTCCGCCGCCGGACTGGCCGGACATCAACTGCATGTAGTCGATGAGCACCATGTCCAGCCCGTGCTCGGCATACAGCCGCCGGCACTTGGTACGAATCTCGCTAACACTGGCGGCTGGGGTATCATCGATATAGATATTCGTACCTGCCAACACGTTGGCTGCTTCAAGCAGGATTGACCATTCATCATCGTGTAACTGGCCAAGCCGCAATCGATGGCTGTCAATCCCCGTCTCCATCGAGAGCAACCGCTGGGCAAGCTGCTCGTTACTCATCTCCAAGCTGAAGATTGCCACACGTGCGTTGTAACGCTTAGCCGCATTCTGCGCCACATTGATAGCCAGGCTCGTGTTATGAACCAGAATATCGTCAGCAACAAAGTTGTGCGTCTCGTCGACTGTCAGATCGTAAACCTGTTGCTCGCCAAGGTACTCAATGGCAATGATGCAATCCCAATAGATATCACCCTGGGCAAGATTCTTGAGCTCTTGCGACCGCAGAGCATCGGCAATCAGACCCAGCCTCTCGCGACCTAGCGAACGCTTGCTGACATGCAGATTGGAGGAAGAAGGCAATCCCATTGCTTCAAACATACTGTGCCAAGAGCGCTCACCCTTGGCACTACGTACAGCTTGCCAAGCCTCAACTGGAATAGTGTCAAGATTCGTCTGTCGCTGGCCTCGCTCCAACTGCTCCCGCACCCTGGCGACTTTATCTTCTTTGCCAAAGGCTCCAATTTCGACGCAAAATCGCTCAATACTCGAGGCATCAAGGACGCGTAACTCGTAGGCTAACCTGTGCGCACCGCCATATTTAACGAGCCTGGTGCGCAGCTTTGCCAAAATCCCGAAGCGCAACAGCAGGTGCTGCACGTCGCGTGCAAGCTTCTTTGATACCGTGCTGTAGGACAGACCTGCCTGGCCCGTAGAAAGCACATAGACGCTTCCATCACAGGCAAACAGCCGGTTAAGAAACAGGGCAACCTTGGGGCGAGTCGCTCGAAAAATGAATTCCGGAACGCACTTTTCTCCCGCAGCCGCCTTCACCTGTGCATCCGCGGGTTCTTCGTCACCGAATACAGGCAGCTGGCGCGGCACGCCGATGCGGTCGCCGACACCCAGCTCCTGGAGAGGGCGCCAACCTTCAATTGTCAGGAAAGGATGGGAGAGTGTAACCTTCACTTCGCGCCCCAGGGCCGTCTCGACGCGGTACACGGGCTTGATGCCGTCGTCGACGAAATCGCACGCGGAGGAGGCGCGCAAACGAAAAGAGTCGTCAAGTGTCAGCAGTTGCGCCGAGCGTTGGGCTACCAGTTCGGCAATCGTGTGCCGCTCGCCCGTCTGCGGGTCCACGAGCAGCGTGTCGGCCGTGACGCATTTTCCCATCGCCGGTCTCGCCGCCAAAATAATCAAGTCGCTCTTCTGCATCCCACCCAGCAGCCGGTCCAGCATGGTAAACCCGGTGGGCACGCCCATCAGCGTGTCCTTGTTGCGCGTGAGGAAGTCGATGCGATCGACCACGTTGCCCATGATGGCCCGGATCGGCATCAGGTCACGGTGGATGCGCGCTTCACTGACGCCAAAGATCAACGTCTCGGCGCGGTCGATGACCTCGCCCACCTCCTGGCTCTCGTCGTAGGCCAATTCGGCGATCTGCCCGGCCGCCGAGATCAAGCGGCGCAGCAGCGCCGTTCGTTCGACGATGCGGGCGTAGAAGTCCACGTTGATCGACGTAGGCGTGCCGCCGATCAAGTCGGTGATGTAGGCAGGGCCGCCAATCTCCTCCAGCTGCCCGCGCCGCTCCAGCTCGTCCACGACCGTGACAAAGTCGAGCGGCTCGCGCCGTTCATGCAGTGTCATCATCACGTCGAACAGCCAGCCGTGGCGCTCGCGGAAGAAATCCTCGACGCGCAGAAAATTCGCCACCTTGATGATGGCGTCGGGGTCGATCAGGAGCGAACCGAGAACGGCCCGCTCCGCCTCCAAATTGGCAGGAATACTCTTGAGTGGTACTTCATTTTCCATAGACGAGGCGCACTTCCAGCGACAAAAACGGCGACGCCACCCTGGGGCAGCCTCGCCGTCTTGTATTGCAGGTTAGAGACGGATCGTGTCAGCTGGGGATTCAGTTCCCGAGCAAGCTGTCCAGATCCAAACCTTCGACAAAATCCTTAAAGGCGCCCAGGTCCTCGGCACTGCTCTCGCCGCCGACTTCCGTCTGTGCACCCTCTTCGGTCAGGTTCATTTCTTCTTCGGGGAGCATGCCTGCCTGCTCCATGACCTCTTCCGCCACGTAGATCGGGGCGCTGACACGCACGGCCAGGGCGATAGCATCGCTGGGCCGGCTGTCGATTTCGACTGTGTCCCCGTTCGCTTCGAGCACGATGCGGGCATAGTACGTATTGCGCTCGAGGCTGCTGATCAAGATGTGCATCACTTCTGCACCCAGCGTCTCGATCACGGACTTGAGCAGGTCGTGCGTCAACGGCCGCGGCGCTTCCATCCCCTGCAGTTGCAGCGTGATAGCGTCCGCCTCAAATGGTCCGATCCAGATCGGCAGGAAGCGATCGCTGCTCTCTTCCTTTAGTACCACGATTCGATTCTGCGACAACAAGCTGACTCGGATGCTGTCGATTGTGACTTCAATCATGAATCCCCCCTGCTTCAGACCAACTGGTGGTGCGGTATGAGGCAGTGAATTATTGATTAGTGCACCGGATGTGATTCCGGTTCCCATTCCAGATGCCGTTCTTGCCCATTTAGGCGGCAATGGTTTGCGCGCCTCCAGTGTACCACCATCTAACGCAGACGCGCATATCGGCATTCTTCCAGCATGCGGAGTATAGCATACTTGGCAGGGGCTGCAAAGTGATTTTTTTACGTGGCGATTTGCCTTTTCACCCTGCGCACGCTATACTATCTTCTCGTGTCCGGGGAGTAGCGCAGCTTGGTAGCGCGCTTCGTTCGGGTCGAAGAGGTCGGAGGTTCAAATCCTCTCTCCCCGACTCAAAAGAGTAGGCCTTGCCCAAATGGGCAAGGCCTTTTACTTGTCTAGTGCCACTTGCTTGTCTAGGCCCCTGCTTGACTAGTGCTGCGCCTCATCTTCGGCTGCCCTGGGCTCCACTGCCGCCTCTTCTTCCTCCCCCCCATCGCGCTGCGTGCGCAGGTGCGGGAAGAGGATGACCTCGCGAATCGTGTCCTTGTCCGTAAACAGCATGGTCAAGCGGTCGATGCCCATGCCAAATCCACCGGTAGGCGGCATACCATACGCAAGCGCCTCGATAAAATCCTCGTCGATCGGATGCGCCTCGTCGTCGCCATGCCGTGCCCGGTAGTTCTCGTCTACAAACCGCTGCAGCTGGTCGATCGGATCGTTGAGTTCGCTAAAAGCGTTGCACACTTCCATCCCGGCAATAAACCCTTCAAAACGCTCCACCTGGCGTGGGTCATCGGGAGAACCTTTAGCCAAGGGACTGACGTCGCGCGGGTAGTCGGTCAGGAAGGTTGGCTGGATCAGATGGGGCTCGACGTACTTGGCCATTAAGCTGTCCACCAGTTTCCCCCAGTTGCTCTTGGGGTCCGGTTCGTGCCCGCGGCTGCGCATTTCGGTCGCCAGGGACTGGGCGTCAGGATAGGCTTCATAGTCGATGCCCGTAGCGTCCAGAATTGCCTGCCGCAGGGGGATGCGCCGCCAGGGCGGGCGCAAGTCAATGTCACGCCCCTGCCACGTGATCATGTAGCCGCCCATGACCTTCTGCGCCACGTAGGCGATCATTTCTTCGGTGCGGCGCATGACATCTTGATAGTCGGCGTAGGCTTCGTAGAATTCGAGCTGCGTAAACTCCGGGTTGTGTTTGAAGCTGACGCCTTCGTTGCGGAAGTCACGCCCGATCTCGTAAACGCGGTCAAAGCCGCCCACGATCAGCCGCTTGAGATACAGTTCAAACGATATGCGCAGGTACAGGTCCTGGTGCAGCTGGTTGTGGTGTGTCACAAAAGGGCGCGCGGCGGCGCCACCGTAAATCGGCTGCAAGATCGGCGTTTCCACTTCGAGGAAGCCCTCGCCGTCCAGGTACTCACGCAAAGAGCGGATGATGGCGGCACGCGCGCGGAATACCTCGCGCACGGGAGTGTTGGCCATCAGGTCGACATAGCGGCGGCGGTAGCGCGTCTCTTGATCGCGCACGCCGTGCCACTTGTCGGGCATCGGCTTGAGTGCCTTGCTCAGAAACTGAAGCTCGTGCACCTCCACGCTCAGCTCATTGGTTTTGGTCACAAACAGCGGTCCGGTGGCGCCGACAAAGTCGCCCAGGTCCACCGCGTTGCGCCACAGGCTCTCATAAACGCCTTCGGGCAGGTTGTCCTTGCGCAGCACGATCTGGATCGTGCCGGTGCCGTCTTCCAAGTCGGCAAAACTCATCTTGCCCATGATCCGCATGCGCTTGACGCGACCGGTGACCGTAACCTGCTGTTCGCCGGCTTGACCGCTGTCATATAAATCCCGCGCTTGGCCGATCGTATGCGTGCGCCGCGCCCGCGCCGGATAGGGCTGGATTCCCGCCTCGCGCAGGCCGCGCAGCGTTTCAATGCGTGCATTCTCCTGGTCGCTAAGATTGGCGGGGTCAAACATCGGATGAATTTCTTCGTTCACTGCTGGATCCTTGCTGCCTGGGCGTGAAACGCCCGGCGCTCATCCGGCGCCGGGCCTGTTGCCAAAGATCGACTGTAGCCAAAGCCTTACTTGACGCGCACGATCTCAAATACGATTTCACCGCCCGGCGATTCGACGACGGCGCTCTGGCCGATGCGACGGCCAAGCAGCGACTTGCCCATCGGGCTTTCGTTGCTGATGCGGCCGGCGGAAGGGTCGGCTTCGGGCGGGCCGACGATGGTGTACTCCTCTTCACTGTCGGAACCCGCCTCGCGCACCACGACCGTGCGGCCAAGGCTGACCACGTCGGGCGCGGCAGAGTCGTCGGAGATCACCTTGGCGTTCTTCAAGAGGATTTCCAGCTCGCGAATGCGGCCCTCCAGGAAGCCCTGCGCCGTTTTGGCTTCGTCATAGCCGGCATTTTCGCTGATGTCGCCTTCGGCCTTGGCCTCGGCAATCATCTGCGCAACCTCACGGCGGCGCGTCGTGGTGAGGTATTCAAGCTCTTCCTTGACCTTGCGCAAACCTTCGGCTGTCAGGTAAATCGGTTGGTTGTTTCCCATAGTTATACTCTCAAGCTACAGTCAATTCCTGCAAATTCGCATGCACAAGTGGGCCCATTCCGCGCCTGTGCGACAGCACACAAACACAGAGTGTCGGCCTCTGTGCGCGCAACATGCCTGGTTTCTTCATCTCTAATTGTCACGTGCGGAATAGTGTGCACCTGCCGACTCTACAACGTGTTATCTTGCCTGCTTGTTTCCCAAGTCCCAACCGGCCCAGAGAACAACAGCTGCACGCGTCGTAGGCACTCCGCCTGCCTGCCAGTGGACCGCTGAGAAATATGAAAAACACCGCCCCCGCTGGGACGGCGCATCCTCTAGCACCCTCTTCCGCAAAGCAAGCGCCGACCTCTGAGAAGATCGGCCCAATGACGACTACATTATACTATGGTAAGATGCCAGTGTAAAATCCATTTTTCTGTCAAAATGATAACAAGGGGCTAGGAGTACGCATGTCTGGCAGCTTGGCGAGCACAACCGTCTTTGATGCGTTTGCGCGCTACTACGACGCCGATTATCGCGACTATGTCGACGATATCGATTTCATTCTCACCCTGGCCGCAGAAACCGGCGACCCTATCCTGGAGCTCGGCTGTGGCACGGGCCGGCTGTTGGCGCCGCTCGCCGCCCAGCACCACGATGTCACCGGCGTAGATGTGAGCAGCGCCCTGTTGGCCATCGCCCGGGCCAAGTTGGCGGCACTGGCACATAGTGGGCGGCAGGAGCTCATACAAGCCGACATACGCACCTATGACCTGCCGCGCAAAGACTACGCCTTTGCCTTCTGCACCAGCAACACCCTGATGCATCTCACCTCACCCCAGGATCAGCTGGCAGCGTTGCGCAATACCCACCGCCATCTGCGGCGCGGCGCGCCATTGCTCGTCGACTTGTTTAACCCGGACGTCATGCGCCTGGTGCAAATTGACGGCCTGCAGGAGTACGTCGACCGTTGGCAGGACGAGTCCAGCGGCGCCCAGGTCGTCAAGTGGGCGGTGCGCACGGTCGATTGGGCCCAGCAGCTGCAGGAAACCATCTTTACCTATGAAGAAATGCTGCCCGACGGCAGCAGCCGCCGCACAGCTTGCCCCTTTACACTGCGCTTTCTCTGGCGCAATGAGGCGGAGCTGATGCTGCAGGCGGCGGGCTTTGTCGTCGAGCGTGTATGGGGCGATTTTGACGGCAGTGACTACGATGCTGCCGGCGACCATCTAATTCTCCTTGCCAGAAAAGGGTAAACCCCTATGTTTGACGCTTCCAAACTTGCCCGCGAAACCCAGCGTACGCTCGACCGCCTGCTGCCCCGCCTGGAGCAGGAATTTACCCCTGCCCACCCTGGAGCTGTTCCCGGGGCCGTCTCATCCGCCGATTGGGATGCCTTTCGCCTGCGCCTGCAGTTGCACTTCCCCACGCTCTTTCCCCTCCTGCTCGAACTCTATGGCGACCAGTACGACTTCTTCTACCAGGTGGAACGCATACTTGCCCTGGCTGCTCAGTCCTGGTTGGAGCGCCCTGCCGAGCTCAAGGCGCTGGACGTGCAGCGTGAGAAACAGCCGGCCTGGTTTCAGTCGGAGAAGATGCTGGGCGGTGTCTGCTACGTCGATCTGTTTGCCGGCGGCTTGCAGGATCTGCGCCGGCGCATTCCCTATTTTCAGGAGTTAGGGCTTACCTATCTGCATCTCATGCCGCTGTTTGACGCGCCCAAGGGCGACAGCGACGGCGGCTATGCCGTCAGCGACTATCGCACGGTCGACGATCGCCTTGGTACGATGGATGAACTCAAGGCATTGGCGGCTGACCTCCGTGCCGCCGGCATCAGCCTGGTGCTCGACTTTATCTTCAACCACACGTCCGACGAACACCGCTGGGCCAAGGCTGCCCTGGCCGGCGACCCGGACTATCGCGAGTACTACTTTATCTTCCCCGACCGCACCATGCCTGATGCCTACGAGCGCACGCTGCGCGAAATATTCCCTGACAAGCATCCGGGCGCGTTTACCTATCGCGCCGAGATCGGGATGTGGGTGTGGACGACGTTCAACATCTTTCAGTGGGACCTGAACTACCGCAACCCAATGGTCTTCCGCGAGATGGCGGGCGAAATGCTCTACCTTGCCAATGCCGGGGCCGAGGTATTGCGCCTGGATGCGCTCGCCTTTACCTGGAAAGAAATGGGCACGGTTTGCGAGAGCCTGCCCCAGGCGCACACGCTGGTGCATGCGTTCAACGCCCTGCTGCGCATCGCCGCGCCCAGCCTGCTCTTCAAGTCCGAGGCCATCGTCCACCCCGACGAAGTGGCAAAGTACATCAGTGAAGACGAGTGCCAGCTCTCCTACAATCCCCTGCTGATGGCGCTGCTGTGGAACAGCCTGGCCACGCGCGAGGTGCGCATGCTCCAGCGCTCCATGAGCTACCGTTTTCACATTGCCCCCGAATGCGCCTGGGTCAACTACGTGCGCGTCCACGACGACATCGGCTGGACCTTTGACGACGCCGATGCGGCGGCGCTGGGGATCAACGGCTACGATCACCGTCGTTTTCTCAACACCTTTTACACGGGCAGGTTCCAGGGCTCGTTTGCGCGCGGGCTGCCCTTCCAGGAGAACCCGCGCACAGGTGACGCCCGCATCTCCGGCACCTTGGCCTCGCTGGCTGGGCTGGAGAGCGCCCTGCGCAGCGGCAACACGGCCGAAGTCGAGCTGGCCGTTCGCCGCATCTGCCTCGTGCACGCCGTCATCCTCAGCATCGGCGGCATCCCGCTGATTTACTTGGGCGACGAAGTAGGCACGCTCAACGACTACAGCTACGTCAATGATCCGGCCAAGGCAGACGACAGCCGCTGGGTGCACCGGCCGGCGACCGACTGGCAGAAGATGGAACGCCGCCACGACACGACGACGATCGAGGGTCGCATCTATCATGCGCTGTGCCACCTGATCGAAGTGCGCAAGGCTACGCGGGCCTTTGGCGGCAATCAAATGGCCGTGATCAACCCGGGCAACGACCATGTCTTTGCCTACGTGCGCACGGCGCCCACCCAAACCGATAGCCACGCCGCCGGACAGAGAGTACTGGTAGCGGCCAACTTCACCGAAAACACGCAGCCCATCGCCTCAAACGAACTGCGCCTATACGGGCTGGACTATCGCTTCCGCGACTTGATCAGCGGCAAAGACATCGTCCTGGGCGACGAGCCACTCGTGCTTGAGCCCTACCAAGTGCTGTGGCTGGCAAACCTCACTTGACCCCCACCTCCTGGACGCCGCACAAGCTTTGCGTAACGTCCAGGAGATGTGGAGAGTAAATCCACGCTCGTCGACAAAAGCGGGACGGACAAAACCTGGGCACATACAAAGCCGGCATAGGTGTACACCAGAGGCTGCACAAACGTTCGCCCGCGGGTCTGCACCTATACAACTGCTGGACATGCGCAACGCGCCCCCACCTGTTGTCTAGCCAGTTGCGCTGTCACACCGTCGAACGCGCACCATGCCACCCGAGCAAAGACGGCGAATCATCGTCATGTTCGTCGCTATAATTCCGCTTCGCTGCCTCAAAGCTGCTCGTGGCATAGCAGTACTGGCAGCCAAACAGGCATGAATCATACATGCCAATATCCTTGCTGGCCACGCAGCCGCATGCATCACGCTGGCTCGCATCCTTCTTGCCCTTCAGGCGCAGTCCAAACGTTTGGGCGACGTAGTCGTCGTCGATACACTTGCCCGGCTGAATGCCAAACGGACGCAGGTCCAACTCTTCGGCACAGCTGGCGATCGCCATCCCGCTTTCCCGCGCTGTCTCGCTGATCTGCCGCAGCAGCTCGCCCACCGCGCCGGGCACGGCGTCGGGCTGGATTTCCTCCACTGCAATTCCCTGTTCCCGCAGTTGACCAAGCCTTTTCTGTGCTTTCCGATAAATGTCCACGAGGCTGATCACGTTACGCCGCGTGCATCCAGCCAGCGCTTCTGCGATGCGCGCGTATGTGCTGAGATGAAATTCCGCCGGCGTCGCTGCGCTGATCACGATCGGGTCATAACGCCAGATGATTCGCTCTGCCCCCACGATACCGGCCAGCTCCCGAAATGTTTTGATCGCCGCGTCTGCCGCTGGCGACTTGGGATCGATGGCGCGGGGATTGTCCATCACCGTGTACTGGAAGTAGTAGCGATAGCCGCACCGGTCCAGCTCCGCCAGATGCGGCAGCAGCGGGCGCGGGTTGCGCGTCCAAAACACGATCACGTCCACCGCATCTGGCGCCAGCGACACCTTGGCCACCTGTTTGCGATTGTACGGGTTGGGCACGGTGCAGTAGCCCGCCCGGATGCGGCGCATAAACCACTCGGCATAAAAAGCGGGTATATCCGTGCGCCGGCTGGCACTGATAATCATGGGGTCACCTCGGCACAAGCCGGCCCACCTTGAACCAAGGCGGGCCGGCTCTTCCCATCGCAGGTTTGCTCAGAGGCTTAAGACGCTAAGGTTAATCTTCTTCCGTGTGATACTTGAACGAGACTTTCACCTTGGCACGATACGCCAGTACTTTGCCATCCTCGATCTGAACGTCCAACTCGACTACTTCCGCCCTGCGCAGGTCGCGCAGCGACTTAGAGGCGGTCTCGACGGCATTGGCGGCAGCCTTTTCCCACGATTCACCGCTGGAGCCAACCAGTTCGATTACTTTGTAGACACTGTCAGTCATTCGTACCTCCCACTCAGTAGGGCAAACCTGCGACGGCACTACCGCACGACGATGGGTACGGGCACGAGATCCAGCGGTGAAGCGTCTGTCGTTGAAGACGATCGCTGTTCCCGCTGGACCTCATGCCCCTACGTTAGCACTCACTGTAGCCGCAAACATGACACTTGCGGCAGCCTTCCACGTTGAGGAAGCTGGCCTCGCCACATTCCGGGCAGATGTCGCCGATCGGCTTGGTGTTGATCGGCAGCGCCAGCTGCTCGGGCTGCACTTCCTCCTCCACCTGCGGCAGGTCGCTCAAGTACTCGGCCAGCACTTGCGCCACGCCGTCCGGCAGCGAACGCACGCGGTTGGCGCCAAAGCCCAGCGGCCGGCCGCCGCCAATGCCTACCAGCTCCTCGGTCACCCAGCGCAGCCGCTCGGTCGGCGGCAGTGCCGCCGGCATGCGCAGCACCAGGCTGATCAGCCGCCCCATCGCCTCGCTGACCGCCGTGACCTCGGTGCCCGCCTTGCCCACGTTCATAAAGACCTCGAACGGCTGGTCGCCCTCGTCGCTGTTGACGGTAATATAGGCCGTGCCCAGCGGCGTTTCCTTGCGATAGGTCGCCCCATGCAGCTTCTTGGGCCGCGGCCGCTTGACCATGGCCGGGCGGAAGTCGCTCTCAAGCTCGCCGGCGTCCACCTCCACCTCGATATGATAGCC
>CAWIVN010000028.1:0-162232 GCA_963839515.1 uncultured Chloroflexia bacterium
TCCTGACCACTCAATTAGTGTGAGCCGTGCGTTGCGGCATGGCGATGACCGCTCCCACTTGAATGGGCTGGTATGCCACTGGGAAAGCCAGCGCAAAGGCATCCAAGACTGCCGGTCCACTATCGTGGGGAGAGAGCGCCACGAGCATTGGATTCAATCCTTGCAGCAACTGAATTTCTGGTTGAACGGTTGCAGCATCGGCATTCCCGTAATGCAGCCCACCTACCACGCCGACGACCGGCAAGTTAAAGACTGTCTTTGCCCGTGCGAGCAGCCTTTCCAGGCCCATGTGGCCGCAGCCGGTAATCAACACGATTCCCTGTCCTGCAACGTTGACGGCCAATGCCTCTTCGTCGCCATCGGGCGTAACAAGCCAGATTGGAAATGGCTGGGCGTACCTGATGAGCCCGGTCGTGGAGACGCCCTCGGCCAGACGCGTGGGTGCTGTGGCCAGCGTCGGTCTGCTGCCGGGATAGGTCATCGCCTCGGGAACATAGATCGGCAGGTCGCCCAACGAGGGCTGCGCTGCGCCGTCGAACGAAAAGGTGTTGTTCGTCCACCAGTTCTGGCCCCCGACATGGTCGGGATGCCGGTGCGAAATGACGATCAGGTCAAGGTCAGAGCGGGAAATTCCCAGGCGAGCCATGTTTTGCTCCAGCGGGGAAGGCGAAGCCGCGTCCGGATTGTAGCCCAGGTCAAAGAGGATCGTGGCGCGGTCGGTGCGAATCAGGTACGCAACGCCGTGGCCGGTTTCCGTGTCGCTACCGCCCGCGGCTTCATAAAGCGGCAAGATCTCCAGCTTCTTCGTCTCGCCAAGCGCCAGCGGCGCAGTATTGTTCGCTGCGTCCTCCGCTTGTTGAAGGTCAGCTTGCACCAGCTGCAGCCGCACGAAGGCGATGGTCACAAATGCAATCAGTCCAAGCAGTGCAACGCCCGCAAGCCACAGCAACCATTTCCTCATAGTATCCTCCTGCTCTACGCGAAAGCCTGGAATATGCGCTTGTCTAATTCTATGTCGATTGGAGGGCAGGATCACCTGCAAATGGGTGTATAACGTACTGGTCGAGCGGACAGGAATTCAACGGCAGCAGCTAATTGTACATAATCTGGGCTCTCACCAGCCCGACCAGCCATACGGCGGGTTATGGTATACCTATCATCACGTGTTGTAGGGAGAGTGATCGGCTATGTGTACCGTCACTGCCGAGGGAGCATGCGATGACAGTCGAACTGGAACGGGTGGTTCTGCCCGAATATGCCGATGTCAAGATCGAGGTCAGTATATCTGCGCGCATCAACATCACCGACAGCGCTGCCCAGCGCAAGGTGAGCAGGCTCTTGCTCGACCTGGTCGGTACGCAGCTCTATGGCGAGAGCCCCAGCCTGGAGGCTGGACAACGTCTCGTGTGGCGTGTCCCTGTATGGCTCGGGCTGCCCACGGCCGGGCCGGTAGGACAGGTGGGCACGCTTGATGTGGACACGCAAACAGGCGAAGTCCTTTACACCCAGCAACTGCTAGACGAGATAGCGGAGCGCGGGGATGCCCTGGCTCAACGTACCACATCAAGCTGAGTACCAGCCGGGCTGGTGTCTGCCTGCTTGCAGCCGTACTGGACGATCGACACGCCTCATGCTGTTGTCTTGGCCGGAATAGAAGGCGATAACTGCGTACTTTTCGACCCTGGCCTTGATGCAACGCCCACCATTGTCTCGCTTGGAAATCTGCTGCTCGCCTGGCTGCATACGGACGACGCGTACGCAATTTTACGCCCGTTGCGCTAACAGAATGCGCCTATCACGATGTGTGCCACCTGGTATTCCTTGGGCCTAACCCTCACGGTAAGATTTCCTCCAGCTTATTCGCTCTCAAAGCCATTGTCCTGAAACTTCAACGTCCGCCCATTCTCCGTGACGATCGGTAATACGTTGTCCGGCGCGCCACCTGGGATGTTTACCGCGATCTCCAAAGTGACCCGTACCTGTGCGCCCACTAGCCCGACCAGGTGAGTGAGGACTTCATCGGCGATGTGGCTGGGTCACGGCCTACTCGCTGCGGATCGAGTGGCCAGGTGTAAATCAGGGTGCAAAAATTTTTGTACGGATCTGCTTGCAATTTGCCGCCAAGAGTATTAAGCTTGCTGGCAGAACGTTTGTTTTTCTTACATCAGGGTAATGTGATTCGCAGTGGAGGCGATAGGTATGGAGCTGGGCGGCGAGCAGGAGAAGGCTTGGGATCAACGAGCGGGGGAGTCGAACCTGTGGCACAAGCGGTTCTCGCTGTATTTGCTGATGGGGCCGACGCGGTCGCTGCAGGCGGCGTATCGTGAGGAGTACGCCCGCAAGCATGGGGGCGCGACGACCAAGAAGGAGACGGCGAGCAACTGGAAGACGATGGCGTCACGGTGGCAGTGGAGCCAGCGGGCAAAGGCGTGGGACCAGGAACAGCTGGCAATGGCGGGCGTGGCGCTGCGCAACAAGATGCTGGCCCTGCAGGAGCAGCGGCTGGACGTGACGGCCGAGCTGATCAACCGGGCGCGCACGGTGCTAAACAATGCCCACCTGGAGGAGGCGGACCAGGCAGAGGCGCGGGCGATGATCGCGGAGATGCGGATGACGGTGCGCGACATGGCGGCCGTGCAGCAGCGCGAGTATACGCTGCTGCCGGAGGACGAGGACAACCCCTTGCACTCTGCGCCGATCACGGCGGACGATCTGCGGGCGGCACAGCGGGAGATGGAGCGGCAGGATGCAGAGGCACGCGCGGCAGCGGCGCAGCGCACGCCAGCGGCGGACGGCGACGAGGAGCCAGCAGAACAGACCCACCGGCTGCCACCCCAATGTGCGGGTGACAAGCCGGCACCAAAGCTGCTCGTGTGCACGGGGAACGACCATCAAGCGGTGCTGGATATCGAGACGCTGCGCGAGCTGCGGGCGGCGACGGGGCTGCAGTTTCAACGGGTGCTGAGCGCCACACGGCGCAAGCTGGCTGATGCGCTGGAGCTGGAGCGCAAGCTGCACCGGCCCACGCAGCTGCTGCAGGTCACGCTGCCGGCGTCGGCCGAGGGGATTACCTTCCTGGACCAGGTGGCAGACGGCGCGTGGCTGTGCAAGCGGCTGGATGGGGTGCAGGTGCTGGTGCTGAGCGACTATCGTGGCGAGGAGCAGGGGGAGTGGCTAGAGACCGTGCCGCACGTGGTCCTCCTGCGCACAGGGATTGGGGCGGAGGAGGCGACCGTGTTGGTGCGGAAGTTCTGGGAGGGGATTGGGTTGGGGAAGGAGCCGGCGGTGGCGCTGGAGGAGGCGATTGGGTGCTGTGCGATGGAGATGAGGCCGTTCCTGGAGGCGGTGATCTGAACTCGAGACCGGCAAACAGGCACGAGAGCGTCACGTAAGGACAGGGAAGGCGGAGGGAACAGGGGTGGTGCGCCTGGGGGCGCGGGTCCGCACGCGGCGTGCGGACTGGACGAGACGTGGAGGGAAGCCGCAGGCGGCGTGTGGAGTGGACAGGGTGTGGAGGGAAGCCGCAGGGGGGGTGTGGAGTGGACGAGAACGAAGTGGTGCGCCGCACGCGGGGTGCGGATTGGACGAGAACAAAGACGTGACACGCACCGAGGGCACAGATGCTGATTGACAAGAGGTCTGGCGTGTGAGATAATACATGCAAAATTCTGAATATACGGTTCTTTGCATCTTTTGGCGGCGCCTATGGTAAATATGACTACTTCGCAAAGCAATCTTGACCCCGATTATGAGTCTCTCAGCAACCGGCTGAAACTGCTGGCCCATCCGGAGCGGCTGCGCATCCTTGATGCCATTCGTCGCGACGCGGAGTGCGTCTGCCACCTGGAGGCGCTGCTGGGCAAGCCGCAGCCGTATGTGTCGCAGCAGCTGCGGCTGCTGCGCGATGCGGGGCTGATCGAAGACCGCAAGCAAGGACAGAATGTCTATTATGGGCTGATCGACGACGAGGTGCGCGCCTGGCTCCATGCAGTGCTCGGCCCAGCAGAGGATGAGCTGCTTTCCTTGGCGCATCACAAGCGTGTGATTGCCTGCCCGTGTCCCAAGTGCAATGACGAAGTGGAACTGATCCAGGTGACCTATGAGTAACGGACTGACGGCAACGCCGCAGCCCCACCAGGGGCAAGTGGCATGGCGGCCATGGGCGATCGTGGGGGCCGCAGCGGCGGCGTGGTGGCTTGTGTACAACGCATTGCAGCCGTTGGCGATCTGGATCACCACTGCGCTGCTTGGGCTGTCGCTGACCTCGGCGTTGGGGTCGGCCGTGGCGTTTTTCCTCTACGACGTGCCCAAGATCCTGATGCTGTTGGCGGGCATGATCTTTCTCATCACCACGCTGCGCACCTTTTTCAGCGCCGAGCAGACGCGCCGCGTGCTGGGCGGTAAGCGCACGGGCGTGGGCAACGTGCTGGCGGCGGGGTTGGGGGTTGTGACGCCTTTCTGCTCTTGCTCGGCCGTGCCGCTGTTTATCGGGTTTGTCAAGGCGGGGGTTCCGATGGGCGTAACCTTCTCCTTCCTGATTTCGGCGCCGATGGTGAACGAAGTGGCGCTCGGCATGCTGTTCGGCATGTTTGGCTGGCGGATTGCACTGATCTACATGGGCACGGGACTGCTGATTGCCATTGTGGCCGGGCTTGTGATCGGGCGAATCCCTCATGTCGAGCGCGGCGTAGAAGACTTTGTCTGGGACATGCCGGCCGGCAGCAACACGGTGCAGCCCGGCGAAAAAATGAACTGGAGTGAACGCTTCACGATTGGCTGGGAGGGCACGCGTGAGATCGTGGGCAAGGTGTGGCTGTACGTTATTCTCGGTATCGCCATCGGCGCATTTATCCACGGCTATGTGCCCCAAGACGCGCTGGCAGGCATTTTGGGGGCAGACGCCTGGTGGAGCGTGCCGCTGGCTGTGATCATCGGTGTGCCCATGTACTCCAACGCCGCCGGCATGATCCCGGTCGTAGAGGCGCTAATCGGCAAGGGAGCGGCACTGGGCACGGCGCTGGCATTTATGATGGCGGTCGTGGCGCTGAGCCTGCCGGAGATGATCATTTTGCGGCGCGTGCTCAAGCTGCCGCTGATTGCTGCTTTTGTCGGCATCGTGGCCGTGGGCATTATGTTCACGGGGTATCTGTTTAATTTCGTGCTGGCCCATTAGGAGAATGTCATGGAAATCAAGGTATTAGGCAGCGGCTGTTCCAACTGCAAGAAAACCAAGGCGGTGGTCGACGAGGCCATCAAGGAGATGAAGCTGGATGTTACGGCGACTGAGGAGCACGACATTGCTGCGATCATGGCCTATGGCGTGATGAGTACGCCGGCGATCGTGATCGACGAGAAAGTGGTCAGCGCCGGCAAGGTGCCGGCCAAGAGCCAGGTCATGACGATGATTCGTAACGCCCAAGCGTAGGACACCGAGAACCCACGAGGAACAAGCAATGTCACAGCAAGCCGCAGCCATCAAACCGGCCGCCAGCACCACCAAGCGGCTGTCCGTGCTCGACCGTTACCTGACGTTGTGGATCTTTCTGGCCATGGCGGTGGGTGTGGCGCTGGGCTACTTTGTGCCCAGCGTCGAAGGCGTCATCAACTCTTTCCAGGTGGGCACGACCAACATTGCGATCGCCATCGGGTTGATCCTGATGATGTATCCGCCGCTGGCCAAGGTGCGGTATGAAGAATTGGGCGACGTGTTCCGTGATTGGAAGATCCTGACGCTGTCGCTGGTGCAGAACTGGGTAATCGGCCCGATGCTGATGTTTGTATTGGCCGTGATCTTCCTGCACGATTACCCGGAATACATGGAGGGCTTGATCATGATCGGCCTGGCGCGCTGCATCGCCATGGTCATCGTGTGGAACGACCTGGCCAAGGGTGACACCGAGTATGCTGCCGGCCTGGTGGCCTTCAACAGCATCTTCCAGGTGCTCTTCTTTAGCGTCTTTGCTTATTTCTACATCACCGTGCTGCCGTCGTGGCTTGGCTTGCAGACGGCGCTGGTGCAGGTCAGCATGTGGGAGATTGCCCAAAGTGTGTTTATCTACCTGGGCATCCCGTTCATCGCAGGCTTTCTGACCCGCTTCTTCCTGGTGCGCGCCAAGGGCAAGGAGTGGTACCACACACAGTTCATCCCCAAGATCAGCCCGATCACCCTGATCGCCTTGCTTTTCACGATCGTGGTGATGTTCAGCCTCAAGGGGCAGTTGATTCTCACGATTCCCATGGATGTCGTGCGCATCGCCATCCCGCTGATCCTCTACTTCGTGATCATGTTTACCGTCAGCTTCTTTATGGGCGTGTGGACGAACGCAGGCTACAAGAAAACGACGACGGTCTCATTCACGGCGGCCAGCAACAATTTTGAATTGGCGATTGCGGTGGCCGTAGCGGTGTTCGGCATTGCCTCGGGCCAGGCGTTTGCGGCGGTGATCGGGCCGCTGATCGAGGTACCGGTGATGATTGGCCTGGTGAGCGTCGCGTTCTGGTGGGGACGCAAGTATTTTAAGAAGGACATGGAAGCTATCGACTGCGAGGGGCAGGCGGTGGGGGCGGATTGAGCGGTGAGGGTGCGTTGATTTGAGGGAGAGGGCACGTTGACGGGTGCGTTTCACGATTTTGGACTTGGGGGCACGGAGCTCTTGTTCAGTCCGCACGCTGCGTGCGGGCTGGACGAGAACAAAATCGTGAAACGCACCCCACGTTGATCAGGGGGAGGGCACAAGGTCCCGGCGGAACAACGATCGCTGTAACAGCGATCGTTGTTCCGCCGGGACCTTGTGCCCCTACGGGATTGGGGCCCATTGGTCGATTTTGGCGCGGATTTGGTCGCGGACGGCGCGGGCTTGGGCCAGCTTTTCGGCGTCGCTGCCCTGGGCCTGCGAAGGATCCGGGAAGCTCCAGTGGATGCGCTCGCTGACGCCGGGGAAGACCGGACAACGCTCGGCCGCTTCCTTATCGCAAACGGTCACGACGTAGTCAAACGGCTTACCCGCATTGTAGATGTCGAAGACGCTCTTGGTCGGCGCGCCGGCAATGTCGATGCCCGCTTCCGCCATCACGCGCACGGCGTAGGGGTTGAGTGTCCCCGGCTCCAGCCCAGCGCTCATGGCCTCAAACCGATCGCCATAGAGGTGATTGAGCCATGCCTCGGCCATCTGGCTGCGCGCGCTGTTGTGGATGCAGACGAAAAGCACTCTTTGCTTCATGGCTTTGGCTCCTTGCTGCCTGGTGACGGAATGCTTCAATTCAATTTAAACTATTCACCCCAAGATATCGGCTACCACGTCCTGCGCGTGATACGGCGTCTGCCCCTGGCGGGACAGGCGCCGCACGCCGTCGAGATGATTGCCCAGCGTGACGATGGCCGGCTCCTCCACCCATCCCTGGTCCAGCTTCCTGACCTGGCCCAAGCCCACGCATGCCATCAGGCCGTTGCAGAGGCAGCGGCGCTCCTCCGTGTTTCTTTCAAGCCCGCGCCGCTCCAAATACGTGGCGATAGGACCGGCAGGACAGCGCTGGAACAACCTGCTCATCCCCGCTTCGTCTGGTTTGCTGAGCCCCAGTTGCTGCAAAAGCCCCAGGTCGCACGTCCGGTTGCGGGCGGCATAGACATCGTCGTCCGACAGGGTGCCTGCGAGCTGAACGACCTTGAAGGGAAAGCCGGTGGGTGAGAACAGCGTAGTCTGGACCAGCTCGGCCTCGCCAGTTCCACTGCGCAGTGCCTGCAGGATAGCCGACCGGAACTCAGGCTTCATTCCGGACTCTTCGCAGAGGGCAAAGACCGTACCCACCTGCACGCCCACGGCGCCGGCGGCCAGCGCTTTCTGCAGCCCGGCGCGGCTGCCATACCCACCCGCCAGCCAGAAAGGACGCGGGACCTGCCGGATCGCCGCCAGATCCGGCTCGTCGCGTGCATCATAGACGGGCTGGCCGACGTCATCCCTCTTCAGTGGACCGACTGGGCTGGCGTTATGACCGCCGGCGGTGTGATGCTCGACGATAAAGCCATCGGGCGCCTCGCTGCTGCTGGCTGCCAGTGCCTTGACCAATTCTTCCAGCGAGGCGATGGCCAGGAAAGCGGGCCGCTGTATCGGCGTGCGCGCCAACGCGCCGCCGGCGACCTCTTTCGGGTCAAAGGCCAGTGTGAATTCCTGGCCCGCCCCCGCATAGAGCACCGGCACGTTGCGCACGACCTCCGCGTGGCTTGCCAGCAGCGAGCAGACGGCCGGCAAGCCTTCAGGGTTGCCGGCGCCCACGATGATACCGTCGACGCCTGCCAGCATGGCGCCATACATGGCGTAGACGAGTGGAAGCTCGATCTTGTTGAGGAAGTTGATGAAGATCTTGCCGTCATGCCCCTGCTTGGCGAGCCACACTTCGGCGAACCCGGTGGCGATCAGCAGTTCGACAATGCTGTCGTCCAGCTTGAGCGGAATCGAGGTTGGGCTGCCGGTCGCCGCGGCAAACGTGGTCTTGCCGTCCAAGGCATGGGGGATCTGCAGGGGCGCGCTCTTGAAATAATCGTGCGGGGCTTTCCCGCCCTCAACGAAATAACGTTGGCAGATCCTTTGGCCGATATCCGTTCTATATCTGGTGTCGAATTCCGCTAGGGCACGGCGCACATGGCCACCGGGATCGCCAAGCTGCAACAGGCGCACATAGATCACGTCCAGCGCCGTCCCCGAGACTGTCCCGGCCGTCTCGCCCGGTCTCTCAGCGGCAACAGCCCGCGCCAGGCGCCAGTTCGACACATAGGCGCCCATGCCGCCCTGGATGAGTTTCACACCTTTTAGGAATTCCATCCTTGGCACCATTCCCTCCGTTCTAGGCAGTCCCTTCGTGGGTTCAAACTGTTCCTGACTCCGGCAAGTGGCACAATTCGGCAGACGGTGTGTGCACAGAATCAGCGCCGGAATGTTGGCCCTTGCCGACGATCACTGCGACGGTAATTATAGTTAATTCACTGTCAGGACTCAAGAACTGAGGGCAAAAGCTGACCGTGCGCGCCTACAAAGCAAGTACCGCAGCCTATGTCGTGAGCTGCCATGACGCGCGCCGCCCTGGAGCACGGGCACGACCTCGGCTACAGCATCGGCGTCCTGCAGTCGTCCCCACAGAGCTTCCCCATCTAGCGGCGCATGGGCTTTGTCGAGGTGTGCAAGATCGACCTGTTTATCGGCCGCGCAAGCAACGCCTAGTGCCGAGCACAAAGTTGTCACCAGATTCGTTCTCATAGCGGCGATAACAATTGGGAGTACATCAATGGTAGGCCAGTAGACGCAAGGCATTGAGCACCACGAGAATCGTGCTGCCCTCGTGCAGGATGACGGCGCCGCTGAGTTGGATTATGCCAAGCACCGAGGTCAAGATCAAGAGGGCAATCACGCCCAGCGCGATGACGAGATTCTGCACAATGATGCGCCGGCTGGCACGGCTGAGACCCACGGCAAAGGGCAGCTTGCCCAGGTCGTCCGCCATGAGCGCAATATCGGCGGTTTCCAGCGCCACAGCCGTACCTGCACCGCCCATGGCAATGCCGACCGTGGCCGTTGCCAGTGCCGGCGCATCATTGACGCCATCGCCCGTCATGGCCAGGGAGCCATGCTCGCGTTTCAGCGCCTCAATGGCCGCCAGCTTGTCCTCCGGCAGCAGCCCGGCGCGCACGTCAGTCACGCCCACTTCAGCCCCGATTCGTTCTGCCGCCTCTTGGTTGTCGCCAGTCAGCATAACGAGCTTGCGAAAACCGAGCGTCTGCAACTGCCGAAGCACCAGCGCTATCCCAGCTCGCGGCCGGTCCGCCAGCGCCAGAACCCCGACCAGACGGCCGCCCGCCGCGACCAGCATGGTACTCTTGCCTTGCCGCTCGAGTGCCTCTATCCTGCCGGCCGCGCCGGGCGCCACCACGATCCCATCTGTGGTGTCGAAATAAGCCAGCGAGCCAATGCGCACCGGCTGTCCCTCGACCTCGCCCTGCAGGCCGCGCCCGGCACTGTTTTGCACGTTTTCAGCCGCGACCGTCGCGATTCCACGCTCCTCGACCGCGCGCACGACAGCCTGGGCTAGTGGATGATTGGACTGCCGCTCCACGGCCCCTGCCAGGCGCAGCACCTGCTCCTCGCCGGCGCCGTTTAGCGGCACAATGTCGGTCACGGCAAAGCGGCCCTCCGTCAGCGTGCCGGTCTTGTCAAACGCCATCACGCGCACGCGGCCGAGGTTCTCCAGGTGTACGCCACCCTTGATGAGGACGCCATTGCGCGCGGCCTGGGCAATGCCCGCCAGGACGGCGGCCGGCGTGCCGATGGCCAGGGCACAGGGTGAGGCCGCGACCAACAACAGCATGCCGCGATAGAAGCTGTCGGCCAGCGGCATGAAGCCCACGAGCGGTGGAACAACGACAACGAGGGTGACGAACGCAAGCACTGCGGGCACAAACCAGCGCGTGAAGCGTTCGGTGAACTGCTGGGTAGGGCTTTGCTGGCTTTGGGCTTCCTGCACCATGTGCATGATGCGGGCCAGCGTGTTGTCGGATGCCAGGCGCGTCACGCGTACGTCCAGTGCGTTCTCCTGGTTGACCGTCCCCGCAAACACCTCATCCGCAACCTGCTTAGCCACGGGCACACTTTCGCCCGTCACTGCCGCCTGGTCGACCGTGCTGGTTCCGGCCGCCACCGCGCCGTCCACCGGGATGCGATCGCCCGGCCGTACCACGACGACATCGTCCACCGCCAGCACAGCCACGTCTACCGTCTCGATCTGCCCGTTGCGGCGCACTTGGGCTGTCTTGGGCATCAGCGCGCCCAGCGCATTGACGGCGTGACGGGCGCGATCCAGGGCATAGTGCTCGCCGGCGTGGCCGAGACCGAAGAGGAAGAGCAGGAAGGCGCCTTCGGCCCATTCGCCCAACAAGGCCGCACCGGCCGCTGCCGCCAGCATCAGCACATCTGTATTAAACTTGCCATGCAGCAGGCCCGGGACAGCATGGGTGGGAATGTCCCAGCCGCCGGCGATGTACGCCAGGATATACAACAGAAGCGCCAGCTCGGGCGGAAGGCCCAAGAATGTCTCGCCCACCCAGCCGACGGCCAAGAACACGCCTGCCAGGGCGACAAGCGCCAGTTCCCAGCGCTCTTGCAGCCAGTGGGGAAGAAAGGACGGCGCACCACCGTGGTCGTGTTCTTCGTGCGCGGCCGGTTGTGCGGCCTCCAGTTGTGCGGCCGCTGTAATCGGTGCGGCTGCCGGGGTTGGGGCAATCGCTCTTGCGCCCTGGCGCCGGATCACGGCGTCGATGCCCGGCAATACAATTGGCAGCAGCAGCTTTAACTTTTCCATTCGATACCTATTGATACATGTATATGCATTGATATGTTTGACCAAAAAAGATGGAACTACCCCTGCTGAATGTGATCCACGCCCTGATGAAACAGTTGGTGAATGTGGTCGTCGAGCAGCGAATAGAAGACGTGCTTGCCTTCCTTGCGTGCCTCAACAATGCGCAGCGTACGCAGCAGGCGCAGGTGATGCGAGACGGCAGGCTGGCTCATGCCCAAGACCAGGCAGAGGTCGCCTACGCACAGCTCCATATGGGCAAGCAAGCCGACGATACGCACGCGGGTAGGGTCGGAAAGTGCGCCAAACAGCTCCGCGGCGCGGGTTGCGGTTACGCCATCCAACAGATGCTCTTGGGCGGCAAGAGCCAGGGTTGGATCATCGTGGTTGTCGGCACAAATCGTCTTGCGCTCGTGCATGGTGTGCAGCATAATATATAAACGACCTTTGATGTATTGTACGCCAGCAAGCGGCCGCGGCAAAATCTCGCTGACGGCGGTCATCGGACCCGGCGCCAACTGCCATGCGGCGGGTAAGTGCTGCTGCTATGCCTTGGCAGCGTTGGGCAGCGTTGGCGCGAGACCATACACAGGATCGATGTACTGCGCGACTGAGCTTTTTGAAGGTTTTTTGCTTGTAAGTGTTAATCTGCGTACAATCATGTCGGTCATAGCCAACCTAGTGCCGGCACGCATTTGGCTAATCAGGAACAGGTTTCGATTTGCTGCTACAAACCAAATTCTACCGCCCGTCGATTCCCCGAGATTTCGTTGTGCGACCGCGCCTGATTGACACCATCGCGCAGGGGCTGAGCCGCCCACTCACCCTGATCGCTGCTCCGGCCGGCTATGGCAAGACAATGCTTGTGAGTTCCTTCCTGGAAACCTGCTTGCTGCCCACGGCCTGGCTTTCGCTCGACGAGAGCGACAATGACCTTGGCCTGTTCCTCGCTTACCTTCTTGCGGCCATTGACACCGTGGCGCCGGGGCCCTTGAGCCGCACTCAGCTATTTCTTGGTACGACCAGCCAGCCCCCCGTTTCAGTGATCGCCGACAGCCTCATCAACGACCTGGCCGAACTCGAACGCGAGTTTGTCCTGGTGCTGGACGACCTGCAAGTAATCCATGATGCGGATATTTACAGTCTGCTGGCTGCCCTGCTGCACCGTCCCCCGCAAGGTATGCACCTTATCCTGTTGACCCGCCAAGACCCGCCCTTGGCGTTAGGGCACCTAAGAGCCTACAACCAGATGACGGAGATCCGGTCACGGGAATTACGCTTCTCCACGGAAGAGACGGCGGCCTTTATGGGCAATGCTGTGGGGACCCGCCTTGCGGACGACGTGCTGGCAGTACTCACAGAGAGGACGGAGGGGTGGGCCACAGGCTTGCGATTGGCAGCGTTAACGCTGCGCTACGGTGGCGACATCGATCGCACGGTGGCCGGATTGCACGCCGAGAATCGCTACGTAGTGGACTACTTGCTGAGCGAGGTGTTAGCGCGCGTCCCGCCCGAAATCGAAGACTTTCTTATCAAGACGTCGATTCTCGACATGCTTTGTGCTCGGCTTTGTGATGCCGTTGTCGATGCGGACGGTACAGTGCAGCGCGCGCAGGCTAATCTACACTGGCTGGAAGAAGCGAACTTGTTCACGGTGTCCCTCGACGAACAGGGTATCTGGTATCGGTATCATCATTTGTTTCGCGGAATTCTACGCAGCCGGCTCACGCACAAGCTCGCTGCCGATGATATAGATGCCCTGCACATCCGGGCCAGCACCTGGTATGCCGAAAATGGGTCCATTGAACCGGCTTTACGACACGCTTTGGCCGGCCATGACACACTGGGCGCCGTGCAACTGGTGGCGCAGCAACGCCATCACCTGCTGAATACCGAACAGCGGCCGCGCCTCGAACGCTGGCTGCGCGTGTTTCCAACCGCAACGCTGACCGAACATCCGGACCTCCTCCTGGCGAGTGCCTGGATCGCCGAACTTGGCCGATTCGATTCGCAAACCGTCCTGCATACGGTGGACCAGGCACAGGCCCTCGTCGACAAGATGGTGGGAGAGCCAGAACGTGCACGGCAACTCCAAGGCGAGATCAGTGCGCTACGCAGTATCGAGAAAGGCTTTGCGGCCAACGATCCCCAGGGCACGATCGCGCTTGCCACCCAGGCCTTAGAGACGATGCCACAGGAGTGGTACCTGGCACGCGTCGAGGCATGGCTGCAACTGGCCGGAGCCTATCAGATGTCCGGACAGCTCGATCGCGCCTACGCGGTGCTTACCGCTGCCCAGCGGGACGAAATCGCGGACACAGCGGGGCCGCGAGCGCGTCTCTTTGGTTCGATGTGTTTCATCCATTGGATGGCTGCGGATTTAGCGCGCACATTGCAGTCGGCTCAGCAGAGTGTTCGTGTCAGCCAGACAAGCGATTATCAGCGCGAGTCTCTCGGTTGGGGACACTATTTCCTTGCCAGCGGCTATTACCAGCGCAACGACCTGGCATCCGCCGAATTGCATGCTAACGCCGTGCTGGAGCAGCGCCACGCGTGTCACAGGATCGCGGTTGTGCAGAGCGCGATTGTGCTCGCTGCGATCCAGCAGGCGCGCGGCAGGCCCGAGGAGGCGCGCCTGGCTCTGGATCGGGTAAGTGACTTCTTGGCGGAGGTCGGCAGCGACGCACTGTCGCCGCTTGTCCAGGCTTTCGCAATAGAGCTGTCAGCGATGCAGGGCGACCTCAGTACAGCTGCGCCTTGGGCAGCGACTGTTGGTCCCCTGGTCCCGTTCGGAATCATGGCGTTCTTCTACGCACCGCAACTGACATTGCCAAAGGTGCTTCTGCGCCTGAACACACCCGCCAGCCGGCAGCAGGCGGCGGAAGCGCTCTCCCGGCTGGACGCCTTCGTGACCGCGACGCACAACACGCGCTTCAGGATCGACGTGCTGGCACTGCAGTCCCTATGTTATGACGCGCAAGGAGACCACCCGGCCGCGCTGCAGGCGTTGGAACAAGCCGTGACATTGGCACAGCCGGGCGGTTTTATCCGGGTCTTCGTGGACCTGGGATCCGCCATGGCCGGCCTGCTCCAACGGCTGGCCAGGCGCGCTAGCGATGCTACGTACATCGAGCAGATACTGCACGCTTTTCCCGCCTACCCTTCCCCTGCTTCGCACCCGTTGCCACCATCGAACGGGCTTGCCGCGCAGTCAGCCCTGGTCGAGCCCCTGACGAGCCGCGAGCTGGACGTCCTGTCCCTCCTGGCACAGCGATATAGCGCCAAGGAGATTGCACAGCGTCTCGTCATTTCAGAGGGGACAGTGAAGCGCCACATCGCAAACATCTACGGGAAACTGGCCGTGAACAACTGGAGAAAAGCAGTCGCTGCGGCTGTCGCACTGGGCATCCTGCCCGAGCAACCCTGACTACCCCGATCGTCCCCGATCGCCCACGATCGTCCCGGATCGCCTCTGTAAGCGTGGGCCGCTCATTCCACGGTTCAGCATAGCTCTGCCAGCACAATGTTCCTTTTCTACATACTTTCGGCACTTATGCCTGTCTAGGGCCAGTGATACGCTGAGGATGCCAGCTGGTTGCTTGTCTGTTGACTTCTTAGCGCACGCACGCTCAGGCAGGTTGGAGAAATATAGCATGACACGATCTGCCCGCGGCGCAAAGGGATAGGGAATGGATGCTGCCAAACAATAGACTGACCCTCGACTCGCCTGGCACCTACGAGATACGCGTCCAGGGCTACCTGGACGAAAGCTGGTCTGAATACGTGGGGGGCACCAACATTCGGGTTCAAAACCCGTCGCATGAACCACCCGTCACGGTGGTCACGGGCGAATTCAAGGACCAAGCTGCGCTGGCCGGCGCACTGGGCCATCTCTATGATTTGGGTCTTCCGCTGCTGTCCGTGCAGTTCATTGCCAGCGGGCAGCAGAAGTAATTTTGCCATAGCGATCGTACTGGAGGGGATGAAATATGATTAAGCGAGGACCAGTTGATGTGGTCGTGCTGGCGGCCGGACATCCGCGATTTGACGGCCGGGTCTTTAGCGAGTTGGAACGACAGGTCGCAGCCGGAACGATCCGGGTGCTTGACGCCATGCTGCTGGTCAAAGACGACGGCGGCAAGTGCTGGCGCCTAGAGCTCAAGGATTTGCCGCCGGAGCAATCGGCGGCCGTAGGCTTTATCGCCGAGGAGACACGTGGTCTCTTCGACTCCACCGACGAAGATACGCTGATGGAGGGCATGGTGGCGGGCTCGGCCGTATTCGCCCTGGCAATCGAACACACCTGGGCGATCGCCCTGGTAAATGCCCTCTCCGACGCCGGCGTGGAGATGGCGTTCAACACGCGCGTGCCGGCACCGATTGTCGACGAGGCGTTTGCCTCGCTTGCAGTGAAAGCCTAAAGGAGGCTTATATGCCAGGATTAATGCGAGGAATGGCCCGTACCGCGGCCGTAGTCGGCACGGCAACTGCCACCAGGAATGCCGTCAACCGCCGGCAGGCGGACAAGAACGCACAGGCGTACGCACACGCTGAAGCGCAGGCTGCGCCGCCGCCACAGGAGTATGCGCCGCCGCAGGAGTATGCCCCACCACCACCTGCGGCGCCGGCCCCCGAAGAAGATGTGATCACGCAGCTCGAGCGCCTGGGCGCGCTCAAGGCGCAGGGACTCCTGACCGAAGAGGAGTTCGCCGCCCAGAAGGCCAAGCTGCTCGGCATGTAGGGGACGTTTGGAGACGCATCATGACCGCCACCGAAGTTTTCCAGGTTTTTGCGGGCTTGTCGGGCCCGCTGTTGGTTATTAGCAGCATGCTTGCTGTGGGGCTGAGCATGACTACGGCTCATATGCGGCAGCCGCGCGTGAACCTGTGCCGTGTCGTCGACAATCGATAGGCCTGACACAGACAGCATAGACTAAGCATTCCCAGTGAGCCGACCATCTATCTATTGGCAGGAGAATCTAACGTGTCAAAACAACTGGTACTCGCTCTGTTCGATAATGAAGCTGCTGCTGATCAAGCGGTAACCGCAATCAAGCAGTGGGACAAGGCGAGCAAGGACATCAAGCTCGGAGCCATCGGCGTCCTGGTCAAGGATGAGAACGGCAAGATCAAGACCCACAAGCTGGGCAAGCGCAAGACCGGGACAGGCGCGGTTCTCTTCGGTTTGGTCGCACTTCTGAGCGGTGGTGCATTGCTGGTCGGCGCTCTCTTTGGCGGCATCGTCGGCTCCTTCTTCCGCAAGGGGCTGGGCATGTCCAAGGACGACCTCGCCCGCCTCGACGGTGAACTGACCGGCGGCAAGGCGGCTGTATGCATCCTGGCGGCAGCGGACGAGGCGGCAGCGGTTGCCGCCAAATTGGCTGAGCTGGGCGGCAAACCGGAAGCATACGAAGTGTCCGAAGAAGTCGTGCAAGCAGCCACGACCGAGGCCGCAGAGATGCCTGAAGAAGCAGCCGAACCGGCAGACGAACCGACAGCCGCCGCAGCAGCAGTGGCAACCGAACCCCCAGTAGTAGAACCCGTGGCAGAGCCCATCGCAGAGGAAGCTGTAAAACCGGCCGCTGCCTGATCTGTTGTGACGGCTAGCACGCAGGCAGCGTGAATCACTCTCGCTGCTAACTCAAAGAAGCCCGCGGATGAACCTGTGACGTCCAGGTTCATCCGCTGCTGCAAGGTGCAGTCCTCTGGCAAGCCATTCAGACAGGCATCCGCGTTCCGTCCTGCCCATTCCTGAAGGGTGCCTACGCTGGGCTGCCAACTCGCCATCTGCCGCAAGCCTGCTCTCCAGCTCGGCCGCTTCTGGTGGGTCGGAATATGCTATAATCCGGATGGTATGTTTGTGCAAGCTCCCGCCCTGTTACTGACAAAGCTCAACCGGCCGCCGCCGGTGGGAGATCGGATCGAGCGGCCACGCCTGATCGAAATGTTGGATCGTGGACTGGCTGGACCGCTGACCCTGGTCAGCGCGGCGGCCGGCTTTGGGAAAACGACGCTGGTCAGCGCATGGATCGATAGCCTCGGCAGAAGGGATCTCCCGCCCATGCCAGCGGCGTGGCTGTCGCTGGATGAAAACGACAGCAACCTCGAGGTTTTCCTGCTTTACTTCGTCAGCGCGATCCGGTCAGTCTTTCCTGCGGCGTGCGCCAATACACTCGCACTGCTCCAAGCGCCGTTGGCGCCGGACCAGGCGTTGCTCCTTGTTACGCTCAGCAACGAGATCGAGCAGTTGCCCGCGCGCGGCGTCCTGGTGCTGGACGACTACCATGCCGTGCATGGTGAAGCCGTGCATGCTTTCATGAGCGAGTTGATGCGTCACTGGCCACAGCGCCTGCACCTGGTGCTGATCGCGCGCAGCAGCCCGCCCTTGCCCCTGGCGCATCTGCGCGCCCAAGGGCAAGTCAGCGTGATTCGCACGCGCGATCTTGCGTTTCACGCGGGAGGAATCGGCTGCGTTCTTGGACCGGGCTTTGGGGGCGCCGCTCAGTCCTGCGGCTGTGAGCTTGCTCGACCAACACATTGAGGGCTGGATCGCCGGTTTGCGCCTGGCGAGCCTGTCACTGCGCGATGCCGCCGATGCTGAGACGGAGGTGGCACGCCTGTCGGACAGCTATGTCGAGATTACCGACTACCTGATGGACCAGGTTGTGTCGCGGCAACCGCGTGCGATCGTGAAATTTCTGTTGGCGACCTCCATTCTAAACCGATTCTGTGCCCCCCTATGTGAATACATCGCCGGCTTCACCATCGCCGGCGATGGTGAAGTCGCGGGCAGCGACGAGCCCCGGTACGACGTACAGGCTTGCATCGAATGGCTGGAGCGCGCCAATCTCTTTGTAATTCCCTTGGACAACGACAGGGAATGGTACCGCTATCATCACCTGTTCCAGACGCTGCTGCAGCGAAGATTGCTGGCCGTGGCAGGGCCGGAGCAAGTAAGCGAGCTGCACCGCGTAGCGGCAGCCTGGTTGGCGGGCAAGGGTCTGATCGACGAAGCTCTGCAGCATGCGCTGGCCATTGAGGACCTTGACCTGGCCGCGCAGCTGATGACAAGCGGGTTATGCGCTGTGCTCAACCGGGAAGACCGGGCGACACTGGAACGCTGGCTGCGCTTGCTGCCGGAGGATTTTGTTACGCGGCACCGCTGGCTCTTGATGATGGAGGCGATTAGCTTGCAGTTCTCCTGGCAGCTCCCTGCGGTATGGAAGCTGCTCGGGCAGATCGAGGCGCTGCTGGATGAAGGCGGCAAGGCCGCTGCGCCTGGGGACGACCTGCAAGATCTGCAGGCGCTGCGCGGCCTGATCGCCGTCTTGCGCGGCCAGGAAGCATTTACGGCCAAATGCCAGGCAGACCGCGCCATCGCCCTCTGCGAGGAGGCGCTTAGGCTGCTGCCCGCACAATGGCGCTATGCACGCGGCAGCGCTTACGTTTATTGGGGCATGAGCATGCGCGCCGGCGGCCGTGCGGACGACGTGCAACGCATCCTGATCGGCAAGTATAAATCTTTGCACGAGAAGGGGGACACGTATGCGCTGCGCCTCTTGCTTACGGTGTGTTTCAACTCGCTTGAAACCGGCCAGCTTGAGCAGGTAAGAGATTTGGCACAGCGGATGCTCCAGCAGGCAAAGCTGGGCCAGCTGATGGTAATGCAGGGATGGGCGCACTACTTTCTCGGCGTCGTTTACTATTGCTGGAATGAACTGGACGCTGCTGCACAGCACTTCACCGAGATCGTCGACAAGCGCTATGCAGTGCAGACACATGTCGCACACAATGGCATCATCGGCCTGGTGCGGGTGCAGTTGGCGAGGGGCGAGAACGCTGCAGCCGGGCAGATCATGGGGTTGCTCAGCCAACTCGATCCGGATCGCCTGGGACAGGCCGGCGACGATGGCGGTTCACTACGGGCACAACTGGAGTATTGGCAGGGGGACACGGGAAAGGCCTTGCGCTGGGCAGATGCGTATGCAACGCCGGTGCCGGATCGGCTGGCGAACTTTCTGCAAGACCCGCACCTGGCGAGGGCGCACCTCCTCCTGGCAAGAGGCACAGCAAGCGATGTACAGGCGGCGCTTGACATCCTGGCTGCTCTGCATGCGATTGTCCGGCGCGCCTACAGCACCCGGCTTGAGATCGAGATCCTGGCATTACGCGCCTTGGCACTCGAGACGCAAGGGCAAGCCGGCGCTGCATTGGTAGCGCTGCAGCAGGCGGTGGAGCTTGCACTGCCTGGCGGCTTCATCCGTGTCTTCGTCGACTTGGGCCCACGCATGCAGGCCATGCTGCCGCGCCTTGCTCTACAAGGCTTTGCCGCCCAGAGCGTGCGCCGCATCCTGGCGGCGTTTCCTACGTCGCAACAGAAGACGGTCGCTGGGCCACCCGTTAGCGGCGCCGAATTTACGAGCCTCGTTGCCAACGCCGGGCTCGTCGAGCCTCTCACCGCCCGCGAGCTGGATGTCCTGGCCCTTGTTCGCGCGCGTTTGAGCGACAAGGAGATTGCTTACAAGTTGGGCCTCTCCACTGCGACCGTGAAACGCCACACCGCCAACCTCTATGGCAAGCTCGGCGTCAACAAGCGCAGAGACGCCGCGATCAAGGCCGAAGCCCTTGGCATCCTTCCTCCACGTTAGTTTCCTGTTTCCGGCTGATCGCTCTACATCTTTTCTACAACCTTAATGGAGTAGCGCTCTCGATACACTCGCGCTACATTAAAGGCATGAGAGTTCCGCTGCCTGGAAACCGTGCCGAGTATGATAACCCGGCGACCTACTGGATCAGCGTGCAGGGTCGTATCCCGGCCACTTGGTGCGATTGCCTGGAGGGCATGACGATCACGGAATCCTCAGCCGAAGCGGAAACACCTTTGACGACATTGTTGGGAGAACTGTCTGACCAGGCAGCCTTAGCCGGGGTGATCAACACGCTCTACGAGCTGCACCTGCCGCTGCTTACGGTGAAACGCCTGCGCTAGGGCGTGCCATACAAGCGTGCCGGCGCCCATCGTCGACGAGCCGTGCGCCGCGTTGGGAGCAGCAGAAAAGCGCTACACGGGTCCAAAACTCTAGTCCAGAATCAACAAGGAGCAACATGAGCAGCGAAGACAAGAGAAACCGTTCTCATCTGCCGATGCCCAACACGCAGCGGCCTACCCTGATCACTTTCGACGCCAAGGATCCGGACGCCAAGTTCCCACCGATTGAGCAGCTGCGCCCGCCCCCAGGCGCCCCCAACGTGCTGCTCATCTTGATCGACGACGCCGGCTTCGGTTCCTCCAGCGCCTTCGGCGGCCCGTGCCAGACGCCGACCGCGGAGAAACTGGCGGCGAACGGTCTGAAACTCAACCGCTTCCACACCACCGCCCTGTGCTCGCCGAGCCGGCAGGCGCTGCTGACCGGGCGCAACCACCACTCTGCCGGCATGGGCGGTATTACCGAGATCGCCACAGGCGCGCCCGGCTACTGCTCGGTGCTGCCCAACTCCATGTCGCCGCTGGCAAGAACCCTCAAGCTCAACGGCTACTCCACCGCGCAGTTTGGCAAGTGCCACGAAGTGCCGGTGTGGGAGACAAGCCCGGCCGGGCCGTTTGACGCCTGGCCCACGGGCGGCGGCGGCTTCGAGTATTTCTATGGCTTCCTCGGCGGCGAGGCCAACCAGTGGTACCCCACGCTGTACGAGGGCACCACGCCGGTCGAGCCCGAAAAGACACCCGAAGAGGGCTACCACCTGATGGAAGATATGACCGATAAGGCCATGGCCTGGGTGTCACAGCAGAAAGCGCTGGCGCCCGACAAGCCCTTTTTCGTCTACTTCGCTCCGGGCGCGACCCACGCCCCGCATCACGTCCCCAAGGAGTGGGCCGATAAGTACGCAGGCAAGTTCGATGGTGGTTGGGACGCGCTGCGCGAACAGACCCTTGCCCGCCAGAAGCAGCTGGGTGTGGTTCCGGCTGACTGCGATCTCACGGCGCGCCACAACGAAATCTCGGCCTGGAAAGACGCGCCGGAGGAGTTCAAACAGGTGCTGCGCCGGGAGATGGAGGTGTATGCCGGTTTCATGGAGTACACCGACCATCACGTCGGCCGCCTTGTCGATGGCTTGGAAAAGCTGGGCGTCCTCGACGACACGCTCGTCTACTACATCATCGGCGACAACGGCGCCTCCGCCGAAGGCGGGATCAACGGCTGCTTTAACGAGATGAGCTACTTTAACGGCCTGCAGGCCTTCGAGACGCCCGAGTACCTCGGGGCCCGGCTCGACAAGCTCGGCAGCCCCGAGTCCTATAACCACTACGCCGTGGGTTGGGCGCACGCCATGAACACGCCCTATCAGTGGACCAAGCAGGTTGCCTCGCACTTTGGCGGGACGCGCAACGGCACGATCGTGCACTGGCCGCACGGGATCAAAGCCAAGGGCGAGATTCGCGCCCAGTTCACCCACCTGATCGACGTGGCGCCGACCATCCTCGAGGCGGCCGGCATCCCCGAGCCGGTCTCGGTCAACGGCGTGCACCAGGATCCGATCGAGGGCGTGAGCATGCTCTACGCCTTCGACGACGCCGGCGCACCGGAGCGCCATGAAACGCAGTACTTTGAGATGTTCGGCAACCGCGGCATCTACCACAAGGGCTGGACCGCGGTGACGAAGCACGGGACGCCCTGGTTGATGATGAGCGAGAAGCGGCCCGCGCTCGACGACGACGTCTGGGAGCTCTACGACACCACCAAGGACTGGAGCCAAGCCTGTGATCTCGCCAAGGCGATGCCGGAGAAGCTGCATGAGCTGCAGCGCCTGTGGCTGATCGAGGCGACGCGCTATAAGGTGCTGCCGATCGACGACCGGCTGCTCGAGAAGATCAACCCGGACACTGCCGGCCGCCCCGTGCTCATCAAGGGCAAGACCCAACTGCTCTTCGGCGGCATGGGGCACCTTGCGGAGAACTGTGTCCTCAATCTCAAGAACAAATCCCATTCGGTCACCGCCGAGATCGTAGTGCCGGAGAAGGGCGCCGAGGGTGTTATCATATCCCAGGGCGCCAACATCGGCGGCTGGAGCCTGTACGCCATGGGCGGCAAGCTCAAGTACTGCTACAACTGGAGCGGCCTGAAACACTTCTACGTGGAGGCGAACACCCCGATTCCGGCGGGCGAGCACCAGGTGCGCATGGAGTTTGCCTATGCCGGGGGCGGCCTGGGCAAGGGCGGCAAGGTGACCCTGTACACCGACGGTCAGCAGGTCGGCGAGGGGGAGATCGGCGCCACGCTGGCGATGATCTTCTCCGCCGACGACGGCTGTGACGTCGGTCAAGATACCGGCGCCCCGGTGTCGGAAGACTACGGTTCGAGCGGCAACGCCTTTAACGGCCGCGTCAAGGGCGTGCAGCTTGCGATCGCCGAGGCTGCCGAGGACGCGGATCACCTGATCGACCCAGCGGACGCCATGCGCATGGCGATGGCGCGGCAATAGCGACTATAGCGAGGGCGTTTTGAAAACCCTTCGATTCTAGACCAAAGGAGTAAGATTATGTTCGATCTGCCACTGGAATACGCTTTGATCGCATTTGAGAACGCCAAGCCCACCGGCAAGATTGTGCCCGAGCTGCTGGACCTGGCGGCGCGCGGCATCGTGCGCTTTGTGGACATCGTTTTCATCCAAAAAGAGGAGGACGGCAGCACGCGCACCGTCGAACTCAACGATCTCGACCCCGAGTCGTATGAGATGTTCGTCCCGATCGGCGAGCACGTTTCCAGCCTGTTTACCAACGAAGACCTGGAGATCGCGGCGAGCAAACTCCCCCCCAAGTCCGCAGCCATGCTCATCTTGTGGGAGAACCTGTGGGTTGCCGGATTGCGCAAAGCCGTCCAGGATGCCGGCGGCGAACTGGTGGAGCGCGTGCAGATTGCGCCCGAGGTCGTCGAGCAGTTCGTGCAGGGAATGAGCGCGGAATAGCACAGGCGTCACGTATCGTGTTTTGAGAGGAGCACTATCATGGTAGGTAGAAGAGGACCGAATCCCCCTGGACCCGTCGGCGGGGTTGGCGCCGGCAATCCCCCCGGACTGGTTGGCGGCGTGGGCCGTGGACCGAATCCCCCCGGGCCGGTTGGCGGTGTTGGCGTTGGGAATCCCCCCGGGATGGTCGGCGGGGTTGGCCGTGGGCCAAATCCCCCTGGCCCTGTCGGCGGCGTTGGCGTTGGGAATCCTCCCGGCCCCGTTGGCGGTGTCGGACGGCGCAACGGCGTCGGGCTGCTGCGCTAGCAGGCGCGGCGCACGCAGTATCTTACAGTTCAGCAACAAGCTCAGACAGGCAGCCCGCTTCGATCGGGCTGCCTGTCTGTGGACTAGATCGTCGGGCTGCCGCGGCAAGCGGGCAACTACACCACAGGGGACCTGGCAATGATCGATCCACAGGCAAAACCGGCCGCCTACCTCAAGCTCTTGGCGTTTGTCGCCTTGCTGGGCGTGGGCTCCGCCCTGATCACGTTCGTCTTTATGGCCTTCGTGCAGCAGGGCACGGCTCTGATCTGGGAACAGGCGGCGGCAATGCTGGGTGTCGACCCGCGCCTCTTTACCATCGTGGTCTGCACCGTCGGCGGCCTGCTGGTCGGTCTGTTGGTAAAGCTCTTTGGCGATCACAGCGGCATCTTCGCCGAAGTGATGCTTGAGTTCGGCAAGACCGGGCGCTTCGACTATCGCAGCGCGCCCGGAATCGTGATCACCGCTTTTGTGTCGCTCATCGCCGGCGCGAGCCTCGGCCCCGAAGCGCCGCTGGCCGATGCCTGCGGCGGCATGGGCACGCTGGTCGCCGACAAGCTCAAGTTCGACGAGCAGGAGACACGCACGATGGGCTACTCCGGCGTCAGCGGCATGCTCGCCGCCTTTATCACGTCGCCGTTTGGCGGCGCGATCCTGGGCATGGAATCGGCGCAGGGAGGGACCGGCGGCAAGCAGGCGTATTTCTGGGTGCTGTTCCCCAGCCTGCTCTCCTCGGCTGTGGCCACCGTCGTCTTCGTCCTGCTCAGCGGGCATTTCTTCGAAACGTTGTACAAGTTCCCGGACTATACCCCCCGCCTGGTGGATCTGCTCTACGCCGTGCCGCTGGGCCTGGTCGGCGGCGCGGTCGGCCTGCTGTTCATGCTCTCGCTCGCACGCCTGCAGCAGCTCTTTGCGCCCATGAAGGCACACGTGGTGCTGCGCGGGCTGCTCGGCGGCCTGAGCCTGGGCATCATCGGCGCGTTCTTGCCGCTGGTGCTGTTTTCGGGCGAGGAAGGCACGGTCGACCTGATCACAAATGCAGCCGAGATCGGCGTCGTGATGCTGGTCGTGTTGGGCTTGCTCAAGCTCTTTACCTCCTCCCTGCTGCTGGCCACGGGCTGGAAGGGCGGCTACATCTTCCCCATCATGTTCGCCGGCGTCGCCCTGGGCATGGCGGTCAACCTCATCTTTCCTGCTATCCCGGTGGCGGTCACCGTGGCGGCGACGATGGCCGGCGCGCTCGTGGCGGCGTTGAAGGCGCCGTTGTTCGCAGCACTCTTTACATCCACGCTCGTGCAGGTTGAAACCGCGCCCGCCATTGCCGTCGCCGTGGTCGTCAGCGCTTTGCTGACCGCATTGCTGGCATTGTATTTCGCCCGTCGCGCCGCACAACAGGTGCAACCACAACCGCAGCCGATAACTGGGTAACGCATGCGAGGGTAGAGCCAAGGAAGAACCAAAGATGACTTTCGCACCCATCCCATTTGTGCCACGCACCAAGCTCCGTCCGCCGCGACTGCCAAGCGACATCTTGTTGCGTGCCAGGCTGCTGGAGCGGCTCGAGCGCCCTGCAGCATTGACCCTTATCCTCGCGCCTGCCGGTTTCGGCAAAACCACGCTGGCCGGCACGTGGCTGGCGGGCAGCAGCCGCCCAGGCGCCTGGATTTCGCTCGACAGCGAAGATAGTGCGCTGGCGGTCTTTCTACATAGATTTGTCACGGCTGTTCGTTGTGTGTTTCCGACCTTTGGCGAGGAGATTCTGAGCCTGCTTGCCTCACAGGCAGAGCCAACCACGGGGCTAACCACGGAACTGAACCCAGAATCGGTGCTGCCAATCCTGCTCAACGAGCTGGATCAGCTGGACCAGGACTTTGTCCTGGTGCTCGACGACTATCACCACATCGTCGACAGCTCCATCCACCAGCTGCTGTGGGGGCTGCTCGCACATCCGCCGCGGCCGCTGCATCTCGTGCTTACGGCGCGCCACGATCCGCCGATTCCGCCACGCATGCGCGTTCAAGGGGCGGTGACCGAACTGCGCGCCCGCGACTTGAGCTTCACCGCAGCGGAGACCGGTGAATTCTTGCGCCAGTTTGCCGAACAGCCCTTGGATGCGCAATCCATCGCGGCATTGGTGCAGCAGTCGGAAGGCTGGGCAGTCAGCCTGCGCCTGGTAGCCTTGTTCCTGCGCCAGCGGCAGGATATCACCTGCCTGCAAGACGTACTGCGTGGCTGCGAACGCTCCCTGCTGGGGTATCTGGACGCCGAAGTGATCGGTCGCCTGCCCGCCGACGTGCAGCTGTTTCTGACCCGCACCTCGCTGCTCAGCCAGCTGAATGGGGCGCTGTGCGCCGCCGTCGTCGGCGACTCGCTGCCCACGATCGACAGCCACTCTACCCTGCGCATGTTGGAACAAGCCGGTATCTTCGTTACAGCGCTCGACGCAGAGGGGCAGTGGTTCCAGTATCACGGCCTGTTCCGCACGCTGCTGCAGCACAAACTGCACAAGACACATGCGCCGGCGGAAATCGACGTGCTGCACCGACGTGCCCAAGCTTGGTATGAACAGCACGAGCTGGGCGAGGACGCCTTGCAGCATGACCACAGCTTGGACGGCCAGGTTGGAGCTGTGGCAGCGGTGGTGCGCCCGCCCCCCCTGTGGCAAGCACGGCAGGGGTTTCAGCAATCCGAACCTTGGTTTGGCTCCATTACGCAACCCATCGGGCCGGCGGTGGTGCTGGCAGCACCACTGGCGACACCACTGCCGGCTTCCCCAGCCCGCAACCTGCGCGACGTGCTCACGTTTCGCGAAATGGACGTTCTCTTGCTGCTTTGCCAACGACTGTCGAACAAGGAAATCGCGCGAAGCCTGGGTATTTCGACTGAAACCGTGAGGCAACACACGGTCAATCTCTACCGCAAGCTGGGTGTCGAGAATCGACGCCAGGCAATCGTGCAGGCAGACGCACTGGGACTCTCAGCCGAAGTAAGCCGGTAAGATGCTTGGGACGCAGCGTGGTCAGCTGTCGTCAGCTGGGCAATGAAGTAAATGGGTTCAAGGTCTGTGTAGCGCATAGCGCAAGGTTACCACTGTATGAATGCTTCAAACCCGGCGCCGACAGGCGTTGCACGTTTCGTTCCCGGTCTTGCCCTCGTGAAAGGGTTCAGTGCCGGGTTGGTGCGCACCGAACTTGTGGTGGCCGTCACGGTCTTTGCCGTGCTGGTGCCGTCGGCGATGGCCTACGGCGATCTCGCCGGGGTCACCCCGGTGGCCGGCCTGTACGTCGCACTCGGCGCCATGGTGATGTACGCGCTCTTTGGCACGTCAAAGCTGCTCATCATGGGACCCGAAGCCACCACCGCCATCATGACCGCGTCTGCCGTCGCGCCGCTGGCAGGGGACGATCCCGTGCGCTATGCGGCGTTGGCAGCCATGACCGCGATCATTGTCGGTGTCCTCTCCCTGCTCGCCCGCGTGGCGCGGTTGGGGTTTATCACCGACTTTTTGTCCAAGCCGATTTTGGTGGGCTACATCTTTGGCACGTCGCTGATTGTCATCGGCAGCCAGCTGGGCAAGATGTTTGGCATCAAGCTCGAGAGTGACAAATTCTTCCAGCAGATTGTGGAACTCATCAGCCGCCTCGACGAGGCGCACCTGCTCACGGTCGCCGTCGGCGTCACCTGCATGGCTGCGCTCATTATCATCCGACGTGTGAACCGGAAACTACCCGGCCCACTCTTTGTGGTGGCCGGCGCTATCCTAGTCTCTGCCTTGTTTGACCTGGAGGCCAAGGGCGTAGCGGTCGTGGGCGTCGTGCCCCCCGGGCTGCCGCGGCTGGCCATCCCCGCCGTCGGCTTTGACGATATACTCTCACTGCTGCCCGGTGCGCTGGCCATCACGATCTTGATCTATGCCGACGAAGTGCTCACGGCGCGCGTCTTTGCGGCCAAACACGGCCAAAAGATCGACGCCAATCAAGAGTTTGTCGCCATCGGGACGGCCAACATCGCCGCCGGTTTTTTAACAGGATTCCCCGCCGCCACCAGCGGCTCGCGCACGGCCGTCGCCGACCAGATGGGCGGCAAGACGCAATGGGTGGGACTGATTGCTGCTGCGCTCACGGTCGTCTTTCTGCTCTTTTTCACCCCCTTGCTGGCGCCGCTGCCCACCGCGGCGCTAGGCGCCATCATCATCGTCGCTTCGTTCGGGTTGCTCGACGTGGCGGCATTTCGCTTCCTGCGCCGCGTGCGCCCCGCCGAGTTCTGGCTGGCAGTGATGACGGCGTTTGGGGTGCTCACCGTTGGCATTTTGCAGGGTATTCTCGTGGCGGTGATGTTGTCGCTGATCAACGTCATCTATCACATCTCGCGGCCCAACGATGCGCTGCTGGACGACGTGGACGCCAACGGCGGCACGGTCTACCGGGGCGTCGCCGACAAGGAGACGGCGCTGACCGAGCCGGGTTTAATCGTCTATCGTTTTGACGCGCCCCTTGTTTTTGCGAATGCAGGGTTCTTTAGCGAGCGTTTGGACGACCTTGTCGCCAACGCCGGCGAGGGATTGAAGTGCGTCATTCTCGATGCCGAAGCCATCAGTGATTTCGACTCGACGGCCGCGGAGGCGCTGGAGAACCTGGACGCCGACTTGGAACGACGCGGCGTCGATCTGTGGGTGGCGCGCGCCAATGAACCGCTGCGGAAACTCCTGGAGGTAACGGGGTTGACGCAGCGGCTGGGCAAGGGCAACGTCTATCCATCGGTGCGGGCGGCGGTGACGGCATATCGCACGGCCTACAGTCTGTCGTAGTGGCGCCGGCGTACAAGGCTATGAGAAACGAGGAAGCCATGATTGAAGGAGAAGTTTCCGTAATGCGCAGATCTCTCAAGACGCCGCGCGCAGCGGCGGTTGCGGGTATCCTGTTTGCCCTGCTCTATGGTGCGGGCCTGGTGCTCATCCGCCTCTCCATTCCCGACAAGAACGCCGCCGACAGCGGCGCCTGGTTGGAGACCAATTCAGGCACCATTGCTTTCGCGCTGAACCTGGTGCCCTATGCCGGCATCGCCTTTCTCTGGTTCATCGGCGTGATTCGTGACCGGCTCGGCGACTCGGAGGACCGCTTCATGGCGACTGTGTTCCTGGGCAGCGGGTTGCTGTTTCTGGCTATGACCTTTGTCGGCGCCGCCCTGGCGGGCGCGCTGCTAACCAGCTATGCAGATACAGGCGACGTCGTGGGCAGCGGAGTATTCGCGTACGGTCGCGCCGTGATGTTTCAAGTCATCAACGTCTATGCCATTCGCATGGCGGGTGTGTTCATGATCTCGCTGAGCACCATCTGGCTCCGCACCGGCCTGATGCATCGCGGCTGGGCGTTTGCAACCTATGCCCTGGCGCTGGCGCTGCTGTTGAGCATCAGTATTTCGCTGTGGGTGACCTTGATTTTTCCCGGTTGGGTGCTGGCGGTCAGCGTGTACTTCTTGATCCAGACCAAGCGCGAAGATCCCGATGGTGCAACGGTAGAAATAGGTTCCGCATGAGAACTCACGGCACATCTTTCGGCGCGCCGGCGAGCGACTCCTGGAGCGTGCGGCCGTATGGTTCGTTAGTGTAAACGATTAGCTATTGTTTATTTCCAAGGTGGAGTTGGCGGGGACGTCGCAGCGCCTTACGAGGACGGTGGTGTCGCGGGTGAGCCGGCGGACAAGCACGTCGGCCGCTTGATCTTCGAGCAGGACGGCAAGGATGTAGCTGGCCGGCGGTAAATCATGAGCGACAGCTGCGATCTGGCTCTGTGTCACCATGGCGGGCAGGCCGGTCAGCGCGCGAAAATCGGTACCTGGCGGGAGGCTGTCGGTGCGGATACTGTCTACCTGCCCAGTGGCCGTTTTCCGCAGCAGAGCGGTTGCCAGCACGGCAATCTCGCGACTGGCGACCATCTCGTACAGAGTGTGGAAATCGACGCCAATACGATTGAGGTCGGGCGCAGCAAGCGCGAGCAGCTCATAGCTGCCAGCTGTGGGTTGCGGAGCAGGCAGCGTAGGCACACTGCCGGCATGTGGCTGCGTGCCGAAGCGCGTGCGCACGCGATCAAGCAGGCGCTCGCTGCCGGTGGCGCGCCAGGCGTAGATGACGCTGGTGCCGGCTAGTCGATCATGGAAACCTTGCTGGCGGTTGTCGACGATTACCCAGAAGAAGCCCAGTCCGAACGGGATCGCCGAGACAAAATAGCCCAGCCAGCGCACGGTGCCAGTCATGAAGGTCATGGGGCGGCCATCCAAGCGCACGACGCGTACGCCCATCACGTACTTGCCGATGGTTTGACCTGTGGTCGTGAAGAGGGTAATGAAATAGAGCGGGCTGGCCAGAAGCGCCACGCCGACCCAGATCAGGTTAACCGTGGTACAGATGACTTTGGCGGCTGCACGTGGATCGGTATTCTGGGCGCAGTTGTTGAGATCGATGCCGGTGAAAAAAGCGACCGGCAGTCCAATCAAGGCGTTGATGACGAGGACCGCGACTACGATCAGCACGATGTCCAGCATCAATGCCGACGTGCGGGTCACGAAGCCGGCGTACATGCCCAGATTGCCGGACCTGGGATTAGCGACTCGAGCCTCCGGCGGCGCAGTATTAAATGTGGCCATTGTGAGGCTCCTCCTGATCATCGCCAGGCAAATGCGCTGACTGCGCACGGCGCTGCACTTCTATAGGCGGCGGCGACAGTTCTTCCCGCGGCTTCAGGCGCAGTAGGTTGCGCACAACCGTGTCGACCAAGCCGTCGGCAGTCACGGTTCGCTCGCGGATCTCGTCGCGCACCTGGCTGGCAAGACCCAGACTCTGCCCCTGCAACAGCGTCTGGACCTGCGCCGGATGGGCGTTAAGATAGTCGATATAGACGTCACCCTGGGTGCGAATGAGTGTTTGTACTTCATCCGGGTGCTCATTCAGGTAGGTCAAATAACTCGAGACTTGCGCCCGGATCAACTGCTGTACGGCCGCATCATTGGCCATGGTGGGCAAGATGGCCGCCAGCTGGGCGCGAATTAGCTCCGAAACTGCGGCATCATCGGCCAGTTCGGGCAGAATAGCGGCCACCTGGTTGCGTACCAGATCTTTCACCGCCTGCACTTCGCCAAGCTTGGGCAGGATCCAATCGAGCTGCGCCAAGACGAGCGACAGCAATTCCGAATCATCGCGCAGTTGGCGCAGGATTCGATCGACCATGTCGGTGACAGCCCGGTTGGTGACTTTTGCGCTTTCTACTCCGCCATTCCTGCCGCGCGTCTCAAGCCCCTGCACAGCCGTGTTAACTTGCGTGGAGATGGCGTTGATCTGCTGCGTCAACAGCTCTGTCATGCCTAGCTTGTCCAGCGGCGCCCGCAACGGCTCGGCGACCTGCATAAGAGATGCAAATACGCGTTGACTGATGGCGTCGGCTTTGGTCAGTGCCGTTTCGCCGATCTCGATTGTGACGAAGGCGATGCCAAGCGAGACACCAAACCACTGGCCGATTGTTGACCGGCTGCGCGTCGATGAAGTCGATAGATTGGTCATTGTTACTTTCCTTAGCTGGCTTGGTGGATTTGGACCAGCGACGCAGAGCCCAGCGGAATGGGATCGATCCAGCTGGCGATTCGCAGCAAAACATTGGCCGGGCAATTCCGACCTGCTCGGCCTCTTAGTGGGTCTCAGCCGTAGCAGTATATCATCGACGCAGATCGTGTCCAATCGCTTGCCGACACAGTTAGCGAACGCAAGTTTCGCTGGGTGGGCGTAAAACAAGCAGCGCACCTTCGGCCAGGATACGTTCGATACGCTGCCCATATACTGCCTGGCGTGCGCCTGTGTCTATGCAGGTTGATGGGGCATTGGTCCGACGTAGCGAGCCCGGGGCCTTATCAACTGGTCGAGCGCGTACTGCTCGATGGCGTGGCCGATCCAGCCGGCGGTGCGGCCCAAAGCAAAGATGGCCAGCGGACTGTGGCGCGGTGCGCCGATGGCGGCGCCGAGTGTCGCCAAGGCAAAGTCGATGGTCGGTCGCCGGCCAAGGATGGAATAGACAGCCGCGCACAGATCATTAGCCACACTCACGCTGGGCGAGGCCGCATAGCGATCGTTTAGCATTGCCAACAAGCACTGACCGCGAGGGTCGCCGTCGGGATAGAGTATGTGGCCGAAGCCGGGAATCTCGTCACCGCCCTTGAGGTAGGCAGCAAGCGCCGGGCGCACGCCCTGCGCGGCCGCGGCCAGCAGTGCCGCGGCCTGGGCCGTGTGCCCGCCGTGCTTGTAGCCTTGGAGGGCAGATAAGGCGGCAATGACGACGGCGTAGGGCGTCGCGCCGGCAGAGGCCACACAGCGTGCAGTAAAGGCTGAGACGTTGAGTTCATGATCTGCGCATAGGATTAAGGCAGCCGACAATAAGGCCGCTGCGCCGGCATGGCCGGGCGCCCACGCCTGTTGCAGCGACTCTGCCACCGTGTTCGATACAGGGTGACCGGTGGTGGCGCACGTGAGCAGGGACAGGATGCGTACACCCGTTTTGGCGACTGCGTGTGGCGTGTGCTGATGCGCAGCCAGGTCGTGCGTGGCTGTCAACGCCAGCGTCGCCTGGTAGTGTTCGATGGGATTGTCGGGATCGCCGGGCAGGGGCAAGGTGGACACCAGTGCCGGCTCAGCGGGGAATAGCTTGTCGAGCGCAAAGTCTCCGGTCCAAAGCAGGGCGGCCACTTCTTCAAAGCTGCGGACGCGTGCCAGCGCCAAAACATCGTGGCCGCGGTAGTAGAGCCTGCCGGCGTCGATCAAGGTAATGGAGGAGTCGAGCACAGGCATGCCGTAGCCAAGCGCGCTCTCGGCGGCCTTGGCAGGTTCGCGCCGATACTCTTTGCGCGCCTGCAGTGCCTCGATGTCTTGGACCAGATAGCGGCGCGCACGGGTGCTGCCGTCACCTGGCTCGGAGCGCAGCAGGCCACGGCTGACGTAGGCATAGAGGGTGGCTACGTTGATTCCCAGCATGTCGGCGGCTTCGCGGGCGGTTAGGTAACGTTGTTGTGATGGCATAGTGTGAATCTCCTATAGCGGCTAACACAGGAGGGCACGTGGGCCTGCAAAGGGCAATATTGATTTTGTAATCAAGATTGACAATGTTGATTGTAGATCGTATGGTTTGGTTAGTGCAAATTCTTTTGGAAAGAAGGGGGAATTCGAATGAATACAACGGCAACGTATCAGTCGGGGCTTGAGGGGGTTGTGGCGGCACGGACCCGGCTCAGCCATGTAGATGGGCAGAAGGGTGAATTGATCGTCGGGGGGTATGCCATTGAGGAGCTTGCGCCGCATGCGTCGTTTGAGGAAGTCGTATATCTGCTGTGGCACGACCGGCTGCCGAGTGCACAGGAGCTGGCGGACTGGCGCGGGGAACTGGCGCGCTGGCGTGTCTTGCCCCGCGCTACATTCGAACTGCTGCGTTCGATTGCAGGCGAACAGCGACCGGCCATGGATGCGCTGCGCATGGCGGCAGGCACACTGGACCTGGATTTGCCCGATGAAATGCGCAGCGACGCCGGCTTGGGCAAGGTGCTTGTGGCGCGCATGCCGACCGTGGTGGCCACCTACTGGCGGCTGCGCCAGGGATTGGAGCCTTTTGCGCCCCAGGCGAGCCTGGGCCATGCCGCCAATTATTTGCAGATGCTGTCCGGCGAACGCCCAAGCCAGGCAGAGACACGTGGGTTGGAAACGTATCTCAACACCGTTGCCGACCATGGTCTCAATGCGTCGACCTTTGCGGCACGTGTCATCGTGGCGACACGTTCCGACATGGTGTCGGCGATCACGGGTGCGATCGGAGCGCTCAAGGGGCCTTTGCACGGCGGCGCACCCGGACCGGCGCTGGATATGGTTTTTGACATCGGCACACCGGACCGCGCCGAAGCCTATCTACGCGCAAAACTTGAACGCGGTGAACGGCTGATGGGCTTTGGGCACCGCATTTATAAGGTACGTGACCCGCGTGCCGAGATATTGGGAGCGGCCGCTAAAGCATTTTACGGCGCAGAAGGCGACACCAGCCATCTGTACGAACTGGCCACACACGTGGAGGCAACGGCTGTGCGGCTGCTGGCCGAGTATAAGCCGGGGCGCAACCTGCAAACCAACGTCGAGTTTTACACCGCCCTGCTGCTACATGGCATTGGTCTGCCGGTCGAGCTATTCACTCCCACGTTCGCTGTCGCACGTGCAGCGGGATGGGTAGGACATGCGCTGGAGCAAATCGCCACGGGGCGGCTGATTCGGCCGGCGTCGGACTATATAGGGGATGTCGACCGACACTGGATAGCGGTAAATGCTCGTATGGCAGTGGCAGCCTGACCGGCTGCCCTCCCCCCGATTAACCCCCGTTAACTGATTCCAGATCGACGATAAACCAGAATCCTAATTTGCACAGAACGCCAAAGCATTGTACCCTGATTTGGCTGAGAAATTGGCAGCAAAGCATAGAATTCCATAGAATTATTGTCGCAGTATGGCACAATTTGTCTTGAACTCTCCCCGGCGTTCTCCCCACTCTAAGGAACTGGCCCATGGAACTTTCTTCGTACCCGCCCCCCAGATTAATCTTCTGGGAGACGACTGCGGGCTGCAACCTGGCTTGCATCCACTGCCGCCGCATGACGGTAGCCGACCAACTGCTGCCGCAGGATCTGAAAACCGAGGAAGCCTTTGACTTGATCGACCAGGTGGCGGCGTTCGCCCGGCCGATCTTTGTGCTATCGGGCGGCGAGCCGCTCTTCCGGCCCGATATTTTTGACATCGCGCGCCATGCCACCGAGGCCGGGCTGATCGTAGCGTTGGCCACCAACGGTACGCTGATCGACCGTACGGTGGCGGAGAAGATCAAGGAGAGCGGCATCCGGCGCGTGAGCATCAGCTTTGACGGAGCCGACGCGGCTACGCACAATATTTTCCGCGGCCCGACGGCCTTCGAGCGTTCGATCACCGGGATGGAACACCTGGCTGCCGTCGGTGTACCCTACCAGATCAACACCACGGTGGCGCGGCACAATTCGCATCAGATGCCCGAGACTTTGGCGCTCGCCAAGGGGCTAGGGGCGCAGGCGCTGCACCTCTTCTTACTCGTGCCCGTCGGCTGCGGCATGGAGATTGCCGACGACCAGCAGATCAAGGCAGACGAGTACGAGAAGGTGCTTAACTGGATGTACGACGCCGAAATGGAAGGCGGGATCGAGCTAAAGGCCACCTGCGCGCCCCACTACTTCCGCATCGTACGCCAGCGCCAGGCCGAGGAACGGCGGCTGGGCATCGTGCGCGAGCGGCCCGACAGCCATCGCCGCCAGCAGCATGCCGGCGGAAATACCGGCGGTCACCCAGGCGGTCACCCAGGTGCAGCGACCGGCAACGGAAGCGACAGCGACCAGGCGCGACAGGCCATGAGCGCCGTGAGCAAGGGCTGCCTTGCGGGCACCGGTGTGTGCTTTGTCAGCCATCGCGGCGAGGTGTTCCCCTGCGGGTACCTGCCAGTGGAGGCGGGCAACATCCGCCAACAGCCTTTCCGTGACATCTGGGAAAACTCACCCCTTTTTGCCGAGCTGCGCAACCCCGACCTTTTGGGGGGAAAGTGCGGATTGTGCGAGTTTAAGAAAGTATGCGGCGGCTGCCGTGCACGCGCCTATGGCATGACGATGGCGTACCTCGACGAGGAACCGTTCTGCACATACGAGCCATTGGCCGTACGACGTGCACAGGTGGATTTGGAGGCATAATTCATGGGTCACCCCTTTGCCAGCGAAGGCATCGATATCAGCGAGCGCAGCCACACGGCCGACGGCCGCGAGCTTAGCCTCGATCGCCGGCTGTTTATGCAGCTGATGGTGTTTGGCGACTGCACAGAGGCAAGCACGCTGATCGACGCGCTGGAACAGCAAGCCATTGCGGGCGTACTGTACGAAGACATCAACGATCCCTTTGGCGTGGCGTTACTCACCTTTAGCGAAAACGCCAACTTTTTTCTGGATACACTGCGACCGTTTTTGCGCTGGCCGCCCTTCTCGGAGCTGACGCCCAAGCCGGAATACACCATGCTGGGACGATCGTACGCGTTGGGCAACGAGGATGACCTGGAGCGCATGCTGCTGGTGCGCCCGATCGAAAAGGTGTGCGACCCCAAGTTCCCGTGGGCAATCTGGTATCCGCTGCGGCGGGCAGGGACATTCGAGCAACTGCCGGCGCAGGAACAGCGTACGATCCTGATGGAGCACGGCGGCATCGGGCACGCTTATGGCCGGGCGGGCTATGGCACAGACATCCGGCTGGCGTGCCACGGGCTGGACAAGAACGACAATGACTTCGTCGTGGGGCTGCTGGGACCGGCGCTGTACCCGCTGTCATCGATCGTGCAGCGCATGCGCAAAACCAAGCAGACGTCACTGCACCTGGAAAAGCTGGGGCCGTTCTTTATCGGCCGGGCGCTGTGGCAGAAAGCAGGACGCAACGAATGAGCGCCGAACTGAGCGGGGGCAACAAGCCGGCAGTGCTGCTGCTGGCCTATGGTGGGCCGGACAAGCTGGAGGACGTGCCCGCGTACTTGCTGGACATTCGCGGCGGGCGTGAGACGCCGCAGGAGTTGGTAGACGAGATCTCACACCGCTATGGTGAGATCGGCGGGCGCTCGCCGCTATTGGAGATCACGACCAGCGCAGCGGCACAGCTGCAGGCGCAACTTGGCATGCCGGTGTACGTCGGCATGCGGCACTGGTACCCGTTTATCAAGGACGTAGTGGCGCAGATGGCTGCGGACGGCATCGAGCAGGTGGTGGCCGTGTGCATGGCGCCGCATTACAGCACGCTCAGCATCGGAGCCTATCGCAAAAAGCTGGACGATGCGGTGGCGGCGCTGCCCCACGGCAAGCACATGGAAGTCACCTTTGTCGAGAGCTGGCATACGCAGCCGGAGTATTTGGATGCCGTCGCAGCCAATGTGTGCGCCACGCTGCAGCGCTTTCCAGCCGACGAACGCGACAATGTGCTAGTGGTCTTTTCAGCGCACAGCCTGCCCGAGTTTATCGTGCAGCGCGGCGAGCCGTATGACCGGCAGCTGCGTGAGACGGCGGGTTTGCTGGCACAGCGGCTCCAATTGGCGGACGGCCGCTGGATGTTCTCCTACCAGAGCGCAGCCAAGACTGGGGTGCCGTGGCTGGGACCGCAGATCGAGGACCTGGTGGGAGAGCTGGCGAAGAACGGCGAGTGCAACCTTTTGATCGCGCCGATTGGATTTATCGCCGACCACGTCGAGGTGTTGTACGACATCGACATCGGCGTACAGAACATTGCACGCGCGGCGGGAGTGCGGGTCGAGCGGCCACCAATGCTAAATGACAGCCCAGCGATGGTAGCGACGCTTGCAGCCATCGTACAGGGGGCAAGACAGGGTGTTGCGCCGACGGCGTGACGCGTGGATGAGTGACTATGACTTCGATTCTGCTTGCCGGATTGAACCATCGCACCGCAACGATTGATATTCGGGAACGATTCACACTCAACAGCTGCGGTCTAGATGTCGTGCATGGAGAGCTGCGGCGCCTGGCGGCCAACTCGCCTGCGCTGCAAGAGGTCGTAGTCATCTCGACCTGTAACCGCCTGGAAGTGTATGCAGCGGCGAGCGAGGTTGAGGCGGGGTGGGCGGCGATCGGCGAGTACCTGGCGGATCTGTATGGGGCCAGCGCAGACGCGTTGGATGGGCTGCTGTACCATGTGCAGGATGACGAGGCAGTACACCACCTGATGCGCGTTACTGCGGGGTTGGACTCGCTCATCTTAGGCGAGCCGCAGATCCTGGGCCAGGTGGCCGACGCATTTGAAGCGGCCAAGGCAGCAGGTTCGCACGGGCCTGTGCTGTCGCACCTGTTTAGCCACGCCCTGCACTGTGGCAAACGCGCACGCACGGAAACAGCGATCGGCAGCTACACGACCTCAATCAGCCACGCCGCGGCACTGCTGGCCGAACAGAAATTGGGCCCGCTGGCGCAGCGCCATGCGCTGGTAATCGGGGCGGGCGAGATGGCCGAATTGGCGGCCAAGGCGCTGCACCAGCACGGCATCGCCACGATCACATGCGTGAACCGCACGCAAGAGCGCGCCCTACGCATCGTCGAACGCGTGGGCGGCCGGGCACTGGCGTGGCCGCAACTGGAAGAAGCGCTGCTGCATACGGACATGGTGATCAGCGCCACCAGTGCGCCGCACGTGATCCTGCCGGCCGAACAAGTGGCGGCAGTACAGGCGCGCCGCGGCGAGCGGCCTCTGCTGCTGATAGACATCGCACTGCCGCGCGACATCGACATCGCAGTGGACGGCGTGGCGGGCGTACAGCGCTACGACATCGACCACCTGCGCGACACGGTCGACGCCAACCTGGCCCGGCGCCAGGCCGCGGTCCCCGACGTCGAACGCATCATCGAAGGCGAAGCGGCGTGCTACCTTTACTGGCTCAACGAGCGGAAGGTCGTGCCGGCGCTGGTCGAGCTGCGGCGGCGGGCCGAGGAGGTGGCGGGCGCCGAATTGGAGCGCACACTGCGACGGATTGAGCATCGCAGCGGGCAAGACGAGTTGGTCGAGCAGGAAGTGGCGCAGCTTGCCCATCGCATCGTCGCCAAGCTGCTGCATCTGCCCACGGTGCGGCTCAAGGCGCATGCGGCGCAAGGCAACGGCGACGCCTATGCCGAGGCGCTGGAAGAGCTTTTTGCACTGGGGGAAGCGGGTGAACCGCCAACCTTTACGAACGGAAACGGCCGGCATGGCTGAACAGACACCGCTGCTTCCCCGTCTGCGCATGGGCACCCGCGGCTCCGCCCTGGCGCGCTGGCAGACTGACTATATTGCCGCTCGCCTGCAGGAAGCGTGGCCCGGTCTTGCGATCGACATCAGCGTGCTGCACACGCAAGGTGACCGCATCCTGGACAAGCCGCTGCCGATGATTGGCGGCAAGGGACTGTTTACCGCCGAGTTGGAGGAGGCGCTGCACGCAGGCGAGATCGACCTGGCGGTGCACAGCCTCAAGGACTTACCGACCGAAATCACGCCGGGGTTGGCGATCGGGGCCATCCCAGAGCGGGCACCGGTGCACGACGTACTGGTCAGCCGCAGCGGCAGGCGCCTGGCAGAACTGCCGGCAGGCGCCACGATCGGAACCAGTAGCCGGCGGCGTGCGGCGCAGATCCGGCACCGCTTCCCGCACCTGGAGATGGCCGATATTCGCGGCAACGTCGACACGCGTGTGCGCAAAGCACTGGACCCAGATGGCCCCTATGACGCCATTGTGCTGGCGCGGGCCGGAATCGAACGGTTGGCGCATGCCGACGTCATCACCGAGATTCTGGCGTTGGACGTCATGCTGCCAGCACCCGGGCAAGGGGCACTGGCGGTGCAGTGCCGCGACGACCAGGTGCTGCGCACGCTGCTGGCGCCGCTTGACCATGCGCCGACACGCGTGGCGGTGGAGGCCGAACGCGGTTTCCTGGCCGGGCTGGGCGGCGGGTGCGCCGTGCCGATTGCAGCACTGGCAGACGTCCAAGTGGGGGGCGGCGGCGAGATCTTGCGCCTGCAAGGGCGCGTTACAGCGCTGGATGGATCGAACCAGATCGACTTGAGACTCGAGGGAGATCCAGGCCAAGCCCGCATGCTGGGCGAACGGCTGGCCAAGCTAGCCTTGGACGAAGGAGCATCGCTCCTGCTGACGGGGATCACGGCATGACGCTCGCTCCACTGGCAGGCAAGCGGATAGTCGTTACGCAGGCCAAGCACCAGTCGCCAGAACTGGGCGCCCTCCTGGCAGATTGTGGAGCCCTTCCCCTCTTTTACCCTTGTATTGCGATCGATCCGCCGGCCGACACGACGGACTTGGACGCGGCGCTGGCAGCCGCAGCAGCGGGTTACTATGACTGGATCGTGATCACCAGCGCCAATACGGTGCTGGTGCTGGCCGATCGATTGCAGCAGATGGGGTTGGCGTGCGACGCCCTGGCGGTTGTACGCCTGGCCGCCATCGGCGCACCCAGTGCAGAAATGGTAGCGCGGCATTTCGGCCGGAGGGCAGACCTTATTCCCGAGGATAGCAAAGCGGAAGGGCTGGCGCAGGTGCTCAATACCGTTACAGAGCGTGGGCAGCGCATGCTCGTGCCGCAGGCTGACATTGCACGGCCGGTGCTTGTACAGGCGCTCACGGAGGCTGGGCTGGACGTGACGCCGGTTGTGGCGTATAGGACCACTATGGGGAGTGGGGGCGTTAACCTGGCCGCACTGCTGGCGGCACGGCAGGGCCGCGGTGATGGCAGCGACGGCAGTAGCCTGGTCGATGCCATCACGTTTACCAGCCCGTCGACCGTACGCAATTTGTTAGCTCGTCTAGCAAAGGAAGGCGGGAACAGCAGTCATCTAGAGGGTGTTGTCCTGGCCTGCATTGGGCCGATTACGGCCGATGCGCTAAACGCAGCGGGGCTGCCGCCGGCAATCGTAGCCACCAATCAAAGCTTGGAAGGGCTGGTCGAAGCCCTGAGCGATTATTTCCGGAACCCATTATGAACGCAACGATGCCAATGAACAGTGCAAGTCATGCAGCGCAGTATCCGGCGCCTGCCGCCGCTTTTCCGGCTATGCGCCCACGCCGCATGCGTCTCAGCAGCACGCTGCGGCGCATGGTACGCGAGACGACGCTGTCGCCGGCCGATTTTATCTACCCGCTATTTGTGCGCCACGGCCGCAGCCAGCGCGTGGCGATCGGGTCGATGCCGGGGCAGTTCCAGTTCAGTGTGGACCAGCTTGCGGGCGAGGCCAAGGCCATCGCCGCAGCGGGTATTCCGAGCGTGATCCTGTTTGGCATCCCGGCGAGCAAGGACGCGGCGGGCAGCGACAACTACAACCCGCAGGGGATCGTGCCCCAGGCCATTCGGGCGATCAAGGATGCCGCGCCGGAATTGGTGGTGATCTCGGATATGTGTTTCTGTGAATACACCGACCATGGGCACTGTGGGATCATCAATACGGCGGGGGATGCACATTACCACGCTCATCTGCCGGAGGGCTACCTGCTCAACGACCCGACGCGCGAGCTGCTGGCGCGAGCCTCGGCCGTGCATGCGGCGGCAGGGGCCGACATCATCGCCCCTTCAGGAATGGTGGACGGCATGGTCGCGGCCATCCGTGCGGGGCTGGACGGCGAAGGCTTCGACCACGTGGCGATTATGAGCTATGCCGTGAAGTATGCCAGCGGCTTTTATGGGCCGTTCCGCGACGCGGCGGAAAGCCCGCCATCGTTTGGCGACCGCAGCCAATACCAGATGGACCCCGCCAACCGGCGCGAGGCACTCAAGGAAGCGGCGCTGGACGTGGCCGAGGGAGCCGACATGCTGATCGTCAAGCCGGGCATGCCCTACCTGGATATCCTCAGCGCGGTGCGCGAGAGCTTCCCGCTGCCCTTGGCCGCGTACCAGGTGTCGGGCGAATACGCCATGCTGCAGGCTGCGGCGGCCAACGGCTGGCTGGACCTGCGCCGCTGTGCGTTGGAGAGCCTCATCGCGTTTAAGCGCGCCGGGGCCGACATGATCCTTACGTACTTTGCGCCCGAGGCGGCGCGCTGGCTGGCGGAGTGACGGGGAGTAGGGGCATGAGGTCCGGCGAGATAGTGGGTGCAGAGATGTAGGGACACGAGGCCTGGCGAGATAGTGGGCGCAGGGATGTAGGGGCACAAGGTCCGGCGGAACAACGATCGCCGCGACAACGAGAGTATCGCCGCCGGACCTTGTGCCCCTACGGGTGAGATGCGTGGAATTGATGGAGTGGGAAAGGCGAACTCATGCGTTTTTTGGAGGCGGCAGGACGGCAGCCGGTGGATGCAACGCCCGTCTGGTTGATGCGCCAGGCCGGTCGGTACATGGTGGAATACCGCACGCTGCGGGAACGCTATACGATTCTGGAACTCATCAAGACGCCCGAATTGGCGTGCGAAGTGACGATGCAGCCGATCCAGGCGTTTGACCTGGATGCGGCGATCATCTTTGCCGATATCTTGCCCCCGCTCGAAGGTATGGGCCTGGGGCTGGAGTTCGTCAAGGGTGAAGGTCCGCTCATCCATAATCCGATCCGCACGCCGGCCGATGTGGATGCGCTGCGTGTGACGCCGCCGCAGGAGTCGCTGCCGTTCACGTTAGAGGCAATTCGCCTGGCGCGGCGCGAACTCCAGAGCCGCAACATTCCCTTGATCGGGTTTAGCGGCGCGCCGTTCACCCTGGCTTCGTATGCCATCGAAGGCGGCGGCAGCAAGAACCATGTGCGTGTCAAGAGCTTTATGATGGGCGAACCCGAGGCGTGGCACCGCCTGATGGGTAAGCTGAGCCTCGTGGTGGGCCATTATCTGCTGGCGCAGGCACAGGCAGGAGCGCAGACGCTGCAACTGTTCGACAGCTGGGTGGGCCAACTCAGCCCGGCCGACTATCGCGAGTACGTGCTGCCCTACAGCCGCCAGGCGCTAGAGATCGCCAGGCAGGCAGGGGTGCCCATCATCCATTTTGGCACCGATACGGCAGGCATACTGCCGTTGATCCAAGAAGCGGGCGGCGACGTGATCGGCGTGGACTGGCGTATCGACCTGGCGCAAGCGTGGCGCATGCTGGGCCCAGAGGTAGCGGTGCAAGGCAACCTGGACCCCGTGTCGTTGTTTGCGCCATGGCCTCAACTGCGCCGGCGCGCCCAGGCGGCGATCGACTCGGCGCGCAGCACCGGCTGGGATGGGCATATCTTTAACCTCGGGCACGGCATCCTGCCGCAGACGCCGGTGGACAACGTGCGCCGCCTGGTGGACTTCATTCACGAATATTCGTACGCAACTACGGGGTATGCAACTACGGGGGAGACAGCATGAACACCGCTCGTTCCGAAGCACTCTTTGCCCAGGCGCAACAGTTGATCCCCGGCGGCGTCAACAGTCCCGTGCGTGCATTCCGCAGCGTGGGCGGCACGCCGCGCTTTATCGAGCGCGGCCAGGGCGCCTGTGTGTGGGACGCCGACGGCAACCGCTATATCGACTATGTGCTGTCGTGGGGGCCGCTGGCGTTGGGGCACGCACATCCCGCCGTCGTCGCAGCGCTGCAGGAGGCCGCCACACGTGGGACCTCATACGGCGCACCGACCGCGTTGGAGAGCGAGCTGGCGCAGCTTGTGATCGACCTGGTGCCGTCAATCGAGATGATACGCTTTGTCAACAGCGGCACCGAGGCGACGATGAGCGCGCTGCGGCTGGCGCGCGCGTACACGGGACGGACCAAGATCGTCAAGTTTAGCGGCTGTTACCATGGGCACGCCGACATGCTGCTGGTGCAGGCGGGATCGGGCGTGGCTACCCTGGGGCTGCCGGATTCACCGGGTGTGCCCCCGGCGACGGCGGCCGACACGCTGATTGCACCGTACAACGATCTGGCCGCGGTGGAGGCGCTGTTTGCCGCTAATCCGGACAACATTGCCGGCGTGATCGTCGAGCCGATTGCGGCCAACATTGGGTTTGTGCTGCCGCAGCCCGGCTTCCTGGAGGGGTTGCAGGCAGCGTGCCGTAAGCATGGAGCGTTGTTTATCTTGGACGAGGTGATGACCGGCTTCCGTGTCGCGCTGGGTGGGGCACAAGAGCGTTGGAGCCTGGACCCGGACCTCACCTGCCTGGGCAAGGTGATCGGCGGCGGGCTGCCCGTGGGGGCTTACGCAGGCAAGCGCGCCATCATGCAGCACGTGGCCCCGGCTGGGCCGATGTACCAGGCAGGCACGCTGTCGGGCAACCCGCTGGCCATGACGGCGGGCCTGGTAACGCTGCAAGAGCTGACCAGGCCAGGTGTGTTTGCTGGCGCGGCTGAGTCCACCGAGCAGCTGGTGACAGGAATTGAGGCGGCAGCCGCAGCGGCGGGCAGACCGATCCAGGCGAGGTGTGCGGGGACCATGTTTGGCTTCTACTTCCTCAAACAGGAAGGGGCGGCCGTCACGAACTATGCCGAGGCCAAGCAATACGCCGACCCAGCACTGTACGGTCGCTTCTTCCATGCCATGCTAGAGCAGGGGGTCTATTTTGCGCCCAGCCAGTTTGAGGCCGGCTTTGTGAGCACGGCGCATGGGGCTGGGGAGATCGGCGCAACGCATGAAGCGATGCGAACGGTGTTGGGCGGTTTGCGTTGAGACGCAGGCAGGGTGCGCGGAGGTTCGAGGCGCAGTTCGGTTGCGGTGAGTTATGACAGATTCAAGTGAAGCAAGAGAACTGCCGGTCGCCATTATTGGCGGCGGCATTGCGGGTCTCAGTACGGCGTATTACCTGCAGAAGGCAGGCGTAGCATACGTGATTTTGGAGCAGGGCGATCGCTGGGGCGGTAAGATTTGCAGCGAACGTGTGACAGTTGAGGACGGAAGCACTTTCGTCGTCGAGGGTGGGCCGGACTCGTTTATCACGCAGAAGCCGTGGGGCGCGGCGTTGGCGCGTGAACTGAGTCTGGGCGAGCGCATGCTGGGGACAAACGAGCGGCTGCGCCAGACCTACGTGCTGCACAAGGGCAAGCCTAAGGCGCTGCCCGACGGCGTGCTGATGATCGTACCCACCAAGTTTAAACCGTTCGTCTTCTCGACCCTGATCTCGCCGTGGGGCAAGCTGCGCATGGGGATGGACCTGTTCATCCCGCCGCGCCGCGATCAGGGTGACGAAACCCTGGCCGAGTTTGTGCGGAGGCGGCTGGGCAATGAATGCCTGGACAAAATTGCCGAGCCGTTAATGTCGGGCATCTACAACGCCGAAGCGGACAAGCAGAGCCTGCTAGCCACGTTCCCACGCTTTCGCGAGTTGGAGACGCAGCATGGCAGCGTTACGAAAGGCATGCTTGCGTCGCAGCGAGCGCGCAAGGCAGCCGCGGCCAACGGGGCGCCGACTGCTGCCCCGACGGGAACGGGCGGCAGCAATGGACACGCACCCACTCCTCCCCCACCGGCAGCCAAACCACTCTCGGCGTTTGTCTCGTTCCACGACGGCATCGAGGAATTGGTGACCGTACTGGTTGCGCGTCTTAGCGGCGATCTGCGCCTGCACACGGCGGTAACCAACATAGAAAAGGCGGGCGCAGGATACACACTGCGGCTGGCGGATGGTGAACAGATTGCGGCGCGGGCCGTAGTGCTGGCGACGCCTTCGTTTGTTGCCGCCGACCTCCTGCGGCCATTAGCACCAAGCGCCGCCGAACAGCTGGCGGGGATCCGGTATGTCAGCACAGGGACGATCTCATTTGGATTCCGTGCTGCGGATGCGCCCAACCCGCTCAACGGCTATGGATTGGTCGTGCCGGCAAGCGCCAAACGACCGATCAACGCCATAACGCTCAGCTCGGTCAAGTTTGAGCAGCGTGCGCCCGACGGCTACATTCTGCTGCGGGCGTTTTTTGGCGGCTCGCGCAGCCCACAGTCGATGGAATTGGACGATGCCACGCTTGTGTCGACGGTGCGGGCGGAGCTGGCGCAATTCCTCGGCATCCTGGCCGAACCGCTGTTTCAGCGTATCTACCGCTGGAGACGTTCCAACCCGCAGTACGATGTGGGCCACCTCGAGCGTGTTGCAGCGATCGAGGCTGCCCTGCCGGTGGGGCTGTATGTCACAGGCAGCGCCTACCGCGGTGTCGGGATACCCGACTGCATCAAGCAGGGGCAGGACACGGCTGCAAAGGTACAGGGGAGTTAGCGCAGAGCGGCAGGGATGGAAGAAGGCCGCATAAAGACGCGGGTGCACAACGGAATGGCAACAAAAAACGCAAGGGGCATCAACTCCCCTTGCGTTTTTGCTTCTTTGCTCTACTCGGTTGCGTTCTTACGCAGCCTGCTGGGCGGCAGCGTTCTTGCGGTTGTGGCGTGCCTCGGCTTCGCTCCAGCCTTCACCCTCGCGAACGACGGCAACCGTGAACTTGGCGTACACATCCTGCATCATGCGGATGGGGAGTTCGTAGATGCCCAAATCGCGGATGGGGTGTTCGAGCTCGATGCGGCGGCGATCGACCTCAAAGCCGACCACCTCGGTCAACTTCTCGGCGATCTCGGCAGTCGTGACCGAGCCGTACAGGCGGTCGTTCTCGCCGGCATTGGCGTGGAAGACCAACCGCTTGCCTTCGACCATCTGCGCCTGTGCCTCGGCATTGGAGCGTTCGCGCGCACGGCGGCGCAGCCCGGCCTGCTTGATCTCTTCGGCCTGCTTGGTTGCGCCCTTGGTTGCCAGCACGGCAAAACCGCGCGGCATCAGGTAATTGCGGGCATAGCCGCCGGCCACCGAATAGATTTCGCCGGCATCGCCCAGCTCGGGCACATCCTTTAACAGCAGAACTTTCATGCGAGACATATCGTTTCTCCTATGAACAAGCGCATCAAGACGATGCGTATTGGGCAGCCCAGGTCGGCTGCAAAAGAGTGCGTGCATGACCGGGAAGGTAAAGCACACAGAACTTGAATAGTACACGCAGGACAGCAGCATCGGCAAATAGCAAGGCACCCGAGAAGCCATCACAATTCGTACAGAGATTACTGGAACGCTTCCAGGAAGCGTTCCAAATTATGGCGCTTTGCCACACCAGTGGTGGTGGCTACTTCGCGGTTAGCGCTGCCACATGCTATACTGCCGCCGATGGTATGCCAGCACCCAGCTCGCCGTGAACGAGGCCCCAGTGTCCACCCCAGCACATGACGCATCTGATGAGTTGACCCAAGCACAGCGTGGGGCGGCGGGAAAACATGCGCACACGCGGTTGTGGGGCCTCTTAGCCGCGCTATTCATGCTGTCGCTCACGCTTGGATGCAATGTCAGCGACTTGATATTGCCGCCTACACCCACACCCGTGCCGACACGTGCACTGGCGCCGACGTGGACGCCGACACCCGAGACGCTGCCCCCGCTGATCGTGGTCACGCCTCCGCAAGATGGTACACCGGGCGTGATCATCATCCAGCCGACCGTAGATGCCGACAAGATCGTGGTGCAGATTCCGCCCACAGACACGCCCATCCCGCCGCCTACGCCGACGCCAAACCCGTTTGATACGCCCACGCCGGCGCCGGGCGGCGTGCCGGGCCAGCCACAGTCGCCGCTGCCGCCCGGCTCACCCGACCAGGGCGTGCTGCCGACGCCAACGCCACTGCTGCCGCCAACGCCCACGCCACTGCCGACGCCATCCTTTACGCCGGCCCCGACGTCGACACCCTTTATCCTGGTGGAGAGCGGCTATGTGGCGCTGCGTACGGGGCCAGGGCCCGACTATCCGCTTGTAGCCCAATTAGGGCCCAACATTCCCATTGCCATTATCAGCCGCAACCCACAAGGCACCTGGTACGAGATTTGCTGCGTAAACGGGTATTCGGTGTGGGTGGCCGCATCGCACGTGCGCGTCGTCAACGACCCGGGCGGCGCGCCGCTCGTCGTAGCGCAAGCGCCGCCGGCGCCAACACCCAGTTTTACACCGACCTGGACGCCAACCGTCACACCGACGCCAACGTCCACGCCTTTCCCATTCGAGCGCGGCATCGGTCCGCAGTTCTTCCCGACCGACAACCAGTTCCTGACGATCTGGGTCAAGTTATTTATCGGCCAGCTGCCGACGGAAGAGCCGGCCGCCGGCTATTGCGTGGACGTCAAGTTCGAAGGCTTTGACCGGCCCAACACCAATGTCGACAGGCAAAGCACCGACGTCTTTGAGTATAGCGCGCCACCAGGCGCAGGCAACCGCGTGCAGTACAACTATAAGTATGAGTACACGCCGCCTGACCCCAAGGCCGAGAACCCCAGTACGACAGAGACACGACTGACTGAACTGGGAACCGGCACCTGGACAGTGTACGTTACAGATTGCGCCGGGCGACAACTCTCCGACGCCGTAACCTTTACTACTGCTCCTAGCAACCCGAATCGTGAAGTTTATATAGGCTGGGCGCGAGTACGCTAATATGACACATCGAAAACTTATTGCCCTGACATTATTGGTTGGACTAGCGCTTGCACTGGCCGGCTGTTTCGGTTCCTCCGAGGAACAAACCGGCGACGAAGTCATCCGCACCCCGCGCCCGACCTTTACGCCGACGCCCAAGCAGCCGACGGCGACGCCACTGCCGGTTACGCCATCCGCGCCGGCGGCGAGTTCGGCGGGCGACGCAGCGGGTGCGGGTCAAGCACTGGAAATCGCGGCAGACGCACCGATCGCCGTCGTCAACAGCGACCAGGTCAATGCCCGCAAACGTCCGGACATTGCCAGCGACAACATCATCCGCGAACTGACCCGCGGCGACGAGCTGCGCATCGTCGGCAAATCGGCGGATGACGAATGGTGGTTCACTTGCTGCGTGGACAACGGTACGGCCTGGGTTTATTACTCGTATGTAGACACAAGTGGCAATGTAGATGCCGTGCCGATCACCGACAGCGATGCAGGCCCGGTGGATGCGAGCACGATGCAAGCTGCGCAACCTGCGCCGGCACCAGCGCAGCCAGCCACGCAGGTCCCGACCGAGCCCCCCACTGCCTCGCCGGCGCCGGTCGCACAAGAGCCGCCAGCGGCTGTACCTGCAGCCACTGAGCCGCCGCCGGCACCGGCCGAAGTGGCCCAGCCGGCGCCGTCTACGGAGACGCCCGCACCGACCGAGCCGCCGGAGCCAGCGTTCCCATTCAACCTGGTGGCGCAGGAGCAGTTTGTCGAAAACAATGATCTGGTGCGCATCTATCTTTATGTCTACCAGGGCAACACAGCCCTGCCCGATTTTACGTTACGCGTGACGAAGGATGGGGCAGATATTCCTGTTAGCGCCAAGTCCGCCGATGCGGCGGGTTTCACGTGGCCTGTGGCCGACCCGCGCCAGCGCTTCCAAAACATGAAAGTGGAATTCCCGGGCGTGCAAGCAGCCGGGAAATGGGAGGTACAATTGCTGGATGGGAGCGGCACGCCGGCAGGTCCGCCGGCCACCTTTACGCTGATAGGAGGCGACCAAAACCGCGAGCTGTACGTACGCTACGAAAAGCCGTAATTCTAGACGAGACAACAGCCCCGAGGCCCGGCTAGAATACGAGCCATGTACATGAAACGCACCGCCTGGATCGTTCTTGCCATCGTCGCCGCCGGCCTGGTTTTGCGCAGCCTACGCCTGTCGTGGCAGCCGATTTGGTGGGACGAAGGGTACAGCATCTACTTCGCGACAGAGTCGCCGGCACGCATGCTGTGGCTGACGGCGCGTGACATTCACCCCCCGCTTTATTATGCATTGCTGCATTTTTGGCTAGGGATCGCCGGCGGACCTTCACCGGAAAACGGCCGGATTCTGTCCATCCTGTTTGGCGGACTCTCCCTGCCGTTGGCATATTGGCTGGCACGCGCCATGTTCCCCGCTATGCGGCGCACGGCTTGGATTGCCCTGCTGCTGCTCACGTTTAGTCCTATTCACCTGTATTACAGCCAAGAGATCCGGATGTATGGGTTAGCCCTCCTGCTGACACTGGCGGCATCGCACGCGCTGTGGCGATGGGTGACTACGTCCGATGGCGCCGCGGGCGCAGGACAGGGGCAGACTAGGGGGCTGCAATGGGGGCCGGCGCTGGCCTACCTTCTGGCCGGGCTGGCGGCATTGTACACGCTTTATTATGTCGCACTGTTGTTGTGTGCGCAGGCCCTTTGGGCCATTGTGCGCTTGCGCAAGAACCTGCGCGCCCTGGCCGTCGTGGGTGGCGTCTACCTGTTGATGTTCCTGCTCTACTTGCCTTGGTTGACCTACGCCGTGCCGCAATTGGTCGGCTATGTCGGGGGCAAGGTGCAGTCGGACCAGGACGCGCCGTTAGGCCCCCTGGCGTATCTGGAGCACCACCTGGTGGCATTCACGGCCGGACAGGTACGCCTGGCTGCCATTCCGGCAGAGTGGATGGCGCTGGCGCCGGCGACCATTGCCATCTGCGCCGTTATCCTTGGCCTGGTGCTGGTGCAGACGCTGCAGCAGCAGACCGCCGCCAGGAAAAGCGGAGCAGATCTCCCCCGAACGCAACGTACGCGGCCGGCGGCCGCCGAGGGCACGGCTGCGGCGCCGGCGGTGGCCGCGCTGTGGACCTGGTTGGTTGTGCCCGTGGTGCTGGGCTGGCTGATTAACCTGCGCCTGCCATTTTTCCCTGCCGGTGGCGAGCGGCTGCTGTTGATTACGCTGCCCTATTTATTGCTGCTATTGGCCTACGGCATCGACCGCACCTGGGCGGTTGCTCACCTGGGCAAGTTGGCTGCAGGGGCCATGGCAATTAACGCCACCGTCGGCATCGCGGCCTTCTACACCACCCCCCGCTATGCAGCCGACGACTATCGTCCGCTGATTCGGCAGACAGTGCAACAGGGAAGCGACGACGATACGTGGCTTGCCATCTTCCCGTGGCAGGTAGGCTATTGGCGCGCCTACACGTCGCCAGCGGTGGCAGACCCGCGGAATTCACCTGTCACGCCAACTCCGCTGCTGCTGTCGGACGGCGCCGTTGCCTGGTCGCCGCAGTTGCAGGCAGAGATCGCTGCGGCGCTTGACGGCGGCGCCGTCTGGTTTCCGGAGCCGCTCACCTTTGGCAGCAGTTTGCCGCACGAAATCGAGCAGTATCTGGCAGAGAACGCCGTCAACCTCGAGAACCGCTGGTATGATGCCACCCGGCTCACGGCGTGGGCCAGGCTGCCTGTCCCCCCTACGGAGCCAATCAACGCCGACTACGGCAGCGTGCGCCTGGCAGCCGCGGGCATCGATCCAGCGGCCGCCGAGAGTGCGAATGCACCGGTCGCTGCGACACTCGGATGGGAGCTGCCGCCTAATGCGGACAACGGATCGGGTACGCCAGACGGGAACGGGCTGGACCTCAACGTCAGCCTGCGCCTGCAGGATGATGGGGGCCACGTCTGGTACAGCCGCGAGTATGGGCGTACGCTGCCTGGCGGCGGCGAGCCGCTCACTGAGACAGTGGGGCTGATCGTACCCGCCGGTCTGCCGCCGGGCGGCTACCAGGTGGCGGTAAGCGTGCAAACAGCGGACGGACAGCCATTGACGATTGCCCAGAGTGATGCCGTGGCGGCAGTCATCGGCAACTTGGAAGTTACGCAGCCAGACACAGCGGGGTCTGCGCCACCGTTAACCGGCCTGCGCTTACCGATCCAGCACAGCCTCGCACGACCGTCAGCCTCCGGCGGGCTGCGCCTGCTCGGCTATTCGGGCCCCGACGAAGCGACGCCCCTTCTGGCAGGCACCGAGTTGGCGGCCACGCTCTTTTTTGAGAACCTAAGCGGTGATCCACAGCAAAGCGAGATATACCTCAGCCTGCTCGATGCGCAGGGAGCAGGCGTAGCGGGCTATGAGGGCTGGCCGCTGCCGGGCTACCCCACCGTCGCCTGGCCCAACAATTCGCTGGCGCAGGTGCCGGTGGCGTTTAATTTGCCCGGAATTCTCAGCAGCGGCAACTACCGCCTGGTGGCCGGTTTTCGCGACCCCGCGACGGGCGAGAAGACGCCCCCCGTCGAGCTGGCAACCATTGCCATCGTGCAGCGCCCAGCCAGCTTCACGCGACCGACGCCAACACACCCATTTGCCGACCCGCCGCAACTGGGTACGCACGCGCAGCTGCTGGGGTACGACCTGACCGAGGTTGCAGGTGGGCAAACCAGCGTGCGCCTCTACTGGGAGGTGATCCAGCCGCTCTTGCCACCGCACCACATTTTTGTGCACCTGGACACAGCAAACGGCGAGACTATTGCGCAGCAGGACGGCCCACCGGCAGCGGCGGGGCCTGCGACCGATCCCCAAGCCGGTCCCGCGCCCAGCGGCAGTTGGCAGCCGGGCGAATTTCTCATCACAGAGCACTTGCTCGATGCCACACCGGAAGCTGGCGAGGTTGTGCGCGTTGGGCTCTACGATCCGCAAACGCAGGTACGGCTGCCCGTGACGGTGAACGGTCAGCCAGCGGGGGACAACGTCGTGCTGCAATAATGACAAATTTTGGTCTGGGACCGCCAAAGATCAACCAAGAAAGCTGCAAAAAAACCTATTGCACTTTGCCGATTCGGCTGCTATAATTGGCACCGCCTGATGCATCTCCCCAAGCCCCGTAAAGATTAGCGTGCAAGTGCCAGGGAAGAAAGCGGGCCCCATCCAATAACTGAATACGTTGTGCCACTGTCGTAGAGTCGTGATGTGCAGCCGTGTGCGTATTTTGAGCATGGAGGAGGAGCATATGATGATTTCGCATCGCATGTTGCGCCGCGTGTCAGCGTACGGACTGTCCGTATTGCTTGCGGCCATTCCTGGTTTGGCAAGCGCACAATCCTATTCCGTCAGCACCGTTGTACCTGTCAGCGGACTGAGCCTGTTTGCCCCAGGCTGTGCCGGGGCACAACCCGGCACCAACTATCTCTCCAGTGAAGTTGAGCCATGGGTTGCCGCGAATCCCACCAATCCCGATAACTTCGTCGGGGGTTGGCAACAAGATCGCTGGTCTGACGGTGGATCAACCAGTTTGTTGGCAGGCGCGACCCATGACGGAGGAGCGACCTGGCAGCCCGTAGTCATTCCTGGCATCACGCTCTGCGCCGGCGGCAGTGGCCTAACCGGTTACCAGCGTGCAACCGATCCGTGGGTTACCTTTTCGCCCAATGGTCACGCGTACTTCTTTACCCTGGCCTTCAACGCTGTCGATGCAAACAATGGACTTATGGTGAGCAAGTCCACCGATGGAGGATTCACCTGGGGCGCGCCGACCACTGTAATCCGCGACACTCAGGCAACCGTATTCAACGACAAGAATGCAATCATAGCTGATCCGACAAACTCCAACTATGTGTACGCCGTATGGGATCGGCTGGAGTTCCCGCAGCAGCAAGCGAGCGCCAGGGCAGCTGAACGGGCAGTCGGCTATCGCGGTCCCACGTATTTTGCGCGCACCAGCGATGGCGGCGCCACATGGGAACCGGCCAGGTTGATCTACGATCCAGGCGGCGTCAATCAGACGATTGGCAACCAGATCGTCGTCCTGCCCGACGGCACGCTCATCAACGTCATGGACTTGATCTACAACTTCAAGAACGCCAAGAAGCTGCGCGGCCTTAATGTGGCGGTGCTGCGTTCCACAGACAAAGGCGACACCTGGTCCGACGCGATCATCGTCGGCCGACTGGGGACTGCGGGCGTAACGGATCCGGAAACAGGCGAGGCGGTGCGTACCGGTGACATCATTCCAGAAATTGCCGTCGATCGGACGAGTGGCGCCATCTATGTTGTCTGGCAAGATGCACGCTTTGGCCCGGCCGGAGATGCCATCGTTTTCGCCAAGTCCACGGATGGCGGTCTGACCTGGTCGGAGCCGGTGCGCATCAGCCAGAATCCTAATGTACAGGCTTTTACAGCGGCGATTGCCGTAGCTGCCGACGGGACAATCGGCGTCACTTACTATGATTTCCGCAACAACGATGCCGATCCGGGTACGCTGCCGACCGATCTATGGTTTGTCTCGTCGCGAGATGGCGGCCAGACCTGGAGCGAAGTGCACGTGAGTGGCCCATTTGACATGAAAACTGCGCCAGTGGCCGGCGGTTACTTTCTTGGCGACTACTCCGGGCTAGCCGCCTTTGGAAATGACGACTTCCTTGCCTTCTTTGCCCAAGCTAACTCGGGCAACTTGGACAACCGCACCGACATCTTTAGCGCTCGCATTACTACGCCTTAGCAAGGCGACGCAGGTGCGGCAGTGCGTACCCCGGTTGCGGCCGGGGTACGCGGTCGTCGTTATCCCATTCAGTCCTCCCAGCAAGAGAGCGAGCCATATAAGCAGAGGGCTATAAAGTTGTTGGCGCCGGTATTGCCCGTTTTTTGAACCTTTTTGCGCGGTTCTGCGTAATGTACAATAACGCTACACGCGCAAGAAAACGATACGTTCACATAGAGGAGCACTTACCATGGAAGAAAACCAGAACCCCAACATCTCCGGCGCACAGGGCAGCAGCCAGGGTGACGCCCATTCGGCAGGACCCTCCGCCGAGGCGAACCAGTCGCAGGCAGGACAGGGCGGACAGGCCGGCCAACCACAGCCGGGCCAGGAACTGCTCGACGAACTGACGCAACTGGCCGACAAATTCGCATCGGTCGTTAAGACGGCTTGGAACAGCGAGCAGCGCAAGCAGGTCGAAAACGATGTGCGCAGTGGGTTGGGCACGATGGCTGTTTCGATCGAAGAGAGCTTTAAGCAGGTCGCCAGCTCGACCGAAGCAAAGGACCTGCAGTCCAAGGCCAGCGAGGTCGGCGAAAAGGTGACGAGCAGCAAGTTTTTTGCCGACATGACGAGTGCGTTGACCGCCGGTCTGCGCACACTCAGCGACCAGCTCGACAAGGTTGCCGCCGATATCCAGACCAAGAACGCACAGACAGGCACCCCTAAGGCCAGCACGACACCGCCGGCTGGGGGAAGTGAAGCGGACGCGGTGAAGGATATTCCGATCAGCAAGGAATAGGCGGTTCGGCAAGAGTGAGTGGGGCCAGGCAGATGGATTGCCTGGCCCCTTTTTGATCCGCGAAGGACACGAAGAGCACGAAGCCCGCACGCGGCGTGCGGACTGGAGGCGGGTGCACGTGAGTGCCGTCAGAACGGCGTGCAGGCGGACACGTACAAGGTTAGAAGACCATTTTTGCCAGGGAGAGGGCGCCTTGCTTCCAGGGGACGCGGTGCGAGACGCCGGATTGGCCTTCAAATTCGCTGAGATGGTCGATATACCACTGGTAGTTGCGGATGAGGGCTTGCTTGTTGGAGTATTTGGGAGCATAGCCCAAAACGTGCTCGGCTTTTTCGATCGACACGAATGAATCTTCGGTGACGGTTTCGTACACCCAGCGGTAGAGCGGCGACATATTGAGCTTCTCCAGCCCGCGCAGGGTCCAAATGGCCGGCGCGGCTGGGATGGACACGATTTTCTTGCCAAAGCCGGCGTAATCCAGCACTGCCTGGTAATCCTCTTTGAGGGTGGTGAACTCTTTGGCCCCGATGTTAAAGACGTCGTTGACCTTGTCGCGATCGAGCATGGCGGCCAGATAGATGGCGTCACACAGGTCCTCGACATCCAGCAGCTGGTAGCGGTTGTTGCCGCTGCCCAAGACCGGGAAGTTCTTGCCGTCCTTGGCCCAGTCATAGAACAAGGCAAAGACGCCCAACCGCTCCGGGCCGACAAAGGATTTGGGGCGGATAATCGGTACACACATGCCCTTGTCGCGATATTGCTGGCTGATCTCCTCGACCTGAACCTTGGCCTCGCCGTAGGGCCCCACGCCCTGCAGCTTGTCGGTTTCGAACAGCGGGTGATGATCCGGGATCCCATAGACGGCCGTAGAGGAGATGTGGATCATACGCTCGACGCCAGCGTCGCAGGCTGCCTGCAACACGTTGCGGCTGCCGTCGATGTCGGTCGTGTAAATGTCCTGCGGCGTATACAGCGGCAGGGCAGCGGCCGTGTGTACGACGATGTCTACCCCTTGCATGGCGCGCTTCACCGTCGCCAGATCGCGGATGTCGCCCTTGATCTCGGTTATACGGTTGCGCTCCGGATAGGTGAAATCCGCCAGATCGAGCGAGACGACCTCATGCCCACGCGCCAACAGATGGCGCGCCAGGTTAATGCCCAAAAAACCGGCTCCCCCCGTAATGAGAAAGCGTTTATCTGTCATAATTTTAATTCCTTTGTTCAAGAGCTTTGTAGCCCACTACTCGTTGACTCCTGCACCCACCGGCGCACCTCGACTTCAGTCGAGGCAAACGCTAAGGGGACCGGCAACTCACCTGCCAACTCCTGCAAAGTAAACCAGCGCGCCTCCGCCACATCATCAAGGGCCTCTAACGCCGCTTCCGTGGACCACAGAGAATCCAGCGGTGTGGCGCGAAAGACCAGCACGATGCCCTGGCTAGGTTGGTCCTGATTGACCATGGGAAAGATGTCCAGCAGTTCATGCACGTTGATGGGCATCGCCAACTCTTCGCTGATTTCCCGGCGCAGCGCGCCTTCAGGCATTTCGCCCGCGTCCATGTAGCCACCGGGCAATGCCCACAAGCCTTTTCCCGGGTTGACACCTCGACGGACCAACAAGAGGCAGGCGTCATGCTCGATGCGAGCAGTGACAGCCACCTTGGGATCATGATGCTGCACGAAGTGGCAGTCGGGGCAGGCTCGTAACGTCTTATGGCCGTAATGCAGGTCATGCAGCGGCGTGGCGCAATAGGGGCAGTAGTCGTAGGGTCGGCGGGCCATAATCGCGCCCATTATAGCGCGTGCCAGGTACGGCGACAATTTGGCAGAGCCACCATGCAGGAGCAATATAGGGCAATGTGCCCCGCGACGTCTCGTTATTTTCCCTCCCCTATTCGCCGCGCAGTATAATCGACGTGAACGGACAGCGAGCTTTGACCGAGCATCGACCGGGTCTCGACAGAGTTCACCATAAGTCAACATCAAACGCGCTCGCAACCGGAGCAATCGGCAAGGAGGTTCCAGGTTGAATCTACACGAGTATCAATCCAAGCGCATCTTCGCCCAGTTCGGCATCCCCGTCCCACAGGGGGAAGTGGCCACGACCCCGGCCGAAGTACGCGATATCGCCGTACGCCTCGGCACGCCCGTAGTGATTAAATCGCAAGTGTTGGTCGGCGGGCGCGGCAAGGCAGGCGGCATCAAGGTCGCCAAGTCGCTGGACGATGCCGAGAAGCACGCCGACGCCATTTTGGGGATGACGATCAAGGGTCTCAAGGTGCGCAAGGTGCTGGTAGACCCGGCAGCCAACATCGTCAAGGAAATCTATCTTGGCGCGGTGCTCGATCGTGCCAACCGGCGCGTGGTCATGATGGGCTCCAGTGAAGGCGGCGTAGACATCGAAGAGGTAGCCGCAACAGCCCCGGAGAAGATCGTTAAGGTTGCTGCTCACCCCTTCCTGGGACTGCGCGACCACCTGGCGCGCAACCTGGCCGACGGCATCGGCATCCCCAAGGATCTCACCAAGGACTTTATCAAGATCGCGCAGGCGCTCTATCGCGCCTTTGTCAGCGTGGACGCGAGCCTGGCAGAAATCAACCCGCTTGTCATTACGGGCGACAACAAGCTGCTGGCCTTGGACGGCAAGATCTCGGTAGACGACAACGCCTTGTTCCGCCACCCGGAGATCGCAGAACTGCGCGATGCCGACGAGGAGGACCCCAGTGAACGCGAAGCGCGCCGCTATGAGCTTTCCTACATCCACTTGGACGGCGAGATCGGCTGCATGGTCAACGGAGCTGGGCTGGCGATGGCCACGATGGACATCGTCAAGCTTTACGGCGGCGAGCCGGCCAACTTCCTGGATATCGGCGGCGGCGCACAGGCAGAGAAGGTAGCTGCCGCACTGCGCATCATCCTGGCCGACCCACGCGTCAAGGCCGTGTTGATCAACATCTTCGGCGGCATCACGCGCTGCGACGAAGTCGCACGTGGGGTACTGGAAGCCATCGGCACGCTTGACGTTCGAGTGCCGTTTGTCGTCCGCCTAGTCGGCACTAACGAAGAGGAAGGCCGGCGCATCCTGGCCGAAGCCAATCTTATCACCGCCACAAGCCTGGCCGACGCCGCCCAAAAGGCCGTCCAGGCAGCAAAAGATTCCGGCAAGCAGGGCGCCTAGGGGAGCAGCAGAACTATGAGCATTCTTGTCGATAGCAGCACGCGGCTGATTGTGCAGGGCATTACCGGCCGCGAAGGCAACTTTCACACCAAGCAAATGATCGATTACGGCACCAACGTCGTCGGCGGCACGACGCCGGGCAAAGGCGGCGAGTGGGTCTTTGGCACGGTGCCGGTATTTGACACAATGCAGGAAGCGGTGCAGGCTACAGGCGCCAACACCAGCATTATCTATGTGCCGGCGCGCTTTGCCGCCGACGCCATCTACGAAGCAGCCGACGCCGGCATCGAGCTGGTCGTGTGCATTACCGAAGGCATCCCGGTCTTGGACATGGTGCAGGTGCGCGCGTACCTGGACACCACCAACACGCGATTGATCGGTCCCAATTGCCCTGGCCTTATCACCCCGGGCGAAGCCAAGGTCGGCATCATTCCCGGCCATATTCTTACGCCCGGCAACGTCGGCCTCGTCAGCCGTTCGGGGACATTGACCTACGAGGTCGTCTACGCCCTGACGGCGCGCGGGATTGGGCAGAGTACGGCCGTGGGCATCGGCGGTGACCCTATCAACGGCACATCATTCCTCGACGTGCTGCGCATGTTTGAAGACGACTCTGCCACCGAGCAAGTCATCCTGATTGGCGAGATCGGGGGTACGGACGAACAAAAGGCGGCCGAATTTATCGGCAGCAAGATGAGCAAGCCCGTCACCGCTTTTATCGCCGGGCAGACGGCGCCGCCTGGCCGCCGCATGGGCCATGCCGGCGCCATCATCTCCGGCGGCGAAGGAACGGCAGCAGAGAAGATGAATGCCTTGAAGGAAGCGGGCGCGCGCGTTGCACGCCACCCCGACGAAATCGCTGAGATCGTAGCGTCCAACCTGGCCGAATCATAACGTTAGTTACCATTTTGCACGGGGCACAAGGTCGGTAGGGAAGGCTCCAACGCGTACGTCGGCGGACGCCTGCGCTCCAAAAGACCTTGTGCCCCTTTCTTTCTCCATCCCAGCCGTTTTTCTCTGCCATCTTTTAACATCAAACCAATCCGCTAAACGCGAAAACGTCGTTCGTTGTATATGGGCATCCACGCCCGCGGCCGGCAAGGCGCCAAAGCTGTCTCCTTTCCGCCTGACCAAGCATTTTTCACGCCCATATCTTGAGGAGGAAACTGCATGCATTTGAAAGTACATTCGCCCAAGTTGCGTTGGTTAGCTGTAGCCGCAGCGTTGGCCATCGCCCTGCTCGTCTTTGCTGCCTGTGCACCAATGACACCGGCAGCCCCCGCTGCCCCAGCAGCCGAGGAAGCGACGAGCGAAGCTACAGCAGAAACGGCCACAGCCGAAGCAACGGAGGCCGCCGCCGAAGAGGCAACGGCTACTGCGACAGAAGAAGCTACCGAAGAGGCTACTGAGGAGGCTACTGAGGAGGCCGAGGCTACTGCTGCACCGGCTGAAGAGGCAACTGCCGAGCCCACCGAGGAGCCGGCCCAGGAAGGCGCTGCGGCAGGCGGCCTGGCCATGATCGGCGACCCTGCCCGCGGCGGCTACATCTTCGCCGCCACCACCGGCTGCGGCTGCCACTTTAACCGCGAACTCAAGGCCCCGGCCGGAGGCAACAAGTTTGAAGGGCCCTTTGGCGTCGTTTATGCGCCAAACATCACCTCGGACCCCGAGACTGGCATCGGTAATTGGACGGAGCAGGAAATCGTAGATGCCCTGCGCTTGGGCAAGACCCCGCAAGGTCGCCAGCTACACCCCATCATGCCCTATCTGGACTGGAGTGCAATGTCCGACCAGGATGCCTTTGACATGGCCGCAGCCCTGCGCACGCTGCCGCCGGTCAAGAACGCTGTGCCGGCCACGGAACTGGCAAGCGACGTTCCGCCGTTTACGCCTGCCAAGGCCCCGCCTGCCGTAGCACCAACTGAGGGTGTGGAGCGCGGCGCCTACCTGGTGGCGTTGGGCCGTTGCAACGGCTGCCATACGCCCAAGACGGAGACGGGTGCACCTGACACCACGCGCCTTTTATCGGGTGCAGCAGTGATGGACGAAATTGCGCCCAACCTGACGCCGGACGAGAGCGCCGGCCTCGGCGCAATTTCCGACGAGAACATCGTTCACTTCCTGATGACCGGCGAGTACGACGACGGCAGCACGGTAGAAGGCCCCATGAAGCGCATCGTCGAAGACGGCACCAGCAAGCTGACCGAGGACGACGTGCGCGCCATCGTGGCTTACCTGCGTAGCATTCCGCCGATTGCCGACCAGCCGGAGTAACCCTGGCGTCGCCATCCGGCGCCGTCGGGCTGGCTCAAAGTGCCCAAGGCAGCGGGTGACGGAGTCCTAGTTGTAGCTGGTCGTGCGTGAAGCATGGACAGCATGCGAACCTGGTGGCAGTCACCACTTTTTCCAACCCGGGTGACTGCCACCACCTTAGCTCGATAGAGATGGATATGACCAAGCAAAACACCGTACGCCTTGCTATCATCATAGTTCTGCTGTCGGTCGCTGCCATAGTGCTCGTCACCTGCCGCAGCAACGGCGCGCCGGCACCGCAGCCCACCGCCACGGTGGCGGCGCCCACACCGGAACCACCTGCGCCCACGGGCGATAGCACAGTGGAAGACGGGGCCAGTGGCGGCGATAGCGCCGGCTCAGCTTCCACCGGCGCCGCAGTTCCGTTCATCATCGATCAGGCTGTGTCCGAGGCCCGCTTCCTGGTCAATGAGACGCTGCTCGGTAACCCTACCGAAGTCAAGGGTGTAACCAATCTGATCACTGGCACGATTGAAATCGACACAGCGGACCCAGCCAAGACAGCCGTGGGCCCCATCACCATCGATGCCCGCGATCTGCGCACCGATCGCGACTTGCGCAACCGTTCCATCCGGCGCTTTATCCTGGAGTCAAATAAGGACGAGTACCGCTATATTACCTTTACGCCGACGTCTATTCAGGGTCTGCCGGCGCAAGCAACGGCGGGCGACTCCTTTGCGTTCCAGGTTACGGGCGACCTGAAAATCAAGGACGTCAGCAAGCCGGTCACGTTTGACGTGGACGTGAAGGCTGATTCGGAGGCCCAGATCAGCGGCTTAGCCAAGACCACGATCAAACGCTCTGACTTCAACCTGTCCATCCCCAGTGCGCCGGGCGTGGCCGACGTGACCGAGGAAGTACGATTGGAACTGGCATTCACGGCTAAGGCCGAGTAGATAGTGCAAGCAGGCCGCCGCCCAAAGCGCGGCGGCCTCAGGCTCGTGATACTTTTCCACCCATGTCTGCCAGACGGGCCCCCGCTTCAGACCGCTCAGACCGACGCTTTTCGTAATTTACCTTTCCTCTACCCCGATCTCTATCGCCATATCTGATCGTCTCCCATGGACGGTCTATATCGTTTGTACGACAATCACGGCATGCAATTTGCCTTGATTGACGGCGGCGATCTCTATATTCTCAGGCATGCAGGCGTGCGGCTATGGTTGCACGCCTGCGGCAAGAGCGCCAGGTTCGGAAATTGGGAATAACCCCTCTGCCTGCCGTCTAGATAATTACCCAACACAGGAGACAACAACATGGTTGCAAAACTGATCCCGACCCGGATTCACGGTGTCCTCGATTATCTGACAGGGTTGGCGTTGATTGCCATCCCGCTGCTGTTCAATTGGCCCCAACCCGAGGCGATGATCTTCATGGTTCTTGGCGCTGCTGCGCTGGTTTACAGCCTCATCACCCGCTATGAGCTGGGCGTGTTCAAGCTGCTGCCCATGTCGGCGCACCTGGTGCTCGACCTGCTTGGCGGGCTTGCTCTTGTCGCAGCACCCTTCTTGGGCTTTGTCGACGACAACCTGCGCCCCTGGTTCTGGGCCTTCGGCCTCTTCGAAATCGTCGTTGCCCTGATCACCAGCACACGACCGCACTTTGCCGAAGACGATTATGCTGCCCAATACAACAGCGGCGTAGCCATGACGGGCAGGAATACCGCCATTGCCGAGGGCGACCGCGACACCCGCTACGGCGTAACCAACAGCACGTATACGGGTTCCACGCGAACGACCACTGCCGACGGGCAGACGTTGCCCGACGACGCCGGGTGGACGACGGCCAACCGGTCCACGGCTATGGGCGCGGCGAGAGAAACCGAAGAGACGAGCGAAGACATCGAGCGTGCTGAACGCAGCCGCCAGACTTTGAACAGGTAAGCGCACGAGTAGGGGCGCCATGCCCCGTGATACTGAGGCAGACATGGCGCCCCTAAAGATACGACGACCTCGCGACACTGCTGTTCCCCAGTAACTACGAAGCAGGTCGAGGTTGGAGGAGAGGAAGAGATGGAAACGCATCCAGTGACTGTCCGGAGCCTACGGGTGCTGCGCGGTCCGAACTTGTATGCCTATATGCCGGTCCTGCATGCCGTCATCGACATCGGCCCCTATGACGAGCGGCCGAGCAACAGCTTCCCCGGCTTTGTCGAACGCCTGGTTACCTGGTTGCCTACCCTGCACAAGCATGAGTGCAGCGTTGGCCGGCCCGGTGGCTTCATCGAGCGCCTGCGCCGCGGCACCTACCTGGCGCACATTGTCGAGCACATCACGCTTGAGCTGCAGATGCGGATGGGTTTTGACGTTGCCTTTGGCCGTGCCCGTGGTACAGGCGAACCTGGCGTGTACTACGTCACGATCGAGTACAAGGAGGAGGTCCCAGCGCTGGAGGCGTTTCACACGGCGCTGCGGCTGGTGCTGGCGGCCATGCATGAAGAGCCGTTCGACATTGAGGCCGAGCTTGACCGGCTGGCCGTTCTAGCCGACGAATACCGCCTGGGTCCGAGCACCGGGGCAATCGTCAAGGCGGCGCGGGCACGTAAGATTCCCGTGCTGCGCATTACCGGCAAGGGCAGCCTGGTGCAGCTCGGCTACGGCGTCCACCAGAAACGTATCCTGGCTTCGGAGACCTCCTACACCAGCGCCATCGCAGTAGATGTGTGCCAGGAGAAGTCGCTCACCAACTTGATGCTGCGGCAGGTGGGCGTGCCCGTACCTGACGGCGACACAGCCAACTCGCCCGACGAAGCGTGGCGAATTGCCCAAAATCTTGGTATGCCGGTGGTGGTTAAGCCCGCCGACGGCAACCAGGGCAAAGGCGTCAGCATCAACCTCAACAGTGAAGACCAAGTGCGCAGCGCCTATGAGATTGCGCGTGAGTACGGCAGTGCGGTGTTGGTCGAGCGCTATCTGGAAGGGCACGACTTCCGCCTGCTGATCATCAACGGCAAGCTGGAGGCTGCCTCGCGCCGTGACCCGGCGCACGTGATCGGGGATGGTCAGCACACGGTGGCCGAGTTGATGGATCTCCTCAACCAGAACCCGATGCGCCGGCCGGGTCACGGTGGCATCCTGACACGCGTCGTAGCGAACGAAGCGGTGAAACTGACGCTGCAGCAGCAGGATATGGCGTTGGAAAGAGTGCCAGAGCGGGGGCAGATGGTGCGCCTGCGCCGCAACTCCAATCTCTCCACCGGCGGCACGGCCACCGACGTCACGGACGAGGTGCATCCCAGTAATGCGCGCCTGGCCGAGTTGGCAGCGCAAATCCTGGCCCTCGACGTGGCGGGCATCGACGTAGTCTGCCGTGATATCAGCCGGCCGCTGGCCGAACAAAACGGCGGCATCGTCGAAGTGAATGCGGCGCCAGGGCTGCGCATGCATTTGCACCCAAGCGCAGGCCAGCCGCGTGACGTGGGTAAGCCGATCGTCGACATGCTCTACCCGCCCGGCAGCGACGCCCGCATCCCTGTCATCGCCATCACCGGCACCAACGGCAAGACGACGGTCACGCGGCTAGTCGGCCACATGTACGATACGGCGCGCTGGACCGTGGGCCTGACTTGCACCGACGGCGTGTACATCGGGCGGGAACAGATCATGCACGGTGACTCCTCCGGACCAAAAAGCGCGCTGGCAGTGCTGCTGCACCCGCATGTCGAGGTGGCAGTGCTGGAAACGGCACGCGGCGGCATCCTGCGCGAGGGGCTGGCCTTTGATCGCTGCCTGGTCGGCGTCGTCACCAACGTCGCTTCCGACCACCTGGGCATGAGCGGCATCAATACACTCGACCAGCTGGCCAAGGTGAAGCAGGTCGTCGTCGAGGCAGTGGCCAAGGATGGTGCGGCCGTGCTCAACGCCCAGGATCCGTTGGTAGCGCAGATGGCGGCCGCCGCGCGCGGCCGCGTCGTCTACTATGCGCTCAGTGCCCAGCATCCGGTCATGGCGGCGCACCTTGCCGAAGGCGAGGCGGGGGTCTACATCGAGGACGGGATGATCGTCGCCGCGGATGGCAAGCAGGTGATGGAGCTAATCGATCTGGAGCGCGTGGAGTTCACATTGGGCGGCAAGATCGAGTTCCAGGTGATGAACGCATTGGCGGCAACGGCAGCGGCATGGGCGGCAGGGCTGAACCCTGCCATGATCGCCCGAGCGTTGACTACCTTCACAACTGACGAAGTGAGCGTACCGGGACGATTCAACCGCATGGACTACCAGGGGATAGAACTTATTCTTGATTATGGCCACAACCCGGCCGCGCTAGCTGCGCTGGGCCAGGCAATCCACGCCCTAGAGCCGCGACGCACGGTCATGGCCATCACCTTGCCCGGCGACCGTCGTGACGAGGACATGGACGAGAGCCTTACTGCCACATTGTCCTACACAGACGAGTACGTCCTCTACGAACCCATGGACCGGCGCGGGCGCGAAGTTGGCGAGACAAGCGAACGGATGGCGCACCACTTGCCGCCCAACAAGCCGTTTGAGCTTGCCGCCGACCAGTACGACGCCGTGCGCAAAGGGATACAGCGGTTGCGCCCGGGTGACCGCCTGGTCGTGATCGTCGAGGAAGTCGACGAACTGCTGGAACACTTGGGTGCGCTGTTGGGACAGGCAGCGAACGACACGCACTGCAATGGCCCGATTGCGACCGACACAGCGCCGGAGATCCCGCGCGAGTCAGAAGGGGCATATTTGGCGGTGGGCGCAACGCCTGCCAAAGCAAGGGACAACAGAGGATGAACAAGCGAGCAAAGGGCACGTTAGTCATTACGAAGCAAAGAGTCGCGATGGCAGTTTAGGGCGCTGCCACAAACCCACCGGCCTCTGCTCCTGCGTCAGTGCAGAACCAGCGGTCGCCACGTTCGACGTGGATCGCAATGATCCCCTGATAATCCGGATGGTCGCCGGCGTAGTAGAGCTTGCGGCCATCTGCTTCCACAATCGCTTTGATCGGCCGCCCGGCGCATAGTTCGTCGGGCGGCTTCACGCAACCCTCCCGGGGGCAGGCTTCGCCGTTGGCGCTTACGTTCTGCGGCTGGGCAAACAGGTCCGAGTCGCTAAATGCCTTGCCAATACCGCCCAATAGGACAACAATAATGACGGCAAGAATCAGCAGGTCAAGCCAGCGGCTGCCACGCTGCGGCTTGACCGCTTCCTCGGCAGGCGGCGTATCTTGCGTACTGGTTTCCGGTCCTGGCAGGGGTTCCGTCACTACAACCTTCTTCCCACTCTAAATTGCAGATGCTACACACGGCTTACGACCATAAACGAATTATACAGCAGGCTACCGCAACAGCGTACGAATGGACTCAATCGGGAACATGAATACATCCGTAGCCGCAACGTTGTGACATCCTGGCTGTGACAACATATCTAAAAGGTCCGACAGATACAACAAAAGAGGATTGTTATGAAACATGCAAGTCGGCACAAGGTGCTGATCATCTTGCTGGCTGTGAGCCTGATGCTGTCCGGCTGCAGCGCAGCCGCGCCGGCTGCCGCACCTGCGGCTGAATCATCTGCCGCGCCGGCTGAGGCAGCGGCCACCGAAGCGGCGGCAGAAGCAGCGCCCGCCGCACCTGAGGAGGCTGTCACCACTGGCATTGAAGCTCCGCAGGTCAGCCCCGCCGACCAGGCGCCTGAAGCGACGCCGGCGGGCAAAAACGCGGCGAGCGACGTGGCGAGTGAGACTCGGGGACAAAGGCTGTTTGCGATCGTGCCTGAGCAGTCGCAGGCGCAGTATGCCGTCGAAGAGGAGTTCTTCGGCCAGGCCGTGCCTTTTGTGACCGCTGTGGGCAAGACCAACACCATCGACGGTTCAGTTACGCTCGATTTTGCCAACGGGGACGTGAGCATCGCCAACAGCACCTTTACCGTCGATATCAGCACGCTTACTTCCGACAGCGGTCGCCGCGACCGGGCGATCCGCGAGCGCTGGTTGGAATCGAGCAAATATCCGTCGGCCACCTTTGTTGCGACTGACGTGCAAAACCTGCCCGCCGACGCCGGCTTTGGCAAGGACGTTTTGTTCCAGGTCGCCGGCGATATGACCATTCGCGACGTGACGCAACCGCTGACGTGGGACATGACCGCGAATCTCGCCGGTGAAACGCTGAGTGGGAACGCCAGCACCTTCCTATACATGCGCGACTTTGGCTTTGAGCCGCCCGACATTGCCGGCATCCTCAAGGTGACCGACGGCGTGACGGTGACCGTCCAGTTCACGGCGCAGGAAGTCAAGTAAGCGCCAGGTTGACGAGACAACTTTGGAATGACGGATCTTTGGCACCGCTTGCCGGCGCCGCACGAGGGCGTGCGGACTGCACACCGGTAGTGGAGGCGGGCCTCCTGGAGGTACGTCAGGCGCCGGATTGGCGGGCGTAGTTGCGGATGATCATACCGCTGGCGTGGCGCATGCCGAGACGGGCGTAGAATGGCTGGACGTCGGCATCGCAAATCAGGTCGATCATGTAGAGGTGGCGCAGCCGGTCGAGCAAGCGGCGCACCAGTTCGCTGCCGATGCCATTGCCTTGATAGGGGGGCAGTACTTCGAGCGACGAGATGTAGGCGCATAACACACCGTCACTAAGGGCCGTGATGTAGCCGACGATGTCATTGGTGCTCTCGTCCAGAGCGAGTACAATATGGTCGCTTGCATGCAGCAGCCGCAGATGCATGTGTGGCGATGGTGGATTGGGCCAGCCTACAAAAAATCCCTTCAGCTGCTCCGGCGCAACCTCTGCGGCATCTTCTACGTATCGAATATTGATCATATAACCCTCCCACCACGGTTCGAGGAAAGTGACGAATGGCTGATTCTACGCAACAACCGATCATTTCCGCCAAACAGATCCAGAAGTGGTTTCGCAACGGCAAGATTGAAGTGCACGCCCTGCGCGGCGTGGACCTCGACGTGACCCGCGGGGAGATGCTCGCCATCATGGGACCTTCCGGCTGCGGCAAGACGACGCTCCTCAACTGTCTCTCGGGTCTCGACGACTTTGACGAGGGCGACGTGGAGATCGAGGGCGCCGCGCTGCGCAAAATGAGCGACAAGAAACGCACCAAGTACCGCGCCGAGCGCATGGGCTTTATTTTCCAGACCTACAACCTGCTGCCGGTTATCTCCGCTGTCGAGAATGTCGAACTGCCGCTGCTGGTGACGGGTATCTCGCCGCGCGAGGCACGCCGGCGGGCCCTGGCTGTGCTCGATCAGGTCGGGCTGGCCGACCGCGCCGACCACCGGCCAGCGGAGCTTTCCGGTGGACAGCGCCAACGCGTTACGGTGGCGCGGGCACTGGTCAACGAGCCGGCCATCGTCTGGGCCGACGAACCAACCGGCGCGCTTGACAGCAAGGCCGCCGACGACGTGCTGCAGTTGATGCGTCGGCTCAACCAAGAACGCGGCCAGACCTTTGTCGTGGTGACGCACGACCCCGACATGGCGGCGGCCTGCGACCGCATCGTGCGCATGCATGACGGTCAGATCGTGGCGCGCGATCGTGGACCGGACCCCATGCCCGATGCTGCAGCCGCTCCTGTGGCCGGTCCAGTGACCAGCCGGGCGCAAGGGGGCTAGCATGTTTGGCGAATTCAGCAGTTATGTCATCTTCTTCCTGGTGGGCAGCGTCACGGCCATTCTGCTGTACTTACTCTTTATCTCGTGGCGCAACCCGGTGCTGGCCAAGTTGGGCCTGCGCTCGCTGACACGACGGCCCACGCAGACGGCGCTGATCATCATCGGCCTGACCTTAAGCACGATCATCATCATCAGTTCGCTGGGCACAGGCGACACGCTGCGCTACTCGATACAGCGGCAATCGGTGGCGGCCTATGGCAAGGTGGACGAAATTATTGCCCCGCCGCTCATCTCGATGCTGACCAACATGGGCAACCCCAACGCCAGCAACGAACAGGCCCAGCAGGCACAAGAAACGCTGCAAGGCGTCATGCGTGGCGGCGTGGACAGTGTGCTGGCGCTGGCACAGGGCGGCTTGCCGTCGATCAGCGTGAACCGGCTTGAGCAACTGCGCATGGAGGCCCAAAAGGAGCCACTGATCGACGGCGTGGCGGGCGCCATCGTCTTCCCCACGATTATCCGCAATGCCACCACTGGGGCCAGCGAGCCCATCGGCTTTATCTATGCGGTGGACGACCAGTACCCGCAGACCTTTGGCCTGCGTTCGGTCACGGGCGCGTCGCTGGCCATGAACACGCTGCAACCGGGCATCGGCAATGTCTTTTTGCAGTCTTCGCGGCTGCTGGCATTCGTGCCTACGATCACCGCACAGCTTAATGAGCTGGCAGCAAACGTGCCCGCGGACCTGGCGTCAGGCACAACAGTCACCGGCAGCATGACGCTGGCCGAAGGTGCGGCGCCCCCGTTGGCGGCAGTTCTTGCAGGCCTGGGCGCGGTCATCACCGGCGTCGACCCGCAGTCGCTGCCGGACATCACCGTCAGTCTCGACACGCTCGACCAACTCGGCGTCAACACCCAGCCGCTGCGCGCCCTTGGCAAGCAGACCATCAGCCTGCGCGAGCTGGCCGCGGTCGTCCAAGCGCTGGCGCAGTCGGAGGCGACTGCGATAAGTGGGGCCGAGCCCGGTGGGGCCACGGGAGCGCGGCCGGCCGGGGACCAACAAGCAATCACACCCACGCTGGCACTGCCCCCAACGGCCAGTATCACCGATACGGCCCTGTTATCGGCCACGGCGGCAGCTCTGGCGACCAGCAACCTGACGCCGGCATCGACAATGACCGGCTCGTTGGCAGCGCTGCAAGGCGTCTCCAGCGATCTGCTGCGGGCCATTAACCTCAACACTATCGGTTACGACCTGGACCGGGTGCTAGCCGAATACGGCCTGCAATTGCGGCAGGGCGATCTTTATCTCAACCGGCTTGGCGCCCAACGGCTGCGCGCCAACGTGGGCGACGTGGTCGAGATCTACATCGGGCCGCTGCCGGTCCGTTTTCGCGTGCGCGCCATTGTCGACGAGGCGGGGCCGCTCAGTGCCCTCATGCCAGTCGTCATGCTGCGGCTGAGCGAAGCGCAGCAGCTGCTCTTTATGAACGGTAAGGTCAACGCCGTGCTCATCTCCAATGAAGGCGACGAGATGAGCGGGATGCAGCACACGGGCGCGGTCAGTCAGCGACTGCGTGTGCTGGCGCTCGACTCAGTGGCCGTCGGCACGGTCGCCGATATCCTGCGCCGTTCGGACGTTCGCACCATCGTCGAGCGCGAGGCTGCCTCACTGCCCGAAACCTCGCAGATCGACGTGGGGGCAGAGGGCGATGTGCCGCCGATGCTGGAGGGCATGATCGAGACCATGCTGCAGAGCTTTAGCATCGACCAGATGTCCAAGCAGGATGTGGCGGCCATGATGGCCGCCGTGCAGGGAGGCGACGACGACGCACTGCGCGAGGTGCTGGCGCGCCAGAGCGTGCACGAATGGCTGCTGAACCTGCCGCTGCCAGCGAACGTAGCAGCGGCCTTTGGGCAGGCAGTGAGCAACCTCAACCAGTTTGAACAGATCGATCCGCTTAACAAGGAAACCATCGTCACCGCCGCCAATATCGGGGGAGGCGTTTTCTCTTCCATCTTCTCGATTTTTGGCATCTTCTCCATCCTGGCGGCGCTGCTGCTGATCGTGCTGATCTTTGTCATGCTGGCAGCTGAGCGGCGGGTAGAGATCGGCGTGGCGCGCGCCGTAGGCGTACAGCGCGGCCAGATCGCCCAGATGTTTATGACGGAGGGCATGGTCTACAACCTGGCGGCGGGCGCACTGGGCGTGCTGTTGGGGATCGGTATTACCTACGCCATGACGGCGTTTATCAGCCAGCTCTTCAACGATGCCACGGGGCAGATCAATTCGCAGGTGGGCGGCATCTTCGCCGTCAGCTTCCAAATCTCGTGGCAGTCGGTCGTGACTGCCTACTGTCTTGGTGTACTGATCACGTGGCTAGCCATGGCCTTCGCCACGAGCCGCGTTGCGCGCATGAACATCGTCACCGCCATCCGCAACCTGCCGGACGAAGCGGAGAGCAAACGGCGCTCGTGGCTGGGCCGCGCTTGGCGCTGGGTGTGGCCGATCGCAATCACAGGTGCGGGTCTCTACTTGTTGTGGCTGGCCTATGAAAACCGCTCATTGAGCCTGGCCATGATTGCGTTGACGGTGGCATTGTACGGGTTCACTACGCTAGTGGGACGCATTATCGAGCTGACGCCGCTGCGCAACGAAACCGGCTATACCATCGTTTATTCGCTGTTGGGATTGGGCTTGCTGGCAATCTGGGTGCCCCCCTGGTATGCGTTGGCCCCGCAACTATGGCCGGGCCTATTCACCTGGGACCCGACACAGGCGCCGACCGTGTTTACCATCGGCGGCCCAATGATCATCATCGGCGTAATCCTGGTAGTCATGTTCAATGCAGCCTTTCTCAGCTCGTTGATCGCCAGCGTCTTGGGGTTCATCCCCTCGCTACGACCCGTGCTCAAGACCGCCATCGCGTACCCGCTGAGCACCCGCTTTCGCACCGGCATGACGATGGTGTTGTTTGCCATGATCATGGCCACGGTAGTCGTAATGGCCGTCATCCTGAACACCACCCAATCCCTCATCCGCCTGGACCCGCGCCAGACTGCAGGCTTTGACCTGCGCGTCTCGCCGACCCTGCTGAGCTTCTTCAGCCCGATCGACAACTTTGCTCAGGCAGTGGCGGAGGGCGACGAGGCACTGCGCTCACAGGTGGCGGCGGTCGGCGCCATTACCGATCAATTCGTGCAAGCACGGCAGACAGGTGCGAGTGAGAGCTACCAGGGCACCGGTTTCACAGGCGTCAACGAGGGCTATGTGTCGCAGGCACGCCAGATCTACCACCTGCAGGCGCGTGCGCCCGGCTTTGCCGACGACGCGGCCGTATGGGATGCACTGGCCAGTCGTGATGACACAGTGATTATCAAGCCGTCACTGCTGCGCCCGCGCACAACCGTGTTTGGCGACATGTTTGCCGACGAGGGAGCGCGCAACCGCCGGCAGAGGAGCGAACCCGGTGCGAATGGAGCAGGTGGTGCAGCGGGCGAGTTTGGCGACAACAACCCGAGCACGTGGGAGTCAACCTTCCGTCTCGACAACCTGGTCGTGCAGGGCGGACAGATACCAGAGCTGTACCTGGAGTTGACAACTGTAGGCCAAGACGGCGTGACGCGCAATCGCCGGGTGCAAGTAATCGGCGTGCTTGCCGACGAGGACAACCTGGCCCCCGCCGATCTGATCGGCAGCGAAGCGACACTGGCCAAGCTGCGCAGTGTGCCCGTGACCGGCGACGAGTTGTTCGTTAAAACGATAGAAGGGGCAAATCCACAGGATGTAGCGGCCAAGATCGAGGGCACGTTTGTCGCCAGTGGTCTCAACGCCAGCGTTATCGCCGACGAATATGCGCAGCGCCAGCGGCTAACGGGCGGCGCCCTGCAACTGCTGCAAGGCTTTATGGCGCTGGGGCTGCTGGTCGGTATCGCCGCGCTGGGTGTAATTTCGGTGCGTTCGGTCATCGAGCGCCGGCAACAGATTGGCATGCTGCGTGCGCTGGGATTCCAAAGGGGAATGGTAGGGCTTTCTTTCGTGATCGAGTCCAGCTTTGTCTCGATCACGGGGCTGCTGATCGGCGCGTTGACCGGCATCGTGCTGGGAGACAATCTGGTGGGGGCGTTCTTCCCGCAGATCGATCGATCGATCGTGGCAATTCCCTGGGGGCAGATCGCGTTGATCGTGTTGGCAACCTACCTCTTCTCGTTGCTGACGACGATCTTGCCTGCCTGGCAGGCGGCGCGAATCTATCCGGCCGAGGCATTGCGCTACGAGTAGCGCCACGCTATGAATAGCATTGCTCGGCGCACGCATCTTGGCGTAGGTCAAGATGTGTGCGCCGAGCGGGACGGAGCAGCAATGGAGGCTAGTCGGCCCCGTTGCGAATCGCGGGCAGCAAGACGCACTCCACACCGTCGATCGCGCAGCGCACCGGGATCGGTGTGGGAGTTATGGTAGGCGTCGGTGTGTCCGTGGGTGGAACGGGCTCAGAGGGAAAGGTCGGCAGCGGTGTCGGAATGGCATTAGGGTCGAAGAAGACAACGCCCAACTGCTTGGTCAGGCCTTCGCCGTTCTCACCTTGATACCAAAGCATAGGCTGTCCGGTCGAGCTGATGAAGACCGACGGATAGTAGACACTGTACGAATCCCAAGTGTTTGGCTCCAGGCCGACCACCGGATTTAGCACGTCCTTGGTCCAATTGGCGCCGTCAGCGGAGTAAGCGTGGCCGATGTAGCGCTGCAGGGTGCCGCGACTGTAGCCCTGATACCACATGTCAAAACGGGCGCCGGTCCATAGCACAGCCGGCGCGGCAATTTCGCCATTGTCCCAGGCAAAGTCTCCGCCCAGGCTCAAGACCGGATTGTTCGGGTGCTTCGTCCAGGTAACGCCATCGCTGCTGGTGGCGTAGAAGATCTGGTTGCTGGAACCACGCCCGGCATACCACATGTGGTAGACGCCCGCCTGGTAAACGACATGCGGCGAGACAACGCTGATGTCGTCGGCTCCTGTTGTGCTGGGCCGGAGCACCGGGTTGCCGAGGTACTTTGTCCAAGTCACGCCGTCGGGCGATGTGGCATAGCCAATGCTGTAGTTGCCGCGGAAATCGCGCCCGGCGTACCACATCTTCCACAGGTTGGCGCCAATATCGTGCCAGACCGAAGGAGCGCTGACGCCGTGGGACTCCCAGCTGCCCGGGCCATAGCGCAGCACGGGCTCGCTGCCCTGGCGGGTCCAGGCGATGCCGTCGGGCGACGTGGCATAGCCGATGTTCGTGCGCAGGTCGCCGGAGCCGTTGCCCGTGTACCACATGCGGTACATGCCCTCATAGACAACCTTGGCAGCCAGAACGTTTCTGTTGTCCCACCCGTTGCCGCTGGGACCGAAGATGGGATTGTTAGGGTACTTGACCCAGGCAGCGTCCGGAGCAGAAATGACGACCGCGATCGGCGTCAGCAGGATCGCCGCGAGCAACGCGACAAAGAGAACCATCCGCTTCATTGAAAACCTCCCCTGACTTGATAGATGCGGAGTGGTCGCATTTGGACCGCGTATAGTCCCAAGCCGATCAGGCTTCGCAGCCACCCCTAGACACAGGCTAGCACCAATTGGGGGTGCTGAAACCGGCGGAATGTCTGAGGATCGGGACAATGGCAGAGGTGGATTGACGGAAAGGAAAAGAAAGGTTGAGGGAAGCGGTTGGTGTACCTGGGAAGAGCGAAAGCAAACTTTCGACCCTTCCCAGGGCTTGCAGGTGCATTACTTAGAGATTGGGTTCTGCCCCGCAGCACATGTGCCGCGCAGCAGCGCCCACTCTTCACACTCGGTATTGTCGGTGAAGATACACATGCCGTACTCGCCGCCGCCGGTGTCCTGGCGGATCTCGAGCGTGCCGCCCTGCGCTTCGCAGTTCACGGAGGCAGGGTTGGGCATGTTGGCCGAGGCCTTTGGTTGGCCGGGCGTACACTCGCCGCGGAAGTAAGCCCATTCCTCACACTCGCTGCCGTCACCGAAGACGCACATACCGTACTCGCCGTTGGCATCCTGCCGCATCTCGAGGGTGCCGCCGTTGTCGGTGCAAAATACTGAGGCTGGGTTGGGCATGCCGATGGATGAAGGTGCCTTGGCCTCGCCGGGTGCGCACTCACCGCGCAGATAGGCCCATTCTTCGCACTCGCTGCCGTCGTCAAACATGCAGTAACCGACTTGACCGCCGGTCTCGTCGCGAATTTCCAGCTTGCCGCCGTTCTGCGCGCAGAACACCGACGCAGGATTGGCGATGCCGGCACCTTCCTCAGCGGCTTCTGGGGTAGCGGCTTCCAAGGAAGCGGCTTCCGTTGCCGCGGGTTCGGCAGGTTCCGCAACCGGCGCAGTCACCGGCTTGCAGCCGGCCAACAGAGCCGCCAGCAACATCGATCCAAGCGCAATCACCATAGTCCGTCGCAACATAGCGCAACTCCTTATCTATTTGGACAAACGGGAACAAAGCTTACAATCCCACGACGAATGGTAAGGGATATTGGTTCCTCCGTCAAGCGTCCTGGCTTGTTCTGCGGCTGCTGCCGCAAATGTGCGATTTCGGGTGTGCGTCAGGAATTTGGACGCGCCGGAACAAAGCCCCGCGTTCAGTCCGCACGCCGCGTGCGGAGCGGCCGCCAAGCCGCCTGTGTGGGCGAGAACACGGGCATGTGGGCGCCAGGCGCACGAAGGCGTGCGCACTGAACGCAACGGGACAGCTTCCAAAATCGTGACGCGCACCCTGCGATTTCTTGACAGTTGCATTTGCCAATTTTCTGCGCTACAATCTGCGCCATGCAGGCCTTCGACTACGCCCGTGTTACCACAATTGACGAAGCAACAGCTCTTTTGCAGCAGGCAAAGGGCCGAGCACGCATTCTCGCCGGGGGCACGGACCTGCTGGTGGCGCTGCGCGAGCGGCGGCAGACCACTGACCTGGTCGTCGACGTCAAGCCGGTTGCCGAGTTGATGGCGCTTGCCCACGATGCTGAAACAGGCTTGCGCATCGGCGCGTCGACGCCCTGCTGGCGCATCTATAACGATAAGCATGTTGTCGCCTACTATCCGGGCCTGGTAGACGCCGTACGCCAGATCGGAGGCGTGCAGATCCAGGGCCGCGCCAGCTTGGGCGGTAACCTCTGCAATGCCTCACCCGCAGCCGACTCCATCCCAGCGCTTATTGTTTATGCCGCCCAAGCAGAGATCGCCGGGCCAACGGGGCGGCGTACGCTTGCGGTCGAGCATTTCTGCGTTGGTCCGGGCCGCACGGTGCTCCAGCCGGAGGAGCTGTTAGTGGCCCTGCATTTGCCGCCACCACCATCAAACTGTGGCGCCGCCTATGTGCGCTTTACGCCGCGCAACGAAATGGACATTTCCGTCGTCGGCGCGGCAGCCTGGGTGCAAGTGAGCGCCGACGGCAACCACATTGCGTGTGGCCGCGTGGCCCTGGCCGCTGTCGCCCCGACACCGCTGGCAGTTCCTGAGGCGGAGAGTATCCTGGCTGGACAGCCAATTGACGACACGACGATCGCCAAGGTCTCTGCGGCAGCCCAACAAGCGGCGCGGCCGATAACAGACATGCGTGGGACAGCTGAATACCGCCGCCAGCTGGTAGGCGTGCTCGTGCGGCGGGCGCTGGAGATCGCTGTTGCGCGTGCAAGGCAGGAGACAAAGTGAACGCAACTTCGATTCGCAAACGTATCGTTACCGCCACGATTAACGGCGACCAGGTCGAATTCCTGTGTGAGCCGCGCCAGAGCCTGCTCGAGGTCCTGCGCGACGTGCTGGGATTGACCGGCGCCAAGGAAGGCTGCAACAACGGCAATTGCGGGGCGTGCAACGTTCTGCTCGACGGCGTGCTCGTCAACTCGTGCCTAGTGCTGGCCGTCGAGGCGGACGGCGGTCGCGTCGACACGGTAGAGGGGATGGCGCTGGGGAACAGGCTGCATCCGCTGCAGCAGAAATTTCTGGAACACGCGGCCTTGCAGTGCGGCATCTGCACGCCGGGCTTTCTGATGGCAGCCAGGGCGCTGTTGGAGCGCAATCCCGACCCCAGCGAGGCGGAGGTACGCTACTGGCTGGCCGGCAACCTGTGCCGCTGCACCGGCTATGACAAAATTATCCGTGCCGTCCTGGATGCGGCCGATGCCGTCGACGGCGAGAGTACGTCTTAGCAGGGCTCAGTCGTTTTGCGTGTGGAGGAGTTGCCGTAATGAGCACAATGCCTGCGACCGTTTCCCCGTACAAGGTAATCGGCACACGCCCGATCCGGCCGGATGGCGTGGACAAGGTAACCGGACGCGCCATCTACGGGGCCGACGTGCGTTTACCAGGGATGCTTTACGGCAAAATTCTGCGCAGCCCGCACGCTCACGCTCGCATTCGCAGCATTGGCGTTGAGGCGGCGCTGCGCATCCCAGGGGTGCGCGCAGTCGTGACAGCTCGCGACCTGCCGGCGCTGGACGACAGCATTGCCGACCTGGGTGAATCGATTGTCAACATGCGCTATGCCAGCAATAACATCCTGGCGGGCGACAAGGTGCTCTACTATGGCCATGCCGTGGCGGCCGTGGCGGCGGACTCAGTGCATATCGCCGAGGAGGCGTTGGGTTGCATCGTCGTGGACTACGAGGTGCTGCCGCACGTTCTCGACGGGCGCAGTGCCATGCAGCCCGATGCCCCACTGCTGCTGCCCGAGCTGCGCACCAATGAACTGGGCATGCGAGGCGAGGCGCCCACGAACGTCGCCGAGCATATTCGCCACCAGCGTGGGGATGTGGAGCAGGCCTTTGCCAGTGCGGCGGTCGTGGTCGAGCGTACCTTCCACAGCGCCACCGTGCACCAAGGCTATATCGAGCCGCAGAATGCAACCGTACTGTGGAACAATGACGGGCGCGTCTCAGTCTGGTGCAGCACGCAGGCTGCCTTTTCCGTGCGCGATCAGCTCGCCGAGCTGCTGCAACTGCCGGTAGCCGACATCGAGGTGACGCCCACTGAGATCGGCGGCGGCTTTGGAGGTAAGATCAGCGTCTACCTGGAACCGGTAGCGGCACTCCTTTCCAAGCAGAGTGGCTGCCGGCCGGTCAAGCTGATCATGACACGCGCCGAGGTGCTGACCGCCACCGGACCAACCTCTGGCGCATGGATGCGCGTCAAGATAGGTGCGGATGCAGCAGGGCGCCTCACGGCGGCGCAAGCCGAACTGGTTTACGAGGCCGGAGCCTATCCCGGCTCGCCGGTAGGGGCGGCCTGCGATATTATCTTTGCGCCCTACAAGATCGACAACGTGCTGATCGACGGCTACGACGTGGTTGTGAACCGGCCCAAGTCGACACCGTACCGCGCGCCGGGTGGAACCAACGCCGTGTTTGCCGGCGAAAGCGTGGTGGACGAGTTGGCCCAGAAGCTGGGCATCGACCCGCTGGCGTTCCGGTTGCGCAACGCAGTGGCAGAGGGCGACCGCCGTCCTGATGGGCGGCAGCTCCCCCGGGTTGGGGCCATTGAAACCTTGCAGGCAGCTGCTGCCCATCCGCACTATCGCGCACCACTGGGGGCGGCGGGCCGCGCAAGCGGGCGCGGGCGCGGCGTGGCGGCGGGCATGTGGTTCAATTGGGGCGGGCAGTCGAGCGCGGCGGCGGCCGTCAACCCGGACGGCACGGTGAACCTGGTCGAGGGCAGCACCGACATTGGGGGCAGCCGCGCCTCGATCGCCATGCAGTTTGCGGAGGCACTGGGAATCCCCTATGAGTGCATTCGGATCCAGGTAGTGGGCACGGCGCACGTGGGCTATACGGAGGGCACCTATGGCAGCCGCACTACCTTTGGCACTGGTTGGGCTGTCTACGAATTAGGGCGCAAAATCACAGCGGAGATGTGCACACGTGCGGCCGAACTGTGGGGCGCAGCAGCCGAGGACGTGCGCGCCGAAAGCGGGGTTTTCTATGGACCAGACGGCAGGACTGAGACCTTTGCCCAATTGGCCGCACAGCTGACGAAACCGCTGACCGCCTCTGTTTCGGTATATCCTTCCGGCTATGGCCCCGGGTTTGCCGTGCACATCGTGGACGTGGAAGTCGACCTTGAGACGGGCAAGGTAGAGATTCTGCGCTACACTGCGCTCCAGGACGTGGGCAAGGCAATTCATCCGGCGTATGTCGAGGGCCAACTGCAGGGCGGCGCCACGCAGGGGATCGGGTGGGCGCTCAACGAGGAATATGTATACGACGAGCGGGGGCGGCTGCTCAACGCCAGCCTGCTCGACTACCGGATGCCCACCGCGCTTGATTTGCCGATGATCGACACCATGCTGGTCGAGGTGCCCAACCCCGGCCACCCTTATGGCGTGCGCGGGGTGGGCGAGTCACCGATCCTGCCGCCGGCGGCAGCGGTGGCCAATGCCATTGCGCAGGCGACGGGCGTGCGCATGGACGAGCTGCCGATGTCACCGCCCAAGGTGCTGGTAGCTCTGACCAACAATGCGCATGAGTGAGTTGCGGCACCGGTTGTGGGTGCCCGCCATTCATCGCGACTTGACTGGCGGGAATGAGATAGTCGAAGTGTCGGGGACTGACGTCGGCAGTGCGCTCGACGCCGCAGAGATTATTTACCCGGGGCTGCAGGCGCGCCTGGTCGAAGACGGCCGGCTGCGGCCAGGCATTGTCGTGGCCGTGGACGGCGATGTGAAGCCACAAGGGCTACGCTGCCGGCTGGACCGGCCAAGCGAAATCCATTTTGTGCGGGCGGCGGCCGGCGGGTGATTTTCGTTGCCTGTGACAATTCGCAGGCAACGGCAAATAATGGTGGCTTACCTGCGGGACGACTTTACCAGCGCAGCCAAGCTCCCGGCAGTGACTGCGACGTTGAACGTAAAGTGGAGAGCATTGGAAAGTTCCAGCCATCCTCACGAAATCCTGCACTTTGAACGCATTATGGCTGTGGTACCGCAGTATCGGCAGGAATCGGTTTTCGAGGCTGCCTGGCAGGCAGGGGAAAAGCTGGATTTCGGAGAGGCGATCGAACTGGCGCTGGCTGTTTGAGTGACTCTCTAGCAGCAATTAGGGGTGGAATTGCCCCGCGCTCGCCACACAAGTGTGGCGAGCGCGGGGCGAAGAGATTTACGCCGATGCGCCGCTAGTGGCGCGTGCTGCCTGTTTCATCTGCAGCGCCTCGCGGAAGGTGACCAGGCGGTGCTGCTGCTCATCCCACAGGGCGAGCTGCACGGTCTTGAGACTCGACCACAGCGTCAACTGCTCGACCCGCTGCAGCAAGGGATTGTCCTTGTGGCACTCCTCCAGCTTGTAGTTGGGGATGCGCGGGCTGAGGTGATGGATGTGGTGGAAGCCGATGTTGCCGGTGAACCACTGCAGCACCTTGGGCAGGCGGTAGAACGAGCTGCCATGCATGGCGGCCAGTGTGAAGTCCCACTCGGGTGTGTGCTCCCAGTAGGTGCGCTCGTACTGGTGCTGCACGTAGAACAGCCACGTACCTACCGAGCCGGCGATGACGACGACGGGCAGGTGGATCAGCACGACCTTGTCAAAACCGATCCAAAGCGACATGGCGACGACGAGCACGGCGATGGCCAGGTTGTTCCACCAGACCGAGGCCTTCTCGCCGTTGTGCCACTCGGGCTTGGCAGCAAGCGGAAAGCGTTCGAGCACTACATAGTTGACAGCCGGGGCCAACACAAACAGGAACAGCGGGTTGCGGAAGATGCGGTAGGCCGCACGCTTCCACAACGGCGCCGCCAGATACTCGTCGACCGTCAACGTCCACACGTCGCCGATGCCACGCTCCTCCAGCTCCGCATGGTGAGCGTGGTGGATAGCGTGCTGCTTGCGCCAGTACTTATAAGCGACCAGCGTAAAGACACCACAGACTGTGCCGGTGATGTCGGCTGCCTTGCGCGATTTGAAAAATGAACCGTGTCCGCAATCGTGCTGAATAATAAAGATGCGCACCAGGAACCCCGCGGCGGGTATGGCAAGCAACAGGGTCAGCCAATAGCCGATGTTAAGGCTAAAGTACATCAGGACCCAGCAGAGGAACAGTCCGCCAAACGAATTCACTAATTGCCAGGTGCTAACTCCCACGTCAGGCGTCTGATACTTCGCGACGATGGACTTCCAGCCCTGGTAGTCGGCTGAAGACTGGGCGGGCACTTCGAAAGACATTGATCACTCTCACCTTTTTGGAACAGAATCGTAGACAATAAGCCCTGCAGCCATTTACAGGATTGCGCAATCCTATCATCTTCATAACGCCCGCGCAAGCTATCACGCATCCATTTTGGAATCGGCGCAAATTGCCCTTTTCCTGCGCATACGCTACAATTTGTGTCTGCAATTGATGCTGCACGGAGAGGTCGCATAGCTCGGCCGAGTGCGCCCGTCTCGAAAACGGGTAGGGCTTAACACCCTCGAGGGTTCAAATCCCTCCCTCTCCGCCAGAAAAAGCAAGAGGCTGCGCCCATGGGCGCAGCCTCTTTGTTAGCGTACAGGTCTCATCTTACGGTGCAGTAGGCATGGGTGGTATTGTACCACCGCCAGTCTGCGAGGGAAGCTCGAAGCGCACCTCAGGCATGTACAAATTCCAATCGGCAAGATCAGGGTCGACAGAGGGGGCGGGGGCGGGTTGGCCATCATCGCCGACAAGAGCAGAGGCGTTGGCACATCCGCCGAGGCTGACCTGGTCGACGGCGTTCCACATTTGCGATCCCTTGCCGTTGTTGTAGACATTGAAGTAAACTACGACAGTGCGACCTCGATAGGCGGTGAGATCGTAGGTGCGTTCCACCCATTTGTTGTCGCCGGCCAGCTTACTGCGCTCGAGCGAAGCCAGGTAGCCGTAGCTGGAGTTGAGCAGCAGCGTCTCGCGATAGTCTACACCGTCGGCCGGCCCGCCACTGTAGCGGGCGAAGCGCAGCACCACCGGGGCCGGTGCATTGGCAGGAATCGTGACCTTCTGGTAGGCCGAGGAGTGCGCCTCGCGGTTTGTCACGCCTGGCGGCAGACCCTGGCCGACGGCCCGCTGGCCGCTATAGACAGGCGTCGTCATGTAGCGGGCGGGGTAGGGCGTGGAGCCAAACGACCACCCCACCGCGGTCTCAAAGTCGCCGTTGACGAGCAGGTTGGTGCATGCGCCCGGGTCCGGCGTGGGCGACGGCGTGGCCGTGGGCGTGAAGGTAGGCGTCGGGGTGGGCGCGCCCGCCGGCTTGTAGCCGCCCATCTCGTAGGCCGTTGCCAATGCCACACGGCTGATGCGCGCCACATAATTGTAGTCGACACGCGCCGGCAGGTCGCCCGTGTTGTGATACCACGGGTTGCGGTCGCGCACGATGGCGTCGTCAAAGAAATTCTCGATGATCAAAAACGCAGCGTAGTCCTGGTCCCAAAACGAGGAATGATCGGAGAAGCGGCTGGCGGTCGTGCTCTTGCGCTCGAAGTTGAGGCCAAGACCATAACGCTCATTGCGTTCCAGAAACTCGGCGCCAAAGGCGTTGGACTTTGGCCCGCTGCCGGTGTGAATCTCGACCACGCGGTCGCCGTTGCCGTCATAGCCGAACATATCCAGGTCGATATAACCGATCACCTGTTCGCCGCGCCCGCGCATCTGGGCGGCGTACACCTTGCTGCCCCAGTGACCCTGCTCCTCGGCGGTGAAGTGCACGAAGCGCACGGTAAAGTCGGGTTGGTAGGTCTTGAGCAGGCGGGCGATCAGCAGCGTGGCGGCCGTGCCGGTGCCGTTGTCGTCACCGCCTGGAGCGGTCGTATAGGGGATCTCCGAGATGTTGTCCAGATGGCCGCCCAGCAGCAGCACCTTCTCCGGTGTGACGCTGCCAGGCACCTCGGCGATGACGTTGCGCCCGCTGTAGTTGCCGTAGGTCCAGGGCGAATAGCGCACGGGGATACCAAGCGTCTGGTAGTACTCGTAGATATAGGCTTCGGCGTCACGGATACGGGCCGCAAAGGTGTAGCGCGTGTTGAGGGTCACGGCCGCACCGCCAACCGTCACCGCCTGTTGACCACTCAAACGGTCCACCATGGCGCGCAGATCTGCCTCCGTGAGGCGCGGCAGCAGGCTGTCGACATTCGGGTCGCGTGTCGCCGCTGCGCTTGCCGTCTGAACCACCAACCCTTCGGTCGTAGGGGGTGCCAAGGCGGCCGCACTCACCAGGCTGACGGGAACGCCTTGCACAGCCAACTGCTCGACAAACGCCAGTTCATTCTCGACCGAGGTGCGCACGAGCAGCATCGTGGCGCCGGTGAACAGCACATCGCCCGCCTGGCCGGCAAGCTCGGCCGCGTTGTCGGCCGTGGCATCCACCAGGTAATAGGCGCTGCCGGTCGTGCCCGGTTGGCCGGCCGTATTGTCGTCGAGCACGTTCACCGCCGTGCCCGCTGCCTGCAAGGCGGCCAAGTCCTTTGGTGACCCGCTGGCAATGAAGACGGTGCGATCAGCCTCCTCGATGGCGGAATGCAGCACCAGTGTCGGCGGCACGGTGGTCGGCCACCGGCCGGCAGGCATCTCAAGCGCAAAAAGCTGCGGGCCAAACGCGGTGTTGAGCGAGTCGTCAGACTGGCCCAGTCCGATGCGGGGGGCGAGCAGTCCGATGCATAGAGCGCTCACGGCCAGGCACGCGAGCAGCAGGAACAGGTGGGGGGACTTAAAACGGAACGATCTCATCATGGTAGATACCTTCCTTTGCAGTGTCGCCGGCAGCAGCGCTGGCAGCAATGATGGCAGCAGCGATGGCAGCAGCGATGGTGACAGCGATGGTCGTGTCGATGGCAGTATATCGCGACGTGGCGGCGCCCCAAAGACCTACTTTGCTAGATTTGCCACTAAACACGACGTTAAAGTTGCCAATAAGTCACGCAGAATTCGGCATCTCTTGGAAGCCGGTCCTCCTGGATGTATGTGCGACGCAACAGCGGATTGTCAGCCCAGCGTTAGGCGAATCTGGGCGTGATGCGGTATGCTTGCCAGCTATGACGGCCGGATTACCCACCACTGCACCGCGAGCGGGCAGCTATTTATGGATGGGAGCGTGCCTGCTGGCAATCGCCGCGGCGATTGCCCTGCTGCCGTTGCGCCAGGTGGTGCTGGTCGCTGGCGCCGTCTCCGCTACTGTGCTCGTGTTGCGCTGGCCCTGGTTGATTCTCCTGCCGCTCGCGGCGCTGCTTCCCATTGCATCCGGCATTCGGCTCGGACCGGCGAGCGCAACCGACCTGCTGCTGGCGGCTGCGGTTGGCCTCTGGTTCGTGGATGGCGCACGCCGCTGCACGTTGGTTTTGCGTGGATCGCCGGTCATTGCACTGGTAGCTGTGTACGTGGGCGTGTTGATTGTGTCTGCCTGGAGCGCCGCCAATTTCGGCGATGCGGCCCGCGAAGTGATAAAATGGTTCGAATTGCTTGTTTTACTGCTGGTGGCGCCAGCCTTGTTGACACGCTATCAGGCGCCTTGGGTCGCCGCCGCCCTGGTTTTGGGGGCAACAGCGCAGGCCATCTTAGGACTTTACCAATTTGTCTTTGCCATCGGGCCGGAGTATTTTCTCCTGCTAGGACGCTTTATGCGCGCCTACGGCTCATTTGGGCAGCCCAATCCATTCGGCGGCTACTTGGGCCTGGCCCTGCCGGTGGTGCTGAGCCTGGCCATCTGGGCCTGGCACGAGATCGTGCATGGCCAGGCGGTGCGCTGGCAAGCCTGGGCGTGGGCGGTTTTCTTCAGCGTGAGTACGGCCACGATTGCCGGGGGCCTGCTGGCGAGTTGGAGTCGCGGCGCCTGGCTAGGGGCGGCAGCAGGTGTACTGGTAGTGCTCGTGCTGCGCAGCCGGCTGGCTGCCATTCTGAGCGGGTTGGGAATGCTCTTACTCCTGGCGGGTCTGCTATTGGGCGCGTTCAGCCCAGACATCGTGCCGGCGCCCGTGGCCGAGCGGATGGCAGACATACCGGCCTATTTTGGGCTGACCAATGTGTTGAGCCAACCAGTGACGGACGAGAACTTTTCGGTGCTAGAGCGAGTTGCGCATTGGGTGGCGGCGCAGCGGATGTGGGCACAAGCGCCATGGCTAGGTGTCGGGCCGGGCAACTATGCCCAGGTTTACCCGCAAGTACGGCTGCCACAGTGGGAAGATGCGCTGGGTCACGCCCACAATATCTATCTCAACGTTGCGGCAGAGACGGGCCTGGTTGGCCTGGCAGCCTACCTCGCGCTGATGATTACGGCACTGGCCTGGGTTTGGGGCCAATTGCGCCGGGCGGGCCGCAGTTCCACGACGTATGGGCGTTGGCGAGCGGCATTGATGGTAGGTATCCTTGGCGTTCTTGTCCACCTAAGCGTGCATAATGTCGTGGACAACTTGTTTGTACAGGGGATGGTGTTGCAGGTCGGTCTCTGGCTGGCCTTGGCGCACGTGGACCGATCAAAGTGATCATTGTTTGAACTGAGAGTAACTGGAGTCCTGTGTTGAGCGCATTGCAGTCATTACCGATCAACGAGACCAACCGTCGCGAGGTCAAACGTTTTGTAAAGTTCGCTATCGTCGGTGTGGCCGGCATGACGACCCACCTCACCATAGCCAACATTTTGAACTTCGGCTTTCATTTCCCAGACGGCCTGGCCAACGCCATCGGCTTTCTGATCGCCGTAATGCAAAACTACATGCTCAACTATCGCTGGACCTTTGCCGACCGGCGTTACACGACCACCAAGGCGCGCTGGGTGCAGGTGAGCCAGTTTGCCGTCGTCAGCATCGTGGGGTTGGGCATCAACACGGTCGTACGCGAGATCGTCAGCCATTTGATGTACCCATTCTGGCAGACGGTGGTGCACAACCCGGTAGTTGCCGAAGTCGTCAACTACAACTTCTCGATTGCGGTGGCGATCGGCGTGGTGCTCTTCTGGAACTTCATCGTCAACCGGCTCTGGACGTTTCGCAATTCATAGCCTAACAGGGGCCCCGGCATGGCCACTGTCGCCATCGACTATACACCGGCCGTTCGCCAACTAGCGGGTATTGGCCGCCTGATCCGCGGGCAAGTTGCGGCGCTGGTCGCCGCCACTCCGGAACTGGACGTGCGGCTGTTTGTCGTCGGCCGGGTTGATGAATCCGAACGGCGGCAAGCGCCCCTGCCCCTGCATACGACGCCATTGGACGAACGCAACATGGTGCGGCTGTGGCACAGGCTGGACGCGCCGCTGCCGCGCGTGGAGTGGTTCACCGGTGGGCCGCTCGACCTCCTACACGCCACCGACTTCGTGCTGGCTCCCAGCAATGCGCGGCACAAGCTGCTCACGATTCACGACCTGGCTTTTCTCTTTTACCCCGACGCCGCCATGCCCAGCCTCCACCACTACCTGAATGTGGTCGTGCCGCGCAGCGTACGCCGCGCCGACGCCCTGATCGCCGACAGCCAACACACGGCCAACGACCTCAACGAGCAGTGGCAGGTGCCGCCCGAGCGCATCACCGTCGTACAAGGCGCAGTCGATCACGAGCATTTTCGCCCCATGCGTGACCCGGCCCGGCTGGCGAGCGTACGGCAGCGCTACGGGTTAGGCGAGCGGCCTTACATTTTGGCGCTCAGCCGTCTCGAACCGCGCAAAAACTTCGTGCGGCTGATCGAAGCGTTTGCCGGCGCGCGGGCTGCGGCCAAGCTGCCGCACCGCCTCGTGATTGGCGGGCGCAAGGGCTGGCTGTACGAAGCGATCTTTGCGCGCGTGCAGGAACTGGGCCTGGGCGATCATGTGCTGTTTCCCGGCTATGTGGATGACGCCGACCTGCCCGCCCTCTACAGCGGCGCCGCCTTCTTCGCCTACCCTTCCCTGTACGAAGGATTTGGACTGCCGATCATCGAGGCGCTGGCCTGTGGTGCCCCTGTTCTGACCGGCGGCAACTCCTGTCTCCCCGAGGCCGGTGGACCAGGCGCAATCTACGTACAGGTGCAAGACGTGGACAGCATCGCCGAGGGCATTATCAGCCTGGCCACGGACGAGGCGCTGGCGGCACGGCTGGCCGCTGCCGGTCAAAAGCACGCTGCGCAATTCACCTGGGAACGCAGCGCACAGCAGTTATTGTCCGCCTATCGCAAGCTGTTGTAGGCTTATCCATACTGACTGTCCAATCCGCATGCTTACAGCGGATACGGCGCAATCACAACACTGTCCAGTTCGCACGCCTTCGTGCGAAAACGGCACGCCTGCGTGCCCGCGTGAAAGGAACGCTATGATCGTCCAGAAGGGCGGTTCGCTCGACTTTGAGGCCCGCAACGCCAGCGAGACCGCGCTGACCCTGACCATGTTCACGCAGCCCGAGCACTCCAACAGCCTGGGCAACGTGCATGGCGGCGTGATCCTCAAGCTGTGCGACGAGTGTGGAGGAATCATCGCCGCACGCCACGCCCGCCGACCGGCTGTGACCGTCACCATCGACAGCGTCAACTTCCTGCAGCCGGTGCTGTTGGGGCGGCTGCTGCACGTACACGGCCACATCACCTGGGTAGGACGCACCAGCATCGAGGTAGCGCTGCGCGTCGAAGCCGAGTATCTGCTGACGGGTGAACGGCTGCTCACCAACGACGCCTATTTCGTCTTCGTAGCATTAGATGAGAACCGGCGCCCTGCGCCCGTGCCGCCCTTGCTGCTGGACAGCGAGCAGGCGTTGATCGACTATGAAGCCGGCGCAGCGCGCCACCAGCACCGCCTTGCCGACGCGGGGCGCAAGTAAGAGTTATATACGCGACCCATACGCCACTTCGATACCTTATGACTGACATCCGTTTCTGGCTACGTATTCTGCTCCCTCTCGGCGCTTTGCTCGCCTTCCTCGGCTACGTCGGCCCATGGGTGGACCATAACGTGGCGGGCCTTGCCATTTTGGGCCTGGACCTGGGCGAATACGTCAAGTTCCTCCCCCAGGTGCAGGCAGGAACGACAGGCCTGTGGCGCGAAGGATTCTATTTGCCGCTGGCCGCCATCAGCCTGGCGCTGAGCCTCTGCACGTGGCGCCCGGAGTTACGCTGGCGACATTCTTTTGTGGCATGGTCGATGATTGCCTTGCAGGTGACCGGCGCCATCGTGGCCGCGCTCAACATGCTGCCTCCGGCCTGGACGCCGCAGCGGATGCTGACGCCCGAATTCCAGCAGCAGTCGGCGGCTATTGTGCTGTGCCTCGCCGCGGTGGCCTTTGGGCCGTTTCTGGCGCTGCTGCCGCGGACGGTCACAGGGCTGATCGTCCTGGTGTTGAGCGCTGTGGCCGCCATTGTGCCTCTCACGCAATTTCTGCGCGTGCTGCCGGAAATCGCCACCCTGTACAACCACGCCCTAGTCCCGGGTTGGGGCACGTACCTGATGCTCCTTGGTTTGGCCATGCTGATGGTGCTGGGAGGGCTGCTCGCCTTCGCCAGGCTCAATCTCCTGCCGGTTCAGGAGCAACCAACGCTGCATAGTCGAAAGGAACAAGTCGCATGAAACTGGGCGCCATGAACAACCCGCGCATGAACCTGATCAAGGAGATCGAGCGCATTGCCGGCCTGGGCATGGACTTTATCGACTTAACGATCGAGGCGCCTGCCGCCACGCCGGATGGGAATGACTGGCAGGTCGTGCGGGCAGCCGTTGCGGATGCAGGGCTGGGCGTGGTGGCGCATGCGGCGCCGTACCTGCCGATTCACAACGCCTCGCCCTTGGTGCGGCAAGCGGCGATCGACGAGCTGCGGCGCTGCGTCGACGTGGCGCAGCAACTGGGGGCGCCCTTCTGCACGACACACTTTCTCGGCTGGCCGGGCTTTCTCGACGAGGACCAGGGCTACGAGTTCTATCGGCAGGCGTACTCGATCCTCATCCAGCATGGCAACGAGCGGGGCGTGGCCGTTACGCTTGAAAACGCCCCCTACAATCGCCATCAACTCAAGTACTTCCGTGAAATCTTCTTTCGCCTGCCGGAGTTGAAGCTGACCTTTGATATCGGCCACGGCAACATAGAGACGGCGCGCAGTATGACGCGCGACTATCTGTTTGCACTCCGAGACCGGCTGGTGCACATCCACATGAGCGATAACGACGGCAGCGACGACGATCACCTGCCTTTTGGCGCGTCCAAACGCGGGGGCATCAATCTCGCGCACGAACTGCGCGGGCTGAAGGACTTCCGCTACGACGGCACGATCACACTCGAGATCTTTGGGCACGACCGCTGGCTGCGCGCCAGCGCCGAGCTGGTGAGGGAAATCTGGGAAAAGCGGTAAGCCTTCTGGAAGGTGTACTTCCGGGAGGCGGGGTGCAGCCCTCAAGCAAACTCGCGGAGGAGACCAATCAGCTTGTACTTGCGCGCATGTTGGCTGCGTATAGCAAATACGTATTCCGCCCATTCCTGCCCGCGGTGGTGCTGGAGGTAAATATCGCGTACATGGTGCAACCATTGCACCGCTTTATCGTACGACTTTGACTCGCCCGCGTCCATGATGCGCTCCGCCTGGCGCTTGGCGTGAGCGATGCTCCAATCAGGATAGTCGGCGCCCGTTAGCGGCAGCACCCGGTCCAACTCCCAGTAGAGATTGCCCCGATCGACTACTGCCATAGCCTGCGGCAGCATGCGTTCGTAAAGGTAAATGCTAAGCTGGTCGTGGTCGTAGAAGCGGCTGACAGTCTCAAGCAGATCGTTGCGCAGGGCTGGCCACTGACGACCAGCAAGGCGCTCTGCCAGCATGTAGTCATTTAACTGATGGGTATAAGCAAAGGCAACCAGCGCTGCCCGCAGCGCCAGTTGTGGATCACCTATCTCCTGTGCGAGATCCACCGTCCAGTGCGCCAATTCACTATGCCCGTAACCACCGCTGATGGCAAGGCCGTGCGAGGCCACCGCCTGTGCTGCCGGCTGCTGCCCTTGCTCGTGCAGCAGCTTGGCCAACGACAGCGCATCGGACGGCGAACCCAGCATCTGCAGCGCAGCGTCAACCGCGCGTTCGACCTGGCCAAGGTGCACTAGCATTTGCAGATAGAGGAGTGTCTGCCCCTCTGCCAGCGCCAGGTTCAGGTACTCTTGTGTGCGCCCCTGGCGCTCCAGTATATGCAGGCGTGCGAGCGCCAAACTATCGGCCCATTCGGGCGCCTCTCCCTCCCAGGCGCCTTGCTTGCCGATGTTGCCTTGCAGGACTGCGACCAGCGGCGGATAATCCCACCACTGTTCGAGCGCCGCTTCGGTGCTTCCCAGGAAGATTACGTCCTCTTCCCAGTCATGCACGCGCGCCAGCCAGCGCTTGCGTTCGGCTATCGGCAAATTTTGACTCAAGAGCGCCTCCGCCAGCAAGGAATCTACGTCACTGCTGGCTTCATCAATCGTCTCATCGCTCTGGTCGTATTCCCACTCTCCGAGTTCAGCCAGCCCCTTCCCCCACTGCTCGACGACAGCGGTGAGCACCAAAGTAGCCGCAGCCGCATCACCAGCGGACAGCAGGCGCCTGACCGTATCCAGATGCGGTCGCAGGATAGCCTCGGCGTTGAACGGCAGGTCGTCGCTCCAGTCGTTCTGGTGGTAATCATCGCGCACAATGTCGCGAAAATTCTTGCGTATTTCGCGGCGGATGGCGGGTATATCGACCGAGATGTGAGACTCTTGCGTTGCAACTGCCTGTGAACTGGTGGAAGCCGCTTGCGCGCACAGCCATCCTGTTTCTTGGCGCACGGCGTCGAGCAGTTCCGGTTCCTCTTCGACCAGGCTGCGGATAATACGGCGCAACTGCACGTCGCTGAGTCCGGCCAATAGGGGATCAAGTTGGCGGGCGAAGTCTTTCTCGTCGGTTGTGTGATCTTCAGTAGACATAGTTGAGTGTGGAATGCGGACGATCATAGAGACAAAGCTGTGCTGATAATTCTAGCACACCATGCCTCTATGGACGCAGACATCTGTCAGAGGTGGCAGGGCTTATGCAACGTACAGCCGCCGCGGTCTAGACCGCGGCGGCTGTACGTTGCATAAGCCCTGGGAGGAGTTGGTCTCTGCCTTGACTACTCTCAGGATGTGTCTTGTCCTAGCTCACGCTCTGCCTGTGAACCCTGTCATGCAAGTTCTACTTCGCAGTCACGTTCACACTGTCCCAGCTCGGGATGATCTGCACTCCGTTCAGCGACGTCACAAAGGTGTACGCTGCAGTCGGGTACGGCTTGGTCAACTTTTGTCCGACCAACGAACCAGGGTTGTACTTGATACTTACATAGTACACGGCCCCAGTCGTCGCTCCCTTCACTTGGATGCTTACCGCCCCGTCCTTGCTGTTGTATGTCGCCGTGGCATTGCTCTTCACACAGTTGGCGTTCCACACGATAACCTGGCCCAAGTCTTGGATGGCCATTGGCCGCCAGCTCTTGTCGTTGCTCTGCACGACCTGGAGTTGGAAGCTTGCCGCGGGCGCCGTGATCTTGCTGTAGTAGAACATCACGCCGGGCGCCACATTGTTGATGGCATTGGACTTGACGCCATACTGCAGTGTCGTCAGGTTGCCCGACGTGCCATTGGCGAACATCTGGCAGGTGGTGTTGGTCGGGGCGAGTTGCCCGGTGGATGCCACTTGTCCTACCGTGGCCTGCGCCAGGTTTGACGTCGCCGGCTTGCCGTTGGGGTCCTTGCCGCCGGCCGTAGCCTTGTTGGTGATCGACGCGTTGTTGGTGGCGTTGAGATCACTCGCCTGGATCGTATAGCTCTTCGTACAGCTTGTCGAAGCGTCGGGAGCAAGGCTGACAACTGCGCTGCACTGGAATGATCCCAACTTGTCGTCACTGATGTTGAACGGTCCGCTCAGCGTCACGTTACCGGTGTTCTTCACCACATACGTGTAGACGATCACCTGGCCCGGATAGCTGTAGATGGTCGGGTTGGCCGTCTTGGTCAACGTCAGGACAGGATTCTGCGGCACAGGTACGTTCACGCTGCTCGTCTGGACAGGCGTGCTGTCGCTCTTGACTGTTGCCGTGTTGGCGATCTTTCCTGCATCCACGTGCGCCTGTGTCACGACCAGCGTGGCCGTGCAGTCCAGCTGCGCCCCAGGCGGCAGTGTGGCCGGCTGTGAAGGGGTACAGGTGAGCGCGCTTAGCCCCGGCAGCGGGTCGCTAATCTTCACATTCTGCAGCGTCACATTGCCCGTATTCGTCGCCAGGAAGCGATAGGTCAAGGTGTCACCCTTGTTGACCGTTCCCGACCCGTCCTGGTCGGCATTGCTCTTCAGGCTCTTCTCGAACGTCATCGCGGGCTTCTGATCCACTGGAATGCTGAGGTCGTCCTTGGCAGGCCCTGACTGGTCCGAATCGGCCGTGGCGGTGTTATTCACAGCACCGGCATCCATTTCCGCCTGCGTCACCGTGTGTTGCGCGGTGCAGCTGGCAGATTGGCCCGGAGCCAAGGTCAAGCCGGCTTGTGTACTGTACGCGGCACTTACAACTGCTACGCGTGCATCAGCGCTTGCCCCAACCACTCCACTGTCACCGGACGTAATTGCAGGCAGATATACATGGCGAGTTACTGCAACGCCGTCAAGGGGTGCTCGCGTAAGGCTGACAGGCATACCCAGAGTGCACACTGGGTCCGCGTCGACGTTGTTGTCGTACAGGGTTGTGCCGGTGAGCGTGACATTGCCGATGTTCTTGACCACGTAGCTATAGGGCACGACCTGGCCGGCAGCTGTAACCTTCGCCGTCGTCGAAGTCTTCTCTACGCTCAAAATCGGTGCTTGCGGAATAGTGGTCGTGGTGCCGTCGGTGTCGCTGACGTCGTCGCCGCGCTCGTCTTGGTTTCCTTGCGGCGGGTTGCCATAGGCGGTCGCGGTATTGGCGACCGAGCCGGCATCGATGTTGCCCTGGGTTATGGCGTAGACCGCCGAGCAGGTGGTCGTCGCATTCGGAGCCAGCATGCCATCGGCATCGCTGCAGGATGCGCCTGTGAAGCCGAGCAGGGCATCATCCAGTTCTACCGTGTTCAAGGTCACGTTGCCCGTGTTCTTAATCACGAAGGAGTAGGTGATACGGTCGCCGGCATCAGCACGGTTCGTGGGTCCCACAACCGCCATGTCGATGGCCGAAGCCGTCTTCTCCACGTCAATCGCCGGAGACTGTGTGGCTGGGACGGTGACCGTGTCGGTCGGCGACGTGGTCGTGCCGTCCGTGGCCGAGGCGATGTTCGCCACCGAGCCCGCATCCAGGTCCGCCTGCGTCACGATGTAGGTGGCCGTGCAGGTGACAGAGGCGTTGGGCGCCAGGCCAGCGGCCGGCAGCGCCGGGCAGCTCACCGCCGCCTTGTCGTCCGTCACCGTGATAGCGTCGTGCAGCGTCACGTTGCCGGCGTTGGTCACCAGGTAGCTGTAATGCAGCAGGTCGCCTGCCTTGACGTAGCTCTTCTCCTCCGCCACCTTGTCGATCGTCAACGCCCGCGTCTGAACGGCAGTCACCGTCGCCGAGGCGTTGTTGGAGTTGACCGGCATGCCGCCGAGCGTCTGGGCGTGCCCGGTGGCGAGATTCGTGACCTTGCCAGCGTCGAGGTCGGCCTGCGTCACATGATACGTTGCAGTGCAGGTAATCGACGAGCCAACGGCTAGGCTGGCCGTCGCCGGACAGGTCACCGCGGCCTTGTCGTCATCGACCGTGAACGGCCCTGCCAGCGTGACGTTGCCGATGTTCTTCAGCACATAGATGTAGCTGATGGCCTGATTGACACTGTTGTAGGTCAGCAAATCGGCGCTCTTGACCAGCGACAGGTCCGGCTTCGGGATAGCATTAACGGTGACCTGGTCCTGGTTGGAGGTGACAGGTTTGCCGCCGAAGGAAGCTGCGGCTGTGGCGATGTTGGTGACCGAGCCGCCGTCGACGTCAGCCTGGGTCACAATGTAGCTGGCCGTGCAGGTGAGGGAGGCGTTAGGCGCCAGATTGGCTGTCGCCGGGCAGGTCACCGTGGCCTTGTTGTCGCTCACCGTGAACGGCCCTGCCAGCGTCACATTGCCGCTGTTCTCGAGCAGGTAGCTGTAGCTGACGGTCTGGCCGGCCGCATCATAGGTTGTCGGGCTGGCAGCCTTGGTCAGCTTGAGGGCTGGCTTCTGTTCGGCCGTGACCGTGGCGGTCGCCTCGTTGGACGCGCCCTGGCTGCCTTTGAAGTAGGCGTAGGCCTTGGCCGTGTTGGTGACCGAGCCGCTGTCGAGGTCAACCTGCGTCACGATGTAGCTGGCCGAGCAGTTGAGGGAGGCGTTGGGCGCCAGGCTGGCATCATCCGGGCAGGTCACCGTAGCCTTGTTGTCGCTCACCGTGAACGGCCCGCTGAGCGTCACGTTACCCGTGTTGACGATGATGTAGCTGTAGTTGATGATCTGGCCAACTGTGCCGTAGGTTACCGGGTCGGCGTTCTTGGCCAGCGTGAAGGCCGGAGACTGTGTGGCTGGGACGGTGACCGTGTCGGTCGGCGACGTGGTCGTGCCGGAGGTGGCATAGGCGATGTTCGTCACCGAGCCCGCATCCAGGTCGGCCTGCGTCACGACGTAGGTGGCCGTGCAGGTGACAGAGGCGTTGGGCGCCAGGCCAGCGGCCGGCAGCGCCGGGCAGCTCACCGCCGCCTTGTCGTCCGTCACCGTGATAGCGTCGTGCAGCGTCACGTTGCCGGCGTTGGTCACCAGGTAGCTGTAATGCAGCAGGTCGCCTGCCTTGACGTAGCTCTTCTCCTCCGCCACCTTGTCGATCGTCAACGCCCGCGTCTGAACGGCAGCCACCGTCGCCTGGGACTCATTAGACGTGAGCGTCCCGTCCGTAGCCGTGGCATTGTTGGTGATCGAGCCGGCATCCAGGTCCGCCTGCGTTACAGGGTGGCTGGCAGAGCAAGTCACAGTCGCGTTGGGCGCCAGGTTGCCGGCCGGGCATGCGATTGCGCCAAGCTTATCGTCGTTGACCGTGAACGGCCCTGCCAGCGTCACATTGCCCGTGTTCTTCACTTCGTAGCTGTAGCTGACGATGGTGCCAAGCGTGGCGTAGGTCACTGGGCTGGCGCTCTTGGTGAGACCCAATCCGCCCTGTTGGATAGCATTAACGGTGACCTGGTCCTGGTTGGAGGTGACAGGTTTGCCGCCGAAGGAAGCTGCGGCTGTGGCGATGTTGGTGACCGAGCCGCCGTCGACGTCAGCCTGGGTCACAATGTAGCTGGCCGTGCAGGTGAGGGAGGCGTTAGGCGCCAGATTGGCTGTCGCCGGGCAGGTCACCGTGGCCTTGTTGTCGCTCACCGTGAACGGCCCTGCCAGCGTCACATTGCCGCTGTTCTCGAGCAGGTAGCTGTAGCTGACGGTCTGGCCGGCCGCATCATAGGTTGTCGGGCTGGCAGCCTTGGTCAGCTTGAGGGCTGGCTTCTGTTCGGCCGTGACCGTGGCGGTCGCCTCGTTGGACGCGCCCTGGCTGCCTTTGAAGTAGGCGTAGGCCTTGGCCGTGTTGGTGACCGAGCCGCTGTCGAGGTCAACCTGCGTCACGATGTAGCTGGCCGAGCAGTTGAGGGAGGCGTTGGGCGCCAGGCTGGCATCATCCGGGCAGGTCACCGTAGCCTTGTTGTCGCTCACCGTGAACGGCCCGCTGAGCGTCACGTTACCCGTGTTGACGATGATGTAGCTGTAGTTGATGATCTGGCCAACTGTGCCGTAGGTTACCGGGTCGGCGTTCTTGGCCAGCGTGAAGGCCGGAGACTGTGTGGCTGGGACGGTGACCGTGTCGGTCGGCGACGTGGTCGTGCCGGAGGTGGCATAGGCGATGTTCGTCACCGAGCCCGCATCCAGGTCGGCCTGCGTCACGATGTAGGTGGCCGTGCAGGTGACAGAGGCGTTGGGCGCCAGGCCAGCGGCCGGCAGCGCCGGGCAGCTCACCGCCGCCTTGTCGTCCGTCACCGTGATAGCGTCGTGCAGCGTCACGTTGCCGGCGTTGGTCACCAGGTAGCTGTAATGCAGCAGGTCGCCTGCCTTGACGTAGCTCTTCTCCTCCGCCACCTTGTCGATCGTCAACGCCCGCGTCTGAACGGCAGTCACCGTCGCCGAGGCAGGATTCGAGGCTACGCTGTTGCCACCGTAGGTTGCCGTGGCGCTCGCATGGTTCGTCACCGAACCAGCGTCCAGGTCAACCTGCGTTACGACATACGTGGCATTGCAGGTAATCGACGCACCGACGGGCAGCGGGTTCGGCGTCTGCGGACAGATTACACTGGTCTTGTCATCCGTCACGGCATACGGGCTGCTGAGCGCCACATTGCCGATGTTCGTAAGTACATAGGCGTAGCTGATCGAGTCGCCTACCTGGCTGTAGCTGCCCGGGCTGGCGCTCTTGACCAGCGCAAGGTTAGGATGGGCGATTGCGTAGACGGTGGCGGTGGCCTGGTTGGAGGTGACCGTGCCGTTGGTGGCCGTCGCCGTATTCGTCACCTTGCTGGCATCTAAGTCGGCCTGGGTCACTTTGTAGGTTGCCGAGCAGGTCAGTGACAGTCCGGGCGCCAGGCTGGCATCAATCGGGCAGGTCACCGTGGCCTTGTCATCGCTCACCGTGAACGGCCCTGCCAGCGTCACGTTGCCGCTGTTCTTCACCTCGTAGCTGTAGCTGATGATCTGGTCGACAGCGTCATAGTTCGCTGGGCTAGCCGTCTTACTAAGCGATAGAGCCGGCGACTTCTGGGCAGTAATCGTCGCCTTCGCCTCGTTGGAGGTGACCGAGCCGTTGGTGGCCGTCGCTGTGTTGGTGACCGAGCCGCTGTCGAGGTCGGCCTGGGTCACATTGTACGTGGCCGAGCAGGTGATGGAGACGTTGGGCGCCAGGCTGGTCGTCGCCGGGCAGGTCACCGTGGCCTTGTCATCGCTAACCGTGAACGGCCCTGCCAGCGTCACGTTGCCGCTGTTTTTCACCTCGTAGCTGTAGCTGATCGCCTGACCCACTGTATTGTAGGTTGTCGGGCTGGCGCTCTTGGTAAGCGAGAGGGCCGGCGCCGATTCGGCATTGACCGTCGCCTCGGCAGGATTGGAGGTGACCGTGTTGCCACCGAAGCTCGCCGTGGCACTCGCATGATTGGTAATCGATCCGGCGTCCAAGTCGGCCTGCGTCACGAGGTGGCTGGCCGAGCAGGTGATGGTGCCACCGGGCGCCAGGCTGGCTGTCGCCGGGCAGGCAACTGTACCAAGCTTGTCATCGCTGATCGTGACCGGCTCGCTTAACGTCACGTTGCCGCTGTTCTCGAGCAGGTAGCTGTAGCTGATCGTCTGGCCGGCCGCATCATAGGTCGACGGGCTGGCACTCTTGGCGAGCTTGAGTGCGGGGTTCTGTCCGGCAGTGACAGTAACCTGGACCTGATTGGATGTGACTGTGCTGCCACCGTAGCCGGCTGTGCCAGTCGCCGTGTTGGTGATCGAGCCGGCATCCAGGTCCGCCTGGGTGACAGCATGGCTGGCCGAGCACGTAATCGACGCGCCGACCGGCAGCGGGTTCGGCGTCTGCGGACAAGTCACGCTGACCTTGTCATCCGTCACCGCATAGGGGCTGCTGAGCGCCACATTGCCGACATTCTTGAGCACATACGTGTAGTTGATCTGCTGGCCCACCTGGCTGTATGTTCCCAGGCTTGCGCTCTTGGTTAGATTGAGCTGCGGATTGGGGACTAGCGCCGGCAGTACATTGGTAGGCTCCGACGCGCTATTGTTGGTTATGTTCGGGTCACTCGTAATCGCACTGATCACAACCTTATTACACAAGTCGGTTTGGCCGACAGTGCACGCCCCGGTCTGCACCGTGCTTGCAGTCGGCGCCGTGGCAGCCACGTTGACGATCAAATAGATTGTCGTGGATTGGAGAGGACTGAGTGCGCCGACGTTACAAGTGACCGTCTGGCCACTTGCCGAGCAGGCAGCTCCCGATGCAGAAACAAAGGTTGTATTTGGATCGAGCGTGTCGGTGGCCACAACGCCGTTCGCGACAACAGTGGTCGAATTGTTCTTCACATTGATGGCATAGGTGAGCTGTTGCCCCTGGGTCACAGGGTCGGGGCTGTCGCTCTTCGTGACAGAGATGTCTGCGTCACTTGAGAAGAACTCCTGGACGCGCAGCAGCGGCACCGTCTGGTTGCCGGTGTTGATCGTGTCGCCACTGGCCGTTTTGGCGTCGAGGAGGCCAGTCTGCACATTGCCGGTGGCGCCGGCAGGAATCGTGCTCTTCAGCACCACCCAGATCTCCACGATGACCGTGTCGCCGTCGTCCAGACCAGAGACTGTGAACGTGCCCTGGATCTGCTCGTTGCTGGTGCCGTTGTTGACGACGGTATCCGTCCACGAGCCGACCTTGGCATTGCTGCCAGGGTCAACTGCGGCCGCATCTGCAGTGTCGACAAACGCGCAGTAGACCTCATAAGCCGGGTCATAACCGAAATCCTGCCCCGAGGATGTTTTGGTCAGCCAGTAAGGAGTGAAGGTGATGACTCCGTTCTCGGGTGCAGTGCTGCCCTTTACGGAAATCTTTACCTCAAATGGCACGATCTGGCCGAGCGCCATGGATGGCGGCGCCAGTGACTCAACAGAGTCCTTGGGATTGCCGAACACTGCGTTGGCGAGTGGGTCGGCGGCACGGCCTACACTGCCGCTAGGCGTTGGACAGGCTAGTGAGCTGGGCGGCACCTTCGTGTAAGTCGGCAAGTAGGGCGCCTTGTTTACTGCCGGATCCGCCGCCGTCCAGTCGAGGCTGTATGAACCGCCAGTTGCATACACGGGCTGGGCCACAGCAAAAACCTGCCAAACGTTTGACAAGATGATGGCGAGCACCAGCAAGACGCGCAGTGTTGCATGGGGGGCTGCAACCCGCCTTTGTGCCACGGGGGATGATCGGCCGTTCATAACTCCCACTCTCCTCGAAAACCTAAAAGATAGATATGTTGGTTGTATTTGGTTGTGTGTAGAACTTGGTTAAGAATTGCACGACAAAATGCCGTGAAGAACGTGAGAGTGCCCGCGGGCCGCACTCTCACGCCCCAGGGCTATCGGCGGTAAAAGGATTTACAGGAGATAGCCAGGTAGATATGTAGCTATATAGTACTACGCTTCCTTGGCTGCATACGGCACGAACCTTGCAGAATGCTTGCAAATCCAAACATACTGTGGTCGCCTGGCCGCGCCGAAAACCTTTAAAGTGTGTATGTAAGAGGCACTATTATGGGGATTGAGGCGCTGACGCTACACGGGTACGGAGCGCCAGAGCCAACGCAGCGTGTCGGGAAAGAGCGCAGCGCCGTGCCGTAGGGTATGTCCGCCGTCGCCGTAGACAAACTGATAGTCGTACTCCCGGTACGCCAGTGCCGCCGCTACATCTTGGTTGCCAAGCGGCCAACTGCCGGCGACGATGTCCAGGTCGCGTGCGCCTGTCTGCAGGAAGACGCGGATCGGCTTGGCCTCGGTCTTGCGGATCAGGGTCGGATACACGTACCCGCCGCGCATGTCGGCGAAGCTGCCGCAGTGGCTGACCACCTTGCCAAAGACATCCGGTCGCTCCCAGGCGACAGTGAAGGCGCAGATCCCGCCCGAACTGAGGCCACAGATGGCACGCCCGCTGGGTGCGGCGACGATCCGGTACTCCCGCTCGATCTGCGGCAGCAGTTCCTCGATTAGAAAGCGAGCATAGCGGTCGCCGAGCGAGTCGTACTCGAAACTGCGGTTGTCCGTGCCGCCATAAATAGGGTTGCCTGGGCCGCTATCGCCAGGCGCGACGAACAGTCCAATTGTCACCGGCATCTCGCCTCTGTGGATAAGATTGTCAAAGACGATGGCGGCGTTCGCCTGTGGGCTGAGATAGCGGTCGCCGTCCTGGAAGACCATCAGGCAGGCAGGCTGCGTCCTATCATACTGCTGCGGCACGTAGAGCCAGTAGTCGCGCTCGGTGCCTGGATAGATGGTTGTGCTAACCCAGTGGTGCTTGCTGATTGAGCCGCGCGGGACGCCGTCCTGGGCCAACGAATCCGGACCGAGCGTGTAGGGCTCGTCGGTTGACATATTGGCTGCAAATACAGCTTTGTCTTTTTCCAGGTAGTCCATTGATGATCCCCCCTGCGTCGACGGGCGAACGAGTGAATGGGAAGAGCGCAGACAAGGTGTCTGCGCTCAATGGCCGTAGGGTCTATAATAACTCGGGCACGAGGGCGTGCCCCCCGACCCGCACGAGGGCGTGCGGGCTGCGCAAGACACACAGGGGATCAGCCGCCGTCTGCCGGTGGAAAGTCCAAGAGGCTGACGGGAGCGGGGGTGGGGGTCGGCAGCGGCAGCGACAATGCCTGTGGTGCGGGTGTCGGCGTGGGCAGGGCGAGGCCGCCGTCGGCAGCGGGCGGCGTGGCGGCAGGCATGGCTACCGATTCGGGCGTGGCTGGGGCATCTGCCGCCGGGGGCTGTGCACCATCGGCTGGAGGTGGTGCGCCACCGTCGGTGGGCGCTGGCTGTGCGCCATCGTCGGCAGCAGGGGCTCCACCGTCGATCGGTGCTGGTTGTGTGCCATCGGCTGCAACAGGGGCGGCGCCGTCGGGCGCAACGCCTGCAGCATCAAGGTCGACCGCCGACAGGTCCGGCGTGGTGCTGGTCGTGTTAAAGGTGATGCCCGCGGGCAGCGGCTGGCAGCGCGTGGTGTCCTGGCGATTGGCATCCACCATGGCCGGGGCCGACCACACGCCTTCGACGACCGCGCGCACATGGCCCGGATCGGCGATGCGCAGCACCGATGCGCCCTCGGCCGTGGTATAGCTTTGCAGGTCGGATAGGCTCAGGCCGCCGGCGCGAACGTTGGCGGCATCCAAGTTGGTGCCCCAATTCATCAGGTCAAGCATATCGAGTACGCCCATATCCGTGGTGAACGTGCTCTGGAAGGCGCCGTACAGCTCCGGAAACTTGGCCAACAGGCTGGTCTTGCTGACCTGGTCACGCAAGGCCCACAGGAACTGGCGCTGGCGGCGGTTGCGCCCAATGTCGCTCTCCCGATAGCGCAGGCGCACGAACCAGTAGGCCGTATCGCCATCCATCCATACATCGCCCGCGGGCAGGGCAAAATAATCCCAGGCATTGGTATTGAGATTAAAGATGGGCTCGTAGAAGGGGCAATCAAGATGCACCGTCACACCGCCGACAGCGTTGACGACGTCGATGAAGCCGTCCATGCGTACGCGCACCCAGTGGTTGGTGCTGATCCCCAGCATCTCCTGCAGCACTTGCGAGACCAGCTTGGGACCGCCCCCGCCGGGGCTGGCCTTCTCGCCCAGATAGTCCACCTGGTTGATGCGGCCCCAGCCATAACCGGGAATTTGCACATAGGTGTCGCGCGGGATGCTGAACACGGCCAGGCGATTGTTGGCGCGGTCCACGCCGACGACGATCACGACATCCGTGCGCCATGAGGTCCAGCCCGGCCGATGGTCTGTACCAAGAACCAGGTAGTTATCAGTCTTGCTCCATTCAAACGAGGGGCCGGCCGGAACAGGCAGCGGCGTCGGCGCCATCGAGGGCGCCGCACCAACCAGCATTGCATCCGGCTGTTCGTTGGTGGCCGCCGTCTGCGGAAAAAGGGCCGCGCTCACGGAGAAGGGGCGCACGGGCGGCTGCGGCGGCTTGAAGTCCTCCGCGTTCAGTGCGGGAAGCGGGACACTGCTGCCTTTTGTGATTGCTAAGGGCGGTTTGGGTAGCGCATCCTGGGCGGCCTGTTGAACACCTGCTTCGCCGGCAAAGATGCTGGGGCCACACGAACTGATGAACAGCGATAAAACCAGCATGAGGCTGGTCGCCTTCCACCAACGCAACGACATATATGAGGACTCCTGGTGCGGCCGGCACGACAAGGGGAGTGCCTTCCCGGCTCGCAGACGATTATTCACGCGCTGTCGCCCCGACGTTCTGTCGGCGGCCAAAACGCGAGTTAGTTTACAGAGGTAACGGTTTTTGGGCAAGAACAGGATTGGGGCGATTGCGAAGGACACGTGGGGTGAATGTCCGCGGGAGGCAAATGTCCCCGGGACGTGCGACGTCCCGGGGACATGGGGCCCACCGTCTCGATCTTTTATCCGGGGCAGCGCTCGTCTTGCGTATTCGCGTCCAGCAGCGGAGGCGTGGTGAACAGACCTTTGGCGGCCTCGGCGATCTTGGCCCAGTTGGGGTACCAGACCCACATCTGCCCGGCGTAGCCTTCCTTGATCATGCTGGGGTCGTTGACGACAAAGCCGTGCACGTTTTCGGCGTTCAGTCCCATCGCAAAGCGCACCAGTTTGATGGCATCGCGCAGCCCCAGGTCAGTCTGCACGTGGTCGTTGAGAGCCTGGTACATGGCCGGGACACGTGCCAGCAGGTTCTCGTCGAGAATCTGGCTGCGCACGGCCCAGGCGAAGCGCTGCTGCCGCCGCTCGCGCTCGAGGTCCCCCCCACCAGGCGGCTGCGTACATAGCTGAGCGCCTCGCCACCGTTCAGCCGGTGCACGCCCTTGTCCAATGCCAGCGGCAAGCCGCCCTGGTCATAGCCCTGCGGGTCGTACAACGGACAGTCCACCTCAATTTCGACGCCGCCCATGGCATCGACCAGCTTTTTGAACGCCTCGAAGTCAAAGCGAATATAGTGGTCGATGGGCACGCCGATCTTCTTCTCGATGATCTGGCCCAATAGCTTGGGGCCGCCGCCGTTGGGTTCATCCTGCTCGCCGAGATAGTCGATGACGTTAATTTTGTTACCGCGGTGGTCGGGAATCTCGTCCACATAGATGTCGCGCGGCAGCGAGATGACACCGACCTGCTTGGTTGCCTCGTCGATGGCGAGGATCATCATCACGTCAGTGCGCCAGTTAGGCGTGTTGGGACGGCGGTCACTGCCCAATAGCAGGATGTTCGTCGTATCTTGCAGCGAGGGTGAAGCAGCCGCAACGGCACTGGGCTTCTCAGGCGGCTTGACGGAGGGCTGCTGCGCCTGCTCGGCGGCGGGTTGTTGAGGCGCGGCCAGCGCGGCACCGGCTGTCGTAAACAGCAGTGAGAAAACGATGAGTGTCGAAAAAAGCACCTGGATGGGGGAGCGAGTGCGCGCGTGATCGGTACGCGTGTTCATGGTCATGATATTCCCTGCCCTACTGGCCCCCCAGCTTGGCGTATATTGTGCGGTTAGATTACGTCAACTGCGCTCCCGGCGCAGATCGGCGTAGACACGTGCGGAAGCGGCGTACTGCCATTCCCCTACTTCCCAGAACTCCTGCAATGTGCGATGCCCGGCTCGTTCGTACACCAATGCCTGGTGCACCATCTCTAGCTTGTCGGCGTCGCGAACGAGCCGGGCCTCCGGCGAGGCTGCGCTGTTGTAGTCCTCCCACAGGCGTGCGTACTTGTCTCCGTTGGCGACTGCTCCCAGTATAATCGCCATGGCCCTGGCCTCCGCTGCGTGTTTCGCCGCCTTACCTAACAGCTCCGTGCTGCGCTTGGGCAGGTCGGTGAGAAGACCTTCGGCCAGATCATGCACCACTGCGATAGTGACGATCTGGCCGACATCCAACGGACGAACCAGGCCCTCTGCCGCCCAATCTTCGTTCACCGCCTCGGCCAATGCAATGGCCAGCAAGGCGACGGCACACGAATGGTCGGCTACCGTTTCACAAGGTGTCACGCCATTTAGCAGCCAGCCAGTGCGGGGCAGCCGCTTGAGGACGTTTACATGCTCAAGATACTCAAAAGTTGCTGCCATGTCTATAGAAAAATCACGAAATCAGGCAGCAAATTGCCACAGCTTGCGCAAGGCATCGTTGCCGATGCTCACAATCGTATAGTCATCGATGCCGCCAAAGCGCAGGCGAGTGGTTTCCAGGCGACTTTCTCCTGCTAATGCCAGCCAGGTCTCGCCACTTTGCGTGCCAAAGACGCCTTCGTCGCTGCCGGCAGTGCCAATCAGCGCCACACCAATTGTCGCGCCTGCCTGGTCGCGGGCCTCTTGGGCCGCAGCGGCCGCAGCACGCTCCATCATTTGACTATCCGAAATGGGTCCATTCTTGGCCTCCACAAAGGCAGCGTGCACCTGTTCCAGGCTCAACACCTGCTGCAGCAACACCGGATTGTACTCCGGATCGGCCTTGGCCAACCGCTCTGCCAGGGCACCGCGCGTGTTGCTCTCGACCATCGCCAACGTGATGCCTGACCTGCCGGCGGCTGGCGCCAATCTGCCCACCAGCACTGTCTCGTAGCTCTCACCCGGCATAGTCGAGTAGATAAACTCGCCCATGCGCTGGCGTACGGTATCCTCGGCGCTGTCAAGCAAGTCCTCGGCCTCGTCGGCCGTCTCGGCGCGCGCCGCAATCCGAATATCGCATTGGCCGGTGTGCGCCGCCAGCCCTGCCGTCGGGTTAACGGAATGCATGAGGTCGTCCAGAATCACGTCGATGGTGCTTTCGCCGATGCCAATTGTACGCAGGATGCGGCGGCGGATGATCCCGCTCTCGCCCGCCTTGCGGCGCAGGTACGGCAATACAGTGTCGGCCATCAACCGTTTCATCTCACGCGGTACGCCCGGCAAGGCAATGACGGCGCAGCGCTCGGTCTCGACGATAAAACCGGGCGCCGTGCCGATCGGATTCTCAATCAAAGTCGAGTCCTGCGGCACATACGCCTGCTGGATGTTGTTCTCGGTCAACTGCGCGCCAAAACGCTCAAAGCGCTGCTTGAGCGTCGCCAGTGCGCCTTCATGCAGCACAAGCGTGCGGCCGGTAGCATTGGCGATCGCCTGGCGCGTGATGTCGTCCACCGTCGGACCCAGGCCGCCCGTCACAATGATGGCGTCGCAGCGCGCCATGCTCTGCTCGATGACGCCACGCACGCGGGGTTCGTTGTCGCCGACGGTGGTCTTGTAGTACAGGTTAACGCCCGCCTCGCGCAGTTGCTGGGCGATCCACGCCGCATTGGTGTCGACGATGTCGCCCAGCAGAATCTCGGTTCCCGTGGTTACGATCTCAGCGATGATGGCCGGCATGGGGCTACATCATCAACTGGGCCTGGGCGCGCACCGACTTGAGCTTGTCGGCCACGTCCACGGCATTGCGTGCGCGGAAATCGTCTTCCAGCTGCCGCAGCGCCTCGACAAAGTCGGGGCTGATCAGACTGCGGTTCTCTTCCAACAGTTTGCGCACGCCGCCCTTATCCTGGGCATTGACAAGCTGGTTGATCAGCCGCATCTCCGGCGGCATGCGCTCTTGCAGAATGTCGAGCGCGGCGTCGTAAATCTCGCGCAGGCGGCGGGCGGCGGCCGTGGCATTGTTCTTCTCGGCACGCTCGATGTTGCTTGCTAACAGGCCGAGGAAGGTATCGTCGATGGCATCGGCATACTGCTGCAGCGCCTCGGCGGCGTCGGGCGCCTCAAGAACCGCCTGGAGCACTTCCTGCACCTGGGCGGCGGCAGCCTGCACATTTTGGCGCTGCTGGTCCTGCAGTTCAGTCACCAGCGCGCGCAGTTCTTCCAGCTTCTGGCGCTCGTCCGCAGCGGTCGTCTGGTCGATGCGTTCAGACAGCAAGAGCAAGAATTGGTAATCAAGGATGGGACCGAGCGATACGGCCGCCGAAGTGACGATGTCACGGCCGTCCTCGCCCTGCCAGGCACCTACGAGGATGTCGAGCACATCCTCGCGCGTGGCGGTGGGCGGGATCGAGTCGAGCAGATCGCGAATCTTGTCCTGCAGTGCCTTGATTTCCTTGCCCGCCTCGGTCTTGGTTAACAGTGCGTTGCGCAGGGCCATCATCTGCTGGGCAGCCTGCGGGTCGCCTTGGGAACTGATCATGACGGCTAGCCGGTCGAGCAAACCAAAGAACTGGCGGTCGATCAGGTCGGCGTAGCGGCCAATGGCGATATCGAGGGCCTGTTCGTCGTCGGTGAGGCGCACCAGGTTCTGCAGGGCATCGGTCTGCGCACGCTGGCGGCGCAGCATCTCGGGCGTAACGCCCTGGAACTCCCACAGTTTTTCGACAAAGCGCTGCCAGTCCATGTACTGCTTGGGCGTGAGCATATAACCGCGGCGCTGCTCCTGCGGCAGCCGGCGCATGAGCGCCTGGGTCAGATCACCGATCAGCTTTTGGCGCTGGACGTCGTCCATACCGGTGGGGGGCGTGTAGACTCCCAGGAAATCGTGGCCGGGGTCGTGAATCATCAGCGGCGCGTTGAGGGCGCCGCCTGCCCCACAGTTTGGGCACATCGCCACGTTGACCTGGCCGCCCAGCAGTGCGCCGAGCAACTCGGGGTTGGCACCGAGGTCGATGATCGAGAAAATCGGCACGACAAAGGGGGTGCCGCAACTGGGGCACTGCACCTGCGCGCCTGTCGGCGGGAAGAGAAACTCCTGCCCGCGCCCGCGCCGGCCCTGGGCGGCAGCATCGGCCCCTTCGGCAGGCGCGCCCGCCTCCGGTTGCGCCTGGAGCTGCTCATCTGAAGGCTGGGCAGCCGTCTCTTCTTCGCTGCGCTTGCGGGCATAGCCCTTGGGCAGCTCAATGCCGCTACTGCCGCTGCTGCCGGCACTGCCGCCGCCCTGCGGGCGCTTGTCCTGACCGGGTAAGAGTATTCCACTCATATGAGTACATCGTCCTTTATGGCTTGCGTTCGTCCGCAGCACGCGGCTGCCCCAATAGAAGGACAGTGTACCGCAAAGGCGCGTACGGGCACAAGCATTACCGTGTTATAATCACTCTCCATGACCAACGAACAACAGCATCACTGGATCAAGCCCGGCATTCGCGGCCTGCCGGCGGCGAACCCGTTGCGCGTGGACGCGCACCGTCATAGACTGCACTGGAATGAAAATCCGTACGAGTTTCCGGCCGACCTCAAGGAAATCGTGCTCGAACGGCTGGCACGGGCAGGCTGGGCCCGCTATCCCCTGGGGCTGCGCCCGTGGTCGCTGATCGACCGTATCGCCACACACAATGGGGTCGGGACCGACCAGGTCGTCGCCGGCCCCGGCTCGTCCGATCTGATCAAGGTCGTGATGAACAGCGTGCTGCACGCTGGCGACAACGTGGTGCTGCCCAGCCCCACCTTCCTGGCTTATAGACCAGGCGTGCGCGCAATGCAGGCGAACAGCGTCGAGGTGCCCCTTGCGGCGCAAGACAACTTCGCCCTGCCGGTCGATGCGCTGATCGAAGCGGCGGAGGTCAACGAGGCGCGGCTCGTCGTCATCTGCGCACCCAATAACCCCACGGGTACTGTTTACCAGATCGATGACTTGGGACGCATCGCGGCCGGCTGTCCCGGCTTGTTGCTGGTGGATGCCGCCTACAGCGAGTTTAGCGGGCAAGATTTTGCGCCGCTCCTGGCGCACGACAACGTCATGGTGCTGCACACCTTTAGCAAGCTGTACGCCATGGCCGGCGTGCGCGTCGGCTACGTGCTGACCAGTTCGTACTTAGCGGGCCAGTTGCAGAAGGCCGTCAGCGATTTCCCGTTGAGCGTCTTTGCCGAACTGACGGCCGAGGTGGCGTTGGAGCACAGCCAGCGCTTTGAGGCCGCGCGCGAGCAGATCCTGCGCGAGCGCGAGCGACTGGCCGCGGCACTGGGGCAAATCCCCAGCGTACACGTCTATCCCAGCGGCACCAACTTCCTGCTCGTGCAGCTGGATCGCCCGAAGCAGCCGCTGCTGGACTATCTACTACACGAACACAGTCTCCTGGTATCCGATTTGGCTGCCTACGCCGAACTGGAGGACTGCGTACGCGTGTCAGTTGGCACCCCCGACCAGAACGATCTTGTGCTGCGCGGGTTCCAAGAACACCTCATATAACCGGCACTCCCCTTCTGCAGGTCCTGCGCCGGGATATAGCAGCACGCGGCAAAAGTCCGCACGCGGCGTGCGGACTAAACGATGGGCGGCACTATTTTGAAACTGCAGAAAGGTATCGGAGCACCAGCGGGCACTTGCGGGCGCGGGCCTGCGCCTGCACCGCCCCGTCGACCTAGCAGAGCCGCACGGGGCATGACAGTGTGGACTGTACCGAACGAAATTTGTATTGCCTTTCGCAGTACACGTATAATAGCAAGGTTGTTCGGATGGGACTTGGCCATCCGGCGCGGCCTGTCGCGGACGAGACACTCCGCCCCCGCAGGGTTTGCCCAGACCGGGCATTTGATGATCAGATGGAGTAGACAAGGAACGTATGCGAAATAACACATTTGCCCTGGTTGCAATCCTCCTCTTGGTGGCGGTGGCGCTCTACTTTGTACTGCCACTTCCCCATCCAAGCTGGCTCGTCCGTTCGGAAACCCCGGGTACTGCCGGCAACTTTGCCGGTCTCAAGCTGGGACTGGACCTGGAAGGCGGCACCCAGGTCATGTTGGAAGCCGACCTGGCCGAAGGCCAGACACTGGCCCCCGGCGCCATCGACACCGCCAAGCGCATTGTCGAGAACCGCGTGAATGGTCTCGGCGTCTCGGAAGCCATCGTGCAAAAGCAGGGCGAAACGCGCATCATCGCCGAGCTCCCCGGCGTCAGCAACCCTGATCAGGCGGTCGAGACAATTCGCTCGACCGGCCAGCTAGAGTTTGTCGACCCCCAGGGCGCACAGCTCGCACAGGGTATGATCATCAATACAACCAACCGCCCAACCGCGGTGCAGCAAGCGCAGGCTGCGATTGAAGCCGGCACGCGTGACGCAGCGCCAATTCCTTATCCCGACCAGACCTTTGAGACGGTCATGAAGGGCGACGTGCTCAAGACGGCCACGGCGCGCGCCGACCAGTTCGGCAAATGGGAAATTGCTTTCCTGCTCACCGATGCGGGCAAGGGTGAGTTCTACAACTTCACCAGCACGCACATCGGCCAGCCGATGGCGATCGTGCTTGACGGCGTCGTGCTGTCCGCCCCGGTGATCAACGCCGCCATCCGTGACCAAGGCGTCATCACCGGCCAGTTCACCAAAGAGGAAGCGGAGGGGCTGGGCGTGCAGATGCAGTATGGCGCCTTGCCGGTACCGCTCAAGGTGGCGGACATTCGCACCATCGGCGCGACACTCGGCCAGGATTCGATCCAGCGCAGCTTGATTGCGGGCTTCGTCGGCGTGCTGGCCGTCATGATCTTCATGATCGCCATGTATCGTGTGCCGGGCGTCATTGCCGATATCGCCCTGGTGTGTTACATCATCTTCAACCTGGCAATCTATAAATTCGTGCCGGTGACGCTGACGCTGGCCGGTATCGCCGGTTTCATTTTGTCGATCGGCATTGCGGTGGACGCCAATATCTTGATTTTCGAGCGCACAAAGGAAGAGCTCCGCTCGGGCCGATCGCCGCGGCTGGCGGTCGAGGCGGGCTTCAGCCGTGCCTGGTCAGCCATTATTGACAGCCACATCACGACCCTGATCGGCTGCCTGGTGCTGTACATCTTTGGCAATACCTTCGGCGCCAGTATCGTCAAGGGCTATGCCCTCACGCTGGCCATCGGTGTTGCCCTGTCGCTATTCACTGCTGTGTTCCTCACACGCGTCTTCATGCGGGCCCTGCTGGGCACCCAGATGCGCAGCGAGACGGCGCACGCGATTGTTGGTTATTAATTAGGAGCGCGCCATGCATATCGTTGAACGACGCAACTGGTGGTTTACTATCTCGATCCTGGCCATCGTGCCAGGCTTGATCTACATGATCTGGTCGATGGCCACACACGGCACGCCGCTGCCGTTGAGCATTGACTTTACGGGCGGCACGGTCTGGGATATGCGTTTCCAGCAGGCTGTCGAGCCGGGCGCCGTGCGCCAGATCTTCGTAGAGGCAGGCTATGATGACACCTCTGCCTTTACGTTCGAGGACGGCAAGGCCCTCGAGGTCAAGTTCAAGCCCGTCGACGCGGCCGCAAAGGAACAGCTTAAGCAGGCGATTACTGCCAAGGCCGGCTCGTTTGAGGAGCTGGCCTATCGCAGCCTGGGGCCGACCATCGGCGCAGAAACGGCACGCGCGGCTGTACTTGCCGTTGCCATTGCTGCAATTCTCATTCTCCTTTACATCGCATGGGCCTTCCGCCAGGTGCCGCACCCCTTCCGCTTTGGCACGGCAGCCGTGATTGCCCTCATTCATGACGTGCTCGTCGTGATTTCGTTCATCTGCGTCATGAACTGGATCGCAGGCTGGGAGTTTGACGCCTTGACGCTGACGGCCATCCTCACGGTCATCGGCTTTAGTGTGACTGACACAGTGGTGGTGTTTGACCGCCTGCGCGAAAACCTGCGCCGCCACAAGGGTGAAAGCCTGGACGACATCTCCAACCGCAGCATTTTGGAAACGGCCACACGCTCCATCGCCACGCAGATCACTGCCTTGCTGGTTTTGACCGCCTTGCTCGTCTTGGGCGGCGCTACATTGCAGCAGTTCGTGGCGACGCTGATCGTGGGCTTTATCTCCGGCATGTACAGCTCGATCTTCAACGCCACCCCTATCCTGGTGGCTTGGGACGAGAAGTCGCTGTTCTATCGAAGCCGGGTTCCTACTGCCGCCAACGGACGTACAATCACCGCATAATAGTCCCGTGTTTAGAGGAGACGGCGGAGCGTACAGCTTCGCCGTCTCTTTTTCGCCAGATTGGGTTCGCGTGACAATGCAAGCTGGAATACGCATGCAGGCGTTGGTCTTAACAGCCGCAGGGTTGGAGCTTCAAACAGACCGTCCGGTGCCGACGCCAGATCACCAGGAGGCACTGATCGCCGTACACCTGGCCGGCGTCTGCGCCACCGACATTGAATTGACGCGTGGCTACAAGGGCGGCTTTCGCGGTATACTTGGACATGAATTCGTCGGGACAGTGGTCGCTGCGCCGGGAGCCGAAGAATGGGTCGGGCGGCGCGTGGTGGGCGAGATCAATGTCGGCTGTGGCAGCTGTGAGCTCTGCCGGCACGGCATGGGGAAGCACTGCCGCAGTCGCACCAGTGTCGGCATTATCGGGCGTGATGGTGTGTTTGCCGAATATGTGACGCTGCCCGTAGCCAATCTGCATGCTGTTCCAGCGACGCTGAGTGACGAGGAAGCGGTGTTTTGTGAACCATTGGCAGCCGCGTTTGAAGTCTTGGAACAGGTGCGGATCGATGCCGGCACTCGCGTATACGTGCAAGGCGATGGGCGAATGGGGTTGCTTTGTGCGTGGGTGCTTGCGACGACAGGTTGCGACCTCACCTTAATCGGCCGCCACCCCGGCAAGCTGGCTTTGCTGCCGCCCTATGCGCGCTGCCACAGCGTGATCAGCTCGCCTGAGACGGTCGCTGAATTACGCCGGCAGCCGGCAGATGTCGTGGTCGAAGTGACAGGTTCACCCGACGGGCTGGCCTCGGCGTTGAGCATCGTGCGACCGTTGGGTACACTTGTACTGAAGAGCACCTTTGCCGAACGCGTGCGCGATTTTGATGCCAGCACCTTGGTGGTGGACGAGATCACAATCATCGGCAGCCGTTGCGGACCCTTTGCCAGGGCCTTGGCCGCGCTGGAAACGCACGCATTTGACGTGCGCAACCTGGTCAGCGCGCGCTACCCGCTGTGCGATGGGCTGCAGGCCTTCGCCCACGCCCGCCGCAAAGGCGTGCTCAAAGTTTTAATCGACCCCAAGCCCTAGCCAGGACCCACTTTGCGGTAAGGAGTACACCATGGCTGCCGAACGACTACAAAAACTCATGGCGGCCGCCGGTATCGGCAGTCGCCGGATGTGCGAAACGCTGATCACCGAGGGCCGCGTCCAGGTCAACGGCAAGACAGTCACCGAGTTGGGCGCGAAGGCAGATCCCACGCACGATCGCATTGCCGTGGATGGCAAACGCCTTGAGTTCCAGCCACAGCATGTCTATTACAAGGTACATAAGCCGCGCGGCGTCATCAGCGACATTGGCGGCGACGAGGTAGACTTGCGCACCGGCGAGCTGCGGCGCACGGTAGATGATCTGCTGCCGCCGAACCATCACCGCGTCTTCCCGGTAGGCCGGCTCGACTTGCACAGTGAAGGCCTCATCTTGTTGACCGACGACGGGGAGCTGGCCAACCGCCTGACGCACCCCCGTTACCAGCATCCCAAGACATACTACGTACTGCTGGGAGAGCAGCCAACCCAAGAGGCGCTGGTACGGCTGCGCAATGGCGTCGACCTGCCCGAAGGCCGCAGCGCACCAGCCGAGGTGATGATCGTCGGTTATCTGCCCGGCACGCTCAAGCTGAGCAAGGGCCCAAACGAGGGTGTCTGGCTGCGCGTGGTGCTGCGCGAAGGCAAGAAACGCCAGATTCGCCACATGACCGCGGCCGTCGGCTATCCCACCCTGCGCTTGTTGCGCTGGGCAATCGGCCCCTTAACCTTGGGTGACCTGGAACTGGGCCAGGCGCGACCGTTGACGACGGACGAGATCAACGCGCTGCGTAGGCTGGCGGGGCTCACCACGATCAGAGAACCGAGGGCTGAGCCGCGCAATAAGCCCGGCGCCGGCAAACCTGGTGCTGGCAAGCCAGGTGGTGGTAAGCCTGGCGCCGCCGGCAGAGTCGACATCCGGCGCCCCGGTCGTGCGGGCAACACTGCGCCAACAGGGCCGGCCAAACGTATCCGCCTCGTGGCGGGCAGCAAGTCGATTACGCGTGCAGGCAAACCGAGCAGCAGCGGTCGCCCAGCCACAAGTGGCCGCCCAGGCCCCGGCAGCCGGCCCGATGCGGAAAGCCGCGCTGCGAGTGGCAGTCCCCCTGGAGATCGACCGGCAAACTCGCGACCACAAGGCAGCCGGCCGGGCGCAAATCGGCCGGGATCCGCCAAGCCGGCCAGGGGGGGAGCGAACAGCAGCCCGGCCAAGCCGCCCAAGAAGGAGCCACGCCGTGGCTGACGCTGCACCAGCTCCGCCGCCCGGCACAGCGACACACCCGGTAGAAAGCGACATGCCGCTGGGCGAGCGCGCCTGCTGCCTGCGCCCGGCCATCGTGGCCATCGATGGACCGGCCGGCTCGGGCAAGAGTACAATCGGTTTCGTCGTGGCCGGGCTTTGCAGCTTTCTCTTTTTTGATACGGGCATCATGTATCGCGCCGTGACCCTGGCTGCCCTGCAGCGGAGTGTGGCGATCGAGGACGAGGCCGGCGTCACGGAGCTGGCGGAGACGGTGCATATTGACCTTGCAGCCGCCGACGCCGAAGAGCAGGACGGACGCCAAACGACAGTCCTGCTCGACGGGAATGACGTCACCTGGACGATTCGGACGCCGATCGTGGACAGGCATGTGTCGCCCGTGGCCGCCTATCCCGGCGTGCGCGCAGCCCTGACCGTGCAGCAGCGGCGCATCACGGAGCGCTATGGCCGCGGCGACGCTGATAAGGCAGGCATTGTGCTGGTGGGCCGCGATACGGGGACGGTGGTGGCACCCCAGGCGGCGGTCAAGATCTATATGGACGCCTCGGCCGAGGAGCGCGCCCGCCGCCGCCATGTCGAGCTGGCCGCGCGCGGCCAGGTGGTTGCATTTGAGAATGTCCTGCGCGATATTTTACGCCGGGACGAAATCGACTCGCACCGTGCCGTCGCCCCCTTGCGGGCGGCGGAAGATGCGATCGTGGTCGATACCACCGGTTTGTCGCCGCAGGAAGTCGTCGCCGCCGTCTTGGCCGCCATTCGCCATAAGCTGGAGGAGCAGGGGTGTTAACGCGCGAGCAGCAACGCGAACTCTTCTACTGGATGCAGTTGACACGCACCTTTGACGAGAGCATGGTAGCGCTGTGGAAGCAAGGGCGTGGGATGGGCGGCACCTTCAGCCAGCGCGGGCACGAGGCGATCAGCGTGGGCGCCGGCTATGCGCTGGCGCCTGAGGACGTCGTGGCGCCCATGCACCGCGACCTGGGCTGTTATTTGCTGCGGGGGATGACGCCACAGCGCATGTTTGGCAACCTGCTCGGGCGCGCCAACGGTGTCTCGGCTGGCCGTGACGCCAACCTGCACGGCATGGGCGACCTCAGCCTGGGTATCGTCGGTTTCATCAGCCACTTGCCCCACTCGCTGCCGGTGGCACTGGGCATGGCTATGAACTTCAGCTACCGCAATGAGCCACGCGTGGCCCTGACCTTTACCGGCGATGGGGCGAGCAGCGCCGGTCTCTTTCACGAGACGCTCAATATGGCGGCCGTCTTCAACGCGCCGCTGGTCGTGATCGTCGAGAATAACCAGTACGCCTATTCCACGCCGCTGGCACAACAGATGAAGGTGACGGACATCGCCTGCCGCGCCGACGCCTATGGCATGCCGGGCGTGGCCGTAGACGGCAACAATGTCGAGGCCGTTTATGCGGCGGTCGGCGCGGCCGTCGAGCGGGCGCGCAGCGGCGGCGGCCCGACCCTGATCGAGGCCAAAACCATGCGCATGCAGGGACATGCCATCCATGACGGTTTCGAGTACGTCCCCCGCGACCTGTTGGCCTACTGGGAGGAGCGCGACCCGCTGCGTCTTTATGCCGAAAGGCTGCTGCGTGACGGCGTGGCGACCGAGGCGGAGTTGTCGGCGATCCAGGCGCGCTGCGAGGAGGAAATCGCTGCCGCCGTGGAATTTGCCGAGGCGAGCCCGCTGCCGGAGCCGGCGACAGTGACAGACGGGGTGTATGCACCATGACCGCAGCAAGCGCAACCGGCAGCAACTTCGGCTTTGCCGGCACAGATGAGAGCAGCGGCGAGAAGAGCGGCGCCGGGACCGTCGACCGCACGCTCACCTACATCGCCGGCATCAGCGAAGGGCTGCGCGAGGAAATGCGGCGCGACCCCAACGTGCTGGTGATGGGCGAAGATATTGCCGGCAGTTTTGGCGGCGCCTTCAAGGTCACCAAGGACTTTGAGGCCGAGTTTGGTGCGCGCCGCGTGCTCAACACGCCCCTGGCCGAATTGGGTTTTGTCGGCGCCGCCACCGGTATGGCGCTCATGGGGCTGCGGCCCGTGATCGAGATGCAGTTCGCCGACTTTATCTCCTCGGCCTTTGACTCGATCGTCCAGTTCGCCGCCACCGCCCACTACCGTTGGGGTGGGGCCGTGCCATGGGTGATCCGTGCCCCGTCCGATGGCGGAATACGCTCAGGCCCATTTCACAGCCAAAACCCCGAAGCCTGGTTTGTACATACGCCCGGGTTAAAAGTGGTCGCGCCTGCCACGCCGGCCGATGCCAAGGGGCTGCTCACAGCCGCCATACGCGACAACAACCCGGTCATCTATTTTGAGAGCAAGCCGCTCTACCGGTCACTCAAGGGCTATGTGCCCCCGGGCGAATACGTCGTGCCGCTGGGGATGGCGCACACGGCACGCACCGGCGGCGACCTGTCGATCATCACCTATGGCGCGATGCTGCACGCTGCGCTCGAGGCGGCGGAGCGCCTGGCCGGCGACAGCATAGAGGTCGAAGTTCTCGACCTGCGCACGCTCAAACCGCTGGACACGGATGCCATCCTGACCACGGCGCGCAAGACGGGCAAGGTCCTGGTCGCACATGCAGCCAACAAGCTGGCCGGGATCGGGGCCGAGGTCGCGGCGTTGGTGGCCGAGCAGGCGTTTGAGTGGCTCGACGCCCCCGTCCAGCGCATCGGCAGCCTGGACACGCCCATCCCCTTCAGCCCGCCGCTGGAGGCCGCCCACCGCCCCGACGCCGCCAAAATCGAGCAAGCCGCTCGCGCCCTGGCGGCCTATTAGGGAGTCGCCGCAGGAATTTCCGTAAGGGCACAAGGTCCGGCGGCGGGAGCCTCGCTTTGGTGGCGATCGTTGCTCCGCCGGACCTTGTGCCCCTACACCGATAGTGGACTATACACATGCCGAGCAAGAAAACCATCCCGCCCAATTCAGTTTACACGCTCAAGGTGACGCTGCGCGGCGTGCGGCCGCCGATCTGGCGGCGCGTGCTCGTGGGGGACACAATTACCTTGGGACAGTTGCATGCGGTGCTGCAGGCCTTGATGGGCTGGAACGACGAGCACCTGCACCAGTTTACCATCGGCAGTGAGACGTACGGTGAGGCCACGGTTGAGGGCTACCGTCGCGTCCGCGACGAGCATCGCGTCACGCTCGGCGAACTCTTGCCGGCGGCGCCGGCCAAGTTCACCTACACCTATGATTTCAACGTCATCTGGGAATTTGAACTGGTGGTCGAGGAAATTACCCCGCCGCAAGAGGGCCAGGTGCTGCCGCTCTGCACCAAGGGCAAGCGCGCCGCCCCGCCCGAACACATAGGCGGCGCGTGGGGCTACCAGGCGCTGCTGGAGGCCAAAGAGAATCCACGCCATCCCGAACGTGTCCGCTTCGCCGAATTGATCGCCAGCTACGATCCCGCAGCGCTGGACATGGACGCCACCAACCAGCGTCTGAGGAAGATTAAGTAGAGGCACGAGGTCGGGAGCAGGCGAGGACGCCTGCGCTCCGGTAGCCGTGTCCGCCTGGGGAACTTTGATGAGCGATATTTTGCTGCTTTCGTGTTACGAGTTGGGTCACCAGCCGCTGAGCCTGGCGTGGCCGCTGGCAATGCTGCAGAAAGCAGGGCTCGAAGCGGACGCCGTCGACCTGGCGGTCGACCTATTCCCCGCCTATATCGCCCGCAACTCGCGCCTTGTTGCCATCGCCGTGCCAATGCATACGGCCATGCGCATCGGCGTGGATGCGGCACGCCGCGTGCGCAGGTCCAACCCCGGCGCCTTCGTCGTGTTTTATGGGCTGTACGCCTGGCTGAATCGCGACTACCTGTTGGGCGAGGAGGGGTTGGCCGATGCTGTCGTGGCGGGCGAATACGAGACCGCCCTGGTGCAACTGGCGGAGGCAGTCCTACGCAACGAAGACCCGGCGACGGTAACGGGCGTGACCACGCGCACCAGCATGGCCAAGCCGCAACTGGTGCGTCTCTCGCTGCCCGTGCCCGCCCGCGACCAACTGCCGGCGTTGGAAAGCTATGCATTTTATGTCGACTCCGCCGGCGGGCAGCCCAGCGGCTATGTCGAGGCGTCGCGCGGCTGCCTGCACACCTGCCGCCACTGCCCGGTCGTGCCCGTTTACAACGGACGCTTTTTCATCGTGCCCGCCGCAACGGTGCTGGCAGACATCCGCCAGCAGGTGGCGGCCGGGGCCACGCACATCACCTTTGGCGACCCGGACTTTCTCAACGGCCCGCGCCATGCGCGTGAAATTGCTCGCCAGCTGCATGCAGAATTTCCAGACCTGACGTTTAACTTCACGACCAAGGTCGAGCATATCCTCGAACAGCGCGACCTGATTCCCGAACTGAGCGAGTACGGGGCAACGTTTGTGGTGTCGGCTTTTGAATCCACCAGCGACGCCGTGCTGGCCAGGCTGCACAAGGGCCACACCTTGAACGACATGGACGCCGCGCTGGCAATCCTGCGCGGCGCGGGGCTGGCGCCGCAGCCGACCTGGATGCCCTTCACACCGTGGACGTCGCTGGACGACTATCTCCATTTGCTGCGCTGGATTGGCGAACGCGGCCTGATCGCCCATGTGCCCGCCGTGCAGCTGTCGATCCGCATGCTGATCCCGCCCGCCAGCGCCTTGCTGGCAGACAATGCCGGCGAGCCCTGGCTGGGCGAGCTCGACATGCCCAACTTCACCTACCGCTGGGCGCACCCCGATCCGCGCATGGACGAACTGCAGCAGCAGGTGACGTGCATCGCCGAACAGGCGCCGGACGACGACCCTTACGGGGCATTCTCCACTGTTGAGCGCGCCGCCTATACGCTGGCAGGCCTCACGCCGCCTGCGCCCAAAGTTGCACCCATAGGTGCCGTACCACCCCCGCGCCTCAGCGAACACTGGTTCTGCTGAGCGGAGCCCACGCACGACCAGTTGGGTCGCTAACGCATTGGCATAACAGTTCAATTTGCCCGCTGCCGGAAGGAAGGCATGTCCTGTATAATTGTTCCATGGTGCGGACGCGAACGTTGCCTTCCACCTGTTGTTCAATGTCTGTGCCAATCTATGCCACTCTTAGCCACCAAACTCTATACTCCCCAGCCGCGGCCGAAGGCTGTCCTCCGCCCCCGGCTCGTCGCGCGGCTGAATGAAGGTTTGCACCACGATCTTACCCTCGTCTCTGCCGGCGCCGGCTTTGGCAAAACCACGCTGCTGAGTGAATGGGTCACCGGGTGCAAGCGACACGTCGCCTGGCTGTCGTTGGACGAAGGAGATAAGGACCCTGCGCGCTTTCTGGCTTACCTTATCGCAGCATTGCAGACGATTGCGCCGGATATCGGGAGAGGGGTACTAGGTGTGCTGCAAGCTGCGCAGCCGCCGCCCGTCGAAGTGATGCTGACCGCGCTGCTCAACGAAATCACCACCATCCCGGACAATTTCGTCCTCGTCCTGGACGACTACCACCTGATCGACGCCAGGCCGGTCGACGATGCCCTCACCTTTTTGCTCAAACACGTGCCGCCACAGATGCACGTGATAATCGCCAGCCGTGAGGATCCCTCGCTTCCCCTCGCCCGCTTGCGCGCCCGGGGCGAATTGACCGAACTGCGCGCCGCCGACTTGCGCTTCACCCTCGATGAAGCCGCCGGGTTTCTCAACCAGGTGATGGGTTTGAACCTCGCGCTGGAAGACATTGCCGCGCTGGAAACGCGCACGGAAGGCTGGATCGCGGGGCTGCAATTGGCCGCACTTTCGATGCAGGGACTTGAGGATACCGCCAGCTTCATTGAGTCATTCACCGGCAGCCACTATTTCGTGCTGGACTATTTGATCGAGGAGGTCCTGGACCGGCAGCCTGCTGGCATCCAGGCTTTTTTGCTGCGCACGTCGATCCTGGACCGCATGTGCGGTCCCCTATGTGATGCCGTTCTACAGGAAGATGGCGACCTGCAAAACGCCCCTGCCGGCGCCGGGCGGGAAACCCTGCGGCACCTCGAACGCGCCAATCTATTTGTCATTCCCCTGGACAACGAGCGCCGCTGGTACCGCTATCATCATCTTTTTGGTGATTTGCTGCGGAAGCGGCTGCTCCAGAGCACCTCCTCCTCTGCCGGGGAGCCAGAACAAGGTGCGGCCAAATACCACCTGCGTGCCAGCCAGTGGTTTGAGGACAACGGCCTGGAGATCGAGGCCTTTCACCATGCCGCCGCCGCCAATGATGTTGCGCGCGCCGAGCGCCTGTTGGAGGGTAAGGGGATGCCCCTCCTCTTCCGGGGCGCGGTGGCACCAGTGCTGAACTGGCTGGCGTCGCTGCCCACGTCTGTACTGAATGCCAGGCCTGCGCTATGGGTGATGTATGCCTCGGCACTGGTTTTTGTCAGCCGATTGACCGAAGTCGAGCAGAAACTGCAAGCGGCCGAGGCGGCCCTGCAGGGCGTCGGCCAGGACGACAAAACCCGCGACATTATCGGGCACATTGCCGCCATCCGGGCCACGTTAGCGGTCACACAGCACGAGGTCGACACCGTTGCGATCCAGTCGCGCCGCGCCCTGGAGTATCTTTCCCCCAACAACCTGCCGGTGCGGACGGCCACGACGTGGACCCTGGGGCATGCCTACCACCTGCAGGGAGACCGCGCGGCGGCCAGCCGAGCCTACGCCGAAGCCATAGCGATCAGCGAGGCGATTGGGCACTTCATCATCAACATCATGGCCAGCACCGGCCTAGGTTCCCTGCAAGAGGCAGACAACCAGCTTGACCTGGCAGCCGCGACCTACCAGCGCGTGCTGAAGCTCGCCGGCGATCCGCCGCTGCCGGTTGCCTGCGAAGCGCATCTTGGCCTTGCCCGCATTTGCTACGAACGGAACGACTTGGATGCTGCCCGGCAGCACGCGCAACAAAGCGGCCACCTGGCGCGGCAGCTCGAGGCTACCGACAGGTTTGTTGCTTATGAGCTGTTTCTAGCCCGCCTGAAGCTTGCGCAGGGAGATGCGGCCGCCGCGACGGAGATTCTGGCAGCGGCCGAGCAGGCGGCGCAGCAGCAAAGCTTTGTACTGCGGCTGCCAGAAATTGCTGCCGCACAAGTGCTCACGCTGCTGCGCCAGGGCAACCTGGCGGCCGCCGCGCAGTTGGCCCAGGCACACGAGCTGCCGATCAGCCGGGCCAGGGTGCACCTTGCCCGGGGAGAGGCGCAGGCAGGCCTGGCTTTGCTGGAGCCATTGCGGCGGCAGGCCGAGACAAAATGTTGGCACGACGAGCAGCTCAAGGTAATGATACTGCAGGCAATCGCTCTCCATGCGTGCGGCGAAGTAGGCGAAGCTGTGCAACTGCTCAGCCGCGCGCTGGCGCTGGCGGAACCGGGCGGCTTTATCCGAAGCTTTGTAGACGAAGGGCCGCCGATGGCGCAGCTGTTGTCGGCGGCAGCCGCACAGGGGGTCATGCCAGACTATACCGGCAAGTTGTTGGCCGCCTTTGCAGCAGAGCAGCTGAACAGTGGAACCGGGCGCCAATTGCCGCCCGGCTCAAGTGCCCAGCCGCTGGTCGAACCACTGAGCGCACGCGAGCTGGAGATTCTGCAGCTCATCGCCCAGGGACTCTCCAATCGCGAGATTTGTGAGCGACTCTTTCTTGCCCTGGACACGGTGAAAGGTCACAACCGCAGAATCTTTGACAAATTACAGGTGCAGAGACGCACCGAAGCCGTAGCAAGAGCCAGATCCCTCCATCTTCTTCCCCTCGAGAACTAGAAACAACCCCTTCGACAAAACTGACAACACTTAAGTGTCTATACGCGCACGCCGTGCAGCGGCTATGCTACTGGTATAGCAAGCCTGCGGCGCAGGCGCAGAGGAACGGCCACAGCAGATGATCTATCAAATCAGGATCAAAGGCCACCTGGGTCAGGAATGGACCGAGTGGTTTGAAGGCCTTGTCATCACGCTGGAAGACAACGGCGACACGCTGATAACTGGTCCTGTGAGCGATCAGGCTGCGCTGCATGGCCTGCTCAAAAGAGTGCGCGATCTGGGTATGCCACTGCTGTCGGTGCTCTGCATTGAAGATGGCCAATAGCGTATTACGAGAAGTTCCTGTTCGTCGTCGGGCTTGGTTTCAGGAAGGATACATATGGAGGAGAGACGCAAAGTGAGTGCAACCATGAAGGCCATTGTCTATAAGCAATATGGGCCACCGGAGGTTCTTCAGCTCCAAGAGGTGGCCAAACCGCTGCCCAAGGACGACGAAGTACTGATACGCGTGCATGTGACGGCGGTCACGACGGGGGACTGTAACGGCCGCGATTCCGTCTTTGTCCCACGCGGGTTTGGGCTTGCGCAAAGAGTGATGTTTGGTCTCAGCAGGCCAAAGAAACCTGTCCTGGGCATGGACCTGGCCGGAGAAGTTGAAGCTGCAGGCAAGGATGTCACATTGTTCAGGGTAGGTGACCAGGTCTTTGGCACTGCCGATACCGATCTTGGCGCATACGCCGAGTACATATGCCGCCCTGAGAAAAGCGTGCTGGCAATCAAGCCGGCCGGCTTGACCTATGAGGAAGCCGCTGCCGTACCTTTTGGCGCGTTAACCGCGTTGATATTCCTCAGGGACAAGGGCAAGGTTCAGAGGGGACAACAAGTCCTGATCTACGGCGCGTCCGGTGGGGTGGGTACGTTTGCGGTGCAGCTTGCCAAGTATTATGGGGCGGAAGTCACCGGCGTCTGCAGCACCAAGAACGTGGCGTTAGTGCAATCCTTAGGAGCCGACAGAGTCATCGACTACACCAAAGAGGATTTTTCCAAGCGCGGCGAAACCTACGACATCATTTTTGACACGGTAGGCAGGACTTCGTTTGGGGGCTGCAAGAATTCGCTGAAACAACCGGGACTTTACCTTGCCGGCGCCGGTGGGCTGCAAGAGATGATGCAAATGCTGTGGACTGCGCCGGCGGGCAGCCAAAAAGTGCTGGCTGGGCCGGCATTCGGGCGTCAAGCAGATTTGGTCTTTCTCAAGGAACTGCTGGAGCAAGGCAAGATCAAGCCGGTCATCGATCGCCGCTATCCGCTGGAGCAGATGGTGGAGGCCCACCGCTACGTCGATCAAGGGCACAAAGTGGGAAGTGTCGTCATTGCCGTGGCATAGGACGACAGAGACAGTCACGGACAGGAGAAGCACTGCATGAAAGCCATCGTATACACCGAATATGGGCCGCCGGAGGTTCTTCAACTCACAGAGGTGGCAAAACCTGCTCCCCAGGCCAAGGAAATCCTGGTGAAGATCCATGCATCGCCGGTCAATTTTGGCGATATCATGGCGCGCAACTTCGCTAATATCCCGGCGCGCGAGTTTACTATGCCTCTCCTCCTCTGGTTCCCCGCGCGCCTCGCGTTCGGTTGGCGCCGCCCCAGAAAGACAATCCTGGGCAGTGAGTTTGCCGGTGAAATCGAGGCGGTCGGCCAGGAAGTAAGGGGCTTCAAGCTTGGCGACCAGGTTTTTGGCTATCGCGGCGAAGGCTTTGGCGCCTACGCCGAGTATCTATGTATGCCGGAAGCTGGGGGGGTGGCCATCAAGCCGGTTAACATGACCTATACGGAGGCGTCCACGGTTCCCTACGGAGCCTTGTTTGCGCTAGGTTTCCTGAGAAAAGCAAACATCCAGGCGGGGCAGAAGGTGCTCATCAATGGCGCTTCCGGCTCGATCGGTTCCTATGCTCTCCAGCTCGCCAAGCACTACGGGGCAGAGGTCACCGGGGTATGCGGCGCCAGGCGCGTGCAAATGGTGCAATCCTTGGGCGCGGACAAGGTGATCGATTACACCAGCCAGGACTTTACCAAAAACGGCGAGACCTATGATCTGATTCTCGACATCTTAGGCAAGAGCTCGTTTTCACGCTGCAAGCGTTCGCTGAATCGTGGCGGCCGCTATCTCTTGGTCAGCTTCAAGTCACGGCAACTGTGGCAAATGCTTTGGACTTCGCTCTTCGGCAGCAGGAAAGTCATCTGTTCCCTGGAAAGCGCAAGAGCTGAAGATCTGGCAATTATCAGAGAACTCATCGAGGCCGGGAAGATCAAAACGGTCATCGACAGGTGTTATCCGCCGGAGCAAGCTGCCGCGGCGCACAGCTACGTCGAAAATGGAGACAGAAAAGGAGCCGTCGTGATCACCATGTGTGAGCGGGGCGCCACGCACGTCACTACCGCAGCGGCGGCGGTCGCTTGAGCTTAGCACCGGAGTGCAGCCATCGGCCGACAAGGAGCTTGCGTTCCCGGTCGAGATGGCTGCACAGCCAGCATGGGTCTATGTGGCAGGCCAGGCCTACACCTCCAGCTTTTCCCGCACTTCCCTCGTCAACGTGAACACCACGCCCTGCTCGGCCAACTCGGCGACCAGGCGGTCAAAGAGCTTGCCGGTGATCACCTTTTCCGGCGTCACCCAGCCCTGGGCGTCGATGTCGCCGCGGGCGATCATGCGGGCGACGATGGCCCCGGTAAAGGCGGTGACGCGGGCCATCGAGGTTAAGCCGAGCGTTTCGTCATAGCGATCCACCATATCGACACAATAGCGGCGCAGGTGGCCTTTCTTCTCGCCGACGGCGTCAACACGGAAGATAGTAATGTCGCGATCATCCTCATTCATCTTGACGTGTGGGTAGAGCACGGCGTCCACCACGTGCTTGGGGGCAATACTCTTGCCGTCGACTTCGATCGGGGCCAGGCTGAGCAGGCCAAGTTCGCGCAGGAGCGTCGCCTTGGCCGCAAAGCCCGGCCAGCGCACGGTCTTCTGCGTGCCCAGCTTGAGTCCCTGCAGTGCTTCAAGCTCGAGCAGCCAGGGCATAAAGCCTTCATGCCAGGCCTCGACTTCGCCTACGCCAGGGAACACAAATGTTTCGACGCCGGAGTAGCGCGGCAGTTCACGGAGGGCGCCGTTCTCAGCGATGCGCGCGGGCAGTTCGCGCAGCGGCAGCCGGTGGCCGCCAAAGACGATCTTGTAGGCCAGCGGCCCGGAGGGTATGGCCTGGATGCCGCCGCACTTGATGTGCAGCTCATCCACGCGCTCCAGCTTCTCAGCCACCCAGCGCGCCATGATCTCCGTGAGCCCCGGTTCTACGCCACAGCCCGGAATGACCAGGGTGCCGGCGTCGGCCACCAGCTCTTGCAGGGCCGGCAGTTCCTCGTTGACCGGCCAGGTCAGATCCACCCACGGCTTGCCGGCGGCGGCGGCGGCGCGAATGCCCAGCGGGATGACAAGCGATGGCAGCGCAGCCACCACCACATCGTGCGCCGCAATCAAGACCGTCGCCGCTTGCTGGTCGGCAAGGTCGAGGACAGCGGTCTGCAGCTTGCGGCCGGGACAGAGGCGGCCCAGGCGGGCGTGCGCCTCCTCCAGTGCCCGCCCGTTGGCATCGGCCAGCGTGACGAGCGTCACGTCATCATCGCAGAGGGCGTTGTAAGCAGCAGCAGGTCCCATCAAGCCGCTGCCGATGACGAGGATCTTCATAGGTCGACTACCTTTCGTGGTGCAATCGAGTTGGCAAAAAGGATTGGTGTGGAGATTGTAACGCAGAGCCGACCCTTCCGGGAAGCGCGTTTCGGCGATTGACAATCCCTCACCGGGTAAGGTAGGATGCGGGCACCTGGAGCCCAAATCCTCGGCTCCCCCGGGCCTGTCGCAGAAATGGTGCACAATGACCCGCTACATACTGACCCGCCTGGCCGGCCTGATCGTGGTCTTGTTCTTTCTCTCGATGGTGACCTTTTGGCTGATGCACGGCGTGCCTGGCGGTCCCTGGGAATATGGCCAGCAACTGATGTCCGATCAGCAGCTGGCGGCAATGCAGGCGCGCTATGGGCTCGACAAGCCGCTGTGGCAGCAGTACTTGATCTGGCTGGGCGGCGTCCTGCGCCTGGACTTTGGCATGTCGTTTCAGCATCCGGACGAATCCGTGTTGGGGCTGATCGGGCGCACATGGCCGGTGACACTGCATCTTGGCTTGATGACGATTGTTCTGGCCTTTGGCATCGGCGTGCCGTTGGGGATCATATCCGCCGTGAAGCAGAACACCTGGATCGACCATGTGGCGACGCTGATGTCGATCTTTGGATTTGTCACGCCCCATTTCGTGTGGGGCATCCTCTTTATCCTGGTCTTTGCCCTGTACTTGAAGTGGCTGCCCACGGGCGGTTGGGAAGGGCCGCTCTACTGGGTGCTGCCGGTAATGGCCTATGCCCTTGCGCCGGTGGCCATCATTGCACGCTACACGCGGGCCAGCGTCATCGAGGCGCTGCGCGCTGACTATGTGCGCACGGCGCGCGCCAAGGGGCTCAGCCCGCGCACGGTGATGAGCCGCCACGTCCTGCGCAACGCCATGCTGCCCTTGATCACAGTGGCCGGGCCGTTGATCCCGGACCTGATTACCGGTTCGATCTTTATCGAAGCCATCTTCCGTGTCCCTGGCCTGGGCAGCTATTGGGTTTCGAGCACCTTTGACCGCGATTACCCGATGATCATCGGCCTCACCATGCTGTGGGCCGTCTTGATTGCCGTTACCTACCTGGTGACGGACATTCTCTATCTATTCCTGGACCCACGGGTGCGCTATCGATGACCACTGCGCAACTTGATATAGCCCCTGGTGTACCCACGCGCGTGCTGCCCAAGCGCAGCTTCTACCGCGATGCTGCGCGCCGCTTTATGCGCAACAAGCTGGCGGTGGTTGGCCTGGTAATCGTCATCATGCTGCTCATCATCGCCGTCTTTGCCGACGACTGGTTCCTGGCGCTGTTGCTTGGGCGCGAGCCACAGCCGCTGATTGCCCACTACAGTTACGAGGAATCGTTTATTGGTCCAACCGGTGCGTTTCCCAGCCGCGAATTTTGGATGGGGGCGGATCTCAACGGCCGCGACGTCTACAGCCGCATCGTCCACGGCGCGCGCATATCGCTTAGCATCGCCATTCTCTCGCAGGTGTTCGCCCTGGCCATCGGCCTGCCTATGGGGGCGCTGGCCGGCTGGCGGGGCGGCAAGACGGACTTTCTGATCATGCGGATCGTCGACGTGATGTCGGCGCTGCCCGTGCTGCTGCTGGCTTTCCTGATCATGCTGCGCATGGGCGCCACTTACTGGAATGTATTGCTGGCCATTTCGATCACGAGCTGGATCGAAATCTGCCGTCTCACACGTGCGCAGTTTCTGAGCCTGCGTGAGAAGGAATTTGTCGAGGCCTCGCGCAGCGTCGGCGCCAAGACCCCGCGCATCATCTGGTCCCACCTGCTGCCCAATTCGATGGCCCCGATCATCGTCTCGGTTACCTTGGGCATCCCGCGCGCCATTTTTGCCGAGGCTGCGCTCAGCTTTTTGGGCGTGGGCATCAACCCGCCGACCCCCAGTTGGGGGCAGATGATCGGCCGCGAAGGCATCGCCAACATGACCTACTTCTGGCATCTGGCGCTGTTTCCGGCCGTGATGATTGCGTTGACCATGCTTGGCTTCACCCTGGTAGGGGATGGGCTGCGCGATGCGCTCGACCCCAGGATGGTGGAGGGTAAGTAGAATGTTACTTAATGCACTCAATCTAGATTCAGAAGGAGACCTGCCATGAATCGACTGCGCTTCACCGTCCGGCCTCTCATACGCTTGGGGCTGCCCGCCCTCTTAGCTGCCGCCGCGCTGGCAGTGGCAGCCTGCGGCGCCCCGGCCGCTCCGGCCGCGCCCGCAGCCCAGGCGCCTGCCGCGGCGCCGGGCGAACCCCTGGTCAACCGCGCCGGCGTCACGCTGCCGGCCGATGCCGCGCCGCTCGACAAGCAAGTGATGTACATGCCGGCCCAGGAACAGAAATACATGACCTGGGACGCCACGGTGTATTCCGAAAACGTCGGCGACAACTTCGCCTGGGCGGACTCGTGCGTGCGTCCCAACAAGGACTTCGAGCCGCAGCCCAATGCCTGCACCTCGTGGTCGGTTTCGGATGATGGGCTCACCTGGACCTTTAACCTGCAGAAGGACAAGGTATGGAGCGACGGTACGCCGATCACGGCCGACGACTGGGTCTTCACACTGCAGCGCTTTGCGCGCGCCGACTACGATTTCGAGTGGTTTTACGGCATGATGGGGATCACCAACTGGAGCAAGGTCGCCAATGGTGAAGTCCCGGCGGAAGAGTTGGGTGTGAAGAAGGTAGACGACTATACCTTCACGATCACGACCGATCAGCCTGCTCCCTATCTGATCAAAATCATGTCGGATGTGTGGGTCGTGCCGCAGCACATCGTCAAGGACCGTCTCGACGACGGCAGCTGGGCGCTCAAGCCGGAGAACTGGGTCTTTGCGGGGCCCTACGTGCTGGAGAGTTGGGACAAGGGCCGGCAGCTGAACTTTGTCGCCAATGACAAGTACACCGGACCCTACCCGCCGCTGCTCGACAAGATCATCTACCGCTTTATCGAGCCGGAAGTCCGCTTTGCCGCCTACAAGAACGGCGAACTGGACTCGATCGGCGGCGAATACACCGACGACCTGCCGCCCTCGGCCATGGCCGAGATCATGGCCAACCCCGAGCTGCAGAAGGAGCACATCTCCTGGCCCAATTTCATGACCTACTATCTCTTCTTTGATACCTGGAACCCGCCGTTTGACAATGTCAAGCTGCGCCAGGCGATCAGCCATGCCATCGACCGCGATAAGATCGTCAACGGGCCGCTGCAGTACCAGTCGCAGGCGGCCTATACCATGAATCCGCCGGGCTTCCCGGGCGAGAGTGTGGCCGAACTCAAGAATGTGCAGAACTACGACCCGGCGCTGGCCAAGCAGCTGTTGACCGAAGCCGGTTTCCCGGACGGCGAGGGGCTGCCCCAGCTCACGCTCTACACGCGCAATGCCTTTCCGGCGCTGACCAATGCGGCCGAGGCGGTGGCCGCCATGCTCAAGGAAAACCTGGGCATGAACATCCAGATCCAGAACCTCGACTACGACACCTTTATGGACAAGCTGCGCAGCCAGAAGCGCAGCGGCGCGGGCGACTTCAGCTTTGCGCTGGTGCCCTACGAGTTTGACTTCGTGGACGGCAGCAACATGCTGGGCGTGTGGGGCGGCTGTGAGCCCGAAGGCGTCACCGACAGGGGGCAGATGCCGGGCCGCCACACATGGTACAATGCGGATTATAACAAGCTGCTGTGTGACGCCGGCCAGGTGCTCAACGACGAAGCCAAGCGCAACGAGCTCTATGCGCAGGCAGAGAAAATCCTGGTTTCCGACGCGGCCCTGGTGCCCATCTACCATCCGATTAACAATGCGCTCGTCAAGCTCGACATCGTCGGCCCGATGTTTGAGCCCAACAGCGCCGGCCAGCAGACCTGGAACCGCTCGCGCTTTGCGTCGCGCGAGACGCAGATCTACCGTGGGACGACGCCGCGAGAGTAATCAACCGTAGGGGCACAAGGTCCGACGCAATCACCTTGCCAATAACGGCGCCCACCGCTTCGCCGGACCTTGTGCCCGTCCCACCCATTACGCGCGATGTGACGGAGCCAAGATTCTGTGACGGATCATAGACAAGTCTGAAGGGAGAACAGCCATGAGTTTACCGGGAGAAGCAGGAAGATTTTGCGTGGCCGATATTACGCGGCGCGACCAGTTTGAAAAAGGTGTCTATGTCTGCTGCAAGGCAGAAAACACGCCGGTCCAGCGCATGACGCTGCGCGAACGGTTGACCCTCTGGCTGGGGCGCGGCCGCAAGCCGGCGCTGACTGGGGGCCAATTGCACGGACCACACGGTCTGCTGCAATAGACTACGCTCCCAGATTTGGTTTACCAACACGCCAACTGACATCTGCTCCACCACGCAACTTATGCTGCAACTCTCTGTGCTCGCGCCCGACGCGATCTTGCATAACGCCCGCATCTATACCATGGACGCGCGGCAGCCGCTTGCCCAGGCTGTGGCGATCAAGGATGGACGCTTCCTTGCCGTTGGGCAGGAAGCTGAGATTGCGCCGCTTGCCGCTGCGCACACAAGGGTCGTCGATCTGCAGGGGTCGACCGTGCTGCCCGGCATCTTTGACAACCACAACCATCTGCAGCAGGTGGGCGTCAAGCTGACGCGCATCCGGCTCGACGAGTGCCGCTCCCCAGCTGAGATGATGGAACTGGTGCGCGAGCGCGCGCTGGAAACGCCGCCCGGCGCCTGGATCGTCGGCGAGGGCTGGAACGAGAACAACTTCACGGGGGAGGCCGCCAACCGCCTGCCAACGTGCGCCGATATTGACCCGGCGACCAGCGAACACCCGGTGATCCTGATGCGCTTCTTCAATACCGATGTGGTCAACAGTGTCGCCTTGCGCCGGGCGGGCATCAACCGCCATACCCGGGATCCCGAGGGCGGCAAGATCGAGCGCGACGTTAACGGCGAGCCGAACGGCCTGCTGCGTGCCGGCGCCAAGCTCTTCGTCCGCAACCTGCTGCCGAGGCCAACAGCGGCCGAGCTCCAGGCGGCGATTCACCTGGGCTGTGCCGAGATGAACCGCTATGGCATCACCAGCGTGGTGGACCCGGGCCTCTATCCCTGGGAGATGGCGGCGTACCACTCCTTTTTTACGAATCGCGCCGCTTCTGTGCCGGCGCGTGACGAGAAGTCGCCAGTCGTGCGGGTCAACATGATGCCCAGCTGGCACGGCTTTCGCGAGGAAGAAGATGCCGCCGCGCTCGACGCCCGCGCAAGTGGGTTGGGCGTGCGCTCTGGCCTGGGGGACGAGTGGCTGCGGCTGGGCGGGCTAAAGATGGCGATCGACGGGGGGACCAGCTCGCACACGGCGCTGATGTACGAGCCGTTTGAAGGCGAGAGCGCGGTGGGCGACTTTACACGCATGCCGCCGGTCGAGCTGCGGCGCTGCTTTGCCCTGGCGCAGGAGCTGGGGTGGGATGTCGGCATCCACACCTGCGGCGACCGGGCGATGGACCTGGTCGTGGATGCCTTCTCCGATGTGGCCAAGGCGCACCCCTGGCCGGACGCGCGCCACAGCGTCATCCACGCCTACTTCCCCAGCGACCGTGCCCTGGAACAGATGGCCGAGCACCACATTGCGGCCGTGATCCAGCCGACCTTCCTCTATTGGGAGGGGGACATGATCTTCCGCGACGTGGGCGAGGCGCGCGCGGGCAACTACAAGCCGGCGCGCAAATATCTTGATCACGGCGTGGTGCTGTGCGCCAACTCGGACATTCCCAGCACCGTGTCGCCCAACCCGTTTGTGGGGCTCTATGCGCTGGTCACACGGCGCAACAACCTCGACCACCTGGTGGCGGCCGACCAGGCGATCAGCCGGCAGGAGGCGCTGCACGCGTACACGGCGGCGGGAGCGTGGCTTACGCGGGAGGAGCAGATCAAGGGGACGATCACGGCGGGCAAGCTGGCCGACCTGGTCGTGATCGACCGCGACTATTTCAGCGTGCCCGAGGTTGAGATCAAGGATATCAACGTCGTGATGACGGTCGTAGGCGGGGAGATCGTCTACGACCGCGATCGGAGCATGGGTTAGGCGTCTTTCACGATCGAATAGCACAGGCAATCGCGCGGGGTGCTGCCGGCCTGCGGATGGATGAGCCAAAGGCGCAAGATGCCTTCGCGGGTCATGCCCACCTTTTCCATCACGCGTGCGGAGGCGGGGTTCTCACAGTCACACGTCGCCCAGACGCGGTAGATTTGGGGCTGCTGCAGCGCCCAATCGACGACGGCCTGGAGCGCCTCGGTGGCATAGCCCTTGCCCCAATGCGGGCGGGCAACGCCGTAGCCCGTGTTTGCCTTGTGCCCGTCGACACGCAGGGCAAAGCTGCCGATCAGGGTGCCGTCCGGCAGGCAGATCGCCCAGGTGAATTCAGAGCCGGCCTCCCAGCGTTCGACGCAGCGCTGCAGGAACTCGCGACTATCGCCGAGATGCCGGTGAGGTTGCCAGATCACGTAGCGGGTGACGTCGGGATCCTGGGCGTAAGTCGCAAAGATCGCCTCGGCGTCAGCCAGCGTTATCCGGCGTAGGATCAGCCGATTGGTACGGAACGTTTCAGGTGGTGTCAGGCACATAGCAAACTCCTGTTCAGCCGTGCTAATATCCGCAAAAGGAAATGCAAGTATATGCACGAAGGCTGGATATGGCAAGCTTTCCTGGCAAAGTAGAATGGCTTTTTGCCCTATCTGCCACAGGAAACAATGCGGGTGAAAGGTCAGGCTAGCCCGCCCCAGAATATTGTGGCAGTGTCCGAAACCTGCTATGTCGAGAGTTGCGGCAATTCTGGCGGTCGGGCCATTTGTTGACAGAATTCAGCCTATCATTGACAGTCTCGTCCCTCGTTTTGCGCTCAGCGCACAGCTATCATAAGGACATAGCTGACGATGAACGCAGTAGGGAGGAAACAGGGAGGAGATCATGATTAATCCGGTTCTTTACGAGCAGTACAAGAGCCTTCATGAGGAACGTGCGCAGCAGTTGCAGCGTGAGGCACAGGTGCATGCCTGGCTGCGTGGCCGGCCATCGAAGTGGATATCACTGCGGTTGTGGGTCGGCGAGCAGCTGATTCGCGGCGGCAGCCGGCTGAAGGCCCGAGGTGCAGGTTCGCCTGACAGTGGTACGGCGGTGTCATACTAGACGGCATGGGGAGAGACATGCAGCAGGAAAGACAAAAACGGTCCCGGGATGGCGAGCGCAGTTGTGCGCTCGCCATCCCGGGACCGTTTTCTACTAGACGTTTACTGCAACAAACGTCTACTCGCCAATCGCAAACGTCTGGCCTCCACTCCTACCCCACACATCCGGGAAGTAGAGCATTTCGCCCTGCGCCGGCAGCACGTTGTACTGGCCGGGGAAGGCGCCGCGCATCACGAAGGTGTACTGGTAGGAACCGGTCGGCAGGAAGGTATCGTATTCACGGCAGGAGTGAAGTAGACTCGCTTGTGTGTTGCTATAGCAGGCGACAGGCATGCGCCTGTCGCCTGCTATTTTCCTTAGCTGACCTTGCGGGCGATAGATATTCAAGTGGTGACACTTGCGGTGATTACCCTCATTTCTCAGATATGCGAACATTTTCCGTAAGTAAAAACGAGTTTTTGAGAAGTACTTGACACAGCAGTTTAATCATGCTAATGTGCACGTCACTGAACTTCTCAGGCTGTCTCGCTTTCCCCGATCTTGCAGTGAACCTCTACTGCAAGATTTGATTCATAGACAGACAACTACCACTGACAGCTGCCATTGTCTGTTGGTCCTGTTGTCAGCCTATCGCCGAGATACCGTTCGCTTTTCAACACATTTCGTCTGTTTGACCTGCAGTTAAAGCCCATTGTGCTGGGCAACATGGGTACGCGCCTTTATTTCGTGGCGCACAGTTCTGTGGACTATGCGCGCGGGTTGGCTGCCAGTCAGTCTCGTGCGGCCGTCTATTGCCCTTTGCAGCAGGTGGCAACGCGCTCGATCTTCCGAAAGACACCGCTTGGGCAAATTTATCTCTCTTGACCAGGACGGAGCCGGCTCCTCGCCCTGGCCGCAGGGACGCATGTTAGCCTGTGAGGGAACCTGTGAAACAGGACAATAAACCAGATAGGACCTACGAAGGGCAGAAGAGTTCTTCTGTGCCGTCAATTTCCCTACCCAAAGGCGGTGGCGCCATCCATGGCATGGGCGAAAAGTTTGCCGCCAACCCGGCAACCGGCACTGGGTCGATGAGTGTGCCGATCGCCACATCGCCGGGTCGCTCCGGCTTTGGGCCTCAGCTTTCTCTCGCCTATGACTCGGGCGCAGGCAATGGGCCGTTTGGCTTCGGCTGGAGCCTTTCCCTGCCGTCCATCACGCGCAAGACCGACAAAGGGCTGCCCCGCTACCTTGACGCCATAGGGTCCGACGACTTTGCACTGTCAGGCGCCGAAGATCTCGTGCCCGTTTTGCGGCAGAACGCCGACGGGGACTTCGTTTGCGACCAGGCTGGCAAGTACGTTGTGCATGAGGACTCTCGTGATGGCTTTACCGTGCGCCGTTACCGGCCACGCATAGAGGGACTCTTTGCCCGCATCGAGCGCTGGACGAGCCCAGCCGGCGAAGTCCACTGGCGTTCCATCTCCAAGGACAACATCCTGACCCTGTATGGCAAAGACAGCAACTCACGCATCGCCAATTCCGATAAACCCCAATGCATCTCCAATCTGGAGGATAACCGGGTGGTGCAGCAACTCCACTACACCTACGACCCCTCCGGCAACATCACCGAGATCTACGACGAGGCCTATGAGCCGGTTTTCTTTGACAATCAGGAGGTCGAGCCGAGGAGTAGCTATACCTATGGTGCGCTCTACCGGCTCATTGAAGCCACCGGGCGCGAAAATTCGCTCGCAAATGCGGCTCCCGACCTCCGTGAACCAAGTCCGCCTGCCACCGCGTTCCCAACTGACCATAGCATGGACTTGGAGAGAGTGAACTAAATTCGCGCTTTCAATTTGAACTCAGTTTAATATTTAGAATTAATAATTCGCTTTGGAACAAGCCAAACCAGAAGAGTCAAACAAGTTCAAAATCAGTGTTCAGAATGCCCAAACGAGCAGGCTAACAGAGTTCCTAAGGAGGATGTTATGGTACTGCAAATAGCGTTGATCGCCAATAATGGTAGTCATCTTGTGGCACAAGGCGATGGTCGGGATGTATTGGCAAACGCCAATGGAATTGGGGCGTGGGAGACATTCCGGTTGTTTAACCGGACTCGTCCAGGAGAAGAGCCCCGTCATGGGGACTCAGTGGTGCTGCAGGCCTGGAATAGTCGGTTTCTTTCCGCTGCCGGTGGTGGAGGCGGTTCAGTGAATGCAGCACTTGGGTGGATTGAAGCGTCGACTACGTTTGTCATCGAGCGGGTTGGTGGAGCGGGGACGATTCGCTCCGGCGAGCAGGTCGCCCTCCGAGCAGCAAACGGTAACTATATAGTCGCCGAAGGCGGTGGTGGTGGCGTCGTGAACGCGAACCGCACACGTCGCGGTCCGTGGGAAACGTTCACGATCCAGATATTTCGCCCGCAGCTGATACGACTTCACTCCTCGAGTGGCCGCTACACTACGGCGGAAGGCGGTGGCGGTACCCGGGTGATTGCGACCCGAACGAGCGTAGGGCTCTGGGAGACGTTTTCTCTCATCAATCTATCCCGTCCGGAGCGTGCCGTTCGCAACGGCGATGTTGTTGCGTTACAGACGTGGAACGGTAAATTTGTCCAAGTTTCCGGCACGCCGGCTGTCGTCAATGCGAACGCGAATAGAGCATTTACGGCAGCACAATTTACCATCTGTGCATCCGATGTGGATGAAATCGGACATGGGCAACGCGTCAATCTTCAATCTCGATCCACCTCCCAACTCATCGCAGTGCGCGCTGGAGTGCTCGTCGCAGATAGGTCATCCGTCACTGACGAAGCGTTTTTCACAGTCGAATTTGCCGAGCGATCGGGTATTGAGTTCAGGTGGGTGCCGGATGGGGCCACTCTTCCGGATCGCCCTTTTGCGTCTGCGCCCAGCTCGGAGTCAGGAGAACATAACCTGCTCGTGCTACATTTGTATGATGACACAGTAGGATACCCGCCCCTGACGGCTTCGAATGAGCAGATACGTGAAGCCATTTATGGCAGAGCGCCCAGCCTCGCGGTTTGGTTACGGAAGATGTCCGCCGGAGCCATTCGGGTCAGAGATGCGGGAGTATATGGGCCGCTACGAGTACCTTCCGTTGATGAAATAAGTAGGACAGGGGATATCAGTCCCCTGTTGACTGCTGCTGAAGACGCGGGGGCGCCTCTGAGTTCTTTTGCTCGTGACGGGGTCATAGACAATGGGCGGGTGAAGTTAGTTAAACTAGGCCCTGGCGCCGGTGGTCAGATGCACGGAGCTTCGGGGGTGAGTCGCAGGGGCATTCGCTTCTCCGACAGAATCGTCGGCGTAGGTGTTTCACAAGATGTGGATGAAGGCTCCCGCATGGTCTTGTGTCATGAAATCTCTCACCTTCTCCTCAACGTCGCAGATCGCTACGGGGAGCGGCAACCATTACGAGGTGATGTGATCGCGAACCGGACCTGGGTTGGCGACTGGGAAAAGTTTGTCATTGAGCGAGTCGACGGGACGGGTCCGATAGGGGGCGGTCACCGAGTAATGCTGCGTGCCCACAACGGGAGGCATTTATCGGTTGGCCCAAATCCACCCAACTTTGTCAATACAGAAGGCCCAGAAGCTGGCGACGCTCGCGTATTTATGATCGCAAACCTATCAGGAGGCGAAATCAGAAGCGGTTCTCATATAGGGCTACGCTCCAATGTGGGGCAATATGTGACGGCCGAATTAGGTGGGAATAGCACCCTTACGGCTAATCGAACCAGGGTTGGGGAGTGGGAGAAGTTTGAGATCCGGAGGGAGTTAGGCACCGGGAGCAGTATCTCATCAGGCGACCAGGTGAGCCTGAGAAGTTCTGGAGGCTTCTACGTCGTTGCGGAAACCGATGCCCGTAGCCGTCCACGTGATCCTAGAACTGATGCTAATGATCAACAGCGCGGATACATTTGGGGGGCTGGGGCAGGACAAGGCGGCTATTTCGATAATTCGAGTTCGAATTACCGAGCAGTTATGTTGTCCCTCTGGGATCGCATACGGCTCGGGTGGGCTCGCGCTCGTTATCTCACGCCGGATAATCGAGGTAGCTATCTGCTTCGCCCTTTTATTGATTCTCGCCAAGCTCTGATTCTATTCGATCCACAAAATCCAACGGAATGGTATACAGTCGAGAACCGACAGCGTCTTGAAGATGTGGATGAGGTTCCTTCTTCTGGAATCGTAATCTCTTGGCTAAATGAGGATGAAGGCTACTGGCGATGGTGGTTCAATCGTGCTAACGACCCGGAGTGGCACAATTATCGAGCTTTGTACCCTGCGGTCATTTCTGCAGCAGCACCAACCGTGCCTCCAAATATGATGGCTCGTCCGGTGGTGTTCAACCATGATTTATTGACTAAGCGAAACGATCCAGGCGCAGCATTCACCAATCAGGAGGTCATACTTCCGCTCGGCAATGGTGATCCGTCGCGTTTCCACCTGTCTTTCCACCCTGTGGCCAGCAGTAATAATGTTGCGATGTGCATTCGGTAAGTGTGCCTATGTGACCACTCCATAGGCACAAGCTCATTTAATTTCAGCCTGGCGCATATTGAACTTAGCTCGACTTTGTCCATTTTGCGCTTTGCGATTTCTGCTCTCCTGTGGGAGCGCGACAGAGTGAGGCCGAGAATTTTTGGACGTCACGTATTCACACCGACGTGCAAATAATTCATCTCTGGTAGTGACTACGCAGGTGTGCTCGTTTAACGACAAATGGACAAAGTCGAGCTTAGGAGCCAACAGATGGCAGATCCGCATGAACTTGTTTCCCCGCAGGCGATCGGCACAAATGGCGGCGGATCTACACACCCGCGCCAGCTTCCGCTGGGCGGCGACCAGATCGAGCGCCTGTCTGCGGCGCTGGAAACGGCATTTACACTCGACGAGCTGAACCACCTGATGGCGACAGGGCTGGACGGAGGCCTCAGCCTCAGCCTCGACGCAGTGGTGGCGGTCAAAGGGCGCAACCGCCGCGATATCTGCCACGACCTGGTGCTGTGGGCGCTGGCTGACGAGCGCGTGGGGCTGCACGGCCTGTTGGCGGCGGCGCTGCGTACGAACGGCAGCAGCCCGCAACTGCTCGACTTGCAGAAAGAGTGGGCGGGCGTCGTCTTTACTCCGCCGGAGTGCCCTTACCCCGGCATGAAGCCCTTCACGACCGGCCAGCGGGCGCAGTTCTTTGGGCGCGTAGCCGAGACTGCCTTAGCCGTCGACCGCATGCGCAGGCATCCGTTCCTGGCCGTCATTGGCCCGTCCGGCAGCGGTAAGTCGTCGCTTTTGGCGGCCGGTATCCTTCCGGCGCTCGAATCCTCGCATCACTTTGGCGACAAGCGTTGGGTCGTGCGCACTCTGCGTCCAGGTGCTACACCGTACGACAGACTGGCAGCAACAGCCAGCCTGCCGTACGGCGCGTCAGACGGTATGATTGGAACAATCGCGGGCGTTGAGGCAGGGATGCGTGGGCTGCTGGTAGTAGACCAGTACGAGGAGCTTTTCACGATCGCAGGCGCCGAACAACGCGCTGCTTTCGAACGGACGCTCCTGCACCTCCTGGCGGCGCCCGATTTCTACCTGCTGTTGGCGGCGCGCGCCGACTTCTATTCCAATCTGATGGCCTCGCCGCTGTGGCCGCAGATACGCGAACACCGGCTGGAAATTGCGCCGCCGCGCGGCGATGCGCTGCGCGAGGCCATTATTCGACCGGCGCGTGACGTCGGCGTCGAGCTGGAGCCGGCACTGGTCGAGCGGCTGCTGGCCGATGCCGGCGACGAGCCCGGCGTACTGCCCTTCGTGCAGGAAACGCTGGTGATGCTGTGGGCGCACGCCGGCCGGCTTGCGATCGGGCTCGACGCCTACACCGACCTGGTAGGCGACAGAAGCGGGCGATCGGGGCTGCAGGTAGCGCTTGCCGAGCACGCCGAGCACGTCTACCGCAACGTGCTGGCAAGCGACGCCGAACGTTCCGTAGCTCAGCGCATCCTGTTGCGGCTCGTACAGTTTGGCGAAGGCCGCGCCGACACGCGCCGCCAGCAGACGGTGGACGAACTGCGCACGGGCAGCATCTCCACTGAGGAGGCCATATTCGACACGGTGCTGTCGGCGCTGACGGCCAACCGTCTGGTCACGTTGAGCGATGAGGCGCGGCGGGTGGACCTTTCGCACGAGTCGCTGATCCGCGGCTGGCCGCGCCTGTACACGTGGATTGACGGGCGCCGCGCGGCCGAGCTGACGCGGCGGCGGCTGGAGGAAAAGGCAGGTGAGCGGCTGCGGCTGCGCAAGGATCACGGGGCCGGCGCGGCCGCTGGGCTGCTCGACGCCGTGGAGCTGGCTGAGGCGGAAGCATGGGTCAAGGGACCGGACGCCGCCGAGCTGGGCGTCAGCGAACAGCTGGCGCAACTGGTGGCCGACAGTCGTAAGTCGATCGATGCCGCCGCGCTGGAGAAGGAGCGCGCTGCCCAGCGGCTGCGCCGCCGCAACCAGGGGCTGGCGATTGCCCTCGCTGCGGCGCTGGTGGCCGCTGCTGTGGCCGTGGTGTTCTATTTGAGTGCGCAGCGTGAGACGCAGAATGCAGTTAATGCGCAGGCCACGGCTCAGGCTGAAGCACAGAACGCGCGCAACGCCGAAGCAAGTGCGCAAACCAATGCCGAGGAGGCGGCTGCGCAGGAGGCGATCGCCAACAATCAGCGAGCCACGGCCGTAGCCGAGCGAGCGGCGGCGGAGAGCGCCGAGGCAAGAGCGCAGAGCGAGACCGAAAACGCACGCGCGGCCGAGGCGACGGCGGAAGCGCGACGACTTGAGGCAGAAGCAACCGCCCGCCGCGCTCAGTCCGAGAACCTGGCTGCCCTGGCGCAACTGCGCATGCAGCGCGACGGCATCTACGATGATGTGAGCCTGCTGCTGGCGCGCGATGCTGTGCAAAGCACCTGGAACGCGCCCGAACACACTGTCACCGCCAACGCCGATGCAGCACTGAGCGCGGCTGTCGACGGCTCAGCCTGGCGCATGTCACTGCCGTCCGCCCGGCAACGGCATCAAAGTCCGGTAAGCAGCGTCGCCTTCAGCCCCAGCGGCGACCTGGTCGCCAGCGCCAGTAGTGATGGCACCGTACGGCTGTGGCATGCACTTACCCTAGAACCACTGAAAATATTCGCAAGTGACACCGACAGAGTCACCTCGGTGGCGTTCAGCCCCGACGGCAGCACACTTGCCGGCGGCAGCGATGACCGTACCGTGCGGCTGTGGGATGTGCGAACGGGCGAGCCGCTGCGGACGCTGGAGCAGCACACCGGTAATGTCTGGTCGGTGGCGTTCAGCCCAGACGGCAGCACGCTTGCCAGCGGCAGCCTGGACAACAGCGTGCGGCTGTGGGATGTGCGTACGGGCGAGCCACTGCGCAGGCTGGAGGGGCACACCGACGGCGTCAACTCGGTGGCATTCAGCCTCGACGGCAGCACCCTCGCCAGCGGCAGCGATGACAGCACCGTGCAGCTGTGGGACATGCAGACCGGCGAGCAACTGCGGACGCTGAAGGGGCACACCGACGCCGTCACCTCGGTGGCGTTCAGCCCGGACGGCAGCATCCTCGCCAGCGGCAGCGATGACCGTACCGTGCGGCTGTGGGATGTGGAGACCGGCGATCCGCTGGCTACGCTGGTGGGGCACACCGACAATGTCAGCTCGGTGGCGTTCAGCCCGGACGGCAGCACCCTCGCCAGCGGCAGCGGCGAATTCGGGGGAACAGATGACACCGTGCGGCTGTGGGATGTGGAGACCGGCGAGCCGCTGGCTACGCTGGAGGGGCACACCAGCCCTGTCAACTCGGTGGCGTTCAGCCCCGACGGCAGCACCCTCGCCAGCGGCAGTGATGATAAGACCCTGCGGCTGTGGGATGTGGGTACGGGCGAGCCGCTGCCTACTCTAAATGGGCACACCGGCCCGGTCACCTCGGTGGCGTTCAGCCCGGACGGCAGCATCCTCGCCAGCGGCAGTGGAGATCGTTTCGGAGTAACAGACAACACTGTGCGCCTGTGGGATGTGAAGACCGGCGAGCAGTTGGCTACGCTGAAGGGGCACACCGACGGTGTCTGGTCGGTGGCGTTCAGCCCGGACGGCAGCATGCTCGCCAGCGGCAGCGCTGACAACACCGTGCGGCTGTGGGATGTGCAGACCGGCGAGCAGCTGCGCAAGCTGGAAGGTCACACCGACGATGTCACCTCGGTGGCGTTCAGCCCGGACGGCAGCACGCTCGCCAGCGGCGGTGGATTTCGAGACGAAACCGTGCGGCTGTGGGATCTGCGTACGGGCGAGCAGTTGGCTACGCTGAAGGGGGACACCCTCAGTGTCAACTCGGTGGCGTTCAGCCCGGACGGCAAGACGCTCGCCAGCGGCGGTGGAGACGATACCGTGCGGCTGTGGGATGTGCGGACGGGCGAGCAGCTGCGCAAGCTGGAAGGTCACACCGGCGATGTCACATCGGTGGCGTTCAGCCCGGACGGCAGCACGCTCGCCAGCGGCGGTGGATCTCGAGACGAAACTGTGCGGCTGTGGGATGTGGAGACCGGCGAGCCACTGCGCACGTTGGAGGGGGACACCCTCAGTGTCAACTCAGTGGCCTTCAGCCCGGACGGCAGCACGCTCGCCGGCGGCGGTGGAGACAACACCGTGCGGCTGTGGGATGTGAGTACGGGCGAGCCACTGCGCACGCTGGAGGGACACACTGGCGGTGTCACCTCGGTGGTATTTAGCCCCGACGGCATCACGCTCGCCAGCGGCAGCGCTGACAACACCGTGCAACTGTGGGCTGCGCGTACGGGCGAGCAGTTGGCTACCCTGGAGGGGCACACCGGCCCGGTCACCTCGGTGGCGTTCAGCCCGGACGGCAGCACGCTCGCCAGCGGCGGTGGATTTCGAGACGAAACCGTGCGGCTGTGGGATCTGCGGACGGGCGAGCAGTTGGCTACGCTGAAGGGACACACCGACGATGTCAGCTCGGTGGCGTTCAGCCCGGACGGCAAGACGCTCGCCAGCGGCAGCTATGACGACACCGTACGGCTGTGGGATGTGCAGACCGGCAAGCAGTTGGCTACGCTGGAGGGACACACTTCCTATGTCACGTCGGTGGCCTTCAGCCCGGACGGCAGCACGCTCGCCAGCGGCAGCTATGACGATACCGTGCGGCTGTGGGATGTGCAGGCTGATGCGCAGTTGCGGGCACTGCAGGGGCATTCTGTCAATTCGGTAGCCTTTAGCCCTGACGGCAGCACGCTCGCCAGCGGCGGCGATGACAAGACTGTGCGGCTGTGGGATGTGGAGACCGGCGAGCAGCTGAGGACGCTGGAGGGGCACACAGGCTCTGGCTTCTCAGCGAGGCTCGGAGTCGGCCAGATGGCTCAGGACGGCGCGGTCTTCCTGACCGGCGTCACCTCGGTGGCGTTCAGCCCTGACGGCCGCACGCTCGCCAGCGGCGCCTATGACGACACCGTGCGGCTGTGGGATGTGCAGACCGGCGAGCAGCTGCCCACGCTGGATGGGGACGCTCGTTCTGTCCTCTCGGTGGCGTTCAGCCCCGACGGCGTCACGCTCGCCAGCGGCAGTCGGGACGACACCGTGCGGCTGTGGGATGTGCGTAGGAGCGAGCAAGTGCGCACGTTGAAGGCGGACAACGGCTCTGTCACCTCGATGGCGTTCAGCCCGGACGGCAGCACGCTCGCCAGCGGCAGCGATGACAACACCGTGCGGCTGTGGGATTCCACAATTGACGTGCTCCTTGCCAAGGCTGAGGAGCGCATGCAACGCCCAGTGCACCTGCTTACAGACGCAGAGCTAATCGACCTGGGTCTCAAGTAGCGTACATAAGACGACGAGTGAAGCTCACCCCTGCCGCAAGGTATGTCGTGCCGTTCCTGCAGGCGGCGGGGCGGAACAACGATCCCCACTGTATTCACGACTAGGTGACGTTTACGGACGACCGCGTGGTCCTCGCCGACCACCAAATGCAACGCTGGGCACAGTAGCACGGATTATAGGCTGCGCTAGACACACGAACATGCCGCTCGCGTTGGTGGAGGCAAAGGTGGGCTATATAGCAAGAAGGGCCATGAACTATCCAGTAGACTGAGGCGCGTCACAGTTCCGGGCACGCCGTTTTGTATTTTGTTGACTGCATAGCCGTTGGTTTCGGGGCAGTTTCTGGCTGTTGTTGAGTCTTTCACACTGTACACCTTTTGTATAGGTAAGGGTGATTATTATGCAAAGAAAGAACATATGAGCTAGGCCAAAATTCATGAGTCCCGGTAAAGCCGGCACATGGAAAGCATTTGGTAGGCACGCCGAGTAACCTTCCTCGGCGTAACGAGGTAAGGCCTCTGGCGAAATGAGGGTGTTTGCATCAACTCATTAAGCACAGAGGCCTTCTCGTATTACTTCAATTTGGGGCCCGCTTTACCCACGAGCCTCACACAAGCCACTTACTCGCCAATCTTGAACGTCTGTCCTCCACTCCGTCCCCACACCTCCGGGAAGTAGAGCATTTCGCCTTGCGCCGGGAGGACGTTGTAGTCGCCGGCGAAAGCGGCGCGCATCTCGAAGGTGTACTGGTAAGAACCGGCCGGCAGGAAGGTGGCGAACATCGCCACCTTGTCGCTGCGATAGTCGAGCGACGCCGGCGTCCAGTTGTACCAGCCGCCCTCGGCCGCGTTGATCGGCTTGAGCACGGGCTGGCCCATCTGGTCGTACTGGAAGCCGGTCGGCAGATTCGGGTCCAACGGCTCGGCGCCGGCCGGGATCGGCGCCTCGACCACCACGTGATACAGGTCGGTCGGCGCTACGATCGTGACGGTCACGCTCACCACGTCGCCCACGTTGACCTCACTCACCGGCTCCCCGTCGACAAAGAACTGGCGCTCGATCACCATGCCGCGGTCGAGCGGCTCGACCGTGGCGGCGTCCAGGTTGTAGGTCAGGTAGGTCGTGTAATACATCTGGCCAGGCTCGTCGCTGCGGCTGAAACGCAGCAGGTTGGCCTGGTCGGCCAGCAGGTCGGCGATCGCCACGCGCAGCTCCTCCTGGCTGGTCGGGTCTTCGAAACGGCCGCTGCCCAGTTCGCCGTCGTTGAGCGTTACGCTCCAGTCATAGCTGGCGGCCAGCTCGCCGGTCTGCACCATGTAGTCCGTCAAGGCGATGATGCTCCAGGCGTTTTCCTGCGTGGTCTGCCAATGCCCGTCCTCGCGCACCGTCATCAGCCAGCGCACCACGTTGGGCAGCAGCGGCTGGTCGGGCGTGATCTGCAGCAGCGCATCCAGCACGATGGCCGTGGTGCGCACGTCGCTGCTCATGAGCTGGTAGTCGAGGGTCCGGTCCTGCCAGAAGGCGCCGGTGGCGGTCACGATGGCGCTGCCGATAAGGTCGTCGGCCAGCGTGGTGACGCGCGCGTCGCTTGCGTCCATCGTGTGCATGGCCATGGCCAGGAACGCCTGGCCGTACGGCTCCAGCCGCTCGCGCACGTCGTAGAGCGTGCTGATGCGGCCGGCGTCGCCGCGGTCCATCTGCGCCAGCACGTAGTGCATGAAGGCCATCTCGTTGAGCTGCCAGTCGGCCGTCACCTCGCCGGGCGCCACGAACTGGGTGTCCAGGTAGTTGGCGGCCCGGTCAAAGACGTTGGGGTCCACCTTGTAGCCGATTTGGTCGGCGCTCCACAAGCCCCAGAGCACGTAGGCCGTGATGAAGGGCGAGCTTTGCTCCTGCGGCCAGAAGCCCCAGCCGCCGTCCGGGTTTTGCCGGCTCAGCAGGGTCTGCACGCCGATGCCAAGCTGGTAGGAAAGCTGCGCCTCCAGCTCATTGTCGTCGATGCCCAGCTCGCGCAGGGCCTGCACGGTGAAGACGTTGGGCAGAAAGCGGCTGACGGTCTGCTCGGTGCACTCGTAGGGGAAGTGCTCGAGATAGGTGAGTCCGCCCACCAGGCCCGCCGCCAGGCTGGGATCCACGGTGACGCGCAGTTCGCCGTCGTCGGTGGCGCTCGCAGGCACGTAGACGGCCTCGGTCACGCTGCCGGATTCGACGACACCGCTCGTGCCCACCGTCTCGGGCGTCTGGTAGCGCTCCACCGGGAGCTCGACACGCACGGCATCGGACAGGTCGCCGGCCACGGCCGTCATGGTGATCACCACGCTTGACGCGGTGTCGTCCACGGCGAACGGGTAGGTAAACGTGGCGAAGTCGCCGGGTGCGGCCAGGTTGAAGGTCTCCGTGCCGGTTTCGCCCTGGAACGCGCCGCCGCTGGCCTCGATGGCGAACTCGCCGTCATCGATGGCAGCATCGCCGCCGTTGAGCACTACGCCGCCCAGCGTGGCCACGTCACCCGCCACGAGGAAGCGCGGCAGGGCAGGACGCACCTGCAGCGGCTTGGTCGCCACGATCTCGTCGGCGGCCTCGCCGACCTGCGTCGCGGCGTTGACACCCTTGGCGGTCAGCACCCAGGTGGTCAGGTTGTCGGGCAGCTCCACGGCAAACTCGATCACGCCGTTCTCATCGCTGACGAAGTCGGCACGCCAGAAGGCCGTGTCGGGGAAGTCCTCGCGCACCTCGGGTCCACCGTCGCCGCCACCGCCGCCACCACCCTTGCCGCCCTCGGCCAGTTGGGCACTGATGCGGTCCTTGTTGATGACGATCAGCGATCCGGTGGTGACGCCCAGCGGCCGCTCGTAATAAAAGATGTCGATCAACGAGCGGGTATCCACGTAGCCCGCGCCCATCACCAGCACGGCCTTGTCCACCAATGCCACGCTGGTCGAAACATCCGGTACAGGGTTGCCGGCGCTGTCGCGGATCGCCAACGTGTACGTGACGGTGTCGCCGGGCGCCACCGTGTCCGCCGACGCTTGGATATCGAGTGCCAGTTCCTTCTCGCTCGTGTCCACGGACAGGGCGGCATAGCCGACGCGCGTGGCCACAAACGGGTTGGTTTCGTCTACGCCCTTGACCAGCACCACGCCGACAAAGACGTTCGGGATCATATCGGCTGTAATGGGCACGTCGATGGTCTGGCTGCTGCCGGTCAGCTGCATGACACGTGCATCCATGACGCCGCCGCGCTCCAGGGTGACGAGTGCCTCGACCGTGCCGGTGAAGGGATTGGGCACCAGGATCTTGGCCGTGTCGCCGGGGGCATACAGCTTCTGATCCGCCACCAATTCGATGCGGTCGTTGTTCTCGCGCGGCCAGGCCACATAGCCGGAGTCGGCCACCCACACAAAGAGGGCGCTGCGAATCTCGTTGCCGGCCGCGTCGGTGCCTGTAGCGGTGACCTGGTACTGGCCGCCCTTGGCGGGCGTGAAGACAAACGAGCCAACACCCTCGGCGTCCGTGACTCACGGTCGTGGTGTAGACGGGCGTGCGGTCGGCCGTACTCTTCCAGTAGTAGTTGCCGTCTTCGGCCTGCTCGTAGACGCTGTTCCAGCGGAACTCGTAGACCACCACATCGAGGTCGGCGTTGGGATACATCTCGCCTTGTGGCGTGACGGTGACGACATCCACCTGGGCGTCCTGACCGGCCTGCGCCACGTATGATGCCGGGCTGAGGCCGATGTAATAGTCGCCACGATGGACCGGGAAGGTAACATTGTTAAAGACCTGTTGGCTGGTCGGACTGGTGACCACCACATCCATTGACCAGGTCTGCGATGCCAGCGAAGCGCCCAGGTCGGCAGGCACTGCGATTGTGAAGCGGCCCTCGGCGTCGGTCGTACCTTTCCCCTCCTGCACCAGGCCCAGGTAGGCATTCTGGTAGGGGTCGTAATCGGCCGCGTCGGGGTCAAACGGTTCGAACGAATAGAAGCGGTCCTTGGGCGCGTCAGCCCAGTTGAACGTATACGTGCTGGCCGTCAACCGCCACTCCACCGGGGCTTCGACCAAGGGGCCGCCGCTAAAGTAGGATGCCTGGACAGTGACCGTGATCGTATCACCCTGGACGTACTCGGGCTGGTCACTCTTGACGTCAATTTGGAACTCAGGCTTGCGATAGGCCGCCACGACAAAGCTGGCGCTGCCATAGGCTACTGCACTCTCGCCTTCCATGATCTGGCTGTTGATGCCGTACCAGCCGGTTGGGGCATCGGGGGCCAGCGCAAAGTCGCCATGGATGGTGCCGTACTCGTCGGTGGTATAGGCGCGGTCCAGCAGGACATTGCCTAAGGTATCGTTGATGCGAATCTGGAACGACTCACCGGCCGCCGGCAGCGCCCATTCGTCGCCCTGGAGCAGGCGCACGATACCCTTCCAGTAGACCGTCTGGCCCGGCTGGTAGATGGGCCGCTCGGTGTAGATGTAGAAGACCGCCGGGGAAGAAGTGCCGGTGGTGGTGAAGTTGAAGGACCAGGGTTCAATCCCCGTATCCCAGTCGCTGGACACCACCGCGAAGTCCGGATCGCCCGGCTGGCCGCTGGCGGCAAAGACGGGCGCGTATTGCTCGTCGGCGCCCAAGTTGAGCGCGGCACGGGCCAGGCCGTCGGCGTCAGTCGTGCCCTGGGCCAGTTCAGTACCGTTCTTGGTAAAGGAAATCGCAGCGCCTTCCACAGGCCGGCCGTCGGCCAGGTCAGTCACCCAGGCCAGGCTCTCGCCCTGGCTGCCGCGCTTCAACGTGATGTTGTTGCTGCTCAAGACGATTACGGCGCGCAGGACTGCCGGCCCCGCCGACTGCGTAGCGGCTTGCGCCATGTCCAGCGGGTTGCGCACCTCAAGCATGTAGACGCCCGGCGGCAGCGGGTTGCCGTCGCCATCCACCAGCTTAAAGCCCATCTTGTTGACAACGTTGCGCGGCCCTTCGGCCGGGACGCTCTTGCTCCAGATCAGGTTCTCTTCACGGTTGGGGATCTGGTAGGTGTCCCAGACCTGCCACTGGTTCTCGCCGCCCAGCACATACAGCTCGCTCAAGGGGAGCTGGAACAACTCGGCATCCACCACGTCCATGTTGCGATACTTGACGCCCACCACCGTGGTCGTAAAGGTGCTGTAGTGGGTGAAGCGATCCAGGTCGATCTGGATCAGCGGGCTGTAGTCGCCGGTGGTAAAGCTGACCGTGTACGGTTCCGGCAGCGGGTTGCCGAACTGGTCTACCACGCCCGTTCCGATCGTCACGGTATAGGTGGTGTTTGGCTCCCGGTACCAATTGACCATCAGATGCGTGTTGTAGCCCGGCGGGATGTCGCTGCCGATGCTGGTCTGGTTCTGGTTCGTGTTCTCGTAGAAGTCGGAATAGGTAAAGCTGACGACGGTGGTGCTGGTCACCAGCGGCGTAATCTGGATATTGTTGAGCAGCGTGGTTTCGCTGACCGGCGCGCTGAAGCGAATGCGCAGCTCCGTCTCGGGGTTCACGGCCTCGGCTCCGTCAAGGATGCTCGAGCTGTACACCTGGGGCAGCGGCACGACGGTAAACGTGCTCGCAAACGCCTCGCGCAGGTTGCCCTGCTCCGAAGCAGGCTGCGCGGTATCCGCCACCTGCACTGTGTACTCGGCGCCATACTCCAGCGGCGCGGTGGGCGTAAAGATCAGCGTCGTGTTGGTGATGTTCCAGGTAGCCGTGCCCTCTACGCTCTCGCCGGCCGGGCTGGTGGGGGCCAGGCTGAAGGCGGCCTCGGTGCTCGCCGGGTCCATCGGCTGGCTAAAGGTCACGCGGATAGCGGCATCGGGGTTGACAAAGATGCCCGCCGGCGTGGCCCCGGTGACGATCGGCGCGGCCGTGCTAAAGCTGAAGGTATAGGGCGCGGCCATCACGTCGCCCGCCACATCGGTCAACGCAGCTACCGTCACCTGGTACTGCGTAGCCCCGGCCAGGGCCACGTCGGGCGTAAACTGGTAGACGCTCGTGCTGATCCACTGGCCCTGCCCGGCGACCGGCGGATCGATGCTCAGCGGCTGCGGCAGGCTGCCCTGCTCGGCCACACCGGTCAGCGGCACCACCGGCCGGTTAAAGATAACCGTGATGTTGGCAGTTGGGTCGGTATCCTCGCTGCCATCGGAGGGCTGCGTGGCGGCTACGGACAGCGGCCCCGACGCCTGCAGCGACACCTGCTGCGAGGCCGTCAGCTGCGTGCCGTCCTCCGCCGTGGCCGAGGCCAGGGTGAACTGGTAGCGTGTGTTCGCGTCCGGCGCGGCCGCAGGCGTAAACACCGCCTCGTTCCCCTGGACCGCAGTCGCGCCCTCCAGGCTGGGGCTGACCAGAATTTCGGCCGCGCTCATCGTCTTGTCAAACGTAAAGACGACAGGCCCGCCGTCCCAAACCTCGCCGTTGGCAGGCGTCGTCGACAGCAGCACGGGCGCCGCCTCAGACGCCTGGGCAAACACCGGCTGCGCGCCGGCCACAGGCGCGATCAAAGACAAGAGCATGGCGAAAACAATCGCCATGTGAAGCTGTTTGAGTTGCATCGACTTCGACACAACGACCTCCTATTGACGCTGTTGCTTAGGAATACGAATTGCTAACACAACCTTGACGAGAAACTACGAGACGTTGTTCCCCGTATTCTCGGGACGTGATGCGGCGGGAGGGCACAAGGTCCGGCGTGGAGCAGGCGCGGACGCCTGCGCTCCAGTTCCCGCCGGACCTTGTGGTCCTACGGCTCCTGCCCCAAACACAGGACTAGTCTACCGTCTGCATCGTGACGGGCTCCGTCGCAAATGGATCTACGCTAATCTGCGCCGCTTCGGAGCGCACAGTTTCCCCACCCTGCTCACGCTCGCCCTCCAACCAGATGGCGTGGGCGCCAAGGGTCATCGACCACCACGTGCGCAGACGAACGCTGTTCGCTTCCTGCGCGATCACCTGCCCATCTACCACCAAGCGTAAGCTGCTCCACGCGTGACCGTCTGTGGTGTAGCCTACCGCTTCCAGCCGCTGGTTCTCCTGTGGCAAACCCGGATGCACCTGGTACGCAGTAAACGAGGCCGGGCTGACCAATTGCAGCGGAGCAGCAGGCCGGGCGTCCGTCCGTGCTCCCGTTGACCCTGGCGCTACCCCCGCCAAGCGTGGCGTCAATCCCGCCGCTGCTGCTGCGGGCGCGCCGATCGGCGCAATGGCGATGCCCTGGTTGACCATCCAGATCGTGATACTCCGGCGGCAGCAGCCAGTAGACACGTTCGGCGCGCCGGTTGGCCAGGGTAGCGTCGCCGGCCAGCTGCCGCGTATCCAGATCAATTGCGAGGCGCTGGAACTGGTTGTCTTGCTGCGAGGGCTGTGTTCCTGCCAGGAAGCGTTCCCAGCGCGTGCGCGGGCATTCCGGCGTGGGCAGCATGCCGCTGGCAGCGCAGATCTCAGCCTCCACGATCTTGTCGGGCCGCGTAAACGCCGGTGGCGGCGCGTTGTGCGCCAGCAGCATCAGGTCATGCCAGATGGGGCCGGCCCCGTCCACGCCGCTGACATCCACCATCGGGCTGTTGTCGGCATTGCCCACCCACACGCCCACCAGCCGCCGGGTCGAATAGCCCACCGTCCAGTTGTCGCGCCAGTCCGTGGTTGTCCCCGTCTTGACGGCCGTGGCGAAAGGCAGGCTCAGCACCGAGCCGCGCCCGAATGCCGGCTGCCGCGCCACGTCGTCGGACAGAATGTCGGTGACGAGGTAGGCGGCTTGAGGAGAGATGACCTGGACGCCCTGGGAGGGGGAGAGGGTGAGATCACGCGAATCACGCGTAGAAACCGAGTTTCTTTGAGAAACTCGGTTTCTCACCTTCCCGTCCGCCTCTCTAATGGACAAGATCGCCTGTGTGGGCAGGCTGCGGCCGTCGTCAAAGATGCCAAAGGCAGATGTCAGTTCAAGCAGGCGCACGTCGCCCCCGCCGAGCGTCAGCGCCAGGCCGTAGCGGCCGGTGAACGAGCGGATGCCGGCCTGTGAGGCCAGCTCGCGCAGCGTCTCGACGCCCACGCGGTCGAGCACCTTGACGGCCGGGATGTTGTAGCTGTTGGCCAAGGCGGTGCGCACGCTGACTGGGCCATGATAAACGCGGTCGTAGTTCTGCGGTCGATAGGCGGCCGTCTGCCCATCTACGTTCTCCACATAGAATGTCGCCGGAAGGTCAGCCAGGATCGAGGCGGCGGTCAGCGGGGACTGCCCGGCCTTGCCGCTCCAGCCTGGGTCAAGGGCGGCGGCATAGGTAAACGGCTTGATCGCACTGCCGGGCTGGCGCAGGCTGAGCGCGGCGTTGACGTTGCCGGCGATCGTCTGGTTGAAATAGTCGGGGCTGCCGACCAGCGCCAGGATGGCCCCTGTCTGGCTGTCGATAATCACGGCGGCGGCGTTGTCTACGCGCCGGTCGCGTCCGGCCGCATCCTTGCAGGCAGACCCGGCCCGGCAGGTGAGGGCGGCCAGGCGCCGGCGCACCGCATCTTCAGCCTGGTGCTGCAGGTCCACGTCGAGAGTGGTCGTCACGCGCAGCCCGCCGTCACGCAGCCGTTCGGGGCCAATCTGCTCCGCCAGCAGCGACTGCACATACATCACAAAGTGCGGCGCCTGCACGTCAAACAGGTGGGAGCGATAGGCCAGCGGCTCGCCGGCCACACGTGCCGACGCGGCGGCGTCCAGGTAGCCCGCCTCCTGCATCAGTCGCAGCACCGTCAGCTGCCGATTCTTGGCCGTCTCGGGATCGGCTAATGGGTTGTAGCCGGTGGGATACTGCACCAGCCCCGCCAGCAGGGCACACTCGGCCGTGCTTAGTTGGGCGGCCGGCTTGGCAAAAAAGACCTGCGCTGCCGCCTCAATACCAAAGGCGAAGTTGCCGTAGTAGGTCTGGTTGAGATAGAGCGCCAGCAGCTCGTCCTTCGAGTAGTTGCGCTCGAGCTGCCAGGCCAGCCACGCCTCGCGCAGCTTGCGTTCCAGGGATTGATCATAGCGTTCGTCGGCCGAGAGCAGCAGCGTGCGCGCCAGCTGCTGCGTCAGCGTCGACCCGCCGCTCACCACCGTGCGGCCGTTGAGGTTCTGCCACACGGCACGGGCAATAGCGATGGGGTCCACGCCAAAATGCGAGAAGAAACGCTCGTCCTCGGTGGCGATCGTCGCCTGCACGCACGCCTTGGGAATGTTGGCGAGCGTGAGGTCGATCTGCTTGCCGGCCTGCGGGTCCACCACTTCGTATAGCAGCTTGCCGTTGCGATCCAAAATCTGCGTCGTCGGCCGCGTGGCGCGTAACTCGACGCTGGTGACCGGCGGCAGATCGGCCAGCAGCCACTGGTAAACAACGACGCCGGCCACGATCAGGAGCACGGCGAAAATGCCGGCTGCCCAGTGCAGCTGGCGCGAATGGATGAGGCGGACCAGGAATGTGCGCATACTCTACAGTATACGTCTACCACAGGTCGAGTGTTCCACGCAAACACCGCCAGGAGGTACCCACTCCTGGAGGTGGGTACCTCCTGGCACATCACAGCGCTATGTCCTAGAACGCTTCCTGGAAGCCCACAAATTATGAATACTCGCGAAAAGAACACTTGTTCTACAGAATAAGCTGTGCTATATTGGCTTTCCCTATAAGGAGAACCGAAGCGCAAAAGAAAAACCAAGGAGGAGGAAACCATGGAACAGGCAACATTGCAGGTCGTCACCAAGCACCAGCATGGCAGTTTCTCGTGGGTGGATTTGATGACGACCGACGTGGCGGCCGCCAAACGATTTTACGGCGAGCTGTTTGGCTGGACATATAACGACATTCCGATGGACGATGGCATGTTCTACACCATAGCCAATCTGCAAGGCCGGCCGGTCGCGGGTATGATGGAGCAGGCGTCCAGCGAAGCCGGCGGAATGCCCTCTGGGTGGCAAACCTATATTGCGGTGGACAACGCCGACACCGCCGCAGCCCTGGCGGTGGATGCAGGCGCCACGCTCCTCTACCCGCCGATGGACGTCTTTGACGCCGGGCGCCAAGTAACTCTCCAGGATCCGACCGGCGGCGTCGTGTCGCTCTGGGAGGCGCGCAAGCACATCGGCTCCCTGTACGCCGCTGGGCCCGGAATTGCGAGCTGGCAAGAGCTTTGGACGACTGATGCCGCCGCAGCCGGTAACTTTTTCAGTAAGTTCCTCGGTTGGAATTGCACGACCAATACCGGTACGAACGGCCAACCCTATGTGAGCTGCCACAACGGCGAGGCGCCGGTGGCCGTCATCATGACCCTTGGCCCCGAGATGGCCGGCGTGCCCCCGCATTGGGCGGTCTACTTCGGCGCTGTCGACGTCAAAGCCAGTGCCGCCCAGGCGCAGTCGCTCGGCGGCAGCATCATCGTAGAGCCGACCGAGATGGCAGGCTTCCCCTTCGCCCTTCTCCAGGACCCGGAGGGCGCGATGTTCTACGTGGTGGGCGCACTGTAGTACAATCCAGCAGCTATTTTTACGTCGAACGATTGTACGGGAGTCCGCGCATGGAATCAATCAAATCAGCTCGCATCTACTACGGCTGGGTCGTCGTGGCCGTGACGGCCCTGGCACTGCTCATTTCCGCCGGCGTGCGCTCGGCGCCGGGCGTGTTCCTGGTCTCGGTACAGGAGGACACGCAGTGGAGTATGAGCGTGATTTCCTTTGCGGCCTCGATGGGTCTGCTTGTGCTGGGGCTGACTGCGCCCGTGGGCGGCCTGCTGATCGACCGCTACGGCACCCGCCATGTCGCCCCGGCCGCCCTCTGGCTGGTCGGCATCAGCATGCTTGCCTCGGCCTACGTGCAGGAGCCCTGGCAGCTTGGCGATGCTTTGGGGCCTGGTCGGCGGCATCGGCACCGGCATCATCTCCGGCGTGCTGGGCGCAACCGTGGCGACGCGTTGGTTCGTGGCCCGCCGCGGCCTGATCATCGGCATGTTCGGCGCCTCCACCTCGGCCGGCCAACTGCTGTTCGCCCCGGCGCTCATGATCCTGGCGACAAGCCTCGGCTGGCGCACCAGTTCCCTCGCGCTTGGCGTGCTGGCGCTGCTGGCCATCATCCCGGTCGCAATCTGGATGCGCAACGATCCTGCTGACCTCGGCCTGGCGCCCTTGGGCGCACCGCTGAGCACGACCCCAGCGCGGTCGGGTGGAACGGAAAAAGGCGTCATGGGCCGGGCGGTACGCAATGTCGAGTTCTGGCTGCTGGCCGGCACCTTCTTTATCTGTGGCGCCACTTCGACCGGCATCGTCGGCACACACCTGATCCCCTACGCCCATGACCACGGCATCGCCCAGACCACGGCGGCCGGCATGCTGGCACTGATGGGCGCCATGAACTTCGTCGGCACGCTCGGCTCGGGCTGGCTCACCGACCGTTACGACCCGCGCAAGCTGCTGGCGATCTATTACAGCTTTCGCGGCATTTCACTGCTCTTCCTGCCCTTTGTAACCGAGCCATTTGGCCTGGCCGCCTTTGCCATCCTCTTCGGGCTCGACTACATCGCCACCGTGCCGCCGACGACAGCGCTGGTGGCCGACAACTTCGGCCGCCGTAACGTCGGCACGGTCTATGGCTGGGTCTTCTGCGCACACCAGGTCGGCGCCGCGCTGGCAGCCTGGACCGGCGGCGTCGCCCGCGATGCGCTGGGCAGCTATGGGCTGGCCTTCTTGATCGCCGGCGCACTGGCGGCAGCCGGGGCTATGCTGGCCCTGCGCATCCAGCGCACGCCAAAGGTGGTGGTGGTCGCTGTCTGAACCTTGATTCACATGATTAAAGGATTACCACGATTTGTGTGCATACCGGCCGCACGAATCGTGGTAATCCTTATAATCCCATAAATCAAGGTTCAGACACCCCTCACCCGCAACTCCAGCCGGCGCTCGACGGCACGCAGCCCCGAGTTGATCACAATCGCCAGCAGCGACACGGCCAGCGCCCCTGCCACGATCTTGTCGTAGTTGCTGGTGCGCACACCTTCAAACAACAGCACGCCCAGGCCGCCGGCGTTGATAAAGGCGGCAATGGTGCCGATGCCGATGGTGGCCACGGTGGCGATGCGGATGCCGGCCAGGATCACGGGCGAGGCCAGGGGCAGTTCGACCTTCCACAGCCGCTGCCACCCGCTCATGCCCATACCCGTGGCGGCCTCGACGGTGCGCGCATCCACTCCTTCCAGCCCCGCCAGCGTGTTACGCACGAGCACGAGCTGGGCATAGATGACCAGGGCAATGATCGCGGTGTTGGCCGAAAGGCCGGTAAAGGGAATCAACAGCACCAGCAGGGAGAGGCTGGGCACGGTGTAGAGCACGCTGAAGACGGCCAGCACCGGCGAGCGCAGCCAGCGCACACGGTGGATCAGCACGCCCAAGGGCAGCCCGATCAGCATGGCAAATCCCAACGAGACGGCGGTGAGATAGAAGTGCTGGCCAAATAACTCGGCCACGCGGCCGCCGTTATTGATCAAGTAGGGCATGGCGCATTCCCCCAAAATCCAGCCGGCCCAGGGTTACACCGTCACCGTCCACCACAGTCAGCGCCGGAGCGCCAGTTTGCAGCAGCAGCCCCAGCGCAGCGCGCAGGTTTTCGGTGGCAGGAATTGTTGGCAGTTCGTTGTGCCCGTTCGCCGCGCCCGTCGAATCAGGGAGGCACAAAGCTGCCAGCGAAACGGGCAGCAAGCTCAGCCGGCGCAGCATATCGTCCGCACCGATCAGGCTGGCCACAAACTCGTCCGCCGGTGCCGTGGCCAGCGCCAGCGGCGGACCTTCTTGTACGACCTTGCCCTCGCGCATCACTACGATGCGGTCGCCCAGCTTGAACGCCTCCTCCACGTCGTGCGTGACAAACAGGATTGTCTTGTGCAGCCGCGTCTGGATGGCGCATAGTTCGTCCTGCAGGCGGGTGCGATTGATGGCATCGATCGCCCCAAACGGCTCATCCATCAGTACGACTGGCGGGTCGGCGGCCAACGCGCGCGCCACCCCCACGCGCTGCTGTTCGCCGCCCGACAACTGGCGGGGGTAGCGCCGGCGGTAGGCCAACGGCAGGTTTACTAGTTCGAGCATCTCGTCCACACGCCGGTCGATGCGTCCCTTGTCCCACTTCAGCAGCCGCGGCACGGTGGCGATGTTGTCCTCGATGCGCAGGTGCGGAAACAGCCCGGTCTGCTGGATCACGTAGCCGATATGCCGGCGCAGCTCGGTCGGCGAAACACTGGCCGTGTCCTCGCCGTTGACCAAGATACGCCCGCCGCTCGGCTCATACAGACGATTGACCATCTTGAGCAGCGTCGTCTTGCCACAACCCGAGGGCCCCAGCAGCGTCACAAACGTCCCTGTCGTCACCGACAGGCTGACGTTATCCACCGCCGGCCGCGGCGAGTGGGGGAAGGTACGGCTGACATTCTCAATCTCAATCAGGCTCATAGTAAGTTATAGCCAAGTCTCTGGGACGGCGAACACTTGAGTTCGCCGTCCCGGAGACATTTAGTGGTCCGTGGACCTTGGCTGCTCCGTTCTTACTGCGCCGGTGCGTTCTGCTCCAGGAAGGTCGTAATCACCGCGCCCGGTTCGGCCTTGTCCGGCCCATCGACTTGGTAGTTGAGCCCTGCCATCACCTGGTCGGTCAGCAGCGGCGCCACGGCGTTGAGCGCATCGGCAACGCCCGGGTTGGTGGTTAACGTGTCCATGCGCACGACCGGGGCAATGTTGTAGATCGGATAGAAAGCCTTGTCGTCCTGCAGCACGACCAGCTGGTCGCCGGCGATGCGCCCGTCCGTGCCAAAGGCCACGATCACGTCCACCTCGCCGTTCTGGAGCGCGTCGTAACGCAGCGCGCCCGTGCCCAGCGGCTTGAACTCCTTGAACGTCGGCACAAACCCGCCGTACGCCTCGTCCAGCCCCTGCGTGTCCACGCGATCGGGGAACTCCGCCGGCCCGCCCAGCCGCAGTTCAGGTGCCTTGGCCGCCAGGTCGCTGATGGTCTTGAGGCCGTACTGCTCGGCAATGGCAGGTGTGGTGGCGAAGACATTAGTGTTGTTGAAGGGCGAGGCGTCCAGCCAGGTCAGCTGGAACTGCTCTTCATACCCCTTGCGCACGGCATCCAGGATGGCCGCTGCATCGTCATAGCGGTTGGTGTCCTTAAGCACTTCCTGCAAGCCGGTAGAAGTGTACTCGGGGTACATGTCGATATCGCCCTTGACCAGCGCCTCCTGGGCGATCGGCGTGGCGCCCAGGTTGAACTTCCGCTCGACCGTGAAGCCGGCGCGCTCGAGTACCTGCGCATACAGTTCGGCCACAAGAATGGCCTCGGTGAAGTCCTTGGAGCCGATCTTGATCGGCCCGGACGGGGCGGCGGCCGTATCGCCTGCCGCTTCGGTGGCTGCTTCGGTGGCCTCATTGGCCGGCGCGCTGCCACTCTCGACAGTAGCCTCCCCGGCTGCCGGCGCTTGCGCAGCGGGCGCAGCCGGTGCAGCACAAGCTGCAAATAGCAGGGGGAGGATAAAGGTCAGCAGGGCCAACCACGCCACGGGCCGCGTGCGCACTCGCGCGCGAATCGTCGTCATATGTCGCTTCCTTTCGCAAAAAGCTGTTGTTTGGCGGTTACGATGGACGAGTGCGGATGGCGGAGGTCCGTTGCGCCAGCACAAAGAGCCCCTCGGCGGCGAGGGCTAGCAGTGCCACGGCAACGGCGCCCACAAGCATAACAGGTGGCTCGTTGAGCGCAAAGCCACGTAGGATATAATCGCCCAATCCGCCGCCGGCGATAAAAGCAGCCAGCGTGGCGCTGGCGATCACCTCGACGGTGGCGATGCGCACGCCGGTGAGAATCAGGGGCGTAGACAACGGCAGTTCGATGCGCAGCAGCGCCTGCCAGGGCGACATGCCCACGCCCAACGCAGCCTCACGCGTAGCGGGCTCGACGCTGCGAATGCCGGCATAGGTGTTGATCAGGATGGGCGGGCAGGCCAGGACGGTGAGAGCGATCAGGGCGGGGCGGAAACCCAGCCCCAAGTAGGGAAGTGCCAGAAACAAGATCACCAGGCTAGGCAGGATGCGCAGGGTATTAAACGAGTTCATCACCCCCTGCGCCAGCCGCGGCCGATGGGCAATCCAAATACCCAGCGGCAGACACACCACCAAGGCGATCGCCAGGGCGCTAAAACAGAGTACCAGATGCTGGTTAAGCAGGCGGACAAACCGCTCCTGGTCCTCAAGAAAATAGTTCCAAGCATCCGAAAACAGCGTCATGCCGGACCAGTGTAAGCCAAGTCGCCGCCAATGGCAAAGCGCACACGACGTGGACACCTTGTGCCTCCACTTCCTGGAGGTGGGGCCTCCAGGAGGTGTCCGTACGCACCTCACGGCTTTGGCGTCTCTCGCCCATCTTTGGTAATGTATGTGGCTGAAGCAAACTTCAACTACCACTCGGGACTGAGCCACACCCATGATGCGCATTTATGACGTCGCCACTGCCGCTGCCACCATCCTTCGCCGCCCGGCCTGGGACGAGCTTGCCATTCCCGACCCGCTGCTCGACCGCCTGGAGACAACCTTTGGCGAACGCGTCACGCCCGACGAGGCGGTCCGCCGCATCCTGGCCGACGTACGCGCCCGGGGCGACGCTGCGATCATGGACTGGTCGGCCAAGGTCGACGGCGTACGCCCGCCCACGCTGACCCTGGACCGGGCACAGGTTGAGGCTGCCGTCGAACAAGTTGACCCCGCCGTGGTCGCGGCTATTCGCCACGCAGTGGAGCGCGTCGAACGCTTTCACCGCCGCCAGCCCAGCCTGAGCTGGATCCATAACGACGCCGAGGGCACGCTGGGCCAGCTCGTGCGCCCGATCGAACGCGTGGGCGTCTACATCCCCGGCGGCACCGCACCCCTGCCATCTTCCCTGGTCATGACGGCCGTGCCTGCGCGCGTGGCAGGCGTGCCCCATCTCAGCGTCATCACGCCGCCGCAGCGCGCTACCGGGCTGCCCCACCCAACCATCCTGGCGGCAGCCGCCATCGTCGGCGTCGACGCAGTCTACGTCGCCGGCGGCGCGCAGGCGATCGGCGCCCTCGCCTATGGCACAGAGAGCATTGCCCGCGTCGACAAGATCTGCGGCCCCGGCAGCCTCTTCACCACGCTGGCCAAGCGCCAGGTCTTTGGCATGGTCGGCATCGACGGCCTGCCCGGCCCGACCGAGACGGTGGTGATTGCCGACGAAGGGGCCAACCCCACCCTGGCCGCCGCCGACCTGCTGGCCCAGGCCGAGCACGACGTCCTCGCCTGTGCCATCCTGCTGACGCCCTCACGCAATATGGCCGAGGCGGTTCAAGCCGCGGTGATGGCGCAGTTGGAGGAGGTGGGCAGGTCGGAAGTCATTGCGGGGTCGCTGGCGCGCGGCAGCGGCATCGTCGTGACCGACAGCGTAACGCAGGCGGTGGGGCTGGCCAACGCCTATGCGCCCGAACATCTCTGCCTGCTGGTTGCCGACCCCTGGCAGTGGCTGGGCGAGATCCGCAATGCCGGCGGCGTCTTCCTGGGCGAGCGCAGCTTTGAAGTGCTCGGCGACTACGTGGCCGGGCCCAGCCACGTAATGCCTACCGGCGGCACCGCCCGCTTTGCCAGCCCGGTCAATGTCAACGACTTTACCAAGATTATCAGCGTGATCGGCCTCAACGAGGCGGCACTGCAGGCGATCGGCCCATCGGCCGTCACGCTCGCCGATGCCGAAGGACTGTCGGCCCATGCCGCAGCGGTTCGCCGCCGCCTGACATAGTTCCATCCATCCATTCCTATCCAATTGCAGAAGGAGTTTGCAAAGTGACTACTCGTAGTTTCCCCTCTGTGCGCAGCGTGCTCGGCCTTACCTTGGTCGTAGTGCTGCTGGCGGCGCTGTTCACCGGCGCCGCTCCGGCTCTTGCCCAAGAGGACGGCGGCTTTACGCTGACGATCCTTCACACCAATGATACCCACGCCCACATCGAGCAGTATGATGGCTCGACCACTACCTGCGACGCCGAAACAGATGCGGCCGGCGAGTGCATCGGCGGCGTCGCTCGCCGTGCTACCGAGATCAACCGCCTGCGCGGCGGCGAGAACGGCGCCAACACCATCCTCGTGGATGCCGGCGACCAGTTCCAGGGCACGCTCTTCTACAACGAGTACAAGGGCGCCGAAGCCGCCCAGTTTCTCAACGAGCTGGGCTACCAGGCGATGGCCATCGGCAATCATGAGTTTGACGACGGCCCCGCCAACCTGGCTGCCTTCCTCGACAAGGCCGAGCTGCCGGTGCTGAGCGCCAACATCGACGCCACCAAGTCGGCCGACCTGAACGGCAAGATCGAGCCCTACACGATTCTCGACGTCAACGGCGAACAGGTCGGCGTGATCGGCTTGACCACCAAGGAAGCGTCGATCAACTCGTCGCCGGGCCCTGATCTAACGTTCAATGATTATGTCGAGTCACTCCAGCCGGTGCTGACCGAACTGGCCGACCAGGGCGTCAACAAGATCGTCCTCCTGTCGCACATCGGCTACGCCGACGACCAGACGCTGGCCGCGGCCATCGACGGCGTCGACGTCATCGTAGGCGGGCACAGCCATACGCTGCTGTCCAACACCGACGAAGCCGCCTCCGGCCCCTACCCGACCGTCGTCACTTCGCCCAGTGGCGACCCCGTCCTGATTGTCTCGGCCGAGGCCTATGGCAAGTACCTCGGCCAGCTCGACGTGACCTTTGACGACGCCGGCGTGCCCGTCTCTTGGGATGGCGCCCCCATTCTGCTGGACGCCTCGATTGAGCAGGACCCGGACATCCTGGCGCAGGTGCAGGAACTGGCAGTGCCGGTAGAAGCGCTGCGCGCGCAGGTGATCGGCAGCACGACCACCGCTCTGGATGGCGAACGCTCATCCTGTCGCTTTGCCGAATGCACCATGGGCGACGTGGTGGCCGACGCCATACGCGCAGCCGTCGCCAGTGAAGGCGTGCAGATCGTCATCACTAACGGCGGCGGCATCCGCAGCAGCCTCAACGCCGGCGACGTCACCCTCGGCGGCGTGCTCGAAGTGCTTCCCTTCAACAATACCGTTGCCACCTTTGGCCTGAAGGGGGCCGACGTCCTGGCGGCGCTTGAGAACGGCGTCAGCCGCGCCGAGAACCCCGACAACGAGGGCACCGGCCGCTTCCCGCAGGTTTCCGGCCTGCGCTTCTCATGGGATGGCAGCAAGCCGGTGGGCGAACGCGTCGCCTCGGTGGAGGTAGAGGATGCCGACGGCACCTTCAGTCCACTCGACCCGGAGGCCACCTACCAGTTGGCCAGCAACAACTTCAACCGCAACGGCGGCGACGACTACAGCATGTTTGCCGAGGATGCGATCGACCCCTACGACTTTGGCCCCACCCTCAGCGAAGTCGCAGCCAACTACATCCAGGCTAACTCGCCGCTGACCGTCGAACTCGACGGCCGCATCACGCGCCTGGACGATGCAGCTGCGACACTCGCTGCCCTGGCTACACCTGAGCCCACTGCGACGGAAGCTGTCACTGCGACAGTCGAGGCGGCCGCTGAAGTCACCCCAACCGTCGAGGCCACTGGGGAAGCGACCGCCGAGGCCACACCAGAAGCAACTGCCGAAGCAGCGCCGGAAGCATTGCCCACCACTGGCGTGTCCGGCAGCTGGCCGTTGACCGGCGTCGCCGTGTTCGTCGTCCTAGGTTTGGTTGCAGCGGAATTTGCCCGCCAGCGCAGCCAGACGCGCAAGTAGTCGCGAGAATACCCACTTCCTGGAGGTACCCCCACCTCCAGGAAGTGTACGTGGCGTGCGGGCTACGTGGTACAATATCCGCCCATGAGCCACTTTGACCCGCGCACGCTGCTGCGTCCTGAACTCGCCAATCTTGAGGAATACACGCCGATTTTGCCCTTCGAGGTGCTGAGCCGGCGTCTCGGCATCCCCGCCGATCGGATCGTCAAGCTCGACGCCAATGAAAACCCGTACGGGCCTGTCCCGGCCGTGCTCGAGGCGTTGGCCGAATACAACTACTATCACATCTACCCGGACCCGCAGCAGACGGAACTACGCGAGGCATTGGCCGGCTTCGTCGGCGTGGACGCCGATCATATTCTGCCCACGCACGGGGCGGACGAAATGCTCGACTACCTTGGCCGCCTCCTCCTGCAGCACGGCGACGCCATTATTGACTGTCCCCCCACCTTTGGCATGTACAGCTTTGACGCCCAACTGGAAGGCGCCCAGGTGGTCGAGGTATGGCGCAAGCCCGACTTTGCCGTGGACGTGGCGGCGATCGAAGAGGCTGCCCGCCGGCCGTCGCCTGCGGGAGCCACGCCCAAGCTGCTCTTCCTTACCTCACCCAACAACCCGACCGGCAACTGGCTGGCCGACGACGACCTGCGCCGCCTGCTGGCGCTGCCGCTGCTGATTGTGCTCGACGAGGCCTATGTCGAGTTTGCCGATCATTCCAGCCGCGCCGGCTGGGTGCTGGACCACGACAACCTGGTCGTCCTGCGCACGTTTAGCAAGGCTGCCGGCATCGCCGGTCTGCGCCTCGGTTATGGCATCTGCCCGGCCTGGCTGATGGCGCAGTTGTGGAAGTTCAAGCAGCCCTACAACGTCAGCGTGGCCGCCTCAGTGGCGGGCATCGCCAGCCTGCGCCACGTCGAACAGATTCGCGAGGTCGTCAATCTGCTCAAGACGGAGCGACAGCGGCTGCTGGGCTGCCTGCAGACGATCCCCTACCTGCAACCGCACCCCTCGCATGCCAACTTCATCCTCTGCGACGTCGTCGACCGCGAGGCCAAGGAACTCAAACTGGCGCTCGAGCGGCAGGGTATCCTGGTGCGCCACTACAATAAGGTTGGGCTGCGCAACTGCATCCGCATCTCTGTGGGCCGCCCCGAACAAACCGACCGCCTGATCCAAACCCTCAGACAGGTGTAATCAACCAGTAACAGCAACGGCAAAGGGAAACCGCCGTGACGGACGGCAATGCGTGTGTCCGGCCGCGCCACGTGGTTGCATCCCTTCGCCGAATGTGATAAAGTACCATTAACCTTAAAATTAACTAACGGAAAAGCAGCAGTCTTATGCCACGCACTGGGATAATCGACCGCAAGACCGGCGAAACTGATGTACACCTTACATTAGACGTAGACGGCAGCGGCAGAAACGAGATCGACACCGGCATCGGTTTTCTAGATCACATGCTCACCCTCTTCGCCGCCCACGGCCTGTTCGACCTGACGGTCAAGGCCGAGGGCGATCTGCATGTGGACGACCACCACTGCGCCGAGGATGTCTTTATTTGCCTGGGCAAGGCACTCGACCAGGCGCTGGGCGACCGCCGCGGCCTGGTGCGCACGACCCATTCTTTTGTTCCCATGGACGAGTCATTGGCCTTTGTCGCCATCGACTTGGGCGGCCGGGCCTACTGCGTCTTCGACGCGCAGTTTGTGACACCGCGCGTGGGCGAGTTGGGGACTGACTTGATTTTCCACCTATTTGAAACGCTTGCCGTGCACGGGCGTATGAATCTGCATGCGCGGGTGGAATACGGGCGCAACGACCACCATAAGGTCGAAGCATTGTTCAAGGCACTGGCACGCGCACTGGATGGGGCGACGCAGATCGACCCGCGGCGCCAGGGGGTGCCCAGCACAAAAGGAACATTGACGGCATAGCCTGCCATTGCAGAATGGAGATCATATGGACGTCGCTGCGTACGACCAGTTGGCGTTCAACTCGGCGCTACGCGACACGATTCGCGCACTGACCAGCACGCTCAACCAAGACGAGGTGCTTGACCGCATTCTCGCCAACGTCGGTCGCGTTGTGCCGCACGACGCTGCCAACGTTGTGCTGCTCGAACCTGCCGACAACACGTGGCGGCTGGTGCGCTGGAGCGGCTGCGAGCAATACGCCGGCGAGTTGGAGCAGCTCATGACCCGTTCGCTCGCCGGCGCTGAGACGCGCAATCTGCGCCAAATCATGGAAACACGGCAGCCCGTCATTGTCGCCGACACAGTCGCCTATGCAGGCTGGGTAGACTTACCCGAATCGCATTGGATTCGCTCGAACCTGGCCGCGCCCATCTGCAGCAAAGGGCAGGTGCTGGGGGCGCTTATGCTCGACAGCGCCACTCCCTTCTTCTTTACTCCCCTGCATGCCGAATGCCTGATGGCCTTTGCCGACCAGGCTGCCATCGCCATCGAAAATGCACGCCTGTATACCGCCATGCAGCAGGCGCGCGACGAGGCCGAGGCTGCCAATCGCGCCAAATCGTCTTTTCTGGCCACGATGAGCCACGAGATCCGAACGCCACTCAATGCCGTGTTAGGCATGGCCACCCTGCTGCTGGATACTCCCCTCAGCAACGAACAAGAAGAATGTGTCCAAACGATCTGCATGAGTGGTGACGCGTTGCTGGCCGTCATCAACGACGTCCTCGACCTCTCCAAGATCGAGTCGGGCCACCTGGAGTTGGAGATGCGCCCCCTCGACGTGCGTGCTTCCGTGCGCGACGCACTGGATCTGCTGGCGCACCGGGCCAGCGAACAAGGGTTGACGTTGGCCGGGTCTGTCGCCGACGACGTGCCGCCGCTGGTGCTGGGTGACGGCGGCCGGCTGCGCCAGGTGCTCATCAACCTGGTAAACAATGGCGTGAAGTTCACCGAACGCGGGAGCGTCGTCGTCACCGCAGACATTGCCACGCCCGCTGCGCAATCCCCCAACGAGCCGGCAGCGGGACCGCTTGTGATCCACTTTGCCGTGTCGGACACGGGCATCGGCATCGCGCCCGAACGGATGCACCGGCTATTTCAGTCGTTTTCGCAGCTCGACGTCTCCACTACGCGCCGCTATGGCGGCTCCGGATTGGGACTCGCCATCAGCCGCCGTCTCACCGAACTGATGGGCGGCCGTCTATGGGTGGAGAGCACGCCCGGCACGGGTTCTACCTTTCACTTCACGATTACCGTGACGTCTCCCGCTGGGACCAACGCCGACGACGGGAGCCTCGCACCAGTGCAACATGCGGCGCAGCCGATTGGTGAATTGGGAGCAACCTTCCCTTGCCAAATCCTGGTAGTGGAAGATAATATCGTCAATCAGAAAGTTGCCCAACGCCTGCTGCGCCGCCTGGGCTACCGCGCCGACATAGCGGCCAACGGGCGCGAGGCAATTGCCGCACTGCAGACTCGCGCCTACGACGTGTTGTTTATGGATTTGCACATGCCCGAAATGGACGGTCTGGAAGCAACGCGCATTATACGACAGCAGTTGCCGCGCGAACATCAACCCATGATCGTTGCCATGACGGCCGCAGCCCTCCTGGAAGACCAGCAGGACAGCGCCGCAGTGGGCATGAATGCGTTTATCACTAAGCCGTTGCGCATGGAACAGTTGATCGAGGTTTTGCGCTCTGTAGGCCGCGACACGACGCAAGACGGACAGCAGAGTGAGGGGTAGATGATCTATAACGTTGAGGAACCAGAAGGGCAGAAACCGCCGACGAAAGTGCCGGCCGACAAACAGCCGGTCTACAATGTCCCGGCCGGCAGTTATCCGGCGTATAGCAGCCTGGAATCG
>CAWIVN010000029.1:0-62075 GCA_963839515.1 uncultured Chloroflexia bacterium
CAGGAGAGTAAGGAGACGGTCGAACGCGTCGTAAGCGGCCTCGCCGGCGCAGCATTTGAGGGGATCGAAACAGTAGGGAATGGCATCTCCGCCTTTTGGAACTTCAACAAGTCAGTACTAAACACGGCCGGCCAGATCGCCGAACCATTGATGAAGCCTCTTGATGCACTGGGCGTCACCGATCTTATGCGCCGACCGGTGGATGCAATGGTCAGCGGGGTTGAAGAGCGCGTAACGCAGCTCGAGACGAAGGGCCGCGAAGGGCTGACGCAGTCCGGCACCTTCACCATCCAGGCAATCAGCGGGACGATCGACCTCGTGCTTGACTACATCAGCACACATCCCGGCGTGGACAGACTCATTACTGACAAGATCGACAAGATCCTGCCGCTCCTGTCGGAGAACGCCAGCGTGCAGAGACTGGTGCGCAAACAGGTGGACGCCATCCTACCTACCCTGGTGAGGGACCCGACGATCCAACTCCTGATCCAGGAGCAGGCGAACACATATCTGGAGGCGCTTAGCACCAGCTTGAATCCTAAGTTGCAGGCGCTGATCCGCCAACAGGGCGACGATTATATTGAGTACTTGAACGCCCATCCCGAGCAGGTGCAGAACCTGGTAGCGGGCCAGACCATCGGTATGACCACCGAGATTATGAACGAGGTGCGCGAGCGCGCCGTGACCGCCGACTCGGTGGTCGAGATGCTCGTGCGCCGTGTGCTAGGGCGCAAGCAGCGTGAGCAGTTACCGGGGCCGCCGCCGGAAGTACAGCGCCGCGCCGAAGTGGCGCGCCTGCCCTCCGATTTTGTCGATACGCCGGTCTCCCAGCAGCCACAATTGCCGGCGGAATCCTACAGCCGCGCGCGGAACGGAGACCGATCATGATCAAAACAACTTCGATGCGCAATCGCGGCATGTTGGGCCAGTATGCCGGATTCTTCACGCGCGCCGCAGCGTTGATGCTTGACATCTTGATCGTCATGGCGCTGATCTTTGTCATGTATTGGTCCGTACGCCTGCCCATCATGTTTTTTCTCAACATCGATACAGCCACGTGCTCGGCGAGCAACATGCAGTCCCTGGTGCCGCAGCTCGGCGCATCGTTGATGCAGAGCAGAGACACCTCGCCCCAGTGGTTGTGCGACATGGTGGACCTGCTCTGGACCATCCTGGCGATTTTGACCGCACCGGTCTACTTCATCTTTTTCTACTCTTCGACCGGACAGACCATCGGCATGTACGTCTTGGGGATTCGCGTCGTGCGCATCGACGGCAAGCACATGTCGCTGTGGACCAGCTTTGTACGCTGGATCGGTCTCTTTCTGGCGGCTGTTCCGTTTGGCTTGGGTTTTCTCTGGGTGCTTATCGACGACCGCCGCCAGGGCTGGCAAGATAAGCTGGCGCGCACCTGTGTCATCTACGCCTGGCGCGCCGAGGAGGACAACTTTATCATCAGCCGCTTCAAGCGCTGGCTGTGGGGTGACCGCGCACGGCGGCTACTTGGCGACCGCAACGCCGCAGCGGTTCGGCCGGCCGGCCTGCCCAAGCTCGACCTGCTCACGATTGCCTTTCCGGACTACGAGCGGCTCGACGACGTGCTCGATCTCATCCAGGACGGCATTGCTGCCGACAATTTCCACGTCGTCAATGCCACCGTATTGGTGAAGGGTGAAAATGACTCGGTGGGTGTACTGGCCGCCAGCGATCTCACCATCGGCAGCAAGGTCAACGACATGGCCGACGAACCACTGATGCTGCCTGACTTCGAACTCAAGCGCATCATGGCCGACGTCCCAGCCGAGAGCTTCGTCGTCGCCGTCGTCCTCGAGGACCACTACGGCGACGCACTGGTGCGCGCCGTTTCGCGCGAAACATCCGCCCTCGTCCGCCGCTACGACCTGGACGAGCCCACCAGCCCGCTGAAGACACCGCACCTCGCGAGCACAGGCAAAGTGGCAGTGCCGTAGCAGTGGTGTATCCCGCGTGACCCGCACACCCTCATGCCTGCTGACCGGCACGAGGGCGTGCTCGCGTGGTCTGCCCTGCCCGCGAATCGTCCATGCCGCACATGGGCGTGCAGACTGGACGCGCGCCGCCCTCTCCGCTACAATACGCCCCCACGACTCGACTTTCTTTTCTACGGAGCCGCACTATGCCCAACGGATATCATGGCAAAATCCTCGTTGTCGACCTGACCAACCGGGCGATCTCGATTGACGAACACGACGAACAGTGGTACCGCACGCACATGGGCGGTACCAACTTTGGCATGTACTACATCCTCAAGCACATGCCCGCCGGCGCCGATGCGCTGGGGCCGGACAATGTGCTGACCCTCATGCTGAGCGTACTCACCGGCGCGCCCTTCTCGGGCCAGAGCCGCATGACGGCCAACGCCAAGTCGCCCCTCACGGGGGCTATCGGCGACTCGCAGGCGGGTGGATTCTTTCCCGCCGAGCTTAAGTACGCCGGCTTTGACGGCATCGTCTTTCTCGGCAGGGCCGACACGCCGGTCTATCTCTGGATCAAAAATGGCGAGGTCGAGCTGCGCGATGCCTCCCACCTCTGGGGTCTCGGCGCCTGGGACACCGAAACGCGCCTGCGTGAGGAGCTGGGCGACAACAAGGTGGAGGTCGCCTGCTGCGGGCCTTCGGGCGAAAAGCTGGTGCGCTACGCCGCGATCATGAACATGCGCAACCGCGCGTGCGGCCGCACGGGGTTGGGCGCGGTCATGGGTTCCAAAAACGTCAAGGCTATTGCCGTGCGCGGCTCGCAGCGCCCGCCCGTGGCCGACGCCAAGGGTGTCAAGAGCGTGGCCTCAGCCGGGGCGGCCGAGTACAAGGTCAACCGCGGCATGCAGGAACTGGGCGAGCTAGGCACGGCCGGCGTGGTGGCGGGACAGGAGTTCCAGGGCGGGCTGCCCACGCGCAACTACCAGAGTGGCGTATTTGCCGACTTTGAAGCCATCACCGGCGAGAAACTGGCCGAAACACTGCTCGTCGATCGCGACACTTGCTATGCGTGCATCGTGCGCTGCAAGCGCGAGGTGGAGAGCGAGAAGTACGACGTCAAGCGCGAGTTGGGTGGACCCGAGTACGAGACCATCGCCACCTTTGGCTCCTACTGCGCCGTCAACGACCTGGCGGCCGTCTCCAAGGCGAACGCCCTTTGCAACGATTATGGCCTGGACACGATCAGCGCCGGCGCCACCATTGCCTGGGCCATGGAGTGCTACGAAGATGGCATCTTATCGCTGGAGGACACGGGCGGCATCGACCTGCGCTGGGGCAGCGCCACGGCCATGCTCGAAGCCCTCGAGGCGCTGGCCTTCCGCCGCGGCACCTTTGGCGAACTGCTGGCCGAGGGCTCGGCCCGCGCCGCGGCCACGCTCGGCCCCGAGGCCCAAGCCCGCCTCATCACCGTCAAGGGCAGCGAGGCCCCGGCGCACATGCCGCAGGTCAAGCGCAGCCTCGGGCTGATCTACGCCGTCAACCCGTTTGGCGCCGACCACCAGTCCAGCGAGCACGACACCTCCTATGAGGAGAGCTCGGGTGACCGCAGCCTCGGCTGGCTCTCCGAGTTGGGACTGACGCGGCCCGTGCCCGCCACCAGCCTGGGGGCCGAAAAGGTCGAGTTTGCCCTTATCAGCCAGTACTGGACCAGCCTGACGGATGCCATCAATCTCTGCCAGTTTGACTGGGGCGCCACCTGGCAGCTGTACGGGCCCTCGATGGCCCCGCAGGTGGTGAAGGCCGTCACCGGTTGGGACGTGGATACCAAGGAGCTGATGACCGTCGGCGCCCGCCGCGTCAACCTGATGAAGGTCTTCAACGCCCGCGAGGGTCTCACGCGCGAGGATGACAAGCTCTCGAAGCGCCTGCACCAGCCGCTCAAAGGCGGCATCAGCGACGGCCTGCAGATCACCGAGGACGAGCTGGAGGCGGCCAAGGATCTCTACTATCGCCTGGCAGGTTGGGACGTCGAGACCGGCAATCCGACGGCCGAGCGCCTGGAAGAACTGGGTATCGGCTGGGCCGCCGCCGCGTTGGCCGAAAAACCCACACACGCCTAGCCCGCAATAAAGGACGCCGCCAGAGGATGCTCTATCTCGTCGCCACCCCGATCGGCAACCTGGGGGACATTACGCTGCGTGCGCTGGAAACATTGCGCAGTGTTGACTACGTCGCCAGCGAGGACACGCGTACAACCGGGCGGCTGCTCAAGCACTTTGAGATCAGCCGCCCGCAGATTTCCTTTCACGAGCACAACGAAGACAAGGCCGGGGAGCGCATCCTCGGCCTCTTGCGTGAGGGCAAGAGCATCGCCGTCGTCACCGATGCCGGCACCCCCGGCATCTCCGACCCAGGCTACTCGATCGTGCGCCGTGCCATCGACGCCGGCGAGGAAGTGACCATGATCCCAGGCCCCGCCGGGCTCATCATGGCCGTCGTCCTCTCCGGCCTCCCGCTGCACAGCTTTACCTTCCGCGGCTTCCCCCCCGCAAGTCCGGCCAGCGCCGCCGCTTCCTCGAAGTCGACCTGCACTCGCCGCATACTCTCATCTTCTACGAAAGTCCCTTCCGCCTGGCCGCCTTTCTCGAGGACGCGCTCGCCGTCTACGGCGACCGGTCGGCAGCATTGGCCAACGACCTCACCAAATTCTACGAAAAGGTCGACCGTGGCACCCTCTCGCAGCTCCACGCCCTTGTCGCCGACGAAGCCAAGCTCAAAGGCGAATACATCGTCGTCATCGCTGGCGCCGGTGCCGGCGCCGCAGAGTAGGATTTACCAGAACGCTATGAATCCACAAATCCTGAGCGAAGTCACCAAAGTGCAGCACGCCACCCAGGCCCTGCGCGCCAATGTCGGCCGAGTCTTTGTCGGCAAGGAACACGTCGTCGACCTGCTCCTCATCACCTTGCTCTGCGAGGGGCACGCGCTGCTGGAGGACGTCCCGGGCATCGGCAAGACCATTCTTGCCCGTTCGCTGGCGCGCTCGCTCGACTGCGCCTTCCAACGCATCCAGTTCACGCCCGACCTGCTCCCCTCCGACATCATGGGCGTCAGCGTCTTCAACCAGAAAAGCGGCGATTTTGAGTTCCGTCCCGGCCCCATCGCCGCCCAGGTCGTCCTGGCCGACGAGATCAACCGCGCCGGCCCGCGCACCCAGTCTGCCCTGCTTGAGGCCATGGAGGAACGCCAGGTGACGGTCGACGGCGTCACCCGCCCGCTGCCGCGGCCTTTTCTCGTTCTCGCCACCCAGAATCCGGTCGAGCTCGCCGGCACCTTCCCGCTGCCCGAAGCCCAGATGGACCGTTTCCTGCTACGCATCGCCGTCGGCTACCCGGAGGAGGACGAAGAGCGCGCGATCCTCCAACGCTTCCGCCTGCAAAACCCGCTCACGGAGCTGCAGCCGGTTATCGGTACCGACGAGCTGCTGCAGCTGCAAGCGGTCGTACGTGAGGTCTACGTGCACCCCGCCATGGAGCAATACATCGTACGCCTGGTGCGCGCCACCCGCGCCCACGCCGCCCTGCAGCTCGGCGCCAGCCCGCGCAGCACGCTCGCCCTCTACCGCACGGCCCAGGCGCACGCCGCGCTTAGGGGTCGAGCCTATGTGCTGCCCGACGACATCCAGGCCGTGCTCCACCCGGTGCTCGCCCACCGCCTCATCCTCGCCACCTATACCAGCCTGCGCGGCAAAACAGTGGCCGACGTCCTGACCGAAGTCACGGCCCAGACGCCGGTGCCGGTCGAGGAAAGCTGGTCGGTGGAGGGCGCGGTGCCGGCGCAAGCCGATCCGAGGCGCACCGCGCCGTGACCAGGTGGCTCGCCTGGCTGATCGCCCTCACCTTTCTGCTGGCCCTGGCCGTGCGTGACCCCATGCTGGCGCTCGTGGCGCTTCTGCTCGGGCTGCTTGCGGGCCTGACCGCGCTATGGGACCGCTACGCGCTCGCCGCCATGGTCTACGAACGGCGGCTGAGCGTCAACCGCCTCTTCGTGGGCGAGGAAACCGACCTCACTATCCAGATCACCAACGCCAAGCCTCTGCCTTTGGCCTGGCTCAAGATCGAGGACGAGCTGCCGGCCGAGCTCACGCTGGCACGCGGCCGCCTGCACCGCTCCTACAAGTCCAACCGCCGCCTGCTCGCCAACACGCTTTCAATGCGCTTCTACGAACGCGTGCGCAAACAGTACCGCCTGCAGGCCACGCGGCGCGGCGTATTCACGCTGGGCCCGGTCGAGCTTGAGTCCGGCGATCTCTTTGGCCTGCGCCGCCACGAGCGTGTGCTCGAACAGTTCGACGAGCTCGTGGTCTACCCGCGCGTTGTGCCGTTGGCCGCCGTGGATCTCGTCACGGCCCATCCCTTCGGCGACCAAGCCGCGCTGCGCCGCATTGCCGACGACCCGCTGCGCATCGCCGGCACGCGACCCTACGTGGCCGGCGACAATCCCCGCCACCTGCACTGGAAGGCGACGGCCCGCCGCGGAAGCCTGCAGACCAAGACCTTTGACCCCGGCGCCACGCTGCGTACGGTCATCTTTCTCGACGTACAGACGGTACGCGGAACGCCCGCCATCATCGATGCCTACCTCGAATACGCCATCACGGTCGCCGCCTCGCTTGCCCGCCACCTGTTCGATCGCGGTGAGGCCGTCGGCCTCTACGTCAACGCTCCCCGCCGCCACAGCACGCAGCGCATCCGCCTGGCTCCCTCGCATCACCCCCAACAGTGGCTCGCCATCCTCGACGCCTTGGCTCGTGTGCTTGATTTGCCCTCGATGGCCTTCGACCGCTTTCTGCGCAGCGAACAGCCCGCCATGCCCTATGGCGCGCCAATCGTCGCCATCACCGCCACGCCGGGGCCGGACACCTACGCCGTACTCCTCGACCTCCAGCGGGCCGGCCACCCGACCTGGCTGATCGCCGTCGGCGACGATCCGCCCATCGCCGTGCCCGGCCCACTGCGCTGCGCCTGGATCGGCGGCGCAGACGCCTATACGAAACTGGTGGAGCTGAATAGCGGGCTGGACATTGGCCGGGAGCTCGGCGCGTGAGGGCGCAGACCCTGGTCAAGCGCCGGTGGCGTGTGCTGGACGACGGCGTACTGGCTTACGGGCTGGCACTTCTGCGCACGCTGTGGGTCTGGCCGCTGCTGCACCTCGCCGCGCTCAGCGTCTTTGTCGACGGGCGCGACTGGGTGGCCCCCTGGCTGGTCTTTGCCCTGCTTGCCGGGGGCACGCTGGTCGCGCAAGTCGCCGCCATTCGCGCCGGCCCGCGCACCATCAGCCGGCACGCGGCCCACACCGCCACCTGGGCGACCACGGGCGGGGCTGTCTTGGCTGTGCTCTGTGGTTTGGCCGCCGTCCTCATAGCCGTCTATCTCGGCCTCGGCAGCGGGCGTGCCATGCTTGCGCTTGCGCAGCTGCCTACGGCCCTGTTGGAGCAGCCGGGCCGTGCCTTGACCACCCTTTTGTTGGCCGCGGGGCTGTGGTGGTGGGGTATGCTTGCGGGTCGCGACACCATTTACTACGATATCGTTTCGCGCGACTTCATTGTGGGACTGGTGGGGCAGCTTGCCGTGTTGGGGCTAAATTCGGCTGCCCAACTCATCCCGCGCTCGGCGCTGCTTTCCCTGCTGCTCGCCTACCTGGCGGTCGGCCTTTTTCTGCTTGCCCTCGCCAGCATTCAGGCCACCCGCCGCTACGAACGTACGGTCAGCGACCACGACCTGGCCCTACCCAATCATTGGTGGGCCACCGTTGGGACCGTGATCGTCGCCCTGCTGCTGGCAGCGCTGATCCTGAGCTGGCTCTTTGTGCCCGAAACCTTCAATCTCCTGGCGACTGCAGTGACCGCGGTTCTGGCCCTGCTTGGTCAGCTGCTGCTCTGGCTCATCATTGCCGTCAGCTATCCCATCATCATGCTGCTGACCTGGCTCGCCGGCCTGCTGACCCTCCCTCCCTTGACAGGCGAGATGCCCGAGCTATTGCCGCCGCCAGGCCCCACCAGTCCGCTGACGGACCTGGCCGGCCAGGGTGCAGCCGCGCCCTTCGACCCAACCGCCGGGTGGATCGCCGCCGGACTGTTAGCCGTCGCCGCCATCGTTCTTCTCTTTGTCCTGGCGCTGCGCCGTTACCGCACGGCCCCCGACGAGGATGACGTCGCCGAAACTCACGAAGGCATATTAACCATCGATCTGCTCAAGGCGCAGCTCGCCGATCTGCTGCGCCGCCGCCGCACAGCTCCCACCCTTGCACCCTATCTGGCTCTCGCCGGCGACGACCCCGCCACCCCCATTCGCCGCACTTACCAGCAGCTCCTGCAGTGGGGTGCAGACAATGGCCTTGCCCGCGCCCCCGGCATGACCCCCGACCACTACCGGGACCTGCTTGCCGCCGCCTACCCAACGCACAGCGCCGGCTTCGCCGCCATCACTGCTGCCTACAGCTTGGCCCGCTACAGCCCTATTCCCATTCCTGAAGCCGACGTCGAGCGCGCCACCGCCGCCTGGCAGCAGATCCTCATATCCACCCATCCGCAGGACCCCACTGCACTGTAGACGAGGCGATAGGTGGCAGCGCCGGCGTCGACCAGCACGGCCCAGCGCATGTTGCCTTCACGAAACCACTTGAAGTTGGTAATCCCGACCACAGCGCGCAAAATTCGTTTGATGTTAAATTATTATATAGATAAACGATTTTACGGGTGGCGGTACGCCAGTGCACGACCTACAAGGAGAGTAAAGCCATGTCAGCAACTGTCCACGGCATTCATCATGTCACCGCTATTGCCGGCGATGCCCAGCAAAACCTAGATTTTTATGCCGGCGTGCTCGGTCTGCGCCTGGTCAAACGCAGCGTCAACCAGGATGCGCCCGACACCTACCATCTCTTTTATGCCGATGCCGCCGGCACGCCCGGCACGGACTTGACCTTCTTCCCTTGGCCGCGCATGGGCCCCGCGCGCCCGGGCGTGGGCCTGGCCATAGAAGTCACCTTTTCGGTAGACCCCGCCAGCATCGCCTATTGGCAAGAACGGCTGGACAGGCACGGCGTGCGCGTGGATGCGCTGGAACAACGCTTTGGCGAAACCGTGCTGCCGTTTGCCGACCCACACGGCATGCGCCTGGCATTGGTTGCGACCGCCGCGCCGATCGCAACTGAGCCATGGCCGCAAAGCCCGGTGGACGTCGAGCACCAGCTGCGCGGCATGCACTCGGTGCGCCTTTGGGAGAGCCAACTGGCCCCCACTGCGGCCTTCCTGACCGGCAAGCTTGGCTTCGCCGAACTGCGCAGCGAAGACGGCTGGCACCGCTACGGCGTCGAAGGTGGCGGCGCAGGCAAGGTGGTCGACATCAAGGAACTGCCGGGCGAGCGCCGCGGCGCCTGGGGCACGGGCGGCATCCATCACATAGCCTGGCGCGTGGCCGACACACCCGAGGAAATGGCCGTGCGCGCAGCAGTGGAGGCCGCTGGTCTCCAGCCCACGCCGCAGATCGACCGCTTCTGGTTCAAGTCGGTCTACTTCAAGGAGCCCGGCGGCGTTCTCTTCGAGCTAGCCACCGATGGCCCCGGCTTCGACCGTGACGAAGACCCCGCCCACCTTGGCGAACAGCTAATCCTGCCCCCTTGGCTCGAACCTCACCGCGCCGCCATCGAGGCCGGCCTGCCGCCCTTGCGTATGCCCCAACTCAGCGCAGATACACGCGGCCAGTAGAATATCCACCGCCAGGAGGTGGGTACTTCCAGGAGGTGGGTACCTCCTGTCAGGGGCCTGCCGGCAGGGACGGTAGTTCGGTACTGTATAGCCAGGCCTGGAAGAATCCCTCCAGGTCCTGGCCGCTTACCTCTTCGGCCACGGCAATGAAGTCTTGCGTGCCGGCATAGCTATCCTGATAGCGCGCATAGTAGGTGCGCAGGATCTTAAAGAACGCCTCGTCGCCCACTTGCAGGCGCAGGGCGTGGAACACGAGCGCGCCGCCTATGTACACGGTGTCACGGCTGTAAAGGTCATCGGGTGGCGGCCGGCCGACCGGGGCATCCAGGTACAGCTGGCGGCGGTAAGTACCGGCAAGTTCATTTAGCAGCGCGCTCTCTTTGCCGCGCATCTGCCACAGCCACTGCCCATATGTCGCCAACCCCTCCTTGAGCCACATGTCCTGCCAGTTCTCCAGGCTCACGCTGTCGCCAAACCATTGGTGGACAAGTTCGTGCACCACGACTTCCTCTTCTCTTGCCCGCGGCGAGGGACAGTGGGTCGACAGCGCCTGGATCTCCGCTGCCAGCATCCCCCGGCACACCTTACTCCGCGCATCGGCAATCAGCACGCCGTAGGCGACATAAGGATACGGGCCAAACACTCCCGAGAAAAAGTCGATCATCTCCGGCAAGGTGACGAATGCTTCCCGCGCCGCCGGCGGATAATCCTTGGGGAAATAGCTGCGCATGGTCACGCCGTGCGGTCCCGGCGCCGTCACCACGTCATAGTCGTCGATATTGACGGCAGCGAGGTAACTTGCCATCGGTTTGTCCATCTCCCAGACATAACGCACGTTTTTACCCTCTTCAACCGTCTCGCGCAGCAAACCCGGCGCGGCGGCGACAAAGGGAGCGGGCACAGTGATCTCGAAACGGTAGGTCGCCTTATCGCGCGGATGGTTGTTGGAAGGGAACCAGGAAGCGGCGCCGTCCGGCTCATTCACCACGTTGACCGCGCCGCCGTCAGTGTGGAACCAGCCCGTCGTTTCCCCAGGCAGCGCAACCGACGGCAGTGGCTGCGGGCTGCCGTGATAGGCCACGACGGCGCTAAATTCCTCCTGGGCGACCAGCGGCGCGGCCGGAGTAAGCGTCAGCTCGCGCCCGTCCAGAGTGTACTCGGCCGCACGGCCGTTGACCGTCACAAAATCGATCGGCAGGGGCCCAAAGTCTAGATTGAATGCGCTTAGCGGCTGCGTGGCATGCGCCGTAATGGTGGTGGTCCCCGTGATCACATTCTCCACCGGCTGCACATCCAGCACAATCGTATAGTGGTCGACATCATAGCCGCCGTTGCCCAGCCCCGGGTAATAGGTGTCGCCTATCCCATCTGCGCCGGGACTGGGAGCTGCGACTGGCGCCAGGTTCCGTGCCGAAGCGCGGGTCCGTTATGGGCGCACAACCGGCACAGCACAAGATCACCCCGGTCAGGCCAATGGCGAGCAGCAGCGTTGCAAGGCGGGTCATGGTTGTTATCCCTCATCTGAAAAGCAGATCCACTTGGGATATCACGGCAAGATCGGTCCGGCAACTATACAGTCTAGGTTGTACCGCGTCAACTGCACCCGCTTTCAACCTTAATTCCTGCAATCCTTGATTGGCGCGATGATGTATAATAGGTGACCATGATCACTCCACTGCTCACCTATTTAGAGGGCCTGGCGGCCAACAACAACAAGCCCTGGTTTGAGGAACATCGCGCCGAGTACCAGGCACTGCGCCAGGAGTTTACCGACATGGTCGGCGAGATCGTGGCGCGGGTGGCGCTGATCGACCCCGCGGTAGAACACTTACGCCCGGCCGACTGCCTTTTTCGCATCAACCGCGACGTACGCTTTGCGCGCGACAAGAGCCCCTACAAAACGCAGTTCAGCGCCCTGATCTGCCCCCAGGGGCGCAACGTCAATCTGCCCTCTTACTACTTTCACATCGCTGCCAATGGCGAGCTGCTGGCCGGGGGCGGCATGTATGCGCCGGAGTCCACCCAGTTAGCCGCCGTGCGCCGCTTTATCCAAGCCCAACCTTACCGCCTGGATGCGCTGCTGGCCGACCCGGACTTTGCCGCCATGGGCGGCATCAATGGCGATTCGCTCAAGCGCCCACCTGCCGGCGTGCCGGCTGATGCGCCGCACATGGCCACGCTGCTGCGCAAGCAGTACCTGACCGGCGAGTCCGTAGACGCGCGCAGCATAGACCCTGACGCCCTGGCCGACTGGATCGTGGCGCGCTTTACCGTGATGGTTCCCTTCATCCAATGGCTGCGCCACGCCCTGGGTCCGCCGGCGGGGGAGTACCCGGCGGACAAACCACCGCTCGACATCTTCTAAAAATCGTTAGCAGCCACTGCCTACCGAATGGATTACGGGGCCACTAACGGCAGGTAGATCTTTTTGATTACCTCGTTATCACGATTCGTCATCGTCACCGTCACTGGGCTCAGCGCTGCATAGGCCGGATCGACACTGCTCGGGGCTGCCGTAATGGTATAGGCAATGTCCCCGTCGCCCACTGTGTCGTCCACCCCCGTTACAAAGATTGATTGCGCCACATTCCAGTTTTGCGGCGTAAAGACTAACTGTTCGCCAACAGTGCCTTCACTGGGATCGCTGCTGCTGAAATGCACCGTCACCGGCGCCGCCGGCTGCAAGGTCAGCGTCGCGCGCAATTCCACGCTGGCGCCATCTTCGCCGGTAAAGTTGGTCAGGGGCACCAGGAACAGACCAGCGCGATCGTCGTCCGTGATATGGATCGTGGTCGTGTTTTGCACGATCTTGGCCCCCACAGCCGAACTCAAGCGGACTTGGAACAGCTCCTCTTCCTCCGGCAATGCATCGTTCAACAGGCTGACAGGAATGGTCGCGCTTGTCGCCCCTGCCGTAATGGTCACTGTGCCGCTCTGCGGCGAATAATCATTGCCCACCGTGGCACTGCCGTCCAGGGTGACATAGCTAACCTGGGCCGCAGCATAGGGATTCGGCGCGCTCAAGCTAATTGTCAGTGGAACCGTGCTTGCGTTCTCCGTCACCCGCACGCTGTCGACAACAAGGCCAACATCTGGCCACTTCACCGTGACGATGCTGGAAGCTGTGTTGTTGCCCACGCCGGCGTCAGCACTGGCGGTGACGGTGGCCGTATTCACCAGTGTCACGTCGTCGCCAATGCTCGGGCTGACTGTGGCGGTGATCGTAAAGACACGCTGCGTGGCCCCCGCCAGGCTGTCAAACGACCAACGGACGATCGGCGCTGGTCCTGCCAGCAGTGTCCCACCGGAGCTAAAGCTTTTGACCACCAGTCCCGCAGACAACACGTCGGTCAGAACCACATTGCTAGCGGCCATAGCCGTGGGGTTGGTAAGCGTCAGTTGATAGGTGACGCCCTGGCCGGGCAACGCCGTCGTGGGCGTAACCTGCTGCACAATCCCGACATCCAGCGCCGCATTACATGTATAGATACGTACATCGTCGACATACCACCCCTGGAGACCGTTGCACCCATCGTACCCAAGCTCAAAACGCAGCTCGACGGTGTCGCCAGGGCTAGCATAGTTGGCCAGGTTTACTTGCGTCTGGCCCCAACTGCCGTCCAAGCTGCTGTTGTTGCTGCCGCTGTACGCAGGTTCGCCTGCCAGGGGATTGGTATTATTGTCATCGAGCAAGTTGAACAAGGTTTTGTTGTAGCTGTTGAAGAGAATCGCAGCCGGCGCCACGGGGATCCACGCCCCATTGTTCACCCGGATCTTGAGGTTGCCGCCATCCCAGCCCGCCTCGATCGCCACCCAGTGGTCAAAGGCAAGGCGCGGCGCGGGTGCGTAGGCGGGAATCACAATCGGGGGACTCTGCAGATAGTTTACACCCGATTGGCCAGGCGTCAGGCAGTTGTTGCCATTGTCGAAGGGATCGGCGCCGAAAACAGCCTGGCCGGCGCGACCGTCCGGGAGGCTGCTCGCCAGCGACCAGTTGGGAATGTTGAATTGCGCCGGCTGCGCCAGCGCGCGCCGGCCGGCAATCCACCCCCCCAGCCCGCTTTCCCAGGTCTGCTGATATACGTCCGCCTGCAGATTCGGGTCTGCGCACAATGCCGGCGCCGCGGGGTCCAAGACCGGTGTCAGGTCGCACTGGCTGGGCGGTGTTTGCAGTTGCACCGCGGCGATCGCATTGGCCACGGACGTACAGGTCTGCGCCGTGACCGCCTCGGCGGCAACACTGCCCCAGCTGCCCGGGCCGGCCGTGGTCAACGCGTACACGGGCTGCCCGATCAGATCGTTGCAGGCCGCCAGCAGCGCATTACTATTGTCAAAGAAATCGCTGACCGGCGTCAGATAGGCACTCTGCGCCCGCCAGGCAATGTGAGCTGCCCGTACCAGGCCGATGGCACTGATGGCGACATTGTTGTAGGTTCCGCCATCCACCAGCAGGGCAAAGAGGTGGTTTGGTACGCCTGAGTTGGTGTGGACGCCGCCTGCGTCGAGTAAGTCCGGATCGCAGGTATACTCTGCATCAGTCACTTTGCCGGGGTCGCCGTAACAGGTAGGCTGCCACATATCGCGGATTGCCCCCCCAAATGCCGGATCGTCTTCACCTGAGAGCCAGCGGTAGGAGTTGTCGACGGGGGGCAGGCCCGTGCCCAACACAGAACAGCTGCCGGCAGTACGCCCAGTATTTGGGCTGTCCGTGCCACGCCCGTTGAGCAGGTCGACCACCTCGCCCCAGATATCGGAATACGACTCATTGAGTGCCCCCGGCTGCCAGGCATAGACCAGGTTGCTGGTGTACTCGGTGTACGCATGGGCCCATTCATGGGCGACCGTATCGTCGCCGGTGGTGTCAGCACAATAATTGGTCGAAACGCTGCTCCAGCTGGCATTGGGACATTGGATGCCCGGATCGTTGTTGACCGCACGCATCGTCGCGTTCTGCCCGTTGTACGAGAGCCAGGCGCCGTTGGTCAAGCTGCCAAAGAGATTGTATGTCTCCTTGGCGCCCGCAATCACATCATTCCAGGCGGCGACCTGCGCCATGCTGCCGCCCGCCCAGCCGCTGGGAATCGGCTCCGGATGGCCGCTGCCTTCATCCCATATCTTGTTGGCAAGTGCGCCTTCCGACACCTCGCGCTCCAGTTCATGAATCCCGTCGAGGATCAAGAGGATCTTGCCGCTGTGGGCCTCGACAAAAACAAAGCGGCGCACGGTGTAGTCGCCGTTCACCACTTCCACACGGTACGCCAGGTAAACGGGACCGGCGGCACTCTTCAGCAGATGCGGGCTCAAAGACATACAGATCGCTAGCTGCCGCATACAGCCCATCGCCTTGCGCCGCCGTTGCATCACTCTCGCCGGTGCTCCCGGCAACAGTCACACCAGCACGCACAGCAGCAATCGCGATGCCTTGGGCTTCCTCTACGGGCAGGCTGGGGGTTGTATTGAGCTGATCGATGGCCACGGCCACGCCGTTGACCGCCGTCAGCTTGCCACCGGCATCAAAATGGGTGCGCAATATGCCGCCAAACACTGGCACGCCCCCGCCATACTGTTGATAAGTCAGGTGGGAATAGGCATAGGCATCTTCCTGCGCTGCCACAAAGTGCAGCTCACTGGCCGCATCGGCTACTCCGAACAGCGCGCCATAGGCGGCAAAAAAGCCCTCCGACTTTGCCGCCAGCTGTGCCGTGGTCGGCTGCTGTTGATTGAAGGTGACGGCAGGAAATAGATCGCCCTGGTCGCTGACCGCAATAAAGTGAACGGCGCCGGTGGTTGGGTGCCGGCTGACAGTGACAACGTCAGGTGTTGCGTCGATCAGTTCCTGCAGCTTGTCTGCGACATTTGCCGTCAGCGCCGGCGGGGTAGGCGCCGGCGCCACGGGACTAGGTGGTGCCCCCGAAACCGCTGACGGGCAGAAAGATCCAAAAGAGACGACAATACTGAAGGCCGCGAGCGCGACTGCCAGTCCACGCTTTCCATTGACGGACCGAATCAACCAGCGGCCAAGAGCTGCTTGCAACATGGTGCACGCCTCATTCTCAACGAGACCTGATGCTCTGCATTACCGGTATTGGCCATGCTGTCGCGCGGTCTGCTGCTGGTGATTGTGGACGCCTAGATGCGGTTTAGGCAAATTCAAACACACATGGAACATACAAGCGTCAAACGGATTGGCCAACCTAACTGGTTGGACAAGCAGGGTCCACGCTGCCGCCTGCCCAGCCGCTGGGAATCGGCTCCGGATGGCCGCTGCCTTCATCCCATACCTTGTTGGCAAGCGCGCCTTCCGACACCTCGCGCTCCAGTTCATGAATCCCGTCGAGGATCAAGAGGATCTTGCCGCTGTGGGCCTCGACAAAAACAAAGCGGCGCACGGTGTAGTCGCCGTTCACCACTTCCACACGGTACGCCAGGTAAACGGGACCGGCGGCACTCTTCAGCAGAGCGGGCTCAAAGACATACAGATCGCTAGCTGCCGCATACAGCCCATCGCCTTGCGCCGCCGTCGCAGCGCTCCCGCCGGTGCTCCCCGCAACGGCCATAGCGGCACGCACAGCAGCAATTGCGATGCTTTGGGCTTCCTCTACGGTCAGGCTGGGGGTTGTATTGAGCTGATCGATGGCCACGGCCACGCCGTTGACCGCCGTCAGCTTGCCACCGGCATCAAAATGGGTGCGCAATATGCCCCCAAACACCGGCACGCCCCCGCCGAACTGTTGATAAGTCAGGTGGGAATAGGCATAGGCATCTTCCTGCGCTGCCACAAAGCGCAGCTCACTGGCCGCATCGGCTATTCCAAACAGCGCGCCATAGACGGCAAAAAAGCCCTCCGACTTTGCCGCCAGCTACACCTACGGCCAAGTGGCAGGCGCAATCCGCCACGCCGCCGGGCTGGCCACGGCGAGGTATTTGCCATTTACGGCCCCAACCCTTCGAAATATGCCAGATATTGTATCCTCACGTTGGCGCACGACAAAGAGTATCCGGTGCAGCCGATGTGTGAGCTGTTGGCGGCGGCCCCAGCGGCTATTACGACCGGTGCAGTCGGCAAGTGCGGCGACCAGACGCTCGACCGCCTGATCCTCGGACCAGAGAGCAGCTACTGGCCGCATGACGGCCACCGCTTCGTCGACAAGGTCACCCGCAGTCTTGTTCCACAGGTGATGATGTGCCTTTTAACCCTACGATGGAGTGGTGCTGTCGTGCCTTTTGTAGGGCCAATCTTGGGCCTCCAGCTTACGCCAGTCAGTCAACGACATAATATGCGCAACTAAGTCCATGGTTTGCTCAGCGAGTGCTCGACGTTCCGGCTGCGTACCACCTGCAATGATTACTGCTGTGGCTGGACCATTCGGCTCACCAACCTGCTCATCGGCCTCAAAGATGCGCCATAGAAAAGACGGCTCCGCTTTGAGCGCCCCATGCAGCAAGATGATCTCGCCCTTTTTGGCGGGTGGTAGGGTCGCCTGCCCATCCTTCGGCTTCAAGTCGACAAGCCTTATAATGCGCACCGGCGCCTGATCTTCTTTTTGCTCTTGGCCAAAGGTCGTCAAGGCAATATCCTTCATACGCTCCATAAATTCTTGCGAACCAAATCCGGCGAGGATAGCCAGCCCAATAAAAGGGAGTCTGCCGGCGAGAGTGACCCAGGTCATCTGCGTTGCATCCGTGAGCGCGGCGTTAAAGAAGCTCGCCAGGAAAAAAGTGAACGCACCGACGAGACAACCCATCCATGGTCGCACCAGAAATGGTACGAGGTATTTGGTGGGAAACAGTCCCTCATCGCGATACCAACGGAAGAGGCCACGCAGGTTACACAGGATGCCACCCGTGCCCCCAGCGATGATCAATGTCAACAGCGCCGTCAAAATGATTCCAGGGGGAATGTTTCCCCCTATTCCGCTGCCGTTCGCAGGTGGCGTTCCGGGTGGCTCACTTGTTGATTCGGCGGTTGGTGTTGAACTGATCGCTGCCTCTGCTGCTGTTTCCGTACGAATAGACCCAGGTTGATTTGACGCGGGCAGATCCGTCCGTGGCTTGTATGGGGAATAGGCGACGAGAATCAACAAAGCAGCCACAAAGATAGCCGCCAGAATGATGTTATAGCCTAAAAAACATGTTTCGCATCCGCCGTCGACATACTGCTTGTTATGGATACAGGATAGCCAATTCATGATTGAGCCAACGCTTTTCTGCTTAGATTGAGCTGTCATAGGAAGTGATCCCCCGTCAAAGTGCGCAAGCTCGAATTGCCGTGCACCGGTAGTACATTCTTGGGCCTCAATCCCCTGGTCTCTGCGGTCGAATCCGATCAATCGGCCTGTCTCCCTCTCTCCTCACACCGGCGGGGATTGTGAAGTCATACGGGTTTGCGAAAGGTTGCCACGGGTTGAGCTGCGGGTCGACATTGCGGCAACGCATCCTTAGATTACCTCCTGGCAAAGCCAGAATCGTCCCGTCTAGGAGGAAAATTGGTTCCTGCCCAGGGCTGAATATGGGGGCGAGGATCACGACAAGATTGTCTTGGAGGGTGTAGGTCGCTCCGGTTCGGCTTACGCTCCCGGGAAGCCAGTCTGTCCTCCCCCCCCTATATTCATACCACTCCAACTTAATCGACCAGCGCGGGCCGGACACCGTAACGGGAGGTGTGGTGATTTCAAGTGGATATACCCCGTCACTTGTGAGCGAACCCTCAATGATAACGCGATATGGGATGTGAGCTACGGGGTAGTCAACAAACTCCACTACCCAGTCTCCGGAAAATATCTCTGCCATTGTCTATCTCCTTACACAGCTTGCCACCGCTTTAATGTTCATGGGATAATAACGTCGACCCGCTGCATCACCTCACGCCGCTCGCCGGCAAGCTCGATCGCTGCGACGAGCGACACCAAAAAGACGCCACTTTCGGTGGGGGCCACCTGCATCTGCCCGATGAGCGGCTGAGCAACAAACGACGACTGCACCCCACTCGGGCTGGTCACTTGAAGACTAATCTCAGTCGCTGGCGCTGGTGGGTTCTGGTCGCAATCCCAGTTGATGGTGATCATCTGGGATTGGGCCGAACCAGAGGCGCTCAGGTTCCCGATGATCGGCGTGACGATCTCTAGACCTGTTCGTCGGGTAAATGCGCTGCTAAACCCATCGAGCTTGCCGTGCTGGGTGATTCTGCTGAGTTGGTCACGCCATCTGTGAAGATTCCCACTCTGGTCAGCCCCAGTGTCACCAAATCGTTCCTGCACGTGAGCGCGCATCGACTCGTTGCGTTGACCCCAATGCAAGATCCCTGTGAAGTTGCTATCCAGTGCCAGCATGATGGCGAAGTCTATTAGCCGCGTAACCCCGCTTACGTCGCGCAGACCGGAAATCTCAACGGAGCACGACAGGGGAAACCGTTGCTGGCCGATCAGCGCGCGGGTCGGACCCGTGAAGCGCATGGAGATATAGCCCACGAACGCATCTGGGATGGGGGCGACCTCTTGCCCGATCTCGAATGCGAGGAGGGCGTCAACATAGGCGATCAGCATTGGGTCCGTCGCATCGAAGAACACTTCGATTGAGTCGACGTTGACGCTGCAGCTCTTGTTAAGGTAGTCCCACCCATCCATCGCTGCGAAACTAATCGCCTCGGAGTCAGCCTCAGTCTGGGTGCTTACGAAGGCTGCGTCACTAATCATCTGCCATGTGAAGATGCCTCCTAATCGTTGCTCAGGCGTAAGCGCGGGGTTCAATAGGGCGTTCTTTACCTCGTTCATCGCTTGGCCGAACCGCAGCGGCCCTGGCAAGGCACGGAGAACTAGCAAGAGAAGTGCGAGAACAGGTAAGATCGCGAGCAATGCAACGAGCAACGTGGATAACACGACGAGGGCTACCCCTCCGGTAACTGCTGTCGCGACCGCCACGACTGCCCCGATGGATGCACCGACAATTGCGCCCTTGCTTTTGACGAAGTCATCAACCTCCTTTGTAACTAGCGTGAGCACGCCATCCATAAAGTCGGCATTGGAGCAGGCAAGCCCAAGGAAATTCGGAGAAAGCGTCATGCCCGGTCGGTTAGGGTCCGGTGAGTAGGGGGAGCTGTTGCCGGCAAACTCGAATCTCGGCGCTTGAATCGTGAGGTCAAAGGGAATGACCATCGCTCCGCGCCGCTCCGGGCGCCCCGCAGGCTCTGTGGTTCCTGGGATCGCGGCGAGCGCCACGTTCCATGCTTTTGTCACCCCGACACGATTCTTGGTGAAGTTCGCGAATGGCGTGACGCTAATGCCAACCTGGAGGAACTTATTGGGTGATAGCGGAGGGGGTTGTTTGTCGTTCTGAGTGTAGAGGGCGCTGTTTGCGTCACCGATCTGACTCTTGACCTCTTGCCATGTCGTCAATCGGCGCTCATGGTGCAGGCAGTACTGTCGGACTGCACCAATGACGATCGAGTACACAATGCCGAACCGACCCACGCTGACCAGTACGGAATTGAACAAGTCGTCGTCGCGGATGATCTCAAAATTTTCCGGGCCGCCGTAAAGAGGCTGACCGTATAACGATCTGAGCGGCTCGTCGTTAGTCAGGCGAGCCTGCCGTGGCGTCGGGGACTCCGGCTCGATCCAATAGTGTTTGCCGCCGTCGGCAACCAAATGCAGCGCAAGTACCGCGTCCGCGATGGGCGGCATGTGCATGTCTCCGCCATGGGTCCCGGTCGCCAATGCGCCAAAGACCGTCTGCCCGCCCGCACCGCCGAGCGTGTGAAATCCCCACGCCCCGAGATAGCTGGAGTTGCCCATCTGTTGGTCGAGGAGAACAGCGAGACTGCGCCGGTCGTCGTCGCCCGAGTCCAACTCAGAGTAGAGCTGATATACCCGCTTGCCGGTCTCGATGTGGATGGGATAAATGTCTTCATTGCCCGTGATCGTGGCCGTGTCGAACGGCGGAACTCTCCGATTCGCAAGCGCACTGACGAACTCTGCGCTCAGGCAGGGCGGCACGACGTCATACAATGTCCGCCCCATCGCTTGATGGAGGTCGTTGGGGTCGTGGGTCTCGACAAAGATGGAATCGCTAATTGCCGCCTCAGACAGCGCCCAATGACTCCCCGCAGCGCGGAGCTTCTCCGAGGGTTTGCGCTTGGAGCAAATCTCGATCAGCTCCTCGAGCGACTTTGGGTACACGGTTCGCGGAGCACTCAGCACTACGGGCATCATAGGATTGTCATGCTTGCGTGTCCAAACTTGACCAGAGACTTCATCTATCGCCATGTTATACTCCTGTTGTTCCAACTGTATTCATTCTGTTTGCTTTCGGCAGCGATGTCAACGACCCGGTTGATATTCGATGGGCTTCGCCGAGAAATGCTTTTCTGATCGTTACTGCGAAACGACGTAAGGACACTCAACATACCTACTCTTGGTTCTGAACTCCCTGTAGGAATACTTCTATAGTGCCACCAAAGAAGCTCACATTATGGAACGCATTGGTAGCGATCTCGCCGGCCACGGCGCGAACCTGTTTGCCATCTACCCAAAGACGATGATGCGCGTGTTGTGATCCTGCATGGGCAGACGCTTGTCGTCTTTGGCTTTGGCCGCATCTTGTCGATCATGTTGACTGCATCCGCCAGGCTGCCGGCGGCGACCTGCTCGGCGCTGCGAGCATCGACCCACACGGTTATCTTGTCGTCGTCAAAGACATAGCGCGCCACATCCAGTTCAATCTATTGCAGTAGAGAGCGATCAATGCGTCTTTGGCCTGCACCACGCGTTCGATCTCCGCCACGTCCAAGACGTACTGCGACATTTCCACCCCTGGCTTGGGCGCCACATTCAGCGCGCCGGGGATTCGGCTGTCCATTGTTCCTGCTCTATGAGCGTAGCCTGCAGAAAAGTGTGAATCACTATCGGCTCACAGGCCATGACCAGCAAAAGCACAACGACGAACGCGATCGGCGTGAGTATTTTGTTGAACGTCAGCGAAATTCCGATGGCTAGACGCCCAGCTGCCGCATCATGGTCGCGGAATCAATCTGCATCCAATGCTCGACGATCTTACCGTCGGCGAGCCGATAGATGATGATACCCGGTACGTTGATCTCCCTACCCGTTGCCGGGATGCCCATAAAGTTGCCTTGGTGCTTCCCGCGCAAGGTAAAACGCACGACGGCTTTGTCACTCTCGACGATCAAGTCCTCGGCGGCCAGTTCGTAGCAAGGAAAGGCTATCTCTGCGCCGGCAATATGTTCCTTCAAGGCTTCGTCGGCGTCGGCAACATATTGATTGACCAATGCTGGTGTCTTCGCTTTGCCATTGATCGCTTCCAAGTAACGCTCGATAGACTGTCTGGTTTCTGCTGTGGACATACTGTTCTCCTTGTGAACGAATAGCACTGTTCCAACTGGATAGCTTCTCGCTTGGATGAGAATTCTCTATCCCATCCGGACCGGTTCTCCTGTGCGGTCGGATTTGATGATGGCATCCAAGATTTTCAACACCCGCCGGCCATCGGTCACTGTGACAGCCGGCTGGCGCTGCTCTTGGATCGCCTGGGCAAATTCCGCCAGTTGCGGCAAGAGCATCAGAATCCTAAGGTCGTCTGTCTGCGGAATGTGGATGGTGGTTGGTTGGGCATAGGCTCGCAGGACACTGCTCACAATATCGATAGTGTAGTGAAAATCGACCCCACGTAAGCTGATCCGGCCCTGGCGACCATAGATGTCAAGCTGGTTGAAAAATCCATTGGCGGTCTGTGTCACCATACCCTGCGCCACGGCGCCGCGCGCAAATTGAATCTGAAAGGCCGTGGTTTCATCGGCGTGCGTATCGGCGCGATAGCGGACATCGGCAACCACCACAACGGGGTCGTCTTGTACATACCAAAGCATTTCATCCACCAGGTGCGAGCCGACATAGAGCAATGGGCCACCCCCTGTCTCCGGGCTGGCGCTCCACCCCGACGACATCGGGTCAACACCGATAGCCCCGGAAATGGTGAGAATTTCGCCCACGGCGCCAGCCTGCAACAACTCGTGCACCCTCTGTAAAGCAGCGATAGAACGAAACGAATATCCCGCCATAAAACACACGCCCGTCTCCAGCACCGCTGCCTCCAGTTGCGCCGCTTCTTTCTCGTCCATCCCGATCGGCTTTTCGACATACACATGCTTGCCGGCGCGCAAGGCTGCCAGTGCAGCTTCATATAAGGAATCATGGGGGGATGCAATGATGACAGCATCCACCGGCGTCTCTTGGAGCAGTGACTCGATCGAAGCGTACACTGCAACATTGCTTGTCACCCCAGCCAGTTGCTGTGCTGCCGCTTGATCAGGGTCAGCACAAGCCACTACGTGCAGTGACTCTGTTCTGCCGATGGCTCGGGCCAGGATGCCCCCTTGATAACCACAACCGACGATCGCGACGCTTAGTGGTGTCTGTTTGTCCATATTGGCTGCTTCCCTGGTGCTGTTTTCGCTGTCATCGATTGCCATGTCAACAGGATAGTCGGCGGCCGTTTCTGGCGCGTTTCATGGCGCGTTTCATCGGCGAGCAATTCTCTGCAAGAGGTCGCGTGCACGAAACGTTGGGCACACTCCGTACAGCGCTATTGCCTGCTTCGCAACACAGGGTGGCGGATCCGGTGGTGGATCGGGTAACGGTGTGGTGATCCCGAGATCAGAGATAATTCAGTTGTTGTGCCAGGAAGGTTACCTGTTGCAGCAGCAAAGAGGCACGCTCAGAAGCGCCATTTTCCCAAGCCAACAGGGCTTGTTCGCAAGAGGTCGTCAAAACGTCAGGCAGGCGCTGTTGCACAGGATTGAGCAAGAGACGGATGTAATCAATGGCGGTTGCAGTCTCCCCTGGATGCAGTGCAAGCGCGATCAGAGGACAGAGCGCAGTCCATTGACACGTGGCGCTGCCATGTCCAGCGGGCAATTGCCGCCATGCTTCAAGTGCTGCACCCCCATGTTGACGAGCCTGCTCGAACTTGCCCGCCTGCCATGCCACCCAGGCCAGATTGGCCTGCGCCGTGCCGATATATTCGGGCATCTGCGCCATCGTCGCCGTCGCCATGCTGCGAGTGGCCGCTTGTTCTGCTTCCTCGACTCGCCGGCATTGTCTTTGCGCAATCGCCAGATAGGTGAGACAACGTGCCTGCAAGGAGAGATCGCCGGTTTGTTCGGCAAGGGCGAGCGCGGACTGCATTGGTTCCAGCGCGCTTTGTGGATCACCAGACCATATCAGCATGAACCCAACCAAGAAGCGCGCCGAAGGAAGAACTGCCGATGCCTCAGCATCCTGCAACAGGCTGAGCGCCGTTTTTGCGACAATGACCATTTCTGGGGTTGCCGCGCTGCGCCGGCGTCTGAATTCGATCATGATCCCGTGCTGCATGTGTTGGGCTTGTTGGTGCAACGTGCCGTAGCGTTCAATGGCAAGTTTTAACCTTGCGCGCAGTTCATCGCTTGCCTGCAATTGACCAAGCCAGTAATGCACAGAGTCGACCTCGAGCAACACCTGAATCCATTCTTGCCACCAGGCTGGCATGCGTTCGCTCTCCGCCTTGTCGACTGCATAATTGGTGGGAACCACGCCCAGCACCCGTTCCGCATCGCCAAAACTGCGCTGTGCTTCCGGATACTGATATTGTTCGCGCCAGGTGTTCCCGATTTTTCGGTGGAGGCGGGCCCGGGTGATGCAGTCGGCGGCTGTCAGGTACGCCATGGCTCGCTGATAGGCGATCCTGCCTTCATTGAGTTGGCTGGTTAACAGGAGGATCTCCGCCAGATGTTCGTAGAGAACTGGGGCCAATCCTCGCTTGTCGTGCGGCAATCCCTCCAGCAACGCCAGGGCGTGCCGATAGTAGCGGATGGCTTCCGTATTGGCATAGACGCTTCGTGCAACTTCCGCCGCCCGTCGATAGTAAGGAATTGCCTCTTCGGTCAATCCTGCCAACTCATAGTGCGTCGCCACTTGCCCGCTGACTGCATCCAGCATCGGCTCATTCAGTACCACAAGCACCTGCGCAATACGCCGATGCAACAACCGCCGCCGCGCCGCGCTCAAGCTGTTATAGGCCACCTCACGCAGCTGGTCATGGGTGAAGTCATACCCATCCGTCCCGTGTTCGCGCACGATGCGACGTTGGCATAATTCATCCAGGCTGTTGACCAACGTCTCTTCCGCCTGGTCAGTGGCCTTGGCCAAAACAGGATAGGTAAAGGCGCGGCCAATCGTCGCACCAAGATTCGCCACCTCGCGGGCGGGCGGGGTAAGCTGCGCCAGACGCGACTGAATCACCGTGTGGACTTTGGATGGCAAGGCGTGGAGCAGAACCGCGTCCTGCTCTCCACGCTCGATCCTGCGCGCCTCGGTTTGCATCGCCTCGACCACAAACAATGGGTTGCCCTCGGTGGCTTGGTGCAAGCGCGCAGCTTGGGTCGGCGAGAGTGCGTCACCAGCCACCTGCATTGCCAGCGCCGTTGTTTCATCAGCATTCAGCGGCTCAAGCGCCACCTCAGTCAGAAGGTTCCCCCGGCGCAGAGAGGTCAGCAGCACTTGTAATGGATGTTCTATGCCGACCTCCTCACTGCGGACGGTGGCAAGGAGCAGTAGCCGCGCTTTGGGGTCAAAGCGGGGCAAATAGTGCAACCATTCCAGCGTATCACGGTCTGCCCATTGCAGATCGTCGACAAACATGATCAACGGCTTGTTTTGCGTGAGCACCGCGCGCGCCAATGCCTCAAAAAAGCGTTGACGCTGCCAGCCTTGCGTGATGGGCGCGGGCTGCGGCAGATCGGGTTGCTCGATCAACAATTCGGGTAACAGGCGCGCCAACTCGCTGCGCCATAGCACATCAAGCGCGCCTAATGCTTTATGAATGGCAGGCGACCGCAACCAGGCAATCACGGGTGTATAGGTAAGCGAGCCTTCGGCGGCATAGCAGTGCGCGGTGGCGGTTGAAAAACCCTGGTGCGCCACCCAAGCCACCAACTCTTCGGCCAGGCGCGTCTTGCCGATACCTGGTGCGCCGGTCAGGAACAGGCAGTGCGGACTGCCACTGCTTGCCCGATACCAGGCATCCGTCATTGACTTCCACTCGCCAGTGCGTCCGACGAGAGGCAGATGATCTTGTGCAAGCGCTCGATCAAAGTGCTGCCCGGTGTGTGTTGGTGGCGTATTCTCGGTTGCCAAGAGGCGCCAATAGAGCTCTTGGGTCGTCGAGGCGGGTGCCGCGGCAAATTCCTCCTGCAGCAAATCCACGCAACGTTGGTAGATGCGCAGCGCGCCGGCGCGATCCCCATTGGCAGCGTGCAGACGCATCAGCGTGCAATACGTTGTTTCATCAAACGGCTCGTATTGCAGCAGGTGTTCGGCATAGGCGATGGCTGTGCGATAGTCACGTTCGCTTTCCAGCAAGCGGATCAGTTCAAGCAGTACGTCCATCATGCGCCGTTGCAGCTGTTGGCGTTCGGGCAAAATCCATTCATCGTAGCAACTCGGCAGGAGCGACCCGCGATAGATCTGTACCGCTTTCACCAGTTCGGCACTGGTTGTCGCTTGGGTCAGAGCCGTCGCTAAGTCTGCCACATCAAAAGTGAACCGGGCATCCGGCCGCCATTGCACTGTTTGGGCATCCACCAGGAGAAAGTGGCCAGGCTCAGGTAAGGCATGGCGTAACTTGTGCAGCAAGTTGCGTAGGTTCGTGAACGCTTGCGCCTCGCTGGTGTCTGGCCAGAAGAGAAAGGCCAACTGTTGGCGCGACTGGAGGACATGGCGGTGCAAGACGAGGTAGGCCAGCAGCGATTGCAGACGCGCCGTATTAACGCCAGTTACCGGTTGGTCGCCATACATCAGATGAAAATCATCCAGCAGTTGGATATGTAGGATCGGCATCGCCTGGTTCATGTCTACACGGGATAGATGCAACGGAACCGCTGGCACATTATTCGTTGAACGGTTTGATCACAATCTCGGTAACTTCAGCGATGCAGAATAGCCGGTTCCGCAGCGGCGCGTGCACTTCATAACCCCTTCTCCGTCAACCACGCAATAATCTGGTCGGCTACGTCTTGCCATCCGGCTTCCAACATCATCGCATGGTTCATGTCCGGGAATATCGTGGCTTGCGTGTGATAGGCGCCGGCGGTGGCGCCTATCTGACGCTGGCTGAACGACGCATCGTTACCTGCTCCCAAGACCAAAATGGGTGTCTTGACGCGTTGGGGTTTGGGTAAATTCAAACCGAGCATGTCCACAAACCCCAAAAACGATTCATCCGACATGAGCGCCTGATAATTACAGACCGCCTCTTCCGTCATGCTCGGCGAGAAGAACAGGTCGCGGGCGAGGCCAGGTGTGCTGACCAGCGGATAGAGACTTAGGGTGAGGTTGGCCTTTAGAAAGGGCCACGGATGCCGCAGCGCCAGGCGCAACGCCGTCTCCAACAGGCCCTGCGGCGGCACCGAAGCGAGCAAAACGGCCGCTGGGACGCTGTGGGTTTCGAGATACTTCTGCACGATGGCGCCGCCATTCGAGTGACCGATCAAGATGGGCGGCGTGGGTTGCTGCGCCACAACTTGCGCCACATCGTCAACATAGTCTGTTAGCCGGGTCCAGCGTAAACCGGCGCGGCCTTCGCTTCCCCCATGCCCACGTAGACTTAGCGCAAACGTGGCATACCCATGCGCGGCAAAGTAGTCCAAGGAATGTTCGGCCCAGCCCCAGGCTCCGACAAAGAAGCCATGCACAAACAGAATCGGCGCCGGGCGCCCTTGTTCGCTGGTCGGCGCCTTCGAAAGAACCTCGAGCTGCATTCAACTGCCTCCTTGTACTCTCGGTTAGTTCTATCCGGAACACGGCAACGCTGCAATGACCCCAAAGTTTTAGCAGAACGGATTGTGAGTGGAGCTAGAGAGTCGAGAATACGCTTATTGTAGGGTTATGTCAACATTGTGAATTATGACACACTCTGACGGGTTGGTCAGCCGCGTTGGGTTGGCCAATCAGAGTGGTCCGGTTATCATGTCCGCCAATTGCAGTCAGGGGCAAAAACGTATGCGACCAGATTCGATTGTTCTACAACGCTTGCTCAACCAACGCCTGTTAGCAACGACCATCCGGCAGCCGGCAGATGTTGTCCGGTGGCTTGGCGCCGTACAGGCCCAGGATTACGCCGGCGCCAAGTGGGGGCTTGGCATGCGCCTGGACCCTGCCGCCGCGGTTGTCAGTGATGCTGCCGTGGAACAGGCATTGGATGCCGGCGCCATTCTGCGCACACATCTGCTGCGCCCCACCTGGCATTTTGTTACGCCGGCAGATATCCGCTGGCTGCTGGCCCTCACGGCACCGCGCGTGCATCTTGCCAATGCAGCGTATTATCGCAGGGTTGGCCTTGACGACGATCTTTACGCCCGCGTGTGCCCAGCGTTGGTGCAGGCGCTGGAAGGCGGGCGCTATCTGACTCGCGACGAACTGCGCAACTGGTTGGAAGCGGCGGGCATTGCGACGGCAGTCGAACTGCGCATGGTATATATCCTGATGCGCGCCGAGCTCGACGGCTTCATCTGTAGCGGACCGCGTCGCGGCAAGCAGTTTACGTATGCCCTCATCGACGAGCGTGTGCCGCCCATGCCGCCGCTCACGCGCAACGAGGCCCTGGCAGAGTTAACCCATCGTTTCTTCTTAAGTCACGGCCCCGCCACAGTGCACGACCTGGCGCGTTGGGCCAGCTTGCCGATAAATGAAGCCAGGGCGGGTCTCGCCGCCAACGCCGCCCATCTCCAATCCGCAGAAGTGGCTGGCCTGACCTACTGGTTTGGCCCATCGCTGCCGGATCTACCTATCCAAGCGCCCGTTGCGCATCTTGTGTCCGTCTATGATGAGTACGTGATTGGGTATAAAGAATGGAGCGCCATCGCCGAACCGGCTGATGCCGCTCGCCTGCGCGCCATGGAAAATGATCTCACATCCATCATGCTAATCAACGGCCGCATCGCAGGCACGTGGAAACGCACAATCGGCAAGCGCAACGTGGCAGTCACGCTCAAGCCATTCAGGCCGTTGAGCGAAGAAGATATGGCTGCGGTTGCTGCCGCCGCTCACCGTCTTGGCGCTTTCCTCGGTCTGCCGGTTACGCTCGCCTGAGTCGATAGTGCGCCCCTCGCGCTGACGTCAAAACTCAGTTGCTGCGCTTGCCGCAATCCCCCTATAATGACGGCAATGGGCGCAAACAAGATGCATGCGGACGAGATCGAGACCGACGTAGCGCTTGTGTGTCGTTTGCTCGCAGGGCAGTTCCCCACCTCAGGACGTTGTTGGCAAAGAGCACGGTAGGATAGCGTCAGGGATTACAGCTGGTACTCAAATTCAAGCTCGTCTTCAATCGGAATGCCGTTGAGGCCGATGAGAGGAATCTGGGGCTTCATCTTGCGCGACTCACGGATGGCACCGCGGTGCACCGCGGCCAGATGCATGCCGCGGTGTTGGTAGAAGCGGATCGCCGGCTCGTTGTCGTTGGTGGTAATCAGCCAAAGCCGCCGGCAGTGCCGGCGGGCGGCGAGGTCGAGCGCAGCGGCCAAGAGCTGCGAGCCCACGCCCTGCCCACGCGGATCTGCGTGCAAGGTGACGACTTCGAGTTCATCGCCGGCGACGTGGTAGGTCAGCAGGCCCCCAGGTGCCCCGTCCAGCAGGGCCATGAATCCTGGCAGTTGGTCGGCCTGGTGTACACGGCCGCGCGTCACCACGGACACAGCATCCCGCGGGAGCAGGAAATCGTGCACCCACTGCCGGTCTTGCACTGCCAGCTCGCGCACCTCGATCGCTATGGTTGTCACTGGTCGTTTCCTTTCCTCCAGCAATGAGCGATACATGATGTATGTATCGACATACTCTCCACTGGGCAGGCGAAAGGCTTGTGGCACGGTACCGATGCGCACAAAGCCGAGCCGCTGCCACAACGTTACGGCGGCGGTGTTGACGCTGACCACGGCGTTAAACTGCATGGCCCGATAGCCGGCGCGGCGTGCCTGCTCCAATGAATGTGAACCTAGGAGATATCCCAGACCCCTGCCCCGCTGGCTGCGGGCGACCATATAGGTGGCATTGGCTATGTGGGAACCGCGGCCAATGGAGTTTGGTCTAAACACATACGCCCCCACGATTGTGCCATCTGGAGCGCAGGCAATGTACGCCTCCGCCGGCTCCGCCAGCCAGATCTGTTTTGTCTGTTCCAGAGTCTTCGGCTCGTATGCGCCAAACGCGTTGCCTTCTGCGACCACCTCATTGAGAATAGCGTCAAGGCCCTAGGATCACGCCGCATACACGAGCGCCCCAACGGCACATTGTAATCCGAAAAACCTATCAAGTGGACAGGCGCGACCCTATCGCGTGGTCGATGTCTCCTCCGTCTCCCCGTGCTAGAGTATGGTGGCAGCGGAAGAGCAATGACCGCGCCGGTGATGGCGCAAAGCCCGCTGCCAGAAAGGGAAATAGATTATGACGACGATAAGGGTAGAGGCTCAAGCGAGCACGTTGGCCGGCGTTGGTGCGCGAAGCATAATCTCAAGCACGCTGCACACAATCTGCCGCCTGGGCGCCGTCGCGCTCGCAGCAGGCGTCCTGTCGGGCTGTGGGCAGATCACCCCACCATCCCCGGCAGTCTGCCCCCACACCGGCTGTTGAGGTGATCGGTCCAACCGCGACGCCTACAGCGGTGGGTGAGGTGGGCGACACCCTGGCGGGACGAAAGCAGTTCGCCGATGCCGAGAACAACTTCGCGTTCTATATTCCGGCCGGCTGGGATGTGTTCGGGCCGGACCACAATGCGATCGGCAGCCAGTTCATCATGGGTCCGGCCGGAACCGGCTGGAATTCGAGCGAGCGGGCCGCGGTGCAGATCAGTGTGATCGACACTAAGATCATGACGATAGGCCAGGCGCTGGAGATGCTCTGCGCAGGCTGCCAGGTTGTGCCGGTGCCGCAGCCGATCACGCTGACTAACGGCCTCCCGGTACTGCGAGCCGTAGGCACCCCGGCCGCCGAGGGCACACCGTCGCCGGAATTCTACATCGTCGAGTTCGGGCCCAAGGCAATCATCTTTGTTGTCGACCAGGCCAAGGCCGGGATGGATGCGGATACGCTCCTGGGCACGTTCGGCCTGCTGGACGGCACCAAGCCTGCCGGCGAAAACACGGGCCGCAGCCTCTACGAGGGGATCAGCTTTTCATTGCCGCAATCGCTGGCGAGTTGGGCCAGCGGTGAGAGTGTCGCGGCCGTTGCGGGCGGGGCCGACGCGCCGTGGTGGGCGCCGGCGCCGCAGCATTCCGAGATCAAGCTGGTGTGGTACCCAGTAGAAGGCAGCGCACAGGCGCCTCGCATCATCGTCTACCCCGTGCACGACTTCGCTGCGTCCAATCCCGAGGCCGCCACCCGCATCGAACTCCTGCGCCAACTGCTGCAGCAGCAGGAGATCGATCCCAGCGCACAGCTGCCTTTCCTGCCGTTGATCAACGAGGGTGGACCACTGCACGCGCAGGTTAAGCCTTTGTCCTTCCAGGGCGGACGCGGCGTGCGCTACCTGGCGCAGCACGGCCAGGGTCCCGAGCCGATCAACAACCAGGAGCTGTTCTACACGTTCCAGGGCCTCACCAATGACGGCGCACACTACGTGGCAGTGATTCTGCCCATCACCCATGCGTCGCTGCCGGACAGCGCGGCGAGTCTGCCAGAGGCCGAGCGCCAGGCTGTGGTTGAAAACTTCGGGCAGTACATCGAGAACACGACGCAGTCACTGGGGGCGCAGACCGATGACAGCTTCAAACCTAGCCTTGCCCAGCTGGACGCATTGGTGCAATCGATCAGCATCACACCGTAGCTTGCGGACGAGACCGTTCCACTGTCTGCATGTTCGGGAACGGTATTTCGACGACTTGGCTACATTGTCTACCACGGTGTGTCGAGAAGCTCCTGCAGGACCGTCAGGACTTTGTCGACACACCGTTGGGTAAACTCGTCCATAATAGCTGCGCGGGTAGTAAGTTGATCCACCGCCAACGCCTGCCTCACTACGCTCGGTGTTTCTGCCTCGAATTCTTGTTCCAGGGCATCGAATCTGGCCCGTACTAACTGGTTGCGGACGGGGTACAAGCCAGGCAGGCTGTTGACTGGGTGCCCCTTGACACGATCCATCAACTCGCGGAACAGCCACCAGTAGGAATGGGCAGCGAACGTATCCTCGCCGGCAACAGCTGGGGCTACAATCCGCTTGCCGAAGCTGCCGGGGTTGGTGACGATGTCGGGCAGCTTGCTCCCATGGACGAAGAAGGGGACATAACAGCCGTTACAGGGCGGGCCGGGCGTCCACCAAAAGACGGGAAGCTCATTTTCTGTACGAGGTAGCACCGCAACGCAGGAGCTGGCCGTATTGCCCCAGGTGAAATTTGCCGCCGAGGAGTGCATGCACAGCGAGTGGAAGTCGGGGTCCGCAGCATCAAAGTAGGGACCTTGCAGGAAGGTGTCTTCATAGTGGTCACGGGCAATCCGCTTCATCCACTGCGGCGTGATCTGCCCCAGTTGTTCGACGAGCAGCTGCCGCGAGCGCATAAGGCGCAGTTGCGAGACTTGGCGGGGCACACGGTCGTCGATGTAGGCGCGCGCAAAATCGAATTCGCGCTCCAACTCGGCCGGCCACCACCCCATCTCCACGGCGTACTCGACAACATCGGCGCTGCCCAAATCCCACGCCGTGCGGATGGTGGGCTGATTGGAGATTGACGCCGTCCCCTGCTGGATACGCCGGGCCAGCCAACGGCGGCCAACCGCTTCGACAATCCACGCTTCGCCGCCATCGGCAACCAGGAAAGAATTATCATAGCCGCCCAGATCATGTGTTTTGGTGGGAACGGCGGAGCCGAACTGGCCATACAGCTCGACCAGCGCCCCCAGCACCTCGACCGCCTGGCGGGCCGTGCGGCTGCGCTCGAGTGCCAGGCGCACCAAATCCATGCCCAGCAGCCCCAACGCCGCTGCCTCACCTTGCTTGTACTGTGCTGCGGCACGACGAAATGTCTTGGTCGGAATGGCTTCGTTCCCGATCACAACACTGTGCTCGTTGATGCCTTCCTCGTATCCCCAACACCAGTATGGGCTGGATCCCAAGGTAGCGTAGGTGACCTCGACCTGTGGCACTTCGCAATATTCCAACTGGAGCATACTGCCAGGCGGCCAGGTTTGCCGCGCAGATAAGATCAATGGCTGGGCATCAAACAGCGGACGATCGCTGTTCTTGCCCAACAGCACCTGTCCGGCGCTAGTAGCGTCTTGCAGAGCAACCCAGGTGTCACACATCGTCATTCCTTATACTTTTACCAGTGCCGCCACTAATGCGATTGTATACAATATATCACGATTTTGAGGCACTATTTCCGGCGCACTTGAAGTTCCGCAGATCCCCCATGTGACCAGTGACAGCCTACGGGCGCCGTACTATGATAGTAGTTGCGCATTCTCTCTCCTCCGTCTCTCCCTTGGTCAGCACCCGCTCCTCAAGCCTCCTACCATTTGCATAGGTGATTCGCTGTGTGCCCAGCAGGGGGTCTCCACGTCGTGTGAGTTCCCCCTGCTGGGCCTGGAAATTTGCTTCCAAAGGAGTAAAGCAATGTCCAGTCAATTGTGCCGATCAACCAGTTGCCGGCCGCGGCTCCCTATTGCCGCCGTAGTCTTACTGCTCACCATCGTCTTACCTGCTCATCCTGCTCATGCAGCAACGCTGGATGTCTGCCCGACCGGTGGCAACTTCACAACCATCCAGGCTGCGATTAACGCTGCGAGCGCCGGCGACACCATCAAGCTGTGCGACGCCAGGTTTGTGGAGAACATCGTCATTGACAAGGATCTCACGCTGCTGGGCGTCGACAACTACAGCACGATCATCGACGGCGATGAACGCGGCTCGACCGTGACAGTCCTCCCTGGCGCCACTGTCCAAATCAGCCATGCCAATATCACCCGGGGACGGGTAGAGCCGTCAGAAATCGTGGGCTGGGGCAGTGGCGGCGGCGTCCACAATGAAGGTCGTCTGACGCTGGACGACGTAAACGTCAACAGCAGCGTCGCTTATATGGGCGGCGGGATTGGCAATGAACGCGGCGAGTTAACGCTCCGCAACAGTATTGTGATCGACAACCGGGCCGAGATGGGCGCCGGTGTGGCGAACATCGGCAGTTGGGAAGGCATGGCGACGATGTTCGTCCGCCGGACCTACATCGTCGACAACTTCGCCACCGTCGATCTCTATGAAGGCACGCATGACGACGCCGGCGCTGGCGGCGGTCTCTACAACAACGATTTTAGCATTCTGCATGTCGAATTGAGTGACATCGACAGCAATGCCGCTGAGCGCTTTGGCGGCGGGATTCAGAATAGTGAAGGCTGGGGTTCAGCGGCGCAGCTGTGGGTCAGTGACACGGTGATCCGCGGCAACAGCGCGTATGCAGGCGGGGGTATCAATACCAATGCCACAGTTGACCTCGTCAACGACAACATTTGGGGCAACCAGGCCCGGGGGGCAAGTCCAGACCAGGCCGACGGGCAGGGCGGGGGCATCCGCAACACGGGCACCCTGCACATCACCAACAGCACCATCAACGGCAACTACGCCTCCGGCTTCGAGGGCGGCGCGCCGGGCGGCCAGGGTGGCGGCATCTACACCTACAACTGGAGTGATGCGCAGAACCCAAGCCCTGACGTCGTGGTACTGACCAATGTCACGCTGGCCGAGAACAGCGCTGACCGGCAGGGTGGCGGCCTGTATGTCGAGCAGGGCAGCCCGCAACTGCAGAACAGCATCATCGCGCGCAACCGGCAGGGCGACAACTGCGCCGGCGCCGCGCCGGCTTCCTTGGGCTATAACCTTGCCGACGATACGAGTTGCAACCTCAATGGGACCGGCGACCAACCCGGCGTCGATCCGCTGCTCGGCGAGTGGACAGGCAACGGCGGCCCTACCAACACGTATGCGCTGTTGCGGGGCAGTCCCGCCATCGATGTGGTCGCAGCGCGGGCCTGCACCGTCGCCACCGACCAGCGCGGCGTCTCGCGCCCGCAGGGGCCGCGCTGCGATAGCGGCGCCTTTGAATTGGAGCAGGGCCAACGCGCTGGGCTGTTGCTCAGTTACGGCAAATCCGGGAAGGTCGGCGGTATCAACTTTGCCGACGAGGATATCCTGTTCTTTGAATTTGCCACTGGCCGCTGGTACGAACTCTTTGACGGATCGGATGTGGGCTTAAGTCAAAGCGACATCGACGCCTTTGAGCTGTTGGCAGACGGCTCGCTGCTGCTGAGTTTCAACCAAGATACGCGCGTGCCCGGACTCGACAAGGTGAAGGGCCAGGACATCATAAAATTTGTACCGACACAGCTGGGAACCACGACGGCGGGCTACTTTGCGTGGTATCTGCGCGGCGCCGAAATGGGGTTCCCGCAGAAAGGGCAGGGCATGGACGCCATCGCCTTTGCCCCCGATGGTCGCCTGGTGATCAGCCCGCGCAACCGCGTGAAGCTGCCCGGCACCAGCGGAGAAGACGAAGATTTGCTCGTGTGGAACGCCGGCGGCGGATCCAAGACCGCCGCATGGGCGGTATACCTGGACGGTTCGCAGATTGGTCTCGGCGATAGTTCGCAGGAAGACATCAAGGCGGCGTCGATCGATCCCCAAAACGGGGCGATCTATATGGCGACGGCCGGTGCGTTCAGTGCCAATGGGGTGCGAGGCAACGGCCAGCAGGTACTCGTCTGCACGCCCAATGCGCCGGGCAGCCGAATGCCGTGCAACCTCGCACTGTTCTGGGACGGCGCGGCGCTAGGGCCGGCCAAAATGAGCATCGATGGCCTTTCCCTCGTTGCGGCTGCTCCCTCGCTGAGCGCTGCCGACACAGTGAATGCCAGCGCGGCAGAGGATGACACTGGCGACGACGTGTACGATCTAGACGAAGATGAAGGCGCCAACGCCGAGCAGAATTACCGGGTGTTCCTGCCTGCTGTCCTCCAGGAAACCGAGAATTAGGCACAGCGGTAGGTGATATGTGAGAAGCCTGGCCAATGTCCCGCGCCATCGTGCGAGCGGGACATTGGCCAGGCGCTCACCCCACGCCTTTGCCCGCCTCATCCCGATTCATAGCCGCCAGGCTCCGAATAAACTCCAGCAGCAAGACCAGTTCCTCGTCGCTGTACTCCTCCAGCAGTTGATCCATGTTCTGCTTGCGCGCCGCGTACAAGTCAGCCGCGGTTTTCTCGTTCTCTTGCGGACCGGGATAGATCACCACACGGCGCCGGTCTGCCGGATCGGCTCTTCGCTGCGCCCACCCCGCTTTTTCTAAGCGATCCACAACCCCGGTAATGGCGCCCGTTGTCAGGCCGGCCGCTTTTGCCAACTGGCCGGCCGTCATGGGACCGTTGCGGACCAGCAACTCCCCGCAGCGCAGGTCGTTAGGCCCCATGCCAACCTTTTGCGCAATGACGGAGGCAGCAAGTACGGTGGCAGTGCTCAACTCCCGCAATGCCCAATCCATTTGTTGCGCGAGTTCAGCGCGCGTGCTCGAAGGGCTTGACATTCTCACCCATTTCACTTATCATCTAAATATCTTACAAATAAGATATTTACTCGTTAGATAATTATCAGCGAGATATATATCGGTAAGAATTATAGCACGGGCAGGTATATAGGCCGAAGGAGCAGCAAGATGATTCTGGTCACAGGTGCATCAGGGAATGTTGGCAAACATCTGGTGGAGCAATTGCATGCTAAGAATGCACAAGTTCGCATTCTTGTGCGCGATGAGAGCAAAGTAGCATATCTCGACGAGAGTGTCGAACGGGTTGTCGGCGATCTTGACAAGCCTGCGACGCTGGCGCCGGCCATGCGCGGCGTTGACGTGCTGTACCTGGTCACACCCGACACGCAGCAAGTCTGCCATCTGCTGGAGGCAGCCAGGCAAGCCGGCGTCAAACATGTGGTGAAACAATCCACCATTGAGGCCAACCGATCCATAGGACCGGGCAAGTGGCATCGCCAGCAGGAAGAGCTGATCATGGCCTCGCCTATGGCGTGGACCTTCCTCCGCCCCACCATGATGATGGTCAACACGATCGAATGGTGGGCCGCCACCGTCAAATCACACAGCACCGTCTATTTTCCAGGCGGAAAAGGCAAAGTGGCACCAGTCGCGCCCGGCGACGTGGCCGCCGTTGCCGCTGCCGTCCTCAGCAACCCGCAAGCACACAAGGGCCAGGTATATGAACTGACCGGGCCGGAATCGCTCACAATCGGCGATATGGTGCACGTGCTTGGCAAGGTACTGGGCAAGCGCATCCGCTATGTAAATGTGCCGGCCCCGTTGGCAGCCCTGTGGCTGCGCCGCATGGGCTTACCTGCCTACGTGGTAACCGGCCTGTTCGAAACTCTAGGTGCGCTGCGCAGAAGCGAGTACGCCTATGTTACCGACGCCGTTCGTCAAGTCGGCGGCACAGAGCCGCAACGTTTTGAAACTTGGTGCCAGGCGCATGCTGCCGTCTTCCGCTGATCACCCGCGTGAGGCTTCCGGGCGCTACCCCGCCTCCAGGAAATCCACATCAAACCGCGGATCAAACAGCAAGCAGCGGTAGTACAATGGAAAGGAGGCGAGCAAAGCGAAATCGTGGCTAGGAGACGTTATGCAACAACCTACAGATTCTCTACCGGCGAAGAGCCAGGAAAAATATCACAGGACTGCCGCTGCCATCCAACACAGCCTCAAAGCGCGCGCAGACGTCAAACGCAGTCCATCTGAGTTGGCGGCCGACCGCATGACCGCCGGCTTTGGCAGCATGTCTTTCTTGATCGCCAACGCCGTCTGGTTTGCAGTCTGGATTGCTGCCAACGTCGGCCTGGTTCCCGGCCTCTCCGTATTTGATCCGTTTCCCTTTGGCCTGCTGACCATGATTGTCTCCCTGGAGGCCATCATTCTGGCCATCGTCGTCCTTATCTCGCAGAATCGATCGGCACGCATTGCCGATCTGCGCGAAGAAGTGGCGTTGCAGGTCGAGGAAATCAGCGAGCAGGAGATAACCAAGCTCCTGGCATTGATGGTAATGCTCCTGGAAAAACAGGGCGTCGATGTTGGCAAGGATGAGGAGTTGCGGGCAATGCTGCTGGCCACCGACACCGAGAGCCTCACAGAGCGGCTAGAGAAAGAAGTCTGAACCTTGATTTGTGGGATTGATAGGATTACCAGGATTCGTGCGCTAGCACTCATCGCACAATCAAGGTAATCCTCTCAATCGTGTAAATCAAGGTTCAGACAACTAAGTTTCGAGGATTCGGACAGACCCACCCTGCCGCCGAGAGTGGGTCTAGCTACAAACCACACTGGTTGCGCCGAAGCGTTTTAGACGCTTCGGCGTGTTGGTCCTACTTGCAGTCGATGCTCCAATTGTCGACGAAGGCGGTCAATTCGCCATTAGCATTGATAGTGATGTGGTAGATCTCATGCACAAGGTAGTTATTGCCTGGGCCCTGGCCAATGATCCGGAAGTTGTTCACGTACGTGGTCGTGTACGGAAGATTGAGATAGTTGTCGGAGTAGCGGGTAATGCCTGTCGCCTGGTACTTGGCGCCACTCGTCGATCCCACACCCCTGATGCCCTGCGGCTGGAAGCTGAGGTCGGAGTGGTAGCCGCCGTTGGGATCAAACGTGGTATGCGAAACAATATGCAGGTTGCCTGCAAGATAGATTTCTTCGCCCTGTCCGCCCAACGCACAGTCGGCGAAGACGTATATATTCGCCGGCACCTTCACGCTGGACGTCTCGGTAATTGCCGGCGGCAGGGGCGACTTGAACAGTGTCGCCGCCTGGGTGGGGAAGGCGACGAGCAATTGGGTCAACAACAATGATGCCACAAACAACAGGACAAGCTTTTTCATCGAGTATTCTCCTAGGGTGAGGTGATAGCTCTACTGCTGCAAGTGCGCAGGGGCGGCGACGGCGCAGATACACACGTCTTCCCTTGGAAGCTTATTATCAGATTACCCCTAATTATATTATGGTGTCAATACCCATAAATTCTGCCAGAAAACAGGGCAGTATATTGTATCGCTGGACATCCTCGTCTGCATGCGCGCATTTGCTGGTTCATCTGTCCTACAAAATTGAGGGCAGGTGCTCAAAAAATGGGAACGTCCCTATCTTCCCTTTCGACAAAAGTTAGGTTAGAATAGAAGCATCGTGCGGCGTGCGCCGGCTTCTCACCTGGACGCGCACCGGACTCGTTTCGTGGTGAGTAAATCATATAGAGGAGTTTTTCAATGGCGAAAAACATCAAATTGCCGGAGACGGCGGATTCCATCCCGCTATCGCCTGCACCCAACGGCTCGAATGGCAGCAACGGGGCAACTACCATCTCTCCAACCCCTGCGCAGTCACTCTCTCCCGCACAATCTCCCGGGCTTTCTGCTCCTCCCCAAGAAGCACCCATTTCGGACGAAGATAACCCGCTCGGCGCCACACCCTACGATCCTCCAACCGACCGCCATGCCTCCGCCTATGCCGTGGCTCTCGGCCAGCTCAGTCGCGTAGCCGACTTTATGGATCTGGACGACGACATGCGCGTCTATCTCAGAACTTGCCAGCGCGAGCTGATCGTCCACTTCCCTGTCCAAATGGACGACGGTAAGGTGCGCATGTTTACCGGCTTCCGCGTACACCACAATGCCACCAAAGGGCCCGTTAAGGGCGGTATCCGCTATCACCCCGACGTGACGCTGGACGAGTGTCGCGCCTTGGCCATGTGGATGACCTGGAAATGCGCGCTGATGAACCTCCCCTACGGCGGCGCCAAGGGCGGGGTGATCGTCGAACCCACGGCCTTGAGCAAGCGCGAGCTGGAAAAGATGACCCGCCGCTATGTGACCGAGATCTCCCCGCTGCTCGGCCCCGAACGCGATATCCCCGCCCCCGACGTAGGCACCAATGCCCAGGTGATGGCCTGGATTATGGATACCCTCTCCATGCACCGCGGCTATTCGATCCCCGCCTCCGTCACCGGTAAACCGGTCTCGATCGGCGGCACGGTCGGCCGCGAGTCGGCCACCGGGCTGGGCGTGACCTATATCACGCGCTCCGTCATGAAACAGCGGCTGGGGCGCGGGCTGGACGACGCCACAGTTGCGGTCCAGGGCTTTGGCAATGTGGGCAGCTGGACGGCCAAGACCATGCACGAACGCGGTGCCCGCATCGTAGCCATCAGCGACAGGTTTGGCGGCATCTACAACAGCCGCGGCATCGATCTGCGCATGCTGCAGCGCCACGTGGCCGACACGGGCACGGTGATGAACTTTAACGGCTCGGACAGCATCACGAACGAGGAACTGCTGACGCTGGACGTGGACGTGCTGGCGCCGGCTGCCCTGGAAGGGCAGATCACCAAGCTCAACGCCCACAAGGTGCGCGCCACCATCGTGGCCGAGGGCGCCAACGGCCCGACTACGCCCGAGGCCGACGAGATCCTGCAGGACAAGGGCATCCTGGTCATCCCCGACATCATCTGCAATGCGGGCGGTGTGGTCGTCTCCTACTTTGAGTGGGTCCAGGGCCTGCAGTCCTTCTTCTGGAACGAGGGCGAGGTGCGCCGCCAGATGGAGGCGACGCTGCTCGACAACCTCGAGGCCGTGATCGGGACCACCACGCGCCGCAAATGCACGATGCGCACGGCAGCGTACATCATCGCCATCGAGCGGATCGAAGAGGCGATGCGGCTGCGCGGCTTTTATCCGTAATAGCAACGTCGTCCAGGTAGCAATGTAGGGGCACAAGGTCCGGCGAAACAACGATCGCCACTATGGCGGGACTTTCACCGCCGGACCTTGTGCCCCTACGCATTACCGCCTCATACGCTTCTTCACCTCTCATCCTTGCATTCTCGCATCGCGCCTCGCGCCTTGTATAATCGGTCTCCATGAGTCCTGATCTGCGCAAGAAACTAATCTGGTCGCTGGTTGGCGCGCTGTTGCTGTATGTGGTGATCGCCCTGCTGAGCGACTGGCAGGAGTTGACGGCGGCGCTCAAGTCGTTCCCCTGGCAGTGGTTGCCCCTGATCGTCGGCCTGGCCCTTATCAATTACGTCGTGCGCGTATTTCGCTGGCACTGGTGGCTGGAACTGGTAGGTGTGCGCATCGCGCGATGGGACAGCGCGCGCATTTTTGGCGTGGGCAGCCTGATGGTGATGACGCCGGGCAAAGTGGGCGAACTGCTCAAGAGCTACATGGTCAAGAATGTGACCGGCACACCCATGAGCACGACTGCGCCGGTCATTGTATCCGAGCGCGTGATCGACGGCATCGCCATGCTGCTGCTGGCGAGCGTAGGACTGCTGGCCTTTCCCGAGCCGCGGGCCCAGATGGTAGCGCTGCTGCTGCTGGTCGCCTTTGTCGCAGGCATCGTGATCATCCAAATCCGGCCGCTGGCGCTCAAGGTGCTGGCGTTCGCCCATCGTATCCCGGTGGTGCATAAGTTCTCAGACAGCCTGCTGACCATCTACGACAGCAGCTATACCATCTTTCGCCCTGTACCCTTGTTCATCGCCCTGACCCTGGGTATCATCGCCTGGGGCACATCCGGCCTGGCGTTTGGGCTGGTGCTGGTTGGTTTTGGCGCGCCGCTGACGTGGCAGACCATGTTTATGGCCGTCTTCATCTTTAACATCAGCACCGTGATCGGGGCCGTATTTGCCATGCCCGGCGGGCTGGGCGGCTTTGAGGGCAGTGCGGTGTTCTGGGTGATGCGCCTCTTTGCCATGCCTGGCGCTACGGCCACGGCGGCAGCGCTGCTGATCCGCTTCTGTACGCTGTGGCTGGGTGTAGGCATTGGTGTCGTAAGCTTCCTGCTTTGGTCGGACTTACTCGCCGGGTCCGACAAGGCGCAGCTAAAGCCCAGTACAGAAAAAGCCGGCACAGAAAAAGTCAGCGCCACATGAATGGAGCCCAGGCGTCCGCCGACGCAAGCGTCGGAGCCTGCCTTTCTCCCGCAGCAAATACATGCAGGCGAGGACGCCTGCGATCCAAAAACAAAAGTCCCGCCGGCAGGGAGCCAAGCGGGACTTCAATTTTGATGAAAGCCCGGAAGCTGGGAGCTACTGAGCTTTCGGTAGCCGATGAAATGGAGGGCCATCGGCATTGGAACAACAGCGCACACGTAGTATCGCCCCTGCACATTAGACGGCTATTAGAAACAACTAAGCGTATCGTTAAAGGTGAAACGTGGCTCGATCAATGATTACCGGCACGGCCTGTGAGCGCGAGATTCGGGAGTTGCACGACTTCTTTCAAGGTTGGCTGGCGGGCAGTTTGCCGGCCACGGATGAAGCCTTCGCACGCTTCATGCGGGCGACGGCGGCAGGCTTTACGCTGATCGGCCCAGATGGGAGTGTCGCAGGGCGTGAAGAGACGGTGGTCTGGATACGGGCAGCTCATGGCACGCGCCCCGGCTTTCGGCTGTGGACGGACGATCACACGCTGCGGGCGGCAGGGCAGGACTGGGCGCTGGTCACCTATCGCGAGTTACAGTCGCGCGACGGCGTGACGACGGCGCGGTTGAGCACGGCGCTGCTGGCGGCGGATGATGAAGCACCGGCAGGTTTAAGCTGGATGCACGTGCACGAGACATGGATTAGCATATAGGTGAATCCTGTCGCAATGCTGCCGGAACTGGGTGGCGGTAGGCTGGGATTAGAGGCGGCGAACGGCCTGGCCGGCGCCGCGTGTTAACTCGCGCGACCCGCAACTGAACCTTAGCGATTCTGCAGTGAGGAGGCCTATGTCCAACAGCAACGCAAACGGCGGTGGTGCCAATGGCGCCCAGGGCCTGCCGTACCACAACTTATATATCAATGGCCAGTGGCGGACGCCGCTGGCAGAGCAATTCCGCCCGACTGTCGACCCATCCACGGGCGAACAGCTGGCCATGATTGCGCAAGCCGACATCGAGGACACACGCTTGGCCATCCAGGCCGCGCGCACGGCCTTTGACGACGGCTATTGGGCCAACATGCAGCCGGGCGAGCGTTCGCGGCTGCTGCACCATGTCGTCGACGCCCTGGAAGCGCGGCAGGATGAGATCGCCGAGGCGGAGATGCGCGACGGCGGCTGCACTTGGCGCAAGGCCTACTTGCTCGACATTCCGGTCGGCCTGATCCATTTCCGCCATTTTGCCAAGCTGGCCGACTTCGACCCGATGGAGCCGGTGCCGCAAATCACCTTCCCGGCGCTCTCCTATAACATGGTGCGGCGCGAGCCGATCGGCGTGTGCGGGCAGATCATTCCCTGGAACTTCCCCTTCCTGATGGCAATTTGGAAGGTGGCGCCGGCACTGGCGGCAGGCAACACGGTCATCCTCAAGCCGGCCACTTTTACGCCGCTGAGTGCGCTCAAGCTGGTGGAGATCATTCACGACACGGGGCTGCTGCCGCCGGGCGTGCTCAACCTGATCACGGGGCCGGGCCAGGTAGTGGGGCCGGAGCTGTGCACCAACCCGATGGTGGACAAGATCGCCTTTACCGGCAGCACGGAAGTGGGCCGCGAGATCATGATCCAGGCGTCAAGCACGATCAAGAAGGTGACGCTGGAGCTGGGCGGCAAGAGCCCCAACATCATCCTCGACGACGCCGACTTCGACATTGCCATCGACGGCAGCCTGTGGGCCACGTTTATGCACAACGGCCAGGCATGCGAAAGCGGCACGCGGCTGTTGGTGCCGGCCAGCATTTATGACGAGTTTGTCCCGCGGCTGATCGACCGCGCCAGCCGGCTCAAGGTGGGCCACGCCAGCGACGGGGAAACCGATCTGGGACCGCTGATCTCCGCCGGGCAGTTGCGCAGTGTGGAGGAGTACATCAAGCTGGGCATCGAGGAAGGCGCGACGCCGGCGCTGTTGGGCAAGCGCGTGGACGACCCCAACCTGGCGGGGGGGCACTTTATCACGCCGACAATCTTCACCGACGTGGACAACAAAATGCGCATCGCCCAGGAGGAGATCTTTGGGCCGGTGCTGTGTGTGATCAAGTATGACAGCGAAGAAGAGGCCATCCGCATCGCCAATGACACGATTTACGGCCTGGCGGCAGGCGTCTGGAGCCGCGATGCCGAGCGGGCGTTGAGCGTGGCCAAGCGCATCCGGGCGGGCACGGTGTGGATCAACGACTATCACCTGATCAACGCCGAGGCGCCGTTTGGCGGCTACAAGCAAAGCGGCATCGGTCGCGAGCTGGGCGAGTGGGGTCTCAAGGAGTACTTGGAGGTCAAGCACATCCATATCCCGCTCAACAACGAGCGTCGTACCAAGTTCTGGTACGACGTGGCGGTACCGCAGGAGTTCTAAGGATAGTCGGGAATCGCAAGCAGATGTGGTAGCGTTTATCGTGGGAGGCTCGCTCCACTCACATGCAGGCATGTGAGTGGAGCGAGCCTCCCACGATTGTTTGATATGAAGGGAAACGTTGAAATGTAGAAGCAGTAAGCGGCATTCACATCACTACATCGGCTATCGTATCCTCCGGACCTGACGACGCCGGCACGCACCCCATTAGCTGTTTCTCACGACATGACTATAACGAAATCTACTTCGGGCAGTGCAACGACGGCAGCGATATCACGAGCGGGTTCTTGTTCTGCGCTGTCGCGGTGCCGCAAGGGGCACTTATCGAACAGGCGTATGTCGAATTCACAGTCGATGGATCGTACGCAAACACTCTAGCTCTGGCCGTCTACGGCGAGGCAGTGGGCGACGCCGATCCGTTTGGCGCCTACGGCCAGCCAGAGCACCGCACACTCACGACAGCCCATGTGCCATGGTCGCTCCTGCCGGACGATACTTGGGAGATGAACCAGAGCCGACAGACACCTGATCTGGCCCCTGTAGTGCAGGAAATCGTGAACCGCAGTGATTGGTTGGAGGGGAATGCGCTGGACATCATTGTCAAGAACGTAGGGCCAGCCATCGCGGCGCCGGGTGACGCGGTCGACAGGCTGCATCGCCGCGTATTTGCCTTTGAGCGGACGCAGCTGGTGCCGCCCTATCTGCCCGCACGCCTGGTAGTGACTTACCAGTTGGTGGAGCAGACACGACCCGTGTGCCAGGTAACCTATCAAGGCACGAATGCACAAGGCCAGGCAATGTTCGCCTACACGGTGCAGGACGGCGAAAGTGGACTGGCTGAGGTGATGGTCACCCGGCAGCAGAACGTGGCATTCAGACCGGCTCCAGAAGCGGACGGTCGCATCGCCGGTATTGCGTTCGGCACAATCGAACCGTTTGTCGTCAATGCCACCCAAGTGGACGCGCTGCAGCCGGGGCTGAGCGCATTGACGGTCAGGGATGTAGCAGGCAACACAACCACCTGTGATCTGGCGTCGTTTATGGCAGTGCGCAGCACGGGGAAGCCCGTGAGCGTGACGATGGCGGGCGTGTCGCTAGCCAAGCGCTTCGTCACTATCTTCAACGGCGCACCGGGGCTCAAGAACCTGGACGTGGTGGTTAACGGCGTAAAGTTCAAGGTGGCGGGAACAGTCGACAACGCCGTCCTGCAGTTGGATATCGGCGCGGCGCTGCACGAGGGAGACAACACGGTGACGGTAATCGCCTATGCCAAGCCGGGAAGCCGGGCGACGGTTGTACTGGGCGAGACGGTCATGGAGGGGTCTGCCGCCATAGCAGCGGCGAGTGTGGCCGTCAAGATCGAGTGGCCACTACTCCATTTGCCGTTCGTCGAAAAGTAGATTCTTATTTCTGGCACCCGCGCGCCCTATAGGCTTGGAACGTCCCCGGGACCTCATGCGAACGCATGCGTTCGCCGGTCCCGGGGACATTCGCGTTACGCACCAAACAGATACACTCTTACTGATTCTTTACGAGAATCGGGTTAAATGAGGGCGACATTCGATTTTAACAAGCGGTGGCATGGCCTCAGGCCGGCGCTGCACAATACCAAAGGAACTCCGAACCAAATGACAGTGATGACTATTTTGCTCCTCGTCGGCGGGCTGGTGCTGCTGGTCGTGGGGGCCGAGGCGCTGGTGCGTGGCGCCAGCCGGCTGGCGGCGGCACTGGGGATTGCACCCCTGATTATTGGCCTGACCATCGTCGCCTTTGGCACGAGCTCGCCGGAGATGGCGGTGAGCGTGCAGTCGGTGCTGGCCGGGCAGACTGATATCGCGGTGGGCAACGTGGTGGGCAGCAACATTTTCAATGTGTTGTTTATCTTGGGCTTGTCGGCCTTGATTACGCCGCTGCTGGTGGCGCAGCAGTTGGTGCGCCTGGATGTGCCGATCATGATTGGCGTGTCGGTCGTGCTGCTGCTGATGGCGCTCAATGGCGTTATCGAGCAGTGGGAAGGCGCCGTGCTGTTTGCCGGTATTATCGGCTATACGATCTTCCAGATCGTGCAGAGCCGCAAGGGTAAAGAAACGGCGGCTGTCGAAGCAGAATATGCCGAGGAATATGGCAAGCCCGAGCCGCGCTCGACGAGCCGGATGCTGCTCAATATTGGAATGGCGGTTGTAGGATTGGTGCTGCTGGTGCTGGGGCGCGCTGGTTTGTGGATGGGGCCGTCCAGTTGGCGCGGGCGTTTGGCATCAGCGAGGTGATCATCGGGTTAACAATTGTGGCGGCGGGCACGTCGCTGCCCGAGGTGGCCACGTCACTGGTGGCGGCATTCCGGGGCGAGCGTGACATCGCCGTGGGCAACGTGGTGGGAAGCAATATTTTCAACATCTTGGCCGTGCTGGGATTGAGCAGCCTGGTGTCTCCCGGCCAGGGGTTGCCCGTGTCGTTGGGAATGATCGAATTGGACATTCCGTTTATGATTGCGGTCGCCGTTGCGTGCCTGCCCGTTTTCGTTACCGGCAACACGATCGCGCGTTGGGAAGGCGGCGTATTTCTCGCCTATTATGTGGCCTATACTGTCTACCTGGTGCTGACGTCGACTGAACACGACCTGCTGCCGCAGTTCCAGACGTTCATGATGTGGTTTGTCGTGCCGTTGACCGTGCTGACGGTAGCGGTGTCGGTGTATCGCGAGCTTGGTGTGCGGCGGGCGACGGCTTAGGCAGGACGGGCACGGTGTGAAGCGAGCTGCACCAGGTGTGCCCCGAACCCCCTGTAAGCAAAGCTACATCGGCCGCGACTTGGGCGAGTGGGGCCTCAAGGAATACTTGGAGGTTAAGCATATCCACATCCCGCTCAACAACGAGCGCCGCACCAAGTTATGGTACTATGTGGCGGTGCTGCAGGAATTTTAGGGTAGCGCGCCAGCTCCGTATTTCAATCATCAAACGGCATTACCAGAGACGCGCCCGGCAGAAGGATCGTTTGTTCATGTTGACACGAATGCTGGCCAAGAGCCATTTCTTAATTCTTTTGCCCGTTTTTGGCGCGTTGGTGGGCGCCGTAGTGATCTTTGTCTATGACATTATCACAACGTTTGTACTGGCCTTCCAGGTTTTCTCCGTGGGCGCCTACAACGAAGAAGGAGTGAAGGATGTGGCGGTCGGATTTATCAAGCTGCTGGACCTATTCCTGCTGGGCACGGTGCTGTACATTGTGGCGCTGGGGCTCTATGAGCTATTCATCGATCCGCATATTCCGATGCCCCCATGGCTGCATATTGCCAGCATTGACACGCTGAAGGATAAGCTGCTGAGTGTGGTGGCCGTGCTGCTGGTAGTGTCGTTTCTGGGAGTAGCAATAGAATGGAAAGACGGCACGGACATCCTGTTTTACGGCGGCGCCATCGGCATCGTCGTCGCGTCGATCGCCTTTCTGCTTTTTGTGCATAACGTATCCCATGGCAAAGGTTCCAGCGATGAGGGTGGAGGTCATTAGGTGCGCAGCGAACTGCGACGTCCGTGCCCGCGGACTCGCACGAGGACGTGCGTGCCCGCGGGAGTTTGGCGGGCTAGACGGGTGGCTGGTCGGCGGAGAGGGTCTGCGCCTGGGTGATCCATTGGTTGATTTGCGGGTGGAAGACCTGTGAGCCGAGAATGGCGGCCAGGTCTTCCGCTTTGGCGGCGGCGAGGGCGCGATAGGTGCGAATGCCGGCGTCGTAGAGACGCTGTTCGTATGTGTGGCCGATGCCCTTGATACGCGAGAAGTCGTCGGGCGCTTCGCCGTCCCACAACAGGCCAGTTGAGTTCGTATCGACGGCCAGCTGGCGCGCCTGCAGACGAATGTCGGCGAAGTCCGTGGTGCGCATCTGCAGATCGCTTAGGCGCAGTATCTGGCGTAAGTCGGCGTCGGAGAGAGTGGCGATTTCCCAGAACGTGCCGATGCCGGCATTGTAGAGGCGCTGCTCGTAGGTTTCGCCGATGCCGTCGATCATGGAAAGGTCCTGGCAGTCGAGACTGACGGTAGGGAAGCGGCCGGCGGCAATGGCAGCGTCGGCGGCGGCGGCCTTGTAGGTGGGCAGCTTGGCCAGTGATTGGCCCAGGCGCACGAGACTGGGCGTCTTGGCCTGCCAGCCTTGCACCGCAGACAGTTCCTCACGCAGGCCTGTCAGCGACAGCTCCATTTCCTTGAGCTGCTCCTGGACGGTATGTGCGCGCTGCTTCCACTGTTCGAGTTCCTGGGTGTTGGCCGGCGCGCTTGCCTGAGTATTTGGTGGCACGTCGGCGAGCTTAGTCTCGCCCAGCGCCGCAAGCGTGCCGAGGCGTGGAGCGGCGGGCGCTGCAGCAGCTGTGGTGACCGGTGTGGTGGGAGCCATGGCGGGGGGCACGGGCGTGCGCGCCGGGGGGGCGGCCTTGGGCGGCTCCTTTTGCAACAGCCAGGCAGCAGCGCCGGCCCCGCTCACGAAGCCGGTAATCAACCAAGGTAGGAAACGGAAGAGTCTCATGGATGGGCCTCCTGGATCGTGAACAAGCGACACTGATGTATTCGGTCGTGCACTGTGCGGCTAACTCAACGCTAGGAACCGCGCATAGGCATCGTCCCAGCCCTGGCTGGGGTTCGGTTCGAACTGCTCTTGCTCGATCGAGCGGGCGATGGCGGCGCGGCCTTCGGCCAAATTCTTAAGATGGCCGGTAGCTACAGCCTGCATCATGACATTGCCAAGCGCAGCGGCCTCGACGGGGCCGGTGACGACCAGGCGGCCACAGGCGTCGGCGGTGAACTGGTTGAGGAGGCGGTTCTGGCTGCCGCCGCCGACGATGCGCACCGAGGTGAGGCGCGGCCCCGGCACGCCGTCGGCGCTGGTCAACAGCTCCTCCAACGCGTTGACGACCCAGCGATAGCGCAACGCCAGGCTTTCCAGGCAGCAGCGCACGACCTCGCCCACCGTTTCCGGCGCGGGCTGATCGGTACGGCGGCAGAAGGCGCGGATGGTGTCGATCATGTTCGACGGCTCGAAGAAGTCGGGCGCATCGGGGTTGACGATGCACTTGAACGGCTGCGCCTGTTCGGCCTCGGCCAGCATCTGCGGCCAGGTAATGACGCGGCCCTCGCGTTCGAGCTGGCGGCGCGACTCCTGCAGCAGCCAGAGGCCCGTGATGTTTTTGAGCAGGCGAATGGTGTTGTTGACGCCGCCCTCATTGGTGAAGTTCAGCTCCAGCGCCTTTTGATTGACGATCGGCTGCGCCGTCTCCAGCCCCATCAGGCTCCAGGTGCCCGAGCTAAGATAGACGCTGTGCTCGTCCAGCCCGGGGATGCCGGCCACGGCGCTGGCGGTGTCGTGGCTGCCGACGGCAATGACGGGCACGCCGGCAGCCAGGCCCGTCTCCTGCAAAACCTGGTGCAATACCGGTCCCACCACGGAGCCGGGCGGCACGATATTTGGCAGCATGCCGGTAGGAATGTTGAACTTACGCAACAGGTCAAAGGCCCACTGGCGATCATGCGCACGCAGCATCTGTGTAGTCGAGGCGATGGTGTACTCCGCGATCTTTTCACCCGTGAGCCAGTAGTGAAAGATGTCGGGCATCAGCAACATATTGTCGGCAAAATCGAGCTGCGGGTCCCCTTCTAAGCGCGCGGCCACCAATTGGAAGATTGTGTTCAGCTGGATGAACTGAAGGCCGGTCTCGGCAAAGATGTCGGCACGCGAGACGATGGGGAAGGCACGGTCAAAGATGCCGTTGGTACGGGCGTCGCGGTAGTGCACCGGGTTGCCCAGCAGGCGGCCCGCCCGGTCAAACAGGCCATAGTCCACGCCCCAGGTGTCAATGCCGATGCCGGCCAACGGATCAGAGTCGTGCGTGGCGTAACGAGTGAGCCCGTTCTTGATCTCGGTCCACAGCGACAGGACGTCCCAGTACATGCGCGCGTGGACGGTCACGGGGCCGTTGGCAAAGCGGTGCAGCTCTTCGAGGGCAAACCGTTCGCCGTCCCAGCGTCCCAACAGCACGCGCCCGTTGGATGCGCCGAGGTCGGCAGCGACAAAGTTGACGGAGGCAGCCATGGCAGCAGGCCTTTCTTAAACGAGTTCGAGGTTGATTTCGGCCGCTTGCACGGCTTTTCGGTGTTCTTCCGGCAAATTACTATCCGCAATCAGCACGCCAATCTCTTCAGGCAGCAGCGACGTAGCGACGTAGACGTGGCCAAACTTCGAGTGATCGATCATGGCCACCTTCTGTGCCGAGGTTTCGGCCATCGCCCGCTTCATCTGCGCCTCGCGCAGATCGGATTCCATCATGCCGTGCTCAGCCGTAAAGCCGCGACAGCTCAGGAAGGCCAGGTCCACGTGCAGCCGGCGCAGCAGCTTGGGGCTCAGCGTGTCGACCAGGCTGCTGGTGCGGCGGCGCAGGATGCCGCCGACGACGATGGTGGTCACGTCGGGGGCGAAGCTCAGTTCGAGTGCAGCATAGAGACCTGTGGTGATCACGGTCAAGTTCTGCATGTCGCGCAGCAGTCGCGTCATCTGGAAGGCCGTCGTGCTGCCATCCAGGAAGATCGTGCAGCCGGGCCTAATCAGCTCGACACAGCGTTGCGCAATACGCCGTTTGTCGTCCAGGTTCAACTGCTGGCGGGCAGCAAAGCGCAGTTCCAATTGGCCGCGGCCGGAGACCACGGCTCCGCCGCGCACGCGGGTCAAATAGCCTTGTTCCTCCAACTGCTGAAGGTCCTTGCGCGTGGTAACCTCAGACACACCCAGCCGGTGGCTCAGCTCGACGACCGTTACTTCGTCCTGCTGGCGCAGCACCTCGATGATTCGTTCGCGACGCTCCTCGCTGGACAGAAAAGCGTCCCCATCCAGGGGTCGTAGTTCCTCATTCATGTTGCATCTCCACTGTCTCCAATGGAGGAAAATCCTCCGCGGACCATAGTTGCAGACGTGCGCTTGCACGCACGATGAGTTCCGTCATTTGCTCCGCTTCAGACTGGTTGGGGTTGTCCGCTGCCCACAACTGGCGCAGGTAGTGCGGACGTTCGGGCATGGGAATCGAAAGCCAATCAAGAGCAGCGGCGGCTCCGGTGGCATACCGATAGGGCCGGATACCGGTGGCGTACGCTACGGTATCTGCGGCGGCCAGGCGCATCGCTCCAAGCAGGCGGTCGTTCCAACCCAGTTTGCGCGCCGGGTCACGGCCCACGCGGGCGATCGTGTCGCGCACGTAGGGGTTAATCATGCGCACCACAAGGTCGTCCACAAACGCGCGGAAGCCCGTGGGCGAGAACATGGGATCAACATTTGCGTAACGGCGGCAAAGAGGCGCGCCGGACTCCAACAACATGGCGTCACTCACAAAGCGCAGCACATCCGGCCGATCGGCCAACTCGTCGATGCGGGTAAACCCCAGTTTGTGGCCAAGATATGCTGCCAGCGCGTGGCCCGCATTATGCCCGTAAAGCTTGGCTTGCGCAAACGGCTGCAGGTCGGCCTTTTCGACAAAGACATCGATGCCGCGCTGGAAATCGCTCCAGGAAGGGTCCAGGTGACGCGCCCCCACCATGCCGGGGCGTGCGATCTGGTCGATTAGAATGCGGTTGAAGGCCTCGACCAGGAAGGCACGGCCTAGACCAGAAGCGATCGGGACCAGGCCGGCTGCGTCCGGCACGCCGCTCATCTTGCCAATAATAGTATCGAGGAACTGCACGCGGCTCATCACCTGCGCCTGTTCGGGGCCGGGAATAAGCGCCAGTACGGCGGACTGCAACAGGTGGGCAGCGCGTGTATTGTTTTCGGCTGTATAGACGATTGCGAGCGGGCCACCACTGGCAGCCTTGACGCGCAGGCCGGCGGCAAGAATGGCGGCGACACTATCACCAGTCTCACCGCTCGTGCGGGCGTAGAAGTCCACGCTTGGCAGTGCCGTAGCCAGTTCACTCGCCGCGGCTACGGCTGCGACCAAGGCAGCGCGGTCGGCAACCACCCCAGGTTGATAGATCTCGACCGGGGCCACCGCCAGCGCCTCGATACGGTCGGCGTGACCGATGTTGACCGTGTAGAAACCGGCGGCGCGCACGGCCGACACGACTTCGGGCAGCACCTCCGCCACCACGAGGCGGCCAAAGTTGCGTGATAGATATGCCTCGGCTAGAAACAACCCGGCTTGAATCGCGCCGAAGCCAAAGCCGACAAAGGTGCGGGTCATGGACGGTTCACCGCATTTCCTGACCACCCGTAACGTTGATAGCCTGCCCGGTCATGTAGCTCGACTGGTCGGAGGCTAAAAAGACGACCACATTGGTGACATCGTCGTAGGTGCAGCCACGCTTGAGCGGCACCTGGTCTACGTAGCGCTGGCGTACTTCGGCCTCGGTGATGCCCAGGCGCTTGGCATATTGGGCATAAAGCTCGTTGGTCCACAGCGGGGAATCGAGCAAGTTGCCGGGGCAGACGGCATTGACGCGCACGCCGTATTCCGCCAATTCGAGCGCTACACTCTGGGTGAGGCCTATGCCACCAAATTTGGAGGCGGCATAGGCACTGTTCTTGTAGCTGCCCTTCTTGCCTGACTTGGAGTTGATCTGGACGATCACGCCGCTGCGCTGCGCCTTCATGACACGCGCCGCATACTTGGTCGTGAGAAAGAAGCCGGTCAGGTTGACATCTATTACCAGCTTCCAGTCGGCGAGACTCATCTCTTCTACAGGGCCGGAGCGCACGATGCCGGCGTTGGCCACGACGATGTCGACGCGGCCAAACTCCGCCACGACGGCGGCGAAGAGCGCCTGCACTTGATCCTCGTCGCTGACGTTGACGGCCTGCGCCGCCACGCGGCGCCCGGTCTCCTGCGCCAGTTGCTGAGCGACCTCCTGGGCCTGCCCCAGCTTGAGGTCAGCCACGACCACGTCGGCTCCTTCGGCGGCGAGACGACGGCAAATGGCGGCGCCCAACCCCTGGGCGCCGCCGGTGACTACGGCAACACGATTTTGAAACTGGCTCATAGTTCCTTCCGGTTATTTTCCGGCAGTGTTCTATCTATAGCATCTCGCGCAGGAGTTCTTGTTCGGCATCGGGCGTCCACATACCGTCTTCGTCCAGCTTGGCGGCCACGGCGGGCAACACCTTGTCCAGCTCCCACAGCGGCGTGAGCGGCAGCGGCCGGCTCAGATTAGGATAGATGATCACCTTGCCGGCGAAGCGCCCGTTGGCCACCGAACGCAGCCCCTCCGCCACACCTTCAAGGCCGGCAATGGCCGCCACCGAGCGGTTAGTCGGCAACTGCTTGCCCTCCACCAGGTCGCGCATGTGGGCCAGGTCGGCGATGGACGAGCCACTGGTGCCGGTGTAGCGCACGCCGCGTTGGGCGACGGCGTTGAGGTCGATGCGTGCCTGCGTGCCGCGCGTCAGCCCGGCAAAGACATTGATTACGCCGCCGACAGCCGCCATGTGCGCGGCCTGCTCGATGGCGGCGACGGTGGGGGCCATGATCACGATGTCATCGTAACCTCGGCCGTCGGTCTCGCCAACCTTGCGCGAGAAGAAGCTCTCCTCGTCGGCGAACTGGTCCTGCGAGAGATAGACCACGTCCACGCCGGCCTCGGTGGCCTGGCGAGTGAACTGCTTGCGCACCGGCTCCATGCGTGCGGCGTGCAGGTTGGTCGCCACGATCTTGCCCGGCTTGCCCGGCAAGGTCAGGGCGCGCAGGAAATGCATCTGGCCCATGGGGCCGGCGGCGCCCAGCACCCAGGTAACGCCGCCGGGCTTCAACTGCGTGCGGGCAGGCTGGTAGGCCACCGAGAGGTCGCTGGTATCCGTGCCCACGACAAAGAGATGGTCGTAATGCATGCGGCCGATGTCAACCGACACCTGGCGGGCAAACGGCTGGCCAAGAACCACATTGAACATGCCGCCGTTGGCCAGGCGGGCAAACGCGCGCTCGGCCAGCTCGACATCACCCTGCAGGATGACAATGTCGTCATAGCGGGTGGTCCCATCGTCGCCTTCTATTACCTCGACGCCAGTCTCTTGCGCCCATTTGCGCACGCGATCGGCGAAAGCACTGTCGCTCACGTCCAACACTACCTTGGCGGGACGCCAGGTCGAAGCAAGGCCAAAGCGGATGCCCGCGCCGTTGCCGACCAACCAGACTGTGCCGCCATCCTGCCAGCGCGTGCGGTATTCGACTGTATAGGAGGCTTCGACGCAGGCCCAAGGCTCGCAGAGAGCAAGCTCGGCATAACCGGCATCCTGGCGAATTGGTATGAGGTAGTTGCCGTGGTCGCCGGCCAGGACACGCCAGTCGATCACCGCATAGCGTGAAAAGCCGCCCTGCAGGTCATAGCCATAGGCGCTAGTCTGGCCGTTGATGTAGATGTCGGCCTGGACGATGAAGCGGTCGCCCCTTTGGTATTGGGCTCGCAAGTTCTCGCCCGCTTCGATGATTGTCAGCGCCACCTCGTGGCCGAGCACGACCGGGTCTTCCTTCATCTTGTGGTGGATGCGCGGGTGTTTCTCACCCGCACGGATCACCTTGATATCGGAGAAGCAGATGCCGACGGCGTCGTGGCGCACCAGCAGTTCGTCCGGCCCCGGCTTGGGCAGGGGTGTGTCCAGCGGCTGCCCGTCCAGACCCAGGTTTTCAAAACCTGCGCCGTAAAGCGGCCACAGCCGATTCTGCTCGGGCAGCGGGGACTGGGCATTGCGGTATTGGTTCAGCTTTGTGTCGGTTTGTTGGTTGGTCATTGCGTCTACCTGTTATCTATTTTTCAAGCGCAGCCAATATGCGGCCGGGCTCCATATCGGGTTGGATGGCGGCCAAAACCTTTTTGCCCGCCGCGCCAGGCGGCAGCAGCTTGCCGGCGCGTGTGTAAAACTCGTTGCGCTGGCGGCGCGTGGGCAAGTAGCTCTTAGCCCAGGGGCTTTGGTAACCGTTCCCAAGTTTGCGGCCAAGCTCCGTGTGACCGTAAATGAAATAGGCACCATCCATAAACGCCTCACGTACGGGGGCGAGCGCCGGCGCATCAAAGTCGTCGACGAACTTCTGGCCAAAGCTGTTCATCTCGGTGCCGACGTTGAGCGGCAGGTCGAGTGCCTGCGCCAGCTGCACCACTTCGTACAGCTTCTGCTGCTTGAGGGCGGCCGCGGCCGGGTCGGTCAGGTTCCAGTTGCGGTCCGGTACGACGTTGAGGGTGACGATGCCCTTGCCCACCAGCAGGTCCATCAACTCCTCGATGGCCTGTTCGCCGGGCGAGATGCCGTCGAGCCAGGCAGCGCAGGGAAGCGCGCCACAGGCAACGGAGAGGGCGTTGAGCTTCTCCACCGGCGGGAAGGTGTCGTGGCCAGGTTGCACGTAGCCGGGGCCGCCCTTTTTCATCAGCTTGTTGCGCAGCGTGTTCTGAAATGAAGGGCTATCGGCCATGGCCTTTTCGACGGCGGCACGCTCCATACCCAGGCGTTCAGCCCAGAAGCCAACGGCATCGCCGGCCATACGCTCGGCGACCTGGATATAGGCGACCACAATGTGGCGCTCGGTGGCATTGCCCGCAGGCGTCAGCGGCAACACGTCGGCGTCGTAGTCGACGGCGACGGGCGCCAGGTAGGCGTTGACGCGTGCGACCAGGGCACGATTGCGCTGGGCTGACTGCTGGCGCAGCTCGTTGAGAATGGCTTGGGCCTCGGGTGTAAGGGCACCGCCGGTGAAGCCGATGCCCATGTGATAGTAGACGCCCGGCTCGCCGGGCGAATTGATCTCGCGGTCGGCAAACTCGGGGATAAAGACACGCGATTCAATGCCGGCGCTGCCGCGCACGCCGGCAGCCTCACAGGCGTCGAGGAACTCCTCCACCGCGTCGAGCACGTCAAAATCGACAATGCCCAACAGCTTGATGCCGCGCTGCCGCGCCAGCCAGGCCAGGCCTGCCGGCGAGTAGCCATAGGCATTAAACGAGAAAAAGGTGTGGCAGTGCAGGTTCGCCACTTCGGCGGGCGTGGGCGCCTGCGGGTGCCGCTCCAACAATTCTGCCAACGCCGCGTTGCGGCGGCTCCGGTCGAAGTCGTTGAGGGCTTGTTCCAGTTCGAGATCGGCTGCTTGTTCCGTAATCATAGGTATGCGCCTGTATTGGGGAGGAGCGAAAGTGTTGCAAAAGCTGCTTCACACTTTAGCACACCGGCGGGGGATTGGCAAGCCAAAACAAATGTCCTACCGACCTTTCGCAAGCGTTTGCAAACGAATTTGGGTAATTCTTTGTGAACAGGGGGGAGGGTGCTACACTGAACTTGACGTGTGACCTCCCATGCGAGCCAGGCATAACAGCAGCTTACACAGGTACGGACTATGAAGGCGAGCTATATTCTTGCGCATGACCTTGGCACCTCCGGTAACAAGGCGACCCTGTTTGACGCGGACGGACACCTGGTGGGCAGCGCGTTTGCGGCCTATGCCACGGCGTATCCGCAGCCAAACTGGGCGGAGCAGGAGCCGGCCGATTGGTGGGAAGCGGTATGCGCCACGACCCACGAACTGCTGGCAACGAGCCGGGTGGCCGCCGAGGCCATCGGTGCGGTTGGGTTCAGCGGGATGATGATGGGGTGCCTGCCGGTGGACGGCGAGGGCACACCGCTGCGCAACTGTATCATCTGGGCCGATCAGCGGGCGCAAGCCGAGGCGCAGGCAGTATCCGACACGTGCGGCGCCGACGAGGTCTACCTGCGCTGCGGCCATCGCACCAGCCCGGCATACTGCGCGCCCAAGATCCTGTGGGTGCGCAACCATCAGCCACAAATCTACGCGCGGGCAGCCAAATTCCTGGTACCCAAGGATTATCTTGTCCACCAGCTGACCGGCGTATTTGCCACCGATTATTCGGATGCGTCGGGCACGCTGCTGTTTGACCTGGTGGAGCGCTGCTGGCATACGCCCTTTTTGCAGGCTCTGGGGCTGGATGTGGAGCAGCTGCCCACGCCATATCCTTCCAACACCGTCGTGGGGCACGTCACGCCCGCTGCGGCCCGTGCGACCGGACTGGCCGTGGGTACGCCGGTTGTGATCGGCGGCGGCGACGGATCGTGCGCCGGCGTGGGCGCCGGCGTGATCGAACCAGGTTCAGCCTACTGCGTGATCGGCACCTCGGCCTGGATCAGCATCAGCACATTGGCGCCGCTGCCCGATCCCTGGCAGCGGACGATGACCTTTCACCACGTGCATCCACAGCGCTATGCGCCGATGGGTGTGCAGCAGATGGCGGGTGGCGCGCGCGAGTGGGCGTGGAATGCGCTCGACGGTCGAGCACAGCTCGACTTGGACGAGGCGGCGGCCCAGGTGGGGCCGGGCGCAGACGGGCTGATCTTCTTGCCCTACTTGATGGGCGAGCGCAGCCCATGGTGGAATCCGCTGGCGCGCGGCGCCTATGTGGGGCTGGCGATGCAGCATGGCAAGCCCCACATGGCGCGGGCCGTGCTGGAGGGTGTGGCCTTTGGGCTGCGCCAGATTCTCGACGCGCTGCGCCAGCAGGCGGAGGGGATCACGGCCATGCGCTTGATCGGCGGCGGGGGCAAGAGCCCCCTGTGGCGGCAGGTGCTGGCCGACGTCTTTCAACTGCCAATACACATGCTGGAGCTCAAGGGCGAGGCCACCAGTTGGGGGGCGGCGGTGGCGGCGGGCGTGGCGATCGGGCAGTACGACTGGTCGATTGCGGCGCAGCGCAGCCAGGTAGTAGAGGTCGTCGAGCCCAACCTGGCCAACGCCGAGTTGTACAACGAACTGCTGGCCGTCTATACGGCCACCTATGAAGCACTCGCCCCTATTTACACGCGGCTCGAACAGGTGCGGCGGATTAGAAACTAGGTGATTTGTGCTGGAACCGTGGCAGTGGGCCTTGGCGGGTTTGGGTGCGTATTTGGTAGGACTGTCGAAGACCGGAATCGCTGGGTTGGGTGTGTTATCCGTGGCGCTGTTTGCCAGCGCCCTGCCGGCGCGTGAATCGACCGGCATTGTGTTGGTGGTGCTGATTGGCGCCGATATCGTGGCCGTTACGGCCTACCGGCGCGAGGTGAGCTGGCCGCACCTCCTGCGCCTGTTTCCGTGGGCCGCGGCAGGGGTCATTATCGGCTTCCTGATCATGGGACGCATCGACAGCCAGACAACGCAGAAGCTGATCGGCGTGATCCTGGTCAGCCTGGTGGGTCTGCAGTTCTGGCGCAGCCGCAGCAAGGCCGTTGCCCACCTGGCGGAAGATGCGCAGCCACACCGGTTGGTGTCGGCAGTCGCTGGCGTCAGCGCCGGCATCACGACGATGATCGCCAACGCGGCTGGGCCGATCATGATTATTTACCTGCTGGCCATGCATTTGCCCAAGATGATCTTCATGGGCACCTCGGCCTGGTTCTTCTTTGCCGTCAACCTGTTCAAAGTGCCCTTTAGCTACAGCCTGGGGCTGATCAATCTGGACTCGCTGCGCATCAGCGTGCCGCTGATTCCATTTGCCGTCGCCGGCGCGCTGACCGGGCGCGTGCTGATCAAGTACATCGACCAGCGGCTGTTTGAACTGCTGGCGATGGGGTTTACGCTGCTGGCGGGACTGCGGCTGTTATTGTTTTAGCAGTCACGAGGTCGTTGATCCAACGCAAGTGCGTTTTGGGAACGGCGCAGCCTAGTGGGCTGTTATTAAGTACTTGTTGTTCTCGACATCGGCGCCGATATTGCCGCCAACGCACTTGCCGATCCAGCCGCCGTACACCCTGACACACCATTCGTCCCCGCGTGCCTGGCTCGCACCACGCTACCTTGCCTGCCTGCCTTGAGGTGGGGCGAGCCGCCCACGGTTGCCACGTACGCAGCCGCCGCTTTTTTTGCCACTTGACGCGCTCTTTGCGCCATGCTATAGTAAGGGCGTTCATCTGACAATGCACGTTCATTTGAACTATGCTTCCCGCACCACTACGTTTGCTCGTATCAGACACATGACCCGATAGCGTGCAGGTACACGCCACCTATGACCGACGCTACGCTGCTGTACAAAATTGCGACTGCTTACTACGAGGACGGCCTGACGCAAGATCAGATCGGCAAGCGCTTTGGGCTGTCACGGATCAAGGTTTCGCGCCTGTTGCAGCAAGCACGCCAGTCACGCGTCGTGCAGATCACGATCGTGCCGCCGCCGGGCTCCTACGGCGACCGCGAACGAGAGCTCGAGCAGGCGTATGGGCTGGACGAGGTGGTCATATCTGGACCCGGCGGCAACTTGGCGGACATTCTGCCCGACTTAGGTGCGGCAGGCGCCAACTACCTGGCGCGCTGTCTCAACGAGCAGCGTGTGATCGCCGTCAGTTGGGGCACCACCCTGCTGGCGTTGATCGAGGCGTTGGCGCCGCATAACCTGCCGGACCTGCGCGTAGTCCAGATGCTTGGCGGCTTGGGCCGCGTCGAGTCGGAAACGTACGGTGCGGATTTGACGTTACGGATGGCGCAGATGCTGGGCGCAAAAGCCAGGCTGATGCCGGCGCCAGGTATTGTGAGCAGCCAGGTCGTGCGCGATGCGCTCTTGCAGGATTCTAATATCGCCGGGACTTTGGCCCTTGCCGAGCATGCCGACATGGCCGTCGTGGGCATCGGCGTACCGGATCAGGGTACGATCCTGCACCAATCGCAGATCCTGACCGGCCAAGAGATTGAAGAGTTGCGAGCACTCGGCGCGGTAGGAGATATTGCGCTGCGCTTCTTCGACCGTGAGGGTATGCCGATCGATCATCCGGTCAACGACCGCATTATTGGCTTGGAACTTGCACAGATGAAGCGCATTCCGCGTGTAATTGGGATTGCCGGGGGGCCAGGCAAATACGACGTCATTCGCGGCGCCGTCTGCGGCCACTTGATCGACGTGCTGATTACAGATGATGTAATTGCCGAACAGTTGCTGCGCGCAGCAACGCAGGAGGTGCGCGACCACACCAGAGCTAAGAAATAGCGACAACGGCAATGCGTCAGCCGCAGGGTATTCCGGCAGCGTACGGAGGTATGATCTCATAGCATCATACGCATGAATGAATATTCAGTTTTGCTTGACATGCGCTTTTCCTACGCTATCATGTAAATACCCGAATTGCTATCAATAATAGAATATATATTCAGCTCGTTGCCTACAGGGCCAAGCTGTCAGCGGCCCTAACGGCTGCAATTGCCTGCTGTTCCCGCTTGGACTGGTCCTGCCGTCCAGGCGAGCAGATATATGTCAGCCCCGACAACCCAATATTGTCTGTCTCAGTTGTTTCGTTTCCAGGTGACTGGACCAACAAAAGGAGGGTAATGCGCAGAAAACCCAACACTGTTACCAACCATGCTCGCTCTCAGTGTTTGTCAGCTCTCTCAATCCTAAACCATTACTGTGAGGCAAACATGCACAATCGCAAGAACATATTTAAGATTCTAGCCCTGCTGGCGATCTTCAGCATGCTGCTGACCGCCTGCGTGGCCACACCGCCGCCGGCTGCCGCGCCGGCCGCCGCAGGTGATGCAGCCGCTACGGCCGCACCGGCTGGCGAAGAAGCCGCCGCCCCCGCCGCCGAAGGTGAAAAGATTCAGCTGCGCTGGGCAAACATTAACACTGCAGAAGGTACAGAGCAGTGGCAGCCCGTCATCGATGCGTTTCAGGCGAAATTCCCCAACATCGAGGTGATTAGCGAATCCACCGCCGGCAGCGGCGCCGCCGTCTACCCTGATGTGCTCAAGACCTCCATGGCTTCGGGCAACCCACCCGACCTGTTCTTCATGTGGGGCGGCTCGATCGCCAAGCCATTCGTGGATGCCGGTCAAGTCATGGATCTGGCGCCTTACTACGAAAAGTACAACTGGAACGGGAAATACGCGCCGTGGGTCGTCGACCGCATCACGCTCGACGGCAAGTTGTACGGCGTACCGCACCACGCCCTGGGTATGGGTTTCTGGTACCGCAAGGATATCTTCGAGCAGAACGGCTGGACGGCCCCGACGACTTTTGCCGAGCAGGAAGAACTGTGCGCGGCTATGAAGGAAAAGGACATGTACTGCGTCAGCCTGGGCGGCAAGTTCGGCTGGCACACGATGCGCGTGCTTGACTACTTCCTGGAGCACCACTGCGGCCCGGCAGTGCACGACCAGCTCAATACGCTGGAAGCTAGCTGGGACCAGCAGTGCGTGGTCGACTCCTACAATACCTTCCAAAAGTGGATCGATAACGGCTGGGTCGTGCCGGACTTCCTGACCGTTGCTCCCGATGACTCGCGCTTCCCATTCTTTGCCGGCGATGCCGGACTGGTCCTGGAAGGCGTATGGTATGAGGGCGTGCTTAAGACCAACGAGCAGGACGTCGCCAACTACGACTTCTACCTGCCCCCCACTGACCAGGAGCCGCTGCGCTTCTCGACCTTCCCCGAGCAGTGGATGATCCCGGCCGGCGCCGCCCACCCGGACGAGGCCGCCGAGTTCATCAACTTTATTACGAGCGCCGAGACGCAGACACAGTTCCCAATCAACGACTTCGCCAACTCGGCGACCGTCGGCGTCAACCCGGACTGCAACGAGTGGCCGTTGAGCTGCAAGTGGCGCGAGTACATCCTGAGTGCCGAGTCGACCTACCCGCCGACCGACCAGGCCTTTGTCAAGGAACTGATGGACGGCTTCTTCGAAGTCCAGGACGCCATCGTCGCCAAGCAGATGACGGCCGAAGAAGGCGCCAAGCTGATGCAGCAGCGCGTCGAAGAGTGGCAGGCCAAGCAGTAGCAGCAGATCTCTAGTACAACTCGCGGGTGCGGCTTCTGCCGCACCCGCGACTGGAGTAAACCCATCTTATGTCCACCGCGATGAACACACCTACCGCACTGCAAGCGCAAAAGCCACGAGGACGTAGACGACGGAGTTGGAACCTGGTCCCGTATCTCTTCCTGGCGCCTGCCCTGCTCTGGTACCTATGTTTCCTTGTCTACCCAATG
>CAWIVN010000030.1:0-263657 GCA_963839515.1 uncultured Chloroflexia bacterium
TTCATGGATTGGGACGGCCTTTCGGCCAACATTAAATTCGTCGGGCTCGAAAATTACCGGATGATTTTCTTCTCCGACGATACAGCCCGCCTGGCCTTGCGCAATAACATCCTGTGGACCATAGGCACCCTGCTGATTCCCACCACGATCGGCCTGCTGCTGGCCGTGGCGCTGGACCGCAAGCTGCGCGGCCGCAATGTCCTGCGCGCCATCTTCTACGGCCCGGCGGTACTGCCGCTCGTCGCGGTTGGGATGATCTGGGCCTGGATGTACAATCCGCAGTTCGGCTTCATGAATGTCTTCTTGCGCAGTATCGGCCTCGACCAGTTTGCCCGCGGCTGGCTTTCGCTATACGAAACCGCCCTGCCCGCCACCTTTGTGACTGCTGTTTGGGGTGGAATTGGCTTTCCGATGGTCCTGTACTTAGCTGCCTTGCAAGCCATACCGGCCGAGCAATACGAGGCTGCCAAGATGGATGGCGCCAACGGACGCCAACTCTTCTGGAAGATAACCCTGCCTTGGCTCCGTGAAGCCAACGTGATCGTCTTCTCCCTCGCTGTTATCAGTTCATTTAAGACATTTGACCTCATTTACACGATGACCTATGGCGGCCCCGGCCGCTCCACGCAGGTGCTGGGCACGTGGATGTACTTCCAATCTTTTCAGTACTATCACTCCGGCTACGGCGCCGCCATCGCCTGGGTCATTGCCTTGATCACGCTGGTCATGGCTATCCCATACATTCAGCGCATGTCGCGTGATTGAGGAGCAAAACGGCGATGGAAAGCACAATCACTCCCCGCAAAGAAAACGAACTCTCGGCCGGCAACGGTGCAGGGACCAGCAAGAGGACGAAACGCACCGCCAGCATGAAGGGCGAAGCACGATCCGCCAGCATCATGATCTACGTGATCCTGGGGCTGATGGCTGTCGTTTGGCTGGTTCCCTTTATCTTTATTCTGCTTACGTCCGTGCGCAGCATGAACGATTTGATCAGCAACGGTATCTTTGCCTGGCCCAAGCAATTTGTGTTCGCCAATTTTGAGCGCGCCTGGACCATCGGCAATTTTTCGACCTATTTTCGCAACAGCTTGCTGCTCATCATTTTTAAGGTTCCGTTGGGTATCGTGCTTGCTTCGCTGGCCGCGTTTCCGTTGGCCAAGATGAAATTTCGTGGCAGCACCTTTATTTTCATCTTCTTCCTGGTTGGCCTGGCTATTCCCGTTCACGTAACGCTGACGCCATTGCTCGTGATGATGAAGCAGTTGGGAATTGAAGGCCGGCTCCCAGCCCTGATTCCTCCTTATGTTGTCTTTGGCTTGCCCTTTCAGATCTTCGTCATGCGCGGCTTTTTCCGTACAGTACCTTCCGAGTTGCTGGAGGCATCTCGTCTCGACGGGGCGACGGAATGGGGCAACTTCTGGCGCATCTTGATGCCCCTTTCAGCGCCGGCCTTGGCTACGCTCTTTATCATCGACGCCCTGGCGACCTGGAACGAGCTCTTGATGGCATTGGTGTTGATCAGTGCCAACGAGTCACGCACGGTGCCCGTCGGCCTGCTGCAGTTCCAGGGGCAGTTCTCGTCGCAGTACACACAGTTGATGGCGGGTGTCGTAATTTCGATCACGCCGATTATCTTCCTGTATATCTTCCTGCAACGCTACATGGTCGCGGGGCTCACCGCCGGCGCACTCAAAGAGTAGGATTGGGCATTGTGAATTCCGAAAACCACCCAGCACCACCCCAACCAGGACAAGTCGAGCAGTGGGCCATCTTCGAACTCATGCTGCCAGGGCCGCAGGTGGGCAACCCCTTCGTGGATGTGGCGCTTAGCGCCGAGTTCCGTTTTGGGCACCGCGTGCTCAGCCCGGAAGGCTTTTACGATGGCGGAGGGGTCTACCACATTCGCCTCATGCCCGACAGCGTAGGCCGCTGGACCTATACAACCAAAAGCAACGTGGCGGAGTTGGATGGCCTGCGCGGCGAGTTTGAGTGCACCTCGCCGGCAGCCGGCAATCATGGGCCGGTGCACGTGCACAACCAGATGCACTTCGCCTACGCCGACGGCGCGCCATACTACCCGTTTGGGACTACCTGTTACGCCTGGACACACCAAGGTGACGTGCTGGAGGAGCAGACGCTGCAGACATTGAGCAGGGCACCCTTCAACAAGATGCGCATGTGTGTCTTTCCCAAGGACTACATCTACAACGCCAACGAACCGGTCTACTATCCCTATCAGCGCAGTGACGGCGGACAGGATCTGACGCGCTTTGATCCCGCTTTTTGGCGGCACTTCGAGCAGCGCGTCGGCCAACTGCGCGACCTGGGCATCGAGGCCGATATCATCGTTTTTCACCCGTACGATCGCTGGGGCTATGCGCACATGTCGGCGGCAGAAGACGACCATTACCTGCATTATCTCGTTGCGCGTCTGGCCGCCTACCGCAACGTGTGGTGGTCATTGGCCAACGAGTATGACTTCTTGCTCGACAGTAAACCGATGGAGCGCTGGGACCATTCGTTTCAGCTGATTCAGGAGCTGGACCCGTATCAGCACCTGCGCTCAGTGCATAATGGCGACACGCGCATGAACTACGACCACACCAAGCCCTGGGTGACGCATGTCTGCATCCAAAACTTTGACGTTAACCAGGTGCGGCAGTGGCGCAAGCTCTACCGCAAGCCGATCGTCAACGACGAGTGCCAGTATGAAGGCAACATCCCGCTGCCGTGGGGCAACATTTCGGCGCAGGAGCTGGTGCATCGATTTTGGGTCATGGTGATCAATGGCGGCTATGCCGGGCACGGCGAGACGTACCTGCACCCTGAAGACTTGCTGTGGTGGGCCAAGGGTGGCGTGCTGCGTGGCGAAAGCGCCCCGCGCATCGCCTTTCTGCGCCGGCTGATTGAAGAGCTGCCGCCGGGTGGACTGCAGCCATTCAAGGATGTCTGGCCCTGGTCGGTGGTGGCAGGGGCATGCGCAGGCGATACGCTCATTTTCTACTTTGGCGAGAACCGACCTGCTGCCTGGACCTTCGGCTTGCCTGGTGCTGTCCCCTTTGCGGTCGAAATGATCGACACGTGGGAAATGACGATCCAGCCCGTGCCTGGCATCTTTCAAGATATTGCTGAAATTCCGGCCCCTGATAAGCCATACTGCGCGCTGCGCCTGCGAACGCTTGCTTAGTGGCAGCACCCGTGGTGGTAGGACAAAGAGCACCGAGTTTCCGCCAAGACTCGGTGCTCTTTTGCTCAACATCGTGAACATATGAACGAAACTGAACACTTGACAGCCCAGAAATCGTGTGCTATCATACATTCGGTCACTTGTTCACCATTGTTCATCCGAACACCGTGATCAGTCGGACGCCTGGCTCCCAGTTCAGCCCGCGAAAAACTAGAGAGACAGCAATACTGCCGGTCTCTATTGCACGTTACCCTGCTTAGGAGCACTCATCATGCAATTGCTTGATCATTTACGAAAACGAGAAGCGGCCGGCAAGCCTATTCGCGTGGGACTCGTCGGCTGTGGCCAGGAAGGCTCCGGCATGGTGCATGTCACACATAAGATGGCGGGCATGGAAACCTGCGCCATTGCCGACCTCGACATCAAGCGGCCGTTGAAGACCCTCGCAGCGTTGGGCGTGCCGGAAAGCGCCATCTGCATAACCAGCGATGTTGGCCAGGCTGAAGATGCCTTGCGGCGCGGCAGCTACGTGGTCACCGAGAACGCACTGCTGTTGACACAGGCACCCAGCATCGATGCAGTCGTAGAGGCAACCGGCGTGACCGAGGTGGGAGCGCAAGTTGCATGGCACAGCATCATGAACAAGAAGCATGTGGTCATGCTCAACGTCGAAACTGACGTCACCGTGGGCCTCATGCTCAGCCGCATGGCCGAACAGGCGGGCTGCGTCTACACGGCTTCCACGGGCGACGAGCCGGGCGTCTGCAAGCAACTCTACGATTTTGCCAGCACGCTGGGCTTTGAAGTGGTCTGCTTGGGCAAGGGTAAAAACAACCCGATCAATTACTTTGCCAACCCGGACACGGCACGCGCCGAAGCCGAAAGCAAGAACATGAACCCCAAGATGCTGGCTGCCTTCCAGGACGGAACCAAGACGATGGTGGAACTAGCCGCCATGGCTAACGCCACCGGTCTGGTGCCCGACGTCCCTGGGGCACATGGGGCAAAGGTAGACGTGGCTGATCTCAACAAGGTGTTTGTGCCCAAAGAGGATGGCGGCATTCTGAGCCGGCGCGGTTGCGTGGAATATTCGATCGGCAAGGTGGCGCCAGGAGTCTTCGTGATCGTAACCAGCGACGACGCACACACGCGCGCCGACCTGAAGTTTTATTCGATGGGCGACGGCCCCTACTACACACTCTACCGCCCCTTCCACCTGTGCAGCATCGAGACGCCGCAGGCCGTGGCGGAAGCTGTAGTGTACGGCGAGGCCGTACTCAAGCCGCAGGGGCTGGTGGCCGAGCTGGTCAGCGTAGCGAAGCGCGATCTCAAGGCGGGGCAGAAGGTAGACGGCATCGGCGGCTTCGATTTCTTTAGCCGCATTTACAAGGCCGAAGAGGCCAAAGCGCTACACGGCATCCCCATGGGCCTGACGCCCGGTGGCCGCCTGCTCAAGGATGTCGCGCGCGGCGAACTGCTGACCGAGGAGAACTTTGCGTCCGACACGTCGCAGTTGGTGTACAAGCTGCGCCAGCTGCAAGAGAGCCTGGTGGCGAGGTAGCCGCATGTCTGATTCCATGCAAGCAGTCGTCGTCCGTGCGCCGATGGATTTTGGCGTCGAGACCGTGCCTGCGCCTGAGACTCCGGCCGGTGGTCTGCTGCTCGACGTGAAGGCGTGTGGGCTGTGCGGCTCCGACCTGCGCACGCTGCGCAGTGGCCATCGCAAGGTGCATATGCCCTATATCATCGGCCACGAAATCTGTGGCGTCGTCGCCGATACCGGCGCCGGCTACCAAGGGCCGTGGCAGCGGGGCGATTTGCTGAGCATGGGGCCGGTGGTCTATTGCGGCCACTGTGACTTCTGCCTGGAAGGCCAGTTTGAGCTATGTGAGAACTATCGCGAGATCGCCCAGGCATGGCCGGGCGGGCTGGCGCAGCACATGGCGGTGCCACCAGAGGCCATTCGCCTGGGTGTCATCGAACGCGTGCCCCCAGGCGTAGATCCGGGCAGTGCAGCCATTGCCGAGCCAATATCCTCCTGTCTCAACGCACAGGAGCGGGGCAAGGTGGGCTTAGGCGATACAGTGGTCATCGTCGGTTCAGGTCCGATTGGCTGCATTCACATTGCCCTGGCGCGGCTGCATGGGGCCGAACGTATCATCATTGCCGACATCAATGCTGAGCGCCTCAGGCTGGCAGAACCATTTGCGCCCGACGCGACGATCGATGTGTCCAAGGTCGATTTGGTGAGCGAGGTGCGGCGGCTGACAAACGGCCGCGGCGCCGACGTCACCATCACTGCCACGCCGGCGCCAGCTGCCGTCGGCCAGGCGGTGGAGATGGCACGCAAGGGCGGACGCATCCTGCTCTTTGGCGGGCTGCCCAAGGACGACAGCAAGCCACCAGTCGATATGAACATCGTTCATTACAACGCACTGGCCCTGATCGGCACCACCACGTTTGCGCCGCGCCATTACCGGTTGGCGGTCAAGCTAGTGGCGACCAACCGGATACCAGTGGACAAGTTGATCACGCACCGCTTCCCGCTGTCGGATTTCAGGGAGGGTGCCATGATGGCGCTCGAAGGCAAAGTACTCAAGGCAGTGTTCGTCCCGTGAGCACCCTTACTCACGTTTTCGTCTTTTTTGTGTGCAAAAGCTTATCAGGAGAAGAGACAATGAAACGACTACATGCTGTATTGGCGGTTGTGGTTGTGCTGAGCATGCTGCTTTCGGCATGCGCCGCCCCGGCGGCGGCTCCTGCTGCTCCTGCTGCCCCGGCAGCGGGTGATGCGGCAGCGGCCACAGCGACCGAAGAGGCCGCGGCTCCGGCAGCCGATGCTGCTGCCAGCGGCGACCAGAAGAGTATCTGCTTTGCCTACCAGGACCTGGAGACTGAGTTCTGGGTCGCAGGGCACAAGGCCATCGTCGAGACGCTTGGCGGCCTGGGCATCAACGTGATCGAGCGCAATGCCAACGAAGACGCCAACAAGCAGCTCGAACAGATCAAGGACTGCATCGCCCAGGGCGTAGATGGCATCATCTTCATCCCGCAGGACGGCGAGAGCGCAGTGACCATCGTCGGCGAAGCCAACAAGGCAGGAATCCCGATCGGCGTATTCAATCGGCCGCCGGCCAACGACAGCAATCCCACGCTGGTGATCGTCGCCAACAATGAGGTAATCGCACAGGCAGCTGTCGAGCACATGGCCGTCGAGGCCAAAAAGCTTGGCCGCAAGGTCACGCCGCTGATCATGGTCGGCGACTTGGGCGACCCGAACGCTGTGGGCCGCCGCCAGGGCTTCATGAACGTTATCGAGGCCAACCCGGACCTGTTCAACGAAGTGATCGAAGTTCCCACCAAGTGGGACGGCGCCACGGCGCTGGCCAATCTGGAAGCAGCCATGCAGGCCGATCCCGAAGTCGACATGATCTTCACCTCCTCGGACTTCATGTACCCGCAGATTCGTTCCGTGCTGGAGCCGTTGGGCCGCTGGGCAAAGATCGGCGAAGAGGGTCACATGATCCTGGCCGGCTTGGATGGCGACTCGAACGCCTGCAAACTGATGCGTGACGGCTATGTGGACGCCACCGGCGTGCAGGACCTCTTCTATGAGGCCGACACGATGATGCAGGCCATGCTGGATGCGATCGCCAAGGGCGAGAAGACGCCGGAAAACTGGATGGACGACCCAGGCTTTGCGTTGACGCAGGCAAACTGGCAGGACAAGGCCGCGGACATGTGGGGCTGCAAGCTGGTCCAGGATGCAGGCGAGAGCCTGGACCGCACCTTCACGGTGCCCCAGTAATTTGTTACCGTAACTAGCCGGTAAACAGGTTAGTGGCACGGGTTGGGCAGCGCCGGAAAAGCCCGTCGTTGTCCAACCCGTGCCAGATCGTATCGCCGTTTATTCAGGGAAGAATGTTATGACGGAGGCCAACTTGAGCAATTCCCAGACCTCGCCCATGCGCAGCGCCGCTGGTGTGCGGACGAACGGCTGGGCCAGGGTACGGCAGATCCTGCGCAGGCTGCTGGTATCGGAGTATTTCGTCCTCTACCTAAGCATCATCTATTTCCTGGTGCTCTGGCCCTTCATCCCGCGGATCGCCACCCCCCAGAATCTTGGTAACATTTTCTCCAACATGTGGCCGCTGCTGGCAGTTGCGATCGGACAGACTTTTGTGCTGATCGTGGCAGGCATCGACTTGTCACAATCGGCGATCATCGCGCTCGTCAGCGTGATCGGCGCAGCAATTATGACGACGCAGTTAGACCCCATTTTGTTTGAGAAAAGCCCTTTGTGGGGCATTTTTCTGACCGAAACGGGCAGCCCGCTGGCTGGCAACTGGCTGGCACTGCCCGTGGCGATCATTGTAATGCTCGTCGTCGGCGCACTGATCGGCCTCTGGAACGGCACAGCCGTGGCCAAGCTCAAAACGCCGCCCTTTATGGTGACGTTGGTCGGCATGATGTTCTTTAGCGCAGCCGCCATCTTTCTTACCAAATCGGAAAACATTATTCACCTGCCGGACGCATATGTCGCTATCGGCCAGGGACAAATCGCCTTTATTCCTTATTCCTTCTTTCTCGTCGGCGCCTTGGCAATTGCCGCGCAGTGGTTGTTGAGCCGCACTGTGCTCGGGCGCTGGTTTTATGCCGTGGGTACGAACATACGTACAGCCGCAGTGTCCGGCGTGCCTGTGGCGCGGGTTATTATCACTGCCTATGTATTGAGCGGCCTTTTTGCTGCCGTCGGATCGATTCTTTACTCCGCGCGCCTGGCGGCGGGCCGGCCCACGTTGGGCGCCAACCTGCTGTTGGATGTCGTCGGGGCGACCGTTATCGGCGGCACCAGCCTTTCGGGCGGCAAAGGCAAGATCATGTGGACGGTCTTTGGCGTGCTCTTCTTTGTACTGCTTGACAACAGCCTCAATCTGCTGAACCTGTCCTTCTTCTGGGTGCAAATCGTAAAGGGCTCCGTCATTCTGCTGGCGGCGGGGCTGGACGTGGCGCGCACGCGGCTGCTGGCCCGTTCTTGAGGAATCGCACATGACTGACTCCATTCTAACCTTTGAGGATATAGACAAGAGCTTCTTTGGCGTACGTGTGCTCAAGAACATCAGCCTTGACCTGCCGCGCGGCAAGGTGATGGGGCTGGTGGGCGAGAACGGCGCCGGCAAGAGCACGCTGATGAACCTGGTCGGCGGGGTCGTGGCGCCTGACAGCGGGCAGATGCTGCTGGAGGGCCAGCCCTATGCGCCGCGCTCGCCCGGCGACGCCAACGACGCCGGCGTGGCATTCATCCACCAGGAACTCAACCTATTTACCAACCTGAGCATCGCCGAAAACATTTTTATCAACGGCTTTCCGCGGCTCAGCTGGTTGCCCATGCTCAACCGTAGTGCCATGCGCAGCCAGACCAGGCAGTTTCTGGATGCCGTAGACCTGCAGGTGTCGCCCGACACCCTGGTGGAAAAGCTTTCGCCGGGCGAGCGGCAGTTGGCAGAAATTGCCAAGGCGCTCAGCTTCAAAGCCCGGCTGATTATCTTCGACGAGCCTACCACTTCACTCACGGCACGCGAGACAGATCGGCTCTTCGCCCTGATCGAGCGGTTGCGCAGCGATGGGGCATCGATCGTCTATATCTCGCACATTCTGGGCGACGTGATGCGGCTGGCCGACAAAATCGCTGTGCTGCGCGATGGCGAGCTGGTGGGCCAAGGTCGCAAAGACGAGTTCACCATTGGGCGTATGATCTCGCTGATGGTCGGCCGCGACATCAAGCAGCTGTATCCGCAGCGCACGGCAAAAGCAACGACTGTTCCTGCGTTGGAAGTGCGCGGCGTATCACAGACCGGGATCGTCGAGCAGATCGACTTCACGCTGCATAAGGGTGAAACGCTGGGCGTATTTGGTCTGATGGGTTCTGGACGCACCGAACTGGCACGGATTCTGTTTGGTATGGATAGTTACGAGCGCGGCGAAATCATGGTAAACGGCAAGCCGCACGACAAGCTGTCGCCGCGTGCCAGTATTGACATGGGCATGGCTTTTGTCACCGAAAATCGGCGCGAGGAAGGGCTGCTCATGGACATATCCATCAGCAACAACATCGGGCTTGTGGCCCTGCCTCACTACGCCGGCTCCAGCTTTGCGCCGCTGCGCGAGGGCAAGCTCAACGAGCAGATCGGCGGCGTGGTGGACAGCCTTAAGATTAAGGCGGCGGATGTGCGCCAGCAGGCGGTCAAGACGCTGAGCGGCGGCAACCAACAAAAGGCAGTGATCGGCAAGTGGCTGCTAAATACGCCCGAGGTGCTGATTGTAGACGAGCCGACGCGCGGCGTCGACGTCGGGGCAAAGTTCGAAATATACACGATCGTTGCGCAGCTGGCAGCCGAGGGTGCAGGCGTGCTGTTTATCTCGTCGGAACTGGACGAGTTGATGGGCGTGTGTGACCGCATCCTGGTCATGAGCAATGGTGAAGTGCAGGCGGTGTTTGCACAAGACGAGTTCGACAAGGAGCGCATCCTGCGCGCTGCTTTCCGGGAGCACAAGACGCAATGAACAGTCGACGCACGCAGCAGCTCTTGCTGCAAAATTCACCCTACATCCTGTTTGTCGTCGTATTCCTCGTCTTTGGCCTGCTCTCGCCCCGCTTCTTTACCACACAGGCAGCGGAAACGATCCTCAAGCAGGCTTCGTACATCGGCATCGTTGCCGTGGGCATGACGTTCGTCATCCTGACCGGCGGCATCGATCTGTCGGTGGGCTCCAACATGTACGTCTCGGCCGCGGTGGCCGGGCTGATCATGCAGAACATGAAGGCGCCGGTTTGGCTGGGGTTGCTGGTCTGTCTAGGCGTCGGCCTCCTGTTTGGCGCCGTCAACGGCTTCCTGATCACCAAGCTCAAGATCGTCCCCTTTATCGCCACGCTCGGCACGATGGTGGCAGGCAAAGGCATAGGGCTGCTCTTCTCGCAATCTATCCAGATTCCCTTCCCCGACAGCGTGCTGCAGTTGGGCTCAACTCGCTTGTTTGGCGTCGTTCCACTGCCCATCGTGATTTTCGCCTTTGTGGTCTTGATCGCTCACCTGGTGCTTACCATGACGCCGATTGGGCGACGCATCTATGCAGTAGGCAACGATCCGGATGCAGCCAAAAAGGCAGGTCTGAACGTCGACCGTGTGCTGGCTACCGTCTACCTGGCCAGCGGGCTTCTGGCAGCGTTGGGCGGCTTCGTCTCGGTGGCGCAGCAAGGTGTGGTTCATCCCGGCTTTGGCGAAGGGTACGAGTTCAACGCCATCGCCGCCGTGGTCCTGGGCGGGACGAGCCTGTTTGGCGGCCTTGGTACCGTCTTCCCCGGCACCGTGCTGGGGGCCGTCTTGATCCAGATGATCCAGACCGGCTTGATTTTCGCCAAGGTGGACATCTATCTCCAGCCCTTGATTACTGCCGGCATTATCTTATTTGCCATCTTGCTTGACGCGTTCCGCAATACGCAGCTGCAAAAGCTGCGCCGGCGCAATATTCGCACCGACAAGGAAACACCAGCTTTATCCGCTGCTAACACATAGTTCCAGAGGAGAATAACAAATGAAGACCAGACGATACGCAGCCGTAGCCGTAGTCTTCGGTAACTGCGCCGACCGTTATGTGATTCAGGGTTACACCGAAACACGCTCGTTTGACCAGATGCTGGAAGATGCCAAGCAGGTGCCCGGCCTGACTGGCATCGAGGTCATCGGCGGCTGGCACATCAACGACCAGAACCAGCACGCGGTTGTGAAGCAAATCCATGATGCCGGCTTCCAACTGGCTTGCGTGATTCCCGAGATCTGGGCCAACCCCAAGTGGGGCTGGGGCACGATGGCCTCGACTGACCCAGGCATCCGCCGCGATGCCGTCGACCGTATCAAGGTAGCCATGGACCTGGCCGCCAGCACCGGCTGCAACCATGTCAGCCCATGGCCCGGTCACGACGGCTGGGACTATGTCTTCCAGGCTGACTACAGCAAGATGTATGACTGGATGTTGGAAGGGCTCGACGCATGCGCGTCACACAACCCGAACGTCAAGATATCGCTTGAGTTCAAGCCCAAAGAGCCGCGCACGCACATCATGATCAACAGCACGGCCAAAGCGTTGCTGTTTGTCAACATGGTTAACAAGCCCAACCTGGGGATCAACCTGGACGTCGGCCACGCCAACATGGGCTACGAAACGCTGGCTGAGTCGGTTGCCTTGCTCAAGCGTTTTGGCAACCGCCTGATGCACTTGCATCTGAACGACAACTACCGCCTCTGGGACGACGACATGGTCCCGGGTTCGGTCCACACCTTGGAATGGGTGGAGTTCTTCTATTGGCTGGACCGCACCGGCTACGACGGCTGGTACTCGCTTGACATCTTCGCCTACCGCGAAAAGAACAAGGTTGCCGTGGCGTGCGAGAGCCTGGCCTGGCTCGAACTGCTGTCCAAAGCCTCCGAGCGCATCGACCACCAAGAAGCCGACGCCATCTACGAGACCGGCGATGCTATGGCGGCACAGGCAATGCTGCGCCGCGCCTTGTTCGGCTAGGAGACGGTTATGAGCGATCGGGAAATGAACGATCAGGAACTGTTGTTGGCGGGCAAAAGCATGATCCTGGCGGAGGCGGATGTCGTCACATTGATGGCCGACAACCTGGGCCAGGACTTTGTGGCTGCAGTGCGCCTGGTCGCCGCTTGCACAGGCACAATCTTCGTAACTGGCGCCGGTACATCAGGCACGATGGCGCGGCGGCTGGCGCACATGCTTTCGACTTGTGGCATGCCCGCTTTCTTCGCCCATCCTGCCGATGCGCTGCATGGCCCGTCGGCGGCTGTGATGCCCGGCGACATCCTGATTGCCTTCTCCAAGGCAGGCAAGAGCGCCGAGATCAACCAATTCGCCACCGTGGCGCGCGAGCGCGGGGCGAAGGTGATTGCCATGACGTGGGAGCCGGCCTCGCCGCTGGGCAGGCTCAGCGATATCGTGCTCAACGTCAATTCGACGCCGCACGGCGAGGGTGATGGCGTGCTGCCGTTTGGCAGCACCCTGGCGGCCGGCGCTGTGGGCGATGCCCTGGTGCAAGTGGCCAAAAACTTACGCGGCTTTGACCTGGTGACACTGGTGCAGACGCACCCGTCCGGCGCTACGGCGGAGTTGGTGAAGAAGTAAAGCAGAAAACGCAAGGGTCATCCTCTCGGAGTCTAGACACCGAGTTTCTCAAGCGAGCGTAAGCTCGCCAGAGACTCGGTGTCTTGTAAGTGCCTGAGAGGGCACGCGCATTGAAATGCGCCGGATGGCTTACAGAAGGAACCAGCGACCAATGGCCGACTATCTGCTTGGAATCGACTATGGAACGGGCGGCGCCAAGGCGTGCATCATTGACACGCAGGGCGAAGTGCTTGGTTTTGCGTTTGAAGAATATCCGTTTATCCACGAGAAGCCCGGCTGGTCGGAACACGACCCGCTTGCATACTGGACGATCGGCTGCCGCCTGATTCAGCAGTGCCTGGCGCAGGCGCGCGTGGCGCCAGGCGACATCCGCGGGTTGGCCGTGTCGTCGGCGCTGCCGTCGCTGGTGATGGTGGATGCGCAGCACCGCCCGATCCACAATGCCTACAATCTGCTGGACCGCCGCGCTACCCAGGAGGTTGCCTGGCTGCGCAGCCATGTCGGGGAAGAGCGCATCGTGCGATTGACCGGCAACCGCATCGACGACCACCCGGTGCTGGTAAACTTGCTGTGGGAGCAGCGCCATCGACCCGACGACTACCAACGCATCTGGAAGGCGCTGACGATCGACGGGTTTGTCACGCTCAAGCTGACCGGGCAGGCGGTCGTCAACAACGGTGGAGCAGCTTTTTACGGCGTCGCCTTCGACCTGAACAACGAATGCTTTGACGCCGCCATGCTGGAGGCAATTGCAATTGCGCCCGCTATTCTGCCGGCGATCCATCGCTCTGATGCGGTTATCGGCAGTGTCACGGCCGAGGCCGCTGCCGCGACGGGGCTGGCGGCAGGTACCCCGGTGTGCTGTGGGCAAGTCGACTTTTCGGCCAGCTGCATTGCCGCCGGCATCATCGCCGAGGGCGATATCATGAGCAACCTGGGCACTGTCGGCAACTTCGGCGTAGTGCACAAGAGCCGGGCGTTCAACTTCAGCGAAGTGGGCGCCACCATGATCAACTGGGCTTTCACCGTCGATTCAGCCGATACCTATGTCACCGTGCCGACGACGATGACCGGGGGGCAGTCGATTCGCTATTTGCGTGATGCATTTGGCCAGTACGAAGTAGAAGCCGAGCGCGTGCTGGGCGTCAGCGCCTATGACCTGCTCAACTTGCAGGCCGAGAAGGTCCCACCAGGCAGCGACGGCCTGCTCGTGCTGCCATATCTTATGGGGGAGCGGACGCCGATCTGGGACACGGCCGCACGCGGCGTGATCTTTGGCCTGTCGCTCAACCACAGCAAGGGGCACCTGGTGCGGGCTATGATGGAGGCTGTGGCCTATGCGCTCTACGACTCGTACGAATTGCTGCTGCAAGCAGGCTTGCCTATCCACTATCCGCTGGTGCTGAATGAAGGCGGTGCAGTCAGCAAACTGTGGCGCCAGATCATCACCGATGTCTTTAACGTGCCGACGGTCCTGGTCCAGCGGCGCACTGGTGCACCCTACGGCGATGCCATTCTCGCCGGCGTGGCGACCGGTGTTCTCCCCGACTTCGAGGTCGCCAAGCAGTGGGTGCAATACGTAGCACAGATGGATCCTGATCCCCGCCGGCATGCCCGCTACATGGAATATTTTGCGCTTTATCGCCGCCTCTACAGCCACGTCAAAGAAGACTTCCAGGCCTTGGCGGCCCTGCGCGAGGCATAGACAACACCGGCTTCCCCGGAGCCCCAAGAAAATAATAGATTATCTTTGAGGGCTTCCTGGAAGCTTTCCAGTTTATGACGCTAATGATAAGGAACAGAGGAGAACCTGCAAGCATGACCACGCTGCCGCGCATTACTGTGAGTGAAAACCGTCGTTTTCTTGTGACGGAAACGGGCGAGCCATTCTTCTGGCTGGCCGACACGGACTGGGAAATCTTTCACCGTCTGACGATTGAAGAGGCCGAGTTCTTTCTAAAGAACCGCCAGCGCAAGGGATTCAACGTCATCCAGGCGGTGGCGCTCGCTGAGTTTGATGGGCTGCATACGCCTAATGCCTACGGCGAATACGCGCTCATAGAGGACGATCCGACGCGCCCAAACGAAACCTATTTCCGCCATCTGGATGCTGTGATCCGCATGGCGTCCGAGCACGGCATTTATGTCGCGCTGCTGCCCACCTGGGGGGACAAGGTCACCCCAATGTGGGGGGTAGGGCCGGCGATTTTTAACCAGGAGAACGCACGGCTCTACGGGCGCTGGCTGGGCGAGCGCTATCGTTACGACACCAACGTGGTCTGGGTCCTGGGCGGCGACCGCCCTGCCTATACGGAGACCGACGACTACCGCCCAATCTGGCGTGCCATGGCGGCGGGCATCGACGAGGGCGTCGGTCGGCGTGTCATCAAGACCTACCATCCCTCGGGCACGAACTCGAGTTCGACCTGGCTGCACGCGGAGGAATGGCTGGACTTTAACATGATGCAGTCCGGCCACGGTTCCGGCCGCAGCATGCCTACCTGGGAGATGATCGCCCACGACTATGCGCTGACTCCGACCAAGCCGGTGCTGGATGCCGAACCGAATTATGAGGACCATCCCGTGGACCCATGGCCGAAGTGGAATCCGGCTAGCGGCTACTACCGCGCCGACGATGTGCGGCGCCAGTGCTACCGCTCGGTCTTTGCCGGCGGCTGTGGCGTGACGTATGGGCACCACACGATGTGGCAGTTTAGCGGCGAGCGCTATGAGGCGATCAACCACGCCGACCGGCCGTGGAAGGATGCGATCGATCGTCCGGGCGCCGGGCAGATGATCCATTTGCGCTGCCTGATGGAATCTCGACCATTTCTAACGCGCATTCCAGACCAGGGCATTCTGCTGTTTGACGGGGGCGAGCGCGGCGAATATTGCACTGCCACACGCGACAGCGAAGGTTGTTACGCTATGGTTTATCTACCTACGCCGAATGCTGTTGGCGTGCGCCTGGACTGGGCTGCCGGTCCGGCGGTGCGTGCAGCATGGTACAACCCGCGCAGCGGCAGTGCACAGACGATCGGCGAGTTCCCGACGACAAGCGCAGTTACGTTCACTCCGCCGGTGGATGGGCCGGACTGGGTGTTGGTGCTAGATGTAGTCTGAACCTTGATTCGTGGGATTCAGGGATTACCTTGATTGATGGATTGCGCACGCACTCTGCATTTTGGTAATCCTTATATCGGATGAATCATGGTTCAGAATGGAGGATACCTTATGAAAGCAGCAATTTTAACTGGACCGCGCACCTTTGAAATATGCGAAGTACCCACGCCCACGGCACCGGACGATGGTCTGGTGCTCGAAGTCCAGGCATGCGGCGTGTGCGGATCGGACCTGCGCCGCTGGCGCGAGGGGCCGCCGGCCGGTGTGACGGATATGATCCCAGGCCACGAGGTTTCCGGCATCGTGGTCGAGGTAGGCCCGCAGGTCAAGGGCTATGCCATGGGCGACCGCCTGGCGATTGCGCCCGATATTCATTGCGGGCGCTGCTGGTACTGCGAACGCGGGCAGTACAACTTGTGCGACAACATCCGCCTACTGGGCATCACACCGGGTTATCCCGGCGGTTTCGCCGAGCGCATGGTCCTGACCCGCGAGGTGCTGGTAAACGGCATCGTCCACCACGTACCGGCAGGGTTGAGCGACGAGTTTGCCGCCATGGCAGAACCGTGCTCGTCAGTCTTGGCGGCGCATGCCAAGGCGCAGACCGGCATCGACGACCGCGTCGTTATCATCGGCTCCGGCCCCATCGGCTGCCTGCACGTGGCGGTCGCCAAGGCACGCGGGGCCGCTACTTGCATCATCGACGTCAGCGCACAACGTCTAGAAATGTCTAAGCGTTTTGAACCTGACCTGACCCTCGACGGCAACGCTCCAGACCTGGTGCAGCAGGTGCGCGCCTGGACAGGGGGGTTGGGTGCGGACGTAGTCGTTTGCGCCAATCCGGTCGCGTCGACGCAGACGCAGGCGGTGCAGATGGCGCGCAAAGGCGGCAGGGTGGTGCTCTTTGGCGGGCTGCCCAAGGCGAACCCTATGACTTCACTCGACGGCAATATGATTCACTATGGCGAGATCGAGGTGGTTGGGGCATTCTCCTATCATCCAACCGCCCACTCCTCGGCGCTGGACCTGTTCCAGCGCGGCGTGATCCCCGTTGACCGCCTGATCACCCACCGCTTCTCGCTTGACGAAGTGGGCAAGGCGTTTGCGACGGCGGATAGTGGGGAAGGACTGAAAGCAGTCGTTATTCCGTAAGGAGAGCATCATATGTCGCTCATTGGTCTCGATATCGGCACGACGGGCTGCAAAGCGATCGTATTTGCCGCGGACGGGCGCATTTTGAGCCAGGCGAAACGCGAGTACCCGATCGATACGCCACACCCAAGCTGGGCGGAACAGGATGCCGAGCGCGTGTGGCGGCTGGCGTGGGAATGCCTGCTCGAGGCGACGGCGGCCAAGGACGCAAAGGCTGATCCGCCACGCTCGTTGGCACTTTCCTGCCAGGGCGAGGCGGTGATTCCGGTCGATGCCAACGGTTGTGCGCTGCGTCCTGCCATACTAGGGATGGACACACGCACGGTGGGCGAAAATCAGCGGCTGTGCGACACCTTTGGCGCCGACGAACTCTTCCGGCGCACGGGCATCCCGGTGCATACGATCAACACGCTGCCCAAAATGCTGTGGCTGCAGGCAAACGAGCCGCAGACATGGCACGCGGCAAAGCAATTCCTGCTGTATGAAGATTTCTTCCTGCGACGGCTGGGGGGCGAGGCAATAGTGAGTACCTGCCTTGCCTCGCGCACGCAGATGATGGACCTGGCCAGCGGCGAATGGGCAAGCGACGTTTTAGAGCGGTGCGGCATCGACGCCGCGCGCCTGGCACGACCGGCTCCACTGGAAGGGGGGCCGGTGGGCGTGCTGCGCCGCGTACTGGCAGACGAGTTAGGGCTTAGCGGCGAGGTTGTCCTGGCCACGGGCGGCCACGATCAAGCCTGTGCAGCCCTGGGGGCAGGGGTAGTGACGCCGGGGCTGGCGATGGTCTCCAGTGGCACGGCCGAGGTGGTGGAGGTGGCCATGTCGTCGCCCGCCCTGGACGACCGGCTGCGCGACGGCGGCATCTCGGTCTACCGCCATGTCGTGCCGGGGCTCTACCTGGCGATGACGCTCAATCACAGCGGCGGCCTGCTGCTGCGCTGGTTCCGCGACACGCTGGGACACTGGCAAGTGGAGCAAGCGGCCGCAAGCGGGCAGGACGCGTATGACCTGCTGCTGGCGGGTGCGCCGGCGGGGCCGACCGGACTGCTGCTGCTGCCGCATTTTGCCGGCAGCGGCACGCCGATTCTGGACACGCGCTCTAAGGGCGCGCTGCTGGGCTTGACGTTCGCCACCACGCAGGCGGAGATCGCCAAGGCCATCCTGGAAGGATTGACGTATGAGCTGCGCATCAACCTGGACTTGCTGCGCGCGGCAGGGACGCCGATCGCCGAACTGCACGCAGTAGGCGGCGGCGCGCGCAGCCCGCTTTGGCTCCAGCTCAAGGCGGATATCTGCAACATCCCGCTGCGTGTACCGCAAGTCACGGAGGCTGCCTGCCTGGGCGCCGCCCTGCTGGGCGGGGTCGCTGCAGGCCAGTATACAGACGTCACCGCGGCAGTGAAGGCAACCGTACGCATCCAGCAGCGGATTGAACCGCAGCCGGAGCAAACGGCGGCATATGCGCCGCGCTTCGCGTTGTACGAGCGGGTGTATCCGACTATGCGCGAGCTGCTGTGGCAGTGCTAGCGGGTAAAAATAGGTGAGCTGGAAAAGTCGAAGATCAGCGTGCGAGGCTCGCCCCACCGGTGTTCCAGGTAGGTTAGGCACCAAGGGGCGAGCCAGGCACAGTTCCGCGGTCAGGTCGTCACGAATTCGCATTAAGCAGGGCCGCAGGTAGCCTGATTACGGTTTAGCGTTACCCTTCGTGTGTGTACACTTCCCAGCCAAAGTAGGTAGAGAACGCTTCCGCCAGGACAGGGGCGGTGTGCGAGCCGTTCATGGATACATGGTGCTCGAAGCCGTTCCTGCAGATGTATTTCATCAGCTTCTGCAGGCTCGGCACCTGGACCACGGCGCGCGTGCCAAACGTGTCCAGCTTGTCGTCGGTAAAGTGTCCCTCACCCACATAGGTGCGGATAGCGCCGTTGACGTCGTCGGTGCTGACGCGGGCAAAGGTTACCGGCCCGGAGGGCGTGCGCCCGGCCATGGCGCCGTAAGTATTCTCTTCGCCCAAGGTCGTCCCCAGGATAGGGGCTGTCTTGATGGCGGCGTCGGGGATAAAGCTCTTGGCCCAGTTGCCGCAGTGGAAGAAAACGCACTTGTTGGGGTCATCACCGTAGTTATTGTTCCAGTCCACCAGCGCGCTGGGCGTGCTGGAAGCCAACTGCTGGGCGTACATCGAGACTACGCCGGTAATGTCCACTTCGCAGGCCGACGGCATCAGCCGCTCGCTCATGATGCTCATCAGCGTACAGACGTTGACGCCAAAGTTGCGCTGCAGCGAGGTCCAGCACTGAATGGCCGTCGCCGCCAAATCGTACTCATCCATCCAGCGTTCGATCACAACGCCTAGCTTGGCCATTTTGACGAGCGATGGTGGCGGCACGCTGCCGTAGTCGGCGTAGGCCTTGATATCGGCCAACTTTTTGGCCACGGCGCCGTCCTCCTCGGGCAGGCGCGCGACCCAGCCCAACACCTCGGACAGGTCGAGCGTGGTGACGGTCATGCCGGATGCCTGCAGCAGTTTCTCGCTGTACCGGACGGTGTTAAAGGCACCTGGCCGGGCGCCGACCGCGCCAATGCGGGCCTTGCGCAGCCCATTGACCACACGGCAGACGCCGAGGAAATTGACCAGGTCCTGGCGGAAAACGGGCGAGGTGGGATGCACGGTATGCTGATCGGTCAGCGTGAAGGCGTAGCCATATTGGCGCAAGTTGTTGCAAACCGAAACCTTGCCGCAAAACGCATCGCGGCGACGCTCGACAGCGAACTGGTCGAGGTTGTCGGGATAGGCTTGGACCAGAATGGGTACATCTAGGCCGGCCAGCTTGATCGTATCCGCTACGCCCTTTTCGTCACCAAAATTGGGCAGGCAGACGAGGACGCCGTCGATTTCCGCGGCATGGCGGCGAAAGAGGTCGGCGCAGAGCTTGGAGTCGTTCCAGGTTTCGACGCCGCCCAGCTTGGTGGCCGTGTCGTCGAGCATAATGCCGTTTATGTCCAGTTCGGAAAACAGGGCGCGAATATCGTTGCGCGCCTCGCTGACGAGGTGGTCAGGAAAGAAATCCCGGTTGCCAAAGATGACGGCTAACGTCATGCGGGCCATTTTATATACTCCTGCAAGGAATGGTGGGGAACGCGTCTAACTTACGTGTGCAGACGTGCCAGACTCGCACCAGGTGTACGCACGTTAGCGGAGTTCTAGTGGGGCGAGCGAGGCACGATTTACTGGAACGCTTCCAGGAAGCCTCCCGAATAATGCTATATTATTCGAGGAGCTTCCTGGAAGCGCAGCTGGGAAAGTTTACTTAGTGACTTCGCACGGATCGGTGGAGCCGGTGGGAGCGAAGGTCTTGTACTGGCAGGCATTTTCTGCCGTCAACAGCACCATGTCGATCGACTGCTTCTCGGGCTTGCCCGTGCTGCCGCTCTTGATGTACTGGTCGGCTTGGATTGCGGCCTGCTGCGCCATCTCGGCTACGGGCTGCAGCGAGGTGGCCTTGAGTTCACCCTTCATGATCGACTGGATGGCATCGTCGCTGCCGTCCAAGCCCACGACAATCACGTCGTCGCGGCCGGCCGCTATCAGCGCGGCCTGCGCGCCCAGGGCCATCGTGTCGTTGCCGGAGATGACGCCCTTGATGTCCGGGTTGGCCTGCAGGATAGTCTCCATGACGCCGTAAGCCTCGGTCTGGCTCCAGTTTGCCGTCTGCTGGGCGACCATTTCGAGGCCCTCGTAGGTGTCGAGCACGTCATGATAGGCCTGCGAGCGGACCTGGGCATTGGTGTCGGTGTCGCGCCCTGTCAGCTCGACGTACTTGCCCTCTTCGCCCATGAGTTCGGCGAAGTACTCGGCGCCGATCGTCGCGCCCTGGTAGTTGTTCGAAACAATCTGGGCGACAGCCACGCCTTCCTGCGTGATCTCACGATCGACGAGGAAGCTGGGGATACCGGCATCCTTCGCCTTCTGCACGGCGGCCACGGACGCGTCCGCACCGGCATTGTCGAGGATGATAGCGGCGGCGCCGCGGCCGATGCAGCTCTCGAACATCTCCATCTGCTTGTTGGCATCGTCGTCATGGACGAGTTGCAGCACGTCGTAGCCCAGTTCCTTGGCCTTGGCGGCGGCGATCTCGGACATGGCGCCGAAGAACGGGTTCTCGACCGGCGGCACGATCACGCAGATCAGTTTTGCACCGGTGGAGGATGCTTCAGTCGAAGTCGTGGCTTCCGTGGCAGTCACTTCCTCGGTGGCGGTGACTTCGCTTGTCGCTTCTACGGTTGTCTCGGCCGCAGCCTCTTCCGTGGCAGTAGCTTCGGGCGTTACGGCTTCGGTTGCTTCGGTCGTGGCGGCCTCCGTGGCGGTCGCCTCCGTGGTTGCCTGCTCAGCCGGCGCGGCCGGGGTGCTGGCAGAGCCACCACAGGCGCTGAGCAGCAGCATGGCTACCGTCAGCACGGCGATGAGCTGGATTAACTGCTTTTTGGACATGTGTTCCTCCGAGCGAAAGAATTGGTTATGCAGGGTTGAAAACTGCGACGAAAAAAATACATGACAAGCACAAGGTGTGCTTATCGACTTACCCAAGTTCCTGCTGCTTCTGGAGCGCGATCCGGGCCTGCATGCGTGCCTGCATCTGGTCGATGATTACGGCAACGACGATGACCAGGCCCTTGATCACCATCTGCCAGAACGACGAGACGCCCAACATGACGAGCCCATCACTCAGGATGCCGATAACGAAGGCGCCGATGAGTGTGCCGCCGACGCCACCACGCCCGCCTGAGAGCGATGTACCTCCCAGTACCACGGCGGCGATGGCGTTCAACTCAAAATCAGTGCCGGTGGCCGGGTGCGCTGCCACCAGCTGCGACGCAATGATGAGGCCGACGGTGGCGGCGCAGAAGCCGCTGATCATGTACACCAGCACCTTGGTGCGATTGACCTTGACGCCTGACAACTCCGCCGCGCGCTCGTTACCGCCGATGGCAAAGACGTGCCGGCCGAACGGAGTGCGCTTCGAAACGAACAGGGCAACTACCATGAAGATCAACATGATCCAGATGGAATAGTTGATGTGCAGGAACTCACCCGCACCCAATTGCGGGAAGCCGGTGTTGCCTAGCTCGGGACGCCCCACCAGGTTGGGGAAGGTGTAGCCGCTGTTGAGCAGCATGGCAAAACCGCGCGCCACGTATAACATACCGAGTGTAGCGATAAAGGGAGCCACGTTAAAGCGGGTAATGATGAAGCCCGTGATGGAACCCATCAGCGTGCCGACAATAAGCGCGATGGCGCAGATCAGCCACGTGTGCGGATAGGCGATCACACCCAACATCGGCAGGCGCAGACCTTCGTTGATCAGCAGACCTGCAATCATGGCGGTGAGGCCTACGAGCGAGCCGACCGACAAGTCAATGCCACCGGTGAGGATGACGAAGGTCATGCCTACGCCAAGAATGGCATTGAGGGCAACGTGCTTGGCCATGATCTGAATGTTAGCTGCTTCCAGAAAATTCGGGACAATCACCGAAAAGACGATTGTAACCAGAAACAGCGCAATAAATGCCCGGCCACGCAACAAAAGTTGTTGCAAGTCCGTCTTGGTAAATCCCCGCTGCTTTTGCATGGGCGCTGCACTTGCTTGACTCATTGACTTCCTCACCTCTATCTACCCTGCTTCTACTTCTTGCCCGGCTTCCACTTGCCCGGCTTCCACTTGCCCGGCCTGCGGAACCACGTCTGCACTCTTAACCGCGACTCCATGACCCACTGCCGAGGCGGCCACCAATCGTTCTTCCGTTGCCTCTTCACGCAGAAATTCGCCGGTGATTGCCCCGCGCGACATGACGAGGATACGGTCGGCCATTGCCATCACTTCCTTTAACTCGGAAGAGATAAACAGCACACCAAATCCGTCCTGGGCCAACTGCGACATGATAGCAAATATCTCGGACTTGGCGTTGACGTCGATACCGCGGCTGGGTTCGTCCAACATGAGGATCTTGGGCGACGTCAACATGCTCTTGGCGATGACCACCTTCTGCTGGTTGCCGCCGCTCAAGGCAGTGATCAACTGCTGCGGGTCCGCCACTTTGATAGCCAGGTTCTTAATGAGGGTCTTGACCGCGCTCACTTCTTTGCGCTGCACCAGGTACAGGCCGTTGAAGTAGTTGCGCAGGCTTGCCAGCAGCATATTGTCTGCGACCGACAGCGCCTGCACGAGGCCCTCGCGCTGCCGATCCTCGGGCACGAGCGTAATGCCGGCCTCAATACGGGCGGTGACGTTTTTTGACTTGAGCAGTTCACCGTTCAGCCACACACGACCGCCGGCTTCGGGATGCAAGCCTGCCAGGCACTCGAACAACTCGGAGCGACCAGCGCCCATGAGCCCATAGAAGCCCAGCACCTCACCCTTATGCAGCGAGAAGGAGACGTGGTCGACGGCTTTGCCGCCGGCGCGGCCAAGCAAGGTGATGTCCTCGACCCGCAGGATCTCGTCGCCGACTGCCACCTTTTCCTTATGAAAGAGAGCTGCCGGGTTCTTGCCAACCATTTTCTCGATAATCCAGGGTACGTCGATGAGTGGGATACGTTCCTCTGCCACGAGCTTACCATCGCGCAGGACCGTGACGTAGTCGCCGATCTGGGTGATCTCGTCCAGCTTGTGCGAGATATAGATGATGGCGACGCCGGCCGTCCGCAGATCGTCGATCACCCGGAACAACACCTGGACCTCGGCTGCGCTTAAAGCAGAGGTCGGCTCGTCCATGATCAACACACGCACGTCTTGCGAAAGCGCCTTGGCAATTTCGACGATCTGCTGTTGGCCGATGCGCAGAGCGCTCACCAACGTGGCAGGATCGATGGAGTGGCCCAACCGCTCGATGAGTGAGCGCGCGCGTTCGCCCTGCGCCTTCTGGTCGATCACGCCATTAGGCGCTACTTCGCGACCCAGGAAAATATTCTCGGCCACGCTCAGGTTAGGGCACAAGTTCATTTCCTGGTAAATGATCCCGATCCCGCGCTTCTCCGCTTCCAACGGCGAACGCAGGTGGATCTGCTCACCGTTCATGAACAGATGGCCGGAAGTCGGCTGCTCGACGCCGGCCAAAATTTTCATCAGCGTCGACTTGCCGGCGCCGTTCTCACCCACCAGGGCGTTGACCTTGCCGCGTCGCACATAAAAGTCCACATGGTCCAGCGCCACCGTACCGGGGAAAACCTTGGTGACTTGGTCGGCGCGCAGAACGATTTCGGCATCCAGGCCGGCGGATGTGACCACGGGAAAATTCGCCTGCGCGGGCAGCGTGCTACTATCCGGGGAGTGGGTCGTCGCTTGCGTCGCCATGGTGTTACTCCACCACCTGGAGCGACACCGGCACCACCGTGACTTTGCTCAGATCAATATCAAGCACATTAAAGGTACGAATGCCGATCGCCCCGGTAAACGAGATGGTTTTGCCCACAAGGTTGGCCAGGTCTACACCGCCAAGCACCTGCTTCACGATCAGCTTGTTCAATTCGCTGGCTACCTTGCCGTATTCTGTCTGGCTGCGAAAGTCGCCAAAGTTGAGAAAGCCGGCAGCATCGCGCACGGCGGTTTCGTCGCTGGGGATGCGGGGACCGGTATACAGGCGGACCTTGATCGGACCATCATACCCCTCTAATTCGATGGTCATGGTCTTCACGCGCGATTCAGTGTCTACCTCGGTCACCGTGCCTTGTCCCTTGACCATGTAGACCTGCGCCTCGCCGACCGTGATCAGCCCGTTTTGCTGGGCGATCGGCACCAGTTCATCCTTTTTGGCGATGCCTTTGTCATCCACCTGAAACTGGTTGAGGATGGCAGAGAGATCGACGGCTTTCTCCTGTATCGCCGGCACGACCTTGGAGTCGAAGACTCCGGCCACAAAGGAGGCAGCATCAAACTTTTCGGCTGCTTCTACCGCCTCGACCTCGGCGATAGGCACGATTGTCACGGAAAAAGGCAGCACGGCAATGAACCCGATCACGAGCAGAATGCCGAAAATTAATGGAAGATTGTGTCGCATAGGCAGTATCTCTATGTTTGTCGAACAGGGAGCAGAAATTTCACGTTTGCCGATCTAATGGTGTTGGAGCACTACACATTTTACGCCAATGTCTGTCGCACCGCATGCTTCCAGCCAGCGTACATTTGATCGGCTGTGTCCTGCGCGAGCTTGGGAACATACTCGGCATAGTCTGCCGGCATGCCGCGAATGTCGTCCAGCGTTGCCGTGCCCATGCCTAACATACCGTTGAGCACAGCGCCCAGCGGCGAAAGCTCGGGCAGGCGAGATGCCCGCACTGTGCGCCGGCTGATGTCGGCCACACGCTGCATCAGCAGGCGGTTGCGCACGGCGCCGCCGTCGCCCTGTACGAACTGGAGTGTGAGTCCGGCATCTTCCTCCATCAGCTTGAGGACATCGGCGATCACGTAAGCGATTGATTCAAGTGCGGCGCGCACTACGTGCGCGCGTGTGCTCGACGGCGACAGGCCGGTAATGGTGGCGCGTGCGTCCGGCCGCCAGTAAGGGGCGCTGAGCCCGACAAAGGCGGGTACAAGATATACGCCGCCGGAATCGGGCACGGTAGCAGCAATGGCCTCGGTCTCGGCTACATCTGAAATCAGCTGCAGCTGGTCGCGCAGCCAGGCAATAGTGGCGCCGGTGAAATTGGTGATACCCTCGAAGGCGTATGTCGGCTTGCCGTCGAGCACCCAGCCGATGGCTGTGACGATGCCGCTGGGCGAAAGCAGCGGGCGGTCGCCGATGTTCATCAGCACCGAAGAGCCGGTGCCAAAGGTCACCTTGGCGCTGCCGGGCGTGAAGCAACGCTGCGCAAACAGGGCGGCCTGCGAATCACCCATGACGCCACAAATCGGCAGTGGCGCGGGAAGGAGACCTTCGACGTCTGTCCCACCAAAGTGAGCGCAGCTCTCACGGATTTCCGGCCGGCGGCCAAGCTGCACGCCGAAGATGGACAACAACTCGTCGCTCCAAGCGAGCTTGGTAATATCGTAGAAGAGCGTACGCGAGGCATTGGTGTGGTCAGTTGCGTAGGCCGCGCCGCGAGTCAGCCGATAGACAAGGTAAGCGTCGATCGTGCCGAACAGCGCTGCGCCGGTTGCCAGCTTTGCACGCAGGTCGGGCCGCGCCTCGAGCAGCCACGTCAGCTTGGAGGCAGGGAAATAGGTGTCGATCTTGAGGCCCGTCAGCTCGTGCACGCGGCTCTCATTGCCCGCCTCGACCAGCCTACGGCACACCGGCTCACCGCGGCGGCACAGCCAGACGATGGCGTTGTGCAGCGGCCGGCCGGTTACGGCGTCGAACACCACGTACGTCTCGCGCTGGTTGGTAATGCTCAGGCTCACCACATCCTTGGCCAAGTCAGGTCGCTTGGCCAGTACTTCGGTAATGACAGTCACCACGTTGTCATAGATCTCGTCAGCGTCGTGTTCCACCCAGCCTGGCTGCGGGTACAGCTGGCGATGCGGCAGTGCTACCTGGTCAAGCAGTTCCCCGCCGGCAGAAAAGAGCAGGGCCTTGGTTGCTGACGTGCTTTGGTCGATCCCCAGAAAAACTGTCATATCCAATCCTAGAATGCTTCCTGGAAGCCCACAAGAATAATCCGCTTAATTAGAACGCTTCCTGGAAGCTTTCCAGTTAAGTCGCATCTCATTGAAGTGTCAGCCTGCAAGTTGCTTGGCCGTGGCGAGCAGTGTCTGCGCCGTCTGTGCCAGGCCGGCCGGGCTGATGCCGTAGTGTGCAAAGATTTCCAACTGGCTGCCGGTGTACGTGTATTCGTCGGGTATGCCGACGATCTTGAACGGGCGGTAGATACCGGCCTGCAGCAGCAGAGATGCCACCGTGCTGCCGAGACCACCCATGACACTGTGCTCCTCGACCGTGATTAGCGACCGCGAGCTCCGTGCGACGGCGAAGATGGCTTCGGTGTCCAGGGGGCGCAGCGTGTGTACGCTTAGCACTCCTGCATCTACGCCTTGCGCCACCAGCTCCAGTGCGGCCTGGTAGGCAGGCAGAACCGTCTCGCCCGTGGCGATGAAGGTGACGTCCGACCCCGCGCGCAGCGTCAGCGCCTTGCCAATGGTGAAGACCGTTCCGGCAGGGTGCAGGTCAGGCATTGCCTTCTTGCCCAGACGCAGGTAGAGCGGTCGCGGATGATGCAGCGCGGCCTCGAGCGCCGAGCGCGTCTCAAAATTGTCGGCCGGGCTGACGATATCAAGGTTGTTGATCGCCTGCAGCACGGCATAGTCATGCAGCGAGTGATGCGTGGTGCCCAGCGCGCCGTAGGAGACGCCGGCGCTGATGCCGACCAGCACGACCGGCTGGTTGGAATAGGCGACGTCATTCTTGACCTGTTCGAGCGAGCGAGCAGTGAGGAAACAGGCGGGCGACACAGCAAAAACGCGTTTACCGGTGGAAGCCAGGCCAGCGGCCACGCCTACGAGGTTTTGCTCGGCGATGCCGATCTCGACGATCTGCGTGGGCAGCTGTTGGCCAAACTCGACCAGACGCCCCGACCCGCGCGAGTCGCTGGTTACGACGAGAATCGATGGGTCGGCTTGCCCTAGCGCCAACAGTGTGTCAGCAAATACCTGCTGGTTGGGTTTAGCGGCTTGGAGAAGTGTCATGCTTTCGCCTGCCATTGTTGTTCAGAAGATTCGAGTTCGCCGATGGCCGTGACAAGTTCCTGGTCGGTAGGCACATGGTGGTGCCACTTTACCTTGTCCTCGATAAAGCTGATGCCCTTGCCCTTGACCGTATGCGCCAGCACCAGGTTGGGCTTGCCCGGCTCAAAGGGCACTTGGGCAAAAAGATCGGACAGGGCTGCCACGTCGTTGCCATCCACCTGGCGCACGGCAAAGCCAAAGGCGGCGAAGCGATTTTCCAGCGGGTCAAGGCTCATTACGTCCTCAGTGCGGCCAGTGATCTGCAGGGTGTTGCGGTCGACGATGGCCACCAGGTTGTCGAGCTTGTAGTGCGCAGCGCTCATGGAGGCTTCCCACACTGAGCCTTCGCTAAGTTCGCCGTCGCCCATGGTCGTAAAGACGCGATAACTGCGGCCGTCCAGCTTGGCCGCCAGCGCCATGCCGACGGCGACCGGCAAACCATGGCCCAGCGCGCCCGTGTTTTGCTCAATACCGGGTACCTTGCGCGTGGGGTGACCAACAAAATGCGATCCTGCCTTGCAAAGCGTGTCCAGCTCTGCACGTGGGAAGAAGCCGCAGTCTGCCAGCACTGTGTAGAGCGCTTCGACCGAATGGCCCTTGCTGTGCACGTAGCGGTCACGGTCGGGGCTGTTGACCGTCTGCGGCGACACGTTCATCACTTGGTTATAGAGGACATTGAGAATGTCGATACAGGAGAGGCTGCCGCCCGTGTGCCCGGCATTGGCATGCTTGATAATGGTCAAGATTGTCTTGCGATAGGCAATCGACTTGAGGGCTAACTCCCTACTATCCATGGGTGTCGTCTCGTAAATAAATATTCATTCACCTATACTAATTCAGCTTCTGCTATAATACATTGGAGAATGGATGCAAGCAAGGCAAAATGAATATACATTCACAACTTCCATATCTATGAGGGACCAGCATGGCCCAACTCGACGAACTGCGGCTGACCGTGCGCGTGGCACGCATGTATTACGAATGGAACATGAAACAATCCGAGATCGCTAAGCGCCTGGGGCTCTCGCAGCCCACGATCTCGCGGCTGCTCCAGCAGGCGCGCGAGAATGGCATCATCCGCATCTCGGTGACCGTGCCGCAGGGCGTCTACACCGAGTTGGAGGAAGAGCTGCTGCGCCGCTACCGGCTGCGCGATGCCATTGTGGTCGATTGCAGCAGCGACAAGGATGATCGCATGATCGAACGTGAGATTGGCAGCGCCGCCGCCTATTATGTCGAGTCATCTGTGCGCCCCAACGAGATTATCGGCATTTCGTCGTGGAGCGCCACACTGCTGGCGCTGGTGGATGCCATGCATTCGGTAGCACGAAAGGGAGACGTGCGCGTAATCCAGATTCTGGGCGGCGTCGGCGACCCGTCAGCCAAGGTGCATGCCAATCGGCTGACCGGTCGCTTTGCCGACCTGGTAGGCGGCACCCCGGTGTACCTGCCGGCGCCTGGTGTGTTGGATTCGTCCGCCGCACGCGAGGTGCTGCTGGCGGACGCGTACGTGCGCGACGTCATTTCGTTGTTTGACCAGGTGACGACGGCGCTGGTCGGCATTGGGGCCATCGAGCCATCCAAGCTGCTGGCGGCCTCGGGCAACATCTTCCCCGCCCACGAACTGGACCTGCTGCGCAGCAAAGGGGCTGTAGGGGATGTCCTGCTGCGCTTCTTTGATGCTGCGGGTAAGCCGGTGCATACCCCCCTGAACGAACGCGTCGTTTCGATGCGACTGGACCAGCTTGCCCGCGTCGACCGCTCGATCGGCGTGGCAGGGGGAGCGCGCAAATACGCGGCCATCTTGGGTGCACTGCGCGGTGGATGGATCAACGTGCTGATCACCGATCAGTTTACAGCGCGGCGGCTGCTGGCAGAGGAGTAAACCTGCTGGAGTGGCGGCACGGCAAGACAGTGCAAAGCGGATGGGTCTAGTCCTGTGGCTGCCGGGACCCTATTTGGTCGGCTACAAATAAAATTGCCGCAGTCGTGACTCCGACGATGACGCCCAACACCCAAAACCAGGTGCCTATCGCCAAACCGACCGCGCCCGTAATCCAAATGGCGGCCGCGGTTTTGATGCCGCGCACATCCGACCCAGTTTTGAAGATTACCGCACCCCCCAGAAAGCCGATGCCCTGCAGGAGCCCTTGCAGGGCGCGGCTAAGGGAGGAAGGGTCAGTTCGCGCCAGATGGCTGGCCAGCAGCATATAGGCGGCGCTGCCGATGGCGACCAGCATCATGCCGGCGACGCCGACGGCCTTATGATGGATGTGGCGTTCGTAGCCGATCAGCCCGCCGATGATGCCGGCCAGGCAGAGGCGCAGGAGCATATCGCTCGTGGTAAGATCTATGGTAATGTCCGCCATGGGTTAGGTCTTTCCTTCCGCACACGCAGTGCATACTGACTTTGCCGTACTGCTGATAACGATGACAGGCGCAGAAAGGTGTCAAGATGGGAAAGTGGAGTACAAGCCAATCGTTTAGTGCCGACAGCGTAATGCAGTATTTAACAGAAGGCTTCCTGGAAGCGTTCTAGTAAATCTCGCTACGCAATAGTATCTCGAACTGGCGGATTTCCAGCGGCTTACTCTTGTTGTTCGAGAGTTGCCAGGTAATTCAGCAGACGCTCCGGCATTTGCTTGCGCAGAGGCCAGGCAGCGACAAACTCCACGTAGGCGGCAGGCGAACCAAACAAGGTGGTAATAATCCCGCGGTCTACCATTGCTCCTCGGCGTACACCAATCCAATCCACGTAATTTGAATACGGCCACAAGTCAGGTTGAAATGCAAAGCCATCCTTTACAGGGTTAGTGTGAATATAGCGGCAGAGATGGCGTAGGTACTCGTCGTTGTCCACGAGGATGCGCTGAAAACGCCCTTGGAATAGCGTGCCGGTATGTTCATGGCGGCTGTTGAAGGATTGGGCATACCCGTTGCACGTGTACTGCACCGCCGTGCCAGCGCTCGCTTCACCATCCTGACGTACAAGTAAGTGGAAGTGGTTTGGCATCAGGCAATAGGCTACAACCGCTACATGGTAGATCAAAGTGTTCTTCTTCAGGCGCGAGAAAGTCGAGATAGTCTTCATCTTCCACAAAGATGCTCTTGCGATAAGCGCCCCGGTTGTACAGATGATAGTAGCAGCCTTGGGCAAATTGGAGATGCCTGCTGGACATGGAGGCGTTCCTTTGCGTCGTGGGTTTTGGAAATAACGGTCAAGATGTGGTCGCGTTCACCAAAGTTTACGGCCATATTAAGCTACACCCAATTCAGGGTGGATGCAAATCCCTGCACACGGGCGTGTCCAGGCTCTCACCTGCTTCTGCCTTACAGTAATGCTCTATAGTAGAACGCTTCCAGGAAGCATTCTAGAAAGAGGCATTGCAGTTTCAAATTCGTCCTTGACGTAGGGGGGTATCCACGTTATACTAAGCACAAATGAAAGCAATCGAAAGCAATCATAAACAAATAGAAGGCGGCAACGATCTCTTTCGCGAGGAGCGGCGGCAGGCGATTCTGGACCGGCTGGCAATGACCGGGAGAGTGTCGGTAGGCGAGCTGAGCGCCTCGTTCGGCGTGTCCGAGGTGACGGTGCGGGCGGATCTGCAGGCGCTGGCCGAGCGCAAATTGGTGGTGCGCACGCACGGCGGGGCCATGATGGCAGGCGGTACAAGCGAGTTGGCCCTGGTTCTGCGCCGCCAACGCCAGGTTAAGGAAAAAGGTCGTATTGGCGCAGCGGGTGCAGCGATGGTGCATGACGGCGACGCCATTTTTCTCGACAGCAGCAGCACCTCGCTGGCGATTGCTCATCATTTGAAGCAGCACCAGCATGTTACCGTAGTCACCAACAGCCTCGAAGTAGCGCACGAACTGTTTGATGCCCAGCATGTCGACCTGATTATGATCGGGGGTATCCTGCAACGGGCCACGGCCTCGTTTGTCGGCGCCTACGGCCTCGAACAACTGCGGCGGCTCAACCTGGAGAAAGGCTTTTTTGGCGCCCACGGCATCAGCCTGGACACGGGTCTCACTGATGTGAGCCCGGACGAGGCTGCGGTCAAGCGTCCACTGGTCGAACGCTGCCGCCAGGTGGTTGCCGTGATCGACGCCACCAAATGGGGACGTGTAGGCGTAGCTTCCTTCGCCCGACTGGGGCAGGTCGATCGCGTGATTACCGATGCCGGTGCACCGGAAGAGTTGGTCCAGCAGGTGCAAGCGGCCGGCGTGGCCGTCGAGACAGTATAAAAAAACGTTAACACTGGACCGCTATACTTAGCGGTGACGTTACGTAGCACTAGAACGTCGCAGAACTATACGGAACGCTTCCTGGAAGCCTTCCAAGAACGAAGAGAGCAATTCCCGCGGAGGGAACATGAAACAGTACAAAAATTACCTGATGGATATGGACGGCGTGCTGGTGCGCGGACGCACGGTGGTGCCAGGCGCGCAGCAGTTTATCGACTCGCTAAACGCGCGCGGACTGGCCTATCTCGTCTTGACGAATAATCCGCTCTACACCCCCGGCGACCTGGCGCATCGCCTGCAGACGATGGGTCTCGAAGTGCCGGAGGACAGAATTTTCACGTCTTCCATTGCTACGGCTCGTTTTCTGAAGAGCCAGCAGCCGGGCGGCAAGGCCTTTGTGATCGGCGAAAGCGGCTTGACCGAAGCTATCCATGCCGCCGGCTATATTATCACCGACCATGCGCCTGATTACGTCGTCTTGGGCGAGACACACGGCTATAACCTGCGCCAGATCACCCGGGCCATTCGCCTGATTGCGGCGGGAGCGCGCTTTGTCGCCACCAACCCGGACCCATCCGGCCCCGGCGAAGGAGGTATCGAACCGGCTTGCGGTGCGATGGCGGCGTTGATCGAAAAGGCAACAGGCGTGGCGCCGTTTTTTGTCGGCAAGCCCAACCCGCTGATGATGCGCAGCGCCCTCAACTACCTGCACGCCCACTCGGAAGAAACCGTCATGATCGGCGACCGCATGGATACGGATATTGTGGGAGCCGTCAGCAGCGGCTTGGACACCGTGCTGGTGCTCACCGGCGTGACCCAACGCCAGCAAATTGCCAATTACCCCTACCAACCTACCTACGTGTTGGAATCCATTGGCGACATCGACCTGCTAGACGAACAGTTGGAAAAGGCACAGCGCAAGCAGGACAGGACCAATGAGCGCCAGGCAGCGGTCGATAGTGTAGGCCAGTAGACTCAGCAGGATCGGCGCAGCAAGCAGTTACGATCAGCAGCCAGAATTAGTGACGAGGCATTGTGTATGGCAACAGCAGTAGTGATGCCCAAACAGGGCAATTCGGTAGAGAGTTGCATTATCGTCAACTGGAAGAAGCACGTGGGAGACACGGTTGCGGTCGACGATGTGCTGTGCGAAGTAGAGACCGACAAGGCGACCATGGACGTGCCCAGCCCGGTGGCAGGCACCCTGCTGGCGACCTTTTTTAAGGAAGGCGACGACGTGCCGGTGATGACCACCATCGCCGCCGTCGGCGCGGCAGGCGAGGACGCCGCCAGCCTGGCCCCGGCGGGAGCAACTGCGAGCGTCGAAGCGCCTGCATCGGCACCTGCCGCAGGCACGGCGTTGCCACAAGTGCCTGTGGCCACGCCGGCGCCGGCAAGCCCATCGGCAGGTTCGGCCACGGGCGCAGCACAGGCCGCCATGCCGGTCAGTGGCGCAGTCTCCACCAGCGGCGAGCCGGTTGGCGTATCGCCGCGCGCGCGCCACCTGGCCGACCGCAAGGGGATCGACCCGCTTGGGCTCGCAGGCAGCGGACCAGGAGGACGCGTGATCGAGCGTGACGTGCAGGCCGCCATTGCGGCGCAACCAAAGCTCACGCCCGTTGCCAAGGCCATGATAGCGGAGGGTGGCTACGCCGTCCCCGGCCAGGGCAGCGGACCGGGCGGGCGCGTCACGAGCAAGGACCTGGTGAAGGGCGAGCCGTTTGGAGCGCAGGCGTCCTCGCCTGCATCTGCGGTTCCCGTGCCAGCCGCATTGCCAGTCACAAACACGGGCGAGGACACCCGCGCTCCGCTGGGAACCGAAGAGGTGGAGGTCGTTCCGGTCAAGGGCGTACGCAAAGTGATCGCCGACCGCATGCTGCAGTCGCTCCAGACGACGGCGCAGTTGACGCTGCACGCCTCGGCCGATGCCCGTGCCCTGCAAGCGCTGCGCGCCAGGCTCAAGGTCAGCCCGGAAGCGATGGGGCTGCGCGGCATAACGATTAACGACCTGGTGCTGCTGGCCGTGGCGCGCACGCTACCGCAGTTCGCGGCCATTAACGCCCTGTTCACAGGCGACGCCATCCACCAGCACATGCACGTGCAGCTCGGCATTGCGGTGGATACACCGCGCGGGCTGATGGTGCCGGTGGTGCGCCAGGCCGATACACTCAGCCTGCGCCAGCTCTCGGCCGAGACCAAGCGCCTGGCCAATGCATGCTTGAACGGCAAGGTACTGCCCGACGAACTCAACGGCGGCACATTCACCGTGACCAACCTGGGCGCCTTTGGCGTCGAGATGTTTACGCCGGTGCTCAACCCGCCGCAAGTGGCCATCTTGGGCGTGTGCAACATCCAGCCCAAGGCGACGGATGTGGACGGTGACATCCAATTTATTCCGCACATCGGGCTGTCGCTGACCATCAACCACCAGGTGGTGGACGGCGCGCCGGCGGCCCGCTTCCTGCAGGCGCTGGGCCAGGCCATTGCCGCGATCGAGCTTGTTTTGGCGGGCTGAGCACAATGGAATGCCGGCGAGAGGACGGCTACTTGATCAGCACCGACAAGCAGCGCCTGGATATCGACTATATTCATCGTTGGCTGAGCGAGCAGTCTTACTGGGCACAGGGGCGCAGCCGGGCGGCGGTGGAGACGAGCATCGCCAACTCGCTCTGCTTTGGCCTGTACCAAGGCGACCGGCAGGTTGGCTTTGCTCGCATCGTGACTGACTTTGCCAACTTTGGCTGGCTGTGCGACCTGTTTGTCGACAATGAACTGCGCGGGCAGGGTCTAGGCAAGTGGTTAATACAAACAGTGCTGAACCACCCCGACGTGGCACAAATTCGCGGCTTAATGCTCGCCACGCGTGACGCACACGAACTGTATCGCAGATATGGCTTTGAAATAGTTGGCTCCCCTGAACGTTTTATGGGAAAAACGCAGAGCGTGTAACGCATAGAGGAAGAAACTGTACGCGAGAAACAGACAATGACAAAAGCAATTCTGATCGACCCAACTGAACAACGAAAGCCCGCCAGCCTGGCAGCGCCTGAGATTCCCATAAACGCCTATAGCTCGGATCCGGCGCAAGAGGCCAAGAAATACGGACGCGACAGCCTGGTACGCATTTACCGGGACATGGTCTACATCCGCGAATTTGAGACCATGCTCGACCGTATCAAGCGGGAAGGCGCCTACGAGGGGATCGAGTACCAACACAAGGGGCCGGCCCATCTCTCGATCGGTCAGGAGTCGGCGGCCGTGGGCATGGCGTACAACTTGACGGCGGAGGACTTTATCTTTGGCTCGCACCGCTCACACGGCGAGATCCTGGCCAAGTCGCTCTCCGCCATCACCAAGCTCTGTGACGACGATCTGCTGGCGATTATGCGGTCGTACATGGGCGGGCGCACCCTATCGGTCGTCGAAGGCTTTGCCAAGGCCGGTGACGTCCAGCAGCTGGCCATCAACTATGTCCTATACGGTGCGCTGGCCGAGATCTTCGGCAAGATCACCGGCTTTAATAAGGGGTTGGGCGGCTCCATGCACGCCTTCTTCCCGCCCTTTGGCGTTATGCCCAACAACGCCATCGTCGGCGGATCGGGCGACATTGCCACCGGTGCAGCGCTCTTCAAGCGCATCAACCGCCAGCCGGGCATCGTCATCGCCAACATTGGCGACGCCTCGATGGGCTGCGGGCCGGTGTGGGAAGGCATGATGGTGGCGGCGATGGACCAGTACCGCACGTTGTGGCCCGAGGACATTGGCGGCGCACCGCCGATCATCTTCAACTTTATGAACAACTTCTACGGCATGGGCGGCCAGCCGATCGGCGAAACCATGAGCTTTGGCGTGCTGGCGCGCGTTGGCTTGGGCATCAATCCTGACGGCATGCATGCCGAACGCGTAGATGGCTACAGCCCGCTGGCCGTGGCCGACGCTATCGAGCGCAAGCGCAAGATCCTGGCCGAGGGCCGCGGGCCAGTGCTGCTCGACACCATCACCTACCGCTTCTCGGGCCACTCGCCGTCGGATGCCTCGGCCTACCGGACCAAGGAAGAGGTAGACCTGTGGCGCGCAAATGACGCCATCATCGGCTATCGCGAGTACCTGGTCGACAACGGCCATGCCTCCGAGCGTGAGCTGGACGACATGGTGCAGGGCACGATCGAGCAGCTCAAGATCGTGCTGACCGCCGCCATCTCACCCGAGCTCTCCCCGCGCATGGCGATCGACGGCGAAGAAATCGCCGAGGTGATGTTTAGCAACAAGCAGCGCGAGCGTTATGCCGAGCGCGCACCCGAGGTGCTGCTGCCGCTGGAGGAGACGCGCTGGAAGCAGACGCAGGAGAAATTCCGCTTTGGGCTGGACGAGCAGGGCAAGCCGACGTCCAAGCTCAAGACGCTCACGTATGCCGAGGCGTTGTTCGAGGCGATGATCTACCGCTTCTACCAGGACCCGACCATGGTGGCATTTGGCGAGGAGAACCGCGACTGGGGCGGCGCGTTTGGTGTCTACCGCGGGCTGACCGAGGCGCTGCCTTATCACCGGCTGTTCAACACCTCGATCTCCGAGGGGGCAATCGTGGGCGCCGGCACGGGTTACGCCTTGTGCGGCGGCCGCGCCGTCTCCGAGCTGATGTACGCCGACTTTATGGGGCGGGCAGGCGACGAGATATTCAACCAGATGGCAAAGTGGCAGTCGATGTCGGGCGGCCTGCTGGAGATGCCGTTGGTACTGCGCATCTCGGTGGGAGCCAAATACGGGGCGCAGCACTCGCAGGACTGGAGTGCGATGGTAGCGCATGTGCCGGGGCTCAAGGCATTCTTCCCGGCCACACCGTACGACGCCAAGGGCATGCTCAACCTCGCCTTGGCCGGCAGCGACCCGGTGGTGTTCTTTGAGAGCCAGCGCTTGTATCCCGAGACAGAAATACTGGTCGAGGGAGGCGTACCCAAGGGCTATTATGATGTGCCGTTGGGCGAGCCGGCCGTGCGGCGCAAGGGCAGCGACCTCACCATCATTACGATCGGGGCCACGCTCTACCGGGCGTTGGATGCGGCCAAGGTCTTGCAGGATAAGTATGGCTTGTCGGCCGAAGTGATCGACGTGCGCTTCCTGAACCCGCTCAACTACGGCCCGTTGGTCGAATCGGTCAAGAAGACGGGCAAAGTCGTCGTAGCCAGCGACGCCACCGAGCGTGGATCGTTTGCGCACACGATCGCGAGCAATCTCACGCAGCTGGCCTTCGACCATCTCGATGGGCCGCCCGCCGTGGTCGGCTCGCGCAACTGGATCACCCCGGCGGCAGAGCTGGAGGACATGTTCTTCCCGACCCAGGAGTGGATCGTGGACACGATACATGAGCGAATCCTGCCGTTGGCGGGGCATGTGGTGAGCACGCGGCAGGGAACGGGGGAAATTCTCTCGCGCAACCGGCTGGGTGTCTGAACCACGATTCGGGGAATTTAGGGGATTACCATGATTCGTGTCGCGAGCAGGACGCGCGAATCATGGTAATCCGATAATTACACGAATCAAGCTTCGGAATCCCGCAGGGCGTACCCTGTCACCGCCAGGAAAACGTCGCCTAAGCTGGGCTTGTTGGTACTTACCCTGTGGACATGGACAGCACTGGCGGCGGCCAGGCCGACAACAGAAGCCAGGCGCTGCTCGCCATCGTCCACGCCGATCTGCAGGCGGTACGCGCCGTCTGCAGCGTGGAGCGTGACCTGCGAAACGTAGGTCTCAGCCTCCAGGCGCGCCTCGAGGCCGTTGAGCGAGCCCGGCCCTTCCAATGTGATCACATCGGCGCCCATGCGTTGCACCAGTTCTTGTGGCGCACCTTCGGCCACCAAGAGACCGTGGTCGATGATACCCACGCGGTCGGCCAATTGCTCGGCTTCATCCATATAATGCGTGGTCAGCAGCAGTGTCATGCCGCGTTCTTCGCGCAAGCGGCGAATGTAGCGCCAGATGCCGGCGCGGTTCTGCGGGTCCAAGCCCTGCGTCGGCTCGTCCAGGAACAGAATTTGGGGAGCCGTCATCAGCCCGCGCGCGAGTTCCAGCCGCCGCTTCATGCCGCCGGAATAGGTTTCGGCCTTGCGGTCGAGCACATCGGCCAACTCCACCAGGACGGCCAACTCGTCGATGCGCTGGCGGCGCGTGGACGCGTCCTGGCCATAAAGCTGGCCATGAAAGTCCAGCGTCTGCCGCCCCGTCAACTCACCGTCCACGACAATTTCCTGGAAGGTTACGCCGATGCGGCGGCGCACCTCGGCCGCCTGTGCCACCACATCGTAGCCTGCAACCTGGGCCGTGCCACGCGTGGGCGTCAGGAGCGTGGTCAATATGGACAGCAGGGTCGTTTTGCCGGCGCCGTTGGGCCCCAGCAGCGCATAGATCTCGCCTGCTTGCACGATAAAGCTTACACCGCGCAACGCATGCACGCTTTCGTTGCCTACGAGGTACACTTTCTCCAGCCCGTTTGTAATTAATGCAGTCATCGCAGTTCAATCCATATAGCGAAGCTCAAAAATAGTATATAATCGTAAAGTATCGTATTTGCCTTGTGCATGGTATGTCAGGCGTTGTGCATTCGCCAATCCGGCGGACAACCTGCAGTCGTACATTGGAGCGATATCAATTCAACAGTTTGACCGACGGTTCGGGTAAGATAAGACGCCATCATGAAGGAACTCTTCGCCACGCACGGCTCAATCGAAGCCTCCCCGGCTACATTGGTGCAACGCTGCCTGCAAGGAGATGCCAACGCCTGGCGCCAATTGGTGGATCGCTACGCGCGCCTTGTCCACTCGGTGCCTGCACGCCATGGGCTTAGCCCTGCCGAGATAGAAGACGTGGGGCAAGAGGTCTTTTTGGCACTGGCGCAAAACCTGCACTCTATCGAAGATCCTGACCGCCTGCCCGCATGGCTGGTCACCACGGCCCGGCGCCTCTGCTGGCGTATGGTGCAGCGCCAACGCCGCGAACAGTCGCTCGACGAAGAGCCTGACAATGGAGATGAATACACGTCGCGCCGTGAGCTCATCAGCCCACTGCAGACCCCTGATGAAGCTGTGGAAGGTTGGAACCGGCAGGCGATCTTGCATGCAGCTGTCGCGCGCCTGGGCGAACGCTGCCGCAGACTGATCGAGCTGATCTTCCTTGATACCCGCGAGCCCAGCTACGACGAAATCAGCGCCCTGCTGAACATCCCCAAAGGCAGCATAGGCCCGACGCGCACTCGCTGCCTGAGCCAGCTCCGCATCCAACTGGGTGAAGAGGATCTCTTAGGTGACGAATAGCAGAGTTCGCGTATCTTTTGCCAGGGGAAAATGCTCTTATATTGCAGGATGAGTTAATTCGCTACGATTGAGGCGCTATACATGACGCATTTGGCCCCCCAACTACTATATACTCTAGCCTTCGATTCCAAACCGTTGGAAAGCGACGCCGAGCAGCACCTGGCTGCCTGCACTGCCTGCCGCCAAGCCTTGGCCGACCTGCGGGCGCTGGCCGAGGAGCTGAGGGTTATGAAGGTGAGCGAACCGTCACCCGCGGCGCTTGAACGCTACTATGCGGCGCAGTCGCTCATACAGCAGCAACCTTCGCGCCTCGGCGTCATGTGGCGCAACGTTTTGGCCATGCTTACGTGGGACAGCCGGCAGCAGGCGGCCTTGCAGGGCGTACGCAGCGGTGCAGGCAGCACGGCCTATCGCCTCCTCTATGCTACTGAACAGGCGGAGATAGAGTTGCTGATCGAGCCGGAAGGACGTGCGTTCCGCACCCAGGGCGAAATCATTGCCGGCCAGGAGCCGGACGCAGCCGGCACACCCGTGACCCCGGCATTGATTCAGTGGATCGACGCGCAGGGCGACATCCGGTACGAAACGGAATCTGACACAAGCGGTCTTTTTTCGCTGCGCAACATTGCGCCCGGCATCTACCGGCTGTCCATCGTTTCCGCGGCCAGCGACATAATCGAAATTGAGGCGCTGGAGATCATGTGATGTCGGACAGTTATAGCGGTGGATTGACAGGTGGCTTGACGAGCGAACTACTCACGCAGCTTGCCGACCGGCCCACCGAAGAAGCTTTAGCCACCCTCACCGCCAATGGATTGCTTACTACGAGCGCAGCCGCACAGGCTGCGCAGTTAGTATTGGCTGGTGCAGCCACACATCCGGTTCAAGTCGCACGTTGGCTGCCCCTGATCGGCGCCATGGTTGCAGCGACCGGCGGCGATCCGGCAACGGCGGCCGATCTGGCCTATGCGCGTTCGCGCCTGGCACTCGAACAGGGTGATCCGGCGGCAGCCGAGACTTTACTACAAGAGGCGCGCAGCCTTTGGCAGCAGGCCGGCGACGACGCCAGCGTAGCGCGCACCGGTGTGGGCATGACGCAGCTGCTGGCGATGCAGGGCCGTTTCGAAGAAGCAGAGGCGACCATTCGCACGTCGATTGCCGCGCTGTCCGCGCTGCCCGGCGAAGAAGTCAGGCTCATACAGATGGACGCACGCCAGAACCTGGCGACACTCCTGAGCTATCAGGAACGGTTCGTCGAGGCGGCCGAAATCAATAATGACTTGCGCCAAGGCTATCTGAGCTTGCTGGCGCAGGCCAGGTATCCAGCAGAAGCAGTTGACTTGCAGACGCGCCTCGCCCTGGTCGAACGCGACCTGGCCCTGGCGCATACCTATCTTGATCAACCACAGGTGGCGGAGACGCTGCTTGAGGGTGCCGTGGAGCGCCTGAGCTTGCCCGAGGTGCGCATCGATCGCGGCCAGACGCGCACCAATCTTGGTCACCTCTATGTACGCACGGGCCGCTATGCCAGGGCCATTGCCGAGTTGGACGCGGCCACAATTGACCTGCTGGGAACGGTGGATGTCGACAGCGTGCCTGATCTCTGGCCGGCGGCCGACCTTCTGTTCCTGGAACAGGCATCCGCCTACCTGGTGCTCAACCTGCTGCCTGAAGCCGAAGCCGCCCTGCGCCGCGCCCAGGAGATACTGCGAGCCACGGAGCAGACGTATGAACTCGGCCAGGCGCTATATCTATTAGGGATATTGGAATGGCGGCGCAATAACATTGGCGCAGCCGGCGCAGCGTTGGCGGAAGCGGAAACCATCTTTGCGCAACTGGACAACATCTATTGGTTGCATCGCGTCCGCCTGGCTCAGGCGGCGTTGGCGTTACGCAGCGGCGACAGCGACGATGCCACCCGTCGCATAGACCTCCTGCTGGCGGATCAGGCACCGACTGGGGAACAGACAGCAGCCGGCGATCAGACTGCCCTTGCCTGGGACCAGTCTACAACCTGCGATCTCTATCTGCTCGACGCTCGCCTTGGATCGGCTACCGGCGACCTGGCGCGAGCACAGCGCGCCGTCGATGCGGCTGTGAATGCGCTGGGCCTTTCTTCGCTTGAGGAAGGCACAACGAGCCTGCCTCATCTGCACCTGCAAGTGCTGCATGCGGCCGGCCAAGTCGCGCGCGCCCAGGGCAGACTTGACGACGCACGCAGGCTATTCGTGCGCACGCTCGAGATCGTCGAGGCGCAGCGCGGATTGCTGCCGATCGAAGAGCTGCGGACAGCGTTCCTCACCGATAAGACTGCGATCTATGTCGACCTGGTATTAAGCCTGTTGGACCTGCCAGAAGCGGATCCCGGCACCATTTCCGACGCATTTGCCGTCGTGGAGCGATCCCGATCGCGTGCCCTGCTTGAACGGCTGCTTACGTCGGTAGACGACATGCAAGCCACCAGCGACTTAGCACCGGACGTGCGCGAGCTGGTTACCGAAACGCGCCGCCGGCTCTACTGGCTGTATAACCAGCTTTTAGGTGAAGAAGGTGGCAGCCGCGGCTCGGCGCCGGCTATCTCGGACGAGATCCGTGCCCACGAAGCAACGTTGCAGCGACTTGAGTGGCAGCGCACGCAATGGCTGCAGCAGGCGCGACCGGTCACGCTTGCGGATCTACAGGCCAGCCTTGGCAGCGACCAGGCAGCGTTGGTCTATTTTATCGCCAGCGACGAGGTGATGGCATTTGTCGTTTCACCTGCCGAGGCCAAAATTGTGCGCAATTTAGCGACCGTTGCGGCGCTCGACGATGCGCAGGCGCAGTTGCGATTCCAACTGGGACGCGTCGAAATTGGCTCCGGCTACCAGGAGCGGCATCAAGCGCGCCTGCTGGAGGGTGCGCGCAACGCGCTGCGCCGCCACTATGACCTGCTTATTGCGCCGCTGCTGCCGCACCTGGCAGAACAAGCACCCGAGCGCCTGCTCGTGATTCCCTATGGATCACTGCACCTGGCTCCTTTCCATGCTTTCTGGAACGGCAGCGAGTATTTGCTGGAATCCTATGAAATCTCGTATGCTTCCAGTGCCAGCCTGGCCGTGCAGGTACGCGAGACGGACAAGGCCGGCATGTGCTCACTGGCGGGCGTCGCATTGCGCGACAAAGCCATACCGCAGGCGGAAAGCGAAGTACGCGCAGCGGCGCTCCACTTTGACCAAGCGCAGCTCTACCTGGACGAGCAAGCGGGTTTGGCAGGATTGTGGGAAGCCGCGCAGGCGGGCGATGTGCTGCATATCGCCACACACGGCGTATTTCGTCCAGACAACCCGTTTTTCTCGGCACTTAAGCTGGCCGACGGCTGGATCGACGTGCGCACGATCTACCGGCTTCCGCTCCAAGCCCGGCTTGTTGTGCTCAGTGCGTGTGAGAGCGGTGCTGTCCAAGTGCAGGGCAGCGACGAGGCAATTGGACTCGTGCGCGGTTTTCTGGGCGCAGGCGCCGAAACATTGCTCGTCAGTTTGTGGAACGTTCACGACGCCAGCGCCGCTATATTAATGGACGAATTTTACGGACAATTGACGGGGCATGGGACGCGCCCGGCTGCGGCCCTGCAAACCGTACAGCGTAAGGCCGCCCGGAGCAACCGCCACCCATACTATTGGGCCCCCTATGTGGTAATGGGCGATTCGAGTTGAGACAGGAGGAACACTATGCGGCCAGTAACTCGTGGCAAACGCCGCATCCTGACAATGATGACCATGTCCGCCGCCGTCATAGTGACGGCGACGCTGTTACTGACGCTGCGCGCAGTAGCCGCCAACATGGTAGTCAGCCCACTGGGCAGCACGGCAAGCACAGTATATTCCCCCCCTGATACCTATCGGCTGCAAGATACCGGCAGAGGCATTTTGCGCGACAGCATAGGATTTAACAGTTCGGATCGCCAAGACAACAAGAACAAGGTGACCGGCATCGTGGTGTTGTCTCCCACAAGTGGTTTCTCAGGCACATGGCAGATTCTTGAGGCCGGTCAGATTGTGACTGTGGTCGTGACGGCGGAGACTACCGTCAAGGATTTCAACGACGTGCGTCCGGAGCTCGGTGACTGGGTGGAAGCGAAGGGGCGCCCGCAAGCAGACGGCACGCTACTGGCGCGCAAGTTTCGCCCGAACAGATATGAGTCTGCGGAGGTCGTGGCGCGTCTGGCGGTCACGGCCGTGCTCACGGATGTGCTAAACCAGTACCAGGCGGTCCAGTTGACGCCGATCCAGTCGTTGTTGTCCTCGGCCAGCATCTATCGCTTTGCCATCGGCGAAGATTATGACGAAATTTCGGTGACCACGGCGATGGAAAAAGATACGGCCAACTTCGTTTGGGCCGAGGTGAACTTCGTAAGCGAGGTGCCGTCCGGCAATCCATATCGCACCTGGAAGTGGGGCAGCGACGATCCCACGGGCTACATCAGCCAAAATGCGTTTACGCAGGTCAATCTATTGGAGGCTCAAGGGTTGTATTCCGGCATTGGAGTAACGGTAGCCGTGCTGGATACCGGTATTGATGCCAATCATCCCGTGTTTGCCGGCCATCTCTTGGCCGGCCGTGACCTGGTTAACGACGACGACGTGCCGCAAGATGGACCAGAGGCGGGCGAGCCAGGCGGCGATGCGCAAGGCCACGGCACGCATGTCAGTGGCGTGATCGCACACATTGCGCCCGACAGCATGATCCTGCCCATACGCATTCTTGACGTCGATGGGCGCGGCAATACCTTTGTTCTAGCTTATGCCGTCGATTGGGCGGTGGCGAACGGCGCCGGCGTAATCAACATGAGCCTGGGGTCGGACTCCGACTCGCACGTACTGGGCGAATCGATACAGCGTGCGCAGAGCCAGGGTGCGGTCATTGTAGCGGCGGCCGGCAACGACAACGCCGAAACGCCGAAGTACCCGGCAGCATATCCTGGCGTGCTTGGGGTTACCGCCGTAGACGATGCCAAGCACAAGGCAGAATTCGCCAACTATGGCACCGGGTGGGTCGATCTGGCTGCACCTGGGGTGGGCATTACTTCGACGGTGCCCGTCTCAGGTTCGATCCTGTATGGCACGTGGAGCGGCACGTCGATGGCCACCCCATTTGCAGCCGGAGCCGCCGCCCTGGTGCGGCAGTCCCTGCCCGACGCCAGGTCATCGGAAATTGCCGATATTTTGGTTCAATCGGGGAGCGACCTGGATCCCGACAATCCGGGTTACACCGGAAAGCTGGGGCGCCTGCTGGATATCGGCGCCGCCTTGCCGGACACGCTGCCGCAGAAACCCATCAAGTTGTTCTTGCCCTCCGTGATTGGCGGGTAGCAGCGCTCGTTTCGGCCACTTGGCCGGTCTATTGCACCAAGCCAAGCAGCCATTTGTCGAATTCAACGAAATCTCGTATGCTTCCAGTGTCACCTTTTGTACGGGCCGAAACGGAACAAAAATATGGCGTGTTTCGTCCCGGCAGACCGTACAGCGTGAGTCTGCCCCTGAGCAATCGCGACCCATACTATTCTCTATGTAGTGATGGGTGATTCGAGTTGAAACAGGAGAAACACTATGCAGCCGGCAGCACATGAAAAGCGTAGAACCCTGGCGATAGTAATTCTGTCCTCCACTATTTTGGCCGTGACGCTCCTTTTGACGCTGCGCGGGACTGCCGCCTATGCTTGGTCTAGCCATCCATCCAACGCGCCTGCGGCAGTGGATTCCGCGCCCAGTGCCAGCGGGGCGTTCGGCGCCGGCGAAGCGGTTCTACGCGATTCCAGGCAACAAGATGCCGCTGCAAAGAACAACAGACCGGTAGTCGGCATCGTGCTGAGTGGCCCGACTACGGGTTTTGCCGGCACCTGGCGAATACTTGACTCCGGCACAGTCGTGACGCTCACCGTTAACTCTGCCACAAATGTCAAGGCCTTTAACAGTGTGCCGCCGAAAAGAAACACTTGGGTGGAAGCCAGGGTCACACAGCAGGCTGATGGTTCGTTGCTGGTGCGCAAATTTCGCGCCAACAAGTTCCAGCCAGGTGAGGTCGTGGCCCGGCTGACTTCAACGGCGGTGCTCAGCGAGGTGTTGACAAAGTACCAAAAATACCAGCTGATGCCATTGGAATCTTTGCTTTCGTCAGTGAGAATATATCGTTTTGCGATTGGCCTGGATCAAGATGAAGCAACAGTAGTCGGTGCAATGAAGGCGGATTCTGCCAACTTTATATGGGTAGAAGTCAACTTCGTCAGTGAAATCCCGACCGGCCCGCTTGCCAACCCGTATCGTACATGGAAATGGGGCAGCAGCGACGAGACAGGTTATGTCAACCAGAATGCCCTGCAACAAATAGATCTCCTGCCGGTACAGGGCGTCTACTCGGGAACCGACGTGATCGTGGCCATCTTAGATACTGGTATTGACGCCACGCACCCCGTGTTCGCCGGGCGCGTACTGCCTGGAATCGATCTGGTCAACGGCATCATCTCTCCGACCAGCGACATCATCTCTTCGACCAGCGACATCATCTCTTCGACCAGCGGCATCCCCACTGACCAAGTGCCGCAGGATGGCCCAGAGCCGGGCCAGCCAAGTGGAGTTCGCACAGGGCCACGGTACGCACATCAGCGGCATCGTGTCGCTCGTTGCGCCCGAGAGCAAGATCCTGCCGGTGCGCGTCCTCGATGTCGACGGCCGTGGCGACATGTTTGCGCTGGCTCAGGCTATTGTCTGGGCCGTCGACCATGGCGGCGCTTCCGTAATCAACATGAGTCTGGGCACGGAGGATGATGCCGGCATTCTGAAAGAGATCATTGCATACGCCCAAAGCAGAGGCGTTCTCATCGTAGCGGCAGCCGGCAACGACAACGTGGATAAGCCCCAATATCCTGCTGACTTCCCGGGCGTGCTCGGGGTTACCGCTGTGGACGACGCCGGGCAGAAGGCGGACTTCGCCAACTATGGCAGCGAGTGGGTTGATTTGGCGGCGCCGGGTGTGGCGATCACCTCCACCGTGCCGGTATCCGGTTCCGTCTACTATGCCACATGGAGCGGAACGTCGATGGCCGTGCCCTTCGTATCCGGAGCCGCCGCGCTTGTGCGCCAGGCTTCGCCTGATGCTCAACCGGCTGAGGTCAGTAACCGGCTGGTCCAGACAGGCCGCAATCTGGACGCCTTGAACCCAGGCTATGTAGGAAAGCTAGGGCGCCTGCTTGACGTAGATGCTGCCGTGCTGAATATAGTGCCGACAACTTCTGTACCGACGCTCGAACCGACGCTCGAGTCAACACCACTACCGACTACTACTGTGGCGGTGACACCCGTCAATTCTGATGTGCAGACGGTCACGCCTGTGCCGCCAACACCTGTACCACCCACACCGACGTTCACGCCTACCCCCATGTTGGTGGTAACGCCCGCACCACCGACGACACGGGAGCCAACGCCGACAGTGCTGCCGCAAACGCTAACGCCAATGGTATTGCCGCAACCGACACAGCTGCCGGAACCGCCGCCGCCAGGTCCGTTGCCGGATGCTCCGCCTAGACTTTTCCTGCCACTGCTGTCCGGCGGTTAGTCCGGACTACACTCATGTGTCCCTGGGATCTGCGAGATCCTGGGGACATTTTTTTGCTGCGGGTGCCGTTGATTGGCGTACGCCCCATGTCCGGCAGCCATATGCCGTCTGTACGTACACAAGCCGTACTCCGAACGCCGCAGTTGTGTGGACGTTTTTTGTATTTTCCAAGCATGTGTCGATCTCTTGTGAGTCAGCCGTGCAAATCTGGCCAGTGCGATGCCGTTCGATTGCACGCGATATCACACAAATCCAAGGAGGATTACGATGGTTAAAGAAGCGAACACGAAACGTTGGTGGCGACTGTCGCTGACCGTGCTGTTTGCCGGCATCTTGCTGCCCCTGTTCGGTATGACGGCCCATGCCGGCGCAGCCGGTTGGGGTGGCGCCCTGCATGCCGAGACTGTGCTGCCGGGCGCCGAGCAAGATGACCATGGCGGCAACGGCGGCGGTGATGATAACGGCGGTAACGGAGATGGGCGCGAGTTCAAAGGTATTGTCGAAGCAATGCCCGAAGGTACCCCAGTCGGCTCGTGGACCATCAGCGGCAGCGTCTACAACGTCACCGAACAGACCGAGATCAAGGAGAAGTACGGCACGATCGGCGAGGGGACATGTGTAGGCGGCGAATGGTCCGCAGACGAAACCTACGTGCGTGAGCTTCACTCCACGCGCGAACTTGTGTGTAAGCCCGGCAGCGACGACAACGGCGGGAGTGGCGGCAGCGAAGGGCGCGGCGAACTTTACGCCAAGTTGGACAAATTCCCACCTGAATTGATCGGCAACTGGGTCATCGGCAGCCTTACCTTCAAGGCTGACGCCAACACCGAGTTCAACGAGAAGAACGGGCCGTTCACGCTGGAGGAGTTCGTCAAGGTAGAGTTTGTGATTTTACAGGACGGCACTTTCCTGGCCAAGGAAATCAAGACCGTCGGCGTAGCACATGACGACGATGACGATGGTCCCGGCCACAGCCATGGCCATGACCGTGATGACATCGAGCACCAGGCTGTGGCTTTTGGCGTCATCGACAGCCTGCCAGCAGAGAGCGGCGAGGGCGTGTGGCAGATCGGTGGGGTCACCTACACCGTAACCATCTCGACCCAGTTAGAAGCGCAGCACGGCCTCTTTGAGCAGGACCGCAACGTACGCGTCAAGTACTGGGTGGACGAATTCGGCAATCGCGTGGCCAAGCATATTAAGTCCATGCCGCCGGCGGCCGGTGGCAACCCGCAAGGCGTGCTCAAGCTGGTAGGCTTTGTCACCGATATGCCGGATGAGGCTGATGGCTTTATCGGCGAGTGGACAGTCGGCAATGTGGTTCTCGTGGCCGACCAAAGCAGCAAGTTTGACGAAGAGGATGGTATGCTGGCGGTGGACGCCTTCGTGGAAGTCAAATACCGCAAGGACGGCACCACGCTACGTATCGTCGAGATGGAAACGCATGTCATGCCGGGTGGCGGCGACGACGACCATATCGGCAAGGTCGAGCGCATGGACGACAGCATGGCAGCAGCGGGCGCAGCAGCAGCAACTGCCACGTGGCGTATCGGCGGGAATGACTATGTGGTAACCGATGCGACGATGGTTGGCAACGTCGCGGCGGGCGACACGGTGCTGGTTAACAGCTACACTGATGCAAGCGGCGCCCAGGTGGCCACGCGGATTAACGACGTGACGTTGGACAACTTGCTCTTCCTGCCGACGGCTTCGCGTTAAGCCGCAGCAAGTCAGCAGAACGTCAACAGCAAGCAGGAATACCCTCGGGCCGTCAATTGGCCCGGGGGTATATTTTTGGAGCACATTTCCTGGAGGCGAAGGCCTTCTGGCAGCCTGCTTGCGCAGTTTTGTTTGCGTGTTTGTCAGCGCATGCGGTATGCTGTGCGGAACCGCCCGTCGCGCCGCTTGCGCGGCGGGGTGGTCGAACAACAATCAAATCTTTGCATGGCGAGAGTTGGATGCCCTTGACTGCCTTGTTTGTCTGCGTCATCGCGCTTGCCTTGGCCGGACCGGCCTTGTGGCTGCTGCGACCCCACCGTGCCCACTGGTTTGCCTGGCTGGCCGCAATTTCCCCCGCGGCCGTCTTTGCCTGGTTAGCCCTACAGATTCCCCTAATATCTGGGTCTGATGGCGTCGGCCGATCCCTGATCGAGACCTATCCCTGGGTTCCCAGCTTGGGATTGACGCTGTCTTTGCGCCTCGACGGGCTTTCCCTCTTCTTCGGCCTGATCGTGACGGGCATTGGCGCCTGTATCGCCTTTTATACCAACTACTATTTCGAATACGACGAGCAACAGGGCTATTTCTACCTGCTGCTCTTCTTCTTTATGGCAAGCATGTTGGGGCTGGTGCTGGCCAATGACTTGCTGCTGCTCTTCATCTTTTGGGAAGGCACGAGCATCAGCTCTTACCTGTTGATTGCTTTTAAGAGCGGGTACAAGGGTGCAGTGGAAGGGGCACGGCGAGCGCTGATCGTGACGACGGCGGGCGGGCTGGCGATGTTGGGAGGAATGTTGCTGCTGGGCCAGGCAGCAGGCACCTTCCAGATCGACGAGATCCTGGCCATGCCCCAAATGGCGAGCTTTCCACTCTTCCCTTGGGCCCTGGCACTGCTGATGCTGGGAGCATTCACCAAGTCGGCCCAGTTCCCATTTCATTTCTGGCTGCCGGGAGCAATGGCCGCGCCCACGCCGGCCAGCGCGTACCTGCATTCGGCCACAATGGTCAAGGCGGGTGTTTACCTGCTGGCGCGCCTGCACCCAGCGTTTGCAGTCTCGCCGCTCTGGTTCTGGCCGCTGTTCCTGGTTGGCGGCTTCACCATGCTGTTGGGGGCCGTGAGTGCCATCCGCTACCGCGACATGAAAGCAATCCTGGCCTATACCACTATCAGCGCATTGGGTACCATGGTGATGCTGCTGGCGTTCCCTGGCGCTGAGCCTGCCATGGTCGTGGTGGTCACCATTCTGGCGCACGCTTTGTACAAAGCGCCTTTGTTTCTCATGGCCGGCATCGTAGATCATGCCATGGGTACACGCGATTTGCGCAGCCTGGCAGGGTTGTGGCGGCCACTGCCTTGGGTAGCGGCAGTGGCTATCTTGGCCGGCGTCTCGATGGCCGGTGTTCCGCCGACATGGGGGTTCCTCGCCAAAGAACTTGCCCTGGACGAGTTCTATCATCTTTGGACACATGGAGGAACTCTGGCCAACGAAGTACAGGTGCAGGCGTCCACGATTGGCATTGTGGGCTTGGTGGCGGTGCTCGTCATGGCCGTGTTTAGCGGCGGAGCGATCTTCACCATGATTTGGGAGGCGTTCTTGCGCCCGAACGCTGACGACACGCACGGGGCCCAACTGCACCACGCGCCGTCGTTCTGGTTCGTGCTGCCGGCACTATTGCTGGCCGTGGTCGGGGCAGTGACTGCACTCTGGAGCGGAGCATTTCAACCACTGCTGAATGCGGCGGCGGGCTCGATCGCTTACGGTGTGGACGGTACATTGGTGGACAAGACGCTCAAGCTTTGGTACGGCTGGACACCGGTTTTCATCATGAGCCTGGTGGTGCTGGCCGTGGCCGTACTGGTCGTGTTTGTGCGCCGTTATGTGCGCGCTGCGCTGGAAAGAACGCCGCCCAACCTCAACGGGACGCGCATCTATGATGCCGTTGTCGACGCCATCTACGGCTTTGCCTACCGCCTGACGAAGGTGATTCAAGGCGGTCCGATGGCGCCGCAGGCAGCAGTCACGTTATTGGCAGGTGTGGCGGTCGTGGTCATCGGCTATTGGCAGACAGATTGGGGCACGCTCATCGCATTCAAGACCACTGTTCCGCTGCCGATCGAGTTCTTGATCGTGGCGGTGGCCTTGGTGTCGGCGATGGCAACCGTGCGGGCACGCTCGCGGCTGAGCGCAATCATCAGCCTGGGCGTGGTAGGCATCGCCGTGACGCTCTTCTTCGTATTCTATAGCGCGCCCGACCTGGCGCTGACGCAGCTGCTGATCGAGGTCTTGACCGTCATCCTGCTTGTGCTGGTCTTCTTCCGCGTCAAGCCGGACCAAATGGCTGCCAACGAGGACGTGCGCCGCAAGGCGGGACGTTGGGTGCTCGCCATCGGTATGGGCATCTTTGGGGCAGGGCTGGTGCTGGCGAGCTACTTTTATCAGGTCGGGCCCAGCATCAGTCCTTATTTTCTGGCCAACTCGATCCCGATTGGGCAGGGCGGCAACGTGGTCAATGTGATCCTCGTAGACATTCGCGGCTATGACACGCTGGGCGAGATTACGGTGCTTGGATTGGCAGCAATCGGCGGGTATGCGGTGTTGCGCAGCCCGCAGCTGCATGTGCTGCGGCGGAAGTTGAACCGGCGACTGCGGATGGTGGTGGGGCAAGAGAGCGGCAATGATTGAGATCTACCTGCGATTGGTCGACTATATTCTGACGCCGGTGCTGATTATGCTGGCGATCTTGCTGTTCTTGCGCGGTCACGACTATCCAGGCGGAGGCTTTATTGCCGGGCTGATGGTGGCAGCGGCCATCGAGTTGCACATTCTGGCGCGCGGCGCCCCCGATGTGCGCAGGCGTTTAGGCCGCTACCTGCTGCCATTAGCCGGGACGGGGCTGTTGATCGCTCTATCGGCGGCGTTGATCGGTCTTTATGCTGGCGGCTTCTTCAAGAGCGTGTGGATCGAGTTCTACTTCCTAGGGATCAAGTTCAAGGTGGGAACACCGCAGATGTTCGACTTGGGCGTCATGCTGGTCGTCATCGGGATGGCAATCACGTTCCTGCTCAACCTCAGCGAACGCGGGGACAATGAAACTGAGGAACAGGTTGAGGGCCCGGATCAGCCCAGCCTCGAGACGCTTGACCTGCGGGAGCCTGGCACGGCAAGACAGGTGGAGGTTCCATGACGGTGCTGATGTTAGCTGTGCTAGCAGGAGCACTCTTCACGTGCGGGACGTTGCTGATCCTGCAGCGAGGGCAGATTAAGGTTGTATTGGGCCTGGCGCTGTACACCCATGCCGTCAACCTGTCATTGTTCAGCACCGGCGAGTCGACACACGGCGCACCGGCAATCATTCCGCACGAGGGTGATCTGGCGCAGATCCTGGCCACAAGGACATTTGCCGACCCACTGCCGCAGGCGCTAATCCTGACGGCGATCGTGATCAGCTTTGGCGTAACGGCTTTCCTGGTGGTGCTGGTGAGCCGCCGCGACTCATTCACCGGCGGCGACTTGGCCCCGGGCGAACTGGCAGCGGTGCTGAGTTCGGCAGACCCATTTATGCAGGCGTCAGGTGGAGTTGCGCATCACGAAGCGGCCGACGATTACGATATTTTCCAGTACGAGTTCGACGAGGTATACGACCGCCCTGTGGCCGAGGCCGAGGTGGCGCACGAGGAACTGCCAGGTACATAAGGACTAGAGGGAGCATGACCTTGTCGCCAAGCTTGTTGGCGTTTCCGGTAGCAATTCCGTTGGGGTTTGCGGCGCTGGCGGTGATTTTTCAGTTGATGCGGGCGGCACAATACGTGCCGGTGCAGAAGGTGCTCGCCCTGGTTGCGGTCATCAGCAATTTTGTCGTGGCGTTGGTGATCCTGGCGTACACGCTGACGGGCGGGCGGCTCGTCTATCAGATGGGGCTGTGGCCGGCTCCCTTTGGCATCACCGTATATGCGGATGCGTTGACCGGAATCATGCTGGCGTCGGGCGGACTGCTGGCACTGCTGGTGCTGCCGTATGCAATCGCGAGCTTGGACTCCCGGCGCGAGCGCCTCGGCTATTATCCAATGGCCCTGCTGCTGCTGATGGGTGCGAACGGTGCGTTTATCACGGGCGACCTGTTCAACCTGTACGTGTTCTATGAAGTGCTGCTTATGTCCAGCTTTGTGCTGCTGGCGCTCGGCGGCACGCCCAGCCAGATTAATGCCAGCATCCGCTATGTCGTACTCAACCTGATGGGGTCGATGATGCTGCTGCTGGGAGCCGGCGTGACGTATGGCATGCTGGGCACACTCAACATGGCGCAGATCGCCCAGCGCATGGGCGATGCGCCGACCACAGTGCAGACGATCATCGCCGGTCTGCTGCTGATTGCTTTTGCCGGTAAGGCAGCCATGTTCCCGTTCTTTTTCTGGCTGCCGAGCAGCTATCACACCCCGCATCCGGCGGTGACGGTGCTGTTTAGCGGCGTCCTGACCAAGGTCGGCGTATACTCGCTCTTTCGCACTTTTCCGCTGTTCTTTCCAGAACTGCTGCTGGCCTGGCAGCCGCTGCTGTTTGCGATGTCCGGCTTCACGATGGTGATCGGCGTGCTAGGCGCATTTGCGCAGCCCACGATTCGCCGCCTGCTCAGCTTTCACATCATCAGCCAGATCGGCTACATGCTCATGGGATTGGCCGTAGCGCTGTCGCCCAGCCCGCTGGGGCTCGGCTATGGTCTGGCCATGGCCATCTTGTTCTTGGTACACAACCAGCTTGTCAAGACCGCGCTGCTGATGGGGGGCGGGCAAGTGGAGTTGGAGACGGGTACGGGCAAGCTCAGTGAGCTTGGCGGGTTGGCGGCATCCAAGCCGGTGCTGGCCACTATCTTCTTTGTGGCTGCGTTTGCGCTGGCAGGAATCCCACTGACCAGTGGATTTGTGGCCAAACTGGGCCTGCTGCAAGCAACCTTTGCCACCAACTCGTATCTCATTGCAGGCGTCAGCCTCGGCGTGAGCGTGCTGACCACAATGAGTATGATCCGCCTGTGGCAATATATCTTCTGGGGCAAGTCCAAGCGCGAGTATCCGCGACGTCCGCACTTTCAGCGCTTAGACGTCAACATCATGCTGGTAGCTCCGGCAGCGGTACTGGTTGCCCTCAGCCTGGCGATCGGGATCTTTGCCGAGCCGGCGATCGAGATGGCGCAAGTGGCGGCGCGCCAGGCGATCGACCGCCAGGGCTATATCGAAGCAGTGGCGCCACAGACAGCGATTCACGAGGGACAAGAGATGGTAGTAGAGGGACAGCCATGAAATTGGGCGCTGTATTGCTGCTGAATATTTTGGTGGCCTTGGTGTGGCAGGCGATGCAGCCGGTGGCGGGACCGGGCGACTATATTCTGGGCTTTGTCGTCGGCTTCCTGATGCTGGCGATCCTCTATCGGCCGTATGGCCGACGCACGTGGGCGGCGTCGACCTATGCCGTGTTCCTGGTGTGGGAGATCGTGAAGAGCAGCTTCCAGGTTGCGGGCATCATCCTATCGCCGCATGCCCACCTGCGCCAGGGAATCGTGGCCATTCCGGTGGAACCATGCACGGACTTCGAGTTGGCGCTGCTTGCCTCGTCGATCACGTTAACGCCGGGAACATTGAGCATAGACGTGGAGAAGACTGCCAGCGGGCAGCGGGTGCTGTATGTACATAACCTGGTCGTGGACGACCCGGAAGAGATGCGGCGCCAGATTAAGGCTGATTTCGAGCGGCGTATCATGCGCTTTACGCGTTAGGGAGTGGGTAAATGAGTTACGATGCGTGGTTGATGGTGTTGCTAACGCTGCTCGGTGTGTCGCTGCTGCTGTGCTTTATCCGGTTGTACATTGGCCCAAATCCGCCCAACCGTACGGTTGCGTTTGACACGATCGCTATTCACGCCGTCGGCATCATGGCCCTGTACACGATGATCTATGATGTGCCTTCGCTGTTTGACGCCGCCATCATTATCGCCGTGCTCGGCTTTGTGGGAACGATGATGTTTGCCCGCTACATGGAACGGGCGAACTTGCAGGATTGGGAACGAGACGACCACTAGCGATGGAGACGCCATAAAGTGTCATTGCAGGAATCAGCGGCAGTCATCCTGGCCGCAATCGGCGTGGTATTCATGTTGATCAGCGCCATCGGCCTGCTACGTTTGCCGGATGTGTTTTCGCGCATGCATGCGGCGGGCAAGGCATCAACCGTGGGCGTAAGTTGCCTGCTGCTCGCAGCCGGGGTACATTTCTGGGACCAGAACCTATTCTTCCGCATGGTGCTGCTGATAGCGCTGGTATTCGCCACGGCCCCGATATCGACTGCGGCAATGGCACGTGCGGCGTATAAGACGGGGACGCCCAAAGGGATGCACTTGCAGATCGACGAGATGGGCGACAAGGAAATTCCCAAGCCGGCAACCGGAACGGACTAACAACTAATGGATGCAATACATTCCAGCGGTCTTGCTATTGAGAGCTTTGGTGAAACGATGGCATTTGATTTTGACAATGCGCCCGAGCGGCGCGGGACAGACAGCGCCAAGTGGGCCTACTTTGGGCCGGATGTACTGCCGATGTGGGTGGCGGACATGGATTTTGCTTCGCCGCCTGCAATCAAGGAGGCGCTGCAAGAGCGCGTAGCGCATGGGGTATTTGGCTACGGCTGGGATAGCGCCAAGCTGCGGGCAGCAGTGGTGGAGCGCATGGCGCGGCTCTATGACTGGAGCATTGAAGCGAGCGACATCTTCTTCCTGCCGGGGCTTGTCAGCGGGCTAAACGTGGTGAGCCGGGCGATTGGCGAGCCAGGCGACGGTGTAGTCGTGCACAAACCAGTATATGGGCCGTTCTTGAGCGCGCCGGTCAACCAGGGGCGCACGTTGCAGGTTGCGCCCCTAAAGCTGCACAGCGAGGGCCAGCGCCTGCACTACACGGTGGACTTCGAACGATTTGAGGAGGTCGTAGACGATTCGACGCGCATGTTCATCCTCTGCAACCCGCACAACCCGGTCGGCCGTGCCTTCCGCCGCGACGAGTTACTGCAGATGGCAGATATATGCGAGCGACACAATCTGGTGATTTGCTCAGACGAAATTCACTGCGACCTGTTAATGGAAGACACGAAGCATATTCCAGTCGCCAGCCTGTCGTCCGAAATTGCGCAGCGCACGATCACGCTGATGGCGCCGAGCAAGACTTTCAACGTGCCGGGTTTGGGATTCAGCATGGCGATCATTCAGAACGTCGAAATGCGCAAGCAGATCGAAAAGACGGCAATGGGCATCGTGCCGCATGCCAACATCTTGGGGGTAGTCGCCGCCGAGGCGGCCTATACGCGCTGCGACGATTGGCTGCGCGAGCTGAATGCCTATCTGACCGCCAACCGGGATTACGCCGTCGCCTATTTGCAGCGCGAACTGCCCGCCGCGCGCATGACCTGCCCGGAAGCGACCTACCTGCTGTGGGTGGACTGCCGCGAGCTTGGCATCGAAGGAACGCCGAGCGATTTCTTTCTCAAGCAGGCCAAGGTAGCGAGCAACGACGGGAAATGGTTTGGGGAAGAGGGCGAAGGATTTGTGCGCCTGAATTATGGCTGCCCGCGCCACATACTGCAGAAGGGGCTGGAGATGCTCGTGGAGTCTGTTCGCAATGGTCAATGACTTCTTGAATGTAGCACTACAATTTACCCCACTGCTCGCCATTCTCCTGTTCGCCAACTGGGGCGAGCGGCTGCGCCAGCGGGATGTCCCTTACATGGCCCCTGTCGTCGTCAGCTATGTTGCCACCGCCCTGCTCTATATTGCAGCCTTTGTTTTCGGCCTCATTTTTCTGCTCACCGCCACCATGCCCGCGGCGCCGATTCCGATCGAGTCGCCGGCGTGGCTTGTCTTTGGCGTCCTCGTACCCAGCGTAATCGGCTTGCTTCTGCTGCTGAAGCCCGCGCGACGCCTCGTCGCCCGTTTCACCAATTTGGAGCCGGATCATCCCGTCCACACGGTGGCGCTGGCGCTGACGATGACGCCCATTCTCAACCAAGGCCTGACGCTTGGCATCGGTCTTGAGACACTGACCAACCTCATCAGCCAGCAGGCGGAGCAGACCGGCATGGCACCGATTTCGCTGGCGAGCCTGTGGGCGCAAAACATCATGTTTGTGCTGATGGCCTTGATAGGCGTAGGCTGGCTCACGCGCCTTACCTTTGGCGAGTCGCTGCGGCGGCTTGGGATCGTGCGGCCCAGTGGCCGCGATATTATGATCGGTGTGGCCGCCGCGCTGGTGTTGATTCCAGTGATCCCCATCCTGCTTGGGTTGCTTGGCAACGCGGGCATGGGCGTAGATCAAGACGTCGAGTCATTGACCGAGGTGTTGACGGGTGCGTTATTTGCGACGCCGCTGGGAATTCTCTCGGTCGGCCTTGCGCCGGGCATTGGCGAGGAGTCGATCTTCCGCGGCGCGATGCAACCGCGCTTTGGCCTGGTGCTTACTTCGATCTTGTTTGCCCTGGTACATGGGCAGTATGGGCTCTCGTTGGCGACGCTGGTCGTGTTTGGCCTTGGTCTCGTGCTGGGCATCGTGCGCAACCGCACCAACACGACTACGTCCATGCTCACGCATGCGCTGTACAACTCGGGTACTGCCTTGCTGGCTTACCTGGGCATCCAGTTCCTGAGCCAACAGCGGCCCTAGAAGCCATGCTGTTACCAGCCAGCCTCCGCCGGAAACACGTCCGTAAAGCGTACGGCAGTGCGGGGCTTGGCCATCATCGACGTCACGGTATCGCGCCACACAGCGTAATGGGCCGTTTCCTTGTGATCGACGGTTGCTTCTTGCGAGCGGTAGACCTCGTTGAGCACAAAGTGCGTGGGGTCGTCATTGTCCTGGATCACGTCAAAGCGAGCGATCCCTGCTTCCTGTACACTATTGCGAGCGTTCTCGATAGTGGCGGCCTTGAAGGCTTCGACTGATTCAGGCAAAACATAGACATGTACGTGCACGACCAACATCGTCAGCCTCTCCTTTTTGCGAGCGGATTGTGAAATGCCAGTATCATATCACCTCGACCCTTCTTGCCTACCTTGACGACTCCTGGTATTCGCCTTACAATCTGTAGGTGCGATATTAGGTTCTGGTTCCCAGCCCTGCCGTGACTTCGCCGCCCAGGAGAGCCGTATGAGCGACCCCCAAAGCTTGCAGCGCATCCCCGCATCCTCGGAGGAAAGCACATGAGCAGCAAAGTGTCTTGGCGCAAGGACATGCCGCCGCTGCTGCACTTCCTGGAACAGAAACTTAACCATCGCGTGCGCGGCCACGACGAAGTCCTCGGCTATGAGCTTTATTTTGTCGATCTTTCCGCGTGGAAACTGCGCTTCTCCAACGCCACACCCGTATTGTGGATGAAAGAGAATGACCTTGCCTCGTTCGACAACCCGCGCCAAATTGCGGAGAGCGTGATCGAAGCTGTGCGCATGCGCAACCTGGTCGAGCGCCAGACAATCGTATTGGTGGACGGCCCCGAAGCGGGACTGCGCGAAGCCTTTCGCATCAGCTTTATGCCCATTATGGTGCTTGACAGCATTGACGTCCACGCCGTAATGGAATCACGGCGGGCGACCGGCGAATTGCTCGACCGCCTTTGTATTCAGCTTAGTCCGGCGTTGCTTTCGCCCTACGAGATCAGCAAACCTGTTACCGGCTCGCGCTTTTTCGGCCGCGAGTCGGACCTACGCCGGATCCTATATGGCAGTGACAGCAACTACGCCGTGATGGGCATACGCCGTATCGGCAAGTCTTCGCTGCTGCGCGAGGTCGAACGCCGGCTGCAGGAACAAGTACAAGAAACCGTGCAGGAGGGCTTTAGCAGCGAGGATATCGCACGCCGCATTTTTTACAAGGACTGCAGTTCGATCACTTCGTCGGGAGCACTGATGCAGGCCGTGGTCAACCACTTCCATCCGCAGGAGTTGAATCGGCTCAACCACCGCCAGTTTCCCATCTTTTTCCCGGATTTCATGCGTCGCATGGCCAAGCGCTACGGTGGACAGCTTGTGTTCTTGCTCGACGAGTTCGATGCGCTGCTGCGCGCCGAGTTCGCCAACGAGGAGTTGCTCGACCAACTGCGCGCTTCCAGTAACGAGGGCAGCTGCCGCTTCATTTTTGCCGGCTTCCGCGACTTGCTCAACGAGACTAGCAGCCTGAGCTCGCCGTTCTTCAATTTCGCCAAACCCCTGCGGCTCAAGGAGTTTAGTCGCGAGGACGCTGCCAGCCTCATTCTCATGCCACTTGAGAGCTTGCGCATCCGACTCGAACGCCGCGAAGAAATTATAGACATAATTTACGGCGAAACCGCTGGTCAGCCCAACCTGATCCAATATTACTGTTCCTACTTGGTGGACAAGCTCGACCGTAGCGGCAATCGTGCGGTTTCGCCCGAGGATGTAGCGGGCGTGCCTGACGACGAAAACTTCCGATCGTTTCTGGTCAACACCTTTATGGACAATACCGATCACCTGGAGAAGGCGCTGGTCTTCTCACTGATTCTTTTTGACCCAGTGAGCGAAAAACGCTACGACCTGGAAATGATCGATCAGGCGCTGCGCAAGGGTGGAATCGACACACGTTTCCTACAGCTGGAGCGAGCCTGCCGCAACCTTGAGCTCACGGGCATTTTGGACAAGCGCGGCCGACACTACCATTTTGCCATCCCAGTTTTCCCCCGCGTGTTGCGTGCGAACTACAACATAAAGTATCTGCTCGGCAAGATCCGTTATGAGGGTATATAGGTGAACAACTGGCCCTCCGAACCAACCGGCAGCTGGGAACTCACTCCATATGCGGGCGACAGCCAGTTCAAGCGGCAGCGTCTGCGCCATCTCGATCGCATTCGCCAAGTAGTCGAACACGTCCGTCAGCATGATTATGTCGTGCTCCTCGGCCCCGCCTACAGCGAAAAGACGCGACTGCTCAACGACGTGGACGAAAAGCTCGCCGCTAGCGACCTTTATACACCGATCTATGTCAATCTCTGGCGCGTGCGCACCGACGACGAGGCGGCGTTCTTTTCTAGCCTGGCCCAGGTGATCTGTCGATCCGAGCGCATCTGCGGTCAGCCCTATGCCGATATGGAGCGGGCAGATCGCACCTATGACGGAGGAAGTTTTCGTTCCTTTCTAGACACGATCGCGCAGCATCACGACCGGCATGTGGTGCTGCTAATTGACCATTTACAGGTGCTGCCGCAGGATTTGACGCACCGCCTGCTGCAGTTGTTGCGCGCTGCCTACATGGAGCGCCAGCCTACTGCCCAACACCAGGTCGACGTCGTCGTGGCGGGAAGCGCCGCCTTGGCTGAACTCTCGCATGACAGCACCTCGCCCTTCAACATGGCGCACCCCGTGTTTCAAGGGCCACTCACAGTTGACGCTTCGCTGGCACTAACCCGCGCCAACTTGGACGCTGCGGGAACACCATACTCGCCGGGAGCGGCTGAGCGCTGCGTTTACTGGGCTGGTGGCGACAGCTACCTCATCCCGCAATTGATCAGCTTGTGCCAAGAGAAACTCCAAGGCTATCGTAATCAGCGCATTACTCGCACGGTCGTGGATCATACCGCCGAAGAGTTTGTCGCTGATCTACCATGCGATCCGATGCGGGCAGCTATTCAGGTGATCGAAGAAGACCCAGATACATTGCTCGACATCGTCACGCTGCTGCGCGAGGCAGTGCTGCCGCGCAACCAGGCACACCAGACAATCCTGCGCACCGGACTGGATCGCCTGCAATTGTCCGGGGCCGTCGTACTGGATGGGGACAGCTACCACATCAAGAATGAGATATACCGCCGCGTGCTACACCGTCATTTCGTACAAGGACGTGTTGCCCATGTGCTGCGCATGAACGGGCGATGGGAGGAGGCAATTCAGTACCTATCGACCGAACTAGAGAGCGAACCGCTTGCACCCAGCGACATCGAGGCCAGCCGCACGGTTCTTCTAGACGCAATCGTCCAGTCAATCTATGCGGCCGGCCGCGAGGAAGATGCCTATCGAGCGTTGCTGGAGGGCATTCACCTGGGTTTCCATCTCTCAGGGGTACGCGTCTATCGCGCCTACGCCGGCCGCGGCGAACTGCGCCTGGTTGAAAGCGACGACGAAATTACCCCGGCGGATGCGGTCATCGACCTCAACGATGTTGCGCAAGCCGAAGTGCGCACGTTTCGTGGTGGTGACTATGCTCTGCGCGGCGAGATGGGAAGCAAACGGCTGTTGGCAGCATTGACGCCGGAACGGCGGCCTATCGGCATGGTTACCATCGATCACTTTAGCGCCGAAACCGAACCTCACGTCTATCCACCCCATCTCTTTGCCTTGCTGCGGTTTCTGCGCCACGCATCCAGCGCCATCGAGAACGTCATGATGCGCAGCGCTATTCAAGAGATCGGTCGGGCCGTACTCAACGCCAGCACGCTCACCTCCAACCTGGACCACGTGCTGCAGGTCGTGCTTAACGCCACGGGCGGAGACGCCGCGCAATTGCACTTACTTGACGCAGAGTACGCCCATCTGACACGTTTTGTTCACACTGGAGACATGGCAGCGGTTCGCGATGCCGGCGAGGCGCGTATTGAGCTGGAGTTGAGCAACCACCCGGCAGTACAGGCACTACGCAATAATACACTCACGCCATCACGCCAGGCTACGCCGCCAGGAATGTATGCCTATCTGCCGCTTGTAGCTGGTGGCAATCAACTTGGCGTGCTTGTGCTCTTCTTTGGCGGTTTACACAGTGGTCTCAGCGCCGAAGATCGCAAAACATTGGAGACTTTTGCTGACCAGGTTGCGATTGCAGTGCACAACATGCAGTTGCTACGCCGTACCGACGACGCCCTGCAGGAGAAAGTACGGCAGCTTGACGCCCTGCGGCGCCAGGCCGTCCAGGAACGCGACCAGGAGTTGCAGGATGTGGCAACCGCACTCGTCCATCGCATTGGTGGCGCGACCGGCGATATTCCCGTTCACCTGGCGCGTGTACGTGCGGCAGTCGCGAACGAGAGTGAGGAACAGATCGCCGCGCGCAGCGAGGTGTTTGATGCACTCGAACACGTGGAAAAACGCATCCAGCACGTGCAAGACCTGCTGCCGTCGCTAGAGGAGATTGCGAACCTGGCTGCGGTCAGCTTCCGGCCCGTGGAGCTGTCGGGCCTGCTGGAGGAATTGGTAAACGAATTGGTGTCTAGTCCCGGCGTAGTCGAAGCGGACCTGGCTGTCGACAAGGATGTCATCGTCGAAGGCAGCCGCACCTTGCTGCGCGATGCCTTGCGCTCGCTGCTGGAGAACGGCTACGAGGCCATGCCGCGTGGCGGCACGTTAACCGTACGCGTCACCAAACTGCCGGGAGGGCACGTCCAGATTCGCATCGAAGATACGGGGGTGGGCATTGCTGATAAGCACAAGAGCAAGATGTTTCAGCTAGGCTTTAGCACCAAGGGAGGACGCAGGCGCAACCGTGGACGGGGTATGTTCACCTGCCGAGCTATCGTGCGCAAACATGGCGGGGAAATCGCCATCGATTCGCGCGAGGGCCACGGTACAGTCGTCACGATAGTACTGCCACTCCTGGGAGTCTAGACATACCCGTTGGGAAGGAGTCACTGCCGCCATGCAAAATGCACGCATTTTGATTCTCGACGATGATGAACAGTGGGTTAAGACCTTCCGCACTGTCCTAGATGGAAAGGTTGCCAGTATCGACAGCGTACACAGCTTGGCAGAGGCCATCGACCTGCTCGACAAACGCTACTTCAACGTTGCCATCGTGGACCTACGCCTGAATAATGATGACTCGAGCGACGATTCAGGCATGGAGTTTTTGGCCGCGGTCCGGAAACGCGGGTTGGCGGAGGTATTGGCTCCCATTATGTGCACAGCGTACGGCAACCTTACGAATGCTATAGAAGCCTTGCGCGACTACCAAGTGGTTGATTTTATTAATAAGGGAGACTTTCAGGCGGAGTCACTGCTGCTGGCAGTCAGAAAGGCCCTCGAACGGCAGCACTGCGCCAACCATATCGAAATTGAATTGGAAGGGGAGCAGCCGTTTGCCAGCCTATGGGAAGGTAAAGACTGGGCGCGCAGGGAGGATCCCAAGGAGCTGGCGGCAGAGTTGCACGACCTACTGTGCCGGCTATTTCCGCGTGCTGATCACCTGTGGATTCGCCCGCTGGCGGCAGGACAGAGCGGGGCCGGCATACTTGAAGTTGAACCCACATATCGCGCTACCGCCGGCGAGATCGACATCGTCAAGTTTGGCAAGCGAGATAAGATTCTGCAAGAGGTCGACAACTACACAGAGGGTGTTGATCTCTATGTCAGCAACCAAAGCTCCACCAAGGTCGAAGGCGCCCATGGCCGCGTGATGGGGGCAATCCGTTACCGATTGATTGGCGCAGGCGACGGCAAGGCCGATTCACTCGCCGACCGTTACCGGAACCACGATGTGGCCGACGTCTGTGCAGTACTCGACAACCTATTTGGCGTGACCTGCCGGCGCTGGTACGACAATCGCGAGCAGCCCCGGCGTTACCGTGATTTGGTCGGATTGTACACTGAAGGGCTGCACATTGAGTGGGACGAGGTGTGGAGCGCTGCCGCACACTGCGGCGTCGACGTCAGCCGGCCAAAAATCGAGTTCCCAGGCATTTCGGGCGATTTCATCAATCCTCGCCATTGGTTAGCGGAGCGCAAACACATCTGCTCGCATCGTGTGTGGCTAGCTTTTACGCACGGCGATCTCAATGAACATAATGTCCTGGTAGCACAAGACCGCCGCTGCTGGCTGATCGACTTCTACCGCACTGGCAAGGGACACATCTTGCGTGACTTTGTAGAATTGGAAACGGCCTTCAAGTTCGGCTTGACTCAACTTGATAGCTACGCTGACCGAGAACAGTTGGAGAGTCTGCTGCTGGAACAAAAGAGCTTCAAGGAAGAGCTAAGGGTAGACCAAACTCGCCCCTATGCACGCGCCATCTCTGTGATTGCACACCTACGCTCGCTGGCAGGCGAGGTCCTCGGCTTGGAGCGCGAAATGGAGGAGTATCAGGTGGCCCTCCTCCTGCAGACACTAAAGCTGCTCAGTCTGAACTTTCTGTACCCAGACGAACGAAGCCGCGGTCATGTTCTGTTGGCGGCCGCCATGATCTGCTCTAAGCTAGGCCAGCCAAACTAGACAGTCTCTGTGCGCGTCGTCTTCAATAAAGCGTTGTCCGCTTCGTCCAGCGGATAGTCCGGATCCATTCCGTTATCTGCTTTGGGTGCAGATGCGAAGGCTGCCGCAACCGGCGCATTCGGCGCGGCGGCTGGTTCCGGCTGCTGGTTTGCCACTGGTCGGTGTGGCTCCGGCTCCGTCGCCGCGAGCGGCATAGGTTTGGCGGGTTGCTTTTCCGCCGGCGGGTTGGTGCCAGTCGTCCCCGTGTCAGGCCGGAGTACATGACGCATGCTTGGCTGGCCATCCTGCAACAGCATTTCGGTGTTGAGCATGCCGCCCGTGAAAATGCTGTGTATGTCTGCCGAGGGATTCTGGATAGTGTTGAAGAGCTGGATGAGACCTGCTTCGGACATATTGGGGGCAGCCTTTTGTACGCGGCGGATAAAGTCCGAACGCGCCGAACTGCTGACGTCGCTTCGCAACATGTCCACATAGGCACTGCTGATTTCGTACGGCAGAGTAAGTCCGTTGATCAGCACCGGCGCATCGGTAACCATGATGCCGTGTGGTCGCAATGCATTACGCACAGCCGGCTCCAGAGCTACCTGCAAAGCGCGAGCCTTGGCGCCAGCAAAAGGGCTGAAGAGCTTGACAATGTCCACACGATCAGGTGCTTCCGCAGCACCCAATTGTCGCTCAGGTGTTTTGCCGCTGGTCTGCGCCCCAGGGTTGGTAGGCGGCGTCGCCTGCTCCAACTGATAGACAAGGTCCTGAAATACGCGCTTGAGGAGCGTGCGCTGCTGCTCCGCGCGCTCGGCGTCGGTATAGTAGATCTCGTGCCGATTCATGTGCTTGGGTTCGAGCCAGTAGGAATAGCGCAAATTGACCGTCACCGGCATTCCGCCTTCGGTAAAGACATTGGGTACGACTTCCTTTGCCTCGCGCTGGCGTACGTAAACCTTCGTTGCTTCGTTTTCGATCGGGCTAAGGAAATAGTAACCAGGTCCCGCGGTGCGTTTGAATCGATCCATTTGTTCGATTACCGCCACGTAGCCTTCCTCAGCTTTGCGAATGCGTGTGGACAGGTAATACACGGTGGCGACTGTAAGTGCAGAAAGTAGGCCACCCAACAGGCACAGTACCACTAGTTCCGGATCAGGGTTTCCCATAGGTAGCCACATACTCCTTGAACGCCGGCGAAAAGATCTCGGGCGTCTGCAGGCTATCGATCAGCCCACGCTTATACAAAAACTCGCGCAGCCACGGGGCTGGCAGTTCGCCGCTCGTGAGTTTCAACAAGGCAGTACGTTCGGAGCTGTGCAAGTGCTTCCAAATGTGCTCACATGCGTTACGCACGGGTCCGGGCACTGTAGCCAGATCCTTTAGTCGGCGAGGCGGCATGTTGAACTGGGGTTTGATGGCCGTCACCAATGCGGCCATAATACCGGCGTGATTGCCACTCATCATGAGAATACGCTCGCGATCCACCGCCTCAATAGTAAGCCTCTCCCTTGCCGCCAACACATCCAACATGGCTTTGGCATCGTCTGACCGGTAGGGGCCGAATGCCACCATGTTGTCACAGATCAAACGATAAAGCGAGCTATTTTCAAAGGGTTGGCTGCCCACCACCCGATGTGGTAGCCGGTGGGTGATAAAGACGTAGGCAAAGCGCGGCGGCGTGCGCACCTCGTCGCGCACGTTGCACAACTCTTCAAAGAAATACAACGGTTGGTGCCGAATCAGGCTCTCAAACTCATCCAGGACATAGACAATACGTTGGCCAGCCGTTAGGCAAAGATGTCTCACGGCATCGCGCAACTCAGTGTAGCCGCTGCCTTCCCGCCCTGGCCGCAGTTCGTACCCAACTTTCTGCGCTGCCGGCCGCAGACCATGAAGCATCTCAGCATAGAAGCGCGCCGACGAGTCAGCCACCTGCAGGCAGCTAATCCAACATACGGTAGTGCTATCGGCTGTGGCCTGGTCTGCCGCATAGTGACGCAGCACCTGCGGCTGCCTGGTGAAATTCACCAGGTTCGATTTCCCCGACCCGGCCAGACCCACCAGGCATAGGGAATGTCCGACAGCCGTGGTGTCGAGTACGTATTCGACCACCTCGCGCCGATAGTCAAGCGGGTATCGATCTAGAATCAACTCCATGAATCAAAGATACGTCGATTGCGTTCGTGTGTCAACCAAAATCATCGTGGTTTTGCCTATAATTACCTTACATTTCTGAGATGTTCGACAGAGAGTAAGGTCCATGGTATGCTATCCGCGCCATCGTTCGGCCGCGCGAATGGCCGAATGATGATCTTGATCGTTGCGTGATGGCGCCGCGACGTCGAAACCCAGGAGGTGCGTAAATGACTGACGAGATTGAGGCTGACGCTGAGGCCAAGGCTGAGACGGCGCCCACAAACGGTCCGATCGACGACGCGGCCGAAGCTACTACCGACACGGTGTCCATAGAGTCCGGCGATCAAGAGTCTCAAGAAGATCAAGAAGTAATTGGAGAAACCGCCTCATCTCCAGTCAGAAGACGCCGCGGACGGCCTGCCGGCAGCCGCAATAAGACTAAGCCAAAGCTGGCGCCGCCAGTGGAGGAAAGCGCACCGCCGACCGCGACAAGGCAGAACCACGAGGCACAGCCTGCTCCTCGTCGTGTGCGGCGGCGGGCAACCCCCGCCGCCAACGGGTCCACTCCCAGCGGCACGCCGCCAGATGTGAGGCGAGCCGGCGAGACAACTATGAATGGTATGAATGGAGCTGAGGGCGTCGCAGTCACTGGGGCGCAGAGAGGCGACTTGGCACCGGAGCTCAGTCCCGAATTGGCAAGCAGCATGTCGGAGCGTTACGTTCGGTTCCTGCATAACTTTCAGCGCGACCGCACGCTGCCGCCTCACCCCATTATCGAGCCACGCTACGACATTACGACATTGTCGATCGACGAGCTGAGCAGTTCCGAAGAAGTGTACAATCGCGAGCTCAGCTGGCTGGATTTCAACTGGCGCGTGCTGCATGAAGCGGTGGACCGACGCACCCCGCTGCTCGAACGGCTGAAGTTCATCGCCATTACTTCTTCCAACCTGGACGAGTACTTTAGCAAACGCGTAGGTGGCCTCAAGCGCCAGAAGGCAGCCGGCGTCGCCAATCTTACGCTCGACGGCTGGGCGCCGGACGTGCAGCTTTCGCTCATCGCCGCGACCGTACGCCGGATGATCGACGTCGAAAGCGACTGCTTACACGACGACATTCTGCCGGCCCTGGCCAAGCATGGCATTCGCATTTTCAATTATGCCGAGCTGACGCCCGCGCAGCACGAGAAGCTGACGAGCTTCTATCAGAAAGAAGTCTACCCGATCCTGACACCGCTGGCCGTCGATCCTGGCCATCCCTTCCCGTTTATCTCCAATTTGAGCCTGAGCCTCGGGGTCGTGCTGCGCGACCCGGCCAGCGGCGACGTGCAGTTTGCGCGCGTGAAGGTGCCGCAGACCCGCCAGCGTTGGGTGCCGCTCGACAGCCTCATGCACTTCGTGCCGCTGGAACAGGTGATCACCGCCAACCTCGACACGCTTTTCAAAGGCATGGAGGTGCTGGCTGTCTATCCCTTCCGCGTAACCCGCAATGCGGACCTTGCGCGCAACGAGGAAGAAGCGGACGACCTGCTGGAGATGATCTCGGAAGAGCTGCGCGAGCGCCGTTTTGCCCCGGTGGTACGGCTGGAAGTAGACGAGAAAATGCCGGCGGAAGTGCTGGCGCTGTTGCAGAATCAACTCCACCTGGACAATGACGACGTCTACCATGTGCGCGGGTTGCTGCGGCGCGTGGACCTGTTCGCGCTGGCCGACATCAATCTGCCGCATCTCAAATACGAGCCATGGACTCCGCTGACGCCTTCGCGCTTTGCCGGCATCAACAGCAAGGGGCGGCCGGGCGAGATGTTCAGCGCCATCCGTCAAGGCGACATCATCGTCCATCACCCATACCACAGCTTTCAAGGCAGCACGCAGATGTTTGTGGAGGCGGCGGCGCGCGACGCGCAGGTGCTTGCGATTAAGCAAACACTATATCGCACAAGCGACAACTCGCAGATTATCGCCGCGCTGATCCAAGCGGCCGCAATGGGTAAGCAGGTGGCGGTGCTGGTCGAAGTCAAGGCACGCTTTGACGAGGCCAAAAATATAGAGTGGGCGCGCAAACTGGAAGAGGCGGGCTGCCATGTCGCCTATGGGTTGGTCGGACTAAAAACGCACTGCAAGGTGTCGTTGGCTATTCGCCAAGAAGAGGACGGACTGCGCACCTATTACCATATCGGTACGGGCAACTACAACGCCAAGACGGCAGGCGTCTACACGGACCTCGGTTACTTTAGCTGCAACCCCGATATCGGCGCCGACCTGCTGGACCTTTTTAACTATTTGACAGGGTACAGCTACCAGATCGACTATCGCAAGCTATTGGTTGCCCCCGTCAACATGCGCAACCGCTTTATCGAGCACATTGATCGCGAGATCGCACATGCCGTGGCAGGCAGGCCGGGACGCATCATTGCCAAGATGAACGGTTTGGAAGACCCGGCCATGGTGCGCAAGCTCTACGAAGCAAGCCAGGGGGGCGTGGATATCGACCTGATCGTGCGCGGCAACTGCCGGCTGCGTCCGGGTATTCCGGGGGTCAGCGACAACATTCGCATCATTTCGATTATCGGCCGCTTCCTAGAGCATTCACGCATCTTTTACTTCCACAACGACGGGGCGCCGCATTACTATATCGGCAGCGCCGACTGGATGCGGCGCAACCTCAGCAGCCGCGTCGAAGCTGCTACTCCGATTGAAGACCCACGATTGCAGGAATACCTGTGGTTTATTCTGCAGAGTTCGTTGGAAGATCATCGCCAGGCGTGGGACTTGCTGCCCGACGGTCGTTATCGCCAACGCCTGCCCTGGTCTGGGAGCACCACGCTTGAATCAGGCGGCGTACAGGCCTATTTCATGCAGTACACGCGCATGACGGCGCCTGCGGGGGGCGTCGGGACGTGAGGATAAGACGGTAACATTCTAGAGAATGTCCCCGGGACCGGCGAACGCAAGCGTTCGCTTGAGGTCCCGGGGACATGAATCGGCCTCTTGCGTTTAGCCGAGCATTTCCTCAATCGCGGCGCGCTCTTCCAACAGTTCCTGGCCTGTGGCAGCGATCATCTGCTTGTCGAAGTCGCTCAGTTGCAGGCCCTCGACGATGGTGTAGACGCCGTTCTTGACCGTTACCGGATAGCTGAAAATGACACCCTCGGCCGAACCATAGGCGCCGGTGCTGGGAATGCCCATGCTGACCCAGTCGCCGGCGGCCGTGCCGTTGTACCACGTCTGTACGTGGTTGATGGCGGCATTGGCGGCGCTGGCGGCACTGCTCTGGCCACGCGCCTCGATGATGGCGGCGCCGCGCTTCTGCACGTTCGGAATAAAGCTACTCTTGATCCAGACGTCGTCGTCGATTACGGCGGCGGCGTTTTGGCCGTTGATCTCGGCGTGGTAAGCGTCCGGGTACTGCGTGGCACTGTGATTGCCCCAAATCGTGACCTTTTTGACGGCTGTGACGGCGACCTGCGCCTTGTCGGCAAGCTGGAACATGGCGCGGTTATGGTCGAGCCGGGTCATGGCCGTGAAGCGATCAGCCGGCACGTCGGGTGCGCTGCGCTGGGCGATGAGGCAGTTGGTGTTGGCAGGGTTGCCGACGACGAGCACACGCACATCTGAGGCGGCGTTGTCGTTGATCGCCTTACCCTGCACCGTGAAAATGGCGCCATTGGCCGACAGCAGGTCCTTGCGCTCCATGCCCTTGCTGCGCGGGCGCGCACCGACCAGCAATGCCCAATTTGTATCCTGAAAGGCGCGATTGGGATCATCGGTCATAACCATGTCCGCCAACAGCGGGAAGGCACAGTCCACCAGTTCCATGCCGACGCCTTCCAGCGCCTTCATCGCGGGCGTGATTTCCAGCATTTGCAGGATGACCGGCTGGTTGGGGCCAAAGAGATCGCCGTTGGCGATGCGAAAAAGCAGGGCGTAGCCGATGTTGCCGGCAGCGCCGGTAACTGTCACGCGAATAGGTGCCGTCATTTGGTAACCTCCGTTAATTGGTTAGTGCTACTATTTCGAAACTATAAAGGAAAATAGTAATCAATAGCGATCTATACAAGGGAACATCCGTATTGGGATGCACGTTCGGATTGTGTACAATGCCTTGATTGCGGCAGTCCCGCAGTCGTTTCGCAGGTCAATGGAGCCGTGACTTACCGGCGTCGTCTCGTGTAGGATACCGCCGATCGGGTATTTGGGCAATCGGGCATTTGAACAATTGCGTACTACACCCATTCCATCAGCGGTTTGCGCTGATCAAGACACAGATGCAGAGGAAAGGATCTAGATTATGAGCAGAGTAGCACGCCGCAAGGTGGCGAGCTGGTCGATTCTTGGCGCGCTGTTGCTGTCGCTGTTGCCCCTGGCGACATTGCAGCCGAGCGTGGCGCTGGCAGAAGGGCGCAAGGTCGATCAAACTGACCAAACCAGCGTCAACCCAAACGAGGAAATCGTCTACATTGATGACGACGGGTATATCCGGGTTTTGGATGTAGAGGCGCCCAATACACCCAAAACCATCCAGTTTAAGAGCCCGGACTCCGGCTGGCGCAGTCTGTCACTAGGCGATTTCAACAATGACGGCGACATGGAGATTGTGGCGGTCAAGGGCACCGGCACAGGCGACAGTGCTGTAGCGATCTACGATCCAGTGGTCGCTTCGGGCCAGACAGTACCCGGGCAGGAAATTAACGGCGTGCCCTGGAAACTGCTGGCCACCATTACTATTCCCGATAAGCCGGAGCTTGCCGTGGCCGGCAACTTCGATCCAAACGTGGATGGCGATGAGATTCTGATCGTGCGCGAGACGGCCGCGGGCGAATCTGACGATCCAGATGACGACCGCGTAGTGATATACAAGCAGAGCGACCCGACCAAAGGTGATGGCACACAGTGGGTCGAGCACTTTGCCAAGAACTTCGGCGAGAATTGGGACCGCGCCAGCGTCGGCAATGTCGACGGCCAGGGCGGCGACGAAGTTGTGCTGATTGAAGCCAATGTGGCGGTGCACGTCTACCAGCCCGACCAGAATTTCCGGCGCTTATTTGAGTACGGCAGTGACTGTCGAATTGCGCGTGACGCGTCGCTCGGCCAATTTTTGGGTGGCGGGGCGCTGGAATTGGTAATGGTTGCGCGGCAACGCTGCTCGGCCACCAGCCCGCAGGATGCTTTCCGCGTGTACGCCTACAGCAACAATGTGTTCCCCGAAACATGGGTGGTGGGGGAGAAATTTGATCCCGACCCACGCGTGGTCTTCATGGGCGACATCAACGGCAACGGCGACGACGAAGCGATCATGTTGCGCCAGGTGATTGACAACGCTGCAGCAGCGCGCCTGATCGTGCGCGGCAATGGGGACGACCAGGTTATCAGTGAATTCCTCAATGGCCTGCCGTTGGCTGCCGATAATGGCTATCGCGAAGGCGATGCAGGCGATATCGACGGCGACGGCAAAGACGAGATCGTCATCATCCGTGATAACAACATCCGCTACTATCCGGATGCCAACACATCGGCACAGGCCGTGGATTATGCGACGACCACCAACCGTCGCACAATTGCCATCGGCGACCTGGATATGGGCGGGAGCACCTCGGGCCCGATGTTTGCCACCGACGTGGCTAAGCTGGACCTCGACGTGAACTACGGCTTTGTCACGACCGGGCAGATCACACTCAAGAATAGCGGCACAGAGGAAGGGATCCCGTTTACCATCGTGTCGAATCTGAGTCCGCTGCAGGTTACGCCGAGCTTTGGCACGGCCCCCGGCAAGAGTTCAGGCGCGCTCGCCTTGACGTACAGCGTGGATGCACGCAACCTGCAAATCGGCCAGACGGTCCAGGCCACGATCAGCATCTTCAACGCAGGCACACCGGCAGCCAGCAACAGCCCGCTGGTGATCCCCGTGACGATTCGGGTCAAGGCCCCGCCGTTTGAAGCGATCCCAGCAGGAGCCAGCGCCATGTTCATCCCATGCGATGCGCCGCTGACGGCGCGCAACGTGACGATGACACTGAGCGGATTGCCCGGTTCCCAACTGCGCGACGTGCAGGTTTGGGATGCGGCCACCCTGGCTGCCGCCAGCGCGGCCGCCGGCCTGAATGGCGATCTATACCTGGGCAGCCGCAGTGAAGACGGCAGCAGCCTGGTATTGCGCAATGCGGCCGGCGAAGAACAGGTGCTGGCAGCGAGCGGCCGCATGAGCCTGTTCGCCAGCGCAAGCGTAGACGAAGTCGATGCGACTCTGGACGTAACCTACACATCGCAGGTGCCGTGGATCACGTCGATTACTGTAAACACAACCACATTGCCGTCACAGCTGACGCTGACCTTGGACCCGACACTACGCAGCAGCAGCATCGAGCAGGCGGGACTGGTCCTTATAGGCCCGTCGTACGACGTGAGCAATCCCATTGCGGTGCGTTCATACCCGATTACGATGGTTTGCAGCAACTGGGGCGCGTGGATGCCCATCCTGCGCAGATAGACGGCAAGCGCGGAGTCCAGCAGTAAAATTTGATCGAGGGGGTGGCCAGAGCTTGGCCGCCCCCTCGCCATGTCTACATGCATGGTTGTTTGACGCGCACCTTGAGAGACGGTAAGATGGACAGCAGGACTGTTTGACCGCTGCAACAGATGCCCGCCTGGTGGAGGAATAGAAGCTAACGATGATATCCAAATATGGACGCGGATGGATTGCGGCGCCTTTGGGGCAGATCGCAGCCTGGCTCGAGACGACGGGAGTCAGTCCAAACGCGCTGACACTGATTGGTTTTCTGCTGACAATCGTCGTTGCGCTGGTACTGGCTACAGGACAATTGTTATGGGGTGGGCTGCTGTTGATTCTAGCGGCGCTGTTCGATACGCTGGATGGCGCCTTGGCGCGGCATGCCGGCAAGACCACTGTCTTTGGTGCGTTTTTCGACAGCGTCATGGATCGTTTCTCCGAGTCCGTGACGCTCGTTGCCTTGATCTGGTACTACAGCAGCCAGGCAGATGGGCAGGTAGCAGTGATTCTGCTTGCTGCAACACTGGTGGGCTCCCTGATGGTCAGCTATACGCGGGCGCGGGCGGAAGCGGTCGGAATCGAGTGCAAAGAAGGCTTTTTCCAGCGCACCGAGCGCATCATCGTACTTATTCTGGGCCTGGTGACAGGGTGGATGCTACCCGTACTTTGGATTCTGGCGATTTTCACCAATGTTACGGCAGTGCAGCGTATTTACGACGTGTACCGCAAAACAAGCTCCGAAACGCCACCGGCGACCTAAGCGCCGCTACCGATAGAACGAGATATCAGCGCATACAAGCACACTCCTCGCGCCAGGGCACTGTACCCGTGCCGAAATTGGCCGTAATCTTTTTCACGGTTTTACGTCATCATGTTTAAGAGTCTGTCGAAACGTAGCCGTGACATTGAAGCCATGCCGATCACAGAGGCAAGCGAAGAAGAACTGCTGGCGGCTGCCATGCAATATAACGATGCTGCGCTTGGCGAACTGTATGATCGATATGAGGCCAAGATTTTCAGCTACATCTTTCGACGGACAGGCGACCAGCCGCTGGCCGAGGATCTGACCGCGCAGGTCTTCTTGCGCATGTTGGAGTCCATTCGCGATCGCAAGGCGTGGCACAGTTCGTTTTCAGGCTGGTTATATCGGATTGCTCACAACCTGGTCATCGATTTCTATCGCCGCCGCGACCGCCAGAGCGCGATCGACATCGAGGAGGCGCCGCCTATGGCATCGGACCTGGAAAATCCTGTGGAAACGGCCGAGATGAACCTCGACGCCGAACGTTTGCGCGCGGCGATCCGGCGGTTGACGGACGAGCAAGCGGAGGTGGTTAGCCTGCGCTTTCTGGAGGGATATAGCATTGCCGAGGTTGCCGAAATGACCAACCGCACCGAAGGTGCGATCAAGGCACTGCAATATCGAGCGGTGACAACGCTGCGCGGGCTGTTATATGAATATATGCACTGAGTATAGTGCTGCGGGAGAGAACCTGGGACTTGGTGTAGGTTATGTCGATGCATGAGCTGTTTGCCGAAGCTGTAGAACGCCTGAAGGCGGGTGAACCCGCCGCTACGATCGTGGCGTCCTACCCGGCGGATGTGCAAGCCGAGATAAGCGAGCTGTTGGCTATCGTCGAGATGGCTGACCAGGTCGCGGTGCAGCCGCTGCCACAGCGCAGTATGCGGCAGCGCTCGCTGGCGCGTGCCCAGTTTTTGCAGCAGGCGGGCGCAATACGCGCCGAGCTCGAGGAAACCCTGGGTGCACCGGTCCTGACGCAGCAGTCCGGCGGCGCGTCGACCAGTGGGAAAAAGCGTGCAGCGCAACCCAGTTGGCGTGAGCGCCTGGCGATGGGCTGGGGCAGCCTGTTTGACAGCCCGTTGCTGCGGCTGGCGCCGCTGGCAGCGGTGACACTGGCAGTATACCTCGCCCTTTTCTGGACCGTCCGCACGGCCGAAGCGGCGCTGCCTGGCGACGCTGTGTACCCCATCAAGCAGTGGGTGCGCGAGCAGAAAATCAATCTGTCACCTCCCGAACAACGTGTAGGGGCAATCCGCGAGGCACAAGACCAGCTAGCACTCGAAGCCAAAACACTGGCGACGGTGCTGCAAACGCGACCCGAAGCGCGCTCGGAGCTGGCGCTCGAGTACAGCGAAGACATGATCTATTATGGCCGTCACGGCGACCTCCTCATGATCGGCCCATTCTTGGTGGCGCCCAACTACCAGCCTGATGCGGCCGAAGAGCAATTTGTGGCCATGGAGTTGGCGGGGACACCGGAGCCGGGTTCAACGGTGCGCTTGACGTATCGTGTGCTGCCCGGCAACCCGAGCGTCGTGCAAGGTGTGCGAGCAGTTGTGGTAGATACGCCGAAGCCTGCACCTGAACCTACGGCGACGCCAACGCGAGGCGATGTATGCCGAATTGCGCTGCCGGCAAATTGGATTCCCTATGCAGTAAGACCAGGCGATAGCCTGGCAGGTCTGGCAAACCGCAGTGGCGCAAGTGTGGACTCCATTCGGAGGGTGAATTGCGTCTACACCATCGATGGCATTAACACGCTTTACCTGCCAGACAGCGTTTACGTGCTGGTCACACCAGCAAGCATGCCGACGCCGATTCCCACTCTGCCGCCGACGCTCACGCCGGTGCCTACAGCAACATCGATTCCGCAGTTGACTGCGACGCCCATGCCGACCGGCGACCAAACCGAGGTTCCGACTGGCGTTCCGACTGGCATTCCAACCGGGATTCCAACCGGCGTGGCAACCGTCGAGCCGACGGCGCAAACCACTGTCGAACCGACGGGTGAGCCGGGCCAGACGCCGGCCGAGACACCTGGAGGAACACCAGGTCAGACGCCGGCTGCAACTCCGATGGCTACACCGACCGAGTCACCGACCGCATTACCGACAGAGTCTCCTTCGGTGACTGCCACCAGCGAACCGAATGGGACTGTCGCACCCACCAATCAGGCGACGGCGACAGTGGTGGCTGCAACAGAGGCCGCTACTGAGGCGCCTACGAGCCTCCCGACTGCTGTTCCGACGAGTGCACCTACGTTGGAGCCTACGCCTGTCCCGACACAAGTGCCACCGACACAGGCGCCGCCCACCGAAGCGCCTCCTACGGCAGCGCCTCCTACGGCAGCGCCTCCCACCCAGGCACTGCCTACGCAAGCACTGCCAACGCCTATCCCGCCCGCGCCGGAGCCCCCTACCCCCGCACCCCCGGCACCAGAGCCGGCGACACCCGTACCGGCGCCAGTTCTGCCTGCGCCAGAGCCGCCGACTCCCATACCAGCTGCACCTCTGCCGCCAGCGCCGGAGCCGCCAACGCCGGGGCCGGCGCTGGTGCCGGATGTACCTACGGACCCGCCGGCGATATCGGAATCCAATTAGGCGCCTGTGACGACCGGCGCGGGGCCCTTGCTCACGCGCCCTATGAGTTATGCCCCTGCGCCTGGCCCGGTTTGACCCATGGCAAGGAATTGGATATACTGTGCGATGAATTGCGCCCGGTTGCCCGCGTGTTGGGGTGGAGCAAGCGACGGGCGCATCCTTATTGGTGGGGCACACGATTGCTGGGCTGGCCTGGCGGGAGTGCGGCAAAGCGACCCGCCCGTGACGAAATGTGCCCGTGGAGACAGTGCTGTGTTTGAGAGCTTAACTGACAAACTTCAAGGTGTTTTCGACCGTCTGTCGAGCAAGGGCAAGCTGACGGAAAGTGATGTCAACGTGGCCATGCGCGAGGTGCGCCTTGCGCTGTTGGAGGCCGACGTTAACTACAAGGTCGTCAAGGAGTTTGTCGATAAGGTCAAGGAGCGCTCGATCGGGGCCGAAGTGATGCAGAGCTTGACGCCGGCGCAAACGGTGGTCAAGATCGTGCACGAGGAGTTGATCGAACTACTCGGTAAACCGGCGCCGCTCAACACATCCGGACAGCCACCGACAGTCATCATGCTGGTAGGTCTACAAGGCGCCGGTAAGACAACGATGGCAGCCAAGCTGGCGTTGCGGCTGCGCAAGAACGGCCAACGCCCCTTGCTCGTGGCAGCCGACATTTATCGACCGGCGGCTATCAAGCAGCTCGAGATTTTGGGCAAACAGATCGATGTACCGGTGCATGCCGAAGGTACGAGCGTTGGCGCAGCTACCATTGCCAAAAACGCCGTCAAGCTGGCACGCGAGAAAGCCTACACGATCGTCCTGATCGACACCGCCGGCCGCCTGCAAATCGACGACGCGTTGATGCAGGAGTTGGAACAGGTGCGCATGGTGGCACGCCCGGCCGACATTCTGCTGGTCGTGGACGCCATGACCGGTCAGGAAGCCGTCAACGTGGCCGAAGGCTTTAATGCGCGCGTGCCGCTCACCGGCTTGATCATGACCAAGATCGACGGCGACGCCCGTGGTGGCGCAGCCTTGAGCGTGCGCCAGGTGACTGGCGTGCCAATCAAGTTTTTGGGCACCGGCGAAAAAATCGTCGACCTGGAGCCCTTTGAGCCGGACCGCCTGGCAGGACGCATCCTAGGCATGGGCGACGTGCTGACGCTGATCGAGCGGGCACAGGAAAACATCAGCGACGCCGATGCCGCCGCCATGGAACAACGCCTGGCAGAAGGCCAGTTTGATTTTGAGGACTTCCTCGATCAACTCAAGCAGATCAAGAAGCTGGGGCCGATCACCGACTTGATGGGCATGATCCCGGGGATGAACAAGATCACGAAGGATCTCGACCCGCAGCTGGCACAGAGCGGGTTGAAACGCACCGAGGCAATTATTAACAGCATGACGCTGGCCGAGCGACGCAATCCAGACCTGCTGAACGCCAGCCGGCGGCGGCGCATTGCGGCGGGCAGCGGCACGACAGTGCAAGACATAAATATGCTGGTCAAGCAGTTCCGCGACATGCAGAAGATGATGAAACAGCTCGGCGTGATGGGCATGGGCCGCAGCAAAAAGAAGAAGCAAAAGGGCAAGCAAGGGCGGTCGCCAATGGGCCCGGGCCGGCGCATGCCAGGCGGGCAGGGTGGTTTGCCGCCCGGTTTACCGCCCAATTGGATGGATATGTTTAAGGGAGGAAACTGACAGGCCGGCAATCCTCGCACGGTGAAGTGGTTGGCACAACCTTCTTTTGTGCCTCCTCTACCCACTTTGCTGCAGCGACTGATGGCGGGCCGGGCTGCGGGCACTGCGTGTTTGCCAGTGCTTGAGCGCCAGGTGTTTCCTTTGTCGATAGACGATTTGACTGAGTATTTGGCTGTGGCGTTTTTGAGAGCTAACAACTGCTGTTTGTTGAAGGAGTAAAATAGAAGTGGTTCGTATTCGTCTGCGCCGCATGGGCGCCAAGAAAAGTCCCTATTATCGCATCGTCGTGTCCGACAAGCGCTCGCCGCGTGACGGCCGTTTTATCGAGGCCATTGGCACGTACGATCCTAACACCCAACCGGAAACCGTACACCTGGAGATAGACCGCGCTGCCTATTGGCTGGCCAACGGTGCACAGGCTAGCGATGGCGCAATCCGCATTCTGCGGCGCGCCAATCTCGTGGATGAAAACGGCAAGGCCATTGCCAACACGCCGGCGGAAACGGCCGTCGCGGGCGCCGCGGCCTGACTGGAGAGCTAAACAGTTATGGAAGATCTCATTCGCTTTGTTGCCCGTTCGTTGGTGGAGCAGCCGGATCGCGTGCGTGTCTATACCAAGGAGACACGGCGCGAGACGATTATTAAGCTGCAAGTGGCGCAGGGCGATGTCGGTCGCGTCGTCGGCCGCAGTGGGCGAGTGGCCAATGCCATGCGCTCGCTGCTGGATGTCGCCACACGGCAGAGCAGCAAGCCCGTAATTCTTGAGATCGACTAAACGCCAGGCACTATCCACGACGGCCACGGGTCAACAACAGGTTGCCATTCGTGGAGAAGGACCTCCAGGAGGCAGTAACCTTCTGGAGGTCTTACTTTCAGCCCTAAAGATTCTGCTCTAAGAGCCTGCCCTATAGATAGTATGAGCACACAATTCTCTGAGTCCGCAGCCGGAAAGCCGGAGCGCAAACCCAAGCGTGGTCCCCAAGCGAATGTCTACTATGTGCGCAACCAGGCAGTGGTCGTGCCACCTGGCTACATGGCCGTTGGCCAGATTGTGGGCGCACACGGGCTGTACGGCGAACTCAAGGTTGAGGCGTACAGCGACTTTCCAGACCGCTTTGCGCCGGGAGTGACATTATTTCTTGGCGAAGATTTGGAGAAGGTCCAGGTGACTTCCATGCGGCCACACAAGAGCAATCTGCTCGTGCGGCTGGAAGAGGTCGGCGACCGCAACGAAGCCGAAGATGTGCGCGGCCTATGGTTCTATGTGCCGGAAGCCGAGGCAGCCGAACTGGAGGAGGGGCAGTACTGGATTCACGACATCATCGGACTGCAGGTTGTGACAGTAGATGGGCTCCAAATTGGCAACATCACCGATGTGATGGCCACTGGTGCCAACGACGTCTATGTGGTGCGTCCGGCGACAAACTTCAACCAGGGTCGCGACGTCCTCCTGCCCGCCATTGCGGACGTGGTCGAAAGCGTCGACCTGGAAAAAGGGGTCATGGTCATTCGCTTGCTCGAAGGCCTGATCGACGTGTAAACTAGCCTCGTGAACAGCACACCTGACAACCAACCTGATAGCCACGCTGGCAGCACAGCCTATTGGATTGCGTTTAACAGGGTCAACGGCATAGGGCCGGCCCGGCTGCGGGCGTTGCTGGATGTATGCGGCAGCGTCGAAGCAGCCTGGCACGCCTCAATCCAGCAGCTACAGGCGGCTCGGCTCGATCGACGCAGCATCGAGAGCCTCCTCAACGCACGGCGGGAGATTCATCCTGAACAAGAATACAGTCGTGTCCAGGCCGCGGGCGTAACGGCGCTCACCTGGGACGACGCCGAGTATCCTGCAATCTTACGCACGATCGACGCCTCGCCGCCCGTGCTGTACGTGCGCGGGAGGATGACGAGCCAAGACGAATGGGCGGTAGCACTGGTGGGCACGCGCCATGCCAGCGCGTACGGGCGCGAAGTGGCCCAGGTATTGGCAAGCGAACTTGCGCGACATGGCGTAACAGTCGTCAGCGGCCTGGCGCTTGGCGTGGACACGGTCGCACATCGGGCGGCAATTGACGCCGGTGGCCGTACTCTGGCGGTGTTGGGTAGCGGCCTCGACCAAATGTATCCACCACAAAACCGCGGGTTGGCGCAGGCGATCGCCCACCAAGGAGCGGTGATCAGCGATTATCCGCTGGGAACGCGCCCGGACGCCAACAACTTCCCGCCGCGCAACCGCATCATCAGCGGATTGAGCCGGGGCGTCGTGGTGATCGAAGCAGGCGAGCGCAGTGGTGCTTTGATCACCGCCAAGTTTGCAGCCGAGCAAGGGCGCGATGTGTTTGCCGTGCCGGGCAGCATTCTGCACCCGGGCAGCGCAGGCTGCAACGGCCTGATCCAGCAGGGAGCGACACCGCTTCTCTCGGTGGACGACGTCTTGGAACAGCTCAACATGGTGCACTTGCAGGAGCGCATGGACGCACGGCGCAGCGTGGCGGCAGGTGAACAAGCGGGCGAACAGGAGACAAAGGTATTAGCACTGCTATCGGCCGAACCGACTCACATCGACGACATCGTGCGCGGGGCCAACATGCCGGCGGCAACCATCGGCGGGCTGCTGGCAATCCTGGAGTTAAAGGGCTTGGTACGGCAGGTAGCAGCGATGACCTATGTGAAGGCAAACTAGACAAACACAAAGGGGTGGAAGCATGTACGCCACGATTTTGGCGGGAGGCGTGGGCACACGGTTGTGGCCACGCAGCAGGCAAGACCGACCGAAGCAGTTCACAGACATTACTGGCAGCGGCCTGACTATGATTCAGGATACGGCCGTGCGGCTGGAAGGCGTTGTCAGCAGCGACCGGTTGTATGTGGTGACAGGCGCCGCCTTTGCCGGTCTGGTGCGCGAGCAGCTGCCGGAAGTACCGGTCGAACAGATCGTCGTCGAACCAAGCGGGCGCAACACGGCCCCGGCGATCGGCCTGGCGTGCGTGCATCTAGAACAGTCCGATCCGCAGGCCGTGCTGGCCGTGTTGCCGGCCGACCACGTGATTATGGACGCCGCGTGCTTTCGACAAGCCTTGGCGCAAGCCGGCCGGCTGGCCGCCGATGGTTATGTGGTAACGCTTGGTATCGAGCCAACCTTTGCCCACACTGGCTACGGCTACATCAAACGCAGCGAACCGCTGCCGGCGAGCGAAGATGACCTGCCCGTTTACGCGGTCGAACGCTTCCTTGAAAAACCAAACCGCGTGGTGGCAGAGCAATTCCTGGCTGAGGGTGGTTACTACTGGAACGGCGGCATCTTCGTGGCGCGCGTGGATGTGTGGCTGGCAGAGCTGGCGCGACAGACACCCGAAATCTACACGCGGCTGCAACGCATCGGTGCCGCGCTGGACACACCGGAGGCAGACACTGTGTTGGATACCGAATGGGCAGACATGCCCAGCATCAGCATCGATTACGCAGTGATGGAGCATGCCCAACGCGTGGCGGTCGTGCCGTTACAAGCAGGCTGGAACGACGTCGGCAGTTGGGATGCGTTGGAGACGATCCTGGAGCAGGATGACCGCGGTAACAGTATTGCCAAAGGTGACGTGCTGCTGCTGGACAGCGAAGGCAACATCGTCTACAGTGATAAACGCCTTGTGGCGCTGGTGAACGTGAGCAACCTGGTGGTAGTGGACACGGGCGACACGCTGTTGATCGGCGACAAGAGAAACATGCAGCGCGTAAAAGATGTCGTAGAGCAGTTACGCCGGCAAGGCCGCACAGAACTCTTGTAACCCAAGGAGTGTTTGATGGCATGGCAGCAACGAATGGAAGCGATGAAAGCCACGCGGGTGGATCGCACCACCGTGACAGGCTTGATAATCGGCATCATCCTGGGGCTGGCGCTGGGCCTGCTCATCGGCTGGGTATGGTGGCCAGTGGAATGGCAGGGAGCGGAAGTCGCCCAGGCTCCAGCAGCCGCCTCTGCCACCGGGTCGGGCAGCAGCCAGTTTAACACGCCGGAAGCCCGCTATTTGTACCTGGGCGCGACAGCCGATGCCTTTGTCTTTGCGACGGCTGCGGGCGAGCGCGATGCAGCTGCCACGGCAGCGCAGCGGCTTGCCGCCTTGGGCGGGGACATCCGCGCTGCATTCGACTCGGCCATCGATTTCTACAGCAGCCAGGCAGGCGGGGCGACGCAGGTGAGCAACCTGACTACGCTGGCATCGGCAGTGGGCATCCCACTCGGAACAAGTGCAGCCAACGCAGATACGGCCGCGGCTGCTTCAATCGCCGGGCAAGCTGGGGTGGAACCGGCGGCCCAGGCAGGCGGCGGCGCACAAGCGGGCACGGCGCAGGCGGGGGGCAGCAACCCTCTACAATGGTCCTTAAGTTTGCTGGCAGCACTTCTCTTGATTGGTGGCGGTCTCTACCTGCTGTGGTTGTTGAATCGCAGGCGAGGACTGGAAGCAAACGGGGCCGGCCCCATAGGTTTTGAGGACGAGGAAATCAGCACCTCGCCGGCCCTGGTTGTACCTGCATTCGACCGCAACAGCCTAAGCCCACTCCCATCCGGCGTGACGCCCGCCGCATCGATGCGCTCCACCGTGGAGCGACCGGTGGCGGCGCAAGGCGGCGATCCGCATGGATTTGATGCAGAAGAGGACGACGAGATCTATCCCCCGATGCGACGCAGTGTGACCATCGTCGACACCGAAATCGACGAAGATGAAGATATGGCCGGCGATGGCAGTGAGCACGGCGATGACAGTGCGTGGAACGAGGATGAAGAGCGCGACGATGAGGGCCGCGACCTGGCACTGGAGCCGGCGGAAGACGAGGATAACGACGGCATAGACAATATACCGCCAACCCGCACGAATGTGCCGGGCGCCTCGGTGCGTACGGCGCCGCCGCCCACCCTGCAGCCGCCAACCCCGTCACGCTATGAGCGCTACACGACGATTGACAGCTACACGGCCACCTATTATCTAGGTCAAGTGGATTTCGACCAGGGTAAGCCGATCGGTTCGCCTAGCGGAGACGGCTACCTGGGCGAGTACAGCGTCGGCATTCCGCAAAAGAACGGCCTGTTGGACCACGACATGGAAAAACCGATCGCCATGGAGGTGGTGCTGTTTGATAAAAGCGACGGTCAATCGACGCTCACGACCACGCGCCTGCTGTTAAGCGAATACGCGGCCGATCACATGTACGAGGAGTACCAGCGCACCAATCCGAACCTGGCTCCTATCGTAGCCCGGCCCAACACCCGTTTCCAGTTGGAAGGCAAGCAGCTGTTGCTGGACTGCCTGATCAAGGACGTCAAGTACACACGCGACGGGTTCTTCCAAAATGTTGTGCTGGAACTGGTGGTAAAGCGCAAGGCGTAACGAGGAGCGGCTATGCCCGCTCCTCCATATCGAAGAGACGGCGGTACTCCTGGATGGCATAACGGTCGGTCATGCCGGCCAGGTAGTCGGCGATCACACGTTGCAGGCCGCCGGGGTCGGATGTAACGTTTTCACGCGTCTCGCTCGGGAGCTGCTCGGGTCGCGCAACATAGGCGTGAAAGAGATTGGTCAAGGTGCGCTCGGCCTTGACCGCCATGCGCATCACGCGGAAGTGGCGGTAGAAGTTGTCGAACAGGAAGTGACGCAATTCGCGGTTGTCTTCCTGCATGGCCGGCGAGTAGCCGGCCGTATTTGTCGGCTGGGCGCGCAGGCCGGCAAGGCTCTGGACGCCGGCAGCGGCCAGGTTGGCAGCCGTGGCCCGAATGGTATCGGTAACCTCGATGCCCACGAGGCGGCGAACAAAGCGATAGCGCAGCATGTCTTCGCCAAGGTCGGTGTCCTGCGGCAAGCCCAACTGGGCAAGGGCTTTGCGTGCTAGGGCGAGTTGCGCTACGGCACGCGGTTTGAGAATGCCGCTGCGCAGGCCATCGTCCAGGTCACTGGTGTTGTAGGCGATCTCGTCGGCCAGATTGGCAAGCTGGCACTCCAGCGTGCCGCGCTCGTGGGGGTTGAAGTCGCGTGCATCGGCCAGATCGTAATCAGTGTCATGCTTCACGACGCCTTCCAGCACTTCGTAGGTCAGGTTTAGACCTGGATGATCAGGGTAACGGTGCTCCAGTTCGGTGACGACACGGAAGGTTTGGCGCTGGTGATCAAAGCCACCATATTCGGCCATGAGAGTGTTGAGCGTATCTTCGCCAACATGGCCGAACGGTGGGTGACCAAGGTCGTGCGAAAGACAGATGGCCTCGGTCAGGTCCTCGTTGCAGCCCAGCCCGCGCGCCAGTGTGCGCCCGATCTGGGCCACCTCGATGCTGTGGGTGAGCCGGTTGCGATAGTGATCGCCCTCGGAATAAACAAATACCTGCGTCTTGTATTCGAGACGGCGGAAGGCAGTCGTGTGAATGATTCGATCACGATCGCGCTGGAAGTCAAGGCGAAAAGGGTCCTTCGTTTCGGGGTGGCGCCGGCCGCGGGATGCGGCATTGGTCATAGCATAGGGGGCGAGGGTTAAAGACTCGCGCTGCTCCAGGGTTTCGCGTGTAATCATAGGACGAATTATACCGTATTCACCCCTGCAAGGCGGCACGCATAGCGGCGACCAAGACCGGATCTGTGATGCGCACGTGGTCTTCCGGCGGCATAGTGGCGGCGCCAAAATGGAGCGCAGGGTTGGCCGCAGTGGAAGGATCCATCCGGCTGCCGCTCAACGACGCATGCACCTGGTCGGCGCCGGTCAAACGCAGCAGTTCGCCCACATTGGCCACTGTGATCCCGCCACCCGGCAGCACCTGCACGTGTCCCCCGAGATACGCTCGATAGGCCGCAAGATTGGCGGCGCCTTCCAGCGCACTTGCCTTCTGGCCGGAGCTCAATATTCGCGTCACCCCCAAAGCCGCCAGCCCATCCAGTGCGGCAAATGGATCTGCTATAACGTCAAAGGCCCGGTGAAATACAGTTTCCTTGCTGCCGGCCAGCGTCACCAGGGAGCGCGTGCGGATTATGTCAACTCTACCACCTGGTTCTAAGCATCCAAACACGATGCCGTCCGCGCCATGCGCCAGTGCGAGCTCTGCGTCGCGCAACATGACGGCAAAATCGGGCTCGCTGTACGCAAATCCGCCCGGGCGAGGACGAATCATGGCCATGATCGGCAGGCGCACGGCCTGGCGCGCTCCGATCAGCAGACCCATCGACGGCGTGAGGCCGCCGAGCGGGAGGGCAGCGCAAAGCTCGATCCGGTCGGCGCCGCCGGCTTGGGCGGCGAGACAGTCTTCGAGCGAGGTAGCTATGACTTCCAGCAGGATAGACATGGCGATTAGCTCTTTCCGCGCGCCTGGCGTTGGCGCAGCAGCGGTTCGCTGAGGCTGGCGGCCTCTACACCTCGCTGCACGCTGATGATTTCGGCCATGATACAGACGGCGATTTCCGCCGGGGTCTGTGCCCCAATCGCCAGGCCAACTGGAGCATGGATGCGGTCAAACTTCTCCGGCGGGATGCCCTGTTCGCGTTCCAGCAGCTCGTAGACGGCACGAATGCGCCGTTGGCTGCCGATCATGCCAATGTAGGCGACCGGGTCGTCGAGCACCTCGAGCAGGCATGCGACGTCGTACTGGTGACCACGCGTGACGAGGACGAGATAGGTATCCTCGTCAAAGGTGGGCCGTCCAAGGCGCAAGCGGCGCAGTTCTGCGGTAAACTCGCCGGCAATCACGCGGTCGGCGGTGGGAAAGCGCTGGAGATTGGCATACTGTGGGCGGTCGTCCAGCACCGTCACCTCAAAGTCACAGATACGCCCAATCTCGGCAAGCGGCGCGGCTATATGCCCCGCGCCGATAATCAGCAGGTGCGGTGGCGGAGCCTGCACGTCGACAAACACCTGCAGCAACCCATCGTCAGGTTGGTACTCGATGCCGCGCGCTGTGCGTGCGGCCAGAGCGGCGCGGGCGTCGCCCTGAACCTGGTCATCCAGGCCCGGGGGCACCAGATCGCCTTGCACGGGTTGTGACAGGTCGGACCACACGATCAGCCGCCGGCCTACCTGGCCGGCATACACACCCGAGCCGGCGATCGCCGTGACCAATGCCACAGGCCGCCGTTGGTCGAGCGACGCCAGCAGGGCCTTTAGGATCTGTTGGTCGTTCATGGTTGGCCAGACGGTGCGCCGGACCAGCGTTCGACAAAGACGTTAAGAATGCCGCCGCATACACCAAGGCTCTGCATGCTGATGTCCTCGGTGAGGTCCACCAATACAGTACGCGGATGGCTATCGGCCAACACGTCAAGCCCGGCGCGAATGACGTCCGCTTCGCCGCAGCCGCCGCCGACCGTGCCGACGTGCTTGCCGTAAGGGTGAATAATCATCTTGGTGCCCACGCCGCGTGGGGTAGAGCCTTTGGTCTGCGTGATGGTGGCGACGGCGACATCCAGCCCTTGGTCGAGCAGGTCTTGCAGCTGTCGGTAAAAGTTTGACATGGGTACGTGATCCCCGTGAGGTGGCTAGGGTGCAATGGAAAGCACGGGGCCATCCAGGCAAAGAACCTGGCCGGCATGTTCGCAGGCACCGCAAATGCCCATCGCGCACCGCATGTAGGCCTCCCAGCTGAGTTGGCAGGCAACCCCATAGCGACCTGCCAGGCGGGTAAGGGCGTCGAGCATGCCGTGGGGGCCGCAGGCGAAAATGCCGTCGACTTCCTGGCTGGCCAACAAGGGTTCCAGTACGTCGGTGACACGCCCCGGTGCGCCTTGGCTGCCGTCTTCGGTGGTGGTATAGAGCGAGAGCGAGGGTTGATGGTCGGCAATGGCTTGAAAACGCCGCGTGTAGAGCAAATCGTCGGCCGTGCGGGCGCCGATGATTACCGCCATGGCGTCCACCCAGTCAACGTGCTGTTGCGCGAACCACAACAGCGGGGCGACACCGTAGCCGCCGCCGACAAGCGCAGGGCGGCGGCAGCCTGGCGACAGCGAGAACCCGTGGCCAAACGGACCGCGCAGCCACAGGCGGTCACCAACGGCCAGTTCGTGAACGAGGCGTGTGAATGGCCCGACGGCAGAAATCATGAGGGTCACTGGATTGGCCTGCACCAACGAGAAAGGCTTCTCATCAAAGCGCGGCAGCCATGCCATTAGGAATTGGCCGGGTTCGGCATCAAGGCGCATGTCGAGTGTAAAGGTCTTGGTGCGGTAGTTCTCGCTTTCGATAGCGAGCACACGGGCCGGGGCTGGCATCTGGGACACGGGTGCAGGATTGGCGAACATAGTTGTATTATGCCCGGTCTAGCCCTTTTGGGCCACAAAGATAATGACGTGAGGAATCAGCCGCAGCGAGGCCAGGGCATCGTCTGCGGGCCAGACGGAATCGAGCGTCTCCACCGGCGGCGCAGGTTCGACAATCCGCTGCAGCTGGAAGCCGGCAGCGGCGAGCAAGTCGGTCCACTGGCCGATGCTGCGATGATAGGTCTGCAGGAGAATACCGGTATTGCCCCAACGCCAACGATTCGGACGCCAGTCAAAATAGCTGCGCGCTGGGATGATGGACAATTCGTCATCCTCTTCTCCCGTTTCGGCATCGAAAAAGCAATCACGCAGCGGATGGTCCAGGCTAAAGACGAGACGTCCGCCCGGACGGAGGACACGGTGGCACTCCGCCAGGCATGCGGCCATTTCGGCAACGTACTGAACCGTGTTGACGCTGAACACGAGATCGTAGGCGTTCTCGGCAAAAGCCGCAAGGTGGTCCGCACTGCCCTGGACAAACTGCACTGTCACCCTTGCTTGCTCGGCCATCTGGCGCGCAAAGGCAAGTTGCACGTCGCTAAGGTCCACACCCGCGACAACGGCCCCCGCGCGCGCAAAGGCGACGCAGCATTGACCGCCTCCACACCCAATTTCTAGGATGCGCCTGCCGGCCACCTCGCCCAACAAGTTCAGTTCGTTCTCCAGCGGGGCCCACGGGCCATAATGAACACTGGCGGTGGATATCTCATGATGTGCCTGGTAGATGGGGCTGAGGCGATCCCAGGCAGCGCGCAAATCTGGGCGCAAATCTGGGCGCGAATCGGCGTGCGAATCGGCGTGTGAATCAGGCTGCACGGCTATGTTCCCGTGCCAAGCATAGTTGATTCGAGCAGGAAGAAGGTCGTGCTGCACATGCAGGAAAAAACAATTGAAGCAATGCCCAAGATGAGAAACGCGCGGGCGGCGGAGCGATCGGGCTGCGCAGGCTTGTTGCGATAGACAAAGTAGAGGATCAGACCAAGGATCGGCAGCAACAGCGACAGTGCATAGAAGAGCACTTTCATGCCGCCGGTCAGTTCGGCAATCGGGCCAAAGTCACGTGCTTGGTAGCCGGCAGTGGCCGGCGCACCCTGGCTTGTGGCGGGCAGGGCAGCCGATGCGCCGGTAGGAGAGCCGGAGGCAACTGCACTCGCAGCTGCGACCCGGCTCGGCTGGACGGCAGCCCACTTGGGCAGATTTGACGCGCCGGCGCTCGTTGCGGCAGGACTTGATGCAGCCAGGCTTGATTCGCTACTGGGGGCTACGGCAGATTTCGCTTGCTCTGCCAGCGGATCGACGGCGGGCGCGCTGGGCAGCGACGGGGGCGGTGGAATCGACGGTGTGCCTGTGGGGGGCGTAGCCGCAACCCAGTCCCCCTTATTGCTGTCGTAAAAATGCCAGGCGCCGTTTTCGCGTGATTTTGCCCACCAAAACCCGGCGTCGTCGAGAACCATCAACCGGTGAAGCTGTTCGTCGAGCTGGTTGTCATCCAACGCTCCCGCCAGATATTGCTGTTTGATGACCTCGTATTGTGCATCCGCTTCTGCAAAAGTCATGATCAACCTGCCTTTCCTGCCGCCTGGTGTGCGCGGGTGCATGTGACGTAGCGAAATTATAGCAGAATCGCCAGGGTCCAACGACTTCCAGGGCAGTGCGGTTGCCGGTTTTGCCCGAAATGGCGTACCATAGAAGGCAACGACGTACCATCCACCGACAACCTGCGAGAGGTGAAAGATGACCATGCAACTCCTAGGCGTGGACCTGGGCGGGACGCAGATCCGGGCGGCTTTGGCCGACGAGAACGGCGTGATGAAAACCCGCGTGGCCACGCTTACGTTGGCCGACGAGGGGCCGGCGGCCGTGATCGAACGTATCTGCATCCAGATCGAACTGGCAATGGAGGGGCAGAAGATTACGGCGATTGGTCTCGGTGCTCCCGGCCCGACCGACCCCTACGAGGGCGTGGTGCTCGTGGCCCCCAATCTGCCCGGCTGGCACAATGTGCCGCTGCGGCAGCTTTTGGCACAACGCTTTGGTGTTCCAGTCTTCATCGGCAACGACGCCAACCTGGCCGGTCTCGCCGAGTACCGTTATGGCGCAGGTCGCAAGTCCAGCCATATGATCTATATCACCGTCAGCACCGGCATCGGCGGTGGGGTCATTAGCGGCAAACGGCTGTTGATCGGCCGGCAGGGGCTGGCGGCCGAAATCGGCCATATTACGATCGATTACTCGGGCGAACAGGAAGGGCGACACGAAGTCGGCTCGCTCGAAGGATTGGCGTCCGGGCCAAACTTTGCGCGCCGCGTACGCAAGGAATTGCTGGCAGGCGCCGACAGTATCTTGCGTGACTGGGTAAATGGCGACATCGAAGCGGTGACGCCGCAGCTGGTACAGCAGGCGGCGGCCCAGGGTGACGACTTTGCGCTGGACCAGTTTGCGCTCAACGGGCGCTATCTTGGCGTAGGTATCACCAACCTGCTGCACGTTTTCAACCCGCAACGAATCGTGATCGGCGGCAGCGTCTGGCTGCACGCGCAGGAGTTTATGGTCACGACAATGTGGGACACAATCCGTAAGCGCAGCCAGTCACCGAACTATTGGAACGAGCTTGAAATCGTGAGCGCCGAGTTGGGGGACGACGTAGGGCTGCTGGGAGCGATTGCGCTGGCGGAAGACGAGATGGAACGGATGCGAGGGTAGAGCCCCCTGTCCCCGGGACCGGCAAACGCAAGCGTTCGCTTGAGGTCCCGGGGACATAACAACCCCTTACAGTTTGTAGATGCTGCCGTACTTGGTGCGCAGATAGTCCAGGTATGGGGTCAAGGACAATGGGCCACCTGTGACGCGTGCAAGCAGCTCGTTGGCGGTGTACTTGCTGCCGTGCTGGTAGATGTTTTCACGCAGCCATGTGTGCAGGGTGTCGAACTTGCCCTGGCGAATCTGGCCGGGGATCTCCGGGTGCGCTTTGAGCGCGGCGGCGTAGAATTGGGACGCCATGATATTGCCAAGCGTGTAGCCCTGGAATACCCCGCCGATGGGTCCGCCATACCAGTGTACGTCCTGGAGGATGCCGTCGCGATCGTCGGGGGCGCGCACGCCCAGGCTTTCGACATAGCGAGCATGCCAGGCCTCGGGCAGGTCGGCCACGGCCAGCTTACCTTCCAGCAAGTCCAACTCCAGGCCAAAGCGAATGATGACGTGCAGGTTGTAGGTGACCTCGTCGGCATCGGTGCGGATGAGCGAAGGCTGCGACTTGTTGACGGCCTTGAAGAACTCCTCTACGTCCACGCCGGCCAGCTGGTCGGGGAAGACGGCCGCCAGCTTGGGCAAGTAGAATTCCCAGAAGCCGGCGCTGCGTCCGACGATATTCTCCCACAGGCGCGACTGGCTCTCGTGTACGCCGGCAGACGTGCCGGTATCCAGCGGCGTGCCTTCATACTTCTGGTCGATCCCGAGTTCGTAGAGCGCGTGGCCGGTCTCGTGGATGCTGCTAAACAAGCCGTCGCCCAAATCAGTTTCGTTGTAGCGCGTGGTGATGCGCACATCGCCCCACGCGAACTTGGTCATGAACGGGTGATGAGTCTTGTCCTGGCGACCGCGGTGGAAATCAAAGCCTAAGTCGCGCACGAGCGACTCGCCGAAGTGTGCTTGCAGCGCCTCGGGATAGTTGCAGTGCAGTACGCTGTCGTCTACCTGCTGCGCCTGGGCGATCGCCTTGACGAGCGGGCTGAGTTGCTGGCGCAACGCTTCAAAGAGCGGGCCGATCTGCGCCGCGCTCATGCCATAATCGGCGGCGTCAATTAGCGGGTCGGCAATGTGCTGGTAGCCGGGGAAGAAGTTGGCATACTGCCGGCTCATGTCCAGCGTCTTTTCCAGCGCAGGCTGCACGCGGCGAAAGTCATTGGCAGGGCGCGCCTCGGCCCATAACGAGAAGGTTTCGGCCACGTGGCCCGCAAAAGCGGACGCAAACTCGGCCGGAACCTTGGTGCGCCGGTCGTAGTTGCGCCGCGCCACACGCACGAGCGCAGCGTCGTCATGGTCGGCCGGCAGGCTGTCGGCATAGGGCTGAAGTTCGTCGAGCAGGCGGCCGATGGCCGGATCCGTGGCGGCTTCGTGCGCCAACCCTTCCAACGCCGCCAACTGCCGAGCGCGCCCGGCAGCCCCGGCGGGCGGCATATACGTGGACTGATCCCACATCAGTACGGCGCTGGCTGAAGCAATATCATTGGCCTTGCGCAGGCGCGCAACCAGCTCGTCACGTTGTTGTTGTACCTTGCTATCCATTGCGATTCCTTTCGTGTTAACAGCAATAATCCGGTAAGTATACCATTGCGCCATATGTTCTTTGTTTCACGAGGTCCTTTCGCTTTGGCAAATTCGGTTTATCCAAGTATACTGGAACGGATTTTCGGGGGTCATAATTGACCAGTACGCAAATAAGGCGAACAGAAATACGAAAATTATAAAGTGTTAAGAGGATCGAGGCGTGGCGGCCGCCATAAGCGGCGCGACGCCGGAAGTGTTCGGGAGAATAGTCATGAGCGAGCAGCAATTCAACGAAGCCACAGTGAGCGAGGCGACCAACGGTGTGGTCGTAGCCAAAGAGACGGCCCAAGCAGAGCCGGATACCCCGGCTGAAGCAACCGTGCCGGCCGAGGTAGACGCGCCGGTGGCGGCTGCACCAGCTACTGCCGACGAAGCAGCACCGAAAGTGGAAGCAGCGTCTGCAAGCGAGACGGGAGCTGCACCCGAGACAACGGATACGCCCGAAGCGGTGGCTGCCCCCGAAGCGGCTGCACCCGAGGCAGCTGCATCCGAGGCAGCTGCATCCGATACGGCGGAACCAGCCGGTGAATCGGGCGCAGTGGATGCAAACGGCACTGTGGTGAGAATGCTCAGCGTCGGCCAACAGGTGAAAGGTAAGGTCAAGCGCGTCACGGAGTTTGGCGCCTTTGTCGACATCGGCGTTGGACGCGACGGCCTGGTACATATCTCCGAGCTTTCCGCCAAGCGCGTGGGCAAGGTCTCCGACGTGCTGCAGGAAGGTCAAGAGGTGCTGTTGTGGATCAAGAAGCTGGATAGGGATCGCAACCGCATCAGCCTCACCATGATCGAACCGGGCAAGCGCACGATTCGTGACCTGCAAAAGGGCGAGGTTGTCGAAGGAACAGTGACACGCATCCTGCCGTATGGCGCGTTTATCGATATCGGCATCGGCCGCGATGCGCTGCTGCACGTGCGCGAAATGGGCGAAGGTTTTGTCGCCAAGCCCGAGGATGTGGTGCAGGTGGGCCAGCTGGTCGAGGTGCGCGTGATCGAGATCGCGCGCCGCCGCAGCCGGGTGGACCTGAGCATGAAGGGTCTGCGCCCGGAGCCGGAGACCCCGCAACAGTCCTCCCGTTCAAATGCTCAACCGGAACCCGAACCTGAGCCGGAACTTGTCGACGAGTACGCTGAATTGGAAGTGCTGTCGCCGATGCAGTTGGCGTTCAAGCGGGCGCAGGAAAAGAGCGGCGTTGTGCTGCCGCCGACCGGCAAACCCGGCAAGACCAATAAGCGGCAAGACAGCAACAGGAAGCGGGCGCAGCAGGAAGATATCATTGCCCGCACGCTGAGCACCGGCAAGAAGTAAATTCATACGTATATTACGATGAGGCGGGGCAAATTGCCCCGCCTTTTTGCATTCCAGTGGCTGTGTTCCAGGAGGTATTCGCAATGGAGATCCAGGGCAAGGTGGCGCTGGTAACGGGCGGCGCTATCCGCGTGGGCAAGGCAATCACGCTGGCGTTGGCACGCGGGGCGCGAATGTCGTGGTCAACTACAATACGTCGGCCGGCGAGGCCCAGGACACTGTAGCTGAGGCCGAGGCGCTGGGCGTGCACGGCCTGGCCGTGCAATGCGACGTTTCCAACCTGGCGGCGGTGCAGGCGATGGTCCAGCAAGTGACCGATCGGTTTGGCGGTGTGGACATCCTTGTCAATGCAGCCAGCCTGTTTGGCAAAATCCAAGTGCCTTCCACGGATCTGGAGAAAGATCTAGAGACCTGGCACAAGGTAACACGCATCTCGATCGACGGCGCCTTTTACGTCTCGACCCTGCTCGCTCCCGGTATGCTGGCGCGTGGGGGCGGCGCCATCGTCAACATCGTAGATTTGTCAGTATGGAACCCCTGGCCCGGCTTCACCGCGCACGCCGTCGGCAAGGCAGGGTTGATGGCCCTGACGCAGCAGTTGGCGCTGGAACTGGCGCCGACTGTACGAGTAAACGCCGTCGCCCCCGGCCCAATCTTGCCGCCCCCTGGGCGCAGCGAGGCGCAGAAAGCTGCCATCGCCGGACGCACACTTTTGGAACGCTGGGGCTCGCCCGACGACGTCGGCCACGCCGTCCGCTTTCTGGTGGAGGCTGACTACATAACCGGCGAAACCATCTACGTGGACGGTGGCGAGCACTTTGGGCAATACAAGCCCCGTCGCTAGGAACCTGCGCCTAGAAGCCCATGCTGCGGCCGATGATTTCCTTCATGATCTCATTGCTGCCGCCGTAGATGCGCTGCACGCGGGCATCAAGATAGGCGCGTGCGATCGGGTATTCGAGCATGTAGCCGTAGCCGCCATGCAGCTGCAGGCAGCGGTCCAGCACGCGGCCTTCGAGTTCGGTGGTCCACCATTTGGCCATGGCCGCTACCTCGTTGCTTAACGTGCCGGCATTCAAATCTTCTATACAGCGATCGACAAAGACGCGTGCCACCTGTGTCTCGGTCTGCATCTCGGCCAGCGCAAAACGGGAGGCTTGAAAGGTGCCGATCGGCTGGCCAAAGGCAGAGCGCTCGTGGCAGTACTGGGTGGTCACCGCCAGGCCAAATTCACAGGCGGCCACCGCCTTGATGGCGATCGTCAGCCGTTCCTGCGGCAAGTTGCTCATCAGGTAGGTAAAGCCCTTGCCTTCCTCGCCCAGCAGGTTGGCGGCCGGCACGCGCACATTGTCGAAGAACAGCTCGGCCGTATCCTGGGCATGCAGCCCAATCTTCTCCAGCTTGCGGCCCCGCCGAAAGCCTTCCATCCCGCGCTCGACGACCAGCAAAGAGATCCCCTTGCGCCCGGCGCCCGGGTCGGTCTTGGCCACGACGATGACCAGGTCGCTGAGCAGGCCATTGGTAATGAATGTCTTTTGCCCGTTGACGATGTAGTCATCGCCGTCGCGGATGGCGGTCGTGCGGACAGCTGCAAGGTCGCTGCCCGCGCTCGGCTCCGTCATGGCGATGGCGAGAATCAGGTCACCCGACGCGATCCCGGGCAGCCAGCGCTCCTTCTGTTCGTCAGTCGTGTAGGCAACCATGTAGGGCGCGGCGACGTCGGCGTGCAGGCTAAAGCCCACGCTTGGCGCGTTCGCCAGCATCAGCTCTTCGATCACGATCGTGCTGTAGCGAAAGTCGTTGGCTTCGCCGCCGCCATAGGCCTCCGGCAGGTTCACGCCCAGCAGCCCCTGCGCCCCCGCTTTGCGCCACAGTTCGCGTGACACGCAGCCATCCTTCTCCCACTGGTCGTAGTACGGGGTCACTTCCTTCTGGGTGAAGCGACGAACGGACTGGCGGAACTGGTCATGTTCGGCAGTGAATAGCGTGCGAGCTAGCATAATAACCCTCCAACTTCAGACTGCCCGTGTCCAAGTTTGTCCTCACTGACGTCATCTAGAATAGTCCACTCCACACGTCGGCGTCAACCGCACATCAAAGCCAAGGCCAGCCCGCACTATTACTGGAGCGCAGGCGTCCTCGCCTGCATTCCCGCGGGCGACACTTCCAGGAGGTACCCCCACCTCCGGGAAGTCCAAAGTTATACCAGAGATAACCGGTTGTTCGAGCAAACGTCTTGCCCAAAACATGCGAGGCTGCCTTTACATGTACATACAATTGGTGCATACTTGATCATGGTAACATGCGAATGGGATGAAGCGAAGAACCAGGCCAACATCCGCATCATCTCGGCGCGGCCCGCCAATCGCAAGGAAAGGAGACGGTACCATGCAGAAGTACAAAGAACCGCTGACCGCTAGTGAACTGGCCAACCTGCCAGACGCCGAGATCGACTACTCCGACATCCCCGAACTGGACGAGGAGTTCTGGCAGAACGCTGAGCTGCGCGTGCCCGCTAACAAGGAGCGGATCACCCTGCGCGTGGATCGGGATGTGCTGGAGTACTTCCGCCGCAGCGGGCAAGGCTACCAGACGCGCATCAATGCCGTGCTACGGGCGTATGTGGAGATGCAGCATGGGAAGAATACCCTCCCCTAGTCAGTTGGCGGCGACATGGCCAGTAAGTCGTACCGAGCCAACATTTATCAGCGCTACCAATCTCGGCGTGCTGCAGTGCTCCTAATGTTGCCGAGGTCCAGGAGTGCGAGGAGCCGGATAAGTGGCCAAACTGCAGTGCCACGTCGATTCAATGGCACGGCGTCAAGCCGCACAAGGTAGCGACCACGCGGCGACGGAGGTTAAGTTCGCGCCTTTGCTCAATCGCAACAAGGAGTTAGGCTCGCAGGCGCAAGACAGTCTTCCAACGTATACCTGCCGCAAGAAGCCGGTGCAGCCGGAAGCAGACACATCGTAAGGAGACAGGTATGAAAGCAAGCGGACATACCAAATGGATTGCCATCCTAATGGTGTGCGCAGCGCTGCTGGCCAGCGGCTGTACCGGCGTCACAGTCACAATTCATCGCTTCACGCCGGTGGCCATTGTCACTGCGGCACCTACCCCCATCGCAGCAGCTGACGCCGCTTCGGCACCCGTTGCAGTTGCCTTCTCCACGCCAGAAGCGGCGATCGAAGCGTATCTTGACGGCATCGCCCATCAGGATATCGATGCCATCCTGGCCGCCAGCGCCGTCAACGAAGTGGCCGAGCAGTTCGACTTCCAGGGTTATGTCGAGCGGCTGCACGCTATGCCGCTGCTCACCTCGCCGGCCCCCGCCGATCACCAGTTCTATGCCGAAATGAACCGGATCCGGCGGCAGAGCGAAATTCTCAGCCTGGTGCGCAATTTCGCCTACAGCCTGCTGTCGGGCGAGGTGATCGACGGGAACATCATCGCTGCTCCGGAGCCCGACCGTGTGCGCACCTTTGTGACCGATATCGACCCCAGCAGGCTGGCCGGCCTCGAACTCGTCAAGATCGGCTCGCCTATGCCCGATCTGCTGTCCAGCACCCGCTACCTGGACAACACGGCGAAGATGGCCGCAATCTATGGCGCGGACGAGCTGACGGAACGGGTCGCGCTGCTGGCGTTTGAACAGAACTACTACCTCGTGGGTTTCTCGCTGCTCCGCTATGGCGCAGACTGGAAGATCCTGAACCAGACATCCAACCTGGCCGGCACCTCGGCACTAGGCACGGTGCAGCCGACGACACCCGAGGCATTCGCAGGCCTGATCGCCGCGGATTGACTCGCGCCCTCATACTCCTATCGCACCGTCTGCCAACAGTGCGTCAATCTCTCCCTGCGTAAAGCCCCAGTCGCAGAGGACGGCCTGCGTGTCCTGGCCGGCAAGCGGCGGCGGGTTGCGGATCTCGCCGGGCGTGCGGCTGAGCCGGGGCGCAGGCGCGGGCTGTAGCACGTCGTCGACCACGACAAAGGTCTGGCGCGCCTGGTTGTGCGGGTGCTGTGGCGCCTCGTCCAGGTCGAGGACCGGGGTGACACAGGCGTCGGTGCCCTCCAGCAAGGCGCACCATTCGTCGCGCGTGCGCGTCCTGAGGATTGCCCCCAGTTTCTCACGCTGGCCCGGCCAGGCCGTGAGATCGTGCTGGCCCGCCAGGTCGGGGTCGGTAATGCCGGCTTTTTGGAGGAACAAGCGGTAGAACTGCGGCTCAATTGGCCCGACCGCCAGATGCTTGCCGTCGGCGCACGCATAGGTGCCGTAGAAGGGCGCACCCCCGTCGAGCAGGTTGGCCCCGCGTTCGTTGGTCCACAGGCCCCCTGCCTTGACACCATACATCATGGCCATGAGCAGGGCGGCGCCGTCGGTCATGGCGGCATCGACGACCTGCCCCAGCCCCGAGTTGCGCGCCTCCCACAGCGCCGCCATCATCCCCCAGGCCAGCAGCATGGCGCCGCCGCCAAAGTCGCCTACCAGGTTGAGCGGCGGCAGCGGCTGCTCGGGCGTGCCGATGGCGTGCAGAGCGCCGGACAAGGCGATGTAGTTGATGTCGTGGCCGGCTGCAGGCGCCAGCGGGCCGCTTTGGCCCCAGCCTGTCATCCGGCCATAGACGAGGCGCGGATTGGCGCCAAGACAAACGTCAGGCCCGAGGCCAAGCCGCTCCATGACACCCGGACGAAAGCCTTCGATCAAGGCATCGGCCTGTGCGACTAGGCGCTGGGCGACCTCCACGCCGGCCGGACGCTTGAGGTCGATGGCGACCGCGCGGCGGCCGCGGTTGAGCACGTCAAAGGGCCCCGCATTGAGCAGGCTGAGCGGGCGGCGGGCCATGCCGCGGCGCTCGACCCGCACAACCTCCGCCCCCATATCGGCAAAGAGCATGGCGGCGAACGGGCCGGGGCCGATCCCGGCAAACTCCACAACCTTGAGACCTGCGAGGGGGCCGGGCATGGATTACGTCTCCGCCACGGTTACCGGACGGGGCTGCTTGCCGTCGATGTCGGGGAAGCCATAGTCCAGCGCCACCTGGGCGGCAACCAGCACCTGGCCTGTCCTATCCATGATCTTGGAGTCGGCGGCAAGGGCAGCCACGGCGCGGCCGATAAACTCGGGCGACTCGGAGTTGGTCATATCAAAGTGCTCGGCGGCTGCCAGCACCGACTCGGTACGCACCAGGCCAGGGTAGAGAGAAACCGCAGCCACGTTGTGCGGACGCAGTTCGTGTGCCATACAGGCGGCCATGCGGTCGTCGGCCGACTTGGCTACGCCGTAGATCACGCCGCGGTCGTCGCGCTGCGCGGCAAAGAACGAGATGTTGACGATCAACCCCGAATGCTGGGCAATCATCATGGGCGCCGCCAGTACGCTCGCCACGTAATGGGCGCGCACGCCGGCAGCAAAGCTCTTGTCCCAACGCGCGATGGGGGTTGTCCAAAAACCCTGCTCCTCCCAGAAACGCGTGCCGTCGTAGAAGTGCTCGTAGCCGCCCCAGACGTTGTTTACCAAGATGTCAAGGCGTCCCTGCTCGGCCTGGATACGCTCAAACAGGGCGCGCACCTGGTCGTCGTCGGTGTGGTCGCAGACCACGGGGATCCCCGTGCCCCCGGCTTGCGTGACCGCCTGAGCGGCCTCGGCGAGCGTACCACCCAGGTTGCCGGGGCTTGATCCTGTCTGGACTGTGCGCCCGGTAATATAAACAGTAGCGCCGGTTTCGGCCAGGCCGAGGGCAACGCCCTTGCCTACGCCCCGCGAAGCGCCGGTGACGAGGGCAACACGGCCGCGAAGGGTGTTAGAAAATTGATACATGCGCAGCTCCGTTCTTGTTGAGGTTGTAGGGGTGCGAGGTCCGGCGCAACAGCATGGACAGAAACTGAGTCTCTCAAAGAAACTCAGTTTCTGTCGCCGGACCTCGTGCCCCTACGCGTCGACGCGTTGGTACATCGTTACTACGCAGGCGCCACCCAATCCGATGTTGTGCTGCAAGCCGATCTTGGCATTTTCCACCTGGCGCGGGCCGGCCTGGCCGCGCAGCTGCCAGACAAGCTCGGCACACTGCGCCAAGCCTGTGGCCCCCAGCGGGTGTCCCTTGGCCAGCAGGCCGCCGGACGGGTTGGTGATGACCTGACCGCCATACGTGTTGGCGTCATCCCACACGAACTGTTCGGCGCCACCCTCGGGGCAGAGGCCCAGCGCCTCATAGGAAATCAACTCGTTGACGGTGAAACAGTCGTGCAGCTCGACTACGTCCACTTCCTCCGGACCGATGCCGCTGCGCTCGTAGACCTGCTGCGCGGCGGCCCGGCTCATATCGTAGCCGACGACCTTGATCATGCTGTGCTCGTCAAACGTCGAACAGTAGTCGGTGGTCAGCGCCTGGGCCACAATAGCGACATTGGCCGCCAGGCCGTGCTTGCGCGCATACCCCTCAGACACGACGACGGCCGCAGCCGCGCCGCAGGTGGGCGGGCAGCACTGCAGGCGTGTCAGGTTACCAAACATGCGGGGCGACGCGAGTACTTCTTCGACGGTCACGGGCTTGCGGAATATGGCGCGTTCGTTATGCGCGGCATGGCGACGCGCCTTCTCGCTGATTTTGGCAAAGGTCTCGTTGCGCGTGCCATACTTGTCCTGGTATTCCAGCCCTGCTCCCCCAAAGAGCTGGATCGCCATGGGCGCCTTCTGACCAGGGTAGGCCACCTCGGCCTCGTGCGTGAAGCGCTCCAGCGGGGCAGGGCGATCTGCGAAGGCATAATCGAGGGCGCCGGGAGCCATCTGCTCAAACCCAAGCGCGAGGGCGCAATCCACCACGCCCGCCTCGACGGCCTGGCGCGCCAGGTAGAGGGCGGTCGAGCCGGTGGAGCAGTTGTTGTTGACGTTGAAGATCGGGATGCCGGTCATCCCCAGTTCGTAGAGGGCACGCTGGCCGCAGGTCGAATCACCGTAAACATAGCCCACATAAGCATGTTGAATATGGTCGTAGTTGACTCCGGCGTCGGCCAGGGCCAGGTGTGTCGCCTGGCCGGCCATGACGGGATAGGGTTCGTTGGCGCCGGGCTTGACAAACGGGATCATGCCGACGCCGGCGATGAGGGCGCGCTGGGACATTGCTGTACTCCTTTGGGTAATCCGTAACGGTGCTTGCCTGCACTCTATCATAGCCGCTGTATATTCGCATCTTGTTGTTCGCATGCCTTCATGGTTGAATGTTGCCATGAACGAATACACATACTATTTTGACGATTTAACGCTAGGCGCCACGGTGGATTTGGGTAAGAAGACGGTGAGCGAAGAGGAAATCTTGCGTTTTGCGCGCGAGTTTGACCCGCAGCCGTTTCACATCGATCCGGAAGCAGCCAGGGATTCAATTTTTGGCGGCATCATCGCCTCCGGCTGGCATACGTGCAGCATGACCATGCGCTTGCTGGTGGATGGGCTGCTGAGCCATTCCTCGAGCCTTGGATCGCCGGGCGTGGAACAGATTCGCTGGGTGAAGCCGGTACGGCCGGGCGACACGCTGCACGCCCTGCTGACCGTGCAGGAAGTGCGCCATTCTCAAAGCAAGCCCGACCGTGGCACGGCGCGCATCCACATCGACGTGACGAACCAGGCGGACGAATTGGTGATGTGGATGGAGAGCTTCGGGATGTTTGCAAAGCGACAGGAATAGTGCCTGGCTCCCACCACACGACCTCACGTAGGCGAAGGTCGTGTGGTGGGAGCCAGGCACTGGTGCGCTATATGTGGCGGGAGCCAGGCACTGGTTACGCTACTATTCGACCGTGATCTTCTGATAGGCGGGGAACTGGTTGCCGTCCAGGTCTTCGACGATAAACCCAACTACGTAGTCGCCGGCTGCGGCGTCGAGTTCTTCCCACTTGATGGGTGCGTTGCCCAATGTGATGGTCTCACCATCCTGCCAGCCAACCTGCGTGACCTGGCCGTTGGCATCCAAGTCCAGCCACTTCTGTCGCACCGTGAAGGTGTCGCCCTCCTGCATGGTGACCTCCCACGGGGCGCCCGCGCCCTCGTCCTTGTTAAAAGCAAAGATCTGGCGCAGCACGCCATCGCGCAAGTACGCGCGGGCATGCAGCGGCGGGTCGCCGTTGGCAAAGGTGTAGGTGCCTTCCACCGTGTAGGTGGCCTGGCTGGCGTCTGCCCCATAGGTCTCGGGCGTGAGCAGCGCCTCGGCGGTGGTGTCGCCGTCGCTGAGCGCAAACGCCAGCGGCTCGAACAGGAACTGCAGGCGGAAGCTGCCATCCTCGGGCCAGGCCGGATAGTAGATGCCATCCAGCTCGCGCGTGTCGGGGCTCTCCAGGTAATCCATGTCGATCACGTTGATCGAGTTGCCCTGTTCGTCATAGTAGCCCGTGAACAGGTAGACATAGCCGATATCCGTCCCGCTGATCTCCGTCGTGAGCGTGATCGGTTTGCCGGGAGCCGTGTTCGTGGAAGTAGCCTGCACCGGCGCAACTTCGATCGCCGCATTGCCGGGAGCACGCGTTACGCGCGCCGGGATGGCCGCGCTGCGCGTCGCAGCCTCGAACGTCTGGCCGGTGAAGAAGTAGGCCAGGAATTCATCCCACAAGGAGTTTTCGGCAAAGCGCCGCGACACCGGCACATAGGACTGCGGGCCGGCCGCCGGGTTGCCGTAGAGCTGCGAGGTGGGGAAGTAGATCGAGACGCCCGTCGAACCCGGCTTGTTGGGCCCGTGCATTTCGGCGATGACGGCCTTCTGAATGGCCGCAAGCACGCCGTCAGCCGCCTGGTTCAGCTGGCTATCCGCGTTCACTTTCTTCACCAGCCCGGCAAAGTTGCCAAGGTCGATGTACGAAGGCGGCACCTCCGAACCAAAGATGCTCGTGTAGGACTGAGCGTACTGGCGCGCCTTGGCCATCGCGCGCGGATCCACCTGCTGCGCCACGACGGCAAAGTCATTGACGGCATCGTTGAGCGCGGGCAGGCGCGACAGGTCTATGGCCGTGAGGGTGACATCCTGCGACAGCTGGTCGGCAACCTGGGCAGCCGAGGGGCTGCTGAGTGTGTCGAAGAACGAGCCGCGCGAGAACATCTCGGCGCGCGCCTTGTCGTCGACAATGCGCTGGTCGCCGCTGATGTACGTGTCCACGATGGCCTTGGACAGGTCGGCGCCGCTGATATCAGGATTCTTGGTCAGCGTGTCGAGGAAGGCCGCGTAGGCCCACCCGAGCGCGGGCTCAGTCTCTTGCGAAGCCACCGCATAGCGCGCATAGGGCTCAAGCGCGTTGTAGACCTCGAGATGCGACATGAGACAAGCGTCCATGCCGATTAATTCGAACTTTTCGAGACCGGTGTCACGCTGGATCTTGGCGAGCGCATCGTCCAGCTCCATCAGGTACAGGTCGTCGCCCATGGCGCGCGCCAAGGGTATATTGCGGGGTCCCTGGCCGCCGGGATTGGGATCGCTCCAGCCGCCCGGCCAACCCATGCCGTGATCCGACAGGATCAGCACATATTTGTCAGCCGGGTAGGTCTTCATGCCCCACTGCACAAAGTCGACCAGGTTGTTGCCATCCGACATGTTGGCTTCACCGCTCTGCAGTATGTCGGAGTTCAGATTGTTTAGATCCTGGTCCTGCTTGATGAAATAGCGCCGCGTTTCATCCCAATTGCCATCACCGGTGTAGGCGCCGCGATAGCGGTCGATCTGGGATACGATGTTGACCCGATCGGTGGAGCCGACGCGCTCGGCCTCGTTGAGGTCAGTCATGATGTCCTTTTCCAGCACCTGGTCGTCGGCATCCTGGTACAAGAGGACGGTCCATGTCTGGCCAGACTGCGCGCCCGTGCTGCTGGCTTCGCCTGCCGCGCGGGGGGTGGCAGTCGGGGCCAACGGACCAGCGTCCTGGATCGGTACAGTCGTGGCAACGGCCTGGCCGAAACCCTGGTCACCAGCCTGGCCAGCGCCCTGGTCGGCCCCCTGATTGGAAGGCACATTGACGTTCTGATCGGTTGTGGCGCCAGGCTCATTGCTGCCGCCGCCGCCGCCGAGCAGGCCATAGACGATAAACCCTAACATGACGATTGCGGCGATGGCCAAACCGCAGCCGCCGCCAGGAATGGGCATGCCGCCACCGGGGCCGACACGGCGTGGCCCACTGCTGTAGCCGCCGCCGGTTGGTCCACCACCTCCACTGTAGCCCCCGCCGCCACTGCCACCGGACGGCGGCGGTGCGCTGCCGCCGCCATCCGTGCGTTGGCGCTGTGAAGCCTCAGCACGCTTGCGCTCGCCGGACTGCTCGGTCTTGCGCCTGCGCTCTACTGTTACGGTTTCCTGATCAGCCATAACTGCTCCATTCTACGTGGGAATTTAGATCATGTAGCGCTGCTGGGCCCCATTCTAACGCACATGTTTGGCGGCGCAATCCATCGCAATGCAGCAATGCGTGCTACTCTAGGGCTACTTCTCCGTAAGCCAGACGCGCATTGCGCCTGGCGCGCGGTTGTCCCATGCATAGTAGGGAATAGCGGTCAAGCTAACGGGCTGCATGGCCGGCTCCTGCGCGCGATAGAGCACATCGTGCCAGCCCTCGCCTGTGGCAGCCAAACCCTCGCCGTTGAGCGTTACAACCCCGTCGAGCAAGTCGGGCTGAAAAGCGGGCGTGAAGGCAGCGCCAGCCGGCAGGAAGAGACGCTGCAGCGGCGCTGCTTGATCCACTTCCTCGAAGCAGTAGACAATGGGACCACGCTGCAGCGCCACCTGGCCGGTGTCCTGGCGCAGATCAGGATGGGCATGCATGCGCTCGACCGGCATGTCGAGGTCAAGGGTGACCCGGTCGCCCGCACGCCAGGTGCGTTCGATCAACAGGTAGCGGCGCTGCAGCTTGCCCTCCATGTCCAGGGGTTCGCCGTTGACGGATACTTGCACGCGGCGGCACCAGCCCGGGATGCGGAGGCGCAGGCCGAAACGGGCGGGCAGTACCGGCGTGAGCTCGATCTGGACTGTGCCGTCCCACGGATAGCGGGTCTCCTGGCGCAGGCCGATTTCCTGGCCGCCCAGATTGACCTTGGCTGAACCCTGGACGTAGAGATGCACCGCAATCTCGTTGTCACCCTGGCCATAGATATATTCGCCCAGCGACGCCAACAAGCGGGCAACGTTGGGCGGGCAGCAGGCACAGTCAAACCACGCCTGGCGGTGGTGGTCGCCCAACGATGCCAGCGGGTTCTCATAGAAGAAGCGCTCCCCGTCCAGCGACACGCCGCTGATCACACCGTTGTAGAGCGCACGCTCCATCACGTCGGCATAGCGCCCATCGCAGGAAAGCTGCAGCAGGCGGTGGCTCCAGAAGACCAGGCCAATGGCGGCGCACGTTTCGGCATAGGCACGCTCATTGGGCAGGTCGTAGTCACGCGTAAAGCCCTCGTTGGAGGCGGAAGGCCCAATGCCGCCGGTGATGTACAGGTTGCGCGTGGTCAGGTGCTTCCAGAGGTGCTCGCACGCTTCGAGCAGGCTGTTGTCGCCCAGTTCGCCCGCCAGGTCGGCCATGGCAGAGTAGAGATACATGGCGCGCACGGCGTGGCCAACCACTTCACGCTGCTCGCGCACGGGACGATGTGACTGGCTGTAGGCATGCGTTTTGAAGTGGTAGTTGGCAGGATCATCGCCGCGTGCTATCGCTTCCAAATCGAAGTAATGCGGCTCGGCCCCACGCTCGTCGATAAAGTAGGCGGCGAGGTCACGATAACGCTGCTCACCGGTGGCGTGGTAAAGCTTGACCAGCGCCAGTTCGATCTCCTCGTGGCCGCAGTAGCCGCGCTTCTGGCCGTCTTCGGGCCCAAAGACGGTGGCGATGTAGTCGGCGTAGCGGCTGACCACGTCGAGCAGGGAGCGCTTGCCGGTGACCTGACAGTGCGCGACGCCGGCTTCGATCAGGTGCCCGGCGCAGTACAATTCGTGATTGTCGCGCAGATTGGTCCAGCGATTCTGCGGCTCGACCGACATGTAATGGGTGTTGAGATAGCCGTCGGGCTGCTGCGACGAGGCAAGCAGTGCGATCACCTCGTCCACCAACGCGCCGAGCTGTGGGTCCGGGTTCGTCGCCAGGCTGTAGGAGGCCGCTTCGATCCACTTGGCAATATCGGAATCCCAGAAATAGTGCGGCACAGGCTGGCCGGGCTGCCAGTCGAGACGCAGCGCGTCGACGCGGCCGGTGCTCTTGCACTGGTCGTATTCGATCGGAATCGTGCGCTCGCGATCGGCCGCCAGGCGAGGAGTCCAGAAAACGTCGTCGATCGCTACGGCTGTAAAGGGCACGGGAGCGTAGGCGCGGTGTACAGTGGCGGACATAATTGGCTCCGTATTCGTATTGGGAAATTGGCAGCCCCTATTGTAGCACGATTGCCGGACACCTCCAGGAAGTGGCACCTCCAGGAAGTGGCACTTCCTGGAGGTGTAGCAAGTCAATTAAATCTCGTTGTTTTCCTTGAGCCAGGCCAACACTTCGTCCACCTGGCAGAATGCCAGCCCCGTGACCGTGTCGGCTGCCCCGTAATAGAGCGTGATACGGCCGCTGGCGGCATCGGTCAGCGCAGCACAGGGAAAGGCCACGTTAGGCACGTCGCCGACGCATTCGTACAGCGTCTGCGGCGACATCAGGTAGGAGCCGCCGCGATAGATGACTTTCCATGGTTGGTCGAGATCGAGCAGGGCCGCGCCATAGCTGTAGACGAAGCCATTGCAGGAGGTGAGCACGCCATGGTAAAAGAGCAGCCAGCCTTCACGTGTCTCGATGGGGGTAGGACCGGCGCCGATCTTGGTAGACTGCCACCCCCCCTTCGTGCCCATCACCCAGCGATGATGGCCCCAGTGCTCCATGTCTGGGCTCTCGCTGTAGAAGATGTCGCCAAACGGTGTGTGGCCGTTGTCGCTAGGGCGGCTGTACATGGCGAATTTGCGGCCGATCTTGCGCGGGAAGAGCACGCCATTGCGGTTAAAAGGCAGGAAGGCGTTCTCAAGTTGGTGGAACGTTTCAAAATCGTGCGTATAGGCAAGGCCGATGGTAGGGCCGTGATAGCCGTTACACCAGCTCACGTAGTAGCGATCCTCAATCCAGCAGACGCGCGGGTCGTAGCGGTACTGCAATTTGGTCACTTCTGCGTCACCCTGCATATCGATGGTCTTCGGGTTAATGTCCCACTGGATCCCATCCTTGCTGTGGCCGGCGTGGATATCCATGTGGCGGCGCTTGTCGTCGCAGCGGAAGACGCCGGCAAATGCGCCGCGATAGGGCACGACCGCACTGTTGAAAATGCTGTTGGAGGTAGGGATAGCGTCACGTGGAATGATCGGGTTGGCGGAGTAACGCCAGACGACGTCGGACGAGCCGGCCGGGCGGTCTTCCCAGGGGAGGTTAGGCAAGTTGGAGCCAAGAACGGTCGTTTGGGACATGGCGTGCTTTCCTTCTAATTTAACTGGGTACTGGTGGGAGTTTTAGGTAGTGATGCAACCGAATTTCGCTCGATCAGGCGCGGGCGCAGGAGCGTCGTAACCTGATCGTTGGTTGGGAAGGCAATGCGAGCTTCGAGCTGTTGGACGGCCAGGCGGCCCATGGCGATTTTGTCGACGTGCATAGTGGTGAGGGCAGGCTCCAGGTGAGCGGCAAAGTCTATATCGTCAAAACCGACCAGCGAGAGGTCCTGTGGTATACGCAGGCCCAAGCTCTGTGCGGCGCGCGCGGTGCGCAGGGCGGCATGATCATTGCAAGCGAAGAGAGCCGTAATTTGCGGGTTGGCTTGCAGCAGCTGCCGCGCAGCCTCTTCCGACTCATTTAGCGTGCAGTCCGCGAGGTAGTCCACGGCAACACCGGCGGCGCGCAGCGCATGGCGATAGCCCTGACGCCGCTCGCGCAGGCTGGGATAAGCGTCTTCGCCGCCCCCGATCATGCCGATGTTGCAATGACCGTGAGCAAGCAGGTAGTTCACGGCTGTGACGGCGCCGAGCATGTTGTCGGAGAGTACCGTATCATAACCCTCGATTGTGGTGTAGGCGTCGACTAATACAAGGGGAAGTCTGCCTTCGCCTAGCAGACGATAGAGTGGTGCATCTAGAAATGCACCTACCAGCAGCAGACCATCGACCGTGTCCGAATTCAGCAGGCGCGGGGCCGCAGTTGCGCGATTATTGGCGTCGACCGGCAGTGTCGCATAAAGCAAATTGACGTGCTTGACGCGGCAGGCGTCCTCGATGCCCGCCAGGACGTGGGCATAAAACGGATTGGTCGTGGGCGCCCGGCCGGCGTCCGCCTTGATCAGCAGGCCAAGTGAGTGCAGTGTACGCGCAGGAGGTGAGCTATCCAGCGCGTTCGCTTGGGTGCGCCAGTAGCCAAGCTCTTGCGCGGCCGCCAGCACGCGCCGCCGCGTGTCCTCGGGGATTCCAGGCTTGTTGCGCAGCACCAGTGACACGGTGGAGGACGAAACCTCGCTTGCGCGGGCGATATCGATGAGACGGACTTTGGACGACATGACTAGAGATTTTAATAAAATTGTAATAAAAGGATACGTTGAAAGACACCTGCTGTCAAGCGGCCATTGGGAATGTGGTAATGTTTTCTATGGAAAACCGTGAGGCGCTCGCGCTCAATTAGGTGCCTAACATGGGACAAATGACATGTGATTGACATTTTTTGTGGTGGTATAGTCTTCTTGTAGCTTCCATTCTTTCATCTTATTTCGTCTAAGCTCAATACGCTAAGGAGAATCGTATGGTGTCTGTCTCCCGCAGATTGCTAATGCTCTCGTTGCTTCTCAGCATGTGGCTGCTTTTTGCAGGCATAGTGCCTGCGAATGGTCAGGATAGTAGCGATGAGTCGCCAGCTACAAACTCGTCGCAGGAGTTCACCTCAGCGCGACTTCCGGTCAAGGCCCTGGACAAGAACGGCTTGACATTCTCTGCGCAGTCAATAGCTGACGGTGTGGCAGCAGTACCGGGCAATGACAATATGGCGTCCGCACGCTCCATTGCCGCGTTACCATTTCAGCAGTCACTCGATACTACCGGCGCTACTGTAGAGCCGGGCGAACCGTCTTCCCCCTGCACAGACGGTCAAAACTCCAATACTGTGTGGTACAAGTACACAGCTACGTACTCCGGCGGTCTCGATGTCAGCACGCAGGGCAGCAACTACGACACTGTTTTAACGGTCTACCATACCGCGCCCAGTTCGGCGGCGGTAGTCGGCTGCAATGACGACGGCTACCAGGACGGTACGTCAGGATTGCGGTTCTGGGTTAATCAAGGCGTGACCTACTACTTAACGGTGGCTGATTTTGGCGCGCCGGGTGGCGGCACACTCACGCTCAGCGTTTCTCCGTCACCCATAACATATGTACGCAATTCATTGTTGGGCTTCCACTCACTTGCACAGACAGGCGCCGAAGGCTTCTATACCATCGGCACGACCGGCGGCGACCCACTGCAGCCAAACGATAATGACAAACGATTACTATATGGTTTTCCGCTGGTCTTTGGGACAAGTTTCACCACCATTCGTTCAGTCACAGGCAGCGTAGCAACTGATTATGTGCTCGGCTACGACGTGGCGGCCGACAGTGCGAGCAGCATACAAGGCTCCACCGTAACAACCCAGTGGACAGTGAATGGCCTGCGTGTCGTGCAGCGCCTCAGCCTGGCCGAAACGCCAGACACAAAGCGCGTGGACCACGTGCTTTTGGAATATGAAGTTACCAACATTTCGCAGAGTGCACGTGAAGTGGGTGTACGCATGTTGCTCGATACCATGATCGGCGACAACGATGGCGCCCCCCTGTTCGTGCCAGGGGTCGGCCGCGTGCAAAATGAACGGCTGCTCCAAGGCGCCGACCTGCCCCCTTATTGGATTGCCTGGGAGTCGCCAACGTTTGATCCAGATCAACTCAAGGCTCGCGGCCTACTTGGCATGGGACTTGCTACGTCTCCAGACCAGGTTTTGATCGGCCGTTGGGGCGACGACTTCTGCGGCACGCCAGGCCTGTCGGACTATCGTTGGTCCTATACGCCAGACCCATCCAAAGATATCACCTGTGACAGTGCCGTGGCGCTCTACTACCGACCGACAACAGTGTTGCCAAACCAGACCAAGCGCGTTGCTACCTACTATGGACTAGCGCGCGAATTGGGTGGGCTTAACCTGGCGCCCGACGTAAATACATACATGGAGAAGAACCTGCAGCTGTTCCAAAACATGTGGACGCAGGCAGGCAGAATGGCGGAAGCAGGCGACTACTTCCATGACAAAATTGCGAGCGACGCAGTGAAACTATCTGCCGATGCGGTCCTTTCAGTGTTTGACCTGGCTACCTTGGGCATCAAGTGGTCGCTCGTCGCACGCGGGTTAGGACACGTGTTTACGCCCGGATACAGCGCTGCTGTGCATGCGTCGTGGCGCGGTTGGACAAGCGATACAGCAGTCCGACACTGGACCAAGCCCCTATATGACGCTGTTCTGGGGCAAAACGAATGGGCAGCGCGTGCAGTGCTGCTCGGGGGCCTTAACTATATCGGCAAAGACATCGCCCAGGCAGGGACAGAGGAGGCCGTTGCGGCCCTGGTGAACCTCCTAGCGTCCGGACCCGACCCCGTTCGCGACCAGTTCGGTCGGCGCATGCAGGCGCTGACGGATGGCTACCTGCAGGACCTGCAACGCGAACAGGACTCAATGCTGCTCCAACTTGCCGTCCAGCCCCTGACTCAGGAGCAAGTCAAGGTCTATCGCGCCGATCTGGCCGCGCGCGCCGAAGCAAACGCGCTGGTTGCCGAGACGCTCGCCCTGCCCGCCAACTTTACTTGGCAGGCCTATTTGGACGCAAAGGCGCAGGATGCACAATGGTGGAGCTTCCTGGGACCGATCATAGTCAAGTATGGCATCATCATCATTGCCACCAGTGCACTGGACGGCCCGGGTTTCTACCTGGCGTCTATCGGCACAACGGTGGGCATCGACTTAATTTATCAAGGTGCGGAGAACGCTCGCAACATCGCCCGCGACAATGCTATGTTTGCCGGCTCCCTGCAATGGCTGGTAGGTCGCTATTCGACCGCTACAATCCAGCTCAGCCACAACACAGTAAATGGCCTCAACCTGATCCGAGGCAGCACGCTACCACAGCCGCCGGAGTTAACTGTCACGATTCAAGGCATGCGCAGCTATGGCCACTATCGCATGTGGCCGGGCCTGTTCTGGGCAGAGGACCGAGCGGAACTAGCACTGTCGGTCAGGAACAACGCAACATATAGTACGACTGTACTTACGTCCGTCGATTACTTGCACAAGGACTTCTGGAAAGGCGATCGCCGGATATACCTGGAGGGTACGGCGTTGGATTTGGATGAGTACAAATCAGGCACTGCTTATGTTCCGCTCAAGTTGCCTGCGGGCGGCGAAAGTCCCAATCTACTTGACAGCATCGACATATTGGTGCTGGGAGGCACGGATACGGGTCTCTATCCAAGCGCAAGGTTTGGCGTCAATTGGATCCCAGAACGCGTCGAAACTAGCGCACACGCAGCGCTGCTTCCTGTCGGCTATACGGAGGTAGACGCAGAAGCAGCACCGACGCTGCCTTATCCACTGGCGTCATCCGTTACGGCCCTACCAGGCACGCCCCAGTATGTGCTGGTGGTTACAGTGCAGAATCCATTCACCTTGACAGCTAAAGCCGACGTGAGCCAACTCCTTCCAGGCGAATTTACTGTGGTCGATGCCGGCGGAGCAGCATGGAATGGCTCCGCGCTGACATGGAGTTTCACGCTTGCGCCGAAGAGCGTCGTGCAATTAGCGGCAGTCCTCAACTGGAACGGGGCGCCAGGCGCCAGTACACTGCTTACGGGCGCACAATTAAGCTTTGCCGGCCTTAACGGTGAGGGCGGCGACAGCTATGCGGCCGAGGCGCATACGGTGCACGCCGGGTGGCCGATAACAGCCAGCGTTGCCGCGCCGGAGCGCTGGCACATTAACAGCACAGCCAACCTGACTGTCACGCTCGCGAACCATCTTCAGGGTATCGCACTTGATGGCTTGCTGCGCCTCAGCCTGGTTACACCGGCAGGAACAGTATTGGTGAATGCTGAACAGCCTGTGTCGATCACACAAGGTGCAACCAAGACGATGGCACTTCCCATTGCCGTGCCTGACTATGTTGGTTACGTGCAGTTCATGACTGAGCTAACGCTGGGGTCGGAGACTCGACTAATCGTGTCAGATACGGTGCTGCTCGAGGGCTACCGTGCTTTGCTGCCATTCGTACGCCGTTAGGCCAGTTGGCCTTTGCCGAGTGACATTCGCGCTTGGCCCGTCTGCCGCCGACCGGTTTGCCAGTCGGCGGCAACTTTGTACGATGTGCATGCAGAAGGTACACTGTCCGTCCGTCATACTACACAAGCCCGGAGGAGAGAGTTATGGCTACTGCCCAGGAACGCGCCGCAATGATCGACAAGATCCGCCGGCTGCCCGAGCAAATTGAATACCTGGTAGGTGTACTGTCGCCACAAGAGCTAGCCGGAAAATTTCTCGCCGGCGAGTGGTCCGCAGCACAGAACGTCCATCACCTGGTGGACTCCCACATGAACAGCTACGTCCGCTGCCGGCTGATCATGACCGAAGAGGAGCCTAGCCTGAAGCCGTACGATCAGGACCGTTGGGCAGCGCTGCCGGATGCCGAGGATGCCGATGTGTCCGCTTCGGTGCAGATATTGCGCGGCATGCATACGCGTTGGGCGAGGTTCTGGGAAACGCTGCCCGCAGAAGCGTGGCAGCGCATAGGCATCCACCAGGTCAACGGCCCGGTGACGCTAGAGAGTACATTGAAGCTGTATGCGGGGCATGGCGAGGCCCACATCGAACAAATTCGGCGCACCGTGGCAGCACAATATCCCGAGCCGCCCACATCTTTGGAAGAGTTGCTGGGGCGCATCGACCGCGAGTGGGGGCGCCTTAACGGCCTGATTCGCCGCATGACGCCCGAGCAGTTAGAGGCGAGCGTCGACGGCGGCTGGTCGCCCAAGGACCACCTGGCGCATGTGACGGCCTGGGAGCGCTACCTGATCGGCACAGTAGTGGGTGGCCGGCCCTCACACGAAGTCTTTGGCCTCACGGAAGATCAGGTCGCCGCGGCGGATATCGACCAGTTGAATGATCTCCTGGTGCAAGCGAGTGCAGCCAAGAGCTTGACCCAGGTAATGGACGATTTCCACAGCGTGCACGAACAAGCACGCGCCGCCGTCGCCGGGATCGACTTTGCCGATTGGGCCGCGCGTACGCGCGAGTGGGACGGGCAACAGAGCCCGCTGCTGAACTGGATAGCCGGCAATTCCTATGACCACTACCTCGAACACTGGCAGTGGCTGCCGGTAGTGTAGAGGCAGGCGGCACGAAAATCGCTGCTTTACGAGAACGGGAATTTGCATACAATGACCATCCAACCAATAACGTTGGGGCGTCGGCGGGGTTAGGAGCCGGCGGAGTAGCGATGGAGTTGTATGCAAGAAAGTGGCATGCACGATAGGGCAAGTTTGCACGAGTTTGCGCGCATTGGCGAAGTGGCGGAAACGACCACCCAGCTGCTGGCGCTTGGCTTGCAGCATCACACGACCTTTGCCGGCAGGCCGCGCGGTACCGCGCGCAAGATTGACCCGGTGGAGCAGTATGTGCTGCAGCAAGCGCGCGACCTGATGGCGCAAGTACGCGAAGGGTTTGTACTCTCCGTGCGCAGCGCGCAGGCGCTCAGCAAGGCGGAATTGCGCTTTCTGCTCGAACGCGTTCTGCATGACTGGGGTGCACTAAGCGAGGAACTGGGCTTGCAGCCTCTGCAGGCGGAGCCGTCCAGTTCCGCAGAACAAGGCGCAGCGCAGGCAAGCGAAAGGCAGCGCTTGGAGCGACTGCGCCACCAATTACTGGCCTTCGGCATGGCAGCTACCGCCCTCGGCAGCCTGCCGCGCACGCCGGCAGAAGATGTCACCTTCCCCTACAGCTTTGGCAAGCCGCCCACCTACGGTGACATCCCGGCGCCGGCTACGCCTGCCGCCATGCTCCAGCGCATCGAGGAACTCGAAACAATGCTCTGGAAGCTGATGGCGTCGGATTTGCAGGAATTGGTCAACCATTCCTACGGTCCTCTGCGCCGCACATACGGTTTCTTCGAAGTCAGTGCACGCCTGGCAAACCAGGAAGCGCAGCGGTTCGGCATCAAACGGACAACTATCAGCTGACGAGCACTCGGGGTAGTAGCCAAGCAGCGCCCTGCCCTCACGCTTGTTTCTCAGCTCCAGTCTCCTTCAAACACAGATATTATCACGAGTCTTTATTTTGCTTTTTCTACTGGCCACTTGACTGATCTTGGGATTGCAGTTTAGCGCGATATTTGTCTCATCCGGCTGTGAGTGCACTGCTGCTATCAGCAATCCCTATTTCATAGAAAGCAAGTATTTTCGGGTAGCCGAAAAGGAAGAGCAATCGAAATGGCTAGCATCATCCCCGGGCGGGAAAAACGATTCGATGAGGACTCTACTGACTACATTCAAGTAGGCGCCTGTTCACTGTGCGGCACCAAGCTATTGTGGCTAGAGCCTCGAGGCTGGCCAACATTCTGTCCAGGGTGTTTCACCGAACTCGAAATTACCGTCCCAAGCTCGGCAACAGGAACATCTGCTATCATCATTACAGAGATGCCAACGCACGTCGCCACCGCCTTTCATATCACAGAAATCACAGAAGGCAACTGCGACCCCAATGATGCCGACTCGCCAGAAACGCTGTCCCACGGCAAATGCTTTTACTGTGGTGCGGCGTTGCTATGGCTCGAGCCCGATGGGTGGCCGTCCACGTGTCCTCAATGCGGGTTGCGACTCGTCCGGTAGCTACGTCTTGCGCTGCCTTGGTGTTTAGCTCCAATAAAATCAATTCCATTTGTTGCACGAGGTGCTGCGTGAACGTTCTCCTGATCGCAACACAAATCGCTCCTTACTTTCGCTGGGGCGGGTTGGCTGATGTTGTACGCGGCTTTGCTAAGGAACTCAACAACCTAAAGATAGACGCGCGCGTTGTCGTACCCGCATACCGCACATTCCTGGCACAACCACCAGATATGGATTGCATTATTAAAGAATTGCCAATCGAGTTAGGTGCGACGAAAGAAGAAGCATCCACGCACGGTGCTTATATGCGCACGGCCAGTATTCTCAAGTCGGTCGATTCGCTGCCGATTTACTTCGTCGAGCAGGACTACTACTTCGGGCGCGACGAATTCTACGGGTACCCGGACGATTACGAGCGGACTATCTTCTTCACGATGGCAGCTCTCCAGATGCTGAGGAACTCGGAGTTTGACAAGCGAGAGCATAGCTGGTTTCCGGAGATTGTCCATGGCTACGATTGGCCAACAGGTCTCATTCCCGCATGGATCCGCAAGCTTAGCATGCAAGACAAGCGCTTTGCACAAATGCGTTTTGTACTTTCGGTGCATGATATCCGCCGCCTGGGTATCTTTGGCAGCCGGGCGCTGCAGCTTGCCCAACTGGAAGCTGGCGGAATCTACGAATCGATTGGGGAAAGAGATGAACAGATTAGCTTTTTAGGACGTGGTATTCTCGACGCTGACCGCGTCGTCATGGTGAACCCTATTTTCGATGCGATCCAAAGCGATCTCGATGGGGAGACAAGCCATACCTCAGAGAGCTCCGTCAATGATCAGAGCAACCCTTTGCCCGAGCCGGCACGTGTTTTGGCTCCTCTCATCGCTGCGCGTACTGCCGACGGCAGCCTCACTGGGATCCGAAACGGTATCGATGAAGACGATTACGATCCAAGGAACGACTCTCACCTTATCTTCCAGTTTTCATCGGCGGCACCTGATCTGCGGTTGCCCAACAAAGGTGCGTTGCAGAAACTGCTCGGTTTTCCTGTCGATGAAAGCATCCCGTTACTTGGCATGGCAAGCCGGCTAATCCCAGTCACCGGCTTTGACCTGCTGCCAGTTCTACGCCGGAACCTTGATCGCTTAGGACCATTGCAGTTGGCCATTCTGGCCGATACGGGTATGCCGGAATACAAGCAGCAGTTGGAGGCGTGGGAAAAGGAGCAGGACCAGGCGGCACCATGGATCAAGAGCCGGTTTCTTTTTGATGACTCGCTCGAAAGGCAGATATATGCCGGCTGTGATCTGTTTGTCATCCCTGCCATGGAGTACCCGAGTGGCATAACGCAGTACCTGGCAATGCGCTATGGCGCAGTACCTCTTGTTCGGAGCACCGGTGCCTTGTGCGAATCCGTTATCGCCTATTCGCCCAACATGAGGACGTGGGGTGGCGGCGACGCGGGGATGGGCTTCAAGTTCTATCAACATGATCCGCAAGCTTTTTTGGTTGCGGTCGAGCAGGCGCTGGCCGTCTACCGCAGCTCCCATCGTTCCGTGTGGCGCATGCTGCAGACGTTCAATATGCGGCAGCGCTACGACTGGGGCGAACCAGTAGCGCGTTATCTTGAGGTCTACACCGCGGCCTTGGAGGCAGCACCTCGACAGACCAACGTACAGGGCTGCACGATCACCCTGGAACCCGACACACGCTTGCTGCAGGCCATTTTAGAAGTCGACAATCTACCTGGATTGGGAGCACGTAACCGCAAGGAGATATTGCAGCAGGCGGGTCGCATTATTCGCGGCGTGCTAGGCTGCGATGCGGTGTACGTTTGGGACATGGAACAGGGTACAGGCCATCAAGCACTGGAACTCAGTCTGGATCGCTCCCTGCGCGTGGCAAATCCCGACGAGAACGCAGTGGCTGAACTGCTGAAGTCCAGTGCGAAGCAGGTATGGGGTCAGCTTGCCGACACCGATTTGAACGGAATTTGCCAACCCATCGTGGGGCTGGCGGAATCGAGTCTAGCCCGGCGAGAAGGTTGGGTGGCGGGGAGGTCGACGCCGATCTGGGCGCATGGCTACATGCTCGGCAGAATTGACGTACTGCTCAAGAGCGCGCCCAAGACGGCACAGGAAGACCGCTGGCTGACGATGGCGTTGACCGCCCTCGCTGGGTCCTTTGGCCAACGCCTACATACACTCCACGAGGCGAAGCAAAAGGATAGTGTCGCCGCTGTGGCAACGGCACTGCTTGCGGCCGCAGATTTTGATGCTGCGGCCTCGCTCGTCGTCGCGCAGGCACGGGAAGTTACACAAGCCGAACATGCCTGGCTATACTGTGTACAAAACGGCGAGTTGGCCAACGTGACACAGGCAGAGCCACTCGACGGCATTGACCGACTCGCGGACTTGGCGTATACACGCAGCCAGAAGCTGTCGCTTGCCGATTGGGTCGAGGCGCCGCGTCTTCCAGATGGCCATCGTCGTTTCCGTTCGCTGCTGGCCACCCCTCTCTCAAATGTCCATAGCAAGAGCGGCGAGCTACCAGTGGCAGTACTCGTATTGGCCCACAGCGCTACCTCCGCCTTCACGCGCGACCACGAGCAGTTCATCGAGAAACAGCTGGCTCCGGTAGCAGCGGCAGCCTTGGCATCCACAGCATGGTTGCATGAACGTGACCAGATTCGCCTGCAACAGCTGCGCACCCTGTCCAACAGCCTTATCAGCACCAGCAACATCGACGAGCTCCTCAAAAAGATCGTTACGACGACAATGAACGTTTTACAGGCCCAGGCAGCATCGCTGTACTTGTGGAATGATGAAGCGCAGGTGCTCCAGATAGAGGCGGCGGCGGGATATCACGTAGACTTGATGGCAGCGGCCGAGAAACCAAAATACAAGTCTGGAGAAGGGCTGACTGGCTGGATCTTCGCCGAAGGGACGGTGTTCAAGGCTGACAGCAAAAGGGAGTTGCACAACCGACATTGGGCGGGTAAATACAAGGCACTGCAGCACGATCACGAGCCGGACGCCTACCTTGGTATTCCACTAAAGGTTGAAGAGCGCACCATTGGTGTTTTGAAATTAGAGGATCGCAAGTCGCCGCCGGCGCCTATGACGTTCAGCACCGAAGATCAGTTACTCGGCCAAATGATGGGCAACATCATTGCGACCGTGGTCTACAATGCTCAAGTAAGCGCTAACACCAGCGAGAGCAAGCTGGCCAGCTTCAGTGGCAATCTTAGTGAGTTGTCCAGGGTGTTAGTCGAAAGCGGTGGCCGCAGGGAGTTAATGAACAATATTGTCGAAAAGATCAGATCCGTCGTGGGTGTCGATGCTGCCTCGCTCTTTCTTAAGGATACGGGTTCACGGCGACTAGTACTGGAAGCCGCATCTGGGTATCAGGCGAAACTAAAGGATGTCTGGCCAACGCCGTTCTACAGTTGGGGTGAGGGCGTCACAGGCTGGATAGCGGGCCAAAATCAACCCTTCCTCGCAACTTCCCTGGCTGTATTGCGCTCGAAAGGCAGAGCAAAACGGGGCAAGTACGATCCGTCGCAGGACAATCTGCAGCCAGAATTTTTCTATGGTCTGCCACTGAACGTCGAAGGCGAACCGGAACCGATCGGCGTGCTCAAGATTGAGAGTCTGGCACCGCGACCGTTCACACGCGAAGACGAACTCTTGGTCAAGATGATGGGTAATGTTATTGCGGCCGTCGTCTACAACACGCAAGCAAGCGAACGCAAGCTGGAGCGCCTGAACTCCGGATTACAGGCGTTGTCAAGTGTTCTGGCGGGGGGCAAAGGCCGCCAAGAACTGATGGATAACATCGTCAATACGATCACCAACGTGGTTGGCGTGGATGCCGCATCGCTGTTCCTGGTGGACGAAGGGGGCAGGCATTTGGTTATCCAGGCTGCATCTGGCTACCAAGTTGACTTGGTTAGGGCCCTTAACAAGCCGCAGTATGACTGGGGCGAAGGGGTAACTGGCCGAATTGCTGGCAGCAAGAAACCTTTTTTGGCTGCCTCGCTGAACGAATTGCGGAAGCATGGCGGCAGCAACCGTGGCACGTTTGACCATCTGCAACGAAACAAGCAGCCTGAATCCTTCTATGGTGTTCCCTTGACAATTGAGGGTAAAGAGAAAGCGATCGGCGTGCTGAAGGTCGAGCGATTGGAGAGGCAGCCATTTACACCGGAAGAGGTGTTGCTCGTAAATATGATGGCCAACATCATCGCAGCGGTGGTCTACAATGCCGAGCTCAGCGACAAAAAGCTGGCAAAACTCAGCAGTGATATTCGCCAGCTCTCCAGCGTACTGACCTTTACAGGAATTAACACACAAGAATGGTTCCAGCGCATCATGGAAACCATTTCGAGCATGTTCGAGACAGATGCTGCTTCGCTCTATCTCGTAGATGACAGCAATCGTCGTTTGGTCAGCGTCGCGGCATCGGGCTACCAAACACCTTTAGTTAAGGCTAAGGCGTACTATGAGTGGGGGGAAGGTGTGACGGGCAAAATCGCTGAATCGCGGCGGCCCGTGAGTGCCGACACCCTAACGCAGTTGCGCAGCCAAGGAACCAGCACGCGCGTGGAAGATATGATGAGTTGCAGGGAGGCCATCAGCCGAATTCATTTTATGGTGTGCCGCTCAGCGTATCCCCCGAGGACGAGCCGATCGGTGTGCTCAAGTTCGAGAGCCTACGCGAAAAATACTTCACGGAAGAAAATCACCTTCTGATCGATCTTATGGCAAGTGTCATAGCCACTGTCATCCTCAATTCGCGCCAAGGAGAGAAACGTATTGGCAGCATTTTGCAGCAGATGGGGACGTTGTCCGCACCGGCGCAAGCTTCGCAGAAGGTCCTGCGACAGCATGCCGAGGACAAGGATTCGGTCGTTGTGAATCAACTCGCCTTTGCGCTGGCAAAGGGACTGGGTAAACACACCGACCGGATCCCGGCGGAGGCACAGCGCATCTTTGATGGGCGGCTGCGACTTGACCCGCAGGTACGGCCTGACCTTTACGAACGCATTGCAAGCTGGGGCGCCTATTTGAAACATGAACAGATCCACTGGCAATTTGGGCTCTATGGGGCAATTTGGCGTGCCAAGGCCAACACCCTGACCGAATGGAGTGAACTTGCCGACATTTCGGCGCCGTGGTTGCGGCTGCGGGAAAGTGTAAACCGGTGGAAGGATTTTGCTCATGAAGCAAGGTCTCTGGCCTCGGCGCTTGCGGAGCGCGCGGGTTTCCCGCATGATGCCGGCGATATGGACGCCAGCCAGACTTGGTTCCAAATGCAGGCCGATGCTACACCCTTATTTGGTGAGCAAGTAAAGAATGTTACTTTCCTTTTTCAACGCCAAGGGGGCCTAGATGAGCTCAACGCCAACCGCCTGGCGGTTATATTAACTGACGGCACAGCGTTCTCCACTTTCGTCATCGTGCAGTGGCTGATGGCGGTACCAGAGCGCCTGCAGCAAAACCTAAAGCTAGCTCTGTCAGAACGCCAAATCGGGGTGGCCTTCCTCACGCTGGACGACGTATTTCAGCTGCTGGAGCCGCTAAACTCAACCGACCAGTTTCGCAGACATATCCTGCGACACGCCGTCATTGCATCTCCCTTTACCACCAGGGGTCCCGTATACGACAAGCAATTCTACGGCCGTGAAGACGAAATTAAGACTCTGACACACAATTCTGCGAATCGCAGTTATGCAGTGGTTGGCAATCGCAGGATCGGCAAGACGTCACTGCTGCTGTGCGCTGCAGCAATCATGGCCAAGGATGGAAAGGTCATGCCCCTGCCGATCAACTGCATGGACGTACGAGGCACCGACGACTTCTACGATCGGTTTGCCGATGAGACTAAAGGTCGGTTTGTAGACCGGTCGCCCAGGGGATTTGCAGACGCCATGCGCAAACTGCGCAGCAGTGGACGTACGCCAGTCCTTCTTATCGACGAAGTGGATCGGCTCCTGGATAAGGACTTGAACAGCGGCGCACCCCTTGTAAGCACTTGGCGAGCCTTGGCAACTGATGGAATCTGTCAGTTTGTGTTCTTTGGCAGCGCCCGCTTGGCACAGCTGTTAAACAATGCAGCTTCGGATATGTCCAACTTCCCAGAACCACTTCATCTCGGCTACTTCCCGAAGGACATTGCAGGGCGAGTTCTGATCGATCCGCTGGAAAGACTGGCAGTCTATATCGCCGACAAGAAGAGCGTCATTGATCTGCTGTATGAACTTACCTCAGGCCACCCAAGCCTCGTACAGTTAATTGGAAAGCTGCTCATCGAAAGCCGCACGGTCAAGCAGGACCGTTATGTGGATTGTGCCGGGCTATCACTTATCGGCAGGTCCACACAGTTTCGCGAAACATACCTCGATATTGTCTGGGGAGAAGTAGGCCCCAATGCAGAAGGAGTGAATCGGAAATCCCTAGCAGTAGAGCGGTTAATTACACTATTGGAACTGGGCAATGGCTTTCACTTGGAAGAGCTCGTAGCTGCACTAGGCAGATATGGAATTGCAGTTCAGCAACGCGAAACAGCAGCGTTTGAACGGAATGGTTTGCAGCAATTGATAATTGATTACAGGCGGCTCCACAATGCGCTGCGCATTCTGAAGCTACTATCCATTCTTGGCGAAGAGAAGCTAGGCGTGTATCACTACGTCCCTTCGGCATTCCCTGCGTTTCGCAAGCTGTACCCGACGGCAGCACTCGAAGAATACATTCAGGAGGCTATTAAAGATCTAAGATGAGCGGTCGGCAGCCAGCCCGTCCAAGTGTTCTTACAATTGAGACATGAACTTTGCTAGGCAGGGTTACAAATGCCCTTCAACGACATTGGCGCTCTTGACCCAAATAGCCTGCTGTATCAAGGCCCAAGATTAACAAACGACCTAACCAACATCTGCAGCCGAGAAAGCGGTGAGCGCTTTTTCCTCGTGCTTGGAAGCTGGCGGTCGGGCAGAAGCAGTACCTTGAACAGATTAAATTCGCAGCTGCAGAGCAAAGGCTGCTGTACTTGTGTGCTAGACATGCTCGCATGCAGAGGCGTGACGTCCTTGTCCGAGGTGGCGAAGTACCTTGAACACGAAATTCTGACGGCAGTAGCACACGCGACAACCCCGATATCCGCTAGTCCAACTGCTGGTTGGTATGAACAAGGACGGCCAAGCATCGACACTTGGTTAGCTCAGTTGCCGTTTGAAAACAACGTTGTGTTTCTAGTTGAGGGATTGGGGAAGCTGCACTTCGATGTACAGCAATGGTTCGTCAACCAGCTGCATATCCTCTCCTGCCATCGCTCATATACTAAGTTGGACCGGATTCACGTGGTCCTGTTTGGCGGCATCGAGCTATACGACCTAGCCCAGGACGCCGAATATGATTCACCATTTGACGCAGTTTTCCACAAGCTGCATCTGCTCGACTTGTCGGAGAGGCAAACACTTAGCTTGCTGCACATCGGGCTTGGTGACAGCGTCCCGCAAGCAACGCTGCCGGACCTTGCAAGCGAGGTGTACAAGTATCTTGCTGGTCATCCCTATTTGACGCAGCGAATGGGGGCCAAAATCGATGCTTTTTGGAGTATCCACAGACGCTTACCCAGCACGACCGAAATTGAGAGCATCGTTGCGAATATTCGTGAAGAGGAGTGCAGGATCGACGAATACCTGGACAAATTGGGCAACCTGATTCAGAAACGCAACTTAGTGGAGACCACCGCCAACTTGATCCCCTATTCAGACTATCCAGCAAGCGATCGCCGTTTTTTCCAGCTTCAACTATTGGGTATCGCCAAACGGACAGACGGGAACTGGACAGCGCGCAACTTGCTTATCGAGACATGGCTCGAGCAGTGGCTGTCTTCGCTGCCGGTCAAAAAACTTCGGAATAGAGGGGCACTGCTGCGCGAGATGGCGGATTTGACATGCTTTATGACCGTACAGGAGAGGCAGGCGACACTAGTGCGTAGCGGGCTAGACCGTTTGATCAGCGTGACAGTGTTTGAAGGAACAGCGCTTGATTTTGTTACGGCTTTGTTCTTCAAGCTCGAGACGGATCATGACCATGCCGGCCTAACGTGCTTGCTATATGATTTGCGCAAGAATTTCGCACGCACGGCGTCAGGTCAGGAAGCGATTGACCGCTACCTTGAATTACTGGGCAGGTAGCCTACGGCACAGACTATTCATCCCGAACAGGCAAGAGAGTTATGACAGACATACTACTTACTGCACAAGATCGCCAGCAGCTTTTCGATGTCCTTGTTCATTCTCCTCTACTTGGAAACGAACTGAAGCGAGAAGGAGTTATCATCAGTGCTGCGCTGGAGCCACTGCTGCCGCAGCTCCAACTAGAGGGAACAACATTTGCGGTCATTCCTGTAGTGGTCCGGACATTGATTCAGTATGGGCGCTTTAGCGACGGTCAGCACGCCTTGGGGCGGTTCCTCAGCACCATTGCGTCGATGTCTAGCGACGCGAATGCGGACTTTTTGCATTCGCTGATCAACAAGTACAACTTGATTGTACCGGCTGCAAGTACGCCAGCCATTAAAGTAGATGCAGCGTACACAATTCCGCCGTGGTCACACTTGGACGACGAGAAGATAATCGGCGAAAATACCATGCGGCCCATTTCGTTCCTTGCTGAGGGTCTGCGTGCGGCCAGTGCAATTGCCTACATCTTAGTTACGGCAGGTACTGACGCGTGGACCGGCACCGGATTCCTGCTCACTCCTGATTGGCTGCTCACCAATCACCATGTATTGTGCAAACCAAGTCTGCTGAACCACTCCCTGTTCCGCTTCAATTACCAGTTGAATGCAGCAGGTGCACCAGAGCCTTGTTCCGAATACAGCGCATGTGAGGACGATAGCTTCTACAGCAATGAGCAGTTGGACTACAGCCTGATAAAGCTGCAAGGACAGCCTGGGCATAGATGGGGTTGGTTGACCTGCAACCCACAACCGCCCGCAGAAAACAGCCGTGTCAATATCATTCAACACGCTGGTGGAATGCCCAAACAGGTATGCCTGCAAAATAACTTTGTGAAGTTTGCAGATCGTACGCGTATTCACTACGTCACCAGCACGCTACCTGGGTCATCAGGATCACCTGTGTGCAATGATCGTTGGGAAGTAGTTGCACTACACCATGCCGGCGGCTGGCTAAAGGAATCCGAGTCCGGACCTGCCTATTTTCGGAACGAAGGGATTCCCATCTCAGCAATTCTGAATGACCTGCCCTCAACCATTCGAGCAGAGCTGGCGTAGGTACCCCCTCATGCAGAATCAGACAACATTTTTTACGTCGAATGCCGAATTCCGGGAATGGACGCCATCGGTATCGGGTTGGCAGCGCTCCTGCGCCCATTCCCGGAATTCTTCACGATACCGATGGAGCTGTCTGCAACTGCACTAGATCACAGCCCCGGCACGGTCGCAGCGTGCGGTGCGGCCCACTACTTGACTCTCGCGCCCCTCTGCGCTACCATTTCCCCGTCAATCGGGATACTGGAAAAGAGCCTGACCATGGATACGCTGACGCAGGATAAGATCGACCGCTGCCCGCCCGCCTTGCAGGAGATAGTGGAGCAGTTCCGCGAGGCAACCCCACGCGAACGAATGGAATACCTGCTCGAATTCGCCGACAGTCTGCCGCCGCTGCCCGCACACCTGGCGGAGCGCCGCGACCAGATGGAACAAGTGCATGAGTGCCAGGCGCCGGTCTTCCTCTTTACTGAACTGGATGGCAACAAGGTGCACTTTGCGCTGGACATTCCGCCCGAGTCCCCGACGATTCGCGGCTACGCGTCTATTCTGGTGGAGGGCTTTGAAGGTGCTTCCGCGCAGGAAGTGCTCGACACGCCTGACGACGTTTACATGCTGTTGGGTCTTGCCGAAGTAATCACGCCACAGCGAGTACGCGGGCTGCATGCACTGTTCGGCTACATGAAGAAACAGGTCCGTAACCTGCTCTGATTCTCGTTCGTCACAACCTAAACAACTTTTATCACCAGACGCCGCGACACAAGGAGACCTCGCAGGGAGACCTTATGAAGGGGATTCGTTGGCTATTACTCTTTTTTCCCGTTGCCGTAGCAGCGGAGTTTCTGCATTGGGGCGAGATGGTGATCTTTGTCACCGCCGCGCTGGCTATTATTCCTATTGCGGGGATCTTGGGCGAAGCGACCGAGGCATTGGCCGCCAAGACAGGACCGCAGATCGGTGGTTTGCTGAATGCAAGCCTTGGCAATGCTGCAGAACTAATTATCACACTTGTGGCGATCCGGGCAGGCTCAATCGAATTAGTGCGTGCGTCTATTATCGGCTCGATCCTGGGCAACCTTCTCTTTGTCCTGGGCCTCAGCCTGTTGTTGGGCGGATTCAAACACGGTATCCAACGCTTTGACCGCAGCCGCGTGACGGTAGATGCCACGCTCACGATCCTGGCGGCAATCGTGATCAGCATCCCTTCCTTTTTTAGCCAGGCAATCGAACCGGACTTCTGGCGCGTCGAGTATTTGAGCTTGACCACGGCCGCAGTCGTCCTAGTGCTGTATGTGCTGAGCATTATCTACACGTTGCGGCTGCCGCAAAAGGACGCGGAACACGGTGTCGGCGAGGCATTGGCCCACGAAGCGCCGCCCTGGAGCACGAGTCGCGCCCTGGTGATCATGGGCGCGGCGGTAGTTGGGTTGGCCGTTATGAGCGAATTCCTAGTGGGTTCGCTGGATGCTGTGAGCGAGACATTTGGGCTTAGCGAGTTCTTTGTCGGTATTATCCTCGTGCCGATCATCGGTAACGTTGCCGAGCACCTGGTAGCAGTCCAGGTGGCAATGAAAAACCAGATGGATCTTAGCCTCTCCATCGCCCTCGGTTCGAGCCTGCAAATTGCGCTGTTTGTCGCGCCTGTTCTTGTCTTTGTCTCGCTCGCCATGGGCCATCCAATGACCCTGGAATTCAACAACTACGAAGTCATTGCCTTGTTTGCGGCTTCCCTTGTCGGCGCATTTGTGGCGCTGGATGGGAGGTCAAACTGGTTGGAAGGCTCCATGCTGCTGGCCGTGTACGGCATTTTGGCACTTGGATTCTACTTCTTGCCTAACACCGTGCGGTAGACGCCCAGGTCCCCGGGACCGGCGAACGCAAGCGTTCGCTTGAGGTCCCGGGGACATTCCCACCCTCAATCGTTCAAATCTATGACATTCGTCCCCCCAATTGCCTGACATGCACGTATTGTGCATCAGGCACATCGCATGTACGCTGGAGGTTGGTTCACAACCCGCACCGGATCGCGTAATGAAAGTGAGAAAGAAATGTCGAGTTTGAAACAGGATTCATTGGACTATCATGCCCTCGGACGGCCAGGCAAGCTGAAGATCACGGCGACGAAGCCGATGGACACTCAGCGTGACCTGTCGCTGGCGTATTCGCCAGGCGTTGCTTACCCCGTCCTGGCGATTGCCGATGATCCGGAATTAGCTTATGACTACACCGCCAAGGGCAACCTGGTGGCTGTCATCAGCAATGGTACGGCCATCCTTGGCCTTGGCGACCGCGGACCGCTGGCCGCTAAGCCGGTTATGGAAGGTAAGGCCGTTCTATTTAAACGCTTTGCCGACGTCGATGTGTTTGACATTGAGGTTAATTCCAAAAGCATCGACGAGATAATCCTTTTTGGCCAGATGATCGCCCCGACTGTCGGCGGCATCAACCTGGAAGACATCAAGGCGCCCGAGTGCTTCTACATCGAGCGCGAGCTGCAGAAGCGAGTCGACATTCCCGTCTTCCATGACGACCAGCACGGCACGGCGATAATCTCGGGCGCCGGCCTGATCAACGCGCTTGAGTTGGTCGGCAAAAAAATGGCGGATGTCAAGATCGTGCTTAACGGCGCCGGCGCCGCTTCGATTGCCACCGCCGACTTGTACATTGCCCTCGGCGCCAAACCCGAGCACTTTATCATGTGCGACAGCAAGGGCGTCATTTACAAGGGACGCACGGCCGGGATGAACGAGTTCAAGGAGAAGTACGCGGTCGAGACCGACGCCCGCACGTTGCAAGATGCGCTCATGGGCGCCGATGTCTTTATCGGTCTCTCGGTCGCCAACTGTGTCACGCGTGACATGGTGCGCGGGATGGCCAAGGATCCGGTTATCTTTGCCATGGCCAACCCGGACCCCGAGATCACCTACGAAGAGGTGAAGGCAGCCCGCCCCGACTGCATCTTTGGCACCGGCCGCAGTGACTATCCAAACCAGGTTAACAATGTGCTGGGCTTCCCGTTCATCTTTCGCGGCGCGCTGGATGTGCGCGCCCGCGCCGTCAACATGGAGATGAAGCTGGCTGCCACTAAGGCACTGGCGGCATTGGCAAAGGAAGATGTGCCTGATAGCGTGATCCGCGCCTATGGGCTCTCCGATCTGCGCTTCAGCCGCGAGTACATCATTCCCAAGCCGCTGGACCCGCGCGTGCTGATGTGGGTGGCCCCCGCCGTCGCCAAGGCCGCCATCGACACAGGTGTGGCACGCCGCGAGCTCGACATGAATGACTACATGAACGAGCTGTCGGCCCGCCTTGGCAAGGGCGCGCAGATGATGCGCCTGCTCGAACTCAAGGCGCGCAAAACGCCCAAGCGCATCGTTTACGGCGAAGGCGAGCACAACAAGGTGATCCGCGCCGCCTTTGAGGTCATGACCACTGGCATCGCCACGCCCGTTCTCTTGGGTCACGAAGAGGACATCCGCGCCGAGATCAAAAAGTTGGGACTGGATTTCACGCCGGAAATCGTGGATCCCATGCACTCGCCCAAGCGTGCGCAATATGCCCAGGCATTTTATGACAAGCGTGCCCGCAAGGGTGTTACGCTGGCGCGTGCTGGCGACCTCATGCGGCAGAGCACTTACTTTGGCCCAATGATGGTCGAAGCAGGTGATGCCGACGCATTTGTGGCTGGCCTGACTTATAACTACGCCGAAGTGCTGCGGCCGGCGATGGAGTGCATCGGCGCCCGGCCCGGCGGCTGGGTCAGCGGCGTGTACGTCATGCTGGTGCAGGACAAGATCTACTTCTTCACCGACGTGACGGTCATCATCGACCCCAACGCCGAGCAGCTGGCGGCAATTGCACTCAATGCCGCTGAGTTGGCCAAGCTGCTCGACGTCGAGCCGCGCATCGCCATGATCAGCTTCTCGAACTTTGGCAGCACGCCCGACGTGCGCCAGGAACGCGTCCGTGCGGCAGCTGAGATCGTCAAGGCCCAGCGGCCGGACCTCCAGGTCGACGGCGAGATGCAGGCCGACGTGGCGGTGACGCCCGAGCTGATGGACCGCCATTACCCGTTCAGCAAGGTGCGCGATGCCAACATCCTGGTCTTCCCCGGCCTGGCCTCGGCCAACTCGTCGTACAAGCTGCTCAACCGCCTGGGCGGCGCCGAGGCAATCGGCCCGATCCTGGTGGGCATGAACAAGCCCGTACACGTCCTGGCCACCGGCGCCGACGTGCGCGACATCATCAATGTCACCATCATGGCAGTGGTGGACGCACAGGCACGCTAAAAAGCATTCACCTATCTACGAAAACGGGCACGAGGTCAGGCGACCTCGTGCCCGTTGTTTTCCGCGTAATTCGCACGCCCCCGTCTACGGATTCTGCTTCCCAGCATAGCTTCCGGTGAGCGGCAGCACTGTATGCAGCATGTACTGCCAACCACCAGTCGGTCGTTCGTAACCGGTGAAGAGCCCCAGTTGGTTAGCAGTAAACGATTTGGGCAAGACCATGCCGGCGCACGCAGCGTGGATGACCCTGTAGGTGTCCATATCGGCACCACCCATGGCCACCGTCACGTGAAAGTGATATTCATCACCATCGTGGTCGGCGCGCACGTCACCAAAGATGGTTGGCAGTTCGCGATTTAGCCGGTTGTGAAGCTCACGCAACGCGGGCGTCTCGCCAACGTCGATGCCCAGAATAGTCTCCCAGACAAACAGCCCCCTCAACTCTATTGGCAGCGGTGGAATCGATGCAGCAAACTGCGCCACATATCCTTCCAACTCTGCCAATCGATCGCCAATTTCAAAGGGCTGTTTGAGCGAGATGTGCGCCGGATAGCAGCGTGCCGCCACTCCCGTCTGCCAGCGCAGATGAACGTCCCAAGCCAGGCGATTGACGGTATTTTCGACAGTCCGGTCAGTTAGTAGGGCAAAACCTGCTTTCATGTTGAAGGAGTATAGATGATTGCGTTACAATTGCGCACATGCCCACTCTTACCGAACTGCTGGATCGTTATCCACTTTCACATCCATCACACATGCCTAAGGGGCACTGCCATGCAACTTCACACCCTGATGATCGACGGCCAGCAGATCGCCTATCGACAGTCTGTAGGCTCCGGCCCCGCTGTGCTGTTGTTGCACGGCAATTCATCCTCTAGTTTAGCTTACGAGTACCAACTGGACGGCGAGATCGGGTTGATCCACCGGCTTGTGGCGGTGGACCTTCCAGGATTTGGCGACTCACAGCCAGTCGAACACCCGGGCGCCGCTTTAGGAATCCAGGGGTCGGCGCGCCTGGTCGTAAAGGCCGTGGAGGCACTAGGCTTGGAAGATGCAGTGCTGGCAGGCTGGGGTCTAGGTGGGCACATTGCGTTGGAGGCACTGGCCAATTTGCCGCATTGTAAAGGCCTCTTGATTTTCGGTACGCCACCCTTGGCCTTTCCACCAGATATGGACACGGCGTTTCTCCCTAACCCGGCAATGGGTGCGGGTTTCAACCCCGCGCCAGGCGCAGAAGAGATACAGGCTTATGTGCAGGCACTTTTCGTCCCGGGCGTGACCAACATTCCTGCATTCTTTTTCGACGACATGCGGCGCGCTGATGGGCGAGCGCGCACCGCAGTAGCCGGCTGCATTCGTGCGGGTGGCTATCAGGACGAAGTGGATGTGGTGCGCACCATGCACGTGCCGCTAGCGGTGCTCCAGGGCGAACAGGAGCAGTTGGTGAGCCGCGACTACCTCCAGCACTTGCCGATGCCGACCCTTTGGCGCGGTCAGGTACAGGTTATCCGGGGTGCCGGTCACGCCCCACAATGGGAGCAAAGCGAGACATTCAACGCGCTGTTGACGGCATTTGTCGAGGAGTGCGATCGGAAGAAACGGTAAACGCCTGCCGTTTGCAGTCTTGGATTACTTTACTTTATCCAATGCGCGGAACCACGTCGACACGAGCGGGAGGTACAGCTTATCGTAGCGCGTGAACGGGAAACGCGCGTGGCCGATCTCAGCAAAAGGTGTGGAGGTACGCTTGCCGGCGATGATTTCGCCTACTTCCTTGCCTAAGTAGCCGGCGATCGACACGCCATGCCCGGCGTATCCGTACGCATAGTAGATGCCCTCAACTCTCCCGGCGTGCGGCATCAGGTCAAAGGTCACACCCAGCTTGCCGGTCCAGGTGTGGCTGATGATAGTGCCGGCCAGCTGTGGGAAAACTTCGACCATGCGCTGGCGCATCATGCGCGCACTCTCACCCAGGTCGAGGCCAGTTGACAGGTTGTGCCGGCCGCCAAACAGCATACGTCCGTCCGGCGTCAGGCGGAAGTAGTTGAGAAAGTTCTTGCTGTCGAAAAACATGCGCCGCTGCGGGCTGATTTCGGCCTGCACCGACGGCGAAAGCGGCTCGGTTACGACAATGTAGCTGCCGATCGGAAAAATACCGTTGCGCAAGGCCGGTAGGACGTTCGAAGTGTAACCGTTTGTCGCAATCAGGAGTTCCTTGGCCTCGACCATGCCACGACTCGTGCCGACGGAGAAGCTGCCGTGCCGCCGCGCCACGCCGGTCACTTGCGCTCGCTCGACCAGCACTGCCCCATGACGGGCCGCTGCCTGGGCAAGACCAAAGACATACTTGGCGGGGTGCAAGGAGCTGCTGCGCCGGTCGGCCAACCCACCAAAAAACGCCAACGTGCCGATCTCGGCTTTTTGCTGGTTCTTGCCCACCAGCCACGCATCCTGGTAGCCGAGTTGGACGCGCATCCACTCCAGTTCATGGGCCATGGCTTCAAAGTGCTTGGGCTTGGCGGCCAGCAAGATGTGGCCGCTGCGCTCGAAGTCGCAGTCGATCTGCTCTTCGGCCAGCGTGCCCTCGAGATGGTCGATCGAAGCCAGCGACCACTCCCAGAAGCGGCGTCCCAACTCCGGGCCGTAGCGCTTGAAAACAGCAGGCATCTCCATCTTCATACCGGTTAAGGCCATACCGCCGTTACGGCTGCTGGCGCCCCAGCCGATGGTCTCCTGATCCAGCACAGCCACGGTAGCCCCAGCCTTGCACAGGGCGATGGCGGCATGCAGACCGGTGTAGCCCCCGCCGACGATGGTCACATCAACCTTATCCGGCAGTTCACGGCTCGGCAGATCGTCAGGACGGGGATAGTCGTCGACCCAAAAGTTGCTCGTCTTCATCTCATTACGTCTCCAGGTGCAGGTCCAGGTGCAGATCGTCGATTTCCATCCATTGCGTTTCTGATTTTGCCACAAGCCCATAACGCAGATGGCCGGCCGGGTGCACCGCCATATATTGGTTGTCGAGCCAGATCACCAGGCCCAGCGGCCCGCGCGGCGACGGAGCCACCAACACGCTGCGGCCGTCGACCAGGAAAGTGGCAGAGTCGTGGCCCCAGACGAGGACGTATTCATGCCATGTGGTCATATCAACCTCGAGCAGATGCTCCGCGATCCGAAATCTGCGTTCGAAATATGGCCACAGGCGGCGATACAGCCGGTGGCTGTGCATGGCGGGCGCAGCCAGCGCGGTGAGAGGCAGGGCGGCTGCGCCCGCAGGCTGGAGGGCATCCAGCGAGGATGCTTTCCAACCGCAGCCGGGCGTGTCCACGGCCAGGCGCAGGTCCGACGGAGGCGCGGCATAGAAAAACCAGAGCGCACGCGGCAGTGCCGGCATGCGCAGATCGGTCATAAGAAAGGGATCGTTCCAGAAGCCAAAACCAGCGGTGCCGGTCAATTCCCCCGCCCTGTGCGAAAAGTGAGCCCGCAGCGATAGCCGCAACGGCGGACGATTAAGGAAGCGGCGCCGTGGCAGGCCCTGATAGTCGTCAATCTGGGCATTGCAGTAGGTAGAACCGTTCAATGGAGGGTTGACAAAGCGCAGGCCGCCGGACGTACGCAACAAACCCCCGCCATTGAGACACAGAGTATTGGGCATCATGGCAGCTCGCCAATCAGGACTGGGACATCCGCCCAACCCGTGGGTTCGTGACACCATGTCACGTGGAAGCCGGCGTGTTCCACGCGCCGTGTAACTTCTTCATAGTAGGCGGCAGGCGGGTCGGCATAGAAAACAGGCAGGGCGCGTCGCAGGCGCTCATCGTGCAACCGCACCCACAAGCCGGCGACGACGAGTCGACCTCGTGGTTGCAGAACCCGTGCACATTCGGCCAATGTAGCCGGGTCTAGAATATACGGCGCGGGGAACGTGGACACGACAGTGTCAAAGGAGGCGGCGGGAAACGGCATCGCTCCGGCAGGAGCCTGGACGCGCGGCACAAACAGCCCGCCATCGGCCAGGTGGCGAGCGGCAACAACATGCATCTCCGGCGAAAGCTCCAGCCCAGTGACGCCGGCCCATCCACAGGCAGCCGCCGAACTTGGTCGCAGTTCGCCAGGCGCTTGCTGGTTAGTTTGCACGCGCCGAGTTTCCTGCACCTCCACCAGTTCCGCCAGCAGCTCTCCCGTGCCAAAGCCGATTTCCAGCAGGCGCGCGCCCTTGATGTGAGGCAGCACGCTGCGCCGCCACGCCGGCCACGCACCGGCGCTTACCAAGCGGCTGATGAAATCATAGCCGCCGGCAAGTTCATGGTAAAGCCGTTCGCAGGCCCATAGATAGAGTGACCGAAGCATAAAGCGGTTCTGTGCTATACTGGCTGTACCATTCAATGATACGGTTCTAACCTCATATGTAACACAATTGGCGCTCGATCTGATGCCTTGTGCATGATACAACAGCGCTAGGGAAATCAGCACGCCCTGCGGCGCCTGGTAGGCTGCCGCCGACGCCGTTCTTCCATGATCTCAAGGAGGCCTGTGATGAGCAAACCGGCTCGCCCGCGCTATCGAATGCTGCGGCTTATTCTACCTCTCTTCATTTTGATATTCGGCTGCTTTACACCGGAACCACCGCCACCGGTCGGCCCCAGCGCCGACGAGGCCAACGTTGCCATCCTGGGCGACGTAGACCGCCTTGCCCCGGGGAGCCAGGCCAGCTTCTTGGTCCAACCACGGGCGCCGTACTCCATGCAGCGCTGGCCCGATGCCACAGTTGAGGTCTACTTAAATGCGCCGGATGGGGATAGCCGCCAGGTCTTCAGCGGCATCACCGGCCCCGACGGCATCGCCAACGTCAACTTCGCCGTACCGGCTGATCTTGCTTCACCGCAGCAGGTGCTTGAGATACGCACGCAGCTTCCACAAGACGAAAACGGCCCCATGCCGACGGAAGCCGGCTATCGCACCTACCGTGACGTCTACGTCGGTCGCGCTCATAACGTGCTCGTCTCGACGGACAAGCCGGTCTACCAGCCGGGCCAGGCGATCCACATCCGTGGCCTGGGCCTGGACACGCTGGACATGCATGCCGCCGCTGGCATGACCATGACCTTGACGGTGGCAGACCCGCAGGGAAACAAGCTGTTGCGCAAAGAACTCACGACCAGTGCTTTTGGCATTGCCAGCGTCGATTTCCCCCTCGATACGCAGGCGCGCAGTGGTGACTATGCCATCACGGCCGAAATGGGGCCGACCGTCAGCACGCGCAGCGTCGAAGTCAAGCCCTACAGCCTGCCGCGCTTCGAGGTGACGTTCAACCCCGACAGCACGTTCTACTTGCCGGGCGAAACCGCCTCCGGTGCAGTCGAGGCGCACTATTTCTTTGGCAAGCCAGTGGCAGGTGGCCAGGTCTCCCTCCGCGGCACGCTGAATGACGGCAGCGGCGAACGCACAGTCGTCGAGCTAAACGGCGCAACCGATGCTGAAGGGCGCTATACCTATTCGTTCGTCGTCCCCGCCAGCCTGAAGGGACAGCTGGACAACAAGAGCCTCGATATCGATCTGGAAATTTCCGTAACCGACACGGCTAGCCACAGCGAGAGCATCGACGACAGTGTGACGGTCGCCGAAAAGACGCTGCTGATTGAGGCCATCCCCGAGTCAGGCCTGCTGCGGCGGGGAATTGACGACCTCGTCTACCTGGACGTCACCTACCCAGACGGCGTCGCTGCCCAGGCAGTGCTGACGGTAACCGACAGTTACAGCCAAACCTTTGCCGCCGTAACCGACGCTTACGGCCAGGCGGTCATCACGTTGACCACGCCCAATGACGGATTGACGCCACTGGTTGTGACGGCGGTTGACAATCACGGCAACGAGGTCGTTCAGCCCCTGCTGCTCGGCACTGAAGAGGGCAGCAGTGCCTCGCTGCTCCTGCGTCCCGCTCGCGCCGAGTACCGTGTGGGCGATACGCTGGATGTTGACATCTTTGTCGCCGGTGATGTAGAGACAGTGTACCTGGACATTATCAAGGACCGGCAGACTTTTGGCATGGCCGCGCTGCCGGTCAGCGATGGCATTGCGCGCGCCGCCATCGACATTGACGGCAGCTTGCTGGGCACGCTCGAACTAAATGCCTATAGCGTAGACGCTGCCGGGCAGATTGCACGCGACCGGCGCTATGTACTGGTCAATCCGGCCCCGGCCGAGGTGACAGTCAGCGCCGACAAAGCTGAGTACCGGCCGGGCGAGACGGCAGTGCTCGACATCCAGGTGAGCCGCAATCAGCAGCCACAACAGGCGGCGGTTGGGGTGGCTATCGTAGACGAATCGGTGTACGCGGTGCAAGATTCGGATTCTCATTTTGCCCGCACCTACTTCCTGCTCAACCGCGAGCTGCAAGAGGCGCACTATGGCCTTCATAGTTTCGTGGACCTCGAGAGTGGCGATCCTTCTCCCTATGACGCTGCACCAGACAGCGTGCGTTACGCCGACGCGTCTGCCCGCCAGGTTGCGCTGTCGGGAGCATTCGCCGAAGTCCTTGCCGAACAGGCGTCCGCGCAGGCTCGCGCCGGCATAGCCCCAGATAGCGCAATCCCTGCCACGCAGCCACTTGATCCATGGATGCTTGCCGCGGCCTGGGGCAACCGCATCTTCCTTGTCGCGCCCTTGCTTGGGTTGGCGCTTTTTGACGGCAGCCGCAACCGTCGCCGGCTCCTGATCGGGCTGGTGGTGTTCAGCCTGGGCGCCTTTGTCTGGGGCGCATGCGCCGCACCCGCCGCGGCACCAGCGCCGGCCGCTGCCGAACAACAGGCGTTAGAAGGAACCACCACGGCCACACGCGGTGAAAAACCGCCACGACTGCGCCAGTTCTTCCCAGAGACGCTCTACTGGATGCCGGAATTGGTAACCGATGACCAAGGTCGCGCCCAGATCGAGGTGCCGATGGCAGATTCGATCACGACATGGCGGGCCAGCCTGCTGGTGTCGGACAAGCAGGGCAACCTTGGCAGCACCGAGCTGGGGTTACGCGTTTTCCAAGACTTCTTTGTGGAACCGGATCTGCCGCGCTTCTTGACAGTTGGCGATGAGATCGACGTGCCAATCGCCGTCTACAACTACCTGGGAGAGCCGCAATCCATTGAACTGGCAGTTGCACCGGATGCCTGGTTTGAGTTGCGCGCCGAGCCGCAGCTGGTGTTTGAGGCTGGAGCCAACGAGGTGATAGCAGCCTACCTGCCCATCCGCGTAACGGAGTTTGGCAAACATGAGCTGCAAATCACGGCGACCGGCTCGAATATGAGCGATGCCGTGCTGCGCGAGGTGGAGGTGCTGCCCAACGGCCAGCGTGTCGCCGAGGTGACAGGCAGCCGTATGCAAGCAAGCCAACAAATTACGCTGCCCATTCCCGTCGAGGCCATCCCTGGAACCAGCCGGGTAACGGTCAAGGTGTTTCCGGGTATCGTCAGCCAGGTCTTAGCTGGGCTGGAGGGGATGCTGCAGATGCCGTATGGCTGCTTCGAGCAGACGAGCAGCGCCACCTATCCCAACGTACTCGTGCTGAATTACCTGAAGCGCACCGGCCAGGCCAGCCCACGCGTTGAACTGCAGGCTGATTACCTGATCAGCCTCGGCTACCAGCGGCTGATCGGCTTTGAAGTCGACGGCGAACCCGGCGGCTTTAGCCTGTTCGGTGAACCGCCGGCCAACAGTGGCATCACGGCCTATGGACTGCTCGAGTTCGGCGACATGGCCAAGGTCGCGTACGTCGACCCGGACCTGCTCGCGCGCATGGTCGATTTCCTGGCCGAACGGCAAAACCGCGACGGCAGTTGGGACGCCTACGGCGCCGCACAGTTGCCTGAACTGGACACCGCTGACTACAAGCTCGCAACCACGGCTTATATCACGTGGGGCCTGGCCGATGCCGGCTATGCGGACGACCGCACCGTACGGCAAGCCGTTCGTTACCTGGAGCGCAGCCTCAACCGCGTCGATCGCCAAGCAACGGGCAGCGGCGCGCCACCACCGACCGAAAACAATAGCTTCAACGTGACCGTTGAAGCGGGGGCGGTCGTGTCGCCGCTTGCCACACCTCAGCCGCCAAACAAGCTGAGCAACAACACACTGGCATTGATGGCGAACGCGCTCATTGCAGGCGATGGTGACGCTATGCCTGTGATCGAGCAACTGCTGGAACGTGCCGAACGAGAGGATGGTCAAGTCTACTGGACGCCGGGCACGGAGACCTACCTCGGATCCTATGGGTCTGCCGCCACTGTAGAAGTGACAGCGATTGTGGCACAGGCACTGCTGCGTAGTGACACCGCACCTGACCTGGCGCAGCAGGCGCTTGACTACTTGATTGCAAACCGAGACCCCAATGGCAGCTTCCAAACGACGCAGGCCACCATCCAGGTACTTAAGGCGCTGCTGCTGGCGGCCAACCCAGACCCGGCTGCGGAAGATGCCAGCGTGACGGTAAGGTACACCCAAGCCGACGGCACGGAGGCAACGCAGACAATCGGCGTGGAAGCAAGTAACTTCGACGTGGTACAGCAGGTCGTGCTGGAGAACGTAGCCCCGGGTGCAGTGCTGTCGCTGGCCGTAGATGGCGATCGCGAACTGCAGTACCAGGTCGTAAGCGAGTACTACTTGCCTTGGGAAGAAGCTACGGCCACGGCCACGGTGGCGGCGCCCATGCGTATTGCGGTCAGCTACGACCGCAGCGAGTTGACCGTAAACGAAATGCTGGGCGTACGCGCCGACGTCGAGTTGCTGACCGGTGACACGGCCGGCACAGTAATTGTGGAGCTCGGCCTGCCCCCCGGCTTTGCGCCGGTCATAGAGGATTTGGACACACTGGTGGCGGATGGCCGTATCGATCGCTACGAGTTAACCAGGCGCCAGATACTGCTTTACTTGACGAATGTTGAAAGCGGGCGAATATACACCTTCGAGTACCGGCTGCAACCACGGTATGCGCTCACAGCGCAGGCGCCGAGCAGCCAGGTGTATGACTATTACGCGCCGGATCAACGGGCAAGCGACCCGCCGCAGCGCATCACTGTCACCTTGGGCACACCGTAATGAAAACGCGAGGGTGCCGTGACACACCTGCATAATTGAGCTACAGATCATCTACAGATCAGGCTCTTTGGACATAAAGAACCCGGGAATTGGCGAATCGAACTTGCCAGCACCCGGGTTTTTCGTTTCGGACAAAACCCAATTATCATACAATATTGCGCATTCTATTTGGAAACTGACAGCAATTTGTCAGCATCACATAGGCGAATGCGCTTTTCAAGCAGTGCTACACTGGTCCTGGTACACCAGATACGCACACTGTAATTCCATCACTCCATGCGACTAGGAGGTGTCCAGCACGTTTGCCTGCATAATTCCCGTACATTACGTCCGTAACAATAACCCATCCTATTCCTATTCCAATTAGGAGACCTTCATGAATCGCTCCAAGCGATCGTGGCTTCTGCTTCTGATCGTGGCCGGACTGTTGCTGTCCCCGGTGACGCCGGCATTTGCCCAGGACGAAGAGCCCATCCTCCCGGACGGCTTGCCTGCCGGCAACAATCTCCTATTTCTGCCAACCGCCAGAAATGATGCTGTGACAGTACTCGAGGTACCAGCGGAAACCGTGATGACCTCTGCGCTTGCAACGATTCAGCGATCGCTGCCGGCAAGCGTAGCCGATCTAAAGCTCGACCGGCCAATCGCCGTCGACGGCGTCGACGGCAGCAACGTTGCACCTGCTCTGCGCCAGGCGCAGGGCAGGGTGAGCGTTGTCGTGCAGTTGACTGCTCCGTCATTAGCTGAACAGCAGGCAACGACTACCCTGTCCGCCTCGGCCGTCGACGCTGCATCCATCGTAAGCGCCGCCGAAGCGCAACAAACGCAGGTCGTGGCTTCAGCCCAGGAGCTGGACAACAGCACAGTTGTATTGGGATCGACGCAGAAAGCCCTCAATGCCGTAATGCTCGACATTGATGCGGCTGCGATCAAGCAATTGGCTGCCGATCCGCTGGTGCGTTCAGTACGACCCGTGGTCGACTACCAGTTGGACCTGGCGGAAACGGTGCCGTATATCGGCGCAACTGCAGTCCAAAACGCCGGCTTCGACGGCACGGGTGTGCGGGTCGCAGTGCTGGACAGCGGCATCGACTACACACATGCCAACCTGGGCGGCCCAGGCACGCTGGAAGCCTATGAAGCTGCCTACGGCACCGGCAACGCTGACGCACGCAACACCACGCGTGACGGCTTGTTCCCGACGGCAAAGGTTGTCGAAGGTTACGACTTTATCGGCGAGGCGTGGCCTAACGGCGACTTGGCTCCTGACGAGGACCCGATTGACTTCGAAAGTCATGGCACCCACGTATCCGATATCATCGGTGGCGTGGGCGGCGTGGCGCCTGGGGCCTCGCTCTATGCCCTCAAGGTTTGTTCGGCCGTCGATACCGCCTGCAGTGGTATCGCATTGCTCCAGGCGATGGACTATGTGGTGGATCCCAATGGGGATAACGATACCAGCGACCACGTGGACATCGTCAACATGTCGCTTGGCAGCGATTATGGCCAGGCATATGACGACGACCTGTCGCAGGCTGTCGAGAATGCTTCAGCGGTCGGTGTGCTGACCGTTGCTTCGGCGGGCAACGCCGCCGACAAGCCATTTATCGTCGGTGCGCCTTCGGCTGCGCCCTCAGCGCTGTCGGTGGCCCAGACCGAAGTGCCTTCCGCCAGGCTGCCGATCATCGATGTTCTATCGCCCGCCTGGATTGCGGGTTCGATCGGCGGCACCTATCAGCCTTTCTCAGCACCGCTAGTGAGTGTGATCGAAGGTCCTATACAGTATGGCGACGGTGCTGGCGGCAACCTGCTTGCCTGCACTGACTACCCGGCCAGTTCCTTGGCCGGCAAGATTCTGCTGGTCGATCGCGGCGCCTGTGCCATCAGCGTCAAGGTTTCTAACGGGGCAGCGGCCGGTGCAGTGGCAGTCATCGTCGGCCTGGTTGCCCCAGGCGACCCCAGCATCTTCAGCTACGGCGGCGGCGATCCGTCGGTGCCGGGTTTAAACATCAGCCAGGCGGACGCCAACAGGCTTCGCAGCGGGCTGGCGGCAGGTGTCACCCTGCGCATCGATCCGGCCAAGCAGCAGCCCCTTGTCCAACATGTAGCTGGTTCGTCCTCACGTGGCCCGACCATGCTGACGCACATTATAAAGCCGGAAATTGGTGCACCGGGGGCGTCTGTCTCTGCCATCGCCGGTTCGGGGACGGGCACCCAATCCTTTAGCGGAACTTCGGGCGCAGCCCCGATGGTGGCAGGCGCGGCAGCCTTGATCAAGCAGGCCTATCCCCAGCGCAGCGCAGCCGAGATCAAGGCTGTGCTGGTGAACACCGGCGAAACCAATATTATGAACAAGGCCGCAATATTCGGCGGTGTGCTGGCTCCCATTACCCGTATCGGCGGCGGCGAAGTGCGCGTCGATCGGGCGCTGAAGTCGCCGATCGCGGCCTGGGAAACGCGTACGGAGCAGCCCGCGATTTCGCTTGGCTTTGACGATTGGGTGCGCGACAACATCCTGCGCCGGCCCGGTGTCACAGTGCGCAACTACTCTGATGAGAGCAAAACCTTCAAGATCGACGTCAGCTTCCGCTATCCGGACGACGCAGTTCGCGGCGGGATCGACATCGCTGCGCCAGAGGAGGTCTGGGTCGGTCCGCAGGCCTACGGCAGCTTTGGCATCGAGTTCAGTGTGCGCACCAACAAGCTGGATCCTTGGAACTTGGATTCCGGGGAGCAGGGCGCCAATGGCGACCTTCTGTCGAAGCTCGAGTACGATGGCTACGTCACGCTAACCAACGCCGCCAATCCGAATGAGACCATCCACCTACCGTGGCAGATCCTGCCGCGTGCCGCCGGTGAAATCGGGGTGGAATGGAACAACAACGGCTATACCCAAGTGACTAACAATGGCGCAGCCAGATCGCTGATCCAATCGTTCTCGCTGATTGGCGAGAACGGCGACCAGCCGCAGGGCGGACCAGGCGAGAACAACCCGACACCGGACTTCCGCTATGTCGGCTATGCCACCTATCCTGTGCCGGCGGGCTACTGCAGCGGCGATCCCTCGTTCGTAATGTCCTTTGTCACCAACACGTTTGAGCAGCAAACGCACGCGAACTATCCGTTCAGTTTCACCGTGGACATCGATGCGGATCAGGACGGTGAGCCAGACTACCAGGTGTTTACGTCAGAAGACGGCGGCTTCGCAGCAGACGGTCGCAACGTTACGATTGTTTACGACTATGCGGCGAAAACATCCAGCATTTTCTTCTACACGGACCACCAGATCAAAAGCGGCAATACGGTCATGTCCATCTGCGGCGAACAGATCGGTATGAACGCCGCCAACTTCTTCGATCCCATGGACATTGACGTGTACGCTTACGACAACTACTTCACCAACATGGTCACTGATAGCATCGAAGACATCACGATCTCCCCGCTGGGCGAACGGTACCATGGTCTGTTTGAGAAGGGTGGCGACGGTGCAACGACGCTGTCTCCCCAGCAGAGCGACAAGCTGCGCCTCCTCGATCTTGGCAAAAGCACCAATAACACGGAGAGTGGCCTGCTGTTGCTCTACCGTGATGGTGCGCAGCAAGGTGTGGAAGTCGCAGTGCTGTACGCCAGCAAATAGAATAATGGACGGCTGAATGCAAAAGGGCGACCCGCGGGTCGCCCTTTTGCATTCACGGCTTTGCGCGATTGCCGGGTTGCGGTCTATCGCAAATGCGAAAATTGCCGCTGCCGGTGGCGCGATAGTCCAGTGATTGGTTATCGGCTTCCACAACGATCCAGTAACCGTCCACCAATGCCTGGGTGTAGAACATGCCGGGCTCAGGACAGCCAAGTGACCCGTCATTCCAGGTCACCGCCTCGGCACGCGTCACCACCAACGCATCGGTCGATACGCCGAGACGCTGTGCAGCGTCGTCAAGCACGGAATTTAGCAAGTCGCCGGGTATGCCGGCAAGCGCGACATTAGCAGTCGGCACAGGTCGTTCCTCTCCCGCCAAGCTAGCTGGCGTCTCTACGCCATCGTTGCTCGCCGCCGGCGTGGCATCCGCCGCACGTGTGACAATCGGCGTTTCGAGCGGCGAAACGCTGTCCACCGGCGCCAGCCCGCCGACCGGAACCAGCGTACAGCCGGCCAACGCTAGGGTGGCGCCGGCCATTATGAAAATCGTTGGCCCCCACGGTTTCATCGTCGATCTCCTCTGCGCCAAAGGGCGCAACAAAACGCTTAACGTGACGTCAAGTCGCTACTCTCTTACGCCCGCTGGCCGCGAATTGTTCCCGTCGCTAGAATGGTGTATATCTAGGCACGGTCCTCTTTTTCTATTTTGCTCGTAAAGTAACCGTTTGTAGTCAAAGGATATGACGATGTTGTATGGTTCCGTACGGGGTCTAGACAAGCAGGTCTCACGCCTGGTGCAAGGCACCGTGATGGTGCGCTCCGATTGTTGGGAAAGCAGTGTTGAACTGTTGGACGCCGTGTTTGCGCTAGGCGGCAACACGTTTGATACGGCGCACGTGTATGGGCAAGGAGATAACGAGCGCACGTTTGGACGTTGGGTCAACGACCGCGGGCTGCGCGAACAAGTGGTGATCATCGGCAAAGGGGCGCATCATAATCAGGATCGCCAGCGGGTCACGCCATTTGACATCACGGCTGACATTCACGATTCATTGGCACGGCTGCGCACGGATTACATTGATCTCTACTTGCTGCATCGCGATAACCCCAGCGTGGCGGTGGGCCCGATCGTGGAAGTGCTCAACGAGCACCTGGCCGCCGGCCGCATCCGGGCATTTGGCGGCTCAAACTGGAGCCAGAGCCGCATCCAGGCTGCAAACGAGTATGCGGCAGCGCACGGATTGGTTCCCTTTGCTGTCAGCAGCCCCAATTTCAGCTTGGCCATCCAGTTCAAGGAACCCTGGGACAACTGCGTGAGCTTGACCGGTGAAGAGAACGAAGGGGTGCGACGCTACTACCGCGAGACGCAGATGCCGTTGTTTACCTGGTCAAGCCTGGCAGGTGGTTTCTTTAGCGGTCGTTTCCGGCCCGACAATCTAGATACGTTTACCGCGTACCTGGACAAGCTGTGTGTGCACTCCTATTGCTATGACGAGAACTTTGCCCGTTATGGCCGCGCCGAAGAATTGGCACACAAGCACGGCGTGAGCGTGCCGCAACTGGCGCTAGCCTATGTCTTGAGCCAGCCTTGGAACGTCTTTACCCTCGTCGGCTGTGCTAACGGCGCCGAGTTTGCCGCCAATGCCGTCGCGCTTGAGCTGCAATTGACGGGGCAGGAGCTGGCGTGGCTCGAACGTGGCGATCCGGTGCTGGAAGTGTAACGGTCCCGTGTGGCTCACGGTGTTGTTTTGACAGGTACGCCTGCCGGTGCTATTCTTGGCCCGATTGGGTGGGGCGGTGAAGGAAGACTTACACTTGTGGCGATGAACAACAGTGTGGCGCCTTGCCGGCCATATAAAGAAAGACAATGAATCCAGAACACCGTAAGCGGGCTACGGCTGACCAACAGCCGGACCCAGACAGTACAACGCCCTTGGCGGCAGCGAGCGCACCCCGGCCTGCTGTTTCGCGACGGGCTTGTCAACTGTCAATTGCAACGGCGGCAACTGCCGCCACAACCGAATACGCAAGCAGACTCTGCGGACACGCAGCCGGCTGGCGCCTTTTTTGGTGCCGCGGGCAGGAGAGCGGAACGGACAGGGGCGGCGGCGTTATCGCATCATGATTTGCGGCGATAAGGCCTGGCTGCCTGTCGCCATTCTCTCCTTCAACCCTCCAAGCCAGCCGGCGCACGGCTGGCTTTTTGTTTACTGTCATGCCCCGTCAGGCATACAGCCAAACACCCGCTCAAGCACATTGGACTGAGGCCGCGCTGCGGCGTCTGCCATGCACAGACAACGAACCGTTTTCTATTGGTGAGGTGTGCCATGGTCGATCCGATTCTGTTCCAGGATGCGCTCACGCGCGTGCAGACAGCCCTCGACGCCAACGATCTCGAGGAAGCCGTCGCCTATTTGCTAGCTCTGCATCCAGCTGACGGCGCCGAGGTGCTGGCCGAGCTGGAGCCGGAGCAGCAGGCAGCGATCCTCGATCGTATCGAGGCCGAAGACCTGGCAGAAGTCTTCGAACAACTTGACGAAGAGGATATGGCCGACGTGGCCCAGCATCTGGATACAGAGACGCTGGCCGATGTGCTCGACGAGATGGAGCCGGACATGGCCGCCGATTTCTTGGGCGAGCTGGAGCCGGAACAGGCCGCTGAAGTACTCGAGCAAATGGACGAGCCGGAGGAGGTGACTAGCCTGCTCGTCTTCGAACCGGACACGGCCGGCGGCATCATGAATGCACCGCCCCCTTCGCTGCGCCGTTTTTGGACGGTAGAGGAGGCGATCCGCTTCATCAAGGAGCAATATCGCGACGAAACCCAATTCTACTATTTATACGTGCTTGATCGCTATGGGCACCTGATCGGCGTGGTCAGCCTGCGTGCCTTGATCCTGGCGCAGGCGGAGCAGTCGATCGAAGAGATCATGGACAACACCGTAATCTCCGTACACGCAGAAGCCGACCAGGAAGCTGTCGCCCGGTTGCTGCAGCGCTATGATCTCGTAGCGTTGCCGGTCGTGGACGAGGCCGGCAAGCTGATCGGCATCGTCCACGTCGATGACGTGGTGGACGTGATCGAAGAGGAAGCCACAGAGGACATCTACAAACTTGCGCAAGTCGGTGCAGACTCAGAGATCTACAGTAAAATCCCACAGTCGGTACGCAACCGGCTGCCATGGTTGGTGATCAATCTCGGCACCGCTTTTTTGGCTGCATCCGTCGTATCGCTGTTCCAGAACACGATTGCTCAGTTGGCGGTACTGGCGGCTTTTATGCCGATTGTGGCGGGGCAAGGCGGCAACGCTGGCACACAGACCATGACGATCGTCGTACGCTCGCTGGCGCTCAAGGAGATTGAGCCGCGCGATACCTTGTGGGCCTTATGGCATGAGTTCCGCATCGGCATCATCAATGGGATCACCGTCGGCATTCTGGTGGCGCTGATCGCGTATTTGTGGCAAGGCAACCCATACCTGGGTTTGGTGATTGGGTTGGCGATGCTCGGCAACCTGGTAGTGGCAGCATTAGCCGGTGTAATTGTGCCGATGGTGCTCAAGGCGGGACATATAGACCCAGCCTTGGCCTCGAGCATTTTTGTCACCACCTTCACCGACATTATGGGCTTTTTCCTATTTTTGGGCTTAGCGACCTATTTTTTACAGTACTTGCTGTAAAAATTGGCATTTGACAAGCCCCAAGGAATGTGCGATACTACTGGCAGCTAGGGAAGGCGCTACAGAAACTGTGGCAGAAGATTGTACAAAGCATTACAAGTACACGTCCCCAGCCTAACATCGCTATCCCAATAATAGGAGGTGGTGCGCATGGACAAAAGTAGCTTTATGCGTCCGGTAGCCACACCTCTAGGGGTAACCTTCTAGGTGTGCTACCGGACACCACAGCAAACAGCCCTCACCGCAAGGTGGGGGCTGTTTGTTTCCAGCTGTAATTCTAGTGGGGCGACTGGTGGGGGTCGAACCCACGACAACCAGATCCACAATCTGGTGTTCTGCCTCTGAACTACAGCCGCCATATCTAACTATAAAAGTAAAGCACAAATGCTACAGCCCGGCAAATGCCACAACCGAGCAAACAAAGCGGGGCAGGTTAGCCTGCCCCGTCATGTTGGCTGGGGGACAGGGATTCGAACCCCGATTGACGGATCCAAAGTCCGTAGTCCTGCCGTTAGACGATCCCCCAACGGGGAAGAGGTGCCGAGGCCCAGACTTGAACTGGGGACACCAGCATTTTCAGTGCTGTGCTCTACCGACTGAGCTACCTCGGCCTACTGCAGGATCATTGCGCTGCAACAACCCTACTAAAAGGGTCGACCGCTTGGCCGACCCCGAGAGCGGGCGATGAGATTCGAACTCACGACCTTCTCCTTGGCAAGGAGACGTTCTACCACTGAACTACGCCCGCACATATAAGCACTGCACGAACCTGGCAGCAAGAGTGGACCCGGTCGGATTCGAACCGACGATCTTCTCCTTGCAAAGGAGACGCCTTCCCGCTAGGCCACGGGCCCTTGCCTGGTCACACCCCCGGCTAAAAACCAGTGCCGACGAGAGGACTCGAACCTCCACACCTAGCGGTAATAGATCCTAAGTCTATCGCGTCTGCCAGTTCCGCCACGTCGGCTTACCTGCCGCAGTGTAACCATACTATAGCGCACGTTGTGTTTTCGTGCAAATCCAGGGCAATGCTGTACTCCCGATTCTGTCCACATCGGCCGCGCATCGCTGCACTTCTGCATCGCTGCACTGCCACTGCTGTGCCGTCATCTATCTCAACCTCGTCGTCCTACTGGCTTGCGCCCTAAGACGTTGCGGCTGGCGGCGCATGGCTTGCCGGGCATTACCCGACTCGCCCACCCCGCTGCGGCGAGATCTAACCGGCTCGCACCGGCCAAACCCACTCACCTTGCTCCCCGTTGTACGCTCGCCTAGCCGGCAACATTGCTGTCACCGCTGGTAGGCTCTTACCCTACCCTTTCAGCCCTGGCCGACTTGCGCCGGTGGGATTCCTCTCTGTTGCGGTTGTAGTCACCGCATCGTTGCCGATACGGCGCCCCCACTTGCTGTTTCGTGAGGCAACGACCTTGGCCCGGTTTCCCCAGCCAAGCAGGAGTCGGGAAGTTCCTCTACCAAGTTACCTCGGCAGTGACGATCCACATTACCCTGAGTTTTTAACGTGCACTCTCGGTGGAAATCACTGGCATTGCTGCCCCACAGAGGAGAAGGAATATAGCATACACGGTAGACCGTGTCAAACCAGGAGCGGTTTTTCGGGCAAGGCATTGTCTCAGCATCTGTTTTGACAGGCGCTCTTTGCCTATGTTACGCTCCCAGGACCTCTATCTATCCCATATCTATCCCGCTGGTCTCGGCTGGTGCTTTCCCTATGCGTGATTTCCGCCTGCTTACCCTCGTCAGCGCCCTGGTGTTTGTCGGTCTTGGCATCACCTCACCGGTGATGACGATCTATCTCGAATCTCTAGGCGCCAGCTTCGCCCAAATCTCCTTGATTCTGACCTCCTTTACGCTCACTGCTCTGCTTGCCAACTACGGCAGCGGCCGCCTCTCGGACCGCATAGGACGCCGCAAACCGCTGCTGGTTGGCGGGCTGCTGCTGCTTGGCTTTTCCTATTTCTGGCTCGCCCGTGTGCCGACGGCCACCTTGGCCTGGCCCGTGCGTATTCTCGAAGGCGTCGGCAGCGGCATCTACGGCACGCTCAGCCTGGCGATGATGGGCGACCTGTTGGAGCGCTCTGGACGGCGCGGGCGCAACATGGGCATCTTCCGCGGCCTGGGCTCGGCTTCCTTTGCCCTCGGTGCAGTCGCCGGGGGATGGTTCGCCACACGCATTTCCGCCCCATTCGTGTTTTTGCTGGCGGCCGGCTGTTATTCGGCTTCAGCCGCCATCATGCTATTGGTGCACGAGCGTCGCACTGAAGGTACACCCATCCCAGCGCCCCCGGACGAGCCCCTAGATGAATGTGCAGCGCAGGCTGCCAGCGGCGCGCTGATCGAACCGTTGGGAGCGCCCGCAGGCTACCCGCAGCGTTCGCTTGGCCTGCCGGCGCTGTTTTTGACAGGCGTAGGCATCTGGACGGCTGCTGTCGGCGCCGCAGCTTCTATGTGGCCCAATGCAATGGCACACTTAGGTTACAGCCAACAAACGATCAGCACGCTCTGGGGCTTAGCTGCGTTGGTAGAACTGCCAGGGATGACAGGCGCCGGCATTGCCTCCGATGCAGTGGGGCGCGCCCCATTGTTGGCGGCCGGAGCCTTTGGCGTTGCCCTCGTGTTTTTAGGCTACATCTTTGTTGCGCAGTGGCTGCCGGCCTTGATCGGCGTGCAGGTAGTGCGCGGCCTCTCGTACGGCAGCTATATGGCCAGCGCCATGACCTATGCGGCCGAACACGGCAACCGGCAGACACGCGGCAGCGTCAGCGGCATCTATTCGGCCGCGGCCGGCGGCGGACAACTGGCCGGGACCCTGACGGGTGGATTGGTCGTACAGGCGTTTGGCTTTACTTCCCTATTTTGGCTGTGCACGCTGGCGGCGCTGGTTGGTGGCGTCTGCTTTTTGAGCCTGCAAAGACGCGAAAGAAAGCAAGAGTGATACATTATGTCAAAACCATTGGAGATCGTCGTCGTCGGTGCCGGCAGCCGTGGCATGTATGCCTATGCCTCGTACGCCTTGCGCCATCCTGACCAGGTGCGGATCGTCGGTGTGGCCGAACCGGACCCTATCCGCCGCGGGCGCATGGCGGAAGCGCATGACCTGGACGACGCCCGCTGCTTCTCATCCTGGCAAGACCTGGTGGCTGCAGGGCAGCTGGGCGAAGCAGCCATCGTGACCACGCAGGACCAGATGCATGTCGAACCAGCCGTGGCTGCTATGCGCGCCGGCTACGACGTGCTGCTGGAAAAGCCGATGGCGCATACGTTGGAGGGCTGCTTGCGGCTGGTGCAGGAGTCTGAACGAACCGGGCGCGTCCTACAGATCTGTCATGTGATGCGCTATGCGCCTTTCTGGCGCCAACTGCACGAAATTCTGGATTCAGGTGTTCTAGGTGACATCATCACGGTTGAACATCGCGAAAACGTTGCCTACTGGCATATGGCGCACAGCTTCGTACGCGGCAACTGGCGCAATAAGGCGCTCTCCAGCCCGATGATCCTCGCCAAGTGCTGTCACGACCTGGACGTGCTGGTTTGGAACCTTGGCGGGCGTGTCAAGCGTCTCAGCTCGGTTGGCTCGCTGATCCACTATCGTCCCGAAAGCGTAGGGGCGGAAATTCCCAATCGCTGTGTCGACAACTGCCCGATCGAACCGCAGTGCCCGTTCTCGGCCATCGGCATCTACTTGGATTACGAACGGACATTCCCGGGACGCGCGTATGATCTGGCAGCAGAGGGCATGGACCCCAGCGCGCCCGACACCTGGCCGTTCAACGTCATCTCACCCGATCTCACGCTCGCCGGGCGCCTGCGGGCGATAGAGGAAGGGCCATACGGACGCTGCGTCTACCGCTGCGACAACGACGTGGTGGATCACCAGAGCGTGTTGATGGAACTGGAGAACGGCGTCTCGGTCAACATGATCATGCACGGTCATTCCAACCAGGAGCATCGCTCGATGCGTTATGATGGCACGCGCGCTACGCTGCGGGCACGTGCCCTCGAGCCGGGCGAGATCGAGATCAACTATCACGGCGGCAAGACCGAGCGCATCCTGGTCGATTCAGGGGCTGTGGGACATGGCGGCGGCGACGAGGGCATCATGGCCGATTTCGTGCGTGTGCTTCGAGCAGAAATCGCACCGCTTACGACAGCCCGCGTTGCGCTGGAGAGCCATCTGCTGGCGTTTGCGGCGGAGGAAGCTCGCCTGAGCGGGGAGGTAATCGATATGGCGGCCTTCCGCCGCCAGGCAGAAGATGTGACAGGGTAAAAAATGTCCCCGGGACCGGCGAACGCAAGCGTTCGCCGGTCCCGGGGACATTTACTCGCAACTACACTGCTACACTGCTATACTACTGCAACTGCGCGTTGAACCGGATGATCGGCAGGAACTTTTCCACGGTGTACAGCCCCGTGGTGCTGACTAGCGACAGCGGGAAGGCGTCAGTAATCGTGCCGATGGCGAAAGCGTCGGCAATCTCACCTGCGAACAGCCGGAAGCGCGGCAGGTCTAGCGCCAATGCGGTGCAGTTGCTGCCGGCGATGGTGATCTTCAGGTCGTAGGGACCCGGAGCGAGCACCAGGTTGGCGGCAACCTGCGGATACTTGATGTTGGTCAAGCCCGGGACGGGTGAGCCGCTGTCCGTGCAGATATCGACGGCCGTCGCATCTACATTTGCTGCAAATGGCGCCAGGTGCCCAATCGTCATCAGTGCTTTGCCGGCCGGCGCCGTCGTGCTAATCACCGTAGCGCTAAACGCCAGCGGCTGGGTATTCGCCCCGCCGATGGCGAAGAGGTCATACGCCGTGCCTGCCGTCAGGGTGAACGTCCCGCTCAGGGCAACGTTGGCGGTGCCGGCAGGCAGGATCTCGACCAGCGTCGGGCCGGGGGGCAGGGCCACCTGGGGCACAAAGTCGCCGAAGACCACCTCGGTGAAGGCCAGGGAACCGTTCACGCGGATGTCCACCGCCGTGCCTGCCACGTTGGCGGCGAAGGGGGCAAAGTGGCCAACCGTTACACGCGCGGCCAGGTCGAGGCCGGTCGTGCTGGTCACTTCGAGCGGGTAGGGGGCTTTATTGAGCCCGATGGCGAACACGTCATAGATCTCGCCGGCGGAGAGCACAACAGGGGGCAGGTCGAGCGCCACGCTGGCGCAACTGCTGCCGGCAATAGCGATCTTGAGGTTGTATACACCCGGGTCGAGCGCCAGGTTGGCGGCAACCTGTGGGTACTTGACGTTGGGCAGCAAGACTGTGCCGGCGTCGGTGCAGATATCGACAGCGGTGTCGTTGACATTGGCGGCAAACGGGGCCAGGTGGCCGATGGTGATCAGCGCCTTGCCTGCGGGCGCCGTGGGGCTGATCTCAGTCGTGCTGAAGGCCAGCGGCTGGCTGTTTGCCCCACCGATGGCAAAGAGATCGTAGGCAGCGCCGCTTTTCAGATTCAGTGTGGCGCTGAGGGCAACCGTCGACGTGCCAACAGGCAGGATCTGCACCTGCGTGGGGCCGGGGGGCAGCGGCACGTTGGGCACGAAGTCGCCGTAGACTACATTGGTGTACGCCAGCGAGCCGTTCACGCGGATATCCACCGCGGTGCCGGGCACCGTTGTGCTGAACGGAGCAAAGTGGCCGACTGTCACGGCCGCCGGGAAGTCGAGACCGGTGATGCTGGTCACTTCCAGTGGCAAATTTGCGCTGTCGTTGCCGATGGCATACACGTCATAGGTCTTGCCCGCAATAAGGGCCAGGGGTGGAATATCGATGGCCGTCGTGGCGCAGGTGGTGTTGGCGACCGCCACGCTCAGATCGTAGATGCCCGCGGGAATCGGCAGCCAGGGTGAAACAGCGGCATAGGGAACGTTCGTCAGCAGGGGCGAAACGGCCGTACCTGTGTCGTCATTGCAGATGTCGACGCGCGTAGCGTCAGCCGTATTCGCAAAGGGTGCAAAGTGCGCGATGCGCACGTTGGCACTGCCCACCGGTGGCGCGGCCGGATTGTCCTCCAGCGCCGTGAGTGCCAGCGGCTGGTTGGCGCCGTCGCCGATCGCCAGCAGCGTATACTTCTTGTCATTCTCCAGCGTCACGACGCCCGAGATGGCAACCGCAGCCGAGCCTGTAGGCAGAACCTCGATGGTATAGATGCCGGCAGGCAGGATATTGATACTCTTGACGACATCCGGATAGACAAAATCGGTGAATACATCACTGCCGTTGACACGCACCGTGACGGACGTGGCGGCGGCATCGGCGCCAAAGGGGGCGAAGTGACCTACATTGACGACAGGATCGGCAGAGGAACTATCGGGGGATTGTCCGACGTCAGACTGGGCCATTGCCACGTGTACGGCTCCTAACGAGAGTACACAGGCAAAGGCGACCACGCACAACATGCGCACATACGCTCTTGCTGGGGACATGGAAGAGACTCCTTGATTATGGTTATTGGTCTACGCGATCATTGAATGAACTTGGGCCTGCAGCGGCGCTCACACCGCCGGCTGCACAGCCACAATACAGAGATACGCAGTTTTTGTTAGTAGTTTGCATACCTTTCGTACATCCAATTTCGAATTTCCCAGTTGTTTTCTCCTCTCACTGCAAAGTAGCGGAACATGAAGATTGGACGTCGGCGAGCGCAAACGTTATTTTGACCATCGGAGCGGGCAGTGCTAAAGTGAATGTTTACGACCAATTGACAGTGCCATCCACACTTCTCGTCAATATTATACAGGTAAATCCAACTCATTTCTATAGGGTTGCAGAACCTGTCTCCTGGAGTCAGTCATGACGCAACGGTTTTCAATCTACCGGCGCCTCTTTGCCTACTTGCGCCCGTATCCTTGGCACGTCGTAGCGGCGTACGGCGGCATGCTGTTTGCCACGCTCCTCAACCTGTTTATCCCGCAGATCATCAAGGAGGCAATTGACCAGGGGCTCGACGAAGGCAACCCCAGCCAGCTCTACTGGGCCGCGGCCATGATCCTGGGCATTGCCGTAATCCGTGGCATCGCCGGCTTTCTGACTATGTATAACGGCGAGTGGATCACCTTTCGCGTGGCCTATGCCCTGCGCGACGACTTCTTTCGGGCCGTGCAGACGCTGCCGTTTGCTTTTCACGATAAGGCGCACACGGGCGACTTGATGAGCCGCGCAACAGGTGATATCTCGGAAACCGAACGCTTCGCGGGCACCGGCATGGTGCAGCTTGTTTCCGTCATACTCCTGACGATCGGCGTCGTGACCGCCATGTTTCTCGAAGAGGCAAGCCTCGCTATATTAGCAATGATCCCTATTATCGCGCTTGTTGTTGTGGCGTTGCGCCTCGGCCGCGTGGTCGAACCAATGTGGCGCACGATCCAAGCGCAAATGGGCGTGCTCTCAACCCGCATGCAGGAGAGCCTCACGGGTATCAATGTGGTCAAGGCGTTTGCACGCGAGCCGCATGAGTTCGCAATTTTTGAAGAGGAGAACGAACGCTGGTATGACAAGCGCAGTGGCGTGATCACCTCGTGGGGCAACCACTGGCCGCTCTTCACCTTTATTCTGTCGGTCGGCGTCTTTATTCTGTTGTGGTTCGGCGGTCCGCAAGTGATCGCCGGTACGCTCACCGTCGGTACGTTGTTTGCGATGATCTCGTACCTGCTGATGCTAAACGGTCCCATGCAGCAGCTGGGCAACCTGGTCAACCTGGCGGCAACGGCGGGGGCGAGCGCCAACCGCGTCTTTGAGATCATCGATACGCCTAACGACATTGTGCAGAAGCCGGATGCCGTCGAGCTCAAGAACTTGACGGGCCGCGTTTGCTTCGAGCAGGTCTCGTTTTCCTATCCTGGGGCCGAAATTGAGGGTGCGCGTGTCCTGCACGACGTCGATTTCTGCGCCGAGCCAGGCCAGACCATCGCCCTGATTGGCCCCACGGGCAGCGGCAAGTCCACTGTCGTATCTCTGATCTCGCGTTTCTATGATCCGACCGCAGGCCGGGTGACGATTGACGGGGTGGATGTTCGTGACGCCACCCTTTACAGCCTGCGCAGCAACATCGGCGTCGTGCTGCAGAATCCATTTCTCTTCAGCGCCACGATCCGTGAGAACATCGCCTACGGTGTGCCGGAGGCAAACATGGAAGATGTGCAGGCAGCGGCGCGTGCGGCCAACGCCGATGACTTTATCGAACGCTTCCCGGAAGGCTATCAAACGCGCGTCGGCGAGCGCGGCGTCACGCTGAGCGGCGGCCAAAAACAGCGCATTGCTATCGCCCGCGCCCTCCTCTACAACCCACGCATCCTCATCCTGGACGATTCGACCAGCAGCGTGGACACCGAGACTGAGCACCTAATTCAGCAGGCCTTGGCGCAATTGATGCGCAACCGCACGACGTTTGTGATCGCCCAGCGGCTGCTGACCCTTAAAAGCGCCGACTGCATCCTGGTGATGGATCAAGGCCAAATCGTCGAGCGTGGTACGCACGACGAGCTGCTCACTAATGATGGCTTGTACCGGCGCATCTATGACCTGCAACTCAAGGCCCAGGAAGAATATGTTCTGGTCGAACAAAGACTCAGCGCCGATTTTGAAGAACAGGAGGCCAACCGATGAGCGCTCCCACTACATCTATGCCTTATGGGCAGCCGGCGCCGGATTCACCGCAGGAACGCACGCGCCGTGAAGAGAAGGTGCGTACGCTGTTGGGACAGGCCGACGACGAAGCGATCGGGCGCGGCTACGATACGCGCCTTGTGCGACGGCTATATGAATTTGTCAGGCCGTACCGCTGGCGGGTCTTGGGCGCCATGATTTGGATGGCCGTCACGACCATACTGACCGTATCCGGTCCCTTGATCATCGGCAAGGCCGTGGACGAGGGGCTGCGCGCCGGCAATATGCAGGCGCTGCGCAGCTGGACCCTCTTGTTTGGCGCCGTCGCCGTCTGCGAGTGGTTCTGCAATCGCCAGCGCATCATGATCATGGCCTTTGTGGGCACGCGTGTGGTTGCTGACGTTCGCAGCCGGCTGTTTCGCCATTTGCATGCGCTCTCGCTCAACTTTCATAATAATGTCAGCGTTGGCCGCCTGATGAGCCGGCTAATTGGCGACGTCGGCGCGCTCCAGGACTTTGTCACTTGGACCATTACGGGCACCGTGCGCGCTACCTTCTTCCTAGTGGGAGTCGGCATCGCCATGCTGCTGCTTAACTGGGTGCTGGCGCTGGTTGCATTCGCCGTGCTGCCGCTAATGATTCTGCTGACCAACTACTGGCGCAGCCACGTGCGCGAGGCCTATCGCGCCACACGCTCGCGCCTGTCCTTGATCAACGGCTATCTCAATGAATCGATTCAAGGCATCCGCGTAACCAAGAGCTTTCATCGCGAGGGGCGCAACATTGCCCACTTCGACGACCTTAACCGCTCGTTCTTTGATGCCAATACTGCTGCCGCGCGCTTGTCGGCACTGTTTTTTCCGGGCGTTGATTTTATGGGCTCGCTCGCCAGCGCACTTGTGATCGGCGTCGGCGGTTGGCTGGTGCTTGGCGACGCATTGACTGCCGGCACCCTGGTGGCCTTTTTGCTCTATGTGGACCGCTTCTTCGACCCGATTCGCGAGCTGGCGCAGCGCTACAACTCTTTCCAGGTCACCATGGCCTCGTGTGAACGTATCTTTGGCTTGCTTGATACGCCGCCGGACTTGCTGGACAAGCCCGGCGCCCAAGTGCTGCCACCCGTGCATGGTCAGGTGGATTTTGTGGACGTCTCATTCCACTACAAACCGGACGAGCCGGTGCTGGAGCACGTGACGCTGCACGCCGAACCAGGCCAGCGCATCGCCTTGGTTGGCGAGACTGGCGCGGGCAAGAGCACCGTCATCCGGCTGCTGGCACGCTTTTTCGATGTGAGCGATGGGCAGGTGTTGGTGGATGGCATAGATATCCGCGATGTCACCGTGGCAAGCCTGCGCAGCCAGCTCGGCATCGTCCTGCAGGACACCTACTTGTTTGGCACGACTGTTATGGAGAACATTCGCTATGGACGGCTGGGGGCTAGTGACGAGGAGGTAATGGCGGCTGCGGGCGCAGTGGGCGCCGAAGCCTTTATCGATCATCTGCCGTACAAGTATTTCACCGTCCTGCAAGAGAACGGCAGCAACTTGAGCGTCGGCCAGCGCCAGGTAATATCCTTTGCCCGCGCCCTGCTGGCCAATCCGGCTATCCTGATCCTGGACGAGGCTACCAGCAGCGTAGATACGGCCACCGAGAAGATCATCGAGCACGCCATGGATACGCTGATGGAAGGCCGCACCAGCTTTGTGATCGCACATCGCCTGAGCACCATCGTCGGCGCCGATCAGATCGTCGTCATGGACCGTGGCCGCATCGTCGAGCGCGGCACGCACGAAGAGCTCCTGTCCCAGCACGGCCGCTATTACAATCTCTACACCATGCAGTGGCAGCAGCAATAAGAAACTACACTTTTACCCCATTTGGCGCTAGCGGCAGCGAACGCAGGCGTACCCCCGCCGCCTGAAAGATCGCGCTGCCGATGGCAGGCGCCACGACGATGATCGGCGTCTCGCCTGCGCCCGCGGGCGGTACGTCCTTGCGGTCGATCAGGATCGTCTCAATGTCCGGCACATCACCGAAGCGCGGCACCCGATAGCCCCCGAAACCCGGGTTGAGAATGCGCCCGTTGGCAAACTGCACGCTCTCAAACAGTGCGCCACCCAGGCCCTGGATGATCGCACCCTCTATCTGGCTGCGCACATTGTCGGGATTGATCATCGCCCCGCAGTCGAACGCTTGCACGACACGCAGCACCTTTGGCTCGTCGTTCGCAGGATTGACATACACCTCTACGCAGGCCGCCACATACGATCCCTTGTCGGAACCGCACGCCAATCCTACCCCATGGTTGGGTCCGACCGCCTGCCTGCCCCAGCCAAATGCCTCCGCCGCAGCCACTAATACCGCACGCAGCCGCGGATCGGTCAGATTGCGCAGCCGGATCTCCAGCGGGTCCATGCCCAGCGCTTGCGCCAGCTCATCCACATAGCTCTCGCGGGCAAAGGTATTGGCCGTCGTCGCAAGCGCACGATACGCGCCTTGGCGCAGCGGCGACAGCGTGGGATGGTACTCGATGTGCTTGTTGGGGATCACATAGGGCGGTTCGATCCCCGCCGCGCCGGAGTTGTAGTTGTGGAATTCCAGCGCCGTCAGATGTCCGTCAGGGCTTACACCGCCGCTGATCTCAATCAACCCGGCCGGCCGGAAATAAGACCAGGTGAACTCCTCCTGGCGCGTCCAGGCGACCTTCACCGGCCTGCCGACGGCCCTCGCCAGCCTCGCCACTTCTATCGCAGCGTCGCCGGCGTGCTTGCCGCCGTAGGCAGCACCCGTGTCGGGCACGATCACCCGCACCTGGCTCTCGGCCAACCCAAACGCCGACGCCAGTTCCCCACGCACGCCGTACGGACGCTGGCTGCCGGTCCACACCGTCAGGTCGTCGCCCGACCAATGCGCTATCGCCACCCGCGGCTCCAGCGGGACATGCGCAATGTAGTCAACCGTGTAGCGCTGCTGCAGCGCCAGGTGCGCCTGTGCCAGCCCATCCGCCACCGAACCCTCGACCGCCAGGTACGGACCCTGCCGGCCCCCGGGCTCCGCCGGGCTCGCCTTTAGATACTCGAAAAGCTCCGGCTGTGACACCTGCAACGTCGTCTTCCACTTTGTGTGCATGGCGTCAATGGCCTGCGCAGCCGTACGCTCGTCTGTCGCCGCCACACCCACGAAGTCACCTTCCTGGATGACCATCACGCCCTCCATCGCCTCCGCCGCCTGTGTGTCTACGCTCTCCAGCACGGCATTAAACGCGGGCGGACGCAGCACTTTGCCATGTAACATCCCCGGCAGTGCCATATCCGAAGCGAACCGGTGCACGCCCGTGACAAATGCACGCCCATCCACTTTGGCTGCGGAATGACCTGCCACAGCCCAGTCCTGGGGGGGCGTCACGGGCGTGCTCTCGGCGGCTATGCGCTGGATCTGGCGGTCACGCGCTAGCTCTGCGTAGGTCGCCGCCCGCCCGCTTGCAGGGTCACGCACCACGCCCCCGTCAATTTCCAGGCCAGCGCGCCCTGCGTTCCAGTTTGCTGCTGCCAGGTCCAACAGCAGTTCACGCGCCGCTGCGCCTGTCCGCCGCACTTGCACGCCGGTGATGGGTGTCGTGCGGCTGCCGAAGGTGCCCATGTCGAAGGGGGTGCGCCCTGTGTCGCCCATCACCACGCGCACGGCATGCAGTGGCACGCGCAACTCCTCGGCCACAGCCTGCGCCAGCGACGTCCGGATATTCTGGCCGACCTCGGCTTTCCCGACGCTAAGCGTGATGATCCCGTCACCGGCAATGTGCACCCAAGGGCCGATCTCGGTAACAGGCCTGCCCTCTGCCGGCGGCGGCACGTCCTCTGCGGCGAACAGCGCCATGTCCAAATCAGGGCACGGGTAAGCGACCAGCAGCCCTTCCGCCATCATCTCCGCGAGCGCCGGGGCGCCGGTATGCCGGTCAGCTGCGGTCGCGCTATAGGGTGGGCCGCTCTCTACTCCCTCGCTATCCGCCGCGCCGCCGGCCGCCAGCCTTGTCGCCGCCAACCGGATCGCGGCGAGGATGCGAGGATATGATCCACAGCGGCAGATGTTGTCCTCCATCGCGGCCATGATCTCTGCATCCGCCGGCTGGGAGTTAGCGGCGAGCAGGGAGAACGCCGACAGAATCATCCCTGGCGTGCAGTATCCGCATTGGAAGGCGCCGGTTTCCAAAAATGCCGCTTGCAGGACGTGCAGCCTGCCCCCAGCTGCCAGCCCTTCGATCGTCGTGATAGGGCTGCCCGCAGCAGCGCCCACCGTTATGCTGCATGCCTGCACCGGCTGGCCGTCCACCAGCAGAGTACATGCGCCGCACTTGCCGTCCCCACAGCCATACTTGGTGCCGGTGAGGCCCATGTCGTCGCGCAGCACGCTTAGCAGCGTACGCTCCGGGTCTACCTCTATTCGGCGCTCTTGACTATTTACCAGCAGCGACAGATCTATCCGCATGTTCTGCGCCTCTCGATTCTGAAATCCTCTCCAAATGGAGTACCTGGAAGGGGGGCCACTGCCCGCGGCAGTGCTCCTCTATATTCTAACAAGCATGACTCCATTTGCACTACGTGTTCTGATCGTAGCCGACGACCCGCTGGCGCGGGCGGGGATTGCAGCCTTGCTGGCCGACCAGGCCCTGGTGACGGTCGCAGGGCTGGCGGGCAGTGATGGCGACATTCCGGCGGCAGTCACGGTGTTTGCACCGGATGCCGTTATCTGGGATCTTGGCTGGGATTTAGCTGGACGGATCGATGCTCTCAGCCGCTTTTGCGACGACAGCAGCCTGCCGGTGATTGCGCTGGTGGCTAGCGCCACCAGCGCGGGGGAGGTGCAGGCGGCCGGCGCGCGTGGGCTGTTGAGCCGCACCACAGATGGAGCGCAACTCGCAGCCGCGGCCACGGCGGTAGGTCAGGGGCTGTTGGTGTTTGACCCGGACTTGCTGCCCGCCCCTTCTACGCCGGCGCCTGTGACGGCCCGGAGGGCAGAACCAGCTGACGGCAGTGGTGTGCAAATAGAACAGCTCTCGGCGCGCGAGTTGGATGTGCTGCGCGGTATGGCGGAAGGGTTGTCAAACAAGCAAATCGCGCGTGCCCTGGGGATCAGCGAGCACACGGTGAAATTCCACATCAACGCAATCTTGGGCAAGCTCGATGCGCAAAGCCGCACCGAAGCCGTGGTGCGCGCCACCCGGGCCGGCCTCATCCTGCTGTAAAATATGATCTGTTCGTCAATTCGCCCTTTCTTCTCTGGACGGAGCATGCCAGTGCAATACCCAGCACCTTATTCTGCCATCATTTTCGACCTGGACGGCGTGATCATCGATTCCGAAGCGCTGCACAATGCGGCCGTGGCGGCGGCCATGGAGCTATACGGTGTTACGCTGCCTGCCGCTATCTTTGATGAGTTCCTCGGCATACCCGACGAGGTGCTGCTCGAACATGCCAGCCACACGTACCTGGCCGGGAGTGTGCCCGCCGCCACGCTGCTGGCAGACAAGCAACGCATCTTCCTGCAGATGCAAGATCGCATCACGAGCATCCCAGGGGCAGTCGACTTCATCCGCCAGGTACGCGGCCGCGTAGGATCGCTGGCGCTGGTCACCTCGTCGCTGCGCCACAACCAGGAGCTAGCCTTCGCCAAATTCGACTTGTCTCCGCACTTTGACGTCGTGGTGACGGCGGAGGATGTGACGCACGCCAAGCCGCACCCCGAGCCCTACTTGACGGCGGTGGTGCGCCTCGGCATTCCGGCCGGCGAGTGTCTCGTCATCGAGGATTCGCTGCACGGGATCGCCTCGGCACAGGCAGCCGGCTGTCATACCTTGGGGCTGACCACGTCCTACGGCAGTGATGCGTTGGCGGGGGCAGGTGCGGAAATGATCTGCACCTCCTATGCCGAGATTGCAGCGCGCGTGCTGACCGTGTGACGGTTGACGAGGATTGAGAGATAGCCTACAATGGGGCCTGTACCAAACCTATCTGCCGCTTCCCATTTTTTTATTTTTCGCTCCACTAAAACGTTTTAAGCAACAGGAGGATCATATGCAGTCTCGTTCTCGGTACCTGCGTTTTGCCGCGCTAGCCGTGCTGCTGATTGCGGCGTTGCTTTTACAGGCCTGTACGGCAGTAGCCCCGGTCAGCACTGTGGGTGCTGGGGCAGCAGCGGGCGCAGCGGCGGCCACTGATAGTGCCGGCAAGTGGTGCAGCGATGTCAAGATCACCTTCTTCCCCGGGGGCCCGGCCGGCGGCGTGTTCGCCAATAATGTCTACAACGGCGCACAGCAGGCGGAGCAGGACCTCGGTGCCCAAGTAAGCTACGTGTTCTCGGATTGGGATCCGCAGAAAATGATCCAGCAGTTCCAGGAAGCGGTCGCCACCAGTCCCGATGGCATTGCTGTCATGGGTCATCCCGGCGACGATGCCTTCTCGCCGCTGATCGACGACGCTGAGGCGCAGGGGATCATCGTCACCAGCCAGAACACCGAGTTGCCGGCCAGCTTTGAGAAGTACCAGGGCAATGGCTTTGGGTATGTCGGCGCAGTCAACTATACCGCCGGCTACAACCTGGGCAAGGAAGCTGTCAAGCGCTTCGCCCTGCAGAGCGGCGACCGCGCCATGGTCTGGGGCTTGCTGTCGCAGCCCAGCCGCGGCGAGCGCACCAAGGGCGTGATCGACGCGCTGGAGGAAGCCGGCCTCACGGTGGACTACCTTGAGATCGACGCCGCCACCAACAAGGATCCGGCCGCGGGCACGCCGACCTTTACCGGCTACGTCTCCTCGAACCCGGATGTCAAGCTGGTGGTCACCGACCACGGCGGTTTGACGGCGACGCTCGAGACCTATCTCAAGGCGGCGGGCAAGGGTGCAGATGACCTTTATGGCGCAGGCTTTGACCTGTCGCCGGCCACACTGGCCGCCATCCGCGGCGGCTGGACCGACCTGGTGATCGACCAGCAGCCATGGCTGCAGGGCTACCTGCCTATCCTGCAGATCTGCCTGGCCAAGGTCTACGGCTTCTCGGGCATGATGATCGACACCGGCGCCGGCTTTGCCGACAAGGACAACGTCGAGTTCCTGGCTCCGTTTGTCGAGAAGGAAATCCGGTAAGGATGATGGGGTGAGAGGGTGAGGGGTGAGCGTCACCCCTCACCCTCTCGCTTTCGGATGTAGGAGCACTCTTATGGCGGAACCGACGATTCGGCTCGTTAACGTTTCAAAATCATTTGGCGAAGTACAATCCCTCCAAAACATCAATTTTGAAGTCTATCCCGGCGAAGTCGTCGGCCTGCTGGGCGACAACGGCGCGGGCAAATCGACATTAATAAAGATCATCACTGGCTATCATCAACCGGACCCTGGTGGTGAGGTCTACTTTCATGGCAAAAAGGTAGACCACCTGAGCGTGCAACAGGCGCGCGACCTTGGCGTGGAAACGGTGTACCAGGAAAAGGCACTGGCCGACAAGCAGAGCGTCTGGCGCAACATCTTTATGGGGCGCGAAATATCCAACCGCCTTGGCTTGCTCGACGTGGCCCGGATGCGGCGCGAGACGCAGCGGCTCATGAGCGAGCACATGGGTTTCACCTCGAAGGCCATCAACCCGGAAACGCCCGTGCGTACGATGTCGGGCGGCGAACGCCAGGGTATTGCCATCACGCGGGCGCTTTATTTTGAAGCCGAGCTGATCATTCTCGACGAGCCGACGATGGCGCTGTCGCTGTCTGAAACGAAAAAGGTGCTGGACTTTATCACTTCCATTCCCAAGGCCGGCAAATCTTGCATCTTTATCGACCACAATATTTTCCATGTGTACCCAGTTGTGGATCGCATCGTCGTGCTTGACCGCGGCATGATCGCGGGCGAGTTCAAGAAGGCGGACGTGACGCTGGACGAGCTGATCGAGCGGCTGTACACCGTGGCGCGCACAGGCAAGTTGGCACACAACCAGGGAGGAAGAGCATGACTGCCAAGGCTGCCTCTGCGCCCCGTTCCTCTTCGCGTTCGGGGTTTGTCGGGTACCTGCGCACGCACGCGATCCAGATCGGCATCACCATTGTCGCGTTTTTGATCTGGGCCGTGTTCGCCATCGGTTCGCCCGAAACCTTCTTCTCTTACAACATCTACGCCGCCTTTATGTCCACGACGCCCTTCTTTGCGATCGTGGCGTTGCCGCTGACGATGGTGATTATCACCGGCGAGATGGACCTGTCTTTTCCGTCCGTCATGTCGTTTGGCATGCTGATTTTCTCGTCACTGCTGGTGATGACGGGCAATCTCTGGATCGCGCTGGCGGGCTGCCTGGTCGCGGGCCTGCTGGCAGGCATGCTCAACGGCTGGATCACGGTTGCGTTTGGCGTACCATCGCTGGTCGTCACCATCGGCACCCAATTCTTTTGGCGTGGCGTAGTGCAGGTGGCAACCGACGGGCGCGGCACGTCGCTGCTGCCCACGCGCGGCACGTTTTTCTACGAGCTGTTTGTCGGGCGGCTTTTCGGCCTCATCCCCATGCAGATGGTCTGGACGATGCTGATCGCCATTGCGGTATGGATCCTGCTCAACCGCACAAGCTTTGGCGCCCATGTCTATCTGATCGGCGACAACCAAGAGAGCGCCCGCTTGATGGGTATTAACGTGAGCCGGCGCAAGATCCTGGTATTTGGCCTTACCGGCCTGGCCGCGGCCTTTGCCGGGCTGATTGCTTCGTTGGAAGTCACCTACTATTGGCCAACGCTCGGCGAAGGCTACCTGCTCAATACGCTGTCGTCCGTCTTCCTGGGCGGCACCTCGGTTTTTGGCGGCACGGGCACAGTGTACGGCACCTTTGTGGCATCGTTTATCATTGGCGCCATCAATGCCGGCATCGTGGCGATCGGCCTGTCGGGGTTCTACACGCAGCTGATTTACGGCCTGATCATCGTGCTGTCGGTCGTCATCCAAACTGTCGTGGGCAAGAGACTTGGCTAGAGCAAAATCACTGCGAAAGGTGAACATATGAAAATTACCGCTGTTACCCCGTTCGTGCTGGGCACACAGTGGCGCAACCTCGTCTACGTCAAGGTAGAGACGGACGAGGGGCTGGTCGGCGTGGGCGAAAGCCGGCCGATCAACAAGGTGGACTCTCTGGTGGGCTACATCAAGGATGTCACCGATCGCTTTGTGGTGGGGATCGACCCATTTGACGTCGAGCGCCTGGTGCGGCGGCTGACGATCGAGGACTACGGCAAACCGGGCGAGATCGCCATGACCGGTCTGGCGGTGATCGAAATGGCCTGCTGGGACATCATCGGCAAGGCCGTAGGCCAGCCTGTCTACCGGCTGATGGGCGGCGCCGTGCGCGACAAGATCAAGGCCTATGCCAACGGCTGGTACACGGTCGAGCGCACGCCCGAGGAGTTCCATGCCGCGGCCCTGCGGGCCGTGGCCAAGGGCTACCGTGCGCTCAAGTTTGACCCGTTTGGCGCCGGCTATTACGAGATGGAGCGGGCCGAGAAGGTCAAGACGATTGGACTGGTGGAGGCAGTGCGCGATGCCGTGGGGCCGGACGTGGAGATCCTGATCGAAATGCACGGCCGCTTTAACCCGGTCACCGCCATCGAAATGAGCATGGCCCTGGCGCCGTTCAAGCCGAGCTGGGTCGAGGAGCCGGTGCCGCCCGCCAACATGCTGGCGCTGCAGAAGGTGACCGATGCCGTGCGCCCGCTGGGCGTGCCGGTGGCTACGGGCGAGCGGCTGCATACCATGCATGAGTACCGTGAGCTGTTTGAGCTGCATGCCGCCGACATCATCCAGCCCGACATCGCCCATTTCGGCGGCATCCTCAACACCAAGAAGCTGGCGGCCTGGGCCGACACCTACTATGTGCTGATTGCGCCGCATAATGTCGGCGGACCCGTTGCCACGGCGGCGGCGCTGCACCTGGCCGCCTCTACGCCCAATTTCAAAATCCAGGAAAACTTCAATGACTTTGACGAGGAGTACGTGCTCCAATCGGCGCCGGGATTGCCTAAGGTGGAAGACGGGTACTTTAGCCTGCCTGCCGGTCCGGGATTGGGCGTGGTGATGGATGAAGATGTGATCGCCGCGCATCCGGAGCAGCGGATTCACTTCAGCCTGTATAAGGAAGATTGGCATAAGCGGAAGGCGTTGATGGGGAAGTCTTGAGCGGGATCATACATACATGGCAGACGACGTTAAGCCGAACATTCTGCAAAGATCGGTCCAGCGCATTGCGGCCACCGCGCTGGGGGCAATGGTATTCATTGCTACCGCCCACCACGCGGACCGGATCGTGCTGCGCATTTCCGGCGGGCGTACAACTGCAGTCGGCCTGATGGCGGGGCTGCCGGTGTTGACGCTGACCACGATCGGCGCCAAGAGCGGGCAGCTGCGCAGCGTGCCGCTGGTGGGTATTCCTGACGGCGACAAGCTGGTGCTTATCGCCTCCAACTTTGGCCAGGCCCACCATCCCGCCTGGTACTACAACCTAAAGAAACACCCGCAGGCCACGGTCACAATGAACGAGCGGACTGGCGACTACGTGGCGTGCGAGGCCGGCGGCGAGGAGTACGAACGTTACTGGCAACAGGCGGTAGCGCTCTATGCGGGCTATGCCGCCTACAAGACACGCACTGGTGGGCGGCAGATTCCGGTTGTCGTGCTGACGCCTGAGCACACGGGTAAGACGCGAGGCGAGGGGCAGGGCGGATCAAGGGTCGTCCAACCGGCTTAGTGCGCACGCGACGGAAGTCCGCACGCGGCGTGCGGACTGAACGATGGATGGCAGCATGCAACAGAAATCCGCACGCGGCGCGCGGACTTAACGATGGGCGACAGAAGGCCGCGGTAACCCGCACGTGGTGTGCGGACAAGCGATGAACGGCACTAATTTGAACTTGTAGAAAGGTATTGGACATGCGTACTGTACCTCTCGGCAACACCGGCGTGGATGTCAGCATTTACTGCCTGGGCGCCATGTATCTCGGCACGCGCAACGACGCGGCCAGTTCTTATCGCCTGCTCGACCAGTATGTGGATGCCGGCGGCTTTTTTGTCGACACGGCCAACATCTATGCGCACTGGGTGGAAGGCTTCCGCGGCGGCGAGAGCGAGGCGCTGCTTGGCGAGTGGCTGCGCGCGCGCGGCAACCGGGCGCGCATCTTTCTCGCCACAAAAGTTGGCTTCCAGTATCCCGGCGTGGAGATTGGCCTGAGCGCCAGGCAGATCGAGGAAGAGTGCGACAAGAGCCTGCGCCGCCTCGGCGTGGACACGATCGACCTCTATTATGCCCACGTGGACGACCGCAACACGCCCCTGGAAGAATCGCTGGCGGCGTTTGACCGGCTGGTGCAGGCGGGCAAGGTGCGGTTTATTGGCGCCTCCAACTTCCTGGCCTGGCGGCTGGCGCAGGCGCATGCCTTGAGCGCCGCCAACGGCTGGCCGGACTACTGCTGCATCCAGCAGCGCTACACCTATCTGCGGCCTAAGCCGGGAGCGAGCTTTGACCCGCAGATCGCCGTCAACGACGACCTGCTCGACTACTGCCGCAACAATCCGGTCACGCTGCTGGCCTATTCGTCGCTGCTGGCAGGAGCCTACACGCGGCCGGACCGGTCGATCGGCGAACAGTATCTCGGCCCTGACGGCGAGGCAAGGCTGGCCGCGCTGCAGCAGGTAGCGGCGGCGCATGGCGTCAGCGCCAACCAGGTCATATTGGCCTGGATGATGCAGAGCGACCCGCTGGTCGTGCCGGTGATGGCGGCGGGTTCCGAGACGCAGATGACCGAAAACCTGGCGGCGCTGGAGCTGGTGCTCAGCCCCGACGAGATGAACCTGCTGACCAACGCCAAGGCATAGGCAGGAATAGACAGGGATAGGCAGGCATAGGCAGGGATAGAAATGGGCAAGCTGCAGGGGTGCATTGCGATCGTCGCCACGCCGTTCACCCAGGAGGGGGCCATCGATGAGATGAGCCTGCGCGCCGAGGTCGAGCACCTGATCGCAGCGGGCGTACATGGGCTGGCGGCGCCGGCGATTGCGTCGGAAGGCTATAAGCTGGCCGAGGCCGAGCAGCAGCGGGTGGCCGCCATCGTCGTGGAGACGGCGGGAGGGCGCGTGCCGGTGGTGGTGAGCGCCGACGGCAACGGCACCGATGTGGCCGTCGTGCGGGCGCGGCGGGCGGCCGCGCTGGGTGCGGCGGCGCTGATGGTGCTGCCGCCAATGTTTATCAAGCCGGACGGCGAAAACCTTTATCGCTACTACCAGCGCATTGCACGGGCCGTCGAGGTGGAGATCATGGTGCAGGACGCACCACAGCTGACCGGCGTGGCGCTGCCCGCACCGCTGCTGGTGCGGCTCAACCGTGACTGCCCCAACATCACCGCGGTCAAGATTGAAGGCACGCCGGCCGGCCCCAAGACGAGCGAAGTGCTGGCCTTGAGCGACAACCGCATGGACGTATTTGCCGGCTGGGGCGGGCTGAGCTTTTGGGAGGGTTTGCAGCGCGGCGCCAAGGGCTGCATGCCCGCTGCCAACTTTGGCCCTGCGCTTGCCCGCGTCTATGAGCTGTACGGGGCCGGCGACTATCCCGCGGCGCGCAGCCTGTTCGAGCGTCTTGTGCCGTTTATCAACTGGTCGATGCAGTCGGTGGACCTGTCTGTCTGGTGCGCCAAGGAAAGCCTGCGGCGCCAAGGCATCCTGGCCACCAACGTCCTGCGCGAGCCTGCCAGCCTGCCCGACGCGGTCATGCGCCGCGAGTTTGAGGTTTTCTATGCGCTTTGACGTAACCACCCTGGGCGAGATCATGCTGCGCCTGAGCGTGCCCCCCGGCAGCCGCTTAGAGACGGCAACACAGCTGGACATGCGGCCGGGTGGCGCGGAGGCCAACCTGGCAGCGCTGCTGGCGCGGTTGGGCCGGCGCACGGCTTGGATCGGTGGACTGCCCGACAATGCACTGGGCCGGCTGGCGGCCAACCACCTGCGCATGGCAGGTGTGGACCTCTGTGGTGTGCACTGGTGCGGCGACGGGCGCATGGGGACGTACTTCGTCGAGTTCGCTACCCCGCCGCGCCCGATCCAGGTCATCTACGACCGGGCCAATTCGTGCGCCACGCAGCTCACGCCGGACACCGTCAACTGGGAGACGCTGCTGAGCACGCGCCTGCTGCACCTGACCGGCATCACCCCGGCGCTGTCGCCCAGCTGCCGAAGCATCGTGAGCGAAGCCGTCGAGCGTGCCAGGCAGGCGGGCGTGGCCGTCAGCTTTGACGTGAACTACCGGCAGAAGCTGTGGAGCGCGCAGGAGGCAACCGCAGCGTTGACGCCGCTGCTGCGCCAGGCCGACCTGCTCTTCTGCGGCCACGGCGACGCGCAGCGGCTGTTCCACTGCACGGGCGACCCTCCCAGCGCGCTGCGCCAGCTGGCCGAGCAGAGCTCGGCCGAGGTCGTCGTCATGAGCGTCGGCGCGGCCGGCGCGCTGGCGTGGCATGGGGGGCAGGTGCTGCAGGTGGACGCCGTGCCCGTGGCCATCGTCGATCGGCTCGGCGCGGGGGATGCGCTGGCGGCGGGCGTGCTCCACGGGTGGTTGGACGGGGACCTCGACCGCGGTCTGCGGACGGGGGTGCTGTTGGCGGGGCTGGCGCTGGCGCAGAATGGGGATATGGTGGTGACGACGCGCCGAGAGGTGGAATCTTTACTTAGCGCAGCGGCGGGTAGCGTTATCGTCCGCTGAAGTTGAACGTCCCCGGCTCGGCGCACAAAGATCGGGGTAGGGAAAGTGATGCTGCGCCGCACCACAAACGTGAAACGCACCAAAGCACAAATTTTCTATTGCGCTCGCTGCGAAATTCGTTTATAGTATTGCCAAGGCAGCCGCTAATCGCAAGCAATTTATTGCTTTGCCCCCACATCACCTCTACGGCGGCTGTCCACCTCTCCTTTTTCTCCCTGTTTCTGCCTGCCTATTGCGACCAATCCGCCTCTTCCGTCGTTCATCATTGCGTTTGCGTGATCTTGCGCACAACGGCGCCGTGATTGCACACACCGCGCCCTTCTCTTCTTTCCTGTATCCTGTCGGTAGTTCTATCCGATTCCCCCCTGCACGACATTGGAATATCAGGAAAGGAGCACGCCATGTGATGTACGACCCGCTGCCCCTCCATTGCTGTCTCTTCGCATAAGCTTTGCAGATGTATGCAGATGCTGCTGCCCACGTAAGCTGCGTCAAACCACTGCAGTGTAACCGCGACAATTAAATCGTCGACCACAACCGAGCATGCCCGCGGCCATGTGCGCACGCGGCCGGCCAACGGGAGTGGCACTCTACCAGCCCACAGCTCGTGTGCGCATGCGCAGCACGAGTCAGACAGTTATTGCCTCGAAAGGGAGGAGTTATGTCAACTCAGATCGCTAGAACCAGCCGTTTGCTGGTGCTTGCCTGGGCTATGGCCCTGGTGCTGCTGATGGGAGGCGCGCTGGCCGTGTCTGCCCATGACGACGGAACGGTGCATCCGGAACCAAGTGATATGCCCGCTGTGCAGCCGGTCGGCGTGGCCGCGGCGTGCGCGGGTGGCCCCACGATCGACGGCCTGCTGCTCGACGAATGCGTCGACCGCTCTTTTACGGTCGGCGGCGTGAACAAGACGGTGCGCGTCTGGTACACCAAGGTCATGAGCGTCACGACGCGTATCGACGACGGCACGACCTACAACCTGCAGCACTGGATCACGACTGACGCCCAGGCGCAGCAGGTGGCAGCCTGGTTTGAAGATGCCTGGGTGCGCTACTTTACCGACTCGGGCCACCACCTCTATGACAACGGCTGCAGCCGCCTCAATGTGCAGATGGAGGACGGCATCGGCTGGTCGGGTATCGCCTATTGGGGCAGCCCCGGCAACTGCCGGATCGGGATCGACTCGCCGATGGTGCGCGGCGGCGGCGGCCAGTGGACGGTCTACCACGAAGCGCAGCACTATCTGCAGTACTCGTACGACGATGGCTGCTACGATTACCTGCGCCCTAACTATCCTGACGACGCCGAATTTGTGGAAGGCTATGCCGACCTGGGGTCGGATACGGTCGACGCCACACTCGACGTGCAAGGCTACGGGGGCAGCACCTACAGCCCCAGCACGTCGATGTACGATAAGAGCTATGGCAACATCTTCCTCAAGTACTTCATCGAGCAGCTGGGCACGATCGGTACACCGACCGATCCGTGGCACCACATCGACGCCATGTACAACCACTACCAGGCGTGCGATACTGCCGACGACCTGTACGTGCTCGACACGTTGATCCCGTCGCTCAAGGCGGGGATGAGCGAGAAGCGCTTCTTCCTCGACTTCTTCGCCGCGAACTGGGCCAAGAGCTGGGCCGACCCCATCGCGCAGCCGGAGCTGGTCTACACCGACGACGACGCTTCGCCCTATGGCAACCTGGCGCCCACCACGCAGAATGTCAACATGGCCGCCGGCGCACAAAGCTGGACCGAAGCGACGCCCGACGACTGGGCAGCACGCTACTATCAGGTGACGCCCCAGGCCGGCTGCCCCTACCTGCAGGCCGAAGTGGACGGCGCGGCTGGCGCGCAGCTGGGTATCAACCTGATGGCGGCCAAGACCAGCGCACCCACCAATGTGCTGCGCTCGGCCACGATCGGCGAGGACTACGTGCGCACCTTTGCGGCTGCGGGCGTGAACAACCTGGTCGTCGCCGCAGTCAACAGCTTTGCCAACAACTACAGCTACACCGTGCGCTTTACCTGTGTAAACCCCACCATTCAAATCCTAGAACCGCTGCAGACCAAGTTCGCCCTGGTCGGCGCTCCCGACAGCCCGATCGGCTACCTGGCGCGCTGGACGGTCAGCGACGGCACCAACAGCGTGCGTGGGCTGCCCGAATCCTCCTTCACCTTTGATGCCGAGGGTGGCGCCGCAACCGTGGTGGCTGGATCCTTCCAGGAAGTGGGTGACGAGTACTGGGCGATCCTGATGCCGCCGACCAAGCCCCTCGGGACGACCTTTGTCGATTTCCGCATCAACCTGGGCGTGGTCAGCGACACGGAGCTGGACGCCCTGCTCTATGTGGTCCCGGGCAACACCGACATTGCTCTCAGCTTTGATGCCAGCGGCTCGATGAGCACCGAAGACGCGATCGGCGAAGGCACCCGCCTGGACAACGCCAAGAAGGCCGGCCAGGTAGTGGCCGACCTGCTGCGGGCCGGCGACCGCTTCCTGGTGCAGGACTGGTCGGCGATCGACAACCCAGCGGGCTGCGGCCTGCCGGGAGGCAGCGGCAACTGCCCGCTCGACGTGCGCACGCTGCTGCCGCGCTCCGACGTGAACGCCGGCAACCTGGGCGTCCTGATCGGGCTGGCGCGCACCCAGATCAACACCATCAGCGCCCGGGCCTGGACGCCAGTCGGCGGCGGTCTGAAGGCAGCCAAGGATCAGCTGGTCGCGGCCCCGGCCAACACCAACCCCAAGCATATCTTCCTGCTGTCGGACGGCGAAGAGAACGTCAAGCCGCTGTACGCCGACGTCAAGAACGAGATCAAGAATGCGGGCGTCGTGGTGAACACGATCGCCTTTGGCCCCGAAGCACCGGGCGACCTGATGGCGACGATTGCAGCCGACACGGGGGGCATTTATCGCCCCGTAGCAACCAACGGCATCGGCGCCGGCCTGGCTGCGGCCAGTGCAGACGCGAGCGATGCAGCCGCGGGCATGAGCGAAATCGAGGCCATCGGGGCCATCGACGACGTGAGCGCCATCGCAGCCGCCAATTACCTGCCCGGGCAACTGGGCCTGGCCAACGCCTACGACTACTTCGACACCAAGGCACAAGGCGCCGCACGTATCTTCAACGGCAGCTACATGGGGGTCGCCGTTGGGCTGCCGCAGACGCTGACCGTGAACGTCGACAAGAGCGTCAACCAGTTGCGCCTGGTGGTAGCCGGCAAGCAGGCCGACCACGGCACCTGCGGCGCCGACGACTCCCGCAAGGTGGAGGTGTTCATGCCGGGCATGAACCCGCAGCAGCGCTGGTTCCCGATCAGCCCGCGGCTGCAAGGCTACACGCCGGCCGACTGGGACATCCGCAACAACGATTTCGACGATGTACTGGTTGTCAACAACCCGGCCGAAGGCGAGTGGCGCTTCCGCACCTACTACGTCTGCCCGATCATTGGCCTGGCAGCGGAGCAGACCGTTGACCCGAATGGGCTCGAGGTTGCTACACCAATGGCCGGCGACCAGATGACGCCGGCGGCAGTTGACGGCGCGGCCGGCTTCGACTTCATCATGAACGTGTCGGTGCAGTCGACGATCCAGCTCGAAGGCCGCTTGCTCGGCCTGGACAGCGGCAAGGCCGAGGCGGGCGACACGGTCGACATCGTCGGCTTCCTGCTGGACAAGAACGGCACGCTGCCGGCCTCGCTCATATTCGCTTTCATCGACGGGCCGGCGGGCAGTGAAGCGCGCCTCATGTTTGACGACGGCAACTCGGGTGACGGCGCGGCCGGCGACGGCATCTACGGCGCCAAGTTTGCCGAGACCGCCTACGGCGGCGGCTACAGCGTGCGCATCCTGGCCCTCTTCAAGGATCCGGCCAACCCGGCCGTGAACCTGCTGCGGGAATGGAACGGCGGCTTCTGGATCAAGGGACCCAAGCCGACGCAGGAATGCGGCGGCCCCAACGACCAGGACAAGGACTGCATGCCCGACGAGTGGGAACGGCGCTGCAAGCTCAACCTGCAGGCAGACGACCGCCAGAATGACCCCGATCACGACGGCCTGACCAACATCCAGGAGCTCAACTTCGGCACGCTGCCGTGCCGGGCAGACACCGATAAGGGTGGCGAAAGCGACGGTTCGGAAGTACGCAACGGTCGCGACCCGCTCAACCCACGCGACGACAAGGTGCTGACAATCGGTCACATCAGCGTGCGCCCGCTGAACCAGCAAATTGCAATCCGCTGGACACGCCCCTTCTCGTATACCAGTGTGCTGCTCTACGTGGCCGACAACCCGGACAACCTGGGCCAGGGCAGCGACATCGGCCGGGGCAACACGAAGCCCGGCGAGTACCTGCTGGGAGGGCTGCAGAACGACAAGACCTACTATGTCGTGCTGCAAGGCGTTGGCGACGACGGGCAGGGCAACACCGTCTACAGCGACCTGAGCGAGCCGATCGCGGTGACGCCCAAGGCCGATCCGGACATGCCGTCGGGCGCGATGCTGATCCTCAACGACGCACCGAAGACCCACAGCAAGCAGGTGATGCTCAACATCAGCGCCACGGATACCCCGCTGGACGGCGCCGCACAAGGCTCGGCGGCACACATGACCGATCAGCTGTCACAGCAGATCAACATGGTGAGCGGCAACATCCAGATGCGCATCGCCAACAGCGATCAGATGGAAGGCATCCCGTGGCAGCCGGTGCAGCCTACGCTGCCGTGGACGCTGGCATGCGAGAGCGGCCAGGAGTGCAAGGTGTATGCGCAGTTCCGGGACGGCGCCGGCAACGAGTCGCTGATCGTGAACGATTCGATCTTGTTGGCGGCAGGCAACTTCCTGTACATGCCGGCGCTGAGCAAGTAACGGGGATTTACTTGTAGGGGCATGATGCCTAGAGGGTGGATTGGTGGAGAAACCGAGTTTCTTTGAGAAACTCGGTTTCTTCGCGCAATGGGATGGGTTCGTGGGGATGCAGGCGGGGACGCCTGCGCTCCGGGTGGCTACCTCCCGGGAGTTCTGCCAAGTTTACAGCACAGCCACAACCGTGCTATAAATTACCAATCATTCGGATTGATCGGAGTAGTGGCGGCGTGCCTGCGTAAATGGAATTTATACAAGGCTTCTGGGAGGCGATCCGCACAGGGAACCTTCCTGACCTGGGCAATTGGAGTTATGTCCTAATTGCACTGCTCGTGTTTTTAGAAGGGCCAAGCGTTACGCTGGTAGCGGGGACCATGGCTGCGACCGGAATTTTGCGCGCAGAGTGGGTGTTGGTCGCCGCCGTAATCGGTAACTTCTGCGCCGATCAATTCTGGTACTGGCTCGGTCGTCTGGGCGGTCACAACGGGCGCTTGTTCCGATTGAGCTGGTTTCAACACCGCAGGGCTGAAATCGAGCAGCTGGAAAGCGGCGTGCAAGAGCATGGCGTCAAGATGTATTTGATGGCCAAGCTCTCGATGGGCCTGCTTAGCATTCCCACCCTGGTTTCGGCCGGCTTGATGCGTGTCGCGTGGTGGCGCCTGGCAGGCGTCAGCATTTTGGTCGAGCCATTCTGGACAGGCTTTCTTGTATTCGCCGGCTATCGCCTGGGCGAGCACATTCAGACCATGCAGCGCGAGCTGAAGGTGGCGGCGCTGCTCGGCGGCATCGTCCTGCTGCTGGTCCTGCTGTGGTGGTACCGACGCATGTTTGGACGCATCAGCGCGGCGAGGAAAGCCAGTGTCCCCAACTTGAACGAGTGAGCCTGCCCATGCGAGTGCTTTTCTCCGGCCAATCCTACTACCGTAAGGACAACGGCCAGGCTGTCTTTATGATTCGCCTGGCGGAAGGCCTTGCGCGCGCGGGTCACGAGGTCATGGCGCTGGCGCCCTCCATGCGGGGCGTCGCCCAACGCGAGCTGGTGCAGGGGGTGATCGTGCAGACAGTGCCTGCCCTCCACTTGGGCCACAACTTGAACGTAACGGCCTTTTCCGACGGGTGGGTAGAAGATACCATTGCCGACTTTGCGCCCGATATCATCCACATCCAGGATCATTTCTTTCTCAATCGCACGGTGCTGCGCGTGGCCCGGCAGCGCAGTATCCCGATCGTGGGCACCAATCATTTTCTGCCCGCCAATTGGTCGAACAACCTGTACATCCCGCGCAGCGTGCAAGGTGTCGTACACAAGGCGATGTGGAAGGACATGCTTCAGGTTTACAATCAACTGGACGCGGCCACGACACCCACGGAGACGGCGGTTACCATCCTGCGCAAACAGGATATTCGCATCCCCGTCAAGGCGATCTCCTGCGGCGTCGACCAAGAAGAATTCTTTCCCGAAACAGACCTGGATCGTGACGTCATCCGGCGCCACTTTCACCTGGCGATCGACAAGCCCCTGCTGCTGTATGTGGGGCGTGTAGACCGCGAGAAGGGGTTGGATTTCCTGGTGGAGGCGGCGGCCCTGCTGCCGTCACTCGCGTTCCAGGTGGCGATTGCCGGCAAGGGCATGTATCGCGACTCCTTGATGGAGATGGTGCACGAGCTGGACATCGAAGATCGCATTACCTTTCCCGGCTACATCGACAGCGACGACCTGCCGCTGCTGCTAAACAGCGTCGATGCGTTTGTCATGCCCAGCTCGGCGGAACTGCAAAGCATCGCCACGCTGGAGGCAATGTCATGCGCCAAGCCGATCTTGGCCGCCAATGCGCGCGCGCTGCCCGAACTGGTGGAGCACGGCGTCAACGGCTTTCTGTTCAACCCGCAAAACGCCGAAAGCCTGGCAGGCAACATCCGTGCTTTTCTGAGCATGCCTGAGCGTTGGGCAGAGATGGGCCAGGCGTCATTGGAGCGCGCGCGGCCGCACCAGCTGCAGCACACCATCAAGCGCTATGTCGAGTGGTACGAGAGCGTCTTGGGCCGGTCGCTGATCGTGCGGTCGCGCCGGGCCAGCCGCGAACAAGCGCCGGCAATCAGTGGGTAGGAGCAGTCCACGGAAATGGCCGTTTTTGCCGACCAAGAACAGTTCTATGCGGTAATGCAGGAAGTCTTTGACTATGTGGTGCGCCACCCACAGCATACCGAAACCTTTACGCGCAGCAACCTCGTCATTCGCATGCGCACGACGGAGCCCGATGCCGAAATCCTGCTGGACGGCCGCCAGCCGCCGCTGCAGGTGTTCTTTGGACCTACGCCGGGGCTGGCCAACCTGGAGGTCGCCATGCCCGCCGACCTGCTGCACGCCCTGTGGCTGGGCAAAGAGAGCACGCACAAGGCCTTCTACACCGGCCGCATCCGCACCAGCGGCAACCTGCTCAAGGCCATGCAGCTGGGCGAGGTTTTTCAAGAGGCAGAGCGCATCTATCCCACGGTGGCGCGCAAGTACGGCCTGGACGGCGCCTGAAGTCGCCCAGAACTTGCCCTGGATCTACCCTGAACCTGCCAGGATCCCGCCTGGATCCCAGGGCAAGCCACCCGGCGTGGGCTTTGACACCCCACTAGAACAACCGGTATAATTTGTACCGGCAACCACGTCGATTACTTCGGTAATTGCTACGACGATCACTTCGGCGATTACTTCAGCGGATTACCGCAGCGCTTACCGCGACGTTCACGGCGGAGAACCCTATCAGCATGGTCGGAAGCGTTACAGACGAGATCAAGCAACGGGTCGACGTCGTAGAACTTATCTCTCGCTATACACAGCTCAAGCGGGCGGGCAGCATCTACAAGGGGCTCTGCCCCTTTCATGGCGAACGCACGCCCAGTTTTGTCGTGTTTCCCAACAGCGGGACCTGGCACTGTTTTGGCGCCTGCGGAACCGGCGGCGACGTCATTTCGTTCGTCATGCGCAAAGAAAACCTCGATTTTCGCGAGGCGGTGGAGCTGCTGGCCAAGCAGGCGGGCATCGAGATCGGCGAGCGCGAAGAGGATCGCAGCGGGCAGCAGCGAGCCCAGATCTATGACGTCAACGAAGCGGCCGCCGCCTTTTTCGAACACGTTCTCACGCACCATCCGGCAGCAGAAGCGGCGCGCCGCTACCTCCAAGGGCGCGGCATCGACCGTGCCACCAGCGAACAGTTCCGCCTGGGATTTGCCCTTGACGGCTGGAGCAGCCTGCGCGACCACCTGCTGGAACAGCGATTTTCGCTGGAGCTGCTGCTGGAAGCGGGGGTGGTCAAACGCAACGAGGAACGCAACAGCACCTTTGACATGTTTCGCAACCGCGTGCTCTTCCCGATCCGCGACCGGCAGGGCCGCGTGATCGGCTTTGGCGGCCGGGTGATGGACGACGGCGTGCCGAAATACCTGAATACCTCGGAGACCCCCGTCTTTCACAAGTCGCATGTGATCTATGGGCTCGACCTGGCGCAGCGGGCGATCCGCGAGCGAGACCAGGTCGTAATCGTCGAAGGCTACATGGATGTGATCGCAGCGCACCAGTTTGGTTTTGCCAACGTAGTGGCCTGCATGGGCACAGCGCTGACGCCCGAGCAGTTACGCCAGCTGCAGCGCTACACCGACAACTTTGTGCTGGCGCTGGATGCCGACACGGCCGGGCAGCAAGCAACTATGCGCGGGCTGAACCAGGCACGCCAATCGCTGGTGCGGGTGCGCAAGCCCGTAGTCACGCCGGGGGGCGTGCGGCTGGAGGACCGGCTGGGGGCCAACCTGGCGATCACGACGATGCCCGAAGGCAAGGACCCCGACGACGTGATTCGCGCCGACCCGCAGCGCTGGCAAGCGGCCGTGGATGCGGCCAAGCCGCTGGTGGACTTCTATTTTGACGTCGTGGCGTCGACCGAGGACTTGGGCAGCGCACGCGGCAAGGGGTTGGCCGTGGCGGAACTGGCGCCGTTGATCGCCGAGCTGGGCGACGAGATCGAGCGCCAGCACTATGTACAGCGGCTGAGCCGCCTGGTGCAGGTAGACGAGATAACGATTGCGGGACGCGTGCAAGCGGCCGCGCGCACCCAACAGGCCAGCGCCGAACGGCAGCGCCAGGAAAAAGCGGCAACCGCCGCGCGCGACGAAAACGCGGCCGAGAGTGGCGCAGCGGCAGGCGCAACGCAAAAAGACAGGGCAGCCGGCGCCAAGCCCGAACCGGCGACGCAGGCCAAATGGCAGCCGGCGCACTTCGATTATGAGGACCACCTGCTGGCCAGCCTCATCAACGACGGCAACCTGCTGGTGTGGTTGAGCGGCGCCACCGAGCGGCTGAACCTGGCGACTGTGACGGCGGAAGATTGGCAAAACAGCGAAAACCGGGAGATCTTTCAAACCCTCAAGCGCTATTTGTCTGGCGATGAACCTTGGGACATTGAGCTGTTTCAGGATACACTTGCACCCGGACTGCATGGACGGCTGGCGCATCTATTGGCCTATGCAGCACAGGTGCCCCAGGACAACCCACTTTTGCAGCGCGAGGACGCCGCCAAGGTCCTGGTGCGCATGCGCATCGAACGTCTGAAGCAAGAAACCATCAACATCAAGTACCTGCTGGCCGACATGCAGAGTGCCGGTGAGCAGGAGGCGGTGCGCAGTTTTTTCCGGATCAACAATCAGCACCTGCGTGAACTATCGCATCTGCAGCAGGTGATGGCGAGACTACCGTTGGAGCTTTCGCAACGAGCTAGCAGCGAAAAAGGACTAAAGATCTACTGATGGTGAAACCACGCCAGATGCCGTCTCCAGACGAAGACTCGGAAGAGGAACTGGAGCCGATTACGCCGCTGCCCCGCAGCTCGAGCAGCAGCGAAAGTGAACTTGACGAATATATCCACCTGGGGGAGGCGCAAAAGCCGCCCGAGGAGGATCTCTTTGCCGACATGCCGGAAGAAGAGGCGGAGGAAGACACCGCGCCCATCCCGCGCATCGAACGCGATACCAAGCTGGAAGAAGAGATCGAGCAAGAGAAGTACGTCCCGATCGAGGAGCTGATTGCCGACATTCAAGAGGTCGGCCAGAGTCTCGACCCGGTGCGCATGTACCTGCGCGATATCGGCCGTCACCCGCTGTTGACGGCCGACGAAGAGCTTGAGCTGGCGCAAAAGATCGAGGATGGCGTCAAGGCGGTAGTAGAGCTGGCGACGTTTGCCGACAGACCCGACGCCGAGCTGAGCGACCAGGAGCTGGACCGCAAAGACGAGCTGGAGCTGGCGGTCACCCAGGGACGGCTGGCGCACAACCGCCTGGCGCAGAGCAACCTGCGCCTGGTCGTGAGCGTGGCCAAGCGCTATATCGGCCGCGGGCTCAATTTTCTCGACTTGATCCAGGAAGGCAACCTGGGCCTGCTGCGGGCGGTGGACAAATTCGACCACACGTTGGGCTTCAAGTTCAGCACGTACGCCACCTGGTGGATCCGGCAGGCGATCAGCCGTGCCATCGCCGACCAGGCGCGCACGATCCGGATTCCCGTGCACATGGTGGAAACGATCAACCGCCAGGCGCGCGTGCAGCGGCGGCTGCAGCAGGAACTGGGGCGCGAGCCCAGCTTTGAAGAAGTTGCGTTGGAGATGGAGTTTCTCGAACCGGACGACGCACGCATCGTGCGCAACTGGCTGGTGCGGGGCGGGCGGCTTGACGGCGAAGTGGCGCGACGGCTGGAACGGGCGTCGGCCAAGGTGCGGCGGATCCAGCGGCTCAGCCAGGAGCCACTCAGCCTCGAGACGCCGGTGGGTTCGGAAGAGAACAGCTACCTGGGCGACTTTATCGAAGACGACAGCCTGCCCGGCCCGGTGGATTCCGCCAGCCGGCGGCTGCTCAAGGAGCAGATGGAAGAGATCCTGGATGGGCTGAGCGAGCGCGAGCGCAAGGTGCTGGTGATGCGGTTTGGGCTGGAGGACGGCGTCACGCGCACGCTGGAGGATGTGGGCCGCGAATTCAGCGTCACGCGCGAGCGTGTGCGGCAGATCGAAGCCAAGGCACTGCGCAAGCTGCGCCATCCGCTGCGCAGCCGCAAGCTGCGTGACTATCTTGGGTAGCACCGGCGATAACACATTCGGTAACATTGCCGGTTTCATCCATCAACCTATCCTCATCACGAAAGGCACGCACCATGGCTAGAGCTGGTTTTCTTTCTCGTTTCCTGGCGTTTCTGATCGACGGGATTGCGCTGAGCGTTGTCAGCTGGGTATTGTCGCTGGTCGTCGTACCGTTTATGGGGGCAGCGGATACGACTGATTCCGGCCTGCTCGCCCTGATTGCGGGCGGAGTCGCCTTGATCCTGGCCGTCATCCTGTTCTTTCTGCAGTTCTTCTATTTTGGCTGGCTGTGGAGCAGAAATGGGCAGTCGTTGGGGATGCGGGCCGTCAACATCAAGGTGCTGCGACGCGATGGGGCACGGCTCAGCTTTCTGCGGGCGGCCCTGCGCGGGACGGTCGGCTACTGGATCAGCGGGTTGATCTTTGGGCTGGGGTTTATCTGGGCAGCGTTTGACAGCCACAAGGAAGCATGGCACGACAAGCTGTTTGATACGGGGGTGTTTTCGGCGTAGGCGGCCGGGGACACAATGGAGAGATGGGAACGGGCGGCCTTGGGCCGCCCGTTGTATTTGTGGAGCCGATGCGGATCGCAGCGGCCGATGATGCGTTACGACTTCGCCAAAGCGGGTTCCGAATCACCATCATCCGGCTAACGCGTGCGGCAATCGCCTGGCTCTCCAGCAGCGCCCTCTGGCGCATCAATGTGCGCCGCGCCATGCCCTGAAGGTTACTGCTTCCAGCGACCTTACTCGGCTCCAGCAGCCTGGAGCTGGGGGCCCGGCCCGCCAGGGACTGATTCCGTGACTGTGCTTGCGCTTTTCAGACCAGAGCGCATAGCCCAGCCAGGCCATCACGATGCCCATCGGTATTCCCGCCGCCAGCCGCTGGGTTGCGTGCGGGAGCAGGGCAGCCGCGGGGGTCAGCACGGCCACGACGGCAAGCAGAGCGGCCGGCCAGCGCGGGAGGACGCGGGCGCGGTAGGTTGCGATGCCAAATACGAGGCCGCCGAGCATGTACAGGATCCCGACGAGGGCATATACCGGTACGAGGGCCCCAATGTTCATCTCGCCGGGAGAGCCATTGACGATCCCCAGGTAGCTATCCACAAATCCCGGCGCCGCAGTCGCCAACACGGGCAGGATCAGGACTTCGGCGAAGACAAAGCCGATCTGAAGCGCCCAAGAGAGACTGAATATGAGATAGCCGGCCAGACCGAGCCAACCGGACTCTTCCACCTGGCGGGCATAGAGGCCGGTCATGCCGAGCAGGAATAAGAAGCACATGGCCAACTTGAAGGAGGTGATGATCGCCCAAGTGCCTGTGGTGACTGACGCAAGAAAGTCCGGTGGATGGATCGGCTGGATGACTGCGAAAATGATCCCTGCCAGCATAGCGGATAGACCTGCCCAACGGATGAGTTTTGAAGCTGTGATCTTCATTTTGTTCTCCTTGATCTTAGTGTTCATGTGTTTGTCTCGTTTGTGGAATCAATCGGAACGACTGCCACCAGTGGGAGACCCAAATCACACACTTTCCTGAGCAAGCCATGTAAGGCGGCCTGATCAACCAGCGGGCCGGTCAACAGTGTCTCGCCGTTAGCGGCGCGCGTGATGGTCATGCCCTCAAACCAGCCGGCCCAGCGGTCGTCAAGGTGCCCCTTGACGCGAATCTCGTACAATCCAGCTTGATGATCCCCAAAAGCCAGGTGTTTCACCCATTCTCGCCTCCTTTCGTTGCCGCTCTAGAGATGACCTCCACGTCGTCGCAGGCGCTCACTTGCCTGGCCACACTATAGGCGGGAATGGGATGAGAAGGCATCATCAGATGTGATGATTAATGTGATGATTGAGGTGATGATTTCTGGGTGGGGGGTAGAGCCGGTTGGGTTAGAGGAGGGAGAGTTCCTGCGCGCGGCGGACTGCTGCCCGCCGGTTGTTTACCCCGAGCTTGCCATAAATGTTGCTGGTGTGGGTGCGCAGGGTGCTCAGGGACACCATGAGCTGGCGGGCAAGTTCGGGGCCGCTCATGTCGGTGGCGAGCAGCCGCAGCACGTCAAGCTCACGGTCGCTCAGGGGTTCGGCAATCACAAGCTGATTGACAGGCGTTCTGTCGTCCGGCTTGGCATAGGCAGTCATGCCAAAGGCAGCCAGGAGGCGACTGACATAGCTTGGGGCGATTCCGTGCTGCGCGGCCGCTGCCAGCAGGACCGCCATGGGTGGGCCTTCATCCACAAAGATGCGGATATAGCCCTCCGGCTCGGCCAGCGCCAGGGCGCGTGCCAGCGGCGCAAGCGCGGCAGGGATGTTGCCCTGCATCTGCAGGGAGAGTGCCTGCAGTACCAGGATTTCGATGACGCTGCCCGTCCGCTCCCCTGCTTCCGCTGCTTGCAGCAGGCGCGCCAGGAGTCGCATTGCGTCGGGTAGAGCGGGTTCTGCACGCTCGTTCTGACAGCGGGCCAGGAGCAGCCTGGCCAGGGTGATGTGCTCGAACTCGCGCAGGTAGCTGAGGTCATCATCGGCGGACAGGCCCTGCTCACGCACCCAGGCGAGGGCTTCACCCAATCGCCCTTGCGCGACCCACACCCGGGTCTTCAACGCGGCGACAGGGCGCACATTGGGGGAAAAGTCCATCATGTACAGACGCTCGGCCTCGTCGAGCAGGTTGAGAGCGCCGTCCGGGTCGCCCTCGGCTTCCCGTATGCGAGCCAGCGCAACTCGCCAGCGATAGCGGTGCTGCAGGAACCCGGTGTGCTCACCCAGTTCCTTGCTGCGCAGCAGGTGCTGCATGGCGGCAGGCAGATCATCACGCTCACGGTGGATCTCGCTCATGCCGACGTGCATGTCAGCGGCGCCGCGCAGGACGGGCTCGCCGTGCGCCGTCGCCAGCTCCAATCCCCGCGCATAGGTACGCATCGCGTCGCGGAGACGACCTTGCGCCGTCCGTATCGCAGCCAGCGTGATCGCGCCCCCGATGGTGTCAGAGATGCTCCCGGCCTTTTGCAGGCTCGCCATGCCGGCGGCATAGGTCCGGTGCGCCGCCTCGAGATCCCCGCTCGTCCAGAAGGCGAGTCCCAGGAACCCCGCTGCCCCCCCACGCGTCACATGGTCGTCCTCAGGCGCGAGGTCGAGCGCCCGCCCCGCGTATGTCACGGTCCCCGGCACATCGCCCCCAGCCAGGGCCAATCCGGCGCGGGCCACCGCGATGGTACCCGGCAGACGGCGAAATTCCTCGTCATCCATGACGATCATCGTCTGGGGGAGTTTATCCTGGGCGTGGTCGAGCCACCGTTCTGCATCCCGCAGCCGCTCCTCAACGCCAGCGCGTTCGCCGGTCGCCAGCAACACATGGGCATACGCAACGCTGAGCACCGGCCGGCAGTAAAGCAGCTCGTCGGGGAGCGACTTTAACCAGCCAAGCAACATCGCCTCCTGTCTACTCCTGCGTATCTCAGGAATTGCCAGCTCGACCAGGTCCGCCGCGCGCGAAATCCTCGGCGGCCAGCGCGTGGCGGATCGCATCGGCCGCCGAACCATAATGCGCGTACCAGTCACTGGCGCGCCGGTGCAGCGTGGACACCTGATCGGGCTGCTCTGCCAACAAATGCGTGTAGAGAACGTCGCCAAAGAGGTGATGGTAGCGATACCAATGCTGCTTGTCATCCAGCGGCACGACAAAGAAGTTGCCGCGCTCCAGGGCCTCCAGGCGCGCGCTGCCTTCCTCCTGGCCGGTGACGGCATCGCATAGCGAGCCATGCAAGCGATCGAGAATGGCGGTGCGGAGCAAAAAGCTGCGGACGGCCTCGGGTTGGCACTGGAGGACCTCCTCGACCAGATAGTCCACGATGTAGTGGTGGTTGCCGGCGAAGGCGCGGATGAAGGCCCGAATGTCGTCGCGGCCGCGCATGGAGAGCGCCGCCAGCTGAAGCCCGGCGATCCAGCCTTCGGTGCGATCTTCCAGGGCGGCGATCTCCTCTGCGGCGAGGCTGAGGCCCATTACCTGGTTGAGAAATTCGGCAGCTTCGGCGGGAGTAAAGCGCAAGTCGGCGGCGCGCAGTTCGGTCAGCTGGTCCCCCGCGCGCAAGCGGGGCAGGGGGAGCGGTGGATCTGCGCGGGTGGTAATGACCAGGTGCATCTGCGGCGGCAGGTGCTCGAGCAGAAAGGTAATGCTGCCAGCAACCGGTGGCGCGTCGATCACGTCGTAGTCATCGAGGACAAGGACGAAGCTGTCTGGGACGGCGCCGATTTGATTGAGCAGGGCGGTCAGGATCGCTTCGCCTGGCGGTGGCTGAGGGGATTGGAGCACGCTCAGCAGCCCCTCGCCAATCGTCGCCGCCTTCCCCTCGGCTCCGTGCAGGGCGAGGGTCTGCAACGCGGCAACCAGGTAAGTCAGAAAGCGAGTGGGGTCGTTATCCCCTGCGTCCAGCGACAACCAGGCAGCGGGGCGCTCGATTCCTGCGACCCATTCACTGACCAAGGTGGTCTTGCCGAAGCCGGCCGGGGCGGAAATGAGGGTCAGCTTGCGGTAGAGACCCTCGCTCAGCTTGTCCAGGAGGCGAGGGCGCGGCACGAGCGCGGGGCGGGTTGGGGGGAGAAAGAGCTTGCTCTGAAGTAGGGGGAGGGCCATGCTGCAGCCGCCTTTACACCGATCGTTAACCCGTGATGTTGGCTTTAGTATAGCAGATCCTTTATCAGTCACAGTCATACGATCAACTACTTGAACAACATGGCTAACCTCAGAGTAGTGCAAAGCAACACTTATTCTTAGAACGCTTCGAAGCCCGAAATGCACCTATTTGTCCCGTGAATTTGACAGAAGGGGGTCATTTCCCTATACTTCACTCTTGCCTGTGAGCAGTACATAGTCCCTGGTAGCTCAATCGGCAGAGCGTTCGGCTGTTAACCGAAATGTTGTTGGTTCGAGTCCAACCCGGGGAGCCAATGTCCTATCGGTAGGTGAAAATCCCTGCGCCCCGCTGTTGCCAGCGGGGCGCAGGGATTTTCGCGTGGCCGCCAGCGCAAAACCCTCACACACTTACACTTTACTTACACATCTCTCACCGATCTAATGCTATACTAGGGGAAGTTGATCGATCGGATCCTTCACCTACGCTTGGGAGGAAGAAGTGGCTACGTTTGAGACAGTTGACCAGGCGCAGCCTGGGGCAGAGCAGGCGCCGCAAGGCGGCAAGGCCAAGATCTTGGTGGCGGACGATAATGAGATGAATGCGCTGGCACTGGAAGACTGCCTTACGGCCGTGGGCTTTGATTTGTATTTTGCCGCCGACGGCGAACAGGCGCTGGCAAGAGCGGAGGAGATCGGCCCCGATCTGATCTTGATGGACATCCAAATGCCGAAGATCAGCGGGGTGGAAGCGACGCGGCGGCTGCGCAGCAAGCCCCGCTTTGCCCATACGCCGATCCTGGCGCTCACCGCCCTGGCCATGCCGGGCGATCGCGAGCTGTGTATGGCGGCGGGGGCCAGCGCCTACATCGCCAAGCCCTTTCTGCTGAAGGACCTGGTGAAGACCATCCAAGATTGGCTGCCCCAGGCGTAGGCCCCGATAGGTGGGCACTCTTTTGAGAATACGAATCCTGGCTCTCGTTCTCCTGGCCTGTATTGCCCTGGCAGCCTGCAGTACCCCACAGGTAACGCCCAGCGAGCCACTGGCCGCATTCCAACCCTTTCTGGGCAGGTCGCTGTCCTACCTGGCACGCCAGGTGGACGGCACGGGTTTGCTGCGCGCTTCCACCGGGGAAGGCACCATGCAGCATTGGCTGGCGCCGGACAACCAACTGGCCCTGTGGGCGTTTGACGCCGCCCGCGCGGGCGAGGCGGCAACGAAGCTGCACGCGGCCCTGGCGGATTTTGCGCCGGTCCAGCATGGGCTGATCGAAGCGATGCACGGCGAAGTTGTCCCCTGGCCGCCACACACGGCGCGGCAAACCGAAGTGCAGCCGGGTGTCTGGGCGGAAAGCTACGACGGCGAGGAAGCCATTCCCGAGTGGGAGGGCGACTGCACCCTCGATTTTATCGCCGCGCTCAACGCATGGAACGAACAGCAGGCAGCCGAGGCGCAGCGCCTCTACGCCCTGGCCATGAAGAAGTTTGACGGCAGCGGCTGTGCCCGAGCGCAAGCGCCGGGCAGCTACGCAACGCGCGACCTGGCCCTGGCGGTCTTGACCGGCGCCCGCATCGGCAGGCCGGCAGACAGGGCCTTGGTGGACGCGCTGCTCGCCCTGCAGGCGCCCTCCGGGGGCTTCTACGCCGAATACACGGCCGGCGGCCCGAGCGGCGCGACGACCACGGCAGCCACGGCGTATGCCGCGCTGGCGCTGATGGCGGTGCGACAGGAATAGGGCAGTGGCCGAGACAGCAGCCGAGGCTGTAGCCTATAGTGAACTACAACAGCCCCCAGTTGTGCGCCCGGTTGACGGCCTCGGCGCGGCTCTGGGCGTCCAGCTTGCGGAAGATGTTGGCGACATGGCGTTTGACGGTGTTGGTGGCAATGCTGAGCCGGGCGGCAATGGCGCGGTCGGTGTCCCCCTCAGCGATACAGGCGAGCACCTGGAGCTCGCGCTCGGAGAGGGTGCGGTCTTCGTCGACCACGGTGGGGTGTGGCTGCGGCGCCTGGCCGACCGAGCCACGAATAAGGCTGACCAGTTGGCCGCGGTCATAGGTCTTGGTCACGGCGACATCCGCCCCCGCCTCGACGGCGGCCTCCACCAGCTCCGGGTATTGGCTGTGGGCGATGATGCGCACCGTGGTCGACACGCCGCGCACGTCATGGATGATCTGCTCGCCGGCGCGGCGGTTGCCGTGCCAATGGAGGTCGAGCAGGATCACGTCGGGCTGGTGCTGGCGCACCAGGGGCGCAACGCTGGTAGGTGAATCGGCCGTGCCGACGATCTCGATGTCAGGCTGATTGTGGAGCAGCGCCTTTACCCCCTCGCGATCCAGTTCCTTGTCGTCCGCGATCAACACGCGGATGTTTGCAGGCTGCGACATCGTATTCCTCCCGTGCAACAAAACTCTCCCCGGCGGCGACGGCGTCTCAATCACCCGCATCCTCAAACTGCGCCTGCGAGAGGTCGACGCAGAGATGGATGCGTGTGCCTTCCCCGGGCCTACTGCCGATGTCTAGATGGGCCTTATACAACATGTCCGCCGCCCACTGGCGCATGATGTTCAAGCCAAGCGAGCCCTGCTGGGCCTGGCTCGGGTCAAAGCCACGGCCGTTGTCTTGCACGATGAGTTCCAGGGCGGTGTCGCGGCAGATCAGGCGCACGTCCACGTGCCCCGCGGGCGAGCCGTCGATGCCGTGACGGCAGGCATTGGTGATGGCCTCCTGGGCGATGCGATAGACGACATGCTGCACCTGCAAGCTTAGATGGCGGGCGAGCTCGGGCGCCTCGGTCACAAAGCTGACACGGCGTGACAGGCTGGGGCTTTGCGCAATGTAGTTGTCGACGGCGGCAACCAGCCCCTCTTCATACAGAACCGGGTCATGCAGGTCGAGCATCAGAATGCCGAACTGGTTGTGCATGAAGCTCAGTTGGCTGCGCACCACGCGAAATTCGCCGGCCAAGGCGTCGTACTCGCCGCGATCCAGCATGTCTTCCATCAGCTGCAGGTCGACCACGATGGTCGAGTTCATGACGCCGCGCAAGTTGTGCAGGTCGTGGCGGATGCGGGCGCGCTCCTCTTCGCGGCTGACGCGGCGCTCGTCGGCCAGCTTGCGGGCGGCGGCGATGGCCGGCGCGCCCAAGGCCGCAATCAGGTGGGCGACCTCGAGATCGTCGGCAGCAAACGTACGGCGCTGGCGTACGGCGTCGACACTGAGCATGCCAATCATCTCGCCGTTGACCACGAGCGGCACGAGCAGGGCGGAGGCGACCTGCTGCATGACAAACAGCGGCTGCAGGCCGTCCACGGCGCGGCTCGCCTGGGCATCGGCGATGGCCAGCGGCTTGAGCGAACGGCGCAGGCCGGCCATGGCCGCGACGCTGCGCAGGTCGATCCAGGGGAACTGCAACGTGTTACGCGGCCGATATTCGATCTCGCCGCTTACCGTCAAGGCTTTCTGCACCTGGGCGACGATCACGCCCTCATCCGTGCCGCCGTCGTCGGGCTCAAAGAGAACGACGCCGGCCTGCTGCGTGTTGAGCGCCTTGCAGGCGGCGGCACAGATTTCCTCGCACACGTCCTTGACATAGTCGGGCACCACGCGCTGGGGGGCGAGCACGCGGCGGTTGGAGTTGTGCGCCAGTTCGACCAGCACATCCTGCCTTTCCAAGCGCCGGCGTGATTCCAGCGCCATCGCCACCAACGAGGCCAGCGTCACCAACAACGTCGCCTCCTCGCCGTCAAAACCAGGAGCATGGATCCGGCAATCGCCGTCCAGGCGGTTGACGAGGCGCAACACCCCGACCGTGCGGCTTTGGGTTTGCAGACGGGCAACCAGAACATGGCGCACCTCGCCCGAAGGCAGGATGGCGGCATAACGCGCCCGATAGCCCGCGGGTATGCGATCACTGGCCGCTGCCCGGTTCTCGAGCACATACGGGCTGTCGTCCACGAACGCCTCGCCGGTGATGCCCTGTCCCGGCTGATAGTGTTCTTCCGGGAACCAACCGGCAGGCAGTCCGGCATCCACGGCCCGGCGCAGATCCTCGCCCTGCAGCAGCAGCACGCTGACGGCCTCGGCGGCAAAGGCCGCGCGCAGCCGCTGTGCCACGAAGGCCAGCATGGCGTCCTCGGTCGTGTGAGCAGGCAGGGCGTGGGCAAACTCGCGCACCAGCGCCAGCTGCTGTTCGCGCTGGTTGGAGAGCCTGGTCGCCGACTCGATCTCCAGCCCCGCCACCAACGAAATCGACATGTAGTCGAGCACAGAGAGCAGCAGGGCCTGATCCATGGCCGTGAATGCGCGCGGGGTGTCACGGTAGAAACTGGCCACCCCGCGCTGCGCACCGACCATGACAGGAATGGCGATGGCCGCCTGCGGCCGGCAGTGGGCGACGAACGTGCTGTTGCGAAAGGGAGGTTTGGCGGCTCTACTCTTGGCCACCCACTTGCGGATGCGGGCGCTGCGATGCGCGGCCACGACCAGGGCCTCACCGTCGAGCAGCAGGGTGCTAAAGGTGGGATCGTGCGCCAGCGCGCCGGCGGCACCACCCGCAGCATGGTAGAGCCCGAGCACGGCTTCACCGTCCTTGGTGGCTTCCTCCACGCGCAGCGTTGCGGCAGTGCAGCCGACCGCTTGCGCCAACTGGTCGATCACGGCGCGCACGGCCTCGTGTTTGTGTAACGGATCGGCGAATAATTGGGGCGAGAGCGTCTGCCGGACACGGAACAGGTCGGGGCTCAGCTCCTCCATGCGGCCGGTGACCTCGTGCGTCAGCATGCGCCGGTACCAGTCGATTTTGTCCAGGTACGAGCGGAGATCTTGCTCGAAGGTCGCGGCAGTGACCAGCGCCGCCGCCGGCAGCTGCCGGCTGATCTTGTGCAGCTTGGCCATCAACTGCGTGCGCTCGCGTTCCAGGGTGGCATCGGACAAGGGGCGGAGGCGGCGGTGGATCAGGTAGGCGGATCCCAGCAAGCCGACGATGAAGGTGCGGGGCAGAAAATCGTGCCCCAGCCACTGCAGGACGCCGCCGGGCAGGGGATTCCATAGGGTGACCATCACGTGCAGGACGGAGGTAAAGAACACAATCAGGATGGCGAATGCGAAGGAGAAGTATTCGATGGCGATCAGGAGGGGCATCACGTTGAGAAAGTAAATGTCGGAGTGCGGGTCTTGGGCGAGGTAGTAGGCCCAGCTGTAGACAAGTACGTCGCCGATGACCTGGAGCAACTTCAGCTCCTGGCTAAAGAAGATCCGGTGTTCCCAAAGCAACAACAGCAGCAGGGCCAGGGCGTAGACAAGCGCAAGGGCAATAAACATGTCCTCGCCCGCAGCGAAGAAGGCATTGGGATAGTTGACCGGACGCCCAAGCTCCAAGCGAAAGGCAACGGCGACGATGGCGAGCAAGCGCAGCGGGGCAAAGATCGCCAGCAGGGCGTCGTTGCCGCGGGGGGTCAGCTGAATCGACAGCCAGGCATCACGGCTGCGGCCAAGTATGTCGCGGTAGAGGACGCTGAGCGAATGCATACGAGTCTCCACGAATGGGGGTCTTCCTGATCCGCATCATACAGCGTTCCGGCCATTCTGTCACTCACCAGTCTGGCGCGCGGAGGATGGCCTGTTTGGGCCATGACCCCTGATGAATCGGGGGAAATCGTTAACTAGATCACGCGAGAATCGTGCTATAGGCAGCAGCACGATGGGTGATATACATGGCATGCTTAGGTCGCTATGATCTAGATGCAGGCGCAGCTTGATCCAGCTAGTTTGAGAAAGGAGACCCCGCAACATGACTCTTGAATTAGCAGTCGCCCTCTTCGTATTTTTGCTTGTCATCGTGTTTCTGGCGCCGAGCCCGGCGGAGGAAACGCCGCCGCAGCCGGCGGTCGTGGTAATGCCGACGCTGCCGGCACAGGAGGGAGGGCAGAGCAACGTCTCGCTGCTGCTGGTTGCGCTGCTCATCCTGGCGGTGCTGGTGCTGCTGATGACCGGCTAGCGGCGGCGGTAAAAGAATAGGGGTTTGCCGGAGGTCCGACGGACCCGAACCGGAGTAGGATAGAGGGTGCAGGCGTGGGCCTGCACCCTCTTCTTTGTTCTACGTGCCGGAGGCTGCACGTATGGAATGTATGCAAGTGTATGTTCGCAAGCAGTTCTCCCGGTTGTTACTGTTCCTCGTGCTACTGCTGGCGGCGTTGTGTCCATACGCCGTCCTGGCCCAAGACGAACAAGGCACGCCCATCTTTGCGCTCAACCGTGCGCACAAGGCGGTCGTGCAGATCGTGGCGATTGGCGCCGCGCTGCCCTATGGCGAAGCCCAAGCAACGGTCGAAGTCGGCGCCGGTTCCGGCTTTATCGTCGACCGCCAAGGGATCGTCGTGACCAATGCCCATGTGGTCAATGGCGGCAACCTGTTTGAGGTGTATCTGGCGGGCGAGAGCGAGCCGCGCAATGCCGTGCTGCTGGGCGTCTCCGAATGCGACGACCTGGCGGTGCTCGACATCCGCGGCAGCGGCTTTCCCTATCTGCTGTGGCAGGCGACGCCGGTGCTGCGCGGACAGGTGGTGTATGCAGCAGGCTACGCAGATGGCAAGTACACACAGACAATGGGCCGCATCGAATCTGTTGACATGAGCGCCGATACTGACTGGGCAGCCGTCGACCAAGTAGTGCGCCACACAGCCGAACTGCGTCCGGGCAATTCGGGTGGGCCGCTGCTCAACCGGTCGGGGCGTGTCGCAGGAATCAACTATGCCGGCAGCGAGGCACGGAATGCCTCGGCAGCCATCGCCAAGGACTGCGCCATACCCCTGGTGGAGCAGCTGGCAGCCGGTCAAGATGTGGATTCGATCGGCGTCAACGGCGTCGCGTTCGAGGAAAGCGACGACTGGTATGGTGTTTGGGTTATGGCAGTCAAATCGGGTTCGCCCGCCGACCAGGCCGGCCTGCAACCCGGAGACGTACTCTACCGCATGGAAGGCCTCCCACTGGGCCAGGGCGGCACGATGGGCGACTACTGCGACATCCTGCGCAGCCACCGAGCGGACGACACGATTGCCTTTGATGTTGTGCGTGGCGACGAGTACTACAGGGGGCAGTTTAACGGGCGGGCGATGGTCCGACACTGACCAGCCATGGATTTGGCGCGCATGCGGATAGGTGTACAATCGGCCTCTATGCGCGACAATTCTGCTGCCAAGGAGGCGCCGATGCAGTTTGACCCACGTATGCCGGAGTTCCGGGCAAACCCCTATCCGTTCTATGCCCAGCTGCAGACACATGCCCCGCTGTTCGAGTGGGACGCCTGGGGCATGCTGTTTCTCAGCCGTTATGAGGACTGCGCCGGCCTGCTGCGCGACGAGCGCCTGATGCGCCAGGGCATCGGCGAGCCGATTCTGCCGCCGGCCCAGCAGAAGCCGCTCTTTGACATGATGGGCAATTGGATGCTGCTGCTCGATCCGCCGGACCACACCCGGCTGCGCTCGCTCGTGCACAAGGCCTTTACCCCGCGCATGGTGGCGCAACTGCGCGCGTCGGTGCAACAGCTGACGGACGACTTGCTTAGCCAGGCCGAACAAAAGGCGCGCGCCGAAGGTTCGGTGGACCTGATGGCGGCCTTCGCCTACCCGCTGCCAGTCGCCGTCATCTGCGCGCTGCTGGGTGTGCCGCAAGAGGATTATGTCCAGTTCCACGACTGGTCGGATGCCATTGCCCGCTCGCTTGACCTCACGGACGAAGCGGCGGTGTACGACCGTGCCGCCGTGGCTGCCACGGCGTTGACAGACTATCTCGAGGGGCTGTTGGCCAAGCGGCGGGCCGAGCCGCAGAACGACCTGATCTCGGCCCTCGTCGGCCTCGAATTGGAGGGCGACAAACTGACAAAGGCCGAACTCTTTGCCACCTGCGCCTTATTGCTGATCGCAGGGCACGAAACCACGGTCAACCTGATCGGCAACGGCACCCTGGCCCTGCTGCGCCACCCGGACCAGTGGCGGGCACTGCAGGAAAAACCGGAACTTGCGGGGGTTGCAGTCGAAGAGCTGCTGCGCTATGACAGCCCGGTGCAGATGACGGCGCGCGTGGCGCACGCGACATTTGAGTACCACGGCCATACGATCCGGCGCGGCCAGGAAGTGGCTTTCCTGCTCGGCGCGGCCAATCGCGACCCCTCCCGCTTCCCGAACCCGGACCGGCTGGATCTCAGCCGCGGCGACAGCCGCCACCTGTCCTTTGGCGGCGGCATCCACTACTGCCTTGGCGCGCCATTGGCCCGCATGGAAGGCGAGATCGCCTTTGGCACCCTGGCCCGGCGTTTGCCGACACTGCAGCTGGCGGCTGACGAAGTCACGTATCGGGATAACTTCCTGCTGCGCGGGCTGAGTGCGCTGCCGGTGAGTGTGTGACGGGGTAGATCCGTGCCAGGCGCTGCCCACAGGGTTAGGGGTGCAGCGGATTGAAGGGGGCAGCGCCAGGCACGACGGCGGATTTACACGCCGCGGGTGTTCAGATAGACGGCGTAGAGCGACGTGCCGCCGGTGACAAACAACCTGTTCTTGTGCAGGCCGCCAAAGCACAGGTTGGAGCACATCTCCGGCAGGTGGATGCGGCCGATGTGGGTGCCGTCGGGGGCGAAGCAGTGCGCCCCCAGGTCTTCGTCGACGGCCCAGGCCAGCGCGGCCCAGACGTTGCCGTCCTCGTCGCAGCGAATGCCGTCGGCCGTGCCGGAAGGCATCTTGGCAAAGACGCGGCCGTTGGCCAGGCTCCTAGCGCCGGCGACGTCGAAGACGCGGATATGCTGCGGGCCACCGGAATCCACCACGTACAGGCGCGTTTCGTCGGGGGAGAAGCAGAGGCCGTTGGGCCGTTCAAAGTCGTCGACGACCACGCTCAGCTTGCCGCTTTGCGGGTCGATGCGATAGACATTGGTCGGCAGCTCGAACTCGGCCTTGCCGCCTTCGTAGTCGAAGAGGATGCCGTAGCCAGGGTCGGTAAACCAGACGGCGCCATCCTGGGTCACCACCACGTCGTTGGGGGCGTTGAGGCGCTTGCCGTCGAAGCTGTCGGCAAGAACGATGATGCGGCCGTCGTGCTCGGTGCGCGTCACGCGGCGCGCCTGGTGTTCGCAAGAGACGAGCCGCCCCTGCCCATCGCGCGTGTTGCCGTTGCTGTAGCGCGAGGGGCTGCGGAAGACGGTGACGGCGCCGGTTGCCTCGTCCCAGCGCAGCATGCGGTCGTTGGGGATGTCGCTAAACAGCAGGCAGCGCAGGTCGCCAAACCAGACGGGGCCTTCCGCCCAACGGGCGCCTGTCCACAGCCGCTCGACGGCAGCATTGCCCAACTTGTAGCCATCAAAGCGGCTGTCGAGGCTCTCGATGGCCGGGTCCGGATACTTGGAGATGTTGGTGTTGTCCATCTTACTGCACCGGCTCGATGGCGACGAGGGACGTCAGGTCCGACAGCTCCAGCTTGCCGGCATCGGTGATCCAGCCTTTGAAGCGGTCGGTGCGATAGGCCTGCACGTTGAGTCCATAGTAGGGAATGATGTAAACCACGTCGTCGAACACGATCTTTTGCAGCTCCCACACCATTTCCTTGCGCTTCTCTTTGTCCAGTTCCTTGGCCTGCTGCTCATACAACTCATCAAAGGCAGGGTTGGAATAGCCGGTCTCGTTGTTGCCGCTGGCGATCCCCGCCGTGGTCATCACGCTGAGGAGCGCGTTCGGATCCGGATCCGAGCCCCAGCCCCACAGGATGATGTCAAAATCAAAGGCGGGGCAGCAGACCGAGGTCAGCGCGTCGGGGTCAAGGGCCTGAATCTCCGTGCCGATGCCCACCTGCTTCCACTGCTCGTTGAGGAACTCGGCCATGCGCGGCGCCGGGGCACTGTCGCTGGGATAGTAGACGCGGAAGGTCAGCGGCTGCGAACCGTCAGGCATCTCGCGGATGCCATCGCCATCGCCGTCTTTGTAGCCGGCGTCATCCAAGATCTGATTGGCCTGGGCGACATCATAGGCATAGTCCTGCAGCGAGTTGTTGTACCATATGCCCAGGCTGTCGGGGATCAGTGTCAACCCGGGTGTGCCCAGGCCGAGCAGCAACAACTCGATGATCTTCTGTTTGTCCGTCGCATGCGCCAGGGCCAGGCGCACGTTGCGGTCGCGCAGGGCCGGATGGCCTTTGCAGACACCGTCGCCCGGCGGGCAGTTCTCCGGCGCAATCTGGTTGATGATAATGTCGGTGACCGCCGGTGTGGCGGGTGGGCCGGTCGCCAGCGCAATGTTGTCGGCGTTGCGCAACCCCGGCACAGCCGGCGAGGGCATCTCGGTGATCATGTCCACCTGCCCGGTGCGCAGCGCCTGGACAAGACTGTCTTGATTGTCAAACGTCTGAATGACGGCGCCGTCGATCTTCGGAGGATACAGATAGTGATCCTTTACGGCCTCCAGGCGGGCAAACTGGTTGGGCTGGTACTCGACCAGCTTGAACGGGCCGCTGCCCACCATCTCCAGGTTCTCAAACTCGGCTACAGCGTCGCCTTCATACTGCTCCCAGATGTGCTTTGGCAGCACATACAGGAAGATCAGCTGGCTTTCCATATTGGGGATCGCTTCGGTCAGGTTGATCACCACGGTGTTGGCGTCGGGCGCCTCGATAGAGTCAAAGAACGCCGTGTAGGTATTGAGAAACGGGAAATCTACACGCGACTTATACAGGTTATAACTGTAGGCAATGTCGGCCGCCGTCAGCGGTTGGCCGTCGTGGAATTTGACGCCATCCCGAATCTTGAACGTCCACACCTTGCCGTCGTCGGACACCGTGTAGCTCTCGGCCAGCTCGGGCGTATAAGAACCATCCAGCTGCAGCTGGAACATCGAATCATAGACCAGCTCAAACAGCGTATACGCCTCGGCCAGCACGGCCACGCCGGGGTTGAGCGAGTCGGGGCTGCCGCCTTGGCCAATTCGCACGACGGCCGTCCCCCCAGCGGGCGCAGCCGCATCACCCGCGGCTCCGCCTTGGGTCCCGGCTGCGGCGCCGCTGGGAGCGGCAGGCGCGCTGCAGCCAGCCTGCACGAAGAGCAACAGGGCCGCCAACAGCCACACCAGGTGGCGAGCTTGGGTGCGTAGAATTCCGTTCATACGTTCATCCTTTCCTTCACTCTGGGTTCATATCAGAAACGAGCGCACCGGATTCTGCTCCAGCAAAATCGCCTGGTCGGGCTCATAGGGCGGCTGCGGGTTGCGCATGTATACCTTTCAATGCAGTGAGCGCTGCGGCTATAATAGCACCGCCGCGCAGGGGGCGAAAATGGACTTTTTCCGCAATCTGGCGGATAACAAAGGCAAGCTTTCTCGATTGATTCGCTACGAGATCAAATAGATATGAATCGTTCGCGTCGCTCTGTACGGCTGCAGGAAACACTTGGCAAGATGGCAACCTACCTGGCGCGCCACCGCCGGGCAACTGGCGTCCTCGTGTGTATGTTTGCTGCCCTCGTTCTGGCGCTTGACTTTACCTCGCCATCTTATATTGAATATTCGGTCGTCTATGCCATCTTAATTGCCTTTGCCACCCAGTTTGCGGCCTGGCAGCTGGGCCTCGTGCTCGCCGTGCTGGTGCCGATCGGCCATCTGGCTGCCTACTTTGCCGCCTGGCCACGGCCCTATCCACTGTCGGCCGAAACCATCAACCTGGCCTTGCTGTTCTTTGTCGGCATCGGCACGGTGTACTTGCTGCGTACGCTCAAGCACATGGAGGAGCTGCGCCAGGAGAACATCCGCCTGGAAACGCTGCACCAGACGATGATCACGGTTAACGACATCGTATTGAATCGTTTGCAGGTCATGCAATATATGATGTATCTGGCCGAGCAGGGGAAACCACTCACCGCCGACCAGGTTCGCCTGGGAAAAACAGCGTTGGACGACATCGCCGTCAAGCTGCGCGAGCTGAGCCATCTCAGCAGCTACGAGACAACCGAGGTAACGGCCGGGGTGCATGCGGTGCAACTGCCCAGACAGCCGGGCGCCGCGCAGCCCGGTTCCAGCCCGTCCAACCAGACTGGCTCGGCGTGACCGGCATTAACCGGTCACTTCCTGCCAGCAGGAACCTTCCAGTGGGACCTCAACCAGGTCGAGCGCCGTCACCCCGGTAGGCTCCAGATCGACCCGGTAGCGCCGCCAAGGCACATAGAAATACGTGTACCCGCGCAGGCAGACCTGGCTGCGCACGCCTCCCAGGTTCGGATCGCTCTCGGAAAGCGGGTTGGGGCTCAGCAGGCGTACATCTTCGAGTGCCAAACGCTGCACCCACAACCCAGTGATGCCATAGGTTGCTTCGGCGGCGCGGCGCGCATTGTTGACGAGCCGCTGTTCTTCGCCTTCGGTAACAGGCTGTGGTGGATCCAAGAAGCGCGGCAGATACGCCCAAGGTGCGACAAATAACAGTGCCATGATCAGTGTCCGGCTGCGCCGGCTGCGCTCCTCCCATCCTACCGCCGTCGTCACCACCCGGCCCAACAACGCGCCCAGCAGCACGAGCGTCCACAAGAGCAGCAGGTTCAGGGCAAAGTCCGCCAGGCCAATCTGTGTCTGCCCTGCCTGCGTGATACGCGCTACGGGCAGCGGATAGCCGCGCCAGCCGTTGCAGCCTTCTGGGCAACCGGCGACATAGGGCGGCACTTCAAACAGGTAAATGCTGGCAAAACAGAGTGCGAAGGCAACCAAAAAGGTCGCAAGCACGACGCGGTGCCACTGGCGCGTCTGCTGCCGCCACCAAATGATCAGGAAGGTGATGGCAAGCAAACCGCCGAGCGCCAAGGCCACGTCGCGCCAGCTGGCAAAATAACTAAGCCCTCCTGGCAGGCCAGGTGCAATTGGTGGCATAGCGCCTCTTCTTGCCTACTCCTGTGCGCCGGTCTGCTGTGGGGTGGTCTGCCAGCAGAGAAGCGCACGGTCTAGCTGCGCCGGCAGCCCAAACAGCGGAAAGCTTTGTCCCTGGCCCTGCCAGCGCGCCAGCGCCTGGCCGCCGTCACGGTCGCGCGTCAGCAAGAGAGCCGCGCCGTCCAGGCAGGCGGTAAAGTCGAGCAGCGACTGTTGGCGCGGCAACTGATACGAACTGGTGGCAACTTCTGTGTTTGCCGTGGCATCTGCGGTTTCACCTGCCGCGGGGAGCTGCACCTGCACGATGCCAAATGGGTCCAGGTCCGTGCCGCCGGCGGCAAAACGGCTGCGCGCCGCCAGTAAGCGGTCGCCACCCAGCCACGCCACTGCAGGGGCCAGGAATTCGAAACGCGTTTCGCTTCTGTATACCGGCCGTGAGCTGCTGTCGCCGCGTGCGGGCAGCGTCAGCAGGTTGAGCGTGTTGGGGGGCTTGACGGCGCCCGAAGTCAGGCTCGGAACAGCGGCGTCGTAGGCAAAGTAGGCCAGGCGGCTGAGATCGGGGCTGACAACCAACGGCCCCCGATATTGACCTTCCGCCAGCAACTGCTGTGGGCCATCCGTCACCTGCGCCGCCCCGTCGCCACCGGTCTGCACGGCAAGGCGGTAGAAGCCTGCAAAAGGCGTCTGGCGTTCTGTGTCAACCGTATCTACAAAAAGGGTAACGTTGGATACGTCGCCGGGGATAACCGGCTGCACGGCCTGGAGGATCGGGGTACGCCGGGTGCTCTCGTCGGCGGCTGTGAACAACGCGCCCGTCGCCTGCAAACGCAGGGCAATGGTGGCTGTGGCCGGGTCATAATGCCAAAGCTGCCACTGATCCATCGTCGCCTGCGGCGTTTCGATCCACCAAAGGCCGCCATAGGCATCGCCGGCGACACCCTGCACCGTGTGGTAGGGCTGCGCGAAGAATTGCAGGCCGGTGCCATCGTTGCGCACCCAGGTGAAGGTGGACAGCCCGCCGGCCGCCTGTGGCTCACGCACGATAAAGCCGGCGTTTGGATCACCGCTGACCCAGGCGGCGCTGTCCTCATATTGCCAAAGCTGCTGCGCCTTGCCATTGTTGCTCAACATGTACAGTCCCGGCCCAGATTGGCTGGCCAGCAGTGTCACGGCGGAACCAGATGCCACAGCATCGCGCACTCCGGCCAGGTCGAGCAGCTTGACACGCTCGGCGCTTGGCTCGCCGACGATCCGCACGCGCGTAGCAGCAAGCGTCCCGTCCGCAGTGTTTTCGCCGGTGGCCTGTAGATAAAGGCGCGTGCCCGGCCAAAGCAGGTCAGCGGGCGCGGGAACCCAGCCGGCCAGGGGGTCATTGAAAACGCCGCCCCAGACCTCGACCACGGCATTCTGCACTTGCACCGGGACGTTGCTGCCGTCAGGCAGCGCCATGGTGATGGGCTGCAGCGGGTCAGGCGGGATAGCACTGCCCGCCACCCCTACGATCTGCTCGCCGGCTTCAGGTCCCGGCACGCTGGCAGCCGGAAGCGGCTGCACCACCGGTTGGCTGAGGACGGGCGTCACCAAGGGCGTGGCGGTGGGTGTCGGCGAAGGCAAATTGGAGAGCAGGTCCCCCAGGCCGCCGCCCTGCTCGCCTGACTCTGCGGGGGGTGCGTCCACCGACGTGCCGTCGGCGCGGTAGCGGGGCACGAGCGAAAGATCGGCATAGGGCACGACGAGCTGCGACGAGACCCAGCCCAGGACGTTGCTGCGGCCGTCTTCCACCGTTGCCGCACGGACGAGCAGCCAGTCGCCGGCCTCGGTCATGCCGAAAATGTCGACCAAGGTGCCATTTTCCAGGGCCGCAACCACGATGTAGTCGGTGCCCGGCCCGCCGCGCAGGCGCCCCGTCTCCGTCAACAGCATATAGCCGTTGGCGGGCGCGGCAGCTTCCGGCGGAATCGCCGGGATTGGCAGCGGTTTCTCCGTGGGGGTAGGCGTCGGGGTTTCCGTCGGCGGCGGCGTCGGGGTCGGGGTATCAGTAGGCAGCGGCGTGTCGGTAGGTGTGGCCGTCAGTGTGGGCGTATCGGTCGGCGTCGACGTGAAGGTGGGTGTAGCCGTGGGTGTCGGCTCCAGGGTCGGATTGAGGTTGTCGCCCCCTGCCAGCGTGTCGGTCAACGGCAGTGTCAGGGTAAATGCATCCCCCAGCCCGAGTGTCTGGGTGGCCGGTGCAGACGCGCCGGGCGTTGCAGCTGGGATCGGCGTGCGCGTCGTGGTCGGCGTGGGCGTAGGCCTGGCCGGGGAAGGCGTTACCAACCCGGCACTGGACGCCAGCACGACCGTCTTTAGTTCGCTGATGCGATAGGGGCCGCCATCGCCTTCCTGCTCGAACAGCGCCTCATAGGTGCGGTTGCGGTCGGCGTTGTCAAAGAAGCGGACGCGCAGCGACGTACCTTCATCCTGGATTTCGCGGTCCTGGTCGTTGACGTAGACTGCCATCCAATCACCCGGGGCCACCATGTTGAGGCGCGCGGCCTCGCTCAGCAGATCCAGGCGCGTGACCAGGTCCTGGGCGCGGTTGGCCTCACCTTTTTGCAGGAGATCCAAGAAGGTCGCAAGCACCGTCAGCGGGGTGGCAGCCACTTCCGTCGCCGCCAGGCGATAGCCGGTGAGCGTGTCCGGCGCATTGGGGTCGGCGTCGGAGGCCAGGGCCGGCTGCCAGCGCACGCTAAAGCGAGTGCCGGCGAACGGTGGCTGCTCGATAAAAACCGCCGGGATGCCTGCCTGCGTACGCAGCAGGCTGTCGGCAGGCAAGGGGCCGTCGACGCGCATATCCGGGAGAAAGCGCTCGCCGTCCGCCAAGGTCACCTGGCTATCGGCGGCGCGGAAGGTCCACGCCGGCTCGTCGCTGCTGCGCCAGACCAGCACAAAAGGGGCGCCCGGCTGCGGCTGCGACCACAAATAGGCAGACGCATCCACGCGTGCGGGGGGCTGTTCAAGCATCAGGGCGGCGTAGCGACCTTGTGGATCGCTGCGCAATACGCCATGGCTGAGTCCGGCCGCCAGCGGCACATAGCCATTCTGCGGGTCCGCCAGCGCATCGACCACATCCGTCAGGAGCTGGCCCTGCACCTCATTGCCACCGTTGGCGTTGCGCCAGAAGAGCATGGGCAATGGCGTCCCGTCGGGTGTACGCGGCGAGACAAAGGCGGCCCATGGCTCGGTCGAGAGTTCCGTGTAGCTGACCGGCACAAATGCCATACCGGCCTCTTGGGCCAGCGTTTGAACCAGCGCTGCGGCACGTTCGGGGGTAAAGTCGAGCAGCGAGAGTGTGTTTAATCCTTCGAGTGCGTTGGCAAGATAGCGATCTGCCCATTCGCCTGCCGTAGCAGGCGTGGCAGTCGGCGTCGGCGTCAAGGTGGGGGTGAAGGTTGGCTCCGGTGTGCTCGTAGCTGTCGGCGTAGGCGTGTTGGTCGCGGTAGGCGCCTGCATGGCGATCAGCTGCGCCTGGGCCGTAGCTGCGGCGGCCTGGGCCTGTGACAGCCCGCGCGCCATGCCAAGCTGATAGCCTACCACCCACACAAATACCAAGAACAAGGCTGCGACAAATGCCGCTGCCAGCATGGAAAGTCGGCGCCTGTCGCGGCGCGATAAATTCTGGAGTCGGTCGTTCAGTTGTTGCCAGTTCACGCTTGTCTGCAGCCCATTTTGTGGTGCCCCGCCAGGCTTCCTGTCTAGTTTTGCACGATAACCGTCACCCGGCAAGGTTCGGGGTAATTGCCGGTCTGGTCGACCACCGTGAGTTGGAACGTCCAAGGGCCATTGCCAAAGCCACGCGTGTCTACGCTTGCCAGCGTGCCGCCATAGACGGGCCCGCGCCCGTCTGCCAGGTAGGTAAAGCCACCGCTGGCATTGTCGCCCGGCGCAAACTCCACCTTGTAAAAGTTGAAGGCATCGTGCGTCGCGGTTCCGACCAGGCTAAAGACGCCGCTTACCGTGGCGCCGTTCCCCGGAGCCGTGATGCTGCTGCGTTCGTCGCAAGCGGAGGCTGCGGCAATTGCCGCCGGCGGCGCGGCCGCGGGCACAGGCGTCGCGGTTGGCGTTGGCGGCAGTGGTGTCAGAGCGGCGATCGTCGGGTCCACCGTGGCCGTGATCGTGGGCGGCGGTGGCGAAGGCGCGATGGTAGCCGTCGGCGTGGCCGACGGCGTCGCCGCCAGCGGCGTATTGGTCGGTACGATTTGCAAGGAGAATTCCGGCGGCAGGTCTTCAGTCGGCGCCGGCTCTGCCGCCGTCGCCCTGGGCAATGTGCTGCTGGCGAAGTAGGTCACGCCCATCACCGCCACAAGCATGAGGGCAATCGTGAAGATGCCGTATATATTGCGGACAGCTCGCTCGCGCTCCAGCGAAAAGACGGCCTGGCGGCGGTCGGCGCGCACCTGCATCAGACGATAGAACTGGTACAGCGCCACCAACCCGCAAACCAAGTAGATATACGGCGCATAAGTGGCCAGGATCTGGATCAACACTCCCATAACTAACTTAGTCTACCGCATAGGAAGGGGAGCGACAAAGATATTGTGGAGTGAAACATGAACGAAGAATGAAGGGGGGGTAGGGGTAAGCCATGTCCCCGGGACCGGCGAACGCAGGCGTTCGCTTGAGGTCCCGGGGACATTCAGCAGCTCTTCAGCTTTACTGGAGCGCGCCTACGTCCTGCAGCATCTCCAGCGTCCCCTGCAGATCGCTCAGGTCGCCCAGGTCGATCTGGGGCGGGTTGAGTTCGGACAGCGGCTTGAGCAGCGGGCTGACCTCGACGTTGGTCGTGACTAACGGATACTCATCGGTTTCGTTGGCGAAATACTGCTGTGCTTCGTCTGAGAACAGGAAGTCGACAAAGCGCAACGCCAACTCCTCCTGGTTTGTGGTGTTGACCACGCCAACGCCCGCCACATTGACCAAGGCGTCTGCGCCGCCGTCCGGGAAGTAGTAGTTGCGGGCGGGGAAGCTCTCCCCCTGCTCGGCCAGGAAGCGGTATAGGTAGTAGTGGTTGGCCAGGCCCAACTGGATTTCGCCCTTGCCCACGGCTTCGACGATCGCCACGTTGTTGTCATAGCTCTGCACACCGTTGGCGAGCATGTCCTCCAGCCATTGGCGTGTGGCGTCGTCGCCATTGAGCTTGCGCATGGCTGATACAAACGATTGGAAGCTGCCATTGGTCGGGGCCCAGCCTACCAGGTTGGCCCATTTCGGGTCTGTCAGGCCAAAGACGTTCTCGGGCAGGTCACTTTCCTGCAGTTGGTCGGTGTTATAGACCAGCACGCGGGCGCGGCCGCTGGCGCCAACCCATTCGCCGTCGGGGCTGCGGTAGCGAGCATCCACCTTGTTGAGGATCTCGTCGGGCAGCTTTTCCAGCCGTCCTGCCTGCGCCAGGGCGCCGAGACTGCCTGCATCCTGCGCAAAAAAGACGTCGGCAGGCGAATTGTCGCCTTCTTCAAGGATCGTCGCCGCCATTTCGGCCGTGCCGCCATAGCGCACCTCGACGTTGACGCCCGTCTCCTTCTCAAAGTCCTCGATCAGCGGGGCCACCAGGTTTTCGCTGCGGCCCGAATAGACCACCAGCTCGCCGCCCGCACCAGTCAAATCGCCGGCCGGGCTCCCAGACCCGGCCTCTTCGGTTTCTGTCGCCACTGCCGACGGCGACGCCTCAGCCGACCCTTCGCCGGAGTCAGTGGCGACGGGCTGTGGCGTCTCGGATTCAGTGGCTGCACTCGCGCCGGCCGGTGTTTGCTCCACTGCTGTTTGCTCTGCCGGGGCTTGCGCCGCCGGCACCTGGCCACTGGGCTGGCAGGCGACGACCACCATGGCGGCGATCAGCATGCTGATTGCGGCCAGCCACAGATTACGTTTCAAAGTCATTAGTCTATTTCCCTCTATCGGAATCGATTTTAGTGCACAAGGTACCCCGCATGCCGCAGGGCTGGCATACCGTACCATACCGATCAACCGAATTCAATAGCAGGATCGGCATGACTTTCTCTCTCTCCACACCGGCGGGCATAAAGCGTCCGGCTAACATGGTTTGATTACAGAATTAACCGCCATTAAATGGCGGGCTATCGGCAAGATTGAGATCGCGGGCGTCTGACAGTACAATAGGACACATGAACACATCGCTCACGCCCTCTGTCGAGGTCGCGCCACTGGTGGAATATCTAGCTGCGCAACGGGAACGCTACCTCACCGACCTGCGCACATTGACGGCGATCGAAGCGGGCACCCATCACAAGCCGGGCGTAGATGCCGTGCAGGACTGGCTGCAAGCGCGCCTTGGCCAGCTTGGCTTTGACTGCCGGCGCGACCGCCAGGACACGCTGGGCGACAACCTGCTTGCCGTGCGCAAAGGCCAAGGATCGCAACGCGTCATGCTGCTAGGGCACGCCGACACGGTATTTCCCGTCGGTACTGCCGCCGCACGGCCGATGACGATTCAGGGCAACACGATCATGGGACCCGGCACATGCGATATGAAGGCGGGTCTGTTGACGGGCATCTACGCCATCGAGGCGCTCGATTTTCTAGGCTTCTGCGGTTACGGTGCGATCAATTTTCTTTGCGTCTGCGACGAGGAAATCCACGATCGCTGCTCGATTCCGCTGATTCGCCGCACGGCCCGCCAATCGGACGTCGCCTTTACACTTGAGGCAGCACGCGCCAACGGCGACATCGTCACTGCGCGCAAAACCGCTGTCTGGTGCACGATTGCAGTGCAAGGCAAGGCAGCGCACGCGGGTGTCGAACCGGAGAAGGGGCACAGTGCCATTATCGCTTTGATCCGCCACCTGGTCGAGATCGACAAGCTTGACGGCTTCCGTCCGGGTGTGACGGTCAACATCGGCCGCATCGAAGGCGGCACCCAGCCCAATGTCGTCGCCGAACACGCAGTGGCCTATGTCGACCTGCGAGCCTGGCGCAACGACGATATTCCCCCGCTGCTCGACGCCATTCGCTCCCAGCTGCAGCAGTCGGTGCTGCAGGGCACGACCGCCACCCTTAGCGTAACCTTGGAAAACGCCATGCCCGCCATGGAGCGCACGCCGGCCGTGGAACGGCTGGAGGCGCTGGCACAGGCGGCGGCGCAAGAGATCGGCTTTCGCGTCAAAGGCGCCAGCACCGGTGGCGCGTCCGACGCCAGCTTTGTCGCCGCCGAAGGCATCCCAGTTTTAGACGGTCTTGGCCCGATTGGGGGACTCGACCATAGCCCCGAAGAATACATCGAATTAGACAGCATCACGCCGCGCACGGCCTTGCTCGCCAAGCTGATCGCCGGGGTGTGTGCCTAGAGATACTCAGAGATCCTCAGGGTTACTCAGAGTCTGTGGCCGCTGGACAGTCTCGTCACAGAGTAGGAGGCAGTTGTGAATACAGGCGCACTGGCAGGAGTGCGTGTGCTCGACCTGTCACGTGTGTTGGCAGGTCCCTATTGCACCATGCTCCTAGGGGATTATGGGGCCGACGTGATCAAAATCGAGGAGCCCGGCAGCGGCGATGGCACGCGCAGTTGGGGTCCCCCGTGGGTAGGCGACCAGAGCGCTTATTACCTTGCAGCCAACCGCAACAAGCGTTCGCTCACCGTCAACCTCAAGGCCCATGAAGGTGTCGCAATCGTCAGGCGGCTGGCGGCTATCAGCGACGTGCTAATCGAAAACTTCAAGCCCGGGACGGCCATGCGGATGGGCCTGGGCTATGACACGCTGGCGGCCGAAAACCCGGGCTTGATCTACTGCTCGTTGACCGGCTATGGCCAAACAGGTCCCTATCGCGACCGCCCGGGCTACGACTTCGTGATCCAGGCGCAAGGGGGCATCATGTCGATCACCGGTCCGGCCGATGGCGAGCCCTATAAGGTTGGCGTCGCCATCGCCGATATTACCACCGGCCTATTTGCCGCCACCGCTATCCTGGCTGCGCTGCACGAGCGTGAACACAGCCGCATGGGACAGGCGATCGACGTGGCGCTGCTCGACGCGCAGGTGGCATGGCTGGCCAATGTGGGCCAGAACTACTTAGCTACCGGCGTTTCACCGGCCCGTTACGGCAACGCGCACCCCAGCATCGTGCCCTACGAAACGTTTCCCGCCTGCGATGGGGCAATCGCCGTTGCCATCGGTACGGATGAGCAGTACCGCAAATTCTGCACGGAGATCGGCCGCCTCGATCTCTGCGAGGATGAGCGCTTCCGCACCAATAGCGCCCGCGTTGCTAACCGCAGCCACCTGGTGCCTCTGCTGCAAGAGATATTCCGCGCCCGCACCGCAGGTGAGTGGATCGACCTGCTGCTTGCCATCGGCGTGCCGGCTGGGCCGATCAACGATGTCGCCGCCGCGCTCGATGACCCCCACGTGCGCGCCCGCGAGATGGTGCAGGCGATCGAGCACCCGACCGCCGGTCGCATCGACTTGTTGGGCCCGGTGGCCAAGTTCTCGCGCACACCGGCCGGCGTGCGCCTGGCACCTCCCCCGCTCGGCTACGACACATCCGCCATCCTGGGCGACTTGCTCGGCTGCTCGCCGGAAGAGATCGACCAGCTGCATGCAACGGGGGTCATTTGAGTACACCCGGCACTAGCGCCGACCGGCGCATGACCAATGCGTTTATTCCCGAAGACCGGCGCCGAGCCTTGGCCGCCAATCGCTCGCTGCCGGCGCGCACCCAAGGATCGGCCCTCTTTGCCGATATCTCGGGCTTTACGCCGCTGACCGAAGCGCTGGCACGGCAGTTGGGGCCGCGCCGCGGCGCCGAGGTGCTTACGCACCAGCTCAACCTCGTCTACTCCGCCCTGATCACCGCGGTCGAAGCCTGGAACGGCAGCGTGATCGGGTTTAGCGGCGACGCCATTACCTGCTGGTTTGACGAAGGCAGCGTGCACGATGCCCGTGCCGCTGCCGGCAGCTCTGCAAGCAGCGCTGCCGCCGCCGTCGCGGCCGCCGGCTGTGCCTTTGCCATGCAGCAGGCCATGGCGCGCTTTGTCCAGGTCACACTACCCGGCGCCGTGCAGGCCAGGCTGGCGCTCAAGATCGCTGTCGTCACCGGTGCCGCCAGCCGCCAGCTGGTCGGCGAGCCAGGCATCCAGCTGATCGATGTGCTGGCCGGCGGCGCGCTGGATGCCCTCGCCGATGCCGAACATTCCGCGGAGCAAGGCGATATCGTGGTCGACGCTGCTACCCTAGCCGCCCTTGACTTCCCGAGCGCCGTGCGCGAATGGCGCACCAGTGCTGGCGGCAAACGGCTGGCTGTGCTTGCTCCGCCACACGCCGCCGCAGATCGCTCCGATTTCCTGACGCAAGGCCCCGTGACCCAGCCCTTGGTGGACGACAGCGTCAGCAGGCACTGGGTGCTGGCCCCTGTCTATGAGCGGCTGCGCAGCGAGGGCGGGCGCTTCCTGGCTGAACTGCGGCCCGCCACAGCGCTCTTTCTGCAGTTTGGTGGTCTTGACTTTGACAACGATGCCCAGGCCGGCACCGCGCTTGACGCATTTGTGCGTTGGGTCCAAGGCGTGGTCGCTGCGCACGCCGGCGCCGTGATTCAATTAACCACCGGCGACAAGGGCAGCTATCTCTATGCGGCCTTTGGCGCACCGATCACGCACGACGACGACATGCAGCGCGCCGCCGCCGCCGCCCTCAGCCTGCGCAATCCTCCCGCGCGCCTGACTGCGATTCGCGATATTCGTATCGGCATCAGCCAGGGACTCATGCGCGTCGGCGCCTATGGCAGCGACACGCGCCTTACTTATGGCGTGCTGGGCGATGCGACCAACATGGCAGCGCGCCTGATGACCCAGGCCGAACCCGGGCAGATCTGCGTCAGCGCCCATGTGGCTGCCCAGGTGGCGCCCCGCTTCGATGTCACGCCGCTCGGCCTGCGCAGCTTTAAAGGCAAATCTGAACCCCAACAGGTCTTTGCCATCTTGGGCACGCGGACACAGCTGCTGACCTTTAGCGCCGCGCCCGCCACACCCCTGCTGGGACGCAACGACGAAATGGCGCAACTGCTGCGTCTTGCCGATACTGCTGCCGCCGGCGCCGGCGTCGTGGCCCGTCTGGAAGGTGAAGCCGGCGCCGGCAAGAGCCACCTTACCAGCCACTTCGTGCGCGCGGCCGCCCATCGCGGTTTGCAGGTAGTGTCCGCCGCCTGCCAAAGCACGGCCCAAAACAGCGCCTATTTTGCCGCCCAACAATTTATGAGCAGCTTGCTCGGCATCCAGCCGGCGCTCGATGCGAGCACGACAGACGCCAGGCGCGCCCAAGTCCGCCAGGTGGAACAGGCTCTGCAAGCGCAAGACCCCAAGTGGCTGCTGCGCCTGCCCCTGTTAGGTGATTTACTCGGCCTTCCCATCGAGGATAACCCGACGACAGCGGCATTCGATGCACGCATGCGCCAAGAGGCGTTGGCAGCCTTGGTGATCGACATCGTGCGGCGCGCCGCCCAGGAGCGTCCCTTGCTGCTTGTCATCGAGGACTCGCACTGGCTCGACGAAGCCTCACGAGCACTGGTGCTCGCCCTGGCGCGCGTGGCGGCATCGGCGCCACTGCTCCTGCTGTTGGTGCAGCGGCCGCTTGGTCCCGAACACGAATCCATGGCCGCCGACCTGGCCGAAATCCCTCATCAACAGCGTATCTGGTTAGCCGAGCTGGACGCGGAAGGCACAGCCCAACTCGTGCGCCAGCGTCTGGACGGGGAGATCGAGCCGCTGGGCCTGGCTTTCGTGCATTCGCTGGCGCAGGGCAACCCGTTCTTTACCGAAGAATTGGTCGATGCGCTGTGCGAAGGCTCTCTGCTGATCCAAGAGCGGGATCGCTGGCGGCTGTCGCCGGCATTGGTCGACGCACTGCGCCGCGGCAACTGCCTGGAGTGGGTAGGGGCGGGGGCAGGGGCCGGCTGGCAGCTGGCGCCCAATGCGCCGCTGGCGGCGATCGACATCGGCGTGCCGGCGTCGATTCATGGCCTCGTGCTCTCACGCCTCGACCGCTTGCCCGAGGACAACAAGCTGACGCTCAAGGTTGCCAGCGTGATCGGGCGCGTTTTCGAGCTGGAGCTGCTAGCCCTGGCCCATCCCAGCCAACCCGACCTGGACGCGCTGGAAACGCAGTTTCAAGTGCTCCAGAAGCGTGACTTTGCCCGCATCGAAACTCAGAAACCGCGCCTGGTATATGTGTTCAAGCACAACATTACGCAAGAAGTCGTCTACCAGACACTGCTGGAAAGCCAACGTCAAGACCTGCATGTGGCCGTCGCCGAGGCCATCGAGGCGCGCGCGCCCGACGATGTGGAGCGCCTGGCGCATCACTACAGCCAGGGCGATACAGCTTCTTCGCCGGTGCGCGCCAAGGCGATTCACTACATTGATGCCGCCGGCTGGCGTGCGCGCAAGGAACACGCCAACGAAACCGCCCTGGCGTACTTCGACCGGGCACTGCAGCTGGAACTGCGCTGGAACTGGCTGAAGGGCCGTGCGGAAGTGCTGCATATATTAGGCAGGCGCATGCATGAAGAGGCCACCCTGCTGGCCTTGGACGAGCTGGGCAGCGACGAACCACAACAACACATGGAAGCGGCCATATTATGGGCCAGGTTCTACGCTGCCACCGGCGACCACCGGCATGCCGCACAAGCGATCGAGGATGCGCTGTCGCTCGCCTTGGTGCGCAACGACCGTCACAACGAGGCCAAGTGCTATATCGAACAGGCAACGATCGACTGGCGGCGAGGCGATTATGCAGCGGCGCAAAAGGGCTACCAGGCGGCACTCAACCTCGCCCAAGCCGGCGCCTCCTACCGGGACGGATTCCTCGACATCGCAAGTGAGGCCCACTACGGGCTCGGGCTCGTCTTTCGGCAGCAAAGCCGCTACGAAGAGGCGCGCAGCCAACTGTCGCAGGCGCTGGCAGCGGCGGAACGGCTCGGCGATCTGCAGTACGAAGCGCGTGCACTCAATGCTCTTGGTTCGGTCGCCAATCTCCAGCGCGATTACCTGGCCGCGGCGGATCTGTTCGCCCAAGCGCTGGAGATGCGGGAGACCATCGGCGACCGCGCCGGCGTCGGGACAAGCCTGATGAGCCTGGCGCAATCCTACGGCTACATGGGTGATTACAGCCGGGTCGAACCGCTGCTGCAGCGTGCGCTGGAAATTCAGCAGGCCATGCGCAACCACTGGGACGAGATGTTGGAACTCAACGAGTTGGGTATACTCTATACCGCCGTCGGCCAATATGAAAAAGCCTTTGTTCACCTTGAGCAGGCCATGGAGTGCAGCCGCATGATCGAGAGCGAGATCGGCGCGGCCTATATCCTGTGCAACCTGGGCCAGGCACAGCGCGACGCCGGCCGGCTCGAAGAGGCGCAGCGCACCCTGCATCAGGGCCTGCTGCTGGCCCAACAGCAGGGGGACATCAACCTCGAGGCCATCTACCTGAGCGACGCCGCCTTCACCGCTCTACGACAGGGCGACTACACACAGGCCGTCGAGCAGGCCGACCGTTCGCTGGCGCTGTTTGCGCAACTCCAGCAGCCGCTCTCGTCCACGGCAGTCTACGCCACCCTGGCGGCCGCCCACCTCGGGCTTGGCAACCGCGCGGCGGCCGAGCAGACGGCGCGCGCCGCACTGGCAATCTTGGACGGCTGCGGCGGCGAAGGTCCGGACTTTCCCCAGCGTGATTACTGGCTGTGTGCGCAGACGCTGGCCGCACTCGGCTATAGGGAGGCTGCCCGACACGCCGAACTGCAGGCCGCGACGCTGCTGCTGCAGCGCGCCGAGCGCATCTCCGACCCGGGCCTGCGCCACTCTTTCCTTGCCCGGGTGGCCGTACACGTCGAGATTAGCGCCGCAGTACCGGCATAAACAAGCTTGGCCGGCTGTCCACCATCACGGCATAGATGCCGACTCCCTGGCTAGGCGCGGAAGCCGCAAGCACGCCGTCCTCGGCGCCGGCGGGCGCCACTACCGTGCTCGGCAAGGGCTGCCACTGTCTGTCGTCGTCGTCCCAAAAGTGAATTTGTGCGCCTGCGGCATTTGGCGTGACTGCTCTGGCAGACTGCAATACGCCGAACTCGTCTTCATACTCGATGCTGATCGTTCCGCCGTTCACCAGGGAGGGCGGGAAGGCATCCAAACGGTACGACTGGCCGGAAATTTGCTTCCACGGCGGCACGGGCGGCGTGCCCGGCATACTTTGCCAGGCGATCGACTCGCCCGGTCCCAGTTCGATCGGCTCGTCACTTTGGTAGCTCGCGTTGCCATCCGAAGACACGGCCATTACGCCGCCATGCAGGCGGGCAGGCCCGAATGCGCCGTCGCCGCCGGTCCCGCGGTCGGCCATAACCTCGCGTCGTGTCTGCGGCGCGGCCGGCGTTTCCTCCACCCACAATTGCAGATACACCGGCTCGACCGGCGTCGCCAGGTTGAAGACCGTGCTCCAAACGTTGCCGCTGCGGGTAAGCGCCTGCACCGGGCCGGCCGCGTCCGTTTCGGGAATCAGCCGCGCCTGCAACACAAGTCCGTTCGCCAGTGCCTGCTCCACGCTGACGCTCAACTGCTGTGGTCCCGTCTGCGCGACCGTAATGGCCGGATTCCAGGAAGTATCCTGCGTCATGATCAGCTGGCTGTCACCCGCTACCACAGTCTCGCAGCCAAACTGGTGGCGCGGCGCCTCCGGCGTCTCGGCGTGGTCGTTCAAGTCGTAGACACACAGCCGATCTCCGACGCGTGCATCAGTCAATTCCACACTCGTCGTGCCCTTTGCCGGCTTGCCCTGCTCGTAAATCAAGCTGTCGTCGCGCACCAGGAAAGCCCGTGCTTCGCCCGAACTGGCCTGGTCGGATTGATATGTGAGCGAATAGACCTGGCTGGCAAGCGGCGGCGGCGTCGAGGCTGGTGCGACAAATACCACATTGGTCAACGGCACGGGTGGGTAGACGCCCGCGGCGACTTCGGTGGGAACAACCGCAAAGTTGTACCAGCCAGCAACGGTGTCCCATTCGGTGCGGCCGTTGAAGCGGAAGTGAGCTTCGGTGGCTCCACATGCGCTGTCCCAAGCCGCTTGATCAAACACGAAGGCTTGATTGCCGGGAACATAGGCATTACCCATGGCTGAGCCCACGCACTGTGCGGCGATGGCATCGTTGCTGACGCCGTTCTGGTCGGTATAGGTGTCGAACAGGTACAGCAGATAGTGGCTCATCTCGTGCGCCAGGGCGATCGACCAGTCGTCGGTCATCTCCTCCGGCGTCACGACCACGCCCTTGTACTTCACTTCTTGGTTGGGCGGCGCACCAAAACGGTTCCAGTATGAGCCCATAAAGATGCTGCCGTGTGAATAGCTGATCGGAATGGTGGGTGAAATGTCAACCGTATCCGTCAGCACAATGCCGCCGATGGTGGCGTTGGGATGCAGGACGTTGCTCGTATGCAGCTTGATGTTTGCTGCATCCCAGCCTTCGTACATCTGGTGCACCGTCACCGTGCCGAGGGCGAACTGGCCTTCGGTAAAATCGTAGAGATAGTCTGAGGCGCGAATGATATTCTTTTGCAGTGTGTCCGAGAATGCCGGATCGTCATTCAGGTACCACTGGGCCGTCAGATTTAGATCGTAGAGCAGCAGTGGCTTATCCGACCGCACGACCAGGCGCATCTCGCGAAAGTCGCTGTCGCTATACAGCTGGAACTGGTCGGCGGTCACCTGCGTCAGTCCGGCCGTAGTGTAGAAGAGCCTGGATTGGGGATAAGGGTTTTTCACCGGTAAGCGCGCCCATAGTTCATCCCCAAGTTGTACGGCGCCCGAGTCAATCAGCCCTTGAGAGTCAGCGTCTAAGACCTTACCTGACGTCTTGTTATACACAGACGCACTTGCTGCCCGCCGGCAGGGGTCCACCTGGTCGAAACAGACACGAATCAGCGGCTGAACCTGTGCCGCCGCACGCTTGGGCAGTGTGAACGGTGCGATGATGGCTGCAATGACTAGAGCGATGAGATACAGGTGCAACGAATATCGAGTTTGCATGGTGTTTCCCCTCGGCTCCAAGTCGGCCGGCTATTCCTACCACTCGCCTTGATTAGCCTCGATTCGGCTGTCGCGCTCGGCACGCACGCGCGGCAGATCCAGGATTGTGATCACGCCGTTGTCGAACTCCAGCAGGCCACGCCGCCGCCATTCACTCAGGATGCGGTTGACCCACTCGCGGCGTGCTCCCACCATCGACGCCAGGTCAGACTGGTTCAGGCCGATACTCACCTGGTAGCGTGTCCCCGGCTCCAGCACCTCGCCGTACTGGTCGTTGTGCTGCAGGATGATGTGCAGCAGGCGGCCGGCGGCATCAAACTGGGCGATCGACTCGGCAAAGGCCGCCGTCCAACGCAACTTATGTGCCAGCAAACGTGCCATGCCCATGCCGAAGCGCGGCACCGTCTGCAGCGTGTACAAAAAGCGCTCCTGCGACATGGCTAGCAGCGCCACGGCCGTCATGGCCTTGGCCGAAGCCGAACGAGGTTCCTGGTCAATGGCCGCCAGCTCGCCGATCACATCGTTCGTCGTGAAGATGGCGATCGAGGTCTCATTGCCGCTGGGACTGATCTTATAGATGCGCACCTTGCCCTTGCGCACAAAGTAGACCTCGCGGCTCTCGTCACCCTGGCGAAAGATTGTCTCGTCCTTGGCATATTCCTTGGAACGCAGATCGTCCACCAAGCCGGCCAGGTCGCGTTCCGCTAGATCGGCGAAGATGGGCATCGTACGCAGCGTCGCAATGCGGCGGGCAAGCGCCTGGTCCTGTGGCTTCTCTTGCACAATCGCCTCCTCTATTGTGGCGCAGATGCAGCAAACGGCAGCGCGGTGCGCTACACCTGCAGCGTGTCTTAGATCACACGTCCGCCGCACCCGTCAGAAGCACTGCTCCAAGCGGATGCGGCCAGAGTAATAACGGACAACAAATTATGGGGCAATTGCGGAATCCGTGCAAAGCCCGAAAAGAAGTAAAATGCTGGCAAAAGCAAATGAAACATTACAGCAGAAATGGAGCAGCTTTATGTCCGCAGCAATGTCCTCAGCAGCGACGGACTATTACTTCTACGAACCGCAACGCGGGCACGGGTTGCCCCACGACCCGTTCAAAGCGATCGTGGCACCGCGGCCTATTGGTTGGATTTCGACGCTTGACGGCAACGGGGTCGTGAATCTTGCACCTTATAGTTTCTACAATGCCCTGTGCGACACGCCGCCGATCGTAGGCTTCTCCAGTACAGGGCGCAAGGACAGTATTCGCAATATCGAGTCAACCGGCGAGTTCGTCGCCAATTTTGTCAGCAAATCGCTCGCCCACGCCATGAACACGACCTCGGCTGCGGTGGCCTCGGACGTGGACGAGATGGCGTTGGCGGGCCTGACGCCCGCGCCTTGCCGCCGGGTCGCCGCACCGCGCGTGGCCGAGGCCCCTGCTGCGCTCGAATGTAGGTTACTCCAGATCGTCCAGCTTCAAGACGTGCACGGCAACAAGTTGGAGCAATATCTTGCGCTTGGGCAAGTCATAGGTGTACACATCGATGCACAGTATCTCAGGAACGGTTTTTTTGACACCGCCGCGGCACAACCCATCATGCGCGCCGGCTACCGCGGCGACTACGCCGAAATCGGCAACATGTTCGAAATGCTGCGTCCCGGGAATTAGGCAGGAAATCAGGCAATGGGGAACTCTATGGCCTGGTAGTATACGTCCAGCAGTTCGCGCAGGGCGCTATAGTCTTGACCAAGGGTGGCTTTGACCAGGTAGCCAGCGACGCGACGATCATAGGCCGCTGCCTTGTCCTCGTCCAGCTCTGAACCGGTAAGCGCAAAAACGATGCCGCGGCGCAGCACCGGGTCGTTGCGCAGTTCGTCGAGAAAGGCAAGGCCATTCATGCGCGGCATGTTGAGGTCCAGCAGAATCACATGCGGCTCATTCTGCAGCTGGCTGCCCCAGGGGCTGCGCAGCGTATCGATCGCCACGCGACCGTCGATAAAGCGCGTGGTCTTGATGGCTACACCTAAAGTATTGAACGCGCGCGCGATGGCCTCGGCATCGATCTCGTCGTCCTCGATCAAAATAACGTGTAATGGCTTGCCGGAAGATCGATTCACAGTGAGTAGACTTTCAAGAAACACTCGGTTGTACGTTCGCTGCTCTTGTCTGCGGTGCAACCAGGCGGCAGTAACTGCGCAAGAGCTTTGGGAGCAGCGCAAAGTTCTCGCCCAGCCTGGACTTCAGTAAGTAACCGGCAACTTGACGATCGTAAGCCGCCAACTTGTCCTCCACCCGATCCGACAACGTCAAAACAAACACCGTTGTGCCGCGCAGCCGGGGGTCACTGCGCAGCGCGTCCAGAAATTCTATTCCATTGAGACGTGGCAAGTCCAAGTCGAGCAAGATCAGGAGAGGGCGAGTGTGCAGGTTGGATGGCTCTTGCTGCAAAGCACGCAGCGCTTCCAGGCCATCGCGAAATACGGTAATCTCGCCAAAGATACCGTTACGGTTCAACGAACGAACGACACTTTCCACATCGACGTCGTCATCTTCAATTACAACTAGATGGACGGTGGACAACGGCATAGCTGCAAATCGGTCCCAAAAACTGCTTTAGCATGCAAAAGACTCGACATACCGAGTGCGTCAAGGTAGACAGCAAGCATGCTGGCAACAGAGGCGGGCAAGCACCGGCCGCATCCTCTTCGTGCCTGCTACTCTACACCTGTTGCCAGCATATGTCTATAGGCCGAGATATAGAAGATGATGATGCTGTGGGGGGGGGCGACAGCAATCAGCTGCTTACTTTTGGCCTACCACGGCCGTGGTTTCATGCACTGCGCCGGCGCGCACATAGCGGACGACAACCGATTTGCCCACCAACCCGCTCGTCAACAACCCCTGCAGATCGTCCATCTGGCGCAAGGGATGGCCATCCAAACTTACGAGGACGTCACCTTGCAGCAGGCCGGCCTGTGCTGCCGGACCATCGGCTTCCACTGACATAAGCATGAGTCCCGTCTGTTGGTCAAGCTGCCCGTGCAAGCCTGGGTCGAGGCGCACCGGCTGAATGCCGATGCCCAGGTAGCCGCGCGGCATGTGCCCATGCTGCAGAACTGTATCCACTACGCGCTTGACGGTGGCCGACGGAATGGTGAGGCTGACCCCACGTGCCAGGGCCGACGAATTGATGCCTGCCAAGCGGCCATCGCCTGTGACCAGCGGCCCGCCTGAGAATCCGGGATACATGACGATGTCGCTTTGCAGGTAGCGATCCATCTCGCCGCCCGCCGGCGTACGAAACGCGCCGCCCAGGGCGGTCACCAGGCCCAGCACAGCTTGCACATTGCGCCCCGGGCGACCAAGCGCCAATGCCAGGTTGCCGACCCGCAGTTCGCCGGCATCCACCCACGATGCCGCCGCCAGCTGCCCGCTTGCTACGCGCAGCACGGCCAGGTCGGTGCTCGGGTCGCGCCCTACCAGCTGCGCCGCCACGCTTTCGCCATTGGCCAGGCCGACAGCGAGATTGTCGTCGCGCTCGACCACATGGTGCGCCGTAACGATCACGCCGTCGGCGCTGTACACGACACCGGTAGCCGGCATACGGCTGCGCCCTTCGACGCGCACAATACTGCCGCCGGCGCGCTCCACCAGGTCGGCCATGGCATTCGAGAGTTCGGAAAGAGAAGGTAATGCTTGAGACATAACGGCTCCTTTGCTTGTCATTCGGGATGCGACACTAGGACTCGAGTTCTACCCCTAGTGTCACACAAAGCAAAAGGCGCCGCATCCATCGAACGGCTAGGTGGTGGATCAGTAGAACGGGGGATAGCATCATCGGCCCCTCGCTCGGCGCCCGCAAACTGGCCTGCCTCATAACCAGTGCGCCGAGCGTGGGGCAGCAATTCCCTAAACCTACGCCGGCAAACCTAAAAATCGATCGCCTTGCCGTCGTAGACGTACTCAAACATCTGCGCCAGTTCTTCCGTCTCCGGAATACGCGGGGCGGTGAAGAACTGGGTGTCCTGCTCGGCGTACTCCACCAATTTAGGGAGCGCCGCCTGGAAATCCTCGCGGCTCACGCCGAAGTCGGCAATACGCATGGGCTGGCCGACGGCGCGTTCCAACTCGCGCATCTTCTCCACCAGCAGGCGACCGGCCGCCTCCGGGTCACGGCTGTCACTCCAACCGAGGAAGCGCACGATGTCTACATAGCGGCCGAGACCCGCGTTGACGGTGAACTCGGTGATGTAGGGCAGGTAGAGCGCTACGGCGCGGCCGTGCGGCTGCTTGAACAACGAGCCAAAGCTGTGTCCCATGGCGTGCGCCAGGCCCAGGTTGGCGTTGCCAAAGCCAAGACCCGCTAGCGAGGCGGCAATTCCCATCTTCTCGCGCGCCTCGACGTCGTCACCGCCGGCATAGGCACGTTCGAGATAGTCAAAGACCAGCTGCACAGCTTTCAGACACAGGCCGTCCGAGAAATCATTGGCCCAGGCACAAGTATAGCCCTCGATGGCATGTGTGAGCGCATCCAACCCAGTGTCAGCCGTTACACGCGGCGGCAGTTCCATGGTCAGAGACGGGTCCACGATCGCCACCGTCGGCACCAATTCACGGCTGCCGGTGCTGAACTTGCGCTTCTCCTCGGTATCGGTCAGCACCAGCGCCCACGTCGCTTCGCTGCCGGTGCCGCTCGTCGTGGGGATGGCGATCAGCTTCGCCTTGCTCAGGCCCAGCGTTTCCATCGGATTGATATCCGTAGGGTCCAGGTCGGGCCGTTCGTACAGCGCCCAGATAGCCTTGGAGGCGTCCAGCGGGCTGCCACCGCCCAGGCCAATGATCCAGTCAGGCTGGAATTCGCTAGCCACGACGGCCCCGCGGCGCACCGTTTGCAGGCTTGGTTCCGGCTCCACCTCGGCAAAGACGCAGGTCGCAAAGCCGACATCTTTTAAAATGTCCTCGATGCGGGCGGCAATCCCCAGCCGTGCCAGCGTAGGATCGGTCACGATCAACGCGCGCGAACCTTGAATATGGTGCAGGTGGCTTAACGCATCCTCACCATACACCAACATGGGCGATGAAAAATACCACATAAGACGTCCCCTTGCGTACGGGCTCCCGCCCGAATTAGTAAGTCGTATCCACCTTGGTGGCGCAGCGCACGAGTTCCTGGGCCGCCTTGACGTTCTTCATGATCTTGACCAGGTTGCCGTCGAGCTTGATCTGGCGCGTCACCATGCCTTGCACCGGGTCCAACTTGCTGGCCAACACCTTCTTCCACTTCTCCATATCTGCCGTGATCTTGAACTCAGGCGACTTCGCATCAGGGTCGCTCAGGTACTCAGCAGAACGGCATTTGCCATGCCACAAGTCCAGGTAGATGCCGGCGCCACCCTCGATAACGAGCGTGATGTCGCCTTCCCAGGTCTTGGCTGCATTGGCATAGGCGTCGCTGCTGTTGATTTGCTTATCAAACTCGACGACCCATTCGGGGCTGGGGAATTTATAGCTCATAACGCAAAGCTCCTTTGTCGGCTTTTGGGACGGGTATGCTTTTGGATACTTTATTGTGCTTGCCGCGTGTGTTGGGCAAGTTGTTGCACTGTGATTTTATGCGGATATTTTGCACCGCTTTTTTTATACTGTGCCGGCGCGCTTGCGCTGGATGCGCGCCAGGCGATGCTCCAAATCAGCCGCCTGGCCGGGCAGCCGCTGGTAGGCTGGGGCCGTGCGCAGGTTGTGCAGCGCCCAACCAACCCACATTTCGGCGCGCTCAAAGTCCTGCCACTGCCATTCACAGCACTTGGCCAATTCGACATACGGCGTCGGGTCCACGCCCGGCACCGACGTCAGCCACAGCTCCCACACTTCCGCCGCCTCCTGCCAGCGCGCCTGCCGCTTGAGCAGGTCGCCCAACTGTGCAAAAGTATGCGCCCGGTGCACGTCGTCGGCAATCACCTCCAGCGCATGGCGGTAGGCCCACTCCGCCCGGGCCAGGTCGCCGCAGCGGGTGTAGCCTGTGCCCAGCGACAGCCAATCCTCGCCCTGCACCTCCAGTGTTGTCTCCGCTTCTTCAGGCGCCGTGTAGGCCTGGATCAGCCGCTGTGCCAGCGAGACCATCGAGACGATATCCTCGCGGTTGTGATAGAAGACGCGGCTCATCTCGCCTGCATTGCCTGTGCGCACATAGTCCAGGTACAGGTAGGGGATCAATGCGCCGGCGACGTCGTCCTGCGTGCGCCGGATGCCCAGGATCATCTGCTCCAGGTTGATAAGCCGGCAGCTCTGCAGCCGGCGCCGCCACAAGCGCCGCGCCGGCATCAACAGGTCCAGATGCGGCGCACCCTCGGCCAGCAGTGCGACCATCGCTCGCTCGGCCAAAAGGCGCCGATTTTGCAGATAACGCCCACGCAGCAGCGGCAGGTCAAACCCGCGGCCGTTAAACGTGACGACCAGGCGCTTGTCGCCCAGCAAGTCGGCCACGGCCGCCAGCACGGCCCCTTCTTCGCCGGGGTGGCGCATAAAGAACTGGCGCACGACAAAGTGTGAGGGAACAGGCGTGTCGTCAAATGCCTCAAACGTTCCCACGCCGACCATGAAGGCATAGACGCCGGCCCCGTTGCCCAGGCCCGTCGTCTCGGTGTCGATAAAGGCGGCCCCCCCAAAATCTTCCAACTCGTCCAGAGCAAACTCGGGATGCCAGGAGGCCAGCGCACGCGGAGCCACCGCCAGCAGATCGCCCAGCGCACGGCTGCCGCGCAGCGCCGCCAGCGGGTGCGCTTCGGTCACCACATAGCAGGCACCGACCGCTGTCAGCCACTCCTCGCCCGGCGCCAGCTCTTCCAGCGGGCCGCGCCGCGCCGGCCGCACCATCTCCGGCGGCAGGTCTTCGTCGAGCGGGACATAAGTCGGTTCAGGTCGTGTGCGTTGAGGACGCAAACTTTGCAGCCGGCGCAGCCGATCAAGCGTGGAACTCATGTGCTGATCATAGCCTATTCGGGGCACTGCGCCAATTCCGTGGGGAGGTGGGGGGGGGGGGGGGGGGAGAGAGAGGAGGGGGGGTGGGGGGTGGCGAAAAAGCGTGCAGCGTCACTGCCGGGACTGTGTACCCTTCAAGGCCAGTGAAAAAAGTACGTACAGGAAGGAAACGGGGAGGAGCGAGTACGGGCGAGAGGGGGCACTGCGGAAGCGGGGGACACGATGACGCGGCGGGGGAGCGAAAGCGACTGAGGCGCCGCGGAGGAACACACGCCGCGCGGGCGGGAACGGGCGGGCGGGAGCGCGCGAGAAGGGGAGGGGCGCGCGGGCCCGGAGAAAGGCGCGCGGGGGGCGGCACCAGCCGCGGGAGCGGCGGCGCACGGGCGGCCGGGAGAGGCGCGCGGCGGCGGAGGCGGCGGGCGCGCGGGGGGCCGCGGGGCGGAGGAAACACCCGGGCGGGCGACCGGGGGCGGGGGCGCGGCGGACGCGCAGGCGCAGACCCCGGGCGCGAACGGGCGCGGACAGGTCAAAGAGGCCCCCGCGCGAACCACAGCACGCGGGCGGACGGCGAGGGGGCGAGCCCAGACGCCGCGGGAGCGAAAACGACACCCCGACGAAAGATAGATGCCCGCCCCCAAATCGGCATGTCGCCGCGCGCGCACACAGCCTCGACGCCCCGATCGGCGCGCAAAGCACGAGCACGACTAGCTCTGACCCACCCCGAACCAGCCCACGGGGTCGCCTCGGCCACGGTCGTCAGTCGAGGTGCGAGCGCGACCCTACGGAAGCGCACGAGAGGGCAAAAAGAAACCCACGCCCCGAGGACGTAGGACAGCGTGAGCCAGCAGATGTCCAGCAGAGGTGCGCGAAGCGAGAACCGAAGACAATATGGAGGCAAACGCAGGTCACGTCACCAGCGTGACGGCTTTCACCCCGGGAGCGGTGTGCGCGGAGCAGTGCTGCACTGGTGGACATGGGGGCAGCATGGGAGCGTCGAGAGCTAGACGCGTGCAGCCCGTCTAGCACAATGCACGACAGCGGCGCACAGGCACAGGACGCTGCGGTGGCGGGATCTGCTCACTGCTCGGCACGAGGTCGGCCCTGCGTACTGTCGGGGGCGACAGCTGGCGCAGCGAGGGCGCTGACTCACACGGGGCGCCGTACGCGCGGCGATGTGGTGGTCGGCGCCGCACGCGGTGGCACTCGGTGGTCGGGCGTGCAGTCTAACCCCAAGGCCCGTCGCCGCAGCTAAGACATACTCGCCTCCCGATAGCGCGAGGGCACGAAAAAAAGAGAGGAAAGAGATGGATCGCATTGCCAGAAGATGTCTGCTGACAGAGCCTATCAAAATCCACTAACGAGCAGCACAGGGAGCGCCCAAACGTTAAAAAAGGGCATCTTGTTGCCCCTTGGTATAGCAATGGAAGTAGGAAAACAAGACAAATATATCTAGCAATAGACACCGGAGTGGCCAGCATAGCACAACAAAGTACTATCAAGCAGAAAAGAGAAGGGGCGTGGTATACTGTTGATTCTATGCATCCGCTGCAACAAAAATGGCTCGTCGCCGCACCAGCACCCGCATCATTTCTGCAATCGGTGCCCGATCACCCGCTGCTGGCACAGGTGCTCTACAACCGCGGCCTGTGCACGGCTGCCGAAGTCAATGCCTTTCTCAACGGCGCCGACGCTGCCGCCATCAATCCCTACAAGCTGGCCGACATGACTCCTGCCGTGCAGCGCATCCTGCGCGCCATCCGCACCGGCGAGACGATGTGCGTCTATGGCGACTTTGACGTGGATGGCGTCAGTTCGACGGCGCTGCTTGTCATGGCGCTGCAGGCCGCCGGCGGCGCCGTCGGCCCCTATATTCCCGACCGCGTGGATGAGGGCTATGGCCTCAATCTGGACGCCGTCACCCGCATCGCCACCAAGGCCACGCTGCTGATTACGGTGGACTGCGGCATCCGCAGCATCGAGGAGGTGGCGCACGCCAACCGGCTCGGCATGGACGTGATCGTCACCGACCATCACACGGTAGGTCCGCAGCTGCCGCCCGCTGTGGCCGTAATCAACCCGCGCCGCGCCGACTGTCCCTCCAAGTTCGACCGCCTGGCGGGCGTAGGCGTGGCCTATCGCCTGGCGCAGGCCGTGCTGCGCGCAGCCGCCAACGATGATGCCGGCAATGGCCGCCTATCCGTCGACGCCGTTACCGAGATAGAGGAAAGCCTGCTCGACCTGGTGGCGCTGGGCACGGTCGCCGACGTGATGCCGCTGCTTGGCCAGAACCGCACGCTGGTGCGCCGCGGCCTGGAAAAGCTGAACAAGCAGCCGCGCCCCGGTATCGAGGCGCTGATGCGCGTGTCCGACCTCAACCCTGGCAGTGTGGACAGCACCGCGATCTCCTTTCGCCTGGCCCCGCGCCTCAATGCCGCCGGCCGCCTTCACCACGCCAAGCTGGCCTACGACCTCCTGCGCACCACCGATCCCACCACGGCGTTCATCCATGCCAAAACGCTGGAAGACCTCAACCGGCAGCGGCGCACGTTGACCGAAAAGGCACAGGCCGAGGCCGAGCTCCAGCTGGCCGCTGAGTTGGCAGACGACCCGCCGCTGTTGATGACAGGCAGCGCCACCTTTGAGCACGGCGTAGTCGGCCTCGTGGCCGGCAAACTGGTCGAGCGCTTCTACCGGCCTGCGCTTGTCCTGCGCGAGGAAGAGGAAACCGCCCGCGGCAGCGCCCGCAGCATCCCCGAGTTTGACATCAGCCACGCCCTCGACCAGGTGGACGGTCTGCTCCTGCGTCACGGCGGCCATCCGTTGGCGGCGGGCTTTACCGTCAAAACCGCCAACCTGCCTGCCCTGCGCGAGGCGCTCACCGGCCTGGCCGCCGCCGAGCTGGGCGACCGCAGCCAACTGTGCCCCACGCTCGCCATCGATGCCGAAATCAGCCTGGAAGACATCACCTGGAGCCTGATCGAGCAGTTTGGCCGGCTGGAGCCCACCGGCGAGGACAATCGCCCGCCTGTCCTATGCGCACGCCACACCCGCGTGCGCAGCGTGCGCACCGTCGGCGAGGGCAAGCACCTCAAGCTCGGCCTCGACAGCGGCCCCGGCACCCACGTCTTTGATGCGGTGGGCTTCCGCCTTGGCGACTGGAAAGACGCGCTCCACGAAGGCAGCTACGTCGACGTCGTCTTCCAAGCTGAGATCAACGAATGGCAGAACCAGAAGCGTTTGCAGTTGAACTTACAGGATGTGCGCGGGGTGTAGAGTTCATGCACGTTCGCCGCCATAATGCGGCAGCATTGTCGTTCTGATGAAGCTATCTAACGAGAATTCTGGGTAAGACGGGACTCCCAAAAGCGAGTAAGCTGAATGTCGCCAAACACAAGCTACGCGCTACAAAGGAGTCCTGGCATGAGTTTACTCGAATTGTTCTGTGCTGTCGATGATTTCTGTACTGTTATGGCGTCTGCACCGGAAGTGCCTTTGTGGACGCCACGGCATTGGCCGTGTGTCGCAATAGCGCATCCACCGGCAAAGGTCTTTGGCGGCATTGCCGCCCGTGGTAAGACGAGCATGGGCTGGCTCTATGGCTTCAAGCTCCACCTGGTCGCCAACGACTGCGGCGAACTGCTGGCCTGCCAGCTGACACCGGGCAACATCGATGACCGCCAGCCGGTGCCAACCCTCGCCAAACGCCTCTTCGGCAAGCTCTTCGGCGACAAAGGCTACATCAACCAGCAACTCGTGGCGCAGTTGCTCAATGCCTGCACATTCCCGCCACCGCAGTCCGCTCAACTTTGTCGTCAGTCTGTTGGCACAGCCGGATTGCCTACTGCCTGCAACCCAAGAAACCGTTACTGCACCTGCATCGTGAGGTTCTGTTGCCGGCTGCTTAACCAGAATTCACGTTACCAACTACAACCCGAGCAACGTCAACATCGTCAACAACGGCCATACCGTTGAGGTGGTTTATGCCCCCGGCAGCTTCTTCACGTTAGACGGCGAGCAGTACGACCTCAAACAGTTCCGCTGATTCCTGATGATCAGCCCCATCGAACTCTCCGCCGAGCAGATCGCCGCCTTCACCGCCATTTACGACGGCAACAACCGACCCGTGCAGCCGCTGGGTGGACGCACGGTAGAGGCAGATACGACTGCGCAAACGCGCCAGTCGACGCCAGCGCAGCGTTGAGGTCGAAAAGTCCGGGCCGACCACCAGCTGGCGCGTGAGCCCAGAAGGGCATAGCCGATAATGGCGACCATGGTCGCATATAGACCGGTGACCACGGGCATCCCGGCCAACTCGGCGTATGCCATGCCTTGCGGGATCGACGACGACACCCAAGGCGATTCCTGCGACAAGATCGCGCCTGATCGAGCCAGGCTGGAAGCCGGCTGTCCACGGCAGCAGCCAGCGGCGCAGACCCGCGCCGCGTGAGGGCTGCTTGGCAGAGACAGTTGCTTGTGCCATGCTGCTACCTCCTCGACCTTATCGGTTTGCCGTTGGCTGGTGCGGTCATCGTGCGTGTCTTAGCAGGTACCTTTATCTGATCTTCTGCGCGTGCCTCCAGCTTTTCTTCCGCCACTGCTTGCTTAAATGCTGCATAGTCGGCGTCGTTCTGGTCGGCATAGCGGAAGGCGAACTCGACCAGCGCTTTGTCAAAAGCGTTGGACTTGCCGAGGTAGCCTGCAATCTCGGCCGGGTCGCCGCTGCGGGCGTGGGCGCGGGCGAGCACCGCCCCACAGAGCGCGGCATAGCGCACCAGGTAGGCCGCCGGGATCGTGTCCAGGTTGGCCGAACCTTTCATGTCGTAGAGCTGGCGCACGAAGTAGTCGTGGTCGCCGGACCGCGTGTAGCCCAGGAAGATATCGCTGGTCGCCTGCATCAGCCGCTGCCCCGTAACGACTCGTTGTCCCGGGTGCTCGTATTCGCTGCGCCCCAGGTACGGCTCCAGCAGCGAGGCGTTGGCCTGTTTGATCTGCAGGAACAGCGGGTCGCCCTCGTCGTTGCCCTCCCAGTAGGAGATAAAGCAGCGTGTGCCGACGCTGCCGACGCCCACCACCTTGTGCGCCACGTCGACCAGCCGATAGCGGGAGAGCAGCCGCTTGCGGCTGTCCTCCAGCGATTCATAGTAAGACTGGAACAGCTCCGTCAACCACACGCGGTGGCGGCATCCTGCTGCTCGAGGCGATAAATCAGCGGGGGGGCGTGCACGATGCGCCGTTTGCCGTCCACCACCTCGGTCAGCTTGGCCAACGCCTGCAGCCGATCACGCTGCTGCACGCGTGCCAGCTGTGTCACCGCCGTCTTGCGGTGCTTCTTGTCTACCATCTCAAGCAACACGTCGGCTTCGGTCCGGCTGTACCAACTGTCTAGATACCCGCGGGCTGGCAAACTCGTGCATCTTTTCGCGATAGATACGCAAGGCCAAGGCGACGGCCTCCTGAGCATCACCTTCGCCAATTCTGGCGTTGCGCGCCGCCACCACAATCGAGGCGGCTGTGCGCTTGATATCCCATTCAAACGGGCCCGGCAGCGTCTCGTCAAAGTCGTTCAGGTCAAAGACCAGGGCGCGTTCGGGCGAGGCAAACATGCCAAAGTTGCTGATATGGCAGTCGCCGCACAGCTGGGCGACAATGCCGCTGCTGGGCGTGTGGGCCAGGTCATACGCCATCACCGCCGGCGCGCCCCGGTAGAAGGTGAAAGGCGAAGCGAGCATGCGGCTGTGGCGGATCGGCACGAACCCTTCCACCCGCCCCAGGTTGGATGCGGCCAGGAGGCCGAGCATATCCCGGCCCTGGGGCGGCGACCACTCGGCGTGAGCAGAGCGCCGTGTCTTCTTACGTTGTTCCCGTCCACGATCGTAGCGTTCCTCGATAGAGCTGTCTGACAATTGCGGCAGACGGCTGATCTGCTGTGGGGGTGCCCCCGTCTTTTTTTGTGGCATAAGCTCAAACCTCATTCCAAAGTGCTGCGTACCAGTGCTATCGTTGCAGCGTATCATGGTGCCGTGTTCCTCGCAGCCCACCACCTGAGGATATTTTTGAGGATATTTCTGGGGATAAACCCCCACCACCAGGAGATGGGTGCCTTCCACGCCAGCGCGCGATAAAATCCTCATATATATCCTCAGTCGAGGCCGCACATTCGACTGCCTTTTTGCGGTACGCTGTAACAGATGACCCTTGCCGTGTGCAGGGGTGCAAAACAGCCGCTGTGTCGCCGCAAACGCACCGCAAAAAGGGAGTACTATGATCGTCAAATTTATCGGAGCCACCCGTTACCTGGCGATCGTGCCGATTATCGGCCTCGCCATCGCCGCTGCCGTCATGTTCCTCTTTGGCGGCTTTGGTCTCGTCATGTTTGTCCTGCGCAGCATCTCGGAGATCCAGGCCGGCCATCCCACCGAGATCCTGCCCATTTTTGAGCTGCTCGAATTCGTCCACCAGTTCCTGATCGGCACGGTTCTCTACATCACCGCCATGGGCCTCTACCAGCTCTTTATACAGGACGTTCCGCTGCCCATGTGGATGAAGACCGAAAGCTCCGGAGGATCTGGAGACCAACCTGGTCGGTGTAACGGTCGTGGTGCTGGCGATTGAGTTCCTAGGCGCCGTCTTTAGCGGCCAGCAGGAGAACCTTCTGCAGTACGGCGCGGGCATTGCCCTGCCGATTGCCGCCTTGGGCGTCTTCATGGGTCTCAAGCATCGCGGCCATGCCAAAAAGGATGCCGCCGACGCCCCCAAGGCCGCCGAATAACTTATCCAAAGTACGATGCTGAGGTATCGCCCAGTCTACAGGTAGCCGGCGTATGCGGCACCCAGTTGCCTGTAGTCATTCCGAGTGATTCCGAGTGATTCCGCCACCACTGCACTCATGTATACCGCCACTAAGGTGCTAGTATGGGATTCTTTCAACGTAATCTGCCGATCATCCTCCTCGCCATAGTCCTGGCTTTAATCGCTATGGGCGTTTTTGGTTTTGTCCAGACCCAGCGCGGAACTGCCGTCACGCTATTTCACGATTCTCGTGGATGAGCAGGGCAGTGGCTACTACCGAGTCGCCGAAACCTATCGCGATCTGCTCAAGCTGCGCAGCATCGATCTGGCGATTCGCCCCACGACCGGCGCCTCGGAGACGCTGCAGCTGCTGCGCGAGGGAGTTGCCGGCAGCGCCCTGGTGCCTGGCTTTACGACCCGCCAGATCGATCCCCAAGCGTTTTCCTCGCTGGGGGCCCTCTTTGACGAGCCGTTCTGGGTCTTCTACAATAAGGAAGCTTTTGCGGGCGCGCCGGTGGAGTATCTCGCGGAGATCAAGGGCAAGCGGGTGGCCGTCGGTCTGCCGGGCAGCGGCTCACAGGCGCTGGCGCGGCAGTTGCTGGCCGACAACAACATCACTGCCGGCAACACGAACCTGCTCGAACTGTCCCGGCAGGCGGAGACGGAGCAACAGATTGCGGGCGAGATCGACGCGGTCCTGCTGCTGGACGCTTACCAGTCGGAGTCAGTGCAGTCCCTGCTGCGGGCGCCCGAGGTCGGCCTGTCGAACCTGGCGCAGGCCGAGGCCTACGCCGCCCGCCAGCACGCACTGAAAGTCGTCGACCTCCCCCAAGGCGTCATGGACCTGGGAGCCAATATTCCGGCTGAGGACGTGCGCCTGCTCTCCAGCGCCGCTAACCTGGTGATCCGCAATGACCTCAACCCTACCCTGGCGCGCAGCTTGATGACCGCAGCGCTGCTGATCGACTCGGCCGGCGACTACTTTGCCCGGCCCTACACCTACCCCGACCTGGCCGCCAGCGACCTGCCCGTGCACCGCGATATGTGGACTTCTTCAACCAACTGCGCAGCGGCAGCTTTGCGTTTACCAACAACCTGCCCTTCTGGACGGCCTTTGCCCTGGAACGCTTTATCTTCTTCCTGCTGCCGCTCGTCCTCCTGTTCGGTCTGCTGATCCTCTATTTCCCCGCCCTATGGCGCTTCTACATGCAGGGCAAGGTGCTGCCAGTCTACAAGCAGCTGCGGCACGTGGAGGTCGAACTGCCGGCCATGGACGCCGCCGCAACCGACGCTGCCATCCAGCGCATGATCTCGCTGGAAGCGCATGTGACCAGCGCGTGCGCGTCTCCGCCGCTTACATGCCCGAAATCTTCCATCTGCGCAGCCATATCCGCAGCGTGATCGTCGACCTGCTGCGCCATAAGGAAAAGCTCGCGGCCGGTCTTGGCGAAGAAGAAACGCTGCCGCCGGACGCAGGCAGTGACATTGAGTAAATTTCGAGATCGCCGATTAAATCAGGCGAGGAGCAACCCATGGCGGGCAAGGCCAGCGAGCAGGCGACGATCGTGGCGCGTGCCGTGTACCAAATCTTCATGACGGCCTTCACCGGGCTGGTGCTGGCCATCACTGTTGTCTATTACCTGGTGCCCCTGCCCGAAACCGTGCGCCAGGTTCTATACATCCTCGATAGTCTCTTCACGCCGGTCCTGCTCTACGATTTCGCGGCGCAGCTCTACTATGCCCCCAATCGGGTCAAATGCTTGATCACCTTTGGTTGGCTCGATATGCTTGGCGCTTTGCCAGGGCTGCCGGCGCTGCGCCTGCTGCGCATTCCGGGGTTCATCAGGACCGTACGCCACTTTCGAGACTCGACGCCGGCCGAGTCCCGCCAGGTGGCGCGCCAACGCCTTGCGGAAAGCACGCTGCTGGCCGTGGCATTGGTCGTCATCGTCGTGGTCACCGTCGGGAGCATCCTGATCGTGCTGATCGAAGCGCCTGTCGAGGGGGCCAACATCAAGACCGGCAGCGATGCGGTCTGGTGGTCGATCGTCACGGTGTCCACCGTCGGCTACGGCGACCGCTTTCCGGTGACGGATGCCGGCCGCCTCATCGGCACGTTGATGATCGTCATGGGTGTGAGCCTGTTCTCGGTCCTGACGAGCTACATCGCCACCCAGTTTATGGCGCGGCGCAAGGGCGCCGGGCCGAGCGAGACCGATCTGCTGCGCCGCGACCTCTGGCGCAGATCGATGGGCTGCGTGGGCAGGAAGCTGTAGAAAACGCAGCCCTGCGCGTGGAAGTCGCAGAGCTGCGCAGTCTGCTGGCCCAACTGGTGGCGGCGCAGCCGGAATAGCGCCGTAGTACCCACCTCCAGTACCCACCTCCTGGAGGTGGGTACTTTCTGGAAGGGGATCTTTACAGCATCGCGGCGATTGTGTCGCGTACTGAGTCAAACAACTTGGCGACCGGGAACTCACTGCCCACGACGTGGCTCTTGATCTGGCCGTCGGCGTCCCGATAGGCGACTTCCTTGGCCTGGGCGTTGTTGCGCGCCAGCAGGTACATGCCGTAGAGGTCGGCAAGCGCCAGAGTGCGAGCACGGCCGCTGTCAAACAATGCCGGCGTGCCACTCGTCAGAAAATAATTATGTTGCGCACGCTAACTCGGGATAATTCCACGCCGACGAGAGAATCAACAGTGCCACGTTCTCTGCGTAAACGGGGTCGCCCTCGAGCTGGTACAGCATCTGGTCCACCGTGCTCGTGTCTTTGGCGTTGCCCAGCAAGTCACGGTAGATGGCGTCGAGATCCTTGTCGCCTGCCCAAGACCGCACCAGGTCAACGCACAGGCTGGCGATCTTTTCGGGGCTGGGATTGTAGTGATTTAGAAAATCGGCAAAGGCGGCGCTCGTCACGGTCTAGCTCCTTATCAGCTAATCTGCTAGGCGGCCGGTGCATCTGCGCTGCGAAATGGGGCGCCGGATGGTGCAGCCGTTGCCGCTTGCGTGTTGATGTGTTCTACCAACATTTCTACATTCTTGATGACTACATTCTTGATGAAGAGCATAAACCAGGAGCTGCCAATCGCAAAAGCCAGCAGCTCAACGCCAACGGTGTTGATCGAACCCAGCAAGTGCAACGCAACGGCTGCAATAAGAAGTACAACTGTGAACCCCGTGTCCATAAACCTAAAAATCTAGGCTGCCAACTCAGTACCGCTCCAAGTTGGACAGCCTTGATTAACAACAGATAAGCAGGAGAGAACAGGCGGCTGCACCTCACGCCGATCGACACAACCTAACTCGTCCTGACCGGCTTTGCCCGCTCTAGGTGGCGGACTCTGCAGGGACTTCGCCCTCTGGTTCGTCAGCACTCTCGGTCATCTCGGCGTTTTCGCCTAAGCCGATAGCCTCATACGTCGCCATCTCGCCCAATAGGTGGCTGCTCAGGGTCACCGTGACCACCTTGGCACCGTATCTGTCGAAGATGCCTGCCATACCTGCCACAAGCGTGTCCTGGACAATGACGATAATAGCCGAGGTATTCGGGCCCATGCCTGCGGTCATGGCCTTGAGCTCCTCCTCGTCAAAATAATGCCCCATAAATTTGCCCGCCAGTCCTCCGACCAGCGTGCCGCCCAGGGTCCAGACCAGCAGCCCGGCAGGCCCGCCGATCAAGCCAAGCAGCGCACCGACACCGCGGCCCACGGCCGTGCCCACGCCGCCGTGCCCCGACTGGCTGACATGCGCCTGGCCTTTGCCATCAACTTCGACGACGGCCCACGCCGTAACTTTGTAATGGTGGCTGCCACCTGCCTTGCGGATAAGGTCGATGACCTCTACAGCGCGTCTGACGACCGGCAAATTCGTACGCAACGATGTGATAGGCCTGGGCGCCTTCCTGTGACATGCCACCGTCTCCGAGCTTGATCCTGCGACCTTTGATTTGTGTCGCAAGCTCTTGCCACACAATACAGGTAGACAGCGCTGTTAGCTAGAGGGAAAACTGAGGATATTTCTGAGGATATTCTGAGGATAACACGCGGAAGTGCGGGGCTGCTGGTTCAGAGCAGCAGCCCACATTCGTGTGCGCGGCTGACGATCGCGCGGCGACCATTCACAGAGAGCTTGGAGGAGAGGTTTTCGATATGGGTACGTACGGTTAGCGGCGAAATGACGAGGGTTTCGGCAATTTCGCGATCCGTGCGGTGCTGCCCCAGGAGGTTTAGCACTTCGCGTTCACGCCCGCGTGAGTGGCGCAGTGAGATTGCCGACAGCAGGCTGGATCTGCCGGTACTGCATTCCATTGGGCGCAAAATCTGCGGCGGCACGGATGCGCTCCACATACGCCGATGGCTGCAGGATCGCAAGCTCCGCCAGAAGCGGTTTGAGCTGTGGCCCCGCATCTGCAATGCTGCGCACGAGGCCGCGTGCTTTGCCCAGGATGATGGCCTGGCGCAGTATCTCGAGCGCGGCTGCCTCTTGGCGCCGCTGCAGCAGCAGAATTGCTTTTAACGCCTGCAGCATGGCTTGAAAACCCGGCCTGTGCAAGTCGATTGCCAGCGCCACAAGTTGGTTCAACACAGTTTCCGACTGTGCCAGGCTGCGGGGCTGCCCGCCGGCAAGCGCCAGGCGCACCTCCGTAATGGCAGGCACCTCCAGCCAGCCATACCAGATGCCCATGCGCGCTGGCACACTTCTGCGCAGCACGTCATGCATACTCGACCCTGCGCTGATAAGCCCCAAGCGCCGCTGCAGCGAAACTGCTTCGGCCGCCAGGACACTGCTGGCAACTTCGCTGTGGTAATCGGCCAGTTGTGCGAGCGTGGTTTTGACGGCCTCATTGCGCTGCAGCGCTTGATAGGTGAGCGCAAGACCCACCAGGCATTCATGCCCGCGCGCACCTGGCCGATATGGCGCAAATCCGCGCCCTGCCGGAAGTGATCGACCGCGGACTCCAGGTCGTTCATCTCGTAGGCCGCGGCGCCCATGGCCAGGTGCGCGAGCTGTTGGTTGAACAAAGACTTCGTTTCGATCGCCTTTTGCAGCAAGATACGGCTGGCCTGGGCGGCTGACACAACATCGCCTTCGGTAAAGTAGATGGTCGCCAGGCACAAAAGCGGGCGCAGTGGGGCAAGGCTGCCGGGCGGCGCCAGCTCCGCTTGGGCCAGCGCCGCCGTCAGCATCTGCTCGGCCAATTCGACCTGGCCGCTGGCTTGCAGCGAAAGCGTCAACGCAAGCTGCAGCACGCCGCGCGCATAATAATGGTGTACCGGTAGGATTGCAGAGCACGCTGGGCGGCCTCGATGGCCTTAGGTGCATCGTAGGTCGACGACGAATGGAGGGCCCATAGCACATCCAGATAGCTGCGGAGCAGGCGCTCCTGGGCCGGAGCCAGCTGATCGTCGCCGTCGAGCTGCTGCTCGGCACGCGTGAGTAGCGGCTGCAGCACATGCCACTTGAACTGGAGGGCGAGGATATGGGCTCTAGCCATCAAGAGCCAAGGATGCCGATCGAGGAGATCGGCCGGCAATAGGTTAATCCTGCGCTCGATCGTGCGCCAGCGTTCCCATTCGAGCCAGCTTGTAAAATGGTCGATCACGATTTGCAACGCCAACTGCGTGTCGCCGGCGGCAAAGGCGTGGTGAAGCGCTTCGTCAAAAAAGCCATTCTGGCAGTACCAGGCGCTGGCACGCCGGTGCAACACGGCGATCTCGCTGTAGGATGCGGTCGCTTCGAGCTGGTGGCGCAGCACGCTGCGAAATAGCAGATGATAGCTGTACCACTCGCCGGCATCGCTGGCCACATCGTCGACCGCATTCAAGAAGAGACCTGCACGCGCCAGCGCGCCCAGCGAAATACCGGTACGGCCCTGGGCACTGCCGATTACCGCCTCGGCCAGGCGTGGCGAGAGGCGCTCTACAATCGACGTCTTGAGCAGAAAGTCGCGTACCAGCGGCGACTGCTGGAGCAGCACCTGTTCAAATAGATAGTCGGACGTGTAGCGATCGATCCGGTTACCCTGCTCGCCGATCAGGCAGTGAAGTCCTCCGTCTTGCCAAGCGCTAAGGCGACGAGGTGTGCGCCGGTCATCCAGCCCTTGGTGCGCACGAGCAGCGTACTGACTTCCTGGCTCGAATGGGGACTATGCGCTGTCTGGGCTAGGAGCGCCTCGGCTTCAGCATAGGTGAGGCGCAGGTCCTGCGTGTGCAGTTCGGTGAGGCGGCGATTGCCGCGCAGGCGGGCAAGGGCCAGCGTGGGTTGGCTGCGGCTGGAGATCACCAGGTGCATTTTGTGCAAGGGGTGGCGCAGCAGTTCGTTGAGCAACTGCTCGATAGCCGGCTCAGCTACGCAGTGATAGTCGTCGAGCACCAGGACAAAGCGCTGGGGCACGGCATCGATCTCATTGCTAAGCATTGCCGCCAGGTGTCCCATATCGGGCAGGGGCGAGCATCGAGCAGTCGAGCAAGTGCATACACGCATCAGGAAAGATTGTCTGGATGGCCGCAGCCGGATAGGAGAGAAACTGTACGAGGTCGTTATCAGTGTCGTCGATAGAGAACCAGGCAACCGGCAGGGCGGTCTGGGCGGCCCATTGCGTGATGATTGTCGTCTTACCATACCCGGCGGAGCTACGACCGTGGTCACGTCGCCGCGTGCCTGCCGAATACGTCGGACAAGTTCAGGTCGTGCCACCAGGGGACGGTCGACGCGCTGTCTACGTAGCTTCGCGCGCAATATTGTCCGCAACATCAAATATTCCTGGTTACTCTTCGGCATGAGTTGTTTGGGGGCCCTTCGGCAAAACCTACTTTATACTAGCATACCAACGTGAATTGGGTTAAGCAGCCGATAGCAGCGAACGCTGCGCAGGTGCAATGAGGGCATTCGGGCAAGCGGTAGGCGATCAGACCGGCCAGAGATTGACACGAATTGAGCGGGCTGCGCGGTGAGCGTATGCCGATGCTGAGAAATGTTCTTGAGTTGGTCGTTGATAGTTTCCATGATGGCCGTTGCGGGGAGGAGGCGTCGGTGCAGGCGCCAGAGCGGTGTGCAGATAGACCATCAGCGGTACCAGCGTCTGCGGCGTCGGTTCCACAAAGCGCGCATAGCTGTAGGGGGCGCCTGAAGACATACCCAGCACGTCGAATTGGGCAATCTCCAGTTCATCGACAAGCACTGATATGAGCTCGCCCCATTCCGCTATATTCCGCATGCGGTAGGGCGATGATTCCCCATAGCCTGGACGGGCAATACAGATTACGCGTGCGCCGGCATTTATCAGGGCATCAAACAAGTGGTAATCACGGATGCTGGCAATCAAACCGTGCTGGATCAGAATGGGGTAGCCACGCTTATCGCCGTATTCGGCGTACGAGAGTATCTGTCCGTCTTTGTAGCGAGTCGTTTTTGTCATGTAGTATACTACCCATCATGAACCACGAGACGCAATCCCAATCAGTGTCCTCTCCGAACTACCCCCCGCACGCCGCTCGCTGTCACTGCCAGTCAAAATCGGATTGGCGTTCGGAGCACTCGGCATATTGCTGACGATCGTCGGCATTTTCCGCGGCCAGGTGCCTATGGCGCCCGCCAACATCGCCGTGGCTCTCCTGCTGGGCGGCGGCGTCTGGTTCCTCATCGCCTGGGCCGTCGCCACGGCGGCGGTGGATGTAGAGAGCGACGTGGAGTGACGTATTTTGAAGTGAAGATGATCCTGATGTGTCAGTTGGCGCAGCGGTACGGGTGGGCGATCAGAACCAGTTGTCGTGTGTGTTCAGCAGCCAGCTGCCGAGGCGGGTGCCGTTGGGCGTCATCACCGGAACCTGGAAATTTGCGCCCTGCAAGTCATGCTCCCAATCCACAAGGTTTTTCGACAAAGATATCAGCCCGGCCGGGCCGTCATGTCCTGGAAACTGCGGAACTGGTTGTCGCCGGTATTGAGCAGCCAGCCGCCGAAGCGGGTGCCATTGGGCCGCGAGCATGAGCACTGTTGATGTGCCCCGGCTGAGCATGCGAGAACCCCGATGCCCCAAGGACTGGTGATCAGAAGTTCATCCCGGCGGTCGCCATCGAGGTCCGCCGCTGCCCAGAACTGGTTGTCGAAGGTGTTGAGGAGCCAGCCGCCAAGCGTGTGCCGTTGGGTGACATCGACAGCGGCGTGAGGCTGCTGCCGGACAGCTTGAGGAGGCCGAGTGCCCCACGGGCTTGCGATCACGAATTCGTCGCGGCCGTCGCTGATCGAAATCACCGACTGGCCCGAACGAGTTGTCGGCGGTGTTCAGCAGCCAGCCGCCGAACCGGGTGCCGTTCGGCGCCATCATCACCGCGCCGAGCGTGTTGCCGGACAGCTCGAGCATGCCGAGGCCCCATGGGCTCGTGATCAGGATCTCGTCGCGACCGTCCCGTCGAAGTCGCCTACCGGGCGAAATGGTTGTCGGTGGTGTTGAGGAGCCAGCCGCCGAAGCGCGTGCCATTCGGGGCCATCATCAGCGGCTGAAAGGTGTAGGCCGGCTCGGGTTGTTCGTCAGCTTGAGCAAGCCGATGCCCCAGGGGCTGCGAACCAGGATCTCCTTGCGGCCGTCGCCGTCAAAGTCGCCGACCGGACCAAACGTGTTGTGCTGTGTTGAGCAGCCAACCGCCGAACCGTGTGCCGTTTGGCGCCAACATGACTCCCTGTAAGTGGTGCGATAGCGCTTTAGAACGCCGATGCCCCAAGGGCTGGTTACCAAAAGTTCCGACCGCCGGTCGCCGTCGAAGTCGCCCTTCTGAGGAAAGCGGTTATCGACAGTGTTCAAGAGCCATCCGTCGAACCGTTTACCATTGGGCGCCATGGCAAGATCGAGATAGCACTGTCGCGGAACTTGAGCGTCAATGCCCATGGGCTCACAACGGTATTTCGGCTACGCGATCGGCATCCGATCAGTATAGAGAACACCATTGACGGCGATAAAGAACATTGCCCGGACGACCGCCCGGAAGGCACTAACCCGGCCGAAGCCGTAGTCATCATTGTGGCCTGCGGGTTGTAGCTGACACCGCCGATCTTGTCGCAGGTGTCGCACATAATCTGGCGCACATCTGCGGCTGTGAGGTAGGGATTGATGCTCAGAACGAGGGCGCCGAGCCAGCCGCAAGGGGGGCAGCGAAGCTCGTTCCGGTGTCTGTGCGCGTACCGCCCCCGAAGCCGTGCTGACCACGTTGACGCCGGGTGCAAGGAATGCGAGTTGCGCCCACAAGCGGAGTTGTCCTCGCGATTCGTTGCGGTGGGATCGGCCAACAGCAATCACATTTGGATGTGAGACCACCTGGTCGAGCCCGATGTCGACGTTGCCGTTGCTGCTCGCCCAGAAGATAGGCGTGCCGCGCCCGCGGCGGCCCTGGCGCGTAGCGAACAGGATTGCGTTCTCGAGCACGGTGGTCAAAGCCCAGTTGGCTGCCGAACTGGGCCTAAGGCTCGAGACGATCACGTCCGCGCCTGCCGCGACATCTGCACCTGCGACTTCGAGGCGCGGGTCGGCTGCGTAGGCGACTGCGCGCGCCAGCGTCGCCTGATCCCCACCTGATCGCCCTGCGACGCCACAAGCATCAACTCGCATTCCGGCGCGGACCCGCAGCCGTCCCGTTCGTTGTTGTGGCGTGCGACGCCATGCCGGCACAGAACGTGCCGTGATCGTTGTCCGGATAGCTAGTCAACGTCTGACGGAATGTACCGGTTGCATTGAAAAAGCCGGATTCCGCGACGATTGCCGCGGCCAGGTCCAAATGCCTGACATCGAACCCGTTGTCGATGACAGCGACGCGTACCCCGCGGCCCAGCGTGAAGTCCCAAGCGCGCTCGGCGGCGATGTCGGCTCCAGTGACGCCGCCACTTCCCCCTCGGTTGTTGAGGTGCCACTGCTGACCATAGGTCGGGTCGGTGGGGGTGAATCGTTGGCCGATGTACTCGATGAACTCTGGTTCGGCCGCGACGGCAATGTCGCTCTCCTGCAAGGCGTTTGCAACGGCCAGTACATCCTCACCGGGTGCAACCTCGACCTGAAACTGGTTTGGCGCGAAGGCCAAAGGCCGCACAATCGTGAGCTTGCGCTTTTTCAGTTCACGCCGGGCGCCGCGTCCGATAGCTCCGGCGACAACTGCACGATCAGGTTGCGGCTGCCGATCAGGATGTGCCCATCGGGCTGCTGATAGACCTGGCCGACATCTTGCACCTCCGCAGGCCGATACCTGTGCGGATGGCGCGGACACGGCGAATGCGCTTGACGGCTGGACAAAGAACCAGCCGGCAGACGCGAGTGCCTGCAAGCTCCTCGGCTGGGGGCATCGGTCGTAAACGTTACCCCGCGGGCGGCGTCAATCGGTTGCCCGAATGCTTCAGCACTGACATTAGCGTGTGCAGCCGCATCCACCTGAACTGCCAGCACGCCCTCAACCTCAGAGACCACGACTCGCTGGCCCCGTCGATAAAAATACCTTTCCATAGCGCTCTCCTTGATTGAACGTTGTGTGACTTGTCAATCGCCGTAACTATGACCTGCTCAACTGCCAAGTCGCCTAACACTGCGCGTCAGGGTGGTATAGGCTCCCAAGACAAAGCATACGATGTTGCCAGAGTCGAGTCAAGGGGGAATGAATAATGAAGAAGACGCCTGCGGGTGACAATCGCATGGGCGTCTTCAAGCTTGCCGTTGGCGGCGGTTTTCTGTTGGGATCATCTACGCGATCGCCAGCAACTCCTTCGCCCTGCGCACCGCCGCCCCGGCATCCGGCGCATAGCCGTCGGCGCCAATCTCGTCGGCAAACTCGGTACTCACGGCCGCCCCGCCCACCAGCACCTTGACCTGGTTGCGCACGCCCGCCTGCTGCAGTGACCCGAGGATCGTGCGCATCATGGGCGCGGTCGTCGTCAGCAGCGCCGACAGCCCGACGATACCCGGATGATGCTCCTGGATGGCGGCCACGAACTTCTCGGCCGGTACGTCGGGACCGAGGTCGATCACCTCGAAGCCCGCGCCTTCCATCATCATGCACACCAGGTTCTTGCCGATGTCGTGCAGGTCGCCCTTCACGGTGCCGATCACGATGCGCCCGACAGGTTCGGCATGCGCCGCCGCCAGGCGCGGCTTGAGCACCTCCAAAATCCCGCGCGCGGCCAGGGCTGCCGCCATCATCTCGGGCAGAAAGAACTCGGCCGTCTCAAACTTTTCGCCCACGATCGTCATTGCCGGCACCACGCCGTCTGCAATCACATCCTGCGGCGTGAAGCCCTGCTCCAACGCCTTTTTGGCCGCTGCCACCGCAGGTGTCCGCTGCCCGTCGATAATGGCATCCTGCATGTCGAGGAACAGCTCGGGGATCAAGTCCTGCTCAGCCGCCTCTTCGGGTGACGGCATCGTCGCCGGCAGCCGGTCGGGGCTGGTGTTCACCTTCACCGGCTTGTCGTTGCGCGGCGCCGGCACATAGTCTGCCGGTCGCTGCCCGACGCCGCCAGGGCCATAGACCCCGTACTCCTGCAAGGTTTCCCACATCGCCATGATGTTCTCGGGCGGTACGTTGGCCTGGATATTGTGCACGGTCGCGGCAATAAAGCCGCCGTTCGGCCCCAGGTCGTCGATGCGCCGGCGTACGTCGTCGCGCACCTGCGCCGGCGTGCCGCTGTTGAATACGCCCTGCGTGTCCACCAGGCCACCCCAGAAGGTCATATCCTTGCCAAAGTCACGCTTCAGAGCGCTGGACTCCATGCCCACGGCGCTGACCTGCACCGGGTTGATAATGTCGATGCCGATCTCGATCATGTCGGGGATAATTTCACGGATCGCTCCGCAGCTGTGGAAAAAGATCTTGGCCTTGGAGCGTGCCTTGATGAAGTCCATGATCTTCTTGTGGCGCGGCTTGATGATCTTGCGGTACGTCTCCGGATTGATCAGCAGGCCAAACTGGCCGGCCAGATCGTCGGCTTCCTGCACCACGTCGGCATAGTCGCCCACCAGCGGCAGCGCGATCTCCCAATAAGCCAGCTTGAGGTCGATGATGGTGTCCATCAGGTAGGTCATCCACTCCAGGCTAGTGACCAGGTCGGGATAGAAGCGGGCAAACCCACGCGTCCAGGCCGCCAACTCGACAAAGCCCGCCGACAGGCCGCCCAGGATGACCGCCTCGCCCAAATCGTCGGCCACGTGGCGTGCACTTTCGGCGAGGCCGACGAAGCGCGCCGGGTCAACCGGGTCCGGCCAGGGGAACTTCTTGATATCCTCAATGTCTGTCGAGGCAGCAAAAGGATGGTCGAACATGTCGTAGTAAAAGCCGCCGTCCTTGGGCATGCGCCAGCCGATCCCCCATTCGTCGTGGAAGAAGCGGTAATTGGGCATCGAGTCCTCGTCGACCACGATCTTGAACGTAGCCGACGAGCGCGGGGCTACGTTGCGTGCATCACAGCCCAGCCGCTGGCGCACGTCGTCGTCCACGGTCACAATCTGCTGGAAGACGTCCATTACCTGCACTTCCTTCTCGGGCAGGCCGAGATAGCGGCGCAGGTTGCGATAGGCGTTCACGTGAATACTGGTCAGCACCGTGCCGCCCAGGTCAAAGGGGATACGGTCCGCCTCCTGGTGGGCAAGGGCCAATTGGATACGTTGGCGGGAATTCATAGTTCCTCCGATTCAAACAATATTCGTTTTATGCTGTGCCAGGAGGCGCGCACTGCCGTCTCCTTCGGCTATCACGTACAATTCCAGTCCGGCTTGCGGCGGCGCAGCACAAAAGTGATCCAAATTCACCGGCTGCAGCGGGCCTACCTGCCCCAGGCTTTCGCGCCATTCCAATTCACCATCACGCTGACGCCAGGCAATGCGCAGCTCGCCGGCATCAAACACGCCAAAGGCCCCCATCAGATGGGCCGCATCTTGCTGGCTATGCACCTCCAGGACCCGCGCCGCACAGCCGCCCGCCTGCACGTCCACTGCGGGCCCATCACACGCACAGCTTGCCCATTCCAGCGCAAAGCTCGCCGTTTCGCCCGGCGCAATCGTGTACAGCGGGCTGAGCACCTCGGTTTCCATCAAGTAGATGCCGCTGCCGGCATAGTCGAGGTTCGCCACTCGCCCTGCACCTACGGTCCAGCACTCAACCGTAGCGCCGCCGTCGGGATACTCGCCGTCCGGCACATAGGAAAAGCGCGCAACAAAGGCCCTGCCTTGGCTGCCCTTGTGGAAGGCAATCCAGCCGGCCGTCGAGTCCAACCCTACCTTGCCGATCTGCCAGCGATACTCCGCCCGCAGCAACGAGTCTTGCACCTGCCACTGGGGATTGTCCGTCGCGCCGAACATCACGTTAAAGCCCTTTTCAAAGCGGCTGTGTGGGTTGACCGGCGTGGTGACACAGCAGGAAGGGTCATGGCAGCGTTCGCCTCCGGGCAATTCCATATCGGCCGCCAACTGCACGACATCCCAGATGCTCCAGCGCACGGTGCGCTGGGCAATGTTGCGAAACGCGAGCTCGACCTGCACGCGACTGCTGGCCGCGCCCAAAGAAAACTTGCGCACGATTTCAATTCCGGTGCGCACGTCGGGCGGGCTGACCATGCACAACGTCGCCCGTGCGTCCTCGACGCCTAACTCCGCCAGGCGATAGGTTCCGGTGTCCAGGACCGGGTCAGGCGGTCCATGCCACTGCGCGTCCGTCTCCCATCCCTGCGGTGCCGGCCACGTCTTGTCGCCGCCATAGTTCTTCCACGCCGCCAGCGAGCCGTCGCCCTGGTTCTCATCGGGCGAAAACAGCCGGCCTGCCAACTGCGGATCGACAAAGAAAAACGGTTCCTCACCCAGGTCGTAGGCCATGACGCGGCCGCCAATGGCCGGCACGGCGACCAACTGCACAAAACGGTTGGCAATGCGTGCCGCATCCCAGCCGCGGAAGGGGAGCGTGCTCGCCGTCAGCTCGGAATCCTTGTTCATGGCATCCTCACCCCTGCGCCGCCACGCGCTGTTCTTGGATTGATGCAAAGTCATCACGTACGCCGGTGGCGTATGCCATCAATAGCTCCTCGCTGGCCTCGCCCCGCGGCAGGATGCCCGTCACACGCCCCTCATGCATGACGACGATGCGGTGCGCCAGCGCCAATACCTCCGGCAGTTCGGAGGAGATCAAGACCACGCCCATGCCCTCGGCGGCCAGCGACCGGATCAGCGTGTAAATCTCTGCCTTGGCCCCCACGTCCACACCGTGCGTCGGTTCATCCAAGATCATCAGCTTGGGGCGCGTGGCCAACCAGCGCCCCAGCACCGTCTTTTGTTGGTTGCCGCCGCTCAGGCTGCTGACCGGGTCGGTAAGACGGTTCAGCCGGATGTCCAGCGATTCGACCATCTCGCGCGCCAGCCGCCGCTCCGCCGCATCGCTGGTAATACCCTTGCTCATGTGCGGTAGTTCAGCCATGGTCACATTGCGCTCGATCGACATGTTCATAAACAAGCTCAACACCTTGCGGTCCTCCGGCACCATGGCGATCCCGGCGCGTATGGCCGCCTGCGGCGATGAAATGCGGCCGCTGCGGCCGTCGAAGGTGATCTCGCCATGGGTGAACAAGTCCGCCCCAAAAATGGCGCGCGCTACCTCGCTGCGCCCGGCCCCGACCAGGCCGGAAAATGCCAGGATTTCGCCCTTGTGCACCTGGAAGCTCACATCGCGGAAGCGCGGGCCGCTCAAGTTGCGCACATCTAGCAGAACATCTCCCACTTGCTCGGGCACGTTCATTTGGCTGCGGTGCAGATCACGGCCGACCATCATGTTGATAATGCGCTGCTCAGAGGCGTCACTGCGCTCGATCGTCCCCACGTAATGGCCATCGCGCAACACGCTGATACGGTCGGAAATACGTAGCACTTCGTCAATCTTGTGCGATACGTAAATGATGGCAATGTCGCGCGCTTGCAGCGACTGGATCACCTCAAACAGCCGTTCGGACTCTGTGCTGGTCAACGACGAGTTCGGCTCGTCCATAATGATCAGCTTGGCGTTGACCGACACGGCGCGTGCAATCTCGATCATCTGCCGCTGCGAGATCGTCAGGTCGCGTACGGCGGCATAGGGGTCGACATGCAGGTCGATCAGCGCCATCGCCGCACGCGCGCGCGCCTCCAACTGGCTCCAACTGATAACGCCCAGCCGTTGCGGCATGCGCCCCATAAACATGTTCTCGATTACCGTCAGCGACGGCATCATCGAGAGTTCCTGGTGAATGATGGCGATCCCGGCGTGCATGGCCTCGATCGGCCGCTGGAAATTCACGTCCTGGCCATCAAAGATGACGCGGCCCTCATTGCGGTCGATGATGCCGCCCAGCACCCTGATCAGCGTCGACTTGCCGGCGCCATTTTCCCCCACCAGTGCATGCACTTCACCCCGGCGCACGTCAAAATTGACCTTTGTCAGCGCCTGCACGCCGCCAAAGTGCTTTGAAACGCCTTCCACCCGTAAAATTTCGCCACCTGTCTGGGCCATAGTTGCACTTGTCCCGGTCACCATCAGCCCGTGCCTGGCTCGCCCCACGCAACCTCACCTGCCCGCAGATCGGTGGGGCGAGCCTCGCACGTTACTTCCCGTTCCTACTCGCCTACTGCGGTGCTGTCCAATACTGGTCGATGTTGTCCTTGGTGACCAAAGCAGCTTCGGTCAGCACGCGCCCACATTCCGGCGCCTTGCCGGTGACAAGATAGTTGAACAGGCGCACTGCCGGGTCATGCCCCTGCGCAAACGGCCCTTGGCCGATGGTAGCAGAGATGACGCCCTTCTTGACGAACTCCATCGTCTCGTCTACAAAGTCAAACGAGATGACCTTCACTTGACCGGTCTTGCCGGCATCTTCCACTGCGGCAGCTGCGCCAAACGGGCCGCCGGCAGTGACATAGATACCCGCCAGGTCCGGATTGGCGGTCATAAAGTCCTGCGCCTGTGTATAGGCGACGTCACCCTTGTCGGTGTTCTCCACCTCGCCGACGACTTGGATCTCGGGGTTGTTGGCCTTTAGATAATCCTCGAAACCCTGGCGGCGCAGTTCGTGTGCTTCAACGGCGAAGAAGCCAGTGATGACGCCCACTTTGCCCTTGCCGCCAATGGCCTCTGCCATCGCCTTGCCTGCCGCTTCACCCTGCTTATACAGGTCCGCGCCGACAAAGAACAGGCGCTTGTTGGGCGCAGCGGTTTCAGAGTTGAACGTCGCCACCGGGATCCCGGCGTCCACAGCGCGGTCGATGTACGGAGCCATACCGGCGTCGCCGGCAATCGTCGCAATGGCATCATATTCCTGGGCCATGGCGCCTTCCATGCCTTTGCCAAAAATCTCCGCCGTATGGTTGTCACCGGGGACGATCCAATCGACCGTTACATTGTGCGCCTTCAGCTCTTCAGCCGCCTTCATCGCGCCATCTTTGACCGGAATCCAGAAGGGATTGTTTTCGAGGCCAAGCACGGCAATTTTCAGTGGGCGGTCGGGCATCACATCGGCGGGCACTACCTTGCCCTCATCCGCTGCGGCGCAGGCGGAGTCAAAGGCAGGCGCAGGCTCGCGCTGAACGTCGGCGACGACCACTGCATTGCCGGCGGGGGCAGCCTGTGCGGCGGTCTCAGCCGTCGGCGCGGCCGCCTGCGGTGCAACTGCGGTGCAGCTTGCCAGCAGACTCAGCAAGGCCAAAAAAGAGAGGATGCGGATAGTATTCTTCATAGATGGACTGCTCCTTGTTTACTGCCAATCTGTCATAGCGATCTTTGATCAACTGCGACTAAGACACTGCAGATGTTCGGCTTCTTGGCAATAGGCTATCTCCTTTGACATGCGACAACCGGGTTACGATCAGCTTATCCAGGGCTGTGCTATGGATCACGCTAGCGGCTGCGACGGCGGAGTTGGTCGAGCGCAACTGCCAGGATGATTACGACACCAATGGAGATGGTTTGCATATAAATAGGAAACTGCAGCAGCACAAAGGCATTCCGTAGTACAGCCATGATGGCAGCGCCGATGATCGACCCGATGATCGTGCCTTCGCCGCCGGCCAGGCTGGCGCCGCCGATCACGACGGCCGCAATCACGTCGAGTTCACTGCCCGTCCCGGCGTTGGTGGCCGAAGTCTCCAGCAGGCCGGCGGTCATGATGCCCGCCAATGCCGCCAATGCACCGGTCACAGTGTAGACAAACAGCTTGACCAGATTCACCGGCACACCGGAGAGCCGCGCCGCCTGCTCATTGCTGCCAACGGCATAGATCTGTCGGCCCAGCACCGTGGAACGCAAGAACAAGCTAAAGACAACGACAAGCACAAACATCTCGATCACAGGCACCGGTACGGGGCCGATGTAGCCGCTGCCCAAAAAATTAACCGCTTCGTCGCGCATGGGAACATTGCTTGCCACAGTGCCCTGCAGCCCTGATGCCAACAAGTAAGCCAACCCGCGCGCAATGCTTAACATGCCCAACGTCGCAATAAAGGGAGTGACCCTGAGGCGCGTGATGATCAAGCCGTTGATGGCCCCCAGCAGGGTGCCAAAACCGATCCCGATCAGCACCGCGATCCAGGGTGATACGCCGCCCTGATACATGACGCGCGCCGTGAGCATGGCCGAGGCAGCCAGTACCGAGCCCACCGACAAGTCGATGCCGCCCGTAATAATGATCATCGTCTCGCCGATGGCCATGATGCCGATGGTGGACATGCCGCGCAGGACGTTGAAAACGTTGTCGGACTTCCAGAAATAGGGGGTCAGAAACCGCATGAGCACAAGTAGGGCCACCAAGGCCAAAAAGACGCCGAACTCACGCGTCTGCAGCAGGCGACGGATAAACGACCCACCGCCTGCACGTTCTGTGCTGCCGGGTCTAGGGGTTGCTTGCGTTTGTTGCATCTTCCGGCTCCTTGGTATGGTTTACGCCCTGCGGGTCGCTGCGGGTGAACAGCGACCAAATTAGCATGATGTGCTGCTGAATCAACGGCGTGACCTGCTCGACATCATGGTTGCGCAAGGCAGCCACGATGGGGTCGTGCGTATCGGCCACGGCGGTAACGCTTCCAAAATAGTCGCGGTGGGTGCGCACCACGAAACGCTGAATCTGGCTGTACAGTGGGTCCCAGGCGCGCAGCAACGTGGCATTGCCCGACCACCTGCAGATCAGGCGATGAAACTCCATGTCGTATACCGTCAGCCCCAGCATGTCCTCACGCCCCCCCTCCTCCCGCATTAAGTCGGTCAGATGGGCAAGCTGGTCGCACTGCTCTTGGGTGATGCACTCGACGGTATGGCGGATGGCAAACCCTTCGATTACACTGCGGATCGAAAAGAGTTCGTACATCTCGTCGAGCTCCAATGCCGTGACAAAGGTGGCACTGTGTGACTGGCGCTGCACCAGTCCTTCGCGTTCGAGGCGCTGCAGCGCCTCACGCACAGGGCCTTGGCTTGTACCCATCTGGCGAGCAATGTCCAGCTCGACAATGCGCGAACCCGGCGCGAGCTCGCCACTCACGATGTTACGCCGCAGCCGCTCGTACACCTGGTCGGCTAGCGAACGAACGGGGCGGCTGGAATGCCGGGCGAATTGGCGGTTTGGTTGCCCGCTTGTCATGGTACAAACCTGGCTTTCCCGCTTATTGGCTGATCACATACGACGTAGCGCCCCCAGCCGGCGGGGCAGTCAAAACAACCGGCGCGGGCGATGACGCAAACGCCGCCTGAACTTTGTACTCGACAGTTTCAACGCCGGACGGCATGCAGAAATCGCATGCGAAGGTTCGGCGGCCAACCAGGGACATGGGAACTGCCTGCCAGGCGCCGGCGCCTAGTCTGCGCCACAGCAGGTCGACGCTGCTCACTTCCAACATGCCTGGAGCAACGGCAGTGATCGTTGCGCATTCGCCGGGAGCCAGGCGTGTGGGCCGCGTGGGTACAATCAACGCCGCTGGCAGCTCCGTATCGGGAGCCAGGGCCGCAGCGTAGGCAGCTTCAGCCTCTGGGGGCAGCTCGTCCAGGAATTCCAGCAGCGACGCACGGAAGCGGAAGGTGGCAATCCGCACGAACTTGTTATGCACAGATGCCAACATGCCCAGATCGTTGCGCGTGGCGACAGTGTGTTGGAAGCTCAGCACCGCCTCGCGCGTGTGGCGCAGCAAGCGAATCCAGAGCGGCACACCCTGCTCGCACATGGTGGCAGCGGCCCCATCTGCATCACCCTGTTGGCGGCGCGCTTGCTGGGCCACAATCAGCTTGTGCAGTTCCACACCCTCGCGCCACGCCTGTGCGTATGGGTCCATGAAACGCACCTGGCCGTACAGGTAGCCCAGCCGCTCGCGTTCCAACGGCGTCTCGGCAGCGTCAAACAGCTCCGCCAGGGCGGCGATCATCTGCTGCTGGTCGGCGATTACCTGGTCTGCAATCGTAAAGCCAGACTCAATGGTGAACGCCTCGCTGTAGTCGCCGGAGAAGCCGCGATTGGTGGCATGGCCGTTGGCCAGGTACTCGCCGTCCCACGTTGCCAGCAGCCGCCGGTTGAGGTCGGCGTCGGCCAGGATGCCGGCCAATACGCCGCTGCGCAGCGCGGCTGCCTGGGTGGACGCGTACGATGCGTAGTAGCGCTGCGTCTCCAGGTTAGCATCCCAAAAACGCCGCGCCATGTAGGCCGCCGTCGGATCGACGATGCGATGGCGCCAGTGGATGCCCAGCACCCCCTGGCAGCCGAACTGCTCGGCCCGCTGCAGATCCTTGGCAAAGCGATTGACGTGGAACTGGGGAAACCACATGGCCGGGTCATCCTCGAGCCAAGGAATCGGCCAGCGCTCGCGGTCGCCCAGTTCGCCAAACGTCTCGTGCACGGGGTCCCAGCCCACCTGATCATTGAGCGCCGTAAAGATGATGTCCTCCGGCAGCGCACGATGGAAGGCAGGGAAATGACGCACGACGCCGCCCCACCCCGCCAATACCAACCGCTTGTCCGGCGCATGCCGGCGCAAGAAATCATAGGCCTGGCGGAAAGGGGTTACCGGCATCTCGACGTCGATGCCTTGGCTGGCCCAGTTGGCCATTTCGTCTTCCCACAGATAAATATACGTCACAGACGGGTACGCCTCCAGCAACTGCGCCAGCCGCGTCTCCAAGATGTAGCGCGCGGTACGCGAGTCTGGATCGATGCGCTCGATGCGATGGGTGTTGCCGTGAAAGTCATAGACATCCTGGCGCCGAACCTCGGGCGGGCAGGCGCGGCGGATCTCCTCAGGCACACGGTAGGGCTCAAAGCCAACGCCCGTACGGATGCCAAGTTGCTCGGCATAGGCAAACGCCTCGCGCCACACCTTCTGTGCCATCTCGGCCGCTTCCCAAGGCCCGCGCGCAAAACGGGTCGAGTCGGCGCCAAAGATCTCGCCGTCGAAATACTGCGCGGCGCTCATGCCATAGCGCGAGGTGCGCTGCGGCAGGTACCCCCACCGGTCGCTGACCGTCGTGTCGAGATGCGCAAGATGGCCGACCCCGCCATACTCGAAGGACAAAAACGACTCGGCCCACTGATCTTCCTGGCCATACACGTGGATGCCGAGCGTATTGAAGCGCATACGCAGCATCGCCTCAAGATAAGCGCGCCAGTCCTCGCGGTTGTACACGCTGATGCAATTCAGAAAATCCGGCCATGGCAGCAGGCCGCGCACGGCAAAACGCGGGCTCGCCTCCCACGGCGCATCGGCCGGCGGCAGTTGCAGGCTTTGCGGCTGGGTCAGCGGATAGACGTCGCCGTCGATGCCAAACAATGCACCCTGCCGCTCCAGAAAATCAAAGACGGCATACAGCAGCGCCTGGTCATTCGCCCCATGCAGATGGACCTCTGTTTCGCTACCCGCCGTGCATGAGCGGATCGAATAATTCTCGCCTGTGCACTGGTCGCTGGTCAACACAAAGCGCAGGCTTGCACCGGCAGGTGCGCCTGCACCATTGCCATTGGGTGCGCTGCTCCACTCGCCAACGGCGACGGCCCCGCGTAGTCCCAATTGCAGCAGACCACGCTGCAGTTCGCTGGCGGCGAGACGTTGCTTGGACGAAGGAGGCGACGGGATAAGAATAGCGGCTAATTGGAATTGTTGAAGATGGTGCCACATAGGTTGAGTGCTTTCTGGCGCTTGGCCTGAGCCGTAACACTAGCCCTTGACGGCGCCGAGCGCGATGTTGTTGAGCAATTGATTGCGTCCGGCAATAAAGATCAGGATGATCGGCAGTGTGGCCAAGAACGACCCGGCCAGGATCATGCCGTATTCGATTTTGTACAGGCCGACCAGTGTGGCCAGGCCCACAGGATAGGTAAACATCTCGTTGCTGCGCAGTACGATCAGCGGCCACAGATAATCGTTCCACGACCCCAGGAACACCAGCACCGCCAGCACGGACAGCGCCCCGCGCACAAGCGGCAGGCCGATGCGCCAGAAGATGCCCCAGTCCGACGCACCGTCAATACGTGCCGCGTCAAGCAGTTCATTGGGAACCGCCAGCATGGTCTGGCGCATAAAGAACGCACCAAAAGCGCTCACTGCGCCCGGCAAAATGATAGCCATGTAGTTGTCCAACCAGCCAATGCGCAGCATGGTCAGGAACAGCGGCACGAGCGTCACCTGGAACGGAAAGGTGAGCGTGGCCAACAGCACAAGCATCAGCACCCGCTTGCCCTTGAACTCATATTTGGCAAACCCCCAGCCGACCATCGACGCCACCAGCAGCGTTAGCAGCGTCTGCGAGGTAGCCACGAATAGGCTGTTGGCAAACTGGCGTACATAGGGAATCTCGCTGCCGTCCAGCAAACGCTGGTAATTCTGCAGCGTCGGCGACTTTGGCAGAAAGCTCAAAGGATAACTGAAGATTTCGGCGTTAAAGCGAAACGAGCCGGTGATCATGTAGACAAAAGGGGCTCCCACCAGGACCACGCAAACAACCAGCACCAGGTAGATCAACGTACGCTCGATCACCTTGGGCCAATAGATGCCGCGCTTAGGCATGACCGCCTTGTTCGCTTGCGTATTCGTCTGCGTCGTCGTTGCGCCGGCCACGTCAGTCCTCCCGAAAGATGCCCATCACGCGCAGTTGAATCAACGTGAGGACCAAAATGATGATGGCGAGGGCATAGCCGATGGCAGAGGCGTAGCCGAATTTTAGGAAGCGAAAACCGGTCAGATAGAGATACATCGTCATAAACAGACCCGCGTTGTCCGGGCCGCCCTGCGCTCCCAGCAGGATGCTCGGTTCGGCAAACAGGTTGTATGAGCCGATGATGGCAAAGGTCAGCACGAACACCATCACGGGACGCAGCAGCGGCAGGGTGATATAGCGAAAGACCTGCCAGCGGTTGGCCCCGTCGATCATAGCCGCCTCGCGCACCTCCTCCGAGATATTCTGCAGCCCGGCCATAAAGTACAGGGCGTTGATGCCCGTGAACCGCCAGATACCCAGGATGATAATGGCGGGCATGATCCACTGGGTGTCCTGCAGCCAGCGCACGGCCGGCAGCCCAAGCGGCTTGAGGATGAAGTTGTTGATCAACCCATAGTCGGCGCTGAACACCAACCCGAAGATAATGCCCACTACCACGCCGGAGGTGATGGTCGGTGAGAAGAAGAAGAGGCGAAAGAACTCGCGACCACGCAGATTGCGCATGAACAGCACCACGGCCAGCAGCAGCGCCAGCGGCACAATGCACAGGATGCTGCCAGCCGCATAATACGTCGTGTTGACCAGTGCCTTGCGAAACGTATTGTCGCTGAGCAGATCGGTGTAGTTCTCCAGCCCGACGAACTTCGGCTCGCTCCCAATTCCCACCTGCTGGAAGAAACTGAGATACAGTGCCCACAACACCGGATACAGGAAAAAAACGGCGTAGCCAATAAAGAACGGGCTGATGAACAGGTAAGGCGCCATGCGCCGCTGCCAGTTGGCCATAGCAACTCCTTCTAAACCATGATTTATGGGATTCCAGGATTACCTTGATTCAGAAGCATCGGCATGCCCACAAATCAAGGTAATCCTGAAATCAAGCGAATCAAGGTTCAGACTACGATTCCTGCTCCATCGTCTTGCGCACGTCTTCGGAGATCTGGCGGAAGACATCCGCCGGCTGCGACTTGCCATCCCAGATGTTCTGCCACTCGGCGTCCAGCTTTGACTGCAGTTCGGCGCGATAGGGGCTCTGGAACTGCGGCGGTACGCTGGGACCGACCTCGGCAAACAGTCCGCCCAGATCCTGGCCCGAGAAGTACTCGTCGGGTTTGTGCAGCCGCGGGTCGTCCATGGCGGGGATAAAGGGCGGGAAGAGGTTGGTCATCTCGTAGCGGCGCACATTCCCTTCCTCCGAGAGCATGCTGTGCTCCTGGAATTTCCAGGCCTCGTCCACATTCTTGCTGGTCTTGACGATGCAGTTGCCCGTACCACCCCAACAGCTCGTGCGCGTGCCGCCTGTTTCCCAGGCCGGCATTGCCACCGCTTTCCATTTGCCCGAAAGTTCCGGGGCATTGTCCTTGAAGAAGCCGGCATACCAGTCAGCGCCTACCTTTGACAACCACTTGCCTTCCTTGACAGCCGCCCACCAGTCGTTGCCGCCGGCAGTGCCGCCCGTCGGCGTGTCGGCGATGCCGTACTCGTCGCGCCAGGCCAGGATCTTATTCATGGTGTCGATCGACTGATCGCTATCCAACGTCACGTTGCCGTCGGCGTCGAACCAGTCACTGCCGCGCTGGCGTAACATGGCGCCATGATCCTCAAACGATATCGCCTTTACCGTGTCGGTAGATACTTTCTTGGCTTCGCCGATGTAGTCTTCCCACGTTGCCACCTTGGTCATATCGACGCCGGCGCCCTCCCACACGTCTGCGCGATAGTAGAGCACCACCGGGGTCAAGGCATGCTCAATGCCGTAAATCTTGCCTCCATACGTATAGAGCGCCTGGCGGGCCGCTACCAGCTTGTCCATATATTCGCCTTCTTTGAGGCGATCCGTCAGGTCCACCAAGCCGGGGTCGCCGCCACCGCGCAGGAAACCGCCAAAGCGTCCCTGCTCGATGTCGGCCAGATCCGGCGCGCCCACACCACCGGACTGCAGCGCGATCTGCAGCTTGTCATGCATGTCGGCGTAGGCAATCTCGCTGACATTGAGTTCGAAGTTCGGGTTCACTTCCTCCTTGTATGTGGTCGCCATTTCCTGGAACCAGCGGGCATGGGTATTGACAAACGTCCATAGTTCCAGCGTGAGCGGCGTACCTGCAGGCGCCGCCGCCCCTTCACCGGCAGTGGCTGGTGCCGCCGCTGGAGGGGCGCAGGCGGCCACGGCAAGTGCGGCTCCCGTCATGCCCATAAACTTGAGCATATCGCGCCGCGACAATTGAGACGACTCATGGTGCTTCTGCATGGTGCTCTCCTTGATGCTTTTCATTTGAACGGACACCGGGAAAACATAAAACGGCTATACACGCAGTCAGGGGCATGGATAAATGCAAGCATAAAACCTGGCTTGACCCAAAATATTATTGATTATTGATAATTGCGTGGCTTTGTGTATAATAGCTTCATTCCCAATGCTTGTCAATAGGCGGACAAACGATCTTCTGGAGAGGACCGGATGCGCAGACTCCAAAATAAGACGGCGCTCGTTACCGGCGCCGCACGCGGCATCGGCCGCGGTATTGCCCTCAAGTTCGCCGCCGAAGGCGCGCGCGTGGGTGTGATGGACCTCGACGAAACTGCTTGCCAGGAGGTGGTGGACGAGATCAGGACAGCAGGCGGCCATGCTGTCGCCCTGCGCGCCAACGTGGCAAACGAAGAAGATGTCGAGCATGCCGTCGCCAAGCTGCGCGATACGTATGGCCTGATCGGCGTGCTGGTCAACAATGCGGCGGTCATGCCCTCTGGCCGCCTGCACGAAACCGCCCCCGCCGATTTTGATCGCTGCATCGCCGTCAACCTGCGTGGGGCCTATCTTGTCAGCCGCGCCGTTATCCCGCAGATGATCGAACTGCGCAAGGGGAGCATCATTCACATGGCCAGCGTCACCGGCGTAATCGGCTTGCCGGGGCTGGCCGCTTACTCGGCAACCAAGGGCGCTCTCATCGCCCTGGCGCGCGCCATGTCGACCGACTATGCCCGCCTCGGCATCCGCGTCAACGCCGTCGCGCCCGGCACCATCGACTCGCCCATGCTGCACGACTTTATCGCCGCCCAATCGGCCCCCGACTATTACCGCCGTGCCTTCGACGAAATGCACCCCATCGGCCGCGTCGGTACGATCGACGAGGTCGCCAACGTCTTTCTCTTCCTGGCCTCGGATGAGTCGAGCTTCGTCACGGGGTCCAATTACCAGGTCGACGGCGGCATCAGTGTCAAGGGCGAACAGCCGCAGGATAGTGTAGACTAAGGACCAAACACATGGAGATTGCACCTGGCGTTCATCAAGTCCACTGCGCCTTTGGGACCAGACGCATGGTTTTTGTCTACCTGCTGGTCGGCGAAACGGCCTCCCTGCTGGTGGACACCGGCTGCGCCCACAACCCGGCGCAGGAGATCCTGCCCTATATGGCATCGATCGGCTTCGACCCGCTGCAGTTGACCTACATCCTGATCACCCACTCCGACCTCGACCACCAGGGCGGTAATGCCGCCATGACGGCCGCCGCCCCGCAGGCCAGGCTGTTCTGCCATCGCTTTGACCGGCCCTGGATCGAAGACACCGAGGCCCTGATCGCCGGACGCTATTCACAGTTCGAAACCGACCACGGCATCGGCTATGGCGAAGCGGGCAAGGCGGGCATTCGCAACGACTGCCACAGCACGCCGGTAGACGTCACCTTGTTGGGCGGCGAACAGTTCCGGCTCGGCCCCACCTGGGAAGTCGAAGCCTTTCACACGCCCGGTCACACTTGGGGACATCTGGCCGTCTTTGACCCCCGCAGCGCCACGCTCGTCGCCGGCGAAGCCAGCATGTGGAATGCCATCCTCGACACCGATTGGCAGCCTGCCATGCCACCCACCTATTGTTATGTCGACACATACCTCACTACACAGGACCGGCTGCTCGCCATGCCCATCGACCAGCTGGCCTCGGCGCACTGGCCGATCCAGCGGGGGCCGGCCGTGCGTGAGTACGTCGCCGAAAGCCGCAACTATGTCCTGCACGTGGAGGCCGCCCTGCTCGCCTACGCCCGGTGCCACCCCAGCTTCACCCTGCGCGCTGTCGTCGACGAGTTGGGCCCTACACTGGGCCGTTGGCCGGACGCCACCAACCAGGATTTCAGCTATGGCATGGCCGGCAACCTCGAAAGCCTCACCAAGCGCGGATTGCTGCGTACCGAACGCAATACAGCAGGCATCATCGAATGGAGATTAGCATGAACGGCATTTCGCTTGTCCGCTTTTATCAGCCTGGCGCCGGCGCGCGCACGGGTGTCGAAATTGACGGCGTCGTGCATGACGTCACGTCTGCCATCGGCTCAGCCGGTGACTGGCTGCGATCCAGCGCCGGACGCGTGGCAGCCGCCATTGAGGAACTGCAAGGCGCTGCTTCAGCGGCAAGCGGTCACATCGAAGCGGCAGCTTTAGAGCAGGCGCCTGCGCCTGACCGCGCCCATTGGCTGCCGCCCGTGGACAGCCAGGACGTCTGGGCTGCCGGCGTCACCTATGAACGCAGCCGCGCTGCCCGCCAAGAAGAAGCTCAGGACGGCGGCGATGTGTACGCTCGTGTCTATACAGCCAAGCGTCCCGAGATCTTCTTCAAAGCCCAGGCGCCCTGGGTGGTGGGCGCGTACGACGCCGTAGGCATCCGCCGCGACGCCACCTGGAATGTGCCCGAGCCTGAACTCGCCCTGGTCGCCAACCCAGCCATGGAGATCGTCGGCTACACCATCGGCAACGACATGAGCAGCCGCGATATCGAAGGTGAGAATCCACTTTACCTGCCGCAGGCCAAGATTTACACCCGCTCCTGCGCCCTTGGCCCGCGTATCGTTCTGCAGCCCTTCCAGGACACCTGGCCGCAAGTCGCCATTCGCATCTGTATCGTGCGTGGCGAGGAAGAGGTGTTCGCCGGGAGCACGAGCACACGCCTGATCCGGCGGAGCCCCGCCGAACTGGTCGAAAACTTGGGCCGCTGTCTCGCCTTCCCCAATGGGGCCGTGCTGCTGACGGGTACCGGCGTCGTGCCGCCTGAAAGCTTTACCCTGGCCGCAGGCGACCGCATTACCATAACAATCGAGGGCGCAGGAGAACTCACTAACCACGTAATCACGATTTAGGCAGCCATTCAGCCAGCCATCCTAAGAAGCGAGGACGCCCTATGAAAATCACGGCGATCGAATCCTTGACGTGGGCCGAGTATCCACGGCTGCTGGTCGTGCGCGTGCACACCGACGCCGGAATCGTCGGCTTGGGCGAGACGGTGGACAAAGTCCCGGGCGCACGCGGCGCACTGCACGGCACGGTCGCGCCGCTGGTTCTCGGCCAGGATCCGCTCGACATTGAAGGGCTGTGGCGCTTCGTGATGGACAACATCATGTACCACGGCTATGCCGGGGCCGAGACGCGTGCGCTCGCGGCCCTCGAGGTAGCGCTGTGGGACATCATGGGCAAACACTACGGCGCCCCGCTCTATCACCTCTTGGGTGGCAAGACGCGCGCACAGATTCCTACCTACAACACCTGCATTGGCTTTGGCCCCGTGCAGGACTATGCGGCGTGGCACGAAGACGCCGGCGGCCTGGCGCAGTCGCTGCTGGCCGACGGCATCCACGCTATGAAGATCTGGCCCTTCGACCGTTTTAGCGAGGAGAGTTACGGCCAGTATATCAGCCCCGCCCAGGTCGAAGCAGGCCTGCTGCCCGTGCGCCAGGTGCGCGACGCCGTTGGCTTGGAGATGGAAATCGGCATCGAGTGCCACTTCCGCTGGAACCGCGCCAGCATGGAGCGCATTGCCCGCGCGCTCGAGCCGTATGAGATTCTCTTTCTGGAAGATGTCCTGCCCGCCGTGCATCCCGACGAGATCAAGCTGCTCGGCCAGCGCACGACTATCCCAATCATCGGCTCGGAGCTGCTGATGACCCGCTGGCAGCTGCGAGAGTGGCTGGAAAAGCATGTCTCGCAGATCGTCATGACTGACCCGGTGTGGAACGGCGGCATCGCCGAGACGCGCAAGATCGCGGCGCTGGCTGAAACCTTTGGCGTGCCGCTCGTACTGCACAACGTGGCCGGACCAATCTGCCATGCCGCCTGTATGCACTTAGGCGCCCACATCCCCAACCTTTATTTCGTCGAGTCTGTGCGCGCCTTTTACCGCACCTATTTCCCTGTGCTGAGTGAGCAAAGCGTCGCCGTAACCAATGGCCACCTGGCCATCCCCGAAGGGCCGGGCCTTGGCGTCACCCTCCGCCCCGAGCTGTTCACCCGCCCCGACGTCACCCGCCAGGTTTCCGAGGGCGAAGGCCTGGCCCAGGGCCGCCGCGCCATGGGCGACCACTGGGCTGTCGAAGCCATTCGGTGATTACTTAAACCACGTCTGGCTCTGCTCGTGCATGTATAGCGGCAGCGTGTACAATCCACCGACACCCTTGCCGCTCATGCCCGAACCCTTCCAGCCGCCAAAGGCCTGGATGCCCGGCCATGCGCCCGTGGTCGCCCCCGACGCACGATTGACGTAGACCGTGCCCGCCTGGACATTGTCCAAGTAGTAGCGTGCCTCCTCCTCGTCCTCGCTAAAGAAACCGGACGTCAACCCATAGTGGGTGTCGTTGGCCCTATGCATTCCCTCTTCTACGCTGTAGACCTTGGCCACATGCAGGATGGGCAGGAACAGCTCGCTCTTGACCAGCGGGTGATTTTCCGGCAGCCCGGTGACGATGGCCGGCTGCACGTAATAGCCCTTGGCATAGTCGCCATCGGTGATCGTGTCGCCGCCATAGATCACCTGCCCATCCTGGCGTGCCTGCGCGACGTACTTCTGGTAATCCTCATAGGCGCCCTTGTCGATCACCGTGCCCATAAATGCCTCGCGCGTCGAAGGGTCACCCACTTTGAGCTTGCGCGTGGAATCAACCAGCTTGCCCACAAACTCGTCGTAAACGTCTTCATGCACGTAGACACGCGAGCAGGCCGAGCACTTCTGCCCGTCCAACCCAAAGGCCGAGCGCACCACGCCCTGTACGGCCTTATCCACGTTGGCCTTGTTGGACACAACGGTTGGGTTCTTGCCACCCATCTCGATGATGGCCGGCCGGGGATAGTGGCCGGACAACGCATTGCGCGCCACCTGCATGCCCACGTCATAGGAGCCCGTAAAGGTCCAGCCGTCGATATCCGGGTTGTCCTGCAGTTCCTGCCCAACCGTGCGCCCGGGACCGGATACGTAGTTAAATACACCCGGCGGCAGGCCTGCCTCGGCAAAGAGCTGCGCCGTCAGCCAGCCTGTATACAACGTCGTCGACGCGCCCTTGAACACCACTGTGTTGCCCGTCACCAGCGCCGCCGCAATCGGTGCACCCGACAGCGCCATGGGGAAGTTAAACGGGGAGATGACCGCCCACACGCCAAAAGGCTTGAGCACGCTGACATTGCTCTCCTTTGGATCGTCTGCGTTCATCTTGCCGAGTTCGTTGATATAGCCGCGATTCTTTTCCATGGCATTGGCGTAGTAGTCGACCAGGTCAGCCGTCTCCTCCACCTCGCCTAACGCCTCGAGCCGGCTCTTACCTACCTCCAGCACCATCACCGCCGACAGCTCAAAGTTGCGGTCGCGGATTGTCTGCGCCACATGCCGCAGCACTGCCACACGCTCCTGCCAGGGCGTGGCCGCCCAATCGGGTGCAGCGGCGCGCGCGGCAGCCACGGCCAGCCGTGCGTGCTCAGCCGTACCCTTCTGCGCCGTACATAGATGCAGCGACGTATCGACTGGGCTGCATGCACGCGTCTTCTCGTCCGCGTACACTCTCTCGCCATCGATAAACATCGGCACTTCCAGCCCCAGCATCGACTCGCGCACCTTGGCAAACGCCACATCAAAGGCCGACTGCAGCTCCTCGTTGTCGGCCGACATCGTGGAATAGGTGATCTTCATTTTCAAAGCCATATGTACACTCCTTTGGGTACTTCGTTGGGCTACGATTACATCCCTACGCTACCGAATTGTGGCGTAGAATGCAAGTAAACAACCCCACGGCTAAAGCCGGGGGCTTTGTCCCTGACGCTACTGATAGAACTGCCCGTCAGTAGTCGAGACGTTCGGCGGGTTTACTGCCGCCCTGCCGCTTATATTCACGGCAGCGATGTAGTCAGCGAGTCCAGAGCAACCACACTGCGTACAGAGGAAAGCATCTTGAGTCTTACGATTGGCTTTATCGATGTGGCCGCAAGCGGGACAGGTGCGACTCGTGTTGCGCGGGTCAACCGCAGTCACGACCACGCCGTTCAGTTTGGCCTTGTACTCGATAAAGCTGCGCAGTTGGAAAAACGACCAGCTATGCAAGGTTGCTCTCTGAGGTCCACGAGCCGTTATCCGGTCGCGAATACCACCCAGGTCTTCCAGGGCGATCCCGCGACCGGTGTCTTTAGCCTTAGCAACAATGCTTTTGCTGATGTTGTGGTTTGTCCAAGTAGCGAACTTCTGTTCTTTGCCCGCCAGTTTCTTGAGACGGTGGCGCGTGGACTTCGTGCCCTTGCGCTGCAACTTGGTGCGCAACTGGCGGTGACGGCAGCGAACGTTCTTGACCTTCTTGCCCTGATAGATTGTGTGGTCACTATCGACGGCAATATTGGCGACACCCAAATCGACGCCAAGAAAACCGTCAACGTCGGAGAGCGGCGCTTCGTCAACGTCGCATGTCGCCAGAAGATAGAACTCGCCGCCGCGGTAGACGAGATCGGACTCGCCGCGCTGCCCTTGCAGCATGGTCGCCTGGCGCTCACCACAAACGAAGGCCATTTGTTGGCGACCGTCCAGCGTCCAAATCGAAACAGTTTTCTTGTCCGGGACGATGCGCAGGATGCGATCGTCGAAGGCGACGCTCCCCAACAGGCGAAAGGTTCGCTTGACCTTTTTGTCAATCTCGTAGGCGTCAGCGACTTTGGCGATAACACGAACCGCTGCCTGAGCGGACAAGCCAAATTGCTCGCGGATTGCGTAATAGGCCGCGTGGTGCAAGTCGTATTGCCTGAATTGCTTTGTCTCCCACGCCAGGTCACTCAGGAAGTTGGCGGCGCTGTTGGCCGATTCCATCGTTCGCTTGAGAGCATCGACCTGCTGTGCGGTTGGTTGCAACTTGACCTGCGCAATCAGCTTCATGGCCTAGACGCTCTTTTGGTTCTCGATGTACTGCTTGATTACCGACAGCGGAGCGCCGCCAACCGTGGCGACAAAGTAGCTATTCGTCCAGAGAGTAGGCAAGCGGCTCTTGAGTTTAGGGAACTCTTGGCGCAACAGTCGAGAGCTACGACCCTTCATCAACTTGACCAGGGAGTGGATGCCAAACTGAGGATCAACGCCAACTAAGACGTGTACATGGTCGGGCATAACCTCAAGTTCAATCAGATCGCACGACGTTTCCTTGGCTATGTCACACAAGACTTGCTTGAGACGTTCGTCAATGCCATCTACCAGTACTTTGCGCCGGTACTTCGGACACCACACTACATGGTAGGTACAAGAATAGGTGACGTTGTTGTTCGACTTGAAAGCCATAAGAGCATTATACAGCATGTCGGCATATAACACAACACCCTGGCACAGTAGGGGCCAGCGGCTATCCCTCCTCACGGCTGAAGCCGGGGGGTATCTCGCCGGAGGGCCTGATGATGAGCGTCAGTGAAGATTCACCTATATCGCTTAGCCGGCAATGATGGCGAAATAGGCGAGCCTCGTTTATGTTGACAAGCCGGGCATGCCAACGTACACTGCACCGGCTACACCCAGTTGATAACCGGTCCGCCACCTCGTCAGCAGAAGCTAATATCCCCCATCATCCGCAGCAATCACATAGATGCGCAAGTGTCTGCGTCGGCAGTAACTGTCTTCGCACCATTGCCCTTTATTAGCTCGATAAGTACTTTATGACGATGGCTCATCTATAGATTTCTTCTGCTGCAATGCGCAACAATCCTTGTCCGAAGGTACAAATATGACGAGCAAAGGCCAGCCATCTAGCACAGGTGAACAAAGCTCCAAAGAGCCGACTACAAAATCCAACAGCATCAAAGACGCCAACACAGATAACATAGCCGGCAAGGATGTCGAACTGGCGCTGCACCAGGCCCAAGCGTACGCCGAAGCCATTGTGCAGACCATGCCTGACTCTCTGCTTGTGTTGGACCGCAAGCTGCGCGTCAAGTTCGCCAACGACGCTTTTTACGCGACTTTTCGCTTCCAGCCCGAGGAAACCGTGGGTCGCCTCATCTATAAACTCGGCAGCAACGAGTGGGACATCCCGCAGCTGCGCCTGTTGCTCGAAGACATCTTGCCAAGAAGCCATACATTTTCCGGCTATGAACTGAGCCACCAGTTTGAGCAACTCGGCCCACGCACCCTGTTGCTCAACGGCCGGCGGCTGGATCATGTCGAGCTCATTCTGCTGATCATAGCCGATATCACCGACCGCAAGAATGCAGAAGAGCGCCTGCACCACACGATTGCCACGGAAGCAGCCCTGCGTGCCTCGGAAGAACAACTGCACTTGCTGCTGGAAAGCGTGCAGGACTATGCCATCTTCACCCTTGATCTGGCCGGATCTGTGACCAGCTGGAATGAAGGGGCGCGGCGGCTAACAGGCTACACGACAAATGAAATCATCGGCAAATCCCTGCACAGCTTTTACCTGCCCGAAGATCTGGCAGCTGGAAAACCCGAGCTCGAAATGCAGAGGGCATTGACGACGGGACGGTCCGAGGATGAGAGTTGGCGCGTGCGCAAAGACGGTTCGCACTTTTGGGCCAACGAGATCATCACCCCCTTGCGCGCCGAGGACGGAATGCAGATTGGCTTTACCAAAGTCAGCCGCGACCTATCGGAACGCAGGCAGGCTCTGGAGGCACTGCGTGTCAGCGAAGAACGGCTGCGCCTTATCCTTGAAAGCATCAATGACTACGCCATCTTTACGCAGGACGAGGCAGGCCTAATTGTGGATTGGAATAGCGGCGCAGAGCGGGTATTTGGCTTCTCAGCAGCGGAAGCAATCGGCCAGCCAAGCGCCATGGTCTTCACACCCGAGGATCGAGCCAACAATGTACCGGCACAAGAAATTTACCAGGCGCGCACGACTGGCCGGGCGGCTGACGAACGCTGGCATATCCGCAAGGATGGAACACGCTTTTTTGCCAGCGGCGTCCTCACCCCATTGCAGGAGGGTACCCACAGCGGCTATGTGAAGGTGGCGCGCGACCTGACGGAACGCAGGGAGATGGAGGAACGCCTGGAGGCGCAGGTAAAGGAGCGCACCTGGCAGGTGCGCGACCTGGTAACGCAACTGACCATGAGCGAGCAAGAAGAACGGCGGCGGGTGTCCGGCATTCTCCACGACGACCTGCAGCAACGCCTATTCAGTCTCATGTTCCAACTCACCCTGTTGCGCCAGGCTCTCAACGAGAGCCAACCCCATACAGCTCGGCAGATCGTCACCGATATTGAGGAAGGCCTGCGTAGATCCGTTCAGATCACGCGTGAGCTCAGTGTGGACCTCAGCCCGCCTGTTCTGCACGGTGAAGGTCTGGGAGCAGCCATTCGTTGGTTGGCAGCCCAAATGGACCAGCAGCAGGGGCTGACAGTCGATGTGCAGGCCGAAAAAATTCTCCCGCTGCTCAACGAAGACCTGCGCGTGCTGCTCTTTCAAATCGTGCGCGAGTTGCTCTTTAATGTGGTCAAACATGCCGGCGTCAACACGGCCCAGGTAGCAATCGCCAAAGACGGTGACCATCTCCGTATTGATGTGAGCGATCAAGGGCAGGGCTTTACGCCCGATGATGGCAGTGACAACAACCGGGTGAGCCAAGGGTTGACGCGCATCGGGCAGCGCATGCAGCTGCTTGGCGGCCGCATGGAGAATGTATCCGCACCGGGACAAGGCACTCGTATTTCACTTTATGTTCCCGTGCAAGGGCGAGAAGGGAAGCACCCATGACTGCGCTACTGATTGTGGAAGATAACACCACGTTTGCCAATACGATGGTCCATTTTCTGAACCGAATTGGGGAGCTGACCGTGGCGGCACTGGCGCCAACGGCCGAAGCTGCCCTGGAGCAGCTGCCCCAGCTCACAGTGGATCTCGTTCTCGTAGATGTATCGCTGCCGGCCATGAGTGGCATCGAGCTAGTGGCAGCCATCCGCCGGCAGCATCCGGACCTTCGTTGTATCATGCTCTCCGGCCATCACGAGCGCGATTACGTGCGGCGGGCGTTAGCCGCCGGCGCCCAAGGCTACGTCCTCAAAGAGAACCCTCTCGACCTCCTGGAGGCAGTACGGACAGTCATGGCAGGAGAAACCTATCTCAGCATGGAACTGCGGACGCAGATTCAATGACAGGCCCTACTCGTACCGAAACCGCAAGACCGCCAGCCCAAAACATAGAACGCTGATCGCCAGCAATATCCCAATGTGTGGCAGTGCGCTGGTCAAGTCACCCCCTAGCGCCTTGACCTGGTAGAACCCCTGCACCGCCCAGTAGTGCGGCGTGAATAGCTTGAGCGTGGGGATGGCGATGCTCGGAAACATTGCGCCACTCACTGCCGCCAGCACCAGCGGCAGCAGCGTGGGCACGGCGTTGACCTGACCCTCGCTCTTGACCAGCACCGCCATCAGCAGCCCGATGCTGCCGACGACCAAGCCAGTCGCCACGACCAGCAGCGCCAGAGCCGGCAGGTCGTGCCCCAAGTCGTAGCCAAACAGCAGCGAACTGGCCCCCATCACCACCATGACCTGAAGCATGGCGATCAATGCGTAAGGAATGGCCTTGCCCAGCAGCAGCACCCAACGCGGCGTGGGCTGCACCAGCAGCCGCCGCACGCCTCCGCTCACTCGCTCGTTGTAGACAGTCTCCGCCATCAAGCCCAGCAGGAAGAAGGCAAAAAACACGGCGTATCCTGGCACCAGGTAGTCAAAGTCCACCCGCTGGCGCAGGTCTTTGCCGTGCAGCCCATACATTTCGCCGAAAAAGGTCACGTTTTCGCGGCCGGTAAGCGTGGGATATAACGCCAACTCCTGCGGCACGATGCCGATCAACTGCTTGACCCGCCCCAAGTCCTTGACCACGTCCAGGCCACCGATCTGCGCCGCCCCCTCGCTAGGTGGGAACAGACCGGAGAGCATGGCGATCGTCGTACGTTTACCGGCCCCGTTCGGCCCCAGCAGCCCAAATACCTCGCCTTCTTCGATCGCGAACGACACATCGCCGACGCCACAAACTCGCCATACTTCTTAACCAGGTGATTCGCTTCCAAGATAGGCGGCCTAAAGTATCCTAACCAGGCATCACACGTTTACACGCTACGCGCCAAAAGCAACATCTGCTCGCCGGCAACCGCGCATCCGTGCAACTGCGTTTGCCTCGGCCTCAATTGCAGTCCGCAAGGAGCGCGGCGCATCAATATCTTCTATGGCAAGCTGCAGCGTCGTTCCCTTCTTCTGGGTTCGCCAGGTTGCAACGATCTCTCCACCATCCAGTACGACGCCGGGGCTGCCGGCGGCGCGCCAGATCTGGGCGTGACGCCGTTTCTCCGGCACCAATAGGGTGCGGTCACGCGCTGCCAGGTAGGGATCATGCGGCGGCAGCAGGCGCACCCCTTCCGGCAGTGAATACTCCAGCAATGCCGGCAAGTCGCTACTGCGCACCCACAGGGTTTTGCCGGCATACGCAACTGCAGCTGCTTCCTGCTCAAGCATTTGCCAGCTTCTCTGCGCCTGCGCCGGCGCAATGCCCGCCCACTGCGCGAAGTGGTCCACGGTAGACGGGCCATACGCGGCCAGGTAGCGCCGCAGCAGCTCGGCTGCCTCTGAGCCACTGAAGGAAGCAAACGCCTGTCCCAGCCACTGGTCTGTGCGCACAAAGGTGGCGGCATGCCCCTGGTGCGACATCACGCAAAAGGCTCCGCGCAGGGCAATCACGTAGAGGGCATAACGCACCAACGACTCACCATAATGACCCAGTACGTCCGGACTGTTCCACAGGTTCACCAAGTGCGCTGGAATCTGCTGCTCCACCCGCCGGCTGAGCGCCACACCCAATTCATCCTTTGTCAGCTCATCCCCATCCAGCACCTGGTCCAGCGCCAGCGCCGTCCAATCCACCAACTCAGTCGCCGTGATGCCAAAACGCTGCAAGTGATCACTCGCACCTCGGATGAAAAAGCGCAGCTCTTCTTCGCCATACGGCAGCAGCCCATGCGTAAAGATGGCGGCGTCCCTGGCCGGCACGAGCAGGGGAGCCGCCCGTACGCTCCATACTTGCACGAGCCGCTTATCTGCCAGCAAAGCACGGTCGAGCGCCGCGCCGCTCACCTCCTCCACCCACGCGTGCAGAGACAAAAGCGCCGACCCAGGCGGCGAATTCTGGATGCCGCAGACGGCCGCCGCCTCTTCCAGCGAGCCCCCCACCAGCCGCCGCGCCAGGTTGTGCCGCTGCAGCCGCAAAGCCAAGATTTGTGCGCGCGTGACGGTAGCGGGTGTCATAAGCCTGCTACCGGCCGCATCAGGACGGCTGATCTACTTTGAACCCGTGTAACTCGCCACGTGCGGCCATCCCTCATCATCCCATTCGATCGGCTCGATGCGCAGCTTCGAGATCCCACCTTGGTTGGCGTCATAGGCATGATACACAAGCCAATCCACCTCATTCTCTGAGAAAATGCCATTATGTCCCGGCCCGCGCCAGCGATCGTACGCTCCCGTGATCTGCGTGCCGCCACCCTCCATCAGCGGCACTCCGTCGCGGTCTACGTAGGGCCCGGTTATCTCCGCCGACCGTCCCACGCGCACATTGTACGTGCTCTGTGCTCCCTGGCAGCAGGCATCAAACGAGGCAAAAAGATAGTAGTACTCCCCGTGCCGGATAATAAATGCGCCCTCAATCGCCTCCGTGTTGTCCGGCGAACCGCGCCGGCTGGCCAACGAGATGATATCGGCGTCAGCGGCCGGCTTGCGCGTTGCCGGATCCAGCTTTACCAGCTTGATTCCGCTCCAAAAGCTGCCAAATGCCAGCCACGGTTGCCCCTCCGTATCCAGCACAAAGTTGGGGTCGATGGCGTTCCAATCGTCTCCGTTGCGTGTGCGCAGCACCTCACCTTCGTCCACCCACGCATAATCAGGGCTGTTTGGGTCAAGTGTCGCATTGGTCGCCAACCCGATTACCGAGTCACGGCTGCCAAACGTGGAGCCGGAATAGTAGACCTGCCACTTGCCATCATAATAGGAGATATCCGGTGCCCACAGATCGCCGACCCCGTGCACCGCCTTTATCACCCAACCGGGCAGATAGTCAAAAATCCGATAGCACCGCTCCCAGTTCACCATATCCTTCGAGCAGATGACAGCAATCCGCGATCCCGTAGAGAACACATAATATGTGTCCCCATCGTTCGCCATGACGGGATCATGGATGCGCTCGATAGACCCCTGCGGTTCGATGGCAGCTGGAGGTGTGGCTGGCGCCCCATCCACCGGAGCCTGCACCGGCCGGCACCCGGCTAACACGAAGACCACACAGATCATCACAACTAGCGGCTTCATACCTCGGCCCCCTCTCCACCACGTAACGTTTACACCGTGCCTGGCACGGATCCTCAGCTCCACGCGTGGCGCACTAGGTCTCAGGTCAAGCAGTGCCAGGGCGCCGAGCGAGGAGCTGTTCCGCCTTCTCCACCACCTTGCGTTCGCTCGCAAACGCTAGCATCGTCTTGGCCGCCTCCAAAGTCACCCAACGCGCCTCCTCTACTTCGTCGTCATGGTTGGCCACGTCGCCTGCCACGTACTCCAGCAGAAAGAAATGCACGCGCTTGTGAAAGCGCACCTTCTGCGCCCCACGGCTGCCATAGTACCAATATTCGATCAAGTCGATCGGCTCTACTAAGGTCGTCTCGACGCCCGCTTCTTCCGCCACCTCACGCAGCGCCGCCGTCTCCGGCGTCTCGCCCGCATTCACCAGCCCCTTGGGCAGCTGCCAGCGCGCCTGCGGACCAACCAAGATCAACGCGATCTCGAATCCGACCTCCGCACCTTCTCGTATACGCCGAAAGGCCACGCCCCCGGCCGAAGTTTGTTCAAGTGTAGGCATGCGGCTCATTATCGCGCAGCGACCAAGAAACCGAGTTTCCAAGCATGCGAAGCTTGCCAGAAACTCGGTTTCTCATGGGATAATCCGGCGTATAAATATCGATTCATGCTGTCTAGACAGCACAAAGCACGATACAGGAAATCAAATCATGTCACCCAAAACCGAATGGCTGTCCCACATCCGCGCCGCGCTCTTTGACATGGACGGCGTCGTCTATGTCGGCAAGCGTCCGTTACCCGGCGTGCAGGCAATGTTCGACTACCTGGACGCCACCGGTCGCAGCTGGCTCTGCATCACCAACAACGCCAGCATGACTTCGCAGCAGTTCGCCGACAAGCTGGCGGCGATGGACATCCATGTCTCGCCCGCTTGTATCCTGGGCAGTTCGGAAGCCACGGCCACCTGGCTGGCCGAGCAGGTAGAGAACGGCTGGCCGCAGGGCAAGGTTTTCGTCATGGGCATGGAAGGACTGCGCGCCGCCCTGCAAGACAAGGGCTTCGAGCTGACTACCGATCCCTTCGCTGCGGCCTATGCCGTCTCAGGGGCCAACTTCAACCTCACCTTTAACGATCTGGCGGACGCCGCCCTCGCCATCCGCAACGGCGCCCGCTTTGTCGGCACCAACAGCGATCTCACCTTCCCCACCGAGCGCGGCCAGATTCCCGGCGCCGGCAGCGTCCTTGCCCTCTTTACCGCCGCCACTGGTGTCAAGCCCATCGTCATCGGCAAACCCAACACGCCGATGTACGAAATTGCCTTGCACCGCCTCGGCGTCGACGCGCACGCGACCATGATGGTGGGTGACCGCTACGACACCGACATCGCCGGCGCCATCTCGCTTGGGCTCAAAACGGTCGGCATGCTAACCGGCATCGACACCCGCGAACATTTCGAAGCCCAGCCCTTGCCGCCCCACCTGATCGCCGAAGACCTCACACAGCTGCTGGGGTGGATGTCTGAACCATGATTTGTGGGATTTTTAGGATTAGCATGATTCTACGCCGCGACGACCGTGACGGCACGTAATCAAGGAAATCCCCAAAATCCTACGAATCAAGGTTCAGACTTGCGGTATAATATCCTTCTATGACTGCAATACCCTTGCTTCAACCGGCCGCGCCTGACCCACGCGTGTCGTTGCTCGATTATTCACTGCCTGAGCTGGAGGCATTTTTGGCCGAACTGGGCCAGCCCAAATTTCGCGCCCGCCAGGTGTGGGAGTGGATCTACAAGCGTTACGTCGCCGACTTTGATTCCATGACCAACCTGCCCAAGCCGCTGCGCGAGCAGCTGGCCGCTACGGCCACGCTCACGCCGCTCCAGCCCGTGGCCGAAATGGTCTCACTCGACGCTGATACGCTCAAGACGCTCTTCCAGCTGCCCGACGGCCAGACCATCGAGACGGTGCTGATGCTCTATGAGGAGCGGCGTACGCTCTGCATCAGCAGCCAGGCCGGCTGTGCTATGGGCTGCACCTTCTGCGCCACCGCCCAGGGGGGACTCGCCCGCAACCTCTCTGCGGGCGAGATTGTGGCCCAGGTACTCCACTTCGCCCGCTACCTGGCCGACCCCGCCGCTCCACCCGTCACAAGCGTAGACCGTCCCAGCGACGTGACGAACATCGTGCTGATGGGTATGGGCGAGCCAATGCACAACTACAAAAACGTCTGGACGGCCCTGCGCCGCCTCACTGACCCCGACGCTTTTGGCCTGGGCGCACGCCACATCACGCTCAGCACTGTCGGACTCGTCCCCATGATCGACCGCATGGCCGAGGAGGGTTTGCAGATCGGCCTGGCCGTGAGCCTGCACGCGCCCAACGACGAACTGCGCAACCAATTGACGCCCATCAACAAGGCCTACAACGTAGATGAACTGCTGGCCTCCGTGCGCCGCTATATCGACAAGACGCACCGCCGCGTCACCTTTGAATACGCCCTCATGCGCGGCATCAACGACAGCCCCGAGCTGGCACAGGAGCTGGCGAGCAAGCTGCAAGGCATCCTCTGCCACGTCAACCTGATCCCACTCAACCCGATTCCCAACAGCCCCTACCAGCCCACCAGCGACGAGGACACCGAACGCTTCGCCCAAATCCTGCGCGACGCCGGCATCCCAGCCACCGTGCGCCTGCGCCGCGGCATCGAGATCAATGCCGGCTGCGGCCAACTGCGCCGTACAGTAGCCATGCGAGGAACCTGACCTGCCTATGGACCTCTTGCGCCTCCACTCCGCCCACCCGCAGCGGTCCGCTTCACCCGCCCCCACTCGCCAGGCGCTCGACGACATCGTGCGCGAGTCACTGGTCATTGCTGCCCGCCACGCTCATCTGCGTCTGGGTGTAGGCAACTGACTTTCTATCGATCACTGAGGAGATCTTTGCCCGCCGTCTTTCCCTGCTTTTCCTCTACCGCTTCTGGCCCGGTCACAATTTGCGGGTGTGCGTCACGATTTTGGAAGGTGTCCCGTCGCCTCCAGTGCGCACGCCTTCGTGCGCCTGGCGCCCCTGGCGCCCCACCCGCCCACATGCCCGTGTTCTCGCCCACACAGGCGGCCTGATGGCAAGGCCAAAATCGCCCGCACGCGGCGTGCGGACTGAACGCGGGGCTTTGTTCCGGCGCGTCCAAAATCCTGAACCACACCCACAATTTGCACGCCCATTGTGCGCATCGAATGTTTCTGCTACAATACTGGCGTAATACAGGATTCTGACTTGTGATATAGTTACTAGCAAGTTCACCAT
>CAWIVN010000031.1:0-57177 GCA_963839515.1 uncultured Chloroflexia bacterium
CTTTTCCCACAGCGTAAAAAGCATATAAGTCATCCAAGGAGGCATCTCACCTATGCAGTCCACGATTACAATCGATTGTCGCGTCGTGATTTTCTGCGCGCAAGCGCCGGGCTCACGGGAGTCGTGTTTTTGGCGGCTTGTACACCAACGGCGGCGCCCGGCGCAGCGCCCGCGGCTGGCGAACAGGCAGCGCCGAGCACTGGGCCAGTAACCATCACTTTTGCAGGGTGGGGGGCCCCTGAAGAGGTGGAGGGCGTCAACGCGGCCATCAAGCAGTTCGAGTCTGAGCAGGACAAGGTCAAGGTCATCTTCCTGCATACGCCCAATGTCACGACGGAATATCAGGACAAGATGCTGACTGATATTGCGGCCGGCACGCCGCCGGATACGGCGTTTATTGCCTCGCCTCTCTATCGCACCCTGATCCGCGATAACGTGCTGCTGGACATTACCGACCCGCTCAAGGCGGACCCGCTGCTTGGCGCCGCAGATTACTTCATCGAGCCGCAAGAGGAGCAGCGCTGCACGGCAGATGGGAAGTGGTACGGCATCGGGTCGTGCTGGGTGGCGCCGCACCTCTACTACAATGCCGACCTCTTGGCACAGGAAGGCGTCGAACCACCGAGCAATGACCCGGCAAACGCCTGGACGTGGCAGCAGTTCCTGGATGCGGCTACGGCCTTGACGGTGGACGCGGCCGGCAAACACCCGAACGAGAGCGGTTTCGATCCTGAAAATATTGCACGCTGGGGTGTATCGTGGCCTGCCACCACCCAGTGGTACAATCTCCACTCGGCGATCGTCGGCAACGGCGGCGACTGGATCGATCAGAGTACCGGGCTTTGCATCTTGGACCAGGCTGCCGCCACCGAGGCCATGCAGAACGTGGCCGACCTGTCACTGAAGAACCATGTGGCTCCGGCAGCTTCGGCGACGCAAGCGCTGGGCATGTCCGATGCGCAAATGCTTGAGAACGGCAGGATCGCGATGGCGGTTGATGGCTCGTGGGCCCTGTCATGGCTCTATAAGATCAAGCCGAAGTTAGGCACGGGCGTGCTGCCCGGCATGAGCGAAAAGACCGGCACCGACATGCAGGCGCATTTCCATTCGGGATTCACCGCGACCAAGTATCCGGCTGAGGCTTGGGAATGGCTGCGCTACCTGGCTACGCCGTACTATCAGACGCAGTTCTGCAAGATCGGTTTGTGGCTGCCGAGCCAGACTGCCTTGATGACGCCCGAAGGGCTGCAGACCTGGATCACGCCAGGCGTTCATCCCGAAGGCTATGTCGACATTGCGACCAAGTTCCTACCCCAATACGGCCACACCATGTATATGCCGCCGGGGTGGGCCGAGTCGATGCAGATTCTCCAGCCCGGCATCGATAAGGTCTTTAATGGCGACGCGACCGCCGAGCAGGCAATGGCCGAAGTGGTGCCGGCAGCAAACGAGATCTTGCAGCCGGCGAGTTGAGCGCCCATTGTGCTCAATCTGAGTGTACGACCCTAAGCAAACGTACCTGCACTGCCCAATGAGCAGTTGTTTGCAGCAATTGGTTCATGCGCACGTAAAAACGCAAAGACGCCTTGCAACAAGTGAACGTTGATCCAACTCACTTTGCTTGGCGTCTTTGCGGCTTTGCGTGAGGTCTATTTGAAAACGAGCGTACAGACCCCATGACAACCAAACATTGGTATCACCGCTATTCGCCACGCACGTTGGCGGGGCGGCGCACGATCATCGGTTATATCTTCATCTCGCCCTTTATCCTTGGTTTTTTGATCTGGTTTTTTATCCCAGCCTGTGTGGCCGTGTGGTTGACGTTTCATGATTGGAACTTGATTTCGCCGCCGCGCTACGTCGGGTTTGCAAATCTGGCGCGCTTGTGGGGCGATGACCTGTTTTGGCAGGCGCTTCGGGTCACGGGCACTTTCACGTTGGTCTCGGTGCCGCTGGCGCTCTTGTTGGGCTTCCTGCTGGCCTTGCTGCTCAACACCAAGATGCGCGGTATCGGCGTGTTCCGCACGACCTTCTATCTGCCCAGCATTGTGCCGGCTGTGGCCAACGCTGTGCTGTGGATCTGGATTTTTAACACCGAGTTTGGGCTGGCCAATGTGGCGCTGCGCGCGCTCGGGCTGCCCAAAGTCGCCTGGCTGCAGGATCCGGAATGGGCGCTGCCGGCCATGATCATCATGTCCTTGTGGGCATTCGGCAGCGGCATGGTCATCTACCTGGCCGGGCTGCAGGGCATTCCCGATGTCTTCTACGAAGCTGCCGATATCGACGGCGCCGGTCGTCTGGCCAAGCTGCGCCACATCACGATTCCCTTGATCTCGCCGGTTATCTTTTTTAACCTGATCATCGGCATCATCGCCACGTTTCAAATCTTCACCGCCGGTCGATTGATGACCGACGGCGGCCCGCAAAATGCGACCCTGTTCTACGTCCTGTACATGTACCGCACGGCGTTTCAAAACATGAAGGTGGGCTATTCGGCGGCGCTCGCCTGGGTGCTGTTCGGGATCGTGGTCGTGCTGACGCTCTTAGTCTTCAAGTATATCGGCAGTCGCGTGCATTACGAGGATGTCCGTTGATATGAGCACAGTTGCAGAAAACCCTGCGTCACACCAGCCGGTGACAACCGAGCGCACAAAGGCCAGTACTTCGCACCGTTGGTGGACGGCCATGATCCTGGCGATCCTCATTGCCGGTTCGGTTGTGGTGTCACTGCCGTTTATCTGGCTTGTGAGCAGCTCGCTCAAGACGTTGCAGGAAATCTTCCTCTTCCCGCCCGTGTGGATTCCGCAGCCGCCGCAGTGGCAGAACTATGCGGAAGCCCTGGTTTATAAGCCGTTCGGTCTCTATTTTCTCAACACCATGCGCATCGTGGTATTGAACTTGATTGCGATTCTGTTGAGCGCTTCGTTCTGCGGCTATGGTTTTGCGCGTATTAATTTCCCCGGGCGCGACTTTTGGTTTTCCCTGGTGCTGGTGACGTTGATGGTGCCCTACTTTGTGCTGATGGTGCCGCAGTTTCTGATGTTCAGCCGGTTTGGCTGGGTGGACACGATCTTGCCGCTTACCTTTCCGTACTTCTTCGGTGGCGGCGCCTTCAATATCTTCCTGTTCCGGCAGTTTTTCCGCTCACTGCCGGAGGAATTAGCTGACGCCGGACGCATCGACGGCACATCGGAGTTCGGTATCTACTGGCGGATTATGCTGCCCTTGTGCAAGCCGGCGCTGGCTACGGTGGCGGTCTTTACCTTTCTCGCCACCTGGAACGACTTTATTGGGCCGCTGCTGTATCTGCGCTCCGACTACAACTTTACCGTGGCGCTCGGCCTGGCTACCTTTCGCGGTGCGATGACCACCCAGTGGCATTTACTGATGGCGGCCTCGACGGCAATGATTCTACCGGTGATCGTGCTGTTCTTCTTTGCCCAACGCTACTTCGTCGAAGGTATGGTGATGAGTGGCATCAAGGGTTAATCGCATTAACCAGACCCGCAATCTGGCCACATAAAAATAGCCACAGAATAAAAGGGAGACCGACGTGCCCCATCCTCTTCAACCCCTTCACCCAGGCGCGACAAAGCTGCTGCCGGGCCTCTTCCAGCAGCGGTTTGACCTGAACCGCAGATACATGCTGGCGCTCAAGACGGAAAACCTCTTGCAGAATCATTACATGGAAGCGGGTCTGTGGGGACCCAGGAACCGTGTCGACGACCTGCACTGGGGATGGGAATCGCCCACCTGCCAACTGCGCGGCCACTTTCTGGGACACTGGCTTTCTGCAGCCGCCTACATCGCCGCCAACACGGGGGACCAGGAAATCAAAGGTAAGGCCGACTACATTGTCAGCGAACTAGCGCGCTGCCAGCGCGAAAATGGCGGCGAATGGGCCGGGTCGATCCCCGAAAAGTACCTCGAGTGGGTCGTGCGCGGCAAGCAAGTCTGGGCGCCGCAGTACACGTTGCACAAAACCCTGATGGGGCTGTGGGATATGCACGCGGTTGGCGGCAATGATGAGGCGCTCGAAATCCTCCTGCGCTGGGCGCACTGGTTTCACCGCTGGAGTGGACGGTTCAGCACGGATGAGATGGACAATATCCTGGATACGGAAACCGGCGGCATGCTGGAAGTGTGGGCCAATTTGGCTGGTCTCACCGGTGAACGCGAACACTACGAGCTGCTCCAACGCTACGACCGGCGGCGATTGTTCGATCCGCTGATCGCGGGCAAAGATGTGCTGACCAACATGCACATGAACACCACGATTCCGGAAGTGCTGGGTGCTGCGCGCGCGTGGGAGGTCACTGGCGATCCGCGCTGGCGCCAGATCGTCGACGCCTATTGGCGCAGTGGCGTGACCGAGCGTGGCTATTACATCAGTGGCGGGCAGAACAATGGTGAGGTCTGGTCGCCGCCCGGTGAATTATCGTCGCGCCTGGGGTTCCGCACGCAGGAGCATTGCACGGTTTATAACATGATGCATCTGGCGGACTGCCTGCTGCGCTGGACCGATGACCCGCGCTATGCCGACTACTGGGAGCGCAACTTGTGGAACGGCATCCTGGCGCAGCAGCACCCCGACACGGGCATGATTTCCTATTTCCTGCCCTTCTATGCCGGAGCGGAGAAGGTATGGGGCACGCCCACCGAAGACTTCTGGTGCTGTCACGGCACACTGGTGCAGGCACATACCATTCATACCAATCACATCTGGTATACGCATGCAGGCGGGCTGACCCTGAGCCAATTTATCCCCAATGAACTCGCCTGGCAGCAGGACGGGCAAGCCGTGACCTTGCGCCTGACCCACGATCCGCAGCTGCAGTCCCCGCGCCGGCCCGCGAGCCTGGCCTACGATCTCTCTGTGCACTGCGCACAGCCCACGGAGTTCAGCTTGCGCCTGCGCTTGCCGTGGTGGTTGAGCGGCCGGGCGGAGATCAGCATCAACGGTGAGCCAGTGGCTGTCGCCCAAGATCCCTCCAGCTACGTCGAAATCCGCCGCACCTGGACCGACGACGGGATCCACATCGTCTTTCCCAAGTCACTCGTGGCGGTGCCGCTGCCTGACGACGAGGAAATGGTCGGCTTTATGGATGGCCCGGTCGTCTTGGCAGGCCTCAATCCAGGGGAGCAACCGACCGCCGCGCAAACAAAAGCGACCGGCGACAAAAATGCCCGCCCCAACTATGGGATCAGCGGGCTCACGCTGCGCGGGGACCCGACGTTGCCCCAGTTCATCTTGACGCCGGACAACGAACGGGAGTGGACCTACTGGCGCACCGATTATCGCACGCGTGGCCAGGTGCAGGACATTCGTTTTATCCCGCTATACGAGATTCGGGATGAAGTGTTTACGGTCTATTTCGGGGTTCACAACAGCTAGGGCACGTTGGTGTGCCCCGTGCGGGTTTACCAGAGGTACGGCCATCGTGTAGTTGCCAACAAAAATCGCCACCTCATTTAGGGTGGCGATTTTTGGTTTCGACCGGTAATCCGGCGCTAACTTGGGCTGTTTATGCCTTGGAGAGCGTGCGCACGCAGGACGAACACAGACGCCTTGACACCATCTGGCCGTTCTCCAGCACGTTCACCTTCTGAACATTGACACCCCAGCGGCGCCGCGTGGCCTTCTTGGACCAAGGCCGGTTGTTGCCGTACTGCGGCCCCTTGCCGCACTGTTGACACTTCGCCATGATGCTGTCCTCCTAAAGTCTTTTCTATCCTTCAATGCTGTGACCGACGACTAACGCTTGCCACAGCCGATCTGTCACATGGATAACAGGGGAAGTGTAGCATAGCGGTATGACTGTGTCAAAAAGGAGCGCAAATAGAACGCGAACAACTTGTGTTAGACTTATATTACATCCCACCAAAATTTGAAACCTTGGCCATTATGTGGTGTTACTATCTCTGTAGCAATTGTTGCATGACGCAATCGTGATCCGCCGGACGCGATGATATAGCGAGAGGAGTGGCGTGTGGACGCTGAACTGAAGGACACTGCAATCGACGCAACCGGCGAGCTCGCGGCTAGCGAGCTGGGTTCGCAGCCGCCGGTCGAAACGCCTGCGCCCGACGGCCCGCCCGCAAGTGCACCTCAACCGGCACAACCGGATGATGGTCAGACTGAACTGCTGGACAAATACCCGGCGGACCAACCGGTGACCACGCTCGACGCCAAGGACATGCGTTCGCTCTTCCGCGCCGCCTACGACTGGCTGGCCCACAACTACGAGCAGGTCAATCGCCTCAATGTCTTCCCCGTCCCCGACGGCGACACCGGCACCAACATGCTGCTCACAATCAAGGCGGCCTGGAACAACATCGCCCGCCGCAGCGACGACATCACAGTCAGCGACGTGGCCGAAGCCGCCGCCGAAGGCGCCCACCAGGGCTCGCGCGGCAATTCAGGCGTGATCCTCGGCCAGATCCTGCGCGGCTTCAGCCATGCACTGCGTGGCAAAACGGACATCACCGCCGCCGATCTGGCCGATGCCCTGCAGCAGGCGTCGGAGGCGGCCTACGATGCCGTCCCTGCCCCGGTCGAGGGCACCATCCTCACCGTCTCGCGCGAGATCAGCAGCGCCGCATCCTTGGCCGCCGAAACCTCCAGCGATATGCGCAAGATGATGGAACAGGTGGTCGAGGGCGCTGACCAGGCGGTCCAGCGCACACCCGAGCAATTGCCGGTGCTCAAGAAGGCCGGCGTGGTAGATTCGGGCGGCAAGGGCCTTTTCTTTGTTTTCGAAGGCATGTACCGTGCCCTCACCGGCCAACCGGTACGCCATGGCGGCAGTGACCAGTCAGAGTCCGAGGAAGAAGCCGAAAATCTTAGCATCAAGGAACGCCGCGAGCGCAAGGGCAGCCGCGCCCTGCCGCCCGTCCAATGGGGCTTCGACGTCCAATTCCTGATCGAAAAGCCCAAGAAGCCGGTGCATGTCATTTCCGCCGACATTGCCGCCATGGGCGACTGCCCGCTCGTCGAAGGCGACGAAAACCTGGTCAAAGTGCACGTGCATGTCTTTGACCCCGGCGTGGCGCTTACCTACGGCGTGACGACCGGCTTTCTCACCGACGTGGTAGTCGAAAACATGGACGACATGGCCGCCGAAAACCAATTCGCCGGTGTCTTCGAAGGCGTCAGCGCCGCCGACCAGCCCGCCGAAGTCCACGTCCATCTCGACGAGACCCACATCGGCCTCGTCGCCGTATCGCCCGGGGTGGGCTTCGCCGAGATCTTCCGCAACTTTGGCGCCCACGCCATCGTCGAGGGCGGCCAAAGCATGAACCCCAGCGTGGCCGAGCTGGCGGACGCCGTGCGCAAGCTGCCGGCGCAGCGAGCCATCCTGCTGCCCAACAACAGCAACATCATGATGGCGGCACAGCAGGCTGCCAAGCAGCTAGGCAAGGAAAAGCCGCCGCGCCACGTCATCGTCGTCCCCGCCAAGAACATGCCGCAAGGCATCGCCGCCTTGACTGTCTTCGATCCGCTGGCCGAAGACCTGGACGACCTCAAGAAGGCGATGGAGTCACAGCTGAGCGAAGTGCAGGCCGGCGAGGTGACACAGGCCGTGCGTACGGCCGAAGTGGACGGCATCAGCGTCCATCACGGCGACTTCATCGGTCTGCGCAACGGCAAGCTGGTGATCTGTGGCAACAGCCTCCAGGAAGTCTCGCTCGATCTGCTCAAGAAAATGGATGCCGCCAAGGGCAGCCTGATCACCATCTACTATGGCAACTTTGTAGCCCAAGCAGCAGCACAAGATTTTGCTGAAACTGTGCGCGGCGAGTATGCTGATTTAGATGTGGAGCTTGCCTATGGCGGCCAGCCGCATTATCACTTTATTGTTTCCGTAGAGTGATCCAGAAACGATCCAGCGTAACGTGGACCTGTTCCAACCCATACATCCAAAGCTGATTGTCAAAGCAGAGCGCCCTCTAGGTCATGAGCAAAGTACGCATTATCACGGATAGCGACGCCTTTTTGCCGCCGGAAATTCAGTCCAGGTACAATATCGAGGTCATCCCGCACCGCCTCAAGGTCGGCGGCTCCTTTTATGAAGAGGACAGCGATTTCACGGCCGACGACCTGTTTCGCACCCTGAGCGACGCCCAGCAATCGGGCATGAACACCGTGCCTGAACTGCAGGCGCCGCCCGTGAATATCTTTCTCGACTACTTTCAGGGCAACCACGATGGCCAGCCTATCGTCGCCATCCATATGAGCAGCCATCTCAGCCCCATGTGGGCGCAGGCGCGCAAGGCCGCCGAGATGCTCAAGGGTCGCTATACGATTCGCGTGCTCGACAGCCAGACTACATCTTATGGCCTCGGCCTGCTGGTGCAGATGGCCGCCCAGGCCGCCGATTCGGGCGCCAATGTCAACGACATCGCACGTATCGTCAACGGCGCCGTGCCTCATCTCTACGCCACTTTCTTCACCGAAAGTCTGGGCTACTTACAGCGCAGCGCCAACCTCAGCGGCTCACAAAGCTTGCTCGGCACCATGCTTGGCATCAAGGCGATGCTGATGATCGAGGACGGTCGCCTGGTTACGCAAGAAAAAGTGCAGACCCGCGAAGAAGTGACGGAAAAATTGCACGAGTTTGTGGCCGAATTCGCCACGGTGCGTGAGATCGGCATTATGCACCACTCCTACGAGGCGCAGCGCAACGATCTCATCGCCCGCCTGCACGAGACGCTGCCCAAGGTGCCGGTGCGCAAGGTGGACTATCCCCCCAGCCTGGCGACCTACATCGGCCCCAACACGCTGGGCGTGGTGGTCTATGAAGGGACCTATTGATCTGTGAGCACTCCTGCCTTCACCCGGCTGCAACGCATCCTGGACCTGGAAGAACGTCAAAACTATCGCAATCGCAGTGTCATCGGCGGCATGCGCGCCATGGCCGCCCGCTGGACTGAAGACGCGCGCAGCGAAGGCGTTGACCCGCAGCGCCTGGCCATTCTGGCTGCGCTGATGCAGCGCTTTGACGCCGAGCCTGCGGCACGGGCGCCGATCGCAGCCGAGATGCGCGCCCTGATGGCCGACGACTGGCAACCAACCGTCCCGGCGCCTGCCTCGGCACCTGCTGCCGCTCCCAGCCAGGCAAGCGCGCCGGCGGCAATCCCTGCTGAAAGCGCCGCCGGCGCAGCAGATCAGGCTTCACAAGGTGGTGTTGACGACGACATATACGTCGAAGAGACAGGCAGTGAGAACGGCGTCCCCGAAAAAATCACCGTCGACCAAACCCCGCTCGAGATTCCGCAAGGCGAGGACGAGCCACAGCTGACGAGCGCCGCCGACACGACGCCCGAGGCCGCCGACGAACAGACTGCGCAGGCTGTCCCTGCCCGCGTCGAGGTGATGCCCGGCCTGGGCAAGGTTTACGAGGCTGCGCCGGACGACGACTATGGCGCCCCGCCCCCGCGCCCGATGGAGCGCCCGCGCCGCCCTGCGTCCAATGTCAAGCGCAGCGCCAAGGACCTGCAAAGCCCGATCACCATTCTGCCGGGCATTGGCGAGGCTACGGCCGAACAGTTTGCCCGTCTTGGCATCACCAAAATCAGCGACCTGATCTGGCACCTGCCGGCCCGTTATGACGACTACAGCCTGATGCGTACCATCGACAAGCTGGAGCCAGGCGAACAGGCCACGGTGATCGCCAACCTGTGGGAGGTGCGCGAGCGCAAGATCAGCATGAACCGCACCATCGTACAGGGCATCCTTAGCGACTCAACCGGCACCTTGCGCGCTACCTGGTACAACAAGTGGGTGACCAAGCAGCTCAAGCCCAACACGACCATGCGCTTCTCGGGCAAGATCGACCTCTTCCGCGGCCAGAAGACGATCGAAAACCCCGTCTTTGAAGAACTGGACGACGAACGCGTAGCCACCGGCCGCCTCTCACCCGTCTACCCGCTGACCGAGGGTATCTCCAACAGCCGGCTGCGTAACGTCATTCACGACGTGCTCGACGACTTCGTGCGCTTCGTCAACGACCCGCTGCCCGCCCACCTGCGCCACATGTACGAGTTGATGGACCTGCCGGCCGCTCTGTTCCAGGTCCACTTTCCCGACAGCGCCGAACTGTTGGCCACCGCGCGCCGCCGTCTGGCTTTTGAGGAACTCTTCTACATCCAGTTGGGTGTGCTCCAGCGCCGCCGCGCATTGCAGGAAGTCTCGGCGCCGCCCTTCTACGCCACGGACGAGCAGCTTGTACAGTATACGGGCGTGCTGCCCTTTGCCCTGACCGGGGCGCAGGAACGCGTGATCGGCGAGATGCTGCGCGATCTCGAGCGCAGTGTCCCCATGACGCGCCTCGTCCAAGGCGATGTGGGCAGCGGCAAGACGGCCGTCGCCTCTGCCGGCATGTGGGTGGCAGTGCTCAACGGCCTGCAGTCTGCCATGCTTGCACCCACGCAGATCCTGGCCGAGCAGCACCACCGTGGCGTCAGCCGCCTGCTGGGCCAGCTCACACGTCCTGACGGCCAGCCCATCAACGTCCAACTCCTGACCGGCCGCGTCACCGGCGAAAGCCGCGTGCAAGTCCTAGCCGGCCTGGCCGACGGCTCGATCGACGTTGTCGTGGGCACGACAGCCCTGATCCAGGAGACGGTCGAGTTCTCCAACCTGGGGCTGGCGATCGTCGACGAGCAGCACCGGTTTGGCGTCGAGCAGCGCGGCGTGCTGCGCAACAAGGCCGAGGGCCAGCCGCATCTGCTGGTTATGAGCGCCACGCCCATTCCGCGCAGCCTCGCCCTCACCATCTATGGCGACCTCGACATCAGCGCCATCGACGAGATGCCGCCCGGCCGTACACCGATCAAGACCAAGCTCTTCGAGCAGGCCGACCGCCAGCGTCTTTACAATTTCATCCACCGCGAGGTGGACGCCGGCCGCCAGGCCTACGTCGTCTATCCCCTCGTCGAGGAGAGCGAAGTGCTCGACGCGGGCGCCGCCACCGCCGAACACAAGCGGCTGCAGCAAGAAGTCTTCCCTGACCTGAGCGTGGCCCTGCTGCACGGCCGCATGACCGGCGGCGAGAAAGATGCCGTCATGACCGCCTTTGCCGCCGGCGAGTACCAGGTGCTGGTGAGTACGACGGTGATCGAGGTCGGCATCGATGTGCCCAATGCCACCGTGATGGTCATCGAGGATGCCGACCGCTTTGGGCTGGCCCAGATGCACCAGCTGCGCGGGCGCGTCGGCCGCGGCGAACACGCCGGCTACTGCGCCCTCATCACCAAGTCCACCACGCCCTCCACGCGCGAGCGCCTGCTGCTGCTGACGGACCCGGAACATGGCCGCGATGGCTTCTGGATTGCCGAGAAGGACCTCGAGCTGCGCGGCCCCGGCGAATTCCTGGGCACGCGCCAGAGCGGTCTCCCCGGCCTCAAGGTAGCCCAGCTCAGCGACATCGCCACGCTCCAGCAAGCCCGCGAGGCCGCCCAAATGCTCTTCGAGCAGGACCCGCAGCTCGCCAGCTTCCCCCAACTCTCACGCCAGGTCGAACGCTTCTGGCGCGGCCAGGGAGATGTGAACTAGCTACCAGCGCTGTTCCAGCGGCACGTAATCCCGCTTGTCGTACCCCAGATACACCTGCCGGGGCCGTGCAATCTTCTGCTCGGTGTCCGTAATCATTTCCATCCACTGCGCCAGCCAGCCCGGTGCGCGTCCCAGCGTGAACAACACGGTAAACATGTCGGGCGGGAAGCGCATCGCCTGGTAAATGATGCCGCTGTAAAAGTCCACGTTCGGATACAGCTTGCGCGCCACAAAGTACTCGTCGCGCAGCGCCACCTCTTCCAACGCCACCGCCACGTCGATCAGCGGATCGGTGCCCGTGACCTCAAACACGTCGTAGGCCACTTTCTTGATGATGCGCGCGCGGGTCGTAGTTCTTGTACACGCGGTGCCCAAAGCCCATCAGCCGGAACTCGCCCTTCTTGACGCGCGCCACATAGTCCGGAACATTCTTGGCGTCGCCGATCTCGGCAAGCATGCGGACCACTGCCTCGTTGGCCCCACCGTGGCGTGGGCCAAACAGCGCCGCCGCCGCACCCGCCATGGCACTGTACGGGTCGGCATACGCTGAACCGATCGAGCGCATCACTGAGGTCGACGCGTTCTGCTCATGGTCGGCATGCAAGATGAACAGGATGTCGAGCGCCTTGGCCAATACTGGGTTCACCGAGTACGTAGTCTGGTTCATGTAATCCAGCATGTACAGGAAGTTCTCGGCGTAGCTCAAGTCGGCGTTGGGATAGTTGAACGGCCGGCCGATGCGGTGGCGATAGCAGAAGGCGGCCACCGTCGGCAGCTTGCCCAAGATGCGGAGCACCTGCTTGTAGCGGATGTCGGCGTTCTCCACCTGCACGGCTTCCTTGTGCAGTGTGGACATAAAGGCCATGGCGCTGATCATCATCCCCATCGGGTGCGCGTCGTAGCGGAAGGCCCGGAACAGTTCGCGCATGTTCTCATGCAGGAACGTGTGGTGCATCACCCTGTGCTCCCACTCCTGCAACTGCTGTTCGGTCGGCAGTTCGCCGTGGATCAGCAGATAGGCAACTTCGAGAAAGGTGCTTTGCTCGGCCAGCTGCTCGATCGGGTAGCCGCGGTAGCGTAAGATACCCTTGTCGCCGTCGATATAGGTGATCTTGCTTTTGCACGCAGCGGTGTTGTCGTAGCCCGGATCGTAGGTCATCATGCCGAACTCTTCCGGGTCGACTTTGATCTTGCGCAGGTCGCTGGCCTTGATCGTGTCGTTCTGGATCGGCAACTCGTAGCTGTTCCCCGTGCGATTGTCGACGATGGTAATCGTGTCACTCATAGCAGCTCCTTCGTCCGGCGCGGAATGGGCATAGGTGAATTGGTTTTACTTTTGGCAGTTGGCAAGTCCAACTGTAGCAGGAGTGGATAGGATTTGACCCTAATTATGCATCTTCCCAAGGAAGATCGCCAAAACACGTCAATACCATCCCCTGGCCCCTCGACTCGTTCCCTCGCGGCTATTCCTACACGCCGTTCGGCAGCGGCCGTCCCTCCACCCCTGCCAGTAAATTGTCGGCCGCCATCAGTGCCATCTGCAGCCGCGTCGCAATCGAAGCGCTGCCGATATGCGGCAGCACAACGCAGTTGGATAGCGAAAACAACGGGTGATCCGCCGGCAGCGGCTCAGGCGTCGTAACGTCGAGACCGGCCGCCGCAATCTGGCCGCTAGCGAGTGCCTGATAAAGCGCGTCCTGGTCTACCACCGGCCCGCGGCTTGTGTTGATCAGCACGGCCGTGCGCTTCATCCGTGCAAACGCCGCCGCGCCAAACAGGTGGCGCGTTGCGTCGTTGAGGGGACAGTGGATCGACACGAAATCGCTCTCCGCCAGCAGTTGCTCGAAGGATACGTAGATCGCACGAAGCGGCTCCGCCATATCCGGCCGCGGCCGCGGTCCGCTGTAAACGATGCGACAGCCAAAACCAAGCAGCCGCCGCGCCACCGCCGCGCCAATGCGACCCAGGCCGACGATGCCCACCGTGCTTCCGTGCACGTCACGGCCGGTCATCCACTCCGGCTGCCAAGGTCCCCATGTGCCATCCTTGGCCGCGCTCCAAGCCTCGGGCAGCCGCCGCGCGGTCGCCAACAGCAGCGCCAGTGCCAGGTCGGCCGTCGTCTCCGTCAACACACCCGGCGTATTGCCCAACGCCACGCCGCGCGCCCGCAGGGCCGCCACATCTACGTGGTCATACCCCACCGACATCGTGCTCACTACTTTGAGTTGGGGACCGGCTGCATCCAACAAGGCAGCGTCAATCCGTTCGGTCAACAGGCAGTAAATTCCATCCACCCCCTGCGCCCACTCAAGCAGCACGTCCCGCGGGATCGGCTCATCGCTTTCCCACTGCCGCACCTCGCACCCACTGCGAACCCGCGCAATCGCCGTCTGCGGAATATTCCGTGTCACCAATACCCTTGCCAATACCCTTGCCATCCCCCTCACCCTCACGCCCTCTCACCTACGTCGCCCACACTCCCGGCGGCTAACTCCCCTCATCCTCAGCATCCTCAGGATGCCGCAACGGTGGGAACTCCACCGGCGCCGGCGCCGGCGCCGGACCAATCGCTGCCGTTCCCAATTCCGCCACATCTGCTCCATCCGCAGTCGCCAACCGCTGCCCCGTGCCAGGATCATAGACCACGAGTGCCAATTGATAGTTGCCCGCCGCCGCCGAACGCGGAATCAGCAGGACAAACGTCTGCTCGCCCTCCCCGATCTCCCGGTCCTCCTGCGCCACCAACGCACCGTCCGGCGCCAGCAGTTGCAGCGAAGCCTTGCGTGGAAGCTCATCGACATCTTCCCACCGCAGCGTGACGACCAGCGCGCCACCTGCCGTAGGCGTCAACACATGGCCGCCGGGCTGGACGGAAGCCAAGGCCAGCGCCGGGCCGCCCGGCCAGGCAGCAGTGTCCAGTGCCGTAACTGCGGCTTCCTCTGTCCCCGTGTCGCCGGTGGGCACAAACGGCGTTACGCGCACACCCCCCGCCCATTGATCGTTGGCAGCCACCGCGTTGGCGCGCAGCCAGACCTCGATGCTGCCATTGGGGTCTACCTGTTCAGCATTATGGCTGACGAGGAAAATGCGCTCATGCGCTGCCAACAGTGCCTCCAAGCGTGCAACGGTGTCGACCTCGCTCTCGCCGGGCATGGGCAAGGGCACGATGGCGGCCCCGGCATCAGCCGGCAGCGACAGGCCAAGCATATACACCTGGTCGGGCGAGACGAGCACGACGGCGTCGCCGGGGCCGAGCCGGTCGCCAAAAAAGGCGAGCAGTTGCTGGTAGTCGTCGGGAGCCACGCCCGGCTCCAGCGGCGCAAAGCGACGGCCGTAGAGCGTCAACTGCTCGCCACTGGGCAGTGTCCATTGCCGCATGGGTTCAAAAGCCTGATTGAACGCATCAGGCGGATCATACAGAATGCGCTGCACCGCCGCCTGGCTGTTCGCGTTGGTGCGGAACGTATGCGTGTCGCTCACCAGCACATAATCCATGTCAAACAACTGGTTGTACGCCGGCTGCTCGCTCCAGTTGCGTGCCAGCTCGCGCAGGCGCACATTGGGGAAATCCTTGTAAATGGGGTAGAGAAAATGCTTCTCGTGCACCTGGTACGAGTTGACCAGCAGGCCGAGGTTGACCACTTCCTTGCCCGCCAGCCGGCCGCCCGGCAGCCGCTGGCTGTCCACATAGGCGAGGACATCAGGCGCCACCGCATAGCCGGGATCCGTCACACCGCTGGTTGGATACTGAATAAAGAACCCGTTGGCCAGCAAATTCAGCGGCCGGCCGGCCACCTCTATGCGAAAAGGTGTGCGCCAAGGAGCCAGCTCGTCAAACGAGATGAGAGCATATTGCGAAATACCCACGATCAGAACGACGGCGACGGCGATCCAACGCAAAAGCAAGGGTCGCCACTGCATCATCCCCACTGCCATCCAAATTGCAAATGGCGGTAAAAATGGCAATAAGTATCGCGAGTGCGCCAGCGTCACCCGAAACGAAAAAACGAAGTACGGCACCACGACCCACAACAACAGCACCCACGCAATATCGCTAAGTCGCAGTGTATTTCCTAATTGCGCAGCCCGCATGCCCTCGTGCGGGTCTCCACGGCCGCTCCCGCCTTGCGCACGCCGCCGCCACGCCTGCCATCCCCAGACCACAGCGACAACCACAAACACCAATGCAAACCACGGCCCCATCTGCATGTTGACGATCTCGCCCAAATACTTGCCAAATGCATAGATCGGCACGTCCTCGCGCCCGTAAGCCGTATACAGAAAATAGTCCAGAAACTCAAGATCGGTCAGGTACCACAGCGCAATCATGAAGGCAGCAATCACTCCCGCCCCCAGCATGTTGCGCAGCCGTCGTCGGAGCGCAGGCGTCCTCGCCTGCACGGCTTGGGCAAGCTCCGACGCGCGCGTCGGCGACGCCTGCGCTCCGGCATAAGGTGCAAACACGCTGTAAAGCACCCCACCGAGCAGCAGTGCCAACACTACCGTCAGCCACCACCCCAGAGGCAGCGTCGCCACCACTTCCTGCGCCAGGCCGAACCAAAGCCCAATCACTGCCGCGCCTCCCAGCAGCGACAGGGCCAGCCATTTCCAGTTTGGCAGCAAAGCGCGCGGGTGACGCCAACCATACGGCAGCACGCCGGCACGGACAACCACATACAGCAGCGGCGCCACCACAAACGCCGCCGTCGTCCACTTGACGAGAAAAGACAACCCCAACGCCAGGCCAAACCCGAGCGCCGGCCAGCGCCGGTCAAAGCGCTCGGATGCCACCAGCATTGCCAGGCTCAATGCCACCAGCGCCGTCAGCGCAAAATCGAGATACAGATAGCGCGACATGGCAAAGATAAAGGGAAACAACCCCAACAACGTAGCTGCCAGCGCTCCCGTCCAAAACACCGGCCAATCAACCGTCCACCCGCCGGCGCCCACACCCCTCACCTCACCCGTCGACTCACCCTGCCCACGTGACGCCTGCGTCCGCCAGTACGCCGCTATCCAAAACGTCGCCCCCAGCAGAGCCGCCATGTAGAAGGTATTGACCATCGCAGCGACGTCTTCGTCCACACCAAACAGCCAGTACAGCAGCACTGAGCCATAGTGCACGAGCGGCGGATAGTAGGCGCTGTAGGACAGAGCCGCCAGCAGCGAGCTGGGCGTCACCTGGTTGAGCGTATCGCGGTACACCAGGGTCGTGATCAGGTGGTCGAGCCGGTCCCACCCATATGTGACGACATTGGCGCGCAGCCAGTGCCAATTGGCGAAAGCGAAGAGGGCCGTGAGTGCCAGAACAAAGAGGCCGCCAAGCAGATAAGTGCCCCGCTTCGAGTTCCAGTGAGTCGTTTTGTGCATAACAGGAGGATGATACCACATCCTAGGACGACGCGCTGGCGTACCGCCGCAATGCCAGTCGAAATACGCGCGCTGACAGCACAAATGTCGCTATGGCGAAGCTGGCGACAGCCACCAACAGCCACCCTGGCGCCTCGCCCGTAAACGCCAACGCCGGCACGGTCGTCATGATGCCGATCGGAATCACCCACGTCAACACCAGGCGCAGAAAGCCCGGATAGATTCCGACCGGATAGCGCGCCATCTGGAAGATGCCGTTAAACACCCACGTGAACAGAAACCCGGGACTCCAAAACATCAAGCTGGTGAACAGCAGAAAGACGGCATACAGCGTCAGCAGCCCCGCCACCAGTGCCACCAGAAACGCGGCGAACTGCCCCAGCGTCAATTCGATCAGCGCGCCGGCCACGCCGATCACGGCAAACCCCAGCAGCATGTCAAAGACGGACAAAAGCCGCCACTCGCGCAGGCTGACCAGGAACTGCGTGTTGATCGGCCGCAGCAGCACGAAGTCCAACGTCCCCTGCCACAGGTCGCCCTCTAATCCCGCCAGTCGATCCAGGCTCGGGCTGATTACCAGGTCGCGCACCGCGCCCACCACCAGGTACACGCCCAGCACTGTCAGCGCCGAGGCGTAGCTCCACCCCTGGATGCTCTCCACCTGCCCAAAGACGATCGCCAATCCCAGCCACCCCGTGACGACATTGATCAACGTGTTGAGCACCCCGGTCACGAAGTTGGCGGGATACGCCAGTTCCTGCTGCGCCGACACAGCGACAAACGTTTGGACTAGACGTAAGTAGCGCATGCGTTCATCCTCCCACCGCGCTGTAACGGCGCAGCCCGCGCCGCCAGACAAGCTGATACAATCCGACGGCTGCCAGCAGCCAGCCAAGCTGAAATGCGAATCCGACCACCAATTCGCCTGCAGTCAACTGTCCCACCAGCACCTCAACGGGGAAGCCGACCATGTACCGAAACGGCAGCAGGACAGCCACCACCTGGATCGGCCCAGGCAGCAGCGCCACCGGCGCCACCTCGCCTGCCAGCAAAAAAACCAACGCATCTTGCACGGCCAGCAGCGAGTCCGCACGCGTCGACCAAAAGGCCAGCAGCGCCAGCCAGTAACCCCAGAAGAAGCGCAGCAGCCACGCCAGCAGCAGCGCGGGCACGAACAGCACGACCGCCTGCCACGTGAACGTCACCTGCGGCCGCAGCCACAACGCCAGGAGGAGCGTCGCCGGGGCCACAAAGCTCAACATCACCACCTTGCCCGCCATCTCGCTCGCAATCGTGTTAAAGATCGGCGACATTGGATACAGCAGCAGCCGGCTGAAGTCACCCGTGCGGATCGTATCCCCCACCGTCCAGTTGGTCTGCGCGTAGGTGACCTGGTTGACGAGGATCAAGACCAGGTAGTAGACGATGAACTGGTCGCGTGTCATGCCACCCGCGCTCGTCTCGCCGGCCACTGTCGACCACACAAACAGGTAGATGAGCGGCGGCACCATCCAGCCAAACGCCACCAGGAAAAAGAAGCTGCGCGCCTGCATCCATGAAAGCCACGTGCTGCGGACCAGCGCCAGGCCCGCCCGCCAGTTGGCACCGCCCGCACGGCCCACCAGGTTCGTCACACTCACAGCGCCCCTCCCTTGTAGATCTGGTCGATAACGGCTTCGATCGGCGGATCCTCCACGGCCAGGTCCACCACCGGCAGCGTATTGAGCAGCACGGCGGTGACGGCGGCAGTGCACTCGCGGGCGATACGCAAGGTCACGCTGCCATTCTCCTGTTCGAGCACTTCGGCTCCAATCGGTAGAGAACCGTTCAGATGTACACCACCCTCCAGCGTCAGCCGCAGCAGCTTGAACGGCGCCAACCGCGTGCTCAACGCCGCCAGCGCCCCGTCGTAAAGCAGCTTCCCCTCCTGGATCAGCAGCACGCGCGGGCACAGTTCGACCACGTCGGCCATGTAGTGGCTCGTCAGAATGATGGTCGCCCCCGTGCGCCGGTTGTACTGGCCGATAAACTCGCGCAGCCGCCGCTGCGACGAGACGTCCAGGCCCAGGGTCGGCTCGTCCAAAAACAGCACCTGCGGCCGATGGAGCAGCGAGGCCACCAGTTCGCACTTCATCCGCTCTCCCAGGGATAGGTTGCGCACCGGCGTCGCCAGCAGCTTCTGCATCCCCAGCAGCTCCACCAATTCGTCCAGCGTCACCTTCAGTTCTGCCGCCGGCACTCTGTAAATCTCCCCCAGCACGTGAAACGTGTCGAGCGGCGGGATGTCCCACAGCATCTGGCTCTTGTTGCCCATCACCATCGCAATCCGCCGCAGGTACTCCGGCCGCCGCTGCCATGGCACACATCCCGCCACCCGCGCGTTGCCGCCCGAGGGCTGCAGCAGCCCTGTCAACATCTTGAGCGTGGTGGTCTTGCCGGCGCCATTTGGCCCGATAAAGCCCACCACCTCGCCCGGCGCGATGGCAAAGCTCACTTCCTGCACCGCGGGCACGTCGCGGTAGGTGCGATGCCAAAGCCCAGCTAGCGAAGCTGCCAGGCCAGGCGGGCGCTCTGGCACGCGATAGGTCTTGCTGAGATCCTCGACGGCAATGATTGGTTCGGTCACGGCTCCCCCCCTTGAAGAATTTCATTTTCTTCCATTTTAGAGAGGTGGTGGATAAGTGGAGGGTTCAGGTGGACACGACCGAGTTGGAAGGACAGTAAGAGGCTACTGCTGGGACAAATCAATCATCGCCGCCACCTGCTTGATGACGGCCTGGGCGCGCACCTCCTGCTCGCCCAGCGTCGTCAGCCAGTGGTCGGCCACCGTCTGGATATCCTCGTTCTCGCCGGGCGTATCGAGCGCATCTCTCAGCAGCTCGATCTGCCCGGCGTCAAAGCGCAAAAACATGCGCAAGATCGCCATCACGCTGTACCCACCCTGCCGCAGCATCCGCACCACACGCAGCCGCCCGATCTCGCGCGCGCCGTACAGCCGGTACCCGGTCTCGGCGTCGCGTGGCACCGTGATCAGCCCATTGCGCTCCCAGTTGCGCAGTTGGTCTACCGTCACCCCCAGGTGGTCGGCCACCTGCGAGATCGTCATCGTCCGCCGGCTGGTGTCCAGCACCTGCCCGCGCGCCCAGCGCTCCAGGAACTCGATGGCCGCCTCGGCCAGCGTCCGCTCGCGCCGCACGTTGGCCAGGTACAGGTAGGCCAACTCCATGGCCATTCCCAGATCACCCGCCACCGCCGCCGCCACCAGGTCCAGCACCACCTGCTTGCCGCCCGGATACGGCCACTGCAGGGCAAGCCGCGCCAGCCGCATCTGTTCCAAATGCGAACGCGTGTAGAGCCGGTAATCTGCGGGGCTGCGCGGAACGGGCGCGATGAAACCCCATTCCTCGTAGAGACGCACGGTGTTGACGTGCACCCCCACGGCGTCGGCAATATCGTGTGTGCGGAGATACTTGCGTCCCATCAAGTCTCCAATTATACACCAGGGCGACTAGCCCTACGCAACGCCCCCAAACCACGCCCTTACCTTTTTGGGGTTCGTTCTGTGCTTTCGTGTTTGTGTACCAGAGGCAATTATGGTTCAATAACCGCCCAGCAACATGCATTGCTCGCTCATTGCATTGGTTTCGCTCACAAGCGCGGGGGTCTCCTACCTACCATGGCACTGACTGGTTCCGAAATTGAAGCCCTGCAAAATGCCCTGCTTGACGCATTCGACCCATCTACCCTGGAACAGATGGTGCGTATCGGCCTCGACGAGAACCTGCCCACTATCGCCGGTGGCGCCAACTTCCGCGACGTGACCTTTAATCTTATCCGCTGGGCTGAACGCACTGGCCGCGTCGACGATCTGCTCGCCGCCGCCATGCAGGCCAACCCTGACAACCCCGCTTTGCTAGCCATTGTCGCTGGCACTCGCCCGTCCACCGGCGGCTCTCAGGCCAATGTGAGTACTCATCATTACGACGTTGCGGGAGACGTGTACCAGATCAATCAAGTGTTTGGTAATACTGCCATTGGGCGAGGTGCGCGCACCGGCGACTCCACCTTCAGGACTGACGACAGCAGCTAGGACCGGTCAGTCGCTTGATCGAAGGGTCAGCCGCACGTTATTCTGCATTGGGAGTAGTGGCCTTGCGACCGACTGCAATTTGTCCGCCGCTGATAGAGCCGATTTGATACATGTCACCCTTGATGTAGATGTAAGTGACATTCGCCTGGGTACTGCCAGAGTCGGTATGAGTCGGGGTTGCTTGCGTGGGCTTGTCCGCACTGACCTGCATGCGCGCATCGCTTGGCTTCTCTAGCCCGAGTGTCTCCATCGCCGATTGATATACCTGGAGCCACGGCTCACGCTGTATCGCTGCAGCAAAGAAACCGGCTGAATCCAACGCAATCTTTGTTTCGCCGGTCAACCATTCGAGCAGCAGGTAGGCCTTCATTCCGGCAAAGGGCGTGCCGTGCTGGCACCGCGCAGCCAGTCTACCCACAAGTTCTACCAGGCTTGGCGCAATAGTTGTTGGATTTTCTAGCGACGCCATGCGCGCCTCCAACCACAGCCTCTTGAAATCCTGGGCTTCCTGTTTGCGCTTCTGCACAAGAAAAGAACGGTTCAACTTCAAGTTCCGAATCGTATATCGGCCACGTTCTGCTTCGTCCCGCGCCGTGATATCGCCGTTCTCGGTGAATTGAAGGAAGGCGATCGGGATGTCAATCCGCGGGTCCAGCAAGTACGGCTCTTCCACTTGATAGTAAGGAATAGCGTTCTCCTGCTCCAGGTGTATCACATCTGGAATAGCCTTCGTCTTCACCTTAAACCCAGCTTCGCGCAGTTCGACACAGTCTCGGCAGGCCAGGTAGATGTTGGACCAATCCCAGGCCAGCCAAGGGTAGTAATATGACTTGCTGCTGTCCGTTTTTACCCCAGGACTGCCTACCGGCCGATAGAACATGATTTCGCCTTTGCCGGGCGGTATCCCTGTTTCACAGAATGCGCATTTATGCGCAAAGCCAACTTCGAGCATACCCATCAAGCTGGGCATGTTCCTGTGACGCCCAGCAGTGGCCGGAGCCAGCGGGCGCATATCGGGGGGATAGCTGAGCCACGCTCTGATGGCGTCCAATTCTCCTCTGCGCAGTGCTCCGTTGAGAAATTCATCCGGCGCCGGCCCCACCTCTAGATGGATCATGCTCTGCACCTGTCTTTACTTGTATGCTGGACCCTTAACTGATCGGGCGCAGCCTGACGGCGTCAACAAATTCCTTGGTCATCTTATCGACAATCGCCTGGCGGCTGGCAGCAAAGCGCACTGGGTTGACCTCAGCAACTGTCTTGATAGCGATATTGAAGCTTGTCTCCAACGCCTTGACCGCGGCTTCGTACTGGGCAAGCATCTGCTGCTCGGTAGCGAGCTGCATTTCAATCTCTTGTAGCTTCTCCTCAGCACGAGCTGCAGCAGCAACCCTGGATTCCTCCAGCTCTTGCTGGGCTTTGTCCCATTGTGCCTTCAGTGTCGCATACTCCCTTTGTTGTTCAGTATACCGATTCTGTTGTTCAGCATACCGATTGAGCTCGCTTTCAGCCTGGGCAAGCTGCTGGTCTAATTGCTTCTTGTCATCTCTCAGCGCGTTCAGTTCACGGCGAATTTCGCTTTCAGGTCGCAGATCAAACGCAGCGATCTTCTCAGAAGTCAGCCCCTTGAGTGCGCCCGCCTTGATAAGCGAACGAATCTGTGCCAGACGCTCCAGTGCCTGGGAAGCCGCCCCGCCTTTCTTTGGCCGATCGTGGCGGTCTTTGCAGAAGGGTGCCTTCATCCAACCCTCATCCACCCACTCAAGGTGCTGCTCATCCAAGCTGTCTTGGCGGTTAAGACAGCTAAGCACAAAGTGGAGGAAGAAAACAAAGGGTCCCAACTGGTACCTTTCTGTGGAGCCACCGCCTCGTTCGGACAATTGGGAAAGCAGGAGTTCGATGCCCGGCACGGTAGAGGTGATTTGGGATATAACCTTTTCAGTCTCACTTTTGAGGGTGGCTAGCTTGGGCACTGGAATGGCCCCAGGCTGGTATTCCGGCTTCGTCTCTGCTCCTGCCTTCGTTTCCGCGCCGGCCGCTGCTTCAGTCGAGGGCGTCACCTTTTCTTTAGGCTTTGGCTCCGGTTTTGGCTTGAACACCTCTTTGGCAAGCTTGTCAGCCGTCCAGTTCTGGCGCTCTTCCTCCACTAGTTTCTCCTCAATTTGGTGCCGCAGCCACTCTAACTGTGGCCACACTGCGCGAAAGAGCGACTTATCGGCCAAGTACTTCAACATGACCTCAAAATCCTCGTCCAGCTTGACAGTGGAGGACTTGCTACCGGTGTGCATCTTTGGTACATCCGGCGGCGCCTGGTTGACAAAAGGTGCGGGTGACCCGATAACTTCATCTTGCACTGTTCGTGCAGAAAAGCTGCCGTTCGATGGCACCAAATCCGTCTGTCCACCACTATTACCAGTTCCATCGAAGGTTCCATCAGATTGCGGTACGACGTTGTGGTTTAGTAGGTCCGAATAGACGGAATACAAACAGAGCACGCCGAGGCTGTAAATATCGGTGGCCGCCGACCACTGCGGCAGCTCGACAACACGCGGGATCGGAAAAGAAAAACAGGCTTCCCGATCGCGACTTTCATAGATGGCGATACGCCCATGATAGATGGTCCAAAACTTCGGGCTGCATCGGAAGACTTGGATATTGCCCAGTATTTCTTCCTCGGCCACGAGTTCAAAGATATAGTCGCGCAGTTGCACTCGATCGCCTGTGTCCAGAACGTGTTCGACGCGCCCTTCGCGACGATATTGCTCGCGGCGGGCGTTAATGAATTCGGTGTAGAAGCTCGCTTCCTGGCGAGGTTTGGCGATCACGTCGAGCAGGCCTAGCTTGGTGAATTCCGACTTCCAGCCCACAATGGCAAAGCATGCAGGGCTGGTATCCGTCATGACCACGATCGCCGTATCCGCTGTTTCGCGCTCACGCCCTGATCCCCGTTCCGGTGCATAAAAGGGCGAAACCCGCTCTCCCTCCACGACCGGTCCGACAATTGTGCCGCCCTCTGGTTCATTGCCTTCGGCTTGCAGAGGCCGCGAGTTGGTATACGCAAAACTGCCGTAGTCAGACAGATAGTAGTCCAGCGGATTATCCGGTTCACCCAGGTGGACGATGTTGGCAGGTCGAATGTCGGCGTGCAGCATGTCCTTGTTGTGGAGCACCTTGATCCCGCTGCAGATTTGCTCCATCAACTGCAGATGTTGGTCGAGTGACCACTTGCTCCCGCGCTCGTTCCGCCCGATCGCTTCCTGCAAGGTAAAGGGCGCCCAGGCGTAGGCGACCGAGGGCACGCAGGTATACCAGGTTTGCGCCGTCGAGTCGTGCTCCGTCGCCAGTGCCTTGGCAGCATTATAGATGGAAAGTCCGCCGTCCATCCGCACGCTCTCCCATTCTGCAGGCCCGACCTGGAGATCAGCACTCACATTGCGAGCTTGCGTGCTGCGCAGAAAGACCATCTGCGACCACGCTTCTCCCGCCCTGCCAGCATCGTGGGCTGCACTGCGAGAAGCTTCGCGGAATTTTGCCCGGAGGTCTGTCCCCCCCATCGGCACGCGCGCGTCCGGCGGATAAACCTCGCCCTCGTCCGGCTTGAACAGGCAGAAATAGGGATTTTGACCCTTCTCAAAGCGTACCAGCAGCAGCGCACCATCCCAGGCCATGGCACTTTCGTTCGTATCAATGCGGATGGGGTGCTTGAGGCGGTTGTCGGTGTCCAGCGCGCCAAGGAGCCCTCGCTTCGTACCCTCCTGGTTGAAGATGTCCTTCACCGCGGCCAGTTCCTGGGCGAGCAGTTCGGCAATGTAGGCATTCTCGCGGTCAGTTTCGGCCACCAGCCGGGGAATCTTCAATGCCTTCCCAAACTTCTCGTCGCGGCGCGAGGATAGCTGCACGATAAACCCAAGGGCGCCTTCGGCACACTTGCTCTCGCAGTGGCCTTGTGCATCCACTAGGATGTACCACTCGTCGTCGATCCAGAGCGGATATGTATGCTTCTGTTTTCCGTCGGTCACAGAGATCTTCTCCTCATCGGCCATCTTGGTTCTCCTCATTCAGTCGACCGCTCGACCGGCCACACGACGCGGAACCCAATACTGTTTTGTTGCATGTCTGGGACGGCGCCATTGCGCACAGCACAGCGCACGTGATCGTCGTCGCTCATAAAGCTACCCCCACGCTGCACGCGCGAGCCTTCTGCTGCCGGCTCCTCCCGCCCGTCGTCCCCTCGATAGGGATATGGCTTGTCCAGGCTGTTTGTCCACTCCCACACGTTGCCCGCCATATCCACTAGGCCATACGGGCTGTCGCTCGTCGGCGAGTACAGCCCTACCGGCTTGGTCCGCGTGGCTGCACTATTAAAGTTGCCCCGCCCCAGACTCGGGAAAGCATTACCCCACGGGTAGACGCGCCCATCCATCCCCCGGCACGCCTTCTCCCACTCTGCCTCGGTGGGCAGGCGGCCACCCACCCACCGTGCATACTCGTTTGCCTGCTCCCAGGTCACATTCGTCACCGGGTAATTGGCGTAAGTGGGATCGTCCCATTCCCCATTGTTCGGTGCCGTACACGCCTCATCGTCCTCAACACACTGCTGGTACTCCCAATTCGTCACCTCAGTGCGCTTGATTCGGAAACTGCCGATGTCCACTACGGCCGTCGGTCTTTCGTTGCCAAACTGCCTCGGATCGCTGGTTTGTGACCCCATGGTGATAGCCCCCGTCTCGATGTAAACATACTCAGCACCGTCCTTGGGGTTTAGCGCGATCGTCGGCGCTACCGTCCCGGTTGGCTCGCTGGGCGAAGACGCGGGCGTGGGTTCCCGTGTAGCTATAGCCATACCTGTGGGCTGCAGTGTATGAGATGCCGTGACCGGGGGCTTGTCGGTAGGTACAGCCGTGGGCTGCTGTGTCTCCGTAGGCTGCAGTGTAGCTGTAGCCGTTGCCGGCTGCGGAGACACAGTAGGTGGGGATGAGATTCTGGTCAGCACAATGATCACAAGTACCAGTGCTGCCAGTATTGCCACGCTTGCGGCAGCCACGGGCCAAGTCCGCCAATAGCCCACCTCAAACTCACTTAGGTCTAGCCCAATATGCTGGGCGTAGGCCGTCACTACATTCCCATACTCGCGCTCGATCGGGGGGTAATAACCGTTCTCAACCGCTTGCAGCCAATTTACCGGAATGTTGTCGATCCCTTTGGCCACGTTTGCGAGTGTTTGACCCTGCGCCTCACGCGCACGGCGCAGTTCCTCCCCGATCGCAGCACGCACCGCGGGGTCTTGCCAAGGAATTACACGCCGCTTAAACAGGCTGCGAGAACGCGCCGATGAAGTTGCCATGTCGGGGAGGCTATTCCTTTCCGATGTTTAGGTCGATGTAGCAGCGTCCTAAAGAATGATCGTATAGCGCCGGCGCAATCTAGATTTGCTAGCGGATAGGGCCTGTTTTCTGCTATGAAAACAAATATATGGAGCACAGTCTGGAACTGGCTAGTCAGAATTCGGCAACCATCAGTTGCCTCCCTCGCATGCTGCCTGGCAACAGATGCGCTGCTGGGGGTACAGCCATGCTCAGGTTCACTCGTTGCACAATTACCTACATCACGTGCTGACGAGGTACTTTGTACATCATAACTGGTTAATACAACTGGGATAGTGTTAACCCTATTTTGTGGTAACTTGCCCCACTTGTCAAGAGGCAAAATAATGGCCACCCTGCTTGCCCTCCCCTACCCACTTGGCCGATTCGCCCACCCCCATTTTGTGCTACCCTTAAACATGAGGCTATTTCGCAATTGAATCGCATACGGGCTAGTTGGTTCCGCGCAGCTCTGCAAGGAGGCAGTTATGCAGTGGATTCAGTGGTTCGGAGAGTTAACGATTGCGGACGTGCCAAGGGTTGGCGGCAAAAACGCCAGCCTGGGCGAGATGATTCGGGAACTGTCACCCAAAGGCATTCAAATTCCCGATGGCTTTGCGCTAACGGCGGATGCGTACCGGGCTTTTCTCCACTATAACGAGCTGGAAGGTCGCATCCAGGATATTCTCAAGGGGCTGGACACGCACGACGTCAACGATCTCCTGCGCCGTACCGCCCAGATTCGCCGCCTGATCCTGCTCGGCGAATTCCCACCCGACATGCACGAAGAGGTGTTCGCCTGCTACGATGAGCTGAGCACACGCTACGGCCAGCTTGCCACCGACGTCGCCGTGCGCTCGTCGGCCACGGCCGAGGACCTGCCGACAGCTTCGTTTGCCGGCCAGCAGGAGACCTATCTCAACGTGCACGGCGAGGCGATGCTGCTGGAGTCGGTGACCAAGTGCTTCGCCAGTCTCTTCACCCCACGGGCAACTTCCTATCGTGTCGACCTCGGCTTTGATCATTTTGACGTGGCCCTCTCGGTCGGTATCCAGAAGATGGTGCGCTCGGACCTTGCCTCATCCGGCGTCATCTTCACCCTGGACACCGAGAGCGGCTTCCGCGATGTGGTCTTTGTTACTTCGGCCTATGGTCTGGGCGAGAACATCGTCCAAGGCCGCATCGCCCCCGACGAGTTCTACGTCTTCAAACCCACCCTGCGCCAGGGCTACAAGCCGCTGATCTGGCGGCGCCTTGGCACCAAAGAGCTACGCATGGTCTACGATGAGGCGGGCAGCAAGCTGGTCAAGAACATCAACGTCACTAAGGAGGACCGCGGCAAGTTCTCCGTCAGCGACGACGATGTGCTGACACTGGCAAAGTGGGCCATGCTGATTGAGGACCACTACACCGCCAAGCGCTGTGTCGACTGCCCGATGGACATCGAGTGGGCCAAGGACGGCAAAACCGGCGAGCTCTTTATCGTCCAGGCGCGGCCCGAGACGGTGCACAGCCAGCGCGTGGCAAGCACGATCCGCACCTATCGTCTCAAAGGCCAAGGGGATGTGCTGGTCAAGGGTTTGGCTGTGGGCGACAAGATCGCATCCGGCAAGGTCCACGTGATCCCCAATGTGTCACATATCCGTGAGTTCCGGCAAGGCGAAATCCTGGTCACCGATATCACCGACCCCGACTGGGAACCAATCATGAAGACGGCCGCCGCCATCGTGACCAATCGCGGCGGGCGCACGAGCCATGCCGCCATCGTCTCGCGCGAGTTGGGGATCTCTGCCATTGTGGGCACTGGCAATGCTACCCAGGCGCTATCCAGCGGGCAGGCCGTCACAGTGAGCTGCGCCGAAGGCGAAGTCGGCCGCATCTACGCCGGCGAGCTGCCCTTCGAGGTGCAGACCGTCGACGTCAGAGAGCTGGCGCGGCCACACACCAAGATCATGATGAACGTCGGCAGCCCCGACGCCGCCTTCAAGCACGCCGCCATCCCCAATGACGGCGTCGGCCTCGCACGTATGGAGTTTATCTTCGCCAACTGGGTGCAGGTCCATCCACTGGCCCTCACGCGCTACGCCGACATGCCCGACGACGTGCGCGCCAAGGTTGACGAGATCACGGCGGGCTACGGCGACAAGCCGGAGGACAAGATCGAGTTCTTCGTCGACAAGCTGGCGCAAGGCATCGGCACCATCGCCGCCGCCTTCTATCCCAAGGACGTCATCCTGCGCCTGTCGGATTTCAAGACCAACGAGTACGCCCACCTGGTCGGCGGCCATCTCTTCGAGCCGCACGAGGAGAACCCCATGATCGGCTGGCGCGGGGCCTCGCGTTATTACCATCCCGACTACCGCGAGGGCTTCGTGCTCGAGGTCAAGGCCATCCGCCGCGTGCGCGAGCAGTATGGCCTCAAGAACCTGCTCGTGATGGTCCCCTTCTGCCGCACGGTCGAAGAAGGCAAGCAGGTGCTCGAGGTTATGGCCGCTGAGGGCCTGGCGCGCGGCGTGGACGGTCTGCAGGTCTATGTCATGGCCGAGATTCCGTCCAACATTATCCTGGCCGACCAGTTCAGTGAGATCTTTGACGGCTTCTCGATTGGCTCTAACGATCTGACGCAGTTGACGCTGGGCGTCGACCGCGACTCGTCGTCGATTGCGCCGCTGTTCAACGAGCGCAACGAAGCCGTCTACCGCTCCTGCCGCCAGCTGATCCAGGTGGCCCACCAGTACCACCGCAAGGTCGGCATCTGCGGCCAGGCGCCGTCCGACTATCCCGAGTTCGCCGCATTCCTCGTCCAGGAAGGCATCGACTCCATCAGCCTCATCCCCGATGCCGTCCTCCGCACCACAGCCGACATCGTGGAGCTGGAAAAGGAGCTAATCCCGGCGTAGGCACACTCGCCCCTCGCTCGCCGCACAATACCAGGCCAGCCCTAGACCTGGTGCGGCGAGCCTGGGGCGGCCCGCGTCGAGATTTCACCCTCTCACCCCACGCAATCCACCCCTTTCCCAATCTTGCGCAACGCCGCCCGATCCAGCAAAATGCCCCTAGACAACCATCCGCTTCTCCGCCAAGGGACGCAGCTTGTGACAATCCGCAACGACGACGATCATATAATCCCCCTCAAACAGGGCCCGCCCATCTTCGTAGTCTCGGGCGGCACCGGCGCCACCGGCGAACTGCTGGCGCGCACAGTGCTGGCGCAGTTCCCGCACGTCAGCGTGCCGCTGCACATCGAGACCCACGTCCTGGGCGCCGAACAAGTTCATCGCGTCGTAGCGCGCGCGGCCGGAATCCCCGGCGCCATCATTCTCCACACGATGGTCAACAAGGACTGCCGCCACCTGCTCGCCGTCGAAGCCTCACGCGCCGGCGTCGTTACCTTCGATTTAGCCAGCCCTTTGCTCGAACACCTGAGCCGCGAGCTGGGCATTTTGCCCCTCGGCCAACCCGGCCTCTATCGCCACTTGCACAAGTCCTACTTCGACCGCATCGAGGCCATCGAATTTACCGTGGCCCACGACGACGGCAAGCGTAGCGAAGACCTGCCCAAGGCCGAGATCATCCTCATCGGCGTCTCGCGCGTGGGCAAGACCCCGCTCTCTATGTACCTCTCCATGCTCGGCTGGAAGACGGCTAACGTCCCCTTCGTGCCCGAAGTCCCCATGCCCGAAGAGCTAAAGCAGTGCGACATGCGCCGCGTCGTCGGCCTCATCATCGAGCCGGCCCAGCTCATGGTGCACCGCAAGGTGCGCGCCGAACGCACAGGCATCCCCGAAGGCTCCTACATTGACCGCGACGAGATGCGCGAAGAAATTCGCTCGGCCCAACATTTCTTCGCCAAGCACGGCGTCACCGTCGTCGACACTACCAATAAACCGATCGAAACAAGCGCCGAAGAAATCGCCTCGTTGGTGGCGCGGCGGATGACCTCGCGCTAAATCTTTGCGCTAGATCTTCACGGTAATCGTCACGCTGGTTACGGGTCCATAAACCCTTTTACCTGCAGGTGCAGCTCGTACTGGCGTGGGTCGTGCACGAAGACAAACGAGCCGGTGCGATCCGACCGATCGGGGACGTAATCGAAGTTCATTTCGGCAGTTTCAAGCGGTTGCTCGAGCGGTTCGCCAGAGGGGACCGTATCGTACAAGGCACCTTCGACGATCACGGCAGCGGCGGTCGTACGGCCATGATTGGAGAGCTCAAACTCGACCAGGTAGCCGCCTGGCTGCTCAGTGATGGATTTGACCTCGGCCATCAGTTCGGCTTCGGTCCGCGGCTGGATTCCCTCGTACACCAAGAAGCCGACGACGGCCAGCACCAGCAGCAGCCCGATGAACCCGGCTACCTGTTCCCAAAATGGCGTCTCCTGGCCTTCAGGCTTGATGCCTTCCTGGTCGCGCAGCCGGTCTGTATTCTTCCCCTTGTTTGCCGGCGCCGTACTACCCTCTACGTGGGAAACCGACATGTTTTCCTCCATTATAACCCCTACGCAATCCCCTGGTTCTAGAGGATCAAGCGTGCGGCGGCGGCGCCCAGTGCGCCCGGGAACGCCACCACAATCATCATCATCAATGTAGCCGAGATTGACGTGGACTCAAGGCGACCAAACGTCCACAAGAGATAGAGGCTGGTCAGCAGCACGAGGGCATAACCGACGATCGTAAAGCGCAGGAAAAGCGTCCAGAAACCCATTCCTTCCGGGCGCTTCTCCTCGCCGCGGAAGTCCACTTCGTACACAAAGACGTGCATAATGACGAGCGAGAGCAGTACGGTGGCCACGCCATGCCAGGGTGTCATCATAAAGCTGATCAACTCCATTTCCTCTGTGGGCGCCACGTTAAAGGCAATAAAAAGCGCCCCCACCACCATGGTGAACAGCTCGGCGCCATAGCGCTGCGATTCGCTCCCCTGCTCTTCGTCATCCTTTTGCGACCCCGCTTCGCCCAGTTGGCTGCGCGCCAACAAGGCGCCGATCGCCCCGGGAATCGCCTGAATGGCAACTTTGCCCACGATTTCGTCCCAGCCCATGCTCCATTCGACGATGCCCAGCAGCGGCAAAATGATGGCGGCCGTTACCAAGCCGACAGAGTAACCGACAAAGCCGTCGATGATACTGGCGCGCCAGGTCAGGTTTTGATCAAAACCGTGGTCGTGGGCAAGGCGCACCAGCAACAGCACGGTTACCAGCGTGAACAATGCCAACCGCAGCGGGGCCATGTAAAAGCCCAACCACCACATCTCCATCGTCATCAGCATGGCGATGGTAAAGATCATGGCACCGGCAAACGCACGCGCCAGGCCGATCGCAAAATGCCGGTTGCCCGCAGCTTCTGAGGTTGTGGTCATGGACTCCTCACGTAATTGCTCGTACGTATGTCGCACGCCGCGAGCGTAGCCGGAACGACAAGAAGTGCCAAGGGATCCTGGTAGAAGATGGAGATACAGGTTCAGGCCTGGATGTAGTGCAGTCACATTACAAGAAAACATCGTTCGCTTGTAGGGACAAATGTCGGATGGTAACTGAAGAAGCCTTTGAGAAAATGGAGGACAACTGCAATGGCCCGAGTTGTCGCCTATGTATTGCCTATCGCACCAGGAGCATCTATGCAGTCCAAATCACTGTCGCGCAGAACATTTATCGAGTTGCTGGGAACAGGTTCGGCAAGCGCAGCCCTTGCTGCGGCCTACTCGCCACGCAGCGCAGATGCAGCAACAGACTCTCCAGCGGCGGCTCAAAGCCGGCAGAGCACCGGCTCAGACTCCGCACATACCTTTCGAATCCAATCCGAACTGATCGGCGTCTATGATGTCGAACGCTTGAACAAAATTCTCACTGCAGAGCTTGTCCAGTTTTCTGATTTCAAAATAAGCTTCCCTCCAGCCCGCAATGCAGTCAAGCTCTACCGCGTCACCTATCCTTCTGTGATTCCGGAAATGAACAATCGGCCGACCACCGCTTCCGGCCTGATTGCCATTCCCGACACAGCCTCCGGCACGCTGCCGGTCGTCTCGTACCAACATGGCAGCGTCTTCGGCAAGAACGAAGTACCTTCCTTTCCCGAGCAATCGATGGAAACCCGGCTGATGCTCGCCCTGTTTGCCGGCCAAGGTTACATGCTGGTAGCCGCCGACTATTTCGGCAGAGGCCTATCACAGGAACTCAACAGCTATATCGTCAAAGCCAGCACACAGCAGGCGTGTCTCGACATGCTGTTCGCGGCCCAAGCGCTAAGTCCCGAACTTGAGGTCAAGATGGGACGGCTTTTCATCAGCGGTTGGTCGCAGGGGGGCTGGTCTGCCTTCGTAGTCCTGAACAAGCTGGAAAGCGTCGGCATTCCTGTCACAGCCGCAGCCGTCGCCAGCGGCCCGGTAGATCTGTACGCCACGGTAAACCGCTGGGCGAATGCGTGGGATCCGATCGACGCCGCCTATATCCCTCCCTTGCAGGCCCTGATGTTCAACGCCTTTGAGGAGTACTACGGTTTGCCGGGATCGGCCAATTCAGCCATCAAGCCGAAGTACCAGGAGCCCACCCGCCAACTCTATCTTAACGAAATCACCATCGAAGAGGCCGCGCCGCTTCTGCCGGCCCGGCTGCCGGACCTGCTGCGGGAAGACTTCAAGGCGGCCATTTCGATCGGCGAAGATCGCTACAGCTGCCTTCTGCAGGAGAGCCACGCTTATCGCTGGCGCAGCGTGACGCCGGCGCGCGTCTATCACGGCGGCATTGACGAAGTGACCCCCGTCTTTATCGGCACGTTGCCGGTCGGCTATCAGGGGATCATGGGCGGCGCCACGGTCACGGCAGTCGACGCCGGCCCGGATGCCGATCATCGCGGCACGTTTCTCTACGGCATGAAGGACCAGAAGGAATGGTTTGATCAGCTGCTGGAGTGAGCCGATCAACGGTGGCCAGCAAAGCTCGCCACTCAGGGCAGCGGCACCTTCACCACTTCATAGTTGAGCGTGGCATTCACAAACAGGCAAGTACACGGCCTGGCCGCCGATCGCTGGGGCTGGGATCGGAAGCGGGGTCACCAACGCGTCACCTGCAGTTGGCGTCACCCCTTGGGCAACAGCGGCCTGGCCGGCAGCGAAGATCATCAAGAGCAAGACAAATAAGGGTACAAGCAAGGAGCGATTCGCCACGCGGGATCTCCTGGAAAATTGCAGCTGCGTACATGGGTGCTGCAGTCACCCACCCTAATGTGGCGACAGGCAAAAGTCCAGTGATTTTATCCTTCAATTTACCTACGTATACCGCCGCCGCGGTGTGGGCAGCCGGGTGGCGGCCATGGTCTTTGACCGCCTGCCCGGCAAATGGATCACCCCAGCGTCAACCCCTTGAACTCTTTCACTTGCCCGGTGATCGCCCGCTCCGTAGGCAGCCGCTCGATGCTGGTCGCGCCAAAGAAACCGGCGATCCCCGGCATGCGCGCCAGCGCCGAACCTACTGCCTCCGGCTCGTCAAACGGCCCGCCATGGCAGATCACCAACAGATCCTTGTTTACGCGATGCCCCGCCGCTGCGATCTGCAGCACCCGCTCGATTGCCTCGTCCAGCGTCAGCGCCACACCGGCGCCAATCGAACCGCCCGTGGTCAACCCCACGTGCGCCACCAGCATATCCGCCCCCGCCTTGGCCATCGCTACCGCCTGCTCGGGGTCAAACACGTACGGCGTGGTCAGCAGGTCCAACTTGTGTGCCTCGGCGATAGTCTCGATCTCCTTGTCATAGCCCATTCCCGTCGCCTCTAAATTGGCCCGGAAATTGCCGTCGATCAGCCCTACCGTCGGGAAGTTTTGCACGCCGGTAAAACCCATCTCCTTGATCTGCTTTAAGAAGACCGGCATCAGCCGGAACGGGTCGGTGCCGTTGACGCCTGCCAGCACGGGCGTATTCTTGACCACCGGCAGCACCTCGGCCGCCATTTCCACCACGATGCCGTTGGCATCCCCATACGACAGCAGCCCCGCCAGCGACCCGCGCCCCGCCATGCGATAACGTCCCGAGTTGTAGATGATCAGCAGGTCCGCCCCGCCCGCCTCGGCGCACTTGGCCGAGATACCGGTGCCCGCTCCACACCCAACGATCGGCTTGCCCACCGCCCCCTGCGCCCGCAGCCGCCTGAGCGCTTCCTCACGCGTAATAAATGCCATAACATAATTCCTTTCTGAAAATAATGTAGCTAATTGCCCAACATCCCCAACAACACCTCCACCGCCTTGTCCGCAAACTCCGGATCGTTGATATTGCAGTCCAACTCAATCACCGGCACCCCTGCCTTGACCTGCGCCTTGATCGTGTCATAACACGCCGCGTCTGCCTCAGGGTCCCAGAACATCCCACCCGGGCTGTCGAGCTGCGATACGCCCTTGCGCGGCAGCAGGATCGTCATGGGCCCGCTCGCCGCATTGGCCGCCGCCGCTATCAACTCGCCGATGCGCACGTTCTCCTCCACCGTAGTGCGCATCAGCGTGACGTTGGGGTTCCACTTATACAGGTTGCGCGCATGATACTTCTCGGGCACCGTCTCCATGCCCCAGAAGTTGCACATGTCCACGCACCCGGGCGCCAGCACGGTGGGAATACCTGCCTGCGCCGCCGCCCACATGCGCTCCGGCCCGGCGCTCATCGCGCCGCCGCATACGAAGTCGGCCAGTTCGGTAGTCGTCAAGTCGAGACTGGCCGTGATAAAGCCCGAGGCAATCAGCGACTCCATCGTCTTGCCGCCCGTACCAGTGGCGTGGAACACCAGCACCTCGTAGCCCTGCGCCTCCAGTGCATGCTGGGCGCGGGTGACGCACGCAGTAGTGTTACCGAACATGCTGGCAGTGATCAGCGGCTTGTTCTCCTTTTGGTCGGGCAGTTCCCCGCTCACCATCCCCGCAATGGCGTTGGCCGCGTTGGCGTAGATACGCCGGCTGATCGAGTTAATGCCCGCCACGTCCACAATTGTCGGCATCATGGTGATATCGACTGTTCCCGCAAAGGCCGATACATCGCCGCCCGCCACGGTGGAGGCCATCACCTTGGGCACGCCGATCGGCAGCGCCCGCATCGCACGCGTGGCGATCGCCGTCCCGCCGCTGCCCGCCATGCCCAGGATTCCGCCCAGCCGCCCCTGCGCATATAGATCCTTGACCACCCGTTCCAGCCCTGCCGCCATTGTCTCCATGGCCAGCGTCTTATCGCCACTTGCGCGCAGTTCGGCCAGCGGATGGCCGCCCGCCCGCGCCACCGTATCGGCGGGCACATCGGCCGCAATCGGCGGATCGCCCATCACGCCGAAATCAACCAATACAGTTTCCAGCTTGTGCGCCACAATTAAATCTCGCACAAACCGGAACTCCTCGCCCTTCGTATCCAGGGCGCCGACAATAACCACAGGTTTTGGCATGGGAAGCTCCTTTGCTCAATAACATGAATATGGGGATGCACCCCACCCTATCACCGCTTTGTAACGGCCCGGTTCCCACACGATCCAGGAAGTCCCGACCTCCAGGCAGTGCCACCACCTGGAGGTCGGGCTTGTTTCAAAAACTTTATATTGACAAATGTCGATTTATCGGCTATATTGATAAACATCGATGCGAGATGGAGCTATACTGATGCCTGAACAGCTATTCACGCCAGACCCGGCCATTCCAATGCTTGACGACCTTCAGGCTGCACCCGCTGCCTGCTGCAGTCTCCCCCCCAGCCTGCGCTTGTCGCCGGCCCAAGCGGAAGACCTGGCCGCCATGTTCAAGGCTCTCGGCCACCCTGTGCGCCTCCAGATCGTGGATCTCCTCAGCCGCTTTGGTGGCCAGGTCTGCGTCTGCGACGTAGAGGGCCAGTTCGACCTCAGCCAACCTACTATCTCGCACCACCTCAAGATCCTGCGCGAGGCCGGGCTCGTCGCCGCCGAACAGCGCGGCCTTTGGATCTACTACCACCTGCGCCCCGCCGCAACCGAACAACTGCACGCACTCGTGGGCGCACTCTCGCCTGTTACGTCTCCGACGTGACACCGGCCGGTAACGCACGGGCCTGTTTTTTTTGGCACACTATATCGATGTTTATCAATTCAACGAGGAGAATGAAGATGACAGCCAACACCACGCAAGAACTCGACCAGGTGCGCAACGAAGTGCGCGACCACTATGCCCAGCGTGCCCAGACCGTCCAAGCGGTCGGGACGATCGCCGTCAGCTGCTGCGGCCCCAGCAGCAGCACCACCTCCTGCGGCACCTCCGCTTGCTGCAGCGATGACAGTGTGCCCTTCTACGACTCCGCCGACCTCTCCCTCGTCCCGGAAGATCTTGGCGGCATGTCCTTTGGCTGCGGCAACCCAACGGCTATTGCGGCCCTCCAGCCCGGTGAGGTGGTGCTCGACCTCGGTTCCGGCGCCGGGCTCGACGTCATGCTCGCCGCCCGCAAGGTCGGTCCCACCGGCTTCGCCTACGGCGTCGACATGACCGACGAGATGCTCGCCCTCGCTACCCGCAACGCCGCCAAGGCCGGCGCGACCAACGTCGAATTCCGCAAGGGCCACATCGAAGCCATCCCGCTGCCCGACCAGTCGGTGGACGTGATCATCTCCAATTGTGTCATCAATCTATCACCCGACAAGGGCCAGACGTTGACCGAGGCATTCCGCGTGCTGCGGCTGGGCGGTCGCCTGGCCGTATCCGATATCGTAGTGGACGGCCGCCTTGACGACCTGCCTGTCAGCGAAGCGCAGATTCGCACCGCCCTCAGTTGGGCCGGCTGCATCGCCGGTGCGCTGACTATGGATCAGTACAAAGAACTGCTGGCTGCAGCGGGTTTTGAGGAAATCGAAGTGACCGTCAAGCACCGCTACACGCTGGAGGAGTTGGGTGAGGATCTCGGCGGCGTGGCCGAGACGCTCCCGCTCGAAGTAGCCCAGCAGCTGGTGGGCCGCTTCACGAGCTGTGACGTGGCGGCGCGCCGGGTAGCCTAAGTATCGCTGAGCGGCAGGGAGTGGATAGGACATAGGGAGACGACACCGCCATCGGCGCACGCCAAGGCGCGCCGATGGCGGTGGTGGAGAAGTGCATCTGTTTGCTACTGCCGTAGCAGCAGGTTGAAGCGGGAATGCAGGCGTCTTCCGTATGTTACTTTTTGAGGTTCTCTGCCACCCGGAACTTCACGATCCTGCTGATCAACTCGTACGGCATCGGTTTATCCAGGGGAAACTGGACCGACCCCTTAGCTCCCTTGTACCCCGCCAACTCGTCCTTAAACGCCTCAATTCCCGTCGGAGTTGGATAGAACCCAATGTGATACTCATGCGCGGCAAAATGGACGAGGTTCCCGCGCAGGTAAAAAGTCGGCATCTGGTAGCTGATCTTTTCCACAGCATCCGGCGCGGCTTCCCTGATCACTCTCCTGATCTCGCGCAAAATTCGCTGCACGTCCTCAGGAAACAGCGCAATGTACTCGTCAATCGTGGACGGTTGACCTTTCTTTTCCTCCATAACGATCCTCTCCCTATTCACCTCTGCGCAGACCCGGGGTCTCCCTTTTATGTCATCGGTTTGTTGACGGCTGCCTCTTGACGAGGCGCGAAGCATGATTCAGTATCGCAAGGAGGAAACCATGCTGTTGCAGCCGTATCTAAATTTTGATGGCCAGTGCCGCGCCGCGTTCACATTCTACCAGCAGCTTCTCGGCGGCAAAATCGAAACCATGGAAACCCACGTCGGTAGACCAGCGCAAGACAGTACCCCACCGGCATGATATACTGATCAAGAATCCGCTACGCGTCATTGCAGCCTGCTATGCACCAGCGCAGCCGCGCACGCCCGTTGTTATAACCTACAAACCTGGAGAACGAAGCCTCTTGTGCACGGCCGTCCCCCAATCGGAAGGTGCGTTTGTCAATGAAACCGGCAGCCTTTCTCCGCAACCCCAATGTCCGCCTCGCCCTTGCCTGGCTGCTGCCGTTCGCCGCTTGCCTGCTGCAATGGTTCTTCTGGCCGCAGATGGGCCTTCCCCGCTGGATTCTCTTCTACCCGGTCGCCTTCTTTGCCCCGCTGGTCGGTGGCCTGCCCGGCGGTATCGGCGCCACACTGATTTCCGCGCTCCTGGCCTGGTATTTCTTTCTCCCGCCTCAACTTTCCTGGCAGCTTGCCGAGCCCGGCAGCCCGCTGGCGATCCTGGTCTTCATCGCCAGCGGCATCGCCTTTAGTTTTTTCCACCAACGACTGAGCGACCGTGAACAAAAGTACCGCACCCTGTTTAATCAAGCCGGCGACGGTATTGTGCTGACCGATTCACAAGGCCACTTTGTGGACGTCAATCCGACAGCTTGCGCCATGCTCGGCAAATCGCGCGCAGAGGTCGTCGGCGCTCATGTCAAAGACATGTTTCCCGACTTCACGGTCGAATCCTGGACTGCCACCGGCGCCCGCTTGAAGGCCGCCGGGTGGGCGACATTCGAACGGCAGCTGCGCCGTTGCGATGGCTCGCACCTGACCGTCGAGGTGACGGTCAGCTTGCTGCATGGTGGCTACCGCCTGGCCGTCTGGCGCGATGTCGAGGAACGCAAACGCTTGGAATCTGCCTTGCACGCCAGTGAAGAACGCCTGCGCTATGCCCTGGACGCCGCCAACGAAGGCATCTGGGACTGGAATTCCGTCAATGGCGAGCTGTTCGTCAATGATCAATGGCTTGTCCAGTTCGGCTATACGCCGGGCGCAATTCAGCCCACCGCTGAACTCTGGCGCAGTGCTATCCATCCCGACGACAGCCCCACGGCCTGGGATGCGTTGGATGGGTATCTGGCGGGGCGTTACGGCGCTTATGTCGAGGAGTATCGCGTCATCACCAAGTCCGGCGAAATTCGCTGGCATCGGACTACCGGCAAAATCGTGGCGCGTGATGCTAACGGGAGGTCAGTACGCGTGGTCGGCACTAATACCGACATCACCGAACGCAAGCTGGCCGAGCAGCAACTGCAAGAGAACAATCTCGAACTGGAGCAGCAGGTGGCAGCGCGCACGGCCGACCTCCAGGCAACCGTGGCCGAGTTGCACCACGCCAATGCCGGCAAGGACGCTTTTCTGGCCGCTGTCAGCCATGAGCTGCGCACCCCTCTCACCGGTATTCTAAGCATGAGCGAACTGTTGCAATCCGGGATACGCGGCCCGCTCACGCCATCCCAATCCCGATACGTCGCATCTATTCACGAGAGCGGACAGCGCCTGTTGGCCACTGTCAACAGCGTCCTGCTTTACACGAACCTGATGACTGGCTCGACGCCCCTCCAACGTGAGGCTTGTCGCCTGAACGAACTCTGCACCGTTGCTGTCCACTCGATAAAGCCCAGGGCCGCTGCCAAGCAATTGCACATCGCACAGAAGGTCAGCCACATTGATCTCCAGATCGTGAGCGACCCGCAGGCCATTATCCAGGTTCTCAAGGAACTGCTGGACAACGCCGTCAAGTTCACTCCCAATGGTGGGAGGATCGACCTGACCGTGACCGGCGAGACTGTTGCCGGCGAGACCGTTATTGGCCACTCGGCGGCCGACGCCGTCCGCATCGTCGTCGCCGACACCGGCATCGGCATGAGCGACGAGCAGCTGTCTGCTCTCTTCCGCCCCTTCACCCAGGGCGACCAGACCCTCGCCCGCCGCTTCGAAGGGCTCGGCCTGGGCCTGGCCTACGTGCACGAAATGGTTGTGCGCCTTGGCGGCTCGGTGTCCACTGCCAGCGAAATCGGCCGGGGCAGCAGTTTCACCGTTATCCTGCCTGCGCGCCCGCCGCAGTAGTGGTTTGCCATTATGCTTGCCGCAGCGCCCACTCCCTTCACATGCGCACACTTGTTCCGTGCGTGGCTCGATGGTAGACTTTGCAGCGTGAAAGCAATGCCTTCCGCCACCACCCATTCCCTCCTCTACGGCACTACCACCATCACCTACGAGCTGCGCTACTCTCGCCGCAAGACGCTCGGCATCCAGGTGCGGCCTGACAAGACCGTACATGTGATTGCCCCGCTTGGCGCCGGCCTGCCCGCCATCGAGGAGGTCTTGCAGCGCAAGGCCCGCTGGATCGTGCGCAAGCAGGCTGAGGTGGCCGCCCACCGCCCTGCTGTCCCGCCCCGCCGTTACGTTAACGGGGAGACGCACCTCTACCTCGGCAAGCAGTACTTCCTCAAGCTGGAACAAGGTCCCAAGGGCACGGTCACTATCGGCGGCGACCAGTTGCGGGTACAGGCGCCCCATCTGGCCGATCCACAGGCCGTGGCCGCACTCCTGGAGGCATGGTACCGGCGCCAGGCGCAAACCGTCTTCGCCGAAGAACTGGCAGCGGCCGGCCGGCGCATCCTCCCCCTCGGCATCATCGCCCCCGCCGCCATTCGCATCCGCCGCATGAAAACGCGCTGGGGCAGCTGCACCACTCGGGGTGACATCACCCTCAACCTCCGCCTCATCCAGGTAGACCGCGCCCTCATCGAGTACGTGTTGGCCCACGAGTTATGCCATCTTGTGCAGCACAACCACAGCCCGGCCTACTACCAGCTGCTCGACCGAGCCATGCCCGACTGGCGCCAGCGCAAAAAGCGTCTCAACGCCGCCAAAATTCCTTGACGCCGGACGTGCCACCTCCAGGAAGTCCCACCTCCAGGAAGTGGCTCAAAGAAAGCAGAGGTAAACGTCATTGACTCTGGCTATTTTGGGACGTACAGGATGAACTCTGGCTCGTCTGGTAGATTCGTAATAAAGTCCTTTCCGCGCCCGCTTCCATCGGGCGGAAACTTCTTGATCTTCTTCGCCTTCCTTTCCGCCGCGTAGAAACAGCCCTCTGCATCGAAAGCCATTCCAGAGACATGTTTCACCTCTCCATCAATAAACGTCTTGAGAAGGACTATTCCCGGCGGGATTCCTTGTGCCAGGTCATAGCTGACTACACTATCATTGCCACTGCTGCCGATATAGAGCACGCCCTTTGCCGCGTCATTGGGGCCTTGGCTGGAGGCATAGCAATTCCCCTGGGCATCAAAGGTAAGGTCGTAGGAGTGCAGAAGGGAGTTGACCCGATCTCTGGAGGCGAAAATCTCTTCGAAGCGATAATCACCGTTCCCATCCGCTTCATACACGAGGATTTGGCTGTAGCATTTGTATGCGTTGACGACGTAGAGCAGGGTGCCGGCTATGACAAATCCGCGCAATTCCTGCAATGGTGGATTGGATCCACCCGTTGGCAGGAGGTCTGATTGGGAGTGTAGATTCCCACTGTCATGGTAGACCAGAATGTTATTGACACCCTGAGGGCCGCCCCCAAAGCTAATGTACCACACAGCCGTTTCTCCTCAAGGACAGTTTTCACACTGACCGGCACCCTTGCATGCGCTCCGTACTCGCTTCCGCTTCCGCCAGAATCCGCAGCTTGTATTCAACGCTGAATTTCCGGCGTGTTGCTTTCTCTGTCACCGCTGGCTCCGGCAACAACCTGTTACGCTCTCCAAAACTCGAGAGCGTAACAGGTTGGGGACAAGAATAGGGAAAGCCAGGTTACGTGCCGGCAAAACCATAAGTTCCACACACACTGCTGCGCTGGGACGGCACGATAGGGGGTGACGGTTGCACAGCCGTGACGAGAATCCTTAGGCTATTGCAAAGGACGTGGACAGGCGCGAGAATAGAGATGGGAGCAGACGGCAAAGGAGCGCCGATATGGCAGCTATTGCGCGTGCACAGGCGTTGCAGCGGTGGCAGGCACAGTGCCTGGCGGGCAAGCCGATCATCGGCTGCGCCGTCGGTACGGGGATCTCTGCCAGGTGTTCGGAAACGGGGGGCGCAGACTTCCTGGTCATCTATAATGCGGCGCGCTACCGCATGGCCGGCCGGCCATCGCTGACCGGGCTGCTGGCGTACGGCGACGCCAACGCTATCGTGGTGGAGATGGCAGCTGAGGTGCTGCCGGTGGTCCGGCACATCCCCGTGTTAGCCGGCATCAACGGCACCGATCCCTTCCGCCTGATGCCCGTCTTTCTCAAGCAGCTCAAGGAGATCGGCTTTAGCGGCGTGCAGAATGTGCCGACGGTGGGGCTGGTCGACGGAAACTTGCGCCTCAACCTGGAAGCCAGCGGCTTGGGTTACGATAAGGAGATCGCGGCCATTGCCGCCGCCCACGAGTTGGATCTGCTGACGGTGCCCTATGTGTTTGACGAAGAGCAAGCCATCGCCATGGCCCAGGCGGGCGCGGATATGCTGGTGGTGCATGTGGGGGTGACGGCGGGCGGAGCAACCGGCGCGATCGTGACCTTGACGCTGGACGAAGCCATCGACCAGGTGCTGCGGATAACGGCAGCCGGACGCACGGTCAACCGCGATCTGCTGGTAATCTGCCACGGCGGCCCCCTTGGCGAACCCCACGTGGTCGGCGTCGCGCTGCTGCGCATGCAGGACGTGAACGGATTTCTGGGTGCAGCCACCACCGAACGCCTGCCGATCGAGCGTGCGATCGCAGGACAGGTTGCAGAATTCAAGGAGTTGAGACTCGCCTAACCCCGCAGCGCGTGGGCTCTGTATGTGGTGACTGCACTGCGAAGGCCAGCCATGCTGTCGTTGCGAACTGCACTTTGGGCCGTGAAGATGTATGCCGCATGCACTCCGAAGTTGCCCGCACATCAGTGTAGCCTTGCATGTGGCTGATCATACTGCAGAGAATACGCTGGGGACATGGGCAGTCTTGGCAGTACAATCAGCCATATACAAGACCCAGTCGTTACGACAAGTGCGCTGATAACCATAGAGCAATAATGAAGCGTATCTGAAAAAAAGGCAACGGCTCATGAACCCTGACAATGCGAAGTGTGCGCCGTGGGGCCACTACGATGACGTCGATCATCAGGGGAACCCGGAGGGCGCGGTCCGGCATCTGGACTATATCACCGGCGTGGAGTCGGTGAAAGCCTACAAACGCGAGACCTATGCGCTGCTCGGCATTCAGCAGGGATCCATGGTGCTGGACGCCGGCTGCGGCACCGGTGATGATGTGCTGGCCATGGCGCAACTCCTGCAGGGCCGCGGCCGCATCGTCGGCCTGGACAGCAGCGCAACCATGCTGGACGCAGCCCGCGCACGTGCAGCCGGGACCGACCTGCCCGTCGAGTTCCGACTTGGCGACGTGTACGCCTTGGATTGCGCGGATGGCGTGTTCGATGGCTGCCGCGCGGACCGGCTCTTTCACCACCTGGGCGAGCCGGATCGGGCCTTGAGCGAGTTGATACGCGTGACCAAGCCCGGCGGCCGCATCGTTCTCTTCGACCCGGACTTCGACGCCTCCGTCATTGCGACGGCGGACAAGACCATGGCGCGCCAGGTCATCCACGCCATTTGCGATCGCGTCCGCGCCGGCGCTGAGTCCCGCAATCACTTCGCCCGTATGCGGCGCGCCGGCCTGACCGACATCATCGTCATTCCCAAGACATTCCTCTTCTTGGACTACGCGCTGGGGGAGCAGATGTTGGGCATTGAAGATGCAGTCCAGCGCCTGCTAGACCAGGCAGCAATAGACCAGGCAGCAGCCGAAGCGTGGCTTGGCGAACTCAAACATCGCGATAGAGACACGGCCTACCTCAGCATGATCCTTGGCTTCACCGTTGCGGGCCGGAAGATCGCGAACCCCGAATCCCGAGCGGGCTGAGACGGGCGCGAGAGGCGGCCAAGTTTGGGCGTCGGCGAACAGCTGCTGGGCCTCTTCTCGCTGGTCACACTGTTTGCTCATCACCTGCTCCAAGGACAACAGCTGCCGACCCGCCAGGCTGCCTGGTATGCGAAGGAACTCCCTACCTTTGCCGATACCTTGGCCTTTGTGCGCCAGCACCTTTGGCCCGTCACCATTTTTTGGATGCCGCCCAATGACAACGACGTGGTACAAATTCCCAGGGCGCTTTTCGACCGCCTGACCGATACCCTTGCGTTCACTGCTTAAATGGACAAAGTCGAGCTCAACGGTGATCTGGATAAATTGTAGCTGACTTGCCACTATATCGGTCAGGAATGCTGCAAGTGACTCCCCATCAGAAACTACATCGCCTAGTTTGGAGAGCTCCGTCACGAAGTACCTGAACGCTTCCCAAAGCAGTCGATTAGATCTCGAAAGCGTGCGGGTGTTAAGAGGCGTGCGTAGCTGAAGTAAGAAACTCTGGTAGAAATCGTCATTGTTCTCATCGAGAAACAACTTACTGGAGTACCGCAGCGAGCGTGGATCTCTGTCGCCGAGAAAAGTTCTACGCAATATTCTCTGCCGTTCTCGATTTTCATCGGGTTCTATATTGCGCTGAGCAAGTTCTTCGATCTTTTGCAGCACGGCGATCGCAACTAGACTAAGCGTCGCAAACCTCTGTTGGCCGTCAATTATGGTGAATTCTTTTTCGTCCTGGCTTTGGAGAACAACAGCACCCTTGTAGTGACTGCTTTCTGGATCGTCTCGCAATGCCAAGATATCGCGCCACAAGTCTTCCCAGTTTTCCGCTTCCCACGAATAGTCGCGTTGAAACGGAGGAACGCGGTATGTCCTACTGCTTGACATGAGATCACCGAATTTTGGCCGGCGAACTTGGCCCGGCTGGCATATGGGTGTGGCGCCCAACCCTGATTTTGCCCTTGACAGATGCCGCGAATTCAAGTATTTTAGCTTAGGCTAATGTTTTATTTAGAAAACTGATAGGGCGGGTGGATTCGTGGCCCTATGTTCGCCGAGGTCAAATAGAGAAGAATGGAAGGGTTATCAGCTGCGTATATTCTCCAATACGGGATCGTCTTTAGCGTCGGTTTCGCCTTGATTGTCTTGGGCGCGTTGTACCTGAATCCCCGCATCATGCTGGCGTCTTACCCAAAGGAAGTCCAAGCACGGCTACCGCCTTTGACCCCGTCTGAAAAAAGGCAGCAGACAATCCTTGGCATTCTCGTCTGGGGCTATGCGTTGGTGGGGCTGTTCTATGCCAACGCCCAGTTGGCTGCGCGCAGTGGTCAGGCAGCGTTTGTACCCCTGTTTCTCAACACCTACCTGGTGTTTGAGATCGTCAATCTCTTCGACTTGCTGGTCATTGACTATTTGGTTTTGCTGGTGCTCAAGCCACCCTCTTTGTTTATTCCAGGTGCGCTAGCGCTGGGTCAGGATCATGGCTTCGGCTTCCATTTCAAAGGCTTTCTCAAGGGCTCCGTCTTAGGAATTGTGATCAGTGCAGTTATCGCCCTTATCTCGCTGGTGGTCCTGAATATGGTGGCTATGTAGATGGCGGCCGGATTCGAATGCCTGGCGTACTCGTCTTGTGAATAGAGCCTTTGTCAAGCGTAAAGCCGCCTATGAACCTGCTGCTATCCAGAATGGATAAGCAGCGTCATGCAGCGTTCCCGTCTGTTCGTACGTCTGCGGCTAGCGCGGATTGGCGCCCGCACAAAATTCGCGGGCCTCCGGATACCAAACGGCCCACTCGCCCAGCGCTATGCCTATGCGACGCGTGCCGCCCGTAGCCGCCTCGATGAATTCAGCAGTGCTGAGTAGGAACGCTTTCGTTTCGTCTGCCTCTTCCAGCAGCCGATAATACTCGTCGGCTGAAAATGTGGTCTGGGGACCGCCCTTGAGCCGGTAGCGGTGGATCGAGACGTGATCCACTAACGCCAACTGCGGACCGAGCGTATCCAGCAGCGCAGCGCTCCATGGGTTGGTGTCGCCGCACAGCACGAGTTCCGCCGAGCAATCGGTGTGCCGCAGCATGGCTGCGAAGCGGCGATAGTCGTTGGCATATGCCACAACATCAAAGTCGCCGCCGCACCCTCAATTTTCGTCGCCTACACCCCACACCTTCACGCCAAAGGGTTGGGCCGCGCCGTTTGCGCGCGGTAGTGCCCCCAACGTTGTGTGGAGGGGGTGTTGCAGTACTGTGCGAAAGCCATTTTTACGTAGGGACGCCACGCAACGATGGGTGTGGTCGGAAACCGTCTTAGCAGCAGCGGCCAGGATGTTCGGCATGATGGCCGTAGAGATGCGTGGATTGATCATGCCGTTTGGGTGTTCTACATCAACTTGTATGGTTGTACGGACATGAGCGACGCACTCTCCTTGGGTTGCCGATCACGTTGCACTGTAGATACGAATCAGGGTGATGGAATGGGCGGGCAACACCAACCCAAACTGCTCTGCGATTGCGAGGTTCAAATGCACAGGTGTGATTGCAGGCAACTCGCTGAATTTATTCTCCGCCTGGGGATCGCCCGCCAGTACGGTGCAGGAGGCAGTGGGCTGAAAGACGGACTCCTCACCCAGAGCTATCTGCGCATGAATGGATGTCTCGGCGCGGCTGACAAGCTTGATAACCAGATCGCCGCTGCTGCTTTCCCTGACGCACGACGCCACAAGAATCGTGCGCCCATGTGCGTCCGTTGCGCGGTCAATTGTCAGAGGCAGCGCGGCATCCCCAGCATTGTGACTGAACACTTGCTGGACCGTGTAGTTGAGGGAAGGGCAGACCGCTTGATTGTCGAAGTAGATGAGGTCGGGAAGCCATTGTGTATGTCCGCGCTTGCCAAGCAGCGGCGCATAGGAGGCCATGCACACAATATCGCCGTTGCGCTCGAGTGCCGTCATGAAGGCAGCTTCGGCCAGCGCAGCGCGCCAGGTATTGCGGCGCCCCCAATCATGCGCAGCATACTCACCCAGATACACCTGTGCCGATGCGCGATCGTAACCGTCGTAGCGAGCCAGATTCTCCCAATGCCAGTCGGGCGAACCGTACTCGTGCTCATCCACCACTGCACAAGCGAGCGCCTGCGCCAGCTTCCAGCCCTCTTCGTGATCAGTGCCCTCCGGGGCGGGACCGACGGTGCCGATGACGGTGATCTCAGGATGTGCTGCACGGACGGCAGCATGGATGGCAGCAAAGCGTTCCCTAAATAGCGGCGTGATGTGCTCTTCGTTGCCCACGCCAAGGTATTCCAGACCAAACGGTTCGGGGTGGCCGGCCGCCGCTCGTTTTGCGCCCCAGGTGGATTCGACTGGTCCGTTGGCCCACTCGATCAGGTCGAGCACCTCCTGGATGTAGTTCGGCATCTCTTCAAGCGGTAAGCCCTGCTGCCCCGCGCCCCAGGCGCCGGTCCAGCGCGCTTCGCTGTTCTGACAGCAGACGCCGGCGGGCACCACGGGCAGAGGCTTGGCACCAATGTCGCGACAAAACTGAAAGTATTCGAAGTAGCCCAAGCCTGCACTCTGGTGATAGTGCCAAATGTTCGGCTGGGCGCGGCGTGTTTCAAGCGGGCCAATGGTCTCTTGCCAGCGGTACATGTTGTCGAGACCATCGCCATGCACCAGGCAGCCACCGGGGAAGCGCAGGAAACGCGGTTTGAGATCGGCAATGGCCTGGGCCAGATCGGCGCGCAAGCCGTTGGGGCGATTGCGAAACGTCTTGCAGGGAAAGAGCGAAACCATGTCCAGCGCTAGCGTTCCAATGCCGGAGAAAAGCACACTGCAGGAGGAAAATGGATCGTCAGCGCAAGAGCGCAAGGTGACGGAGACGCGCTGCCAGGTGGGGGTGGGCGCAGAGATCTCTGCTTCTGCCAGCAGTGCGCCTTTGCGCCCCAACAACTGCACGCAGGTGGGGCCGATCGCATCTGATAGAAGACGCACAAAGCAGGAGAATTCAACCTCTTCGCCCGCATGCAAGGCAATGCCGCCATAGCCATGATTGCGGATGCCGGCCTGGCCTTGCGCCGCAGCGATGTGCAGCACAAGATAGTGGGGATTATTGGGATGAAGAGGTTCCGCCGAACCCAACGCGACCGCACAGTCGCCGTTGTGCTGTACGATCTCCCAGCCAGTAAGAAAATTCCAGTCCCCATTGTCCCGAGCGGAGTATTCAAACGAGCGATTCTGGATCAGTTCGGCATACAGGCCACCATCGGCGGCGTAGTTCAAGTCCTCAAAAAAGGCGCCAAAGAGGATGGGGCTGATCGGCCGGGCCTGGTCGGGCCGGATTGTGATTGCAGCATGCATGCGCGATGCCCTAGCCCTTCAACGAACCGGCCAAGAGACCACCGATGATATGGCGCTGCATGACGACATAGAAGATGGCGATGGGTAGGATGGCCAACACCAGGATCGGCATCATGATCGACCAGATCCGTAAAGTATTGACCGACCCCATTGTAGACCTGCAGCGTCAACGTTGCCTTGCTGGTGGAACTGAGAAACAAGTAGCTAAGCAGAAAGTCGTTCCAGATCCAGATCACGTTGAAGATCACGATCGTCGCCGTGATGGGACGCAGCAGCGGGAAGACGATCTGCCAGAAGGTGCGGAAGACACCTGCACCGTCGACAAACGCCGCTTCCTCCAGATCGCGCGGCATGAAGCGAATGAAACCGAGGTAGAGAAAGAGCGCAAAGACTGCGCCGTTGCTGTGCAAGAAGATCATGCCCTGGTAGGTGTTGATCAATCTTAGGGACCGCATGATCAAAAAGAGCGGCAGCATCGTCGTCTGCAGCGGCACCAGGAAACCGAGCAGAAAGTAGCCGTTGAGAAACTTGGTAAATGGATTGTTTCGTCTCGCCAGCGTATAAGCTGCCATCGAACCGAATGTGACGATGAGCACGATGGAAACCGAGGTGATGAGCAGCGAATTGCCAAAACTGCGCCAGAAATCGAAGCTCTCCAGCGCCTTGGAGTAGTTGGCGAAGCTGAGGCTACTGGGCACGGCCAGCGGTGCAGCAATAATCTCCGCCTGCGTCTTGAAGGTGCTGACGACCAGGTAATAGATGGGCACAAAGAAGATAGCGCAGATGACCAGCATGATCACTTCTGCCGCCAGTGTCCTGCCTGTATAACGCTTCATGACAGCTTTTCCTCGCGGCGGCGCATAACGCCCACCTGAAACAAAGTCACCAACCCGATCAGCAACAGAAACAGTACCGCCATTGCCGAGGCAAATCCAACCTGCGATGAGTTTACACCCTCGGAAATGATCGTCTGCGTGATCATTGTCGTCGCATAGCCGGGACCGCCGTTTGTCAAGGCAAAGGGCAGGTCAAACGCCTTCAAGCTGCCGAGCAGCAGAAACATGACGCTGATCGTCATGGCCGGCGCCAGCATGGGGAAAGTAATGTGGCGGAACGAGTCAAACGAGGTAGCGCCGTCCATTTGCGCGGCTTCGTAGTACGTGCGGTCGATCATCTGCAGGTTGGCTAAATAGATGCACGCATGCCAACCCGTGCTTGCCCAAACCGTAACCAGAATCAACAACACCATTGCCACGGTCGGATTCGCCAGCAGCAGGTGCTTTTCCAACCCGAACGAGAGCAGCAGGCTGTTGACTAACCCTTGGCTTGACGGCGAAAGAATGAAGTTCCAGATAAAGCCAAGGAAGAGCGCGCTGACAATAGATGGAAAGAAGAAGATGGCGCGCTGGATATTGCGTGTGCGCATCTGGCTGTCCAGCAGCAGCGCAAGGGGGATTGCCAACAGCGTGATGAAGATCGGGACGGCCAACCCATAGATGATGCTGTTTCTGAACGAGGTAACGATGCTGTCGGTCGCAAAGCTGCGCACATAGTTGTTCAGGCCGACAAAGGAGTAATTCGGCGAGAGCCCGTTGAAATTGGTGAAGGAATAGTAGATGGTGAAGCCAAGCGGAATGATCGTGAGAATGGTGTAGATGACGAAGGCCGGCGCAACAAAGAGCAGATACGGCGCTTCTGCCGCGAGTTTGCGGTACATGGTGGTCCTGCCTCTTTCTCCAAGCTGGCAACAGTGGGGCGCTGTCTGCCATGCGGACAGCGCCCCTGTGCGAATTGCAGCTGAGCTCCAGGCTATTCGTTTGCGCTCAACTCCGCCTGCTTGGCGTCCAACTCCTCGACAAGCTGTTCCGGCGTCTTCGATCCCAGAATGATCTCGTGCATGCCTTTGGTCAGCATTGGAGCAAGCGTCGCGCCATGGGTCCATACGATGGGGGGGAAGCCAAACTTGCCGGCTTCGGCATAAGGCCGGATTGGTTCCATTACAGGATCGATTGTGAACTCGATACCCTCTGCGCCGATGAAGTTGCCAGTGATCTTCTGATAGACGCCCAGGCCCTCAGGAGTACCCAGAAACTCGATAAACGCCTTGGCCGCTTCAGGATTCTTGGCCTGCGAGGAGATTGCCAGGCCCACGTTGACGGCGCCGATGGTGTAATCGCGATCTTCCGTGGTACCGCGGAAGGGGAAGATACCCAGGTCCAGCTCGGGGTTCTTCTCCTTGATGGGGTTGACCGCCCACGGCCCCGAAATGGTCATGGCCGCCTGCCCGGTGGCGAACTCGTTGAAGCGCTGGTCGTCGGTCAGTGCGACCACGTCCTGGGCGATGTAACCTGTGTCCACAAGCTCCGTCTTCCAGGTGTTCAGGGCGTCAAGATAGCCCTGGGCAAATGTCGCCTCGCCGGTATTGATCTTGGCGTCGAAATTGGGATCCTGCGTAAGCACTTCGGTGTTGTGCAGCCAGATAGACCAGGTCGTTCACCGAATCTGCGCCCATGGTAATGGGCCGGATGCCGGCATCCTGGAAGACCTTGGCGGCGGCAATGAAGTCGGCCCAGGTCTTGGGTTCCTCCAAATTGTTGTCGGCAAAGAGCTGCTTGTTGTAGAAGACGCCGCCCACCCAGGCATCCGGCGCGTAGGCATAGACCTTGCCGTCATACGTGTAGTAGGACTTGTAGCCTTCGGGTAACGCCTGCTCTACGGCCAGGTCAGAGAGGTCGGCAAGGTAACCGTTCTTTGCCATCAAGGTTACCGGCGGGCCGACATAGAAAAGGTCGGGAAGTTCACCCGAGCTTGCCAACAGCTGCAGACGTTGCACATACTGATTGTTGGCGGCAGGTACATTCTGAAAATCAATCGCAACATCGGGATAGGCGGCCTGGAAGGCATCCAACAGCGGCTGGTACGTCTCCTGGTTGTACCAGCTGAGCAGCGTCAGCGTGCCCGAAGGGCCGGTGGCGGAAGCCGACGGGGCGCCTTCTGTGGCCGCGCCCGTGCCGCTGTCCGTGGCGGCGGGTGCAGGCGCGGAGGGTGCTGCGCACGCGCCAAACAGTAGCGAAAGGATAAGAAAAAATGCCAATGGCAAATAGCGCGACTTCATCATGGAAAGCTCCTTATGAACCTAGAACCACAGAACATGAGCGTGCGGACCGCTGAGAATGATTAATATTTAGCACGAAAAAAACAGCCGGTAGCAATGTCATAATTTCCGGTTTTTTGTCCAATTACACGGAACCTACAGGATACTGTCGCGTGACCAAGCGATAAACGCAGACACAGGATAGCGAAGGAGGCTCGTTACGCAGCGCTGGCGGGGCCAGGCGGGAGGGTAAAATCAAACGGTTTGTCGCGGTCACACGTCAATGCCGCGCCGTGCAGCTCCAGTTCCGCTACTTGCAGCGAGGTCCGCTTCACATTATATGGATGCACGGCTTGCATGTCATACGGCTGCGTGCGATCCCAATCAGGATGCGTAAAGTAGAAGATAAATGCACGGTCGCCCAGCACAACAACATCGGCATGGCCCCCGATCGCACCGTCGTCAGCACGCTGGCCCGGCGTATCCAGAATGTTCTGCTGTCGCTCCCAGTGTTCGGCATCCTCTGAACGATATACGCCCAAACCTTGCCAATAATCGGTGATCATCCAGTAACGTCCGCGCCAGTGAAAGACATTGGCGCCCTCATGCGCGCAGTCGGTAATGACCGGCCCTTGTACTTGCCAATGATAGAGGTCGTTACTGTCGGCAGCGTAGGTCCATGAGCCATTGGCCTCATCCTTGTACCACATCCGCCACAATCCGTTGGGCAGTTGCAGAATCGCCGCATCGATCACGCGGTTTGAGGACAGGTTTAACGTGCTCTCATACTGCCGATCCCAGAGGTTGCTGCTGGTCATGTGCACAATCGAGCGTGGACCCGACCAGTCGTGGGGAACCCCGGGCACGTAGCTCACATACATGTGGTACGCTTTCTGGCTCCGGATTATTTCGGGCGCCCAAAAGGTGTTTCTTCCGCGCTCGAACTCCAGACCGGCGAGGACGCCACGATAGTACCATGTGTGGCCTCGATCAGCCGAGCTGGCAAACCCGATGTCTGTCCCATGCACCCAGCCCACACCGCGGCAGCTCACATTGGCGCGGCGGTTGGTATAAAGCAGCCACCATGACTTCTCCTCATGGTTCCAAATAACGACTGGATCGGCGGCGCCGTCATAAATCGGATCACGAAATAAGGGAGCTTGCGGCACATGCATCGTCCACATCCTCGGTTACTGCACAGAGAATTGGTTGGGATTTCACCTGGGCGGCAGCATTCGCCGGAGTTATCGCTTTACATCTTTCTAAACTGCTGTGCCGCCACGCCAACAACACGCTTGAATATTTTGCTGAAATAGAACTCGCTCTCATAGCCAATTGCGTGGCAAATTTCGGAGTTCGAGCAATTGCTTTGCTTTAGCATCTCTTTTGCCTTTTCGATGCGCAATTGCGTAACATAGTCCCAATATTTCTGACCGGTCATCTTGTGAAAAATCTGCGAGAAGTGGTTCTTGCTAAGCCCTACGTATATGGCCACGTCCTGCAGCGAAAATTCTGCTTCGGTGTAGTGTTGTCTTGTGTAATCCTTTGCGCGCCTGACAATAAAGTAGCCGGGATCTGCGGCAAGCAGGTTGTTGACCGCTGCACCGATTGTTTGCAAGAGATTGTTCAAGTATGCAACCAGCGACCGGCTGCTGGCACATGCCCGGAGCCGGTCGCGGTTGATGGTTTCGAGACCGGCCAAAGCCACCGTGCGATGGTGTTTGGTGATATGGATCTTTACCCAGTTAAGTACGTCGAACACAAAATCGAAGATCAGCGATGGCGCAAGCCGCCTGCCAAACAGATGCGCCAACAGATCTTGCAGGGATTCGATCAGTGCGGCGCTTTTACCCTGCTCGACCAGTTCGGCAATCGGCTGCTCAAAGTCGGAAAGATTGAGCTGGATATCGCTTGAAAAGCCCGAAGTGGCGGCTGAATAGATGCACAGTTCCTTGCCAGCGTAAAAGCACTCACCTAGGGCGCTTTCGGCCTGGAGATACGCCTCGGCCAAGTCGAATGGCGGCGTAATGGGGCTGACCCCAGCCACAACTGGGCGTGCCCGGTGACGAAGCGTGTCCAATACGTCCTCTAACTGGCCTGGATCAAGGCTGGTCGTCAGTACGATCAGCTCCACGGGGCTAATCGTAGCGGCGGCAGTCGTGGGGCCGAGACGCTCTTTCATAAATCGCCTTATTGCCTCGACGTCGCTGTGGTGCTCAAGATCGTGTGGCTCTGTCACACACAAGCAGTGGATGAGAGTATCCACACTGCCGAATGCCGCGCTTATCTCTTCCGGCAGCGGAATCCTGCTATTCCGGTTGATGCTGCCCTGGTTGATGAATAGCTGCTGAAGCTGCTTTTCCGCCTGGTCCAGCCGATAGTTTTCGATCGTGCTGCTAACCGCCCGCTCGCGGTCGAGTTCTTGAACTATTCGCGCAATCGCAGCTTCCAACTTGTCTTCATCCAGTGGCTTCAGCAGGTATTCACTTATTTCATAGGTGATGGCACTGCGGGCATATTCGAACTCGGCATAGGCGGACAGCAGCAGGATCTTGACCTGCTTCTGGGTTTGCCGGATGGCGCCGGCAAATTCAATCCCGTTCATCCCCGGCATGCGGATGTCCGTAATGACAATATCGGGCTCCACATGCCGAAACAAGGCGAGGCCTTCCTCACCGTCGCTCGCCGAACCACCCAGGTCGATATGGTATTTTTGCCAATCGATGGCACGTTCCAATAGCTTCAGTGTCATCGCTTCGTCGTCGAGAAAGATAACCTTGTACATAAGCGGTTCTATACCCTAAGTACGACGCGCGTGTATTGTCCTTCGACGCTATCTATCTCCGTGATGCCATAATCCGGTCCGCGTTCCAAGACGACACGTTGATGCACATTGAAAAGCCCGATCCCGTCATGCGCATCTTGCGCAGCGGATGCGAGCTCCAGCACTAGGTGGCCCAGCTCCGCGCAGCAAATGCCTTTGCCGTTATCTTGCACCTCGAAAACGCAGGCGTCGAGCTCTCTGTGGCCGCGGATCAGAATGGAGCCACCAGATTTCATTTGTTCAAATCCATGCTTGATGCAGTTCTCCACCAGCGGCTGTAGCAGCATCTTTGGCATCGTGTAGCCCATCATCGCGCCGGGGATATCAATACGATAGTCGAATTTGCCGAGGAAGCGGCGCTTGTAGATATCCAGGTAGGCTTGAATGTAATCTACCTCATCCGCCACCGTTACGCTGGCAGTGCGATTGTCCATGGAGTAACGCAGCAGATTTGCGATTGCGCTGACCATCTGGCTAATCTCCCGGTTTTGCGAGAAGACAGCCTCTGCCTTGATAACCTGCAGGGAGTTATAGAGAAAATGGGGCGTGATCTGCTCACGCAGCGTATGCAGCTCGGCATTCTTCTTCTTGATTTCAGCTACGTAGACTCTCTCAACCAGCTCGTTGTTCTGGGCTAGCATGGTTTCGAATTGATGCCCCAACTCAGCAATTTCCCCGACGCCATAATCAAGTGTCGCTGGCGTGTAGTTGGCTACATTGACCGTTTCCATCCGATGAATGAGCCTGCTCCAGGGTTGGCGCAGCTGGCGCGAGATAAGTAAGAATATAATGAGGGCGACCGCCAGGCTGATCGGGAGAATGAAAAAAAGAATATTCTTGGAAACCGAATAACTGGTGTTCAGCAGCGTTGAATACGGCACCGAGGCAATCAGGTACCAATCGGTCACATCTGATCGTTGGTAGACGATCATCGCATTGCCGTTTGGCTGGCTGTCGACAAACGAGCCCTCAGTCCCCTGGAGTCGGGCGAAAATTCTTGGATCCAGCTGTGAATTCAGCCTGCTGCTGTCGCGGTCAAATGCAATCATCCCATCCGCGGTAACCATCGTAATTTCGATATCGTTCTGATGGTAAATCCGATCTAGCAGCGTGCGGAGCGTTTCATAGTCGATATCCCCCTGCAGGTATCCCACTGTCCGGCCTTCACTCTTGATGGGCAGAATCGAAGAAACAACCCAGCGCACTGGGGACCCTGGCGTGTAATAGTCGGCCAGATGGGGCGGGCTAAAATAAAAGTTCGAGTGCTTGGAAGGCCGGTAACTCTTTAACCACGCCTGATCAACTAAGTCGACCGTGTGACTCAGAGAGTTGTAATTCGGCAGATTGCTCACAAAGCCATTCTGGCCAATGGTAAGAATATCGTTGATGTAGCTCTTGAATACATTGACGTTACCGGTAGCGTCTGAAATCCGGCTGTTAAGAAAATATCGCGCCTGAACGCTCAACTCACCGTGTTGCGTTAATGCCTCTTGAATGTCTTTGTTCAAACTTATAAACGCCATCAACGTCTTGATGTCGCTGAAATAGAAATCGAAATTGTCACTGATCTGCGAAACAAGGGTCTTAGTGCTGTTTTCCTTTTCCTGCTTAAGCGCGTTGAAGAAGCTGTTGAAGGAAAGAAGTGTGGCGGAAACCAGGAGCAGGATAATATAGGGGACAAAGAAGAAAAGCAGTCGTCGGCCAAAAGATCGGTTGATGTAGTTACGTAATCTGACTAGCATAGTTGCCGCCCGTGACCCTCATGCCGGGTGCGTGTCACCCGAGTGTGGGCATTCTTCCCGCAAGAGGATGCTTGCGAAGATATGCATGGAACTTCACTCCACCGCTGTCAACTCCTGCTTTTGCTGGGGTGGTGTGTCAAGCAATTGGGCAATCATAGTAAGCAACCCTATGATATCCGAGCATACAGCATTTTAGCGTAACAAAGGGGTTTTGTCCTCCTGATCTGTTTTCCTCAGCAGCAACAGTCCTTTTACCGCGCTTTCCCTTAGCGACCAAGCAGACTTGAGGTAGATATTCAGCCCGTGCGCTCGCTCGGGGGCTACGGTAAAGTATCTATAATCTATATAGGTTGATCGCCGCCTAAACACATGCTACAATTTATCTATATTAGATAACATATGGAGGGCGGCATGACAGTAAGGCTGAAGTCGACGGAAGCACAGCAAAACTTCGGGGCCATGCTGGACATGGCTCTGGGCGAGAACGATGTGATCGTGGAGCGCTACGGCACGCCACGCGTCGCCATTGTCTCGTACCACCGTTATCAGGACCTGGTGGACGCAGAGCGGGAACTGATGCGCCTGCGCCTGCAGCAGGCGGCGGCCGCCACGGCGGCGCAGGCGGCGGACTTGAGCGATGAAGACATCGACCGCCTGATCGAGGAGGCGCGCGCTGAGGCACAAGAAACGACAGATGGCTGATGCGCATCGTCGTCGACACCAGCGTCATCGTGCGCTATCTCTTGCGGCCAAGGGCGGCAACGCGACAGTTGATTGAGGACCTTTGGCTGGGAGACATCGTTACACTGGTCGTCTCACCTGAGCTGGTCGCAGAACTGGAGAACCTACTGCAGCGCCCCAAATTCCGCCGTTTTGTGGCAGCCGAAGACGCGGCGGTGCTGGTCAATACGATAAAGGGGCGCAGCGTGCTCCTGGATCCGCTGGCCGAGATACCCCCGTTCACGCGCGATCCCAAGGATGACAAGTTCGTTGCCTGTGGGATCAGCGGCGGTGCCGAGTATCTTGTATCCTATGATGAGGACCTGTTGGTGCTCCGTGCCGTTGGCGGTATGCAAATCGGCACGCCGGAATCGTTCTCTGCTACATATTTCAAAAG